>LN483073.1:0-125000 GCA_000935965.1 Metalysinibacillus saudimassiliensis
TCGCTCGACTTGCATGTATTAGGCACGCCGCCAGCGTTCGTCCTGAGCCAGGATCAAACTCTCCATAAGAGAGCGATTAAGCTCATGTTGCTGGCATCAATTTTGATGTCCAAAATTTTGTTTCAATTTAATGAAACGATTTATTGATTAACGTTTTGCTTGTTCAGTTTTCAAGGTTCATGTTTGCGTCGCTTGTTTTAGCAACTTTTATATCATAACAAGTTATTAACTCGATGTCAACACTTTGTTTGAAAAAGTTTTTTGAAGTTGTAAATGTTTGTGTGTCATTTGCGACTTACATAAGAATAACAGCTATATGATTTAATGTCAACACTTATACGTATTTTTTATAATTAAAAGCAAGAAAGCCTTATAGAACGGCCTTCTTGCGCCATCTATCATCGTAATATATGTTGAATATGAAGATGCCTTAAGCTTTGTAAATCAATCATTTCACCTGTACGGCTTAATTTAATAAGTGGTCGTGTTGGGGCATTAGCATTAATGTATAGCACCTCGCCATTTTCTAAGTTAGATAATAACACTCTACTTCCTATTGATAAATCTGAGATTACAGATAGTAAAGCATCTGTCACTTTAAGATTAAATTTACCAAACTCTTCTTCTTTGATTTTCTCTAGCACTTTAAATGATGCTTGTTTCGCACGATAAGCTCTTTCACTTGTCATAGCATGGAACACATCTGCAACAGCTATAATTTGTGCTTCCATTGGAATACGCTCGCCACGTTCACCTGTAGGGTAACCACTACCATCTAAACGTTCATGATGCTGAAAAACAGCTGCTTTAACAGATTGCTTTAAGACTGGAATATCCTTAATCATTTGATAGCTATATATAGGATGTTTTCGGATTTCATTAAACTCCATTTCAGACAGGGCACCTTTTTTCTCACGAATATTAGGTGAGATTTTAGCCATACCTGAATCTGCCAATGTCCCGCCGATAGCCAACTGTATTGTAACCCCTCTATCATATCCTAATTTTTGAGCAATAACTCCTGTTATTAAACCAGTAGCAATACAATGATGGTAAAGATACTCTCTAGGATCTGAATACTCATTTAAATCAAAGATAATAGGGCGATCATCTAATACCATTTCAATAAGAGGCAATAAGATTCCTCTTAGTTTAGTCATATCTACTTTAGCGCCGGCTTCCCAAGTCTTAAATTCTTTTTTAAACTGTACAACACACTCTGCATAAACACGTTTAACAATAAGCTCTGGCTTTGCAATTGTAGTAGTAGATTCTTCTTGGGGTATATCAAGTGCTTCCCCAGCTGCACGAAGAACGGGAACTTCTGTGATATTAAAAACTTCGAATATATGTAAGTGTTCATATGTAAGCTTTGTGTTTTCTGCAACAATAGGAAATTTAGTATTAGCTAAAATATCTTTCGCTATAAGCTCTCCTACCCGCAAATGCATAATGGGTACGTATGTTAGTTGTAAAGCTTCTTCTGTTTCCAATGACCTCTCACCTTCCTGGGTTTTTCTATAGTTTACCATGAAGAGTAGGTAATTTGACGAAAAAATATAGGAGGCGCTAGTTAGCACCTCCTATTAATAAAGCTTATTCTTCTACTTCTTCAGGCTCTTCTTCGTCTTTTTTTACTTTAGCTACAGTTGCTACATACTCTTCTTCAGCTAAACGAATTAAACGAACGCCTTGTGTATTACGTCCAATTGTAGAGATATCGTTAACATCCATACGAATTAACATACCTTCAACTGTTATTAACATAATATCTTCTTCGCCTGTAACAGTTTTAACAGCTACAAGTGGTCCGGTCTTATCCGTAATTTGCATTGTTTTAATACCAATACCGCCACGTGTTTGTGTACGGTATTCGTCTTCATTTGTACGTTTACCGTATCCTTTTTCACTTACAACTAAAATATCTTGACCTGATTCAATAATTTCCATACCTACGACATGGTCATCTTCACGTAATCGAATACCACGAACACCTGCCGCAGTACGGCCCATTGAACGAATATCAGTTTCTAGGAAGCGTATTAACATACCTTGGCGTGTACCAATAACAATTTCTTGTGAACCATCTGTCAAACGTACTGCCATTAACTCATCATCTTCACGTAATGAAATAGCAATTAAACCATTCGTACGGATATTGGCAAAGTTGGAGACAGCTGTACGTTTTGTTACACCTGTTTTGGTTGTAAAAATAAAGTAAGCATCCTCATCAAATGAAGGTACACGAATCATAGCTGTGACACTTTCTTCTTTTTCAAGGTTTAGTAAGTTAATAATCGGTAGCCCCTTAGCTGTACGACTATACTCAGGAATTTCATAGCCTTTGGCTCTAAATACCTTACCTTTTGTAGTAAAGAACAAAATAGTGTCATGCGTAGAAGCAAATAATAAATGCTCTACAAAGTCATCTTCATTTGTTCCCATGCCTTGTACACCACGTCCACCACGTTTTTGACTACGGTAAGTGTTAGTAGCTAAGCGTTTAATATAACCATTGTTAGTGAAGGTGATTACTGAATCCTCTTGAGGAATTAAATCTTCATCCTCAATAAAGGCAGCACCGCCTGCTGTAATTTCAGAACGTCGTGCGTCACTATAACGCTCCTTAATTTCTAAAATCTCTTCGCGGATGATTTCAAGGATTTTTCCGTCATCTGCTAAAATTGCTTTTAACTCAGCAATTAGTTGTTGGAGCTCATTATATTCATTCTCTATTTTTTCACGCTCTAAGCCACTTAGACGTACTAAGCGCATATCTAAAATAGCTTGTGCCTGGCGTTCGCTTAAGCCATATGTGTCAATTAACTTCGGCTTAGCTTCCTCACCATTGCGAGAGCCCCGAATAATTGTAATAATTTCATCGATATGATCAAGCGCAATACGTAAGCCTTCTAAAATATGAGCACGGTCTTGTGCTTTTTTCAGTTCGAACTCTGTACGACGACGAATAACTACTTTTTGGTGCTCTAAATAGTGATAAAGTGCTTCTTTTAAAGCTAACACTTTTGGTCGACCATCTACTAAAGCTAACATATTAACACCAAAACTTGATTGCATAGCCGTTTGTTTGTATAGGTTGTTTAATACTACATTGGCATTAGCATCCCGACGGATATCCATAATAATTCGCATACCACGACGGTCAGACTCATCTTGAAGCTTGGTAATACCATCAATTTTCTTTTCACGCACAAGCTCAGCGATTTTTTCGATGAGTTTCGCTTTATTTACTTGGTAGGGTAACTCGGAAACGACGATGGTTTCACGACCATTCGAAGTTTGTTCAATCTCTACTTTAGCTCGAATAACAATCGAACCGCGTCCTGTTTCATACGCACGACGAATACCACTGCGTCCCATAATTAAGCCACCTGTTGGAAAGTCAGGCCCTGGGATGATTGTCATTAGCTCTTCTGTTGTGATTGCTGGGTTGTCTGCTAATGCTAGCACTGCATCGATTGTTTCGCCTAAGTTATGTGGTGGGATGTTTGTTGCCATACCTACTGCAATACCTGCTGCACCATTAACTAAAAGGTTAGGGTAGCGACTAGGTAATACAGTTGGTTCTTTTTCTAAACCATCATAGTTAGGTTGATACGTAATCGTGTCTTTATTAATATCACGTAGCATTTCCATAGCGATTTTAGACATACGAGACTCTGTATAACGCATAGCTGCTGCGCCATCACCATCGACCGAACCAAAGTTACCATGCCCATCAACTAGCATATAACGGTAACTGAAGTCTTGTGCCATACGCACCATCGCATCGTAAATTGAAGAGTCACCATGAGGGTGAAACTTACCCATTACGTCCCCAACGATACGCGCTGATTTTTTGTGTGGTTTATCCGATGTATTACCTAATTCATTCATGCCATATAAAATACGGCGATGTACGGGTTTTAAACCATCACGTACATCTGGTAACGCACGAGAAACGATAACACTCATCGCATAGCTTAAAAACGAGTCTTCGATTTCTTCTGTAATATTAATTCCTTTTATACTTTGTCTTTCCATTGACTTTGTTACCTCCTCTCAAGTTTAGAAGTCTAGGTTTTTCACGTAGATTGCGTTTTCTTCAATGAATTGGCGACGTGGTTCTACTTCTTCACCCATTAAACGATCAAATGCATTGTCTGCTGCTTCAGCATCATCTAAATTAACTTGTAGTAATGTACGGTGCTCTGGGTCCATCGTAGTTTCCCATAGTTGCTCAGCGTTCATTTCACCAAGACCTTTATAGCGAGAAATATTTGGCTTAGGCACTTTAGGCAAGCGCTCTAAAATTTCTTGTAGTTCTTCATCTGTATGACAGTATTCAATATGTTTACCTTGTTTGACTTGGTAAAGTGGTGGCTGTGCAATATATACATAGCCCGCTTCAATTAAAGGTCGCATAAAGCGGAATAAGAACGTTAACAATAGTGTACGAATATGTGCACCATCGACGTCCGCATCAGTCATTATTACTATTTTATGGTAGCGTGCTTTTTCTAAATTGAAATCTTCACCAATACCTGTACCAAATGCAGTAATCATTGCACGGATTTCGGCATTGGATAAAATACGATCTAAACGCGCTTTTTCAACGTTTAAGATTTTACCTCGTAACGGTAAAATTGCTTGGAAATAACGATCACGACCTGATTTAGCTGAACCACCAGCCGAGTCACCCTCTACGATGTAAATTTCAGATTCACTTGGTTTTACTGACGAGCAGTCTGCTAATTTACCAGGTAAGCTAGATACCTCAAGTGGTGATTTACGACGTGTTGTTTCACGTGCTTTTTTAGCTGCCACACGAGCACGCGATGCTAAAATCCCTTTATCTACAATTTGACGAGCCACACGAGGGTTTTCAAGCATAAAGCGCTCAAAGCCTGCAGAGAATAATGAACTAGTAATTTGCGTTACCTCTGAGTTACCTAGCTTTGTTTTCGTTTGTCCTTCAAATTGTGGGTCAGGGTGCTTAATTGATATGATTGCTACTAATCCTTCACGTACATCATCACCTGTTAAATTAGCATCTGCTTCTTTTAAAATATTATTTTTACGCCCATAGTCATTAATTACGCGTGTAAGAGCTGTTTTAAAACCAGACTCATGTGTACCGCCTTCATACGTATTAATATTATTAGCAAATGAAATAATATTAGAAGCATAACCTGCATTGTATTGCATAGCGATTTCTACTGTAATACCATCACGGTCATTATAAATATCAATCGGCTCATGTAATGGGCTCTTTTCTTCGTTCAAGTGCTCCACATATGATGTAATACCGCCTTCGTAGTGATACGTAATAGATTGCTCAATACCTTCACGCTCATCAGCAATTGTTAAATAAATACCACGATTTAAATAAGCCAACTCACGTACACGTTGCGCTAAAATATCAAACTCATATTCTGTTGTTTCAGTAAAGATTGTTGGGTCAGCTTTAAAGCGCACCGTAGTGCCTGTTTCAGTTGTTGTACCAATCACATGTAAAGGTTGGACGGTATCGCCTTGTGCAAAAATAATCTCATGTATTTCGCCATCACGTTTTACATGTACAACAGTTTGCTCTGACAATGCATTTACTACAGAAGCGCCTACACCATGCAAACCACCTGAAACTTTATAGCCGCCTCCACCAAACTTACCACCTGCGTGTAATACGGTCATAATAACTTCTACTGCTGGCTTACCCATCTTCTCTTGATTACTTACAGGAATACCACGTCCATCATCTTCTACGCGAATCCAGTTATCTTTTTCAATAGTTACCACAATATTATTACAATAGCCCGCTAAGGCTTCATCTATACTATTATCAACAATTTCCCATACTAAATGGTGCAAGCCTTTTGAGCTTGTCGAACCAATATACATACCTGGTCTTTTTCGAACTGCCTCTAGACCCTCAAGTACTTGTATCTGCTCAGCATCATACGCCTCTACTGGCATTATTTTATCTTCATTAGCCAACGCGTTCACCTACTCCTCTTTCAAACTTTTATCTTCCGTTACGGTGCCTCGTTCCACATGGAACATTTTTGCTTCTCTAATGGTTGCATGCTCAATACCCTCTACACTTGTTGTCGTAACAAAGGTTTGCACCTCACCTTTAATCGTATTTAATAGGTGCGATTGGCGATAGTCATCAAGCTCTGATAAAACATCATCAAGCAATAATATAGGCGCCTCTTGTGTCTCTTGCTTTATTAACTCAATTTCTGCGAGCTTTAGGGACAATGCTGTTGTGCGCTGCTGTCCTTGTGAGCCATAGGTTTGAACATCATACTCATTCACAAAAAACTGTAAATCATCACGATGTGGACCTATCAATGTAACACCACGATCAAACTCACGTTGCTTCATCTCATTGAGACGAGTGGTTAAAACAGCTGCAATCTCCTCTACCGTCGATTCAGCTGTAATTTCCTTTTCGGTCTTATATTTAATCACAAGCGTTTCCTTACCTTGCGAAATACTTGTATGAATATGTGCTGCCCAAGTTTGCAAAAGGGTCATAAACAAAAATCTGCGATGAATAATTTCGGCTGCTGACAATACATATTGCTCTGTATACACATCTAATAAAACGGGGTCCAGTTTTTTATATTTAGCATCTTTTAAAAACTGATTACGCTGTTTTAAAATTTTATTAAATTGCATCAGCTCATGTAAATAAGTAGGCGAGATTTGCCCAATTTCTACGTCGATAAAACGTCTTCGAAATTGTGGTGAGCCTTTAACAACATGTAAATCTTCAGGCGCAAACATTACGACATTCATCTGGCCAATATAGTCGCTTAGCTTACTTTGTAATAAATGATTTACTTTAGTTTTTTTCCCTTGTTTTGTGACAATTAATTGTAAGGGAAAGCTTCCATACTTACGATGTACTGTGCCTTCTATACGCGCATGCTCTTGCTCCCAAGCAATTAACTCTTTGTCATTGCTTGTACGATGTGATTTGGTCATAGCAAGGGCATAAATAGCTTCCATCACATTTGTTTTACCTTGAGCATTTTCGCCAATAAACACATTAATTTTAGGAGAAAATGTTAATGACAAGCTCTCATAATTACGATAATGCTGTAGCTCGATATTTTCGATATACATAAATTAAGCCTCGCGCTGCATTACTTTAAAGCGACCTGCTCCAGGAATATTTACGACATCACCATCACGTAACTTACGACCACGACGATCATCTACCTCACCGTTCACATATACTTGATTCTCTTGTAAAAACCATTTTGCCATACCGCCAGAGCTAATCGCGTCTGTCATTTTAAGGAGTTGTCCTAGGGTTACAAACTCACTGTCTATTATAATTTCTTCCACGTGCTAACGCCTCCAATAAATAAAATCATATTCTACTATCATAACACTAATGCTGATAACTTAGACTTAATACTATTATAACATTTAAGCAAAAAAAGCGCCTCTAATGGAAGAGAGCGCTTCTAATTTATTATTTAACTTGTACGTACAGGTAAAATTAATTGTAAGTTTGTATCATCTGCAGCGGGACGTAAAATGAAGGGACGCATCGCGCCTGTAAACTGAATTAACATCTCGTCATCATCAATTGCTTTCAATGCTTCCATCATGTACTTCGCACTAAAAGATATTTTCAACGCTTCGCCATCTAATGACTGAAGTGAGATTTCTTCTTGAACTTGACCAATCTCAGGAGAATTGGATGAAATTTCGACTGCTCCGTTATTGATTGTTGTTAAGCGTACCACATTATTACTGTTTGTGCGCGCAAGTAATGATGCACGGTCAATTGCTTGGAACAGCTCACGACCATTTAATGTGATATTCGTTTGGAAGTCTGAAGGAATCAAACGAGACGTATCAGGATAATTGCCTTCAAGTAAACGAGAGAAGAACAGCATGTTCTTTGCTTTAAATAATACTTGTTGTTGCGTAATAACAATTTGTACAGGCTCAGCAGCGTCATCTAAAATTTTAAATAGCTCATTTAAGCTTTTACCTGGAATTACAACATTATAAGAACCCATTTCCTGCTCTAGCTTTGTTTTATAACGCGCAAGACGATGACTATCCGTTGCAATACATGTTAAGTCATTGCCTTCAATTTGCCAGCTCACACCCGTTAATACAGGGCGACTTTCGGTTAAAGCAACAGCAAATACTGTTTTACGAATAATAGCCTTTAAAATATTTGCTGGTACTGTAAATTGATTGTCTTGGCTTAGTTCTGGTAATAATGGATACTCGGTTGCATCCGTTGCGATTAAATGAAATACCGATTTACCTGAACGAATATAAGTTTGAACGCTATCAGCTAATTCAATTTCAACCTTGTTAGTAGGCAACTTGCGCACAATTTCATTTAACATACGCGCTTGTAAAACAACCGCACCTGTTTGTTCAACTTCAACAATCTCTGTTGCATCAATTTCTGTCGGGATAAATGTTTGAATAGTAACATCGCTATCACTACCTGTTAAACTAACACCCTCATTTGTTACTTCAATTTTTACACCCGTTAAAATAGGCATTGTTGTTTTTGTATTAACAGCTTTCAAAACATCGTTTAATGCATTCGTTAAATGATCCTTCAAAATTGTAAATTTCATTTGTGTTATACCTCACTTATTTTAATATATTTATTAATAAATTAAGTAATATTAATAGTAAGGGCTGTGGATTTGTGGATAACTATATAAAAACAGCGCTACATCAACATTACTGGTGTTAATAACATGTGAATAAAGATGTGTGAAACTCTTTAAGTTATCAACAAGCTATTTACCTAATGAACTTTTGATTTGTTGAATTTCTTGTTGTAATTGTTTATCAACTTTAACGAGATTCGAAATTTTTTCATGCGCATGAAGCACTGTAGTATGATCTCGTCCACCAAACTCATTACCGATTTTAGGCAATGAAAAATCAGTTAGTTCACGCGAAAGATACATAGCAATTTGTCTAGGATAAGCAATTGATTGTGTACGTTTTTTTGCAGAGAAATCTTCTAGTTGAATAGAATAATACTCCCCTACAACATGCTTAATATCAAGAATAGTGACAACACGCTGCTTCCCAGTAGGCATAATATCTTTTAATGCACTACTGGCTACCTCAAGAGAAATGTCTAGATTAGCTAATGAGGCGTAGGCAACCACTCGTATTAATGCACCCTCCAGTTCTCGAATGTTTGAATCAATTTCATTCGCAATATATACCATAACATCATCAGGAATATCTAAGCCATCTGCTTTAGCTTTCTTACTAAGAATTGCAATACGTGTTTCTAAATCAGGTGGCGCAATATCAGTAATCAATCCCCATTCAAATCGTGAACGTAAGCGATCTTCAAGTGTAGGGATTTCTTTTGGTGGGCGGTCGCTAGAAATAATGATTTGTTTAGCTTCCTCATGTAATGCATTAAATGTATGGAAGAATTCCTCTTGTGTGGATTCTTTACCAGCTAAAAATTGAATATCATCAATTAATAGTACATCTACATTGCGATACTTATCTCTAAAATCAATAGTTTTATTATCACGAATGGAATAAATAAATTCGTTTGTAAATTTTTCGGATGATAAATAGACAACTTTAGCGGAGGGATTATGTTCAATGACATAATGGCCTATCGCGTGCATGAGATGCGTCTTACCCAATCCAACGCCTCCATAAATAAAGAAGGGATTGTACGCTTTAGCAGGAGCTTCTGCAACGGCTAATGATGCTGCATGAGCAAAGCGGTTACCAGAGCCAATAACAAACGTATCAAACGTATACTTAGGATTTAACATGCCATTTATATCTGTAGGCGCAATGGCTTTAGGAGATTGTGTTTTGATTGGAGGTAAAACAACAGCCTCATTATCTTCTTGAATAATAAATTGAACGGCCATATTTTGATTGGTGAGCTGTTTTAATACTTCTTCAATTAATACAGTGTAATTGCGCTCTAACCAAGTGCATACAAATTCATTTGGAACAGCGACAACAATAGCACTACCATCAAAATGAATTGCTTTTGTAGATTTTAGCCAAGCCTCAAAACTAGGCTTAGCAATTTTTTGTTCAATTTGAGCAAGTACACTATCCCAAAATTGTTCGATATTATCCAATTTTTTTTGCTCCTTTCAAGAAAATTTAAAGTGAAATAACAAAGATGTACACAGAAATCACAACCTGTGGATAACTCTTATCCAGTGCTATGGATAACGTTATCCACAGGTTGTGGATGACTGTGGATAATTTTATTTATAAAAAATGACAACAATTGCATTATAGCAGATAAACATTGCTACTACAAGGTTTAAAAGGGTTATCCACAACCTTATCCAAGGTGGCGATAAAGTTATCAACAGCCTATGAGTATGTGTACAAGCTGTAAATAAGTCAGAAATGAATAATTACGTGGAAAGAAAATATTCACAGAGTTAGAAACAGAAAAGGTGAAAAACTGGGGATAACTAAAAAGAAGAACAGAAATCTAATTTTACCATAGAAAAATGGTAATTTGTTTTGAATTGAGGAAGCGTTAATAGATTATTTTTGCTATGGTATAACCTCCTCTTGGAATGCTTAAAGAAAGCTAGTTTGGTGGTAGTAACATAAATTATCTAGTATTACTTCCTTATAAATGCCGTTAAGAAATTAAGATTTGACAAAATAGCTTATAATTATATATAATGCATAGGTCTGTATGTAGAAAATAACTTCATCTGGAGGTGTATATAAATGAAACGTACTTACCAACCAAAAACACGTAAGCACAGCCGAGTACACGGTTTCCGCGCACGTATGAGTTCTAAAAACGGTCGTCGCGTATTAGCTGCTCGTCGTCGTAAAGGAAGAAAAGTATTATCAGCATAAGTCCACTGACCCAATCAGTGGTCTTTTTTTTCGAAAATTAGCGCACTGAATGGGTCTTTTAATTGTTTAAGTAGGTGAAAAAAATGAATAAGCGTCAACGAGTTAAGAAAGAAAAGGATTTTCAAAAGGTTTTTAAAAAAGGAAAATCATTTGCGAATCGCCAGTTTGTGGTTTATGTGTTACCAAATGAAGAAACAGAAACTTACCGTGTTGGTTTGTCTGTTAGTAAAAAACTTGGTAATGCCGTCAAACGTAATCAAATTAAGCGCTATATTCGTCAAAGTATCTTAGAAATAAACGATGGTTTAAAACCACATACGGACTATGTTATTATCGCTAGAAATCCAGCGTCCAATATGAACTTTCATGAAGTAAAGAAAAGCCTAATGCATGTTTTACGCATCGCAAAAGTATTAGCACCTGAAAAAAATAAAAGCTAATTATGTGGCGTTTTAGTATAAAAGCAATTAAACGAGTAAATCTCTATTGATAGTGGAGTAAACCTTACAAAACATGATAGAATAACCTCGAACAATAATAAGTAATAGATTTAAGTAGGAGGAAGCGGTTTGAAAAAACGACTTTGGATAATGCTGACATTGATTGCTGCAACTGTTGTACTTTCAGGTTGTACAGAATTTAAAGAACCAATCTCAGCAGATAGCAAAGGGTTTTGGAACGAGTTTATTGTTTGGCCACTCGTTTCAGTAATTAAATACTTTGCAGATTTACTCGGCTCTTACGCATGGGGGATTATTATTGTAACGATCATTATTCGTTTAGCAATTTTACCTCTAATGATTAAACAAACGAAGAGCGCTAAACAAATGCAAGAAATTCAACCTAAAATGGAAGAATTAAAAAAGAAATATGCTTCTAAAGATCAAGAAACACAACAAAAATATCAGCAAGAAATGATGAAGCTGATGTCAGAATCAGGCGTTAATCCATTAGCAGGCTGTCTACCGATTTTAGTACAAATGCCAATTTTAATTGGTTTCTATCATGCGATTAGCCGCATGAATGCTACACCAGATGCTTTTCCATTAGGCAGTTTCTTTATGTTCCCATTAGCGGAACCAAGTATCATACTTGCGATTACTGCAGGTTTAATCCAGTACATTGTGTTATTTACTGGACCAGCTATGAATAACTCTAATCCTCAAATGAAAATGATGTTATATATTATGCCATTAATGATTATTGGTTTTGGTATGGTATTACCAGCAGCCCTTTCACTATATTGGGTTATTGGTAACTTATTCACATTTGTGCAAAACTTATTTATTTACAAGCCTTGGAAAAAAGAAGACAAGTAACTTGTACTACAGGAGGAGCGAAATAAGTGAAACAGATTACGCAAATAGGCGCTACGACAGAAGAAGCGATCTCATTAGCGTTACAAAAGCTTGGCGTTGCCCGTGAACGAGTAAATCTTGAAATTTTGCAAGAAGGTAAAAAAGGCTTTTTAGGCTTTGGCACACGTCCAGCCGAAATACGTGTAACTCTTATAGAGGAAGCACCAGTTGCTGCGCAACCGATTGAAGAAGTAATAGAAGTGGAACCTGAAGTAGTAGAAGTATTAGTTGATCCATTGCTTGAAGTTGGTAAGTATCTACAGCGTATTGCTATAGAAATGGGTGCTGAAGACACTACTGTGGAAGTTCGAGAAAAGGGCAAGCAAGTTTACTTTCAAATTGAAAGTGAAAAGGCGGCACTTATTATTGGCAAGCGTGGTCAAACACTAAATGCGCTACAACAATTAGCACAACTAATGCTTAATCAAGAGGTAAAGCAATTTAAAACAGCTTTAGTGGATGTAGGAAATTATCGTGAGAAGCGTAAGGAGTCGCTACAACAACTAGCGGCTCGTACGGCAGATCGTGTTGCTGATACAGGCAATACGCATAAATTTGAGCCTATGCCTTCTAATGAACGTAAGATTTTGCATAATGCACTTGCTCATCGCTTAGATGTTGAAACGTATTCAGAAGGAAAAGAGCCGAAGCGCTATTTAGCCGTTAAAAAATTGTAATGAGAGATGCCGACACCGTCCATGGACTGTCGGCATTTTTTATTGGGCTACTGTTCGTTTCGCAACACTTTAGATTTATGAGCAGTTATGCTACTCTAAGAAATTAGGAAGTTAAGAACGGCAAGTGGTTATACACAATGTGGATAACTTTAATTAGGAGGTATTTTAATGTATATGGATACAATTGTAGCTATTTCTACGCCTATGGGTGAAGGAGCTATTGCCATCGTTCGTCTTAGTGGTGATAAAGCTGTAGAAATAGCAGATCGTGTTTTTCGTGCACCTAATAATAAACAATTAGCGCAACAAACAACACACACGATTCATTATGGTCATTTAATTGAGCCGAAAACCGATGAAGTTGTGGAAGAAGTCATGCTATCACTGATGCGTGCACCTCGCACATTTACACGAGAAGACGTAGTAGAAATCAATTGCCATGGCGGTTTAACATCAGTAAATCGTGTATTAAAGCTCGTATTAACAAATGGTGCGCGTTTAGCGGAACCAGGCGAATTTACGAAACGTGCTTTTTTAAATGGACGCATTGATTTATCACAAGCCGAGGCTGTAATGGATTTAATTCGTGCTAAAACAGATCGTGCAATGAATGTTGCGCTTAACCAAATGGATGGTAAGTTATCACGTTTAATTGGTGATTTACGCCAAGCTTTATTAGAGACATTAGCGCAAGTCGAAGTGAATATTGATTACCCAGAGTATGATGATGTAGAAGAAATGACAGTACCTGTATTGCTCGAAAAATGTGGCTGGGTAAGCCAAGAGATAGATAAGCTACTACAAACGTCTTCACAAGGTAAAATTTTACGTGAAGGACTTTCAACAGTAATATTAGGACGACCTAATGTTGGGAAATCCTCTCTTTTAAACAGCCTTGTGCAAGAAAATAAAGCCATTGTAACTGATATCGCAGGTACAACTCGTGATATTATAGAAGAGTACGTAAATGTGCGTGGCGTACCGCTTCGTTTAGTAGATACAGCAGGTATTCGTGAGACAGAAGATATTGTAGAACGAATTGGTGTGGAACGATCACGCCAAGTACTACGCGAAGCTGATTTGATTTTATTTATGGTCAATGGGGCAGAGCCGTTAGGTGACGAAGATCGTCGCTTATTTGAAACAATTGAAGCCATGGATTATATCGTTGTTGTCAATAAAACAGATTTACCGCAACAAATCGATATGAATGAGGTGCAAGTTTTAGCTGGCAATCATCGTATTGTAACAACTTCATTACTTGAGGAGCAAGGTGTGATGGAGCTAGAAGAAGCGATTGCAGCACTGTTCTTTGAAGGTAACGTGGAGTCTGGTGATTTAACATATGTGTCAAATGCACGTCATATTGCCTTATTGCATCAAGCGAAAGAAGCTGTAGAAGAGGCTATTCATGGTGCAGAGGCTGGCGTACCAGTAGACATGGTGCAAATAGATGTAACACGTACGTGGGAAATCCTTGGTGAGATTATTGGGGATACCGTACAAGAGAGCTTAATCAATCAACTGTTTTCACAGTTTTGTTTAGGAAAATAATCCGAATAAAGAAGGGAAGATACGAGCATGCCAACACAATTTGAGGCAGGCACGTTTGATGTCATCGTAATTGGTGCAGGTCACGCAGGAGCAGAGGCAGCTTATGCTTCAGCTAAAATGGGTGCCAACACTTTAATGCTAACAATAAATTTAGATATGATTGCTTTTATGCCATGTAATCCATCTATTGGAGGTCCAGCAAAAGGGATTGTAGTACGCGAAATTGATGTGTTGGGTGGTTTAATGGCTCAAGTCATTGACCGTACACATATTCAAATGCGTATGCTTAACACAGGTAAGGGGCCAGCCGTACGTGCATTGCGTGCGCAAGCGGATAAAGTGCTTTACCAACAAGAGATTAAACGCATGTTAGAAGAACAAGAAAATTTAAAAATTCACCAAGCAATGGTTGAGGAGTTAATCGTTGAAGGTGATGAGGTACAAGGTGTAATTACGCAGATTGGCGCAATTTATCGCGCTAAAAAAGTAATCATTACAACAGGTACATTTTTACGTGGTGAAATTATTATTGGGGATATTAAGTACTCAAGTGGGCCTAATAACCAGCAGCCATCAATTAAACTAGCCGATAGTATTAAAAACTTAGGTTTTGATATGGTGCGCTTTAAAACGGGTACACCACCGCGTGTTAACAATCGTACAATTGATTATAGTAAAACAGAGATTCAACCAGGTGATGATGTGCCACGCGCATTTAGCTATGAGACAACAGAGTTTATTATGGACCAACTACCCTGCTGGTTAACATATACAAGCCCAGAGACACATGAGATTATTGAAGAAAACCTTCACCTATCACCAATGTACTCAGGCATGATTAAAGGTAAGGGACCACGTTACTGTCCATCAATTGAGGACAAAATTGTGCGTTTTAATGACAAGCCACGTCATCAAATCTTTTTAGAGCCAGAAGGTCGCAATACGCGTGAAGTTTATGTACAAGGCTTATCAACAAGCTTACCTGAACATGTACAACATCGTTTAATTGCATCAGTACCAGGCTTAGAAAAAGCAGAAATGATGCGTGCAGGTTATGCGATTGAGTATGACGCAGTAGTGCCTACACAATTATGGCCAACATTAGAAACAAAAAAAGTGAAAAACCTTTATACAGCTGGCCAAATTAATGGTACATCAGGTTATGAAGAAGCGGCAGCACAAGGCTTAATGGCAGGTATTAATGCCGCAGCTAGTTTACTTGGTAAGCCAGAACTTATTTTAAGCCGTTCTGAAGCTTATATTGGTGTATTAGTTGATGACCTTGTAACAAAAGGAACAAGCGAGCCATACCGTTTGTTAACATCACGTGCAGAGTACCGTTTGTTATTACGTCATGATAATGCAGATATGCGTTTACTAGAAAAAGCATATGAAATCGGTATGATTCCTCAAGACCGCTATGATAAGTTTGTCGAAAAGCGCCAACAAGTAGCAGATGAGATTGAGAAATTACGTACAGTTTTTGTTAAACCAAATGAAACAACGCAAGCCGCTATTATTGCAGCTGGTGGTACAGCGTTACGCGACGGTATTCGTGGCTCAGATTTATTAAAGCGCCCTGAGATGCATTATGATGTAGTAGCTTCACTTATCCCAGAGCTAGCAGACAATACATTGTCTGAAGAAGTAAAGGAACAAATCGAGATTCAATTAAAATATGAGGGTTATATTTCTAAGGCATTAAATGAAGTTGAAAAGCTTCACAAAATGGAAGGTAAAAAAATCCCTGAAAATATTGATTACGATGCAATTTCAGGTTTAGCTACAGAGGCTAAACAACAATTAAAAGAAGTTATGCCATTAACATTAGCGCAGGCTTCACGTATCTCGGGCGTAAATCCTGCGGATATTTCGATTTTATTAGTTTACTTAGAGCAAGGTAAAATCGCTAAATTACAAGCATAATAAAATATAACGATGGCGAGCGCTAATTAGTAGTAGCTCGTCATCTATTTTTAAAGGAGAAATAGCATGAACGAACAACAATTTGTTGAGGCACTACGCGCTAAAGGTATTGAACTCAATGATACACAGATTGCGCAGTTTAAAAAATATTTTGAGCTATTAGTAGAGTGGAATGAAAAAATGAACCTTACTGCCATTACAGAAGAGGCTGAAGTTTATTTAAAACATTTTTACGATTCAATTAGCGCAGCATTTTATTTTGATTTTACAAAGGTTACAACGGTTTGTGATGTGGGTGCAGGTGCGGGCTTCCCAAGCTTACCTATTAAAATTTGTTATCCACACCTTGAAGTAACGATTGTGGACTCTTTAAATAAACGTATTACTTTTTTAAATCATTTAAGCGAGGAGTTAGGCTTAACTAATACTAATTTTGTACATGCCCGTGCTGAAGAGTTTGGACAAAATAAAAAGTATCGCGAAACATTTGATGTAGTTACAGCACGTGCTGTTGCACGGTTGTCAGTGCTAGCTGAACTATGCGTACCAATCGCACGTGAAGGCGGTCAATTTGTAGCATTAAAAGCAGCTGCAGGTCCAGAAGAATTAAAGGATGCTAAAAAAGCTATCCACACATTGGGGACAAAGCTTGTGGATTCTTACGAATTTGTTTTACCTGTGGAAGAAAGCGAACGCACGTTATATGTTTTTGAGAAAGTAAAATCAACACCTAAGAAGTACCCACGCAAGCCAGGGACACCAAACAAAACACCAATTCAGTAAAAGAGACGATGTACTTTTTTGAGATTATCCGAAATAATAGAGTAAGAGATAGTTTATAAAAGGTGGTGCCAATTGGATGAGAAGCCCATTCTCACGTTTTTTTGGAGTCAGTAGTAAAGAAGAGTCTCCACAAACGGAAGAAGCGGTAAGTGAGGCGGAGAAGGTAGTACATATTACAATCGACAACATTGTACCAAACCGTTTTCAACCGCGAACGATATTTGATGAGGAAAAAATTGAGGAGCTTGCACGTACTATTCAAACGCATGGTGTAATCCAGCCAATCGTTGTACGTAGCACTCTCGATGACCAATACGAAATTATTGCGGGTGAGCGTAGATTTCGTGCAATGAAGAAACTAGATTGGCAGGAAGTACCTGCTATTGTACGTGTGATGAATGATAAAGAAACAGCCTCTGTTGCATTAATCGAAAATCTACAGCGTGAAGAGCTAACAGCTATTGAAGAAGCCGTAGCCTATCAGAAGTTATTAGAGCTACATGGCTTAACACAAGAGGCTTTAGCACAGCGCTTAGGTAAGGGGCAATCAACCGTAGCAAATAAATTACGTTTACTAAAGCTACCACAGCCTGTACAACAGGCTATACTTGAACGTCAAATTACAGAGCGCCATGCGCGCGCTATTATTACCGCAAAGGACGAGGAGCTACAGCTTACTTTGCTAGCACAAACGGTGGCTGAGGGCTGGAATGTACGCCAATTAGAGGAGCAGGTGCATGCAGCGCTTTATCCCGATCAAGAGGATGCGCCACTACGCAAAAAGAAGGCAAAGCGTAAAGTAGTAAGCCGCGATGTGCGGATTGCATTAAACACAATTCGTCAATCATTAACGATGGTAAGCAATAGCGGTATTCAAGTAACAACTGAGGAAGAAGATACAGAGGAGTATTATCAAATTACTGTGAAAATTCCGAAGAAGAAAAAATAATTTAAGGGGCATACCATTGCGTATGCTCTTTATTTTTTTGTTAAACTAGCAAGTGTTGAGGTGATAATTGTGAGTGATACGATAAAACGTGTACCAAATGCTTTTTTTGTGGAGGATACAGTACGAGCAGAGGATCCTATAACGATGATTCGGTGTAGACAAATGAAGCCTAACCCTTTTCAGCCACGCCGCTATTTTGATGAAGATGCATTACTAGAACTCTCTCGATCTATTGACATCCACGGTATTTTACAGCCAATTATTGTACGAAAAAATCATCGCCACTATGAAATTGTTGCAGGTGAGCGTCGTTTTAGAGCAGCACAATTAGCAGGCCTACAGGAAGTACCTGTAATTGTACGTGATTTTGATGAACGTGAGATGATGGAACTTGCACTGCTCGAAAATTTACAGCGTGAAAATTTAACACCTATTGAAGAAGCAGAAGCTTATGAGGCGTTGATCAAACATTTAGGCTTTACCCAAGAACAATTAGCTGAGCGAGTAGGTAAAAGTCGTCCGCATATTGCCAATCATTTACGTTTGTTAAAGCTTCCACAGATTGTGCGTAACTTTGTGGATAACGGTGAGCTAACAATGGGACATGGTAGAGCGTTAGCTGGCGTAAAATCTTCTGTAAAAATTGAGCAACTTGCACAGGTAGCGATACAAAAACAACTAAATGTACGTCAATTGGAGCGCCTTGTGCAAGAACAAGCGCCAAAAGTAAAAGTTAAGCCATCAATACAACTGCAAGCTTTAGAAAATGAATTACAAGAGCAACTAGGTACCAAGGTAACAATTAAAAAGACTAAACAAAAGGGTACGCTAGCGATTGATTTTTATTCACCTGTTGATTTACAACGCATTGTGGATTTATTGTTAGGAGATGATTAAAGATGAACATTTTAGAATCGATGTGGCAACAGTTTTCACGTCGTTTTGTGGATAAGCTAACATCCGAAGAGTTATGGGATAATGTCTTTGAGGCAAGCATACGTATTACATTAATTATTTTACTCGCCTGGGTCGTCGTGCAAGTCGGCCGTTTTATTATTCGTAAGGTATTTCGCTTTCGTGCTAACTTGCCCGGCAATTATTCTGAGCGCCGCAGAAAAACAATTGAACGCTTACTACAAAGTATTATTTCATACGTTGTTTATTTTTCTGCCATTATGGCATCATTATCAGCAATAGGTATTAATATTGCCGGCTTGTTAGCGGGTGCTGGTATCGCTGGTTTAGCTATTGGTTTTGGTGCACAAAGTTTAGTAAAGGACGTTATTACGGGTTTCTTTATTATTTTTGAAGACCAATTTGGTGTAGGTGACTATATTCAAGTCGGTGGTCGTGAAGGTACAGTAATGGAGATTGGCTTGCGTACAACTAAAGTAAAAGGAAACTTTGGTGAGATGCATATCATTCCCAATGGTGCCATAACAGATGTTATTAACTATTCACTATCTAACTCCATTGCTAATGTAGATTTTACTTTAGGTTATACAGCTGATATCGAAAAGGCAGAGCGCCTTGTGCGTCATTATTTGGAAACCTTGCCTGCTAAAAATGACAATATTGTTACTGTGCCAACGCTTCTAGGGGTTCAAAATATGGGGGTTGGTGAAATGACATGGCGTATTTCTGTAGAGACCTTGCCATTACAACATTACGGAGTAGCCCGTATGATTCGTAAAGATTTAATTACGTTATTTGAAGACAATCATATTGATTTACCCTATGCAAAAATGATGGTGTATGATCAAAATACGATGAACCGAAAAGGAGGGTCAGAGTAATGGAGAAGGCGTTTCACTTAAATGATGTGGTAGAAATGAAAAAGCCACATCCTTGCGGCGTAAATGCATGGAAAATCATTCGTATGGGTGCTGATATTCGTATTAAATGTGAGGGTTGTCAACATAGTGTGATGATTCCGCGACGCGAATTTGAAAAGAAAATGAAAAAAGTTATTGTAGCAGCGCCACAAGCCGATTAGACTTTTAGTGTAGTTATCAATATAATAGTACAGATTAGAAAATGAGGAAGGTTGTGTCTTTCATGGCATTAACAGCTGGGATCGTAGGTTTACCTAACGTAGGTAAATCAACATTATTTAACGCAATTACAAAAGCAGGCGCATTAGCTGCAAACTATCCATTCGCAACGATTGACCCTAACGTAGGTATCGTTGAAGTACCTGATGCACGTTTAGATAAATTAACAGAGTTAGTAGAACCTAAAAAAACTGTGCCAACAGCATTTGAGTTTACAGACATCGCAGGTATTGTTAAGGGTGCCTCTAAAGGTGAGGGGCTTGGTAACAAATTCCTTTCGCACATTCGTGAAGTGGACGCAATTTGCCAAGTAGTACGTTGCTTTGTAGATGAAAATATTACACACGTATCAGGTGCGGTAGATCCAATTGATGATATTGAAGTAATTAACCTAGAGTTAATTTTAGCTGATTTAGAATCTGTGGAAAAACGTTACCAACGCGTGGAAAAATTGACACGTCAAAAAGATAAAGAAGCATTAATTGAAGAACCAGTGCTACGCAAAATTAAAGAAGCACTAGAAGCAGAAAAACCAGCGCGTTCTGTAGAGCTTACAGAAGACGAGCTAAAAATTGTTAAGGGGCTACACTTATTAACAATTAAGCCAATGCTTTATGTAGCTAACGTTGCTGAGGATGAAGTAGCTGATGCAGCTAACAATGAGTATGTTAAAAAAGTACGTGAGTATGCAGAGGCTGAAGGCGCACAAGTCATTACAATTTGTGCACGCATCGAGGAAGAAATTTCGGAGCTTGAGGATGAAGAGAAGGCCATGTTCCTAGAGGAGCTAGGCATTGAAGAGTCAGGTCTAGACCAATTAATCCGTTCTTCATACGACTTATTAGGCTTAGCAACTTACTTTACCGCTGGTGTTCAAGAGGTTCGTGCTTGGACATTCCGTAAAGGTATGAAAGCACCACAATGTGCCGGCGTTATCCATACAGATTTTGAGCGCGGCTTTATTCGTGCCGAAACAGTAAGCTATGATGATTTAGTAGCAGCAGGCTCAATGCCAGCAGCAAAAGAAGCGGGTAAAGTTCGTTTAGAAGGTAAAGAGTATATCGTACAAGACGGCGATGTTATGTTATTCCGTTTTAATGTATAAAAAATAAAGCGACGAGCTCATGTGGGCTCGTCGCTTTTTTCGTAAATAAATAAGCGAGGTTTTTCGGTATCGTCTTTCACTAACACGTGGTTTGGAAATTTGCGTAAGCCACGGTACATTTCGAAATCGCCTGATGCACCGCCTGTGAGTAACGCGCCTACGACAATTAACGGGTAATTATCATAATAAAAACCAATAAGGGTTGGGAGCACAGCTGTTAGCCAAAAGGGAAGCATAAGTGCAGCTTTCATTGCGCGATTACTTAAACATTTGGTAGTGGTAGCGTAGGCTACACCAAGCTCAAGTCTTAAACCAAATTTAAGCGAAGTAAGCGGTGCACGACCAAAAATAATGAAGCCAATCAAATGGCAAGCTTCATGTGCAATAATGAGAGCTATATATAAAATAGTAATGAGCGAGATGGCTTTTAACATCGCAAAAAAAGATAATTGAAATGGCGCGCTCCTAACGAAAAGGTGTGCAACAGTAAAGGTTAAAAGCGTTAAGCCAGTAATGCGTAAACTGTCACGCATTACGTCGTCGATAGTAAGTTCAATTGTGTCGAGTAACTTCACATAAAAACCTCCTTATGGTTAGTATAACACTTGTACATGAACTACCACTGTGTTACAATTCATTGATGTGAGTAATAATTATTACTTGCTCCTTGCTCAAGTAATTACTTGAGCCTAAGTCCATAAGGAGGTGTCCAACAGATGAGAAAATACGAATTAATGTACATCGTACGTCCAAGCATTGAAGACGAAGCTAAAAAGGCGTTAGTAGAGCGTTTTAACGAAATCCTAACAACTAATGGTGCAGAAATTATCGAGTCAAAAGACTGGGGTAAACGTCGCCTAGCTTACGAAATCAATGATTTCCGTGAAGGTTACTACCAAATCGTTAAAGTTAATGCGCCAGCAGAAGCTATCAACGAGTACACACGTTTAGCTAACATTAACGAAGATATCATTCGTCACATCGCAGTACGCGAAGACGATAAATAAGAATAACAACAATTGCTGAAAGGGAGGTTGCTTAGTATGATTAATAATGTTGTTCTCGTAGGTCGATTAACAAAAGACCCTGAATTACGTTACACACAAACGGGCATTGCAGTTGCTCGCTTTACTGTAGCAGTAAATCGTGCTTTTTCTAATCAACAAGGTGAAAAAGAAGCTGACTTTATTAGCTGTGTGGCATGGCGTAAACAAGCAGAAAACCTAGCTAACTTTATGCGTAAAGGTAGTCAGGTGGGTGTGGAAGGACGCATCCAAACAGGTAGCTATGATGACAAAGACGGTAAACGTGTTTACACGACTGAAGTTGTAGCAGACAGCATTCAATTTTTAGAGCCGCGTGGTGCAACTGGTGGCGGTGGTCAGTATACTGCACCAACACAACCAGCTACACCACAACAAAATTACGGTGGACAACAAGGTTATGCCGCGCCGCAACAGCGTCCGCAACAAAACCAATATCAACAACAACCACCAATGAACCAGCAAAATTATACAAACATGAATGACGATCCATTTGCATCAGCCCCTAGTGGCAATGCAGGCGGTACAGTCGACATGTCAGACGACGACTTACCGTTCTAATCGTCTACCCTAAATCGAAAAGGAGGCTACACACTATGGCACCACGTCGCGGAGGCCGCAAACGCCGTAAAGTTTGCTACTTCACTTCGAATAACATTACGCACATCGACTACAAAGATGTTGACTTACTTAAAAAGTTCATCTCTGAGCGCGGTAAAATTTTACCACGTCGCGTAACAGGTACATCTGCTAAATACCAACGTAAACTTACATCTGCAATCAAAGTTTCTCGTATTATGGCATTATTACCATTCGTTGCAGAAGAAAAATAATTCAATTGAAGCGCTATCTGAAGGTTTTACTTTCAGATAGTGCTTTTTTGTTTCTTATAATCATAAAATGGTACAATAAGCTAATAAGTTTGTAATCAAAGGAAGGTTTTATATGCCAAGTACAAAAAATCAATCGCTCGTTTATGGGGCGGTGATGACAGCACTATTTGTCATATTATTATTTATGACAGCGTTTATACCTGTAGTTTCATTCTTTACCGCATTTATTACACCGCTGCCTTTAATGTGGTACGGGGCTAAATTTGACCGTAAGCAAACGTTACTTGTAGGTGTAGTAGCCATATTACTCGGCTCGTTACTCGGTGGTATTGTAATAGTGCCAGCTGCACTATCATTTGCAGTAATTGGGGTGGTTGTTGGTATTGCGATTCAATCAAATTACAGCAAGATAGGGTTGTTAATGACAACAGGGTTAACAGTGCTTGCTATTACAGTTGTAATGTATGTTGCACTTATGCAATTTTTAGCCATTGATGTTATTACAGAAATGTTAGCAACAACACGTGAGTCTTACCTTAAAATGAATGAAGCTTTTTTAACTACATCAGGTAAAGAAGCAATGAGCGAGGCAGATATTGATAAACTCATCATGATGTTAGAGGCGTTAATCCCAGCGTTACTTACGCTGTCGTCTTTCTTAATGGCTTTTATTATGTTAAGCGTGAGTTTGCCAATTTTACAGCGATTAGGTATCAAGGTACCTAAGTTTTCACCATTTAAAGATATGCGTTTGCCACGCGCTGTTTTATGGTATTACCTTGTAGTAGTAACAGTGAAACTCTTTGCTAACCCTGAGGTAGGCTCAACACTGTATACTGTAACGTATAATTTTGATGTCATACTAAGTGTATTATTAGTGTTACAGGCATTCTCGTTAATCCAGTATTATTTAGCTTCACGAGGCATGTCGAGTGTAGTGGGTATTATTATTTGCGTGCTCTTACTACCTTTGTTCCCGCTATTAGTATTAGTTGGTGTGCTTGATTTAGGTATGGACATCCGTACATTTATTACAAACAAAATAAAAAAATAGGAGGTGCGCTTTAATGAATGATTATCGCAATCGCCCTTTACGCTACCCCGTAGCTGCACTGACGATTTTTGGTTTTATCATATTTGCGGTGCTGTGCATTTGGCATTTAGGTATCGCCTTCGCATTTATTAGTAGTTATAGTGCCCTCATTATTTATTTATGGAAGGTCGAGACAGAGGTTCATCAATCAACGGAGCGTCACATTGAAGAGTTATCGCATCGCGTAAAGGATGTTGGGCGTGAGGCGTTGCTTGAGCTACCGATAGGTATTGTTTTGATTGATAGTGACCATCAGATTGAGTGGGTAAATCCATTTATCTTAAATATGTTAAGTGTCGAAACCATTTTAGGCGAAGACATCCTTGCTATATCAGATGAGCTAGGGGCTATTGTGAAAAATGGTGAGGACGACATCGTGGATACTACGCTAACTTTACGTGAGCGTAAGTATAATGTGACTTATAAACGTCGCGAGCGATTATTGTACTTCTTTGATGTAACAGAGAAAGTAGAATATGAAACGCAGTATTATGCAGACCGTACTGTCATTGGTGTATTGCTGATAGATAACTATGATGAGTTGACGCAGGCAATGGATGATCAACGACGTGGTTTAACAAACACGCTTATTACCTCAATCGTTAATAGTTGGGCAGCAGATTATGATATTTTTGTTAAGCGTATTTCGTCAGACCGTTTTATTACGGTGTTAAACGAAAGTATATTGCACCGTCTTGAGCAAAAGAAATTTGATATTTTAGACACGATGCGAGAGCGAACAGCTAAGAAAAACCTATCGTTAACTTTAAGTATTGGTATTGGCGAAGGGTCATCTTCCTTAGTAGAGCTTGGCGTGCTTGCTCAGTCAAGCTTAGATTTAGCGTTAGGACGCGGAGGCGACCAAGTTGCAATTAAGCAACCTAATGGTAAGTTCCGCTTTTATGGCGGCAAAACCAATCCAGTCGAAAAGCGCACGCGTGTTAGAGCACGCGTTATCTCCCATGCCTTGCGTGATTTAATACAGGAAAGTGACCAAGTTTTTGCGATGGGTCATGCTAATCCTGATATGGACTCTATTGGTGCATCTATTGGGGTGCGCAAAATGGCGGAAATGAATAAGGTTGCAGGTTATGCGGTTATTAATAAAGATGATATGAATGGTAGTGTCGTTCGATTAATGGATGAAATTGAACGTAAATCGGATTTTTATGACACCTTTTTATCTCCAGATGAGGTATTAGCTAAAATGACCGACAAATCTCTAGTTGTGGTAGTGGATACGCATAAGCCATCTATGGTAGTGGACCCACGTATTGTAAAGCGAGCAGAGAAGGTTGTAGTTATTGACCATCATCGTCGTAGTGAAGACTTTATTGATAATCCAACACTTGTATATATGGAGCCTTATGCTTCATCTACGGCAGAGCTGGTTACAGAGCTACTTGAGTACCAACCAACCGAAAAGCATTTAGATATGCTTGAGGCAACCGCAATGCTTGCAGGTATTATTGTAGATACAAAAAGCTTTACGCTCCGCACAGGCTCACGTACATTTGATGCCGCCTCGTATTTACGTGCTAAAGGCGCAGATACGATTTTGGTACAGCGTTTGTTAAAAGAGGATGTCGAAACTTATATTGAGCGCTCTAAAATTGTGCAAAGTGTGGAGTTCTTCCGTCCTGGTATTGCCATTGCTAATGGTGAGGATAATCGTGTGTATAACTCTGTATTAATTGCGCAAACGGCAGATATTTTATTAACGATGAAAGATGTAAGCGCATCGTTTGTCATAGCCCATCGTGCAGATGGTATGATAGGGATAAGCGCACGTTCTTTAAGTGATATTAATGTGCAGCTCGTTATGGAGAAGCTCGGTGGTGGTGGTCATTTAACAAATGCCGCTTGCCAAATGGAAGCTAACTCGATTGACGAGGTAAAAGGTTACTTAAAGAAAGCCATAATAGAAGTTGTTGAAGGGAGTTCTGGACAATGAAAGTCGTATTTTTAAAAGATGTAAAAGGTAAAGGTAAAAAAGGTGAGGTTAAAGAGGTAGCGGTAGGCTACGCACAAAACTTTTTAATTAAAAATGGCTACGCAGTAGAGGCATCAACACAAGCGATGTCACAACTGCAAGGTCAAAAACGCCTTGAAGAAAAAAATGCCGCTGCAGAATTAGCAGAAGCACAGGCCCTAAAAGAAAAGTTAGAAGTCTTAACAATCGAAATGACAGCAAAGTCTGGTGAGGGTGGTCGTTTATTTGGCTCAATCTCAACAAAACAAATTGCTGATACGTTACAAAAGAAACACGGTATTAAAATTGATAAACGTAAAATGTCATTAAGCGATGGTATCCGTGCATTAGGTTATACCAATGTACCTGTAAAGCTTCATAACGAAGTTAATGCTACGCTAAAAGTACACGTTACTGAGGAGTAATAATGAATGAGTGATGCAATGATAGAACGCGTGCCGCCACATAATAAGGAGGCGGAGCAGTCCATTATCGGTGCGATTTTTTTACAGCCAGAGTCATTGATTGTTGCTTCGGAACGCTTACAACCCCAAGACTTTTATCAAACAGCTCACCAACAAATCTTTGAGGTGATGCTAGAGTTAAGCGACAAGGGAAGCCCTGTAGACGTTGTGACGGTAAGCGAAGTTTTTGCTGCACGTAAGGCACTTGAGGAAATTGGCGGGCTAGGGTATTTATTAGATCTATCTAATGCCGTACCAACAGCTGCTAATGTTGAGTATTATGCGGATATTGTGAGCGAAAAGAGCGTGCTTCGTCGTTTAATCCGTACAGCAACAAAAATTGTTGATGACGGTTATATGCGCGAGGATGAGGTTGGTGAGCTTTTATCAGACGCCGAACGTTCTATTATGGAGGTCGCAAACAAACGTAATGCGAGCGATTTTAGGCATATTGAGGGCGTGCTACATGAGACGTTCGATAATATCGAAAAAATGCATCAAAATAAAGGCGATGTTACTGGGATTTCTACAGGCTATGTAGATTTAGATAAAATGACAGCAGGTTTTCAGCGTAATGATTTAATTATTGTAGCTGCCCGTCCTTCGATGGGTAAAACTGCTTTTGCCTTAAACATTGCACAAAATGCTGCTGTTCGTTCTAAGCAAAACGTTGCGATTTTTTCATTAGAGATGGGTGCTGAGCAATTGGTGATGCGTATGCTTTGTGCAGAAGGTTTAATTGATGCACAACGCTTACGTACAGGCTCTCTCGAAAACGAAGACTGGAGCAAGCTGATGCTTGCGATTGGTAGCTTATCGAAGTCAGGTATTTACATTGATGACTCACCAGGTTTACGTGTTAACGAAATCCGCGCGAAGTGCCGTCGTTTGTATCAAGAAAGCGGCTTAGATATGATTTTAATTGACTATCTACAGCTTATCCAAGGTAGTGGTCGCCCTGGCGAAAACCGCCAGCAAGAAGTATCTGAGATTTCGCGTTCATTAAAAGCATTAGCGCGTGAGCTTAAAGTGCCTGTTATTGCTCTATCACAGCTATCTCGTGGTGTGGAGCAACGACAGGATAAACGCCCAATGATGAGTGATTTACGTGAGTCAGGAAGTATTGAGCAAGATGCGGATATTGTGTCTTTCCTTTATCGTGATGATTATTACAATAAGGAAGAAGATACACCGCCTAATGACTTAATCGAAATTATTTTGGCAAAGCAGCGTAATGGTCCTACAGGCACAGTAAAATTAGCCTTTAATAAACAGTTTAATAAGTTCTCCAATTATACTGGTGAAGATGTACCAATGTATTAATAAAAAGAGCAGCCCACCAGTTATTTGTAAAAATAACGAGGTGGGATTTTTTATGTAAAAATATTGTCACTTTACAATAGCTCAACAATATAACAGTATAGTAAGGTGATAAGGGAGGTAATAAAATGGAAGAACAGAAAAAAAGAAATTTAAAGCCCTATTTTCTTGGTTTATCGTTTATCGTGCTAATTGGCGTATTATTATTGCCAACACCAGATGACCTGCCGATTATGGGGCACAGAGCATTAGCGGTACTTGCCTTTGCGATTATCTTATGGGTGACAGAAGCTGTAACCTATCCTGTAAGTGCGGCAATGATTGTTTCGTTATTAACATTATTACTAGGATTATCACCGAAAATGGATAATCCCGATGAGTTACTAACAACGAAGGAAGCGTTAAAGATGGCGCTTGGCGGGTTTGCTAGTCCAGCGGTAGCATTAGTTGCAGGTGCACTCTTTTTAGCAGCCGCCATGCAGGCAACCAATCTACATAAGCGTTTGGCCTTGTATATTTTATCAAAGGTAGGCGCTAAAACAGGAGCTATTGTATTTGGTGCAATTTTAGTATCTATTATTTTAGCTTTCTTCGTGCCAAGTGCGACGGCTCGTGCGGGCGCTATCGTACCAATTTTATTAGGTATGGTCGCGGCGTTTGGTTTACCAGCCAACAGTCGACTAGGTGCATTACTTATTATTACCGCAGTTCAATCTATTTCGATTTGGAACGTAGGTATTAAAACAGCAGCTGCTCAAAACATGGTAGCGCTTGATTTTATTTATGAACAATTTGGTGTGGATATATCTTGGGGGCAATGGTTTATGTATGCAGCGCCTTGGTCAATCATCATGTCGATTGTTTTATACTTTGTGATGATCAATGTCATTAAGCCAGAAACAAAAGTGCTTGAAGGCGGTACAGACATCGTACAAAAAAATCTTAAAGAGCTTGGCCCACTACGTTCAGAAGAAAAGCGATTAATTATTATTTCGTTAGTGCTATTATTCTTTTGGGCAACAGAAAAGCGCTTCCACCCATTTGACTCTACAACGGTAACGATTGTAGCGGTAGCGATTTTATTATTACCAAAGGTTGGCGTATTTACTTGGAAACAAGTAGAGAAGTTAATTCCGTGGGGGACAATTATTGTCTTCGCGGTAGGTATCGCACTCGGCTCAATTTTACTGGCGACAGACGGCGCACAGTGGCTGTCAGATAAAATGTTTGGTGTAATGGGCTTAGATAGTATGCCATTACTTGCGACCATCGCATTACTCGCGCTGTTTAACATTTTAATTCACTTAGGATTTGCGAGTGCCACAGCACTAGCTTCGGCATTAATACCAATTGTATTAGTGCTAGCTTCAACGCTTGGCTCAGATGTGAATCCAGTAGGCTTTGTATTAATTCAACAATTTGTTATTAGCTTTGGTTTCCTATTACCTGTTAACGCACCGCAAAATATGCTGGCGTATGGTACGGGATCATTTACAGTTAAAGACTTCTTTAAAGCGGGTCTACCAATTACTATTATTGGTTATGTACTCATCCTCATCTTCAGTGCAACATACTGGAAATGGATTGGCTTACTATAAGAAAAAAAGACGGGCCCACAGTTTGAAGTGGGCTCGTCTTTTTTAGTGGATATCTTTTTTCTTAAAGCGTCCACCACTAACTTCAGCGATATTACCAATCGCTAGGAAGGCGTGTGGATCAATTTCTTCGACAATCGTTTTGAGTTTAGATTCTTCGATACGTGTAATGACAGTAAAGATAACTTTTTTATCATCACCTGTATAAGCGCCTTCACCATGTAAGAAAGTTACACCACGACCAAGGCGGTCGATGATAGCTTGTCCAATTTCGTCAGTTTCGTCACTAATGATGTAGATGGATTTAGATTCTTCAAGACCTTGTATGACCACATCTATCATTTTAGAGGCAATGTAGTAGGCCATAATAGAGTACATAGCTTGTTGCCAAGAGAAAATAAAGCCAGCTGCTGAGAAAATAATAACGTTCATAAACATTACGATTTCACCAACAGAGAAAGGTAGCTTACGGTTAAATAAAATCGCCAAAATTTCTGTACCATCTAGTGAGCCACCATAACGAATTACAATACCAACACCTGTACCAAGCACAATACCGCCAAATACAGTAGCTAGTAATGAATCAGTAGTAAACGGCTCTAAATTATGTAAGCCAATTGTTGTTACAGATAATGTTGTAATACCAAGACCTGTTAAAATCGCGAAGGTTTTACCAAGTTGTTTGTAACCTAAAAAAATGAAGGGAATATTAAGTACGAAGATGAATAACCCAAGTGGTAGAGAGAGTAGGTGGGACATGATAATTGAAATACCAACGATACCGCCATCCATGATTTGGTTAGGTACTAAAAATAGTTCCAGTCCGACTGCCATAATCATGGCACCAATCATAACCATAATTATTTTTCGAGTAAATAAAATTTTTGATGAGCGCTTTTTTCCCTTAGGCGCCCTTAGTGCTCTGTCTGTCACATTGCATCTCTCCTATTTGTAGTGTTGCTGTTTTATTTTACCCAAGTACGTGCCAAGTAAAAAGTAATAACACCAAATATTTTATCATTAACATATTTCCTAGGAAATACAGACAGAGTACAATAATGCAAATACGCTAAAACAATGATACAGTAAAGGGTAGTGCAAACAATAAAAATGACTGAAATTATAGATGAAAAAACAAAAGGGGATGACCTAATGGACAAGACAATACTCGTTGTAGACGATGAAAAGCCGATTGCGGATATTTTACAATTTAATCTCCAAAAAGAGGGCTATAAAGTAATTTGCGCGTATGATGGCGAAGAAGCATTAGAAAAAGTAGAAGAAGAACAGCCTGACTTAATGTTGTTAGATATTATGTTACCTAAGCGTGATGGCATGGATGTTTGTCGTGAGATTCGTAAAAAATATGATTTCCCGATTATTATGCTAACAGCGAAAGGGTCTGAGATTGATAAAGTGTTAGGACTTGAAATGGGTGCGGATGATTATGTGACAAAGCCATTTAGTACGCGTGAACTTATTGCGCGCGTTAAGGCTAATATGCGCCGTCTTCAAGTACAAAATACAGTAGAAGAAGAGCAACCAGTCAATAATAACATTGAAATAGGTATGCTTATTATTCAGCCAGAGGCGTATATGGTACGCAAACGTGATGAAGCTATTGAGCTAACACACCGCGAGTTTGAACTCCTACATTATTTAGCGAAACATATTGGGCAAGTTATGACGCGTGAGCATTTACTCCAAACCGTTTGGGGTTATGATTATTTTGGTGACGTACGTACAGTAGATGTAACTATTCGTCGCTTACGCGAAAAAATTGAAGATAACCCAAGTCACCCAGCGTGGATTGTTACGCGACGAGGCGTAGGTTACTACTTACGAAATCCTGAGCAGGAGTAAAGTGAATGGAAAAAGTTAGCTTTTTTAAATCTGTACATGTCAAGGTAGTGCTGATTTATATCCTACTGATTTTATTAGCCCTACAAATTATAGGGCTTTATTTTTCCAAGGGGCTTGAAGAAAACTTAAAAACAAATTTTAAGGAATCAATTGAGCAGCGTTCGGAGCTTGTACAGTACAATATACGAGAAGAAATATTAAAAGAACGTGACGAGAGTATGCCTAAGCTCGAAAATGCGCTTAGTCCGATTTTGCGTGAGTTTGCGACAGACGATATTTTGCGTGTGCAGGTGATTGATGAGCATAACCAAATTATCGCCACCTCTGAGGGCAATAGCCAAAGCATTGTAGGTCAACGTACAACGATTGATCTTGTTCGTCGTGCAATTTCATTAGAAGCCCGCTCAGAAACAATCTCTTTAGATAAGCAAACGAATAATCGTATTTGGGTGCTTGTTAAGCCAATACGTGAAGGTCTCGGCCCTAACGGTGAAGCTGGTGATGTGATTGGTGCAATTTATATTGAGGCTGATATTGAAAAAGTCTTTAAGCAATTAAGTGAAATTAACGGCATTTTTGCTTTAGGTACTGCTATGTCACTTGGTATTACAATTATTTTAGGTATTTTAATTGCTCGTACCATTACGCGTCCAATTTCGGATATGCGTAAGCAAGCACAGGCAATGTCTCGTGGTAACTTCTCACGTAAGGTACGTGTGTATGGCTCTGACGAAATTGGTCAGTTAGCGATTGCCTTTAACCACCTAACCAATCGTTTACAGGAGTCACAAGCGACAACAGAGTCAGAACGTCGTAAGCTAACCTCCGTTATGAGTAATATGACTGACGGCGTTATTGCGACGGACCGTAAAGGTAATATTGTATTGATTAATGAGCCAGCCTTACAACTCCTATCCTCTTCTTTTGAAGAAACAATAGGACGCCCAATTACAACAGTGCTAGGTATTGAGCAAGATTATGATTATACCTTCGAGAACCTCATTAATATGAAGGAACCATTAAATCTTGACTTTAGTACAGATGAGACACCGTATATTTTACGTGCGATGTTTTCTGTAACGCAAAAGGAAACAGGCTTTGTAAATGGATTGATTGCAGTACTACATGATATTACTGAGCAGGAAAAAATCGATATGGAGCGTCGCGAGTTTGTGGCTAACGTATCGCATGAACTACGTACACCACTTACAACAATGCGAAGTTATTTAGAGGCGTTAGCGGATGGCGCATGGAAGGACGAAAATATTGCGCCAGCCTTTTTAGAGGTAACCCAAACAGAAACAGAGCGTATGATTCGTTTAGTAAATGATTTGCTACAGCTCTCAAGTATGGACAGTCAAGATTACGAGCTAAACAAAGAGTGTGTGATATTTAATAAATTCTTTAACCGTATTATTGACCGTTTTGAGATGTCAAAATCACAGGACGTGACGTTTACGCGTTTAATTCCTGAAAAATCCTACTATGTGGATATTGATACAGATAAGCTAACACAGGTAATTGATAATATTATTTCGAATGCCATGAAGTACTCACCAGATGGCGGCAATATCCGCTTCGGCTTAATCGAAGATGGCGCTATGCTGAAAGTGAAGATTGCGGATGATGGTATGGGTATACCAAAGGAAAATGTTGATCGTATTTTTGACCGCTTCTATCGTGTTGACCGTGCACGTGCACGATCAATGGGTGGTACAGGTTTAGGCCTTGCTATTGCGCGCGAAATGATTGAAGCGCACGGCGGTAAAATTTGGGCAGAGAGTGATGAAGGTAAAGGCACAACAATCTTCTTCACTTTGCCATATGATACACAAATTTTTGATGAGGATGGTGAGTGGGCGTGATGAAGTATATCGAGCATATAAAATCAGTCGTCTTATTTTTGCTCGTTATGTCGAGCATCACCCTTACCTTTGTCATTTGGTCTTATACACCAGCGTATAAATCCATCGAACAAACGACCAATAATGCCACAGTGATTGGTACGAAAAAAAATATTGAAAGTGTAGTGAAACCGTATCGCATGCTGTATTACCAAAATGATGAGTTTACAGCAACCACATTACCAAAACATATGGATAATGCACTCGGATCTTTCCGTAATTGGAAGGATATTGAGATTGAGCGTGTACCTGATATTACGCCGCTTCGTTTAAATGATATGAAACGTGAAAACAATCGGGTCACAATTGATTTTGCAGGTGCGATACCATTTGGTAGCTTTAATAAAATTTTTATTGGCTCGGAGCATGAGTTACCAGAAACGACATTTGAAAGCATGGTCATTGATTGGAAAAGCTATAAGGAAAACCAATTACAACTCTTTTTTATAAGTGCGGGGCAAACGGTAGTATATCGTGCAACTGTAACGTTAACAGACGGAAATGCTTTTTATACAAATGTCGTAGAGGGATCGCAGCGCTACCCTAAATATCGTGAGGTAGAGCGTACAGCTAGTCGCTCATTATATGTACCAGATAAGCCAGTGAAAGCATTGCAGTACACTTATTATATTGACGAAACCTCCACAGAGGCTTTTAAAAATATTTTATTTACCAAACCAAGCATTGTGCAACGTAACGGTGATGATAGTAGTAACCAAAAATATACTGATGGCATGGGCTTAATGACGCTTGATGCCACGCGTAAATCACTAAATTTTGTGTATCCAGCAGCAGGGGCACGCGCTATGATTAATGCTACTGACTTGTTAGACCGTAGTTTTGAGTTTATTAATGAACATGGTGGGATGACAGCTGATTACCGTGTCACTTCAGTAGCGCCCGAAACAAGCCGTGTAGATTACCAACTGTTTATGGATGGTAACCCAGTCTTTAGTGATGATATTATTACTACTATTTCAACAACATGGGGGCAGAAGCGGATTTTCCGTTACAACCGCCCTTACTATAAGCTCGATAAGGATTTTACTTCGGATGACGATATGATTACTTTAGAGGATGGCCTAACTACGGTGCAACATATCCAACAGTATAAAGGGATTTTATTTTCTGATATTGAGGAGTTAATTGTAGGTTATTATTTAACGCGTGATGAGCATAAAAAAATCTTTACCTTAACACCTTGTTGGTACGTTAATGTCCAAGGTGACTGGTTACGTGTTGCACACGATGAGCTAGGAGGCGATTTTATTGGATTGGAATAAAACCAAAACCATTTTCATTATCGTATTTATTGTAATGAACACCTTCTTGTACTCACTATATAAGGACCGTTACCAAGAGGCGCAAAATGTGGAGGAGTTAGGCGAAAAATCCATCGAAACCCGTCTAAAGGATGATAAAATTACGCATCCTGTTTTTTCAAACTCACCTAATAAAATTCCATATATTTCAGCAGAGATTTTAAACTTTAAAGAAGCTAACTTAACATTAACAAATCAAGATTTTTATTTTTATAATAATGATACACGTTTACACAGCACATTAATTAAGCCAGTAAAGCTACGCAATATAAAGGACAATGATAGCTTTAGAGAGTTTGTATCAGAGAGTGTGTATAAAGGCTCTGATTACGCCTTATGGGAAATTAACCGAGATGAGCGTAAGGCGACCTTCTTCCAACGAGTGAAGGACCGTACGATTTATTACAATGAACACGGCTTACTTGAAGTGTATTGGAATGACCGTAATGAAGTAACACGTTACGAACAAACCATGCTTAAAAATATTGAGTCACTTGAACAAAGTGACAATGTAATGCCAGAGTCACAAGTAGTGCGCGCATTATATGACAAGGGCTTGCTTCGGCCTGAAACAACCATTGTGCATATGAAGCTAGGCTATTCCACTTTAGTGCCCTTAACAGAAACACAAGTATTTGTGCCAACGTGGGAGGTACGCTTGCATTTACCTGATGACACCATTGAAACACACTTTGTTAATAATAGCGTAGAGGGTAAGGTAGTTGACTTAACAACCCCACGCGAAGAAGAAAAGGAAACAGAACTAGAAGACAAGGATTAGAAAGAGTGATAACGATGCGTTTTAGCGTACTAGCAAGTGGTAGTACAGGCAATGCAGTATACGTTGAAAACGAAACACATTCCTTTATTGTGGATGCGGGGTTAAGCGGTAAGCGTATGGAAGAGTTATTTACAAAAATTGACCGTGAAGCAAAAGAGCTTAGTGGCATTTTAGTCACTCATGAACATAGCGACCATATTAAAGGCGTTGGTATTTTAGCGCGCCGTTATAAGGTGCCCGTCTTTGCTAATAAAAAAACTTGGGACGCGATGTTACCAAGCATTGGCGAAATCCCTTTAGAGCAACGCTTTCATTTTGATATGGAGGCCGTAAAAACATTTGGCTCAATGGATATCCAATCTTTTGGCGTATCACATGATGCAGCTGACCCTATGTTTTATACATTTAACGAAGGCGATCGTAAACTAGCAGTCATTACAGACACAGGCTATGTAAGTGATCGTATGAAAGGAATTATTAATTGTGCAGATGCGTATGTGTTTGAAAGCAATCATGACGTCAGTATGTTGCAAATGTGTGGCTACCCTTGGTCAACCAAGCGACGCATATTGAGCGATGTAGGACATGTATCAAATGAAGACGCTGCAATTGCTATGAGCGAAGTTGTAGCTGAAAAACCTACGCAAATTTATTTATCCCATTTAAGTAAAGATAATAATATGAAAGATTTAGCACGCATGAGCGTATCACAAACCTTAAAGTCGCAGGACATTATTGTTGGTGAGTATGTGCATTTACATGATACGGATGCGGCTATTCCTACACCTCTTGTAGAGGTATAAAAAAATTCGCCTTGTGCGAATTTTTTTATGTAATTTTCATCTGATTTTAATGTTGAGTGGGTATGATACTAGTATAGAGAACAGAGAGAGGGAGATGCATATGAACGAACAACCAAAAAGAAGCGGCAGTAGTCTTGGTTATTTTTTAATGGGGTTATTCGGTATTATGGTCGGCGCACTACTAGTATGGTTTATTGTAGGACCTGACCAGCAGGCCAAGCAAGATACAACAAAAGAGGTTACACCAACGGAGCAAGTCGCAACTAGCGTAACAACAGACGCTACAAAAGCTGTAGATAAAGTTTCGAAGGCAGTTGTCGGTATTACAAATATCCAAAAGGTATCAGATTTTTGGTCACAACAGTCAGGTGAGCAAGAAGCAGGCTCAGGTTCAGGTGTAATTTATAAAGTGGAAAATGGTAAAGCTTTTATTGTAACCAACTACCACGTTATCGAAAATGCCGAACGTCTTGAGGTAACTTTAGCAGAGGGCGTAAAGCGTGAGGCTGAGTTATTAGGTGGCGATATGTGGACAGATTTAGCTGTAATCGCGATGGATGCAGAGGATATTGATACCGTAGCGACCTTTGGCGATTCAGATGCATTAAAACAAGGCGAGCCAGTTCTTGCGATTGGTAACCCACTTGGTTTAGACTTTTACGGCTCAGTAACACAAGGCGTTGTGTCAGGTGTAGATCGTACGATGCCAATCGACTTTAACAAAGACGGTGTAGCTGACTGGGAACAAGAAGTACTGCAAACAGATGCAGCCATTAACCCTGGTAATAGCGGTGGTGCATTAGTAAACATTAAAGGCGATGTGATTGGTATTAACTCTATGAAAATTGCCGTCGCAAAAGTAGAGGGGTTAGGCTTTGCTATTCCAATTAATGCAGCTATCCCAATTATTGAGGAGCTTGAGCAGCGCGGTGAAGTACAACGACCAGTGCTAGGCGTAGCACTAACTGATTTAACAAATGTACCAGCCTTTTATCAACAACAAACATTGCAAATGCCAAAAGAAATTACAACAGGCGTTGTAATCACAAACATTGAGCCAGGTTCTGCAGCCGCAACAGCAGGCGCTGAGCAATATGATGTTATTGTAGAGATGGACGGCGAAAAAATCGAGAGTGCTTCAGACTTACGTAAGCACCTATATACAAAGAAAAAAATTGGGGATGACCTTACAATGAAGGTCTATCGTCAAGGTAAGTTAGTCGAGCTACAAGCAAAATTAGTTGACGACAAAACATTGTAAGAGAAGGGGCCTCGGCTCCTTCTTTTTTCGTGCTACAATACAAGTACATTGAGAGAAAAGAGGAACGATTATGCAAAAATTTAGCTGTAAAGAACATATTGGCTACGCATTAGATATGTTTGTAGCAGAACAAAAAGACTTCCCCATTATGGATGAGTTACCAACAGATGTGGATGAATTATGTGAATATTGTGAGGAAAAAGCAGCTTATATAGTATCAAGTAAATAACTTTACACAATATGTTGTGGAAATGTGGATAACTTCTGTGGATAAGTTTTCAGAAAGGACTAAACAAATATGAATATTACTATAATAACCGTCGGCAAATTGAAAGAAAAATATTTAAAAATGGGCATCGACGAATACGCCAAACGCCTCGGTGCTTACGCTAAACTTAATCTTGTCGAAGTACCAGACGAAAAAGCACCAGAACAATTAAGTGAAGCGGAAATGGCACAAGTCAAAAAGAAAGAAGGCGAACGCATCCTCGCTAAAATTTCGGACGATATGTATGTCTATGCCCTTGCCATTGACGGCAAAATGAAAACGTCAGAACAAATGGCGACAGACCTCAACAACCTTATGACATACGGCAAAAGCAAAGTGGCCTTCGTTATTGGTGGCTCTCTCGGCTTACACGAAGACGTACTGCGCCGTGCCAACGAGCAACAATCCTTTGGCAAAATGACGCTCCCTCACCAACTCATGAAGCTCGTACTCATCGAACAAATCTACCGCAGCTTCCGTATTATTAAAGGCGAACCGTATCATAAGTAAGCGTGGCTTACTACGCTAATTTTATAAAATATCAACGTCGTCACTATCTAGTAAATAACTTAAGTAGTTTTTTGCAAAGTAGAGAAGTGGAAATTTCTACTTTTGCAAGAAAGTTAAAAAATCATAAATCCTTGTGCGGTTAATGCATTCCAACCTCCTCCAATGTTATGATATGGGGTAGATAATGAGTTGAGGGGGAAAGCGTGCAATGAAAAAGATTTCGATGATGATGTTGCTTGCAGCGATGGTACTTGTACTTGCAGCATGCAGCAGTGATAAAAAGGCAGCGCCAAAGGAAGAAGCGGCGACAAGCTATGCTGATGAAGTGAAAGAAAACCCGATTGTGACAATCACAATGGAAGACGACAAAAAAATTGTTGTTGAGTTAGAGCCGAAGGTAGCACCTAATACAGTGGCTAACTTTGTATCATTAGTTGAGGATGGTTTTTATGATGGTTTAACATTCCACCGTGTAATCCCTGGCTTTATGATTCAAGGTGGCGACCCTGATGGTACAGGTGGCGGCGGTCCAGGCTATGCGATTGCGGGCGAGTTTGCGAGCAATGGCTTTGACAATGAGTTAAAACATGAGGCTGGTGTTATTTCGATGGCGCGCTCAGGCGAACCTAACTCAGCAGGCTCACAGTTCTTCATTATGACAGATGCTTCAGCGCATTTAGACGGTGAGTATGCGGCATTTGGTAAAGTAATCGAAGGTTTAGAAGTAGCGCAAGAGATTGTGGCGGTTGACCGTGACGAAATGGATAAACCAACAGTTGAACAAAAAATGAAAAAGGTAGAGGTAGATACAAAAGGTTTTGACTACCCTGCACCTGTAAAACAATAAAAAAAGCTTAGCCACAAAGTTAATTTGTGGCTAAGCTTTTTGTTTTTTGGCGGTAAATAAATGCTAATAGCATCGAAGGAATTGTACAGCTAATCATGCCTAAAAAGGCGTAGCGTGGTTCTATTTCGTAGAGGTACCCACCTAACATTGTCAGCAGCGCAGTACTCCAGCTAAGAGCGAGTGCTGAGTATATCCCCTGTGCTTTCGAAATAGCAGCTTGTGGTACTTCATTAATTAAAAATTTCATAAAGGCGTAGTGCCCCAACGCAAAAGAAAATGCATGCAAGGTTTGAGCTATACAAAATACAACGAGCGTTGGTGAAATAAAAATCAATAACCAGCGTACAGTAGAGCCAAGTGCAGCTATAGCTAACAAACTACCGATAGAAGTAGTACGCAGTAAGCGGTCGGCCACGCTAAAGAAAATGATTTCTGCTATAACGGCAATATTAATAATAATGCCAATGGCAGAGGCAGGTGCGTCAATGTGCTGTAAAAAAATATAGCCATAATTATAATAAACGGCATGTGCCGCTTGTAATAAAATAACGATAGCAAGTACGAGTAAAAAGTTTTTATTACGCAGTAATGCTTTCATACCATGCGCTGCTAAACGTGGCGCAGGCTTAGCTGTTAACACATCAGGTGCCGGAGCTAATGTAAGCACAGTAAACAGTAGTGTAGTGAGTAAGAGCGCCCAAAATATCGCTGTTTCGCCGAGAGAAGCTGTAAATAATGTTAGGGTCATACCAGCAATAACAAAGCCAATGGAGCCCCATGAGCGACTTTTACCGTAGTTAGGTAGCAGTTTGTGTTGCGCAAGTAAACCAGCAGCACTGTCTAAAGCAGGCATAAGTGCTGGATAAAATAAATGTAGCATTAAGGTAACTAGTAATAATGCGCTAAAACTTGTTGCTAGGATATAGCTGAGTAGTGCGGCAAATGAGCCAAGTGCCATAATACGAAGCAATGTACGGCTACTCCATTTATCTGACGCATACGGAAAAATAAAGAGTGTGGATATACCTCGTATGACCAGCCCAGCGCTCATAATTAAACTGGCCTCTGTAATCGAAACCTGTTTTACATTAATGAGCCAACCTGTCCAGTAAGGTAAGAAAATGCCCCAAGTCATAAAAAATACGAAGAACTTGGCGCTCATCCAGCGTTGTACGTTCATAATTTAGCCTCCTTGCTTTGCATCATACCATTCGGATTTGTACAATGAATAGGAGATATCTCATATAGTTAAGGAGGCGATAAAAATTGCAACAACCTTTTCCACAGCCGTTAATGTCACAATGTAAAACGCTCCACTTTGCGCGTAATGAATGGTTGATTAAAGAAGGAGAGCCACCACCCTATCTTTACTTTTTAGTAGAAGGTAAGGCAAAAATTTATGTGACGCACAGTAATGGCAAAGTGTCGCTACTCGATTTTGTTGCCCCGCATACTTATATTGGTGAGATGGAGTTATTAAACGATACCTATTATTCTAAGGGCGTGCAGGCGATAACTGTAACAACCTGTCTAGCACTTCCGCTTGCGACGTGTAAAGAGGAATTATTAGCTGATGCTAAGTTTTTACGTGCGCTCGCCACTTTTTTAAGTACTAAGGCAACGTTAATGTCTAAAAAATATTCACAGAGTTTGGCTTACCCTGTGGAAAACCGCCTCGCGGATTTTATTTTGCAATCAGCCGACCAACACATCTATCAAGAACGTCATGTAACAGTATGTGATTATTTGGGTGTATCGTACAGGCACTTACTTTATGTACTAGCACAGTTTTGTGAGCGAGGTTATTTAGTTAAAAAAGGTAAGAGCTATGAGATTTTTGATGAACAAGCACTTTACAATTTAGCAAGCGAGGTAAGGTAATGCTCGAACGCAACCTAAATCACCTTATTTGTGAAGATATGGGCGTTAAACAAACAATAATTTGCAGTTAATAGTAAGATAGAGAGGTAACGCATTAAGCCCATAAAACCCTAACAATTGGCGGTGTGCTTAAATTTTTACAAAGCTTTACAATATAATAGTAGATATTTTAATACGTAAGTAATTATGGTACAATATTAAGCGTTTAGTGACTTACAAATTGATACAGAAAAATGTGGCTTAGTAGCGGTAATTAACTAAGAAGTAAACGTTCACATTATTTCTGAAAATCTTAAAAATAAGGATGGTAAAGATGAGTAACAGTAAAATGAAAAAAGACGTTATCTTAATTGGTGCCGGCATCATGAGCGCAACTCTTGGTACAATCTTAAAAGAGTTAGACCCGACGATTACTATTAAAGTGTTTGAAAAGCTTGATAAAGCAGGCGAAGAAAGCTCTAACGAGTGGAACAACGCTGGTACAGGTCACGCAGCATTATGTGAACTAAACTACACAACTGAAAAAGCAGACGGCTCTATCGACATTACAAAAGCAATTAATGTTAACGAACAATTCCAGTTATCTCGTCAATTCTGGGCTTATTTAGTTGAAAAAGGTTTACTACAAAACCCACAAGATTTCATTATGCCTATCCCACACATGAGTATGGTACAAGGCGCCGACAACGTAGAGTTCCTTAAAAAGCGTTTTGCCGCTTTAACAGATAATCCATTATTTGAAGGTATGGAGTTCTCTGAAGATGAAGCAACGCTTAAAGAATGGATCCCTGTGATTATGGAAGGTCGTACTTCACCTGAGCCAATCGCAGCAACTAAAATTGACATTGGTACAGATGTTAACTTTGGTGCATTAACACGTATGTTATTTGACAACCTTGAAAAACAAGGTGTTGAAGTATACTACAACCACACAGTTAAAGACGTTAAACGTACAAACGATGGTCGTTGGGAAGTTAAAGTACAAGCAGACGGTAAGTTAGCTTACCACGCTGCAGACTTCACATTCCTAGGTGCTGGTGGCGGTAGCTTACACTTACTACAAAAAACAGGTATTCCTGAATCAAAACATATTGGTGGCTTCCCTGTAAGCGGTTTATTCCTAGTATGTAATAACCCAGAAGTAACCGAAAAACACCACGCAAAAGTATATGGTAAAGCAGCAGTAGGTGCACCACCAATGTCAGTGCCTCACTTAGATACGCGCTATATTGATGGTAAAAAATCATTATTATTTGGACCGTTTGCAGGTTTCTCACCGAAGTTCTTAAAAACGGGTTCTAATATGGATTTAATTAGCTCTGTTAAACCAAATAACGTATTTACAATGTTAGCAGCGGGTGCTAAAGAAATGTCACTGACAAAATATTTAGTACAACAATTAATGCTATCAAAAGACCAACGCATCGAAGAATTACGCGATTTCATTCCGACAGCTAAAGCTGAAGATTGGGACGTTGTGGTTGCAGGTCAACGTGTACAAGTGATTAAAGATACAGAAAAAGGCGGTAAAGGTACGCTTCAATTTGGTACTGAAGTTGTTACAGCTCAAGATGGCTCTGTAGCTGCTTTACTAGGTGCATCACCAGGTGCTTCTACGGCAGTTAAGGTTATGTTTGATATTGTTGAAACATGCTTCCCAGCGCAATATGAAGCTTGGAAACCAAAGCTTAAAGAAATGGTACCTTCTTACGGTCAAAAATTAATGGATAACCGTGAGTTATTCCAAGAATTACATCACGCAACTGCTAAGTCACTTGGCTTAGATAAATAAATCGATAAAAAACAGCCTTAGGCATTGCGCCTAAGGCTGTTTTTTATTTAAAAATAGGGGTTTTTTTCAAGATTACACATACAGGTAGCGCAATAACTAACCCGACAATGTTTTGCACAATATCACCAGGGATTGATGCAAGTGGTAAAACCCAGCTATCAAATAGTACGCGCTCACAAATATAATAGCCTGCAAGCATCGGAGGGATTGAAACAATTGTTGCGAGTAGGTTATAGCCAAAGCTTTTACCTTCGCGTCCATTTGACCAAGCGATTTTACCAACAATATAACCTTGTAGTCCACGAGTTACAATTGTAAAAGGTGCCCAAAGTGTCCAGCCTGATACAAGGTCAAACAGCCCCATGCCTACAGCGCCTGCAATCGCCCCTTTTTTTGGTCCAAATAAAATAGAAGCCATAAAGAGTAGGGCAGTCCCTAAGTGAATGAGCCCGCCATTTGCAGCAATAGGTAGTTTAATATTGAGCATGAGCGTTGCGACAAATACCATAGCAATCAACATAGCCGTAACAGTAATGTCGAGTACGCGGCTACTTGTTTGTGATTTCATTGTAGTTGAGTTCATTGTTTTTTCCGCCTTTATGTTTTTGCTAACAATAGCAAACAATTGAGCTGTTTAAAAGAGTCAATAATTGCTAAACATAAGGGGTCAGTTTATTTGGCAAATACAATATGCCACTCATCGCGTTTGGCTAAAAATTCTTCTGCAAGCGCCAATGCACCTTCTAGACTATGGCTTGCTGCCCAACCACATTGCACCTCATTACATGCTGGTACAGCTGTAGCTTGTAGTACTTCTTCAAAGGTACTAGCTAAAATACGTAGCACATCTTCATAAGCTGTATGATTAATAAAGGATAAATAAAAGCCCGTCTGACAGCCCATTGGTGAGAGATCAATAACTTGGGAAGAGTGGTTGCGGATACGGTCAGCTGTTAAATGTTCTAAAGAGTGGAGTGCGGGCATTTCCATATGTGCTTGATTAGGTTGCTTAAAACGCACATCATATTTATATACCTCATCTCCATTAGCTCCTCGCTTGATATCTGCTAGGCGTACATAAGGAGCTACTACCTTCGTGTGATCTAAGTCAAAGCTTTCTACGTTAGTTTTATCTTTTGTCATTATAAAATCCTCCTTAAATAAATTGCATAGATGTAATAAAGCGTTGTATGCGCTCATTTGGTGCTGTAAAGAAATTCTCCGTAGCACCATCAAAGACAATTTCGCCTTGCTCTAAAAATAAAATACGGTCCGCTACTTTACGTGCGAAATGTAGATTATGCGTTACTAAAATTAATGATTTTTTTTCGAGCACAAGGCTTTGTAGCACTTTGAGTACCTCGCCCTCTAGCTCAGGGTCAAGCGCAGAGGTTGGTTCATCAAATAATAAAAAATGAGGTGTCATAGCGAGTGCGCGTGCAATTGCCACACGTTGTTGCTGTCCACCAGATAACTTAGAGGGGAAGGCATCTGCTTTATGTGCCATACCTACCTTGTCGAGTAATTGGCGAGCTGTAGCCTCTGCTGTAGTTTTATTTTGCGCTAACACTGTAACAGGTCCTTCTATTACATTTTGTATCACTGTCATATGTGGAAAGAGATTAAAGCTTTGGAACACCATAGCTGTACTTTTACGTAGCGCAAGCTTATCGCGCTTCGAAATCGGTTGTGCAAAATCTACAGTAGTTGCACCAACGCTTAGCTTGCCTGCTTCTGGTAGCTCCAATAAATTAATACAGCGCAGTAAGGTAGATTTACCAGAGCCTGAAGGGCCGAGGATAACAGTTGTTTCACCTTCATTAAATTGTAAGTTAATATTTTGTAACGCTTTTGCCCCGTTAAAGGACTTATGCATATCTGTAAAAATAACGATAATAAGCCCTCCTTAAATATAAGCCGAAGCAGATTTTTCTAATTTACTTTGTGCAATTGTTAAAACGGTACAGAACATCAGATAGAAGAACGCCACTAAAGAGTAAATAGCTAATGGCTCATACGTACGCGCTGTAATTTGTTGCCCAATCATAAACATTTCGGCAATAGTAATGCTCGCTACTAGTGAAGTACCTTTAACTAAATCAATAAAATCATTAGTTACAGGCGGAAGTGAAATACGCACAGCTTGAGGTGCAATGACACGCTTAAAAATTTGTGGATAGGTCATGCCCAGAGATTCCGCTGCTTCCCATTGCCCTTTAGGGATAGAAAGTATAGCAGCGCGGATAGACTCCGATGCATAGGCACCTGTATTGAGTGCTAATACCACAATGGCTGCTGTCCAAGCATCTAATGTGAGACCAAGTTTGGGCAAACCATAAAAAGCAATAAATAATTGTACAAGTAGTGGCGTACCTCTAAAAATCCATACATAGATGGCAACAAAAAATTTAAGCACACGTATATTTGATAATTTAATTAATGCGACTGCAACCGCAATTACTAAAGCAATAGCAAATGAAATGATCGACAGCGGGATAGTCATGGTTAGCCCAGCCTTTAAAATTGGCCAAAAGGATTCTAGTAATACAGTTAACTCTCGATTCATTTCATTCACTCCTAATGTACGATAATATCGCTATCGAAATATTTCTCTGAAATCTTAGTAAACGTGCCGTCCTCGCTACGTTTTTTTATAATGGCATTAATTTCATCACGCAGTGGGTCTTGTTTTTGATTTAACAAAATAGCAATGTCTACAGATTGTAAAACCTCATCCACTAACTTTAATGGCGACTCAGGTTTTTCTTGAAAGTACGTTAAAAAAGTAACTTGGTCATGGATAGTACCATCTGCACGTTTTTCAGCTACAAGCTCAATTGATTTTGTTAAATCTTCTGTTGGTACAATTTCTGCACCAAGGTCACGTGCAATTTGTGCGAAGTTACTTGTAACGGTTTGCGAACTCTTTTTGCCTTTGTAATCACTAGCTTTTTTAATACTGTCGTCATCCTCATGAATGGCAATAACTGCATTGGATTTCATATAAGGTGAGGTAAAGTCGTATTTTTCCTTACGCTCATCTGTCACAGCGATATTATTAATTACAAAATCATATTTATCTACATCGAGCCCAGCGATTAATGAATCCCATTTAGTTTCGATATATTCTGGCTTTACGCCTAAATCCTTGGCGATTTGGTCAGCAATTTCATATTCAAATCCAGTTAATGTTCCTTTAGCATCATGGTAACTAAAAGGAGGAAATGCGCCCTCAAGTCCAATTTTAATAGTGCCGCTCTCTTGAATCGTAGCGAGTTTGTCTTTTGTTGGTGCAGGTTCTTTCGTCTTTTGATCACCGCAAGCAGCGAGTAATAATACAGACAGAGCTGTGAGTAAAACGAGAATTTTTTTCATTTTCCTTAACCTCCATAAAACATATTGATTTAGTAGGGATTATCATAATACACATAAAAAATAAAAGCAACCTAATTTATCAGAAAATTAGGTTGCTTTTATTAGTTTTGCACAATGAAATGTAAATGACGCCCGCAGCTGCGGTCTTCACGGTATGAAAATCCGTCCGCATCTTTAAACGTACAAGCATTTGTTAATACAATATTTGCACTAGGCACGCCCACAAGCTCACACTGTTTTTTTACAGTACGTTGATTATCAATATGATACTTGCTTGTCGGTTCATTAAAGTACATGAAATCCTCTGCATAGCCCAGTGCTTTAAATTTATGATACACATCTGCATCTACTTCAAATTTATCCTGACTAAGTGCTGCACCAATATGAATAACGATATCCGCAGGATTGCACTGTTCCTCTGCCATGATAGTGTTTAAGGTATGACGTGTAATTTCTTTTACAGTGCCTTGCCAGCCTGAGTGAATAACACCTATGAGATGTTTAGTGCGGTCATAAAAAATAACTGGCACGCAGTCAGCTGTGAAGGTACAAAGAACAATATTATCCTCGCATGTATACATGGCATCTGTATCAGCGATAGCATCATCGTTAGTAAATGCTCCGCGGCCTTTATGTTCGCTTGTAATTTTAACGACATTTGCACTATGTGTTTGATTAGCACATACAAAGTTAGCTAAAGGTAAATTAAGCTCTTTTGCTAGTGCCTCGCGATTAGTACGTACAGCCGCTTCATTTTTGGCAACGTGTAGTGCTGTATTATTTTGTTCTGCCAGTGTGTTGTCTTTAGTTGTAAAGCCTGCACGTAGCGTTTCGTCTTTATAATACCAGTTCATAAAATCCTCCTAGGTAAATGTTTGGAATTGTGACATCAATTATGAAAAATTAGGCGCAGAAAAAAGTAAAAATACGTTATAATGTAAGTATTAAGACTCAAAAAAATAAGGAAGAAGGGGTGAAAAGTGTTTTAGTAGAAAAAACTAAACACCTACTATGAAAAACAACAGCAGAAAAACATCAATTAATGTGAAGTTAAGTGTTGCATTTTTATTAGCTTTACTCGTACCAGCCTTACTTATTGCTAGCAACTCATTTTTTGCAGCAAAGAAAGAACTCAGTTCGCAAATACATAATAGCGCAAAGCAAAGTGTAGCAACGCTTGATGATGTCATTAATCAATACGTTTCACCAATCGTACATGATGCAGAGTACTTTGCACAAACACTTAATGTCGAAAAGGAAGAAGGCCCAATTATTTTAGAGCGTCTTGAGCAATACTTCGAAACGAGTGATGGTATTGTATCTTCATTTATTGGCACAACAAAAGGTGTAACCTTACAACACCCTGATCTTGGTTTAATGGGAAATAAGGATTTTGATCCACGTACACGTGATTGGTATAAAGATGCAATGGCAAGCCCTAATGAGGTAATTATCTCTGAGCCACATGAGACAGCATCGACAGGTGACTGGGTTGTTACGATTTCTAAAAAGCTAGACAATGGGCAAGGCGTTTTTGCTACTAATTTAAATTTAGCTTCGCTACAAGAAATGGTAACGGGCATCGAAATTGGTAAAGAGGGCTACCCGGTTTTACTATCAGAGGCCGGTACAGTAATTGCACATCCAACAATCGCAACAGGTGATGATACATCACAAGAAGAATGGGCGAGGCAATTAGCAACACTAAATGACAAAACTTTTGCTCATACTGTGGATGGTAGTAAGGCTGAGGTTTTTTCTCATAGTAATGAGCTTACCAAGTGGCATATTGGTGGCATGATGTTTACGAAGGAAGTAGACGAGGCAGTTGCACCAATTTTAAAAATCATTTTGCTTGTGCTTACGTTATCGTTAGTTGTACTAGGTGCGTATGTGTATTATATTATTCGTTCGATTGTTAAGCCGCTTCGTAATATGACAGAAGTTGCTGAAGTCATGAGCGAGGGTGATTTACGTAATGAGTTAGAGGTACGAACGCGCGACGAAATTGGTATTTTAAGCCGAGCTTTTAATCGTATGAGTGATATGCTAGCTTCTATTATTGGACATATCCAAAATAAATCATCGTCTATTTTAGCTGCTTCAGAGGAGTTAACTGCTACAACAGAGGACAGCACAAAAGCAGTGGAGCAAATTGCTAGCTCTATGATGCGTATTCAAGAGGGGATGGATGAGCAAGCTGCACGTATTCAAAAAAGTGTTATTGCTATGCAAAGCGTGTCTGAGGACATTCAATCTATCCATAAACATACGCACAAAGTGACAAGTGATGCCACAACAGCGGAGCAAACGGCTGAGGTAGGGCATAAATTGGTACTTTCAACAGAGCAACAGATGCGTAAAATTGATGGCATTATTACAGAGCTGTCAGGCGATATTAGTACGGTAAATGACTATGCTACACAAATTAATGAAATTGTAACAGTGATTACGTCAATCTCTGAGCAAACTAACTTACTTGCACTTAATGCCGCAATTGAAGCTGCACGTGCGGGCGAGCATGGTAAAGGCTTTGCTGTCGTAGCAGATGAGGTGCGTAAATTAGCTGAACAAACCAATCGTTCAACATTTGAAGTACAAGATATTGTTAATGCTATTCAGCGCGAATCAACGCGTTCGGTAGACTCTATGCACCGAACAAGTGGTGAGGTAGCAAAAGGCTTAGATATGTTTATGCAAACGGAACATAACTTCCTAGAGGTTAAGCGTTTCATTGAAGAAATTAACGACCAGCTTGAAGCGGTATTAGCTAACGCACAAAAAATTGCGGCGAGCAGTGATAGTGTGGTAGACGATATGGAGGAGGTTGCGCGTATTTCGGATGCATCTGTCCATGAAATGGAAACCATTGCGGAAGCAACAGAAGAACAATTAGGCGCAATGGAGGAAATTACTGCAACAGCAGAAACACTAGAATCTAGCGTAGAAGAATTGCAACAAGAGATTACAAAATTTCAAGTGAAATAATAAAAGGAGAAATCGCACATCGTTTGCGGTTTCTCCTTTTTGATTACGTATGAGCAGTGAAGAAGCGGATGACACCTTCTGCAAGCTTAGGTAGCGACGTGAGTGCTCTAAATAACCATGCATGACTTGTACAATGCCCTTCGGCTTAGCAATAGGTGTATACATCCAAGCATAAATTGTGTCATGCTCATTAGCGGACGGGTACGTACTATCAATCATCATAAATAACGCCTTCCGTTTTTCTTCTTTACCCATAAAAAGAGACATCCTAAGCGGATGCCTCTACATTTTTATCGAATTGTAACAGCTGTGCCTGCGGCAACACACATCATCATGCCCTCACGCACTGTTTCGAAATCAAGGTCAACGCCTACAACCGCGTTGGCTCCCATAGCACGTGCGCGTTCTTCCATTTCTTTTAGTGCAATTTCGCGCCCTTCAGCTAGCTTATCTTCATAAGCAGCACTACGACCACCAATAATATCAGTGACTGAAGCAAAAATATCACGAACGACGTTTGCCCCCATAATAGCTTCACCACTTACAATACCATGATACTCTACGATTTGACGTCCCTCAATTTGAGGTGTTGTTGTTACTAACATATTTATCACTCCTTTCTATATCTTACGTTTCATTTTACAAAAAGTTTTATATTTTTTAAAAAATAGGGTAAAGAATTAACTAAGGAGATGAGGATATGACAAAAACAGTAGTAATTACAGGTGCAGGCTCTGGCTTTGGCCGTGCTATTGCTTTTCGTTTAAGCGAGGCAGGTATGCGTGTTATTGCAACAACTGAGGTGTATGCGCAAGTATCCACATTAAAAGCAGAGATGCGTGAGCGTGGGTTAGATTTCCAAGTCGAAAAATTAGATGTTACAGATGCAAATGACCGCGAAAAAGTATTGCAGTGGGATGTTGATGTGCTACTAAATAATGTAGGTGTCTCAGAAGGGGGAGCTGTTGTAGATATCCCACTTACCAATGTACAACGTCAATTTGACGTTAATGTATTTGGACCACTAGCTCTTACACAACTTGTAGCCAAACAAATGATGAAAAAACGCAGTGGTAAAATTATTTTTATGTCTTCTGTGGCAGGTTTGACGGTTGATCCATTTACGGGTGCATACTCTGCTTCTAAACATGCAGTAGAGGCCTTTGCAGAGGCGCTATATAAAGAAATGAAGGAATATAATGTTGCGGTAGCGACAATTAATCCCGGGCCATTCTTTACAGGTTTTAATGACCGCATGTTTGAAACATACAAAGGATGGGAGCCACAGCATAATGAGTTTAATTATGATGCACTGGCATTTCCTCATGAACAGTATAAAATCCACCCTGTTGTAGAGACTACAGTTAATGTGGTGCTAGGCAAGGAAACAAGTTATCGTAACGTAGAGCCTAAGGAAATCATTGCTGAGCAACAACACCAACTCCAAGCCATTTGGTCGCGTAATTATACCGAAGATTTAGGTGAACGCGACCCACTTGTTCAAACTGCTTATGATATGAAACCAGAAACGAAAAAACCATAAAAAAACTGCACCTCCAAACCGGGGGTGCAGTTCATTTTTTATTTTGTAAAGTTATCGAAGTAACCTTGGATAAATACGATTGGTGTACCTTTGTCACCACTACCTGAAGTTAAGTCAGCAAGAGAGCCGATTAAGTCAGTTAATTTACGAGGTGTAGTACCTTGTGCTTCCATCGCACCTGTAAGGTCTTCGTCTTTTTCGTTGATGTGTTTTTTAATAGCTGCTTCTAAGTCTGCACCGCGTAGGTCAGCAAAGTTGTTATCAGCTAAATATTTTAATTTTACTTCGTTTGGTGTGCCATCTAAGCCGTCTGTGTAAGCTGGAGATACGACAGGGTCAGCAAGCTCCCAAATTTTTCCCACTGGATCTTTAAATGCGCCGTCACCATAAATCATAACTTCAACATCTTGACCTGTTTTTTCTTTTAACATTGCTTGGATGTTATCAACTACAGGTTGGCAATTACGTGGGAATAATTTAACGCCGTGCTCTGTAGATTTGTTTGAGCCTAGTAAGCCGTATTGTTCGTTATAGCCACTGCCGTCAACTGATTCAGATAAAACGTCATCTAAAGTAAATACTTTTTCTGCACCGTTTGCTTCTAAAATACGTTTTGTACGGAAACGTGTGTGGATATCACAAGTTAATACGCTCTTTGTATAAGCTAAAATTGTTTTTGGTTTTTGTGAGAAGACGATTTCACACTCAGCGCCTTCAGCTGTTACTAACTCTTTGTAGTAATCAATATAATCAATACCAGTGAAGTGGTGTTTGTTAAAGCCAAATAACTCACGGAATTGTTCTTCAGTTAATGTATCTGTCCAAGGGTTAACGCCTTTTTCGTCTAACATATCTAAAGAGATTAAGTGGTTACCAACTTCATCTGATGGGTAGCTAAGCATAATAACTACTTTTTTAGCGCCACGTGCAATACCACGTAGGCAGTTTGCAAAACGGTTACGACTTAAGATAGGGAATGTAATACCTACTGTATCGTCACCAAATTTATTTGTAATATCTTTAGCAATTTGATCGATTGACGCATAGTTACCTTGTGCACGCGCTACGATTGATTCTGTTACTGCTACGATATCTTTATCTTGAATTGAAAAACCTTCTGCTTGTGAAGCTTTTAATACGCTGTCGACAACGATTTGCTCAATGCTGTCGCCTTCATTAATGATAGGGCAACGAAGACCTCTTGTTACTGTACCAACTGTTCGTTCCACTAAAAATCGCTCCTTTTTACGTTTGAACGTAAATAAATTTAACTACTCTTGTAATATACACGCTCAAGTGCTATAAGTAAAATGAATATATCAGATATAGGGTATAAGGAGTGCTTATATGGTAAGTAAACTAGATTTATATCGTGTTTTTAGTCAGGTTGCACAAAGTGAAAGTTTCTCAAAAGCCGCGCGGGGACTGTATTTAACGCAGCCTGCTGTAAGCCAATCCATTTTACAATTGGAAGAAGAACTAGACATGCGGCTATTTAATCGCACCCCAAAAGGTGTGACATTAACACAAGAAGGTAAGTTATTATTTGATTATGTACAATCAGCATTAAATTTAATTGACTCTGGCGAAAAGAAAATGCAAGAGTTTAAGACATTAACAGCAGGTAAGATTGCTATTGGTGTAGGGGATACAATATCTCGTCATTTTTTACTGCCCTATCTCGAAACCTTTCATACGCTCTATCCCGACATTAAATTTAAACTCGTAAATGGTACAACATCCGAGTTATGTCACATTTTAAAGTCTGGTGAGATTGACGTTGCTGTTTGTAATTTTCCTATTGAAGACCCAAAATTGACACTCATTCCGTGTCAGCCTGTGCATGATACGTTTGTCTACGGGGAAAAGTACAGTAAGATGTTTGCCAAGCCTGTGACATTAAAGGAGCTTGTGAAATGGCCTTTAATCTTTTTAGAGCAAAACTCCAATTCTCGACGTTATATTGATACGTTTATGGCATCACATGGCATTGAGGTAGCGCCAGAGTTTGAGCTTGGCTCACATGAATTATTGTTAGACTTTGCAAAGATTAATTTAGGCATTGCTTGTGTAACGCGTGAGTTTTCAGAGGATTATTTAGCGAGTGGCATTTTACGTGAAGTACAGCTAGTCGAACACATCCCAGCGCGTGAGATTGGGATTTGCTATTTAAATAGTGTCCAGCTATCACCCGCCTCGATGAAATTTGTAGAGATTGTTGTTAACAAGCAAGTCGATTACTTTTTACAATCTTAAGGGGGGATTATAGATGGGAGAGCAACATGATCATACACATGGCGCTAATAAAACAGTATTAGCGATTTCTTTTATAATTATTACGCTGTATATGCTTGTTGAAGCAGTTGGTGGGATTGCAACGAACAGCTTAGCACTGCTATCTGATGCAGGTCATATGTTGTCGGATGCAATTTCTTTAGCCATTGCGCTTATTGCCTTTAAGCTAAGTGAGCGTGCAGCAACCGCAACAAAAACGTATGGCTATAAGCGCTTCGAAATTATTGCAGCTGTAGTGAACGGTGTAACGTTAATTATTATTGCGTTGTTTATTTTTTATGAAGCTATACAACGCTTTGCTAACCCACCAGCCGTAGCCACAACAGGTATGCTAATCATTAGTAGTATTGGTTTACTCATTAATATTTTAGTGGCATTTATTATGATGCGTGGTGCAGATACAAAGGAAAACCTCAATATGAGGGGGGCCTTCTTGCATGTAATCAGTGATATGCTTGGTTCAGTAGGTGCGATTATTGCCGCACTTTGTATCATGTTTTTTGGCTGGAGTTTTGCTGACCCATTAGCGAGTATTATTGTAGCTGTATTGGTATTACGTAGCGGTTACTATGTGACAAAAGCATCCGTTCATGTATTGATGGAGGGTACACCTACAAACGTCAATGCTGATAAAATTTTACAGGTTATTATCGAAACGGACGGGGTACAAGATATACATGACTTACATTTATGGACCATTACTAGCGGTCTAAATGCGCTATCCTGTCATATTGTTGTAGTATCAACTATGACAATAGTAGAAAGTCAGGCTCTATTGCACAAACTTGAACACAAATTAGCTGACCATAACATTCAGCATAGCACCATACAGGTAGAAACAAGAGCGCATACGCATACTAACGCAGTAAGCTGTGCAATAGAAGGACAGCAGATGGATCATCACCACCACTAAAAAGGGGGATGTTTATGGATTTAAGTACAATAACCGCAATACTCGCATTATTTTTAATTGCTATGGTAATCTTTATGCTGCTCACACGCAATAAAGAGCCTAAGCAACCCATTGATATTGCTTCAGCTTACCCACATGTGGAGGAGCTAGTAAGGCAGGCTTTTATTGCGGGCACTAACGAAGTGAAAATTGTTAAAATGGTACGCGAACAAACGGGCGCAGGTCTTCTTGACGCTAAATTATATGTAGATAAAGTAAAAGAAACTTTGTGATTATCACAAAGTTTCTTTTTTTAGTGACGGTAATAGTAGGCTAGGCACACTATTATGACAAATAAAATAGGTTTTTGTTGTGCGATCAATTGGTATGAGGTGCTCGGTGAGCTGGTCTTGCGGCTCAATGAGTTTAGTGTTTAACACAGCGGCCATGCGTGGCAACTGCAGTAAGTCTTTAATTGTACCAACAGAGTCAATTTCTTTGAGTTGGTAATTAATATTTTCACTCTCTAACCACTGCACAACCTTTGTGGTATAGACACAGGTCTTACTTAATACTAATAAGGTGAAGTCAGGTTGATTTGGTTTTAATTGAATTGCATGATGCGACACAATATCAAAAAACTCATCAGCTAAAATAGTGTAGCGTACGTCTTCAAAAAATTGTACAGGTTCACTAATAATAGCGTAGCTCAACTCGTTACGACGTACCTGTCCATTAATAATCCCACTCGTTTTAATGATAAAGTTTGGGCTATTGCCTTGTTGCTGAAGCGCTTTGGCTATCACACTGCCATATAAATGAATAGATGAGCGCGACATGCCGAGGGTGATTTGTGTGGGCTGTACTAATAATTGGTGCTGTAATAACTCGTAGTGCTCACAAGTTTGGCGCAAAAAATTTTTATAAAGGATGCCCGCTTCTGTAATTCGGAGACCAAATGATGTACGTTGAAAAACTGCAGCACCAAGTTCCTGCTCCATTTTTTGTACACGAGCAGATAGTGTGGATTGGGTATAGTTAGTAGTACGAGCAGTTTGACTTAAGTTTTGTTGCTCTAAAATTAAGTAGTGTAAACGATATTTTTCGATGTCCATTGTATTCTCCTATCGAAAATGCTGATATGGTGCATTCACTTTGTCGATTTCACGCTATTGCAAAATACTTATATACTTAAAATATAGCACAAGGAGGGGATGCGCTGTGCACGAGGGTTATACAATGCGAGACGCTAAGTTTTGGGGGATGGTTATTAGCTTAGGTTTAGCGTCCGCTTATATTTTTGCGGTGATGTATGCGTTTCAGCCATTATTACCGATTTTGACTCAGCAGTTTGGCATTTCGATTTCGTATGCAAGTACTACAATGTCAATCATGACTGTAGGGTTAATTATTGGCCTTTTAGCGATAGGTTTTGCCTCAGATCGCTACGGGCGTGAATGGTTTGTAAAGAGTGCGATTTTAATTGTAGCTGTGCCCTTTGTGATTTTACCGTTTGTTACCGACTTTGCCTGGGTTGTTGTACTGCGCTTCGTACAAGGCATTGCATTAGCGGGTGTAATTGCTGTAGGGCTTGCCTATTTAGGGGAAGAAATTCACCCCAAATTTAGAAGCACAGCGACAGCATTATATATTTCCTTTAATAGTATTGGCGGAATGCTCGGGCGTGTGTTAACAGGTGGGTTAGCAGAAAAACACTCGTGGGATTTTGCGCTTTATGTTTTGGCAGCTACAGGTATTGTTATTTTTATTATTGTTCTTATTTTTCTGCCAAAATCACGTAATTTTATGCCAAGCGAAGTGAGTGTAGCAAAGGATGTAAAAGGATTTTTAGTGCATTTAAAAAATCCAAAACTGGTTATCATTTTTGGCTTTGGTATGGTGTTGCAAATGACGTTTACGAGTGTTTGGACCTACCTGCCGTTTTATTTAAATGCCGCACCTTTTAACTGGAGTTTGCATCGTATTTCGTTTATTTATTTAACTTATGGTTTTGGTATTGTTGGTGCGCCTTTAGCAGGGTTTTTAGCTTCTAAAATGGGGTTACCTATTGTCCGTACTATTGGCGTAGCCACATTAGTTATAGGTGTAATCATTACAATGATACCTAGCACAACAGGCATTATTATAGGGATGTGTGTGATTTGTTTAGGCTTTTTTGTAGCTCATTCATTAATGGCATCAACGGTTACAATGGAAGCTACTCATCATAAGGGAAGCGCTTCAAGTTTATACCTTGTTTCTTATTATATTGGTGTAGCGATTGGTAGCTCTGCCTTTAGTACGATATGGGAAAGCTATCACTGGCAAGGGATTACATTACTTGCAGCTAGCTTACCAATCGTTTATAGCGCACTCACTTTAATAACGCGTAAGCCCCATAAAAAAATGACCTAGTCGCTACAGGCTAGGTCATTTTTTATTTGACGATAAGTACAGGTATTGAGGATTGTTTTACGATTTTTTTGCTAGTGCTACCAAGCATTAATGCACGTAGCCCACTCATCCCATGATGGCCTACTACAATCATATCGGCTTCCTTTTCCTTTGCGTAGGCAACAATTTCGGTCACGGGTTCTCCTTGTAAAATAACAATCTGACAATGAATATTTTGTTGTTTCAGCACCGTCTCAACATTGGCGATTTTACGACGACGCTCAATTTCTTGTAAACCAGATCCGCCACTATAGGACTTTGTTGCAAATTCTTCGTCAGTTTCAGCTACATATACAAGGTTAATGGTAGCGGGTTGGTTATGCGCGAGTTTTGCGGCTTCTTTAGCAGCCCGAATTGCATTTTCGGAGCCATCAATCGCTACTACAATTTGTTTATACATCAGTATCCCCCTTATTACGTTAAGTATACAATAAATTAGAAAATACAGGAATATGCGACGGAAGGCGAGGGCACTCGTCTATATCACTAAGGGGAGGGGATATAATGCCTAAACGCGAGCTAGAGGATTGGTATAACGCTTATAGTACAACCATTTATCAATATGTATTTTTCCTTGTACGCGATGTAGAGCTAGCCGAGGATATCACACAGGAAACCTTTTACCGTGCATATAAGCAAGCAGCGCGCTTTCGTCAGCAGGCAAGCGTAAAAACTTGGTTGCATCGTATTGCACGTAATGCCGCGTATGATGAATTGCGACGTAAAAGGCTCATTGCTTTTGTTACATTTACAAAGCAACACGAACCTCAAATGGATGATTTAGTGCTACGCTCCTTATTAACGAAGGAGTTACATAGCAAATTGTATCAAGCGATTTCACAACTTAAACTCGTTTATCGTGATGTACTTGTACTGCGCTATATTGAAGAGCTTTCAGTTAAGGACACCGCGCAAATTTTAGGTTTTAGTGAGTCTAAGGTTAAGAGGACAGCTGCACGAGCACTGCAATCATTAACGACTATAATGAAGGAGCGTGGGTGGGATGACGAAATGGCAAGATGAGTTGCGTATTATTAAGGTGAAGCGTAGTCATAAAGAGGAAAGCTATAAAGCAATTGAAGCTCGAATTGCGACTAAACCAGCAAAGAAGTGGCCTATCCCTGCGCTGACAGCTATAGTTATGCTGGCATTACTTATTGTTGCTTTACCAATGACACCAAAACAATCCACAAGTGATAATTTAAGTGTTTATAAGGTAAGTTATAAAGCAAATCAGCACACACATTTTGAAGCGGGTTCGCCGCTAACTTATTATGGTATTAAGACAACCACTAATGCAGATGTTGTAGCACTAGCTAAACGCATCATTACTAAACCAGAAGAAGTTGCACCGAGTCAACTACATTATATGTATGATATTGTGGCACACACTAATCAAGGTCAGTATAACTATCGAATTGCCCTAGCAGATAGTAAGTATTTTGCGATTAATCAGCACACAAAGGGCGCTGTAGCCATTACGTATAATGACCAATATCTTTTTTATGAGTTATACGAAGGAGGTACTAGTGTAGTACTGGTGATACCATTATTTTTATTACTCTTGCAAGGCTTAGCAATCATTGTGATACGTAAGCGCTATGGTCAGCCAAACTGCCAATTAAAGCGTATGAAAGTTGATGTACTGTATTTTGTTATTGCTATTATTACAAGTACGATAATGTGGAATACACCTAAATGGTTAGGGTTTATTGTGCTACTACTAGTCGTAGTCGGGGATATTATTTACCGCAGACAGTATTTTATGAAGCATCAAGCCAATTACTCTGTCCATTTACAACAGCTTGTTACTATAGCTGTTAGGTTAATGATAATTGGCGTATTGTTTTTTTACCTATAAGTTTTATGCTTATAGGTTTTTTTATTTCACAAAGACGAAGTTCACGTGAATTTTATTTGTCAAAGCTCCGAACTTTCATGATTACACGATGATTTCACAGCCTTTTCAATGTTCCTTCACTTCCTTTTAGTACGATGAGTTAGAAAATTTAACTTACGAGGAGGAACAGGGATATGAATTTTCCATCGGTGGATTATTCGTGGTTTGGTAATGGCTCAGTCATTGCATTGATTGCGATTGTACACGTTGTCATCAGTCATGGTGTAGCAATTGGGACAATTGCATTAATGGTGACAATGGAGTACCGCGCTGTACGCACAAAAAATGCCAAGCTTGACCAGTTAGCAAAAAAAATTGCTAAGTGGGTATTAATTATAACGACCACAGTAGGCGCAATGACGGGTGTTGGAATTTGGTTTTCAACAACGGTGATTCAGCCCGATTCAATTGGTACACTTTTACGTATTTTCTTCTGGGCTTGGGTAGCTGAGTGGGCGGTCTTTATTACAGAGGTTGTACTACTAATTATTTACTATTATACCTGGGATACATGGAAGGATGGCAAAGCTAAAATACGTCACCTTAAGTTAGGGATGACACTAGCATTTGCATCGTGGTTAACGATGGCAATTATTACAGGTGTACTAGCAGCTAAGCTAACGCCAGGTTTATGGACAGAAACATTATCATTTTGGAATGCATTTATTAACCCTACATACTTACCATCATTAGGTTTCCGTATGTTCTTAGCTGTAATGTTAGCAATTGCATTACTATCCTTCTTTATTCGTTGGCGTGTTAAGGATGTTGAGTTACGCGGCGAAGTATTTAGTGTGTTTGGTTTATGGGGTGCGATTTCCTTACCAGCAACATTTATTTTTGGTCTATGGTATTTATGGTCAATTCCTACAGAGGCCTACAATATGATTGTTTGGTCAACAGGTATGCCAGAAAACGTCTTTAAAGGCTTAAATATTGTTGCCTTTGTTATTTTAGTTGTGTTCTTAATTTGGGTAGTCGTAAAGCCAAAGGCAGTGCCGTGGCTATTATCGCTAGTCGTGATGGGCGCTTCAATTGGCTTTATTGGCGAATTTGAAGTGGTACGTGAATCCATCCGTAAGCCTTTTATTATTTATGATTACATGTATGCTAACGGCTTATTAGCGAAAGATCGTGAAAAGTACGATGAGGAGGGCTTCCTAACACATGCTACATGGGCAAAGGAAAAGGAAGTCACTGCTGAAAATATGGTAGAGGCAGGGCGCGAAGTATTTATTGGGCAATGTATTACCTGTCATACCGTTGATGGTTGGCGCTCAAAGCGTTCATTAACTAAGCGTATGGATGGTTGGGACGAAGAAGCAATGAAAGGCTTCATACCAACTATGCACAATGTGCGTGTAGCGATGCCACCATTTATGGGGACAGACGAAGAACTTGCTGCATTAGCTGCTTATATTAGTACGGAGTTAAATGGTGAACGCACAAATAAAACGCAAGAGGTGAGCGCAAAATGATGTTATTAACAACATTAATTGCACCTGATAATCAACTGCCTATTCCAGCAAATATTGGGCTACTAGAGGTGCTCATTGTGGTAACCTTTATGCTACACATCGTCTTTGTTAACTTCACCATTTCATTAACAGCAGGTGCAGTAGGTTTAGAAGCAATGGGTATCCTAAAAAAGAATCCAGTCATGGATAAGATGGCACAGATTGCTTCTTACCATGCTTCGATACATAAAAGTATCGCAGTAGTGCTAGGTGTCGGGCCATTATTAATGATTAGTGTAATTTATACACAATATTTTTATGCCTCTACAATTTTAATTGGTAAGGCATGGTTAAGTGTTTTGATATTATTAATTGTCGCGTTCCTATTGTTATATTTATATAAATTTACATGGGATAAATGGCAAAATAAAAAAGCACTGCATTTATTCATTGGATTTTTAGCTATGGCGATTTTATTCTTTGTGCCATTAATCTTTATTGTAAACGTAGTATCTATGCTTTACCCAGAGCAGTGGGCAAGCGCGAATGGCTTTTTCCATAGCCTATTCCACTACCCACAAATTTGGCAACGTTACTTACACTTTATGCTAGCGAGTTTAGCGACGGGTGGTTTCTACTTCTTTATTTACTTTAGCTTTAAAAAATACCGTGGTGCGACACTAACACCAGCAGAGCAAGCAGCTAAAGTATTTGGGGTTAAGGTTGGCTTTTGGGTAACAGTGGTACAACTTGTAGCGGGCTTCTTGTTATTGTTCTCATTTGATAAGGAGATTCGTATGTTGTACCTAGGAGAGGATCTACTGTTAACAAGTTTACTTGTAGCCTCTATTATTTTAACGATTGTGCTATGTGGATTTTTATTTACAGCAGGGCAAAAGGATTCCTCTAAGGCCTTTATGGCGTCACTTGTAACCTTTATTTTAATTATTGGTATCATGGGATGGATGCGTCACGAATTACGTGAAGCATACTTAAAGCCATATATCGACGAAAACCCACGTACAACAGAATACAGTCAACCAAAGGAATGACAGCAATACCAAGCGCTATAAAGTGCTTGGTATTTTTCTTTTTCGAGAAAAATTAGCACATTAAAAATATTTTTGTTGCTTTTTCTAGCATTTGTGTGAAAATTAAGAAGAATAAGGTAACAAGCTATATTGGTGCTGTACGCTACATAAAGTGTAGTAGCACAATAATTTTATTTAAAAAGGTATACCAACCCAATGCGCTAGCGAACCGATTATCAATAATAGCAACTAAAATATTCATTATATTCAGAAAATATAGATAATAGTATTGTGAATTAGTCGCTTTGCGTATATAATTATCAGAAATATCACACTTTTAAGAAAACATCATTAGGGGGAATTGACATGACAGAGAAAAACAACTTTAAAAAAGTAGGTTCACTGGTTTTAGCTTCTTCTTTAGTAATGGGCGCACTAGCAGGGTGCGGTGCTAAAGAGGGTGGCGGCACATCAACAGGAGGCTCAAGTGACGGTGGCTCATCAGGCGGCGGTGGCGATACCATTAAAATCGGTGCTAACTTAGAGCTTTCAGGCCCTGTAGCTTCTTACGGTTCATCTATCGGACAAGGTGCGGAGTTAGCAGTTAAAGAAATTAATGACGCAGGCGGTATTGATGGCAAAAAGCTTGAACTTGTAAAGTTAGATAATAAATCAGAGAACGCAGAGTCTGTAGCACAGGCAATGAAGCTTGCCACACAGGAGAAGGTTGTAGCAATGCTGTCACCAGCAACATCAGGTAATACAATTGCGACTGTGCAAATAGCTAACGAGCAAAAGGTACCAACAATTGGCGCAGCAGCAACAGCACCAAATGTAACGATTAATGACGATGGCTCATTAAATGACTATGCCTTCCGTACATGCTTCATTGACCCATTCCAAGGGACAGTAGCAGCAAACTTTGCTGTAGATGAGCTAGATGCGAAAAACGTAGCTATTTTTGCAGATAATGCTTCAGACTATGCTAAAGGATTAGCGGCTTCATTTAAAGAAACAATTGGTGAAAAAGGCGGTAAGGTCGTAGCTGAAGAAGCCTATGTAGCGAAAGATACAGACTTTAAAACAACATTAACACGTATCAAGGCAGCTAAGCCGGACTTCATTTTTATCCCAGGTTACTACGAGGAAGTTGGGTTAATTGTTAAGCAAGCGCGTGATTTAGGTATTGATGTGCCTTTAATGGGTGCAGATGGCTGGGATTCACCAAAGCTTGTTGAGTTAGCTGGCGCAGATGCATTAAATAAAACATATATTACTAACCATTATTCAGCAGAGGACCCAGACAAAAAAATTCAAGATTTTGTAGCAGCTTTTAAAAAGGAATATAGCGATAAGTCACCGGATGCATTTAATGCGCTTGGTTATGACAGTGTGTACTTCTTAAAAGATGCGATTGAGCGAGCAGATTCATTAGATGGCGAGGCAATCAAAAAAGCATTAGCAGATACTAAGGATCTTACATTAGTTACAGGGACATTCTCAGTTGACGAAAACCACAACCCAGTTAAAACAGCCACAGTTCTCGAATTCGTAGACGGTAAACAAAAGTTCAACTCTAAAGTTAATCCGTAAACAAGTGAGTAGGTATGGGGGCGATCAACTTCGCCCTCTTTTTTTCGGTTAAAGCATTGATAAGGGAGTGAGGAAAATGGAATGGGTTCAGCAGCTAGTCAATGGGATTTCGATAGGTAGTATTTATGCACTTATTGCACTGGGCTACACAATGGTTTATGGCATTATTAAACTCATTAACTTTGCGCATGGTGATGTCTTTATGGTTGGCGCTTTTATTGGCTTTTATGCCATTGCTAAATGGGAAATGAATTTCTTTGCAGCATTATTACTAGCCATGATGCTTTGTGCAGTGTTCGGTGTAATTATTGAGCGTGTAGCTTATAAGCGACTGCGTAACTCTACACGTATCGCAGCACTAATTACAGCGATTGGTGTGTCATTACTAATTGAGTATACGGTCGTATTTTTTAGAGGCGCACAACTAGAGTCATACCCAAATACGATTGAAAACAAAGCAATTACAATTTTTGGTGCACAAATTGGTACGCATTCAATTTTAATTTTATCTGTTTCGATTGGTCTTATGATTTTATTACAGTTCATTGTACAAAAAACGAAAATCGGGAAAGCTATGCGTGCTGTTTCACATGATGCAGATGCAGCTAAGCTAATGGGGATTAATGTTGATAATACAATTTCTGCAACTTTCGCGATTGGTTCAGCACTTGCAGGGGCAGCTGGTGTAATCTTTGGTCTTTACTATACAAAGATTGATCCATTTATGGGTGTAATCCCAGGGCTTAAAGCCTTTATTGCGGCAGTACTTGGCGGTATTGGTATTATCCCAGGCGCGATGGTTGGGGGCATGTTACTAGGTGTGGTAGAGACCGTAGTAAGCGCGTTAGGCTTTTCATTATGGCGAGATGCAGCAGCCTTTGTTATTTTAATTTTAATTTTAGTATTTAAACCAGAGGGCATCTTTGGCAAAAATGCTCGCGAGAAAGTGTAGGTGACGAAAACGATGAAAAAATCAAAAATCTTTTGGGGTTATCTCGTAATAGCGTTAGTCATCTATGCAGTAGGGCAAGCGCTAATCTCGATGAACATTATTGATTTATACTATCAAAACATGCTGATTACGATGTGTATTAATCTCATGTTAGCCGTAAGCTTACATTTAGTTATTGGTATAACAGGTCAGTTTTCCATTGGTCACGCAGGCTTCTTAGCAGTAGGTGCTTATGTGTCGGCTATTGTAACGATGAAGCTTGGCATGCCATTTATTGTCGCTATTTTAGCAGGTGCAGTTGTTGCAATGCTAGCAGGTTTATTGGTTGGTATTCCAACATTACGTTTAAAGGGAGATTACTTAGCAATTGCCACATTAGGCTTTGCTGAAATTATTCGAATTGTAATTTTAAACATTGATTATGTTGGTGGCGCAGCTGGTATGCAGGTTAGCCATATGACAACCTGGACATATGCTTTCTTTACAGCTTTAATTACAGTCATTGTGATTTCCAACTTTACGAAGTCGCGTCATGGACGTGCATGTATTTCGATTCGCGAGGACGAAATTGCTTCAGACGCGATGGGCATTAACACCACGTATTACAAAGTTGCAGCTTTTGCGATTGGTGCATTTTTTGCGGGGGTAGCAGGTGCAATTTTTGCACATAACACTTATATCATCCAACCAGGTTCCTTTGGCTTCTTAAAGTCCTTTGATATTTTAATTTTTGTAGTACTAGGTGGCTTAGGTAGCTTATCAGGATCGGTGATTTCAGTAATTTTACTAACGCTAGTATCGTCCTACTTAGCAAACTTCCCAGAGACGCGCATGATTATTTACAGCCTTGTGTTAATTTTGGTTATGCTATATCGTCCAACAGGCCTAATGGGAACTAAAGAAATTACAGACCTCTTTAAATCTAAAAAAAAGGGGGATATGACAAATGACAAATAATACAATTTTACATGTGGATAATATGGGCATTACATTTGGTGGCTTAAAAGCTGTACAAGGAGTTAACATGACGTTACAACAAGGTGAGCTAGTTGGTCTTATTGGTCCAAATGGTGCGGGTAAAACTACAAGTTTTAATATGCTAACGGGTGTTTATAAACCAACAGAAGGCAAAATCACTTTTGATGGCAACGTTATTAATGGTAAAAAGCCTTACCAAGTGACGCGCGGTGGTATTAGTCGTACCTTCCAAAACATTCGGTTATTTAAAGATTTGTCTGTGCTAGATAATGTAAAGGTAGCTAACCACTCACTTGCTAAGCACACGATTATTTCTTCTATTTTCCGTTTACCTACGCACTTCTCTGGAGAGGAGCGCATGGAAGAAGAATCACTCGCCTTTTTAAAAATTTTCGGCTTAGATAAATATAAGGACGAGTTAGCACGTAATCTCCCTTATGGTAAACAACGCCGTCTCGAAATCGCGCGTGCATTAGCAGCCAAACCTAAGTTATTACTATTGGATGAACCAGCCGCAGGTATGAATCCACAAGAAACACAGGATTTAATGGAGTTAATTTCATTTATCCGTAAAGAATTTGATTTAACGATTTTATTAATCGAACATGATATGAATTTAGTTATGGGAATTTGTGAACGCATTTATGTATTGGACCATGGGCAATTAATTGCGGATGGTACACCACAGGAAATTCGTGATAACCCAAAAGTAATCGAAGCGTATTTAGGTGAGGAGGTCGTTGATTAATGCTACTTGTAAATGATATTGATGTATACTATGGCAACATTCAAGCATTAAAGGGAGTCTCACTTGAGGTAAATGAAGGCGAAATTGTAACATTAATTGGTGCAAATGGTGCAGGTAAAAGCACATTACTTCAAACATTATCAGGGTTACTAAAACCAAAACGTGGTGGCATTGAATATTTAGGTGAGTCCATTGCAGGGAAGCCTGCCCAATCTATCGTAAAAGCAGGTATCTCACATGTACCAGAGGGGCGTCGTGTATTTGCCAATATGACCGTAGAAGAAAACCTCGACCTGGGTGCATACTTGCGTAAGGACCGCGCAGGGATTGCTAAAGATTTAGCTCATGTGTATGAATTGTTTCCGCGGCTATTAGAGCGTCGTAAACAGCAGTCAGGCACACTTTCTGGTGGTGAGCAGCAGATGCTAGCAATGGGACGAGCAATCATGGCAAAGCCTAAACTGCTATTACTAGATGAGCCATCAATGGGATTAGCACCACTGATGGTGAAAAATATTTTTAGCATTATTGAGCAAATTAATAAAGAAGGCACAACGATTTTATTAGTCGAGCAAAATGCCAATATGGCATTATCTGTAGCAAATCGTGCATACGTGCTAGAAACAGGGAAAATTGTATTAGCAGGTACAGCTAAAGAGCTACAAGAAAGTGATGAAGTTAAAGCGGCTTACTTAGGTGGGCTGTAATATATGTAGCAAAAAAGGAACCGCGCAACTGTGCGGTTTCTTATTTTTTATATAGCCATTTGTCCCAACTACAGTTTTTCTGTACAATTAATAAAGAGGTGACGGTAATGATACAAATTAAACCGCTTCAAAGGGAGCATATGGCAAGCTATTTACGCGCAACAGAGGACGAAGAAATTCGTTACCTTACAGGCACGCGTACGAGTTTTACTCTAGCGCAAATTGAGGCATATTATGAGCGTATTAGTATGGATAATACGAGACGTGATTACGCCATTTGCTTGCAAGATGAGGTGATTGGTGATTTTACACTGATGAATATTGATACCGAAAATCATTCCGTTGGCTTCCGCATTGCGCTCCATGATCGTACAAAATTTGGTCAAGGCTATGGGAGTGCAGCTGTACGTGAGGCATTACGTATTGCTTTTGAGGACTTAGATTTACATCGCGTACAGCTAGAAGTATATAACCATAATCCACGAGCAATTGCTGTGTACGAAAAGGTTGGCTTTGTACAAGAAGGTGTACTTCGTGATGCGATTTGTTTAGACGGCGTTTACCATGATGAGATTATAATGAGTGTACTACGTACCGAATATAAAAAATAACCGAGAAAGGCTTACGCCTCACTCGGTTATTTTTTTGGTGTGTAGTTTAATAAATTAAACAATGTTTCGCGTTCGTTTGTGGTAAGGTCTCGCCATTGCCCTACTTTTAAATTACCAATTTCAATATTCATAATGCGGATACGTTGTAAACGCTGTACATTATACCCAAGTGTAGAACACATGCGGCGGATTTGACGATTTAACCCTTGCTCTAAAATAATACGGAATACACTACGCGAAATTTTTTCGACATGGCAAGGTAACGTTGTTGTATCCAAAATATCAACGCCTGCACCCATTTTTTCGATAAAGTCATCCGTAATTGGCTGATCCACTTGAACGATATACTCTTTCTCATGGTGATTTTCGGCACGTAGGATCTTATTAACAATATCACCATCATTCGTTAACAGTAATAAGCCCTCAGAATCTTTGTCTAAGCGACCAATATGAAAGATACGTAAAGGGTGATTAATAAAATCAACCACATTGCCTTTAATGTGTTGCTCAGTTGTACTTGTAATGCCAACAGGCTTGTTTAACACGATGTATACAAGCTCTTGCTCACGTTCGACTATGTTGCCATCAACACGCACTTCATCGCCTTCGTTTACCTGACTACCTAACGTAGCAAGCTCACCATTAATTTTAATACGTCCATCCTCAATCCATTTATCAGCACCACGGCGTGATGTAATACCTGTTTCACTTAAAAATTTATTAATTCGCAATGTCATCACCTATTTATTATAGTTTCTCTTAGTATACACGAAATCAATTTTCGTATTGAAACAAAACGCGAGCCCAATGCGTATAAAGATAAAGGAGTGAGACGTATGATAATCGAACAACGTTTAGAAGAAGTATATGGCGTAGTTAAGCAACAATTGCGTTATCAAGCCACCACACCATTATTATTAGCTTTAACGACTACTTTCAGTTTGCGTGACGAAGGTTTTGAAATAGCAAAATATGAAGCTCTCAAAGAGGAAGTAAAAAAGCAAACAGGAGCTTTTTCTTACTTACGTAGTAACATCAGTATGATTTTGCCAAACTTAATGCCAGCAACTGATGCACAAGAAGCTGTAGCACAATTATTAGCGAACTATGAATTATTAATCGAGCAAAAGTTTCCGCGAAGTAATTTTAGTTACTTAGCAGCAAACTATATACAGGATGAGGCACATGCTAAGCGAGCGATGAGTTATTATACAGCGCTACGTACACACCATATGTTTTTAACAACACATGATGATGTGCCGTATGCAGTTCTTTTAACAGTGAAGGAAGAACAAGACCCTGTGCAACTAGCTGATACTGTACACCAATACATCAAAGATTTAACGGCGCGTGGTTATTATAAGAGTAACGAATTATTATGGCTAGCTCAGCTATTAGCAATGGATGATGCAAATTACCAATCTACACGCGTTGAGGAAGTCGTGGCTATGGAACAAAAGTTAGTGCGATTTGGTATTAAGAAGAAGGCACAACACTACGTTATTATTGGGTTATTAACTTTATTGAACTATAACGATACTCAGCTAACACATATTATTGGATTATCTGACACTCTAGCTAAAATGAAGCAGTTTAAATGGTACAAACAATATGCATTGTATAGTGCTATTCAAATTACGGTGCATATTACTAAAGAAGAAGTGGACGACATGCTTTCAGCTAGTATCTTGACAGCAATCGAAACAGCCATTCAAGCGCAACAGATGACGGTAGCCGTAACACTAATGAATACTAATAGTGCTACATAATGTTTCACATGAAACAATGAGTATGTTTGACTAACTATGTTGCGTAAAACACAACTATTTTGAGATAATAAAATAATGTTGATTTATCAGGTAAAGTATAGGTAAGATTGACACAATAATGATATTTTAAAAAGGGGTGTTAGGCTATGCAAACAAATAAGGTGCCTATGGGGCATTCAAGAACAATTCAAAGCCACTTGATTTTACCACCAGACACAAACCATCATAAAACTATTTTTGGTGGTAAGGTATTAGCATATATTGATGAAATTGCTGCAATCACATCTATGAAGCATGCAAGGGGAGAAGTTGTAACGGCTTCAATTGACTCTGTAGACTTTTTATCGCCAGCAAGCGAGGGAGATGTCATTGAGCTTGAGGGGATTGTGACCTCCACAGGACGCACGTCCATGGAAGTTTACGTACGCGTAGTTTCACGTAACTTAATGACAGGTGAGGAAAAGCTTACAACTGAATCGTTTGTGACGATGGTAGCTGTTGATGGTGAAGGTCATCCACGCGAGATTCCGAGCGTGTTTCCTGAAACTGAAGTAGAACATCGCTTATTTAATACAGGGCCTGCACGCCGTGAACATCGTAAAAAGAAACGAATGATTACCCATAAATAAGTAAAAGGAGAGGTCGCTATATAAGCAACCACTCCTTTTTTAATCTTCGCTGAGATGACCAACGACATCGATAAGTGCATCAGATGAAGTTGATACGAGACTAGCTGCTTGGGACATATCTGTAATCAACAATGAAATCTTAGAAATATCTTGAGATGTACTTAAATACTGTGACTGAATACCAGATACGGCTGTTGTAATAGCACCAAACGATTCGGACAAGCGTGTTTGTGTGGCTACACTTTGGTGAATTTGAGCATCCACATTCGTTACAGAGTTAGCCATTGAGCTGATGTTAGATTCGGTATCATTAATCAGATGTGAAACGTTTAACACGGCTTTCTTAGTTTCTTCTGCAAGTTTACGTACCTCATCTGCTACTACAGCAAAGCCTTTGCCATGTTCACCCGCGCGTGCGGCTTCAATTGAAGCATTAAGTGCAAGCAGATTAGTTTGATCGGCAATCGTAGTAACTAAATTAACAATTTCCGAAATTTTATTAGATGAGTCACGTAGTTTATTCATTGTAACGTCGAGTTCATTAACGCTTGTTAAAATGACATGCATTAACTCATTTTGTTCATGCAATTCCGTTTGACCATGCTTAGATTTTTGTTCAGTTTCAGCTACTAGTACTAAACCTTGTTCAGTAGCTTCTGCAATATCATTAGCCTCTGACGAAATCTCATGAAGCGCCGCTGTTGTTTCTTCGCTAATGGCGTTAAGCTCTTGCGCTGTGCTTTGGATAGTATTAATGATGCCTTGTTTACGATTATTAACACGCTCACGTGCAAGTTTTTCGACATTTTCATAAGCCTCAATAACAAGCTGTTGCTCTAAATTAATGAGCTTAGTAAATGCAGTAATAGCGCGTGCAGCATCTGAAGTAGAAAGTTGTAAAGATGTAAGTAAGTTAATAAATGTAGTAATCAAAGACTGGAATGAACCTAGGTACCATTTTGATTGCAGACCAATACGCACATGTACAGCAGCGATACGCTTACGATCTTGAATATAAGCATCATCAATGCGTGAATCAAAAATACCGCTAATGTGACGATGTAATGTAATTTTTAAACGTTCAATTTGTGAGTGTGTACTGATAATAGAAGTAAGCTCAGCGTTTGCACTAACGCCTTCATAAAAGCGGTCTACCATCACGGGAATAACCTCTTGTAAATGAGGTTGAAGCTGTTTGATAATCGCTAAGTCGTCTTTAGTTAGCTCAAGTAAATCAAGTTGCTTCTTGATGGATGGGTAATTTGCTAAATCAATATGTACTTGTGATAAATATGAAGCAGGGTCGAGAATGACTTGCGGCTCGTGTGCTTTTTTTGTAAACCAGCTCATAAAAAAGACTCCTTTTAATAAAAATATGTTTTGTCGTTTATATAGTAAATGACGTGAAAATGTAAGAGATGTTAGTTAAATTATCGAAAAAGACAAAAAAATAGAACTAGGGCAAAGGGGTTACTAGTTATAATAGCAAGATTGTAACGTAAAATCTATGCGCTATGCTATACTTACTAGATTAATTATAGTACAAAGTGAATCATGGTGCCTAAAAAACAGCTTTTGGCACATAATTGTAACGACCTTAATATCAAAAAAAAAATGAATATGCTAGTATTAAGTTAGTAGATTATGATAAGGAGGAACAAGCGATGCATTGGCAACGTTTTAAGTTTGTAATACCGATGATGGTTATTGTAGCAGCTACCGCTTTTTATATGCTAGGTGAGTTTCATCCGCTTGTAGAGTCTCGTGAACGTTTATTAATTATTGCTGGCGCAACATTATTTGCAGGTGTTATTTCATACTTCCTATTTCCACAGGCAAGTGAAGATAACCGCGATGATTATTGGCCAGATCGTACAGATATTAACTTTTTAAAGAAAAAAGATAAATAACAAAAAATGCCAACCCACTTCGTTTAATCAGTAGGTTGGCATTTTTTTAAGGCTTAAATAGTTTAAACCACCCTTTAGCTTTAAAGACGAGTACCATACCAACGCCAATAACAAACATTACACCTAATACAATAAAGTAATTGTATTTACCAGTAAGCTCAGGCATGTTTTCGAAGTTCATCCCGTAAATCCCTGCGATAAAGGTAAGTGGGATAAAGATGGTAGAAACAATCGTTAATGTCATCATAATGCCGTTCATGCGGTTAGAGTTCATTGCCATATAGCTATCGCGCATATCTGCAGTAAGCTCACGATTGGACTCTACCATTTCTGTCAGTTTAACTAAATGGTCATGGATATCAGTAAAGTAGGCACGTTCACTCTTTTTAAGTGGAAAACGGTAAGAGCCTAAAATACGGTACAGTAAATCTCGCATTGGCAAAATAATACGGCGTAAATGTAATAAGTCACTGCGGAAGTCAAAGACAAACTGCATCGTTTTCATACTGTTATGATAAGTCATTTCGTCTTCAAGACGATTTAATTGGTCTTCAATTTTATAAACTAAAGGGAAATAACTATCAACGATTTTATCAATCGTTTGGTAGAGCACAAAGTAAGATGTTGTATCCCACTTTTTTGGTTTTGTTGCTAAACGATGGCGCACAATTTCAATTTCAGGTACATGTTCCTTGTGAAACGTTACGACAAATTTTTCGGAAACAAATAAATTAATCTCTTCAGGATCGAGCGTATCATCATTAATACGATGCGTAACAAAAAAGTAATAGTCATCGTAATAATCCATTTTTGGTCGTTGCAAGCGCATTAAGCAGTCTTCGATGGCTAGTGGGTGAAAGTGAAAGAAGCTGTCTAATAGCTTTTCTTCTTCAATAGTAGGCTTATCAAAATCGACCCAATACCAATCAAAGTCGCCACTTGCTAGTTGTTCTAATGGGATGCCCTCAACAAGTTTTTGTTCTTTTGTGCGAGCAATAGTATGTATCACATTCCATCAACTCCTTATTTTTTATAACATGTCCAACCACAAAATAATGTAGTAGAGAAAAATCGCGTTATTTTTTCAAAGCCTGCATCTTTCAAAATACATATCATCTCTTGTTCTGAAATAAAGCTTAGGCTACGAATTTGCTTTTCCATTGAAGCCACTTGTTCTACTGAAAGTTTAGTATTTTGTAGCCAGTAAGCACGCCACAAATCAAACTGTTGCTCTGTTTGTTCTGTACCTTGCTCTCCGCATTTACAAACTATAATAAAAGGTGCGCCTTGTTTAAGATGTTCGGCTAACTTTTTTACAGTGGCAACTTGCTCAGCGCGGGTTTTAATAAAATGTAAAACAAGTAAGCACGTAGCACCGTCAAATGGTTTAGTTAGCGACACGTTGAGTACAGTACCTTTTAGTAACTCTACAGGATTTTGTAGCTGTTGATCATATAATTTTTGTTGGGTAATCGTAAGCATTGCTTGCGACGGGTCGAGCGCCGTAAACTGCCATGCATGGTTAGCATCAGCAAAATGCAAAAGTTCGTTACCACTCCCTACGCCTGCGATTAAAATATTTGCTTGCTCAGGTAATGCCATTTGTAAAAATGCCTGAGATAAACGTAGCATCGCATCGTAACTTGGCAATGTGCGTCGAATGCCACGTTCGTACTGCGCACTTAATTCTTTATCAAATTTCATCAAAAAATCCCCCTTTGTGTTTGAAACTTTTTATGAAAGTGTACGTATAAATAGTATAAAGGATTTATAGAAAGGATGAGAGACTTTGGATAATAAACTTTCTAAAATAATCGTACACTCAAGCTTTTATTACGCACCCTTTTTAGTGCCAGTCATTATGTTTTTTATCGCGACACTTGTAACGAATGATGAAGAGGTCCGTCGCTTATCTGTACAGGCTGTATTATTTCAAATTGTATTAGCTGTGTTACTTAGCGTATCATGGGCATTTACATTCCTAATCATTGGATTTCCGTTTTTAATTATCTTCGGTTTAATTTATATCTGTGCTCCAATTATTGGTATTATCCGTGCGCTACAAGGTGAAGCATGGAATTACCCAATCGTTGGTCGCTTAGTATAAGAGTAGTGTGTCCCCTTGGGCACGCTACTTTTTTTGAAGGGTTTTCTTTTGCAATACAATCTTGATTTTTTTATAATAAAGTCAAAGATAGTCAAAGTCAGTAACCATAAATGTTAAGAGAGGTGGTTATCGTGCGGAATACCTCAGATATTATAGAAAGCTATTTAAAACAAATTATTGAGTTAAATGATCAAGGTACAGTGGAGATTAAACGTAGTGAAATTGCGCTTAAGTTTAATTGCGTACCTTCACAAATAAATTATGTAATTAATACCCGCTTCACAGAGGAGCGTGGCTATTTAGTTGAAAGTAAACGTGGTGGTGGCGGTTATATTAGGATATTACGTGTGCAACCACATTCGCAAAAAGAGTTAATTGAAGCTATAATTACCCAAATTGCGGATGAGGCTACACAAACGATGGCAGAGGATTATGTTTATCGTTTATTAGATGAGGAAGTTATTACAAAACGAGAGGCAAAAATGATTTTAGCTGCAACGATGCGCACGACATTAAACGTGCCGTTACCGCTTCGTGATCAGCTAAGAGCACGTGTGCTAAGCTCGGTACTTGTAACCCTAAAATATGAACAACGAAAAGAAGGTGAGTAATGTGTTATGTGAACGCTGTGAACAACGGCAAGCCGTTATAACAATTTCTAAAAATAATAATGGTGAGCAAGCTATCCACCATTATTGTGAGAAATGCGCCCAAAACTTTTATCCCTTTACAAATGAAATGCCAAAAGAACCGATTTCAATCCAACAATTACTTGCTAACTGGCAGACACCTAAAAATATACGTAAAGAACAATTACGTTGCGAAGGGTGTGGCTATACGTATGCGCACTTCCGTAAAACGGGGCGCTTTGGCTGTGCTACATGTTACGACACATTTGCAGAGCAAATGCCTAAAATTTTGCAGCCCATTCAAGCTGATTTACAACATGTAGGTGCTATGCCAACTATGTTGGAAAATAAAAAAGCGATGCAAAATGAAGTAGCTTCACTACGACAACAAATGCAAGAAGCCGTAGTAAGTGAGAGTTTTGAGCAAGCTGCCTTACTACGAGATGCTATTAAAGAGTTAGAGGCTAAGGTACAGGAGGATGAGGCAAATGAATAATATCGATGATTTTTTACAATACACGCGTGATTGTGATATTACATTAGCTGATGCAACTCCAAATAGTGTAGCGATGAGTAGTCGTATACGTCTAGCGCGTAATCTTGAGGGATTTCGCTTTCCACCTTATTTAACAGAAGGAGAGGAAGCAGAAATTGAGCGTGAAGTAACACATGCTTTACTGGATAATGTAGAAGGCTTACATTATTTTAACTTGCAAGAGATGCCTTTATTAGCACGTCAGGTGTTAGTTGAAAAACACTTAATTAGCCCGCAATTTTTACAGCAACAGCAAGGAGCATTAATTATTGCTGCGGATGAGCAAACAAGCATTATGGTAAATGAGGAGGACCATCTACGCATTCAGTGTTTAGCGCCTGGTCTTAAACTTCAAGAAACCTATCAGAATGCTTTAATGCTTGACCGCCAAATTGAACAGGCACACCCCTATATGTATCATCAGCAATACGGTTATTTAACAAGTTGTCCTACTAATCTAGGTACAGGTTTACGAGCGTCCGTAATGCTACATTTACCAGCACTTACTATGACCAATCGCATGAATGTAATTATTCAAGCCATGCTACGCTTAGGTATGGTTGTGCGGGGTATATATGGAGAAGGTAGTGCAAGTTTGGGTAACATTTACCAAATTTCTAATCAAGAAACCCTTGGTAAATCTGAACAGCAAATTTTACATGACTTACAACAGCAAGTAGAACAAATAATTGAATATGAGTTGCGTGCACGTAAAGCATTAATGCAACAATCTAGCATTCTACTTGAAGATCAAATACAACGAGCACTAGGTACGTTACGTTATGCACGTACGATAACTAGTGAGGAAGCAGCAAGAGGATTGTCGAGCATACGTTTAGGTATCGACCTTGGCATTATTACAGACGTAACGATTAAAGCCGTCAACGCTTGTATTAGCTGTATGCAACCAGGCTTCCTGCAATATTATAAAAACGAGGCAATGCCAACGAATGAACGTGACATTGCACGCGCAACACTGATTAGAGATTTATTAACCAACTAACGTATAAGAGGAGGAAATAGTATGTTTAATCGATTTACAGAACGTGCAAATAAGGTGTTAAATTTAGCGCAAGATGAGGCAAAACGCTGGAAGGCCTCAAAAATTGGTACTGAACATTTACTGTTAGGACTTGTGCGTGAAGGAGAAGGTATTGCTGCTAAAGCATTAGCAGCAGCTAATGTTACACCAGAAATGATTGAACGAGGTATCGAGCAACTAGTAGGGCATGGTACTGAGGAAGTAGATGCAGTTGTGCATCATACGCCACGTGCTAAGCGCGTATTAGAGCTAGCTGCAGATGAAGCGCGTAAATTAAATCACAATTATATTGGTACTGAACATATTTTACTTGGTTTAATTCGTGAAGAGGAGGGAGTAGCCGCACGTGTTTTAAATAACGTGGGGGTAGGTTTAAATAAAACGCGTCAGCAAGTATTATTATTACTTGGTAATAGTGAGCATGGTCAGCAAACACCGAATGGCGCTACTGTTAGCCAACCAGCAAACACACCGACATTAGATGGATTAGCACGTGATTTAACACAAATTGCTCGTGAAGGCACACTTGATCCTGTTATCGGGCGCAGTGAGGAAATCACACGTGTTATTGAAGTGCTATCTCGCCGTACAAAAAACAACCCTGTATTAATTGGTGAGCCAGGTGTTGGTAAAACAGCAATTGCTGAAGGATTAGCACAACAAATTGTTAACAATGAAGTACCTGAAATTTTACGTCACAAACGTGTTATGACATTAGATATGGGTACAGTTGTAGCAGGTACGAAATACCGCGGTGAGTTTGAGGACCGCCTAAAAAAAGTGATGGAAGAAATTCGACAAGCAGGCAATGTTATTTTATTTATTGACGAATTGCACACATTAATTGGAGCAGGCGGTGCAGAGGGTGCAATTGATGCCTCTAACATCTTAAAACCATCTTTAGCGCGCGGAGAGCTACAATGTATTGGTGCAACAACACTTGAGGAGTACCGTAAATATATCGAAAAAGATGCCGCGCTTGAGCGTCGATTCCAACCCATTCAAGTCGATGAACCTTCAGTAGAAGAAGCTATTCAAATTATATATGGGCTACGTGACCGCTATGAGGCACACCACTGTGTGAAGATTACAGATGAAGCAGTAGAAGCGGCTGCACAAATGAGTGACCGTTATATTTCAGACCGCTTTTTACCGGATAAAGCGATTGATTTAATTGACGAGGCAGGCTCTAAAGTACGCTTACGCTCTTATGTATTACCACCAAACTTAAAAGATTTAGAAGAAGAGTTAGATAAAGTGCGCGCAGAAAAAAATGCAGCCGTACAAGGACAAGAATTTGAAAAAGCGGCTAAATTCCGTGATCGCGAAAAACAAATTACACTTGAAGTTCAAGAAATGAAAGACAAGTGGAAAGAAGAGCAAGATAAGGCTGAATTAGAAGTAACAGTTAACGATATTGCACAAGTTGTAGCGATGTGGACAGGTATTCCTGTAGCTAAAATTGCTGAAGAAGAATCAGCAAAGCTACTTAACCTCGAAGAAGAACTACACAAACGAGTAGTAGGTCAAGGCGAGGCAGTAGAAGCCATTTCTCGCGCAATTCGCCGTGCACGTGCAGGGCTTAAAGATCCAAAGCGCCCGATTGGTTCGTTTATTTTCTTAGGACCAACAGGGGTTGGTAAAACTGAACTTGCACGCGCGCTAGCGGAAGTAATGTTTGGTGATGAGGATGCTATGATTCGTGTAGATATGTCTGAGTACATGGAAAAACACTCGACTTCACGTCTAGTAGGCTCTCCTCCAGGTTATGTTGGCTTTGAGGATGGTGGGCAATTAACCGAAAAGGTACGCCGTAAACCATACTCAGTAGTGTTACTAGATGAAATTGAAAAAGCACACCCAGATGTCTTTAATATCTTATTACAAGTGTTAGATGATGGGCGTTTAACAGACTCTAAAGGTCGGGTTGTAGATTTCCGTAATACGGTAGTAATTATGACATCAAACGTTGGTGCAGACGCACTGAAGTATCGCAAAAATGTAGGTTTTAATGTTAATGAGAGTGCAGCAAATGAACATAAGGATATGAAGGGCGTTATGTTGGAAGAATTGAAAAAAGCCTTCCGTCCAGAGTTCTTAAACCGTATTGATGAAATGATTGTCTTCCACTCATTGGACAAAGCGCACTTAAAAGAAATTATTCAATTAATGGCCAAGTCATTAACTAATCGTTTAGCTGAACAAGATATTGCCTTAGAATTTACAGAAGCAGCCTTAGAAAAAATAGCAGATGAGGGTTACGACCCAGAGTACGGTGCACGACCACTACGTCGTGCCTTACAAAAGCATGTAGAGGACCGTCTCTCTGAAGAATTACTTAAAGGTACAGTTGTTAAAGGTGGAAATATCATCTTTGATTATGTTGATGGTGACTTTAAAGTACAGCAGGTAGCACCAAGTGCTAATGTAAAATAATTATAAGCGAGCTACTCTATAAAGGAGTAGCTCGTTTTTTGATTCGAATATATGTTCTGTTATACTTAAAAGAAAATAGGAGGCTACTATGGCGAAGAAAAAAACGAAATTTACGTGTAATGACTGCGGTTACGAGTCAGCAAAATGGATGGGACGCTGTCCAGGTTGTGGGGCATGGAACACGATGGTTGAAGAAATTGAGGTAGTAACAAAAGGGCCACGTGGTGCTTTCCAACACTCAGCAACAGTTACTACAAAGGCTACACCTATTGTAGATGTAGAAACTGTAGAAGAGGCGCGTGTACCTACTACAATGAATGAGTTTAACCGTGTACTTGGCGGTGGCATCGTACCGGGGTCTTTGATTTTAATAGGTGGTGACCCAGGTATTGGTAAGTCTACGTTGCTCCTTCAAGTATCTGCAATTTTATCAAACGCTAACCATCGCGTGCTGTATATTTCAGGTGAGGAGTCTATTCGTCAAACAAAGCTCCGTGCAGAGCGTTTAGGTGTAACATCTAAAGAGCTCTACATTTATGCCGAAACTAACTTAGAATTTTTGCATCAAACAATTGAACAAGTAAAGCCTAAGTTTGTTATTGTTGATTCTATTCAAACTGTGCATCACCCTGAGGTGACGAGTGCCCCAGGTAGTGTATCCCAGGTGCGAGAGTGTACAGCTGAGCTGATGCGTATTGCTAAAACGCAAAACATTGCTATCTTCCTCGTAGGGCATGTAACAAAGGAAGGGCAAATTGCTGGGCCTCGTTTACTGGAGCATATGGTAGATACTGTGCTTTATTTTGAAGGAGAACGCCATCATACGTATCGCATTTTACGAAGCCAAAAAAACCGCTTTGGCTCAACAAATGAGATTGCGATTTTTGAGATGCTACAAAATGGATTAAATGAAGTACTGAATCCTTCAGAAATGTTTTTACAAGAGCGCTCACAAGGAGCGGCGGGCTCGAGTATCGTAGCATCAATGGAGGGGACGCGCCCCATTCTAGTAGAAATTCAGTCTTTAGTTACGCCAACGAGTTTTAACTATCCAAAACGTATGGCTACTGGACTTGATCAAAACCGTGTGCAACTATTAATGGCTGTTCTTGAAAAGCGAATGGGCTTTATGTTGCAATCACAAGATGCTTATATCAAAGTTGCTGGCGGTGTAAAGCTAGATGAGCCCGCAATTGATTTGGCAGTACTTGTAAGTATTGTGTCGAGCTTTAAAGACCAAGTAGTAAAACAAAGTGATTGTTTTTGTGGTGAGGTAGGCTTAACAGGTGAAGTGCGCCGCGTGGCTCGTATCGAGCAACGTGTACAAGAAGCGGCTAAGCTTGGATTTACGCGAGCTGTTGTACCTAAATCAAATTTAGGTGGCTGGGATTACCCACCAGGTATTGAAGTAGTCGGTGTCGAAACAATTCAAGAAGCGCTGAAATTAGCGTTTCCATATCAATAAAAACAACAAACGCATCATCTCAACTTGGAGGTGATGCGTTTTGTTATAAAATCGCTATCGTTTGAACAGCTAAGTTGTAGGAAAAAATGTATAATACAACTATGTAGGAGGTGTTTTATAAAATGTTAAAGCGAACCATTCAAATTGCTTTTTTATTAATTGGAGGAGCCTTAGGATTTATCTTTTTACCGAACTTATACAAATTAATGAATTTATCAACAAATCCTTGGCTTAACAATCCATATGTTTCTGTATTACTTGGCGCATTGATGTTGTTTATTTTGTCGTTTGCCTTCTCAGATTACTTTGTTAAATTAATTAGTTGGTTAGAGGACACGTTAATTAAAGTACCTGTGGCAGACTTATTATTTGGAACGCTCTGTTTGATTATTGGTTTAGTTATTGCCTTTTTATTAAGTTTTGCTGTTGAGAGTATCCCTATTTTATTTGTACAACAAGTTGCGCCTATTATGCTATCCATTGTGCTAGGTTACTTAGGTTTTAGAGTAGGGTCAACAAAGCGGGATGAGATTTTACAAATTTTTGCGCTTAAAAATCAAAACGCACAAAAAAAAGTTGCTGCAGAGCTTGAAATCAATCCAGGTCGTCGCAAAGTACTTGATACAAGTGTCATTATTGATGGGCGTATTGCTGACATTGCAGAGACGGGATTTTTAGAGGGAGCTCTTGTAGTACCTCAATTTGTACTAACGGAGCTCCAACATATCGCAGACTCATCAGATACCCTAAAGCGTACAAGAGGTCGTAGAGGGTTAGATATTTTAAAGCGTCTGAAAGATGATAAGACATCTAATGTAGTAATTACAGAAGAAGATTTTGAGGATGTAGCGGAAGTAGACTTAAAGCTTGTGCGTTACGCTAAAAAATACAGTGCCCAAGTGGTAACAAATGATTTCAACTTAAACAAGGTTTGTGATTTACACCAGGTAGATGTATTAAATATTAATGATTTAGCTAATGCTGTAAAACCTGTAGTTATACCAGGCGAAAATATGCAGGTAGTCGTTATTAAAGATGGCAAGGAGCACAATCAAGGTGTTGCTTATTTAGATGACGGTACCATGATTGTCGTTGAAGAGGGGCGTTCATACACTGGTCAAGCTATTATGGTGACTGTAACAAGTGTGCTCCAAACTTCAGCAGGTCGAATGATTTTTGCCAAACCAGTAGAAGAGTAGGAAGTGAATGAATTGCAATATGAGGTAGTGTTACCAGCTGCAGGTAGTGGCAAGCGTATGGGTGCTGGACAAAACAAATTATTTCTTCAACTTGCCGATAAGCCTATCTTGATTCATACCCTTACAGTATTTGAACAGGATGAAAATTGTACAGGCATATGGTTAGCTGTGAGACCTGATGAACGAGCGTATATCCGAGAGTTACTCAAGGCTTATAATATTACAAAGGTTAGTGGTATGCCTAACGGTGGTGCAGAGCGACAACACTCAGTTCATGCGTGTATCAAGGCAATGAATAATGTAAGTATTGTGCTGGTACATGACGCAGCACGTCCATTTATCACAGCCCCAATTATTGCAAAGCTTACAGCAACAGCTTATGACAAGGGAGCGGCAATTGCGGGTGTGCGAGCAAAGGACACGATGAAAAAGGTAGTGAATGGTCGTGTACAAGAAACGATTGATCGCGATAGTTTATGGATGGTCCAAACGCCCCAAGCGTTTCGATTTGATTTATTAGCACAAGCTGAAGATGTTGCCGAAAAAATCGGTTTTTTAGGTACAGATGAGGCGATGCTTGTCGAACGTTTAGGGCATACCGTCCATATGGTGGAAAGCACATATGAAAATGTTAAAATGACAACACAAGAAGATTTAGTTTTTGGCGAGGCGATTTTACAGCATCGCCAACAAGGAGGACAAACAAATGTTTAGAATTGGTCAAGGTTTTGATGTTCATGAATTTGCAGAGGGACGACCATTAATTATTGGTGGTATAACTGTACCTCACGACAGAGGGCTAATTGGTCATTCTGATGCTGATGTATTATTACATACAGTAACAGATGCAGCTTTAGGTGCTATTGGTGAGGGAGATATTGGACGCCACTTCCCTGATACAGACCCGGAGTTTAAGGATGCAGACTCCGCTAAATTACTGGAGTATATTTGGAAAATGGTAGAAGAGCGAGGCTATAAACTAGGTAATATTGATTGCACAATTATGGCGCAACGACCTAAAATGGCTCCCTATATCGAACCAATGCGTAAGCGAATTGCCGAATTACTGCATGCCGATCCATCACAGGTAAACGTCAAGGCTACAACAACAGAGAAACGTGGGTTTGTGGGTCGAGAAGAAGGCATTGCAACAATGGCAACGATTTTATTAATCAAGGCATAACACAGTATGTTAAAATGGAACACATACATTCAAGCACAGCTTGAACGATAATTAGGAGGCTATTATTCATGACGAACGAAGTACGCGTACGTTATGCGCCAAGCCCAACTGGCTTTTTACACATCGGCGGCGCACGTACAGCATTATTCAATTATTTATATGCAAGACACCACAACGGTAAATTTATTGTACGTATCGAGGATACTGACATTGGACGAAATGTTGAAGGTGGCGAGGCATCTCAGCTAGATAACTTACGTTGGTTAGGTATTGATTATGATGAGTCAGTTGATATTGGTGGACCTTATGCACCCTATCGCCAAACGGAGCGTTTAGATATTTATACAAAGCATGCACAAGAGCTGTTAAATCAAGGTGTAGCATATAAGTGTTTCTGTTCTTCAGAGAAATTAGAAGCATCACGTGAAGAGCAAAAAGCTAATGGGATTGCAGCACCAACCTATGATGGTGCGTGCCGTAATCTATCAGCTGAAGAAGTTGCAGCAAAGGAAGCAGCTGGCGAAGCATATACAATTCGTATGCGTGTTCCTGAAAATGTAACATATGAAATTGACGATTTAGTACGTGGTAAAGTTACGTTTGAATCAAAAGACGTTGGCGATTGGGTAATCGTTAAAGCAAACGGTATTCCTACGTATAACTACGCAGTAGTGTTAGATGACCATTACATGAAGATGACACATATTTTCCGTGGTGAAGAGCATTTATCAAATACACCAAAACAAATGATGATTTTTGATGCATTTGGTTGGGAGCACCCACGCTTTGGTCATATGACGCTAATCGTTAATGAAGACCGTAAAAAACTATCAAAACGTGACGAGTCAATTATTCAATTCGTTACACAATACAAAGAGCTTGGTTATTTACCAGAAGCAATGTTTAACTTCTTTGCTTTACTAGGCTGGTCACCAGAAGGTGAAGAAGAAATCTTTACAAAAGAACAGCTTATCGAGCTATTTGACGAAAAGCGTCTTTCTAAATCACCATCAATGTTTGATAAACAAAAGTTAACATGGATGAATAATCAATACATTAAAAAGTTATCACTAGATGAAGTAGTAGAATTAGCATTACCACACTTACAAAAAGCAGGTCGCTTACCAGAAGTATTAACAGCAGAGCAACAAGCTTGGGCTAAAGATGTTATCGCGCTTTATCATGAGCAAATGAGCTTCGGTGCAGAAATCGTTGAATTAACAGAGCTGTTCTTTACAGATGAAATCCATTACGATGAAGCAGCAACAGAAGTACTAGCTGGAGAGCAAGTTTCTGAAGTAATGGCAGCATTTAAAGTACAATTAGAGCAACTAGAAGAGTTCACACCAGAAGCAATAAAGGCAGCAATTAAAGCAGTCCAAAAAGAAACAGGACATAAAGGCAAAAACCTATTTATGCCAATTCGTGTGGTTACAACAGGTCAAACGCATGGTCCTGAGCTGCCAAATTCAATTGCATTATTAGGTAAAGATAAAGCAGTTGCTCGCGTAGCGAAATATGCGCAATAATATTGACTTTCTAAGCGTTCATTGTAAAATGAAGCTACAATAATATGCGTTGACGAGGAGAAGTAAGTATTGCAAGCTCTTTAGAGAGGACCACCACTGGCTGAAAGTGGTCTGAGCCTAGGTAAAACTGAATTGCACCTTTGAGCAATTTAATCGAAATAAAGTAGATTAAATCGGTTCGCTACCGTTACTAGCGCTTAGAGATGAAGAAGTATTCTTCAAATCAGAGTGGAACCACGTCATTAAACGTCTCTGTCACCTATTATGGTGATAGAGACGTTTTTATTTTATAAAAAGAGGAGAGGTTACAATGGCAATTAAAATTTTCAATACATTATCTCGTGAAAAAGAAGTGTTCGTTCCTATGGAAGAGGGCAAAGTGAAAATGTATGTTTGTGGGCCGACCGTTTATAACTACATTCATATTGGCAACGCTAGACCTGTGATCGTTTACGATACAGTACGTCGCTACTTGCAATACCGCGGTTATGATGTGACATATGTTTCTAACTTTACGGATGTTGATGATAAAATTATTAAAGCAGCAAATGAGCTAGGCGAAGAAGTATCGACATTAACAGAGCGCTTTATTAATGCATACTTTGAAGACGTTACAGCGCTAGGGTGCAAAAAGGCAGACGCTCATCCGCGTGTAATGGATCATATGCAAGATATCATTGAGTTTATTAAAGTGCTAGTAGACAAGGGTTATGGTTATGAGTCGCAAGGCGATGTGTATTACCGTACGCGTAAGTTTAATGGTTATGGTAAATTGTCACATCAATCGGTTGATGATTTAAAAGTTGGCGCACGTATTGAAGCAGGTGAAAAGAAAGAAGATGCGCTTGACTTTGCATTATGGAAAGCAGCGAAACCTGGAGAAATTTCATGGGATAGCCCTTGGGGTGCAGGACGACCAGGCTGGCATATTGAGTGTTCAGTAATGGCGCGTGAGCATTTAGGAGATACCATTGATATTCATGCAGGCGGGCAGGATTTAACTTTCCCGCATCATGAAAATGAAATTGCACAATCTGAAGCACATAATGATACAACATTTGCCCGCTATTGGATGCATAATGGTTATATTAATATTGATAACGAGAAAATGTCGAAGTCACTAGGTAACTTTGTTTTAGTTAATGATATTCGTCAAAAAATTGACCCACAAGTGCTACGCTTCTTTATGTTGTCAGTGCACTATCGCCATCCTATTAACTTTGCTAAAGATTTAGTAGACGCTGCAACTACAAGTTTTGAACGCATTAAAACAGCTTATACAAATGTTAAGCATAGACTATCAACAACAACAGATATAGTAGATGCAGGTGATTGGTTAACACAAATTAAAGAGCAACGCGTAGCTTTCGAAACAGCAATGGATGACGATTTTAATACAGCTAATGCGATTTCTGTATTATTTGAGTTAGCACATATTGCAAATATTTACTTACAACAAGAAAATACATCCCAAGATGTACTACAAACCTTCATTACAACCTTTGATGAATTAGCTGATGTTTTAGGGCTAGTATTAGCAACAGATGATTTATTAGATGAGGATATTGACCAATTAATCCAAGAACGTATTGATGCACGAAAAAATAAAGACTTTGCTCGTTCAGATGAAATCCGCGATTTATTGCAGGCGAAAGGCATTATTTTAGAAGATACACGCCAAGGTACTCGTTGGAAACGAGGTTCAGCTAGTGAGTAAATTACGCTCTAGTGATGTGTTACAGTTAAATGCTTTAACATTAGCTTATATGGGGGATGCGGTATTGGAAGGGCGCGTGCGTGCACATTTATTGCATAGTGGTCGAGTAAAGCCCAATACACTTCACCGTGAGGCAACAAAGTATGTATCAGCAAAAGCACAATCACATGTCATCCAACAATTAATCGCTGAAGAATTTTTAACTGAGCAAGAAGTAGCAATATTTAAACGTGGTCGTAATGCAAAGTCAGGCTCTGTTCCTAAAAATACGGATGTCCGCACGTATCGCAATAGCTCGGGGTACGAAGCGGTATTAGGTAGTTTGTTTTTGCGAGAAGAGTACGAACGTGTAAATGAAATTATTGATAAATCAATTGAAATATGTGAACGACCGAAAGGAGAGGAATCGTAATGAGCGAACAACAAAGTGAAATGATTTGCGGTAAAAACCCCGTCTTAGAGGCACTACGATCAGGACGTGAAATTAACAAGATTTTTATTGCAGAAGGTGTTAAAAAAACAGGGGTTAATGAATTATTAGATTTAGCTAGAGAAAGGGGCGTGCTTGTTCAATTTGTGCCAAAGAAAAAGGTAGAAATGCTAGCAGATAACGAAAACCACCAAGGTATCGTAGCGGCAGTAGCAGCTTATGACTATGCTGAATTGGACGATGTATTTGCAGCGGCTAAAGCTAAGGAGCAAGATCCATTTATTTTAATCTTAGATGAGCTAGAAGATCCTCATAATCTAGGTTCTATTATGCGTACAGCAGATGCTGTAGGTGTGCACGGTATTATTATCCCTCGTCGTCGTGCTGTTGGTTTGACATCAGTTGTTGCTAAAGCATCAACGGGCGCAATTGAACATGTGCCAGTCGTACGCGTCAACAATTTATCACAAACTGTCGAAGAGCTAAAAGAGCGTGGTGTTTGGATTGCAGGCACAGATGCTAAAAAATCTGTTGATTACCGTAAAATGGATGCAACATTACCATTAGCTGTTATTATTGGAAGTGAAGGTAAAGGCATGAGTCGTATCCTAAAAGAAAAATGTGATTTCTTATATCACTTACCAATGGTAGGGCATGTTACATCATTAAATGCTTCCGTAGCCGCAGCTTTACTTATGTATGAAGTGTATCGTAAACGACAAGAAGAATAAGCCATGAAAAATATCCTTCTTGTTGATGGCTATAATATGATAGGCGACTGGCAAGTGTTACGGGAGCTTAGAGATATTGACTTTGAGGCTGCTCGTAATCGCCTAGTAGAACTGCTAGCAGAGTATCAAGCAGCTAAAGGTATACGCGTCATTATTGTGTTTGATGCTTATTTAGTTCAAGGAAAAAAGAGTCAGTACCGACAGAGTGGGGTAGAGGTAATCTATACTGCTAAAAACGAGACAGCTGATGAGCATATCGAAAAATTATCCAATGAATTAAAAGGGCGTAAAATTCAAATTCATGTAGCGACGTCTGATATGACAGAGCAAAATGTAGTGTTTGGCAATGGCGCTTTGCGTAAATCAGCGCGCGAACTAGAGATTGAAGTAGGCATTGCAAAAAAGGTGATTGAAGCAGATGTTCAAAAGACCAATATTATTCGGCACACAGGGCTGGATGTTTCGGAAAGTGTATTAGAAAAGCTAGAGCGAATTCGTAGAGGGTTATGAAAGCGGGTGACGTTTGATGAATAAATTTGAGTTGTTAACAGATGAGGAAGTCATTAATTTAATACAGCAAGGTGATGTAGAAGCGCTAGAGTACATTATAAACAAGTATAAAATAATAGTACTGGCTAAAGCTAAATCTTATTTTTTAATTGGCGCAGACCGTGAAGATATTATTCAAGAAGGCATGATTGGTTTGTATAAAGCAATTCGTGATTATCGCGATGATAAAAGTGCTTCCTTTCGTGTATTTGCTGAACTATGTGTGACAAGACAAATTATTACAGCCATCAAAACAGCAACGCGTCAAAAGCATATGCCACTAAACGCTTATGTGTCATTAGACAAGCCAGTGTACGAAGAGGACTCCGAAAAAACATTAGTTGAAACAATGGTAGGTCCAACAACAATAGAGCCTGAAAATATTGTGCTTCAGCAAGAGCAACAAGATTATATTGAACTGAAAATGAGCGAAGTATTAAGTGAGCTTGAGCAGCGCGTATTAGCATTGTATTTAGAAGGACAATCCTACGGCGAAATCTCAGAACAACTTGACCGCCATGTAAAATCTATCGATAATGCGCTCCAACGTGTAAAACGCAAATTAGGGCAACATATCGAAGTAACAGAAATTCTCGGATAGTTTTACACTTTATTGACAGTATGAAAGTAAGGTGATAGTCTTTAAAAGACTAAGTGCCGAAAAGGTGATGACATGGCAAATAAAGTCGTTCTAAGTTGTGAGAAGTGCGGATCACGTAATTATTCTGTGCCTGCTAAAAAAGATGTTACAAAGCGTCTAGCAATAAAAAAGTTTTGTTCTCACTGCAATGAGCATACGATGCATAAACAAACGGTATAGTGAAATATAGTAAAAGTATTTTAAGCTGTTCGGAGGTAAGTAAGCATGAATAAAATTATGCAGTTTTTACGTGAAGTCGGCTCTGAAATGCGTAAAACAAGTTGGCCTAAGCGAAAAGAACTTACAAAATATACTGTAGTAGTAATTTCAACAGTGGTATTTATGGCAGTGTTCTTTGCGGCAGTTGACTTCGGTATTTCGCAATTCATGAATTGGTTCTACTCACTGTGATGAAATAAAATAATTTTTGAAATAGCCCGTCACAACATACGGGTTTTTTCATTTGTTCAGACATAAAACTAAGGAGGGACGGACGAGCAGTCCTATATATTATGGAGAAAAATTGGTACGTCGTTCATACGTATTCAGGTTATGAAAATCGAGTAAAGCAAAATTTAGAAAAACGTGTAGAAACGATGGGAATGACGGATAAAATCTTCCGTGTTGTAGTTCCTGAGCGTGAAGAAACAGAAATTAAAGATGGTAAGAAAAAAACTTATATGCGTAAAGTTTTCCCAGGTTACGTATTAGTTGAACTTATTATGACAGATGATTCTTGGTATGTTGTACGTAACACACCAGGTGTAACTGGCTTTATTGGTTCTTCAGGTGGCGGTGCAAAACCAACACCATTATTACCTGATGAAGTATCTCGTTTATTAGATCAAATGGGCATGACAGAGGATGTCGGCGCAGATATCGCAGTAGGCGATTTAGTAGAAGTACTAGAAGGACCGTTCGCACACTTCCAAGGTAAAGTGGAAGCAGTTAATACAGAAGATGAGTTATTAACGGTAATCGTTGATATGTTTGGCCGCGAAACAAACATGGAACTTAGCTTTGCACAAGTTATGAAAGTTTAACTTTTAAATTACTTGCTAACATAAAATAAAAGTGGTATCATTTCATAGGTCAGACCGTCACTTTAAGGTGGGTCAGATTTTACATGTTTAAATGTTATCAGTTTATAGGCTGACAGACAGATATGAGTGGGAGGGGCAACCCAATTACCACATCACGGACTTAAGGAGGTGTGTCTCGTGGCTAAAAAAGTTACTAAAGTTGTAAAATTACAAATTCCTGCTGGTAAAGCTAACCCAGCTCCGCCGGTTGGTCCTGCGTTAGGTCAAGCAGGTGTAAACATCATGGGATTCTGTAAAGAATTCAATGCGCGTACTGCAGATCAAGCTGGACTTATTATTCCAGTTGAAATTTCAGTATTTGAGGACCGTTCTTTCACTTTCATTACGAAAACTCCACCCGCAGCAGTGTTACTTAAAGTAGCAGCTGGCGTTCAAAAGGGATCTGGTGAACCTAACCGTAACAAAGTAGCAACGGTTAAACGTGATAAAGTTCGCGAAATCGCTGAAACAAAAATGCCAGACCTTAACGCTGCATCAGTAGAAGCAGCAATGTTAATGGTTGAAGGTACTGCACGAAGCATGGGTATCACGATTGAAGACTAATTTTTACTACTCAATTCACTTGATGAAGTAATTGTTTTTGGAGGTTGCGGAGTTTCTTTTGTAAACGCGCAACCTTTATTCGTGGGAGGTAAAATCCGTTAAAACCACAATCAAGGAGGAAAATATACAATGGCTAAAAAAGGTAAAAAGTTGCAAGAAGCAGCTAAATTAATCGACCGTAACGCTGTATATTCTGTTGAAGAAGCAATGGAATTAGCGAAAAAAACGAGCACAGTTAACTTTGACGCTACAGTTGAAGTTGCATTCCGTTTAGGAATCGACACTCGTAAAAATGATCAACAAATCCGTGGTGCAGTAGTGCTACCAAACGGTACTGGTAAAACTCAAAAAGTTTTAGTTTTCGCTAAAGGTGAAAAACTTAAAGAAGCTGAAGCTGCAGGTGCAGATTACGTAGGCGACGCTGAGTATATCCAAAAAATCCAAGGTGGCTGGTTCGATTTCGACGTTATCGTTGCGACTCCAGACATGATGGGCGAAGTTGGTAAACTTGGTCGCGTATTAGGACCTAAAGGTTTAATGCCTAACCCGAAAACTGGCACAGTTACTTTCGACGTAGCAAAAGCTATCGCTGAAATCAAAGCTGGTAAAGTTGAATACCGTGCTGAAAAAGCTGGTATCATCCACGCGCCAATCGGTAAAGCATCATTTGACGCTGAAAAATTAGTTGAAAACTTCAAAGCGGTATTCGACGTAGTAGCTAAAGCTAAACCAGCTTCTGCAAAAGGTACTTACATGAAATCAGTAAACGTTACAACTACAATGGGACCTGCTATCAAAATTGATGCATCTTCTGTAGGCGTAAAATAATATATACAAGTGATTGACAGGTGTTAAGTAATTTGATATTATTAGCACCGTTGTGAATCATCCATTTGTACCGTAGACAGTAGGAGTGCTTAGTCACTTAATATCCTACCGAGGACAACGGAATTCAGATTCTTTTTAAGATGATGATATTCTGCCTCTATGTCTGCTCTAGATATAGAGGCTTTTTTCGGTATAAATGACCCATTCTAAATAGGAGGTGTCATCAAGATGAGCCAAGCAATTGAAATTAAAAAAGGTCAAGTTCAAGAAATCGCTGAGAAATTTAAATCAGCTGCTTCTGTAGTAGTAGTTGACTACCGCGGTTTAACTGTAGCGCAAGTTACTGAACTACGTAAACAATTACGCGAAGCTGGTGTTGAGTACAAAGTTTACAAAAACTCACTTACTCGCCGTGCAGCAGAATTAGAAGGTTTTGAAGGTATCAATGAATTCTTAACTGGTCCTAACGCTATCGCTTTCTCTAATGAAGACGTAGTAGCTCCAGCTAAAATCATCAACGATTTCGCTAAAGCTAACGACAAATTAGAAATCAAAGCAGGTATTATCGAAGGTAACGTATCTTCAGCTGAAGACATTAAAGCACTTGCAGAACTTCCATCACGCGAAGGTCTACTATCTATGCTTTTATCTGTACTACAAGCTCCAGTACGCAACTTCGCTCTTGCAACAAAAGCTGTTGCAGAACAAAAAGAAGAACAAGGCGCATAAGTCTTACTTCAACCATGTGGCATAAAGCTGCAAACTAAAACAACATCCAATTAGGAGGAAATTATAATGAACAAAGATCAAATCTTAGAAGCTATCAAAGCTATGACAGTTCTTGAGTTAAACGACTTAGTAAAAGCAATCGAAGAAGAATTCGGTGTTACTGCAGCTGCTCCTGTAGCAGTTATGGGTGGCGCTGGTGGCGGCGACGCTGCAGCAGAAAAAACAGAGTTCGACGTAGTTCTTGAGTCTGCTGGCTCTCAAAAAATTAAAGTAATCAAAGTGGTTCGCGAAATCACTGGCCTAGGCTTAAAAGAAGCTAAAGAATTAGTAGACAACGCTCCAAAAGCTCTTAAAGAAGGCGTTGCTAAAGAAGAAGCAGAAGAAATGAAAGCTAAACTTGAAGAAGTAGGCGCATCTGCAGAACTTAAGTAATTCTTTTTAACAAAAAAAGAAAGCTCGTCATCATTTGTGGCGAGCTTTTCTTCATTTTATTTTGAGGAGGGCGAAACGATGTCTGAACATTATTATTCAAATCAACCTAAAGTGGAAAGTAAACCTCAACACTTCCAATTTACATTGTTAGGACATACGTTTACGTTTGAAACAGATGCGGGTGTTTTTAGTAAAAGCGAGGTAGATTTTGGTTCCCGCGTGCTCATCGATGCTTTCGAGTTGCCAGATGTAACTGGAGATATACTCGATGTAGGTTGTGGTTATGGACCAATCGGTTTATCGATGGCTAAAACATATCCCGAACATCAAGTACAAATGGTCGATGTAAATGAGCGTGCATTGCAACTTAGTAAAAAGAATGCAGAGCGAAACGGGATTCAAAATGTACGCATTTATCCAAGTGATGGACTATCTGCTGTACAGAAAAATCGTCCGATTGCAGCTGTTATAACTAATCCACCAATCAGAGCTGGTAAGGATACGGTATTCCGATTTTATCAGGGAGCGTATGAATTGTTAGTAAGTGGGGGAGAGTTGTGGGTTGTTATCCAAAAGAAACAGGGAGCACCTTCGACAGTAGCGTATTTAGAGGATTTATTTGCATCAGTGGAAGTAGTAGAAAAGAAAAAAGGTTATTGGATTATAAAAGCTGAGAAAAAATAGCTATATAACCAATATTATTGACTTGACAAATTAACTATGATAACATAGTAAAATGCAAAATTATTATTTTGAGGTCGTATGCCCTTTTTTTCTGAAATAAGGCATATTGACAAGTAACATAATGTTTGGTTAACCGAAAATGCGGTCTTATTATTAAGGCTCGTTTTCTTTTTGTCTTTCGAAATCATACACTATATCTATGTTTTTGAAAAGACCCATTATCGCTTTAATGAGGGGTGAATGAGTTGACAGGTCAACTAGTTCAATACGGACAACACCGCCAGCGTAGAAGCTTTGCGCGTATTAAAGAGGTGCTTGAACTTCCGAATTTAATTGAAATTCAAACAGCATCTTATGAGTGGTTCCTTGAAGAAGGATTGCGTGAAATGTTTAAAGATATTTCGCCAATCGAGGATTTTACAGGTAATCTGTCGTTAGAATTCATCGACTATAAATTAGGAGAACCTAAATATGATGTTGATGAAAGTAAAGAGCGCGATGTAACTTATGCAGCACCACTTCGTGTAAAAGTACGACTGTATAACCGAGAAACAGATGAAGTTAAAGAACAAGAAGTATTTATGGGTGACTTCCCATTAATGACAGAGACGGGTACATTCATCATCAATGGTGCTGAACGTGTAATCGTATCTCAGTTAGTGCGTTCACCAAGTGTTTATTTCCATGATAAAACTGATAAAAATGGTAAGCGTGGTTTTGGTGCTACTGTTATTCCTAACCGTGGTGCTTGGTTAGAGTATGAAACAGATGCTAAAGATGTAGTTTATGTACGTATTGATCGTACACGTAAACTACCAGTAACGGTTCTATTACGTGCTTTAGGTTTAAGCTCAGACCAAGAAATCATTGATGTTATTGGTGATAACGAATATTTACGCAACACATTAGAGAAAGACAATACTGAAGGCACTGAGAAAGCATTGCTTGAAATTTATGAGCGACTGCGTCCTGGTGAGCCACCAACAGTAGAAAGTGCAAAAAGTTTATTATTCTCTCGTTTCTTCGATGCTAAACGTTATGATTTAGCTAATGTTGGACGCTATAAAATGAATAAAAAACTACACATTAAAAATCGTTTATTTAATCAAACGATTGCTCAAGACTTAATCGACCCTGAAACAGGTGAAATTTTAGTCGAAGAAGGTACATTATTAGATCGTCGTACGTTAAATCGCATTCTTCCATTCTTAGAGGATGCTGACAAGCGTATTGGTATCGAATCTATTAGCCAAGTTAATGGCGTATTAGAAGAAGATATTGATATTCAAACGATTAAGATTTATGCACCAAAGGACGAAACACAAAAAGAAATTAACGTTATCAGCAATGGTTACATTACTGAAAATGTGAAAAATATTACGCCTGCGGACATCATTTCTTCTATTAGTTACTTCTTTAACTTATTGTATAAAGTTGGAACAACAGATGATATTGACCATTTGGGTAACCGTCGTCTACGTTCAGTAGGTGAATTACTACAAAACCAATTCCGTATTGGTTTATCTCGCATGGAGCGTGTTGTTAAAGAACGTATGTCGATTAACGATACAGCTGCCATTATGCCTCAGCAATTAATTAACATTCGTCCAGTAATTGCGTCAATTAAAGAGTTCTTTGGTAGCTCTCAATTATCTCAATTCATGGACCAAACAAACCCACTTGCAGAGTTAACGCATAAACGTCGTCTATCTGCATTAGGACCTGGTGGTTTAACGCGTGAGCGTGCTGGTTTTGAAGTGCGTGACGTTCACTACTCTCACTATGGTCGTATGTGTCCGATTGAAACGCCAGAGGGACCGAACATCGGTTTAATCAACTCATTATCTTCATTTGCAAAAGTAAATAAATTTGGCTTTATTGAAACACCTTACCGTCGTGTTGATCACGAAACAGGTCGTGTGACAGAGCAAATTGATTATTTAACTGCTGATGAAGAAGACAACTACTATGTAGCACAAGCAAACTCTACCTTAAATGAAGATGGAACTTTCGCTAATGATGAAGTTGTAGGTCGTTTCCGTGGAGATAACACGGTGTTTAACAAAGAAAAAATCGACTATATGGATGTATCACCGAAGCAAGTTGTTTCGGCCGCGACAGCATGTATTCCTTTCTTAGAAAACGATGACTCTAACCGTGCACTTATGGGTGCAAACATGCAACGTCAAGCTGTTCCGTTATTAAACCCTGAATCGCCATTTGTTGGTACAGGTATGGAGCATGTTGACGCTCGTGACTCAGGTGCTGCGGTTGTAGCTAAATATGATGGTATTGTTGAACATGTTGAAGCTCGTCAAATCCTAGTTCGTCGCATTGAAGTTAGCGATGGCAAAGAGGTGAAAGGCGATTTAACAACATATAAATTACAAAAATTTATTCGTTCAAACCAAGGTACATCTTATAACCAACGTCCAATCGTTAATGTAGGTGACCGCGTTAAGCCCCTTGATATTTTAGCTGACGGTCCTTCAATGGAGCTTGGCGAATTAGCATTAGGCCGTAACGTGCTTGTTGCATTCATGACGTGGGATGGCTTTAACTATGAGGATGCTATCATCATGAGTGAACGTCTAGTTAAAGATGATGTATACACATCTGTTCATATTGAAGAATATGAATCAGAGTCACGTGATACAAAATTAGGACCTGAAGAGATTACTCGCGATATTCCTAACGTTGGTGAAGAAGCACTTCGTAATTTAGATGATCGTGGTATTATCCGCATTGGTGCTGAGGTTCGTGATGGTGATATTTTAGTAGGTAAAGTTACGCCTAAAGGTGTTACTGAGCTTACAGCTGAAGAGCGCTTATTACATGCAATCTTCGGTGAAAAAGCACGTGAAGTACGTGATACATCACTACGTGTTCCACACGGCGCAGGCGGTATTGTATTAGACGTTAAAGTCTTCAACCGTGAAGATGGAGACGAATTACCACCGGGTGTTAACCAATTAGTACGTGTATATATCGTACAAAAACGTAAAATCCGCGTTGGTGATAAAATGGCCGGACGACATGGTAACAAAGGTGTTATCTCTCGTATCCTTCCAGAAGAAGATATGCCATTTATGCCAGATGGCACACCAGTTGACATCATGTTAAACCCATTAGGCGTACCTTCTCGTATGAACATCGGACAAGTACTAGAGTTACATCTAGGTATGGCAGCTCGTTACTTAGGCGTTCATATGGCAACACCAGTATTTGATGGTGCTAACGAAGAAGACGTTTGGGAGACAATGGAAGAAGCAGGCATGAACCGTGATGGTAAAACAATTCTGTATGATGGACGCTCAGGCGAACCATTTGATAACCGCGTTTCTGTAGGTATCATGTACATGATTAAATTAGCCCACATGGTTGATGACAAACTTCATGCTCGTTCTACTGGACCATACTCACTTGTTACACAACAACCACTTGGTGGTAAAGCTCAATTTGGTGGGCAACGTTTCGGTGAGATGGAGGTTTGGGCACTTGAAGCTTATGGTGCTGCTTACACATTACAAGAAATTTTAACAGTGAAATCGGATGACGTTGTAGGACGTGTTAAAACATACGAAGCAATTGTTAAAGGTGAAAGTGTTCCAGAACCAGGTGTTCCAGAATCATTTAAAGTATTAATCAAAGAACTTCAAAGTTTAGGTATGGATGTTAAAATGCTTACAATTAACGATGAAGAAGTGGAACTTCGCGATTTAGACGAAGAAGACGAAATTCCGCCGTCAAATGCTTTAAACTTAGCGCAAGAAAAAGAAGAAGTTGTTGAATAAATAATAGAAAAGGGCGTGTGCGTCATGCCTCGCCCTTTTTTTTATAGAATTGTACGTTATAAAGTTGTTGAGCTACGAATAATAAAGTCCAAGAGACTTAGACTAGAGGGAGGTAGGCTCCTTGATAGACGTTAATGAATTTGAGTATATGAAAATCGGTTTAGCTTCACCTGATAAAATTCGTTCATGGTCATATGGTGAGGTAAAAAAGCCTGAAACAATTAACTATCGAACGTTGAAGCCTGAGAAAGATGGATTATTCTGTGAACGTATTTTCGGTCCTACAAAAGACTGGGAATGTCACTGTGGTAAGTATAAGCGTGTACGTTATAAAGGTGTAGTTTGTGACCGTTGTGGCGTTGAAGTAACACGTGCTAAAGTTCGTCGTGAACGTATGGGTCATATCGAATTAGCAGCTCCTGTATCACATATTTGGTACTTCAAAGGTATTCCGAGTCGTATGGGCCTTATTTTAGATATGTCACCACGTACGTTAGAAGAAGTAATCTACTTCGCTTCATACGTTGTAACAGATCCAGGTAACGTACCTGAAATCACATACAAACAGTTATTATCTGAAAAAGAATATCGTTACTGTGTAGATAAATATGGTGATAGCTTCCAAGCTGGTATGGGCGCAGAGGCTATTAAAACATTACTACGCAATATTGATTTAGAAGATGAAACAATGACATTAAAAGAAGAGCTTAAAACTGCACAGGGTCAACGTCGTACACGTGCGATTAAGCGTCTTGAAGTTGTGGAGTCTTTCCGTAACTCGGGTAATATGCCTGAGTGGATGATTTTAGATGTACTTCCTGTTATTCCACCGGAAATCCGTCCGATGGTTCAATTAGATGGTGGTCGTTTTGCGACATCTGACTTAAACGACTTATATCGTCGTGTTATTAACCGTAACAATCGTTTGAAGCGACTACTTGATCTTGGAGCACCAAGCATCATCGTACAAAACGAAAAACGTATGTTACAAGAAGCAGTGGATGCACTAATTGATAATGGTCGTCGTGGCCGTCCAGTAACTGGACCAGGTAACCGTCCATTAAAATCGCTATCTCATATGCTTAAAGGTAAACAAGGTCGTTTCCGTCAAAACTTACTAGGTAAACGTGTTGACTACTCTGGTCGTTCGGTTATCGTTGTAGGTCCAAACTTAAAAATGTACCAATGTGGTTTACCAAAAGAAATGGCAATCGAACTATTCAAACCTTTCGTAATGAAAGAATTAGTAGGACGTGGCCTAGCTCATAATATTAAGAGTGCTAAACGTAAAATTGAACGTTTACATGATGATGTATGGGACGTACTTGAAGATGTTATCCGTGAGCACCCAGTGCTATTAAACCGTGCACCGACACTTCACCGTCTTGGTATCCAAGCATTCGAACCTACATTAGTAGAAGGCCGTGCAATCCGTTTACACCCATTAGTATGTACAGCTTATAACGCTGACTTTGATGGTGACCAAATGGCAGTTCACGTACCTTTATCTGCTGAAGCACAAGCCGAAGCGCGTTTATTAATGTTAGCAGCACAAAATATCCTAAACCCTAAAGATGGTAAGCCAGTAGTAACACCATCTCAAGATATGGTTTTAGGTAACTATTACTTAACTTTAGAGCGTGAAGGCGCGCGTGGTGAAGGTAATATCTACAGTGATACAAATGAAGTGTTAATTGCATATCAAAATGGTCATGTTCATCTACACACACGTATTGCAGTACAAGCAAGTGCAGTTAAAAACCAAACATTTACGGAAGAGCAAAACAGCAAGTTTTTATTAACTTCTGTAGGTAAAGTAATCTTTAATGAAATTTTACCAGCTTCATTCCCATATATTAATGAACCAACTGACTTCAACCTAGAAGAAGCTACACCTATGAATTACTTTGTAAACTTACAAATTGAAGATGAGATGTTAGCAGAACTAGAAAGTGATGTAGCTTACCAAGCGATGACTGAGGAAGAGCAAGTTAAAGCTCAACGTCAGGCTGTGCTTAAAAAACACTTTATTGATTTACCAGCAGTTGCACCGTTCCGTAAAAAATTCTTAGGTAATATCATTGCAGAAGTTTTCAAACGCTTCCATATTACTGAAACATCTCGCATGCTTGACCGCATGAAAGATTTAGGATTTAAATACTCAACACGTGCGGGTATTACAGTAGGGGTATCGGATATCGTTGTATTACCGAATAAAGGCGATATTCTACACACAGCTCAAGAGCAGGTTGACCGTGTTCAAATGCAGTTCCGTCGAGGTTTAATTACTGAGGACGAGCGTTACCAACGCGTAATTGCAAGTTGGACAAAAGCAAAAGATGAAATTCAAGCTAAGCTGATGAAATCTCTTGATAAAACCAACCCAATCTTTATGATGAGTGACTCAGGTGCCCGTGGTAACGCATCTAACTTTACGCAACTAGCAGGTATGCGTGGTCTGATGGCCAACCCGGCTGGTCGTATTATCGAGTTACCAATCAAATCTTCATTCCGTGAAGGTTTAACAGTATTAGAGTACTTCATCTCTACCCATGGTGCGCGTAAAGGTCTTGCCGATACAGCACTTAAAACGGCCGATTCAGGTTACTTAACACGTCGTTTAGTAGACGTAGCACAAGATGTTATCGTTCGTGAAGATGATTGTGGAACAGACCGTGGCTTAACAATTGGTGCGCTAATGGAAGGTAGCGAAGTAATCGAAACATTAGACGAGCGTATTGTAGGTCGTCATACTAAGAAAACAATCTTTATTCCAGGTACTGAAGAAGTATTATTGGCTAAAGACGGTTTAATTACACAAGACATTGCTCGTAAAGTTATGGAGTTAGGAATCGAAGAAATTACAATTCGTTCTGCATTCACATGTAATACGAAGCATGGTGTGTGTAAAAAATGTTATGGTATCAACTTAGCAACAGGTGAAAAGGTTGAAGTTGGTGAGGCAGTAGGTATTATTGCCGCGCAATCAATCGGTGAGCCAGGTACACAATTAACAATGCGTACATTCCATACAGGCGGTGTAGCAGGGGATGATATCACGCAAGGTCTTCCACGTATCCAAGAAATTTTTGAGGCGCGAAATCCTAAAGGTCAAGCAGTTATCTCAGAAATCGCGGGTACAGTGTCAGAAATCGAAGAAATTCGCGAAGGCTTAAAAGAAATTACAATTGCAGGTGAAGTTGAAACACGTAAGTATCAAGCACCTTATAATGCACGACTTAAAGTGCAAGAGGGCGATTATATTGAACGTGGTGAAAGCTTAACTGAAGGTTCTATCGATCCTAAGCAATTACTAAAAGTCAAAGACGTTGCAGCAGTCCAAGACTATTTATTAAAAGAAGTACAAAAAGTTTATCGTATGCAGGGTGTAGAAATTGGTGATAAGCACGTTGAAGTTATGGTTCGTCAAATGTTACGTAAAGTACGTGTAATTGAAGCAGGCGACACTGATTTATTACCAGGTTCATTATTAGATATTCATCAATTTGCTGATGCTAACGCAGATATCGTAATTAAAGGTAAAAACCCAGCGACTTGTCGCCCGGTAATCCTAGGTATCACTAAAGCATCTCTAGAAACGGAATCATTCTTATCAGCAGCTTCATTCCAAGAAACAACTCGTGTGTTAACGGATGCAGCAATTAAAGGTAAGCGTGATGAGTTACTAGGACTTAAAGAGAACGTAATTATTGGTAAACTTGTTCCAGCAGGTACTGGTATGCAACGTTATCGTCAAATTGAAATTGAACAAGATTTAACACCTGAGCAAGAACTAGCTTCAACAGAGTAAGAAAATAAAGAAGAGGTGGTATCATCTCTTCTTTATTTCATACTATTAATGGTTGACAGTAAATTTAAGAAATGATAATATATCTAGGGTTGATAGTTATACTTTATGTGTAGCTGTCATTGGTACAAAGCAAGTAATCAAAATGATTATACTAGTCGAGGTCAATAACGACTTATACTCGCTTAAGATGAATGGGCCATCGATTTGGCCAATTACTTTCGCGAAAGCAATCGAGACGCCAATTACTCTTATAATGAGTTTAAGGATGTTGGCATAGCTTGACGTATCACATTGCGATTACAAAAGTTGTTTTTGTGTAAATGCACACAAAAACTTTGTTTTTACCCAAAAATGAACCACCTGGATGTGTGGATTAAGACAAATGTAATGAAGGGAGGACACATCGATGCCTACAATCAATCAATTAGTTCGTAAGCCTCGTCAATCAAAAAGCACGAAATCAAAATCACCAGCGTTAAACAGAGGTTACAATAGCTTCAAAAAAGCTGCAACTTCAGTTAACTCTCCACAAAAACGTGGTGTTTGTACTCGTGTTGGTACGATGACACCTAAAAAACCTAACTCAGCTTTACGTAAATATGCGCGTGTTCGTTTAACTAACCAAATCGAAGTAAACGCATATATCCCAGGCGAAGGCCACAACCTACAAGAACACAGTGTTGTACTTATTCGCGGTGGACGTGTAAAAGACTTACCTGGTGTACGTTACCATATCGTACGCGGTGCGCTTGATACAGCAGCAGTACAAGGACGTATGCAATCACGTTCACACTACGGTGCTAAAAAGCCAAAAGAAAAGAAATAATTTGACTACTACTAGATAGTACATTCGAAAGGAGGAAAACACATGCCTCGTAAAGGTCCTGTTTCCAAACGTGACGTGTTACCAGATCCAATTTATAATTCAAAACTGGTTACTCGTTTAATTAATAAAATGATGGTTGACGGTAAAAAAGGTACTTCTCAAAAGATTTTATACGGTGCGTTCGAATTAGTTAAAGAACGCTCAGGTGAAAATCCAATCGAAGTATTTGAAACTGCATTAGACAACGTAATGCCAGTTCTTGAAGTTCGTGCTCGCCGTGTTGGTGGTTCTAACTACCAAGTACCGGTTGAAGTTCGTCCAGAACGCCGTACAACTTTAGGTTTACGCTACATTGTTAACTACTCTCGTCTACGCGGAGAAAAAACAATGGAAGAACGCCTAGCTAACGAAATCCTTGACGCTTCTAACAACACTGGTGCTTCAGTGAAGAAACGTGAAGAAATGCACAAAATGGCAGAAGCGAACAAAGCATTCGCTCACTACCGCTGGTAATTCCTATTCGGCGTAAGCCAAAATTCGGAAGGAGAAATATCCTATGAAACGCGAATTCTCACTTGAGAAAACACGTAATATTGGGATCATGGCTCACATTGATGCTGGTAAAACAACAACAACAGAGCGTATCCTTTATTACACTGGTAAAATTCATAAAATCGGTGAAACTCATGACGGCGGCGCACAAATGGACTGGATGGAGCAAGAGCAAGAACGTGGTATCACTATCACTTCTGCTGCTACAACAGCTCAATGGGACAACCACCGCATTAACATCATCGATACTCCTGGACACGTAGACTTCACTGTAGAAGTTGAACGTTCATTACGTGTACTTGATGGTGCTGTTACAGTACTTGATGCTCAATCAGGTGTTGAGCCACAAACTGAAACAGTATGGCGTCAAGCTACAACTTATGGCGTTCCACGTATCGTGTTCATTAATAAAATGGACAAAATGGGTGCTGACTTCCTTTACTCTGTAGGTACACTACATGATCGTTTAGAAGCTAATGCTCACCCAATTCAATTACCAATCGGTGCCGAAGACGAGTTCAGCGGTATCATTGACTTAGTTGAAATGAAAGCTACTTTCTACGGAAACGACTTAGGTACAGAAGTTACTGAAGGCGAAATTCCTGAAGAGTACAAAGCACAAGCAGAAGAATACCGTGAAAAGTTAATCGAAGGCATTGCCGAAGTTAATGAAGATATCATGGAAAAATACTTCGCTGGTGAAGAAATTTCTAATGAAGAGCTAGTTGCGGCTATCCGTAAAGCTACTATCGCTGTAGAGTTCTACCCAGTACTGTGTGGTACTGCTTTCAAACACAAAGGTGTACGTAAAATGTTAGATGCTGCTGTAGCTTACCTACCAGCGCCAACTGACGTGCCTGCTATTACTGGTATCCGTCCAGACTCAGATGAAGAAGTTATCCGTCACTCTTCAGACGAAGAGCCATTCTCAGCTCTTGCGTTTAAAGTAATGACTGACCCATTCGTAGGTAAATTAACTTTCTTCCGTGTTTACTCAGGTATCCTACAATCAGGTTCGTATGTACAAAACTCTTCTAAAGGTAAGCGTGAGCGTGTAGGTCGTCTCCTACAAATGCATGCTAACTCTCGTGAAGAAATTAGTGAAGTATTCGCAGGAGATATCGCAGCAGCGGTAGGTCTTAAAGATACAACTACTGGTGATACACTATGTGACGAAAAGGATTTAGTAATCCTTGAGTCTATGGAATTCCCAGAGCCAGTAATCTCTCTTTCTGTAGAACCAAAATCTAAAGCTGACCAAGATAAAATGGGTCAAGCATTAGCTAAACTACAAGAAGAAGATCCAACTTTCCGTGCACATACTGACCAAGAAACTGGTCAAACAATCATCTCTGGTATGGGTGAACTTCACCTTGATATCTTAGTTGACCGTATGCGCCGTGAATTCAAGGTAGATGCTAACGTGGGTGCTCCACAAGTATCTTACCGTGAAACTTTCCGTAGTTCTGCGCAAGTTGAGGGTAAATTCGTCCGCCAATCTGGTGGTCGTGGTCAATTCGGTCACGTATGGATTGAATTCTCACCTAACGAAGAAGGTAAAGGTTTCGAATTCCAAAACGCTGTTGTTGGTGGTGTAGTACCACGTGAATACATCCCGGCTGTTGAAGCAGGTCTTCGTGACTCGTTAAACAACGGTGTAATCGCTGGTTACCCATTAATCGACATTAAAGCAAAACTATATGATGGTTCTTACCATGATGTAGACTCAAACGAAATGGCATTCAAAATTGCTGCATCTATGGCTCTTAAAAATGCGATTTCTAAATGTAACCCGGTTCTTTTAGAGCCAATCATGAAAGTAGAAGTTGTAATGCCAGAAGAATATCTTGGTGACGTTATGGGTAACATCACTTCTCGTCGTGGTCGCGTAGAAGGTATGGAAGCTCGCGGTAACGCTCAAGTTGTTCGCGCTATGGTACCACTTGCAGAAATGTTTGGTTACGCTACTACTTTACGTTCTTCAACTCAAGGTCGCGGTACATTCTCAATGGTATTTGATCACTATGAAGAAGTGCCAAAATCTATCTCTGAAGACATCATCAAAAAAAATAAAGGTGAATAATTGAAAAATCACCTTGCATAAAGTATAACTAATTTGTAAGCTATGATTGTACGGTGTGAGAAGGGCCCTCTCGCACCATAGCAACATACCATAAATTAAAATACACACTTAAATTTGAGGAGGAAATCTCTAATGGCTAAAGAAAAATTTGATCGCTCGAAAACGCATGCTAACGTTGGTACAATCGGACACGTTGACCATGGTAAAACAACTTTAACTGCAGCAATCGCTACAGTTCTTTCTAAAAAAATGGGTGGCGAAGCTAAATCATACGCTGACGTAGATAACGCACCAGAAGAAAAAGAACGTGGTATTACAATCAATACATCACACGTTGAATACGAAACTGAAACTCGTCACTACGCACACGTAGACTGCCCAGGTCACGCCGACTATGTTAAAAACATGATCACTGGTGCTGCACAAATGGATGGCGGTATCTTAGTAGTATCTGCTGCTGATGGTCCAATGCCACAAACTCGTGAGCATATCCTTTTATCACGTCAAGTAGGTGTTCCTTACCTAGTAGTATTCATGAACAAATGTGATATGGTTGATGACGAAGAATTATTAGAATTAGTAGAAATGGAAATCCGTGACCTACTATCTGAATATGACTTCCCAGGCGACGATATTCCTGTAATCAAAGGTTCAGCTCTTAAAGCACTTGAAGGCGAACCAGAATGGGAAGAAAAAATCATTGAGTTAATGGACGCTGTAGATTCTTACATCCCAACTCCTGAACGTCAAACTGACAAACCATTCATGATGCCAGTAGAGGACGTATTCTCTATCACTGGTCGTGGTACAGTAGCAACTGGTCGTGTTGAACGTGGCCAAATTAAAGTCGGCGATGTAGTTGAAATCGTTGGTATTACTGAAGAAGCTAAACAAACAACAGTTACAGGTGTAGAAATGTTCCGTAAGTTACTAGACTACGCTGAAGCTGGTGACAACATTGGTGCTTTATTACGTGGTGTTGCACGTGAAGATATCCAACGTGGTCAAGTATTAGCTAAACCAGGTTCAATCACTCCACATACTAACTTCAAAGCTGAAGTTTATGTATTATCAAAAGAAGAGGGTGGACGTCATACTCCATTCTTCTCAAACTACCGTCCTCAGTTCTACTTCCGTACAACTGACGTAACTGGTGTTTGTAACTTACCAGAAGGCGTAGAAATGGTTATGCCTGGCGACAACATCGAAATGGATGTTGAGCTTATCTCTCCAATCGCTATCGAAGAAGGTACTAAGTTCTCTATCCGTGAGGGTGGACGTACTGTAGGCGCTGGCGTTGTAGCAACTATCAGTAAATAATTTTAGCTTAGGCTAAATTTCAACCAACTCGTGGGGACGCTCGCGAGTTGGTTTTTTTGTATTGACATGTAAAATAAAATAATTTAACATGTTAGTACATTAGTGAATGAAAGTGGTGTTGATATGAATGCGGTAATAGTGGCAGTAGCTGTAATGTTGATTTTAAGTTTATTGCGTATAAATGTAGTGCTATCTTTAGTGGTAGGGGCTTTTGCTGGTGGTATAGTAAGTGATTTAACGATTGCTGAAACCGTAAAGGCATTTACAGACGGCCTAGGCGGTGGAGCTGTCATTGCATTGAGTTATGCCTTATTAGGTGGTTTTGCAGTAGCAATTGCAAAAACGGGTATTACAGATGTGCTTATTGCTAAAGTAGTTGTTTTATTAGCAGGTAAAGAAGGTGCTACGCGCAAAAATTTAATTAAAGCATTAATCTTTTTTAGTATATTTGCGATGGCTATCATGTCACAAAATTTGATTCCTATTCATATAGCTTTTATTCCTTTATTAGTCCCACCCATTTTAAAAATATTAAATGTACTACAAGTGGATCGAAGAATTATTGCGGTGATTATCGCAGTAGGGCTTGTAGGGACATATAGTTTTGTACCATTTGGCTTCGGTTTTATTTTCCAAAATATTATTACTACTCAAATTACGAGTGCTGGTATGCTAGCTGAGTTAAGTGACGTTCCTAAAGCTATGGCCATTCCTATTGGCGGTATGGTAGCAGGTATGTTTCTCGCGATGTTTGTGTATCGTAAGCCGCGTCACTACAAGGAAACACAGTCAGCAACTGAAATTGAAGTGAAACAAGTATCTCCGTGGTTAATTGTAGCAACTATTATGGCGTTAATTGCGGCGCTGGCAGTTCAAATCAAAACAGAATCAATGATTGTAGGCGCAATGGCTGGGATTATTACAATGTATATTACAGGTGCATTAAAATGGCGTGAAGCTGATGAAATTTTAACTGATGGTATGCGTATGATGTCTTTTATTGGATTTGTTATGATTGCAGCTAATGGCTTTGCAAGTGTAATTAATGCCACAGGTGATGTGGATACATTAGTAACTGGCGCGTTAGATGTTTTAAATGGCAATGTGAGTTTAGCGGTCTTTGGTATGCTGATTGTTGGATTAATTGTTACGATGGGGATAGGCTCATCGTTTGCTACAATCCCAATTATTGCAGCATTATTTGTTCCATTATCATTAGAGTTAGGGTTGAGTCCGTTAGCAATTATTTGTTTAATTGGTACAGCAGGTGCATTAGGCGATGCTGGTTCGCCAGCATCCGATACAACACTCGGGCCTACTTCAGGTTTAAATGTAGATGGTCAGCATAATCACATTTGGGATACATGTGTACCAACGTTTATTTTTATTAACATTCCTTTAATTGTACTTGGCTGGTTTGCAGTGTCATTTGTATTATAATAAGAAGAGAATGACCTTTACGTTCATGAGCGTAAAGGTTTTTTTATTTTTTGTACCTTTATAGTTGCAATTTGCTGTGAGATTTTATAAAATAATAAACGGTAAAATTATTTAATATAAGATAGTCAACATGGAAAAGAATTTAGCGAAAAGTATTGCTTATTCTTTTTTTATTGTATATAATGTTGAATGTTGGTCTTTGACTGCGATGAAGCGAGAGGTTGCCGACACACCCGGCCGCTTTGCCATGGCGCTGTGTTGGATAATTTTCGTGGAGAATGTCTAGAAAATAGGCGAGAAGGAGGGAAAATAATGGCAAAACAAAAAATTCGTATCCGTTTAAAAGCATATGATCACCGTATTTTAGATCAGTCTGCTGAAAAAATTGTGGAAACTGCGAAACGTTCAGGTGCAAGTGTATCAGGTCCGATTCCACTTCCAACTGAGAAGTCTGTGTACACAATTCTACGTGCGGTTCACAAGTACAAAGATTCTCGTGAACAATTCGAAATGCGTACGCATAAACGTCTAATCGATATCGTTAATCCTACGCGACAAACTGCGGATGCATTAATGAAATTAGACTTACCATCTGGCGTTGATATTGAAATCAAACTTTAATGGTAAAACCCAATATAAAAAATTATTTTCTTAAAAATTACAGGAGGTGTGACCAATGGCCAAAGGAATCTTAGGAAGAAAAATCGGTATGACGCAAGTATTTGCTGAAAACGGTGATTTAATCCCAGTAACAGTTATTGAAGCTGCTGCAAACGTAGTACTTCAAAAGAAAACTGTTGAAACAGACGGCTACAACGCTGTTCAGTTAGGCTTTGAAGATAAACGTGAAAAGTTATCTAACAAACCTGCTAAAGGACACGTAGCTAAAGCAAACACTGCTCCTAAGCGCTTCATTCGCGAGTTCCGCAATGTAAACGTTGACGAGTACGAGGTTGGTCAAGAAGTCAAAGTAGAAATTTTCGCAGAAGGCGATGTAATTGATGTAACAGGTGTTACAAAAGGTAAAGGTTTCCAAGGTGTTATTAAACGCCACGGACAATCACGTGGACCAATGTCCCACGGTTCTCGTTACCACCGTCGTCCTGGTTCAATGGGCCCTGTAGCTCCGAACCGCGTATTTAAACAAAAGAAATTACCTGGTCAAATGGGTGGCGTTGTAGTTACTATTCAAAACTTAACAGTTGTGAAAGTAGACGCAGAGCGTAACTTATTATTAGTAAAAGGTAATGTTCCTGGTTCTAAAAAAGCTCTAGTTACAGTTAAGACTGCAATTAAAGCTAACTAATCATTACAAGGAAGGAGGAAACAGGAATGACAAAAGTAGCCGTACTTAGTCAAACAGGTTCTTCAGTTGGAGAAATCGAATTAAACGAAGCTATCTTCGGTATCGAGCCAAATGAAGCAGTATTATTCGACGCAGTAATCGCACAACGCGCTTCACTACGTCAAGGTAACCACAAAGTAAAAAACCGCTCTGAAGTTGCTGGCGGTGGCCGTAAACCATGGCGCCAAAAAGGAACTGGACGCGCGCGTCAAGGTTCTATCCGTTCACCACAATGGCGTGGCGGTGGTGTTGTATTTGGTCCTACACCACGTAGCTATAGCTTCAAAATGCCTAAGAAAGTTCGTCGTTTAGCTCTTAAATCTGCACTTTCTACTAAAGTAGCAGAGGAAAGCTTTGTAGTTCTTGATGCATTAACATTAGCTGCACCAAAAACTAAAGACTTCACTCAGGTATTAAAAGATCTTTCTATCGAAAAGAAAGCTCTATTCGTAACTGCTGACCTAGATGAAAACGTAGCATTATCTGCTCGTAACATCCCTGGTGTTACAGTAATTACAGCTGCAGGTATTAACGTACTTGACTTATTAGGAAACGACAAAGTCGTATTCACTAAGTCTGCAGTAGAAAAAATCGAGGAGGTGCTTGGATAATGGAAGCACGTGATATTTTAAAACGTCCGGTCATTACTGAGCGTTCTTCAGAACTTATGGCAGAGAAAAAGTATACTTTCGAAGTAGACACTCGCGCTAATAAAACTCAAGTTAAAGATGCAGTTGAAGAAATCTTTGGCGTGAAAGTTGACAAAGTCAACATCATGAACTACAAAGGTAAATTCAAACGCGTTGGCCGTTATGCTGGATACACAAACAAACGCCGTAAAGCTATCGTTAAATTAACAGCGGATAGCAACGAAATCGAATTATTTGAAATGTAATATCCGATAAGGATTTGAATTTTCAAGAAGGAGGGAAAACACATGGCGATTAAAAAGTACAAACCTACCACTAATGGACGTCGTAACATGACATCATTAGACTTTGCGGAAATCACAACTAACAAGCCTGAGAAATCATTGCTTCAACCGACAAAACGCAAAGCTGGTCGTAATAACCAAGGTAAAATCACTGTTCGTCATAATGGTGGCGGCCATAAGCGCCAATACCGTGTCATTGATTTCAAACGAATCAAAGATGGCATTCCAGGACGCGTTGCTACAATCGAGTACGATCCAAACCGTTCTGCAAACATCGCATTAATTAACTATGCTGATGGAGCTAAAACTTATATCTTAGCACCTAAAGGATTAGAGGTTGGTCAAACAATCGTATCTGGTTCTGATGCTGATATTAAAGTAGGTAACGCATTACCTTTAGCTAACATTCCAATGGGTACAACAATCCATAACATCGAGTTAAAACCTGGTAAAGGTGGTCAACTTGTACGTTCTGCAGGTACATCTGCACAAATTTTAGGGCGTGAAGGCAAATACGTAATCGTACGTTTACAATCAGGTGAAGTACGTTTAGTATTAGCTACTTGCCGTGCTACAATTGGTCAAGTTGGTAATGAACAACATGAATTAGTAAACATCGGTAAAGCCGGTCGTACTCGTTGGTTAGGTAAACGCCCAACTGTACGTGGTTCTGTAATGAACCCTAACGATCACCCACACGGTGGTGGTGAAGGACGTACACCAATCGGTCGTCCATCTCCAATGACACCATGGGGTAAACCAGCTCTTGGTTTAAAAACTCGTAACAAAAAAGCTAAATCCGACAGCCTTATTATTCGTCGTCGCAAAAAATAATGTGATAGGACTACGGTTCGTTAACAGAGCCGTGGTGGAATCACGGAGGGAGGTTCCTAAATGGGTCGCAGCTTGAAAAAAGGACCTTTTGTGGATGATCACTTAATGAAAAAAGTGGAAGCACAAGAAGGATCTGAAAAGAAACAAGTTATTAAAACTTGGTCACGCCGTTCTACTATTTTCCCTAACTTCATCGGTTTAACAATCGCTGTATATGATGGACGTAAACACGTTCCTGTATACGTAACTGAAGATATGGTAGGTCATAAACTAGGCGAATTCGCACCATCACGTACTTACAAAGGTCACGGTGCAGATGATAAGAAAACACGACGCTAATTTTGAGAGGAGGTAAATCCTAATGACACAAGCTAAAGCTATCGCTCGTACAGTGCGCATTGCTCCTCGTAAGGTTCGTCTAGTAGTAGACTTAATCCGAGGCAAGCAAGTTGGTGAAGCAGTTGCAATTTTACGTCATACTCCAAAAGCGGCGTCTCCAGTCGTTGAGAAAGTATTAAAATCTGCAGTTGCAAACGCTGAGCATAACTATGACTTAGATATCAACAACCTAGTCGTTTCTGAGGTTTTCGTTGATGAAGGTCCAACATTAAAACGTTTCCGTCCACGAGCTCAAGGACGCGCAAGCGCAATCAACAAACGTACTAGCCACATTACGTTAGTGGTATCAGAGAAGAAGGAGGGGTAATCTGTGGGTCAAAAAATACATCCAATAGGTCTACGTATTGGTGTTATTCGTGACTGGGAGTCTAAATGGTATGCTGAGAAAGACTATGCAACTCTACTTCATGAAGACATCAAAGTTCGTGACTACCTTGAAAAAGCGCTAAAAGAAGCTTCTTTATCTAAAGTAGAAATCGAACGTGCAACAAATCGTCTTAACGTAACAGTACACACTGCTAAACCAGGTATGGTTATCGGTAAAGGTGGTTCAGAAGTTGAAGCATTACGCAAAAAACTTGGTGAACTAACTGGTAAACGTGTACACATTAACATTATCGAAATTAAACGCGCAGATTTAGATGCTCGTCTTGTAGCAGAAAATATTGCTCGTCAATTAGAAAACCGTGTTTCATTCCGTCGTGCTCAAAAGCAAGCGATCCAACGCACAATGCGTGCTGGCGCTAAAGGGATTAAAACACAAGTATCAGGTCGTTTAGGTGGCGCGGATATCGCGCGTGCTGAACACTATAGTGAGGGAACTGTTCCACTTCATACTCTTCGTGCAGACATCGATTATGCTCACGCAGAAGCTGACACAACTTATGGTAAGTTAGGTGTTAAAGTATGGATTTATCGTGGCGAGGTCCTTCCTACTAAGAAGAACTCTGTGGAAGGAGGCAAATAATATGTTATTGCCTAAACGCGTAAAGTACCGTCGTGAACACCGCGGCAGCATGCGCGGACAAGCAAAAGGCGGTAAAGAAGTAACATTCGGTGAATTCGGTTTACAAGCTCAAACAGCTAGCTGGATCACTAACCGTCAAATTGAGTCTGCACGTATTGCAATGACACGTTATATGAAACGTGGCGGTAAAGTATGGATTAAAATTTTCCCACACAAACCTTACACGAAAAAACCTCTAGAAGTCCGAATGGGTTCTGGTAAAGGTGCTCCTGAAGGTTGGGTAGCAGTAGTAAAACCAGGTAAAGTAATGTTTGAAATTGCTGGTGTATCTGAAGAAACTGCACGTGAAGCCTTACGCTTAGCAGCGCATAAATTGCCTGTTAAATGTAAAGTAATTAAACGTCAAGAAACTGGTGGTGAATCTAATGAAAGCTAAAGAAATCCGTGAACTTGGAACTCCAGAATTGGAGACAAAAGTGAAATCACTGAAAGAAGAGCTTTTCAACCTTCGCTTCCAATTGGCGACTGGTCAATTAGAAAACACAGCTCGCATTCGCGAAGTTCGCAAAGCGATTGCGCGTATGAAAACTGTGATTCGTGAAAGAGAAATCAGTGCAAACAACTGATAAAGAAGGAGGTTTTCAGGCATGACTGAGCGTAACCAACGCAAAGTATACACAGGTCGTGTAGTATCTGACAAAATGGACAAAACTGTTACTGTTTTAGTAGAAACTCACAAAAAGCACAAGCTTTACGGCAAACGTGTAAAATACTCGAAAAAATTCAAAGCTCATGATGAGCAAAACCAAGCGAAAATCGGTGATATTGTACGTATCATGGAAACTCGCCCGCTATCAGCTACTAAACGTTTCCGTTTAATCGAAGTTGTAGAAAAAGCGGTTATTATTTAATAACTATTTCGGAACAACCATATTCCGAAGGGAGGTAACCTAAGTGATCCAACAAGAAAGTCGTATGAAAGTTGCTGACAACTCAGGTGCACGTGAAGTTCTTACAATCAAAGTACTTGGTGGTACGGGACGTAAAACTGCTAACATCGGCGATATCGTCGTGTGCACAGTTAAGAAAGCAACACCAGGTGGCGTTGTCAAGAAGGGTGAAGTCGTTAAGGCTGTAATCGTTCGTACAAAGTCTGGTGTTCGCCGTAAAGATGGAACATACATCAAGTTTGATGAGAACGCATGTGTAATTGTTCGTGATGATAAATCACCACGCGGAACTCGTATTTTCGGACCTGTTGCACGTGAATTACGTGACAGCAACTTCATGAAAATCGTTTCTTTAGCTCCAGAAGTTCTTTAATTTCATGATAGTACCAATCAAGGAGGTGCGACAGCATGCATGTAAAAAAAGGTGATAAAGTTAAGGTTATTACTGGTAAAGATAAAGGCAAAGAAGGCGTTATCTTAGCAGCACTACCAAAACAAGATCGCGTTTTAGTTGAAGGTGTAAATATTGTTAAAAAACATATGAAGCCTAGCCAATTAAATCCTCAAGGTGGCATTGTTAGCCAAGAAGCAGCAATCCACGTTTCGAACGTAATGCTTATCGATCCTAAATCTGGCGAGCCGACTCGCGTAGGTTTCAAAGTTGAAGATGGCAAAAAAGTTCGTGTTGCAAAAAAATCAGGTGCAGTAATCGACTAATCTTAATCAAAGAAGGGAGGTACACAAATGAGCCGCCTAAAAGAAAAATTTGTTAATGAAGTAACACCTGCTCTTATGAGCAAGTTTGAATATAAATCAGTTATGCAAGTACCGAAAGTAGACAAAATCGTAATCAACATGGGTGTTGGTGACGCTGTTCAAAACTCTAAAGTACTTGATTCTGCTGTTGAAGAATTAACTACAATTGCTGGTCAAAAGCCTGTAATTACTAAAGCTAAGAAATCTATCGCTGGTTTCCGTCTACGTGATGGTATGCCAATCGGTACTAAAGTTACATTACGCGGAGAGCGTATGTACGAATTCTTGGACAAACTAATTGCAATTGCACTTCCACGTGTACGTGACTTCCGCGGTGTTTCTAAAAAAGCATTCGACGGTCGCGGTAACTATACACTTGGTGTAAAAGAACAATTAATTTTCCCTGAAATCGATTACGATAAAGTTTCAAAAGTACGCGGTATGGATATCGTGATCGTAACGACTGCGAATTCTGACGAAGAAGCTCGCGAGTTATTGACACAATTCGGTATGCCGTTCCAGAAGTAATAAGACAAGGAGGGCGAGAACGTGGCTAAAAAATCAATGATCGTTAAACAACAACGTAAACAAAAGTTTAAAGTTCAAGAATATACACGCTGTGAGCGCTGTGGTCGTCCACACTCTGTATATCGCAAATTCAAACTTTGCCGTATTTGTTTCCGAGAACTTGCATATAAGGGACAAATTCCTGGCGTGAAAAAAGCCAGCTGGTAATCCCCTAATTTGGGAAGGAGGTAAATGTAATGACAATGACTGATCCGATTGCAGATATGTTAACTCGTATCCGTAATGCGAACATGGTTCGTCACGAGAAGTTAGAAGTACCGGCTTCAAACGTGAAAAAAGAAATCGCTGAAATTTTAAAGCGTGAAGGTTTCGTACGCGATGTTGAGTATGTTGAAGACAACAAGCAAGGTATTATTCGTATCTTCTTAAAATATGGTAAAGATAACGAACGTGTTATCACAGGCCTAAAACGTATTTCTAAACCAGGATTACGTGTTTACGCTAAAACAAATGAAGTACCAAAAGTACTAAACGGTCTTGGTATCGCTTTAGTATCAACTTCAAACGGTGTTTTAACTGACAAAGAAGCTCGCGCTAAACAAGTTGGCGGCGAAGTTCTAGCATACGTTTGGTAATAAGCAATAAAGGAATGGAGGTGCAACTTAATGTCTCGTATTGGTAAAAATCCAATTGAGGTACCAGCAGGCGTAACTGTTACTGTTGCTGAAGGCAACACAGTTACTGTTAAAGGACCTAAAGGCGAACTAACTCGCTCTTTAAATTCAGATATGAAAATCGAACAAGAAGGTACAGTGATTACTATCACTCGTCCATCTGAATCGAAAGATCACCGTATGAATCACGGTACTACACGTGCGCTATTAGCGAACATGGTTACTGGTGTTTCTGAAGGTTTCACACGTAAACTTGAATTAAATGGTGTTGGTTACCGTGCTCAACTGCAAGGTACTAAATTAGTGTTAAACGTAGGTTTATCACACCCAGTAGAATTCACACCTGAAGCAGGTGTTGAAGTTGAAGTACCAGCAAACAATATTATTGTTGTTAAGGGTATTAGCAAAGAACGTGTAGGCGCTCTTGCATCTAATATTCGTGCTGTACGTCCACCAGAGCCTTATAAAGGTAAAGGTATCCGTTATGAAGGCGAATATGTTCGTCGTAAAGAAGGTAAAACAGGTAAATAATGCGTAAACCGCATTAGAAAGGAGTGACCTCTGTGATTACGAAACAAGATAAAAATCAAGTTCGTAAAAAACGTCATGCGCGTGTTCGTACAAAAATCTCAGGTACTGCTGAGCGTCCACGTTTAAACGTATTCCGTTCAAACAAGAACATCTATGCGCAATTAATCGATGATGTTGCAGGTGTTACAATTGTGAGCGCTTCTTCAAAAGAAACAGGATTTGAAGGTGCTGGCAATAATGTAGAAGCTGCTACAAAAATTGGTGAAACAATCGCTAAACGCGCTGCGGAAAAAAATATTACAGCTGTAGTATTTGACCGCGGTGGTTACTTATATCATGGCCGTGTTAAAGCTTTAGCTGAAGCTGCACGCGAAAACGGCTTACAATTTTAATAAGAAGGAGGGACACATTTCATGAGTCAAATTGATGCAAACAAACTTGCAGAACTTGAAGAACGCGTTGTAACAATCAACCGCGTTGCTAAAGTTGTTAAAGGTGGACGTCGTTTCCGCTTTACAGCACTTGTTGTTGTTGGCGATAAAGACGGACATGTAGGCTTCGGTACTGGTAAAGCTCAAGAGGTTCCAGATGCAATCCGTAAAGCTGTTGACGACGCAAAGAAAAACTTAGTTGCAGTGCCACGTGTAGATGGAACAACTCCACACTTAGTGATTGGTCGCTTCGGCGCAGGAGAAGTTTTAATTAAACCTGCTGCTCCAGGTACAGGGGTAATCGCTGGTGGTCCAGTGCGTGCCGTACTTGAATTAGCTGGTATTACTGATATTCTTTCAAAATCACTTGGTTCAAACACGCCAATTAACATGGTACGTGCTACAATCCAAGGTTTAACTGAATTAAAACGTGTTGAGGACGTTGCTAAACTACGTGGTAAATCAGTGGAAGAAATATTAGGTTAAGGGGGGAATTAACTAATGGCTAACAAATTACAAATTACCCTTACTAAATCTGTGATTGGTTCTAAACCAACACAACGTAAAACTGTGCAAGCTTTAGGCTTACGTAAAATGAACCAAACTGTAGAACACAACGATAACGCTGCTGTTCGCGGTATGTTAGATAAAGTAGCTCACTTAGTTACTGTAACAGAAAATTAATTTTCAATTATCGAACAAGGAGGTGCCACCCATTATGAAACTGCATGAGTTAAAACCATCAGAAGGATCACGCAAAGTACGCAATCGCGTAGGACGCGGTATCGGTTCTGGTAACGGTAAAACAGCAGGTAAAGGTCATAAAGGTCAAAACGCTCGTTCAGGTGGCGGCGTACGCCCAGGCTTTGAAGGCGGTCAAAACCCGTTATACCGTCGTTTACCAAAACGCGGCTTTACGAACATTAATCGTAAAGAATACGCTATTGTAAACCTTGACACTTTAAACCGTTTCGAAGATGGCGCAGAGGTTACACCAACAGCGCTTGTCGAAACTGGTATTGTGAGCAAAGAGTTAGCTGGAATTAAAGTTTTAGGAAACGGAACTTTAACTAAAAAGCTAACAGTAAAAGCTCATAAATTCTCAGCTTCTGCTAAAGAAGCAATCGAGAATGCTGGCGGACAAACTGAGGTGATTTAATGTTTCAAACAATCTCAAACTTTATGCGTGTTCGAGATATTAGAAATAAAATCATTTTCACACTATTAATGCTGATCGTCTTCCGTATTGGTACCTTCGTACCAGTACCGGGCGTTGATGCAAGTGTATTACAGGCAGCGAATGAGTTTAACTTAGTCGGCTTCCTTAATACATTCGGCGGTGGTGCGCTAGCAAAATTCTCTATCTTCGCGATGGGTATTATGCCGTACATCACAGCTTCAATTATCGTTCAGCTTTTACAAATGGACGTTGTTCCTAAGTTTGCTGAGTGGGCAAAACAAGGTGAAGTCGGAAGACGTAAACTTGCGCAGTTCACACGTTATTTCACAATCGTATTAGCGTTTATCCAATCATTTGCGATGTCATTTGGCTTCAATAAAATGTATGGTGGACAGTTAATTCAAGATGAGTCGATTTTAACGTACGTAACAATTTCAATTGTATTGACAGCGGGTACAGCTTTCCTTTTATGGTTATCTGAACAAATTACTGCCTACGGTGTAGGTAATGGTGTCTCAATTGTAATTTTCGCGGGTATCGTAGCTGCCATTCCCAATGCAGCTAATCAACTTTACGCGCAACAAATCCAAGGTGCAGGTGAACAGTTATTTATTAACTTAGTAATCATTGGTTTATTACTATTAGTTATTCTGGCAGTTATTGTGGCTGTAATTTACGTGCAACAAGCACTTCGTAAAATTCCAATCCAATATGCTAAACGTGTAACTGGTCGTAGCCAACAACAACAAGGTGGTCAACAAACGCATTTACCGTTAAAAGTAAACGCAGCAGGTGTTATTCCGGTAATCTTTGCTGTGGCGTTTATCGTTACGCCTCAAACGTTGTCAATGTTCTTTGGTGAAAACAATATAACTACATTTATCCAACATACTTTTGATTATACAAAACCTGTTGGTATGATGATTTATGTTGCTTTAATCGTTGCCTTCACATACTTCTATGCATTCGTTCAAGTGAATCCTGAAAATGTGGCAGACAACTTAAAGAAACAAGGTGCTTACATCCCGGGCATTCGTCCAGGTGCAAACACACAAGAATACTTAACGAGTGTACTATACCGCTTGACGTTTGTTGGAGCGATTTTCTTAACGGTAATTGCCATTATGCCAATTATCTTTATTAATGTAATGAACCTTCCACAATCAGCTCAAATTGGTGGTACGAGTATGATTATCGTAGTAGGCGTTGCGCTTGAAACGATGAAACAGCTAGAATCTCAACTTGTTAAGCGTCACTACAAAGGCTTTATGAAATAATGTTGGTTTATGGGAACGGTTGTCGTTTCCTTAACCAGCTAACTTTTGTGGGGAGAGAGTAAACGTATGAATATCATTTTAATGGGTCTGCCAGGTGCTGGTAAAGGTACGCAAGCAGATGAAATTATTGAAAAATACGCAATCCCGCATATTTCTACAGGCGATATGTTCCGCGCCGCTATTAAAGATGGTACGGAGCTAGGCTTAAAGGCGAAATCGTATATGGACCAAGGTGCATTAGTACCTGACGAAGTTACGATTGGTATCGTTCGCGAGCGACTTAGCCAAGCAGACTGTAAAGAAGGTTTCTTATTAGATGGCTTCCCACGTACAGTTCCACAAGCTGAAGCGTTAGATAACATTTTAGCGGATCTAGGGAAATCAATTGAACACACGATTAACATCGAAGTGCCTAAGGAAGACTTAATTGCACGTTTAACTGGTCGTCGCATTTGTAAAACATGCGGAACATCTTATCATTTAATTTTCAATCCTCCACAAGAGGAAGGTAAATGTGATAAAGATGGAGGCGAGCTTTACGTTCGCGCAGATGATAATCCTGAAACGGTTACAAATCGTCTGGAAGTTAATATGACTCAAGCACAGCCACTATTAGACTTTTACAAGGCTAAAGGTGTGCTGACAAATATCAATGGTCAACAAGACATCAAGGTAGTCTTTGAAGATATTGAAGCTCTTTTAAAGGGCAACCGCAGCTGATACCCGGCTCCGGGCGCAGAATACTGCTTCCGTGGGAGCATGCGGGAGCAACAACGAAACATAATTTTTTGAGAGTTGCAAAAGCATATTGTGCCCGGTATATGCATGCTATTAATTTAGTAGCGCATGAAATGGGTTCGTGGAAGCATCTGTATTTGCTCGGATTGTGTGAAGCGAAAACCAAACGAGGCGTCTTTCGAACATCTCTCATGCAATCCAAACATATATGTTGAAACGAGTTGCTTCGAGTAAGAAGTGTGCGCTGCAATTATGTAACGTACAAGACCTGAATACGCATATAGAAGGGAGACAGAGTAAGATGGCGAAAGATGATGTAATTGAAGTCGAAGGTACAGTTGTTGAGACTTTGCCAAACGCGATGTTTAAGGTAGAATTAGAGAACGGTCATATCGTGCTAGCACACGTATCTGGTAAGATTCGTATGCACTTTATCCGTATTTTACCTGGAGATAAGGTTACTATCGAGTTATCTCCATACGATTTAACTCGCGGTCGTATCACATACCGTTTTAAATAATCTTTTGCACTCCGGACTATTAAGGAGGTTAGGTTAGATGAAAGTGAGACCATCTGTGAAACCGATCTGCGAAAAATGTAAAGTAATTCGCCGACGCGGTAAAGTAATGGTAATCTGTGAAAACCCTAAACACAAACAAAAACAAGGTTAATCCTAAAGGAGGTGCTGTAACTCATGGCACGTATTGCTGGTGTTGATATCCCTCGCGACAAACGCGTGGTAATTTCATTAACTTATATCTACGGTGTTGGTAAAACAACAGCTCAAAAAGTTCTAGCTGCCGCTGGAATTTCTGAAGAAGCTCGCGTACGCGACTTAACTGAAGATGAGCTAAACAAAATCCGTGAACAACTGGATTCATACAAATTAGAGGGTGACTTACGTCGTGAAACTTCTTTAAACGTTAAGCGTTTAATGGAAATTGGTTCATTACGTGGTATCCGTCATCGTCGTGGTTTACCAGTTCGTGGTCAGAATACGAAGAACAACGCTCGTACGCGTAAAGGTCCTCGTAAAACTGTAGCGAACAAGAAAAAATAATCGGTAAAGGAGGTTCCTACTTAACATGGCTCGTAAACAACAATCTCGTAAACGTCGTGTGAAAAAGAATATCGAATCAGGTATCGCTCACATCCGTTCTACATTTAATAATACAATCGTAACGATTACTGATATGCAAGGTAACGCGGTGTCTTGGTCAAGTGCAGGTGCTCTTGGATTCCGAGGATCTCGTAAGTCTACTCCATTTGCTTCACAGATGGCTGCAGAAACTGCTGCAAAAACATCTATGGAACATGGCATGAAGACACTTGAAGTAACTGTTAAAGGTCCTGGTGCTGGTCGTGAAGCTGCAATCCGTGCACTTCAAGCTGCTGGTTTAGAAGTAACTGCTATTAAAGACGTTACTCCAGTTCCTCACAATGGTTGCCGTCCGCCAAAACGTCGTCGTGTGTAATGGGTGCTAACTCAACTTGTTGAGTGACACCATCTGATGTACATTCGTCTTGTGCAAAATTAATCTAATTAATTGATGGATAAACCTATTCATTCGATGTTTTGAAGGAGGGTAAATTGAATGATCGAAATTGAAAAACCAGAGTTTGAACCAAAGGAGATCAGCGAAGATGCCAAGTTTGGTAAATTTGTTGTAGAACCGCTTGAGCGTGGCTTCGGTAATACTTTGGGTAATTCTTTACGTCGTATCCTTCTGTCTTCGTTACCAGGAGCTGCTGTCACATCAGTGCAAATTGATGGCGTACTACATGAATTCTCAACAATCGAAGGCGTGGTAGAAGACGTTGCTTCAATTATTTTGAATGTGAAAAAGCTGGCTCTTAAAATTTACTCTGATGAAGAGAAAGTTATCGAAATAGATGTGAAGGGCGATGGTCAAGTTACAGCTGCTGACATTACTCATGACAGTGACGTTGAAATCTTGAACCCAGATTTATATATCGCAACACTCGCTAAAAATGGTCACTTACGCATGCGTATGTATGCAAAACGTGGTCGTGGTTATACTCCTGCTGATCAAAACAAGCGTGAGGATCTTCCAATCGGCGTGATCCCGATCGACTCTATTTACACTCCAGTATCTCGTGTAAACTTCCAAGTGGAAAATACACGTGTTGGTCAGTCTTCTGACTACGATAAACTATCGCTTGATGTGTGGACAGATGGAAGCATCAGTCCAAGAGAGGCGATTTCGCTAGGAGCGAAAATTTTAACTGAGCATCTTAACATCTTTGTTGATATGACTCATGAGGCACAAACAGCTGAAATCATGGTTGAAAAAGAAGAGAACCTTAAAGAGAAAAATCTTGAAATGACAATCGAAGAACTTGATTTGTCGGTTCGTTCTTACAACTGCTTAAAACGTGCTGGTATTAATACAGTACAAGAACTTTCAAGCAAGTCAGAAGATGACATGATGAAGGTTCGAAATCTTGGCCGCAAGTCATTAGAAGAAGTAAAAGCGAAGTTAGATGAGCTTGGTTTAGGGTTACGCAAAGAAGACTAAGCGATTTTTAATACAGCTAGATCAGATATAAATGAAGGAGGGAAACATCCATGGGTTACAGAAAACTTGGTCGTACAAGTTCTCAACGTAAAGCGATGTTACGTGACTTAGCTACAGACTTAATCATCAACGAACGCATCGAAACTACTGAAGCTCGCGCTAAAGAGTTACGTTCAGTTGTTGAAAAAATGATTACTTTAGGTAAGCGCGGAGATTTACATGCTCGTCGTCAGGCAGCAGCATTTATCCGTCGTGAAACTGTGACAACTACTGACGAAGAAGGCAATGAGTCTACGACTTACGCACTTCAAAAGTTATTTGACGATGTAGCACCACGCTACGCAGACCGTCAAGGTGGTTACACACGTATTCTTAAAGTTGGTCCACGCCGTGGTGACGGTGCGCCTGTAGTTGTGATTGAACTAGTTTAATCCTTCGAACACGCGAATTTGTAGGATGGTCCGGTTCACCGGTTGAACGGTCATCCTCTTTTTTTAAATGTTTTATACGACAAATAAATAAGCTGAGCGTTATGATGAGCGAGCCTTAGGGCGGCGTCTCGTCTAGCTCTCCGCACCTCATTCTGGTGTAATAAGGCTTGAGCACCTTATTGCCCGTTTCAAATGTAATGATAAAGCGCATTTCTTGAATGAGGTGCGCGCTTTTTTATTATAAGACTTATTTTAGGAGCGCCAATTGGGGTGCTTTTTTTATTTACCTAAAAACGAATGTTCACGAAGGGGTAAGAAAACGAGTATAATGAACAATACATAGTAAACAAAAGGGGAATTGAGGATGACAGAAATTTTAGCGTTAAATCATGTCACATTTGCTTATCCCTCTGAAGATGACACACCTCGTAATGCTGTGGAAGATGTTTCGTTTTCAATAGCTGAGGGTGAGTGGATTGCAATTGTAGGTCACAATGGCTCTGGCAAATCAACAATTGCCAAGCTAATGAATGGTCTGCTGTATCCACAGCAGGGAGATGTGCGCTTTATGCGTAATGTGCTAAATGATGATAATTTATGGGATGTACGTTCACAAATGGGTATGGTTTTTCAAAATCCAGATAATCAGTTTGTAGGTGCAACAGTGCAAGATGATGTAGCATTTGCTTTAGAAAATAACGGAGTACCTCATAAAGAGATGGTGCTGCGTGTACAAGAGGCACTAGCACAAGTAAAGATGCAGGATTTTTTAGATCATGAGCCGCATCACTTGTCAGGTGGACAAAAACAACGAGTAGCCATTGCTGGTGCACTGGCACTGCGACCTAAATTGTTAATTTTAGATGAGGCTACTTCGATGTTAGATCCACAAGGGCGTATGGAGGTATTGCAAACGGTGCAACAATTACGTGCTGAAACAGGTCTGACCGTAATTTCGATTACACATGATTTAGAGGAAGCAATTTTAGCTGATCGTCTATTATTTATGAACGGCGGTAAAAAGTTTGCAACGGGTACGCCTAACGAAATTTTTGCTTTAGGTGATGAATTAATTAAGCTTGGACTGGATTTACCATTTGCGATGAAACTATCTCGTCTCCTAAAGGCAGAGGGTGTTGCGTTAAATGGTCAAAATATGACAGAAGAAGAGTTGGTGAATGATATATGGACATCGAACTTCAACGCGTAGGGTTTTCCTATGCGGCGGGCACACCTTTTGAAAAACGTGCACTTTATGACGTAGATTTTGCGATTGAAAGTGGCACATACCAAGCGATTATTGGTCACACAGGCTCAGGTAAATCGACAGTGCTTCAGCACTTTAATGCATTGCTTAAGCCAACTGAGGGTGAAGTACACCTGGGGGATTATACAGTTACTGCAGGAAAGAAAGCTAAAAATCTTAAGCAAGTACGTCAGCATATTGGTATTGTTTTTCAGTTTCCTGAGCATCAGCTCTTTGAGGAAACGGTACGTAAAGATATTATGTTTGGCCCGCTAAACTTTGGCGTAAGTAAGGAAGAGGCCGGAGTACGAGCACAGGAGCTCATTAAACTTGTAGGTTTGTCTGAAGAAGTGCTAGATAAATCTCCATTTGATTTATCTGGAGGTCAAATGCGCCGTGTAGCAATTGCGGGCGTACTTGCCATGAAGCCAGATGTTATTGTGTTAGATGAGCCAACGGCAGGTCTTGACCCAAGAGGGCAAAAAGAAATGATGGATATGTTTTATCATTTGCATCAGCAAGAAGGGCTCACAACTATTTTAGTTACGCATAGTATGGAAGATGCGGCGCGCTATGCGGATAATATACTTATTATGCATGATGGTACAAATGTGTTGCGCGGAACACCACGTGAGATATTTGCGGATGTAGAGAGTCTGCGTAAGTATCGTTTAGAGCCACCACGTATTGTACGCTTCCAAGAAAAAGTGGAGCAATTACTTGGTCATAAGCTACCAACTGTTTGCTTAACAGAGGAAGAATTAGCGAAAGCGTTAGCTGAGCGTCTACGAGAGGGGCGAGAGGGCTAGTGGATAAAATAATTTTCGGACGTTTTTTGCCTGGTGATACGTATGTCCATAAAATGGACCCTCGTGCTAAGCTATTATTTATCTTTGGTTTTATTGTCATTGTATTTGTAGCTAATAATACGATTACTTATAGTATTTTAGTTGGGATGACACTCTTTGTAATGCTGCTTTCACGCATTAAGCCAAGTTTTTTAATTAACGGTTTAAAGCCTGTCGTATTTTTAATCATCTTTACCTTCTTATTACATCTCTTCTTTACACGTGAAGGTGATTTGCTTTGGGAGTGGGGCATTCTTAAGGTTTATGAAGGTGGTTTGCGTCAAGGTATTTATATTTCACTACGTTTTGCCATATTAGTAGTAATGACTTCGTTTCTAACATTAACGACATCGCCTATTGCAATTACAGATGCAATTGAAATTTTATTAAATCCTTTGAAGAAGATTAAAGTACCTGTACATGAGTTAGCATTAATGATGTCAATTTCATTGCGTTTTATCCCGACTTTAATGGATGAAACAGATAAAATTATGAAGGCGCAAATGGCACGAGGCTCTGATTTATCTACTGGACCAATAAAAGATCGTATTAAAGCTGTAGTGCCGTTATTAGTGCCCCTCTTTGTTAGTGCATTTAAGCGTGCTGAGGATTTAGCAACAGCTATGGAAGTGCGCGGTTACAAAGGAGGCGAAGGGCGTACACGCTATCGCCAGTTGGCATGGCATGTGCGTGATACCATTGCTTTAGTGGCACTTCTCGCACTAGCAGGTGTGTTATTTTATTATAGAGGGTAGGTAACTATGCGAATTAAAGCGACAATTGCCTATGATGGCACAGACTTTGTAGGCTATCAAGTTCAGCCAAATGGGCGTACAGTACAAGAAGTTTTTGAGCGCGTACTTCAAAAAATCCATAAGGGTATAGTAGTAAAAATTATAGCTAGTGGGCGTACAGATGCACGAGTACATGCAACGGGTCAAGTTATTCATTTTGATACAATGCTAAGTCTATCACCTAGCGCTTGGCAAAAGGCACTCAATGTTAATTTGCCAGGCGATATCCGTGTGGTAGAAGTATGTGAGGTACCAGCTGATTTTCATGCGCGATTTAATGCAGTAGGCAAGCGTTATCGCTATATTTGGTCGCTTGAAGAAGTGCAACTGCCTTTTCGCCGGCATTATGCGGTATTTATGAAGGGTGCACAGCCGGATATGGCCGCAATGCAACAAGCAGCAACGCACTTAGTAGGCGAACATGATTTTTCAGCATTTTGTGCAGCAAACACGAGCGTAGTGGATAAGGTGCGTACGATTCAGTCATTAACATTTGAAAAACATGAGCAAGAATTGCATATGATTATTGAGGGCAATGGCTTTTTATATAATATGGTGCGTATTATTGCTGGCACTTTGTGGGAAGTAGGCGTAGGTAAACGCAACATCGAAAGTGTGGCATACGCTGTCACAAATTGCGTGCGTGAGAATGCAGGCAAAACCGCGCCACCACAAGGTTTATACCTCGAAAAAGTATGGTATTAATGGGCAAGCAACTTGTCCACGCGTTTTCTCGTAAATGCTTGACGAATATTTTTTTTTATAGTATGATGACTAATGGTATTTTCATTACCACCACAAAATAAGCCCCGAAAACTTATTAATTGTAGACTAATGAAAAATAACGGTATTTTTAATCGATTAGGAGGATATATACATGCGTACAACATTCATGGCTAAAGGTCACGAAGTAGAACGTAAATGGTTAGTAGTTGACGCAGAAGGCCAAACGCTTGGACGTTTAGCTTCTGAAGTAGCTGCCATCTTACGTGGTAAACATAAACCAACATTCACACCAAACGTTGACACAGGTGATCACGTTATCATCATCAACGCTGAGAAAATTCATTTAACAGGTAACAAATTACAGGACAAAATTTACTACCGTCACACACTTTACACAGGCGGTCTTAAACAACGTACTGCAGGCGAAATGAAAGAGAAATACCCTACACAAATGCTAGAATTAGCAATTAAAGGTATGCTTCCAAAGAACTCTTTAGGTCGCAAAATGTTCGGTAAACTTAACGTTTACGCAGGCGCGGAACACCCACACGCTGCACAACAACCAGAAGCTTACGAGCTTCGCGGATAATAGAAATTAAGAGGAGGATATTACTTTGGCACAAGTTCAATACATCGGCACAGGTCGCCGTAAAACTTCTGTAGCTCGCGTACGTTTAGTACCAGGTACAGGTAACATTGTTATTAACAAACGTGACGTAGAAGAGTACGTACCATTCGAATCTTTACGTAACGTAATCAAACAACCATTAGTTGCTACTGAAACAGTAGGCAGCTACGACATCCACGTTAACGTTGATGGCGGTGGTTTCACTGGTCAAGCTGGCGCAATCCGCCACGGTATCGCTCGTGCGTTACTACAAGTTGATCCAGATTTCCGTCCAGCACTTAAATCTGCTGGTTTATTAACTCGTGACGCTCGTATGAAAGAACGTAAAAAACCAGGTCTTCGCGGCGCACGTCGTTCTCCACAGTTCTCAAAACGTTAATTTTACAATTATACGTTCAAAAGCCATTCTCGCATTTGCGAGAGTGGCTTTTTTTATGCAAACATCTTGTAAGTGTAACGAAATTGAATATGTTATACTTATCAGTAAAATGAGGTTAGGGAGTGTCATGGGTTTATGATTACAATTGAAAAAGCGCATAACGCGTTAGGCAAATTACAAGATCCTTTTTTACATAAATCGTTAGAGGAAACAGGCGGTATTGTAGAAGTCACGGTCAAAGAAGAAAAAAATCATGTCAGTGTTAAAGTAGCTATTGCTAAAACAAACACACCTGAACAAATGCAACTTCAAATGAAAATTGTAGAAGTGCTAAAAGAGCAAGGCGCTAATACAGTAGGCATTCGCTTTGAGGAGTTATCAGCTGATACATTAGCAAGCTTCCGTGGCACTGCAACAGAATCAGAGTCACAAGATTTATTATCACCACTTAATACAACGCAATTTATTTCGATTGCTTCTGGTAAAGGCGGCGTAGGTAAATCAACAGTATCTGTTAACTTAGCTGTTGCACTTGCACGTCTTGGCAAAAAGGTAGCTTTAATTGATGCAGATATTTACGGCTTTAGTGTGCCTGATATGATGGGTATTCAAGAGATGCCCGTTATTAAGGAAGACCGCATTTACCCAGTAGAGCGCATGGGCGTTAAAGTAATTTCAATGGGCTTCTTCGTAGAAAACAACGCACCAATCGTTTGGCGTGGGCCAATGCTTGGTAAAGTATTAGATCAATTTTTCCGTGATGTAGAGTGGGGCGAGTTAGACTATCTTCTATTAGACTTACCACCAGGTACGGGTGATGTGGCACTCGACATTCATCAAATGTTACCAG
>LN483073.1:130000-700566 GCA_000935965.1 Metalysinibacillus saudimassiliensis
AATTCCTGTACCACCTCCCTGCCACTTGAGTGATGGGGTGACGCAGAAGGATAGGGTAAGCACGCTGTTGGTTATGCGTGTCCAAGCAGTAAGGCGTGAGTGTAGGCAAATCCGCACTCTGTAACGTTGAGCTGTGATGGCGAGCTCGTATGAGCGAAGTTCCTGATTTCACACTGCCAAGAAAAGCCTCTAACGAGGCAGGAGGTGCCCGTACCGCAAACCGACACAGGTAGTCGAGGAGAGAATCCTAAGGTGAGCGAGAGAACTCTCGTTAAGGAACTCGGCAAAATGACCCCGTAACTTAGGGATAAGGGGTGCTCTCGGAGGTTAACGCTTCTGAGAGCCGCAGTGAATAGGCCCAGGCGACTGTTTAGCAAAAACACAGGTCTCTGCAAAACCGTAAGGTGACGTATAGGGGCTGACGCCTGCCCGGTGCTGGAAGGTTAAGAGGAGTGGTTAGCGCAAGCGAAGCTGCGAATTGAAGCCCCAGTAAACGGCGGCCGTAACTATAACGGTCCTAAGGTAGCGAAATTCCTTGTCGGGTAAGTTCCGACCCGCACGAAAGGCGTAACGATCTGGGCACTGTCTCAACGAGAGACTCGGTGAAATTATAGTACCTGTGAAGATGCAGGTTACCCGCGACAGGACGGAAAGACCCCGTGGAGCTTTACTGTAACTTGATATTGAATTTCGGTGCAACCTGTACAGCATAGGTAGGAGCCAGAGAAGTCGGAGCGCTAGCTTCGATGGAGGCGTCTATGGGATACTACCCTGGTTGTATTGAACTTCTAACCCATGCCCCTTAGCGGGGCAGGAGACAGTGTCAGGTGGACAGTTTGACTGGGGCGGTCGCCTCCTAAAGAGTAACGGAGGCGCCCAAAGGTTCCCTCAGAATGGTTGGAAATCATTCGTAGAGTGTAAAGGCACAAGGGAGCTTGACTGCGAGACCTACAAGTCGAGCAGGGTCGAAAGACGGGCTTAGTGATCCGGTGGTTCCGCATGGAAGGGCCATCGCTCAACGGATAAAAGCTACCCCGGGGATAACAGGCTTATCTCCCCCAAGAGTCCACATCGACGGGGAGGTTTGGCACCTCGATGTCGGCTCATCGCATCCTGGGGCTGTAGTCGGTCCCAAGGGTTGGGCTGTTCGCCCATTAAAGCGGTACGCGAGCTGGGTTCAGAACGTCGTGAGACAGTTCGGTCCCTATCCGTCGTGGGCGTAGGAAATTTGAGAGGAGCTGTCCTTAGTACGAGAGGACCGGGATGGACACACCGCTGGTGTACCAGTTGTTCTGCCAAGAGCATCGCTGGGTAGCTATGTGTGGACGGGATAAGTGCTGAAAGCATCTAAGCATGAAGCCCCCCTCAAGATGAGATTTCCCATTACGCAAGTAAGTAAGACCCCTTGAAGACGACAAGGTAGATAGGTTCGGCGTGGAAGTGTGGCGACATACGGAGCTGACGAATACTAATCGGTCGAGGACTTAACCAAAAGCTTTTACAATATCAATGAAGTTTATCCAGTTTTGAAGACGACAAGGTAGATAGGTTCGGCGTGGAAGTGTGGCGACATACGGAGCTGACGAATACTAATCGGTCGAGGACTTAACCAAAAGCTTTTACAATATCAATGAAGTTTATCCAGTTTTGAGTGAATACACTCAATAGTCTAGTGATAATGGCAAAGAGGTCACACCCGTTCCCATACCGAACACGGCAGTTAAGCTCTTTAGCGTCGATGGTAGTTGGGGTTAGCCCCTGCGAGAGTAGAACGTCGCTAGGCACGCATAAAAAGAGTAACTCATATTTTATGGGTTACTCTTTTTTATTGTTTTCTTTTTATTAAGGAGTGGAATAAAAATGCAAATAAATAAGCCAATAGTGGATAAGTTAATAATGTTTGAAGAGCAAAAAAACTATTCTTTTCATGTGCCGGGGCATAAGCATGGTTTATTATCTACTCTCCCGTGGAAAGAAAGCTTAACTTATGATGTTACAGAATTGACGGGGCTAGATGATTTACACTCACCTGAAACAATAATTGCTCAAGCACAGCAACTATTAACACAGGATAATAATACAATTAGTAGTTACTTTTTAGTGAATGGCTCTACAGTTGGTAATTTAACAATGTTATATGCTACTTGTAACGCTGGTGATACGATTATTGTACAAAGAAATTGTCATAAATCGATTTTTAACGCTATTAGTTTAATTGGCTTAAAACCAATTTATATTACGCCCGAATGGGATGAAGTTACAAATACTGCTACAAGTATTAATATTACTTTGCTTAAAGAAGCACATGAAGCTTTCTCGATTACAGCAATTGTTTTAACTACGCCAAATTACTATGGTGTTTTAGCAAATGAGCTAAGAGAAGTGATTACATATTGTCATACTAATAATATTATTGTTTTAATTGATGAAGCACATGGCGCTCATTTTGGTGCAACAGCTGCTTTTCCGAAATCAGCATTAGCTTATGGTGGAGATATTGTAGTGCAATCTGCGCATAAAACTCTACCTGCGATGACGATGGGTGCATTTTTGCATATTAATAGTGAGCGTATTAATCAAAAGAAAGTTGAGCTATATTTGGGAATGCTACAATCGAGCAGCCCTTCTTATCCGATAATGGCGTCCCTTGATGATGCAAGGCATTTTAAGGCTAACTATACTGATGAGGATTTTTTATACTTTACTAAAATAAAATCAAAATTTATAGCATCACTTACAGCAATTAAGGGAATACTAGTTATAACCACTGATGACCCTTTAAAATTATTAGTACGCTATGAAGGTGTTACCGGCTTTGAGTTACAAACTGAATTAGAGAAACAAAAAATATATGCTGAGTTAGCTGATAGTTATCAAGTATTATTGCTATTACCTATGTTGAAAAATGCAATGACATTTCAGTTTGAAGAAATTATTGTAGGTGTTCAACTGGCTTCTGAAAAGTTAGCGCATTATTTAAAATCTACGCCTCCTACAACTAATTATCATAAAGCTATTACACAACCTAAATTTTCACCAATTGAAATGGAAGAAAAACCTGCGTGTTATGTTAACATATATGAAGGTATAGGTAAGGTTGCGGCAGAAACATTAGTACCATATCCACCAGGCATACCTATTTGTTTAGCTGGTGAAGTAATTACTAAAGAAATGACAAAAGAAATCATTATGTTATTAGAGGTGGGGGCTTATTTTCAAGGAAACCATCGACTGAATGAAAAACTAATTTGTGTGATGAAAGAGGCGTAAGAGATGTTTATTACTTTTGAAGGACCAGAAGGAGCAGGCAAGACAACAATTTTGGCTAGTGTCGCTACAAGACTAAAAGAATTAGGCGAAGTTTTAGTAACACGTGAACCAGGTGGTATTAAAATTGCTGAAAAAATTCGTGCTATTATTTTAGATCCAGAGCATATTGAGATGGATGAACGTACAGAGGCACTATTATACGCGGCTGCACGAAGTCAACATTACTTTGAGCGTGTAGCACCTGCATTACAGCAACATAAAATTGTGTTATGTGACCGTTTTATTGACTCTTCTTTAGCCTATCAAGGTTATGCACGCGGGCTAGGAATCAAAGATGTATTAAAGATTAATCAATTTGCTATAGGCAATATTATGCCAGATATTACAATCTTATTTGATATTGAGCCAGCAGTGGGTTTAGCTCGTATTGCAGCTAATGATACTAGAGAGATAAATCGTTTAGATAAAGAAAGCTTAGCTTTTCATGAAAAGGTTAGAGCAGGCTATAAAGAGGTAGCAAAAATGTATCCAGAGCGTACAATTATTATTGATGCTGATGATAAAATTGAGGTCGTGGAAGAAAAAGTTTGGCAGGCTCTGCTTGCACGTTTAAATAAAAGTGAATGAAGTTAAACAATATATTGTGATATAATGGTAGCACCTATTCTAATGAAGGGGTTGATTGTATTATGAAACTAGTAGTCGCAATCGTACAAGACCAGGATAGCAACCGTCTATCAAATGGTTTGACGAAAAATGAGTTTAGAGCAACAAAGTTAGCAAGTACGGGTGGTTTTTTACGCTCAGGGAATACCACATTTATGATTGGTGTTGCAGACGAAAGAATACCACATTTATTAGATATTATTCGTGAAAATTGTAGAGCGCGCGAACAAATGGTAGCGCCAGTTTCACCAATGGGTGGCAATGCAGACTCATATATTCCTTATCCAGTGGAAGTAGAAGTGGGCGGAGCGATTGTTTTTGTATTACCGATTGAGCAATTTCACCACTTTTAGTATGAAGGGAGTATGCCTACTTGAAGATTAATCAAGATTTACGTATGGGTATGGACACTAGACCAAAACCATTAGTTAATCAAAATCAGCAAAATCGGTTTGGTGATGTTTTAGTCAAGCAGGGCTCTAAAATGCAAACTGAGCAATTAACGCGTTTGCTAGGTGATATTTCTTCAGCAGGTGACCGTGTTGCTCGCTCACGTAATTTACGAGAGCTAGCAAGGTTTAAAATGTTAGTGAAGCGATTTTTACAAGAAACAGTAGAGTATGGGATGGAGCTTAAGCAATCACATACATGGAACCGTTTTGGTGAAGGTCGTCGTTTAAAAATCATTAATACGATTGATGAGCGTTTAATAGAGCTGGCACAAGATATATTAGATGAAGAAAAAGATTCGATTGATCTGCTTGATAAAATTGGAGAGATTAAAGGATTACTGATTAATCTCTATATGTGAAACCTGTGCTATTATGGCATAGGTTTTTTTAAAAGACGAATTGTAATATTAAGTGCACCACTCAAAAATAAATAAAAAAAGACCCATTCCCTATGAGCCTGTATAATTAAAGTTCCTACACCAAAATCAACAGGGGGCCATATGAAATGAGCTAGTATCATCTTACCATAGCTGAACGTTCTAAAATAGAAGTTTTAAAAGGATTAGGGTATTCTTGTCGTGCCATTGCACGTCATCTGAATCGTTCGCATACCACGATTTCACGTGAAGTAAAGCGACTGAATGAATGGTCAGCTGAAAAGGCGCAATGGCACGCGGCTGCGCAGAAGAAAAAATGCGGTGCGCGTTCTAAGTGTACCGATGAGCTACGTGACGTCATCGAAGAAAAACTAACAGCGACATGGTCGCCTGAACAGATTATCGGTTCCTTATTTCAAGGAAAACTATCTTTCAAAACGATTTATCGCTGGCTCTATTCAAGAAAGCTTCGCGTGACGCTTCAAGTACTTCGTCAAAAAGGAAAACGTCAGACACCACGCGAAACACGTGGTCGTTTCAACGTTGGCACGTCTATTCAACAACGCCCAAAAGAAATTAAAACGCGGGAAACGTTTGGCCATTGGGAATTAGATACTGTTGTTTCAGCGCGCGGTACGAAAGGATGTATAGCGACGTTCGCCGAGCGAAAAACACGTTTTTATGTCGGCATTCAAATCCCTAATCGCTCGGCGCAATCAATGAGGTGGGCTATTGAACAGCTCCTGTCACGTTACCCAAGACAATGTTTTCAAACGTTTACGACAGATCGCGGAAAAGAATTTAGCTGCTACACCGAACTTGAAAAACAGTACGGCATCCCATTTTACTTCGCAGATCCATACGCGCCATGGCAACGTGGGACAAATGAAAATAGTAATGGTCTTTTACGCGAATTTTTCCCAAAACGAATGGATTTGGGGCAACTCACATCATCAAAAATAGAAAAAGCACTTTCATTGATCAACAATCGACCAAGAAAGTGCCTCGACTGGAACACCGCACAGGATTCATTTGACTATGAAGTGGTGCAGTTAATTTGACAATCTATCAAAAAATAAAAAAGACAAGGTGGCATTATGTTAACGATTGATAATATAAAAATGATACAGCCCACAGTAGTAAAGCAAATTCAAAGTCTGTATAGTCGTGAGCGAATTGTTCATGCTTATCTTTTTGAAGGTGATAAAGGTACGGGCAAGTCACAGGCTACCCAGTTTTTTATTCAACTTTTATTATGTGAGCAAGTAGTAAATAATGAACCTTGTGGACAATGTCGGCAATGTCGACTCGTAACTTCAGGAAATCACACAAATGTACATCATATTTATCCAGATGGTGCTACAATTAAAATAGAGCAAGTTCGTAATTTGATGAAAGAAATGAAGATGGTTGGTATGGAACAAGGGCATAAATTTTATGTCATTCACCATGCAGATAAAATGAATATCGCGGCGGCAAATATGTTGCTTAAGTTTTTAGAGGAGCCTGTTGGTAAGGTCACAGCGATTTTATTAACAGAGCAATACCAAGCGATTTTGCCAACGATTTTATCACGCTGTCAGCATTTTAAATTTGCAGCACTACCACGAGAAGTAATTATAGAGCAGCTAATTGAGCAACAAATTACAAAATCAATGGCATCTACGGTGAGCTTGCTTACTAATAATTTAGATGAAGCCATTACGTTGAGTACAAATGAGCAATTTGTACAGATGCGAAAAACAGTGTTACACTTAATAGGTACAATTCAACAAAATGTACAAGAATCTTTGTTATATATACAGGAGGCGTGGATCCCTGTATACAAGGAAAGAGAAGATTTTGAACGCGCGCTGGATTTATTATTATTTGCTTACCGTGACATTGTTGCACTTAAAGCAGATATTGAAGGAACAGTTGTAGCGTTTCCAGATAAACAAGCAGAATTTGAAAATATTGCATTGAATTCGACGTATGAGCGTCTTTCAAAGCAAATGCAGGCTATTTTAAAAGCACGAGAACAATTGCACCGTAATATGAATCGCTCATTATTAATGGAGCAGCTCATGCTTAATCTGCAGGAGGGGTATGCATTTGTATAAAGTAGTAGGTGTTCGGTTTAAAAAAGCTGGCAAGATTTATTATTTTGATCCAGCTAAGTACGAACTTGATATAGGACAATATATTATTGTCGAGACAGCACGTGGAATTGAATATGGTAAAGTAGTAGTACCTATCCGTGAAGTTCAAGAAGATGCAATTGTTTTACCATTAAAGCAAGTAGTACGCCCAGCTAATGGTAAGGACTCTGTACAAGTAGAAGAAAATAAAAAAGAGTCATTACGTGCATTTGATGCAGCAACGCAAAAAATTATAGAGCATAAGCTTGAAATGAAACTTGTAGACGTAGAATATACGTTTGATCGTAATAAAATTATTTTTTACTTTACAGCAGAGGGACGCGTGGACTTTAGAGAGCTAGTAAAAGATTTAGCTTCCATTTTCCGTACGCGCATTGAGTTACGCCAAATTGGTGTGCGTGATGAAGCTAAGTTACTTGGTGGTATAGGGCCATGTGGAAGAATGCTTTGTTGCTCCACTTATCTAGGTGACTTTGACCCTGTATCAATTAAAATGGCAAAGGATCAAAATTTATCACTCAACCCGACGAAGATTTCAGGCTTATGTGGTCGTTTGATGTGTTGTTTAAAATATGAGAATGATGAGTATGAGGCTGCTAAAAAAGGCATGCCAGATATCGGTCATTATATTGTAACGCCAGAGGGTAAAGGTAAGGTTGTAAACATTAATGTATTAGAGCGCTTGATTCAAGTCTATTTACAAAACCTTGAACGCACAGTAGAGTATACATTAGATGAGTTATTACAGTATGGAAAAACTGAGGTAGAAAATTAATGAGGTGGCTTGAGTGAAGGACCGTAATATTCTTGATACTGTCATTGAGTTCGAAAAACAAATAGAAGCAATGCAGCAACAGTTTGGTGCGTTTAAGCAATTTATAGCATTAATGATGGAAGAGCAACAAGCATTACAAACAGAAAATCTTCATTTACGTACGCGTTTAGAAGAAGTAATTGCGCAGCAACCAGCAGCGGAAGAAAAAAATAATACAACACCTGATATTGGTGAGGGCTATGATAATTTAGCCCGCTTGTATTATGAGGGCTACCACGTATGTCATGTACATTTTGGTAGCACGCGTAAAGATGAGGACTGCTTATTCTGTTTAGCTTTTTTAAACAAACAAAATGGGTAAAGGAGGCTGATTGCACTTATACTAAGTGTAGTCAGTTTTTTTTGGAGGTTTTTATGGAAACATTACTACAAGGTGATGAACGTCTAGATTATTTATTAGCAGAATCACTGCGCATTATCCAAAGCCCTAGTGTATTTTCGTTTTCACTAGATGCTGTATTATTATCAAGATTTGTCAATGTGCCTCATCATAAAGGGCATATTGTTGATTTATGTTCAGGGAATGGCGTTATACCTTTATTTTTAAGCGCACGTACAAAAGCAAAAATCACAGGAGTAGAATTGCAGGAGCGCTTATATGATATGGCTACTCGCAGTATTAGCTATAATAATCTACAGCAACAAATTACGATGCTACATGATGATGTTAAAGAAGTACCAGCTAAGATTGGCATTGAAACATGCGATGTTGTAACATGTAATCCACCATATTTTTTAGCGCATGAACAAAGTGAAAAAAATAAAAATGAGCATTATACTATTGCACGTCATGAAGTTCATTTAACGTTAGATGAAGCAATATTTTCGGCAAGTCGATTACTTAAACAAGGTGGTAAAGCTGCTTTTGTTCATCGACCAGGACGTTTAGTTGATATTATTGAGGCTATGCGTAAGTATAAGTTAGAGCCAAAACGTGTACAATTTGTTTATCCTAAAGCAGGTAAGGAAGCTAATATTTTATTAATCGAGGCGATTAAATATGGTAAGCCTGATTTAAAAATATTACCACCACTTTATATATATACAGATGATGGTAAATATACCGACTGTGTAAAAGAAATGCTTTATGATCAGCAATAATTACCATTATTTTTATGTACTAGAATGCAGTGATAAGAGTTTTTATGCAGGGTATACTACAGATTTGCTACGGAGAACCACAACACATAACCAAGGTAAGGGCGCAAAGTATACAAAAGCTCGTCTGCCAGTACAATTGAAGTATTATGAACTCTATCAAACAAAGCGCGAGGCAATGCAGAGGGAATACTCATTTAAGCAGTTAACACGCGCACAAAAAATAAAACAAATGAGAGGTGAGTAAGTTGAAATCACAACAAAGCTCATTGTATGAAAATACAAGCTGTTTATATTTAGTACCAACACCTATTGGAAATTTAGAAGATATGACATTTCGAGCATTACGTATTTTGAAAGAAGTGGATATTATTGCAGCTGAGGATACTCGTAATACAAAAAAGCTTTGCAATTATTTTGAAATCACAACGCCCCTTACAAGCTACCATGAACATAATGTAGAGTCAGGTGGACATAAAATTTTACAGTACCTTGCTGAAGGTAAGACTGTTGCGCTTGTAAGTGATGCGGGTATGCCGTGTATTTCTGATCCAGGTGTAGATATTGTAACAAAAGCATTAGCTGAAGGTTATGCAGTTGTGCCGTTGCCAGGAGCGAATGCAGGTTTAACAGCATTGATTGCCTCTGGTATTACACCACAGCCTTTTTTCTTTTATGGTTTTTTATCACGTAATAAAAAGGAACGTGCTGCGGAGTTAGCGCAATTGAAGAAGCGTAAGGAAACAATGATTTTTTATGAGGCTCCTCATCGTTTGAAAGAAATGTTACGTCATTGTGAGGCAGAGTTAGGTGAGCGTCAGGTAGTATTAGCACGTGAGCTAACGAAGAAGTTTGAAGAATTTTTACGTGGCACAATGGCTGAAGCTGTAGCGTGGGCAGAGCAAACAGAGTTACGCGGAGAGTTTTGCATTATAATAGAAGGAACTCAAATTGAGGAGCTTGAAGAACGTGCACCATGGGAGGATTTATCAATTACTGAGCATGTTGACAGTATAATAGAAGAAACTCAAATTCCTTCGAAAGAAGCGATTAAAGAAGTAGCTAAATTACGTGGTATATCAAAGCGTGATGTATATCAGGAATATCATGTGAATTAAAAAAAGCGATGCCCTAGAGCATCGCTTTTTTATTACCTCATTCTAAAGCCATATATACAAAATATTTGTGCTTCAATAAAGGCCACAAATGGATTATTTGTTTAAGTTAGATTGAATTTCTTTAACTAGTTGCTCGGCACCTTCTGGGCTTAAAATAAGCTTGCCACCAACTAGACGGAAATTATCGTCAGAAACTTCGCCAGTAACAGCACACGTCATGTTTGGCATATATTTCTTTAGAATGATTTTGTCGTCGTCAACGTAAATTTCTAAAGCGTCTTTTTCAGCGATACCTAAAGTGCGTCGAAGTTCGATAGGAATAACCACGCGTCCTAACTCATCAACTTTACGTACAATACCTGTAGATTTCATGACAAAATTCCTCCTAATATATTTTATTCGTCAAAATTCGACAAAATCGTTTGTCTAGAAGCTATCATACCAACTAATGCCATAAACGTCAATTAAATAGGTACAGAAATAAAAGAAAAATAAATAAATATTTAGTAAAATTGTAAGAATTATTTGTGTTTAGATGACTTAATACTAAAAAAAGAACATGGACATTCTTGTAAATTGTAATAAAACCTTTTAATTACAATTTATTAACTAATGTAATATGATTGAAAGGCATTTCATACTACTATAAAATGAAAAGAGACTGCGTAACTTAAATGGAGGAAAAAAAATTGAGCGAAACAAATAAAACATTTTATATTACAACACCGATTTATTATCCAAGCGGAAAGTTTCATATTGGGACAGCCTACACGACAATAGCAGCAGATGCTATGGCTAGATATAAAAGGCTCCGTGGCTATGATGTATTTTTCCAAACAGGATTAGACGAGCATGGTCAAAAAATTCAAGAAAAAGCTACTGAAGAAGGTATGGAGCCGCAAGCTTATGTAAATGAGATTGCACAAAATGCTAAAGATTTATGGAAGACGATGGATATCACATACGATGAGTTTTATCGCACAACAGACAAGCGCCATGTAGCAGCTGTTGAAAAAATCTTTAAACGCTTTTTAGATAATGGTGATATTTATAAAGGTCAGTATGAAGGATGGTACTGTGTACCATGTGAATCATATTTTACAGATAATCAGTTAGTAGACGGCAAATGCCCTGATTGTAATCGTGAAGTACGTAAAGTGAAGGAAGAGTCGTACTTCTTTAATATGAAGAAGTACGCAGATCGCTTACTACAATATTATGAGGAAAACCCAACATTTATTGAGCCAGTATCTCGTAAAAATGAAATGATTAACAACTTTATTAAACCAGGTCTAGAAGATTTATCAGTTTCTCGTATGTCATTTGATTGGGGAATTAAAGTACCAGGGGATCCTAAGCATGTCATTTATGTATGGGTAGATGCGTTAACTAACTATATTACTTCGTTAGGTTATACGACAGATAATGATGCGTTATTTAAAAAATTCTGGCCTGCAGATGTGCATGTAGTAGGTAAAGATATTGTACGCTTCCATACAATTTATTGGCCAATCTTCTTGATGGCACTGGATTTACCATTACCTAAGAAGGTTTTTGCACATGGCTTTATTATGATGAAGGACGGTAAAATGTCAAAATCTAAAGGTAATGTCATTTACCCAGATATGTTAACTGAACGTTATGGTTTAGATGCGACACGTTACTTCTTATTACGTGAGTTACCATTTGGCTCTGATGGTGTATTTTCACCAGAGGCATTTGTTGACCGTACAAACTATGATTTAGCTAATGATTTAGGTAATTTATTAAACCGTAGTGTATCTATGATTAATAAATACTTTGATGGTATTATCCCAGCAGGGGATGTAGAGGACACAGAGTTTGATGAGAGCTTACGTTCATTTGCGGAAGAAACAAAAGAGAAATATGTAGATGGCATGGAAAATATGCAATTTAGTATTGTATTAAGTGAGTTATGGAAATTAGTATCTCGTACAAATAAGTATATTGATGAAACACAACCTTGGGTATTAGCTAAGGATGAAGCGAATAAAAAGAAACTAGCATCTGTAATGGCTAATTTAGCAGAAAGCCTGCGTCATATTGCGGTAATGTTACAGCCTGTGATGACAGCTACACCTAAACGTATTATTGAACAACTTGGTTTAAATGAAGAAGCATTAACTTGGGATTCAATTGAGACGTTTTCAAATGCTATTGTGGGTGACTGTAAAGTGGCAGAAAAAGGAACTCCTATTTTCCCACGTTTAGAAGTAGAGGAAGAAATCGAATATATCCGTAATCAAATGCGTGGTTCGATTAAAACAAGTCAGGAAGAAGTAGTTGAAGAAGAGAAATCGGATGAAATTACAATTGATGACTTCATGAAAATTGATTTACGCGTCGCTACAGTTACAGCATGTGAGCCTGTGCCAAAAGCAACTAAATTACTGAAGTTACAAGTAGATCTTGGTTATGAGCAACGTCAAGTTGTATCTGGGATTGCAGAACATTATAAAGCTGAAGAATTAATTGGTATGAAAGTTATTGTTGTGGCTAACTTAAAACCTGTTAAGCTGCGCGGTGAGTTATCACAAGGTATGATTTTAGCGGGTAGCGAAGATGGCGTGTTAAAATTAGCAAGCGTAGATCAAACATTAGCGAATGGTGCTAAAGTAAAATAATAGAGAAATAGAGCCTGTGAATTTGCTATACATTTACAGGCTCTATTTATTTCCTTGGAAATTATTTCGAAATATTTAATTATCCTTTTAAAGGATAGTTAATAGGTTTAATAGATTGCTTGTGTTTTAATATAAAGGATAAAAGGTTTCTTCTGTAATCTGAATGTAATGTTTTTGAAACAAATGAAATATATAAATCTCATAAAATCAAGAGGAGCGTGTATAACATGTTTATTGATACACATGTGCATTTAAATGCAGATCAATATGAGGAAGACTTGCAAGAAGTAATTGAAAGAGCATTAGAAAAAGGTGTAGAAAAAATGGTAGTCGTTGGCTTTGATCGTAAAACGATTGAGCGTGCGATGGCATTAATTGAACAATATGATTTTTTATACGCTGTGATTGGTTGGCATCCAGTTGATGCGATTGATTGTACTGATGAAGATTTACTGTGGATTGAACAACTAGCAGCTCATAAGAAGGTTGTTGGTATTGGTGAAACAGGTTTAGATTACTATTGGGATAAGTCTCCAAAAGAGGTGCAAGAAAAATGGTTCCGTAAGCAAATTCAATTAGCGAAAAAATTAGCGTTGCCTATTATTATTCATAATCGTGATGCAACAGGTGACGTGGTCCGCATTTTACAGGAAGAGGATGCAGCTGCTACAGGTGGTATCATGCATTGCTTCGGTGGAAGTATTGAAACAGCACGCGAATGTATCGCCATGAATTTTATGATTAGCTTAGGCGGACCAGTTACATTTAAAAATGCGCGTATGCCAAAAGAAGTTGCTACTGAGATTGAATTAGCGCATTTATTGATTGAAACAGACGCACCATATTTAGCGCCACATCCTTATCGTGGCAAGCGTAACGAGCCGTCTTTAGTCCCCCTTGTTGCTGAGGAAATCGCGCGTTTAAAAGGCATCTCAGTTGACGAGGTAGCTCTTGAGACAACGAACAATGCAAAAAAGATTTTTAAAATAAATTAAGCAACCTCAAACCTTTATCAATACTAGCTTCTCGGAATAATTTGTTAAAAAACAAGCAAATTTTTAAAACTTTGTAGTTGACAGCCAAAAAACTAGTCCGTATAATTCAGCGAGTATTGAGGAGGCGTTTTTTTCATGACAAAACAACCCATGAAAAACTTGTTCTTTGGGTCAATGAGGAACAAGCAGATGTTTACAAGAATTATTGCACTTGTAGTATTTGCTTCAGTAATTTCTTTCGTACTTTACGAAGGAACTAAGAAATCCGTAGCAATTGATGCAGACGGAGAGCAACTAGAGGTTTCAACACATGCAAAAACTGTAGCTGATGTATTAGCAGATGCTAACATTGAAGTTGCAGATTACGATAAAGTATCACCCTCACTGGACACCGAGATTTCTAATGGTTTAGAAATTAAATGGGAACAGGCAAAAAAATTCGTTATCGCAGTTGATGGCGAAGAAAAAGAAGTTTGGACAACAGAAGAAAAAGTAGCAGATATTTTAGCAGATGCTGATGTAACTGTTACAGAGCACGATAAATTATCAGTTGGTCTAGATGAGCAATTAGCAGAAGGACAAGCAATTTCAATTGATAAGGCATTTGGTATCGTTTTAGTAGACGGTAACAAAAAGGAACAAAAAATTTGGTCTACAAAACAAACTGTAGCGGATGTGTTAAAGCAAAATAACGTAAAGTTAAATGAGTTTGACCGCTTAAATACGAAGGAAACAGCGCTTGTAGCTCCAGGCTCTAAAGTAGCTATTACACGTGTTGAAAAGAAAGTAGACACAGTGCAAGAAGAAATAGACTTTGCGGTTGAGCAAAAAAATGACGCTAACTTAGCTAAAGGTGAACAAAAAGTTGTTGCTGAAGGTGCTAAGGGTACAATTGAGCGTACGTACGAAGTTGTAACAGAAAACGGTAAAATTGTTGCGAAAAACTTACAAAAAGAAAACGTAACAAAAGAGCCAACAAAAAAGGTAGTAGCGATTGGTACAAAAGAGGCGCCTAAAGCAGCCCCTGTTACAGTATCACGTGGTGCTACTTCAACAAATGACACTAGCGGCGCACCAGCAGGTGGTCGTGAGTTTTACGTAGAAGCTACAGCATACACAGCGTATTGCGATGGGTGTTCAGGTATTACCGCAACGGGTATTGATATCCGTTCGAACCCGGGCATTAAAGTTATCGCAGTTGACCCTAATGTAATTCCATTAGGTTCACGTGTTTGGGTAGAAGGCTATGGTTATGCGATTGCAGGCGATACAGGTGGCGTAATTAAAGGTAATATTATTGACCTTTTAGTTTCTTCAAAAGAAGAAGCAGCTAACTGGGGACGTCGACAAGTACGTATTAAAGTATTAAATTAATAATTGAGAGAGACAGTTTGTTAGTTGCTAACAAACTGTCTCTCTTTTGTTGTAAAATAAAAAGATACGTTTGAAGAGAAGAGGCAACAACTAGTGAAAATAAAAGAGTTTATCGTTGTAGAGGGTAAAGATGACACGGTAGCTATTCAGCGTGCTGTAACGGCAGATACTATCGAAACGAATGGCTCAGCGTTGTCACCTAAGACGTTACAGCGCATTAAGCATGCACAAGCTAAACGTGGTGTAATTGTATTTACTGACCCTGATTATCCAGGGCGTCGTATTCGCGCATTAATTGAGCAGGCAGTGCCAGAGGTAAAACATGCTTTTTTACCAAAGCAGCAGGCGATTGCTAAGAATGGCAAAAGTCTTGGCATTGAACATGCGAGTGATGGGGATATACGCGCGGCTTTGCAGGCAGTTTATACGCCAAACCTAACAGAGCAGGCTGAGGAGATTACACGTGATGATTTATTATATGCTCACTTAATTGGTCACCCATCAGCAAAAGCACGTAGACAGCGCTTAGGCGAGATTTTAGCAATAGGGGATACAAACGGTAAGCAACTGCATAAGCGGCTTATCATGTTTCAAATTAGTGCTGAGCAGTTTGGTGCTGCATTAACACAGCTAAATCAGGAGGAAAATAATGAATAAAGATATTGCAACGCCAATTCGCACGCAAGAGATTTTAAAAAAATATGGTTTTTCGTTTAAAAAGAGCCTAGGGCAAAACTTTATTATAGACCCTAATATTTTACGTAATATTGTAGCGCAAGCCGATTTAACAGAAGAAAGCGGTGCTATTGAAGTAGGCCCTGGTATTGGTGCTTTAACAGAGCACTTAGCACGTGCAGCTAAAAAAGTAGTAGCTTTTGAAATTGATCAGCGTTTATTACCTGTATTAGCAGATACATTAAGCCCTTATGACAATGTGACAGTTGAGCACGGAGATGTGCTAGAGGCTGATATACCTGCTGTTATTGCGCGTGAAATGCCAGGTATTACAGATATTATGGTAGTAGCTAACTTACCTTATTACGTAACAACACCAATTTTATTAAAGTTATTACACGCAGATTTACCGATTCGTGGCTTCGTTGTTATGATGCAAAAGGAAGTGGCTGACCGTATAACAGCACAGCCAGGCACTAAGGCATATGGTTCATTATCTATCGCAATTCAATACTATGTAACAGCAGAGGTTGCTATGATAGTACCTAAGACGGTATTTATGCCTCAACCAAATGTAGAGTCAGCGGTAATTCGTTTAATTAAGCACGCCACGCCACCTGTTACAGTAATTGATGAGGACTTTTTCTTTAGCGTGACACGCATGTCATTTGCACAACGTCGTAAAACATTATTAAACAATTTACAGTCAGGCTTACCTGATGGAAAAGCAAAAAAAGACCAAATTTTAGCGGCATTAGAGAAGGCTGATATTGATCCTAAGCGTCGTGGTGAAACACTGAGCATCATAGAGTTTGGACGATTAGCAGATAACTTGCATCCTTACTTCTCCTAATAAAATCAAATAATTCAATGCATTGTCATGGATTTGAAAAAAAATAGTGAAGTACGTAAAAATAAGTTGCATTGTTTGTTGAACACTGTTAAAATATAATATTTTATTGACTTTCATACCCTTGTATGGTAAACTTGTCTACAGTGAGGTGTAAACGAGCATGCCAAAATCATTAGCAGACATTAAACAGTCGTTAGATGCACATTTAGGGAAACGTTTGCATGTAAAAGCAAACGGCGGTCGTAAAAAAACCGTTGAGTTCGCAGGTATACTACGTGAAACATATAAAGCTATTTTTGTTGTCGAGTTAGATCGCAAGGAAGATGAGTTTAAACGTGTTTCATACAGCTACACAGATATTTTAACGGAATCCGTTGAAGTTACATTTTTAGAAGACCCACAAGTAGTAGGTGTGAAGTAATCGCATACCTATTAAATACTTTTTGCAGAAGATGTCATTCTCTTTTAGAGATGCCATCTTCTTTTTCTTTATATAAAATCTCCTGCAGGCTATGGTAAAATAAAAAGCATACTATTAGTGCGAAAAAAGTGAGCAATGTATGTTTTTTGCAGCGAGGAGGTTTCGTGATGCTTTATGTAAAAGCACCCGCTAAAATTAATTTAACACTGGATGTATTATATAAGAGGGAAGATAACTATCATGAAGTTGAGATGGTGATGACAACTATTGACTTAGCAGACCGTATAGGGCTTGCTTTACGTCAAGATGGTAAGATTACGCTGTCTTCTACCGATCAGTTTGTACCAGTAGACCAACGCAACTTTGCCTATCAAGCTGCGCGCCTTTTACAGCAGCGTTATGGCATTACAAAAGGTGTAGCGATTAAAATTGAAAAAGAAATCCCTATCGCAGCTGGTTTAGCTGGTGGCTCCACGGATGCTGCGGCAACGCTAAGAGGGCTTAATGAGCTTTGGAAACTTAACCTCAGCATTGATGAGCTAGCCGAGCTAGGTGCTGAAATAGGCTCCGACGTACCTTTCTGTGTTTATGGAGGTACTGCGCATGCTACAGGGCGTGGTGAGTTAATTAGAGAGATCCCTGCACCACCTAGTTGCTGGGTAGTATTAGCAAAGCCTAAGATTGGTGTATCAACAGCTGATGTTTATGGTGGTTTAAATCTAGCCACTGTAGCGCATCCAAATACGATAGAAATGCTACAGGCGATTGATCAAGGTGATTATAAAGCGATGTGTGCAACGCTTGGTAACGTCCTTGAGGATGTCACGTTAAAACTACATCCAGAGGTGGTTAAAATTAAAACACTAATGGAGCGCTCAGGTGCAGATGCTGTATTAATGAGTGGTAGTGGGCCAACTGTGTTTGGGTTAGTTGATAGTGAGCTACGCGTTAGCCGCATTGTGAATGGGCTAAGAGGTTTTTGTGACGAAGTTTACGCAGTTCGTATGCTAGGTGAAAGGCATTCACTTGCTTAAAAGCGTACAATTATGTTAATTTATGTATTAAATATTCGTGTTTAGGAGAGGGTCGTATGAAATGGAAGCGCAGTGAACGTTTAGTTGACATGACGCATTATTTATTAGAGCATCCACATCACCTTATTCCGCTAACTTATTTTTCAGAACTATACCAGTCTGCCAAATCATCCATTAGTGAGGATTTGACAATTGTTAAGGAAACATTTGAAGAAAAAGGGATTGGGCTGCTTGTAACAGTACCAGGCGCGGCAGGCGGTGTGAAATATATTCCGAAGATGTCAGAGCAAGCAGTACGTGACGTTATTAATGAGTTATTAGATGAATTACAGCACTCTGACCGCTTATTACCTGGTGGTTACTTATTTATGACTGATTTATTAGGTAACCCAGGTTATATGAATCGTGTTGGTAAGGTATTTGCATCGGCATTTGCTGATCAAAAAATAGATGTTATTATGACGGTAGCAACGAAAGGGATTTCGATTGCTCATGCAATTGCACGTCATTTAAATGTACCTGTAGTTGTAGTACGCCGTGATAGTAAGGTAACAGAGGGCTCAACGGTGAGTATTAATTATGTTTCAGGTTCATCACGACGCATCCAAACGATGGTGCTCTCAAAACGTAGCATGAAGAGTGGGCAACGTGTGTTAATTACAGATGACTTTATGAAGGTCGGCGGTACAATGAATGGCATGAAGAGTCTTTTAGAGGAGTTTGACTGTGAGCTAGCAGGTATTGCGGTATTAGTGGAAGCTGAGCACGCAGATGAAACATTAGTAGACGATTATTATTCATTAGTTAAACTACAAGAAGTAAATGAGCGCGATCGTACGATTGAAGTGCGTGAGGGTAATTATTTTTCGAAAAAGGAGACGGAGTAAAATGAAAAAAGTAACAACAACAAATGCACCAGCGGCAATTGGACCATATGCACAAGGTATGATTGTGAATAATATGTTTTACAGCTCTGGACAAATTCCATTAACAGCAACAGGTGAAATGGTTGATGGTGGCATCGAGGAACAAACAACTCAAGTATTTGAAAATCTAAAGGCTGTATTAGAAGCGGCAGGCTCATCGTTAGATCATGTTGTCAAAACAATGGTATTTTTAAGTGATATGGAAGATTTCGCTGCAATGAATGCAGTATACGCAGAAGCATTTGGTACGCATACACCTGCACGCTCAGCGGTAGAAGTTGCACGTTTACCGAAAGATGTTAAGATTGAAATAGAAGTTATTGCGCTTGTAAAATAATAAGCGTCAAATTTGATTATAAGCTCTGAACACCAGTATATGCATATACTGGTGTTTTTATTCGTAAATTTGGCGAAAAAGTGGCATAATTATAAGTTAAAATAAATATTTTGAAAATTTTAAAAATAAATAAGGAAATATTTTGCTATATCGAATATAATAGTTGAATAGACAGCTTAGTTGAGAGGTGGTGATTCAGATGGAAGTAACAGATGTAAGGCTACGAAAAGTACAAACCGACGGACGCATGCGTGCGATCGCTTCCATTACGTTGAATGAGGCATTTGTAGTACACGATATTCGTGTCATTGAAGGAAATGCAGGTTTATTTGTAGCGATGCCAAGTAAACGTACGCCTGATGGGGAGTTTAGAGATATTGCACACCCGATTAATTCGGATATGCGTAATAAAATCCAAGATGCGATACTACATGCATACGAGACACAAGAAGATGATGCAACTGGTGAAGAGGAAGCGTTAATCGAAGTAAATATGTAAATAGTGATATGAAACTTAGGAGTTGTGCTAAAATTACACTAGCACAGCTTCTTTTTTGTGTTAATCATATCAATAATAATAAACATTCATCTCTAGACGATATAAGTAATTGTAGTAATGTTGATATTTTGTCAAGCTTACACATCTTGAAAATGGCTACCATTTCCTATATAGTCATAAGAGAAATTGAGGTTAATGGAGGGCTCACTGATGAGCAATACTTATGCAGTTATTTTAGCTGCTGGTCAAGGTACACGTATGAAGTCGAAGCTTTATAAAGTACTTCACCCAGTATGTGGCAAGCCTATGGTCGAACATGTTGTTAATCATGTGCAATCTGTAGGAGTTAATCGAATTGTAACAATCGTTGGACACGGAGCAGAAAAAGTACGTGAACATTTAGGCGATACAAGCGAATACGCTTTACAAGAAGAACAACTCGGAACAGCACATGCTGTAGAGCAAGCAAAATCAATTTTAGGTGATCTGCAAGGCACAACAATTGTAATTTGTGGAGATACACCGTTAATTCGCCCTGAGACGATGGAAGCTTTACTTGCTTACCATCAAGATAATAATGCTAAAGCAACAATTTTGACAGCGGTTGCAGAGGATCCAACTGGTTATGGTCGCGTATTACGTGATGCTACTGGTCAGGTTGCGCAAATCGTTGAGCAAAAAGATGCTACTAAGGAGCAACAACTTGTAACAGAAATTAATACAGGCACATATTGCTTTGATAATGCTGCATTATTTGAAGCACTCAATCAGGTGGATAATAATAATGCACAAGGTGAGTATTACTTACCAGATGTTATTGAGATTTTACAAAAGCAAGATGAGATTGTAACAGCGTACGTCACACCAGACTTTGCTGAAACATTAGGCGTAAATGATCGCTTTGCCTTATCTCAGGCAGAAACATTAATGCGTGCACGTATTAATGAGCGTCATATGCGTAATGGTGTAACAATTATCGACCCTGCTTCAACCTATATTAGTGCTGACGCTATAATTGGTAGTGATACTGTTTTACAGCCAGGTACGATGATTGAGGGCAAAACTGTAATCGGAGAAGATTGCTTAATTGGACCAAACTCACAAATTGTTACAAGTACAATTGGTAATGGTACAAAGGTACATTCTTCAGTAGTGTTAGATAGCACTGTAGCAGAGCATACTGCCATTGGTCCGTTTGCGCATATTCGCCCAGCGTCTGAAATTGGTAGCCACGTTAAGATTGGTAATTTCGTTGAAGTGAAGAAGAGTAAGCTAGAGGATGATGTTAAAGTATCTCATCTGAGCTATATCGGTGATGCTTCAATTGGCGAAAATGCGAATATTGGTTGTGGTACAATTACTGTAAACTATGACGGTAAAAATAAACATAAAACTGTTGTAGGTAAAAATTCTTTTGTAGGTTGTAACTCTAACTTAGTTGCACCGGTTGTAATTGGAGAAGACACATTTATTGCTGCTGGCTCAACAATTACTAAGGAAGTACCTAATGAAGCACTCGCAATTGCTCGTGCTCGCCAGGAAAATAAGTTAAACTATGTAAGTAAGTTAAATTTAAAATAAACAAACCCAAATTAGGAGGCCATCATGCCATATCAATATGCTAACTCACAATTAAAATTATTTTCTCTAAACTCTAACAACCCACTTGCGCAAGAGATTGCGGAGGAGATGGGAATTGAGCTAGGAAAATCTTCTGTGAAACATTTTAGCGATGGAGAAATTCAAATTAGTATCGAAGAAAGTATTCGTGGCTGTGACGTATTTATCGTGCAATCAACAAGTGCGCCAGTTAACGAACATTTAATGGAGCTTTTAATTATGGTAGATGCTTGTAAACGCGCATCTGCTCGTACAGTTAACGTTGTAATGCCTTACTACGGCTATGCACGTCAAGACCGTAAAGCAAAAGCTCGTGAGCCAATCACTGCTAAATTAGTAGCTAACTTACTTGAAACTGCAGGTGCAACTCGTGCAATCGTTTTAGATTTACACGCACCACAAATTCAAGGTTTCTTTGATATTTTAATTGATCACCTGATGGCAGTGCCTTTATTATCGGACTACTTCAAATCAAAAAATATTCCTTCAGAAGAAATCGTTATCGTATCACCAGACCATGGTGGTGTAACACGTGCGCGTAAAATGGCGGAGCGCTTAAAAGCACCAATCGCTATTATTGATAAGCGTCGTCCAAAACCAAATGTGGCTGAGGTAATGAATATCGTAGGTAATGTTGATGGTAAAGTAGCCATTTTAATCGATGATATTATCGACACTGCAGGTACAATTACAATTGGCGCTGATGCATTACGTGCAGCAGGTGCTAAGGAAGTTTATGCGTGCTGTTCTCACCCAGTATTATCTGGCCCAGCAATTGAGCGCATCAACAACTCTGCAATTAAGGAATTAGTAGTGACTAATACTATCCAGCTTTCAGAAGACAAAAAATCACCTAAGATTAAAGAACTTTCTGTAGCTAAATTAATGGCTGATGCAATCGTACGCGTTTATGAAAATAAATCAGTTAGTACATTATTCGATTAATAATATGAGAGTGCCCACATTTGTGGGCGCTCTTTTTTTATCATAGAGTAGAATACTGTTAATCATGGCAAATCTTATATACAATAGAGGTAGCCTGAAAAAAGACAGAAAATTTGGCGGATACATAGTGATGTGTAAGTTCAAAAGTTTTTAAGTTTTTTTAGGTTTGTTAGCTAGTAATAGCGGGTATTTAAAAAAAGCAAAGGATTTTTTATTTCTTGGAAGGGGACTATGAATATGAATACAGTACTAAAAGTTGAAAAACGTGAAGCTGGGCATCGTTCAACACTAACCCAACTTAGAAACGGAGGAGCAGTACCAGGTGTACTTTATGGTTTTAAAGAAGAAACTACACCAGTACAAGTGAATGCGGCTGAATTAACACGCTATATTCAGAAAAATGGCCGTAATGGCGTTTATGAATTAGAAGTAGAAGGCAAAAAAATTAATGCTGTAATTAATGAGTTCCAAATGGATGCATTAAAAGGTAGAATAATTCACTTAGACTTCCTAGCTGTTGATATGACAGAGGAGTTAGAAGTTGAAGTACCAATCGCTTTAGTTGGTACAGCAGCAGGTACTCGTGAGGGCGGCGTTATTATGCAACCAATCCGCGAAGTAACAATTAAAGTTAAGCCTTCTGATATTCCAGAAGTACTTGAAGTTGACGTAACAGAGCTTGGTATTGGTGATGCAATTGATGTAGAATCAATCCGTGATAAATTTGACTTCGAGATTCTTTCAGAAGACGAAGAAACATTAGCGACAGTAACAGCGCCAACTTTAGCCGTTGAAGATGAAGAAGGCGACGAAGAAGCGGCTGAAGAACCAGCAGCTGAATAAATAAAGGTCTATGGTGTATGCAAATCATTCGCATACACCATTTTTTTGTTGTTATGGTAAACTAACAAGGACTATTGTTTAGGAAGGATGTTTATGCGATGAAGTTAATCGTAGGTTTAGGCAATCCAGGCAAGCCTTATGAAAATACCAAACATAATATTGGTTTTAATGTAATAGATGCGCTAGCAAAAGAATGGGGCGCTGATTTAAATCAAGTTAAATTTAAAGGACAATATGCAACCGTACATCGCCCAGAGGGTAAGGTAATGTTGTTAAAGCCTTTAACATATATGAACTTATCAGGTGAATGTGTGGGTCCCATGATGGATTATTTCGATATCGCAGTTGAAGATCTTATTGTTATTTATGATGATTTAGATTTAGAGACAGGCAAACTGCGCTTGCGACAAAAAGGTAGTGCAGGGGGACATAATGGCATTAAGTCATTAATTCAGCACTTAGGTACACAGGAGTTTAATCGTATACGCGTGGGGGTTAACCGACCGCCAGCAGGTATGAAGGTAGCTGATTATGTACTCTCTAAATTTACTAAAGATGAGCAACCCATTGTAGCACAGGCCACAGATAAATGTGTAGCAGCTTTAGAAAGCTATTTACGCGAGCCGTTTTTAGAAGTTATGAATAAATACAATGGCTAATCCATTATGAATAACGCATTTAGCTTTGGCATCCTTGTGATGTTCAAGGCTTTTTACGCTTACTAAAGGGAGGGAGAAATCATGGATATTTTACAAAATTTATTAATGCAACAGCCAAAAATTGAGCAGGCTATTACAACAATTGCCTCAGGTGAGGCGCAAGATGAGCTAATTACGGGGTTAATTGGCAGTGCTAAGCCAGCCTTTATTGATACGCTATACCGCACAGCTGAGCGTCCAATATATATTATTGTACCTACGTTATTATATGCGCAGCGGACAGTAAACGAACTGACGCGTATTGTTGGGGAGGATGAGGTTTTTTATTACCCAGCTGATGATTTTATCGCGGCAGATGTAGCAACAACTTCGCATGAGTTACGCGCAGAGCGTATTGCGACACTCGACCGTATGATACGTGGGGTAAAAGGGATTTATGTACTACCTGTCGATGCTTTTCGTCGTGTAATGGCACCAAAAGAACAATGGGCGACATACTTTTTAGCAGCAGAGCTAGGGACAGAGATTGTAATCACTGACTGGCTATTAAAGCTTGTAGTAATGGGATATCGTCGTAGCGAAATGGTTACAACACCTGGGGAGTTTTCGGTGCGTGGGGGTATTATTGATATTTATCCACCATATATGGAGTCACCGGTGCGTATTGAGTTATTTGATACAGAGGTAGATTCTATCCGTACGTTCTCAGCGGAGGATCAACGTTCGATTGAGCGTCTAGAGCAAATAAAAATTTTGCCAGCTAGTGAAGTAGTATTGCCAGTTGATAAGCGTAAAGACATCGCAGTAAGACTGCAAAAAGCCCTAGAAGAAAGTTTAGCAATTGTTAAAAATGAGGAAACAAAGCAATTACTTGAGTTACATATTGGTAGCGATATTGCGTTGTTAGCAACAGGTGAAATGCCACAGTATGTAATGAAGTATGGTTCGCTTCTGTATGAGGAGGAGCATTACTTAGAGTCGTACTTTGCGGAAGACGGTATTGTGATTGGTGACGAAATGATTCGTATCCAAGAAACAATGAATGTTTGGCGTACTGAAGAAGAAAACTGGTATGTAGAAATGATTGAGGAAGGCAAACTTGTGCATGCGGTAAAAAATTCGCGTACGTTACGTATGTTGATGAAAAATATTTCGCAACAAAAGCTGTATATGTCAGTATTTGCTCGTACATTTGGTGGTATACCAATTAAGCGTACGACGAGTTTTTCTTGTAAGCCTGGTCAAGAGTTTAGAGGGCAAATGGCAATGTTGCAAGGTGAGATTGCACGCTGGAAGCAATCAAATTATACTGTGCTATTTGTAGCACAAGGCCAAGAGCGTTTGCATAAAATGAAGGCTTTACTTGAGGATTATCAAATTGTAGCAACGCTTGGTATGCCAAATGCGCCAGGTATTTATTTAGTGAATAGCACGTTATCCACAGGGTTTGAGCTTCCGTTAGAGCATATTGCAGTGGTAACAGATGATGAGCTTTTTAAACAGCCTGCTAAGCGTAAAGTACGTTCACAAAAGATGACCAATGCAGAGCGTATTAAAAGTTATGCTGATATGAAACCAGGTGATTATGTTGTACATGTGCACCATGGTATTGGTCGTTATGTAGGTATGGAAACGTTAGAGGTCAATGGACAACATAAGGATTACTTGCACATTCGTTATCGCGGTGAAGATAAGTTATTTGTGCCTGTAGATCAAATTGATTTAATCCAAAAATATGTGGCGTCTGAGGATAAAGAGCCTAAGGTGCATAAATTAGGTGGCGTTGAGTGGAAGAAGGCGAAAGCGCGTGTTAGCTCAGCAGTTAAAGATATTGCAGATGAGTTAATTAAGCTCTATGCGGCTCGTGAAGCGGAAAGAGGCTTTGCTTTCTCAGCGGATGGCGATGAGATGCGCTCATTTGAACTAGCCTTCCCTTATGACGAAACAGATGACCAATTGCGTACGATTGTCGAAGTGAAAAAAGATATGGAACGCGAACGTCCTATGGACCGCCTTGTTTGTGGTGATGTAGGCTATGGTAAAACAGAGGTAGCAATTCGTGCAGCCTTTAAGGCAGTACTAGATGGTAAACAAGTGGCTTTTTTAGTACCAACGACGATTTTAGCGCAACAACATTATGAAACGATGCTTGCGCGCTTTGAGGACTTCCCTGTGAAGGTTGGTTTATTGTCACGTTTTAGAACCCGTACACAACAAAAGGAAACTTTAAAGGAACTAAAAGATGGGCGTGTGGATATTGTAGTCGGCACACACCGTGTGTTATCCAAAGACGTTGTGTATAACGATCTTGGTTTATTAATTGTTGATGAAGAGCAACGTTTTGGTGTTACGCATAAGGAGCGTATCAAACAGTTAAAAAACAATGTGGATGTATTGACTTTAACGGCCACACCAATCCCACGAACGTTGCATATGTCTATGGTAGGTGTACGCGATTTATCCGTAATCGAAACACCACCAGTAAACCGTTTCCCTATTCAAACTTATGTTATGGAGCATAATGGTGGCTTAATTCGTGAGGCTATTGAGCGTGAGATGGGACGCGGTGGCCAAGTTTTTTATTTATATAACCGTGTAGAAGATATGACGCGTCAGGTAGACATCATTCAACAACTTGTGCCAGAAGCTAGAGTGGCGTATGCGCATGGGCAAATGACAGAGACTGAGCTTGAAGCTGTCATGATTGGTTTCTTAGAAGAAGAGTATGATGTGCTAGTGACGACAACTATTATTGAAACAGGTGTGGATATTCCTAATGTAAATACTTTAATTGTGCATGATGCGGATAAGATGGGGCTGTCACAGCTTTATCAATTACGTGGACGTGTTGGACGCTCATCTGTAGTAGCGTATGCCTATTTTATGTATCAACAAGATAAAGTATTAACAGAAGTAGCAGAAAGTCGCTTACAAGCTATTAAGGAGTTTACAGACCTGGGCTCAGGCTTTAAAATCGCAATGCGTGATTTATCCATCCGTGGAGCAGGTAATTTACTTGGTGCACAGCAACATGGCTTTATTGACTCTGTCGGCTTTGACTTATACTCGCAAATGCTTGAGGAAGCTATTGAGGAACGTCAAACTGGTGAAACTAAGAAGCCTAAACTTGATGTGGAGATTGTATTACAAGTGGATGCTTATATTCCTGATACTTATATTGGTGATAGCTATCAAAAAATCCAAATGTATAAGCGCATTAAGGGCATGGATGATATTGAGGGTTATGACGAAATTACAGAGGAGCTCATTGACCGCTTCGGTGATTTACCAGAGGAGACCGTACAACTTTTACGTATTGCACGTATGAAGGTTTGGTGTCATCAAGCTGGTATTGCCTCAGTAAAAGAGCGCAACAAAAAAATTACTATTCTATTTACGCCGGAGGGTACAAGTAAAGTAGATGGTGGTAAGGTTGTACAAGCATCAATGCAGTTTGGTAATGTAGTTGGTTTTGGTATGGAAGGTACACAAATGGTTATGACGCTAGACGAAAATCGTGCGCGTGGCAAAGATGTATTTACAATGCTTGAGACTATGATAGAGATTACAGCAAACTCACTAAAATAATAAAGGCAGATGCGCTACATTATGTAGTGACATCTGCCTTTTTATTTTGCCGCCATTATGATTCCCTCACTTGGGTGCTATAATGCACACCATCTTTATAGTTTAAGCGTTGCCATAGCTCCTCGCGTAATGCAAAGTCTTGTGATTTTGCGAGTGCAATTTTATCTTTGGAATTAAGTTTATGGGTAACAAGACGCTGACCATTAGACTTTTTGACGTAGCTGGTAAAGACGCCTTCTTTTACTTCACTGACAGTACGTGTTTCAGTTGCTTTAGGATAAAGTGCTAAGTGAGTGGCATAAGGGCGTTGTTGTTCTGGAAATGAGCTTGCTATTGAATCTACTGCTGTAATATTCATGATACATCGCCTCCCTCTATAATAATTTTTATACATAAAAGCCTTTGTATAAACGTTTAATTAGGGTTTTGTACAAAAACACACCGAAATAACTGCGTGTGCTATGAAAAAAGTTGTATGTGTGAACAGGCGAAGTAGGTAATGAGGTTATGCTATACTATTGGCACTGAATTATGCTAAATAAGGAGCTTTTTATGTCGCAACCATTCGGAATGAAAACCTATATGCGAGGCGCGGCATTATTAACAGTCGCCGCTCTACTTGTTAAAATATTAAGCGCGATTTATCGAGTACCCTTTCAAAACTTAGTTGGTGATGAGGGGTTTTATATTTATCAACAGGTGTATCCGTTTATTGCTGTCTTTGTTGTGTGGACATCAGGTGGTTTTGCAGTCGCCATTTCTAAGTTGTTAGCTGACAATGACTCGGAGCCCTCGTTATTTAAGCGAGAGCAACAACGCCGCTTTATTATGCGCGTGGTCTTTTGGTATTTAGTTGCACTTGCTGCAGTATTTTTTATTGCTCTGTATTTTGGGGCAGATAGCTTAGCTAATTTAATGGGTGACCCTGCGTTATCCCCATTGTTACGCACAGGCTCGTTTATTGTGTGGATAATGCCAGCGTTTGCTGTTGTGAAGGGCGCTTTTCAGTCGAGAGGTTATATGGCACCTATTGCTTATGCACAAGTAGTAGAGCAAGTTGTGCGTGTCGCTATTATTTTAGTAGGCACGGCTATTATTATGAAAACCACAGCCTCACTTTATAGTGCAGGGCGTGTTGCAGTGTTAGGGACAGTGATTGGCGAAGCGGTAGGTTTTGTGTTGTTAGCTTATTGGTATATGCGCCAATTTTCGTGCACTGCTAAAGGAAAAAATACTAGCGTGCTACCTGTGTTACCTATTATTAAAGAGGTTACATGGTTTAGTTTAAGTGTCAGTATGAGTAGCTTGTTACTGTTGAGTTATCAATTTGTGGATTCCTTTACGATTTATTCACTGCTTGTGGAGAGTGGTGTGGATAACTTACAAGCGAAGGAGTTAAAGGGTGTATTTGACCGCGGGCAACCGCTCGTACAGTTAGGCATTGTTATTGCTTCCTCTCTTACATTAGCGATTGTACCGCTCATTGCTCATCAAACTAAAATTCAAGCAGAAGGAGGTCGCTCAGCGCTTCCTTTTATCCAACTCACATATCGCACCGCTTTAATTTTTGGTTCCGCTGCGGCTATTGGCTTGATGGCAGTTATGCCGGATATTAATGTCATGCTATTTAAAACAAATAGTGAATCAGGTGTGTTGGCCTTTTATATGTTACAAATTATTCCTCTATCATTAGTATTAACTTTTACAGGGATTTTACAGGGGCTCGAAAAACTAAAAGTGCCAGCTTTACTATTAATTTTGGGCTTTATTATTAAGTTAGTTATTAATCAGCTAACCATCGTGCCACTTGGTATAGAAGGAGCAGCTTTAGCAAGTAATATTGGCTTAGCTATTACAGCTTGGCTATTAGTTAAATATAGCAAGCGGTTTATACCGCATTTAGCGGATAGTGTATTTCATCGCCAGCTTATTTCTGCGCTTGTAATGATGTTGCTAGCCGTATTTACAGCGCGTATGGTTGTAAGTGGTTGGGCGATTGCTTCAGACCGTTTACTAGCAATGGTTAGTGCGCTAGTTGCGATCAGTGTTGGCGCTCTTGTTTTTGTTACGCTCATCGCACGCTGGCGTTTGTTATCAGAAAAAGAATGGTTCTTATTGCCTTTTGGTCGTCGTATTGCGACGTATCAACTTTGGCTAAATCGAAAAAAGTAGGTGCAAAATGAATACTATTACAATCATAGGATTAGGTGCTGGTGATTTTGAGCAACTGCCTATCGGGATTTATCGTAAATTAAAAGACATTAAGGCGTGTTATGTACGCACATTAAATCACCCCGTTATTGAGGCATTGCAACAAGAGGGTGTAAGTTTTACTTCATTTGATGAAGTTTATATTAAAAACGCTGGCTTTGAGGGTGTATATGAAGAAATCGCGGCTACTTTATTAACGGCTGCTAAGCAAACGGATGTAATTTATGCTGTGCCAGGTCACCCCTTAGTTGCCGAAATGACCGTACAATTATTAATTGAGGCTGAAACACGCGGAGAAACTAAACTGAAAATTGAAGGTGGTCAAAGTTTTCTTGACCCGATTTTTAGCGCATTACGCATTGATCCAATTGAAGGCTTTCAGTTATTAGACGGTACGAGTATGACGATTCACGATGCACAGATGCAACAACATGTACTCATTGCACAAGTGTACGATGCATTTAGCGCTTCAGAAGTGAAACTTAAACTATTAGAGAAGTATGATGCTGAGCATATCGTAACGATTGTTACAGCAGCGGGTTCTTCTGCGGAGCAACTTGTCCAAGTCCCGTTGTATGAACTTGACCACGTTGCCACATTAAACAATCTCACAACATTATATGTACCACCTGTAGTCGATGCACTGCAACGTGCTAAAGAATGGCGTACGTTTAGAGAAGTCATTGCTACATTACGTGGTCCAGATGGCTGTCCTTGGGATAGAGAACAAACACATGAATCACTCAAAAAATATATGTTAGAAGAAGTACACGAATATTTACAGGCTGTGGATGAGCAAGATGACTTTGCAATGACAGAGGAGTTAGGCGACGTACTACTACAAGTGTTCTTAAATGCTCAGATTGGCGAGGACATGGGTTACTTTACGTTAGAGGATGTATTACAAGAAGTAACACAAAAGATGATTAGACGTCATCCTCACGTCTTTGGTGATGCCGAGGCAAATGATGTAACTGACGTTGCAGCAATTTGGCAAGAGGCCAAGGCTAGTGAAAAGGATGAGCAAGCAAGCTTGTTAGATGAGCAGTACCGTGCAACCTCATCGCTACAAACATCGTATAATTATCAAAAGGCTGTCGCCAAAAATGGCTTTACATGGGATGATGTGAGTGGAGCATGGGCTAAGTTTGAAGAAGAAATGAATGAATTTAAAGCAGAGGCGCAAGCGGGCACGCAGGCAACGCGTGTTGATGAGTTAGGCGATGTACTGTTTACACTCGTTAATATTGCACGATTTTATGGCGTGACACCTGAAGAGGCAATGGTGCATGCGAACGCGAAGTTTGCGCGTCGTTTTAAGCATGTAGAAACGTGTGCACGCGCTAATAATAAAACAATTAAAGAAAGTACAGCTGAGGAGCTTGAGAGCTATTGGCAGTCAGCTAAACAAAAGGAGAGAGCATAATGCGTTTAGATAAATATTTAAAAGTTTCGCGCTTAATTAAGCGTCGTACTTTAGCAAAGGAAGTTGCTGTACAGGGACGTATTACGATTAATGGTAAGGTGGCTAAGCCTGGTACTGTGGTAAAAGAAGGCGATGAGTTACAAATTCGCTTTGGGCAAAAGATTGTAACAGCACGCGTAGAACGCCTTCAGCCAAGTGCTAAAAAAGATGAAGCGGCAGGCATGTTTACGATTTTAAAGGAAGAACGACTTGAACAAGTAGATAGTGCTTTTATTGACGATGAAGAATAGTGAAGTTTATGTGTAAAATTGTATTTTTTGGCCGATAAAAAGCAAAACGTTTTAATTATATGCTTTTTGGGTAAAGTCACTGAGCAGAAGTCTGGTTGAGATAGGGAGGTAATAGTATGACACAGCGCAAAAGTAAAACTACAAAAATGCAAAACCCATATATTGAACATCAAGAGAAAACTAAGCGAGAAGATAAACGAAAGTTTAAAAGGACTGTAGGCCGTCTTGTGCGTTACTTCACTATCCCAGCACTTGTTATTATATGGATGGGCTCCACTTTAATTCATCAATCTTCTATGATAGATGACAAACAGGCAATGCTTGATGAAGCCAAAACTAATTTAACAAAGGTCGAAAAACAACAAGAATTATTAAATATGCAAATTACACAATATGAGGATGATGAGTATATTGCGAAGATTTTACGCAAGGAATATTTATTGTCTAAAGATGGTGAAATTATATTTGTTATGCCAGAAGATGCACTTGAGGATGAAAATGCTAGCACAAAGTGATTGTTGCTATTGTTGACAGACCCTTATTGTCGGCTATAATGATAGAAGGTAATAGTTAGAAATAAATTGAATATATGATCCAAACCTTTGGGTCTTTGAAAATTTAAGGAGGAGCATTTTTTTTATGTCAATTGAAGTAGGCAGCAAAGTAGAAGGTAAAGTAACAGGAATCACAAATTTTGGCGCGTTTGTTGAACTACCAGGAGGTTCAACAGGTCTCGTACATATCAGTGAAGTTGCTGATAACTATGTCAAAGACATCAACGACCATCTTAAAGTCGGTGACCCAGTAGAGGTCAAAGTGATGAATGTTGAAGCGGACGGTAAAATTGGTTTATCAATTCGTAAAGCGAAGCCTCAAGCGGAACGCCCAGAGCGTCCACAACGTCCTCGCAACAACAATAATCGTTCAAATGATCGTAATAATCGCCCTCAAAAAGAAGACTTCGAGTCTAAAGTGGCTCGCTTCTTAAAAGATAGCGATGAGCGTTTAACAACATTAAAACGTGCAACAGAATCAAAACGCGGTGGCCGTGGAGCAAGACGCGGTTAATTTGCTGGCGCTTTAAGCGTAAAAGAGTGTTTAAATACGTGAGAGTTTCACTTAGGTGAGGCTCTTTTTTTGTACAAAAAAGAGGCTGGGACATAACTAGTGTTCAGCCAAAGAAAAAGAGAAATTGAGTGCGCTCAATTTCTCTTTTTCAATTTTTTATAGGTATTTTTATTGATTGGCTGTGAACTTTCGCAAGTTCACAGCCATCAACGCTAGCCCCATTTCATTCGCAACCTTCGCTTTGCCGCGAACGGAGAAGCGAGTGAAACGCAAATTAGCTTTCAATATCTAGAGGCAAAATCAGTTGATTCATGGTATAATTTTTAAACATAAGAACACTTCTTTCTGTTGAGTTTTGTTTTGGTGACTTTATTTTAACAGAAGGTGTTCTTTTTTAACCACAAAAATCAAAGCCCTTGAACTTTTACGCCATGTAAAAGTTCAAGGGCTTTTCATTTATAAGCAGGGTTTTGTCCCAGCCTGTTTTGAGCATGCGCTTCACGATTAAAATTAAGGCATAGCAACTAATGCCGATACCTATAACGAGTAATAGTAGCTGAATGATAGCTGGCACGGGTAGGTTTAAAGAGATGATAATAATTAGCCAACCCAGTGCGGTAAATAAAAATAAACGTGTTAAAGGATTCATTTTATCTCACCCTTATCAATTAGTCTTCAAATGAAGCCAAGAACTTTCCCCATTCTTCTTCGTTTGTTTTAAGGTGTTTAGCTGCTGCTATTTCTTGCAAAATTTCCTTATGTTGTTTTTTAGTATAGGGACGTAGCGGTCTTTCTACACAAAAATAACATTCCGGATCAGTACAAGCAATTTCTAAAAATGTATTACAATAAAGACAAACGTATGCATCGTAATCATCATTTCGTACGATGAAATCTTCACAGTTGTGCATATAAAACTCGCTCCTTTCTCATATAAAAAAAGTAGTGATGAAATATTATTTCATCACTACTTTATAAAATGACCCCTACGGGATTCGAACCCGTGTTACCGCCGTGAAAGGGCGGTGTCTTAACCGCTTGACCAAGGGGCCGTTTATGGTGGCGGCAGAGGGGATCGAACCCCCGACCTTACGGGTATGAACCGTACGCTCTAGCCAGCTGAGCTACGCCGCCATTTAAACAACAAATTAAATATTACAATCGAATGCGTATTAAGTCAAGCACAATTTGAAAATATGGTAAAGTATATATGATAGTGAATAAAAGTTAATAGGAGTAACGCTATGAAGCAACGAATTATTCAACAGATAAAAGCACAATCTCTAATTGAAGCAGATGACCGTCTTGTTCTTGCTGTATCAGGCGGTGTGGACTCTATGGTGATGCTAGATTGCTTACGAAATTTTCCTTGTGAGTCGTTAATTGTTGCGCATGTGGATCATATGCTTAGAGCTGAGGAGTCGGCAGGGGATGCCGCATTAGTAGAAGCCTATTGCAAGCAACATCAATTGCCATTTGTTATGAAGGCGATTAATATCCCTCATATTTTAGCAACAAAGGGTGGTAATACACAGGTAGTTTGTCGTCAGCAACGTTATCAATTTTTACGTGAAGTGGCTAATGAGCAACGAGCCACGAAAATTGTAACAGCACATCATGCAGACGATCAATTAGAGAGTTTAATAATGGCCTTGGCACAGGATGCTACAACGCACTCTATGCAAGGAATTAAAGTGAAGCGTGAGATAAAGGGAATGACGATTATTCGTCCACTGCTCACGTTTTCAAAAGAGGTGCTGTATACCTACGCTGAAGTAGAGGGCGTGCCTTTTAGGGAGGATGCGAGTAACGCTAGTACACATTATTTACGCAATCGCATCCGTCACCAAGTTGTACCTTTATTACAACGCGAAAATCCAAAAATCACACAAAATATTACCCGATTTACAACTCAACTAGCTGAGGATGAGGTCTATTTACAGCAACAGGCAACGCAGCTTTTTGAAGAAATTGTCCTACGACAAGATGCCAAAAGCTTCTGTATTGAAATTTTGGAATTTAAAAAGAAGCCCGTCGCTTTACAAAGAAGAGTTGTTTTACTACTATTAAGCTATCTTTATGAACATCATCTTGTGGCAAATAGCCAGGCGCTAGTTGCTGATTTACTACAGCTTATGGATACGGAGACGGGTAATAAGCAGTGCAACCTACCTAGAGGCTTTATTGCCTATCGTGCTTACCATATGTTGTATATTCAACAGCAAAATCCAAAAAACTATGAAAAAAATAAGAAACTACAATTTAATGAATGGTTTTATTGTGAAAATGGTGTACGCTTATGTGTAACAATGCCACGTGACATCTCTTATGAAGCAAAAAGGTATTACTTTAATTCGCAAAAGCTTCAGCTACCTTTTTTGATACGTCAACGTTTGCAAGGAGACCGCATGATATTACAAGGAATGAAGGGTTCTAAACGCCTTTCACGCCTTTTTATTGACTGCAAAGTGCCAGCTCACGAGCGAGATAATGTTCCTATATTACTAAGTGGAGATGAGGTAATTGGGGCTTGTGGTGTGAGGATGAGTTATCACTTTTCCGAACAGCGACGAAGTACAGATGATATGATGTTATGTGTAATAAGTAAAGAAGTTGAAGCAAGCGAAAAATTTGAGGAGGAATCACTAATGATTCAAAATGATATTGAGAAAGTAATTATTTCTGAGGAGCAACTAGATGAGCGTGTACGCGAACTAGGCGCTGAACTAACAGAGGAGTACCGCGGCACTTACCCATTAGCAATTGGTGTATTAAAAGGCGCAATGCCGTTTATGACAGACCTAATGAAACGCTTTGACACGTATGTGGAGCTAGACTTTATGGACGTAACAAGCTATGGTAACGCAACAGTTTCTTCTGGGGAAGTAAAAATCCTTAAAGATTTAAACACAAGTGTTGAGGGTCGCGATATTTTAATTATTGAGGATATCATTGATAGTGGTTTAACACTGAGCTATTTAGTCGATTTATTTAAATACCGTAAAGCAAAATCAATTAAAATCGTTACATTATTAGACAAGCCATCTGGTCGTAAGGTAGATTTAAAAGCAGACATCGTAGGCTTTGAAGTACCTGATGGTTTTGTAGTAGGCTATGGTTTAGATTACGCAGAAAAGTATCGTAACTTACCTTACATCGGCATTTTAAAACGCGAAGTATATTCATTTTAAGCAGATTGGTGACAACTTAGCCGAAAATGGCACATAAGTTGTACGTGTCAATGCTTTTCGTTGTATGATGAATTGAGGATATGTTAAGATTTTACTTATAGTTTTTCTGTATGTTTATGAGGAGGCTCGGGATGAATCGAATATTTCGATATACCATTATTTATTTACTAATATTTTTAGTGCTTATGGCTATTTTCGGTACCTTTAAAGGTGATAAACTCGCAACAAACGAATTAGACTACAAGGAATTTATCACACAGCTCGATAAAGGTAACGTAGAAGAAGCAACAATACAACCTGATAAGTCAGTATATGTTGTTAAAGGTCAAATGAAAGGTTATGACAAGGACGAAAGTTTCGTAGTAAACTTACCAATCACTAACCAATCATTAATGGACCGCATTGATAAAGCGGTTGAAGAAAATACAAAGATTGCTTATTTACAAGCGCCAGAAACGAGCGGTTGGTTACAATTCCTACTTGGAATTATCCCATTCATCGTGATTATCTTCTTATTCTTCTTCCTATTAAGTCAGTCACAAGGTGGCGGCAATCGTGTAATGAACTTTGGTAAGAGCAAAGCAAAATTATACGATAATGAGAAAAAGAAAGTTCGCTTTACAGATGTAGCGGGCGCAGATGAAGAAAAGCAAGAATTAGTAGAAGTTGTAGACTTCTTAAAAGATCACCGTAAATTCACTGAAATCGGTGCGCGCATTCCTAAAGGTATTCTATTAGTAGGTCCTCCAGGTACAGGTAAAACATTACTAGCGCGTGCAGTAGCTGGTGAAGCAGGCGTACCATTCTTCTCGATTTCAGGTTCTGATTTCGTTGAGATGTTCGTGGGTGTTGGTGCATCACGTGTACGTGATTTATTCGAAAACGCGAAGAAAAATGCGCCATGTATCATTTTCATTGATGAAATTGATGCAGTAGGTCGTCAGCGTGGTGCTGGTCTTGGTGGAGGTCACGATGAGCGTGAGCAAACACTTAACCAGTTACTAGTTGAGATGGATGGTTTCGGAGCAAACGAAGGTATTATTATCATCGCTGCAACTAACCGCCCAGACATTTTAGACCCAGCCCTACTTCGTCCAGGTCGTTTTGACCGTCAAATTACAGTAGGTCGCCCAGATGTTAAAGGTCGTGAAGCGGTACTTAAAGTACACGCACGCAACAAACCTTTATCAGACTCAGTGGATTTAGGCGCTATCGCACAGCGTACGCCAGGATTCTCGGGTGCCGACTTAGAAAACTTATTAAACGAAGCAGCACTTGTAGCAGCGCGTCGTAATAAGAAGAAAATCGATATGTTCGATATTGATGAAGCAACAGACCGTGTCATTGCAGGTCCTGCTAAAACAAGTCGAGTAATTTCGGAAAAAGAACGAAACATTGTAGCTTACCATGAAGCTGGTCACGTTGTTGTTGGTTTAACACTTGATCAAGCCGAAAAAGTACACAAAGTAACAATCGTACCTCGTGGTCAAGCTGGTGGTTATGCAGTAATGCTTCCTAAGGAAGACCGTTACTTCATGACAAAACCAGAGCTATTAGATAAAATTGCTGGTTTACTTGGTGGTCGTGTTGCAGAGGATATTATCTTCGGAGAAGTATCGACAGGCGCACATAATGACTTCCAACGTGCAACAGGCATCGCACGCTCAATGGTTACAGAGTATGGTATGAGCGACAAGCTTGGACCAATGCAATTTGGTTCTGCACAAGGTGGTAATGTGTTCCTAGGACGCGACATTAATTCTGAGCAAAATTACTCAGATTCAATTGCTTACGAGATTGATAAAGAAATGCAGTCAATGATTGTGGAGCAGTATGAGCGTACAAAACAAATTCTTACGGAAAACCGTGATTTACTTGAGCTAATTGCTAAAACATTACTTGATGTGGAAACATTAGACGCTCAACAAATCGAAAGTTTACGTGATACAGGGAAGTTACCAGAGCGCATTGCAGAGCCTTCAGTTATTGAAGAACCAAAAGCGCCAGAAGCTACTAAAGTGCATCTTGAAAAAGAAGGCACACCTGTTATTCAACAAGAAGTAGTAGGTGAAAACAGCGATCCAACTGCTGCAGATTTACAACGTGATGTTGATACAACAGACCGTTTACAAAAAGGTTTTGACGAAGAACGTAAATAAAGCACGAGAGCATCTTTCATTTGAAAGATGCTCTTCTTTTTGCTGTATGTTATTATTTTGACAGGTGAGGCAAATGAAAGTAGTTATAGATATTGGTAATACCAACTGCAAAATCGCTGTGCATAGTAAAACACAAATCTTGAAGCATTGGCGTATGCAGACAGATGTACGTAAAACGGAAGATGAATACATGGTGCTCGTGCAATCCTTTTTTACTAGTGCAAACATTTCCGTAAATGAAGTAGAAGGTGTTATTATATGCTCAGTGGTGCCACCGATTTTAGCCACGATTGAGCAAATGTGTAAAAAATTATTTCTTGTAACACCCCTGGTGGTGGGGCCAGGTGTTAAAACAGGGCTTAACATTAAATACGAAAATCCACGAGAGGTTGGCTCTGATCGTATTGTGAATGCGGTTGCCGCACTTGAGGAGCATAAGGGTACGCCACTTATTATTATTGATTTTGGCACAGCAACCACGTATTGTTATTTAAATGAGCGTGGTGATTACTTGGGTGGTGTTATTGCACCAGGTATTTCTATTGCTACTGAGGCACTTTACACACAAGCAGCGCGATTACCGCGTATTGAATTAAAGCGACCCCGTTCGGTTGTAGGTAAAACAACAATCGAGGCCATGCAAGCGGGTGTTTATTATGGCATTATTGGTCAAGTTGAGGGTATCGTAGCACAATTAAAACAACAAGAGACAACACCACCACGTGTTATTGCAACAGGTGGCTTAGCTAATTTAATAGCATATGATATACCGAGTATTGATATCGTAGACGAGGCTCTAACACTAAAGGGCTTAGCTATAATTTATGAACGCAATCAGAAATGAGGAAAATAGAATGAATGATTATTTAGTAAGAGCAGTCGCATTTGATGGTAAAGTACGAGCATTTGCAGTACGCACAACGGACACAGTAGGGGAAGCACAACGACGTCATAATACTTGGCCTGTCGTTTCTGCTGCATTAGGTCGTTCAATGACAGCAGGTGTCATGATGGGCGCTATGCTAAAAGGTGAAGAAAAAATCACTGTTAAAATCGAGGGCGATGGTCCAATCGGTCCTATGGTTATTGATAGCAATGCTAAAGGTGAGGTACGTGGTTTTGTAACAAACCCACATGTTCATTTTGATTTAAATGATCAAGGAAAACTAGACGTACGTGCTGGTGTAGGTACGCATGGTGCATTAACGGTTGTTAAAGATTTAGGTTTGCGCGATATGTTTAGTGGTCAAACGGCTATTGTTTCAGGTGAGATTGCTGAAGACTTTACCTACTACTTTGCAATGTCCGAACAAGTACCATCTTCAGTGGGCTTAGGTGTATTAGTTAATCCTGATAATACAATTTTAGCGGCAGGTGGCTTTATTATTCAGTTAATGCCAGGTTGTGATGATGAGGTAATTGATCGCATCGAAAAACAGCTTAGCGCTATTGACCCTGTATCAAAAATGATTGAAAAAGGTTTAACACCTGAAGAAATTTTACAAACTGTATTAGGTGAAGATAATATTACGATTTTAAGCAAAATGCCTGTTACATTTACGTGCCAATGTTCAAAAGAGCGTTTTAGTGATGCAATTGCTGGTTTAGGAAATGCAGAAATTCAAGCGATGATTGATGAAGATGGTGGTGCGGAGGCACAGTGTCACTTCTGTCTTGAGAAGTATGATTTTACAAAAGAAGAACTAGAAGGATTACTACATGGCGCGTAAACCACTCTCACAGTTACGTGTAAAGGCAAAACCGGCATTACTTATATTTGGCATTTTGCTGTTAGGTAACATATTGTGGTTTATCGCTTGGCTTATACCCAACGGCAATAAAGAGGGCGGCAAGGAAGTAGTAGCAACGATTGATAAAACTGAAATCACAAGGCAAGACTGGATGCTTGAGATGGAGGAGCATTATGGTCGTAATACGCTGCGTGATATGGTTAATGATGTTGTAATGAAAAAAGCAGCGAAGAAATTTAAAATTGATGTAAAGCCGGAAGAGGTTGATTTAGAGCTTGCTTTAATGCGCTCAACACCTGAAGAATTTAGTAATATTTTAAAAAATATGTCCATTGAGCAATTACGTAATAAAGTATATACGGATATTATGCTTAATAAAGTATTAACGAAGGATATTATTATTGATGATAAGGAAGTTGCCTCTTACTATGAGGACAATAAATCTTTATATGAAGTACCAACAAGCTACCGCACTAATTTAATTGTAGTAGATACAAAGGCGAAGGCTGACGCCGCATTAAAAGAGTTAAGTAATGGCTCAGATTTTTCGGTTTTAGCACGTGAACTATCAATTGATGCTAACTCAGCAAATTTAGGTGGCGATATTGGTTTTGTGACCGTGACGCAACAAGGCTTTGACAAAAACTTGGCTAATGCGATTGATGGTATTAAGGAAGGCGAACTTAGTGAGCCTGTTAAAATGGAGGATGGCAACTACGGTATTATGAAAGTTGTCGAAATCATACCAGGGCAATCGTTTACCTTTAAAGAAATGAAAGCACATGTTCAAGTAGAGCTAGCACTTGAACAACTTACACAATCCGTAGCACCCGAATCATTTTGGGATGAGTTTGATGTGAAATGGTTTTACGGTGAAACAAAATAAAAAATAGGCTAAGACAGCGTGTCTTGGCCTATTTTTTTACTAGGCGATTTGTTGACAGCAAACGGCAATATTGATATGATTGGAAGAATAAAACCAATTGATATACTATGAATTAAAAAAGGAGATAGCACAATGACAAAATTATATAATTCAGTAGCAGAGTTAGTTGGCCACACACCGATCGTAAAATTACAACACGCAACGGCTGAAAATGAAGGTAATGTTTATGTGAAGCTAGAATATTTTAACCCAGGTAGCTCAGTAAAAGACCGTTTAGCATTAGCAATGATTGAAGCCGCAGAGAAGGATGGCACATTAAAAGCAGATGGCACAATTATTGAGCCAACAAGCGGTAACACAGGAATTGGTTTAGCAATGATTGCGGCAGCTAAGGGTTATAAAGCAATTTTAGTTATGCCAGAGACAATGAGTATGGAGCGTCGTAATTTATTACGCGCGTACGGTGCAGATTTAGTGTTAACACCAGGCCCAGCAGGTATGAAAGGCGCAATCGAAAAAGCTGAAGAACTTGCTAAAGAGCACGGTTACTTCCTACCTCAACAATTTACTAACCCTGCGAATGCAGAGGTACACCGTTTAACAACAGGTCCTGAAATTGTTGAAGCCTTTGACGGCGTAACACTAGATGCCTTTGTAGCAGGTATTGGTACAGGTGGTACGATTACAGGTGCGGGTGAAGTATTAAAAGAAAAATACCCAAACATTGAGATTATTGCTGTAGAGCCAAAAGATTCGCCAGTATTATCTGGAGGTAAGCCAGGCCCTCACAAAATCCAAGGTATTGGTGCAGGTTTTGTACCAGAAGTATTAAATACAAATGTGTACACGTCTATCTTCCAAGTGGAAAACGAAATATCATTTGATGTAGCGCGTCAAACTGCGCGTGAGGAAGGTATTTTATGTGGGATTTCTTCAGGTGCTGCTATCCATGCGGCAATTGAAACAGCAAAACGTTTAGGTAAGGGTGCTAACGTATTAGCTATCGTTCCTTCAAACGGTGAGCGTTACTTATCTACACCACTTTACCAATTTGATTAATTTTATCGAGCAGCTGCGGCTGCTCTTTTTTTATGCACAGAAAGTGACAGTGGCGCGACAACAAGTTAAGATTAAGGAGATTTGAATTTAGGGGGATTTTTAAGTGAAGCAACTATACGCAACAGCATTTGAGATGACAGAAGATGCGTTTTTTTATAGCTATAAACAACAAGCCTTGCAACAGCAAGCGCATATATTTTTAGAGAGTGGTCGAGACGGTGCAATGCATATTGCTGGCCTTAACCCACTCGCAACCATTCGTGCAACAGAAACAGGTATACATATTGTTTGGCGTGATGGACGTGAAGAAAGCAGAGCAGGTGAGTCACTAGCGTTAGTAGAAGCATTAGTGAATGACTACCACTGCGAAAAGCGAGAAGATTTACCGTTGTTTCAAGGTGGGGCAATTGGTTTTATTTCGTATGACTATGCACGCGCCATTGAAAAGTTACCGCTTCAAACGGAAAATGATTTACAAACACCTACATTGTACTTCTATTTGTTTGATGAGTGGGCTGTTTATGATAAAGCTACGCAGCAAGCGTATGTTATGGCATTAGCACCACTTACAAATCAGCAAGCAATGTGGGAGCAAGCAGCAAAACTTGGTATACAGGCAAGACGCTTTACTAAAGAAGCGGCAAGCGATGTGGTATTAGATGATAGTGATTTGCAGGTATCTTTTAGTAAAGAGGATTTTGCACAGGCAGTGAAGCAAGTACAAGCTTATATTGCGGCGGGCGATGTTTTTCAAGTTAACTTATCTGTACGTCAATCACGCCCATTACACGTTGTACCAATTATTATGTATGAAGCATTACGTGCGATTAATCCTTCGCCGTATATGGCATTTATCCAAGCAAAAGACTTTGCGGTAGTATCAGGCTCACCTGAATTATTAATTGAGCGCAATGACAAAATTGTAGAGACACGCCCTATTGGTGGTACGCGTCCGCGTGGTGTGACAGCAGAGCAAGATGCACAGTATGAGCAAGAGTTACGTGGTGATGTGAAGGAATGTGCTGAGCATGTCATGCTAGTGGATTTAGAGCGTAATGATTTAGGGCGTATCGCAAAATATGGCACAGTTGAAGTAAATGAGCTGATGGTAGTTGAGCGTTACTCTCATGTGATGCACCTTGTTTCGAATGTGCGTGCACAAGTGGCAGAGGATAAAACAAATACAGATGTGTTACGTGCGATGTTCCCTGGAGGTACGATTACAGGTGCACCTAAAGTGCGTACTATGGAAATTATAGAGGAGCTTGAACCTGTACAACGTGGTTTATATACAGGCTCAATTGGTTGGTTAGGCTTTACAGGTGATATGGTATTTAATATTGTCATTCGTACAGCGTATGTAAAAGACGGTATGGCACATATTCAGGCTGGGGCGGGGCTTGTGATTGACTCTAATCCTGACAGTGAATATGTAGAGTCCTTAAATAAAGCCAAGGCAATGTGGCAAGCAAAAGCAGTAGCGGAGGAACAGCGATGATTTTAATGATAGATAATTATGATTCATTTACTTTTAATTTAGTGCAGTATTTTGGGGAGCTAGGTGCCGAGCTTATTGTAAAGCGTAATGACGAAATTACAATAGCTGAAATCGAAAAATTAGCGCCAAGTATGATTGTGATTTCGCCAGGGCCTTGCACACCTAATGAGGCGGGTATTAGCTTACAAGTGATTGAACACTTTGTAGGTAAGTTACCAATTTTTGGTGTGTGCTTAGGGCATCAAGCTATTGCGCAAGTATTTGGTGGTGATGTGGTACGTGCACAACGTTTAATGCATGGTAAAACATCACCTATTGAGCATGTGGATAAGGGTGTGCATAACAATATCCCTTCGCCTTTCAATGTAACGCGCTATCACTCACTTATTGTTGAGCCAACAACATTACCCGACTGCCTAGAGGTAACTGCTTGGACAGCAGAAGGCGAAATTATGGGGCTACGCCATAAAACATTGCCAATTGAAGGGGTACAATATCACCCTGAGTCTATTATGACAGAGCATGGTAAGGCATTACTCCAAAACTTTATTACCACATATGTGGAGGTGTAGGTATGTATTGCTTTATGAACGGTGAGTATATGCCAGCAGAGGAGCTGCGTATTTCGCCTTTTGATCACGGCTTTTTATATGGGCTTGGCTTTTTCGAAACATTTAGGACTTATAAGGGTAGGCCGTTATTTTTAGAGTTACACTATGCGCGTTTATTAAAATCCCTAGCGACGTATCGTATTACCATGCCTTATACCCTAAGTGAAGTGGCAGATATTGTTGTTAAGCTTGTTGAGTTAGCTGGTGGCGTCGATGGTTATTTTCGTTTAAATGTATCAGCTGGTGTGCATGAGGTGGGGTTGCGACCACAGGCATATCCTACGCCAACAGTAATTATGTTTGCTAAACCACTTGCTATTGCTACACCACATACCGAAAAAACAGCGCGCTGGCTTCACACTGTGCGTAACTCACCAGAGCAAGAGGAGCGCTACAAGTCTCATCATTATGGTAATAATGTATTAGCACGCTTTGAGTTACCTTCACTTGCTCAAGAGGAAGGCTTTTTTATAAATGAAGCAGGGCATATTGTAGAAGGTGTAACTTCTAATATTTTTTGGGTGAAAGATGGTCAAGTGTATACACCATCTCTTGCAACAGGTGCGCTAGGTGGTATTACACGCCAGCTCATTATGAATATTGTGCCAACAATTGAAGGCGAATTTACGAAGCAGGCGCTTGAGCAAGCGGATGAATGTTTTGTTACTAATGCCGTACAAGAGCTTGTACCAATCAAATCACTGGAAGGTATTTTATTTGAAGGTGCAACAGGTAGCACTTATCAACAGTTATACACAGCTTATCAACAATTACTGGAGGAACGATTATGTTAGAACATTACCGTAAGCCGTTAACGATTAATGGTATTACGCTCGACTATACAAAAGAAACTTTTATTATGGGTATTTTAAATGTTACACCCGATTCCTTTTCCGATGGTGGCAACTATACATCTGTGGCAAAGGCAGTGGCCCAAGCAAAAAAGATGGTAGCAGAGGGTGCAAAAATTATTGATGTTGGCGGTGAGTCAACACGCCCTGGTCATGTGGAAATTTCGGAAGAAGAAGAAATTGCACGTGTAGTGCCTGTTATTGAAGCGTTAGTACGTGAAGTGCATGCTGTTATTTCGATTGATACGTATAAAGCGAATGTTGCTGAAGTGGCAATTAAGGCGGGGGCGCATATGATTAATGATATATGGGGGGCTAAAGCAGATGCTCGTATGGCGAGTGTAGCCGCTCAATATAACGTGCCTATTATTTTAATGCATAACCGTGATAATACGGATTACAAATATTTTTGGTTAGAAGTGCATAAGGACTTACAACAAAGTTTAGCTATTGCACGAGCGGCTGGCGTGCCTGATGCCCATATTATTTTAGACCCTGGTATTGGTTTTGGTAAAACAACAGCACAAAATATTAAGATGATGCAACACCTGCCCGATTTAGTGGCAATGGGTTACCCTGTATTATTAGCTACTTCTCGCAAGTCAATGATTGGTAATGTATTAGACTTACCAACCGCAGAGCGCTTAGAAGGAACGATGGCAACAGTTGTTTATGGGATTGATAAAGGCTGTCATATGATGCGTCTACATGATATTGAGCCGATGCGTCGTGCGATGAAAATGACAGATGTATTAGTCGGCAAGCAAACAATTGAGGAGGCATAATAATGGATTATATTAATATTAAAGATATGCAGTTTTATGGTTATCATGGTGTATTAGCGGCAGAAACAGCTATTGGCCAACGTTTTCGTGTATCAGTAAAGCTAGGCTTGGATTTACAGCCCTCTGGTGTGACGGATGATTTAACAAAAACCGTTAACTATGCGGAAGTTTATGCTCTTTGTAAGGAAATTGTTGAGGGTGAGCCCTTTAAATTGATTGAAGCGTTAGCAGAAGGCTTAGCAGCACATATTTTAGCTGATTTTCCGTTAGTAAAAGGGGTAGAAATCGAATTGATTAAACCTGACCCACCAATTGCGGGTCATTATAAAGAAGTTTCGGTACAAATTACACGAGGCGAGATGCGATGAATGATGTATACTTATCTATTGGTACAAATATTGGTGAGCGCGAAGATAACCTGCGCCTAGCATTGCGTCTATTAGCTGAGCAAGTAACGATTGAGACCGTATCGGCTGTTTATGAAACAGCTGCAGTTGGCTTTACAAATCAAGCTGACTTTTTAAATATTGCGGTACATGTTAAAACAGCGCTATCACCACTAGCTATGCTAGATGTATGCCAAGCAATCGAAAATGAATTAGGTCGTGTACGAACGATACGCTGGGGACCACGCGTCATTGACCTTGACATTTTGCTGTACAATAACGAAAATATGAACACAGAAAGATTAATTTTGCCGCACCCTCGTATGTATGAGCGTGCGTTTGTATTAATCCCACTGTTTGATGTTGTAGCCACGCAGTCTGAGCAATTAACGAAGGCGCGTGACATTGTTATGCAGATGGATGCCAATACTGAGGGCGTTCGTCACGTTTTACAGCAACAAAGTATCCCGTCATGGCTTAAATAAATTGTAATACATTAAGGAGGAACTGAAATGGAACAAAAACCGTTTCAAATTGCCGATATCGTTATGGATAATCGCGTCGTACTAGCCCCAATGGCTGGTATTTGTAACTCAGCCTTTCGCTTAACTGTTAAAGAGTTTGGTGCAGGACTTGTGTACGCTGAGATGATTAGCGATAAAGGTATTGTTTATAAAAACGAAAAAACACTAGGCATGCTTTATATTGATGAGCGTGAAAACCCACTATCTTTACAAATCTTTGGTGGTGACAAAGCAACATTAGTCGAAGCGGCAAAGTATGTGGATAAAAATACGACAGCCGATATTATTGATATTAATATGGGTTGCCCTGTTAATAAAATTATTAAATGTGAAGCTGGCGCCCGTTTATTACTTGATCCTAATAAAATTTACGAAATGGTTGCAGCTGTAGTTGATGCTGTTGATAAACCTGTTAGTGTTAAAATGCGTATCGGTTGGGATGATGAGCATGTGTATGCAATTGAAAATGCACTAGCAGCAGAACGCGCTGGTGTTTCAGCTTTAGCAATGCATGGTCGTACGCGTGTACAAATGTATGAAGGTAAGGCCAATTGGGATATTTTACGCGATGTAAAAAAGGAGCTTAAAATCCCATTCATCGGTAATGGTGATGTCGAAACACCGCAAGATGCGAAACGTTTACTAGACCACACAGGTGCAGATGCTGTAATGATTGGACGTGCAGCGCTAGGTAACCCGTGGATGATGTACCGTACGGTTAAATATTTAGAGACAGGCGAGTTAATGCCAGAGCCAAGCGTGCGCGAAAAAATCGACGTATGTTTACTACACTTTGAGCGTCTAACGCAATTAAAGGGCGAAACAGTCGCTGTACGCGAAATGCGTAAACATGCTTCATGGTATTTAAAAGGTGTACGCGGTAACGGTAAAGCACGTAATGCAATTAACCAAACCGAAACAGCAGCAGAACTACGCGGTTTACTTAACTCATTAGTAGAAGAGTATGAAATGCGCGAGCAACAAATTATTATTTAAAATGCGGAGTTACTTCTATATAGAAGTAGCTCTTTTTTGTGACGTAATAATAAAAACGTGAACGCTACCCAAAAATTGTGTACAATGAGTACATTATGGACTGCTTGGAGCGGACAAAATAAGAGGAGTGAATTTCGTGTCAAACAATGAAGAATTAAATGATCAGCTACTGGTGAGACGTCAAAAGATGACGACAATTCGCGAAAATGGTTTAGACCCATTTGGCGGACGCTTTGAACGTACCCATTCATCAGAGCAAGTGCGTGAACAATTTGCGGATCAAACAAAAGAACAATTAGAAGAAAACCTACAAGAAGTTATTATCGCAGGTCGTATTATGACGAAGCGTGGTAAAGGTAAAGCAGGATTTGCGCATATTCAAGATTTAGCAGGTCAAATTCAAATTTATGTACGTAAAGATGCGGTGGGCGACAATGCCTACGAATTATTCAAACAAGCTGACCTTGGCGACATCGTTGGTGTACGTGGTAATGTCTTCCGTACAAATGTAGGTGAGCTATCTGTTAAAGCAACAGAGTTTACGTTCCTAACTAAAGCATTACGTCCAATGCCTGAGAAGTTCCATGGTTTACAAGATATAGAGCAACGTTACCGTCAACGTTATTTAGATTTAATGACAAATGAGGATAGCAAAGCAACATTTATCCAACGCTCTCAAATCATTCGTTCAATGCGTCGTTATTTAGACAACGCAGGCTTCTTAGAAGTAGAAACACCAATGTTACACACAATTGCAGGTGGCGCAGCGGCCCGTCCGTTTATTACGCACCATAATGCATTAGATATGGAATTATATATGCGTATCGCAATTGAGCTACACTTAAAGCGTTTAATTGTAGGTGGATTAGAAAAAGTATACGAAATCGGACGTGTCTTCCGTAACGAGGGTGTATCAACACGACATAATCCTGAGTTCACGATGATTGAGTTATATGAAGCATATGCAGATTATGAAGATATTATGAGCCTAACAGAAAACTTAATCGCGCATGTTGCACAAGATGTGCTTGGTACAACGGATGTAACATACGGCGAAGATGTTATTCATTTAGGTGTTGGCTGGAAACGTCAACATATGGTTGATGCTGTTAAAGAAGCAACTGGTGTTGATTTCTGGACGCAAATGACAGTGGAAGAAGCAAAAGCTTTAGCAAAAGAGCATAATGTAGAGCTAGCACCATCACATACAGGTGTTGGTCATGTAATTAATGAATTCTTCGAACAAAAAGTAGAAGAAACACTAGTACAACCTACATTTATCTTTGGCCATCCTGTAGAGATTTCACCATTAGCTAAGAAAAACCCAGAAGACGAGCGCTTTACAGATCGCTTTGAGTTATTTATCGTACGTCGTGAGCATGCAAATGCATTCACAGAGTTAAATGACCCAATCGACCAACGCGAACGTTTCATGGCACAGCTTGCTGAAAAAGAAGCGGGTAATGATGAAGCGCATGATATGGATGAAGACTTTGTAGAAGCATTAGAGTACGGTATGCCGCCAACAGGTGGTTTAGGTATTGGTATTGACCGTTTAATTATGTTACTTACTAATTCACCATCAATCCGTGATGTATTATTATTCCCTACAATGCGTCATACAACTAAGTAATACCTTATAAAACAAGGGGTTATTACGCCCCTTGTTTTTTATTTAATATTATTTAAACAAAACTATTGCAATCAACCAAAATACATGGTAAATTATTAATTGTCTTTACGACACACCAACAAAATAAAACATCAAACAAAGTGTTGACATTTAGTTCGGTGGTGTGATAAGATATAAAAGTTGTTTCTTCAAAAAACTTTTTAAAAATAAAGTGTTGACAACGATAGTTGATAAATGCTATACTATAAAAGTTGTTGAAACAAGCGACATAAACATGAACCTTGAAAACTGAACAAGCAAAACGTTAATCAATAAATCGTTTCATTAGATTGAAACAAAATTTTGGACATCAAAATTGATGCCAGCAACATGAGCTTAATCGCTCTCTTATGGAGAGTTTGATCCTGGCTCAGGACGAACGCTGGCGGCGTGCCTAATACATGCAAGTCGAGCGAATGACAGAGAAGCTTGCTTCTCTTGATTTAGCGGCGGACGGGTGAGTAACACGTGGGCAACCTACCTTATAGATGGGGATAACTCCGGGAAACCGGGGCTAATACCGAATAATTCCAAGCACCTCCTGGTTCGAATCCTACATGGCTCACCAGTTTTTATATTTATGTTTGCGCGGGTGTGGTGGAACTGGCAGACACGCTAGACTTAGGATCTAGTGCCGCAAGGCGTGGGGGTTCGACTCCCTTCACCCGCATCATAATTTTATACTGTCAGATTAATTTTTGCACATGCGGAAGTAGTTCAGTGGTAGAACACCACCTTGCCAAGGTGGGGGTCGCGAGTTCGAACCTCGTCTTCCGCTCCAATATGTGCCGGGGTGGCGGAACTGGCAGACGCACAGGACTTAAAATCCTGCGGTAGGTGACTACCGTACCGGTTCGATTCCGGTTCTCGGCACCATTTTTTCTTAATCAAATCATAAGCGCCCGTAGCTCAATTGGATAGAGTGTCTGACTACGGATCAGAAGGTTAGGGGTTCGACTCCTCTCGGGCGCGCCATTTTTCGGAATGTAGCTCAGCTTGGTAGAGCACTTGGTTTGGGACCAAGGGGTCGTAGGTTCGAATCCTGTCATTCCGACCAGTTTTTTTAAAACACATACCCACTTAGGGGCCTTAGCTCAGCTGGGAGAGCGCCTGCCTTGCACGCAGGAGGTCAGCGGTTCGATCCCGCTAGGCTCCACCAACCATATAATTAAAGATCCTGGCTACCTAGCTCAGCTGGCTAGAGCATTCGGTTCATACCCGAAAGGTCGTGGGTTCGACTCCCTCGGTAGCCATCTTAAAGGACCTTTAGCTCAGTTGGTTAGAGCAGACGGCTCATAACCGTCCGGTCACAGGTTCGAGTCCTGTAAGGTCCACCATTTATCATATAATAACACGGAGGTATACCCAAGTTCGGCTGAAGGGATCGGTCTTGAAAACCGACAGGCGGGTAAGACCGCGCGGGGGTTCGAATCCCTCTACCTCCTCCATTTTTAAAAAAGATGGATAAATGGTGTACAATCCTTACAAGCAGCAAAGTAATAATATTAACGCGGGGTGGAGCAGTGGTAGCTCGTCGGGCTCATAACCCGAAGGTCGTTGGTTCAAATCCAGCCCCCGCAACCAAAAAGGTCCCGTGGTGTAGCGGTTAACATGCCTGCCTGTCACGCAGGAGATCGCCGGTTCGATCCCGGTCGGGACCGCCATTTTAATATGGGTCAGTAGCTCAGTTGGTAGAGCATTAGATTGAAGCTCTAAGTGTCGGCGGTTCGATTCCGTCCTGACCCATAGTTTTTCATTAGCGGGTGTAGTTTAGTGGTAAAACCTCAGCCTTCCAAGCTGATGATGTGAGTTCGATTCTCATCACCCGCTCCATAACAAAGCGGGCCTATAGCTCAGCTGGTTAGAGCGCACGCCTGATAAGCGTGAGGTCGATGGTTCGAGTCCATTTAGGCCCACCATATATTGTTCCGAAGTAGCTCAGTGGTAGAGCAATCGGCTGTTAACCGATCGGTCGTAGGTTCGAGTCCTACCTTCGGAGCCATTTTTTTATTTAAGATACGGGGAAGTACTCAAGAGGCTCAAGAGGCGCCCCTGCTAAGGGTGTAGGTCGTTAATTCGGCGCGAGGGTTCGAATCCCTCCTTCTCCGCCATAATATTTACGGTAAGGCCCCTTGGTCAAGCGGTTAAGACACCGCCCTTTCACGGCGGTAACACGGGTTCGAATCCCGTAGGGGTCATCAAGCATTTAAGACGAAGTATATTCGTTTTAAATGCTTTTTTTATACAAATTTTTTCTATTTATTTCAGCGATAGCAATAATAATAGTACGATTGATTATGTGGAAAAGGGATAGCGTAATAGTACATAAGCGATTATTAAATAATAGAAAAATAACATTAAAGAGAAAAAATAAGATGAAACGCAAATAAAACTAGAAAAAATAAAAAAATAATGTAAAATAAAAATAAGCAATTTGCCTGTTTTAGGTATAGTTTACTATAAAAAATACAAGTTTTAATAAATGTATTACTACTAATGGTAGTGACGCTGCACAGGAATAACAATACATAGGGAGGGGGAGCCGGATTGCCAAAATGAGTGGTGATGATAAAGGAAAGTAGTTACGATTGTAACTTGTTAACATTTTGGCGATGGCTTAGTAGAGCAATATCAGCAGAAGCTTTACTAGTGAAAAATCATGGTAATAGTGTTAAATGGATTAGAGGGTTACCGACACATTGAATGGTTGAGTATTCAAGCTGTAGAAACATATGAAACGGAGCATTATTTGACTAGAATTATTGCGAGCCAAGGTGTTTATTATTCTACATGTAGAATAAGTACATTTATGAATAGAATTTGTCATCTAAATGGTTCTACTTATGAAGGACGAGTAATTGCAGCACGTAAATTATTAAGTGTATTACGCCAACCACCCATCCTCATTGGATATAGTACGAATACGATTATAGCAATACCCTTTCCTAAAGCTGATAAAGGTAGTATTTATTTATTTCATCGTCAATTTACAGCTACAGCGCTAGAAGATGGTACAACACTAATTAAAACCCATCAAGGTAGTGAGTTTATTATTACGATAGGTCAACGAGCATTTAAAAGGCGTATGGATCAAGCGGAGATGTTTTTTCAAATGATGAAGCCTTAACTAATGTATGATATAATTAAGCTCATTTTGTAATTAGGGGGTACATCATAGTGTAATGAACACTATGGTATAAAACATGATAAAAAGAATTGAATCCACACAAAATTCATTAGTGAAATATTGGAAGAAACTTGCGGTTGTACGTAAGGAACGAGAAAAATCAAAAGAGTTTATTATTGAAGGTTTTCATTTAGTAGAAGAGGCATTAAAAAATAAATCACAAATTACACAATTAATCGTACGTGAAGATGTTGATTTGCCAATGCTTTGGGATATTGATGACCTTGCAATGATAGAAGTTACCGCTACTGTGGCAAAAGAGTTTGCTGAAACAGAAAATTCGCAAGGTGTCTTTGCTGTATGTAAGCAAATTGAAGTTGTAGCAGATAATTTTAGCCGCGTGTTATTGATTGATGCTGTTCAAGATCCAGGTAATATTGGTACGATGATTCGTACAGCAGATGCTGCTGGTATGGATGCTGTTATTTTAGGTAAGGGCTGTGCAGATGCATATAACCCGAAAACTTTGCGCGCAGCGCAAGGATCACACTTTCATATTCCTATTGTACGCGCTGATTTAATGGATTATGTAGCAGAGTTGACGATACCTGTATATGGTACAGCTTTAGAAGAAGCTGTGTCACTTACTGCAGTAGAACCTCAAGAAAAGTTTGCCTTAATTGTAGGCAATGAGGGCAGCGGCATTAATCCACAGTTATTAAGCAAAGCAACACAAACGATTATGATCCCGATGCGTGGAGGTGCAGAGTCGCTAAATGTCGCTGTAGCTACGGGTATTTTACTTTATACACTTGTGAAAGCTTGACTTATAAAATGACTTTCGTATAATGAAGTAGGAATAATAAATAAATGCATAAATCAAGAAGTAGTAAAGATAGTAGCGCTTTGTAGGGAGTATGAGCCATAGACTGTAAGCTCATTAAAGTAGCCTAACTTGAATTCGTCTTGCTAGCAGCGCAGCAAAAACTGCGTCGGCTTTCCAAAAGTCGTTAACGAAATGAAGTGACTGTTGATACAGTAACTAGGGTGGTACCGCGATTAATCCTCGTCCCTTTTTTGGGGCGGGGTTTTTTTATGCATTTTTCACTATTTAAGGAGGCATTATGCAATGGAGAAACGCTTACAAGAGTTAAAAGAAGAAGTATTACAAAAAATTAAAGCTGCGTTAAATTCAAAAGAGTTAAACGAAGTACGTGTTGCGTATTTAGGTAAAAAAGGACCAATTACAGATTTATTAAAAGGGATGGGTAAACTATCACCTGAAGAACGTCCGAAAATGGGTGCACTTGTAAACGAAATGCGCCAAAAGGTAACGGAAGTATTAGAAGAACACGCTGAAAAGCTTGAGCAACAAGCAATTGCTGAACAACTAGCAAGCGAGTCAATTGATGTAACGTTACCAGGTCGTACGGTGCGCATCGGTAACCGCCACCCACTAACACGTGTAGTAGAAGAAATTGAAGATTTATTTATGGGTATGGGTTATGAAGTAGCTGAGGGACCTGAAGTAGAACGCGACTATTATAACTTTGAAGCACTTAACTTACCAAAGGGTCACCCAGCACGTGATATGCAAGATACGTTTTATATTTCTGAAGAAATTTTATTACGTACGCATACGTCACCTGTACAAGCTCGTACAATGGAGAAAAAAGAAGGCGCGAATGTACGCATTATTTGCCCAGGTAAAGTTTTCCGACGTGACAGTGATGACGCAACACACTCACACCAATTTATGCAAATTGAAGGCCTAGTTGTAGCAGAAGGCATCCGTATGAGTGACCTAAAAGGTACACTAGATTTATTTGCGAAGAAAATGTTTGGGCAGGACCGCGAAATTCGTTTACGCCCGAGTTTCTTCCCATTTACTGAGCCATCTGTAGAGATGGATATTTCATGCTTTAAATGTGGCGGCTCAGGCTGTAACGTATGTAAACAAACAGGCTGGATTGAAGTGCTAGGTGGCGGTATGGTTCACCCGAACGTACTTGAAAAAGCAGGTTATGATTCAACGAAGGTAACAGGTTTTGCATTCGGTATGGGTGTAGAGCGTATTGCGATGTTAAAATACGGCGTTGATGATATTCGCCATTTCTATACAAATGATGTTCGTTTCTTATCACAATTCCAAGAAACTGAAGCGTAAGGAGGAAGCAAAATGTTAGTATCATTAAATTGGTTAAAAGAGTATGTAGATATATCAGCATTGACAGGTGCAGAATTAGCAGAGCGTATTACACGTTCAGGTATTGAGGTAGACGCTGTTATTGACAGTTCATATAATATGAACAATGTTGTAATCGGTCATGTAGTGTCAAAGGACAAACACCCTGAGGCTGATAAACTAAGTATTTGTCAGGTAAATGTTGGTGCAGATGAGTTACAGCAAATTATTTGCGGTGCACCAAATGTCGATGCAGGACAAAATGTTATTGTTGCACTACCAGGTGCTGTATTACCAGGTGGTATGAAAATTAAAAAGGCAAAGCTACGTGGTGAAGTATCGAACGGTATGATTTGTTCACTACAAGAGCTTGGTGTAGAAGGTAAGTTAGTACCTAAAGCGTATGCTGAAGGAATTTATGTCATTGCAAGTGATGTAGTACCAGGCACAGATGCGCTTGATTATTTACACTATCGCGATACGATTTTAGAGTTAGACCTAACGCCAAACCGTTCAGACGCACTATCAATGTTAGGTGTAGCGTATGAGGTAGCGGCTATTTTAAATACAACTGTAACATTACCAAATACAGCAATTACGCCTGTTGCAGTGAAAGCAAGTGATAAATTATCACTGCGTGTAGAGGATACACAAGCCAACCCAATGTACGTAGCAAAAATTGTACAAAATGTACAAGTACAACCCTCACCACTTTGGTTACAACAACGTTTAATGGCAGCTGGTGTACGTCCATTAAATAATGTAGTAGATATTACGAACTTTGTATTAATGGAATATGGTCAACCTTTACATGCATTTGACTATGACCGTTTACAAACAGGCGAGATTGTTGTGCGTAAAGCAACAGCAGGTGAAAAAATCATGACGCTTGATACACAAGAACGTACATTACAAGCAACAGATTTAGTTATCACAAATGGTAAAGAGCCAGTAGCTATCGCAGGTGTTATGGGCGGTGCTAACTCTGAGGTAACGGATGCAACGACAACAGTAGTTATTGAGGCAGCTTACTTTGAGGGACAAGGCGTACGTCAAACGTCACGTCGTCTAGGGCTTCGTTCAGATTCTTCAACACGTTTTGAAAAAGGTGTTGACCCTAACCGCGTTCAAAAAGCAGCAGACCGCGCTGCAAGTTTATTAGTTGAGCTTGCTGGTGGCGAGGTATTAGCAGGTGACGTTGTTTTTGATGAGTTAAATAAAGAAGAAAAACAAATTATTGTTTCGCCAGACTTTGTTAACGCACGCTTAGGCATGAAAATTTCAATGGATGAAATGAAAGAAATCCTTGAGCGCCTACAGTTTGGCGTTACTGCAGAGAATGGTAAGTTAACAGTAGCTGTACCAACACGTCGTCAAGATATTGTAATTGCTGAAGATATCGTAGAAGAAATTGCACGTTTATATGGTTATGACCAAATTCCAATGACTTTACCACAAGGGGCAACACAAATTGGTAAGTTAACACCATACCAAGCAGACCGTCGTGTCGTACGTGATGTAATGGAGGGCGCAGGTCTTTACCAAGCGATGACTTACTCATTAACATCATCAGTAGCTGCACAAAAATATGCACTGAAAAAAGAAGACGTAACAAAATTAATGATGCCAATGAGTGAAGAGCGTAGTACATTACGTCAAAGCTTAATTCCCTCATTAGTAGAGTCAGTAGCATATAATGTGGCACGTAATAATAGTTCAGTAGCACTTTATGAAGTTGGTTCAGTATTCTTAGGGCAAAACGAGCATGGTCAACCTTATGAAGAAGAACACGTAGCAGCTGTTATTACAGGTAAGTGGTTAGATCATGCATGGCAAGGTGAATCAAAACAAGTTGACTTCTTTGTGTTAAAAGGTGTGGTAGAGGCATTAATGACGAAGCTAGGTCTACAAACACGTATTAACTTTGTAAAAGCAGACGTTGATGGCCTGCATCCTGGTCGTACAGCGCATATTTTATTAGACGATGAAATGGTCGGCTTAATCGGTGGCTTACACCCAGCAACACAAAAAGAGGCAGGCGTTAAAGACACGTATGTCATGGAGCTTAACCTATTTGCGTTACTTGCAGCAGCTAATGATAAACCACTATTAAGCTATACGGCTGTACCTCGTTTCCCAGGGATGTCACGTGACATTGCATTAGTGATGAACAAGGACACAGCTGCAGGTGAAGTAGTAGCAGCTATTAAGCAAGCAAACGTAAAATTACTACAAAATATTACGGTATTTGACGTTTATGAAGGCGATAAAATGGCAGAAGGTAAAAAGTCAGTTGCCTTCTCATTAACATATCTTGACCCAGAGCATACACTTAAGGACGAAGAAGTTGTAGCCGCGCATAATAAAGTGTTAAAGGCGATTGCTACAATTGAAGGCACTGAAGTTCGATAATAAGACGGTTTATGTAGATGCAGTAAAAACAGCAACGTGGTATGATTCACTACCAAGCATTGCTAACAATGCGCATTGTGGTTGTGAGGACTGTTGTGCGTATGTGGAGCATATTAAGCATGTTTCACCTGAGTTACAGGCATTTTTTAAAACGCTTGGCTTAGACCCGACAAAAGAGGCAGAGGTGTGGTGCGCTAATCCTGATGAGTTATATTACGTGGCAGATTACCATGTCAGCGGCGAAATAAAAACCGTCAGTGAGCTTGATTGGTTTACGATAGGTGAGGCTAGTATTGGCATTACCAACATTACAACTCTGCCAAGTACAATGATTCCCACATCATTTACATTACCTTTGCTTGAGATTATTATTAAACTATCCTTTAGGAGCGGCGCTTGATGCCGCTCCTTATTTTTATGGGGGTAACATTCACAAATTAGGGCGTTTCGTGTTATCATTATAGATAGCTTTTTATGATTAGGATACGCGATAGCGTTGGGGAGGTGCTATGCTTGGAAAAAAATCGAATCACTGTAGAGATTTCGGGTAACACTTATCATATGGTGGGGCCTGAGTCGGTTGAGCATATGCGTCTCGTAGCAAGAACAGTAGATCAACGTATGAAAGAGCTAAAGTCCAAAAACCCCTCGCTCGATAGTATTCAGCTAGCTGTGTTAACGGCAGTTAATGCTGTAAATGAACAATTGCTACTTGAGGAAGAACTGAGAAAATTAAAGGATTGAAGTGAATGTTAGATATTATTGTACTACTTATGCTTGCACTCGGCTTTTTTATTGGCGCTAAGCGAGGGCTTGCGATGCAGGCGTTGCATATCGGTAGCATGGCAATTGCAAGTATTGTAGCTATTATTTTTTATAAAGCATTAGCCGAAAAATTTGTTTTTTGGGTACCTTACCCTGGAATCGAAGCTACAGCTAAAGCTGCTGTAGATTTTACAAATGTAGATGCTGATATGACATTTTATCGGATATTAGCTTTTGCAATGATTTATTTTGCTGTCATAATTGTAGGTAAGATTATAGTATCCATGTTTGACTATCTAGCTTACATTCCATTCTTCCCAAACTCAAACCGCATTGGCGGAGCTATACTTGGTATAATCGAAATGTATGCAGCACTTTATATCATGATGTATTTAATTGTTATGTTACCATTTGATTTTGTACAGGCACGCACCAATCATTCTGTGTTTGCTAATTTTTTATTAGAGCACACACCTGTGCTCGCACAAATTGCTAAAAAATTATGGTACGTTTACATGTAGTACTTACGAGGCACTTCTCGATATGGGAAGTGCCTTTCATTATAGGAGGGCTTATATGAACAAGAAGCAGATTATTAATGTCCTAGAGGATATTGCATTATATATGGAAGTGAAAGGCGAAAACCCCTTTAAAATATCAGCATATCGTAAGGCTGCAGCTGCACTTGAAGGCGATGTGCGATCGATTACAGAGATTGAAGATATTACAAAAATTAAAGGCATTGGCAAGGGGACAGGTGAAGTAATTACCGAACTAATGACCACTGGTGAAACGAGTGTACTCATCGCATTGCAAGCCGAAATTCCAGCAAGCTTAATGGCGCTACTTAAAATCCCAGGGTTAGGTGGCAAGCGCATAGCTAAGTTATATAAAGAACTAGGTATTGATAGTATCGAAAGCTTAAAGCAGGCATGTGAAGCAGGACAAATCCGTACATTAGCTGGCTTTGGTGCTAAAACAGAAGAAAAATATTTAGCAGGTATTGCAGAGGTTGAAACGCGTGCAGACCGCCATGCGATTTGGCGTATTGAGCCTGTAGTTAATCATATTAATCAAGTATTAGCAACGAGTGAATTTGTAAATCAATATTCAGTAGCAGGTAGCTATCGCCGTACAAACGAAACGAGTAAGGATATAGATTTTATTGTTGCGACAGCGGAACCAGTAAAGCTACGTAACTATTTATTAGAGAAACTTGCTGTGCACGAAATTGTAGCGGCAGGTGATACTAAAGTGTCTGTTGTACTAGATGGTGAAGAATTAATGCCTGTAGATTTTCGTTTTGTCACAGACAAGCAATATGCCACAGCATTACATCACTTTACAGGCTCAAAAGATCATAATGTGCGTATGCGTCAAATTGCAAAAGAGCGCGGCGAAAAGATTAGCGAATATGGTGTAGAACAAGCAGATGGTACTGTTATAACTTTTAAGACCGAAGCAGATTTTTTTGCGCACTTTGATTTACCATTTATCCCACCTGCAATCCGTACAGGGCGTGAGGAGTTTGAGCGCGAGCTACCTAAGCAAGCAACGATTAAAGCAGACCTACACATGCATACAACATGGTCGGACGGAGCAAGTGCTATACATGAGATGGGCGATGCTTTACAACAAAAGGGCTATACGCATGCAGCCATCACTGATCACTCACAGTTTTTAGCCGTAGCAAATGGTTTAACGCCTGCGCGTCTAAGACAACAACGTTTAGAAATCGAAGCATATAATAAAGCGCATCCAAACTTCCGTCTTTTTGCAGGTACAGAAATGGATATTTTACCTGATGCTACTTTGGATTTTGAGGACGATGTGCTACGTGAGTTAGACTTTGTGATTGCTGCTATCCACTCTAGTTTTAATCAAACCGAGGAACAAATTATGGCACGTATGTATGCGGCTATGAAAAATCCATATGTGCATATGATTGCGCACCCTACTGGACGTGTTATCGAAAAACGCGAAGGTTATGCGGTAAATATGTCACAATTGATTGCATGGGCGAAACAATATGGTAAAATTTTAGAGTTGAATGCAAATCCCTATCGTCTAGATTTATGTGAGGAGCATTTACGTATGGCAGTTGAAGCGGGCGTGCCTATTGCCATTAATACAGATGCGCATAGTATTGAACAATTAGCATATATGAGTGTAGGCGAGCGTTATGCACAAAAGGCTTATGTGCCACAGGAGTTACTTGTGAATACATGGACCCGCGAACAGTTTGAACAATTTATAATGAGATAAGGGAGGTGTCTTCAATGATTGCACAGCGCGCATTGAAAACACTAGAATACGATAAAGTAATTGCAGAGGTAGCAAAACATTGTACCTCGTCTATCGGTAAAACAGCCGTGGAACAATTACAACCAGCAACAGACTTTCAAACAGTAGTGACACTCCTTGAGGAGATGGACGAGGGGCTAGCAATCCTACGTGTAAAAGGGCATGTACCTTTAGGTGGCATCTTTGATATTCGTCCAAGCGCAAGACGCGCACAAATTGGTGGCGTACTTGGCGCTATGGAGCTTATGGAGATTTCGAGCACCATCCGTGCTAGCCGTATTTTACGAGAGTTTATTGAAGAAATTGAAGCAGACGATGTGATTAGCATCCCACACTTCATTGCTAAAAAAGAGCAAATCCCTGCGTTAACAGGGTTACAAAATGAAATTAATATGTGTATTGATGACAATGGTGTTGTGACAGATAGCGCAAGTAGTGCGCTACGTTCAATTCGTCAATCACTTCGAGCAGAAGAAGGACGTGTGCGCTCTAAGTTAGAGAGTTTAATTCGTGGTAGCAATGCAGCTAAAATGCTATCTGACCAAATTGTAACCATTCGTAATGATCGTTTTGTTATCCCTGTAAAGCAGGAGTATCGCTATCATTATGGCGGTATCGTGCACGACCAGTCAGCTTCAGGACAAACATTATTTATTGAGCCCGATGCAGTTGTGCAATCTAATAACGAAGTACAGCGTTTAAAGGTAAAGGAAAAAGAAGAAATCGACCGTATTTTGCAAGCGCTTAGTGCGTTAGTAGAAGAAGTTGCGCCAGAACTATTTAACTTAGTAAAACTACTAGGTGAGATTGATGTTATTTTGGCCAAGGGTAAATATGGTCAAGCTAATAAATGTACAATGCCAACGATGAATGAGGATGGGCATATTCGTTTAGTACGTGCGCGTCACCCACTTATCCCAATCGATACAGCAGTGCCAAATGATATTGAGTTTGGCGAAAATGTTAATGCGATTGTTATTACAGGGCCTAACACAGGTGGTAAAACGGTTACGTTAAAAACGGTTGGGTTGTGTACATTAATGGCACAAGCAGGCTTACCAATCCCTGCACTAGATGGCTCAGAGCTTGCTGTCTTTAAGCAATTATTTGCTGACATTGGCGACGAACAATCCATTGAACAATCGCTATCAACCTTCTCATCTCATATGGTGAATATTGTAGATATTTTACAAAAATTCGATGAGCACTCTCTTGTATTATTTGACGAATTAGGCGCAGGTACTGACCCGCAAGAAGGTGCGGCACTCGCTATTTCGATTTTAGACGAAGTACACGCGCGCGGTGCACGTGTAATGGCAACGACTCACTATCCTGAGTTAAAAGCATATGGCTATAACCGAGAGGGTGTTGTTAATGCGAGCGTGGAGTTTGATGTAGAAACACTAAGCCCAACATATCGCTTACTAATTGGTGTGCCAGGACGGTCAAATGCCTTTGAAATTTCGAGCAGACTAGGGCTACCAACGGCTATTATTGAGCATGCAAAAACATTTACAGGTACAGATAGCCGCGAAGTAGAGTCAATGATTGCCTCACTTGAAGCGTCACGCAAACAATCACAAATAGATGCAGAGGCTGCGGCTCGTTTAGTAGCAGAAGCAGAAGCAATGCGTAAAGATTTAGAAGAGCAACTTGCTGCTTACGAGGCGAAAAAAGATGCACTACTCGATAAAGCTAAAGATAAAGCGCGTAGTATTGTAGAGAACGCTCGCCACGAGGCAGAGGATGTTATTCATGATTTACGTACAATGAAAACCAAAACAGTAAAAGAGCATGAAATTATTGAAGCAAAAAAACGCTTAGAAGAAGCGGCACCAAAAGAAAATCGCGTGTTGAAAAAAGCGGCAGAGGTTAAGGCGCGTAATCAAAACCTACAAATCGGCGACGAAGTACGTGTACTGTCTTATAATCAGCGCGGTACGCTAGCCGAAAAAGTAGGCAAAAAGCATTGGATTGTAGCGATTGGTGTTATGAAAATGAAGCTACCAGAAACAGAACTAGAATATATTAAGCCAGAAAAAGAGCCTGTAGCCACATCATCCCTACGTTCAAGCCGAGCAACTGTAAAGCTAGAGTTAGATTTACGAGGCGAACGTTATGAGGAGGCATTGGCGCGTACAGAAAAATATTTAGACGATGCACTTTTAGCAAACTATCACCAAGTATCAATTATTCATGGTAAAGGAACAGGCGCGCTACGCGAGGGCATCCAAAGCTTTTTAAAACGACATCCACGCGTGAAAAATTACCGCTTTGGTGAGCCAGCTGAAGGCGGCTATGGTGTAACAGTTGTAGAACTAAAATAAGTAGGAGGTATAAACATGACCGAAAAAAGCTTTTGGCATTACCCTATCGTAGAAACAGCAGGCTACTTTAGTGTAGTTGTCCTTTGTTTAATTGTGGCAATGGCATTATTTGAAGTCGTTACGAAATATCAAAACTGGCAAGAAATTAAAAAGGGTAATGTTGCAGTAGCCCTAGCAACAGGCGGTAAAATTATGGGTGTTTGTAATATTTTCCGTTACTCAGTTGAGCGACATAGTTCGTTTGGTGAAATGATTGCATGGGGTATTTTTGGTTTTGTTTTATTAATCTTTGCCTACTATTTATATGAATTTTTAACACCGATGTTTAAAGTCGATGAAGAAATTGAAAATGGTAACATTGCTGTAGGTTTGATTTCTTTTACTATATCCGTTGGTTTATCATTTATTATTGGTGCAAGTATTGTAGTGTAAGGAGCGATGTAATTGGAAAAGCTAGCTAAAGTATTAATCGTTGTCTGTATTGCCTTTGTACTTGTAGGTGTGTACTGGATGTTTCGACAATAATAAAAAAAGGAGCTGCGTATGGTGCGGCTCCTTTTTTGTTTACAAAAATAAAATGACGGGAAACAATGAATTATAATTCATGTTATAAATCGAAAAAACATAAATTTTCTGTTTTGTATTGTATATCTTGTAATAAAATTCTATACTTAAGGCATCTTAACGCAAGTGGGAAGGGAGTCGTTTTTATGGTAGAAAAATTATGGTGGGCTAATTATCCAAAAGAAGTCCCACATTCATTAGCCTATGAACCAATACCAATCCAAACATTTTTAACCCGTGCATTTGAGCAAAGCCCTGAGAAGGTGGCGATTCATTTTTTAGGTAAGGAAATTACGTACCAAGAACTGTATGAGTCTGCACTAAAGTTTGCGAATTATTTAATGAAAATAGGAATGAAGAAGGGAGATCGTTTAGCTATTATGTTGCCCAACTCACCGCAAAGTGTCATTGCTTATTACGGAGCAATGTATGCGGGTGTGATTGTAGTACAGACAAATCCTCTTTATACGGAGCGAGAGTTAACGTATCAGTTAGTGGATAGTGGGGCAACGACTATTTTAGCATTAGATGCACTTTATCCACGTATTATGAAAGTGAAAAAAGAAACCGCACTTCAAGATATTATGATTACTTCAATTAGTGATTACCTACCGTTTCCTAAAAATCGTATTTACCCTATGATGCAACGCAAACAAATGGGCGTAACAGCTAGTATTAAACATGCAGGCTATCATCATCTCTTTAAAGAAATTATAGCAAGTATGCCAGCAGCGCCTGTTACTATTCCTTTTGATTACGAAGAAGACATTGCTTTGTTGCAATACACAGGCGGAACAACAGGCTACCCAAAAGGAGTTATGCTAACACATAAAAACTTAACTTCTAATGTGCAAATGTGTGATGCATGGCTTTACCGCTCACAACATGGTAAAGAAGTCATTATGGGCGTGCTACCTTTCTTCCATGTATATGGCATGACTACCGTAATGTTACTTAGTGTATACACAATGAGTAAAATGGTGCTACTGCCTAAGTTTGATGCGGTTACTACGTTAAAAACCATTGATAAACAAAGACCGACACTATTTCCCGGAGCACCAACTTTATATATTGGGCTATTAAATCATCCCAAGTTGCATAAGTATGATTTAACCTCAATTAAAGCTTGTATTAGTGGCTCAGCACCGCTACCTGTAGATGTGCAACAAAAATTTGAAGCCGCAACAGGCGGCAAATTAGTTGAGGGTTATGGCTTAACCGAAACTTCACCGGTTACTCATGCTAATAATATTTGGGAGCGACGTGTAAATGGCTCTATTGGCATACCATGGCCTGATACGGATGCAAAAATTGTACGTGTTGGTGACCATAGAGAGCTTGGTTTTGGTGAGATTGGCGAGCTTATTGTTAAAGGTCCACAAGTAATGAAAGGGTATTGGCATCGTAAAGAGGATACACAAGCAACATTCACAGAGGATGGTTGGTTACTGACAGGTGATCTTGGTTATATGAATGAAGAAGGGTATTTCTTTATTGTTGACCGCAAAAAGGATATGATTATAGCAGGTGGCTTTAATATTTATCCGCGGGAGGTAGAAGAAGTACTTTATGAACATGAGGCTGTGCAAGAATGCGTAGTTATTGGTGTACCTGATAGTTACCGCGGAGAAACTGTTAAAGCATTTATTGTGTTAAAAGAAGGATATACTACAACGTCTGACGAATTTAATACGTATTGCCGAAAAAATCTTGCGGCATATAAAGTGCCACGTCAGTACGAGTTTCGTAAAGAGCTTCCAAAAACAGCCGTGGGTAAAATTTTACGCCGTACGCTAGCAGATGAAGAGAAAACGAGAATAGCGAGCGAACAAGTGCAATAACGAGTATTAATGTTGACAAACTATAAGATGTTATATAATATAGAGATATGAATGAATGGTCATTCATATCTCTTTTATTTTTTGGTGGTGACAGACATGAAACGCGATAAACCGAAGTATAAGCAAATTATTGATGCTGCTGTAATCGTTATTGCAGAAAATGGCTACCATCAAGCACAGGTTGCTAAAATAGCAAAACAAGCAGGTGTTGCTGACGGTACCATTTACTTATATTTTAAAAACAAAGAAGATATTTTAATTTCGATGTTTGAAGAAAAGATGGGTGTATTTACAGAGTCATTACAGGCTATAATAGAAAATGGAGGTACATCCTCCGACAAATTATGCTTGATGATTAAAAATCACTTTACAGTACTTGCGTCAGACAAGCATTTAGCCATGGTAACTCAATTGGAACTGAGACAATCAAATAAAGAACTCCGCCTAAAAATTAACGGAATATTAAAAGAATATTTGAAGTTGCTCGATGAAATTCTAATTGAAGGTATGCTCAATGGCGAATTTAACCCAACAATGGATGTTCGTTTAGCGCGTCAAATGGTATTTGGTACAATTGACGAAATTATTACATCATGGGTAATGAATAATGCGCGCTATGATTTATTAGCAATGATACCTAAAGTGCAAACTTTATTATTAAAGGGGATTCAAGCTTAAAAAGGGGTGTAATAAAATGGAGTTTTTAACTTGGAAAGTAGAAGATGGTGTGGCTGTAGCAACAATTAATCGTCCACCAGCAAACGCCTTATCACGAGGTATGATTCAAGAAGTCAATGAGCTATTGAATCAGGTTGAAAACGATGAAGCTGTACGCGTCGTTGTACTTCATGGTGAAGGGCGCTTTTTTTCGGCAGGCGCAGATATTAAAGAGTTCACAGAAGTTAGCGACGGTGCAGAGTTTACAAAGCTAGCAAAAGCAGGGCAAGATGTGTTTGAGCGCTTGGAGTCATTTGCTAAACCAGTTATTGCAGCTATTCATGGCGCAGCACTAGGCGGCGGTTTAGAGCTAGCAATGGGTTGTCATATTCGTTATGTAGCGAATGACGCTAAACTCGGTTTGCCTGAACTACAACTAGGCTTGATTCCTGGTTTTGGTGGCACACAACGTTTACCTCGTTATGTGGGTACAGCAAAAGCAGCAGAAATGCTATTTACAAGTGAGCCAATTACAGGTGAAGAGGCGGTGCAATGGGGATTAGCAGCACGTGCATTTGAAGCAGAAACATTACTTGATAGCACTGTAGCAATTGCTAAAAAAATGGCGAAGAAAAGCCCGATTGCCTTAGCGCAAGCTATTAAAATGCTAGGCTATGCAAAGCCGGCATCATTTTATGAAGGTATTGAAGCAGAAGCCGAGAGCTTCGGTAAAGTATTTGTATCTGAGGATGCAAAAGAGGGCATACAAGCCTTCCTTGAAAAAAGAGCACCACAATTTTCGGGCAAATAACTTCATTTTTCAGTAAATTGTGTTATGTTAAATAAAGTAATTAATAAATAAGCTTCAGGAGGTCTACTAATATGAACATTTATGCATTGGTTAAACGTACATTTGATACAGAGGAAAAAATCGTCGTATCTGGCGGTAAGATTCAAGAAGATGGTGCAGAATTTATTATTAACCCGTACGATGAGTACGCAGTTGAAGAAGCGATTCAATTACGCGATGCACATGGTGGTAAAGTTACAGTATTAACACTAGGTGGCGAAGATGCTGAAGAACAATTACGTAAAGCTTTAGCAATGGGCGCAGATGAAGCCGTATTAATTAACACTGAAGATGACTTAGATGAGCTAGATGAGTTCGCAGCAGCGACACTTATTGCAGAATACTTAAAAGACAAAGAAGCTGACATTATTATTGCGGGTAACGTAGCAGTAGATGGTGGTTCAGGTCAAGTTGGACCACGTGTAGCTGACTTATTAGATATTAACTATGTAACAACAATTACTAGCCTTGAAATTGACGGAGATGTTGTAAAAATCGTTCGTGATATTGAAGGTGACTCAGAAATTTTAGAAACGGCGTTACCATTACTTGTAACGGCACAGCAAGGGTTAAATGAACCTCGTTACCCATCTTTACCAGGTATCATGAAAGCGAAGAAAAAACCGCTTGAAGAACTTGAATTAGATGATTTAGATATCGACGAAGATGATGTTGAAGTGAAAACAGAAACCGTTGATATTTTCTTACCAGCACAAAAAGCAGCAGGTCGTGTACTAGAAGGCGATATCGCTGACCAAGTGAAAGAATTAGTTAACTTACTACACACAGAAGCAAAAGTAATTTAATCGAAGTTTAGGTAACGGAGGGAATAAATTATGACAAAAAAAGTATTAGTGTTAGGTGAAGCACGTGAAGGTAGCCTACGTAACGTATCATTCGAAGCGATTGCAGCAGCAAAGACAGTAGCAAATGGTGGCGAAGTTGTTGCACTATTAGTAGGGGATGCAATAGCAGACTTAGCAAAAGACATGGTAGCTTATGGTGCTGATCGTGTTATTACAGTAGAACACCCACACTTAAAACAATATACATCAGATGGTTATAGCCAAGCGGTTATGGCAGTGATTGAACAAGAAAAACCTGAAGGCATCGTGTTTGGTCATACAGCACTTGGTAAAGACCTTTCACCAAAAATCGCAAGTAAATTACAAGCTGGTTTAGTATCAGATGTAACCTCAATCGAAAGCGATGGCGATGATCATACCTTCATCCGTCCAATTTACTCAGGTAAAGCATTCGAAAAAATTAAAATTAAAGACGGCGTGACATTCTTTACAGTTCGTCCTAATAATATTGCGCCACTTGAGCAAGACACATCACGCACAGGCGATATTTCTAGCTTAGCTGTAGATATTACGAACCTACGCACAATTATTAAAGAGGTTGTACGTAAATCAACAGACGGTGTAGATTTATCAGAAGCCAAAGTTGTAGTAGCAGGTGGGCGTGGTGTTAAATCATCAGAAGGTTTCGAACCATTAAAAGATTTAGCTGATTTATTAGGTGGCGCAATTGGTGCATCACGTGGTGCATGTGACGCTGATTACTGTGATTATTCACTACAAATTGGTCAAACAGGTAAAGTTGTAACACCAGACCTTTACATTGCAGCAGGTATTTCGGGCGCAATCCAGCATTTAGCTGGTATGTCTAACTCGAAAGTCATTGTAGCAATTAACAAGGACCCAGAGGCAAACATCTTTAATGTAGCTGATTACGGTATCGTAGGCGACTTATTTGAAGTAATGCCATTATTAATCGAAGAGTTTAAAAAAATTAAACAATCGTAAGTGACTAAGTTGCGTAGGGCAAATACCTACGCAACTTTTTTTATAGGTATATTTGGAGTGCTTAATCTGGTTTAATACCAATGCGGGTATATAAATGAAGAAATGCCTCTAAAATAGTCTATATAGCATGAAAGTTTTGAACCTCATAAACACATCCCCTATAGCATAAGAGAGATCTTTAGCTGTAATGTAGGGCACAGTGTTAACCTTAGCAGCCAATGAGTAATTTAACTCTTGCAGTAGTGCACTTTAAAGAAAAATCCTCTATTTATTTTAGTCTCGTGTAATAAGACAAAGTACTAGAATTACCGCAAGGGGTAAGGGCTTACCTTAGTCGTACTTAACCTACCATTACCCCCAATATAAAATAGTGAGCAAATAACTCGCTTATTTAAAATACCCCCTGTATACTACAAGTATAGTTAATCTAAAGGAGGAAATAATAATGGCAATAATTAATGCAACTGATGCAAACTTTCAAGATGAAATTAAAGATGGCGTAGTACTAGTAGACTTTTGGGCGGCTTGGTGCGGGCCATGTAAAATGATTGCTCCTGTACTTGAAGAGCTTGCTACTGATTTAGATGGTAAAGCTAAAATCGTTAAAGTAAACGTTGATGAAAACCAAGGTACAGCTTCTCAATACCAAATCATGTCAATCCCATCTTTACTTTTATTCAAAGATGGTGAGCTTGTAGAAAAAACAATGGGCTTCCAACCAAAAGAAGCTTTACAAGCTTTCGTTGAAAAACACCTATAATAGTCAAAACATATACGCCGAGCGCTCTTGTAGTGCTCGGCTTTGTTGTCGTTAGGGGGGCGAATATATGAACGAGATTATTAAGCATAAGCTAGCATTATTACCAGATTTACCTGGTTGTTATTTAATGAAAAATTATCAAGGGACGGTGATTTATGTAGGTAAAGCCAAAGTATTAAAAAATCGCGTACGCTCTTATTTTACGGGTAGCCATGATGGCAAGACAGCGCGCTTAGTAAGTGAGATTGAGGATTTTGAATACATTATTACATCGTCTGATTTAGAAGCGCTCATTTTAGAGCTCAACCTTATTAAAAAGCATGACCCTAAATATAATATTATGTTGAAAGATGACAAAACCTATCCGTATTTAAAAATTACTAATGAACGCTATCCGCGGCTTATTACCACGCGTAAGGTGAAGCGCGATAAAGCCAAATATTTTGGGCCATACCCTAATGCCTATGCGGCAAATGAAACAAAGAAGTTATTAGACCGTATTTATCCTTTACGTAAATGTGTTAGTATGCCAAAGCGTGTTTGTTTGTATTATCATCTAGGACAGTGCTTAGCACCTTGTGAGAAGGATGTAAGTGTTGCACAAATGGATGAGGTAGTAGCACAAATTACACACTTTTTAAATGGTGGGGTAGAGGATGTGAAAGCTGAACTCGAACAAAAAATGTTAGCAGCTGCAGAGACGTTGGCATTTGAACGTGCGAAGGAGTTACGTGATCAAATTACTCATATCGATACTATTATGCAAAAGCAAAAAATGATTACACGTGATAAGGCGAACCGTGATATTTTTGGTTATGCCGTAGATAAAGGCTGGATGTGCGTACAAGTATTTTTTGTTAGACAAGGTAAATTAATTGAACGAGATGTATCCATCTTTCCAATTTACCGTGAGCCTGAAGAAGAGTTTTTAACATTTGTTGGGCGCTTTTATGAGCAACCTGAGCATTTTAAACCAACAGAAATATTGTTACCTAAGGGGACAGATAGTGAGCTTTTAATGCAGTTGTTGCAATCCAAGGTTACAGTTCCTCAGCGCGCGCAAAAAAAGGAGTTAGTAGACCTTGCGATAAAAAATGCACGTGTCGCACTAGACGAAAAGTTTAAGATTATTGAGCGTCAAGAAGAACGTACGGTAGGTGCATGTGATGAACTTGGAGCAGCAATGAATATTTATCCGCCGTTACATATTGAGGCGTTTGATAATAGTCATATGCACGGGGCAGATGCCGTTTCAGCTATGGTGGTATTTATAGATGGTAAACCTGATAGAAAGGCTTATCGCAAATTTAAACTACGTGATACGGCAAGTCACGATGACTACGGTGCAATGCGTGAAGTATTACGTCGTCGTTATAAACGTGTGCTACAAGATGAGTTACCACTTCCTGATTTAATTATCGTAGATGGTGGCAAGGGGCAAATGACAATAGCCAAAGAAGTGCTAGAAGATGAGTTAGGGCTTAGCATTCCAATTGCAGGTTTAGCGAAGGATGATAAACACCAAACCGCAGAGCTACTTTACGGCGAACCACCAGAACGTATTGCCTTAAAACGTACGAGTGATGGCTTTTATTTATTACAGCGCATTCAGGATGAAGTGCATCGCTTTGCGATTACTTTTTTACGTCAACAACGAGAGAAGCAAGTTATCCAATCTGTGCTCGATCAAATCGAAGGCGTAGGACCTAAGCGCAAACAACAATTACTTGCTCATTTTGGCTCCGTTAAAAAAATCAAGACAGCTGATATGGCGGCATTACAGGCAGCGGGTATACCAGAGAAGCTAGCTACAACCATTCATGCATTTTTCAGACAATAGCATTGCACGTTAAATTAGAGTGTGCTATGGTTATTATACAATTATATGATTTGAGATAGAGGCGCAAGTTTCATGAGTATACAATGCGAGAGTGAGCAAACTCTGTGACCATTGTAAAAAGGGGCACTTGCCGAAGCCATAGCCAGTTGTTCCTGGTAGTGAGCTGGTTTTGCATTGAATAAATGTAAAACTGTCGAAATGTTTATTTCGTTGAGCTATCTGCCATGTAAAATGAACACATACATGATAGACAGCACATGCGAAATGCATGAGCTGTCTTTTTTTATCGGAGAGGGAGTGGGCATATGAAAACCGTTATTGTAAAAGTTGGCGTATCAGCTATGCAATCCGAGGAGCGTATTGAGCAAGCTGCACATTACATTGAAAAGCTGAAAGAAGAAAATTATCGTGTTGTTGTAGTAGCCTCAAGCATGGCAAAGGAACAGGCGATTTTATTAACACCTATTGCTAAATGGACAAAGGATGCATTACAGCGTGAGCAAGCGATGTTGATGGCAACGAGCTCACAAATTGCGGCGAGTAGCCTAGCAGTAGCGCTACAGGCGCGCGGACATGCTTCAACAGCATTAACAGCACAGCAAGCTGGCATTACTACAGATGCACGTTACGAAAATGCACGCTTAACAGCTATTAACACAACTAAAATCGAAACCTTACTTGCACAGGGGAGCATTGTTACAATTGCAGGGAGACAAGGTATGGCAAATGGTGAAATTACTTCACTAGGTGATGGTGGCTCAGCAACATTAGCTGTAGCACTTGCGCATCACCTGCAGGCGACACATGTTGTAGTACTTGCCAAGGACAGTATTTATACAGCAGACCAGCAACTTGTACCAAATGCACAGCGTATGACGGAGATTTCGTTTGATGAGATGTTAGAGTTTGCTCACTTAGGGGCTCATTTATTGCACCCACGTGCAGTAGAGCTAGCTAAAAAGCATAATGTAGCAATTTTGATTCAAGCTTTAATGGAACAGCAAGGTACTTGGGTTAAGGGGGAAAAGGATATGGAAAAAGAAATGATTGTACGCGGTGTAGCGTATGAAGCGGATATTGTACGCTTAACAGTAGGTTATGAGGCAGAGCAGGAGGTATCGCTAGCCGCGTTATTTACAACGCTAGCAGAACATCGTATTAACGTAGATATCATTGTGCAAGCGGTGATGAACCATGCGCAACAAACCGTATCATTTTCCATTGACAAGGCGCAGTTTGCTGAAGCACTAAAAGTGTTAGAGGATAATAAACAGGCACTAGGTTTTAGCTTTGCAGATTTTGAGATTGGTTTAGCTAAAGTGTCTATTATTGGCTCAGCTATGGCTTCTAATCCAGGAGTGGCCGCACGCATGTTTGACCGCTTACGCAAGGAAAAAATCATGGTGAAAATGGTGAGCACTTCGGAAATTAAAGTATCTGTCGTTGTACCTCAAGATGAAATGGTACACGCAGCGCAAGCGCTACATGATGAATACCATTTAGCATGACAAGAGGGAGGAGCTGCGGCTTCTCCTTTTATATTGGATGTTTTAGTAAAAAAGTAATGATAAGAGATTGTAAAGTTTAGTCGCTAATATTGACAAATGAAAGGAAATTCACTAGTTTTGAAGAAGCACCTATTATATTTAGGTGGACTTAAAGTCGTGGTATAGCCACAGAAAGAAGGGGAATAGCGTGATCTTTCTTAAAAAGCAACATACGGAGGTACCTAATATAAGTGAGGCGGCACACCAGGCTGTAGTGGAAGAACTGGCAAAGCTAAAGCAATATGTACAGCAAAAGGAAGATGCAGTGGCTATTAAAAATGCACTGTTAAACTTTGTGTTGGCACATATTGAGCTGATTAATTTTCAGACCATGCTTAATATTGAGCGTGTCGCAGACGGTGTACATACTATTTCGAGCAATTGCAGGCAGCTCGCAGCAAGCAGTGAGGAAATGTTAAGTACAGAGCAGGCTATTAATGCCAATATGCAAGAAGTACAGGCAATTTCGCAAGACTTAACTATGCGTATGCAACAGGTAGTTGCCTCTAGTGCACAAATTAGTGAACGCTTAGTAGACGGTACACAGGCCATGACCTATTTACATAAAGAGTTATTAAAGATGAATGATATTACAACGAGTGTCTCGTCCATTGCAGACCAAACTAAATTACTAGCGCTTAATGCATCTATTGAAGCTGCACGTGCAGGTGAGCATGGTAAGGGCTTTAGTGTCGTCGCCTCTGAAGTAGGCAAACTTGCTAATCACTCCAAGGATTCACTGAGTGAGGTCGTTACCATTCGCACAATTATTGAGGAGCGCTCTGATCAAGTTACAGAAAATATGCAGCATGTTGAAAGTTTTACACTAACATTAGTTGAGGAAGTAAAGCGAGATGTAGCTACATTAACGGCGACATCTGAGCAACTGAGTGAAGCATCTGTAGGAATGGATGAAATCACGCAGGCTTCTGAACAATCAGCTATCGCAATTGAAGAATTAGCAGAAGTAACGCAAGATCTATCCGAAACAAGTCGATTTTCTAAAATGATTCAGGCACAGTTTGAAGAGGTAATGCGCACCGTACAACCAACACTTGAGACACCGCTTCAGCAAACCCTCATTAGTCAGTTGAGTGCGCGTTTAAGCGATCATGCTACCTTTTTACGAGCTACGATTAAAGAAGCAGGATGTGGTGGCACAGTTACCGCACATACGCAGTGCAAGTTTGGACGCTGGTACTATGATAATAAACAGCAGTTTGGACATATTCGAGCATTTCAAGAAATTGAGCAGCCGCATAAACAAGTACACGAAGCGGCACAAATTTTACTACAAGAAAGCAGTATTACTAACGTGCGCGAGTTTGTCTATCATTCATTAGCTGTGTTGCAAGGCTTTATTGCATTAATTGATGTGTTGCGTAGGGAGCAACAAGCGTCATAGTAATAAAAAAGCAGTCACCTATGGGCGGTGGCTGCTTTTTTATTAGCGACTTTCTTTAGGGTCCCACTTAATTGTAAAAAGGACAGTTTGGTCTTTCTCTTGTTTTTCATCAAAGCACTCAGTTAAGTAGCCTTTTTGCTGTTGAATTTGCTCCGCTAGAAAGCCAGCTTCTAATCTAAAATTACGTTTTGCAAAGTTAAAAACGGCTGGATCATTCGCAAGCGAAAATATGTATCCATCTTTTGTTTCTTTTTCGAGCTGTAAAATACCAAAACCTGCTTCGGCAAAAAAAGAATTGACATCAACATCTGTGTCGCACGGGTACTTGCGTGCCATTTCCTTACCAGCCCAGTATAAAATATCTGATTCATTCTTTCCTAATATTGAAGATAGTGTGAAATCTCGGAGCAATTCATAGCCAAATGCAGGCATTTGTGCTTTGGATTCGTTTTGCATGTATAAATCCTACTTTCTTTTGAATTTTCTTATAATTTGGCGCTGTTAGAATATTTTAGATTAAAGTACAAAAAAAGCGAATACATAAGGTAAAAAACGCATTTTCCATAACTTTATCTCTCGCTAAGTCACCTTGACGACAGTGTATAGAGAGAGTACAATGAACTTGTCATAATATTGTACCATGCTGAAATACGCAGTCAATTCAATCGTCATTTTTCGTAGATGACGATTCGTTGGTGCGCTATTTTAAGTACTAAGGGGGGTAACAGTCTTGTCGAAAGAGCGAGAATTTTTATGGCGCCGTTTACACTCTCTACTAGGTGTGATTCCTGTAGGTTTGTTCTTGGCGTTCCACTTATCATTGAACTTCACTGCTGTTGGCGGTGAACAGGCTTACAATGATGCAACAGGAATGATGGACAAAGTTCCACCAGCGTTACTATTAATTATTGAATGGGTTGTCATCTACATCCCACTACTGTTCCACGCAGTTTATGGTGTATACATTGCATTTACAGCGACGCTAAACAACAAACGTTTCAGCACGTTCCGTAACTGGATGTTCACTTTACAACGCGTAACAGGCGTATTTTTAGTTGTCTTCATCGCTTGGCATATTTTCCAAACGCGTATCCAAAAAGCGCTTGGAGCTGAAGTTGAATTCAATATGATCGCTGATATCGTAGCAAACCCAGTAATGCTTGCTTTCTACATCGCAGGTATTTTAGCTGCAACGTTCCACTTAGCGAACGGTTTATGGGCATTCTTAGTGAGCTGGGGTATTACACAATCTCCACGTTCACAACAAATCATGACTTATGTTACAGCAATCGTTTTCGTAATCTTAAGTATCGTTGGTGTAGCTGCAATTTTAGCTTTCGTTTAATTCAAATGAAACTATAAGGCAAACACTAAATTGCAAAGTTAAAGAGGAGTGAGAATTAATCATGGCGAAAAGCAAAGTAATTGTTGTCGGCGGCGGTTTAGCTGGTCTGATGGCGACGATTAAAGCAGCTGAAGTTGGCACTGAGGTTGAATTATTCTCATTAGTTCCGGTAAAACGCTCACACTCTGTATGTGCGCAGGGCGGAATTAATGGAGCAGTAAATACAAAAGGTGAAGGTGACTCACCTTGGATTCACTTTGATGACACTGTTTATGGCGGTGACTTCTTAGCGAACCAACCACCTGTTCAAGCAATGACACAGGCAGCACCAGGTATCATTCACTTATTAGACCGTATGGGCGTTATGTTTAACCGTACACCAGAAGGTTTACTTGATTTCCGTCGTTTCGGTGGTACACTACATCACCGTACAGCATTCGCTGGTGCGACAACAGGTCAACAACTTTTATACGCACTAGACGAGCAAGTTCGTGCACACGAAGTAGCTGGTTTAGTTACAAAATATGAGCACTGGGAATTCCTTGGTGCAGTTATCGATGACGAAGGCGTTTGCCGCGGTATCGTAGCACAAGATTTACAATCAAGTGAGATTAAATCATTCCGTGGTGATGCTGTAATTATGGCTACTGGCGGACCTGGTATTATCTTCGGTAAATCTACAAACTCAGTAATTAATACAGGTTCTGCAGCATCAATTGTTTACCAACAAGGTGCAACATATGCGAACGGTGAGTTCATTCAAATTCACCCAACAGCGATTCCTGGCGATGACAAAAACCGTCTAATGTCAGAATCAGCTCGTGGTGAAGGTGGACGTGTTTGGACATATAAAGACGGTAAGCCTTGGTACTTCCTAGAAGAAAAATACCCAGCTTACGGTAACTTAGTACCTCGTGATATCGCTACACGTGAAATCTTTGACGTTTGTATCAACCAAAAGCTTGGTATTAACGGTGAAAACATGGTTTATCTTGACCTTTCACACAAAGATCCACATGAGTTAGATATTAAACTTGGTGGTATCATCGAAATCTATGAAAAATTCGTAGGTGACGATCCACGTAAATTACCAATGAAAATCTTCCCAGCAGTTCACTACTCTATGGGTGGTATTTGGGTAGATTACGATCAAATGACAGAAATCCCTGGTTTATTCGCAGCAGGTGAATGTGATTACTCTCAACACGGTGCTAACCGTTTAGGTGCTAACTCATTATTATCTGCAATTTACGGTGGTATGGTTGCTGGTCCTAAAGCAGTTGACTACATCAAACACCTTAAAAAGCATGCGGCTGATTTACCAGAGTCAGTATTTGAAAACCGCGTAAAAGAAGAACAAGCAAAATGGGACGCTATCCTTAAGATGGACGGAACAGAAAACGCTTACCTTTTACACAAAGAGCTTGGCGAGTTAATGACGAAGCACGTTACAGTTGTACGTTTCAACGATGGCTTAAAAGAAGCTTACGCTGAAATCCAAGAACTATTAAAACGTTGGGAAAACATTAACATCAACGACACGCAAAAATGGTCTAACCAAGGTGCACAATTCACGCGTCAGCTGAAAAACATGCTTTACCTTGCGTTAGTTATTACTAAAGGTGCGCTATTACGTGACGAATCTCGTGGTGCTCACTACAAACCGGACTTCCCGGATCGTAATGACGAAGACTTCTTAAAAACAACGATGGCGAAATTTAACCCTGCTACAGGTGAGCCTGAAATTACTTATGAGGAAGTTGACGTATCACTTATTCCGCCACGTAAACGTGACTATACATCGAAAGGGGATGAATAATCATGCCAACAACAGCAAACACTGGTCGCATGGTTAAAATTGAGATTCTCCGTCAAGATACTGAAGGCGGTGCTTCACGCACGGAAAAATTCAGTATTCCTTACCGTCATGGTATGAACGTAATTTCTGCTTTAATGGAAATTCAAAAAAATCCAGTAACTGAAGACGGCAAGAAAACAACGCCAGTTGCTTGGGATATGAACTGTTTAGAGGAAGTTTGTGGTGCATGTTCGATGGTGATCAATGGTCGCCCACGTCAATCATGTTCAGCACTTATTGACCAATTAACAGAGCCAATTCGTTTAGAGCCAATGAAAACTTTCCCAGTAGTACGTGACTTACAGGTTGACCGTAGCCGTATGTTTAATGCACTGAAAAAAGTTAAAGCATGGGTACCAATCGATGGCACATACGATTTAGGCGAAGGTCCACGTATGCCAGAGCGCAAACGTCAATGGGCTTACGAATTATCTAAATGTATGACTTGTGGTGTATGTATGGAAGCTTGCCCGAACGTATCGGAAAAAGCATCATTCATCGGCCCAGCACCATTATCACAAGTACGTCTATTCAACACACACCCAACAGGTGCTATGAATAAAGACGAACGTCTTGCTCAAATTATGGGCGACGGTGGCTTAGCTAACTGTGGTAACTCACAAAACTGTGTTGAAGCTTGTCCAAAAGGGATTCCTCTTACAACTTCAATCGCTTCACTTAACCGTGCAGCAACAGTCCAAATGTTCAAGAACTTCTTCGGTTCTGACCATATGGTTGACTAATAAAACTAGCATTAGCGAGAAATTTCTCGCTAATGCTTTTTTATTTGTTTATAATGAATATATATTCATTTTGAAGGGGTGGAAAAGATGAGAGTAAATTATATTGAAGATTTAACAAAGTGGGCTGAGGCGTTTACCTTTTATAGTGAGGTGCGTGTGCGTTTTTCGGAGACCGATTTATTTGGTCATATGAATAATACCGTGCCATTTGCTTATTTTGAGCAGGCACGTATTGACTTGTTTGAGCACTATGGTATTTTAATGCCTGACCTAAGTAAAAAAGAAGCTGAGCGTGTACCAATTGTGGCAGATTTACAATGTGATTTTTTGCGCCAAGTATTTTTTAATGAAAAATTAAAAATCTATGTAAAACTTGCGCATATTGGTAATTCATCAGTGGACATTCATTATATGGCAAAAAATGAAGCAGGGCATATTTGTTTTGTAGGGCGCGGTAATATCGTACAAATTACGTATGCTACTGGTAAGAGCGCAGCATTTACTGAAGCAGAGCGAGAAGCAATGAAAAAGATTTGACGGCTTTCTGAAAGTAGCATAAAATTTAGGATAGTAATTTTATGCGATAGGCGGTAAAAAATATGGAAGCCCCAATAGGCGTTATTGATTCAGGAGTGGGTGGTTTAACAGTAGCAAAGGAAATTATGCAGCTGTTGCCAAATGAAACGATTTATTATATTGGTGATACGGCGAGATGTCCGTATGGCCCACGACCACGTCATGAAGTACGTAACTTCACATGGCAAATGGCAAAGACGCTTGAGCGCAAGGGTATTAAGCTCTTAGTAATTGCCTGTAATACAGCTACAGCAGTTGCCCTACATAGCTTACAGAAGTATTTTTCTGTACCAGTTATTGGAGTAGTTAACCCAGGCGCACGCGCAGCGATTAAAAATACGAAGCGCCACGAGGTTGCAGTACTTGCGACAAGAGGTACAGTAGAGAGTGGTGCATATGAGGAGGCCATTGCTTCACTTAGCTCATCTACACATGTCGTACCACTAGCTTGCCCGACCTTTGTGCCTTTAGTGGAAAGTGGCGAATATAAAAGTAGTGTAGCTAGAGGGATTGTGCACGAGGGTTTAAAGCCGCTACGTGACGAATCCTTTGATACGGTTATTTTAGGTTGTACACATTACCCTATCCTGCAACACTACATTGAAGAAGTTGTAGGTGAACAGGTGACTGTACTATCATCAGCTGAAGAAACAGCAAAAGATGTACAAGAAATTTTAACGCAGCGCGGTGAGCTTGCGACAGGCACACCGCAACACAAATTTTTTGCGACAGGTTCTGTACCAATTTTTAAAGATATTGCAGAGGATTGGTTAAAGCTTGAACAAACAGAAGTAGCACGTATCAAATTAACCTCGGACGATTAAGTTCGGGGTTTTTCTTAGGGCAAAAATTTTGTTATGATAAAGTTGTAGAATAAGGAAAAGAGGCGTTTTATAAAATGATAAGACATGACGGACGACAAGCACAGGAGTTACGACCAACACGCGTAACAAGTGATTATCTAATGCACCCAGAAGGCTCAGTATTAATCGAAGTAGGTAATACAAAAGTAATTTGTACTGCAACGGTTGAGGAGCGTGTGCCTGGCTTTTTACGAGGACAAGGTAAAGGTTGGATTACGGCAGAGTACTCGATGCTACCACGCGCAACAGAACAACGTACAATGCGCGATGCAGCAAAGGGGAAAATTAATGGTCGTACAATGGAAATCCAACGACTGATCGGTCGTGCGCTACGTGCAATTGTAGATTTAGAGGCGTTAGGTGAGCGTACTGTATGGATTGACTGTGACGTTATCCAAGCGGATGGCGGTACGCGTACGGCATCTATTACAGGTGCTTTTATCGCCATGACACAAGCCATTGCTAAACTTCATGAAGAAAAACCATTCACGACATTCCCTGTTACCGATTTTTTAGCCGCAACAAGTGTAGGTAAGTTAGCAGACCTTGGCCCTGTGCTTGACTTAAATTACATTGAAGATTCAAGTGCAGATGTGGATATGAACGTTATTATGACAGGCGCAGGTAATTTTGTAGAGCTACAAGGTACGGGGGAAGAAGCGACTTTCACACGTGTAGAGCTAAATGAATTATTAGACCTTGCTGAAGCAGGTATCGCACAATTAATCACAATGCAAAAAGATACGTTAGGCGAGGCTGCAGCTAAGGTTGGTACGAAGGAGGAAGCATAATGAAGCAAGTAGTAATTGCAACGAAAAATCGTGGTAAAGTAAAGGATTTCGAAACATTGTTTCATCCGCTTGGCTATGAAGTTGTCACGATGTTTGATGTTGCGCCAGATATGGAGATTGAGGAAACAGGCAAAACTTTCGAAGAAAATGCAATATTGAAGGCAGAAGCTTTAAGCAATGCCTTAGGTAAGATGGTAATTGCAGATGATAGTGGATTAGCTGTAGATGCTTTAGCTGGTGAGCCAGGTGTGTACTCGGCACGTTATGCTGGCGACCATGATGACGAAGCTAACATTGTTAAGCTACTCGCTAATCTTGAAGGTATAACAGATCGCACTGCACGTTTTGTTTGTGTAATGGCAGTGGCTGCACCTAATCAATCAACCTATACAGTGCGTGGTGAGTGTGTAGGAGAAATTACTACAGCTAAATTGGGCGACAATGGTTTTGGTTATGACCCTATCTTTTACGTACCACAACTTCAAAAAACAATGGCTCAGCTAACAGCAGCACAAAAAGGCGAGATTTCGCACCGTGGGAATGCATTACGTAAGTTACAAGCAACATTAGGTAACATATAATGCAACTTGTCATTATGAGCGATACACATGGCAATACAGAAGTAATTGAGCAAATAAAAGAGCAGTACCCTAATGCAACATTTATTCATTGTGGTGACAGTGAACTACAGCATAATACAGAGGCGTTAACAGACGTTTATGTTGTGCGTGGCAACTGTGATATGGACTGTGAACTAGTGGATGAGCAAGTAATTGAGGTAGCAGGAACTAAAATTTTAATTGTGCATGGGCATTATCATAATGTTCATCGCACACCGCTTAATTTGGTATACCGTGCTAAGGAGCTAGAAGCAACGATGGTATGCTTTGGTCATACACATATTGCAGGCGCTGAATGGATTGATGATGTGCTTGTCATTAATCCTGGTAGTATGACACAGTCACGTAGCGAACACGCTGAGAGTTATGCGCTCGCAACATATGAAGGACAGTGGCATGTAACATTTATCGACGTAGACAAAGGATGAGAGGCATGAAAAAGAAAATCGCCCTATTGGCAATGCTAGTAGCTGTTACATCAGTGCTAGCATCATGTAATGCGTTTAAATGGTTCATTGGTAATGTCAAAGAAGAATTAATAGGACGTGAACTAATTTTACAAACCTATGACGAGGAAAGCCAACTGATTGATAGTGTAAAAGGCAAGAGTATAAGCATCGAAGCAGATGACAAGTTTGCGATTAAAGATGATGAAGGTGGCACAATTAGTAAGTCAGCTGTGTTAAATATTACGGTTGGTGGTAATCAAATGCTACATGTTGGTAGTAGTATGATTGCTTATGATACAGAGCTTGAGGATATTTTTGCAGCGTATAGTAAAACTGTTGATATTGATAAAGTCAATCGCTCTGTTCCGTTTGTTAACCGTATGGTAAACGATATGAAAAACTTTACGACAGGCTCTGACAAAATTGTTTTAATCCGTTCGCAGTCAGGTAAACCGCTAGCTACATTTGCTGGTAATAAAGTAAGTTATTATTCAACGGACATCGAAAAAGCGACAGGTTTAATGATTGATGGCAAGTACTTACTGATTTATCGCTGTGATTATACGATTTATGATACAAAACTATTATTAAACAGCTAATTTATATTGACTTTACCTATACTTACGTCATATAATAAGTATTGTCTTTTACGAAAGATATATACTTTGTCTCCGTAGCTCAGCTGGATAGAGCAATGCCCTTCTAAGGCATCGGTCGCAGGTTCGAATCCTGCCGGGGACGCTACTAATATGTGTGACGTATAACATTCGTAGATTTATACGGAATGGTTGCGGTAGCACATAACTACGAATACTTTAACATATAACACTCTCACTTACTAAAATAAGCGGGGGTGTTTTTTCGTGTCTAGAAAAGAGTTAGCGCACACTATGCGTGATTTAAGAGGGTTTGACTTTAGTCTTAATTCAGAGATACCGCCAATAGCTATCCATAACGCATTACAAACGGTGCTACGTCAGTTAGTAGCTGCAAGTAGACGACCACGCACAATTCAAACGTACGAGATTTCTTTTAAGCAATTTATTAAAGCGTGTAATATCGAATATGTTGCGGACATTGACGTAAATTCATTATACGACTTTTTAGAATCATTGGAAGGTCTAGCGTTAAGTACGAAACGTGTACGCTTGAAGGCTGTTATCTTTGAGAACGGTGGGATTAATCGAATATTTGGGAGGAGTGTGGACGTTAAGGTTGCCAAGAAATTACAAAGGATGTCAAATAATTTACGATAACATTACTATATAAAAAGACACCACAAGTATCGAAGCTAATCGTACAAGTGGTGTAGTAGATAAGTTCTTATCACTTAACCTTAGGTAATTTATAATGAGAACCTTCCTCGGCTAATTTTGGTAAATCCAAAGCAGATATACTATCTAAATCTGTGTTTACAAGTACCTCATTAGAAATAGTGAATTGGTACATCTTAGAAGGTAAGCTTGATGTATCCACATCGTTATTAGGATCAATCCAAAAGAAGGCTACGCGCCCATTATAGCCATATTGTTTTAACCCTTTAAGAATTTTCAAACTATCTGCTAATATTGCGCTTTCTGACGGTGCTCCTCGTAATTTAAGCAGTACGTGATCAATAGTATCAAATGGATTGTAAAAGGATTCTTCTACTCGTGGCTTACCATTATATTTGTCACCAATCAAATAATTTACAACAAGCGTGAAATCTTCGTTTGAGGGATTATCTTGTAGTAATGTAGGAGTTAGTTGAGCTTCCATTGCTAATCGTTCTTCTTCTTTTTGTTTAGCGATGGCTGAACGTTTCTCCTCTTGTTCCTTCTGGTATTTAGCGTTCTCAACTTTCTTTTCTTCTGCAGCAATTAACATTTGACGTTCTCTTTCCTGGCGTTGTTTCTCGTTTGCTATCCGAGCTTCTTCTCTAGCCTGTTCTCTGGCTGATTCAGGAGCAATAGAACCGCCTATTGCTAATAAAACCATAGCAATCATAACCCCAATAAAGTTTGTTTTGTTATCCGTATTTTCTTTAGACTTTTTCTGTTTGTATAAACGATAACCGAAATAAATTAATGCAATCATACCGGGGAGTATAAAAATATTTGCGATTATAGTACGTAGAGTCTCCAATGAATTTTATTCCTCCTTAAATATGTAATATATTTCCTACTATATACTAAAAAACTCAAATAATCCAACTCATAAAAAGGGCAATATATCGGAGATTATTATATAGGACGTTAAATATTTGATACCTTTCGCGATTATGCGTGACATACCTCGAAATATTTCGGCAACATAATAGCTAGACAAACCCCATAGAGTAACTTCGCATTGCTAATATACTCCGCATGAATCGCCTACAACGTTACATGCGCAATAAACGGCTTAAATCGCCTTATATGTTTATATGTGGTACAGAAGTCATACAACACAAGTTTACTTGACTGATGAGCGATACGTTTAGTAAAAGCTAAATGTAAGGGTGATGAGGCTAATTTAGGCAATAATTTTGAAAACGATGATAGAATTAATGAAAAAGAGCAAGTTAGAGGAGTCGAACAATATGAAGTATTTTTTACTTGTAGCCCTTCTTATATTATTAACAGGCTGTAGCAATAGTCCATTAGCAGGTGAAGCACCACCTACTTTGCAAATCACCGTAGCGAATGAAAGCTATGAGGCAAAACTCGGCACATATTGTTGGGGCAATAAGTGTGAGGATGCTGTTGAGCCCATGGCGTTAGTTGAAACGTTTATTCAGGTGGTTGCAGGTGAAAGTGTGGAGCTAAAGATGAACAAACCAACACCGTCCGAGGTACAATTGACGGAGTTAACAGCAGATAATAAGACGATGCCTATAAAAATTGAACAGCAACATTTTGTAGCACCGCTAAAACCAGGAACCTACTATTATAGCTATAGTGCTTGGTGGCAAGAGGGTGACCAAACGCAAGGTGATGCTCATTATGCTTTTGCATTAGAGATAAAGTAGCAACGACAAGTTGCTACTTTTTTGTAATTGTTTACCTTTAATGGCTATGATATGGTCTAGTAAAGGGGTGTTTTTATGAAAAAATACATATTGATAGTTCTTGGACTTCTACTTGTTGGCTGTGCACCTAAAGGTTATACAACGGCATTAACGCAAGGTGTGACAGCAATTAATGAACAACAATACGATGAGGCACAATAACATTTTGAAGCAGCATTAGCTGTACAAGATACAGAAGAAATCCAAAATTGGCTAACGCATACTAGTATGTTACAAGAGATTGATCAAGCTTGGCAGGAAGGTAAGCTTGAAGCGGTGCGAAAAGCAGTAGCTAAATTGGATAAAGCTGCTAACGACAATATAAGCAATCATGTAACATGGTACAATGACAGGCTAAAAGAAGTTACAAATTTTGAACAAACCATTACAAAATGGCAAGCACAAGCACAACAAATGACAGAACAAAAAGCTTACAGCGATGCTTTAGCCTTTTACGAACAACATAATAGCAATGAGCAGTGGGACTCTCCGTTTTTTGCAGAGGCAAAGGCGCGATGGTTAGCTGCACAGGAAAATATAAAAGCAACACAAATAGCGCAACTACAAGAGCAACAAAAAGCAGAAGAAGCAGCGCGTAAAGCTAAGGAAGAGCAAGCTACACAGGATGCTATTGCTCACTTAGACACACAAGTAACAGGTACAGAACGCTTTGCTAAGTTACAGGAAATTATGAGTTATGATTTAGGTAAGCCAGTTGAAGAGAAAAGGTATACGATTGAGGAGCGTCGTCAGCAAGCAAGGGCGTATGCATTAGATAGTTATTTACAAGGTAGTGTGGATTTGTTGCATGAACTTGGTGACCGGAATATGTATTACATGAGTGTTGTGAAATTTGGTGGCGCCACACTTACCAATGGTCAAGTTATTGCGGCAACGCCAACATCTGTTACGATTCAATATAATGTTAGCCAACCAGAATTTAATGGTGAAGTTACAGGTCAAGGTAACGTAACTTACCAACTCGAAGGTGAAACGTGGAAGGTAGCAGATGCGCAGTGGACGCCTAATACTACAGTATGTGTTCAAGAAGAGTGTGTCCCTGCTCACGAATTAAATCATAGATAAAGTGTAGTGAAAAATACGTAATGAGAGGTTGGGTTTAATGCCCACCTCTTTTTATTTTGGTCAAATGCCGAAAAACAATACGTTATTGCCGAATAAGCTATCATTGAAAATCAATCTCATTTAGCATAAGATTATGATAATGATTATCAATTGAGGTGAGTACATGATAGAGGTTGAGCATATTAAGGTAGGTTATAACGATACAATTATTATTGATGACCTGTCTGTAAGCCTACCGCGTGGAAAAATTACAACGATTATTGGCCCAAATGGTTGCGGTAAATCTACGCTATTGAAAAGTATTTCGCGTATTTTAAAAGTGACAGAGGGCGCGGTTTTTATTGACGGTAAAGCTATTGCCGAAACAAAAAGTCGAGACCTTGCTAAAAAGATGGCAATTTTACCACAAACAGCAGAAGCACCAGCAGGGTTAACGGTACGTGAGCTAATTACTTATGGCCGTTTTCCCCATCAATCACGCTTTGGTAAGTTAAAGCAAGAAGATACAAAGGCAATTGATTGGGCGTTAGCCGCAACAAATTTAACAGCATTTAGTGACCGACCAATTGAAGCCTTGTCAGGTGGACAGCGCCAACGCGTATGGATTGCGATGGCACTGGCGCAGGATACAGAGATTGTTATTTTAGATGAGCCCACGACCTATCTAGATATGTCGCATCAGTTAGATGTTTTACAGTTATTAGCACGTTTAAATGAGGAGCAACATAAAACGATTGTAATGGTGCTCCATGATTTAAATCATGCTTCCCGCTTTTCGCACTATTTAATTGCGATGCGTGATGGCAAGTTAGTGACACAGGGAGCGCCAGCACAAGTAATGACGGCGCCTATTTTACAAGAGGTATTTCAAATACAGGCGATGTTAACGGCATGTCCGTTTAGCCAAAACCCAATTTGCTTGTCATATGGCAAGGCAGAATAACAAAGGAGTATAGAAAATGAAAAAATTAGTAGTAGTAATTGCAATGCTGACACTACTGTTAGCAGGCTGCATGAAAAAAGAAGACACCGCACCAAAGGAAACACCAACAGCAGATGGCATTACTGTAACAGATATATACGGAGAGCATACATTAAATGGACCAGCTAAAAAAATTGTGACGCTAGAGTGGAGCCAAGCGGAAGAATTATTAGCACTTGATGTACAGCCCGTAGCTATGGCAGATATTGAAGGTTTTGGTAAGTGGGTAACAATTGATAAAAAGGTAGCAGATGACGTGATTGATGTAGGACAACGTGGCGAGCCAAATATTGAAGAAATCGCTAAGGCAAAGCCTGATTTAATTATTGGTTTAAAAACTCACGAAAAAATCAAAGGTGATTTAGAGAAAATCGCACCTGTTTTATTATTTGATCACGGCTCTGATGAGGCAACAAAAGATTTGTATCAAGATATGACAAGCTCTTTAACACGTATGGGTGTTATTACAGGTAAAGAGGATGCAGCTGAGGCAGCAATTACTCATTTAGAAGATAAGATGGCGCAAGCAAAAGAAAAAATTAATGCGGCTAACTTAGCAACAAAGGATTTTGTTTTTACACAGGCTTATTCAGTAAATGAAGCACCAACCTTCCGTTTATTTACACCAAATGGTTTAGTGAGCAATGTGTTAGAAGGCATGGGCTTAACAAATAAAATTCAAGATCAAAAACCACAGCCGTGGGGCTTTGTGGAGAGTAATGTAGAGGGCTTAGCAAAGTACCAAGAAGCTATGTTACTGCACACGGTACAAAAAGATGACCCACTATTTAAAAATCTTTCAACAAATGCTGCATGGAATGGCTTACATTTTGTAAAAAATAATGAGATGTATGATTTAGGTCCAGGTGTGTGGACATTTGGTAGTGTGCTATCAATGGAAACATTAGTGGATAATGTAGTAACAACGTTAGTGAAGTGATGATATGAAGGTTAAACCCTTTATTACGTTTAGCTTATGTCTGTTAGTATTTGTGGTGCTTGGCTTAATTCATGTAAGCCAAGGGCAAGCATCTACAGGTTTCTTTAATTTTTGGCAAGAGGTTTGGCATGATGAACAACAAATGAACTTTTTGCTGTATGGTCGTTTACCTCGCTTGGCGATTGGGTGTTTAGCAGGAGCGGCACTTGCAGTGGCCGGCATGTTGTTACAAACGATGACTAAAAACCCATTGGCAAGTGCGAGCACGCTAGGCATTCATGCAGGAGCGTACTTTTTTGTAGTAGCTGCCACAATCTTTTTCCCTGCACTTAGTGGGCAGTTTTCTATTGCAGTTACAATGACAGGCGGGATTTGTGCGGCATTAATTGTTACCTTTTTGGTAGGGAAATCGTTTGACCCTGTACGTATTGCGCTTACAGGGCTTATTGTTACCATGTTGTTTTCTTCCTTTACTAGTGCATTAAAATTATTATTTGAAAACGAAGTATCAGGGCTCTTTTTATGGGGCTCAGGTACATTACTTCAACTAGATTGGAGCGGCACACAATTTGCAGCCCCGTGGATTATTACAACTTTAATTATTGCCTTTCTCGTAGCAAAACGTTTTGATGTATTGCTATTAGGAGAAGAAGTAGCAGTTGGGCTTGGGCAAAATGTAGTTGCTAGTAAAGTTTTAGGTTGGGTGCTGGCGATTTTGCTAGCTTCTGTGACAGTAACCGTAGTAGGACCTATTGGTTTTGTGGGCATTATTGCGCCTCATCTTGTACGTTTAATGGGCTTTCGTATGCACCGTACAATGATTGTAGCTAATATCGTAGTAGGTGCAGGTCTATTACTTACAGCAGATATTTTAGTACGAATGATTTCTGCCACTTCTGAGTTACCTGTTGGTGCGATGACAGCGATTATTGGTGCACCTTGGCTTGTGTATTTAGCGCTAAAAATGAGTAAACAAGCGCGTGCTACAGGTGGTGTGCTTGAAGGGCGTGTACGCATTCATAAGCGTACAGTATTTTATAGTGTAGCTAGTATTGTGGTTGTCTTAATGGCTGTAATAAGTCTCTCATTTGGTGGTACGAGCTTTACAGCGCTCAAGGATTTGCCTAAGGAGCTGATGTACAATACTTTTGTGTGGGATTTCCGTGTGCCACGTGTTGTCGTGAGTTTTGGTATTGGTATGTTAATGGCGGCGAGTGGGGTACTGTTGCAAACGGTGTTACGTAACTCATTAGCAGATGCCTCTGTACTTGGTGTTACATCAGGTGCAAGTGTGATGGCGATGTTATTTTTATTAGTATTTCAGCAGGCATCAGCTATTTTTGTACCACTTGGTGCATTGCTTGGCGCACTTTTAACAATGGGACTTGTGCTAGCCGTTAGTGCCCGAAGCGGTTTTCAGCCTATGATTTTATTATTAATGGGTGTAGCAATATCGGCAGTAGGTGCAGCGCTCATCCAAATTTTGTTAGTGCGCTTTAATGTACATGCTTCGCAAGCTTTAACGTGGCTAGCAGGAAGCACGTATGGCACTAGCTGGCATCATTTATGGATTGTAGGGATAACCTTAGCGGTTGTACTCCCTATTATTATATATTTTGCAACAACTTTTGACGTATTGTCATTTGGTGATGAGCTTTCGACAGGTTTGGGCGTTGATACAGCGCGTATGCGGTTAGCGATGATTTTACTTGGCGTTATTTTAGCTGCTATTAGTGTATCTGTTGTTGGGGCGATTAGTTTTATTGGATTATTAGCACCGCATATTGCACGACAGCTAATTGGGCCAAAAATGTTGCGTCTCTTACCATTAACGTTACTTGTAGGTGGTAGTTTGCTACTTTTAGCGGATTTAGTAGGGCGAGTGGCGCTAGCGCCGAAAGAAATTCCAGCAGGTATTATCGTGTCCCTGATTGGTGCGCCGTATCTGTTATATTTATTAAAGAAAACAAACGAAGTTACAGCAAAATAAAAAGCTGCGCTCTACGGAGTGCAGCTTTTATTGCGATATTGGAGTGGTGACTCCTTAGTTGCTAGCTTAAACCACTCTGAGAAGCTACTCTGGCGTTTAAAGCCAAGCTTTGTAGCAATGGCATACATTGGCTCATCAGAGCTTGTAAGCAACAGCTGCGCTCGCTTTAAGCGAAGGTCTTGTACATATTCGCCTATAGAGTAGCCAAAACGTGCCTTAAAGTCTTGCGTCATTTTACTTTTACTCATATGAGCATGTTTGGCAAGGTCAGCTAGTGCTAGGTTTTGATCAAAATGCATCGTAATAAAGTTATGCAAGCGAGTCATAGCATCACGCTCAGGGTCTTGACGTTTTGCTGCATAGTACACGAGCAATGCCATTAACTCTTGCGCCTTGCTTTTATAATAATTTTCAGCCATATCAGCGGTAGGTAAGAAGCGGATAATAACATCTAATGCCTGCTTTAATTCAATAGAGTAGTCGTCTTCAAACAACGTAAAGAGTTGTTTGGTAACAGCTGGTGATAGATTATACCAACGCTGAATATAGTCAATAAAAGTGTCATTTACCAAAAATACAATAGCTTGCTCTTGCTGTAATGTAAATGTAGAGAGCTCACGCGTAGATATACTGCTGTCACGTAAAATAAGCGCGTAGTGATTAGGTAAGTGAATGTGGTAGGGCTTAGCTAAATCAATTGTGATGTGCAAGAAGGTGAAGTTATCACCTGTAAATCGCCAAAAATGTCCTGTACCAAGTGCAGTAGGTATATGGTATTTTTCGCCGATAGGGTAAGGTACTTGCTCACTTACTTCAATAAATTTTTGCATAGTGAAAACTCCTTTACACGAGAAGTATAAAGGAGTTGAAAAAAGTTAGCAATGGAAAGCTAAATGACCTCAATTTGCCTCATCATGCTATTATCTTCGTGCTCTAAAATGTGGCAATAATGCATATAAATATCTTTATATATAAAACGTACAGCAATACGTACTAGCTCTAGTAAAACATGGCATATAAGGAACTATATCGCCCTTAGTGCGTCACTATTATAAGTGAAATTATACTCTAACTGTCTTTCCTTAAATAAACGGTCCTGTCATTAGCAAAATTTTTTTACTATCTATACACATAAAATAGAGGTATCATTGCAAAGAATAGTTATCTTTTGTACGTCAATATTGTTAAAATCGCATAAAATATAATAAAAATTCTGTAAATACGGTAAATTTATAGAGAATGGGGGGAATCCAATTGAAACAGCAAGCATTTGCTAAAAATAAGCCTGATGCAACATTTGCTACCTTAAGTAAGGAAGGGGACTATACACGTCTTGCCGTTAACCCTGGCATTATTAATAAGCACTATACTCCACAGCAATTTGCGACGATTGCTACGGTTATTGGGGAGCAAGGTGCAATTAAATATTCGGCCTCGTATGCGTTGTTATTAACTGTGCCTACAGCTTGTGTCGAAGCGGCGATACAAGCATTAGAAGCGGTAGGGTTGATGGTTGTAAAGTCAGGCCCCATAGTAGCGATGCGTGCTTGCGATTTTTGTGATGGCGAGAAGATGGAAGCCGCATTAGCTACACAGTTAATTTATGAAAGTGTTGCAGATACACAAGTGCCACGACGTGTAGCGCTTAATGTGAATGGCTGTGCCTCAGCATGTTATAATCCCACATATGATGATATAGGGCTAGTATATCAACACAATAGTTTTGATATTTATTTAGGCGCGGTCCCAATGGGGAAAGATGCACAACCAGGAGAGCTTTTTGCAAAGAAGGTACCAGTTGCCCTTGTACCAAGTGTTGTACAGGCTATCCTAACCAATTATAATAAGTATGCTAGAGCCAGTGAGGCATTTCATCGCTTTTATAAACGCACAAAGCACGAAGATTTTTGGCGTTAAGCACAACAATTTGTTGTGCTTTTTTTATTTCATTTTGTTTATTGGTAGGTGAGAAGAACGGTATGTGAGAGGGCGAGGTAGAGTGAAAAACATTTTGTTGTGGCTGCGCGCTAGCCTTTTTGGCGCAATTAACGATGAAGCGTGTAATTGAAACAAGGTTAATTTGAGAGTTGAAAGCATTGGATGATATGATGGCATCATTTACATAATTAGTTGAGTTGGGGGAATGCCAGGAGGAACAAAATTAATGACTATATTGAAGCAACCTTTGTGAAGGAGGATGCACAACTACAACAAGTATGTGCAAGTATAACGGCGCAACAAATGCCAGCGATTTCGGTGTCAGCAGCTTTTGGTAAGTTATTAATGTTGCTTGTAGCAATGACAGGCGCAAAAAATGTCATGGAGATTGGTGCATTAGGTGGATATAGTGGCATTTGTTTAGCTAGAGGGTTTGGTCAGCAAGGGAAGTTAACCTCACTCGAACTAAATGCATCCTATGCTGAAGTAGCGTAGCGTAATTTACAGGGTGCGGGCTTTGCTGAACAAGTGACATATAAAATTGGACCAGCACTCGAAAGTCTTGCACAACTTGCAACGACTTCTGAACGCTTTGATTTTTTCTTTATTGATGCGGATAAAGAAAACTACGAAAACTATGTAGCCGCTTGTCTACAAGTAGCGCAATCAAATGCAATTATTGTCATGGATAATGTTTTAGTAGCAGATAGCGTTGTAGATGAGGACGTAGCACCAAAACGATATACAACGATAATGAGAGCCTTTAATGACTATGTAGCAACACATCCTCAGCTACAATCGCTATTATTGCCTATTGGTGATGGTATGACAGTAGCCCGCATTATATAAGCGTAAAGTTCTTATCATGCATCCACAGCATCTAAACAGGCTGTGGTTTTTTCTTGCATACTAAAAAGTACGGACAATTCATAATAACCCATTACGGTTTTGGCAGTACCTACGTTCATTTTGACAGCACTTGCATTAAACAATTAGTCGTAACGCCTAATGCTAACGTTGATACTTTACTTGTATAAAAGCTATAACATTAGCTCTAAAACAGCAGAAAAAATAATATGTGCGTAACGGTGATAGACATGCTAGAATAATAAATAAGGTAAAAAATGTTAGATTCGATTTCCCCTCTTTATTTACAGAGGGGCTTTTGTATGTAACAACTAAAATGCAAGTTGAAACGTCAAATAAGGAAAGAGTGAATAAGGAAGTGGAGAAACGTGAGAAAACCTAAGCATTATATTTATGGCTTAGACGGGCTGCGTGCACTATCAGTCATAGCAGTAATTTTTTATCATTTAAATTATCCATTTGCGGCAGGAGGATATTTAGGGGTAACGTTGTTTTTTGTATTGTCAGGTTACTTGATTACAGACTTACTGTGCCAAGAGTATGAGGCAACAGCAACGATTGATTTAAAACAGTTTTGGCCACGACGTTTTCGTAGATTACTACCAGCGTTATATACAGTATTGCTTGTAGTAGGTGTATGGATTACATTATTTCAGCGTAGCTTTTTAACAGGTCTACGTGAGGATGTCTTGGCTGCACTCGCCTATGTAAGTAACTGGTGGTATATTGCACAAGACCAATCGTACTTTACAAAATTTGAGGCACCTTCCGTGTTGCAACATTTATGGTCATTAGCAGTGGAGGAGCAATTTTATATTGTATGGCCGTTTGTCATTTGGTTAGGGCTGAAAATTTTCAAGCAACCCATTCGTTTGCTTGTCCCAATGGCGATGATTATGCTTACTTCATTAATCGCTATGGCTGTGTTATATGTGCCTGGAGAAGATCCGAGCCGCCTTTATTTTGGTACAGATACGCGTTTGTTTTCCATTGTATTAGGTGGGATGCTAGCTGTTGTTTGGCCAAGCCGTGTCTTTGCTGAGCGAGTGGTGCAACAACGTATACGCAATATATTAGATGCTGTTGGTACAGTAGCCTTACTCCTAGTACTTCTAGGATTTGTGTTCTTTAGTGAGAGCAGTACCTTTTTATATCGTGGAGGCATGGGGGTAATATCATTACTAATGTTAATCGTAATTGGTGTTGTCGTAATCCCTAATAGTCGTCTTGGCAAGCTACTCAGCCTACGTCCATTACGATGGATTGGCGCCCGTTCGTATGGTATTTATTTATGGCATTTCCCTATTATTATTTTAATTGGTGGTGGGCTAGGTATGCCATTGCCTTGGTACAAAGTAGTACTTGTTTTTGTACTTACCTTTATTTGTACGGTGCTATCGTGGCACTTTATCGAAACACCTGTACGCTATGGTGGTTTGTCGCGAGCTATTGCCTACTACCGTACCAATTATAAAACCCGTGTGGTGCGTATACAGGCAGTCATTATATTGTTAATTCTTAGTATCTTTACGACGGGTATGATTAGTGCTAAATCGCAAAGTGTGGCTACTGCAGAGTTACAGGCTCACTTAGAGCAAGCCGCTCTAAAACAGGCTAAGGCTCAAGAAAGGGCTGAAAAACTTGAGCGTGAGCAAGAGCAAGAGCAAGAGGAGCAAGCCCCCACTAGTCAATCTATAGTGACCGCTGTAGGTGATTCAGTTATGCTGGCGGCATCTGATGCTTTACAAGATTCCTTCCCAACGACTTATATAGATGCTGCTGTAGGTCGCCAAGTAAGTGATGCTGTCATTGTGCTAGATTGGATGGCAGAGCACGAACGCTTAGGAGATATTGTTGTTATTGCACTAGGCTCAAATGGTGCATTTCCTGATGGGGAGATTGAGCGTTTAATTACTAAGCTTGGCAATGAACGCCAAATATTTTTTGTAAACACTAATGTGCCACGTTATTGGAAAGATATGGTCAATAATACATTGCAACAGGCACAACAAAATTACACGAATGTGCATGTTATAGACTGGGATACAGCTGCATCTCAGCAAGCCAATGTATTTTATGAAGATGGTATACATCCAAATAAAGAAGGCGCAATATACTATGCACAGGTTATTAAAAATGGTATAGAAGCTGTGACAGGTGCAATTGAGAGTTAAGCTTAGGCTTAGCTCTTTTTTGTTTTATCGTTTACAGTAAAGGGAACGTAAATAAAAATAAGGAGGCATGTCTATGATTCGTTTAGAAAATGTAGCAAAATCCTATGAGGATAAAGAAATCATTCATAATATTTCAATGACTATTGAAGAAGGAGAATTTTTAGTACTCGTAGGGCCAAGTGGTTGTGGTAAAACAACCACTTTAAAAATGCTCAATCGCTTAATTCCACTGACAGATGGCACAATTTATTATCGTGAGAAGCGTATTAGTGATTATGATGTACATGAGCTTCGTTACAACATGGGCTATGTATTACAACAAATTGCATTATTTCCTCACCTAACGATAGAAGAAAATATTGCTATAGTACCAGAATTAAAAAAATGGAAGCGTCAGCAAATTCGCGAGCGTATTTCAGCGCTTATGGCATTAGTGGGCTTAAATTATGAGGAGTACCGTAAGCGTTACCCACATGAGCTATCAGGAGGGCAACAGCAACGCGTAGGTGTAATACGAGCACTAGCCGCTAATCCAGATATTTTATTAATGGATGAGCCCTTTAGTGCACTAGATCCATTAAGTCGCACTAAGTTACAAGATGAGCTGCTTCACATTCAGCGTACCATTCAAAAGACAATTGTTTTTGTTACACATGATATGGAGGAGGCACTTAAATTAGCTGACCGCATTTGTGTCATGCAAGATGGACATATTGTACAGCTTGATACGCCGCAAGCAATTATTGCCAGTCCTGCTAATGATTTTGTAAAAACGTTTGTCAATCGTACTACGTTAACTTTACGCGATTTATTAGAGCCAGTAGCAACGGACATGCCATTTACAATTGAGGTGACCAGTAGCCTACGTCAGTTGCTAGATGTGTTAGTAGCGCATGAGGTAATAGGTATTACAGAAGAAGGGAAGCTGATAGGCAAGGTGACACGCAGTCATGCCTATACAATGCTTGAGCAGTATGCAGGAGGTGGTATGCAATGATTGCTACATTTACCGCACGTAAAGCAGACCTTTTGCAAGCACTACTTGAACATATTGAGCTATCCTTTATTTCTTTATTAATTGCTGTAGTCATTGCTGTTCCCCTCAGTATTTATTTAACGAGGCACAAGCGTTTAGCAGAGCCTATTATTAATATGAGTGCGGTGCTACAAACCATTCCTTCGCTTGCACTACTTGGTTTAATGATTCCGTTATTTGGTATTGGTACAGTACCTGCAATTATTGCACTTGTAGTTTATGCCTTATTACCAATTATGCGAAATACTTATACTGGCATTATAGGAGTGGATGCTTCGTTAATCGAAGCGGCTCGAGCTTTAGGAATGAATAAGCGACAGCGCTTATTTAAGGTAGAGTTACCATTAGCTATGCCTATTATTATGGCGGGGATTAGAACAGCCATGGTATTAATTATTGGAACAGCAACGCTCGCTGCCTTAATTGGTGCAGGTGGGTTAGGTGATTTAATCCTTCTAGGGATTGATCGCAACAATCCACAACTCATATTACTTGGTGCAGTACCGGCTGCTTTACTGGCGATTATTTTTGATAGTGTGCTACGTGGTATCGAAAAACTTAGTTACCGTAAGTCCATGCTTGCCTTGATAGCATTGATGTTGCTAGCGGTTGGTATTATACTTGCACCAATGGTAACTAAAACTGAGGAAGAAACGATTACAATTGGCGGTAAATTAGGTGCAGAGCCAGCCATTTTAATTGAAATGTACAAGGCGTTAATTGAGCAAGATACAGATTTACATGTAACACTTAAACCTGGACTTGGTAAAACGAGCTTTTTATTTAATGCTTTAAAAAATGGTGATATTGATATTTACCCAGAGTTTACAGGGACAGCTATTAATGAATTACTTAAAGAGCAAGTGACTACTAGGGAAGCCACAGGTGTATACAATCAAGCTAAGGATGGTATGGCAGAAAAATTTAATATGCGTTATTTAGCACCAATGCAATTTAATAATACGTACGCACTTGCAGTAAAACAGGAGCTAGGTATTACAAAAATTTCAGAACTTGCCGCATTACAAAATGAAGTGCGTGCAGGCTTCACATTAGAGTTTGCAGACCGTCAAGATGGTTATTTAGGCATTCAATCTCTATATGGTATTACTTTTAAAGATATGGTAACTATGGAGCCAAAACTACGCTACACAGCACTCGAACATGGGGATATTGACGTATTGGACGCTTATGCTACAGATAGTGAACTAGAAACGTATCAACTTAAAGTATTAGAGGATGATAAAACCCTATTCCCACCATATCAAGGTGCGCCTTTATTACGACAAGAAACACTTGAGCAGTACCCAGAGCTAGAGGATATATTACAACAACTGGCTGGCAAGGTAACAGACGAAGAGATGCGTAAAATGAATTACGCTGTAAATGTTGACGATGCTAACCCAAGAGATGTAGCACGTGACTTTTTACAACAACAAGGCTTATTAAAACCATAAAAAAGAGGCGCGAAGGTGCTGCGCCTCTTTTTGTTTACAGATTTTCCGAACGAGAAAGCCCATTGCTTTAGCTATGGGATGAAAGTGAAGTCAGTCAAGGAGTAGCTTTTGCTAGCTCAATTGACTGAAAATAGGGTACACTTGTTCTATAGACAAGTAAAAGTCTCTAAAACATTTTTGTTCGTTGAAAATTAGATATTGTATAAGGTTCGATAGCCGAATACATGCTATCGGTAAAACGATATGTGTCGTCAAGCAAAAGACGCTAAAACGCTTATACGAACTGTGATTGGTGGTAATAGCCAATCAGCCTAAGATGCTATACGCACTGTCTTAGGAGGGGCAATGAGATACCCTCATCTTGAGGATTGTTCAAAGCAGAAATGAATTGCGAACGGTAAATCACTCAAGAATCCCACCTGTGCACTGTAAGGTGAAGGGCTTGCGGCTTTAGCCGTGGGAGTCTCAATCTAACTCTTTACCTAAAATATAATGCTCAGTCTCCGCTGGGGTTAAAGAGTTATAACGCTTACGGATAATTGCATAAAATACTACGCCCATCACAATCCATCCACCAAGTAACGCGTACGAAGGTGTTGATAATGAAGCAGGTGAAGCAGGTACAAGTAATAGCGCAAGGAACACAATACTAGCAAGCATCCCAATAATCGCAAATACTTTATAAATTGGTGATACACGACGTTCTGTGCCGTCTTTACGCCATGCTAACAAGCGGAATGCAGCTAAACTAGCAAAGAAGTACGCAACAGATACACCCATCGAGCTCATATCAACAATCCATGTTAATGCCTGACGACCTAACCAAGGCGTTGGCAAGGTCATTAATGTTACAAACCAAATGCCCCATAATGGTGTTTTTTTACCTTTTGATAATGTACGGAAAAAGTTAGGCAGTGCACGAGCACGCGCCATCGCAAATAATAGGCGGCTTGATGACATATAAAAGCCGTTTAAACCAGTAAAAATACCCATCATAATCGCAATAGCTAATACTACAACACCCGTTGTACCTAGCAATTTATTGACGATAGTACCCGTGAGCCATAAGCTGTCCTCAGGTAAATCACCTGCAGCAAATGACCAACTTGTTACACCAATCATCACAGCATACACTAAAAATGTTGCAGCTAATGAAAAAATCATTAAGCCAGCTGCCTTTTTAGGTGAAAAGTCAAATTCTTCAGCAGCTTGCGGCACATTGTCAAAACCTACATACGCCCAAGGTGCAATGGCTAAAATTAATATAATTGATACCCAAATGGACTGGCTTTCCTTAAATAATGGGGCCATATTTTCAAGTGGTGTAGAAGCAAATTGGAAAGTAAAACCACCTAATGCAAATACACCAACTAATAATGCCATACTAAAGTAAAATTGTAGCTTACCTGATAGCTCTGTACCAAGCGTATTTAGCACAGCAAACAATAAAATAAGAGCACTAGATACGAGCACCTCTGGTAAAAATACATCCCAGCCCGCTACAGTATATAAATAGCCTTGTTGCATAATATCTGGCAACAAAAATTTGAGTAGTAATGAAAAGGCCGAAGCATTTAAAGCTACAATAGAAATATAACCGAGCGATAAAAACCAGCCTGCAATAAATGCCCAAACTTTACCACCTGCAATATATGCGTATGTAAAGCCGCCACCAGAAACGGGATGTTTTTCAATGAGAATCCCGTAGTTTGCGGCAATAATCATCATAATAATCGCACCAATAAGTAGCCCAATCATCGCACCAAAAGGACCTGCCGTCTTAATCCAATCGCCTGGTAAAATAAAGGCACCCCAACCAATCGATGAACCTAAGGCGATAGCGAATACGCTAGAAGTTGATAGGGAGGGTTTTAGTTGCCTCCTCTTTTGCTCTTCTGAATGTTGTGTCATAATATCACTTCTTTCTATTTGGATAGTACTATTTTTCCGTTTTTATGATAAATAAAACATAAAATCAGTGTCTTATCAGTTTTGCCTTCTACACTTAGTAATAAGGAGGCGAACAATCATGATAAAAAAATGGATAATGGCGCTAAGTTTCATAGTGCTTTTAGGTGCAATGACGAGTTCATTAACGTTAGCAGATGACGACGACGATGAGTATGAGTACAAATATGAGAAAAAAGAAAAGAAGGATAAGAAATATAAGAAAGAGCACGATGACGATGATGATGAATACGAAAAGAGAGGCTATAATGCGCCGATACCTACAGCTACACCTTGGAATATCTGGACACGTGATACACAAATTATCCCAGCGGCATTGCCTTTTACCGCTACAGGGCGTGTAGGTGTACGTGATGCAAATAATCATACAGAGGAAATAACGGTTGTCGTTAAGGAACAGGAATTATTTGTAGATGCTAACACTATGGCTACATTACTCAATGCCACGGCTGTTATTTATCCTAAAAGTCAGCTTGCAGAAATAAAAAACAATGAAGTAACATTATTTTTCAAAAGTCAAACGAATGTAGTATATGAAAATTTACAAAAACAACCTCTTCCCGCTACAACATTTATGAATGGTTATAAAATGTATGTCCCTTTACGAGTAATAACGAATGCACTTGGTTATGTATTTGAGTGGGATGCAAAAGCTAAACAGTTTTATTATTACGCTTTATAAAGGAGAGTATCGCCATGAAACTAAGTAAAAAAATAAAGTGGGTTGCTGGATTAACAGGCATTGCAGTAAGTGCTTTAGTAGCAAATGAAATTCAAAGTGCAGAGGAGCCGGTTGATGCAAGCTTAAGTGAGCGAGAGCAAGAGATTTTGCAATTAGATTGGACTAACTTCGAGGTGACGATTAATGATGCAAAGCCGACAGATCGTGAAACAAGAAGAACATGATACGTTAACTTTTCATAGTATGAATACAATATTTTTTATACAATTACCCGTTGAAGCAATGCGGAAGTATAGCACTATGTTAGTTGAACAATTGCAACATATTGATAAGGAATGGTCGCGTTTTACTAGCGATAATGAGTTAGCGCGCATTAATCAGCAAAAGATAGGACAAGTGGTGGCAATCTCACCGCTATTATATGAATGTTTGCAACAAGCGCAACATTATTACGAGCAAACAGCAGGTGCTTTTTCACCTTATTTAAAACAAGCTATGTGTGCCCACGGTTATGATCAGCCATTTCCTTTTACACAGACAATCGCAACAGAACAAGTAGTGAGTAAACAACAATCACCTTTTATTTTCTTATCTGAATTTCGGCTGAAACGTGTTGCTATGGGCGAAGTAGATTTAGGTGGTTTTGCCAAAGGTTTCATTATAGAGAAGTTAGCGACGTTTCTACAACAACAAGGGGTGCAAGATGGCATGATTGACGGTGGAGGGGATATTCGTGTGTGGTCTGCTGGTTATAAAACGTGGAAGTTAGCTGTCGCTGATCCTTATCATCAACAGGCACCACCGCTGACGACAATTACGTTACAAAATGGTGCGGTAGCGACATCTAATCGTGTTTATCGTAGCTGGTCGCAAGGAGGTAAGCTAAAGCATCACTTATTAGACGGGCGTACAGGTAAAGTATGCCAAAGTAATATCGTTCAAGTCACCGTTGTAACAGCGCGTTTAACAGAAGCTGAGGTCGCTACGAAGCTATGTTTTTTACAGCAACGACTACCTTTTACAGACAAGGTAGCTACGTATATTGTAAATGACCAACAGCAAGCTCAGTGGCGCCTTATAGGGAAGGAGCAGTAATATGACACTATGGTTACTCATTCGTGTTACCGGATTTTTAGCTTATTTTTATTTCACATGGGCTGTTGTAGCGGGATTGCTACGTAAATCAAAAGTACCGCAAAAACGCAAAAATCTTTTATTTCATATGCATACGAATGTAGGCTGGTACGGCTTATTTACGTTAATTGCCCATTTTTTATTCGTTGTTGCTGACACCTATATCGATTATTCCTTACTTGCATTACTCATTCCGTTTACAGGTGATGCGATGAATGTTTATTTAGGATTAGGCATTATAGCCAGCTATTTATTTGTAGCCGTGTTATGCACTTCAGACGTTTGGTTAACTAAGATGAATCGTACAGTATGGAAGTGGGTGCATTTTATGTCACTTCCTGCATGGTTGCTTGCTTTATTGCATGGTCTTGGCATAGGTACGGATACCTCACGTCCGCTTATCAGTTTGTTTTACGCAAGTAGCGCGCTACTCGTAATTGCTACGTTAAGTTATCGCATGAAAAAGCACGCGACAGTAGTGAAGGTCAACTGAAATAATTTTCAAGCTAAAGCCAGCCGCTTTTTTTGATAAGCGGCTGGCTTTGACATTATTGTTTAGGTAATATTACCGTAAAAGTGGAGCCTTTCCCAACCGTGCTCGATACAGAAATTGTCCCTTGGTGTTGTAAAGTAATTGCTTTTGCAATGGCAAGGCCGAGGCCATTACCTGTTTGTTTAGCTGTATGATTCGTACGGTAGAAGCGGCCGAAAATGGCATCGACTTCATCTGCAGCAATACCTACCCCGCTGTCGGTAATCGTAACGACGATGGTGTTATGTGCAGCCTCTACTGAAAAATAAATGCTCCCTTTAGGTGTATAGGCAATTGCGTTATCTAATAAAATATAAAGTAATTCGCGTAATCTAATTTCATCGCCATTACAGTATAACTGTGGTGTAATAGCTGTCGAAAAAGTAAGGTTAGCAGGCATGCGCTTTGCAAATTTTTGAGATGTTATCATAGCCAACGCTGAAAAGTCTACACGTTTAAACGCAGGTGCATCCTCTGATTGGTCAAGCTTAGCTAATAATAAGAGTTGCTGCAATAACTGTTCCATAAAAGTAGCCTCTTCTTGTAATTCGTCAATTAATTGTTGACCGAATGGACTTAAGCTTTTTGCTTCTAGTGCTAAAATATCTAAGGAACTATAAAAAATCGTTAAAGGCGTTCTTAGCTCATGAGAAGCATCGGAAACAAAGCGTTTTTGTTTGCTTAACGCCATAGCTAGCGGTGCCATCGCTTTAGTTGCTAAATAGTAACTCAATAGCGCAATGAGCAATGTAGATAGTAAGGTTAGCGCAATAAAGACATAGCCCATAGTAGTGAAAAAATGCGTTTGAGCGGTAGTCGTTTGACCAACAAATAAGTAACCTACGAGCGTTTGTTTATCATAAATAGGCTTTTGTAAAGTGATAAAGTGTTGGCCTTTCCAAGCAGTACGTAAAAATTTCTCTTGATTAATAGGTATGCTTAAAAATTGTTGATACAGCACAGGTTGTAAATCTTTTACTGATTCATCACCGTGAATAAATGTACCTTCTTTATCGTAAATATAGTAAAAATAGTGACGGTTAGGGTCGTAAGTTAAATAGCTTTCAGGCAATTGCAAGTACGTAAAAAAATCATGTTGTTGCTCCGTATAAAATGTTTCAAGCTGATTTTTTTGTTGTTGTACCATAACGTAATAGAGCGAGCCGTATAAAACGGCAGCAAATGCAGAAAACAGTAAAAAGTAAAGCAGTGTATAAGCTAACGTTAATTTTCGTTTAGACGTATTAATCATTAGCTATTCCTCATTTTAAAACCGAGACCACGAATATTTTCAATGCGCGAAGGTGCAGAGGGCGTATCAATCTTTTTTCTCACAAGCTTTAATAAAGCATCTACTGAGTTGTTTGATACGGTGTAATCAAAGCCCCAAACATGCGTAGCAATTTGTTCATGGGAGACGATTTGCCCTTTATGTAAAAATAAAAACTCCAATAATAAATATTCATTTTTAGTAAGTGTAATGGGCTTTTGCTGGTAGAAAAATTGGCGACGATCTTTGTGAAGGGTAAGTTCTTCAATCGTAATGGTCTGTTCAACTGTTTTATGAGCTCTTCTCAGCAAGGCTCTTACCCGTGCTAATAATTCTTCTAGTTTAAACGGCTTAGTTAAATAATCATCTGCCCCTACATCGAGTGCTTCTACAATGTCTTCCGCCTCACCTTTAGCGGTAAGCATTAAAATCGCCCCTTGAAAATTTTGCTGACGTACTGTTTTACAGAGCGTAACGCCACTCATCGTTGGTAACATCCAGTCGAGTAAGAGTAAATCGACATCCTCTACAGCTAAATAATCAAGTGCTTCTTCAGCTGTAGCGACTTGTATCACCTGGTAGCGTTCCTTTTGTAAAATATGGCTAATATTACGACGTAAACGATCATCATCTTCTACTACGAGTAGTTTCATAGCAATCTCTCCTTTTTCTTTAGTATACGCCTAGTAAAATGATAACAGACTGAAATTGTTACAAAAAAGAAGCATTTGTGATCGTTCACAAATGCTTCTTACGAAAGGTTATTGTTCTTGTGCTATTATTTTTTTAACTTCTTCATACTCATCATCTGAAAAGACGCGAGCCCGAATTAGAAAGCTTTTGCCTTCTAATGCTTCGATTGAAAAACCACTGCCAAAACTGTCTACAACATCTAAAATATGTTGTGTATGTTTTGAGTAATTGTAAAGACTTTCATGCATATAAAACGGTACATCACCAGCGACATAGCCAAGTAATCTATCCACTTGACCTAAACGAAACTCATCAGCTAAAAAGCACATAGGTTTTGAGCCTTCACAGCAACCACCAGATTGGTGAAAAACAATGTCAGCTTGATGCTTATCTTTTAAAAACTGAATGAGCTCAACTACCTTATCTGTTGCAACTACGCGTTCTACCATGCAATCAACTCCTTCCGATATTAGAAGAATCCTTGTGGCTTACGGTTGTAGCTTACAAGTAAGTTTTTCGTTTGTTGGTAGTGAGCTAACATCATTTGGTGGTTTTCACGGCCGATACCTGAAAGTTTATAACCGCCAAATGCAGCGCCAGCAGGGTATTGATGGTATGTGTTTGTCCATACGCGACCAGCTTCGATAGCGCGACCAGCGCGGTAAGCGATGTCACCAGAACGAGACCATACACCAGCGCCTAAGCCGTACTCTGTATCGTTAGCAATTTCCATAGCTTCGTCGAAGTCTTTGAACGTAGTAAGTGATAATACTGGTCCGAAGATTTCTTCTTGGAAGATGCGCATTTTGTTGTTACCTTTAAAGATAGTTGGTTCAACGTAGAAGCCACCTTTAAGGTCGCCTTCAAGCTCGTTAATGTTACCACCAACTAAGCACTCAGCGCCTTCGTCTTTACCGATTTGTAGGTAAGAAGCGATTTTCTCTTTTTGTTCGTTAGAGTTTTGCGCACCCATCATTACCTCTGTATCAAGAGGGTTACCGATTTTGATTTGTTTAACACGCTCAATAGCACGTTCAATAAATTTGTCAGCAATTGACTCTTGAACAAGCGCACGTGAAGGACAAGTACAGATTTCGCCAGAGTTAAGTGCGAACATTACCATACCTTCAATTGCTTTATCTAAGAACTCATCGTCTTGGTCCATAACGTCTTCGAAGAATACGTTTGGTGATTTACCGCCAAGCTCTAAAGTTACTGGGATGATGTTTTCAGTAGCGTATTGCATAATTAAGCGACCAACTGCTGTAGAGCCAGTGAACGCGATTTTAGCGATACGTTTATTTGTAGCTAATGCTTTACCTACTTCAGCACCAAAACCGTTAACGATGTTAATAACACCTGCTGGTACTAAATCTTGAATTAACTCCATAACTACCATAATAGATACTGGTGTTTGTTCAGCTGGTTTTAACACTACACAGTTACCTGCAGCTAATGCTGGTGCTAATTTCCAAACAGCCATTAAAATAGGGAAGTTCCAAGGAATAATTTGACCAACAACGCCTAGTGGCTCTTGGAAGTGGTAAGCTACTGTATCATTATCAAGTTGCGTTAAGCTACCTTCTTGAGAACGAATAGCTGCTGCAAAATAACGGAAGTGATCAACAGCCAAAGGAATATCAGCGTTTAATGTTTCACGCACCGCTTTACCGTTATCCCAAGTTTCTGCAACTGCAATCATCTCTAAGTTTTGTTCGATACGATCTGCAATTTTATTTAAAATGTTAGCACGTTCAGCGGCAGATGTTTTACCCCATGCTGCTTTTGCTTTGTGTGCTGCATCAAGAGCTAATTCAATATCCTCAGCAGAAGATTTCGCTGCTTTTGTAAATACCTTACCGTTTACTGGTGAAACGTTGTCGAAATAAACACCTTTAACTGGCGCTACCCATTCGCCACCAATAAAGTTGTCGTATTTTTCTTTAAAGTTAATTACTGCGCCTTCAGTATTTGGATTAGCATAAATCATAATGCACTCGCTCCTTTAAATTTAAATTCGTATGCGCTTTGTAAGCGGCTACATGTTCATTGTGCCTCTTTTGTGACAAAATATCAATTAATTTGTCTTTTAACATATAATAAAATTTTATTTTTATTGACAATAGTGACAAGACAGTTGTAATTGGATTAAAACCTAGTAACAACAAGGGTTTTAGTATACTGCGATAGGATTTTCAGTTATCAATTATATGTTATGCCACAGGTGAATAGTAGTGAAATTAATGAGGTGTGTAGATGCATTATTACATATAAAATTATTAAAAATTTAAATATAGGTGTGACAATAAGCTAGATATTATGTCAATTTAAACACGATTTGCGAATTATATTGCTTTTCAAAAATACTATCTTGCAACAGCATATAGCTACTATATTAGTTTAAAAGGTAATTATAGGTAAAATAACAAATATTTTTCTTTTTTTGAAATGGTAGTTGCATCTTTATTCATAGTGTTGTATGATTAAAACAACTTGAACAATCTAGGAGAGATACAGAATGACGAAAAAAAACGTGATTATTATCGGTGCAGCAGGCCGTGACTTCCATAACTTTAATACATACTACCGTGATAATGAGGATTATAATGTTGTAGCGTTTACAGCAGCGCAAATCCCTGATATTGATGGACGTAAATATCCAGCGGAGCTTGCAGGGAAGCTATATCCAGCAGGTATCCCAATTTATGCAGAAGAAAAGCTAGTTGATTTAATTAAAGAGTTTGATGTAGATGATTGCGTATTCTCATATAGTGATGTGCATTATGTAAAATTAATGAATTTAGGCGCTATGGTTAACTCAGCAGGTGCTAACTTTGTATTATTAGGTGTAAAAGATACACAAATTACAAGTAATAAACCAGTAATTTCAGTTTGTGCAACACGTACAGGTACGGGTAAGAGCCAAACTTCACGTAAAGTAATCGAAACATTACTAGAGCATGACTTAAAAGTTGTAGCTATTCGTCACCCAATGCCATACGGTGATTTAGTGGCGCAACGTGTACAACGTTTTGCGACGGTAGAGGATTTAAAAACGCATGAATGTACGATTGAAGAGATGGAAGAGTATGAGCCACATGTTATTCGCGGTAACATTATTTATGCGGGTGTAGATTATCAAGCTATTTTAGATGCGGCAGAGCAAGACCCAGATGGCTGTGACGTTATTTTATGGGATGGCGGCAATAATGACTTCTCATTTTATAAGCCAGACTTAGCTATTACAGTACTTGACCCTCACCGTGCAGGCCATGAGCTTGAGTATTACCCAGGCGAAGTAAGCTTGCGTACAGCAGATGTATCAATTATTAATAAAATTGATAGTGCGAACGCTGAGGATATTGTAACAGTAGAAAATAACATTAAGCATGCCAACCCAACGAGCCAAATTTTAAAAGCAGAATCTACGATTACAGTAGACAATCCTGAATTAATTAAAGGTAAGCGCGTGTTAGTTGTTGAGGATGGTCCAACATTAACACATGGCGAAATGAAAATTGGTGCAGGTACAGTAGCTGCAGAGCGTTTAGGCGCAGCAGAAATTGTTGATCCACGTCCATTTGCAAAAGGTTCGCTTATTGACACATTTAAAAAATACACACATGTTGAGCAAGTATTGCCAGCTATGGGTTATGGTAAGCAACAACTAAAAGACCTTGAGGCAACAATTAATGCAACAGATTGTGATGCTGTTATTATTGGTACACCAATGGACTTAAATCGTGTCATTAACATTGATAAACCAACAACTCGTGTACATTATGATTTACACGAAGTGGGCGACTCAAACCTAGAAACGGTATTAACAAAATTCATTGCGGAACATAATTTAGCAAAATAATAAATAAGCAGCTCGCGCTCAATAGCGCGAGCTGTTTTTATGAGAAAAAAGTAGTCGAAATAGTTTAAGTAGGTGAAATTCGGGAAAATAAAACAAATGTATAAAAACCTTTGTTATCATAATAAAGTTAGAGAGAGAGGAGAGCGTTATGAAAAAACTAGGTGTCGTATTTTGGGGCTCAGTTAGTTTGACATTAGTAGCTGTGCTTCTTGGCGTGTTTGCTAGTGAGTGGTTTGAGCAATTCACAGGCAATGTACAAGGCTTTTTAACAGCCAAATTTGGTTGGTACTACTTACTTACTGTAGCTGTTATTGTAGCGTTTTGTTTATTTTTGGTGCTAAGTCCAGTTGGGGCAATTCGTTTAGGAAGGCCAACGGACCGCCCAGCATATAGTACGAAATCATGGTTCGCCATGTTATTTAGTGCGGGTATGGGGATTGGATTAGTATTTTGGGGTGCGGCAGAGCCGTTGTCACACTATGCCATTAATGCACCAAGTGCACCAGAAGGCTCGCAACAAGCGTTGAAAGATTCGCTGCGTTATACTTTCTTCCACTGGGGAATTTCGGCATGGGCTGTGTATGGTATAGTTGCACTCGCACTTGCTTATTTCCAATTTAGAAAGGGAGCACCAGGTTTATTAAGTGCTACATTACATCCATTAATCGGAGATCGTACAAAAGGATGGATGGGGCATACGGTTGATATTATCGCAGTGTTTGCCACTGTTGTAGGTGTTGCCACAACCCTAGGGTTAGGTGCAAAACAAATTAACGGGGGCTTAACATTTTTAACGGGTATTCCTAATAGCTTCTTAGTGCAGATGATTATTATTGTAATTGTTACGGTATTATTTATGATCTCTGCATCAACTGGGCTAGATAAAGGGATTCAATTATTGAGTAACACAAATTTATACGTAGCATTGGCTTTATTAGTATTAACATTAGTGCTAGGGCCAACTGTTCGAATTATGAATGGTTTTACAAGTGGTTTAGGAGAGTACTTCCAAAATATGATTGCGATGAGTACACGTACAGCACCAAGTAACCCTGAGGGGCGCGACTGGATTAATAGCTGGACAATTTTTTATTGGGCATGGTGGATGTCTTGGTCACCATTCGTTGGTATTTTCATTGCGCGTATTTCAAAAGGGCGCACTATTCGCGAATTTTTAACAGGCGTTATTTTACTTCCTACTATTGTTAGTATTTTTTGGTTTGCAACGTTTGGTATGACAGCTATGGATGTATTTGATACAAAGGCACCCGGCTTAATTAATTTGCCAACAGAGCAAGTGTTATTTGGTGTGTTTGAGCATTTACCAATGGGCTCGTTATTATCAATTGTAGCTATGGTTGTAGTAGCTATCTTCTTTATTACGTCTGCCGACTCAGCAACTTTTGTATTAGGGATGCAAACAACAAATGGTTCGTTAAATCCTGATTTCCGTATTAAGTTAATTTGGGGCGTATTGCAAGCAGCTATCGCGAGTAGCTTATTATTCTCAGGGGGCTTAGCAGCTCTACAAAATGCGGCAATTATTGTAGCCTTCCCGTTCTCCATGATTATTTTACTAATGATTGTAGCCCTCTATAAATCATTGATGGAAGAACGACTGGAGCTTGGCTTACACATTCGACCAAAATCACAAGTACAAGAGATTATACAAAAAGAGTTAAGTAATAAAAATAAAAAGAAATAAGTAAAAAGGTGTGCACCGTTAAGTAGCGGGCACACCTTTTTTTACGTGAACTTTAAGCTGCTGTTCATGGCGTTGATACAAGTTATTACCAACCAGTGCTGTAATAACAAGCAACGTACCTAATACATCGAAAGTTGTAATTTGATAGCCTTGCACTAGCATAATAACAAGTGTAGTAAGGGGAACAAAGTTAATAAATAAAATTCCGTTGAGTGATGTTAAAATTTTAATGCCGTAATTCCAAGCAAGCAACGCTACAAGCCCTGGCAGAATAATCATAAATAACATATCGAATTTAATAATTTGTAATGTAGTAAGCGTTGGGACTTGGATGCTACCTTGTACAGTGAGCCCCGCAGTAATTAACGCTGTAACAGCAGTCCCTGCAGCGCAAGTAAGTGTAGAGTAGCGCAGTGTTGACCAACCTTTAAACGATTGCCCCCCCATTGTATAAATGACCCAACCCGTGACACCAATAAAAATAAATAAAATAGGAAGTGCGTTGCTACTAAGTGTACCGAAGAAAGCAAAATCCCCTTTAGTAATGACAAGCACAGCGCCCACAAAGGCAATTGTCATACTAATAAGCATATAGTTTTTAGGGCGAGCGCGGTATACCAACCAAATGAGTAACATAGTAATTACTGGCATAATCGTCTCCATAATAGAGGCAACTATCACACCAGCTTGCCCCATCATAGATTGCCCAAGAAAGATTAAAATATTATAGACTGTAAATGCCATCGTACCAAAAAATAGCAAAGGTAAAGCTTTTCCTTCTAGGTGAAAGGCCTTTAGCCCTTCTTTCCAAGCTAGTAGCATAATAAGTAATAAAGTTACAGTACCATAGCGGATAGTCGAAAAATAAAATGGATCAATAAATTGTAGTGCATGGTCAGCAACAGGGAACATTGCACCCCAAGACATTGCGGCAACGAGGCATGCGAGCGCTCCAGCCAAAAGTTTTTTCATTGTACAGCCTCCTGTATGTTTATGTATGACTTAGTATAGGCAATACAATGTATCTCGTAAAATGATTGAAAGAGATACTAAGTATCAGTTATATTGATAGCTAGGAGTTGATAGTATGGATTTACGTAGCTTAACGATTTTTCAGACTGTGGCCCGCTTAGGTAGTGTGAGTGCTGCGGCGCGTGAGCTAAATTATGTGCAGTCCAATGTGACAATGCATATTAAGCAATTGGAAGAAAAGTTTGAAACCCCATTATTTTATCGTCACCAACGAGGCATGACATTAAACACAGAGGGGCGCAAAATGTTAGAGTATGTAGATGGGATTTTACGTGACGTCGCAGAGTTAAAGCACTTATTTTTAGACAATGACACACCTTCAGGTACATTGAAATTAGGTACAGTAGAAATCGTAAGTAAGTTACCAACAATATTGGCAGGTTATTACGAAAAATACCCGAACGTAGATGTATCTTTACAGGCTGATGTTACAGAGGCTTTGATTAAAAAGGTAGTAGAGCACGAGTTAGATGGCGCATTTGTGTCAGGACCGGTAAAACACGCATTGTTAGCTCAGCAGTTAATTGCAGAGGAGGAGTTAGTGCTTGTATCATCATCGCCAAGTTTTGATATTGCTAGTGTTGCTAAAATGCCGATACTTGTCTCTAATGAAGGGTGTGGGTACCGCGCGCGTTTGGCGCTGTGGTTAAAGGAAGAAGGTATTGAGCCTAAGCGCATTATGGAGTTTAATATTATCGAAACAATTTTACAAAGTGTGGCATTAGGGTTAGGGATTACAGTAGTGCCTAAGGAAACCGTTACACGGATGATGGAACAAGATAAAGTATATTGTCACGAGCTACCACAACAATACGCTTCTAACACGACGGTTTTTATTTATCGAAAAGATGCTTTTATTACCAATACCTTAGCAAGCTTTTTGCAATATATGGACTGATACATCGTTTTTATTTAGGTTTAAGCGAGCTAATTCAAGAAAGAGGGTAGTAATGATTGACGATTACAAAAAATAAGCGTAAATTAATGAAGGCATATAGATGCAACTTTATGTATGGTAGTTACGTCTAATGTAGCGTTATATAATTTTAGAGTGACGAGAGGTCAGATAATGAAAAAAGCCATTTTAGCTATAATTGCGCTATTGTTAATCGGTGCAATTGCAGGAGTAATGTATTTCAAACATACTTATAGTAAGGCATTTGAGGATCAAAAAGAGCATATTGATCCGCTTGATGAAAATGACATTGCATTTGACGGAACAAAGCCGTTAGAAGGTGTTATTAATGTGTTGATGATTGGTAGCGATGCACGTGATGATCATGAGCTATCAGATACATTGATGATTGGGCAATACAATAGTAAACAAAAAACATTGAAAATCGCTTCAATTATGCGTGATACGTATATTAATGTACCAGAGTACGGCTATTATAAAATGAATGCAGCGTATGCGCTTGGTGGACCAGATTTAGTCCGCAAAACAGTTGAAGAAAATTTCGATGTGCCAATTAACTATTATGCTATTGTTGATTTTAAAGCATTTCCACAAGTTGTTGATTTATTAGCACCTAATGGTATTGATGTCGATATTCCATACGAAATGTCACATGGTATTGGTATGGTGCTTGAGCCAGGGAAGCAAACGCTTCATGGCAATGAGGTGCTTGGGTATGTACGCTTCCGCCATGACGCAATGAGCGATTTTGGTCGCGTAGCACGTCAGCAAGAAGTAATTTCTAAAATTAAGGATCAGGCGGTAAGTGTTAACACTGTAGCGAGCCTACCTAAAATTTTAGGTACATTAGATGCGTATGTCGCAACTAATGTTGATATGAAAACAATGCTTGGTATGGGTACGGGTCTTGCGCTTAATAATTTTGGTGATGTCGAAACTTTACGTATCCCGCTAGATGATACGTATACAGATGGTTATTATGAAGCGGCAGGTCAAGTATTAGAAATTGATTTAGAAGCTAACAAAAAAGCGTTACAGGATTTTTTGAGCCCGACACCAAAAACTACAAAAAATATTGAAAAATAAAGAGAAGCTGCGGCATGCAACTTCTCTTTTACTATTTTTGAAGCTTGAAGCTAATTACTAACATGTATCTATAATATAAAGCGGTAAAGCGTATAACGTACCATCATACAACATGCTCATACTAAAAGTAAGTACGCTAACAAGTGCATAGTATCCCAAACTAAGTATGGCACTAGCAGGGCCTACCACATTAGGGAAATCCACGAGTGCAAGGCTCAGACAACTAGGTAGTGCTAATGCTGTACCAAATAATACAATAAACATATAGAAGCAGTGAAGCTGATGATTTCTGAGGTGAGCAGTGCACTACAAGCGCCAAGCAATGTAATACTACTACCAAGTAAATTAAGCGGTTAGGCATCATATGCTTTACTAAGTGTTTAGCACAAAGCGCCGCTAGCTTAGGGCGCTTTATATATTAATGAAAGACGACAGTTTTATTGCCTTGTACAATAATACGGTCTTCTAAATGCCATTTCACAGCACGTGCTAAAACACGACGCTCAATTTGGCGACCAATTTTTTTCAAGGATACTACATCTTCACGGTGGTCAACGCGCTCAATATCTTGTTCAATGATTGGGCCTTCGTCTAAGTCGTTCGTAACATAATGTGATGTAGCGCCAATTAATTTTACCCCACGTTCAAAGGCACGTTCATAAGGGCGTGCGCCAATGAAGGCTGGTAAAAAGGAGTGGTGGATATTAATGATACGATCTTCGAAATGATTAATGAAATTAGGTGTTAAAATTTGCATGTAACGTGCAAGTACTAATAAATCAATATTGTACGCATGCATTAAGCGGATTTGCTCTGCCTCGACTTGTGCACGGATATCTTTATTTGCTGGAATGTAATGGAATGGAATGCCTAATGCTTCTACCATATCGCGTGCATCCTCATGGTTACTAATGACAACAGCTACATCCATTGGTAGCTCGCCATTTTGCCATTCCCATAATAATTCATTTAAGCAGTACAACTCTTTTGATACATAGATGGCTGCGCGCTTTAGCTCGTTGCCGTAAGCGAAGCGGTACTCCATTGAGTAGGCTGCAGCGATTTTTTTAAATTCTTCTTCCATAAAACGTGCTTTTAATGGTAGGTCTTCGGCGAAATACTCGATGCGGATATAAAACATGCCGCCCTCAGGATTGCTTGAGTATTGGTTAGATTCGGTAATATTAGCATTGTGATTGTGTAAAAAGCTCGAAAGCTCTGAAACGATCCCTGGTTGGTCCTGGCATTTAATAAGTAGACGACCATGATTTTTTAATTGTTCTTTGCGTGTTGATAAATAATACTGTACGCTCAGTGTAGACATTATAAAACAACTCCTAAAAAATATTCATTTATTTATTATGCAGTAACTGTTGTTATTACGCAATTGTTATTGCTTTTTTATTTTTATTTGCGAATAAATTGTGACAGCTATCATTTTAATGTCTATTGTAGGTGGAAATTATTTAAGCGCATTAATACGTGTAGTTAAATTAGTAAACTGTTCATCTAGCTTGTGATATTCGTCACTTGAAGGTTTAGCAAAACTTAGTTTACCCAGTACGGCCTGACGCTCAGTTTCGAGTGCTAGTATATCATCAGTAGGTGCTGTTTTAGGTAAATGAATCGTGCCCTGTTCAATAGTGACTTGACGTGTGGCGATTTTTTCACTGAAATAGCGGTCATGGGATACAAAAATAATCGTGCCCTCGTAGTTTGCTAAAGTTGCTTCGAGTTGTTCACGTGATGGCAAATCAAGGTGATTAGTAGGCTCATCTAGTAATAGTACGTCGCGCTCCTCAAAAATAAAAGCAGCAATTTTTACTTTAATACGTTCACCCATACTCAAATCACCAATCATCGTGTGCCAGTGGTTTGTAGTAAAGCCAAGGAGAGCAAGTTGTGTACGGATAAGCCCTTCTTGTTCGCTGTTATCATAATTAAAATAGTGTGCGAGCGTCAACTCCAAAGGTAAATCATAAACAGATTGTGACAAGTACCCAATAGACGCCGCTTCAGATACAAAAATACCAGGTGCGTGTTGATAAATTGCGCGGAGTAACGTTGATTTACCTGCACCATTTGCTCCTTTAATGTGCAATTTTTCGCCGCGTGTCACAACTAAATGGCAGTGTTGTAAACAGTCTAAGGAAAAGTCTTCTAGCGCAACAATGCGTTTACCGATTGGCTTAGCCGTATTGAGTGCGAAGTGAATGGGTGTGTCCTTTTTAACAGCTTCAACGCGATTAACTGCTAAGTGGCGCTCTAGTTTTTTACGTTTAGATTTCACTTGTTTATCGGCACGTTTAGCGATAGCACGGTAGTACTCCTTTGCTCCCATTGCTTTTGGGTGGTGATTAGCAGTAGATTCTTTATGCATGTTAGCGGACCAATCATCAAGTTTACTAAGTTGTTGTTCTACACGTGCAATTTGTTTTTGCTGTGTAGCATAGTGCTGTGCTTGAAGCGCACGCTGGTTTTCGCGCCAAGCTGTATAATGACTATAATCGCCATCGACCGCTGTAATTGTGCCGTGATCAATGGCCCAAATCATGTCCACAACGCTATCTAAAAAGTAACGGTCATGGGACACAATAATAAAAGTTTGTTTGCTCGCCTTAATTTGTGCGATTAATTGCGCGACACTCGCGCTATCTAAATGATTAGTAGGCTCATCAAGTAGCAATAAAGATTGCTGAGAGGCAAAGGCTTGAGCAAGGCGCATCTTTACTCGTTCGCCACCGCTTAAATTGTTATAGCTACGTTTAGGTAGCTGCCAATTGCTAAGTGCTGCGCTAACATTAGTAGTGAAGTCGACAGCAAGTGTTTCGCTATCTTGTGCTACAAGAGTACCTGCAACTTGCTCATGAATTAGGTGCAATAGTGTGGATTTACCTGCGCCATTACGCCCTGTAATGCCAATGATGGCACCTGTTTCGATTGTTAAAGTGGCTGATGAAAATAATTGATGTTTTACAGTAATCTGCATAAACTCGTGCTCCTTTGATGTTTAGGAAAACAAAAAATCCTCCTAAACCGTAGTTTAGAAGGATTAGTCATGTCTAAAAAGCACACAAATAATGTGCGAATGGACAATGAACAGACTAATCCTATGGTAGTGAAAGCGAAAAAATATTCGTTTCCGATTAAAAGCCATAGATTAGTTAATCATTATCCACCCGACACCCCGTTTCTTGTAAAAGTTAGGGTAATTATAACGAAGCGTAAAATTTTTGTCAAACAAGCAGATATTTCATTTTTAGTGTCAAAATTCAGACAATTAATAGTTAATTCGCTTAAATCCTACATTTAGGGTTGTTTTCTTGTGTAAACAAAGCGATAATGTACAAATATGTTTTTAAGAAGGAGTAGAGGATTTTGTCATCTAGAGATCAATTTTCCACCAAGATAGGCTTTATGTTAGCTGCGGCAGGTAGTGCAGTTGGTTTAGGCGCTATTTGGAAGTTCCCGTATATGGCGGGCAGCAACGGCGGTAGCGTATTTATTTTGCTATTTATTTTATGTATTTTCTTAATTAGTTTACCTGTACTTATTGCAGAGTTTATGATTGGTCGCCGTGGTCAAGCAGACGCGGTAACATCTTTTAAAGCGCAAGCGCCGAGTAAGCCGTGGTATTTAGTTGGCTACCTAGGTATGGTAATTTCAGCGCTAATCTTATCATTTTACAGTGTAGTAGGTGGTTGGATTTTAAGCTATTTAGTACGTGCAGCAATGTTTGCAGTCAAACCAGCAGAGGGTGCAACGTATGCAGAACTTTTTACAAAAGTTATTGAGAACCCAATCGAGGTTGTCGTTGCACAAGGTGCGTTCATTTTACTGACAATTCTCATTGTTCAGGCAGGTATTAAGAGTGGTATCGAAAAGGCAAGTAAAATTATGATGCCATTATTATTTGTTTTCTTCCTTGTGCTAGTTGTACGTTCACTAACGCTTGATGGTGCAATGGAGGGCGTACGCTTTATGTTTGTACCTGACTGGTCATTATTTACGGGTGAAACATTACTACTTGCATTAGGTCAGGCCTTCTTTACATTAAGTGTAGGTATTTCAATCATGATTACGTATGCTTCCTATTTAGGTAAAACAGAAAATATTGGTAGTACCGGTATTAATGTAGCATTAATGAATATTTTTATTTCGATTTTAGCAGGACTGGTAATTTTCCCAGCCGTATTTGCATTAGGCTTTAAGCCAGACCAAGGGCCAGGGTTAGTCTTTGTAATCTTACCAGCGGTGTTTGAGCAGGTTCCATTTGGCGGCGTATTTTTATTAATCTTCTTTATTTTATTATTATTTGCGACAATTACATCTTCAATTTCTTTATTAGAAATGGTTGTGTCTGTAGCAGTGGGTGAAAATCGTAAAAAACGTGTGCGTACTTCTTGGTTAGTAGGTACATTAATTTTTGTAATAGGTATCCCAAGCGCATTATCATTTGGTGTACTATCAAATATTTCAATCTTTGGACGTTCAATTTTTGATGCGGTGGATTTTCTAACAAATAATATTGGTATGCCGCTAGGTGCATTGTTTATTTCGATCTTTGCTGGTTATTATTACAGCACAAAAATATCGAAGGAAGAACTTAATACATCGCCAATAATGTATTATGTATGGCTAACGCTGATTCGCTTTGTATCACCAGTTGCTATTATTATTATTTTCTATACAGGTATTAAGTAGTCACTTTTGTGGCTACTTTTTCTTGTGCGGGAATAGTAGAGTATGTTAGATTATTATACTGTAATGCGACAGGGGGATAGCGTCATGGCAACAGTTGAGTCGCTCATTATCAATTATGGTTATTTTGCGTTGTATGGCATTCTTGCACTAGGCATCATTGGGTTACCTGTGCCTGACGAAGTGCTTATGACGTTTGTAGGTTATTTAGCATCAACACATGTAATGAATTACCCACTTGCTTTAATGGTTAGTATTTGTGGTTCGGTAACAGGTATGTTTGTTAGTTATACAATTGGTAGCAAAATTGGACAGCCTTTTTTATTAAAATACGGAAAATGGCTAAAGCTTACGCCAAAACGTATTCATAAGGTTGAGTCTTGGTTTAATCGCTACGGTATGTGGACGATTAATATTGCTTATTTTATTCCAGGATTTCGTCATATTACTAGCTATATTGCAGGTACAAGTGGTATGAACAAAATGAAGTATATGTTATTTGCTACAACAGGAGCTGTAATATGGTGCTTTACATTTTTATTAATAGGTAAACTTGTTGGCGTACATTTTTAAGACTATCTACCTCGTAGGTGGTCTTTTTTTGTTATACTAAAGAAGTTTGATTAGTTAGATAAAGGAGCATGCTTTTATGGAAAAACATTTTTTACAAACAGTGACAATTCCACCCTTGGATAATGAGGTGGGACAACAAGTAGCGGATTATTTAGATTCATTAACAAAGCCTCGTGGTAGCTTAGGCCGCCTTGAGGAAATCGCAATTGAATTAGGGAGAATGACAAGCAAAAAATTACCAACAGTAAGTCGTCCAGGTGCTATTGTTTTTGCTTCAGACCATGGTATTACAGCACAAGGTGTTTCGCCTTATCCAAGTGCAGTAACCGTACAAATGGCGGCAAGCTTTTTACGCGAGCAAGCAACGATGAGTATTTTTTGTCGTTTGATTGGAGCAGAACTACGTATTGTGGATTTAGGTATTAATGCAGAGCTAAATGAAGAAGGATTAATCAATCGTAAAGTACGTGCACAAGGTACACGTAATTTTTATAATGAAAATGCGATGACAGAAGAAGAAGCACTGCAAGCATTAGCAGTTGGCTTTGAAGAGGCAACGAAGTTACTTGAAACAGGTGTAGATTGTTTAATCTTAGGTGAGCTAGGTATAGGCAATACTTCCCCGAGCAGTGCAATGATGGCAGTTTTAAGTGGTAAAGATATTAGCGAAGTAGCAGGGCCAGGCTCTGGATTAGTAGATGAGCAAGTAGAGAAGAAGCGCTGTACATTGCGAGAAGCGATTGAGCGTCGTGGCGCAACAGCTAATGATGTACTAGTACTGCTACAACAAGTAGGTGGCTTTGATATTGCAGGTATGGCAGGAGCAATGATTGCGGCTGCGAGCAAGCGCACACCAATTTTAGTAGATGGTTTTATTTCAACGGTAGCAGCAGTAGTTGCTGAGCGATTAGCGCCAGGCACAAAAAACTATATGCTAGCAGGACATCAATCAGCAGAGCCAGGGCATATTGTAGCACTCGAAATGCTAGGTAAAAAGCCGATTGTACAATTAGGCATGCGTTTAGGTGAAGGCACAGGCGCAGCTGTAGCATTTCCGATTGTAAAGGCAGCAATTGCAGCGTTAAGTGAGTTACCTACATTTGCATCAGCAGGTATATCGGATAAAGCATAACAAGATGGTAGTAAGTGTGTTTAAAGCAAAGACTACATTACAAAAGCAAATGGTAGTAGAGGTACAGGCAAGACAATATGCCATCAAAATTGATGAACCAAAGGAACTTGTAGGCACAGATATTGGAATGAATCCAGTAGAGCTAGTGCTAGCTTCCCTTGGTGCATGTCAAATGATTGCAGCACAGGTATATGCAAAGAAGTTTAAAGTAGCATATGATGAGCTTCATGTTGAAATTGAGGGAGATCTTGATTTAGATGACTTTTCGGATAAAGGGGATGTGCGACTAGTTTTTACATAAATTAGGTATAAGGTGCATCTAACAACAAATGAACCACAAGAAAAAGTACAGCGCTTTTTAGTATTTGTTGGAACACATTGTCCTGTGGGTGATACCTTAACTAAGGGGTACGACTTGTTGCTAATGAACCTAAATTAACAGCATATTAAAAAGAGGCTGGGACATAACTAGTGTTCAGCCAAAGAAAAAGAGAAATTGAGTGCGCTCAATTTCTCTTTTTCAATTTTTTATAGGTATTTTTATTGATTGGCTGTGAACTTTCGCAAGTTCACAGCCATCAACGCTAGCCCCATTTCATTCGCAACCTTCGCTTTGCCGCGAACGGAGAAGCGAGTGAAACGCAAATTAGCTTTCAGGTGACCAAAAACAGGTTCAACATCGATTTTACGTTTTCGGTAAATCGCGCCTGTTTTTTCCGCTGAAAGCTTCGCTTTTACATATTTTTTTTGGTTTTCCCATTTTTCATTCACCACTAAGGTACGATGATTCCCTTCCTTAGCTTTTGTACAGGAGGCACGGAAAGGGCAGCCGGTACAATTTTCACATTGGTATACCTTGAATGTTCGCGTGAAACCGTTTCGGTCCGTTCGGACCGAGGAATGGTGAAACGCTAGCGTTTGCTGGTTAGGACAGGTATAGCTATCTGTCGTTTCATCATAGGGCCAGTTAGCTGTATTGAAGGGGTTTTGTTGATACTTTTTCTTTTGTTCACGTAGGTAAAGGTTGTACGTTATGAGCGCTTCACGCTTGCGATTCGTCAGAATATCATCGTAATTTTGTTCGCTGCCGTAGCCTGCATCTGCCACAATATGTTCAGGTAACGTAAAATAGTTTGCTTCAATTTCATCTAGAAAAGGGCGTAACGTCAAGGTATCCGTAGGGTTTGGGAAAATCTGATATGCAAGGGCATACTGTCCTTCAGTCGCAATTTGTACGTTATACCCTGCTTTTAACTGCCCATTTCTCATATAATCATCTTTCATCCGCATAAAAGTGGCATCCTGGTCTGTCTTCGCATAACTATTTCGTGTGCCAAAAATCGTCATGTCCTTGGCGTATTTTTGTTTACGTAATGCAAGGTCAATCAATGTTTTACGCATGGCTTTCGGGTGTTTACGTTGGCGGCGCAGGTGTTTTCTTTCCGACGCATCTGTCGATGCTTCAATCTGTTGATCCAAGTCTTTGACGACCTCATCGACAGCTTCAATGACTTGGACAAGTTCAGGTAGCGTCAGTTCTTCTTCGTTTTCACGTTGAATTGCCGGGATAATCGACTGGTCAAGTAATTCATCATACACCGCCTGCGATTTTTCAATAAGGTTAGTTTGGTAACGTACAATGGCTTTTTTCCACACAAAGGTGAATTTATTGGCGTTCGCTTCAATTTTCGTACCATCAATAAAAATCGCTTCGTTATCAATCTGTTTGGTTTCGACAAGTTGGCAACGGAATTGGACAAAGCATTGACGAAGTAATTCCTTCATATCTTTATGAACACGGAAGCGATTAATTGTACGATAACTGGGTTCATACCCTTGCGCTAACCACATCATACGCAGACTATCTTTGAGTAAAGCTTCAATTTTACGCCCTGAAAAAACGGACTGCGTGTACGCGCAAAGAATAATTTTCAACATCATACGAGGATGATAAGCCGGACAACCCTCATTTCGAAGAAATGGTGCGAATGCTTCGTATGGAATACTTTCCACTAAGTTGTGGACATGGAAAGCAATATCGTTAGCTTGTAATTTCATTTCAATATCTAGAGGCAAAATCAGTTGATTCATGGTATAATTTTTAAACATAAGAACACTTCTTTCTGTTGAGTTTTGTTTTGGTGACTTTATTTTAACAGAAGGTGTTCTTTTTTAACCACAAAAATCAAAGCCCTTGAACTTTTACGCCATGTAAAAGTTCAAGGGCTTTTCATTTATAAGCAGGGTTTTGTCCCAGCCTGTTTTTTATGCATTTAAGCGATGCCATTGGGTAATGAATTGGTAAAGTGTTTCTTGAAGCTGAGGGGTTACGCGACGAACTTTTAAATAAAAGTATAATGTTTTAGCTAGTTGCAGTGTATTAGTACGCTGTTTAAAGAAGCGTTCACTATAACCTTGGCTCATTAAACTCATATTAAGTTGTTCGAAGAGTTGCGTAGTCCATTCAATCAATAGTGGTTCAGGGGTATCTTTTAGTGCGAGTGCTTCTATAATTGCGGCAAAGCGCTCACCCTCATCTTGTGTGAATACGGTATCTAGCTTTACGCTATGTTTAATGCCATGTAAAATTTGTGGCGTTGCCTGTACATCAAATTGTGGATGATGAATAGCAGCTAAAGTAGCATCTGCACCAAAAGGAATGGCATTGGCCCAACCTTTATCTGCTATAAAATTACGCGTATCCGTTTCATACATTAAAAAAGAAGCGATATGTAAAATCGTTTGCTTGGCGCAATTGTCTTGTAAAAATGGTTGTTTTGCGTCAAGGCCAAGTAAGTCCGCTAACAGTAGTGCTGCATAAGCCCGAGCAAACACACTGTCCTCATTGTCACGTGTAGCTAGTTTTGCACGCAGAGCTGTCGTTATGTCATGAAGTTGTGAGGCAGAGAGCGTGTTGGTAGTAAGCCAAGTAGTAAATAGCTGATAGACTAGCTCATCGCGAATACTAGGGTCAGGATTGCCTAACTCATTAACAAGAGCTAATAAAAAATCGGGGTGCTCTGCTAAATGGTCTTGTGTTTGTGGGACAGATAATTTGGTAATATGTTGTAAATCTTGTCGTGAAATCATAATTCCTCCTTAAAAGCAGTACATGTTATACTTAAGACATTATGCCACGAAATGACTAACAACAAAAGCAGAATGGAGTGAAATGAAATGAAATTACAACTTTCTATCCTTGATATGGTTGTTATGTACCAAGGTGACTCAGTAGCAACAACAATTGAAAATACGGTGGACTTTGCCAAGCAGGCAGAAGAGTTAGGTTATACACGTTATTGGTTTACTGAGCACCATAATACACATAATCTAGTCTGCCCTTCACCAGCGCTGTTAATCACGCATGTAGGTGCAAACACAACAAAGCTACGCTTAGGAGCGGGTGGTGTTATGTTGCCTAATCATAGCCCGTTACGTGTTGCAGAAGACTTTGCCTTACTAGCAGCTATATATAAGGGAAGAATTGATTTAGGTTTAGGACGTGCACCGGGTACGGATGGGTTAACAGCACTTGCGTTACGCCGCACAAGGGAAGCGGTTTATCGTTATGATTTCCCTGAACATCTAGATGAGTTATTGCATTATTTTAAACGTGATTTTCCGGATAATGCACCATTTGCTCGTATTCAATTTTCACCATCTGAAGAGGTGCCAGCGATTTATATGCTAGGTTCAAGCAATGGTGGTGTAAATTATGCGGCAGAGCGTGGGCTATCCTTTGTCTTTGCAGCACATATGGCGCCCAAAAATGCAGTGGCAACACTTAAGCATTACAATGAGCGCTTTGTACCTTCTACATGGAACGACAAACCACATGCACTTGTGTCTATTGGCGTAGTAGTGGCTGCGACTGAGCAGGAAGCTAAGCGTTTAGCAAAGCCTGCACAAATGTATTGGGCACGCATATTTATGGGAGAAAGCCGTGTAGCCTTACCAACATTAGATGAAGCGGAGCATTACGAATTTACAGCAGCCGAGCAACTTACATTAGCACAAATGGAGGGCAGTATCCTTGTAGGTAGTGCTGAACAAGTAGCTACTCGTATTAAAGCCTTAGCACTTGCCGCACATGTAGATGAGGTGTTAACATTAACGTTTTATCCAACCAAGGCATCGCGCTTAGAGGGGCAACGCCTACTAGCTGAAGCATTGGATATATAAAGAAGGTGTAACTTTGAAACAACAAAAAGTCATTGCCTTTCCTGGCATGATATATCGTGCATATGACCACATGGAAAATTATGAATATGATAAAGCAATAAAAATATTTGACCAAGTTGTGCAACACCAAGAGCTTAATGCTAAAGAAGCGTTAGTTTATGCGTTTGCCTTAAGCGAGGTAAAGCGTTATCAAGAGGCAAAAGTGATTTGTGAAAACTTAATGGAGAGTCCTACTGACGAGTATTGGGACGTAGTCGAGCTTTATATTAAAGTTAGTATGCAACTGAAAAATTACCAACAGGTAGAAAAGTTCATTACTACGCTGATTGATGATAAGGCTGTACCAAAAGAAAGGTATGATCGCTTTTCGCAATTGCATAGTTTAAATACAAAAATAGCGCAACAGGATATGGCTTTTTCGCCAAAAATTGCCGATTTTTTTGAGCGCGAAGTCCCTGCACAAATCGCTCAATTATACGAGTGGCAGACAGTTGCTGTTGCTAAACATCAAGATTTTATCGTAGCAATTATTGAGCATCAAAAAGCACACCCTATGGTGCAAAGCTTAGCGTTATTATTACTTGTAGAGCAAAAGTTAACGGCAACTGTAACGCTCGAAAAATTAGGTCAGCAATGTACGGTGCATACAAATAATTTGCAATTACCTACACAAATGCCGCAATATAAATATATTGCATCATTTCTTGAAGATGCCTTAATGCAAAATCCAACAGCGCTCGAAATGGCAAATCAACTGCTTGTAAAGCACGCTATTATGACCTATCCACTAGAATGGCAACCTTTTGCTGAGGATGATATAGCAATTGGCTATAAGCAGTTCATTGAAGAGTTATTTGGGAAAGTGCAGGAGGTTGATGTAGAAGTACAGCAATACTTACATCAACTTGAAGAAATCTCGATGCTTTATGATGTGTGAAAAAAGTTGAAACTGTGTTGAACTGTGATATACTGAAATGGTTGTCAAAGAACGGCAAGACATGTAGACTGGCTAACAGTGAATTATATTTTTGGAGGTAACATATATGTCAATTAAATGGGAAAAACAAGAAGGTACTAACTTAGGAACATTAACAGTTACAGTACCAGCTGAAAAAGTAAACGCTTCATTAGACCAAGCGTTTAAAAAAGTAGTAAAAGAAATCAACGTACCAGGCTTCCGTAAAGGTAAAATGCCTCGCGTAATGTTCGAACAACGTTTCGGCGTTGAAGCATTATACCAAGATGCGCTTGAAATTCTTATGAGCGAAGCTTATCCTAATGCATTAGATGAAGCTGGCATCGAGCCAGTAGACTACCCATCAATTGATGGCACAGAAAACTTCGCTAAAGGTCAAGATTTCACATTTACAGCACAAGTTGTCGTAAAACCTGAACCAAAATTAGGCGAGTACAAAGGTCTTGAAGTAACAAAACAATCAGTTGAAGTAACTGAAGAAGAAATTACTGCAGACATCGAAGCAAAATTAGCTCAACACGCTGAAATGGAAGTTAAAGAAGACGAAGCAATTGTTGAAGGCGATACAGCTGTAATCGACTTCGAAGGTTTCGTAGGTGAAGAAGCATTTGAAGGCGGTAAAGGTGAAGACTACGCACTTGAAATCGGTTCTAACACATTTATCCCTGGCTTTGAAGAGCAATTAGTAGGCGCTAAAGCTGGCGATAGCAAAGATGTAGTTGTAACATTCCCAGAAGAGTACCACGCTGAAGAGTTAGCTGGTAAAGAAGCTACATTTAAAGTAACAGTTAAAGAAGTTAAAGTTAAAGTTCTTCCAGAATTAGATGACGAGTTTGCTAAAGAAATCGACGAAACAGTTGAAACTGCAGACGAATTACGTAAAAAAATGACAGAAGAAAAAATCGAGGCTAAAAAAGCAGAAGCAGAAGCAGTACTACGCGACGAGCTAGTAGAAAAAGCAGCAGCTAACGCTGAATTCGAAGTACCAGCTGGCATGATCAACACTGAAGTTGACCAAATGGTGCGCGAGTTCGACCAACGTTTACAACAACAAGGTATGAACCTTGAGTTATATACACAATTCTCTGGTCAAACAGAAGAAGATTTACGTGGTCAAATGAAAGAAGAAGCTGACAATCGTATCCGCGTACGCTTAACACTAGAAGCTATTGCAGACGCTGAGAAAATCGAAGCTACTGACGAAGACATCAACAAAGAATTAGAAGAAATGTCTAAACAATTCAACATGACAACTGAACAAATCACTACAGCTTTAGGTGGTTCTACAGATATCTTAAAACAAGATATCCGTATGAAGAAAACAGTTGAATTATTAGTAGACAACGCTAAAATCAACTAATTCAAGATAAAAAAATAGCACATTAAAACAAGGTACGGATACTCATGCCGTACCTTGTTTTCTCAATGAAAGTAAGTACGTGTGCAATTTATTTGAAAACTAAGGAATAATCTTGTAAGATTGTTGCTTGAATAGGGGTGAAACTAATTGTTCAAATTTAATGATGAAAATAACAACTTAAATTGCTCGTTTTGTGGTAAGCCACAAGAGCAGGTTCGCAAATTAGTTGCAGGACCTGGTGTATACATTTGTGATGAATGTATCGAGTTGTGCTCTGAAATCGTTGTAGAAGAATTAGGAGGAGAGGAAGAAATTGATTTTAAAGATGTTCCTCGTCCGAAAGAAATTCAAGCGATTTTAGATGAATACGTGATTGGACAAGACCGTGCGAAAAAGGCCCTTGCTGTAGCAGTTTATAACCACTATAAGCGTATTAATTCAAACAGCAAAATCGATGATGTAGAACTATCTAAATCTAACATTGTTTTAATTGGACCTACAGGTAGCGGTAAAACGTTACTTGCTCAAACATTAGCACGAATTTTAAACGTACCTTTCGCTATTGCAGATGCAACTTCTTTAACAGAAGCTGGCTATGTAGGTGAAGACGTTGAAAATATTTTATTAAAATTAATCCAGTCAGCGGATTATGATATTGAACGCGCTGAAAAAGGAATTATTTATATTGATGAGATTGATAAAGTAGCACGTAAGTCTGAAAACCCATCTATTACACGCGATGTATCGGGTGAAGGTGTTCAACAAGCGTTACTTAAAATTTTAGAGGGTACAACAGCTAGCGTACCACCTCAAGGCGGTCGTAAGCACCCACATCAAGACTTTTTACAAATTGACACAACTAACATCCTATTTATCGTAGGTGGTGCGTTTGATGGTATCGAGGATATTATTAAACGTCGTCAAGGCGAAAAAGTAATCGGCTTCGGCGCAGAGCCAAACAAAGCACTCGTAGAAGACGAGTCATTAATGGCTAAATTAATTCCAGAAGACTTATTAAAATTCGGTTTAATTCCAGAGTTTATTGGTCGTTTACCAGTTTTAGCAAGTCTTGAGCAACTTGATGAGGAAGCATTGGTGGAAATCTTAACAGCGCCGAAAAATGCGTTAGTTAAGCAATACCAAAAAATGCTAGAGCTAGATGATGTAGAGCTAGAATTTACAGATGAAGCACTAGTAGCAATCTCTAAAGAAGCTATCGAACGTAAAACAGGCGCACGTGGCTTACGCTCAATTATTGAAGCGACAATGCTAGATGTGATGTATGAGCTACCATCACGTGAAGATGTGAAAAAATGTATCGTAACGGAAGAAACGATTACAGAAAAAGTGAAGCCAACATTACTATTAGCCGATGGTCAAGAAGTAAAAGAAGATAATAAAAAAACATCAGCCTAATAGCATAACGAGGAGCTGACTTCGGTTTTGTGCATCGTCTGCACAATTCCGTAAGTCAGCTTTTCTTTTTTTTATGAAATGGTATGATATGAGAAGTGATTTGCACTTTGCAGGCGGGAAATGCAAGGTGTAGTTTAGATGGAGGTGGATACCCGCATGACAACAACATTGATGCCGATTTTACCACTTAGAGGTTTACTTGTTTATCCAAAAATGCGCTTACACATTGATGTAGGTCGTGAGCGTTCGATTGCAGCGCTTGAGGAAGCAATGGAGCAAGATAAGCATATTTTTTTAGTTACACAAAAAGATGTTAAAGTAGATAGCCCAACAGAGAAGGATTTATACGATGTTGGTACCATCGCATATATTAAGCAACTTATTAAGCTACCAAATGGTACGCTTCGTGTGCTAGTAGAAGGCGTTAATCGCGCTACATTTACACATTACGAAGAAGCGCGTAAATTTACACAAGCAACGGTGACCATTTTAGCTTCAGAAATTGAAGAAGATATTGAAACAGCAGCACTGCAGCGTATTGCAAACGATTATTTTGCACGCTTTGCCAAATCATCTAATAAAATTACATCGGAAACAGTGGCACTCGTAGAAGAAGAAAAGGATGCAAGTAAGCTAGCAGACTTAATGATGACACATTTGCCACTTAAAATTGCAGATAAGCAAGAAGTATTAGCAATTGCCAATGTTAAAAAACGTTTAGACTATTTAATTATTAAGATGCATGATGAGCTTGAAGTTATTGCTGTTGAGAAGAAAATCAGCGCACGTGTCAAAGAAGCAGTAGAAAAAACGCAAAAAGAGTATTACTTGCGTGAGCAACTTAAAGCTATCCAAGATGAGCTAGGCTCAAGTGAGGGCAAAACGGGTGAAGTTGCCGAACTTAAAAAGCGTATTGAAGAAGCAGGTATGCCTGAAGGTACAAAAGAAGTTGCTTTAAAAGAATTAAATCGCTACGAAAAGTTGCCCGCAGCTAGTGCAGAGAGCGGCGTTATTCGTAATTATGTGGAATGGTTAGTATCAATTCCTTGGTCAAAGACAACAGAAGACCGCTTGTCAATTACTCACGCTGAGGAGGTTTTAAATCGTGACCACGATGGCTTAGAAAAAGTTAAAGAACGAATTATTGAGTATTTAGCTGTACGTCAGATGACAAAATCTTTGCGTGGTCCTATTTTATGTTTAGTAGGTCCTCCAGGTGTTGGTAAAACATCGCTAGCACGTTCTGTAGCTGAGAGTTTAGACCGTACTTTTGTACGTGCATCACTTGGTGGTGTACGTGATGAGTCTGAAATTCGTGGTCACCGACGTACGTATGTCGGCGCAATGCCAGGTCGTATTATCCAAGGGATGAAAAAAGCAGGTACTATTAATCCCTTATTCTTGTTAGATGAAATTGATAAAATGTCAAATGACTTCCGTGGTGACCCATCAGCAGCGATGCTTGAGGTCCTTGACCCAGAGCAAAATAACACATTTAGTGATCATTACATTGAAGAACCGTATGATTTATCAAATGTATTATTTATTGCAACAGCAAATGATTTAAGTACAATTCCAGGACCACTGCTTGATCGTATGGAAGTTATTTCAATTTCGGGTTATACGGAGCAAGAGAAGTTAGCGATTGCTACAAATCACCTTATCCCTAAACAGCGTGAGGAGCATGGATTAACAAAATCTCAAATTGTCTTTAAAGAAGAAGCTGTCATGGATATTGTACGTTACTATACGCGTGAGGCGGGTGTACGTAGCCTTGAACGACAAATCGCAACCGTATGCCGTAAAGTAACAAAAATGATTATTACAGAAGAACGTAAACGTGTGACAATTAACAGCAAGATGGTCGTTGAGCTATTAGGTAAGCATCGTGTACGTCACGGCTTAGCATCTGAACAAGACCAAGTAGGTGTAGCAACAGGGCTTGCGTATACAACAGTAGGTGGCGATACACTTCAAATTGAGGTGAACATTACACCAGGTAAAGGGAAGATGCAGTTAACAGGCAAGCTTGGCGATGTAATGAAAGAGTCAGCACAAGCAGCGTTATCATTTGTGCGTTCACGTACAGATAAATTGCAAGTAGAGGCGGATTATTTTGAGAAGCATGACATCCATATTCATGTGCCAGAGGGTGCTATACCAAAGGATGGTCCATCAGCAGGTATTACGATGGCAACGGCGATTGCTTCAGCTATTACAAACAAAGCCATCAAAAAAGAAATTGGTATGACAGGCGAGATTACGCTACGCGGTCGTGTATTAGCGATTGGCGGCTTAAAAGAAAAATCACTGAGTGCTCATCGAGCGGGCTTAACAACGATTATTTGTCCGAAAGATAATGAGCGTGATGTTGATGATATTCCAGAAAGTGTACGTAACGAATTAACGTTTAAATTTGTTTCGTCAGCAGACGACGTCTTAAACTTAGCATTAGACGGAGGATTTTAATATGAACGAAGAACAACAACAACAACCTAAGGATTTTGATATTACCAAAATTCATAATGTAGAGATGGTAATTAGTGCGGTAAAGCCAGAGCAATACCCAGAAGATGGTTTTCCTGAGTTTGCTTTAGCAGGGCGTTCAAACGTAGGTAAGTCTTCTTTTATTAATCGTATGATTAACCGTAAGAGTATGGCGCGTACCTCATCTAAACCAGGTAAAACACAAACGCTTAATTTTTATAAAATCGAAGAGCAGTTATTTTTCGTCGATGTGCCAGGCTATGGTTACGCCAAAGTATCAAAGTCAGAGCGTGCAGCTTGGGGTAAAATGATTGAACAGTATATTACATCACGTGAGCCATTACGCGCTGTTGTATTAATTGTGGATTTACGTCACAATCCAACAGCAGACGATATGATGATGTATGATTTTTTAAAGCATTATAATATTCCGTGTATTGTAATTGCGACAAAGGCTGACAAAATACCTAAGGGTAAGTGGGACAAGCACAAGTCCATCATTAAAAAGAAATTAGATATGGTCAAAGGCGATCCTATCATTACATTTTCGTCAGAAAAAAGTCTAGGAATTGAAGAAGCCTGGGCAGAAATTAAAAAACGTATGTAAAAAAAACATCATTCATGTTACGGTTGTAATGTGAATGATGTTTTTCTATGTGAAAAACTTCAGAGAGAGAGAAAAAGGACGATAGTAATGTATAGGAGGTGTGTACCGATGGATATTGCAGCAGTAGCGATGGATATGAGTCAAGCAAAGCTTATGCAGGATGTGTCACTTGCGGTTACTAAGCAAGCGATGGATATGCAGGAGCAACAAACAGCAAAATTAGTAGAGATGTTAGAGGCACCGCACCCAACAGCTGGACATAACTTTGATGTTTCGATATAACGTAAACCATAAGGAGGAGCAATGGTGAAAAAAATTGTGATAATGGTTGCAGGTCTTATGATGGCACTTGCACTTGCTTTACCAACTACAGCTAAGGCTGAAGACGGTATGGCAACAATTACAGGTTCACTAACAAGCATTGACCCTAAAGGCATGCATATTACAGTTCAAGTGAATCGTTCGACAACGAAAACCTATTATATTAATAGTAGCACCCTCTACCGCAAAAATAGTGGTGTGGTTGATATTAGTGAAATGTATGTAGGGGACATTGTTAGTTTAACACTAGTTAACCCAGCAACATCGCTTGTTAAAGAAGTAATGATTCAATCAGCAGGCACACAAATTGAAAATGTTTACCGCGGTACGATTACTTCTGTAAATAGTGCCATGAACCGTTTAACTGTACGTAACGAACAACCGCTAGAAGATTGGGAGTTTGGTTTCCGTGTGAGTGATAAGCAAACAACCGCAGCTTTTCAAAGTCGTACACCTATTTATGTAGGGAATAAAAAAATTGCTAAAACATCACTAAAAAAATATATCAATAGTGATATTTACTATGTAACAACGAAGCAATTTGGTAAAGAAGTCATTCAACAAATGATTGTACGCGAAGCAAATGAACGTACATATTATGAGCCAATGCTAGCTGTAGATACGCGCTATAAATTTATCGAACTAGCAAATGTAGGTAAAACATACTTCCATGATGGTACGATTTTAGTGCGTAATGGCCGTTTAATTAAACCGACGGGTCTAACAGTAGCAGGACAAGTTTATGCTGTGACAGATGGCCATACACGTAATAATTTTATACAAGTAGCACAAGTTATGCATGATAGCTTTACATCTGCTAACTTTGCAGGTCACGAGTTATACTTTGGACGACTAGACTACGTAGCAAATAATTATTTACTAGAAATGAAAAATGTAGTGAAATACGAACATAACCGCTGGGCATTTGCTGAGGATGGTGTGTTGTCATTTAGTAATACAACAACAGCTAAAGCTAGCCTTCAAGGTAAGCAAATTATGTTAAAGCCAGAAATGGATTTAGTAAATTATGAAGGCGAGTATGGCTATTTTTATGTAAAAAATGGTCATGTACAAGCTGTCCAATTACTTGATCAAACACAAAAGTTAAGCACTGTAACAGCTGTTGGGCGCGTAATGCAACCACCTGCTAGCGGTAAGCTTGATGTAAAAGATGTAGCACAGTGGCAAGCAGGAAGCTTTGTACAAAGTGGTCGCAAACAAAACATGATGATTGCTGATGCGCTTATTCTTAAAGGTGGCAAAGTGATTGCAGCCGATCAAATTCAAGCAAATGACCGTGTAGTTGTGCTGTCTGATGGCAACTTTGATGTTGCTGTAGTATTAGTTGATTAAAAAAGGAGGGCGTGTAGCGGTACACGTCCTTCTTTGTAAGGAAGGGGCGTAAGCAATCGTGAAAAAAATAACGATGACATCGCTAGGGCTTGCTGCTACATTAGTATTTTCCCCGATGGCTAAAGCAGAGACGCTCGATATGAGCGGCGGCGTCAAAAATAATTACCAATATGAGGAAGTCGTGTTTATTTCGGGCGAGCCTGTTTTATTTAAGGGTGAAGGCAAAGCGATTTCGATTAAGGAAACAAATAAAAGTGGTAAGGCTAAGCGTGATGTGTCACTAACTTTGACAGGGCCAAGTAATAAAGATAAACTAACTCGCAAAATTTCGTATGAATCAGACGTTGTGAGCTATGATAAAATTGGGCAAAAAACAGCGGAAGAAAAAATCACAAAGTACACCGAAACAGCTGAGATTAAAGGAGTTAAATATAGTTTATTAGACTATGAATCATCAGATGCACGCTTTGTGGATGTACGTCCTGCCTCTGATTATTACTCAGGTAAAGGGATTACACGCAAGGTATTTAATCGTACTGTAGGTCGTAATGCACCACCTGAACGTATTAATGTTAACGTTGAAACGCGCCGCGCAGGCTATGAAAACTTTTGGGGAGCAACAGAGGCCTTAATTAGTGACTATAACTATGAGCGGGAGGTTGGAGGTACTGTTGAGGAAGAATGGACAGTTACCAATAAAGTTAATGTTACAAAATCAAGTATTTTAGAACTACAAGAAAATATGGCATCAGGTGTATCTTATGATGACTACTATGTCATTGAACGTTATAAAGAGATGGGCTCGATTTATGAATATGAACTAGCAGATGGTACGATAGATGAAGTGGCACTAGACAAAACCTATACGCCAACTAACAGCGCTTTGCCTGTAGCTAAGTTTAACGATATTCAAAATTTAGATGACGAAGCTTACACAGCTACAAAGAAAATGTATGGGTTGCAAGTGATTAATGATTACCCAAGCAATATTTTAGGTATTCGTTCATTTAGACCAAGTGCCTATATTACACGCGTTGATTTTACAGCTGCACTAGCTAAATTAATTGACCTACGTGTTGATATGCCTGATGAAAAAGCTAAAGGTAAATCAACAAGTAAAAGTGCACCTAGCTATTTTAAAGACTTACCTGCTTCAGACGAAAACTACGATGCTATTTTATTAGCGGTACAAAAAGGCTTAACGACGGGGAATGGTAAATGTGATTTTACGCAGCCACCAATTGTTGAAAAAGCACCTGCGAAAAATAAGCCCGGTGTAGTTAATCCATGTAGCTTTTCGCCAAATAATGCGTTAACACGTGAGCATGCGGCAAGCTTTATGATTCGTGCATTAGGTTTGCAAAATAAGCAAGCAAATATGCAAGCAGTCGAACTATATGCGGATGACCAAACTATTGGTGCATCACATCGCAATAATGTTTATTTAGCTAAGGAGTTAGGGTTAATGAATGGTACAGAAGACAACTTCATCCCAAGAAAAAACCTAACACGTGCACAAGCTATGCGTATGTTAGACCGATTATTACTTCATTTAGAGAATGATTTAAAATCACGCTATGTGGACGAAATTATCTTTGCACAATAAGAGAGAAAGTGAGGGCGTAATGTGATGAAAAATAAGCAAACGTTTATTTCGGTCGTACTAACCTTAGTGCTACTTATTACGTCATTTATGCCATTTGTTGCAGAGGCTGCAACGTTTTCAGATGTGCCTGCTAACAGTGGTAAATACCCAGCGATTAACTGGGCAGTAGAGAATGGTTTTATGAATGGGGCAGGGCGTTTTGAGCCGAATGCTACCGTGAAGGAAGGCGCGCTAGTCGAAACATTATCGCGTGCAGATGAGCATTATCAGCAAGTGCAAGAAGCGGATATGCGTTACTTATTTTATGGTGAATTTAACTTACCTTTAAAAGGCTATGTCAATAAAAGCTTACGTAACGCAACAGACGTAACACGCGGTGATTTTGCACGTATTTTTGCGGCATTTCGTGGTTATGATTTAACAGAGAAACATGCTGTACAATACTTATATACACAAGGTGTTACAACAGGTGTAACAGGCAAGAAGACATACAAAGACTACCAACCAGAACGAGTGTTAACAAAAGGTGACCTAGCGGTATTTTTATATCGCGCTCAACAAACAGAGCGTCTAGCAGTCAAAGGGTTACAGTTAGCTGCTGTTGGTCGTGATGATAGTAAAGTTACGTTACCACCAGGCTTTGATGGCGATACGACAACACAGCTGCCACCACCTACTGAGCAAGAGGGCAATGATATTGTTGGCTCTGAGAGCAGTAAGGGGCTTGTTCAAGAAGTACGTATTAGTAAGGAAGAGTTAATTGCTAACGGTGTAGACCGTACAATGCTAGAAATTAAATTGCAAACATGTGACCTTTCACCAATCAATGCAGAAAAAACGCATCAGTTCCAAGTGAAATCAAAATTTGGTGCATATGCGGTTGATGGTGAAGGTAAGGTAACGCGAAATGTTTATACAGACGGTGATACAATTTATGCCGAAATCGTAGCACCACAGCTTACAAAATCTGTGCGTGACACGATTACTTTTGAGTTAGTAAATAATAACGACAAAGCGATGAGTTGTTTTGTCGGCAAAAAAATCGAAGTACCATTACGTTATATGCCAAAAGCAGAGATGCGTGTGACATATGACGTATGGGATCCGGATCAACCAGAGGATGACAACACAAATGTTAAACCACCAGCGATTATTACCGAGACTTCTCCAGAGTTTTTCCAAGATGGTTTAATTGATGTTTATACGATCTTTGAAGATTATAAATTTGAAATTGGTCAGCTAACAGAATTCAGAGATGTGCTAGGTGAAGTGAAGCGCGAGTATATTCATTATGGTAAAAATGAAAATGCTGAAAAAAATGCATTAGGTTACGAAAATGCCATTCTAAAGTTTGAAAATTATCCAATTGCCTTATGGTTATTTGACCGCATGTTACACGAACGTGTATATGAAGGCGTACGTTACCCAGCGGAGGTGCACTACAGTCAAGTAGACCCACTGCGACCAACATATGCGATTCAAGGGATTGATGATGTAATTGCCTCACAAGCTGAGCAAATAAATGCTGTCGCGGCAATTGTGCAATTAATGGGCTACTTACCAGCAGAGGATAAGATAACATTAGAGCATTATGATAGTATTTATTCGATTTGGGCGATTTACGAAAATTTAGGCGTAAAAGAAAAAGATGTATTTTTAGCTTATGAAAAAGGTAAAAAGCTTGGTCAGCTAGAAGCTTATAAAAAACGTGTAGATGCCTTGAAGGAAAGTGAGATTATTGCTAACCGTCCAAAAGAGTTTGAGCGTTATACAAAGGTAATGGTTAACCTTTATATGCCAGGTGGTGAAGTAATTACAGATTATCAAGGTGAGGTAAAAGTAACGTTTAATGGTGAGGAGCGCACAGGACACTTCATTACTAATACTTCAAGCGCTCTAGGTGGTTCAGGTGAGCCAGGCACAGCAGTCGTATACTTTGACTCTGTTGTATACGGAGAATCAAATGCAACGGTTGAAATCGTCAAAGGTGATAAAGAATACGACAAAATGTTGAAAGACATTACGGGTCCACAACAAGTCGATATTTATACAGACCCACGTTTTGCGACAAATAGTTGTACCCGCGCAACAGAGATTGGTTTTGTCGTAGATTACTCAGGCTCAATGCAAGCAGTAGACCCGGATAATTCACGTGCACACTATGTACGTAAATTAATTAAGCAGTTTGATGCAGAAAACAATATTATTGTTCGAGCAGATACAACAGGTAAAGTAATAAAAAAAGGTAAGGCGAAAGATGTTCTAACGCACAGTTTGTTTGATAATGAAGTGAATAAAGGCGGTACGAATTTATTGAAGGCAACAGATGTGGTGTTTAATCACTACACAGACAGTCGTCAAGCATCTAAAGCGCTTATTATTATTTCTGATGGTAAAACATCAGTGACGATGATTAATCAAATTACGAAAAAAGCTAAGGATCAAGGTATCAAAGTGTACACGATTGGTATGGGTGAAGGTAAGCAACTCAATGACCGCACATTAGTGCAACTTGCGAATGATACAGGTGGTACGTACTTCCACGCGCTTAACCGTCATCAATTCCATAACCATGCACAGGTGCTATTAAACTCCGTGCTATGTAACCGTGTTTATGATTCATGTGCAATTAGTAATAATTTATTACGAGACCCATCTGTTCGTGTGCGCAACGGACGTGTAACGATGCAAACCCAAGTAGATGAAACGTGTAATCTTGTGGATAAAGTCATTGTGAAATATCATGCGTCGCATGGTGAACTACAATTTACGCTTGGTAATCGTAGCAATGTATTGCATACAACAACGCAGCCAATCGCTCAATTTGATAATCTCATATTAAATAGTAATGTTGAGTTTGTGGCGCTTGATAAATCAGGCAATGTCATTGCACGTAAAAATGTAACTGTTCAATAATACTAACACCATGCTCTTAACATGAGCATGGTGTTTTTATATTACCTGTAGTTGTGGGATAATAGAATAATAGCGTTCACATTTCCGTTGAGAATTGTGTGCGATACTGTGGTATAATTGTTTCATGAATTTAGAAGGTGTGAGGTGGCGAAGGTTCATGCATACAATCGTAGTAGGCTTGAATTACAAAACAGCGCCTGTTGAAATTCGCGAGCGTCTTTCGTTTATTGAAAGCACGTTACCGAATGCAATGGAAGCGCTACAACAACAAAAAAGTATTTTAGAAAATATTATTGTGTCGACGTGCAATCGTACAGAAATCTATGCGGTCGTGGATCAATTGCATACAGGGCGTCACTATATTAAACAGTTTTTAGCAGACTGGTTTGATTTATCAATTGACGCATTTGCGCCGTATTTATTTATTCACGAAAATGAAGCGGCTTTTATGCATTTATTCCGTGTAACAGCTGGTATTGACTCGATGGTCTTAGGGGAAACACAAATTTTAGGTCAAGTGCGCGCAAGCTTTTTAAATGCGCAAACGATTGGTACAACAGGAACGGTATTTAATCATATGTTTAAGCAAGCCGTAACTTTTGCTAAGCGCTCGCATACAGAAACAGCCATTGGAGAAAACGCTGTATCTGTGTCTTATGCTGCTGTAGAGTTAGCAAAAAAAATCTTCGGCTCATTAAAACGTAAGCATGTAGCCATTTTAGGTGCCGGTAAAATGGGCGAGCTTGCCATTCAAAATTTGCAAGGTAGTGGTGTGGGTAAGATTACGGTAATTAACCGTACTCTCGAAAAAGCCGAACTGCTTGCAGAGAAGTTTGAAGGTCAAGCAAAATCATTGCAAGAGCTACAGTGCTCGATGCTTGAGGCCGATATTTTAATTACCTCAACCGGTGCTAAGGATTATGTTATTGATTATGAATTAATGCAATTTGTTGAACGTTTACGTAAGGGCAAACCATTATTTATGGTAGACATTGCCGTACCACGCGATATTGACCCACGTGTTGGGGATCTTGAAAATGTCTTTTTATATGATATTGATGATATGCAGGGCATTGTAGAGGCTAATCTTGCAGAGCGTGAGCGTGCGGCTGGCCAAATTGAGGTAATGATTGAGTCAGAGCTAGTAGATTTTGAAAACTGGCTAGCTACTTTAGGTGTAGTGCCAGTTATTTCAGCTCTACGTAAAAAGGCTAATCATATTCAAGAACAAACAATGGCAAGTATCGAAAATAAAATGCCAGAACTCACAGAACGTGAGCGTAAAATTTTAAATAAACATACGAAGTCCATTATTAATCAATTACTAAAAGATCCGATTTTACAAGTAAAAGAAATTGCCAACGAGAAAAAAGCAAGTGAGCAGCTACGTCTGTTCCAACAAATCTTTAATCTTGAAGAGGCTGTAAAAGAAGAGAAGCAAGCAATGGAGCAAGTTGAAAAAGAACGATTAGCACAAATGAAGCAACAAGTACCAACGTTAGGGCTGTCGTTCTAAGTAGTGTTAGGAGGTGTTTTCGTATCTGTATGGTAAAATGTAGATGCGGAAACACCTTTGTTTTTTGCGAAAATTTATATAGTTAAGAAGGGGTATACGTTGACTGATTTAGTAATGGTTCGATTATACGAGCTAATGATTGTTATATATGCGATTAGTCTCGTGTTTTATTTTGTTGATTATTTTGTAAAGCGTCCCCATTTACGTCGTATTGCATTTTGGCTAGTGTCGATTGTATGGGCGCTCCAAAGTTTGTATTTACTGTTATATATTATCGAAATGCAGCGCTTTCCAATACTGTCCTTGTATGAGGGGATATTATTTTATTCGTGGTTGCTTGTAAGTTTATCGATTATTTTACATTGTATCGTTCGTGTAGATTTACCTGTACTTGTCATTTATTCGTTAGGTTTTGTTTTTGTTACGATTCATACGTTTATGCCAAAACGTGTGACAAGCATGGTACATGATAATTTAATTTCAGAAATGCTATTCATTCATATATTTTCAGCTATTGTGGCATATGCTATTTTTACGCTCAGCTTTGTGTTTTCGGTGCTGTATTTACTCATGTACAAAATGCTAAAGGAAAAGCGTACGACACCAATATTTTGGCAACGCTTTCCGCCGCTAGAGCAAATGATGAATTGGATGAGCGTTTCTTTATATATTGGCGTACCCATTTTATTGATTAGTTTATTACTTGGGCTAGAATGGGCGATACTACGCATTGCTAGCGTACCGTTATTTGACCCAAAGATTATTGCTTCATTTTTGATTGTCGTTATGTATAGTGTTATTATTTATGCAAATCGCAAAGGGAAATTAAGTAGCACAAAATATGCATGGGTACTCATTGGTGCTTATATTATTGTTGTGATTAATTTCTTTTTAGTGAGTAGCTTATCAACGTTCCATTTATGGTATTAAGAAAGGTTGGATTGTTTTGAGAAAAATTATTGTAGGTTCAAGACGAAGTAAGTTAGCATTAACGCAAACAAAGTGGTTTATTGAGGAGCTAAAAGCTTCAGGTGCACCATTTGAGTTTGAAATCAAAGAGATTGTGACAAAGGGTGACAAGATTTTAGATGTGCAACTTTCAAAAGTTGGCGGTAAGGGCTTATTTGTTAAAGAAATTGAGCAAGCATTATTTGATAAGGAAATCGACTTTGCTGTGCACTCTATGAAGGATATGCCATCTGTATTACCAGAGGGCTTAGTGATTGGCTGTGTACCACCACGTGAAGATCCACGTGATGCGTTTATTTCAACAAATCATGTTAAGTTTGCAGATTTACCTAAGGGTGCAGTTGTCGGTACAAGCTCATTGCGTCGTAGCGCACAATTATTAACACTACGCCCAGACCTTGAAATCAAATGGATTCGTGGTAACGTAGATACGCGCTTAAATAAACTTGAAACAGAAGACTATGATGCAATTATTTTAGCTGCTGCAGGCCTAAAACGTTTAGGGTGGAGTGATGAGGTTGTTACGGAGTTTTTACCAGTAGATGATTACATCCCAGCAGTAGCACAAGGTTCATTAGGTATCGAATGTCGTGCGGATGATGATGAGTTACTTGCAGCATTAGCAAAACTGACAGACGAAGCAACAAAAATCGAGTCGGAGACAGAGCGTACTTTCTTAGCAGCAATGGATGGCGGTTGTCAGGTACCAATCGCTGGTTTTGCACAGGCAAAAGGCGGTGAGATTGTCTTTACAGGGATGGTTGCAGCACCAGATGCTTCGATTTTTTATAAAGAAACAGTTACAGGTACAGATGCCGAAACGGTTGGTAAAGAAGTTGCGCGCATATTAACAGCACAAGGTGCATATGAGTTAATTCAAAAAGTGAAGGCCGAGAGCGATGCCGAGTAAGGTTCTCGCAGGGCATACCATCGCATTAACAGGGACCAAAAAAACGCAAACCATTCATGACTGCATTGTGCAGCATGGTGGTGAGGCGGAGTTATTTCCTTTAATTACAACAGCAAGTGTTACTGCGGAGGATGCGCGTTATATGTCAGGGCATTATGATTGGCTAATTTTTACGAGCCAAAATGCTGTAGATTGCTTTGCACAAAAAGCAACTACACTTACAGCTACGCATATTGCTGCCGTAGGCGAAAAAACAAAGCAAGCACTTGAGGCGCTTGGTATGATAGTAGACTTTATGCCAACGATCTACAGTGCTGATGTATTTATTAAGGAGTTTCCTAGTGTCGTAACGGGTAAGCCGCGTTGCTTATTTATTCGTGGTAGCCACGCTAAGCCAACGATACGAGAGGGCTTACCTTATCGTGTAGATGAATGGACAGTATACGAAACTATTGTTCAAACTACTTTTATTAAAGATTTTATTACCTGTATTCAAACAAAAAATGTGACAGTTATTTTTGCTAGCCCCTCTGCTGTAGATGTTTTTCATACATATATTGCACCTATAGTAGGGTGGGATAGCATTCGTGTAGCAGCTATTGGGCATGTAACAGCTAGTGCACTACAAAAGCATAATGTAACAGTAGCTGTGCAACCGCAAGTATATACGATGCAGGCAGTTATAAACGAAATTATACAATTGGAGGAACAGAAATGAATTTCCAAAGACATAGACGATTACGTCAAACTACAAATATGCGTGCAATGGTGCGTGAAACACACCTATCAAAAGACGATTTTATTTACCCAATCTTCGTAGCAGAAGGCGAAAACATTAAAAATGAAGTGCCATCAATGCCAGGTGTATTTCAATACTCTATGGATAACTTTGGCGCTGAGTTAGATGAAGTTGTAGCGTTAGGTATTCCGGCGATTATTTTATTTGGGTTACCGCATGAAAAAGATGCTGAGGGTACAGGAGCATTTTGTGAGCACGGGATTATCCAAGAGGCAACACGCTTTGCTAAAGCGCGTCACCCAGAGTTACTCGTTGTAGCAGATACATGCCTATGCGAATATACAGACCACGGTCATTGTGGTGTTGTAGAAGGCGAAACGATTTTAAATGACGAATCACTAGAGCTACTTGTTAAAACAGCGGTATCTCAAGCGCAAGCAGGCGCAGATATTATTGCACCGTCTAATATGATGGATGGCTTTGTAATTGCTATCCGCGAAGGTTTAGATGAAGCAGGCTTTGCTCATATTCCGATTATGTCATACGCTGTAAAATATGCTTCTGCTTATTATGGTCCTTTCCGTGATGCGGCTGATGGTGCACCGCAATTTGGTGATCGTAAAACCTATCAAATGGACCCAGCAAATCGTTTAGAGGCTGTGCGTGAGGCAGCGTCGGACGTTGAAGAAGGCGCAGATTTTTTAATTGTTAAACCAGGTCTTGCGTATTTAGATATTGTTCGTGATGTGAAAAATAACTTTGTATTACCTGTAGTGGCTTATAATGTATCGGGTGAGTACGCAATGGTAAAAGCAGCCGCTTTAAATGGTTGGATTGATGAGCGTGCAGTTGTACTCGAAACACTACTTGGCTTTAAACGTGCAGGTGCAGATTTAATTATTACGTATCATGCAAAAGATGCAACAAAATGGTTGGAGGAGAAATAAATGACACGTTCTTATGAGTTATCAAAAAAAGCATACACTGAAGCAGTAGACCTTATGCCAGGCGGCGTAAACAGCCCAGTGCGTGCCTTCAAATCAGTAAACATGGATCCAATCTTTATGGCAAGTGGTAAAGGTGCGGTTATTACAGATATTGATGGTAATGATTATATTGACTACGTATTATCATGGGGCCCGCTAATTTTAGGTCACACACAACCTGATGTTGTGCGTGCTATTGGCGAAACAGCGGCAACAGGTTCTTCATTTGGTGCACCAACCTTATCAGAAAATAAATTAGCTAAGCTTGTACTTGACCGTCTACCAGCAATGGAAATGATTCGTTTTGTATCATCAGGTACAGAAGCGACAATGTCAGCATTACGTGTTGCACGCGGTGTAACAAAGCGTGACAAAATTTTGAAATTTGAAGGTTCTTACCATGGTCATGGCGACTCATTATTAATTAAAGCGGGGTCAGGCGTTGCAACACTTGGTTTACCAGATAGCCCTGGTGTACCAAAAGACATCGCTAAAAATACTGTGACAGTAGCATATAATGACTTAGCGGCAGTAAAAGAAGTATTTAGCGTGTATGGCGACGATATTGCTGCTGTTATTGTTGAGCCAGTGGCAGGGAATATGGGTGTTGTACCACCACAACCAGGTTTCCTTGAGGGGTTACGTGAGGTAACAAAAGCAAATGGTTCATTATTAATTTTCGACGAAGTAATGACAGGCTTCCGTGTTGATTATGGTTGTGCACAAGAATACTTTGGCGTAGCACCAGATATGACATGTTTAGGTAAAGTAATTGGCGGTGGCTTACCAGTAGGTGCATTTGCGGGTACAAAGGAAATCATGGCGCAAGTAGCACCAGCAGGTCCGATTTACCAAGCAGGTACACTATCAGGTAACCCGCTTGCGATGACAGCAGGCTACGAAACATTAGTACGCCTTGATGCTACAAGCTATGATTACTTTAAAAAACTAGGTGACCAACTAGAGGAAGGCTTCCGCGCAGCCGCAACGAAGTATAACATCCCTCATACCGTTAACCGTGCAGGCTCAATGATTGGTTTCTTCTTCACTAATGAAGATGTTATTAATTTTGAGACAGCTAAAACAGCGGACTTACAATTGTTTGCGGAGTACTTTAAATTAATGGCGGAAGAGGGCATCTTCTTACCACCATCACAATTTGAGGGCTTATTCCTATCAACAGCACATACAGAAGCGCATATTGCACAAACAGTAGAAGCTTTTAATACAGTATTTGCTAAGTTAGCACGCTAATTAAAAAAGTTTGAGGTGTCGCAGTTAATGCGTACCTCTTTTTTGTTGCTTGTCGCTAATTTGCCACGTACAAAATAAATATTTGCTGTTATAATAAGAGCATTATAAAAGAAAGTAGTGGTTACGCATGGCAACAGGAACACACATAGTAGAAGTACCCGTAGCAATCGAAGACGTTTGGGATTATGTAAGTGATATGGAGAAATGGGCAAAACTTGTACCAGGCTACCGCTCTCATAATATGATTACTGACAATCAATCAACATGGAAATTTGAAGGCAGTGTAGGTGTCATTAAAAAATCTGCTGAAGTACAAATTGATATTTTAGAATGGCAAGCACCAAATAAAGTAACATTTGAATTAAAAGGTTTAACAGATAATTTTGCAGGTAATGGTTATTTCCTAGCAGAAAAAATCGACGATACTAACACGCGTATGACAGGATTTTTAGATGTAAAAGCAGGCGGATTAGCATCAGCTGTGCTAAATCCTATTTTAAAACCTGTTGTACCAAAAGCAACGCAAATGTTAACAGACCGTGTAGCTAATGCGATTAAAGCATTAAACGCATAAACTACTTGAACAAATCACTACTTAGCGATACAATATGTGAAAGTTAAATAAACGATGCAATGATAGGGAAGAGTAAAAAGTACGCGTAGGCAAGAGAGGAAACGGTAGCTGAGAAGTTTCTACTAAAGCGCTTTTGAAGGTAGCCTTGGAGCAACATTTGTGAACAACAGTAGCAAATGTCGGCAGCTAAGCCGTTATGTATTGAGTGCTAAGCTTCGGCTTGGAATAAAGGTGGTACCGCGAAAGCTCCTTCGTCCTTTTTGTGACGTAGGAGTTTTTTTGTATGTAAAAAAGGGAGGAATTTAGATGACAGAAATTAATATGCCAACAAAGTATGAACCAACCGCAATTGAAGAAGGGCGCTATGACTGGTGGGTAAAGGGTGGCTTTTTTGAGGCGCAACCAGAAAGTGGAAAAGAGCCGTACTCAATTGTAATCCCACCACCAAACGTAACAGGTAAGTTACACATTGGTCATGCTTGGGATACAACATTACAAGATATTTTAACGCGTATGAAACGTATGCAAGGCTATGATGCACTATGGCTACCAGGTATGGACCATGCAGGTATTGCAACGCAAGCTAAGGTAGAGGCAAAGTTACGTGAAGACGGCGTAACACGTTATGATCTTGGCCGTGAAAAATTCCTTGAAGAAACAATGAACTGGAAAGAAGAATATGCAGGTCATATTCGCGAGCAATGGGGTAAACTTGGTCTTGGCTTAGATTACTCACGTGAGCGTTTTACATTAGACGAAGGTTTATCAGATGCGGTAAATGAAGTATTCGTTAAATTATATAATGAGGGCTTAATCTATCAAGGTGAGCGTATTATTAACTGGGACCCAGCAGCAAAGACAGCGCTATCGGATATCGAAGTAATTCATGAAGAGGTAGAAGGCGCATTTTACCATATGCTATACCCATTAGCAGATGGCTCAGGTACATTAGAAGTAGCAACAACACGTCCTGAAACAATGCTAGGTGACTCAGGCGTTGCGGTGCACCCTGAAGATGAGCGTTTTAAACACCTTGTAGGTAAAAAAGTAATCCTACCAATTATTGGACGTGAAATGCCAATCGTAGCGGATGATTATGTAGATATGGAATTTGGTACAGGCGTTGTAAAAATGACACCAGCCCATGACCCGAATGACTATGAAGTAGGTAATCGCCACGACCTTGAGCGCATCATCGTAATGAATGAAGACGGTACAATGAACGACCTAGCAGGCCCTTATGCGGGTATGGACCGCTTTGAATGCCGCAAGCAAATCGTTAAGGATTTACAAGAGCAAGGCGTATTAATTAAAATTGTACCGCATGTTCACCAAGTAGGTCACTCAGAGCGTTCAGGCGCAGTAGTTGAACCTTACTTATCAAAACAATGGTTCGTTAAAATGCAACCACTTGCGGATGCTTCACTACAAAATCAACAAAATGATGAGTCAAAAGTAAACTTTGTACCAAACCGTTTTGAAAATACATTTACACGTTGGATGGAAAATGTTCATGACTGGTGTATTTCTCGTCAATTATGGTGGGGACATCGTATCCCAGCTTGGTATCACAAAGAAACAGGCGAACTTTATGTAGGTACAGAAGCACCGAAAGACGCAGAAAACTGGGAGCAAGATGAGGATGTATTAGATACATGGTTCTCAAGTGCATTATGGCCGTTTTCTACAATGGGCTGGCCAAATGAGGAGAGCGAAGACTTTAAGCGCTACTTCCCTAACAGCACATTAGTAACGGGTTATGATATTATTTTCTTCTGGGTATCACGTATGATTTTCCAATCACTACACTTTACAAATGAACGCCCATTTGAAGATGTATTAATTCATGGGCTTGTGCGTGATGCAGAGGGACGTAAAATGAGTAAATCACTTGGTAATGGTGTTGACCCAATGGACGTTATTGCACAGTATGGTGCTGACTCATTACGCTACTTCCTAGCAACAGGTTCTTCTCCTGGTCAAGATTTACGTTATATGACAGAGAAAGTTGAAGCAACTTGGAACTTTGCGAATAAAATTTGGAATGCAAGCCGCTTTGCTTTAATGAATATGGACGGGCTAACATATGAAGAAATTGATTTAACAGGCGAAAAATCAGTAGCTGACAAATGGATTTTAACACGCCTTAATGAAACAATTGAGCACGTAACAAGTCTAGCTGACCGTTATGAGTTTGGTGAGGTAGGACGCGAGCTATATAACTTCATTTGGGATGACTTCTGTTCATGGTATATCGAAATGGCAAAACTTCCATTGTATGGTGAGGACGAAGCGGCGAAGAAAACAACACGTTCAGTACTTGCACATGTGCTTGATCAAACGATGCGTTTGTTACACCCATTCATGCCATTTATTACAGAAGAAATTTGGCAACACTTACCACATGAAGGTGAATCAATCGTAGTGGCAGCTTGGCCAACGGTAAATGAAGACTTTAACTTTGCACAGGACGCAGAGGACATGAAGATGTTAACAGAAATTATTCGTGCTGTACGTAATATCCGTGCAGAAGTAAATACACCAATGAGCAAAAAAGTGCCGCTATTTATTTCGGTAAAAGAAGCAGATGCAAAGGCGATGCTTGAGCGTAATGCCATGTATTTAGAAAAATTCTGTAATCCTGAAACACTAACAATTGGCGAAAACCTAGAAGCACCAAGTCAGGCGATGACAGCTGTTGTATCAGGCGCAGAACTATTTATGCCACTTGTTGGCTTAATTAATGTAGATGAGGAAATTGCTCGTCTTGAAAAAGAGCTTGAAAAATGGGCAAAAGAAGTTAAACTTGTAACAGGTAAATTGTCGAACGAACGCTTCGTGGCGAAAGCACCAGAGCAATTAGTAGCGGCAGAGCGTGCTAAACTTGTAGACTATGAGGAAAAACACGCACTTGTTGAAAAACGTTTAGCAGAATTAAAAACAATGTAAGTTAAGCGGTGAGCGTAAAGCTCACCGTTTGCTATTTTGGAGGGAAATCATGTTTAGAACAATGGCGCAATGTACAGACAAAATTTTTAGTTTACGTAAAGTGAAGGATGCAAGGCCACATGAGCAACTGCGTCGTATTTTACACTTACTTGGTAACCCTGAGGCATCGTTACAAGTTGTGCATGTGGCGGGTTCTAATGGTAAAGGCTCAACCATTGCGATGCTTCGTGCGTTATGTGAGGCGAGTGGCTTACGCGTAGGTGTATTTACTTCACCTCATTTAACACGCGTCAATGAGCGAATTGTGGTGGACGGCGCAGAAATTAGTGATGATACTTTTTTACGTCATATGAATACACTAGATGCATTAATTCACGAACACTTTGAGGGAGAGTATCCAAATTTTTTTGAGGTAGTGACGATTATTGCCTTCCTCCATTTTGCCGAAATGAAACCGAAAATTGTGCTGTTAGAAACAGGGTTAGGGGGACGTTTAGACGCTACGAATGTGATAACACCTTTATTGTCGATTATTACAACAATTTCATTAGAGCATACCGATTTATTAGGTGATACACATGCGCTAATCGCTGCGGAAAAAGGCGGTATCATAAAACCAAATGTCCCTGTTGTTACAGGTGTGCAAAATAAAGAAGCTTTAGCCGTTATTGCACAAATCGCACAGCGTAATAATGCACCGTGCTATGCGCTATATCAAGACTTTGATGCCAAGGCGATTGTACAGCAAGACAATGCACAACACTTTGATTATGTAGGTGAGGTAACGTGGCAAGGTATTGAGTTAACAATGCAAGGCACGCACCAAGCTTACAATGCAGCAGTAGCGATTACAGCTATGCGCTTACTAACGCATGAGTTGCATTTTGTTTTTAATGAAAGCACAGCTAAATTTGCACTGACTCATGTAAATTGGGCGGGGCGTTTTGAAGTGTTTAACGATATTATTTTAGATGGTGCTCATAATGTTGAGGGCATGGCTTCCTTATTAAAAACATTAGGCAGTGTTTACCCTAACACACCGTTTGATGTGTTATATGCTTCATTACAGGATAAAGATTATGCGACGTCTATTCAGCTATTAGAGGCACAGGCAAAAACGATGATGTTTACCCAAATTACGATGCCAAACGCAGTACCTATGGTGACGTTAAGTGGGTTATGTACACATCCTAAAAAAATGTTAGTGCCGCGCTGGCAAGATGTCATTGTTAAACATAATGATGGTCGCTTATTAGTAGTTACAGGCTCTTTATACTTTGTAGCAGAGGTACGTAAGTTTATATTGAATCGTGTAGGTGTTGTACGATGATTCCAGGGTTTTATACGTATCAATTGCGTCATAATGTGAGCAGTAAACAAATTATTGAGCCAGGGCTTACTGCAATAAATAAGGTACTCGCGGCACTTGGCAACCCTCATAAAGCATTGCGTGTAATCCATGTAGCAGGCACAAATGGTAAGGGATCAACAGTAGCTTATACGGCAGCACTCTGTCAGGCGCATGGCTTAACAACAGGTACCTTTATGTCACCAGCTATTTTAGATGTGCATGACCAAATTCAACTGAATGGTCATGCTATTACACCTGCAGAGATGGCTACTATATTTGAGCAGCTTACGCCTTTTTCAAATCAATTAACGGAATTTGAGTTATTGACCGTTGTAGCGCTCCTTTATTTTGTGCAACAAGGCGTAGATGTAGCGGTAATCGAAGCGGGGCTTGGTGGTCTAGAGGATGCTACAAATGTGGTTGTGCCTGTTGCTTCTATTATTACGAGTATTGCGCTCGAGCATACGCGCTTTTTAGGCACAACGCTTGCTCAGATTGCCCAGCATAAAGGCGGCATTATTAAGCAAGCGCCAGCTATTGTGGGACGCGTACCACAAGAGGCAGAGCAAGTGCTCCGTGCCCTAGCTAAAGATGTACCTTACTATCAGATTGGCGAGGCCATTCAAGTAACACCAACTACTTATGCTTTTGAGCAAGTGACGCTATGTCACTTAACGCGTGCTTTGCAAGGTGTGCATCAAGCAGATAATATGGCCTTAGCAATTACAGCTTTTTTACAGCTAGGTGTACCGCTTGATGAGGAGATTGCCCGACGTGTAATTGCCACAACAACATTGCCTGCTCGTTTTGAAGAAGTTTTACCAAATGTGTTCTTTGATGGCGCACACAATGTTGCTAGCGCTACACAACTTGTAGCTACCATTAAAAAAAATTATCCAGCAACACCAGTGACATTTATTGTTGGCATTTTAGCAGATAAAGCAATAGAGGAAGTGCTACGTTTGTTGGAGCAAGTTAGTCAGCAGTTTTATTTTGTGTCATTTGCTAATGAGCGAGCTGCTGATGCGCAGGAAGTAATGCTGTTGAGCCAAGCTACACATAAAGCAGTGCTAACTGATGTGGCAGATTTTCTTAAGCAAGAGCGAGAAGGTATCACAATTGTTACAGGCTCATTATATTTACTCGCGGATTTACGCAAAGTTATAATTTAAGAGCACAAAATGTATCATAAATTTATTTTGCAAGTGAAATGCTAGGCAAAACGAAATTTTCATAGAGTGAGCAACAATTTTCAAACAACCTCCTTTCAATTATGCTAATGGAAAGGAGGTTTTGTTATGGATATGATTGTCTTAAAGGATGTGCATGAGGAGGACAGACCACGCGAGCGCTTGTTACAGCAAGGGGCACAGAGTTTGTCAAATGCAGAGTTACTCGCAATTTTACTACGTACAGGCACGCGTGAGCTTTCGGCAGTAGGGTTAGCCAATCATATTATGCAACAGGTAGAGCAATTACATGCGCTAAAGCATATTACGCTAGAGGAGTTAACAGCGATTAAGGGGATTGGCACAGTTAAAGCTGTACAATTATTAGCTGCTATTGAACTTGGCAGGCGGCTTGCGCGCAAGCAAGATATTGAGCGTTATACTATACGTTCACCAGGGGATGCTGCCGCCTATTTAATGGCGGATATGACGTCTTTATTACAGGAGCATTTTGTAGCACTATTTTTAAATGTTAAAAATCAAATTTTATACCAAAAAACAATTTTTATTGGTAGCTTAAACTCTAGTATTGTACATCCTCGCGAACTTTTTCGGGAAGCTGTAAAACGCTCGGCAGCAAGCATAATTGTTTGCCATAATCACCCGAGTGGCAATCCACAGCCAAGCCCAGAAGATATTGAAGTAACGCAGCGCTTGCAAGAAGCAGGATTAATTATTGGCATTGAGTTAGTAGACCATATTATTATTGGTAACCATAATTATGTAAGCTTAAAAGAAAAAGGGTACTTAACTTAAACGTGAGATTTCTCCTTTGGTGGAGAAATCTCACGTTTTTTTGCAACCAAATGTCAACAAAAACGTCCCTAAAAGCACGAGATGATAAAATTAATTCGTTATATAATAGAAAGGGGATAATGGCACTATAAATTTATGTGTTTTTCCGTTATAATAAATGGTAGATTTCATAATTACAATCAACTAACTATGTTTCGCAAAAGAAAGGGAGTACTCAATTTGTTTGGATTCGGAAGTAAGGATGTCGGCATTGACCTCGGCACAGCAAATACATTAGTTTTTATTAAAGGAAAAGGTATCGTTTTACGCGAGCCTTCAGTAGTAGCACGTAATACAAAAACAGGTGAAATCGTTGCAGTTGGTAACGACGCTAAAAATATGATTGGACGTACACCAGGCTCTATCGTAGCCATTCGCCCAATGAAAGACGGCGTTATCGCTGATTTTGACATTACAACAGCAATGATTGAGTATTATTTAAAAGAAGCATCAAAAAATTCTGGCGGCAACTGGAAAAAACCAAACGTTATGATTTGTGTACCTTTTGGTATTACTTCTGTAGAGCAACGCGCAGTAATTGATGCATCTCGTCAAGCAGGTGCTCGTGAAGCTTTTACAATTGAAGAGCCATTCGCAGCAGCAATTGGCGCTAATCTGCCAGTATGGGATCCAACGGGTTCTATGGTAGTTGATATCGGTGGTGGTACAACTGAGGTAGCGGTTATTTCACTTGGTGGTATTGTAACAAGTGAGTCAGTACGTGTTGGCGGCGACGCAATGGACCACGCGATTATTGCATACATTCGCAAAACGTATAACTTAACAATTGGTGAACGTACAGCAGAGGCTGTTAAAATGGAAATCGGCTCAGCATTAGCAGACGATAATGAAAAAATGGAAATTCGTGGACGTGACCTTGTGACAGGTTTACCAAAAACATTAGAAGTTTCAAGCGAAGAAGTATCAGAATCATTACGCGAATCAGTTTCATCAATTATTGATGGCGTAAAACGCACACTAGAACATACACCACCAGAGCTTTCGGCGGACGTTATGGAACGCGGTATTGTACTTACTGGCGGTGGCGCATTACTTAAAAATTTAGATAAAGTGTTAAGTGATGAAACAAATATGCCAGTATTTATCGCAGAAGACCCATTAGATTGTGTAGCTATCGGTACAGGTAAAGCATTAGACCACATCGATATTATTCGTCAACAACAATTGTAATTGTGAGAGAGGAGTTTACAGATGCCACAGTTTTTTGCTAATAAAAAACTTATTGTGTTATTAGTAGGCATCATTTTCCTTGTCGCTATTATTAGCTACACATTGAGCAATCGCACAGATCCCTCTATCGCTGAGGGGGCTGTTAAAGATACGGTAGGTTTTGGGCAAGGCATCATGGCTAAGCCAGCTAACTTTGTTGGTGGTATTTTAGATGACATTGATGCGCTTTTAGGCACTTATGACGAAAATAAGCGCCTAAAGGCTCAGCTTGACGACTTTACAGTGGTGCGTGCCCAACTTGATGAAGTTAAGATGGAAAATGAAAGACTAGCTGCGCTCATTGATAAGGAAGAAAGCTTACTAGAATATGACCCTGTATATGCAACAGTAATTGCGCGTAACCCAGACCAGTGGGAAGAAAAAATTATTGTTAATAAAGGGAAACGTCATGGTATCGAAAAAAACATGGCAGTAATGACAGCTGATGGACTTATTGGTAAGGTCATTGTGGTAACACCTAATACAGCAGAGATTGAGCTATTATTTTCTAATAATCCAAATTACCGTATTTCTGCTAAAGCAAAAGGTGACAAGGATGTCTTTGGTTTAATTGAAGGCTTTGATGTGGAACGTAACGAAATGATGTTAAAACGTATCGATTCAGGCTTTAAAGTAGAGCCGGGACAAACAGTAGTATCTTCAGGCTTAGGTGGTATTTTCCCACAAGGTTTATTAATTGGGGAAATTACCGAGGTAAGTACAGATGACTATGGTTTAACACAAATGGCTTATGTAAAGCCAGCAGCTAACTTTGCACTACTTGACCAAGTTGTAATTGCTAAGCGCAAAATGACAGAGATTGATGGTTCAGATGGTGGCGGAACAATGAAAGATTTAACACATCCAGCTGAGGCGGAAGGTGATGAGAAATGATGCAACGTGTCGCAGTAATTGCTACAGCAGTGTTATTATTTTTGATTGAACCTAACTTCGCCTTTTTATCCCCACTACAATTTGATACTACGCTATACTATTTTGTACCACGATTTTTACTCGTGTATTTAATTTTTTTAGCAACGTATCATTCCAAAAAGCGAGCGATGTATATCGGCTTGTTTTTTGGTATTTTATATGACATTTTTTATGTCGATATCATCGGGCTATATGCTTTTTTATATCCCGCAATTATTTTTTTAGCGAGTGTTGTGATGGGCTATATTCGACCTAATATGGTCGTAACATCAACTGTAGCACTCGTTTTAATTACAATTTTAGAGTCTGTGCTCTATGGTTTTTACTCATTTATAGGACTTACTGCGATGACATGGCAACCCTTTATACAAGAGCGTTTACTACCAACAATCGCAATGAATTTTTTATTTATTATTTTGGTTGCTATTATTTTTGTGAATTTAATTAATGCCAAATTATTACGTGATGAGATGAATACGGTATAATTGGATGAAGTGAAATCGAGGTGAAAAGTTGTATGAAACAATCATTAGTTCATATGAAGGGTACGAAAGAAGGCTTTATTATTAAATTGGATGAACAGGGAGCGTTTAGTGATTTGCTAATAGAGCTAGAGCAATTGGCAAAAAGCTATACAACAGATCGCCGCATTTATGTTCAACTTCATTTAGGCTATCGTTATTGCACAAATGAGCAAATCCAAAAATTAACACGAGCAACCGAAAGCACAGATAAAATCATTGTTTCGAAAGTAAGCAGTGATGTGGTGACGGTAGAGGAGCGCAATCGTCATATCGAGCGCCATAAAAATGAGCTCTATGTCGGTATGGTACGCTCAGGCCAAGTGCTACGTGTGCCAGGGGACATTGTCATCATTGGCAATGTTAACCAAAATGGCCGTGTTGAAGCAGGCGGTAATATTTATGTACTAGGACGCTTAAAAGGTATTGCACATGCAGGTGTGGATGGAAATCGAAAAGCAGTAGTAGCTGCATCGTTCTTTGAAGCAACCCATATTATGATTGCAGATGTTATTCAAACAATGTCTAATGAAACAGCCGCGCTTCAAAAAAATAATGAGTTGCTATGTGCACACATTAGTCAGCAAGGGGATATTGAGTATCGACCAGTACACGAAATAAGAAATATGCCGTCGTTTTTCATGACTGCTAAAGGAGGAAGCTAATGTGGGAGAAGCAATTGTAATTACATCGGGAAAAGGCGGCGTCGGCAAAACAACGACGACGGCTAATCTTGGTACTGCATTGGCATTGCAAGGAAAAACTGTATGCCTTGTAGATACAGATATTGGCTTGCGTAATTTAGATGTTGTGTTAGGTTTAGAAAACCGTATTATTTATGATTTAGTTGATGTTGTTGAAGGACGTTGTAAAACGCATCAAGCGCTAGTGAAGGATAAGCGAGTAGATGAAAAGCTTTATTTACTACCAGCCGCACAAACAACAGACAAAACAGCGGTTAATGGTGAGCAAATGCACAAACTAATCGGCGAATTAAAACAAGAGTTTGATTTTGTATTAATTGACTGTCCAGCAGGTATTGAGCAAGGCTTCCGCAACGCGATTGCAGGTGCAGATAAAGCGATTGTTGTCGTTACGCCAGAGATTTCGGCTGTGCGTGATGCAGATCGTATTATTGGTTTGCTTGAACAAGAGCCCCAAATTGAAGCACCACGCCTCGTGATTAACCGCGTGCGACAACATTTAATTGAAGCAGGCGATACGCTAGATGTCAGCGAAATTACTGCGCATTTAGCAATTGATTTATTAGGTATTATTATTGATGATGAAGAAGTAATAGCGTCTTCTAACAAGGGCGAGCCTGTGGTGATGGACCCATCTAACAAAGCAGCGCTTGCGTATCGTAATATTGCTCGTCGTATTTTAGGTGAGAGTGTACCACTCCAAACCATTAGCGGAACGAAAAAAGGTTTCTTTGCAAAAATGTTTTCGCTGTTTAAGAAGTAACGATTGACTTATCATTGTACGCGTGATAATATTTTACTGTTATTGTTTGTAGCACCCGTGCTACTACAACCGCACTGCCAAGGTTTAAGTACGAAAGTCACCTTGTAACAGGCGAGTCTTAGTCTAAGGAGGTGCATTGGGAAATGTACGCAATTATCGAAACTGGTGGTAAACAAATCAAAGTAGAAGCTGGCCAAGAAATCTATGTTGAAAAACTAGGTGTTGAAGCTGACGAAGTGGTTACTTTTGATAAAGTTTTATTCGTAGGTGGCGAAAACGTGAAAGTCGGCGCTCCATTCGTGGAAGGTGCTACTGTAACAGCTAAAGCTGTTAAAGAAGGCCGCGCTAAAAAAATCACTGTTTTCAAAATGAAAGCGAAGAAAAACTACCGTCGTAAACAAGGTCACCGTCAACCATATACTAAATTAGTAGTTGAAACTATCAACGCTTAATTAGAGGTGAATCGGAATGATTCAAGTAACGATTTTTCATGATGAAAATAGACACGTGCATGCGTTTGAAATGTCAGGTCATGCAGAGTTTGATGAGCCAGGTAAAGATTTAGTATGTGCAGGCGCTTCAGCTATCGGTTTCGGTGCTGTTAATGCGATTTATGCGTTGCTTCAAATTAAACCGGAAATCGAACAAGCAGGTGAGGGCGGTTACCTTAAAGTGACGCTACCACAAGATCTTGACAAAGAAATCGATGCTAAATTACAACTTATTGTCCAAACTATGACAGCACAGTTTTACACAATGGTAGAAAGTTATGGGCAGTATATTCAAATATCTTACGAACAGTAGGAGGTGGAATGAGCATGTTATTAACATTAGATCTTCAATTCTTCGCTTCTAAAAAAGGGGTAGGTTCTACTAAGAACGGTCGTGACTCTGAGTCAAAACGTCTTGGTGCGAAACGTGCTGATGGTCAGTTCGTAACTGGTGGTTCAATTCTTTACCGTCAACGCGGTACAAAAATTTACCCAGGTACTAACGTAGGTCGCGGTGGCGATGATACTTTATTCGCTAAAGTAGACGGCGTAGTTAAATTCGAGCGTCTTGGTCGCGATAAAAAACAAGTATCAGTATACCCAGCGGAAGCTTAATACTTTATAGTAGAGCATGTCCAAAAGTCGTTAGGGCTATTGGACATGCTTTTTTTGAAGTTATATATGAGGGTGTCTAACGTACAAGCGATAGACATAGTAGGAGGTAGACCTAAAATGCGGTCGCCTTTTTTATTTGCATCGTTTGTTCGTTAGGCAGCCCCAGCATGATTTGTGGCATGAATTTTTTGCGGTTTTGCGTTATAATAAAATGTAAACTGTTATAGCGAATGTCAGGAGTGAGTGTCTCAGTGAAACCTAACAAACTAACAGTACCTGAGGCGCTACGTCTAGCGAATCATGATTTTTTAAATCGTTTACAAATGATTATGATGTATAACGAGCTCGGTAAGCAGGAGCAGTGCCAGGCTTATATTACAAAGGCTGTTAATGAAATGCAGGTCGTATCCGCAGTAAATCGTGCAGGTACACCAGTGCTAGCCGAATGGCTTCTTACAGTAGGTTGGCGCTATAATGAATTTGCTGTAGCATTAACAAGTACAGTAACAGGAACGGCTACTGTAGCAGAGACTGCCATTGTCGCTTACGTTGAGGCGTGCATAGCAGCTATTGCTAAACAGGTGGATGTTTACTGCGAGCAGTATATAACACTTGATTATACCGTTGAACCAGCTAATGTGACGCTGGCAATGCGTGTAACAGGACAGTGGCAGACCCCAATACAATTAACTGAAAAAAATGAACGTTTTACCGTTAACATTAAAGCATCAACTACAACTATGCTGGATTTATGTATAACGGCTAAACAGGGAGTGAAATAAATGTTTGTCGATCACGTAAAGATTTTTGTTAAAGGCGGCGACGGTGGCGATGGTATGGTTGCCTTCCGTCGAGAAAAGTATGTACCTATGGGTGGACCAGCAGGCGGCGATGGCGGTCATGGTGGTAATGTAGTATTTGAAGTAGAAGAAGGTCTGCGTACGTTAATGGATTTCCGTTACAAACGCCACTTTAAGGCTGAGCGCGGTGAGCACGGTATGAGTAAAGGGATGCATGGTAAAAATGCACAAGATTACATCGTAAAAGTGCCACCAGGTACAGTAGTTATTGATGAAGAAACACAAGTAGTACTGGCTGACCTCGTTGAACATGGTCAGCGTGCAGTTATTGCTCGTGCAGGTCGCGGTGGTCGTGGTAACTGCCGTTTTGCTACACCAGCTAATCCAGCGCCAGAGCTTGCCGAAAAAGGTGAACCAGGTCAAGAACTTAGCGTTATTTTAGAACTTAAGGTACTTGCTGATGTAGGTTTAGTAGGTTTCCCAAGTGTGGGTAAATCTACATTACTATCTGTAGTGTCAGCAGCTAAACCTAAAATTGGTGCTTACCACTTTACAACAATCGTGCCTAACTTAGGTATGGTTGAAACTGAAGATGGACGTAGCTTTGCTATGGCAGATTTACCAGGGTTAATCGAAGGCGCACACGAGGGTGTAGGACTAGGTCACCAATTCCTACGTCATATTGAGCGTACGCGCGTTATCGTGCATATTATTGATATGTCAGGTATGGAAGGTCGCGACCCTTATGAAGATTACGTAACAATTAATAAAGAACTAGAACAATACAATCTACGTTTAATGGAGCGTCCACAAGTTATTGTAGCAAATAAAATGGATATGCCAGATGCGGAAGAAAACTTACAAGCTTTCCGTGAAAAAGTTGGCGAGGATGTTAAGGTATTCCCAATCTCAGCTGTATCTCGACAAGGCTTAAAAGAGCTATTATTCGAAGTAGCTGATTTATTAGAAGTAACACCAGAGTTCTTATTACATGTTGAGGAAGAAGAATCAGAGGCAACAGTAATGTATAAACATCAAAACACATCAGAAGATTATGAAATTACACGTGATGATGATGGTTCGTTTATCATTAGCGGTTACACAATTGAGCGTCTGTTTAAAATGACAGACTTCAGTCGTGAAGATGGTGTGCGTCGTTTCGCACGTCAGCTCCGCGGTATGGGTGTGGATGAGGCGCTTCGTGCACGAGGTGCTGAGCATGGCGACACTGTACGTTTACTTGAGTTTGAATTTGAATTCTTTGAATAATAGTGATGTGAAGTAGGGGGAAAATTATGAAGAGCGTTGCCAATCAACGATATTTTTTAGTGCGTGAAGATGTATTAACAGATGCGATGCAAAAAACTTTAGAGGCGAAGCAGCTACTATCTACGGGAGCTGTATCTTCTATCTGGGATGCAGTTAAAGAAGTCGATATTTCGCGTAGTGCGTTTTATAAATACCGCGATGCCGTTTTCCCTTTTCATTCCGTCGTGCAAGAGCGTATTTTAACGATCTTTTTACAATTGCAAGATCGTAAAGGGACACTTGCGCGCTTGCTCGAAACCATCACCGTTACGCATTGTAATGTGTTGACGATTCACCAAACAATTCCGATTCAAGGGCGTGCTAATGTCACGTTGTCACTTGATGTGACGAGCATGACCTGTGAACTAGACGAATTACTACAACAACTTAAAAAATTAGATTTTGTAGAGTCGGCTGAGGTTATTAGCTCCGGTGCTCTCTAACTTTATAGTCTAGTATTTTACTTCGGTAAAATGCTAGGCTTTTTTTGTAGTGTCAAAACCTTGTTTTGATTTACTATTCTGTCAAATGAGCGTACACTAGCATACAAGGAGGTTTTAGCAATGACTGAAACAAAAGAGTGGCAACATCGAATCGCATATTTAGGGCCTGAAGCGTCCTTTACATATTTAGCAACGAAAGGTTTATTTCCAAATGAATGGCTTGTACCTCAAGCAACAATACCTGAGTGTATTGAGGCAGTGGCTAAAGGCACGGTTGACTTAGCTGTTGTACCTCTAGAAAATGCTTTAGAGGGCTCTGTGCCGCTTACATTAGACTATTTGTTCCATGAAGTGGAGTTATTTGTGACAGGTGAAATTTTACTACCCATTGCACAGCATTTAATGGTTAACCCTGCACAACAACATAATTGGGAAAATCTTGAGGGTGTTTACTCGCATCCGCATGCACTTGCACAGTGCCATAAATATTTATTTTATCGTTTCAGTGGTGTGCCACTTAATCAAACGACCTCAACAGCGGCGGCTGCAAAATATGTCTCTGAAAATCCAGAAATGTGCATTGCGGCTGTAGGCAATGAGTCAGCAGCTAAAAAGTATGGCTTAACAATTGTAGAACCTGAAATTCATGACTTCCATTTTAACCATACACGCTTTTTTGTATTATCAAGACAAAATCAACGCATGCCGTTAGTAGAGTCGAAAGAAGAGCCAAAAACAACATTAATGGTAACGTTGCCTACGGATCGTTCAGGTGCTTTACACCAAGTATTGTCGGTTTTCGCATGGCGTCAATTAAATTTAAGCAAAATTGAGTCGCGCCCGCTTAAAACAGGGTTAGGCGATTATTTCTTTATGGTGGATGTACTTGCAGATGAGCAAGAGAAGATGATGCAAGGGGCTATGGAGGAACTTGAGGCGCTTGGCTGTACTGTTAAATCTTTAGGTACGTATTACCGTTATATGACGGGGCTTGAAGGCTAATGAACTTTGTGTTGTTTGACGGCGACTGTAGTTTTTGTCAGGTAAATGTGCAGTTTATTTTACGCTTTGAGCGTTCAGCTTATTTTCACTTTGCTTCTTTACAAAGTGAGGTTGGGCAAGCGCTTTGTGAACGTTACGATATTACAGATACGACAAGTGTCGTAGTAATAGACCAAAACAAGGCTTACACTAAATCGGATGCTGCTTTGCAAATTACAAAGCATTTGCGTTATTTTTGGGTGCTACGTGGTTTAGGTATTGTACCGCGCTTTCTGCGAGATATCGTGTATGAAGTGATTGCAATCAATCGCAAGCATTTACCGGGTGCTTGTCTCGTACCTACGGCAACGCAGCGCGCTCGTTTCCATGAAAAAAGGTAGCTGAGATTTTCTCAGCTACCTTTTTATTGTAGTAATTGCATTAATAAATCACGATTACCTAAAAAATCCTCGACGGTATAACGGTCGAGTACAGCAAGGTAAGCTTGAAGTGCTTCAGCTAGTACACCTTTTAACTGACAAGCAGGTGCGATTTTGCACATATTACTAGCAGGGTCAAAGCATTCTACTAAATGAAAGTCTTCTTCAGTTTGGCGCACAACTTCGCCAATCGTGATAGCTTTTGGTAACTTAGCTAAACGGATACCACCGCCACGTCCACGAATGGTTTCGATATAGCCGAGCTGTCCTAGCTGATGAGTAACTTTCATTAAATGATTTTTCGAAATATTATAAGCGTCAGAAATTTCCTGAATCGTTGTAAGTTCGTCCTCATTCTTTGCGCCTAAATAAATCAGTGTACGCAAAGAGTAATCTGTATAAACAGTTAAGCGCATTGATTTCACCACTTTCTCACAATAGTATAGCATTTAATTTACCTAGTACGCATACATTAAAAGATACATTTTGTATACATTTAATTTTAAAGATGTATAAATTATATATGTTTTGTGAACGATTTGTTAAAGATGTATATTATATATTGCTTTTAAAAACTGAGCGCGCTATAGTTGGGGTAAGAAAAGGAGTGGTTAGTATGTTACAACAACAAACAATGGATATTATTAAAGCGACAGCACCAGTTTTAGAGGTTCATGGCGTAACGATTACCAAAACGTTTTATCAAAATATGTTCGACAATCACCCTGAATTACTGAATATTTTTAATCACACAAATCAAGCACGAGGTCGTCAACAAACGGCACTTGCTAATACAGTGTATGCAGCTGCCGTACATATCGAAAATCTTGAAGCGATTTTACCTGTTGTCGTTCAAATTGCACATAAGCATGTTAGCCTAGGTGTATTACCAGCTCATTACCCAATCGTAGGGAAATATTTATTGGCGGCAATTAAAGAGGTACTAGGTGATGCAGCAACACCAGAGATTTTACAAGCATGGGAGCAGGCTTACGGCGTTATTGCAGACATTTTTATTCAAGTAGAAGAAGATTTATATAAACAAACTGAAAATGACGGCGGTTGGCGCTTATTTAAGAAGTTTAAAGTAGTAAATAAAGAAGTCGAAAATGCGAGTGTTACTTCATTTTATTTAGCACCAGAAGATGGTAGTGCACTGCCAAACTACTTACCAGGTCAATATATTACAATTCGTACGGCTATTCCTGGCGATACATATTTGGCTAATCGTCAGTACACTTTGTCGCAAGCGGCGGATGGTAAAGCTTTCCGTATTTCTGTAAAAAAAGAAAATGACACAACACCTGCAGGTAAAGTGTCTAACTTTTTACATGACACACTACAGGTTGATGATGTTTTAGATGTGAGTGCACCAGCAGGCGTGTTTACATTACAACAATCAACGAAGCCAGTGGCCTTTATTAGTGGTGGTATTGGTGTGACACCATTGCATAGTATGGTACAAGCGCTAGAGGAAGCGCCACAAGTAAGCTTTATCCAATGCGCGCGCAATGCAGAAGTAGTCACTTTCCAACAATCCATTCAACAAAAAATGGCTAACTTACCGAATGCAAGTTATGATGTATTGTACTCAGATCAAGCGCAATATATTAACGAAGCAATTATTGCGGAGCGTATTGCTAAAGATGCAGATGTTTATGTGTGTGGACCAGTACCATTTATGGCTGCTACAGTTAATGCCCTTGAAAGCAATGGTTTTACACCAGAGCAAATTCATTACGAGTTTTTTGGACCAGCATTACAATTATAAAACACGCGACCATTTCCTGGGAAATGGTCTTATTTTTTATCTTTTTTGACAAAGATAGTTGTCAAAATGACTATCTTCATGTTAGTTTAATGGGGGAGGTTATACATATGAAGAGTAGATTAAAAGAGCTTCGGGCACGAGATGGTTATAACCAAACGGAGTTAGCAAAGCGTGCAAATGTGTCACGCCAAACGATTAGCTTAATTGAGCGAGGCGAGTATATGCCGTCTATTTTGATTGCTGTACGCATTGCACGAATTTTTAATGAGCCAGTAGAAGATGTTTTTATTATTGAGGAGGATGAATGAATTGGGGATTATACTTTTACAACTCACCAATAGCCTTGTTGTGTTGTTGCTTGGCGTAGGCTATTTTTATTTTAGGAAAATAACAAAGAGTAGTCAGCTTGTTGTGACGGGTGAAGAGGAAGACCAATTATTAGATAAGCAATATGAGCGTGCGATTACGGTATCGCAAATGATTAATAGTGCGTTTATTTTAAGTTTAGGTGCTATGGCCATTGGCTTTATTATCGTACGCGAAAGCTCGCCTGCTATCCCCTTACTGTCATTTGCTTTGTTAGTGTGTAGTGTTTTATCAACAGGTATAGTAACAAAGAGCGTAACGCTTGCTAATCCAACACGCCCAATACCTAACTGGGTAAAAGAAGACGGCGCACTTGATGCCATGGATGAGGGAGAGCGTCATGTGGCATTAAAAGCGTATTATAAAGTGTACAAAATAGTAATGGGTTTATTGATTATAAGTATATTACTCGCGATGTACTATAGCGTGCTAACAGGGCAATCGCAAATTATGTCAATTATATTAATGGTAGTGCTACTCCTGGTGATGGTATTTAGCTACCTTAGTGTAATTAGGAGGGAGCGCTAGTATGATTAGTGTACAAATAAAAGTTGCTGCTATTATTATTACAGTCGTTGCGATAGGTTGCGTTATGTTTTTATTGTTAGCAGAGAGTTATTTTAATCATGCTGAACTCAATCAATTAATTGAGGGCTGTAAACAAGTTGGAGGCACAGTTGACCTTACCATTGAAGCCTCTGTGACTGGCGACTATGCGTTTTCTTGTAAGTAAATGCTTGTGTTGCGTGCGCAACGGGCGGATGTTGCTCTACGATTGACCTGAAACGACATAGTGTAGGAGGTGAGCGTATGACAGCAGGTGATGAGTTGCGTAAGAGACGTATAGCATTAGGCAAAACGCAGCAGGAGGTAGCGGATGAAGTTTTTGTAACGCGCCAAACGATTTCTAAATGGGAGCTTGGCAAAAGTGAGCCTGATTTTATCTCCGCCGAATTGTTACGTAAAGCATTACAGCTGCCGACGCCAAAAAAGGAGGCAGTATGGATGAAGCAACCGAAAAATTGGCTAGGCTTAGTAGTGTTTGGGATTATGTTTTTACCGTTTCGTATGGGGTGGGTGCAAATCAAAAAGTATCAGCAATATAGTGTGGTGCGATTTGTAATTGTGCCTGCCGTAATTGTACTGTATGCGTTGTATATGTATTCGCTAAAAGTGGAAGTATTTTATGTTATACTTGCGCTAACAATTATAGCTTACATGGGCACGTCTTATTATTTTCAGCAACGTGAAGAATAGCAAGAAGAGGCTGGGACAAAACCCATCTTATAAATGAAAAGCCCTTGAACTTTTACGTCATGTAAAAGTTCAAGGGCTTTGATTTTTGTGGGTAAAAAAAGAACACCTTCTGTTAAAATAAAGTCACCAAAACAAAATCCAACAGAAAGAAGTGTTCTTATGTTTAAAAATTATACCATGAATCAACTGATTTTGCCTCTAGATATTGAAATGAAATTACAAGCTAACGATATTGCTTTCCACGTCCACAACTTAGTGGAGAGTATCCCTTCTTTCTGTTGGATTTTGTTGTCGTGACTTTAGTTTAACAGAAGGAGTCCTTTTTTAACTACAAAAATCAAAGCCCTTGAACTTTTACATTGCGTAAAAGTTCAAGGGCTTTTCATTTATAAGACAGGTTTTGTCCCAGCCTCTTCTTACGATTAGTCAAGTGTATTTAATTAATTTCTTTTGTTATTATGATTTAGTTTTGTGGGGGAGGGGTACCCCTCCCCCACAAAACTAAATTTTCACAAGCCAAAAAGACCTAACGATTTTTATTTTTTTCGAAAGGTCTATATGGTATAGTTGAGTTACATTTTATTACGAATTCTGAGCTGGTAGTGCGGACTCATAATCGTATAGGATGCCTCTTGTCAGTAACTGAAATGTCACTTTCAGAAATTTATTGACGCAGGCGATGATCGCAACCTTATGAGGCTTTCTCTGAGGTTGCGTTTTTAATTTATAATAGTAATCCACAAAATGATTTGCTTTCTCCTTTAACATAAGCATCCCTTGAATCATGAAGTATAAGATTTTTCGCAAATGCTTATTCCCCCGTTTATTGATGCGATCCCGATAGTGTGTGTTGCCGGATTGATAACGCATGATATCGATACCTGCGTAGGCATTCAATTGTTTCGCATTTTGGAAACGGCGAATATCCCCGATTTCCCCAATTAGACGACAAGCTGTTGAATCACCAACACCAGGAATGGAACGTAATACGACATATTCTTGACATTCTTTAGATAGTACTACCATCTGCTGGACGAGTGCTTCTTTTTTTTCCTTTAACTCCCCAATGCGAGTTGCGTAATCTCTTACTTGGTCGCATCGAACGTCTGTAGATTTAATAGCTGGATAACTATTTTGGGCTGCTTCCATGAGTTCCATTGCTTTTTTCTCTGCACGAGTGAGTGAAAGATTCTTTTTTGTATTTTCCTTCAAACGATTTTTAATGACAGTTTTTGAATGAGCCAATACAAACGTAGGGTGTGGGTAAAGCTGTACGATAGTTAAAAATAAAGCCGAACTTGGCGTAATTAGTTTTTCAAGCTCTGGAAAGCTCATATGTAAAATCGCATGCATTCGACTTTTTAGTAAAATCATTTCTTCATCTACTTCGTCGTAATAACGCGTAAGAGCTCGCATCTGTTCGTAATAATCATTTTGAACATACGTCGCTTCACGTTCCAATTTAAAGTGCGTTTTCGCTAGTTCATGTGCGTCACTACAGTCCGTTTTATGACGTCGCATTTTCGCCATTTGTAGGTTCGCTTCAAGCGGATTCATGCGACTATATGTATAGCCATGATTTTAATACGGACTCTCAAATGGTCCCAGAGGCTAGTCGACTTTCCTTCACTTCTACTATAAAAAAATAGTAGCACAAACCATGGCCTTGGTTTGTACTACTAATCTTAGTCTGTTTTTAATCGAGTAGTATGCCTTTAGCGCGTAAAGTTTGCTCTGCACAATCAAGCATATCTTCCGTGGGTGCTTGGAGTGTGTGTAGGTGGATGCCATCTGTTAAATCAGAGAGGTAGGAAGCATTGGCAGCTTGTACTTTATCAATGAAGCGGCTCACCTCAACACGATTGCTCACATGGATAGCGGCAGTAATTTCACCGTAAACACTATGCTCAACACAAACGTCTTTAACTGTAACACCGCAGTCCACAATAGCGAATAGTTCTTCTTCAGCTTGCGCAGGTGTGTGTTGGCAAGCTACTACACGTGTGGCATAAGTTGGCTCTAAAGTAGAAAGGTATAAATAGCCTTGGCTTGTTGCAAGGATAGGTGCGTTACGTGCTTTGAGCAAAGTGATGTCATTGACAATGACTTGACGAGAGACATTGGCTACCTTTGCGAGGTCAGCGCCTGTTAGTGGGGTTTTAGCTTGTTGTAATAGCGTTAATATTTTTGTGCGGCGTTCTTCGCCTAATAGTTTTTTAGTCATGTTCGTTCACTCCTTAATCGTTAATATTGTATCATGTTCAATGTCACTTTTGTGCGTTTAAACGTCGAGCATTCGTTCGCTATTATGCTATAATCTTATATAGATTGTGAGGCGAAGAAAAAATGTATGATTATATGATTGGGCAAGTAACGCGCATGACGCCAGAGTATATTGTGCTAGAGCAAAGTGGGATAGGCTACCGCTTATTTACACCAAACTCATATGCCTTTAAAAAGAGTAAGGATAGTGTGCAAATTTATGTGCATCACCATGTGCGTGAGGATGCAAATTTACTATATGGCTTTACTTCATTAGATGAGCGCGAGCTGTTTCGCAAATTAATTCAAGTGTCAGGTATTGGACCTAAAGGAGCGCTCGCTATTTTAGCTACAGGCGACCCTTCACAAGTCGTAGGTGCGATTGAAAATGAAGACGAGACTTATTTAGTGAAGTTTCCTGGTGTAGGCAAAAAGACAGCGCGCCAAATTATTTTAGATTTAAAAGGTAAGCTCAGTGCATTACTAGAAATAATTGATTTTGCGAGTGCGCCTGATGAGCTACCATTATTTGAAGACACTTCACATAATGCAGCATTAGAGGATGCTATGCTAGCACTAGCAACACTAGGTTACTCAGAGCGCGAGTTAAAAAAAGTGCGACCGAAGCTAGAGGGCAACGATGCGCTTAGTACGACGGATGATTATATGAAGCAGGCGTTAAAATTAATGTTAATGTAAGGAGGGCAATGCGATGACAAATCCTATTACAACAAATGAAGCAACGGATTATGATGAGCAATTTGAGTTTTCCCTTCGCCCACAGCGTTTGGCACAGTATATTGGTCAGCAACAAGTTAAGGATAACTTGCACATCTTTATCGAAGCGGCGCGTCGTCGTGAGGAGTGCCTTGACCATGTGTTACTTTATGGGCCACCAGGGCTTGGTAAAACGACACTTGCCGCGGTAATTGCTAATGAGATGAACGTTAATGTACGCATGACAAGTGGGCCTGCAATTGAGCGCCCAGGGGATTTAGCCGCGATTTTAAATGCGCTAGAGCCAGGTGATGTATTATTTATTGACGAAATCCATCGCCTGCCGCGCGCTATTGAAGAAGTGCTTTACCCTGCTATGGAGGATTTTTGTTTAGATATTGTAGTAGGGAAGGGTCCTGAGGCGCGTTCAATCCGTCTAGATTTACCACCCTTCACATTAATTGGGGCAACAACGCGTGCTGGGGCATTATCTGCACCACTTCGTGACCGTTTTGGTGTATTATTACGTTTGGAGTATTATGATGAGGAAGCTTTAACTGAAATTGTAAAGCGTAGTGCAGGTGTTTTTGAGGTGGAAATTGTTGAAGAAGCCGCGTGTGAAATTGCGAAGCGCTCGCGTGGGACACCGCGTATTGTTAACCGTCTGCTTAAGCGAGTACGCGATTTTGCTGAAGTGTTAGGTGATGGTGCGATTACAGCACCGATTGCACACCAAGCACTTGAATTGCTACAAGTGGATGCTAGAGGGCTAGATCATATTGACCGTAAATTAATTGAAGGTATGATTGAACGTTTTCGCGGGGGGCCTGTTGGGCTTGATACGATTTCGGCTTCTATTGGTGAGGAGTCTTTAACAATTGAGGATGTGTATGAGCCGTATTTATTACAGATTGGCTTTATTCAGCGTACACCACGCGGACGTGTGGCAACCCAGCTCGCGTATTTACATTTTGGCTATGAGCTGCCCGACCAAACTTAAATAAAGGAAGTTACAAACATGAGAGTGGAAGATTTTGATTTTGAATTACCTGAGCAATTAATTGCACAAACCCCATTACTTGACCGTACAGCAAGTCGCTTATTAGTCGTAACGCCAGATACAACCGTGTTACAACACGAAAAATTTCCTGCGATTGTAGATGAGCTTGAAGCGGGTGACTGCTTAGTATTAAATGATACACGTGTATTACCTGCACGCTTAATGGGCGAAAAGGATACAGGTGCGCATATTGAGGTACTTTTACTTAAACAGCATGAAACAGACGTATGGGAAACACTCGTTAAGCCTGCTAAGCGTGTAAAAGTAGGTACAGTCGTAACATTTGGTAATTTACTCACAGCAACCTGTACAGAAATTTTAGCGCATGGTGGACGTAAGTTTAAATTTAGTTATGACGGTATCTTTTATGAGATTTTAGACCAACTTGGCGAAATGCCGCTACCTCCGTATATTCGTGAGAAGCTAGATGACCAAGACCGTTACCAAACGGTGTTTGCACGTGAACGTGGTTCGGCAGCTGCGCCAACTGCTGGCTTGCACTTTACTGACGAAATCCTAGATGCTATTCGTGCTAAAGGGGTAACAATTACCTTTATTACCTTGCATGTTGGCTTAGGCACTTTCCGACCTGTGAGCGTAGATAGTATTGATGATCACGAGATGCACAGTGAGTTTTATAGTATGAGCGAAGAAACCGCCGCACTAATTAATCAAACGAAAGCAAATGGTGGTAAAGTAATCGCAGTAGGCACAACTTCAACACGTACGCTCGAAACAATTGGCGCAAAATACAATGGTGAGATGCGTGCTGAGCAAGGCTGGACTTCTATTTTTATTTACCCTGGTTATAAATGGACAGTAGTTGATGGTTTGTTAACAAACTTCCATTTACCAAAATCAACATTAGTAATGCTTGTTAGCTCACTAGCTTCAAAAGAAACAATCATGCACGCGTATGAAACAGCCGTGCAACAGCAATACAGATTTTTTAGCTTTGGGGATGCGATGTTTATCCGCCCAAACAGAAAGGACACAAAGTAAATGACAAAACCAGCAGTATGGTATGAACCTATTAAAACATGTAAACAAACAGGCGCACGCCTAGGTATCGTGCATACACCACATGGCTCTTTCGAAACACCAACCTTTATGCCTGTAGGTACACAAGCGACGGTTAAAACAATGTCGCCAGAGGATTTAAAAGAAATGAATGCAGGTATTATTTTATCGAATACCTATCATTTATGGCTACGCCCAGGCAATGATATTGTGAAAGAAGCGGGTGGCCTGCATAAATTTATGAACTGGGATAAGCCAATTTTAACGGATTCGGGCGGCTTCCAAGTATTTTCGTTAAGTAAATTCCGTAAAATTGAGGAGGAAGGTGTACACTTCCGCAACCATTTAAACGGTGACAAACTATTTTTAAGTCCTGAAAAAGCAATGGAAATTCAAAATGATTTAGGCTCAGATATTATGATGGCATTTGACGAATGCCCACCATTCCCAGCAACGCATGAATATATGCTAAAATCTGTAGATCGTACAACACGCTGGGCAAAGCGTTGTAAAGAAGCGCATAAAAATACAGAGAACCAAGCATTATTTGGTATTGTACAAGGTGGCGAGTACGAAGACTTACGCCAGCGTTCAGCAGAGGCTTTAGTAGCGCTTGATTTCCCAGGTTACGCGATTGGTGGCCTGTCTGTAGGTGAGCCTAAAGATATTATGTATCGTGTGCTTGAGCAAACTACACATTTACTACCTGAGGATAAGCCACGTTATTTAATGGGTGTTGGTTCACCAGACTCATTAATTGAAGGAGCTATTCGTGGGGTTGATATGTTTGACTGCGTATTGCCAACACGTATTGCACGTAATGGTACATTAATGACATCACAGGGACGTCTTGTTGTGAAGAATGCAAAGTATGAGCGTGACTTTACACCAATTGATCCTGAGTGCGATTGCTATACATGTAAAAATTATACGCGTGCCTACGTACGTCACTTAATTCGTACAGAGGAAACTTTCGGTTTACGTTTAACGTCTTACCATAACCTGCGTTTCCTAATTAAATTAATGGAGCAGGTGCGTCAAGCGATTCGTGAAGACCGTCTAGGTGATTTCCGTGATGAATTTTTCGAGAAGTATGGCTTCAATAAGCCAGACGCAAAAAATTTCTAACTTTTGTCGCTTTTTAAGTATAAATTATACTATACTTACTAAGTGAGATTTATCTAGAGAGGTGGTTAATCCATGAGTGAACAATTAGTTAGCTTTATTCCGTTAATTTTAATGTTTGTGGCGATGTGGTTTATTTTAATTCGACCAGCTAAAAAACGTCAGCAACAAACAGTACAAATGCAAAATAATTTACAACGGGGCGACAAGGTCGTAACTGTAGGTGGTATGCACGGTACAATTGAGGCAATCGAAGATACAGTAGTTCATTTAACAGTTGCAGATGGTGTGCGTGTTAAGTTTGAACGCCAAGCAATCGGTCGCGTGATTACAGACGACGTGTTTACAAAGTAAGGTAATACGGGAAGAGTGTTCAAACGAACGCTCTTTTTTGTTTGGAGGTAATGATATGTACTCGAAGCAGCAACTTTATTATCACATATTTCCTGCGTTGCAGGCACGTGCGGTAGATTTACAAACGATGGGGCATAAAGTAACCACTGCACAACTTTTTGAATATTGTGTGGAAAGTCGTTGGCGCAACCATCCGTTTGACCAATTGCAGATGCATCAAGTTGTAGCGAGCATATTTGCTACGACAGCGGAGGATTTACAACCCGTAACCATTTTTTCGGATGTCAATGAAGAAGAAATCCGCATATTATTATACGATGACAAAACATAACTTCATTTGACAGTAGGCGCAACGTGTTTCATAATGTTAGTGTTGCGCTTTTTTAGCGTTAGAAAGAACGTATGAGTTGTTTAAGCTAGTGATGATTTTACACATCACCGGAGGAGGATTTAGCAATGAAATTAAGAGGCCGCATTGTTGCGTTTTTACTAATTGTTGTATTATTCGCAGCAGGGATTGGTACTACCGCTAAAGGTGTACTGAAAGATATTCGTTTAGGGCTCGATTTACAAGGTGGCTTCGAGGTATTATATGAAGTCAAAACGCTAGATGGTAAAGCTGTTACCATCGATGATTTAACCAATACGACAGATGCATTAAACCGTCGTGTTAATAAGATGGGGGTAAGTGAGCCGAGTATTCAGGTTGAAGGTAAAGACCGTATTCGTGTGCAATTAGCTGGTGTTGAAGACCAGGAAACAGCACGTGAAATGCTATCAACTTCTGCAAACCTGACATTCCGTGACGTAGATGACAACATCCTACTTGATGGTAATGACTTAAAGCAAAATGGTGCAAAGGCATCGTTTGATGGCAATACTAACCAACCAATTGTTACATTAACAATGAAGGATGCCGAAAAATTTGGTGACATTACGAGCAAGATTAGCGCAATGGGACCAGGGCGTAACCTGTTAGTTGTTTGGATGGACTTTGAAGACGGCGTTGACTCGTATGCAGCTGAGGCAGCAAAAGAAAATCCACGCTATGTATCAGCAGCGGCGGTTAACCAACGTTTAAACACGGAGGACGTACAAATTTCGGGTAACTTTACAGTGGATGAAACGCAAGACTTTGCTAACATTTTAAACGCAGGTTCATTACCAGTTAAAATGAAAGAAATTTACTCGACATCAGTCGGCGCACAATTTGGTGAGCAGGCATTAACAAGCACTGTATTTGCAAGTGTTGTCGGTGTATTAGCAATCTTTGTCTTCATGCTACTGTATTACCGCATTCCAGGTTTAGTAGCAATCATTACATTATCAATTTTCACGTATTTAGTGCTTGTTGTGTTCAACGGTATTAATGCGGTATTAACGCTACCAGGTATTGCAGCTATCGTGCTAGGGGTTGGTATGGCGGTAGATGCCAACATTTTAACTGCAGAGCGTATACGTGAGGAACTACGTGTAGGGCATAGTGTAAAACATGCCTTCCAACTAGGTTCTAAACAATCATTATCAGCTATTATTGATGCTAACTTAACAACATTACTTGTTGCAGGTGTGTTATATGCTTTTGGTACAAGTAACGTGCGTGGTTTCGCTACTATGTTAATCATTAGTATTACATTAAGTTTTGTTACAGCGGTATGGGGCTCACGTATGTTTATGGGCTTACTTGTGCAAAGTGGTTACTTTAACAATCCAGCACTATTTGGTATTGCTAAATCAAAACAACATAGTCTAGAAGAAAACTTAGGTACAATCGATTTAACAACGAAATTTGATAAAATTGATTTCGTGCATAATCGTAAAAAATTCTATGCTCTCTCAACAATTATTTTAATTGCTGGTATCGCGATTATTGGTATCTTCCGCTTAAACTTAGGGATTGACTTCTCAAGTGGTACGCGTGTCGAAATCGTATCAGATCAAGCTGTAACAAAAGAAGAAATTGTTGATTATGTTAAAGAAATTGGTCACCCTTCAACAGATGTTGTTATTTCAGGTGACAAGAAAAATATCGGTGTTGTTCGCTACAAGGAAGACTTTACGAAGCAAGAAGTACTTGACTTCAAAAAAGTTGTAGCAGAAAAATACGGACAAGAGCCATCAGTAAGCTCAGTATCACCAACTGTTGGTAAAGAGCTTGTGCGCAATGCGATTTATGCACTTGCTATCGCAGCCATTGGTATTTTGATTTACGTAGCGGTTCGTTTCGAATGGCGTATGGGCTTTGGTACAGTTGTATCATTGTTACATGACGTATTCCTAATTATTGCAGTCTTTAGTTTCTTCCGCTTAGAGGTCGACATTACATTCATTGCCGCAGTACTAACGATTGTTGGTTACTCTATCAATGATACGATTGTTACCTTTGACCGTATCCGAGAAAACCTTAACCATTACGGTGAAGTAGCGGATAAAGAAACATTAGCAATGATTGTTAATAAATCATTACGTCAAACGATGGGACGTTCAGTAAACACCGTACTAACGGTTATTATTGTTGTTGTTGCCTTATTAATCTTTGGGGCACCATCAATCCAAAACTTCTCAATCGCTTTACTTGTTGGTTTAATTACAGGTATTTATTCTTCAATTTGTATCGCAGCGCAAATCTGGTACTCACTTAAAGTACGTGAGATGGATAAAACGGGCGGTAAAATTGAAAAGAAAGAGAAAAAACAATGGGGTTCTGACGAGCCAGTTGTATAATACAAAACATCTTGCGAAAATTACTCGCAAGATGTTTTTTTGTACGTTATGATAGGAATAAGTAAGGAAAGGAGGCATTACTATGAAAGTACAATGGTCATTAATTGCAGGGATGATTTTTGCGATTTTAATTGCGATTTTTGCAATTGCTAACGTGGATAAGGTGGCAGTCAATTATTTATTTGGTACAGCACAGTGGCCACTTATTTTAATTATTTTAGGCTCAGCCTTTTTTGGTGCAATTATTAGTATTTCCTTTTCGATGGTTAAAATTTATGGTGGTCGTCGTAAGTATTCGCAACTAGAGCACACGTTAAAACAACGTGAGGATATGGTTGCAATGCAACAGGAAAAAATTCAACACTTGCAAAGTGAGGTAGCCCGTTTAGAAAAGGGTAAGCCTGCACAGATTGAAGTCATTGAAGAATAAAAAATAAAACGAGAGGTCGCTAACATAGCGGCCTCTCGTTTTATTTTGTCTCAAATAACGCATCTACCTCATTAGGGTCTGCTGTGTAAGCGTCAATAAGCAGTTGGATATCCGCTTCATTGGTACTTGCAGTAACATCTTTGCCGTACCAAGACATTAACTGTTCGCGTGTCAGTGTGTAGCTTTGTGTATCAAAAGTAAATTGCAAGCTATCTACGTTAGGTATGAGCGTAAAAAGCCATGTGGCATTTGCAATACTTACAATTTTAGGATGTGTTACTTCGTCATATAGTAAGTGAGCACTATAAGGAGGTTCTGTTGTATATAACTCCAATTGTAAAAAGTTACGCGCCTCAGGTAAATCGTAAATAATGGCAAGTACCTGACTATTGTCACCAATGAGTGTATTACGGTAAAGTAAAAGTTCGTTTGTTGGTGCTTGTGTAGGTGTTGCAGGGGGTGACGTGCAACCACTCAACAATAAAACCATAACGAATAAATAACGCATGGACACACCTTCTTTATTTGTAGCGTAGCACAAATAACTAAAGGCTATTAACTACAATGACGTATAATAGGGATGAAAGGGAGCTGATACGAATATGGAAAAAGTATGGTCGATTGAACGACAGGATAAAGCAGTAGTACAAAGCTTACAGGATGAGTTAGGCATTACGGCTATTGCAGCTAAAATTTTAGCCGCGCGTGGTTTTAGTTCTGCCAAACAGGCAACAGCCTTTTTACAAATGGATGAGAGTATTGTGCATGATCCCTTTTTAATGCAGGGGATGACGGAGGCAGTAGCCCGTATTCACCAAGCATTAGATGAGGGAGAGCACATTCGTATATATGGCGATTATGACGCCGATGGTATTACAAGCACTACGGTATTAATGACAGCATTACTAGAGTTAGGCGCGAATGTAGATTACGTAATTCCTAATCGCTTCACACATGGTTATGGGCCAAATACGGAGTTATTCCGTCAAGCGCATGAGGATGGTGTGGATTTACTTATTACAGTAGATAATGGTATATCAGGTGTGGAGCAAGTAAAAGTAGCGCGTGAGCTTGGTTTAGCCGTTATTATTACAGATCACCATGAGCCAGGCGATATACTACCTGATGCTGATGTGATTGTACACCCTCGTATTCCTCTAGGACATTACCCATTTGGTGAGTTAGCAGGCGTAGGTGTAGCATTTAAGTTAGCTCATGCATTATATGAGGAGTTTCCTGCACATTTAGTTGGCTTAGTAGCACTTGGCACAGTAGCAGATTTAGTACCATTAGTAGATGAAAACCGCTGGCTCGTACAACAAGGTATTAAGCAGTTACAACATAGCTCAAGTTATTGGATAAAGGCGCTATGTGAGGTAACTGCAACAGCACAGTCAACGATCAATGAAGAAACACTTGCCTTTTATTTTGCGCCTCGTTTAAATGCGGTAGGACGCTTACAGGATGCTGCACCAGGTGTTGATTTTTTATTAAGCGAAACACTGGAGCAGGCAACGCATGGTGCGGCATTATTAGAGACATGTAATAAAGAACGTAAAAAAATCGTAGATACGATTACTGAGCAAGCAATAGCGCAGGTTGCTGCTACTGATCGTGTTATCGTAGTGGCGGGCGAGGGCTGGAATGCAGGCGTGGTAGGTATTGTTGCCTCACGTATTGTCGAACGTTTTTACCGCCCAACTATTGTGCTTGGTATTGATAAAGACAAAGGCATCGCCAAAGGTTCTGCACGTAGTATAGAAGGCTTCCATTTATATAATGAGCTGGCTAAAAATAAAGCGATTGTACCGCACTTTGGGGGGCATCCAATGGCGGCAGGTATGACCTTACCACTAGAAAATGTGGACGCGCTACGTCAAGCTTTAAACGAGCAAGCACAGCAACTAACAGAGGAACAACTAACACCACGTATTGCCATTGATGTGGCATTAACGCTCGATGAGATTTCCGTACATGCAATTGAAGAAGTAGCAAAGCTTGGCCCATTCGGTACAGACTTTCCTAAGCCACTGTATGCGCTTGAGGGCGTAGAGGTTAAGGATATGCGCAAAATTGGTGCTAGTCAGCAACATTTAAAGCTTACGCTAGCAGGCGAGGGTACGACCTTAGACGCTATTGGCTTTAGTCAGGCCGAGATGTACGATAATATTACGTATGGTACGCCAATGTCCTTTGTAGGTGATTTACAATTAAATGAATGGCAAGGTAACGTAAAGCCACAGTTTTTATTAAAGGATATGCAAGTAAATACATGGCAGTTGTTTGATGTGCGTGGTATTCGTCAAGTAGGTCGTTGGCTAAATGCTGTACCAACAGATGCTGTTTATATTGCCTTTAACGAAGCAACACGTGTGTATTTTTCGACTTTTATTACAGCTTCGATTGAATTAGCACCTACACAAGTGACAGCAAAAACGGTAGTACTACTTGATTTACCACAAAGCGAAGCACAACTTGCTGCATTAATTATGCAAAGTCAGCCGCAACGTATTTATGTACACTTTCATACAGAGGCGAGTGGTTTTACTCGCCCACCAACACGTGAGGATTTTGGTTGGTATTATAAATTTTTAGCAAAGCGTCCTGATTTTGCCTTGCAACAACATATTGAACAGCTTGCGGCACATAAAGGCTGGGCAGTAAATACGATTAAATTTATGACGAGGGTGTTTTTTGAACTAGGTTTTGTTAAAATAGACAATGAACGGGTAACGGTTGTACAAGGCGCGCCCAAAACGCCGCTTACAAGTGCACCTTCCTATCAACAACGCTCAGCTCAAATCGAAATGGAACAGCAATTTGTGTATGCACCATATGCACAATTAAAACAATGGTTTGATGAGCGATTACAGTCAGCATGTGCTGAGGAGGAAACAGCGAAATGAATTTGAAAGATTATGTAACGGTTGTAGACGGCTGGCCCAAAGAGGGCATTAGCTTTAAGGATATTACAACTGTGATGGATAACGGCAAGGTATACAAATATGCGACAGATCAAATTGTTGCGTATGCACGCGAAAAAGGTGCAGAATTAATTGTCGGTCCTGAAGCACGTGGTTTTATTATGGGTTGCCCTGTAGCGTATGCGCTTGAAGTGGGTTTTGCACCAGTGCGTAAGGAAGGTAAATTACCACGTGAGGTAATCCGTGCAGAGTACGGCTTAGAGTATGGCACAGACGTGTTAACAATGCATAAAGACGCAGTGTCACCAGGTCAAAAAGTGTTAATCGTAGATGATTTACTAGCAACTGGCGGTACAGTAGAGGCTACTGTGCGCTTAATCGAAGCACAAGGCGGTATTGTTGTAGGCTGTGCATTTTTAATTGAGCTAGAAGATTTAAAAGGCCGCGAAAAAATTGCAGATTATGATATTAAAGCATTAATTAAATATGATTGCTAAAAAACAAGGCTGTGCTTAGGCATAGCCTTGTTTTTTATACGGGCATAGGCTTTACAATTACCCTGTAAGTTCTATACAATGGAGGGTAACGATAAAGTCTGAAAATACAGAAGAGAACAAGGTGAATGAATATGGCAAAAGAGCAAATAATGACACCCGAAGATGTGTTTACAAAAGTCCAGTCGTATATGAATGAAGAAAACGTAGCATTTGTTAAAAAAGCATATGAAGTGGCACGAGATGCCCATAAAGAACAATTCCGTAGCTCTGGTGAACCTTATATTATTCACCCTGTGCAGGTCGCAGGCATTTTAGCAGATTTACAAATGGACCCTGCTACAGTTGCCGCAGGATTTTTACATGACGTTGTAGAGGATACTGAGGTAACACGTGAAGATTTAGTCAATACGTTTAGTGAAGAAGTAGCCCTACTTGTTGATGGTGTAACAAAACTTGGTAAAATTAAATACCTATCTAAAGAAGAACAACAAGCTGAAAACCACAGAAAAATGTTTATCGCGATGGCTCAAGACATTCGCGTTATTTTAATTAAACTAGCAGACCGTTTGCATAATATGCGTACGCTTAAACACTTACCAGCAGAAAAGCAACGCCGTATTTCTAAAGAAACATTAGAAATCTTTGCGCCGCTTGCTCATCGCTTAGGGATTTCAACGGTTAAGTGGGAGTTAGAGGATACCGCGTTACGTTACCTTAACCCACAGCAGTATTACCGTATTGTTAGCCTAATGAAGAAAAAGCGTACAGAGCGTGAAGCTTATTTAGATAATATTGTGGACGAAATCAAATCACAACTTTCTGAAGTTGATATTGATGCGGATATTTATGGTCGTCCTAAACATATTTATAGTATTTACCGTAAAATGGCGCTGCAAGATAAGCAGTTTAACGAAATTTACGATCTATTAGCTGTACGTATTTTAGTAGATAGTATTAAAGACTGCTATGCCGTATTAGGTATTGTGCATACATTATGGAAGCCAATGCCGGGTCGCTTTAAGGATTATATTGCGATGCCTAAACAAAACCTTTACCAATCACTACACACTACAGTTATTGGCCCGTACGGTGATCCATTAGAGGTGCAAATTCGTACAAAAGAAATGCACAAAATTGCAGAGTACGGTATTGCAGCACACTGGGCGTATAAAGAAGGCAAGACGGTAGATACTGAGCATCAAAATGTTGACCAAAAGCTAACATGGTTCCGCGAAATTTTAGAGTTCCAAAATGAGTCATCTAACGCAGAAGAGTTTATGGAATCATTAAAGTTCGATTTATTCTCAGACATGGTATATGTCTTTACGCCAAATGGTGATGTTATTGAGTTACCTGCAGGCTCTGTGCCTATCGATTTTGCTTACCGCGTACACTCAGAGGTAGGTAATCGTACGATTGGCGCAAAGGTCAATGGCAAGATGGTACCGTTAGATACACCGCTTAAAACAGGAGATATTATTGAGATATTAACGTCTAAGCAATCGTTTGGTCCAAGCCGTGACTGGTTAAAACTTGCCCAGTCTTCACAAGCAAAAAATAAAATTAAACAATATTTTAAAAAGCATGTGCGTGAGGAAAGTATCGTTAAAGGTAAAGATATGATCGAAAAAGAAATCAAGTCCCAAGGCTTTGATGTGAAAACGATTTTATCAAACGAAAACTTAAAGCGCGTATGCGATAAATTAAATTACACGAATGCAGAAGATTTATTTGCGGCGGTAGGCGTTAATGGTATTACAGCACTACAGGTTGTTAATCGTTTAGCGGATCGTATTCGTAAAGAGCGTGAACAAGAAGAAGTGCTAGAGAAAATCGAAAAGAAAATGAAAAACCCAGCACCACAAAAAACAACGGAGTCTGGTGTTATTGTAAAGGGAATTGACAATATGCTAATTCGCTTGTCACGTTGTTGTACACCTGTACCTGGCGATGAGATTGTAGGCTTTATTACGAAAGGTCGTGGTGTATCTGTTCACCGTGCTGATTGTCCAAACGTTTCACACGAGGATACAGAGCGTTTAATTGATGTAGCATGGGAAGACGCTTTAACGCCAACACGCAAAGAGTACCCAGTTGATATCGAAATTTCAGCTTATGACCGCCCAGGTATTTTAAATGAGGTTATGCATACCGTAAGTGAGGCTAAAACAAATATTTTAGCTGTTAGTGGTAAGGCAGACCGTGATAAGGTCGCAACGATTCACCTAAAAATTTCGATTTCAGATTTAATTCATTTACAACGTATTGTAGAAAAAATTAAACAGATTCCTGATATTTACACGGTTCAACGTGTTATTAATTAAGTGAGGTTGTTGTATGAAGATAGTAATTCAGCGCAGTAAAGCCGCTTCTGTCACAGTAGACGGAGCGGTAACAGGCGCGATTGATAAAGGGTTAGTATTGCTTGTGGGCGTTACACACGAGGATACAGCAGAGGATGTAGCCTATGCCGCTCGCAAAATTGCGGCTATGCGCATTTTTGAAGATGCAGAAGGTAAAATGAATGAAGATATACGTGCATATGAGGGTGCGATTTTATCTATTTCGCAGTTTACCCTGTATGCGAGTACAAAAAAAGGTAACCGCCCAAGTTTTACAGGTGCAGCGCGCCCAGAGTTAGCCGAGCCGCTATGGCAGGCGCTAAACGATGCGCTTCGTGCCGAGGGCTTAACCGTCGAAACAGGTATGTTTGGAGCCATGATGGATGTAGCGCTCATTAATGATGGACCTGTAACGATTATTTTAGATACAAAGGAACGTTAGAGTAAACAATTCACTTGTTTACTCTTTTTTTGCATTTGTAGCTATGTTACGATACGAAGTAATTAGTCTCGAATATCGAAACAAGGGGGAAATACTATGACAACAGTACAAGAAATTCGACAACAAATCCGAAGTGGGGAGTGGACAGCACCAACGGCAGGGCTAGCGAAAGGGCATACGCAGGCTAATCTTGCTATTTTGAAAAAAGAAGATGCTTTTGATTTTTTATTATTTTGCCAACGTAATCAAAAAGCTTGTCCTGTACTAGATGTGACAGAGGTTGGCAAGGCTGTACCAGCACTTATTGCACCACAAGCTGATATCCGTACCGATTTACCAAAATATCGTGTTTATAAAAATGGCGTATTTGTAGAGGAGTGTACAGATATTACAGCGCTGTGGGAGGATGATATGGTAGGCTTTTTAATTGGTTGTAGCTTTACGTTTGAGACACCATTGCTTGAAGCAGGCATTCCTATTCGCCATATTGAGGAAAATTGTAATGTACCGATGTATAAGACGACAATTGCTTGTCAACCAGCGGGTAAATTTAGTGGCCCAACCGTGGTAAGTATGCGCCCTATGACACCTAGTGACGCCATTCGTGCCACACAAATTACTACACGCTTTCCTGGTGTGCACGGCGCTCCCGTCCATATTGGTGACCCTGCAGCCATTGGTATTACAAATATTATGAAGCCAGACTTTGGAGATAGTGTCACTATTAAAGAAGGTGAAATCCCTGTGTTTTGGGCATGCGGCGTAACGCCACAAGCTGTCGCAATGGCTAGTAAACCATCGCTTATGATTACACATGCACCAGGCTGTATGTTTATCGCTGACCAAAGAGATGAACAGCTTAGCGTATTGTAGGAGGGGATAATTATGCAAGAAACCGTGAAAAATAAAACCGTGATGCGCTCGATGTTACTATTAGATTTATTTGAGCAGCACGCGGAACTTACCTTTCAAGAGGTGATTACTCTATCTGAGATGCCCAAAAGCTCCGTTTACCGTATGCTGCAATCGTTAGAGGAGTTAGGCTTTTTAGAGAAGGGGGAAGATTTGAAATATCGCCTAGGGACGATTTTCTTAAAATATGGGCACCTTGTAGCATCAAGACTAGATATTCGTCATATTTCCTATCCTATTATGGAAAAACTACACGAAGAAACAAAAGAAGTTATTAATTTAACTGTGCGCAGTGGTGATGAAGCGATTTATATCGAAAAAATTGATCGTTACCAAACCATTCGTCTTTATACTGAAATCGGGAAAAAAAGTCCGCTTTATGCTGGGGCTTGTCCAAGAGCGTTACTAGCGTTTTTACCTGTGAATGAGCAAACAACTTACTTAGAACGTACCCCATTAGTGCAAATAGCTAGTGGTACACTAACTACTATCGCAGCTTTGAAGCAGATTATGGCAAAGGAACGTGAGCAAGGCTTTACAGTAAGTCACTCTGAGCTTGAAGACAATACCGCAGCTGTAGCCGCGCCGATTTATAATTACCAAGGTGAAGTTATTGCGGGTATTAGTGCAGCAGGTATTGCGGCTAACTATGACGCGGCATATATTACAAATTTAAGCGAAAAAACCATTGAAGCGGCTGCTAAAATTTCGGCAAAGCTTGGTTATCGTCCATAAAAAAGCTATCTGTGCATTTATTGCGCAGATAGTTTTTTATATTGATCTTTAATTGTGTAAGCAAGTAAGGCAAGATGGCGTGCATTTTGGAAGTAGCGTAACTCTGCTTCGGCATGTGTAACTTCAGTAAAGCGTACTTTAGCACCTGGACGCAACTGCGCTAATAAACTTAAGTCAGCGCTAATAATTTGACCAATTTTAGGATAGCCGCCCGTTGTTTGGTGGTCTGCTAATAAAATAATTGGTTGGCCATTTGGAGGTACTTGAATAGTACCAAAGGCGACGGCTTCTGATAATAGTTCTTGTGTCGTTTGACGCTCTAAAGCAACGCCACTCATACGACAGCCCATGCGGTCAGACTGCGGAGTAACGCGGTAATGATTTTTCGTGAAGTTGGTAATGCTTTCTTTCGTGAAGCTGTCATACTCTAGCCCGCGAGTAAAGCGTACAGTTACTTCTTGTGCGTTGGTATGCAAATTTGGATAAAAGGCATGCCATGCTAGGCGTTTGTCACTCAGCTCGCGTAATAAAGTAAGTTGTAAGCGACTAAGTGGCGCATGCTCGATGACATCTCGTTTTTTTAACAGCCTTCCTTCAAGGCCACCAAGTTGTGCGCGTACATAAGTGCTACGGCTATTTAATACAACCGGCACATCAATCCCTCCAGCTAAAGCTAAGTAGCTACGGCAACCTGTACGCGCATTGCTGAGCTGTAAAACGTCACCGCTTTTTGCTACATGTGGTTGCCACATCATTAAGGGTTGTCCGTTTAACTCAGGTTGTAGATTGCCGCCAGTTATCGCAAATAACGTGGGCTTTGTAAAAATTAAAGTGGGTCCAATTAATGTAATCTCAAGACAAGCAGCATTTGCATCATTAGCTACAAGCATATTGGCAATGCGCAGTGCTTGCTCATCCATAGCACCACTCGTAATGACACCGTACTGCTGAAAGCCAAAGCGACCTAAATCTTGAATTGTAGTATAAAGTCCGGGATGTAAAATCGTTAGCGCCATGTAATATCCTCCTCTTGTACCGCGACAAATTTTACATAATCACCGCTTTGTAATAGGGTAGGCGGCTCATTTGCTGGATTAAATAATGATGTTGCAGCTCGCCCGATAATTTGCCAGCCGCCTGGTGTATCGAGTGGGTAAATACCCGTTTGTTTTCCCGCGATTCCTACAGAGCCTGCAGGGATTTTAAGACGCGGCACAGCTTTACGTGGTGTTGCGATTTTTTCGTTCATACCACCGAGGAAAGGGAAGCCTGGCGCAAAGCCTAGCATATATACGAGACAAGGTTCACTTGTATGAATGGCAATAACTTCTTCAACAGAGAGGCTATTATGCTTAGCTACTTCCTCAATATCAGGGCCAAAGGTGCCGCCATAGACGACAGGAATTTCGACTGTGCGTGGTGCTGTAGCTTGAGCAGTATTAAGTTTGGCGAAGCGCACGGATAGCTCGCGCTCAACTTCTGCAAAAGCGGATGGTGAACGTGTATGTTGTTGAACAAGGAGAGGGTTATAATACACGGTTAAATTAGTATAGGCAGGCACACACTCGATATAGCCAATAAAAGGCTCTTGTTGGAGGCTGTGCATCATAGCTTGAATCGTTTTTTGGTGCTCACTATTAATACCATCGCCAAATTTCATATAGGCGGCAGTGTCACCGAACGGTAGGATATGCATAATTGCACCTTCTTTGGTTTCGAATTTTAAAACTCAAGTTGTGAAAAATGAGACTATATTGTTATTATAAAATTCATTTATAAAAAAACAAGTGTAAATATAAAATATTCTGAAAATACGTAGGCAATCGTATAAAAATATGATAAACTTCGAAATAAGTTTTTAAAACAATAGTTCCATTAAACGAAACTAAGGAGGGAAAGAAATGTATCGTGTAGATATTAACTGCGATTTAGGTGAAGGCTTTGGTCGCTATACGATTGGAGAGCCTGGAGAAATATTTTCGTATATTTCTAGCGCTAATATTGCGTGTGGTTACCACGCAGGAGACCCAAAAACAATGCGTGAAACAGTAAAGCGTGCTGTTGCACATAATGTTGCGATTGGTGCCCACCCAGGGTTACCTGATTTAAATGGCTTTGGTCGTCGTGAAATGAAAATTACACAGCAAGAAGCGTATGACATGGTTATTTATCAAGTTGGTGCTTTGCAAGCTTTTGCTCAAGTAGAAGGTACAGCTTTACGTCATGTTAAGGCGCACGGGGCGCTTTATAATATGGCTGCAGTAGATGCAAATTTAGCGGCAGGCATTGCACAAGCTGTGTATGATATTTCGCCAACACTTGTATTATTTGGCATGGCAAATAGCGAGCTTACCAAAGCAGGCGAGACACTAGGCTTAAAAACGGCACATGAAGTTTTTGCAGACCGTACATATCAAGCCAATGGTAAATTAACGTCGCGTAGTCGTAAGGATGCCATTATTACTGATGAGGCGATTGCTATTCGTCAGGTGTTACGCTTAATTCAACAAGGTAAGGTGTTATCGCAAGAAGGGCTAGATATTTTATTACGCGCGGATACCGTTTGCGTTCATGGGGATGGATTGCATGCAGTAGCCTTTGCAAAACGAATTTATACAGAGCTTAAAGCGCAGGGCATTGCGATTAAGGCATACTAAGGGGGAACTCGGATGAGCAATGAGTTAATGAACAAAAAAAATAACCGTGGCGTATTACTCGGCGCTGCCTTTTTAATGGCAACGTCGTCCATTGGACCAGGGTTTTTAACACAAACAACAGTATTTACACAGCAACTTGCCGCAAGTTTTGCGTTTGTTATTGTCGTATCACTAATTTTAGATGTTTTTGCACAGATGAATGTGTGGCGTATTATTGCAGTGTCAGGTTTGCGCGGTCAAGAGATTGCGAACAAAGTTTTACCCGGTCTCGGTTATTTTTTAGCATTACTTGTTGTGATGGGCGGACTTGCGTTTAACATTGGTAACGTAGCTGGTGCAGGGCTTGGTTTAAATGCCATGCTTGGGGTTGACCCAATCGCAGGTGCAATTATTAGTGCAATTATTGCTGTAGCTGTCTTTTCGATTAAAGAAGCGAGTAAGATTATGGATAAGGCAACACAAATTGCAGGGATGATTATGATTATCTTAATGGTGTATGTTGCTTTTAAAACATCACCACCTGTAGGGGAAGCGGTTGTTAACGCTTTTTGGCCAGAACAAATTAGTTTATATGCCATCGTCACACTTGTTGGTGGTACAGTAGGTGGTTATATTACATTTGCTGGTGGTCACCGTTTATTAGATGCAGGGATTAAAGGTGTAGATGCATTGCCTCAAGTAACAAAAAGCTCGGTAACGGGTATTGCTGCAACAGGTGTGATGCGTATTGCGTTATTTCTTGCTGTACTAGGTGTGGTATCACAAGGCTTAGTCATTGATGACAGTAATCCAGCAGCATCTGTTTTCCGCTTAGCAGCAGGTGAGGCAGGCTACCGTATGTTTGGTATTATTATGTGGGCAGCTGCTATTACTTCAATTATTGGTGCAGCTTATACGTCGGTTTCATTTATCCGCTCGTTTAGCCCAATCATCGAAAAGTATTATAACTGGGTAATTATCGCCTTTATTGTTGTATCTACTGCGACATTTGCGTTAGTAGGTAAACCGGTCATGATTTTAATTTTAGTAGGTGCGCTAAATGCTTTAATTTTACCATTAGCGCTAGGCATTATTTTAATTGCTGCGTATCGTAAAGATATTGTAGGGACGTATAAGCATCCGCTATGGTTAACCATTCCTGGTGTATTCGTTGTTATTGTAATGGGTATTTTAAGTGTTATGACGTTAGTAAAAGAGTTACCTAAATTATTTATGTAAATAAAAATGCCCTTCGGAATAATCGAGGGCACTGAAAAACTTACGTTTTTTATGACAGTTTAGTTTTTCAGACAAAAATAAGGTACTTTCCATTCGAAAACGAATGGAAAGTACCTTATTTCTTTATCTATTGCTTACTCTTTTTCGTTTAATAACGTTAGTATCCGCTTAAGATTGACGGCGAAGATTGTTGTGGCACCTTGTATTTCCATGCCGGCCTTTTTACTTTTTTCAAGTAATTCTTGAAGATACTGCCCGTCACTTTTTTCACCTGTCGTCACAACGGCCGCTGTAATAATTCGTTCGTCACTCATCGCAATATGTGTTTTGAAACCAAAGAAAGCCGAGTCGCACCACCTCTTATTAGTTACGTTCATTATACTATGGAAAAGAAATTCAACGAATAGTAAAAAGCGATTGGGCAAACGGAAATCCGTTCGCCCAATCGCTTTTATTCATTTACTGGACTTTTTCAGTGCCCTCGAACAATCCGAGGGGCGTTTTTTAATAACCGAAATACTGCAAAATCCCATTATAAATTCCGAGTGTTGCTTGCTCACGGAATTGTGCAGAAGTGACGGTTTGTTCTTCACTTGGATTTGTTAAAAAGCCAAGTTCAATTAATACAGCCTCTTGACGATTTTCACGTACAACATAGTAGTTGCCTGGTTGTACACCACGATCGTTTAAGCTGACCTTTTGCATAAGGTTTTGATGAATTGAAGTAGCAAGGTTTATTTGATTATCATGGAAATAATACGTTGTGGAACCTGTAATTGAGCTGTTTTCGTTGGCATCATAGTGAATGCTAATAAAGGCATCAGCATTTACTTGGTGACCAAGGCTAACGCGCTTACGTAAGGTGACATACTCATCCGCCTCACGTGTTAACACAATGTTAGCGCCAGCCGCTTGTAATTTAGCGGATAGTAGCGCAGCAGTTTTTAACGTGACGTCTTTTTCGTCCGTACCACGGTAGCCGGTTGTGCCTCTATCTTGACCGCCATGTCCTGGGTCAATAACGATAGTTTTACCGCTTAGTACGCCTTGTTGTCCAGTGTTATGGACGGTGATTTTTGTATCTTCTTGTTGCTGTTGTGCTTTAGCATCGGTTGATACAACCCAATTGGCCACAAAGCCTGTACCGTTTTCTAGCTGGATTTCGTACCAGTCACCTTGCATACCTACGATAGGATATTTTTCACCTGCGTGGACGCGCGCAATAACTTCACCATTGGTTTCGGCGCTTGCACGCACATTGGTTTCGTTATAAATCACTGTTGTGTAGTTTTGATCGGCTACTTCTGCAGCAGCTCCTTGGCTAAATGAGCCATAGAAGCTATAAAGCCATGCAGTGCTACCATTTACCGAAATCTCTACCCAGTTGTCTTGCTGGCTAATAACAGGGAACTGCTCCCCGTATTTTGCGATACCAATCTCTTTTGCATCAAGACTCGGCTCGCTACGCATGCGTAGTGCATCTACTACAACAGTGAAGGTGCTACTATCTGTAGCAGTAGTTGGTTTAGGCGTACCATTTTTAATGGCGATGTAGTCTTTTGAGACCCAGCCTTTTTGGTTGTTCCAGTTAATTTGTGCCCAGCCATCGCGCTCCTGCAAAAGCTCTGTCTGGTCACCTGTATAAAGCTGGGCCAAGATTGGAGCGGAGAAGTTAGGCTCCATGCGCACATTTAATTTGTCAGCTTGAGAGACGACAGTCTGTGCTTTTTTAGTTGAATTTTCTGGCGTAGTGACAAGCCAACTGGCAATCCAGCCTTGATCATGTTTACTCTGTACTTTAATCCAATCGCCGCTTCGTTCAAGCGATGTCAAGGGTGTGCCGCTTGCTAATGTTACCAAAACAGGGTACGAGAGCCCTGGGCCTTGGCGTAAATTGACATCAGCATTCCCTACTTGTAAATCAGTGCTTGCTGCTTGTACGGGTGTAATCATGGCGAATAGGAGGAGTAGTACAAAAAAGATTTTTTGGTAATTACTTGCCATGTCTTCCCTCCTTATAATGTTATTATATTACCACAATCTATAGATGGTAAGCGACATGAGCGAGAACTTATCTAAAATGCTTAGACAAACAGTTGACAAGCAGGTGTTTTGTGATTAACATGAACTATATTGAATAGTTAAAACTTACGATAGAGCAAGTAATGATACCACTATTGGCTAGAGAGAAAAAGACATGGGCTGCAATCTTTTTCACAAAAATGTATCATGAATAACACTCTTGAAGTTCTTTAATGAAATGTAGTAGTTAAAGACGGTTACGAGCCGTTAGTCGTTTGAGGTGGGCAAACTTTTTGCCAACTAGGGTGGAACCGCGGAAGCTATTAGCTCTCGTCCCTTGCGTAATGCAAGTGGCGAGGGCTTTTTTTATTTCAAGGAGGTTATGGAGATGAGTTTTAAAGTACCAAGAGGCACGCAAGATATTTTACCTGGCGAGTCAGCAAAGTGGCAACGCGTAGAAGAAATCATTCGCGATTTATGTCATGTTTATCGCTACGATGAAATTCGTACACCAATGTTTGAAAGCACAGAGCTATTTACACGTTCAGTGGGCGAGACAACAGATGTTGTCCAAAAGGAAATGTATACGTTTGAAGACCGCGGTGGCAGATCGTTAACCTTACGTCCAGAAGGCACAGCAGCAGTTGTTCGTTCATATGTAGAGCACAAAATGTTTGGCTCACCTGATCAGCCTGTAAAATTATCTTATATTGGACCAATGTTCCGCTATGAGCGCCAACAGGCAGGTCGCTATCGTCAATTTGTACAATTTGGTGTAGAAGCGATTGGCAGTGATGATCCAGCGATTGATGCAGAGGTTATTTCATTAGCTATGGATGTTTATGAGCAAGCAGGCCTTACGGATATTAAGCTTGTCCTTAACTCATTAGGCGACAAGGAAACACGTGATAATCACCGTGCCGCTTTAGTGGCACATTTTGAGCCAGCAATTGGTGAGTTTTGTGGCGACTGTCAGTCACGTTTAGCAAAAAATCCATTACGTATTTTAGATTGCAAAAAAGACCATGCGCATCCTTTAATGGCTACAGCACCAAAATTAACGGATTATTTAACAGAGAGCGCAGCAAGTTATTTTGCAGATGTCAAAATGTATTTAGATACACTAGGTATTGCGTATGAAGTAAATCCAAACCTTGTGCGTGGCTTAGATTATTATAACCATACTGCATTCGAAATTATGTCAACAGCAAGTGGCTTTGGCGCTATTACAACGCTTTGTGGCGGTGGTCGTTATAATGGTTTAACAAAAGAAATTGGTGGACCAGATGCAGCAGGCATTGGTTTTGCGATGAGCATTGAGCGTTTATTATTAGCGCTTGAAGCGGAAGGTAAGTCACTAGATTTACACAATGAGCTTGATGTATACATCGTGGCAATGGACGAAGCGGCTAAAGTTAAAGCAGTAGAGTTAGCGAGCACTTTCCGTACGAAGGGCATTGCAGCAGAAATTGATTATGCACAACGTAAAATGAAAGCACAAATGAAGGCTGCAGATCGTTTGCAAGCTAAATTTGTTCTTATTTTAGGTGAAACTGAATTACAACAGCAAGCGGCTGCCGTAAAAGAAATGGCAACAGGCGAGCAACAAACCATCGCATTTAGCGAACTGGTAACATATTTACAAGGAAAATTAGGAGGACAAGCATAATGGCAAAACGTACACATACATGTGGCTTACTATCAGAGGCACAAACGGGTGAAAAGGTAGTATTAAAAGGTTGGGTGCAACGTCGCCGTGACTTAGGTGGTTTAATCTTTATTGATTTACGTGACCGCGAAGGTATCGTACAAATCGTTGTTAACCCAGAAACAGCGCCTGAAGCTTTAGCAATTGCTGAAACGGTACGTAGTGAGTATGTACTAGAAGTAACAGGTGAAGTTGTATTACGTGATGCCTCACAAGTAAACAACAATGTGGCAACAGGTAAAATTGAAGTAATCGCTTCAGCACTAGTTATTATTAATACAGCCAAAACACCACCATTCGCTATTGAAGACCGCACAGATGTGTCAGAGGAACTACGTTTAAAATACCGTTACCTAGACTTGCGTCGCCCTGCGATGTACGAAACATTAAAAATGCGTTCAGACGTTACACGTACGATTCGTAACTTCTTACAAACAGAAGGCTTCCTAGAAGTAGAAACGCCAATTTTAACGAAATCTACACCAGAAGGTGCGCGTGATTACTTAGTGCCATCACGTGTGCATGAGGGTGAGTTTTATGCCTTACCACAATCACCACAATTATTTAAACAACTATTAATGGTGTCAGGCTTCGAAAAATACTTCCAAATTGCGCGTTGTTTCCGTGATGAAGACTTACGTGCTGACCGTCAGCCAGAGTTTACACAAGTCGATATCGAAACAAGCTTCATGTCAATGGATGAAGTTATCGAAACAAACGAGCGTATGATGCAAGCGGTAATGAAAGAAGTAAAAGGTATTGACGTAACTGTACCATTCCCACGTATGCCATACCAAGAGGCAATGGCTCGTTTTGGTTCTGATAAACCAGACGTGCGCTTTGGTTTAGAGCTTGTACAACTATCAGAGCTCGTGAAAGATTCTAGCTTTAAAGTATTTGCTTCAGCAGTAGAAAACGGCGGCGAAGTAAAAGGTATTAATGTTAAGGGTGCGGCAGCTAACTATTCGCGTAAAGACATTGATGCATTAGGTGAGTTTGCAGGCGTTTACGGTGCTAAAGGTTTAGCTTGGTTAAAAGTTACAGAAGAAGGCTTAAATGGTCCAATCGCAAAATTCTTTGAGGGCGAAGCAGCAACAGCATTAATCGAAGCACTTGACGGTGAAGCGGGTGACTTATTGTTATTCGTAGCAGATAAAAAGAATGTAGTAGCCGATGCACTTGGCGCACTACGCTTAAAATTAGGTAAAGAACTTGAGTTAATTGATGAGTCACAATTTGCCTTCTTATGGGTAGTAGACTGGCCATTACTTGAGTATGATGCGGAAGCTCGTCGTTATACAGCGGCGCATCACCCATTCACACGTCCATTTGAAGAAGACATAGCGTTAATGGATACAGATCCTGCTAGCGTGCGCGCACAAGCTTACGATATTGTGTTAAATGGTTATGAGCTTGGCGGCGGTTCACTACGTATTTACGAAAAAGAGCTACAACAAAAAATGTTTAAACTACTTGGCTTTACAGAAGAAGAAGCAAACGAGCAATTTGGTTTCTTATTAGAGGCTTTTGAATACGGTGTACCACCACACGCTGGTTTAGCGCTTGGTTTAGACCGTTTAATTATGCTATTAGCAGGTCGCACAAACTTACGTGACACAATTGCATTCCCTAAAACGGCTTCAGCAAGCTGCTTATTAACGGATGCACCAAGCGAAGTTGCACCAGCACAATTAGCAGATTTACACATTCGTTTACGTTAATTTTACGACGCTCACCTATTGTGGGCGTCTTTTTTATAGCAAGTTAAATTAATTGACTTTTCAAAACAGTATGGTAAAATTAGTTTTAATAAATCCTAGGCTATACGTTTAGTTTTATTTTTGATTGACCGACACCAGTAACTAGGAAACTTTAATTTCAATTACAAAAATACGCCTTTTACATAGAAGGACATTTGCGTACTTGATGCGAGTATCCACCTTCACATAGAAGGGTTCAATCAACTTTAAACGGCGATAGCTTGGGATTTTTTGTTTATCACTAATACATAGATTGATACTTGGTTTTTTGTTGTGTATAATTCGCTCATACAATAAAAAAGTGAGGCGTTACAAATGGTACACCAATTTTCAAGAAACGAACTAGCGATTGGCAAAGAAGGCGTTGCTAAATTACAGCAGACAACCGTAGCAATTTTAGGGATTGGGGGCGTTGGTTCTTTCGCAGCAGAGGCCTGTGCACGCTCAGGTGTAGGTAAAATTGTGCTTGTTGACAAGGACGACGTTGATATTACTAATGTCAATCGACAGTTAGTAGCGTATTTATCAACAGTAGGGCAATCGAAATCAGCTGTAATGAAAGAGCGTATTGCGGATATTAATCCTGCTTGTGAGGTTGTCGATATGCATATGTTTTATACAGACGAAACCTACGAGCGATTTTTTGCAGAGGATATTGACTACGTCATTGATGCTTCGGATACTGTGATGTATAAAATTCATGTCATGAAAGAGTGCTTGCGCCGTAATATCCCGATTATTTCAAGTATGGGTGCGGCTAATAAGCTAGATCCCACACGCTTTCAAATTGCAGATATCGCTAAAACACATACAGACCCATTAGCAAAAGTTATTCGTACAAAACTACGTAAAGAAGGTATTACAAAAGGGGTTACCGTTGTATTTTCAGACGAGAGCCCAATTGTAGTGCGCGAGGATATTGTGGATGAGATTGGTAATAAGGAGGCCGCTGTGCGTAAGGCGCAATTGCCACCTTCTTCTAACGCTTTTGTACCCTCAGTAGTAGGTCTATTTGCTGCAAGTTGGGTAATAAATAAAATTATTGAGGACATGCCAATTACACGTGTCAATGATGCAAAGTAATTTTGGCAATCTGTCACAAAATTGCTACAAATGACTGGAATTACGTTCCTTTATACGTAAACCCTAATTTTTATAACTATTATTGTTATACTTTTCGTAACCAATACGGTTAAAAGGGTAGGGAATTATGGACTAAAGGGAGTGTTAATGATGGCAATTAAAACAACTAAAGGTGATTTATTAGATGTAATGTCTTTGCAAGAGCAAATTGACCACATTGTATTCGATTATATGGATACGTCAGTACGACACGAGATTGCGCATGAGCAATTAAACGAACTTTTTACAGAAGTACAGCAGTACTTTGCGAGTTATATAATGAAAAATAATGGTGTGTTGCCAGATGCATCTACTTATTGGCTTATGTTTGTGAGCTGTGTTTCACAGCTTAGTTATTTTTTATCTATTACTACGTTCACTACTGCACAACAGTCAGCAGATAAAACACAAGCTGTACAATATGCAGAGTTAGCAGTAGCAACACTACCGCAAATGAAAAATGAAGATGACGAGCTTTTAGTCGATGAAATGAATGAAAAGTATACTGCGCTTATTGAGGATGAAACAAAAATGCGTGAGGTAGTCGCTTCATTAGCCACAGCGCGTAATGATGTAGCGACAAGCTTGCGACTTTTTGCACATTACGTGACGCAACATACTGTGACATCATAACAGCATAATTTAAGGGGACGGTAAAGAGATGACAACAACGTTAGCACATTCAGTCATGACGGAGATTACTCAAGGTGATTATGGTCTTGTTGTATCAAATGAGCAAGATAACGATGCATTTGCGCAACGTTTTTTACCCGCCTTCACAACTACTGGAGAGTTTGAGACAATATTTTGTTCTTCCTATGTTGCAATTACTATGCGAGATATTTGGCTGATATTTTACTATGGTCGAGATAATGTTATATTTAATCAAAAAAATACTATGATTCATTCTGTACGATATGCTTTATTGCAGGCCGTTGCTAAAGATAGTGCGATTGAAAATCTCGAAAGTTCATGTAAAGGTGATGCTGATCAAGCATTCATTTACACGACAATTACAACGCATTACCTGCTTCATTGGTTAAATGAGTATGTGTTGCAGGTAAATCATTTAGATGAAGATTACCATTTAGTTAAATCTATCAAAATGCAAAAGTATCATGAAGTATATGAAGAGTTATCAACAGCTATCACACCACTACCAAGACATTGGGTTGTGGCGCAAGCTAATGTTGTAAAAGCGATTCATCAGTCTTTAGCACAAGAGGAAAAACTGTTTTCTGATGTGATGCAAGATGTTGCGATGCGTTGCTTAGGTTTACAACCTACAGCAAGTATTGCAGATGTGATAAAGGTACTACGCTAAAAAACTACCGTCACCATTGTTACCTAACAATGGTGACGGTAGTTTTATTTTGCTTTATCACGTAAGCCTTGGTAAATTTTTGCGAGGCGTTGTTCCTCACCAGCAAGTAGTGGAGAATAAAATTGCAAGCCTTCTACTTCATCAGGCAAATATTGTTGTTTGACCCAGCCACCAAACGTGCCCATAGGTGTAAGGTGAGGGTAGCTGTAGCCTACATGTTCTAATGCTTCTGCACCTGCGTAATGAGTGTCACGTAAATGCTTAGGAATATCGCCAACATGTCCACTATTAATCGCATGTGTGGCCTTGTCAATGGCTTTATAGGCAGTATTAGATTTGCTCGAAAGACACATGCTAATGACGGCATTAGCTAAAGGAATACGTGCTTCTGGCATACCGAGGCGTTCAGCTGCTTGCACGCTTGCAAGCACTTGAGCCCCGATTTGCGGGTTAGCAAGCCCAATATCCTCATAAGCCATTACGAGTAGGCGGCGGTTAACAGCAACTAAGTCACCAATCTCTAAAAGGTGAGCTAAGTAATAGAGTGCGGCATCTGCATCACTACCACGTACTGATTTTTGCAATGCCGATAATAAATTATAAAAATGAGAGCCCTTATTATCTCCGTAAACACCAATGCGTTTACTTAAATGAGCAATAGCGTCATTGGTAGCGATTGTTGTATTGCCTTTCACATCGCCAGAATAAAATACCGACTCTATTAAGGTGAGCGCACGGCGTGCATCGCCACCGGCAGCAATAGCGATGTTATCGAGTTGTTCATCGGTAATGATAAAGTCTTCTTTGCCAAGCCCGTAAGTCTCATCTTGAATAGCGCGCGTTATTAGTAATTTACAATCTGCCGCTGTAAGGCGTGTGAGTTGGATAATATCACCACAACGTGAGCGTATGGCAGGATTAACGCTATGGAAGGGGTTTTCTGTAGTAGCCCCAATTAAAATTATTTTGCCATTTTCGACGTGAGGTAATAAGGCATCTTGCTGTAATTTATTAAAACGATGGATTTCGTCTAAAAATAAAATAACCTGACCGTAATAGTCAGCTTCGTTAACAACATGCTCTACATCTTTTTTAGTAGAGATTGTAGCGTTTAATGGGTAGAAGGGGAGTTTAGCTGTGCCTGCAATTGCATTTGCAATGGATGTTTTGCCAATGCCTGGCTCACCGTAAAATAACATAGACGGCACATGCCCCTTACAAATCATTTTATACAGTGCGGTATTTTTTCCGATAATATCGTCTTGCCCTACAATATCGTCAAGTGTACGCGGGCGCATTCGGAAAGCGAGTGGTTCGCTCATTTTACCAGCCTCCAATCTGTAATATATTGTAGCATAAGCGCTTATGTCACACTCGTAAACGTGCATATATGTTATACTATGGCTATATTTTTTAACTAAAGTAAGAGGTGTTCATATGAAGATTTCAACGAAAGGGCGCTATGGTTTAACCATTATGATTGAGCTCGCTAAAAATTATGGCGATGGCCCAACGCCACTACGAAAGATTGCGACAGACAAAGAGCTGTCTGAGGCATATTTAGAGCAATTAATTTCGCCATTGCGTAATGCAGGGTTAGTAAAAAGTGTACGCGGTGCTTATGGTGGCTATTTATTAGCGCATCCACCTGCAGAAATTTCTGCAGCTGATGTTATTCGTGTATTAGAAGGACCTATCCAACCTGTCGAAGGTATTGAGGACGAGGAAGCACCACAACGCGAGCTATGGTCACGTATTCGTGACGCAGTAAAAAATGTATTAGATACAACAACGATAGAAGATTTAGCAAATCATGTAGAGCGCACTGAAGACGGCTACATGTTTTATATTTAAAGGAGTAAACGCAATGACAATTTATTTAGATTATGCAGCGACTTCGCCAATGCGACCAGCCGTAATTGATACGATGCTAGCGGCGATGCAAGTATACGGAAACCCATCAAGCGTACATGCAACAGGACGTGAAGCGCGTAAAGCTATTGATGAAGCTCGTATGACGATTGCACAGTCGATTGGTGCAAAAGATACGGAAATTATTTTTACAAGTGGCGGTACAGAGGCAGACAATACAGCCATTTTTGGTGTGGCTTATGCTAATCGTCATAAAGGTAAGCATATTATTACAACGCAGGTGGAGCATCATGCTGTACTTCATGCGTGTGAAAAATTGCAAAAAGAAGGTTTTGACGTAACCTATTTACCTGTAGATGCAAATGGTGCAGTAAGTGTTGCTGCTGTAAAACAAGCACTACGTGAGGATACAATTTTAGTCACAATTATGTTAGCTAACAATGAGGTAGGTACAATCCAGCCAATTGCAGAAATTGGGGCCTTATTACGCGAGCACCCTGCAACTTTTCATACGGATGCGGTACAGGCATACGGCGTACTACCTATTGAGGTAGATGAGCTAGCTGTCGATTATTTAAGTGTGTCAGCGCATAAAATCGGTGGACCAAAAGGTATTGGTTTTGTATACCAGCGCACAGGTGCGGCATTTAGTCCTTTATTATTTGGTGGGCAACAAGAGCGTATGCGCCGTGCTACTACAGAAAACGTACCAGCGATTATCGGCTTTGCTAAAGCTGTAGCAATGCGTACAGAGGTAGATTATTTAGCGTTTAAGCAATTGATGCAAGATACGTGGCAAGCTGCAGGTATTACGTACGCTATCAATGGCACGAACACGCTACCACAAATATTTAATGTTAGTTTTGCGGGTGTGGATGTAGAGTCAATGCTTGTCAATTTAGATATGGCGGGGATTTGTGCATCAAGCGGCTCTGCTTGTACAGCAGGCGCTATTGACCCGTCGCATGTATTAGTAGCGATGTACGGTGAGGGTGCGCCTGAGCTACGCAATGCAATTCGTTTTAGCTTTGGTTTTAGTACAACAGCACAAGAGGTTGAGCAAGCTGCTAAGCAAGTGGCAGAGATTGTTACACGCCTCGTTAATTTATAGAAAAAGGTGAAGTGAAATGGCAACAACTAAAGACCCGTCGCAAACGCGTGTCGTAATTGGGATGTCTGGCGGTGTAGATTCTTCAGTAGCAGCTTTATTATTAAAAGAGCAAGGCTATGAGGTAATCGGTATATTTATGAAAAACTGGGATGACACTGACGAATCAGGCGTTTGTACAGCAACGGAAGATTATGAAGACGTAATTAAAGTATGTAACCAAGTAGGTATCCCTTACTATGCCGTCAATTTTGAGAAACAGTACTGGGATAAAGTATTTACGTACTTCCTACAAGAGTATAAAGCAGGACGTACACCAAACCCTGACGTGATGTGCAATAAGGAAATTAAATTTAAAGCTTTCTTAGAGCATGCAAAAAGCTTAGGAGCCGATTATGTAGCAACAGGTCACTATGCACGCGTCCGTCATGACGAAACAGGTAGCACAATGCTGCGTGGTGTAGATAACAATAAGGATCAAACGTACTTCCTTAACCAATTATCACAAGAGCAACTTGAGCATGTGTTGTTCCCAATTGGCGAAATGGAGAAAAAAGAAGTCCGAAAAATTGCAGAGGCAGCTGGTTTAGCTACGGCAAAGAAAAAGGACTCAACAGGTATTTGCTTTATTGGCGAACGTAATTTTAAAGAGTTTTTAGGACAATATTTACCTGCACAGCCTGGCAATATGGAAACAATGGACGGTGAGGTAAAAGGTAAGCATGATGGCTTAATGTATTACACATTAGGGCAGCGTCACGGACTTGGTATTGGTGGCGATGGTGAGCCTTGGTTTGTATTAGGTAAAGACCTTGAACGCAACGTATTATTAGTAGGACAAGGCTTTCACCATGATGCGGTTTACTCAACATCTTTAACAGCAACTGAAATGAACTTTACAACACCACAAGCAATGCCTGCTACTTTTACGTGTACGGCTAAGTTCCGCTACCGTCAAGAAGACTCACCTGTAACGGTGCAAATGCTAACGGATGGTCGTGCAGAAATTACATTTGCTGCACCTGTACGTGCGATTACACCAGGACAAGCTGTTGTATTATATGATGGTGATGTATGCCTAGGTGGCGGTACGATTGATGAAGTATTTAAAAACGGCGAAAAATTAACATACGTAGGGTAAGGTGACAGGCATGATAGTAAACTATAATGAATTAGGCATTGAGGCCTTTCAAGCAAAGCGCTACGACGAGGCAGCGCAAGCCTTTAATGATGCCATTGAGGCAAATCCTGAGGAGGCTGTAGGTTATATTAACTTTGGTAACTTACTCGCTGCATTAAATGACACAGAGCGTGCAGAGCGCTTCTTTCAAAAAGCAATTACATTAGACGAAACAGCCGCAACGGCTTATTATGGGCTAGCTAACCTTTATTATAATAGTGAACGCTACACAGAAGCGGCAACACTTTACCAAAAGGCTATTGAGCATAAATTAGAGGGGGCAGATGCCTATTACATGTTAGGTAAAAGCTTAGAGCAACAAGAAAACTTTAAATTTGCGCTACCTTATATGCAACGTGCGGCAGAGCTTGCGCCATTTGATAGCCAAGTGCGTTTGTCATATGGTATTTTACTATGCACGCTTGAAATGTTTGAGCAAGCAGAGCCAGAGTTACTCGCTGTTATAGAAATGGATAAAGATAATGCAGATGCTCATTATAATTTAGGGGTGCTGTATGCCGTATCTACGCAAAATACAGAAGGCGCATTATATCACCTAGAGCGTGCCTTTACAATTTCACCGGCGTTTGAGCAAGCTAAATATATTTATGATTTAGTTAATCAACGTCTACAATGAAAAAAATACCAGACCCGTCCAAGTTGGCAGGTCTGGTATTTCATTAGGTTGTAATTACAGCATTTAGCTGGTAGCGCGCATTAAAAGAGGCTACAAACTTTTCTAAATCTATGGTTACACACGTATAGGGCTCTGTTTCATACGTTTGCAATAAGCCACACGTTGCTTTTAATGATTTGGAGAATTCGAGTAACATTTGTTCATTGTCGAGTTGTACTTGAATTTCTTGTGCATTATCCATAGTATTAACTTTGAAGTATTTACCATCAATTATACGTTCTAAATTTGTGTTTTTGAACGGGAAAACCAACTCTTTATAAATTAAATTCATGAAATGTCCACCTTTGCTTTTCTATAATGCTAGTATAATTATAGCATTGATTTAATAAAAAAGAAAAATCAGACAAATTTAGACGTGAATAAAGCAAATCGTTAGAAATAAGCTGTAAATTTTAGAAAATCGTTAGGAGGTTATTATGGTACATTTTGTTGAGGGCGAGGTAAATCGCGTAGTATTTCATAATGAAGAAACCTTGTACACCGTACTCAGCCTCCGCGTAACAGATACGGATGCACCAACTATTTCTCGCAAGCAAGATTTAACCGTTGTTGGTAGTTTTTTAGCTATCGAAAAAGAAGAAATGTATCGCTTTACAGGGTATGCTAAAACGCATGCGCGTTACGGAGATCAATTTTCTGCTGATACTTTTGAAAAGCAACTGCCAACGTCTCGTCTAAGTCTTGTGCGCTATTTATCCAGTGATTTATTCCCCGGGATTGGTATTAAAACAGCCGAGATGATTATTGATAAGGTAGGAGACAATACCTTACAGCGCATTTTGCAAGACGGGGATGTACTTGATGCTGTCCCGCGGCTGACAGACGAAAAAAAACAAATGATTATTACGAATGTGCAAGAAAATATTGGTGTGTCACATATTTTGCTGAAGCTACAGGAGTACGGCATCGGAAATAAAGACAGTATTAAGGTTTATGAAACATACCGTGCAGACACCTTAAAAGTTGTAGAGGACAATCCTTACCGCTTAATTGAGGATATTAAGGGTATTGGCTTTGATAAGGCAGATAAGATTGGCAAGTCCTTGCACTTTGCACACGAGGATACAAGACGCATTGAAGCAGCCTTAATCGCTGCGTTAAATGAAGCGGTTACGACAGATCATATTTACGCAGAGGCGAGTGAGGTTGTAGCGCGTGCACAACAGCTTGCAGCGATTCAAGATGCGGAGCTATTTACGGCTACTTTAGAGCGTTTAATTGACGAGGGCGCACTATGCGGCGAAGAAACGCGTGTATACCCTAAAGGTTTGTATTATTCCGAAGTAGGCATTGCTCATAAAATAATTTCTTTATTAATGGACAACGAAAATGCGCCCTCATTCGTCAATAGTGATGTATACGCTGCGATAGGTGAGGTAGAAGAAAAACTCGAAGTCAAATATGCCACTACGCAAGCAGAAGCGATTGCAACGGCAGTGGAATCGGCATTGATGATTTTAACAGGTGGGCCAGGCACAGGTAAAACAACTGTAGTACGCGGTATTGTTGAGGTGTATGCTGCGTTGCATGAATTGCCGCTAGACCCTGCACATTATGCCGCAAAAAATGAGGCGTTTCCGATTGTACTAGCCGCACCAACAGGACGAGCCGCAAAGCGTTTAGCAGAGTCCACAGGCTTACCTGCCATGACCATTCACCGCTTGCTAGGGTTTACAGGGCAAGAGGAAGAAGAAGGTAGTGAGCGTGCGGTTACAGGCAAATTATTAATTGTGGATGAGTTTTCGATGGTAGATACGTGGTTAGCTTACCAGTTATTAAAGGCACTACCAGAGGATATGCAAGTAATATTTGTAGGGGATGAAGACCAACTGCCATCTGTAGGGCCTGGTCAAGTATTACGCGATTTATTGCAGAGCAAGCAAGTGCCCGTTATCGAACTAACGGAAGTATTTCGACAGGCGAGTCATTCGTCTATTATTCGGCTGGCTCATGAAATCAAGCAAGGAGCTGTGCCTGCAGATATTACCGCAAAAACACCTGACCGCTCTTTTATACCAGCTAATACGCCCGACATTGCTAATCGTGTTACTCGTATTATTAAGCGTGCACTAGACACAGGGCAATCCATTGAAGACATCCAAGTGCTTGCGCCGATTTACCGAGGACCTGCAGGGATTGATCATTTAAATCGTGAAATCCAAGCAGTAGTCAACCCACGTACAACAGCGAAACCAAAAGAAGTTATTTATGGAGATACTACTTATCGTGTGGGTGATAAGGTTTTACAACTGGTTAATCAACCAGAGAGTAATGTGTTTAATGGGGATATGGGGCGTGTCACGCATATTATTTTGGCTAAAGAGAGTGCGGATAAAAAAGAACAAATGGTTGTATCCTTTAGCGGTATTGAAGTGACGTATGAGCGAGCGGACCTTAGCCAGCTGACGTTAGCGTATTGTTGTTCGGTGCATAAGGCCCAAGGCTCAGAGTTTGCGACTGTTATTATGCCTGTCGTTAATGATTATTATCGCATGCTTAATCGCAATATTTTATACACGGGTATTACCCGTGCGCAGCGATTTTTAATTTTATGTGGCGACCCTAATGCTTTTCAAAAAGGATTACGCCGCGCAGATACTTTAGCGCGTCGGACAAGTTTGACTGCACGCCTGGCGATTATTGACCAAGTAGCAGAGCAAGTAGTACAAGCCACAACCGAAATTAACTTAACTGCTGTAAACTACCAGCACATTTCACCGATGATAGGTATGGAAGGTGTGCGACCAGAGGATTTTATGGAGAGTGAGTAAAGGAGGATATATCATGCAACGATTGATACGTGCGTTTATTGTAGTGTTTGCTTTTGTAGTAACAGGCAGTTTAACTGCACAGGCGGCTAAGCCAATTATTGAAGTTACACAAAACGTACCCGTTTACGATAATCGTACAGGACAACTAGTTGAAATTGGGCAACTTGTCGAAGGTGAAACATTTACAGTTGAAAAAAGCTATGGTGACAATTGGTGGCAAATTCGTTGGAGTAATCATTATGCGTATATTGCTAAAAATCGCACGAAGCAAGTAAAAGCGGTAAATTATCGCAATGCCACAGCAATTGCACCAGCGAAGCAAATTGTAACAGCTAACCGAGATGTAAGCATTATGGATAATAAAACCATAGCAGGCACATTAAAAGCTTTCGCAGTGCTAAAGCAAGGGCAAACCTACCCAGTAATTAGTAAAATGGGTAACTGGTATGGCATCGAACTAAATGGACGGCTAGGTTTTGTTTATCATACAAATGTCGATGTAACGAGTACACCAACACCTCAGCCAAAGCCACCAGTAACAACGCCACCGAATAAGCCCGTGGCTAAAACAGGTTTTACAACAACATATACAGAAGTTATTGATTTTAGACGTGATAAGCCAATGACAGTAGCACGCTTATATGGCAATACACCGATTCAATATGTGGATAATCCAGCAGACAGCCGCTATAAAACGCACGTTAAGGTTCAATGGGGCGATGCACCTGTATATGTGAGACGCTCTCATGTAAAAGAGCAGACTGTTGCGGCTAATCGCTTTACAACGCTACGTCCAACGGGTAAATTTATTATTCCGTATAATTCGCAAAGCAATCATATTTATACAAATGAGAGTGGTAAGTTAGTTGCCTTTGGTCATTTAGATACCAATCAGCGCTTCCCACTAATTCGTACGGAGGGTAACTGGTATGTAACGGTAATCGGTGGTCGTGAGGGCTATATTCATAACTCTAAGGCGGCACTAGACCGTGGTGTAGCTGTGTTAATGTATCATCATGTTTTACCAGAACGTGATTTAGGTTTCTTTAAACATAAAAGTACGACCGTGACGAGTGAGCAGTTTAGACAGGAAATGGCATACTTAAATTCGCAAAATTACGAAACAATTACTTTAGACGAATTCCGTCGCTATTTAAAACGACAAATTACTTTACCTGCAAATTCTGTAGTGTTAACTTTTGATGATGGTTTATTATCAACGCGAGAGTACGCTTACCCTGTATTAAAGAAACATAATTTTAAAGCAGCACAGTTTTTGATTACGGCACGTAATGATGCGGCAAACCCTAAGCAAGTGTTTAGCCCCAATGTATTACAAGCGTTATCATGGCAAGATGTAACGAATATGAGTGATGTGTTTTCATTTGAAGGGCATACGTATAACCTGCATAATCTCTTAGGCAAGACAAGCAATGTGCTAACCGTATCGAATGCACAGCTTGCAGCAGACTTAAAGCGCAATATTTCGAGTTTACCAAAAGGCCCACGCGCATTTGCCTATCCCTTTGGTCAATTTAATGCAAATACTGTACAAATTGTAAAGAATGCAGGCTTTGATCTAGCACTAACGACACGACTTGGCTATAATTCACCTTATGAAGATCCATTTTATATTAAGCGTGTATCGTCAGATCAAAGTGTGTCCCTTGAGCAATATAAACGTATGGTTCGCCCATATTAATTATAGTGAAATAAAAAACCCTTACACTTTAACTAATAAGTGTAAGGGTTTTTATTATTTAATAATATTGTTAAATAATAAATAATTCATCTTAGCTAGTTTCACTTATGAAGGATAGTGTTGGTATAGTTAAATATAATTGGTATTTTTACGAAAATCTCCTTTTTAATTTGCGATAAAATTATTGTATATAACAATAAAATACCATTTTAAAGATGAGACAAGCGTCTTAATATATATTCGCTAAACGGTAAGTCAGTATGCTATTATAGGCTTAGGTTGAGTAAAACTTCTGAAAGCGTGGCGATGTTTTATGACCCAAATTACTGTCCATCGTATCCTACCGATGGTAAAGCGTTTTTTAGCAAAAGTGGTTGCATCCAGCGATGCAGTTATTGATGCTACGGCTGGTAATGGCAATGAAACTCGCTATTTAGCAGAGCTTGTGGGCGAGGAAAGCTGTGTGTATGCTTTCGATGTCCAACAAGTGGCATTAGCAACAACTGCGCAAAAATTAGGTCCACTACAATCACGTGTAAAATTGGTTCATGACGGGCATGAGAATGTCCTACAATATATAAAACACCCCCCCATCGCAGTAGCAACCTTTAATTTAGGTTATTTGTCCTATGCCAATACTGGTATTACGACAAAGGCACAAACAACTATACAAGCAATTAACGCAATAGTGCAATCATTAAAGTGTGGCGGTATTATTACAGTTTCCATATATCAAGGACATGACGACGGGGCGGAGTCTAGTGCGCTACTAGTAGCACTCAGTCAGCTTGAACAATTGGCAGTGCATGTAGCGAGATATGAGTTAATTAATCAACGAAATCATGTACTTTATTTATTGTTGCTTGAAAAACTAAAGTAAGAAAAAATGCACGCAATGCTTATTTACAGTAGCTTAATAAGGGGGATGTATACTAAGCTTTGCGACAGAGAAAGGCAGGAGTGTACATGGCGATAAATAGTGGCATCAAGCAAACAAAAAAATTACAAGAAGTGCTGGCAGCAACTTCTTTAGAAAATACGCTTATTCTTAGCGAAGAAGGCTATATCCAATTTCAAAGTGAATCTATTTTGCAAAATTACGGTTATGAGCCAGGCAGCATGATAAATAAAAGTATTTTTTCATATATTAAACAAAAAGATCAGTTGTACGTAGCACAAGCCTTACAAAACTTGCTTAGTAAAGAGGTTAACGAAATTAAGGGAGATACAACGATGTGGGATGCGAGTGACCGTAAGCGTTATATTTACTATGTAGCAAGGCGCTTCAATCGCCATATTATATGGAGTTTTTTTGATGTTACTAGCATGAAGAAAAAACATAAGCAACAGCTTGAGGCAGTGTATATTGATGATTTAACGCAAATTCCTAATATTAAGGGTTTTGAACGTTATGTAACAAATCTTATGAAGCGTCATAATGGACAGCCTTTCACAGTATTTAAAATTGATATTAATGATTTGAAAATTGTTAACGATATGTTGGGACGCGACGTTGGTGACCAAGTATTAGTCAATGTAGTAAAACGTGTAGAGAACCTACTTGGTGAGCGTATTACTTTTTTTGCACGACTTGAAGAGGATGCATTTGGTATTGTAGTACGCCGCTTAGCAGACGTGGCAGAAGTCGAAGCATTAGGCAAGGAGTTATTGCGTTGCATTAATGGGCAAGTATTAATACAAGAGTACCAGCTAGTAATTAGCATTAGTGTAGGTGCGAGCTTTTATCCTAAAGCAGGTAAAACCTATAAACAGGTTATGCTATCCACCTCACAAGCTTTACAAATTGCACGCCAAAAGGAAGATTTTCAGCTCGAAGTATACACTCCTTTTGCGAGTGAAAAAGCGTACCGTATTTTTACCCTACGCAATGAATTATTACGTGCAATTGAGGAGGAGCAATTTACGCTGTACTACCAACCAATTGTATGTGCTAAAACAACACAAATTATTTCAGCAGAAGCTTTAATTCGTTGGGTACATCCCGAATGGAACATTATCCCGCCCAATGAATTTATCCCAGCATTAGAAGAAACAGGGCTCATTATTCCCGTGGGAGAGTGGATTGTACGTCAAGTATGTCGACAGCTCGCGGAGTGGCATAAGGCGGGGCACGAAATACGAGCTTCATTAAATATGTCGGCTGTACAATTATTTAATGAAGAGATTGTAGCTGTTGTGCGCGAGGAGCTTTTACTCTCGGGCGTTGCGCCAGCCTACTTAACGATTGAAATTACTGAAACAATCGAAATTACAAAGAAAAGTATTTTCTTAAAAACAGTAGAGGACTTACGCGCGTTAGGTGTAAATATTTCACTTGATGATTTTGGTGCGGGCTATTCTTCTTTTTCTAAAATTTTAGATTTAAAGCCGCATGTGTTAAAGCTTGACCGTTCAATGATTAATGATATTGAAACGGATTATACGAGTTTTGAGGTCACAACAGCACTAGTATCATTAGCACATCGTTTAAATATGCAAGTTGTAGCAGAAGGTATCGAAACCGCAACGCAGCAAAAATTAACGGCAGATGTCGGCTGTGATTTATTGCAAGGTTATTTATTTAGCCGACCAATTCCAAGCGCAGAGTTTTTAAGTTTGTTGTTTACGCACGAGCCGTTGACACCGCAGTAAAACTTTCTTATAATTGCGTGTATAAAGTAAAAACATTGACGAAGAAAGTACGTATTGCCGGGCGTTGTAGAGAGAGGTTTCTTGGCTGTAAAAACCTTACGCAAGCATTACCGAAAGCTACTTCCGAGTTGCAAGCTTAAACTTGCCGTAAAACTACGTTACAGTAACTAAGAGACAGCTAACGCTGTAAATTAGGGTGGTACCGCGACTAATCCTCGTCCCTTTACATAGGGGCGGGGTTTTTTTGTGAAAAAAACCTTAGGAGGAACTTATATGAAAGCAGCAGACATTCGTAAGTTATATTTAGACTTTTTCGTTGAAAAGGGACACCAAATCGAGCCATCAGCACCACTTGTGCCGATTGATGATGCTTCGTTATTATGGATTAACTCAGGTGTAGCAACATTAAAAAAATATTTTGATGGCCGCGTAACACCTGACAATCCTCGCATTACCAATGCACAAAAATCAATTCGTACCAACGATATTGAAAACGTTGGTAAAACGGCACGTCACCATACATTCTTTGAAATGCTAGGTAACTTCTCAATTGGGGATTACTTTAAAAAAGAAGCGATTCATTATGCGTGGGAATTTTTAACGGATAAAAAATGGATGGGCTTTGACCCAGAAAAACTATCAATTACTGTACATCCTGAAGACCAAGAGGCTTATGATGTGTGGAAAAATGAAATTGGCATTCCTGAAGAACGTTTAATCCGTCTAGAGGGTAACTTCTGGGATATTGGTGAAGGTCCATCAGGTCCAAACTCGGAGATTTTTTATGACCGCGGTGAGAGCTACGGTGCTGACCTTACAGATCCAGAGCTTTACCCAGGTGGCGAAAATGAACGCTACCTTGAAATTTGGAATCTTGTATTCTCACAATTTAACCACAACCCAGATGGTACGTACACGCCACTACCAAAGCAAAATATTGATACAGGTATGGGCTTAGAGCGTATGGCATCTGTTGTACAAAACGTGCCAACGAACTTTGATACAGATTTATTTATGCCAATCATTGAACAAGTGGAAAAAATCTCAGGTAAAAAATACCGTGAGACGGATGAGCAAGACGTGGCATTTAAAGTAATTGCTGATCATATCCGTACAGTAGCGTTTGCGATTGGTGACGGTGCGTTACCATCAAACGAAGGACGTGGCTATGTATTACGTCGTTTATTACGCCGTGCAGTACGCTATGCAAAACAACTAGGTATTGAAAAACCATTTATGTTTGATTTAGTGCCAACTGTAGGCGCAATTATGGTTGACTTCTACCCAGAAGTAACAGAAAAAGAAGCCTTTATCCAACGCGTAATTAAAAATGAAGAAGACCGCTTCCACGAAACGTTAGATGGCGGTTTAGCTATTTTTAATGATGTGGTAAAAGCACAAAAAGAAGCCGGATACAACTTCATCCCAGGTGAAGATGCATTCCGCTTATATGATACGTATGGCTTCCCTGTAGAGTTAACCGAGGAGTATGCAGAAGAAGTAGGCATGACAGTTGACCATGAAGGTTTTGATAAAGCGATGGAGGCACAACGTACGCGTGCACGTGCAGCACGTCAAGATGTGGACTCAATGCAAGTGCAATCTGAGGTGCTAGCTAACTTAACAGTGGCAAGTGAATTTGTAGGTTATGATACGCTACATGCGGAAACAACAGTAGCTGCTATTATAGCAAATGGTGAACAAGCAACGGTAGCATCAGAAGGCGATGAAGTACTTGTTATTTTAGCAACAACACCATTTTATGCAGAGTCAGGTGGTCAAATTGCCGATGAGGGTACGATTGCTAATGATGGCTTTACAGCACAAGTGAAAGACGTTAAAAAAGCACCACATGGTCAAAACTTACACACGGTAGTGATTACAAGTGGCGAAATGCATGTAGGCGATGCTGTAACAGCTACGGTAGACCGTACAGCGCGTAATAAAACAGTGAAAAACCATACGGCAACCCACTTATTACAACGTGCCTTAAAAGATGTATTAGGTGAGCACGTGAACCAAGCAGGTTCTTACGTTGGTCCGGACCGTTTACGTTTTGACTTCTCACATTTCGGTCCTGTTACAAAAGAAGAACAAGAAAAAATCGAACGTATTGTAAACGAAAAAATTTGGGACGACATCGAGCTTGTGATTGCCAATAAAGCAATCGACGAAGCTAAAGCAATGGGTGCAATGGCATTATTCGGCGAAAAATACGGCGATATTGTACGTGTTGTAGCTGTTGATGATTATTCTATCGAGCTTTGTGGTGGTGTACACGTAGCACGCACGTCTGAAATTGGTATGTTTAAAATTGTTTCAGAGGGCGGTATTGGTGCAGGTACACGTCGTATTGAGGCAGTAACAGGTAAAGGTGCGTACGAGGCAGCTAAAGAAGAGCAACATGTTTTAGAGCAGGCGGCGCAATTATTAAAAGCAAAAGCAACAAAAGACGTGGCAACACGTGTGATAGCAGTACAAGCTGAGTTAAAAGAAGCACAGCGTGAAAACGAAGCATTATCGCAAAAAATTGCCAATGCTCAAGCAGGTGCGATTGTAGACGCAGCCCAAAAAATTGGTGAGGTTACTGTGCTGGCAACACAAGTAGAGGCGAAAGATAATGGTCAACTTCGTCAAATGATGGATGATTTAAAGGCTAAAATGTCTAATGCGGTTATCGTGCTTGGTGCAGTGGCTGACGGTAAAGTTATGCTTTGTGCGGGTGTGTCGAAAGAATTAGCAGGCAAAGATTACCATGCAGGTAACATTGTTAAACAAGTAGCAGAAGCATGTGGTGGTAAAGGCGGCGGTCGTCCTGATATGGCAATGGCTGGTGCAAAAGATGCGGCTGCTTTACCTAACGCATTACAATCTGTTTACGAATACGTCAAATCTATTTAATTAAAAACAGTAATCGAGTATACTAAGAGGAAAGGTGCTATTGTAGCACCCCCTTCTGAAAGCGAGGTGCTGGATATGAATAAGTTTGATCAAACGATGAAGTTTAGTTTTCCAGATGAGTCGATGGCGCAAGAAGTACAGCAAGTTATGCTACAGGTGCATAATTCACTAGAAGAAAAGGGGTACAACCCGATTAACCAAATAGTAGGGTACTTACTTTCAGGTGATCCGGCGTACATCCCTCGCCACCAAGATGCACGGAACTTAATTCGTAAACTAGAACGCGACGAGATTTTAGAAGAACTCGTTAAGTTTTATATTAGAGAAAATAACGAGGCGAAAAAATGAAGGCAATGGGATTAGATGTCGGTACAAAAACAGTAGGTGTAGCAATTAGCGACGCACTGGGCTGGACAGCACAAGGCATCGAAACGATTAAAATCAACGAAGAAAAGGGCGAATTTGGCATTGCGCGTATTGCAGAATTAGTAAAACAGCATAACGTAACAAGCTTTGTCGTAGGGTACCCAAAGAACATGAATAACACAATTGGCCCGCGCGGGGAGGCTTCTGAGGCATATAAAGCCCTTTTAGAAGAAAATTTCGCACTACCTGTGGTATTATGGGACGAGCGTTTAACAACGATGGCAGCGGAGCGCGTTTTAATCGACGCGGACGTGAGTCGTAAAAAGCGTAAACAAGTTATTGATAAGATGGCAGCTGTAATGATTTTACAAGGTTATCTTGATAGCAAAAATTAGAAAAAGAGGTGTCCAATAATGGAACATGGTGAACAACACATCACAGTAATCGACGACAACGGCGATGAGCATTTATGCGAGGTAATGTACACATTTGATTCAGAGAAACACAATAAATCATATGTACTTTACTACCTAGTAGGCAGCGAGGACGAAGAAGGTAACATCGAAATCCATGCCTCTTCATTCACACCATCAGAAGGCGACGAGGGCGGCGATTTACAGCCTATCGAAACGGAAGAAGAGTGGGAAATGATTGAAGAAGTTTTAAACACATTACAAGATGAGTTTGAAGACGAAGAATAATTCAATCTATAAGAAGCGACCCTTAGCGGTCGCTTCTTTTTTTGTAACTAAATGAGGGAAATGGCGTCTATAATAAATGCAATTGTTTACTGTTTCAATTTTTAGTATGATAACTAAGTAGTAGTAAGGGGGAAATTTTCGTGTTAGATGAAGATAAACGCAAAAAAATGCATGACACCATGCAAGCGAAACAAGAAGAGGTGAAGTTTGTGCGAAATATTGTAGGCAAAATAGCACTAGGCATTATTGTCATATGCTTACTTGTTGTCGGCGGTGGTTATTTATACGTAAAGAGTGCGTTAAAACCTGTAGACCCAAGCGCCACAGAAAAAATCCAAGTCGAAATCCCAATTGGTTCAGGACTATCACTTATTGCGAATGAGTTAGCAGATAAGGGCGTTATTAAGAGTGCTAAAATTTTTAAATACTATACGAAATTTAAAAATGAATCAAGCTTTCAAGCAGGCACATATGGTTTAACGCAAGCGATGACATTAGACGAAATTATCGAGAGTTTAAAAACAGGTACAATTTACCGCGAGCCTATTTTTAAAATGACGGTGCCAGAGGGCTTAACACTTGACCAAATTGGTGCAGTTGTAGCCAAACATACAGATTTTACAGCAAAACAATTTATGGACGTTGTAACGAGTGATGCCTTTGTCGAACAAATGAAGGCAACCTATCCAGAACTAATCACAGATGCTGTAGATGGCGAAAATATTCGTTATAAACTAGAAGGTTATTTATATCCTGCAACTTACCCAATCTTTGACGAAAAACCAACGATTGAAAGTATTGCTGAAACAATGATTAGCACAATGAATGATACGGTTATGCAATATAAAGGGTTAATGCAAGAGCGCGAAATGACACCGCATGAGCTATTAACATTTGCATCACTATTAGAGAAGGAAGCTACCGCACAAACAGACCGCGAAACGATTGCGAGCGTGTTTTATAACCGTATTGCGGCAGATATGCCATTGCAAACTGACCCAACGGTTTTATATTCACTTGGTGAGCATAAGGATGTTGTGTTGTATAAAGATTTAGAGGTGGACAACCCATATAACACCTATAAAAATAAAGGGCTAACACCAGGACCAATTGCGGCACCTGGCGATGTATCGATTCAAGCAGCGTTAAATCCAACATCAACAGAGTACTTCTACTTCTTAGCTGACAAAGACGGGGTTAACCATTTTGCCAAAACCTACGAGGAACATCAAGCAAACGAGAAGAAATATATTCCACAATAAGTAAGACTTAGGGTGAGCGTACAGGCAACTTGTCAGTACGCTTCCTTTCGTGTTACGATAAGCAATGATTTTCAGTAGCTAATAATTTTAGTCAGCGAGTGCGTACTCGCTGTTTTTTGATAATGAGGTGTCAAATTTATGGAGTTGTCAGATGCATATATTAATTCATTTGTGCAACCGCGTAGTGCGCTCTTGCAAGAGATGGAGCAATACGCCGAGGCCAACCATGTGCCAATTATGCAACTTGCAGCAATTGATGCATTAAATCAATTATTACGCATTCAAAAGCCAGCAAGGATTTTAGAAATTGGCGCAGCCATTGGTTATTCAGCAATACGCATGGCAGAGGCACTGCCTACTGTCGAAATCGTTACGATTGAACGAGACGCGCCCCGTATTGAAGCGGCTAAGGCGTTTTTAGCGCGTTCAGAGGTAGGTAATCGCATTACCTTAATTGAGGGGGATGCACTAGAGGTGGCTGTACCACAGGCGAGCTATGACGCTATTTTTATTGATGCAGCAAAAGGGCAGTACCAGCGCTTTTTCGAAAAATACGAGGCGCTCGTGCCATCAGGTGGCGTGCTTTATATTGATAATATGTATATGCACGGCTTGTCGGACTTAGCTTTAAAGGATGTCCCGCGCCGCAAGCGTACAATGATACGTAATTTAAAAAACTTTACAGACTGGATCACGGCGCACCCGGACTATACGAGTGCATTTTTACCCGTTGGTGATGGTTTATTATTATGTTTGAAGAGGTGACCAAATTGAAGAAACCAGAATTACTTGTAACACCAAAATCAGTAGCGCATATCGAAGCGTTGCTTGAAGCAGGTGCAGATGCATTTGTAGTAGGTGAACAAAAGTTTGGGCTACGTTTAGCAGGCGAATTTACCGTAGCACAAATTAAAGAGGCAACAGCGCTTGTACATGCGGCAGGTAAAAAGATTTATGTAGCAGTTAACGCATTATTCCACAATGAATTAATCGAAGCACTTGATGCTTATATGGTTGAAGTGGCAAAGCTAGAGGTTGATGGCTTTATTTATGGTGATCCAGCTGTAATTATGGCATGTCGTGAAAATGATATTACCATCCCATTACATTGGAACCCAGAAACAACGGCAACGAACTGGTTTACAGCAAATTATTGGGGTGAGCGTGGTGCAAACCGTGCAGTATTAGCGCGCGAGCTTTCTATGGATGAAGTTGTAGAAATTAAAGAGAATGCTAACGTAGCGATTGAGGTGCAAGTACATGGTATGACGTGTATGTTCCAATCAAAGCGCCCGTTACTAGGCCATTACTTCCTTTACCAAGATAAGGTGATGGAAGTCGAAAATCGTCAAGAGAACCGCAATATGTTCCTACATGATGATGAGCGTAATAATAAATACCCAATTTATGAAGATGCAAATGGCACGCATATCTTTAGCCCAAATGACATGTGTATTATTGATGAAATTGACGAGCTAATGGATGCAGAAATTGACGCTTTTAAAATTGATGGGGTATTACAAACAGCTGATTATATTACACAAGTGACGGCATTATACCGCAAAGCAATTGATGCGTATGTAGACGGCACGTATGATGATATGCGCGACAAGCTTCAACAAGCCGTAGAGGAAATCCAACCGGCACATCGTCCGCTTGATACAGGCTTTATCTTTAAGGAAACAGTTTACTAAGGGGGTAAGTAAGGTGGCACTAGCTTTACAACAAAATGATAAAATTCGCTCACTCGTTGATGGAAAACGCGTGATTACGAAAAAGCCAGAGTTACTTGCACCAGCAGGTAGTCTTGAAAAATTAAAAGTAGCGGTACACTACGGTGCAGACGCAGTATTTATTGGAGGTCGCGAGTTTGGTTTACGCTCAAATGCGGATAATTTCTCCATTGAGGATATGCGCGAAGGTGTAGAATTTGCGAACAAATACGATGCTAAAATTTATGTAACAACAAATATTTTTGCCCATAACGAAAATATGGATGGTTTAATTGAGTACTTACAAGCAATTGAAGGTGCTGGCGTTACGGGTATTATTGTAGCTGACCCACTCATTATCGAAACATGTCGCAAACATGCACCAAAATTAGAAATCCATCTATCAACACAGCAATCCCTATCTAACTGGAAAGCTGTGAAGTATTGGAAGGATGAAGGTTTACACCGCGTCGTACTTGCACGTGAAGTAGGCGGCGAGGAAATGCGCCTAATGAAGGAAAAAGTTGATATTGAAATTGAAGCCTTCATTCACGGGGCAATGTGTATTGCTTACTCAGGTCGCTGTGTACTATCTAACCATATGACAGCACGTGACTCTAACCGTGGTGGTTGCTGTCAATCATGCCGTTGGGATTATGATTTATATGAGTTAGAAGACGGCGAAGAAAAAGCATTATATGAAGAAAACCATGAACCATTTGCGATGAGCCCAAAAGATTTAAAATTAGTTGAGGCCATTCCACATATGATTGAGCTTGGCATTGATTCCCTTAAAATTGAAGGGCGTATGAAGTCTATTCACTACGTAGCGACAGTTGTATCCGTATACCGTAAAGTTATTGATGCCTACTGTGCAGACCCTGATAACTTTAAAATTAAGCGCGAATGGCTAGAAGAACTAGATAAATGTGCTAACCGTGATACAGCGGAAGCGTTTTTCCATGATGCACCAGGTCATGAAGAGCAAATGTTTGGCGAGCATGGTCGTAAAACAAAATACGAATTTGTTGGTCGCGTTGTAGCCTATGATGAAACTACACAAATGGTGACATTAGAACAACGTAATTACTTTAAGCCAGGCGATGAAGTAGAGTTCTTCGGTCCAGAAATCGAAAACTTCCGCGTAGTAATTGATGAGGTATTTGATGAGGACGGCGTATCACTTGATGCAGCACGTCACCCGTTACAAATTGTTACTTTTAAATGTGAGCACAAGCTCTACCCAGAAAACATGATGCGTAAGGAGAATGCTTGATGAAACCTATCGTCATCGGTATTGCGGGCGGTTCTTGCTCAGGTAAAACAACAGTAACACAAACGATTAAGCAAACGTTTCATAATCAATCTGTCGTTGTTATTGAGCAAGATTATTACTATAAAGATCAATCACATTTAACGTTTGATCAGCGTTTAAAAACTAATTACGATCACCCGTCAGCTTTTGATAATGACTTACTTATCACGCACTTAGAGACGCTGCTTAAGCGCGAGCCAATTGATAAGCCAATTTATGATTACGTTAAGCACACGCGTGCCGAAAACGTGGAACATATTGCGCCAGCTGACGTTATAATCGTCGAAGGCATGCTTATTTTAGATGACGAACGCCTACGCAACATTATGGATATGAAAATATTTGTGGATACAGATTCGGATTTACGTATTATTCGTCGTATTTTACGCGATATTAAAGAGCGTGGACGCACAACGGACTCTGTTATTGAGCAATATTTAACGACTGTCCGTACAAGTCACATTCATTTTATTGAACCTACCAAACGTTTTGCGGACATCATTTTGCCAGAAGGTGGCGAAAATGTCGTAGCAATTGATTTGCTAATTACGAAAATTAATACAATTTTAGCAAAGTAATACTTTAGTGCAATAAAGATTGACAAATGCGACAAGCTGTATTATGCTAATGCAAATATTGGAAGCATACGTATGTAAAATTCGATTAGCGCAGGCGCTAATCGAGTTTTATATTTATGTAGCGTATCTAATAGTTTTATGAAGGTATTTACGAAGGAGTGGAACACGTTGTCAAACGAAAAAACTTACCCAATGACTGAAGCGGGGAAACGCAAGTTAGAAGAAGAATTAGAATACTTAATTACCGAAAAGCGTAAAGAAGTAGTTGAACGTATTAAAGTAGCGCGTAGCTTCGGTGACTTATCGGAGAACTCAGAGTACGATTCAGCTAAGGAAGACCAAGCATTCGTAGAAGGTCGTATCTCGACATTAGAGTCAATGATTCGTAACGCTGTTATCATCAACGAAGATGAATCAAACAATGGAACAGTGTCACTTGGGAAAACGGTTACATTTGTTGAAATCGTGGATGGCAAAGCGTCAGACTTTGAAGAAACATATACAATCGTAGGTTCAGCAGAGGCAGACCCATTAGAGGGCTTAATCTCAAATGACTCACCAATTGCTAAGGGCTTAATCGGCAAAGAAGTAAATGCAACGGTTAAGATTCAAACACCAGGCGGCGAGATGGACGTACGCATTCTTACTATTAAATAATTGTCAGGAGCTGTCGTAATACGGCAGCTTCTTTTTTGTAGGCAAAAGTCGCCAAACGATGGTAAACTATTGCGAGAGGTGTTGACAGATGACCGAAGAAAAACAACAGCGCAGAAATCGTATGCCTTCTTCTGCCAAAAAACAAAGAGCCGATAAAATGTTAAATTATTTAATTGTTTTTATGATTTTATTAATTTTAATTACAATTACTATCATCGTAAAAAATGCCGGTAGTGAACCAGAACCTGCCAAAGAGCTAAATGAGCAACCCATTGAAACAGTGGATAAGCAACCCGTAAAAGAAGATGATGAACAAGATGAGGTAGAGCAGGCCCCTGTTAAAGAAAAAGAAGAAACACTAGTAGAGGGCGACCCGATTGTAGCATCTGTTATTGTAGACCCAGCATGGGAGCCAACGCCTACTACACAAACAGGTGAGCATGTGTCATTATATGTGGCTTCTACAGATTGGCAAGAGAAAATCGAAACATTGAGCCGCACAACAGGCCTTGCACATGATAATATGATTGTATTGCGTGTTGGCAATAATGGCGGCACACAAAATGCGATTGGTGTTGTCACATCAGCAGATGGTACCGAAAAATACCGTGTGAGCATGGAGTGGGTTGATGAACAAGGTTGGTTACCAACCAAGTTAGAAAAGTTACACACCACAGAGGGTGCGTACTAAGGAGGATAAAGTATGAAAATCGCAGTAATTGGTGCAATGGAAGAAGAAGTAGTTGCACTACGTGAAAGTTTACAAAATGCAGAGACGGTAACAATTGCAAATAGTGAGTATACAACAGGTACATACGACGGCAAAGACGTAGTATTACTAAAAAGTGGTATTGGTAAAGTAAATGCTGCAATGGGTACGACGATTTTATTACATCAATTTAAGCCAGACGTTGTCATTAACACAGGCTCAGCTGGCGGCTATGACGAAAACCTAGAAGTAGGTGCTATCGTTATTTCAGACGAAGTAGTACACCATGATGTAGACGCTACTATTTTCGGCTATGTATGGGGGCAAGTACCACAAATGCCAGCAACGTATAAAGCAGATGCTAAGCTTTGTGCTATCGCTCAGCAAGCCGTAGCAACTGTTGGTGAACATAATAGCGCAGTAGGTTTAATTGGTTCAGGTGACTCATTTATGTATGACCCAGCGCGTGTTGAAGATGTGCGCGCAAAACTACCATCACTTAAAGCGGTAGAAATGGAAGCAGCAGCTGTTGCACAAGTATGTCATCAGTTTAATGTACCATTTGTCGTGATTCGTGCCTTATCTGATATTGCAGGTAAAGAATCTAACTTAAGCTTTGACGAATTTTTACCAGTAGCTGCTAAGCACTCGACAGCAGTAGTACTAGAAGCTATTAAAAATTGCTGAAAAAAAGTGGTAGCGAGATTACTCGCTGCCACTTTTATTATGAAGCACCCAAAATTTCATACCATACGCAATCATCATACTGTAAATTAAGTGCGCAAATACCCACATACCCCATGATGTTAAATCAAAAGGTGAAGGCGCCTCGCTAGTAAAACCACTTAAAAAATACAGCACAGCACTACCAATTGTAATTGGCAAAATATAGCTGAGTAAAGATAGCTCTACATGAAAGGCTTTTACAATATAATATAAAACAATCGTACTAATAATACAGGTGCCAAAATGAAACAGTAAGCCAAGCGCCATATTGTCATTATAAGCACCAATAATAGGGATGTATTCAAAGTTGAATAATAAATCATACGCGCGACTAGTGTGTAAAAATTTAAACAGATAGAGTACGGCAATAAGCATAATACCACTGATAAAGCTTACGATTGTTATGCGAAAGATTTTATTCATGAAATAACCTCCTAAGTTAACCATTACCTTAATAGGTCATAATTAAACAAAAAAACTACGCTAGCAAAGTAGCGTAGTTGAAAAATTATACTTTTTTTATGGTAAATGTACTAATCATTAAAAGTGCAAGCACAAGAACTAATGGAATATAAAAGCCTAGAGGTACGAAAGGTGCTAAAAAATAACTTACCGTTAAAATTGTACCTGCTGCTGTAATAGGTAGGCCAACAAAAGTACCATTTGACTCTGAAATATTAAAGCGTGCAAGACGTAAAGCACCGCAAGTAATAAATAATACGGTTACAATCATACCTGCTGCACCTAAGTCATGTAGTAAATACTCATAAATTAGTATCGCTGGTGCTACACCGAATGATATAATATCACTCATCGAATCAAGTTGCTTACCAAGCTCAGATTGTTGGTTTAAGCGACGTGCGACTTTACCATCATAACGATCGAGTAAAGCAGCGATAAAAATGAATAGTACAGCGGAGCTATAATGCCCATTTAATGTTGCCATAATGGCTGCACCACCAAAAGATAAATTACATAGTGTAATAAAGTTTGCAATTTGAGATTTGGCTTTTTTTATTGTATTGTCCATAACATGCGGAATGTACATGATAGGTCACTCCTTTACAAGTGAAGTATTTTTTAATTATACTGCTAAAAGATTAAATTAGATAGTGAAAAAATGAGAAATAAAGGTGAAAACAAATGAAGCAAAAATTATACCAAACAATGATAGAACTTACAAATGGTAGAGGAACATCAGCAATGTTGAAAAACTTTGCTACTTCTCGTATTAGCCGATACCTTATTCCAGGCTATACTAAACTTTACGCAATTAATACGCAAGAGGTTTCAAAAAGTTTACAACAATTTTCAACGCTACATGATTTCTTTACGCGTGAGCTAAAAGAAGGGGCGCGTCCGATTGCTTCTACGGATGATATTATTGTGAGTCCCGTAGATGCAAAAATCGAATCTTTTGGTGCCATTACAGAAGGACAACATTTTGTGGTAAAAGGTAAATCGTACCGTCTGGTGGATTTATTAGGCAAGGAAGCACGTGCCAAAGCGTATAAGGACGGCCAATATATTGTCTTTTATTTAAGTCCTGCTGATTACCACCGCATGCATAGCCCGTTAGACGCTACTGTTTTACGCCAGTATACACTAGGACAGCAATCTTACCCTGTTAATCAAGCAGGTTTAAGCTATGGCAAAAAGCCACTGTCACATAACTACCGTATGGTGACGCAATTGCAACACAAAAAGATGCGCTGTGATTTTATTAAAGTTGGTGCAATGTTTGTCAATTCTATTGCATTAACAAATACAACAACAGCGTGGCATAAGGGTGAAGAAGTCGGCTATTTTAGCTTCGGCTCAACGGTTGTTATGTTATTTGAGAAGGATAGCATTGCTTTCACAAAAGATGTTATAAAGAACCGTATGATTCGTGTGGGTGAAGCGTTCGCAACTATGCTATAATGAGTGCGACAAAGTTTAGAGTGAGGGGAATTACGTGTATAATTTTTTATTGCCAAAGCAATATGTCGAGACAATTTACGAAATTACACCAGAGTCATTAAAGGCTCAAGGCATTAAGGGTGTTGTCACTGACTTAGATAATACGTTAATTGAATGGGATAGCCCATATGCAAATGATGATTTAGCTGCCTGGTTTGAAAGATTAGCAGAAGGTGGCATTCGTGTAATTATTGCTTCTAATAATAATGAAGCACGCGTGAAGGCTTTTGCTGAGCCTGTAGGGATTCCGTATATTTCACGCGCGAAAAAGCCATTAGGTAACGGTTTTTACTCAGCTATGATTCAACTTGGGTTACGACCACATGAGACAGCAATGGTGGGTGACCAGCTATTAACAGATATTATGGGTGGCAACCGCATGGGTATGCATACGATTTTAGTGCGCCCTGTTGCACAGTCAGATGGGCTTGTAACAAAGTTCAATCGCTTTGTTGAACGACGTGTATTTAATGATTTACGACGAAAAGGAAAACCAACTTGGGAGGACAAAAAATGAACGAAATGCCAACATGTATCGGTTGTGGCGCAACAATTCAAACAACAAATAAAGGTGAGGTAGGCTATGCACCCGCTTCATCATTAGATAAGGAGACCGTCATTTGTCAGCGTTGTTTTCGTTTGAAAAACTATAACGAAATCCAACCTGTGTCATTAACAGATGACGATTTTTTACGTATTTTAAACGGTTTAGGCACGCAAGATGGTCTAATTGTTAAAATCGTAGATATCTTTGACTTTAACGGGAGCTGGTTACCAGGGTTACACCGCTTTGTAGGCAATAATCCGGTATTATTGATTGCCAATAAAGTTGATTTATTACCAAAATCAGTGAAGCCAGGTAAAGTAGTGCACTGGTTAAAACACGAAGCGGCAAAGCTTGGTCTTAAGCCAATCGACGTATTACTTGTGAGTGCACATAGCGGTCGCGGTATGGAAGACGCAATGAAAGCAATTGACCGCTACCGTAAAAAGCAAAATGTTTATGTCGTAGGTTGTACAAACGTAGGTAAATCAACATTTATTAACCGTATCATCAAACAAGCTACAGGTGAGGGCGAAGTTATTACAACATCACACTTCCCAGGCACAACGCTTGATATGATTGATATTCCTTTAGATGATGGTAGCGCAATGTTTGACACACCTGGTATTATTAATCATCACCAAATGGCACATTACCTTGATGCGAGTGAGCTTAAGTATATTATGCCGAAAAAAGAAATTAAGCCAAAAGTGTTCCAACAAAATCCTGAGCAAACTTTATTTGTTGGTGGCTTAGCACGTTTTGACTTCCTGCAAGGGATGCGTACAGCCTTTACGGTATATATGGCGAATGACTTACCAATTCACCGTACAAAACTTGAAAAGGCAGACGAGCTATATGCTAATCATAAAGGTAAAATGCTATCACCACCATCTGAGCAATTTATTGATCAGTTGCCACCATTAGTACGTCATGAGTTTTCTATTAAAGAGGGGCGCACAGATGTTGTGTTCTCTGGACTTGGTTGGATTACGGTACAAGATCCTAATGTAGTAATTGCCGCGCACGCACCAAAAGGCGTGGAAGTATTTTTACGCCCTTCATTAATTTAAGGAGTGATTGACCATGAAAAAATGGTTCGCAGTTATTGGCGATCCTATCGCCCATTCTAAGTCACCTGAGATGCACAATGCGTGGTTCGCTGAGCTAGGCATTGATGCTACCTACATTCCCTTACACGTTACGGAAGAAAATTTAGCTACAGCTATTACAAGCTTACGTGTGCTTGGTAGTAGTGGCTTTAATGTGACCATTCCACATAAGGAAAAAATCATCCCATTACTTGATGAGCTAGACCCTTTAGCTAAAAAAATGGGCGCAGTTAATACAGTAGTACGCTTAGCGGATGGTCGCTTAAAAGGCTATAACACCGATGGACTTGGTTTTTTGCGTTCACTTGAAATGGTAACAGGCCACAAGCCAGAGGCAAAAGTTGTGTTACTTGGTGCGGGCGGAGCGGCTAGAGGTATTGCATTTGCGATGGCACAAGCAGGCTATACTGTAACGATTGCTAATCGTACCGTAGCGCGTGCACAGGCTATCATAGCAGAGCTAGGTAGTGGACAAGCTATTGCTTTAACAGATGTAGATGCGAGCGCGTATGATGTCATCATTCAAACTACATCGGCAGGGCTAAACGCAGACTTCACATTACCAATTGATGTAACAAATTTGCGAAAAGAAGCATTTGTTGCTGATATTGTGTATAATCCACTCGTAACACCATTTTTGCAAGCGGCACAACAACAAGGCGCAACGATAATAAATGGCGTAGGTATGTTTGTTAATCAAGGGGCCATTGCCTTTACACATTGGCTTAACGAAACACCAGATACAAAATCAATGATTGCTTCAATAGAAGAGCAATTAGGAGGAAACTAATTTTGATGTTAACAGGTAAACAAAAACGATTTTTACGTGCAGAGGCACATCATTTAACACCGATTTTCCAAGTAGGTAAAGGCGGCGTAAATGAAGCGATGCTAAAACAAATTAGCGAAGCACTAGAAGCACGTGAATTACTTAAAGTACGTATTTTAGACAACTGTGAGGACGAAAAGCACGAGGTAGCGGAAGCGCTAGCACGCGGTACACGCGCAGAGCTTGTTCAACTTATTGGTTTAACTGTCGTACTATATAAAGAGTCACGCAATAATAAACAAATCGTACTACCGAAAGTAGCGAAGAAGTAATGAAAAAGCGAATCGGTATTTTAGGTGGTACGTTTAACCCGCCCCACATTGGCCATTTAATGATGGCAAATGAGGCGCTTAATGCGTTGTCACTTGACGAGATTCGCTTTATGCCAAATGGTGTACCACCCCATAAAGCTGTAGATATGCCCGTTAGTGATGCAGAACGCCTTGCTATGTTGTCAATTGCGACAGCGCCATATCCTTACTTTAAAGTAGAGCCTTATGAAATTAATAAGGGTGGTATTTCCTATACGGCTATTACAATGCGTGAGCTTACAAAACGTGAGCCAGAGGCAGCTTTTTATTTTATTATGGGCGGTGACATGATTGAGTCGTTGCACACATGGCATGATATAGGTACGCTAAATCGGCTTGTTACCTTTGTTGGCTTTGCGCGACCACATACACAGGCACAAACCATTTATAATGTACAAATGGTAGACGCACCGCAATTCGATATTTCTTCAACTATGTTGCGTCGTCGCTTTAAAGAGGGACGAACGGTACAATTTTTAATACCAGAAGCGGTAGCAAATTATGTACGAGAGGAAGGATTATATGGAGCGACAACAACTACTAGCGGCCATTAAACCGCGCATGCCAGAGAAGCGCTATATTCATACACAAGGTGTAATGCATACAGCAATCGCTTTAGCAAAACGCTACGATGAAGACCCAAGTAAGGCAGAAACAGCGGCTATTTTGCATGATATGGCAAAATACGAGGACGTAACGAAGATGGAAGACATCATTCGACGTGAAAACCTTGATTTATCCGTTATAGGGTGGGGCAGTGAATTACTGCATGGTCCCATTGCCGCCTACTATGCACAAACCCAGTTTGGCATTACAGATCAAGATGTGTTAAATGCCATTCACTACCATACGACAGGGCGCGCTGGTATGAGCAAGCTCGAAAAAATTATTTTCGTTGCTGATATGATTGAGCCCTCACGTAATTACCCAGGTGTTGAACGCCTGCGTAACAAAGCACAAAAAAACTTAGATAAAGCAATGAGTGCATGTGTACGCCATTCGTTACGATTTTTAATTGATACGAAGCAGCCGATTTTTCCACTGACACTTACTTGCTATAACGATATCATGAATGGAGAAAACAAATGAACTTATTACAAATCGCTTATAAAGCAGTAGATGACAAGCACGCTGAGGACATCGTAGTACTTAATATGGAAGGTATTTCGTTTTTAGCTGATCAATTTATGGTTTGCCACGGTAACTCAGACCGTCAAGTACAAGCAATTGCACGTGAAGTAAAAGAGCAAGCTGAAAAAGCAGGCTACACAGTACGCCGTATGGAAGGCTTTGACCAAGCACGTTGGGTATTAGTTGACCTTGGTGATGTAGTTGTTCACGTATTCCATAAAGATGAGCGTGGCTATTATAACTTAGAGCGTCTATGGGGAGATGCACCACTGCTTGAGGTAGCGCAGTGAGTAGCTACACACAATTTGCGTTAATCTACGACGAGCTACAACAAGATGTACCGTATGATGATTATGCAGACTGGGTGCGACTAGTCGCACCACCCACAACAAATAAAGTGCTTGTTGATATTGGCTGTGGTACTGGTACCATGTTGCAACGTTTTCAAGCATTAGGCTATGAGGTAACGGGCGTAGATTTATCAGACGAAATGCTGATGGTCGCAAGTGAGCGCCTTCCTCATGTGCCACTTGTCTGTCAGTCTATGGATGAGCTAGAAGGTTTTACGGATGTGGATGTTATGACCATCGTGTTAGATTCACTTAACTATTTGCCGAGTGCAATGGCCGTACAAGCTACCTTTGAGCGCATTTATGCTAGCTTAGCAGCAGGCGGACATTTATTTTTTGATGTGCACAGCTTACTAAAGATGGAGATTTTCCTTGACTCACCTTTTACGTATGATGATGGCAATATTGCATACATCTGGCATACAGAAGAAGGCGACGCACCTCACAGTATTGTGCATGATATGACATTTTTTGTAGCGGAGGGTGAGCATTATCGCCGCTTTGATGAAACGCACTATCAACAAACCTATGAGCCAATGCAGTATGTGGCATGGCTACAAGCAGCAGGCTTTACAGACATTACAGTAACTGCTGACTTTACAATGGATGCACCAACGGACGAAAGTGAACGCATTTTTATACACGCAAAAAAAGCTGATGCCTAAGTAGGTAGTAGCTTTTTTGCATATATGGCACAATGGGCAGCTGTTTAATGACAATCTGCTCTTTTTGTTGTTTGATTTTATCGGTCAACTTAGCGATTTGTGTAAAAGTCGTTGTCGATAAAAATGTATCAATTAGTATGACAGGGCACTGTGGTTGCGGCAATGGTAGTAGCACATCTGTAATAATAAAATCGAATTCCTTCCTATCAATAAAGTTACGTATATCTTCCGCATCACAAGCGAGCGTTGGCAACAATGTCAGCTTACCGCTTAACTCACGATCAATAGACGTTGCTACGTAATGGCTAATTGCTACAGAACACGATTTAATAAAAAGTGTATGGACGCGGGTGTGTTTTTATACAAAGATATCGTCAAATAGTTCGTGATTCCCAATTTCATCAATCGCAACTATTGAACGATGCTTGCTCAAGAAGTCGGCGATAAAATCCAATGGACTTGAAAATCCAAAGCTAGGTAAGCTAGAACCAAAACCGCAGGAACCAACAACACCAGAAAACCCTTTGGTAGAAATTCCGAAAGAAAATCCAAATACGGAAAATGAACAAGCAAAAGTTGAGTTACCAACGGTGCAACAACCGAATACGGATAACAAAGTAGAGCAACCGACAATTTCTGTACCTGTAAAAGAATTACCTAAAGCAGGTAACGACACAGCGGTAGAAAAATTACCACAAACAGATGGCGAAAGCACACTAGGCTTAATACTTACAGGTTTCGCACTGATTGCGGCAAGTATTTTCCTATCTACACGTCGTAAACAAATGCAATAAAAGTAAAAACACCTTTTCACTCACGAAAGAATAGGCTATAGTAGGAGGTAACTCCATACGACGCCACTTTCGTAGGAAAGGGTGTTTTTTTCTATGCAGCAACTTTGGCAACAGTATGGCAAGTACGCACTTATTATTGGTGCGGTTAGCGTAGTACTTCTCTTTTATTTTACGCGCACTGAAGCGCAACAACCCGAACTACTCCCACTTACCCCAACCCTTGAAGAACCCAAAATAGAGCAACAACCAATTGAACCAGAGCCACCACAAGTTACGACTGTCCTTGTAGATGTTAAGGGCGCTGTTAAACAGCCAGGCGTTTACCCTTTAACAACAGAGGAGCGCATTATTGATGCTTTAACTATTGCAGGCGGTATTACGGATGAGGCTGATACTAAGCTCATTAATTATGCGCAAAAATTACAGGATGAAATGGTTATTTATATTCCCAAACAGGGTGAGGAGCCCCCACCTGAAGCTGTCGCGACACAAGCGCAGCCTACATCGACAACCTCTCAAACAACAACCACTACCGTCAATTTAAATACAGCTGATGAAACGCAGCTCATGACAATCCCAGGCATTGGTCCAGCAAAAGCGGCAAGCATTATTAGCTACCGTACAGAGCAGGGTAACTTTACCACAATTGAAGACGTCAAAAAAATTAGCGGTATTGGTGACAAAACCTTTGAAAAATTAAAGGATTATATTAGTGTGAAATAATGCTACACTTAATAAAACGAAGGAGGTATTCGTATGGAGCGAATTACTTGGAATCAATTTTTTATGGCACAATGTCATTTACTTGCGTTACGTAGTACATGTACACGTTTAGCTGTTGGTGCAACAATTGTGCGTGATAAGCGCATTATTGCAGGAGGCTATAATGGCTCGATTGCAGGGGACGAACATTGCATTGACCATGGTTGTTATGTGGTAGACAATCACTGTGTACGTACGGTTCATGCCGAAATGAATGCATTACTACAATGCTCAAAATATGGTACGCCTACACAAAATGCAGATTTATATGTGACCCACTTCCCATGCTTACCTTGTACAAAATCAATTATTCAAGCAGGGATTAAAAATGTATACTATGCGACGGATTATAAAAACAATACATACGCACTAGAGCTACTACAAAAGGCAGGCGTTACTGTAGAGCATGTGCCTTTTGATGAGCGTAAAATTGATTTTTTAAGCGACGAAAAACTACATTTGTATATGACAATGCTTGACGAGATGCGCCAAGCAGGTATTGCGCCAGAGAAGATTGCTGACCTTGAAAAGCAGGTGACAGAAATCCTTGGTAAACAACTTCAAAAATAAAGGGATGCTAGTAGCGCTCGCAGTAGTTATTATTGCGAGTGCGCTGCAACTCTCCCCAGTAGTATTTTTACTATTATTCCCCTACACATTATGGTTATTTTATAAAAAAGAATCCCCTAAATTACTAATTATCATCGCAATTTGCACCCTTATTTTACTCATTCAAACAAAACCTAAACCACTGCCAGCTACCACAGAACTAACACTGCAACAAATGAAAATTACAGGCGCTACATTACGTGGTTTTGCGAAAGCAGATGGTCAAAAAATTTATGTAACATATCGTTTTACAAGTGCTGAAGAAAAAGCACTGTACCAAGCGACCTCATTGTATGGTAGTAAGATGCATGCTCAAGCTGAGTGGATACCGCCACCTCGACCTGCACATCGCTATGCTTTTTCGATGGCAAGTTATTTAAAAAGTGCGGGTGCTGTTGGTATGGTTGAGGTTAGCGAGTGGCAAGCAGTAGGCAAAGCAAAAAACCTTGCGACAATGCTCGCTACGCAACGATTTAATGTAGCGAGACATATAGAAGATACTTTTCCTAAAAGCCTACAGGCAGAAGCACAGGCGCTTTTAATAGGCTTGCGTGATGATGTTGACGAGGAGTTGACGCGTGCCTATCAAATTTTAGGGATTACGCATTTGTTTGCGATTTCTGGTTTACACGTTGGGCTAATGACAGCTGTAATTTATTATAGCTTGTTGCGGCTTAGTGTTCGGCGTGAAAAAGCAACGTGGGTATTAATTGTGGCGCTTCCTCTTTATGCGATGCTAGCGGGTGGTGCGCCGTCAGTTTGGCGTGCGGTTACAGTAACTGTTTTAGTATTAGTACTACAACTTAAACAGCGACGGATTGCGGTAGATGATGCGCTTGCGGTAACGTTAATAGGTTTTGTCTTATGGCAACCATCTAGTATTTTACAGGTGGGCTTTCAATTGTCTTATGGTGCAACAATTAGCTTGATTTATGCACAGCGTATTATGAGCTTAAGTCAGCACGGGCTAGTAAAGGCTTTTATTATTACAAGTGTGACGCAACTTGCGGTTTACCCTATTATTTTGTATCACTTCTTTGAAGTATCCGTATCTTCACTCATTATGAATTTATTTTTTGTTCCGTTATTTTCTGTCGTAATTTTACCTGTGACGATGGGGTTATTTGTGCTGAGCTACTGTGTACCACCTTTAGCGCAGGTAGGGTTTATTTTATATGAGCCGCTCCGTACACTGCTTACCGCACTAATTACGGCTTTAACGCAGCTACCTTGGCAATTATGGACGCCAGGCCGACCTGCTATATGGGGGTTAGCCATTGCCTACCTAGGCGTACTTGCTGTGTTTTTATTACTAGAGATTGAGCGCTTTAAGCAAGCGTTAGTAGTTGGTGTGCTTTCTGTGCTACCTTTACACTTTGCTTATTTGGCAGAGCGTGATGTGACGGTAACTTTTTTAGATGTGGGACAAGGTGACAGTATTGTGATAGAGCTGCCTCAAAGGCGAGGTGTTTATGTCATTGATACAGGTGGTGTACTACGTTTTGATCGTAAGGAAGAGTGGCAAGTAGGCAAACCTTATGAAGTGGGAAGGCGTGTAGTCGTACCTTATTTAAAAGGTAAGGGCATTACAACGATTGATACGCTTATTTTAACGCACCCTGATGCAGACCATGTAGAAGGGGCGGAAGAGGTAATGCAAGAGCTCACAGTCAAAACCATTCATATGACACCGAATAGTTTAGTGAAAGCTGAAGTAATGCGAGCAATTTATGAGGAAGCGGTAAAACAAGGCATACCATTAGAGGAACAAGTACGAGGTATGGGTTGGCAACAAGCAGGTGTGAATTTTATGTATGTGGCGCCACAACAAGCTGGTGAGGGAACAAATAATGACTCACTCGTATTAGTGCTCCAATATGGCAAAATGCGCGCATTATTTACAGGTGATATGGAAGCGGAGGGGGAAGATGGGCTGCGAGATGAGGTGTTGCGTGATATTGATTTATTAAAGGCTGGGCATCACGGTAGTAAAACATCGAGTACAGAAGGTTTTATTGCGCATACTAATCCTAGACTCACCATTTTTAGTGCGGGCGTTAATAATCGCTACGGTCACCCTCACCCTGACGTAGTCGCGCGTTTTGCGCCAGGTACTACATTAACGACAGCGGATGTAGGCACGATTGAAGTTAAATTAACCCGAACAAATATGGCGATAAAATGACAAAAAGCATTTCGGAAGCGAAATGCTTTTTGTGCAGTAATACAATTAGTTCATAGCTACGTATTCGAAAATAATTGCAATGATGAACATAGTTGTAAAGAAACCGAATGATACGCCAAAGCCAACGCCAGCGTCAATCGCATCGTTACGTTTTGAGTTAATGTTTTCACCTTCAAATGGATTCATTGCTATCCCTCCAATTCTGTATCTTATTATAAAACAACACCTATGAAAAAGCCATATCAAAAGGAAAACATAAAGAGGTGTGACAAATTTATAGGAAATCAAGTATAATGTACTGATGTATAAGGAGAGTGAACGTAAGTGCTTACAAAAATTTGGCGCGATATTGATAATAAAAAACTACAGCCCGTTTATTTACTCGTCGGCGAAGAAGCCTATTTAATTGACGAAACGGTGCGCAAGATCAAGCAGGCACTCGCGGCAGACGAAGAAGCGGAAGTTATGACGTACTCACTTGACGAAGTGCCAGTTGATGAAGTGTTAAACGAAGCGGATACAATACCATTTTTTACGGAACGCAAACTCGTTATCGCAAAAAATGCTACGATATTTAAAGCGAGTGATCGTGAAAAAGAAAAAATTACACATGATTTAAAGCGCTTTGAACAATATATGAGCAACCCAGCCCCATTTTCGGTAGTCGTAATGATTGCGCCCTACGAAAAGTTAGATGAGCGCAAAAAGTTTACAAAAGTAGCTAAGGCGAATGCCTGTGTCGTTGAGGCAGTTGCTCCTGAAGAACGTGATCTTGCGGTATGGATTACCTCTCGCGTACAGGAGTTAGGGAAGTCGATTGATGATGAGGCGATTGGTGCATTACTAAATTTAGTAGGAACTAATATGCTACAGCTAAATCTAGAAGTCGAAAAGCTCGCGTTATATTTAGGTGCTGATGGTGTAGAGATTACTGAGGTAATGGTGAATGAGCTAGTCGCAAAAACTTTAGAGCAGGATGCTTTTAAGATGGTAGATGCCTATTTTGCCAATGATGAGGCAACAGTGCTAGAAATTTACCACGACCTACTGTTACAAAAGCAAGAACCCATTATGTTAGTGGGGTTACTGGCCTCTACAGTACGCTTAATGAACCATTCTTATTATTTGCAGTCGAAGGGTTATAGCCAACAGCAAATTGCTAAGCAGTTAAAGGCACACCCTTACCGCATTAAAATGTTATTACAAAAGCGTAACCGTCCAACTGAAGAGCAGTTACTACGTGCGCTGTACGCGCTCTCTAAAGTCGATGAGGCGTTGAAAACGAGCAGTGGTAACCGTGAACGTCATTTAGAGTTATTTATTATGAAAGCAATGTGAGGCTGTCCTTAGGGCAGTCTTTTTTATTGTTTAAGTGATGAATTTTACATAGAAAAAAGGTTATCTACACGAGGTAGATAACCTTAGTAACAGCGATTATGCTTGTTTTGTAAGACGTGACTTAAGACGAGCTGCTGCGTTTTTGTGGATAAGACCTTTTGAAGCGGCTTTATCTACTGATTTAGTAGCTGCTTTTAAAAGCTCTTGTGCGTTTTCGCTGTTTTCAGCGATAGCAACGCGTGCTTTTTTAACTGCAGTACGCATAGCTGATTTCACTTGAGTGTTCGCTGCGTTTGCTTTTTCGTTCGTTTTTACACGTTTGATAGCACCTTTGATGTTTGGCATGTATTTCACCTCCTGGATTAGATACGAGATGAGTATTTTCTCACGTTTTCGTGTCAATACAACAAAAATCATTTTAGCAAACGATACGTTAAATTGCAATAGTTTCGCGCAAAGAATATTTACTTGACAGCATAAAACATACAAAAAGGGTGCATAAAGCACGCCTTAGTAGTAGTTGTACATTGCCTAATATTCATAGTATAATTCTATATAGTTGAAATAGGAGTGAAGTACATGAACCGAGATGAAAGACAGAAAAGACAAGAGAATATCCGAAATTTCTCGATTATTGCCCATATTGACCATGGTAAATCGACGTTAGCTGACCGTATTTTAGAGCACACGCAATCTTTAACGAAGCGTGAAATGAAAACGCGTATGCTAGATTCTATGGATTTAGAGCAAGAGCGCGGTATTACGATTAAATTAAATGCGGTACAATTAAAATATTTAGCGAATGACGGCGAAATTTACACAATGCACTTAATTGACACACCAGGACACGTAGACTTTACGTATGAAGTTTCACGTAGTTTAGCAGCGTGTGAGGGTGCGATTTTAGTTGTGGATGCTGCGCAAGGTATTGAAGCGCAAACCTTAGCTAACGTTTATTTAGCACTAGATAATGATTTAGAAATTTTACCTGTAATTAATAAAATTGACTTACCTGCCGCTGATCCTGAGCGTGTACGTGAGGAGATTGAAGATGTTATCGGTTTAGATGCTTCGGAGGCAGTGCTTGCCTCGGCTAAAGCCAATATTGGTATTGGCGAAATTTTAGAACAAATTGTCGAAAAAGTACCAGCACCAGAGGGTGACCCTGATGCACCACTACAAGCTTTAATCTTTGACTCTGTGTATGATGCATATCGTGGCGTTATTGCCTCAATCCGTATTGTAGAAGGCCGCGTGAAAGCAGGCGATAAAATACGTATGATGGCAACAGGTGCTGAGTTTGAGGTAGTAGAGGTTGGGATTCATACACCGCACGTAACGCCTGTAGAGGAGCTTACAGTTGGTGATGTTGGTTACTTAACAGCATCAATTAAAAATGTAGCAGATACGCGCGTAGGTGATACGATTACGTTTGCTAATAATCCAGCGAGTGAAGCATTACCAGGTTACCGTCGTTTAAATCCAATGGTATTCTGTGGTTTGTACCCAATTGATACATCAAAATATAATGATTTACGTGAAGCACTTGAAAAACTAGAGCTAAATGACTCTGCGTTAGAGTTTGAGCCAGAAACATCGCAAGCATTAGGTTTTGGTTTCCGTTGTGGCTTCTTAGGTTTACTACACATGGAAATCATTCAAGAGCGTATTGAGCGTGAGTTTAAAATTGATTTAATTACAACTGCACCATCAGTAGTGTACCAAGTGCATATGACAGATGGATCTGAGCTAATGGTAGATAACCCAGCCATGATGCCAGACCCACAAAAAATTGACCATGTTGAAGAGCCATACGTAAAGGCGGCTATTATGGTGCCAAATGATTATGTAGGGGCAGTAATGGAGCTTTGCCAAAAGAAACGTGGTAACTTCATTGACATGAACTACCTAGATACAACGCGTGTAGCTGTTAACTATGAGCTGCCATTATCAGAAATTGTTTATGATTTCTTTGACCACTTAAAATCAAATACTAAAGGTTATGCGTCATTTGACTATGAGTTAATTGGCTATAAAAGATCAAAACTTGTGAAGATGGATATTTTATTAAATAGCGAACAAGTCGATGCTTTAAGCTTTATTGTTCACCGTGACTTTGCGTATGAGCGTGGTAAAGTTATCGTGGAAAAACTAAAAGAGTTAATCCCTCGTCAACAATTTGAAGTGCCTGTACAAGCAGCCATTGGACAAAAAATTGTAGCGCGTTCTACAATTAAATCTATGGGTAAAAACGTACTAGCAAAATGTTACGGCGGTGACATCTCACGTAAACGTAAATTACTTGAGAAACAAAAAGCAGGTAAGAAACGTATGAAACAAGTAGGTTCAGTAGAAGTACCTCAGGAAGCATTTATGGCTGTACTTAAAATGGATGACGATAAATAAGATACACTAGTAAAGTTTGTAGTCTTTTGTAAAAAGAGGATGACAAACAAATGATAAAATATAGCAATAGCTCAAGGCAAAGCGTGTACAAAGCGCTTTGTCTTTTTTTGAGCAAAAATTGTCGCCCACATGATAACGGAAAAGTATAGTTGTATATACATAAGGCGATAAATAGTGTGTGGAGTTTAGTTTTTGCCACTCAAGCTATGTTATTGGCGGATAAAAAATAGCCAGCACTAGGATGTGCTGGCTGGCGGTCCATCTTGATTGAGTAAAATAACACCTAAAATAATAAGCAATAGCCCAAGCGCGATAGTGACCGTAAACGGGTCGTTGAACAATACCACACCAGTAATGACAGTAGCAGCAGTGCCAACCCCTGACCAAATGGCATAGGCAACACTAAGCGCCATATGACGAAGTGTGAGACTTAAAAAATAAAACGCGGTTAAGTAGCCAGCTATTACGACAAGAGAAGGCACTAGTACCGTAAAGCCATTAGAAAATTTAAGCGCAAGCGTTGCTATAATTTCAGTTATAATGGCTACACTAAGCAATGCAAAACCCTTCATACTAGCTCACCACTATTCAATAGCACAACGCCTACAATGATGCACAGTAGGCCGAGTGCTTTTTTTAAGCTAATAACCTCTTTATAAACGATGACCCCAATAATAGCTGTAGCAGCTGTACCAAGCCCTGACCACATGGCATATGTAATACCAAGGGGTAATGTGCGTAATGTTAAAGACAAGGTATAAAACGCAACGCCGTAGCCTACTACAACGCCGAGAGAAGGTGCGAGTTTGCGAAAGCCATCCGTCGCTTTAAGTAAAGAGCTAGCGATGACTTCAGCCATGATTGCGATAATAAGTAAAACGTAAGGCAAATGGATTTCCTCTATTCTGTTAAACTTTGTTTAAGTGTGTGCCAACGCTCCTCATGCTTTGTAGGAACTTCGACATAGTCGTCGAGACATTCAATAAAATGTTTTAAGCGCGTTTTTTGATGAATGAGTGCGTGCTTTGATGTGGTAGCCTGCTCTTTAAAATCATTTGATACATATTCAATGAGGGCAGCAGGTGGGTAATAGTTGCCTTGAATAAACTCCTCGTCAATTGATGCGAGTAATTGTCCGATAATATATTGCATCTCGTCAATAGTAAATCGTGCTTTGTCACCTAACCATTGACGCAGTAACATAGTTGGCATGACAAGTTTTTCGTATTGTGTAGGTGAAAGGTGTTGTTTAGCATAAGGTACTTGTGCATCAAACATAGCGAGTAAAACTGCACATGCATTTTTTAACAGCTTTTTATTTTGTGTTAAGTTGCTAACGAGTACAGTAGTGTAAAGCGTTGTTTCGATTAAAATTATATTTTGTGCGGCAGTGTTTGCTTGTGGGCTAAGCTGCTCAGCCTCATCAAGTAAAGCATATAAATCCGCATGATAATAATAAGTTAATAACTCATACATATTTTCGAGCAATAAATGACGCTCAAAAATTGTTTTATTTGGTTTATTAAGTAGTTGCCCAAAATATAGGGCCAGTGCGTGCGCGTCTTGCTTTGAAGAAATACAAATAATTGATTGTCGCATAAGTTAGCCTCCATTTTGTAAAGCGATTCTAGTGTTCAATATAATATGCTTTAGTCATGCCGACAAGTATTAAAACTGCATTTGTTTCCTTATTTGTACGAAAGGGAAGTTAAATGATAGAATTAAGCTACAACAATTGAAGCAGGGAGTTAATGAGGATGAGCGAAAAAATGTATACATCAAGAGATGCCGCCAAATTTTTAAATGTGAGCCCAGCTACATTAACCAACTATACAAAGCACTTAGAGGATAATGGCTATATAATTCAACGCAATGCTAAAAATCATCGCTGCTTTGTTGGTGAGGATTTTGGGCGTATGAAGGCGATGGTTATTTTAAATCGTTTGCGTGGTATACCATTTAGTGAAGCGGCGCAGATGGTTACGAATGAAAATACAAACATAAAAGAGATTTTACAGCTAGATAAGGATAACCTTGTAGAGGGTGACGTACCTGCTGTGCAAAACAATGCGGTGCGTGCTACAGAGTTAACGGATGTTGCTAGGGAATTAGACAATATTGTGCAACAAGTACAGGAACAGGAAGCCATGCATAAGGCTTTTGTTCATGAAGTTGACGATATTTTAACGCAACAGTCCGATGTGATTAAACAGCAAAATGATTTAATAGAACAGCTCATTCGCGAAAATACTAGACAAAAGAAACAATCTTGGTTAAGCCGTTTACTATTTCGTTAAAAGTACCGTTAATTTGGTACTTTTTTTTTATTTGCTTTTCTACTATAATAGCAAAGTTGAGGAGGTTTCAATAATGAGAGACTTAGTAGAAAAAGCAGCACTGGGGAAAGCAAACATGCTCAGCAATGATAAGCCGGCATATTTAATGAACACAATGCTTGGTGGGATTTACATTGGTTTTGGTATGTTGCTATTAGTAACACTTGGGGGATATATGTCAGCTGAGCCAAGTCTAAAGCTTGCGCAGGGTGTAACATTTGGCGTGGCATTAACGATGGTATTATTAGCAGGCGCAGATTTATTTACAGGAAACCACTTCGTCATGACAATTGGTGCATTTAGCAAAAAGACAACATGGTCACAAGCTATTGCATCTTGGGTAGGCAGCTATGCAGGTAACTTAGTAGGCGCCATTTTACTAGCTGGCGTATTTTACGCTTCAGGCTTAGCCGTAGGCGACTTAGGGGCATATATTGACAAAGTCGTACATGGTAAAACTGCACCTGACACACTTGAGTTATTTATGCGTGGTATTTTATGTAATGTTTTAGTATGTATCGCAGTATGGGGAAATTATAAGCTGAAAACGGAGATGGGTCGTATTGCAGTTATTTTTTGCTGTATCACACCTTTCATCACAATGAGCTTTGAACATAGTATTGCTAATATGACAGCATTTAGCGTAGCGTATTTTAATGGGGTAATTACGCTAGGTGAAATCGTGCATAATCTAGTACCAGTAACACTTGGTAATATTGTAGGCGGCGTATTTGTAGCGATTGCTTACTGGGTAACAATTTTAAAAAATGATAAATAAAAAGTTGAGCCAATTGTGGCTCAACTTTTTTTAATTATGTGGGATATGGTGCTTTTGACAAAACGCACGTAGCTCAGTATAAAGGTCAGGGCTATCAAAGCGCAGGAGTGATAAGTTTTGCGTAGTTGTAAAAACTTCTGCTTGAAAAATCGTATCATCTTGACGGCGCGTAAATTCGATACGTGTAATATCCGCAGTTGCTAGATGACGCTTTTTAACAGTGCTATTTAAAGCCATTACGCGGTAGGTAATACCTTTGTCTGTAATCTGCAGTTGGTAATGTAAAAAAGAAATAAGCACAACTAGTACCATGGCCAAAACCGCAAGTAGGCTAATTTGAGGGAAGGGCCAAGGGGTAACGGCAATTACAATAGTAATGAGAAGCCAAATAAATAATGTGAATTTTGGTGTCGTTGCAATATGCATAAATCATTCATCCTTTATTATAAGTTAGCTTTAGCCTATCGCATTTTACGCAGAAACTCTAGTGTATTTCTTCGCACTCGTGCACGATAGCGCTTATAATAGGAAAAGATTATTTTTGAGAGAGTAGGTCATAATTATGGCACGTGGTATTTATATTCATATTCCGTTTTGTCACCAAATTTGTAATTACTGTGATTTTAATAAATTTTTCTTCGCTAATCAGCCTGTCGATGAATATATTGAAGCGGTGGGCAAGGAGCTAACACTGTGGAAGGCGCGTGCACCTGAGGCATTTAATAATGTAGAAACTGTATTTTTAGGTGGCGGCACACCAACAGCGCTATCAGCTACTCAAATTACACGTTTACTTACATTAATTGCTCAGCAAGTACCACTTGCACAAGTGAAGGAATTTTCGTCAGAGGCTAATCCTGATGAGCTATCACGTGATAAGTTAGTTGCTCTGTATGAAGGCGGGGTTAATCGCCTTAGTATGGGGGTACAGTCTTTTGATGAAGCTTTACTTAAGCGCCTTGGTCGCACGCATAGTAATGCGCATGTAATAGAAACAATTGCTACGGCTAAGGACGTAGGTTTTAAAAATATTAGTATTGATTTAATGTACGGCTTGCCTGACCAAACGATGGCACAGTGGCAAAGCTCGTTGCGTATGGCGTTAGATTTACAACTGCCACATTACTCAGCCTATTCTTTATTAGTGGAGCCTAAAACGATTTTTTATATGGAGTACAATAAAGGGCGTTTGCCTTTACCGACGCCACAGCTTGAAGGTGAGATGTACGATGTATTAATGCGTGAGATGGAAGCGGCTAATGTGGCACAGTATGAGATTAGTAACTTTGGACAAAAATCGGTTCATAATACGATTTACTGGGATAATGACGAGTATATTGGCATTGGTGCAGGTGCGCACGGTTATGTAGAAGGTGTACGTTATGGCAACCACGGCCCGCTTAAAAAATACTTCGCTGCATTAGCGTCTAACACACTGCCTTTATTAAATGAACATAAGGTAACAGAGCAAGAAGCAATGGAAGAACAATTATTTTTAGGGTTACGTAAAACAGCGGGTGTACCTAACGCTAGCTTTGAACAACGTTTTGGTAAAACGATGGACGAGGCATTTCCTGGTGTAATTGCCCCGCTTATTACGAAGGGATTAGTTGTGCAAGATGCAGAAGGATTAAGGCTTACGCGTGCTGGTCGCTTTGTAGGAAATGAGGTTTTTCAACAATTTTTATTTTAGTGAGCGTTAACGTTGACATCATCTATACGGTTTGATAAATTATAAATAGATATTAGCACTCCCTTTAACTGAGTGCTAACAGAGGTGATGAATTATGTTAACGAATCGACAGCTAGAAATTTTGCAAGTCATCGTAGACGATTTTATCACGTCAGCACAGCCAGTTGGCTCACGACAAATTTCGAAGAAGGAGCATATCACGTATAGTCCTGCTACCATTCGAAATGAGATGGCAGACCTCGAAGAGATGGGATTACTCGAAAAAACCCACACCTCATCAGGACGTGTGCCTTCCGATAAGGGTTACCGATTTTACGTAGACCATTTGCTACAGCCTAAACGGATTCGTAAAGATGATTTAATACAAATTCAATCCGTATTTACAGACCAACATGTTGAGGTTGAGCAAGTTATTCGCAAGTCGGCTACTATTTTATCGCAGTTGACGTCGTATACGTCTATTATGTTAGGCCCGGATGTACAAAGCCATCGGATTAAAAAAATATCAATCGTATCACTAACAGATGATACAGCAGTAGCAATAATCGTGACAGATCAAGGTCATGTGGAGCATCGGACATTTACGATACCTGAGCGCTTTAGTGCCTCAGATGTCGAGAAGGCGGTCAATATTTTAAATGAACGCCTGTATAATGTACCACTAGAACAATTTGCCGTAAGCTTAGAGGCAGAGGTACAACGCTTACTACAGCAGCATATTCGTGCAGCTGATGAGTTTGTTGCTTCGCTCATTCAACAACAGCCACGTCAAACTAAATTGTTTTATGGTGGTAAAACCAATATGCTACGCCAACCCGAATTTCACGATGTTAATAAACTTCGCATGTTAATGGATATGATGGAAACGCGTCAGCAAGTGTATGAGTTATTTACACCTAATGAGGCAGGGATTCATATTCGTATTGGCTCAGAAAACGAGCAACTAGCGATGGAAAATTGCAGTGTCATCACCGCAACTTATCAAGCAGGTGAGAGCACAGGTGCGATAGCGATTATCGGACCAACACGCATGGATTATGAACGTGTTATTTCATTAGTTGATTTAGTACGACACGATTTAACACGAGCCTTTAAAAAAGGCTAAGTAGGAGGGTAATCATGGCAGAAGAAAACAAAGACGTACAAACTGAAGAAGTAGAAGCAGTAGAAGAAGTAGAAACAACTGAAGAAACAACTGAAGAAACAACAGAAGATGTACAAGAATTAACAGAAGAACAAAAATTACAAGAAGAAATTGCAAAATTACAGGCACGTGTGGAAGAAGAAGAAGCGAAATACCTTCGTCTACTTGCAGACATGGACAATATGCGCCGCCGTCAAGCTGCAGAGCGTGAAGCGGCACAAAAATACCGTGCACAAGCCTTAGTCACTGATTTACTTCCTGTTTTAGATAACTTCGAGCGTGCGCTACAAGTAGAAGCGACGTCAGAAGAAGCGGTTTCTCTTGTGAAGGGCGTAGATATGGTTTACCGCTCATTACTTGAAGCAGTTAAAAAAGAAGGACTAGAAGTCATTCCTGCAGAGGGCGAGGCTTTTGATCCGAATGTGCACCAAGCAGTGATGCAAGAATCAGATGCAGACAAAGCATCAGGCATTGTACTGCGTGAAATGCAAAAAGGTTACCAATTAAAAGACCGCGTTATTCGTCCATCAATGGTATCAGTAAACGAATAATGGCTTACCCCCTTGCAGGTGAACGAATAATTCGTTAAAAAATGTGCGCAATGCACAACAACTTTTATAAAATATACTAAAATCATACAACTATTAGGAGGAAACAAATTATGAGCAAAATTATTGGTATTGACTTAGGAACAACAAACTCTTGTGTATCTGTATTAGAAGGTGGCCAACCAGTCATCATTGCTAATCCAGAAGGTAACCGTACAACACCTTCAGTAGTAGCATTTAAAAATGGCGAGCGCCAAGTTGGTGAAGTAGCAAAACGTCAATCAGTTACAAACCCAAACACAATTATGTCAATCAAATCTAAAATGGGTTCTAACGAAAAAGTAACAATTGAAGATAAAGAATACTCACCACAAGAAGTATCAGCTATGATTCTTCAATACCTTAAAGGTTTCGCAGAAGAATACCTTGGTGAAAAAGTAACAAAAGCAGTAATTACAGTACCAGCTTACTTCAGTGATGCACAGCGTCAAGCAACAAAAGACGCAGGTACAATCGCAGGTCTTGAAGTAGAACGTATTATTAACGAGCCAACAGCAGCAGCACTTGCTTACGGTTTAGAAAAGCAAGACGAAGACCAAAAAATCTTAGTTTATGACCTTGGTGGTGGTACGTTTGACGTATCTATCCTTGAACTTGGCGACGGCGTATTTGAAGTACTAGCAACAGCTGGTGACAATAAATTAGGCGGCGACAACTTTGACGATAAAGTAATCGACTACTTAGTAGCAGAGTTTAAAAAAGAAAACGGCATTGACCTTTCTAAAGATAAAATGGCAATGCAACGTCTTAAAGACGCAGCAGAAAAAGCGAAAAAAGATTTATCTGGCGTAATGTCAACAGACGTTTCACTTCCATTCATTACAGCTGGTCCAGACGGTCCATTACACTTAGAAGTAAAATTAACACGTGCTAAATTTGACGAGTTAACACAAGATTTAGTAGAGCGTACAATTGGTCCAGTACGTCAAGCACTTAAAGACGCTGGTCTTTCAGCTTCGGAACTAAATCAAGTTATTTTAGTTGGTGGTTCTACACGTATTCCTGCAGTACAAGATGCAGTACAAAAAGAAACAGGCAAAGAGCCACATAAAGGCGTAAACCCTGATGAAGTAGTAGCAATGGGTGCGGCAGTACAAGGTGGCGTATTAACAGGTGACGTACAAGATATCGTATTACTTGACGTAACACCACTTTCTTTAGGTATCGAAACAATGGGTGGCGTGTTCACGAAATTAATCGAGCGTAACACAACAATCCCAACATCTAAATCACAAGTATTCTCTACAGCAGCTGATAACCAACCAGCAGTAGATATTCATGTATTACAAGGTGAGCGCCCAATGGCAGCAGATAACAAAACACTTGGTCGTTTCCAATTATCTGATATTCCAGCAGCACCACGTGGTGTACCACAAATCGAAGTAACATTCGACATTGACAAAAACGGTATCGTTTCAGTTAAAGCGAAAGACTTAGGTACACAAAAAGAACAAACTATCACAATTCAATCTGACTCTGGTTTAACTGAGGAAGACATCGAGCGCATGGTAAAAGATGCTGAAGCAAACGCTGAGGCAGATGCTAAACGTAAAGAAGCAGCAGACGTGCGTAACGAAGCTGACCAAATGGTATTCCAAGTAGATAAAACGATTAAAGACTTAGGCGAAAACATCAACGACGAAGAGAAAAAATCAGTTGAAGATGCACGCGACGAGTTAAAAGCAACGCTTGAAGGCGAAGATACAGAAGCAATCAAAGCAGCTAAAGAAAAATTAGACGGCATTTTACAACCACTTGTCATGAAAATGTATGAGCAAGCAGCCGCAGCTCAACAAGCCGCACAAGAAGCTGGCGAACAGCCACAAGGCGGTCAAGACGATGACATCATCGACGCTGACTTTACTGAAGTAAAAGACGACGATAAAAAATAAGAGAGCTAAAAAAGCCAAAGACCGCTTGCGGCTTTGGCTTTTCTCTTGATACAATGAAATTTATGTTAAAGAATCGGAGTGTGAACTATGGCAAAACGCGACTATTATGAGGTGCTAGGCGTTGACAAGTCAGCGTCTAAGGACGAAATTAAAAAAGCGTACCGTAAGCTTTCAAAAAAATATCACCCAGATATTAATAAAGAAGCGGGTGCTGATGAGAAATTTAAAGAAATTGCGGAGGCTTATGAAGTATTAAGTGATGATCAAAAGAAAGCGAACTATGACCAATTTGGTCACGACGGCCCACAATTTGGCGGCGGCGGTGGCTTTGGTGGAGGCGGCTTTGGCGGCTTCGACGATATCTTTAGTTCCTTCTTTGGTGGAGGCGGACGCCGAGACCCGAATGCACCACGTCAAGGCGATGATTTACAATACCGTATGGATATTTCATTTGAGGATGCTGTTTTTGGTGCAGAGCGTGAGTTTGAAGTAACAAAAGAAGAAGAATGTTCAACGTGTCATGGCTCTGGCGCAAAACCAGGGACACAGCCAACAACATGTACGCACTGTAATGGTGCAGGTGAAATTAACCAAGCAGTAGATACACCATTTGGTCGTATGATGAACCGCCAAACATGTAAATACTGTGGTGGTACAGGTAAAGAAATTAAAGAAAAATGTACAACTTGTCACGGTAAAGGGACCGTAAATCGTCGTAAAACGATTAAAATCAATATTCCTGAGGGCGTTGACGAAGGCCAACAAATGCGCGTTTCAGGTGAAGGCGCACCAGGTGTTAACGGTGGGCCAGCAGGCGATTTATATGTTGTATTCCGTGTTAAACGTCATGAGTACTTTGACCGCGACGGTGATGATATTTTATACAACTTAAATATTTCATTCCCACGTGCAGCACTTGGTGGCACAGTAGAAGTACCAACCATCCATGGCACAGTGGAATTAAAAATCCCAGCAGGTACACAATCAGGCAAACGCTTCCGTTTACGAGGCAAAGGCGTGAAAAACGTGCATGGCTATGGCACAGGTGACCAAAATATTACCGTACATGTACAAACACCAACAAAATTAACAGAGCGTCAAAAAGAATTATTAAAAGAACTAGCTGAAATCGAAGGCGACCACAATCCTAACGATGGCGGCTCATTCTTTGACAAAGTTAAAAATAAATTTAAATAATTTAAACTAAAACGTTTAATCATTGATAAATGTAGAGGGTGCTGCATAAGCATCCTCTCTTTTTGTGCTTTATGGTAAACTACAAAAGAGAAAACATAGAGGAGTTGTTGCACATGCAATGGACAGAAATCGCAATCCACACAACAAATGAAGCTGTAGAGGCAGTATCCTATATTTTAGAACAAGCAGGCGCAAGCGGTGTTGTTATTGAGGATGTAACAGATTTAACAAAAGAGCGCGAGGATATGTACGGTGAAATGTATGCACTAGATGCCAATGATTTCCCGGCAGAGGGCGTTATTGTAAAAGCCTACTTGTCAGAAGATAAAGCAACAACAAACAACTTCGCACAAATTAAAGCAGCCGTAACTAACTTAACAAGCTTTGGCTTAGCGATTGGTAAAAATGAAGTAACCATTACAGAAGTACATGAGGAAGACTGGGCCAATGCTTGGAAGCAATACTACCACCCTGTGCGTATTTCGGAGCGCTTTACTGTAGTACCCTCATGGGAAGTATACGAAAAACAACAAGACAATGAGCTAATCATTGAGCTGGATCCAGGTATGGCATTTGGTACAGGTACGCATCCTACAACTGTGCTTTGCCTACAATCTTTAGAAAAATACCTACAGCCTAATGAAGAAGTAGTAGACATCGGCACTGGTTCAGGCGTATTGTCAATTGGGGCAGCATTACTCGGTGCAAAAGCAGTCCATGCCCTTGATTTAGACGAAGTGGCGGTACGTTCGGCACGTGAAAATATTGCGTTAAATAAAGTAGACCACCTTATTGAAGTACATCACGGCAATTTATTAGATACAGTAGAAAAACCAGCAGACGTCGTAGTCGCTAATATTTTAGCAGATATTATTTTATCCTTTACAGACGATGCGTTTAAAGTTGTAAAGCCAGGCGGTTTATACATTACATCAGGTATTATTGGAGCAAAACGTGCAGAAGTTGAGCAAGGCTTAGTAAATTCAGGTTTTGAATTAGTAGAAACAATGGAAATGGAAGATTGGGTAGCGATTACGGCACGTAAGCCAGAGTAGGAGAGAACTGCGATGCAACGTTATTTTAGTGAAACAACGACAATTACTGGCGATGATGCGCGTCATATTACACGTGTGATGCGCCAAACGATTGGTGACGAAATTATTGTAGTGATGAATGATGTAGCTCATATTTGTACGATTACAGCAATTGAGGACGATGTTTTAGTAGCACCCACAGGGCGTACTGTAGCATCGCCTGAAATGCCCGTTGCTGTAACAATTGCTTGTGGTTTGCCTAAGGGTGACAAATTAGAGTTGATTGCACAAAAAGGTACAGAGTTAGGTATGCATACATTATTACCATTTGAGGCCAAACGCTCCATCGTAAAATGGGATGCAAAAAAAGGCGGTAAAAAAACAGAGCGCCTGCAAAAAATTGCAAAAGAAGCGGCAGAACAATCGCACCGTACACATATCCCGACCGTAAAAAATCCGGTTAGCTTTAAACAATTACTAGCAGAAGTAAGCACCTATGATATGGTTTTTATTGCGGACGAAGAAGAAGCAAAGCTAACTGAGCGTGTAACCTTTAAGCAAGTTTTACAAGCAACAGAAGCTAAAACAATGCTACTAGTATTTGGCCCCGAGGGTGGTATTGCTAGAGAAGAAGCAGAAGCTTTACGCGCTGCAGGTGCGAAAACAATGTCACTAGGGCCACGTATTTTACGTGCAGAAACAGCACCGCTTTATGCGCTAGCTGCAATTTCTTATGAGTTAGAGTAAGCTAAGGCGTCTGAATTGTTCAGACGCTTTTTCTATTTTGTGTATAGCCATACGCTTAGGCTTTTGAGATACTAGAGCTAATAGATTTTATGATTGTTGGAGGAAGCTATGAAAAAAGTTGCCGTAATTCAAGATTTATCTTCATTTGGAAAGTGCTCGCTTACTGCCGCTATCCCTGTGCTGTCAGTTATGGGCGTGCAACCTAACCCATTACCGACTGCAGTATTATCTGCGCAGACGGATTACCCGAGCTTCTTTTATGAAGATTTAACAACAAAAATGCCGCATTTTACGACAGAGTGGCAAAAACTTAATTCAAGTTTTGATGGGATTTATACAGGCTTTGTGACAGGGCGCGAACAGATTGATAATATTTTTGCGTTTTTACAAGCCTTTTATACGGCCGAAACACTATTGCTTGTTGACCCTGTAATGGGAGATAGTGGTGAGGCGTATAAGTTATTTACTGATGATATGTTAGAGCGTATGCGTGCTTTAGTGAAGCAAGCGGATGTGATTACACCCAATGTAACAGAGAGCTGTTTGCTGACGGGACTATCCTATGACAAACTATACAGCTATCGTGAGCCAGCAGATTTTATGAAGGCATTAACAGCCGTTGGACAACAGTTACACGAAGAGACGGAAGCTAATGTGATTATCACAGGTGTAAATCCACCAACAACGACGACCATTGGTAATGTTTTTGTAGATGCAACGCAGGCTAGTTTTAATGCGACAGTCTTTAATGGTAAAAACTATTCTGGCACAGGTGATTTATTTGCGTCTGTTTTAATGGGCAGTTTATTACGTGGTGATAGCGTAGCAACAGGTATTGCCTTAGCAGAGGACTTTTTACTGCAGGCAATAGCAGATACCACACGTGCGGGTACACCCGAAATTGAAGGTGTTAACTTTGAGCGTTATTTACGTATGTTATTGTAAAATAAGTCAGATGTGGGATAGTAACGAGCCCGCATCTAAGGTACAATAAATAGTAAATATTGGAGGAGATAATATGATTGATGTAATTAAAAAGATTCGCACACATTTAATTATTAATAGTATTATTTTTATTGTGCTTGGGTTATTTATTGCAATTAAGCCGGTATTAGCTTATGAATTTACCGTAAATATTGTTTCAGCCTATTTCTTAATTATGGGCTTCATTGCTATTGTTACAGGCTTTAATGAAAAGAAATATAATCGCGGTTATGTAGGCTCATTTGCTCTTGGCGCGTTATACATTGTAGCAGCGATTTTAATTTATACATTAGCTGATCAAATTATTAAAATAGTACCGTATTTACTAGGGATTATTATTTTAGTTGTAGGTATTAGCCATTTAGTAAATGCACTTAGCCTACGTACGATGTTCCCAATTAATAAAATGCCATTTTATATTTATAGTATTTTATTAATTGTTGTAGCATTATTCCTATTAATGCGTCCAATGTCAAGTCTCGTTACATTATTCCAAGTGTATGGTGTAAGTTTAGTAGTCATTGGTGTCATTGATTTAGGTTTGTTAATGTATCTCAAGAAAAAAATTGTCATTAAATAAAAACGAGTCCTCGTGTAGCTTAGCTATGCGAGGGCTCATTTACGTTTGTAGTGTTATTTATTTTTGTGCAAGTAAGTAAACCATACTGCGAAAATGCTTGCGGGTTAGTATAGTAGCGCCCTTGTAGTTCATCATTTGATAAAATCATAAAATCTATAAAGGCATCGTTTATTTTTTCCGGCAAGTGCTGTTTAACAACCCGAAAAATTTGAATTGCTACACTGACACGTGTGCCTAACGGGTAGCGCGTTTGAATGGCTGTAGCATAGCTAACATAAATATAGCCCTCTTGTGTAAATTCGAAGCGGATTTTAGTCCAAGTTTGTTTAATACGTAACGTGCATGTCGTTTGCTCACCTGTTACTTCATTAAAGCGTACGCACTGCCACTCACCATTTAAATCAGGTGTTTTAGTAATGCCAATCCGTTGGTAAGAGGGTTTGCGCCATAACTTAGTAGTAAAAATCCGTACAAATAATAAAAAGAATGTAAAGGATGTAACGGGAATAGTAATTGTTACAAAAGGCAAGTTATGCAAGAGCGCACTAATGGTGCTAGCAAGCGCGATAGCGAATAGAGAAAGGTAAAATAAAATTTTATTACGCCTTGCATCAATACTATACTCGTGCATTAAAAGCCCTCCTTATTAGCTATTTGATAAATTTAAAAACCCTTCGCCAAATACATCACGTACATCGTGGATAGTAATAAAAGCATTAGGGTCAACCTGATGCACATAAGCTTTGAGTTTAACAATTTCTTGATTACTAATAATGATATACAGTACATTTTTCTCTTGCTTCGTGTAATAGCCATAACCTGATAGCACCGTAACACCGCGATTCATTTTATACGTTACTTGCTCAGCAATTGCTTCGTGTTCTTTTGAAATAATCGTTACCGCTTTTTTTCGGTTCAATCCTTCAATAACGAGCTCCATCGATTTTGTACCGACATACAGCATAACAATTGTTAACATTACAGACTCTAGTCCAATAACAAAATAAGAAGCACCTACTACAATTAAATCAAAGAATAATAGGGCATAGCTAACACTCCAGCCTAAATATTTGCTCGCAATCTTCGCTAAAATAGTAGAGCCTGCTGTAGAGCCACCCACACGAATAATTAAGCCAATCCCTACACCAGAGAACATACCACCAAAAATGGCGCTTAAAATACGCTCATCTGATAAAATATGCCAAGACTCTGTAAGATGTAAGAAAATCGACAATAAAAAAATGACGATAATCGTATAGATTACCATTTTACGATTTAAAAATTTGTAACCAATGACTAATAAAATACCATTTAAAACGAAGCTGACAATACTCGGCGCCCATTCAAATAAGTAGTACGCAATAATCGTAATACCTGTAACGCCACCTTCACCTAAACCATTAGGAATAGCAAATAAATTGACGGCTAACGCGAAAATGAACGAACCAATAATTAGCATGGTCAAATCTTTGAGGAAGTCCTTCATTTTCCCACCTGCTTTCTATATCACTCAATTTCTACTATAACGTATTTTACCCAGTAATGACCAAGGAAAATCGACAAAAAAACAATTTGCAGCCGTAGCTACAAATTGTTTGGATTAATGTGCAAGCATATCATGTAAAATATCATCTTTTGTCATAGCTGCAGGGAAGTAAGTTGGCCAGTGCGTAACTTCTTCCAATAACTTAGCGCGGTCATCTCCCCAGTATAAATGAAAGTGCCCTGATTTTTGCGGAGCAATGATATGGTCGCTAAATTGAATGAAGGCAGGGACACCTTCGACCTCACCCGTTTGTTTAAAAATATAACGCACCCCGCGGTTACCCTTATCATAAGTTAAAATCTCATAGCCATCATAAGCAATTGTGCCGGTATGTGGCTGATTTTTTTCGTAAAAGGTGACCTGATCCCCGTCAATGACAATGCGTTCTGTTGTTGTTTTGTAGCCTTCCTCATAATAGGCTTTATATGCTTCTGGTGTTTTGCTTGGATCATGTTCAGCTTTATGTTCAAATACAGCATCAAGTGTACCATCTTGTAATAGAGGATAGATGGACTGCCAATCGCCTTGCCAATCCGTAAGCGCACGGTCTTTTACGCTCTGCGTGCTCATGCGTATGTTCGTGTTTGTGCTCGTGCGTATGTTCATGCTACGGTGCTTCTTCCTCTTTTGCAGGTGTGTCGGCTTGAGCACAACCTACGAGTAATGCACTTAAAGCTAATGTACAGCCCCATACCTTTTTATTGATCACATGTAAAAGCTCCTAATTAGTAATCATGACGCTTTATGAGTATAAAACGGCGAGTTGTATCTGTTAATACAAAAAGTAATCATTACGATTTAAAATAAAACACGGATAGGCATTGTCAATACACGTGCTTTCCTTTAGTATTAAAGGAAAAACGTAATAACTTCTTATAAAGAGAGATGGAAGGACTGGCCTAATGAAATCTCGGCAGCGGAACATCAGTTACCGTGCTAAATCCAGCAAGCAATAGCTTGGCAGATAAGAAGAGCGTCCACTGACCTCTTCTTATTTTTGTAGAAGAGGTTTTTTTAGATTAGGAGAGAGTGAGTAGTGAAGAAAGGCAATCCATGGGCATTGCTCCCATTTTTCGTGTTTTTAGTTTTATTTATCGGCTCAGGTATTATGTTAAAGGATTTTTATGCATTTCCCGTAATTGTAGCAATAACTATTTCTTCGATGGTAGCGCTCGCGATGAATCGCAAAGTACCCTTTACGAAGAAGGTCGACATTTTTTGCCAAGGTGCAGGCAATAGTAATGTGATGTTGATGGCATTAATTTTTTTATTAGCCGGCGCATTTTCGAGCGTAGCTAAAGGCATGGGTGCAGTAGATGCAACAGTTAACTTTGCATTATCCATTATCCCGCAAAACTTTTTAATTATTGGGCTCTTTATAATTGCCTGTTTTATTTCACTGGCGATGGGAACATCAGTAGGCACAATTGTTGCCCTTGTGCCAATTGGTTTAGGTATTAGCGAGCACACAGGGCTTGCTGTAGCACTTGTGACAGCAGCTGTTATTGGTGGCGCAATGTTTGGTGATAATTTATCTATTATTTCGGATACAACGATTACAGCCGTACGTACGCAAGGTGCGCAAATGAAAGATAAGTTTCGTGTTAACTTTTGGATTGTACTACCAGCGGCATTCATGACAAGTGTGATTTTTGGGGTTTTAACTTGGGGCGAAGCGGCGCCTATTACACATGTTGACTATAGCTTAATTAAAATTGTGCCGTATCTAATCGTCATTGTGTTGGCACTTATGGGCATGAATGTATTTTTTGTGCTAACACTAGGTATTACACTTGCAGGTGTAGTGGGGCTAGTGGATGGTAGTTATCAGTTAATGGATGTTATACAGCAAGTGGGCGATGGCATGGCAGGTATGTATAATATGGCCTTTCTTGCGATTTTAATTGCAGGCATGGTAGAGATTATTAAATTTAATGGTGGGATTGAATTTATTTTGCAAGCAATTATGAAGCGGATTTCGACTAGTAAAGGTGCGGAGTTTGGCATTGCTGGGCTTGTTGCCCTTACTAACTTAGCTACTGCGAATAACACGATTGCCATTTTAATTGCAGGCCCGCTAGCAAAAGACATTGCCACGCAGTACAATATTGAGCCACGTAAGGCTGCGAGTTTACTAGATGTCTTTGCTTGTATGGTGCAAGGCGTATTACCGTACGGTGCACAATTTTTAGTGGCCGCTAGCTTAGCAGGTATTTCGCCGATCAATATTTTACCGTACTCCGTTTATCCTGTATTAATTGGGATATGCGGTGCAGTTGCTATTATGATTGGCTACCCTAAAAAAACGTTCAGCTAAATGAAGTAGCTGAACGTTTTTTGATGTGATGTTTGTTTAACTGTAATGCTGTAACCTAATAAGTGTAATAAATACGCCTCTATTTTTACTTTTCGATATAAATAAATCTCACAAAATGATAAATGATAATTCTTTGTCCAAACAATACACATGGAAAGAATACGTGGTAATATGCTATTATTAAACACGTTGATATTTTTTAGTGCATATAATGGAAGGATGAAATAAATTATGAGTGCAGAGCTTACTAAAACTGTGAGTTTTCATACATTAGGTTGTAAGGTAAACCATTACGAAACAGAGGCCATTTGGCAATTATTTGAGGCGGACGGTTATGAGCGTGTAGACTTTGAGCATCAATCAGATGTCTATGTCATTAATACATGTACGGTAACAAATACGGGGGATAAAAAATCACGTCAGGTCATTCGTCGTGCGATTCGACAAAATCCTGATGCGGTAATTTGTGTAACGGGCTGTTACGCACAAACATCACCAGCAGAGATTATGGCAATCCCAGGTGTTGATATTGTTGTTGGTACACAAGACCGCACAAAAATGCTAGGCTTAATTGAAGAATACCGTACGGAGCGTAAGCCAATTAATGCCGTGCGTAATATTATGAAAAACCGCGTCTATGAAGAATTAGACGTACCAGCGTTTACTGACCGTACGCGTGCATCACTTAAAATCCAAGAGGGATGCAATAACTTCTGTACGTTTTGTATTATCCCTTGGGCGCGTGGTTTAATGCGCTCGCGTGATCCGCAAGAAGTAGTTAAGCAAGCACAGCAATTAGTTGATGCAGGCTATCTTGAAATCGTATTAACAGGTATTCACACAGGTGGTTATGGTGAAGATTTAAAAGACTATAACCTTGCGCAATTATTACGTGACTTAGAAGCAAATGTGAAGGGGCTTAAACGTCTGCGTATTTCTTCTATTGAAGCTTCACAGTTATCAGATGAAGTGATTGATGTGCTACGTGAATCAAAAATTGTTGTTAATCATTTACACATTCCGATTCAATCGGGTTCAGATACGGTATTAAAACGTATGCGTCGTAAATACACGATGGATTTCTTCTCTGATCGCATTACACGCTTAACAGAGGCATTACCAAATTTAGCGGTAACATCTGATGTTATTGTAGGTTTCCCAGGTGAAACAGAAGAAGAATTTATGGAAACGTATAACTTTATCCGCGACCATAAGTTTTCAGAACTTCATGTTTTCCCTTTTTCAAAACGTACGGGTACGCCAGCAGCGCGTATGCCAGACCAAATTGATGAGGAAATTAAAAATGAACGTGTGCATCGCCTAATTGCGTTAAACGACCAGTTAGCGAAGGAATATGCGAGCCGTTTTGAAGGCGAAGTTGTTGAGGTTATTCCTGAGGAGAAGTTTAAAGACGGCGAAGGCCAAGACTTATATGTAGGGTATACGGATAACTACTTAAAAGTAGTATTTGCGGGTACTGAAGATATGGTTGGTGATTTAGTCGCAGTTAAACTAACAAAAGCAGGCTATCCTTACAACGAAGGTCAGGTTTTACGTGTATTAGAAGAAGTATAATAGTCAAAACACCTTACTTGTGTAAGGTGTTTTTTTAATGCAATTGAACGACTTTTAAAAAACAATAATGATTAAAAAGGTTTATAGTTTAAAAATGTAGGGAAAATCAATAAATATTGAAATTGTGAAGGGGGCTCTAAGGTAATGGAAAAGGAATTATGCGAGGTTAAAATACCAAATGGTGTTGTTGGCGATATTCATAGCTTTCGTAATTATGATCCTTTGCGTATTAAGCGCTATGCCATTCAACAAGAGCAGCTTTGTTTAGTAATGACAGAAAAAGATCGGCGACAGGCATTAGAGGAGTTTAAGCAAATAAGCTATACCTTTTATGACGCAGTACAGGCGCAACAATTGCCAGAGGCCATGGCTTATAGCAATGTGATTTTTGAAGATGAGTTGACCGTGTTCACTTTTTATATGAAGAAAGCCAATTATAAAGCTGATTTATTAACAGCAATCATTGAACCTACCTTGTTGCTTGATGCCTTTTATTATCAACTATATCGTGGTATTACTACACCGCAAATTACAGTGCGTTATGTAGCGGCAGATGGCTCAAGGGTGTATGATATACAAACGCACTATCATATTTAGTAACTCACGATTTAAACCTACTGTTAGTGAGATTTTTGTATTGGGATTTGGGGGTTCAACTATGGTATAGTTAAGAGGTACGGACAACTATAAAATATTGAGGAGTTTTTTGGTATGACAACAAATTATGCAAAATTAATCGACCATACATTATTAAAGGCGGATGCCACTCGTGAGCAAGTAGCCAAAATTTGTGATGAAGCAAAGCAATATAACTTTGCATCAGTATGTGTTAACCCAACATGGGTAAATTACTGTGCAGAGGCGCTAAAAGGAACAGACGTAGCGGTATGTACAGTGATTGGTTTCCCATTAGGTGCTACAACATCAGCTGTAAAAGCATTTGAAACAAAAGATGCGATTGCAAATGGTGCAACTGAAATTGATATGGTCATCAATATTGCAGCAGTAAAAGACCAAGATGATACGCTTGTAGAAGCGGATATTAAAGCTGTAGTGGAAGCAGCCAATGGTACATTAGTGAAAGTTATTATTGAGGCTTGCCTATTAACAGACGAAGAAAAGGTGCGCGCATGTGAATTAAGTAAAAAAGCAGGCGCTACATTTGTGAAAACGTCTACTGGATTTTCGACAGGTGGCGCAACAAAAGAGGACGTCGCATTAATGCGTAAAACAGTTGGCGAAGCGCTTGGTGTAAAGGCTTCTGGCGGCGTGCGCAACAAGGCAGATTTAGAAACAATGGTAGCTGCTGGTGCAACGCGTATTGGCGCAAGCTCAGGCGTAGCGATTATGAATGATAAAACATCGAAAGATAATTATTAATTGTTGACCAAAAACGAGTATTACGATATAATTTTCTAGTACACAGCATACATGAATTTGTATGTTTGTGTTGATGTGTGTTCGGAGGGAGGGAAAGAGAGATGTCAAAAACTGTAGTTCGCAAAAACGAATCGCTTGAAGATGCTCTTCGCCGCTTCAAACGTACTGTATCAAAAAGTGGTACAATTCAGGAAGTTAGAAAGCGCGAGTTTTACGAAAAGCCAAGTATTAAACGTAAAAAGAAATCAGAAGCTGCACGTAAACGTAAGTGGTAATTTAGTTCTTTACTCAATCCCGCACGTTATTCAACACGCAATTTGATTTTACTGAACAGACAATTGATATGCCTAGTACGAGTTTTCTCGTGCTAGGCATTTTGCATTTTATTAGGGGAGTTACGCAAACTTATGTTGTGTGCTGTATCAAACCCAAACGCCCTAATGGATCTCTTAGTTTTAAATTTTTTGAAACTTTTTATTTTTTGTGTCGTAGAATAGAGTAAAGGCTTACATGAAGGGAGGAAATTGGTTTGAAGGTGAAACGTTTGGCGAGGTTGTTAGTGGCGCTTGTGTTAAGTACAGTATTATTTGTACCAGCGTTGATGACAGTTGCGAGTGCTGCAACGTACACAGCGAATAGTGTTTATCATATCCCCATTCATGCAGAGGTGGAAAAAGGGCTGTATGCATTTTTACAGCGTGCATTTAAAGAAGCAGAAGAAAACCAAGCGGATGCTATTATTTTAGATATTAATACGCCAGGTGGTTTTACGTCTGCAGCAGGGCAAATTGCGATGTTAATGGAGCGTACGGATATTCGTACGATTGCGTATATTAATAAAGATGCGTTATCAGCAGGTGCGTTTTTAGCGTTACATGCAGATGAGATTTATATGGCGCCTAATGCGACAATGGGAGCGGCAGCTGTCATTGAGCAATCAGGCAATGCGGCAGATAAAAAGGCGCAAAGTGCGTGGTTAAAACAAATGAAGGCAGCAGCTGAGTCCTCAGGGCGTAAGCCAGAATATGCGATGGCTATGGCGGATGCAACGATGCATTTGCCGAAATACGGCGCACCTAAAGGTGAACTACTGACATTATCACCATCTGAGGCGCTAGAGATAGGGTATTCACAAGGCACAATGGCCACATTAGGTGATGTGCTAAAGGCTACAAAGCTAGATGGACGTGAGATTATCGAAGTAACGCCAACCTTTTTTGAAAATGTCGCACGCTTTATTACCAATCCCATCATTGTACCAATCTTGCTTTCTATTGCGAGTTTAGGATTGGTGCTTGAGTTATATTCACCAGGCTTTGGTATACCAGGTACTATGGGCGTTACGGCAATTGGCTTATTTTTCTTTGGCCATTTGGTCGCAGGGTTTGCAGGCTACGAATCACTTCTGTTACTTGTGTTAGGGATTGCTCTCATTGGTGCAGAATTTTTCATACCTGGTGGAATTATTGGTATGATAGGTACAGTGATGGTTATTGCAAGTCTTTTGACGGCGGGTGCAGATGTAACGCATATGATGTTATCAATTGTAATTGCAGGCCTCGTCGCAATAATAGGGATGGTGGTTATTATGAAAGTCTTTGGCAAAAAATTGTCCATGCTTAATCGTCTTGTATTAAAGGATGCGACTACAACAGAAGACGGCTATGTGTCTAATGTTAATCGCATTGATTTAATCGGTCGTATTGGCAAAACAGAAACACCACTTCGCCCAGCAGGTGTGGTTAGTATCCAAGATGAGCGCTTAGATGTTGTAAGTGAAGGTGCTTATGTGGATGCAAATGAACTTGTAGAAGTGATTAAAGTAGAAGGCTCACGCATTGTTGTGAGAAAAACTAAGGAGGCATAACGAATGGATTTATCAACTATCAGTTTAGGTATCGGTATCGTAGTCGTTTTAATTGTACTTGCGGTATTCTTTACATTCGTACCTGTAGCGCTATGGATTTCGGCATTAGCAGCAGGTGTTAAAGTAAGTATTTTCACATTAATTGGTATGCGCTTACGTCGCGTAATTCCGTCACGTATCGTAAACCCATTAATCAAAGCACATAAAGCAGGTTTACCTGTAACCATTAATCAGTTAGAGAGTCACTACTTAGCAGGCGGTAATGTTGACCGCGTAGTTAATGCGTTAATTGCAGCGCACCGTGCTAATATTGAGTTAACATTTGAACGCTGTGCAGCTATCGACTTAGCAGGTCGTGATGTACTAGAAGCTGTACAAATGTCTGTAAACCCTAAAGTAATCGAAACACCATTTATCGCAGGTGTTGCGATGAACGGTATCGAAGTAAAAGCAAAAGCACGTATTACAGTGCGCGCTAACATCGAGCGTCTTGTTGGTGGTGCGGGTGAAGAAACAATCGTTGCCCGTGTTGGTGAAGGTATTGTATCAACCATTGGTTCTTCGGTAAGCCACACACAAGTATTAGAAAACCCAGATATGATTTCGCAAACCGTACTTGCAAAAGGTCTAGACTCAGGTACAGCTTTTGAGATCCTGTCAATTGATATTGCAGACGTTGATATCGGCAAAAACATCGGTGCTGAGCTACAAATTGAGCAAGCACAAGCTGACAAAAACATTGCACAAGCGAAAGCTGAAGAGCGTCGTGCAATGGCGGTAGCAAAAGAGCAAGAGATGATCGCTAAAGTACAGGAAATGAAGGCAAAAGTAGTTGAGGCAGAAGCCGAAGTACCATTTGCGATGTCTGAAGCATTACGTAAAGGTAATTTAGGTGTGATGGACTTTATTAACTATAATAATATTCAAGCAGATACATCAATGCGCGAGTCAATCGCTAAAGGTGCAAAGCTTGATAAGCATGACGACCAAGAGTAATCAAAGGAGTGACACCGCATGGAACCGTTAATTTTCTTAATTATCGCTGCGGTTGTCAGTGCGATTATTGATAAGTCTAAGAAAAAAGAGCAACAATCGCCAAAACCAACCACAGTGAAGCCTGCACCGCCTGTAACACAACCTGAGGCTAAGCCAGTGACGCAAGCACGCGAAGTCGAAATGCCGTCGCCACTGTTTCCTACTGAAACGAAACGACCAACGTTTGAGGAGTTTGCGCGTGAGATTTTAGGAGAGCTAGAGCCAAAAGCACCGGCACAACCTAAGCCAGCGCCAATACTTGAGCCAGAGCCCGTAATAGAACCTATTACGCGTGTTCGGGAGTCAATGCAGGAGCGCATGAAAAAATCATCGGTAGTGGATACTAAGGTAAAGCCTATCGAAGTCGTGCGTAAATCGCCTAAAAACCGAGATTTAATACAGGCAGTGATTATGTCTGAGGTGCTTGGACAGCCAAAATCACGCAAAAATCGTCGTTAATCGCAGTCAGCAACACGAAAACTCGTGTTTGCTGGCTGTTTTTTTTATGGATGGACATATACTGACCGTTACCCTTGTTATACTAAAAATATATATAAATGGTAGGTGATGACGGTGAATTATAAAAGCAAGACGCAGCGAGTAACATGGATGTACAACGAGTTGAAAAACGGCAATGTTTTACGCAAACAAGAGATGGCAGAACAATTTGATGTTAGCTTAAAAACTGTGCAACGAGATATTGAAGAGCTGCGCATTATTTTTGGTGAAGAATACTCGCCGTATCATCTTGTTTATAGCAAGGCCAAAGGTGGCTATTTATTAGATTTAGATGTGGTAGATGTATTAACGGAGCAAGAGATACTAGCGACGACCAAAATATTAATCGAGTCACGTGCACTGTTAAAAAATGAACTTAAAGGGATTACACAGAAAATGTATCGTCATTTGCCACGTGAGCGTCAGCGTATGCTAGAGGCCTATATTAGCAATGAGATGCATTATTATGTTGAGCTCACGCATAAGAGCTCCGTTATGGCTAAGGTACACGAATTAGCTGAGGCTAGCCGCGCCAAGCAAGCGGTAATGTTAATGTATAAAAAAGAGCATGAATCAGAGGCAAAGGCTTATCATATTGAGCCATTAGGCGTTGTTTTTTCAGAGTTTTATTTTTATGTAATTGCGGAGAGCAATAAGCCAGAGCGCCCGCATCCTGTAGCGTATCGTATTGACCGTATCGAGCATTTGCATATTAAACATCGCTTTGAGCGCTCAGAGTCGCAGCGCTTTGAAGAAAGCAGTTTTCAACAACGCATTCACTTTATGCATACAGGTGAGCTTGCAACAATTAAGATTCGTTTTAGTGGCCCTTCGCCAGAGGCCGTGCTAGACCGACTGCCAACAGGGCGCATTATAAGGCATGAAGAACAAGCAGTTATTATCGAAGCGGAAGTTTATTTACGCGGTATTGAAATGTGGTTACTTAGTCAAGGTGAGCATATTGAAGTGCTAGCGCCAGCACATTTACGTAATCGTATGCGAGAGCGTGCTACAAAACTAACAGAGTTGTATGAATAGTACGGTAAAACCTTTTACAGATAGCGAGTAGAGTGATACAGTTAACTTGTATAAAATCTGTAGTAAGGGGATTAGTGAATGACAGAAGATAAAGCAACGACACTGCAAGTCGACAACCCAAATGAAGCAATTATGTTACTGGGCATGGCAGATGCCAACATTAAAATGATAGAAGAAGCCTTTAATGTACACATTATTACGCGTGGCGAGAGCATTCAGCTAACTGGTGAAGAAGCAGATAAAACGCGTGCGACTGATGTACTCAATGCCTTACTGCAGGTCATTCGTAAAAATAGTAATATTGATATGCGCGACGTGGCCTCAGCCATTGAGATGGAGCATAAAGGCACGCTAGACTTCTTTGCCTCATTGTATGATGAGGAGATTGCGCGTAGCGCGAAAGGGAAGCCGATCCGTGCAAAAACGATTGGACAGCGTGAGTATATACGCGCTATTCGCCATAGAGACCTTGTATTTGGCATTGGGCCAGCAGGTACGGGTAAAACCTATCTAGCTGTAGTGATGGCAACGCAGGCATTGCGTACAGGGCAAGTAAAGAAAATTATTTTAACACGACCTGCCGTCGAAGCGGGTGAGTCACTGGGCTTTTTACCAGGCGATTTAAAAGAAAAGGTCGATCCTTACTTGCGCCCCTTATATGATGCACTGCATGATATGTACGGAGCTGAACAAACAGATCGCTTAATTGAGCGTGGTACGATTGAGATTGCGCCACTGGCTTATATGCGTGGGCGTACGCTAGACGATGCTTTTGTTATTTTAGACGAGGCACAAAATACTACGCACCCACAAATGAAAATGTTTTTAACACGTCTAGGCTTTGGCTCAAAAATGGTTGTAACAGGTGATAAAACTCAAATTGACTTGCCGCGTAATACACAGTCAGGCTTAATTGCTGCTGAACGTATTTTACAAGGCGTAGAGGGCATTCATATTCAAACGTTAGAGCAAGGCGATGTTGTACGTCACCCAATGGTCGCAAAAATTATCCAAGCCTATACCGAAAACGAAAATTAATTGTGACAGCCACAAATTTTGTGGCTGTTTTTTTTGCTTTTTTACGGTAAAACGAAGCATAACTTGTTATGATAAGTAATGGAAGGAGTGCGTTTTGTGGAAAAACAAATCGATAAAATAATGAAGCTATTTAATTTTCGTTATTTTTTATTACTCGTACTAGTTATTACAGGAGCGCTACAGTTTGGCTTGATGCTAAGCAACGTACAAGGCACTACCTACAACTTTAAGCCGCTTCAATTAGCGCCAGAAACCGTGCGCTCAACAAAAACGATTGAGGATACCGTAAAAACGGAGCAAGAAAAGGCCAAGGCCGCGCAGGAGGTTAAGCCCGTCTATGTCTTTTCAGAGGCGATAGCAGGGCAACGAACAGCGATTGTTAACTCGCTATTTGAGTATATTACGACAGCTAAAAGTGAAAGTGATAATCCAGAGGAGCAAGTGAAAGCTGTAAAGAAAAAACTCGCTTCTATTGATAATAAAGAAATCACCATCACACTGTCAGATGAGCAAATTGCGGCCTTACTTGCGCTAGATGATAAGCAATTATTACACGCGAAAAAGGAAGTGCTAAGCTTTGTAAAAGCCACGCTTGAACGACCTATTCGTACAGAGCGTGTGGCAAGTGAGCAAGATGCCATTGAATCTAAAATTCGTGCACGTTTACCAATGGGGTTAAATGCACAGGATGCGATTGTACATATTGGTCGCTCTAGTATTGTCGAAACAGAGTTGCTTGATAAGGACCAAACAAATAAATTAATTGAGCAAGCACGTGCAAGCGTAGAGCCAACGCGACTTTTACAAGGACAAATCATTGTGCAAGAAGGGCAAATTATCGACAATGATATGTACCGTCAATTAGAGCTACTTGGCATGACCGACAATCAACGCTCATTTAAGCCAGCAGTTGGCTTATTATTGCTCATCACACTACAAATGACGTTTATTTACGTAGTATTTGAGCGTGAACCTTTAGAGTTGCGCAAAAAGCGTAATGCATTACTCATTACCATGATTATTTATGCCATGTCGTTAATTTTAATGAAGTTACTTAGCTTTATTGTGACGGATTTTGATATGATGATTGCATTTGTCTTCCCAACGGCACTCGCAACGATGCTAGTGCGTATGCTAGTAAATGAACGAACTGCCATTTTAATTACAGTATTAATTGCAGCCGCGGGAGGTGTTATTTTCCAAGAAGGTTACTCAGCTGTGCTGCAAATGGAGATGGCGTTATACATTATTTTTGGTGGCTTTGCGAGTTTATTTTTTATGCGAAATGTCGAAAAACGCTCGCATATTTTAACTGCAAGTGGTATTGTATCTATCGTCAATTTAGTATTTATTATGTTTTATTTATTAATGACACAGTCCAATTATGGTATGAAAGAGTTAGCCTTTTACGGTGTAGCGGCCTTTATGTCAGGCTTTATGTCAGGGACGCTCACAATGGGCTTACTGCCATTCTTTGAGTCAGCCTTTGGCGTACTATCAGCCCTGCGTTTAATTGAGCTATCTAACCCTAACCATCCATTGCTTAAAAAGTTATTAGTGGAAACACCAGGTACGTACCATCATAGTGTAATGGTAGCTAACTTAGCAGAGGCGGCATGTGAGGAAATTGGAGCAGATGGGCTACTTGCGCGCGTTGGTTGTTATTACCATGATATTGGTAAAACGGTGCGCCCAACCTTCTTCATTGAAAACCAAATGGCAAGCATGAACCCCCATGATGCAATGGCACCTGAAAAAAGCGCTGAAATTATTAAGGCGCATACGACAGACGGGGCAGATTTATTACGTAAATATAAAATGCCGCAAGAAATCATTGATATTGCCTTGCAACACCATGGGACAAGTTTATTAAAATTCTTTTGGTATAAAGCTAATGAGGAAGGCAAGGAGCTTGACGAGTGTGACTTCCGTTACCCAGGGCCTAAGCCACAAACTACAGAAGCGGCTGTAATTAGTGTTGCGGATAGTGTAGAGGCCGCGGTGCGTTCGATGAAAGAGCCAACGCCAGATAAAATTCGTAAGCTTGTACAGGCTATTATTGCTGACCGCTTAAAGGACGACCAGTTTGATGAATGTGATATTTCCATTAAACAATTAAAAACAATCGAAGAGGTATTGTGTGAAACACTGAATGGTATTTTCCACTCACGCATTGAGTACCCTGAGATGAAGTAAGGAGCGATTGATTTGCTAACTATTGATTTTTTAGACGAAACTAACACAATCCAGCCTGCACACCAGCAGCTAGTTGATGATATTTTACGCCATGCCGCAACCTTTATGGGCATTACAGAAGAAGCCGAAATTTCGGTAACATTTGTTGATGATGCAGCCATTCAAGACATTAATCGTGAGTACCGCGGTAAGGATATGCCAACGGATGTTATTTCGTTTGCCTTAGAGGAAGAAGAGGACGTAGTAATTGAAGGGATGCCACGTATGCTAGGTGATATTATTATTTCGACAGAGCGTACAGCAGAGCAAGCGTTAAGCTATGGGCATAGCTTTGAGCGTGAGTTAGGCTTCCTTGCTGTTCATAGTCTGTTGCACTTACTTGGCTATGACCACATGAATGAAGCAGATGAGCGTGCAATGTTTGGTAAGCAAGACGAAATCCTAACGAGCTTTGGCTTAGCGCGCTAATGGATGTTAACAAGTTTATTCGCTCATTTGGCTATGCAGCAGAGGGTGTAGTGAGTAGCTTACGGGAGCAAAATTTTCGTTCCCACCTTGTGAGTGCTGTTGTTGTGATACTAGCGGCAGCGTTTACAGGATTTTCACGACTAGAGTGGCTGATTTTACTACTTGTCATTGGTGGCATGCTAGCACTCGAAATGGTTAACACTGCTATTGAACGCGTAGTGGACTTAGCCTCGCCTGAGGTGCATCCACTCGCTAAGCAGGCAAAAGATATTGCTGCAGGTGCTGTATTAGTATTTGCTTGCATTAGTGCCGTAATAGGCGCATTATTATTTTTACCGAAATGGTTTTAGAGGAGCGTATAAATGGAAAAATTACTTCAACTTGCAAAAGAAGCAAGACAACAGGCTTATGTGCCCTACTCAAAGTTTCCTGTAGGAGCGGCGATTATTACAAAAGATGGTAAGGTCTATCAAGGCTGTAACATCGAAAACGCAAGCTTTGGTTTAACAAATTGTGCAGAGCGCACAGCTATTTTTAAGGCAGTATCAGAGGGCGAAACCGCATTTGAGGCCATTGCAGTAATTGCAGATACAGCAGGGCCTGTATCTCCTTGTGGTGCATGTCGTCAAGTTATGGTAGAATTTTGCGAGCCGACCATGCCCGTATACTTAACGAATTTGAACGGTGATGTACAACAAACTACAGTAGGTGACCTGTTACCAGGCGCATTTACAACGGAGGACTTACAAGATGCAGGAAAATAAGTTTAAATCAGGTTTTATTTCAATTATTGGACGCCCAAACGTCGGCAAATCAACATTTTTAAACCGTGTTATTGGACAAAAAATTGCGATTATGTCAGACAAGCCACAAACAACACGTAACAAGGTGCAAGGTGTGCTAACAGAGGATGACAGCCAATTAATTTTTATTGATACACCAGGGATTCATAAGCCAAAGCACAAGCTAGGCGAATTTATGCTAAAAACATCAAAAAACACATTGCGTGAAGTAGATGCCATTATGTTTATGGTAAATGCCGAGCAAAAATTAGGGCCTGGCGATCAATTTATTATGGATTTATTAGAGGACAACGATACACCTGTCTTTTTAATTATCAATAAAATTGACCGCGTACACCCTGACGAGCTACTGACAATTATTGAGCGCTATACAGAGAAATTTAATTTCGCTGAGATTGTGCCAATTTCAGCATTAGAAGGAATAAACGTTGATAATTTATTAGTAACGTTAAAAAAATATATGCCAGAAGGTCCACAGTACTACCCAGCAGACCAAGTAACGGATCACCCTGAGCGTTTTATTATTTCGGAGTTAATCCGCGAAAAGGTACTACATTTAACACGTGAAGAAATCCCGCACTCAGTAGCAGTAGTGATTGATAAGATTAAACGTGAAGAAGACAATCCTGATAAAATTCGTGTGCAAGCGACTATTATGGTAGAGCGCAACTCGCAAAAAGGTATTGTTATTGGTAAGCAAGGTGCTATGTTAAAACAAGTCGGTACACGTGCACGTAAAGATATCGAGATGCTACTTGGCTCAAAAGTATATTTAGAGCTTTGGGTAAAGGTACAAAAGGACTGGCGTAATAAGTCAACACACTTACGTGACTTTGGCTTTAACGAAGACGAATATTAAAACAGGGGAGGGCGATTCGCCTTCCTTTTTTTAAGGAGTGAGAGTGATGCTGCATAAATGGGAGGGTTATGTACTCCGTACGCATGATTATGGCGAAGCCAATAAAATTGTTGTGCTCATGACGCGTGAAGCGGGGAAGGTAGCGGTTATGGCACGCGGTGCACGTCGACCTAAAAGTCGGCTAGCTTCTGTAAGCCAAGTATTTACGCACGCTATGTTTATGGTACAGCGCTATACAGGCATGGGGACGCTAAACCAAGCGGAGCCGCTTGAGGCACTGCGTCATTTGCGCTCAGATATTGTGGCAATGGCGTATGCCAGTTATATTGTAGAGCTCGTTGACCGCGTTGTAGAAGAGGGGAGCCCTGAGCCATATGCCTTTGATGTGCTACAATACGCACTGCAGGCGATTGACGAGGGCATAGACCCTGAAGCGGTTACTTTGTTAGTTGAATGGAAGCTACTAGCCTATACAGGCGTACAACCTGTGCTACATGGCTGTGCAAGTTGCGGGGCAACAGAGGGAGAGTTTGCCTTTTCCTTTACACAGGGCGGTTTTTTATGCCATAAGTGTTTCCATCTAGACCCTTACATTATTCGATTAAAGCCTGTGCATGTGCGCTTAATTCGTATGTTTTATACAGTGCCTGTTGACCAAATTGGTACGATTACATTAAAGGCCGAAACGAAGCATTTAATCAAAACGATTGTGTCTACAATTTATGAGGAGCAGACGGGTATCCGTTTAAAATCCAAAAAATTTATTGACCAACTTGATAAAATGCAATTACCCCCACAATAACAAGCGTAGGAGCTACTGTCTCCTACGCTTTTCTATTAAATAATAGCTAATATTATGTTAAAAATTGTGTATAATGGTAGTTGTAGTACATAATTTAAAGGAGTGGGAAAATGAAGAAATTAACGACAGCATTAGCAGCGCTAGCGACATGTGCTTTATTAGCTACGCAACCGGCAGAGGCAGCACCGACGTTTAAAGATGTAGATTACCAAACAGAAACAGGGCGCGCCATTTACAATTTAGTAAATGACAATGTGATTTCAGGTTATCAAGATGGTACATTTAAGCCAAGCGCAACCATTAACCGTTCGCAAGCGGCTAAAATTTTAGCGGGCGCATTAGATTTAGATGTTGATAATGTCAAGAGCCCTCATTTTACGGACGTACCAACTACGCATGCCAATTATAAATACATAGCAGCATTAGCCAATGCGGGCATTATTCGTAGTGGAGGTAAATATAATCCCCAAAATCCTGTAACACGCGGTCAATTTTCGCAGATGCTAGTGAAAGGCGCAAAAATTCCTTTTAATCCAGTGCAGGGCAATAAAACGTACTTTGCGGATGTTACAAAGGCTAACGGCTTTGCAGATTATATCCATACCTTATATAAAGCGGGTTATATTAAAGGCGTTAAGCCAGGTTATTTTGCACCATCAAAAACAATTACACGTGGTCAATTTGCGGTTATGTTAAATCGTGCACAGCTTGATTCGTCAGTGGCGGATAAATTAGATGTGGATTTTTTAAACCGCAACAATATTGCGAAGGCGAGTGTTTATGATGGCGGTACATTGTATGCATACGCGGACCCACGCTACGTCACGCAGTTAAAAAATACTTGGGCATTGGGGCAAGCAGGTAACCGTATTTTTGAAGGGCCAATTAAATGGTATGTGGTAGAGGCTGGCGAGAGTAAAGGCTACTTAGCGGGTGAGTCAAAAAGCGAAGCACCCATCAATTTAAGCAATCAATCATCGTCGACACAAGTATTATCTACAAAAGCGGGCGATATCGTTGGTGTTTATGGTTTCCTTACACAAACAATGAGCTTAGGCGATATGGTAATGTATCGTGATGGCTATGTAATGCCTGTAGGTGATATTTCGACATCTACGCATAAACAAGTGGTAATTGATAAAGAGTATATCCAAACTTATCTTTATGCATCAAATGCAGGGTATGTCGTGAACACATACGTTTGGAATGAAGCGAGTAAAAAGCTCATGATAGTTGATAGCCGAACATTTGGTTATGAAGAACCTCGTATAGTACAAGATTGGGGAAATGGCAGTTACCTCCCTTTTAAAAAACGCTAATCTTTGTCCTCTAGTCTTGTATAGACTAGGGGATTTTTTGTATAGTGTGCTTTTTGAATAAATGATGTATACTGTAGGCGTAGTTTTCCTACAAAATACTAAGGGAAGAAGTGAACGGTTTGTTCAAAGATGATCGATTTGCGCACTATAATGCAGCTGGCTTTCGTCAAGATTTAGTGGCAGGGATTACGGTAGGTATCGTAGCAATCCCACTAGGTATGGCGTTTGCGATTGCTTCAGGAGTAAAACCCGAATACGGCTTGTATACGACGATAATTGCCGGATTTCTCGTGGCACTTTTTGGAGGCTCTCGCTACCAGGTGGCTGGTCCGACAGGCGCGTTCATACCGATACTGCTTGCGATTGTATTGCAGTATGGCTATGAGGACTTATTGATCGCTGGATTTTTAGCAGGGATATTTCTGCTTATTATGAGTGTACTAGGCGTGAGCCAGCTAATACAGTTTGTGCCACGCTCAGTCACGATTGGTTTTACTGCGGGCATTGCGGTCATTATTTTTAGCGGTCAGATTGCTAATTTTTTTGGCTTAACCGATGTTAAGAAGTTTGAGTATTTTCATCAAAATATGTTAGAGCTTTGGCGTCAAGCGCATACATTTAATAGCAATAGCATTATCCTTGCGCTTGTAGGTTTTGCGACGATTATTGTCATTACCAAATTTGCGCCGCGTGTACCTGTACTATTAGTAGCGCTACTTGTACCAACACTGCTATCGGTTGTTATTTTTAATGGTAGAGTCGAAACAATCGGCACGGCATTTGGTGGTATTCCGAGTGCGCTACCGCCGTTTCAATTACCACAACTAACGTTTGAAAAAATTGTATACTTGTGGCAACCTGCGTTAATTATTGCGGCGCTTGGTGCGATTGAGTCGCTACTATCTACAGTAGTAGCAGATGAAATGACGCATACTAAGCATAATGCTAAGCGCGAGTTATTTGGGCAAGGTATTGCTAATATGATTACACCGTTATTTGGAGGTATCCCTGCTACCGGCGCGATTGCGCGTACGGCAACTAATATTCGCTCAGGCGGTGTGAGCCCAATGTCGAGCATTATCCAAAGTGTTTTTGTGCTCCTATTTGTCGTACTGCTTGGGCCTTATGCGTCGTACATACCACTAGCGGCAATGGCTCCTATTTTAATGTATGTGTCATGGAATATGGTGTCGCGCCAAGCGTTTATCCAAATCGGTACGGTGAAAACGGGCGATGCTGTAGTGTTATGGGTAACTTTTTTACTAACGATTTTTGTGGATTTAACAACGGCTGTGCAAGTAGGTATTTTGCTTGCGGCTGTATTCTTCTTAAAGAAAATGATCGGTGAGTTACGCTTTACTAAACAAAAGCCAACAGAGGCCGAGTTGCTTCAGTTTGGGCAAGGCTTAACAAAATATGCGATTGCAGGTCCTTTATTTTTTGGTACAGCGAAGCGCTTTGAGGATGAGTTTCCGCAGTGGCTTGAGGGCGATGTGTTAGTGCTACACATGTCACGTGTATCCGCTATTGATGCAACGGGTGAGGCGGCAATTGCAAGCTTACTTGACCGTGCGGAGGCTGAAGGGATACGTGTAATTATTAAGCAACTGCCGGTTGAACAGCGCTCGTTATTAAAGCGTAGTGGTTTATATGATAAAGTAGGGCAGGATAATTTTTATAATGCCTAATCAAAAAAGAGAAGTCGCGATTTAGCGGCTTCTCTTCTTTAGTTAGCGTAGGGTAAAGTGATTAACTTCGTCTTGTAAGTGCTGTGCTAAATCAGCAAGTGCTTGGGTACTAGCTGAGATTTCTTGCATAGCAGCGAGTTGTTCTTCGGTAGCAGCACCTATATCTTGTGCACTATTTGAAGATTGTTCAGTTAATTCTTGTAAGTACGTAGAGCTGCGTAGTACTTCAGACGACATCGCTTGAATTTGCTGGACAGCTGCTGATACGGTTTCGACACGACCATTAACATCATCAACTGAGCCTTCAATTGTAGTGAAAACGTCGAGTGAAGCGGCAGAGCGTGCTAGCCCTTCAGCTACTTTTGTTTGACCAGACTGGATAGACTGAACTGCTTGCTCAGCAGCAAGGCGTACGTCTTGAATCATTGTTTCAATGCGAGCAGCGGATTGACGAGATTCCTCAGCGAGTTTACGTACCTCATCAGCTACAACTGCAAAGCCTTTACCGTTTTCGCCAGCGCGTGCAGCTTCAATCGCGGCATTTAACGCAAGTAAGTTAGTTTGTTCGGCAATCCCTGTAATCATCGCAGAGACTTCTTCAATTTCTATAGCGCGCTGTGCCATAACTTCCATAATTTGCGTTGACTCACCAATCGTTGTATCAATAGCAGTCATATGGTCAGACACCTCACGCACTACACCAACGCCGTCCTGTACCAATGAGCGCATATTTGTAGCAGCTTGTAGCATTTCTTCGTTGCTTGTCGCAATTTGATTAATGCCTTCGCCTACTTCAGTTAAAGAATCAATAGATTGTAAAATATGTGAAGCTTGTGATTCGCTGTTGGCCATATTGCTTTCAGCCGCTTGTGCGACCATCTCTGACGAAGCTAAGCTTTCTTCTGAACTTGCAGATAATTGTTCGGACTGTGCGGCAAGGTCCGTTGAAGATTGCCCCATTTTTTGTACAACAATATTCCAACGGGTTAATAACTCATTTAGTGAAATTGCCATCTTGCTAACTTCATCCTTACCTTTAATTGGTAGAGCAGGCATGCTTAAATCACCTTTAGCCATTTTATCCATCACTTCAGTTGTGGCAATAATGGACGGTGAAATACTACGGTTAGCTACGTATGTAATAATAACGCCAGCTACAATAATAATCAGTAAGGCAATGGCAATTAACCAAAGTGCCTGTGTTGTTAGGTCATTTAGTTCATTGTTATGCGTTGTTAAATCGTCTTGAATCGCTTTTTTTAAGGCATGTGATTCGTCAAAAATCATTGCATTTGTTTTTATACCTAGTGCTAATTGATCTTTTGATAATTTATTGTTTTTAAAATTAGTTATAATATCTTTAGTAATCGTACGGTAATCAGTTGCGGTTGTAGCGATTGTTGCGACTTGTTTGGCATATTGCTTATCCACCGTAGCCTCTAGTTTTTGTAATGTAGCCGAAAACTCATCTTGTGTTGCAACAATTTTTGTTACATATTCAGGATTTTCGTATAGCATATAGGCACGAACATCACCCACAATACGCCCCTGCAAAATTAATAATTCATTAATAATATTGACTTGCTCGACATCGTGCTCTAGTAACTCTGTGTAATTATTGTCAATTGTACGCGCTGTGTTAAAACCAATCGCGCCAATCACAATAGTTAACAAAATTAAAATGGAGAAGGCTGTCATTAGTTTTGCTTTAATTGAAGAAAACATAAAAAAACTCCCTTTAACGTAATATGCTAATAATTTCATTCTAGTAGCATATTATGTAAAGTCAATACTAATTACATAGGCGATGTGCCAGCAAAGAGTAAAAAGTACTTAGAATGCCTATAAAGTAGGTAATAAGACGCTAATTAGCTCAAAAAATAGAGCTCTGACACAAATTTGTCAGAACTCTAGGGGGTATTAAGCATTTGGATAAATCATCGTTTTAGGGTCTACATATTTATCAAACGCCTCAGCTGTGAGTAAACCTGAGGCAAGCGCCGCTTCGCGTAAGGATGTACCTTGCTCATGCGCAGTTTTCGCAATTTTAGCGGCATTTTCGTAGCCAATATACGGATTGAGTGCGGTTACTAACATGAGTGAGTTACTTAAGTTACGTTCCAGCACCTCCATATTTGGCTCAATACCAATGGCACAATGCTCATCAAATGATTTTAATGCATCTGCTAGCAGACGTACGGATTGTAGGAAGTTGTAAATAATAACGGGCTTAAAGACGTTAAGCTCAAAATTACCCTGACTTGCCGCAAAAGCAATTGTTGCATCATTACCAACAACTTGTGTGACAACCATCGTAAGCGCCTCGCTTTGTGTAGGGTTGACCTTGCCAGGCATAATCGACGAACCAGGCTCATTTGCAGGGATAATTAGCTCACCAATCCCGCTACGTGGCCCGCTTGCTAAAAAGCGTACGTCATTGGCAATTTTCATTGCGTCGGCTGCTAATGCCTTAATAGCACCGTGTGTAGCAACGACCTCGTCATGGCTTGTAAGCGCATGAAATTTATTTTCGGCTGAAGTAAAGGCAATGCCTGTTTCTTCACTAATATAGCTTGCGGTGCGGTCACCAAACTCAGGATGTGCGTTAATGCCTGTACCAACCGCTGTGCCGCCAATCGCAAGTTCTTTCATATAAGCTACATTTGACTGAATCATTTTTTCGGATTTTTTTAACATTGCTACCCAGCCACTAAACTCTTGACCAAGGGTTAGGGGCGTTGCATCTTGCAAGTGCGTACGACCAATTTTAATAATAGCGTCAAATTGTTCAGCCTTATCTTGCAAAGTTTCGGCTAAACCACGCACGCGTGGTAATAAGTAATTTTCGACCTTTAGTACGCCAGCTACATGGAGTGCTGTAGGGAAAGTATCATTAGAGCTTTGAGATTGATTAACATCATCATTAGGATGCACAAGGTTTGTGTCACCTTGGTGTTGCAAAATTTGATTAGCGCGGTGGGCGATTACCTCATTCACGTTCATATTTGTTTGTGTACCGCTACCTGTTTGCCAAACAACAAGAGGGAAGTGGTCGTTCCATTGTCCATTGATAATTTCGTCAGCGGCTTTTACAATAGCTTTCATTTTTGCTTCGCTTAGTTTACCTAAATCAAAGTTAGCACGGGCTGCGCTCTTTTTTAAAATAGCGAGGGCATGGATGACTTCAATTGGCATTAAGTCTTCACCGATTTTAAAATTCATCTTACTACGTGCTGTTTGAGCACCCCATAATTTATCTGTAGGTACTTGCATCTCACCCATCGTGTCTTTTTCAATACGATAATCCATTATCCATCTCTCCTTAGTGTCTTGACGTTTCATTTAATGATAACAATTCTCAATTAACTACGTCAAGTTTGTTACTTGTACTATTCCTTTTTGGCGAAAAGTAAAACAAAAAACCAGCGAGCATTAAGGCTCACTGGTCAGTCGGTGCGGGTGGTGGTGTAGCGCCGCGGATTTTTAATTTCATTTCGATATTTTGTAGAAAAATATCAAGATAGTATTTTAGCTCGTTAAATTCTGCATCGCTTTGATCTTGTGTATAGGCAATATAATCGCTACCAAGGGCTTGCGCAAGGTCGCGCTGAACAAGCACAAATAAATCAGGAAAGTACGTTTGTGCACAGTCAACAAGAGGCATTTTGCGGATTTGCTCTGCGCGCTCAGGCTGTTCAAGTTTAGCAAAATCTTTAACTAAAATTTCGAGCGCTAGGCGATAACCTGCCGCCGCAAGCTCTGTATGACTCTCGATTTCGGCCGTATGTGCTTGACGATAAATTTGAATGAATTTAGGTGAAAATTTCATAATCACCTCAGAAATCTCCATATTTAATGCTGGTGGGTAAATGGATTTAAATGTAGTGGTTTGGTCATTTTTATTGAGCAAGTGAGTGGTTAAAAATTTTTCCTCGCAACCTTTGCATTTATGTAGTAAAAAAATAAATTCCTCGTTTTTGCTGTAGTCAATACCAGCCGCACGTAGTGAATACGGGGCAACGACAATGCCACAATGCGGGCATTGCTGAGGAATCGTGTACGAACGTCCTCCGTAATGCGGTATGCTACTTTGGAATTTAACAGTTTGTAAAGTCATAGTCATAACGAAGCCTCCTAATACGGTTATTGTATCAAATATTGCTACAGAAAAGCATATACAATTTTTGAACTTCTTTCATTGTACGCTTTTTCTTTTCGAACGCTCAAGAAACTGTTACTATATAGGATAGTATGCATTAGCAGTGAGAGTGGTGAAACAAATGGAAAATCAACAACAGACGACGAAACCAGCAGGTCGATATTTACGAATTAAGCCTTTTGCATTTTTGATGCTGCTATTTCTCGTCATCCTAGTAACAGCGGGACTAACAATTTTTGCACTAACATTTGGTGAAGAAAAGGTAGTAGAAGTAAAGGTCCCTGTCGAACGACAAGAGTTTGCACAATTATATGATGCGTTTGACGAATTAAACACGAAATATTATAAAGAAGTTGACAAAGAAAAATTAGTTGAGGGCGCAGTTAACGGTATGGTTGACGCATTAGATGACCCTTATTCAGACTTTATGACAAAAAAAGAAGCACAAGAATTTAGCGAAAGCTTAAGCGGCAGCTTCCAAGGTATTGGTGCTGAGGTGCAGGATAGTAATGGGCAAATTATGATTGTTTCGCCAATTAAAAACTCACCAGCTGAGCGCGCAGGGTTATTACCAAATGACATCGTAGTAGAGGTGGATGGTAAAAATATCGAAGGTAAAACAACAACAGAGGCCGTATCACTAATCCGCGGAGAAAAGGGCACGGAAGTTAAGCTCCTTATTAAACGCGGTGATGCTGAGCCAATGACCGTAACTATTAAACGTGACGATATCCCAATCGAAACCGTATACGGCGAAATGTTAGACGGTGGCATTGCCCACATTCAAATTACATCATTTAGCGAAACAACAAGCGATGAGCTTGTTGCCATTTTAGATTCGTTAAAAGATGTGAAGGGCATTGTCCTTGATATGCGCCAAAATCCAGGTGGCTACTTAGAGCAGGCGTATGCAATTGCTAATTTATTTTTAGAGGATGGCAAGCCAATTTACCAAATCGAAATGCGTGATGGTAAACCAAAAGTATTTAAAGCTAAGGGACCTAAGGCGTACGATATGCCGTTAACGGTGTTAGTAGACGAGGGTAGTGCCTCAGCTTCTGAAATCGTAGCGGCGGCGCTTCAAGAGTCGGCAGGTGCTAAAGTAGTTGGTGTACAATCTTTCGGTAAAGGTACAATGCAAACCGTTGAGGAGTACAAAGATGGCTCTAACCTTAAATATACACAAGGTAAATGGTTAACACCTAAAGGCAACTGGATTAACGAAAAAGGTGTAACACCAGACGTTGAGGCAAAATTACCTGACTACGCGACATTACCGTATTTAGATACAAAAGCGGAAATGAAGCAAGGTGTGGTAAGTGAGCAAGTGAAAGCGGCAAAACAAATGTTAGCGGCACTAGGCTATGAGCCAGGTGAAACGACTACAACGTTTGATGAAGCGATGACAAGTGCAGTATATGCCTTCCAAGCAGACAACGGTCTTGCACAAGATGGTATTATTACAGGCGACACAACAAAAAAATTAATGGAAAAACTACGCGATAAATTGAAAAAAGATGATACACAAGTGAAAGCGGCAGTAGATGCATTAAAATAACAGAGAATGAGGGGGCGGCACTAGCTGCTCCCTTATTTTAGTAGGAGGCAATTAACATGAAGGATGTTTATTTATTTAGTGGTTTTTTAGGCAGTGGCAAAACGTCAATGCTAACAGATGTACTGCGTCAGTTAAAAGAAGCGGGCATTCGCCCAGCCATTATTATGAATGAGCTAGGCAAGTTGCCGTTTGATTCGCAAGCGGTAGATGAGGACATTCCGTTAAAAGAAATGTTAGAGGGTTGTATTTGTTGTACAGGATCCGAAAAAACCGAAGCTCAAATCCAAACCCTATTGCATGAGGATAATTTTGATGTGCTAATTATCGAAACTACAGGTGCAGCCCACCCTGTAGAGGCGTTAGATGCGGTATACTCACCGATTTTTGCAGATCAGCTATGTGTTAAAGGCATTGTAACGGTTGCAGATAGTCGTTTATTTTTAGACCGTGCAACATTACCTGTCCAAATGCGCTCGTTATTTTTAGAGCAAATCCGTCATGCGCATTTATTGCTAGCTAATAAAATGGATTTATTAACCGAGGCTGAGCAGGCACAAGTCGTTTTCGAAATGCAGGGTATTAATAATCATGCCTTTATTTTACAAACGACAAATGGTCGCGTGCCGCTTCAACTTTTACAAAATATGCAGGCAACAGCAAGCGCACCACATACGGCAGCGCCTATTGGCAAACTTAATTTATCAACGCGCCTTGTTACTTTTACAACACCTGTTACACAGGAGGCGTTTGAAGATTGGGTGCGTAACTTACCAAGCACCATTTACCGCATGAAGGGCTATGTGCTCGTAGCGGGTAACAGTAAGCCTATGCTATTTCAATATGCGTACGGTATGGTGCAGTGGTTACCTGAGTATATTAAAATGACCCCTCAACTTGTGATTATTGGAGAAAACGTCAATGCCTTAACTGTGCCCGGTTGCGTATAATGCGTATGCAAGTTGTACTATTGTAAAAATTCGGCAAAATAGAGAATGAACAGGGGGGCTTTTTTCTCATCAATGATTTGTGCTACAATGAATTAATGAAAAAAAGCAAAACGTTCACGCTTAAGCAAGTATCGCTAGCTGAAGAACAGGAGCATAGGTATTGAAAGACAAAACAATCATTTTAACAGGTGGGGGCACAGCAGGGCATGTGTCACTCAATCAAGCGATTATTCCGTCATTGCTCAAAAAGGGCTATGACGTACACTATATTGGTTCAACTGAAGGTATTGAGCAAGAGATTATTGGTGAGGCTTTCCCTAAAGTACCGTTTTACGGTATTGCGAGTGGTAAATTACGTCGTTATTTTTCATTTAAAAACTTTACTGACCCATTTCGAGTGATGCAAGGTGTAATGCAGGCTTTTCGCATTATTCGTCGTGTTAAACCGAGCGTGGTATTTTCGAAGGGCGGCTTTGTATCCGTACCTGTCGTTATTGCGGCCAAGCTCGCTAATGTACCAATCGTCATCCATGAGTCAGATGTGACACCAGGGCTTGCTAATAAAATTGCGCTACCCTTTGCTTCGCATGTATTTACCGTATTTGAAGAAACCCTTAAGCATTTGCCATCAGACCGTGCAACATGCACAGGGTCGATTATTCGGTCTTCATTATTTACAGGCGACCGCGAAAAAGGTATTGAGCGCTGTGAGTTTGCAGGGGATAAAGAGATTTTATTATTAATGGGTGGGAGTCAAGGCTCTAAGCTATTAAATGACATCGTCCGCGAAAACCTTGACCGCTTATTAGCGCGTTTTGATATTATTCATTTATGTGGTAAAGGCAATGTGGATGTTACGCTGTATAACACACCTGGATATAAGCAATTTGAGTATGTAACAGATGAGCTGTCCGACTTACTACATGCCTCAGACTATATTGTGTCACGCGCTGGCTCTAATGCCATTTTCGAATTTTTAACATTGCATAAGCCGATGTTATTAATCCCGCTTTCTGCTAAACAAAGTCGCGGTGACCAAGTATTAAATGCCAACTTATTTAAGCGCCAAGGCTTTGCTGAGGTACTTGAAGAAGAAAAACTAACAACTGAAAGCTTTTTTGACGCTTTAAAGACGCTGATTGATAAGGCGCCGCAATATATTGAGCGTATGGCAGATACGCAAACACCTAAAACGCCTGAAGAAATGGTAGAATTAATTATCCAATATGAAAAATGAGGTGACCAAAATGTTTGTGATGACAGTAAATGATAAAGTTTCATTGCAATTACTAGAGCCCCAACATGCTGCGGCATTATTTGCTATCGTTGACCGTGAGCGTGAGTATTTGCGCCAGTGGCTAGGATGGCTTGATAATAAGCGTAGTGTACAAACACAGGCACTTTTCATAGGCAGTGGTTTAAAGCAGTTTGCTGAAGGCAAGGGACTTACCACAGGTATTTTATATGAAGGTGAGTTATGTGGCACAGCAAGTATTACTAGCTACGACCCTATCACCAAAACGGCAACGCTTGGTTATTGGCTGAGCGAAAGCTATACAGGTAAAGGTATTGCTACAGATGTTGTGCGTGCCCTAATGGACTACTGCTTCTTTGAGCGCGGTGTCGAGGTTGTAGAAATCCGAGCAGCCGTTGGCAATATTAAAAGCCGAGCGATTGCTGAGCGCCTTGGTTTTACATGGCATAGTACAGCACATAATGCCGAAAACCTCTACGGACGCTGGGTAGACCACGCCGTTTATCAAATGACACGCAAGGATTACAACCATTATTAATCAAAAGCCCGCAGCAGTTGTCTATGCAGACAGTTGCTACGGGCTTTTTGTGTATTACATTGCCTCATGTGCAGCATCTGCATCAGCATTTGCTGTAACAAGGTAAAATAAATCGCGTGGAATTTGGTATAGTTTAAATTTCTTGTCGCCTGCATTGATTTGCTCAAGTAGTGTAGGGTGTGTCTCATTTGCCTCTACAACATACGGTAGCTTTGTTGCGGCTTTTTGTGATTTTACGTTTTCCTCACGAATGCGTAAGAAAACCGTTTGGAAATCGAGTTCAAAAAATAATTCAGATAAGAAGTCGTGCTTTGCTTTTTGGTTATAGCCCATGCCTTGGAATGGTAAACCAATCCATGTGCCTAAAAAGCCTGCACCATCTTGAATGTCGAATAAGCTAATTGTCCCGATTACTTGACCCCAATCATCAGTAATCGTGCGTGAAATTGCTGTGCCTGCAGCTTCTTCTTCCATTAGCTGTTTCGTCATAAACCAGTACTCATCAGCTGATGTTGCCTTTTGACGAACATACGGGAAAACGGTCGGGTGTGATAATAACTCATATAACTCATTGCATTCTACTAACTCACGTTTTTTTAACATGCGAAACGCCTCCTTTTAAGGTCGAAAATAAATTCACTAGACGAAGCGACATCTTCTTTACGTCAAACTTTTCCCTAAGGTGAAAAAGGATAAACCTGCAAAGGAAAATAAATTATTACTATAATGAAAGTGTAGTACCTAAAATGCGTAAATGCAATTATTTGCTAGTATTTGTTCCGTAAATACTAATATATGACTACTCATTGATCGTAAATATTATTTCATTATGCGTTTTTTTCGTAATGATTTCACGTCCAGCAAGAAGTATCATAATCCAAAAAAATAAAGAAAGCTATAGTTATTTTTCCTGCAGAAATGGAAAATATTTTCGGCAGACACCAATTTGTCACTTGCTTTATAAAGTGTGTCAAACGTGTCGAGTTTTTACGCAAAAAAGCGTACAATTACTACCAAAGAGGGGGATAGCCATGCAGAGGATTTTATTGATTGAGGATGAGGCGAGCATTGCGCGTTTTATTGAGCTAGAGCTCAAGCATGAGGGCTTTGCAGTAACGGTGTGTGCAGACGGTCGAGAAGGTTTGCAAATCGCACAGAGCACACATTTCGATATATTGCTAGTGGACGTTATGCTACCAGGTTTAAATGGTATCGAAATTTGTAGGCGTATACGCAAAGCCTCGGATGTCCCGATTATTTTAGTAACGGCACGCGATGCGGTAATGGACCGTGTAGGTGGGTTAGATGCAGGCGCGGATGATTATATTGTAAAGCCTTTTGCCATTGAAGAGTTGTTAGCGCGTATCCGTACAATTTTACGTCGCACACAACCAAAGGATGTGCTCGTTATAGAAGGTATTACGATTGATCGTACAGCACATAGTGTAAGCGCGCACGGACAAGTGGTTGAGCTAACAAAAACCGAGTATGAGTTGCTGTTATTTTTAGCGATGCACCATTCACAAGTATGTACAAGGGAGCAAATTTTAACGGCTGTCTGGGGGTTTGATACAGAGGTCGAAACAAATGTAGTAGATGTGTATATTAGGCATTTACGTACTAAACTTGGCACGGCAGCCACAATCGAAACCGTGCGAGGCGTTGGGTATGTGATGCGCCAATGACATTAAAACAAAAGTGGGCAATTACTGCAGGGCTTGTTATTTTTACGACGTATGCCATTGTATGTATTGTCATGTATAGCTTTATTTACAACTGGTTACTAACAGAGGAGAAGGGTAAAGTAGAGCGCACATTGGCTGATGTTACTTCCTATATAAATAGTGGGCCATCTATTGAGGAGTTGCGTCGTCAGCGCGGGATGTTAACAACAATCGTAGACCAACAACAAACGGTGCGTTTGTTTAATGCCGATGGTTTAGTGCTTGTACAGATAAATGATAAATCTTCGGCACAGCCATTAGCTATGGGCTTTGAGGAACGTAAGGTGGACGGGGAGCGTGCTTTTGTAACGACGATGCCCATAGAGATTGGCTTTATGCAAGGCTATATCCAACTCGTGCATCCTTTACAACATTTTTTAGCGATGATGCGCTACTTGTTAAAGGCAATGTTGCTTGCTGGTGTAGTGGCAATTGTAATTGCTGTAGCAGGTGGCTATTATTTGGCTAGTTTATTTATGCGCCCTGTTATTGAGCTGCGTGATGCTATGCGCGGTGTTGCACAGACAGGTTTTGCAGAGCGCACGACGCTTCCGGCACGGAAAGACGAGGTGGGCGAGTTGCTCGCAGTATATGAGCAGATGATGAGTGAGCTTGAAGGTGCGTTTTTACAACAACATCAATTTGTATCAGATGCCTCGCATGAGTTGCGTACACCGCTCCATGCCGTGGAGGGGCATTTGTCGTTATTAAAGCGCTGGGGCAAAAATGATCCTGCGGTACTTGAGGAGTCGCTAGACTTAGCGTTAGCCGAAACAACACGCATGAAAACGATGATTGAGGAGTTGCTCGCGCTAGCACGCCGTACGCCAACAACGGAGGAGGCGCGTGCGTCTGTCAATGAAGTCATTGAGGCTACTTGTCAAACGATTACGAGCACCCATCCTGAGGTAACACTAACGCTTCAATTGACAAAGCCAGTAGAAGCGGGAATTACTGTTGGCGGTCTCACACAAATTTTGCAAAACCTTTTACTAAATGCTGTACACTATAGTAAGCAAGACCCCCATATCGACATTACCACGTCATTTACAAAGGATATGGTGAGCATTACGGTAGCGGATAATGGTATAGGAATTAGTGAAGCGGACTTGCCTTATATTTTTGACCGCTTTTACCGCGCAGACCACTCGCGCTTGCGTATTGAGGGTAGCGGGCTTGGGCTGAGCATCGTACAAATGCTTGTGCATAAGTACCAAGGCACGATTACGGCGCACTCCTCTGAGGCAGGTACAACATTTAATGTGCAATTGCCACGCTACAAACCATGAATGTTACCAATTTTGACGAAAAGTGTTGTATTTTTTGTGAAGAGTAGTAATATTGATATGAAAAAAGTTCTTTTCCAGTGTAAGCGCTCACTATTTGTTGTAAAAAAGATGGAATATCAGCGCATTTTGTAAGATAAGCGCAGATTGGCGCCAGTCGGAGCAAACATAGTGCAACGCTGTGTAAAGAATGATAGAATGTTAGATGAAATGCAACATAAAATTTAACTATTGTAAATGCCGTAAACGGCAAAAATTTGGAGGTAATTTTTCATGTCGAACAATGTTACACCTTGGTCAGCTTTCGAAGGTCCTAACTTAGGGTACGTAATGGAGCAATACGACTTGTTTTTACAGTCACCTGAAGAAGTAGAGCCAGGCCTAATCGCTTTATTTGAGCAATACGGTGAACCAATCTTTGCGGACGGCTCTGCACCAGTTGCACAAGCAACAACTGCAGCAGCACCAGCAAATGTTACGAAAATTTTAGCAGCAATGAAATTAGCTGAAGAAATTCGTCACCTAGGTCACTTAGCCGCAGACATTTACCCACTTAAAGACCGTCCATTAGACTTTTCACACATTGAGCCAAAGGCTTTTGGTCTAACAGACGCAGACCTTGCAGCGTTACCAGCAACAATGTTTTTTGAAACTGTACCTGCAAACGTTACGAATGGTAAGCAAGCAGTAGATTATTTACGTAGTATTTATACAGCAAAAATTGCCTATGAATATGAACATGTTGTAGTAGACGAAGAACGTAATTGGTTACGTTCTAAAATCGAGTCAGGCGCATTAAATGCACCGCTTACTACAGATGAGAAAAAAGCCCTTTTAGAGCGTTTAACTCGTGTAGAAGGCTTCGAAAAATTCATCCATAAAACATTCGTAGGTCAAAAACGCTTCTCTATCGAAGGTTTAGACACGCTAGTTGTGCTATTAGACGAATTAGACCGTCTATCACAAGCAGCAAAAATGAATGTTTTACAAATTGGTATGGCACACCGTGGTCGTTTAAACGTGTTAACACATGTATTAAACAAGCCATATGACATGATGTTTGCAGACTTTGCGCATGTGTCAAACGAGTACTTCCTACCAGAAGACGGCTCACTAGAAATCACTAAAGGCTGGACAAACGACGTAAAATATCACATGGGTGCTACATTAACTAAGCCATCAGGCTATAAAGTAAAATTAGCGTACAACCCATCTCACTTAGAGGTTGCAAGTCCTGTTGTTGTTGGTCAAACACGTGCTGCACAAGACGATGCTTCACAAGCAGGCGAGCCTGTGTTCGATCCAGCAAAAGCAATGGCTGTGTTAGTGCACGGTGATGCGGCTTTCCCAGGTCAAGGTATCGTAACAGAAACATTAAACTTTGCTAAAACAGAAGGCTTTACTACGGGCGGTTCAGTGCATGTTATTTCAAATAACATGATTGGTTTTACTACAGAAACATACGACTCACGTTCTTCAACGTATTCTTCAGACCCTGCTAAAGGCTATGAAGTACCAGTTGTACACGTAAACGCAGATGCACCAGAAGCAGTAGTACAAGTTGCACGCTTAGCATTTGAATACCGCGAAAAATTCGGTAAAGATATTTTAATCGACTTAATCGGTTACCGTCGTTATGGTCATAACGAAACGGATGATCCAACTGTAACAAACCCAGAAACATACAAAATCGTGCCTAAGCACCCAACAGTACGCGTTCTTTACGGCGAAGCATTAGCAGCTGAAGGCGTAGTAACAGCGGATGCCGTTGCACAATTAGATACAGATATTTATGCAGAAATGCAAAAATCATACGACCACGTAAAAGAAGTGGGCGAAACGAAAGAGCCAATCACAATAGAAATGCCACAAGCTGTTAAAGATGGCTACCCAGAAAATGTTGATACATCAGTAGATGCAGCAGCACTTAAAAAAATGAACGACGAATTATTAGCTTGGCCAGAAGGCTTTGAGCCACAAAGCAAGCTAGGACGTATTTTAAAGCGTCGTGAGCAAGCATTTGAAGAAGGCAAAATTGACTGGGGTCATGCTGAGACATTAGCATTCGGTACAATCGTACAAGAAGGCAACCCAGTACGCTTCTCAGGTCAAGATGCACAGCGTGGTACGTTCTCACAACGTCACCTTGTTATTCACGATAAAAACAACGGTGCAGAGTACACGCCATTACATGGCATAACAGGTGCTAATGCATCATTTAAAGTATACAACTCACCACTGACTGAAGCAGGCGTTGTAGGCTACGAGTACGGTTATAACATGGAAAAACCAAACACCTTATCAATTTGGGAAGCACAATTTGGTGACTTCGCCAATATGGCACAAGTGATGTTTGATAACTTCATTTCTTCAAGTCGTGCAAAATGGGGTCAAAAATCTGGCTTTGTAATGTTATTACCACACGGTTATGAAGGTCAAGGACCAGAGCACTCATCAAGCCGTATGGAGCGTTTCTTACAGCTATCAGCTGAAAACAACTGGACAGTAGCTAACTGTTCTAACGCAGGTAACTACTACCACTTATTACGTCGCCAAGCTAAAATGCTAGGTACAGACGCAATTCGTCCATTAGTTGTAGTATCACCTAAATATTTATTACGTCACCCATTAGCTGCTGCTACAAAAGAGCAATTAGCTGAAGGTTCATTCCAAGCAGTTATTGAACAACCAGGCTTAGGCAATGACGTGAAAAAAGTTGAGCGTATTTTATTTGCAAGCGGTAAAGTAGCAATTGACCTTGCTGACCGCATTAAAGATGGTGAAGGCTTCGACCACTTACACATCGTACGTGTTGAGCAGCTATACCCATTCCCACAACAAAAAATTGCGGATATTATTGCACGTTTCCCTAACGCAAAAGAACTTGTGTGGGTACAAGAAGAACCTAAAAACCAAGGTTCATACTTATATGCAACACAATATATGTATGAGCTAGCTGAAGGCAAAAAACTATCATACGTTGGCCGCCCAGCAATGTCATCAACAGCAGAAGGCGACATGGATGCACATAAAGCAGAGCAAGCGCGTCTAATTGAAGAAGCCGTATCAAAATCAAAATAAAAGCGCAGCCGTAATTTCCGCCGCGCACTGGAACCACAGAGCGCAATGCTCCGCATTGTGTGAAGTGGTGAAGTGACGCCAAGGAAATCGGTTCAAATACTCCACCTAGCTGAAATTTCAGCTAGGGGAGCTATAAATTAGTAATTTGTTAGAAACGTAACCAATGCCAAAACCTTGAATAATCAAGGTGGCTTCATTAAAATATTTTTGAATGGTTGTTTTAAAATCAAAGGAGGAAATTATAGTGGCTGAGATTAGAGTCCCTGAGTTAGCAGAATCAATTACAGAAGGTACAATTGCACAGTGGGTTAAAAAAGTAGGCGATCGCGTTGAGAAAGGCGAATTTATCGTTGAATTAGAAACAGACAAAGTAAACGCTGAAATCATTTCGGAAGAAGCGGGTATTTTAAAAGAAATTACAGCTCAAGAAGGCGAAACAGTTGATGTAGGTCAAGTTATCGCAATCGTTGAAGCAGGTGAAGGTGGCGCAGCAGCACCAGCAGCTAAAGAAGAAGCGAAAGCAGAAGCACCAAAAGCAGAAGCAGCACCAGCACCAGTTGTTGAAGAAACTTCAGGTGAGCGTGTTGTAGCTTCACCAGCAGCGCGTAAATTAGCACGTGAAAAAGGCATCGACTTAGCGGCGATTTCGCCAGTAGACCCACAAGGTCGCGTTCGCGTACAAGACGTAGCGGCACATGGTACACAGCCAGCAGCACCAGCACAACAAGCGGCAGCACCAGTGGCTACAACAGGCGCAATGGTATTTACACCAGCAGCTGAATCAGGTCGTGTAACAGTAGAAAAAATGTCTCGCCGTCGCCAAACGATTGCAAAACGTTTACTAGAAGTTAAACAATCTACAGCAATGCTAACAACATTTAACGAAATTGACATGACAAACATCATGGCATTACGTAAACGCAAACAAGAGCAATTTGTGAAAGAAAACGACATCAAATTAGGTTTCATGTCAATCTTTACAAAAGCAGTTGTAGCAGCGCTTAAAAAGTACCCATATGTAAATGCACAAATCTCAGGTGACGAAATTCACTTAAACAACTTCTATGATATTGGTATCGCTGTATCAACGGAAGAAGGTTTAGTAGTACCTGTAGTACGCGATGCAGACCGCAAAAACTTTGCAGCTATCGAATACGATATTAAAGAGCTAGCGGCTAAAGCACGCGACAAAAAATTAGGTCTTAACGACATGGCAGGTGGCTCATTCACAATCACTAACGGTGGTGTGTTTGGTTCATTAATGTCTACACCAATCATGAACGGTACACAACCAGGTATCCTTGGTATGCACTCAATCGTTCAACGCCCAGTGGCTGTTAATGGTGAAGTTGAAATCCGTCCAATGATGTACGTGGCACTTTCTTATGACCACCGTATCATTGATGGTAAAGACTCTGTTGGTTTCTTAAAAATGGTTAAAGAATTAATCGAAAACCCAGAAGACTTATTATTAAACTCATAAGCATAACAAAAGGGACTGCCGCGGCAGTCCCTTTTTTATTAGCGTAACGCGGTAACAAGTGCATAAATGACGATGGGTACCGTCATAGCAATAATAATACCTACCAAGCTATAAACCTTTTTATCACTAGGGTAGCGATGTCTATAGCTATACGTCAGTAAAGTCGCTACGATAAGTAATAATGAGAGCGAAATAAATTTGACTGATGTAAGTGTGCCCGCATTAAAATTAGTGATGGTCCCAACAATGGCGGCCATAAGTACGACAATAATAAGCACAAAATGCAGTATCTTTTTCATTACACTATCTCCTTTTCTATCTCTAACTTTTAGCAATCTCTTAAACATTATACATAAATTAGGTAGATACTGCTTGTATTACCGTTTAACTTATACAAAATGGTACATGAAAATTCATGCTGTTTTCAGAAAAATGCTAAAATACTGTTGACAGTATACGCAAATTACGATAACATGACAAGTAATTAAATAAACAAAATACCTCATCTAAACGGATTGAGGTAGAGGCGCGATATTTATTAGGTTACAGCAGAGTGAAAGCAACGATGAAGCTATAATGAAGGAAATGTCGCCGAAGTGTATAAGTGAGCTTAAGCTTATATGCTGGGGTTGCAATTAATAATTGCAGCACTGTCTTAGTAAACGTTATTCCTTTTTACTAAGTTGAGCTATCTCGAGTAGGAATGTGATGTGGAATTTTGGGGCAATATGTATTCGACCTAAAGTTTTCGCGTAGGGTCGTTTTTTTGTATTGTTTTAAGGAAAAAAGAGGGGGATTTGTCAATGAATAAAAGATTTGTACTCATGATTGTCGCAATATTCACAACAATCGTACTAGTTGCATGCGGTAGTAAGAATGCGGACGACACTAGCGACAAGGCAACAGGAGATGACAGCAAAGCGTTTCGTGTAGGTATGGAGGCAGATTACCCACCTTACAACTGGACACAAAATGACGATGCAAATGGTGCCGTTGAAATTAAAGGCAGTAAAGAGTTTGCGGGCGGTTATGATATCGCATTTGCTAAAAAAGTAGCCGATGAATTAGGCAAAGAGCTTGTCATCGTAAAAATGGGTTGGGACGGTTTAGTACCAGCACTACAATCCAATAAAATTGATGCCATTATGGCGGGTATGTCACCAACTGCGGAACGTAAAAAAACAATTGATTTCACAGACATTTATTACCAATCTGACTTTGTACTCGTGGTACGTAAAGATAGCGATTATATTAAAGACCAATATCAAGAGGGCGACAAATTTGTAGAAATGGATTCTATTCAAGCCTTCAAAGGTGCTAAATTAACAGGCCAATTAAATACATCACACTATGATGTCATTGATCAAATTGACGGTGTTAAAAAAGAAACAGCGATGGATAACTTCTCTGCACAACGTGTTGCCTTACAGTCAGGTAAAATTGATGGTTATGTATCAGAGCGTCCTGAAGGGATTTCAGCATCACAAGCATTAGCAGACTTTACGTATGTTGTATTTAAAGATGGTTTTAAAGCAGACCCAACGGAGTCTTCAATCGCTGTTGGTTTACGTAAGGACGATCCAAACAAGGATAAAATTAACGAAATTTTACAAGGTATCTCTGAAGAAGAGCGCCAAAAAATTATGGAAGACGCAATTCAGCAACAGCCATCAGCACAATAAGCAGATGGTAAAGGGGGCGTAAATGTACGCCTCTCTTTTTTATTAGCGATGAGCAGGGGGAGACAAACATGAGTTTAGATTGGATTATATCCATTGTAGAGAACAACTGGCACTTATTTTTACGTGCTATGGGCATCACATTGCTTATCGCGTTAATTGGTACACTTGTTGGTGCACTTATCGGATTTGTGATTGGTATTATTGATACAATTCCTAAAACAAAATCACCAAAGCAAGTATTGCTTAAAGTGGTACGCTTTATTTTAGCGTGTTATGTAGAGTTTTTCCGTGGTACACCAATGATGGTACAAGCTATGGTCGTTTATTACGGCTTAGATATGGCGCTAGGTATTGATTTAAACATTTTAACAGCAGGTATTTTAGTAGTATCTCTAAATACAGGTGCTTATATGGCAGAGATTGTACGCGGTGGTATTGTGTCGATTGATAAGGGGCAGTACGAAGCAGCGCAGGCTGTTGGTATGAGTCACGTTCAAACAATGATGTATGTTGTATTGCCACAAGTAGGGCGCAATATTTTACCAGCAACAGGCAACCAATTAATTATGAATATTAAAGACACAGCTGTACTAAGTGTGATTGGCGTTAACGAGTTATTTTTCCAAACGAAGTCCATTGCAGGTGCTAACTTCCGTTACTTTGAGGCTTTCTTTATTGCGAGTATTTTGTACTTAATTATGACCTTTACAGCAACGCGTATTTTACGTTGGATGGAACGTCGTTTAGACGGCCCGCAAGCATTTGAGAAGAAGGAGGTAGCGTAATGGAAACAGTCATTGGTATTAAACATTTAAGCAAATCCTTCGGTAGCAACGAAGTTTTAAAGGATGTTAATTTTGAAGTAAAGAAGGGCGAGGTAGTGACGTTAATTGGCTCATCTGGCTCTGGTAAATCAACATTACTACGCTGTGTTAACCTTCTTGAAACGCCAAATGGTGGCGAAATCATTTATAAAGGCAATGATATTTTACAAGAAATGAAAAACGTAGAACAATACCGTACGCACTTAGGCATGGTGTTTCAACAATTTAACTTATTTAATAATTTAACAGTGCTTGATAATTGTATTGTAGGACAAGTAAAAGTGCTAAAGCGCAGTAAAGCCGAAGCGATTAAAGTTGCGGAGGAGTATTTACAGCTTGTGGGCATGGAGGCGTATGTGAATGCGCGTCCGCGTCAGCTGTCAGGTGGGCAAAAGCAGCGTGTAGCCATTGCGCGTGCGCTGTGTATGAACCCTGATGTAATGCTGTTTGACGAACCAACGAGCGCGCTTGACCCAGAAATGGTAGGCGAGGTACTAAAAGTAATGCGTAAGCTTGCGGATGATGGTAACACAATGTTAATTGTGACCCATGAAATGCAGTTTGCGCGTGAAGTATCTGACCGTATTGTCTTTATGGATAAGGGGGTTATTGTGGAGCAAGGCACGCCTGATGAAGTGTTACTTAACCCACAACATGACCGTACAAAAGCTTTTTTACAACGAACACTTGCTTAATCGACGCGATGTACTCTTTAGGAGTGCATCGTTTTTTTGTACGTAAAAAGCCAAGCTCGTAATGAGCTTGGCTTGTAAAAGGGAGTACGATATTTTGAGTTTCTTCTATTATAATAGTGAGCAGATTATAACATTTCAGAAGTTGTTTTAGCTTGCATGTGTAGTTGCAGGTAATCAGGTCCGCCTGCTTTAGAGTCTGTACCTGACATATTAAATCCACCAAATGGTTGGTAGCCAACAATTGCGCCTGTGCAACCACGGTTAAAGTAAAGGTTACCTACATGGAAGTCTTCGCGCGCTTGTTCTTGGTGGAAACGGTTTTTCGTAATGACAGCGCCTGTTAAGCCGTATTCTGTGTCATTAGCAATTTCTAGTGCTTCGTCAAAGTCTTTTGCTTTACATAGCGCTACTACTGGCCCAAAGATTTCTTCGCGCATAATACGTGCATTGCGGTCAACATCTGCAAATACTGTAGGTTGTACAAAGTAGCCTGTTGAGTCATCTGCTGTACCACCTGCAATTAAGCGACCTTCTTCTTTACCAATTTCGATGTAGCTTGTTACTTTTTTAAATGCCGCTTCGTCAATTACCGTTGCCATGAAGTTTGCATTGTCTGTTGGGTCACCAACTGTTAGTTCTTTTGTTAGTTCTTCGACGCGTGCTACGACTGTGTCGTATACATCTTGGTGAATGACAGCGCGTGAACAAGCCGAACATTTTTGACCTGAGAAGCCGAATGCTGATTTAACGATAGATTGTGCTGCTAGTTCTAAGTCAGCTTCGTTATCAACAACAATCGTATCCTTACCGCCCATTTCTGCGATAACGCGTTTTAACCAAATTTGGCCTTCTGATAATGTTGAAGCACGTTCGTTAATACGTAAGCCAACATCACGTGAGCCTGTGAAGCTAATGAAGCGTGTTTTTGGGTGATCGACTAAGTAGTCGCCAACTTCTGCACCAGGACCTGGGATGTAGTTAACTACACCTTTAGGTAAACCGGCTTCTTCTAAAACTTCCATAAACTTATACGCTACAACTGGTGTTGTTGAAGCTGGTTTTAATAATACTGTATTACCTGTTACGACAGCGGCAACGGTTGTACCCGCCATAATCGCAAGTGGGAAGTTCCACGGTGAAATAATAACAGCTACACCTAGTGGGATATAGTCATAGCGGTTAAATTCGCCTGGGCGGCTTTCGACTTTACGTCCTGGTTTTAACTCAAGCATTTGGCGACCGTAATACTCTAAGAAGTCAATTGCCTCCGCTGTATCTGCATCTGCCTCGTTCCATGGTTTACCGGCTTCTTTTGTTAACCAAGCCGAAAACTCATGCTTGCGGCGGCGAATAATCGCAGCAGCTTTAAATAATACGTCTGCACGAATGGCAGGGTCAACCTTTTTCCATGTTTTAAATGCTGTATCAGCCGCTTGCATCGCTTGCTCAGCTAACTCTTTATTGGCTTTAGCTACGTGCCCAATAACTTCTGTTTTTTTAGCAGGGTTGTATGATGTGATTTTACCCTCCGTTGTAATGCGCTCGCCGTCAATTACTAACGGATATGTTTTACCAAGCTCTGCTTCTACTTGTTGAAGCGCTTTTTTGTATGCCGCAGCATTGGCCTCAATCGAAAAATCAGTGAATGGTTCGTGTTTGTATGGAATCATAAAAAAAACCTCCTAAGTTTTAATGCAAAATAATTTTGCTGTAGTAATCAACCTTATGCATACTATGATGCAAAATAATTAGAGATAATGCAAGTGTTTTATTCTACTAACGTGAATTTTCTAATAATTAAAGTTGTGAAAACGCTGTCATAGCAATGTTTGAGATGGGAAAAGTTTTTTTACGCAAAGCATGGTAAAATAAACAGGACGAAGCTAAAAATGAGGGAATTACATGGATAATGATAAGCTAGTTGCCCTGTACCGTTTTATTACAGAGCAAAGCGTCAGTGGTGTATGTGCCATTGATCAACAAGGAAATGTATTAATTTACAACAAAAAAATGCGTGAGCTAATGGGAGTTACGGACGAGCAGTTTGAAAAGCAGAAGGCGCTCGAAATCATCAATGGCGATTTTCAGCGTAGCGAGCTCTTTCAGGTGATCGAAACAGCCAAACCAATTATGCAGCATAAGGCAACGTTTTGGAATAAGCGCGGTGAGGAGGTTACGACCATCAGCAACATTATGCCGCTAATTGTAGACGGTGAGTTGCTTGGTGCTGTAGAGTTTGTACGTGATATTACCCAGCAACAATACATGATGTACCAACCACTCCGTCGTTACGGCGCATCGCTAACGTTTGATATTATTACAGCGGTATCTGATGCGATGAAGCGGGTTATTCAGATTGCACGTGCAGCCGCACTTGGGCGCATCCCCGTGATGCTCATTGGTGAGTCAGGTACGGGTAAGGATATGATTGCGGAGGGCATTCACCACGCTCTCATCGAAAAAAACGATTTATTTATTACACTCATTTGCCGACGTGATGAAGAAACGGTCATTGAGCGTTTAGAGAAAGCCATTAAAGAAAACCGCAATTGCACTTTCTTTGCGGAGCGCATTGAGTATTTGTCAATGCAAGCGCAGGAGCGTATTATTGCGTTGCTCAATGAATATGAGGACCGCAAGCATTACTTTATTGCGAGTGTGGGAGAAGACCCTGTTGATTTAATCCGTAAAGGGGAGCTTTCGCAAACGCTGTATCATTTATTTTCGAGTGTGTCGATTAAAGTACCAGCACTACGAGAGCGTAAGGAAGATATTTTGCCGTTTATTACAGATTACTTCCGTCGCCACCGCGACCAATACGGCTCGCATATTAAATATATTGCGCCTGATGTCGAAAAGTTTTTACTGGCGTATGATTGGCCAGGCAACTTAAAAGAGCTTGAGTTATTGCTTGATGAAGTCGGGAGTTTATTAACGACTGAAGAAACACTTGAAATGGTGATGTTACCTGCACAGTTAAAATGGCGTCTCGAAAAAGCGCATAAGCGTAATGAGGGGCTAGTAGTGGAGGAGCAGCAAGATTTACGTCCACTTGACCAATACTTGCATGAGGTAGAGCATTATTATTTACAAAAGGCGCTTAGCCTTCATGAAGGTAATATTTCGAAAACGGCCGAGGCTCTTGGTTTAAGCCGCCAAAGCCTACAATACCGTTTAAAAAAGTTTACGTAACCAAAAGAGGCATCGCATACGCGACGCCTCTTTTATTATTTTTTAGCTCGTTTTGTAAGGCGACCGAGTGCAAATGCACCTAAGCCAACCCCAATAAGCGCTGTTGTTTTTTTATCAAATACTTGTTTGACAACTAACTCAAGATTTTGTGGGCGCTCAGCTAGACGACGCATAAAGTAGCCGTACCAGTCGGCACCAAACGGTAAATACGTACAGAAGTTAAAGCCCTCTGCAGCAAGCTCGTATTGCATTTCGCTACGGAAGCCATATAACATTTGGAATTCAAACGCATCATGTGGAATATTATGCTCTTTAACAAAACGCTTTACGTGAGCAATGATGTTATGGTCATGCGTTGCGATTGATGTAAATTTACCGTTTAGCAAATGATATTCGATTAACTTAATGTAGTTTTTATCAATGTCTTCTTTGGTTTGGTAAGCCAAGGAAGCGCTTTCTTTATAAGCCCCTTTTACAAGACGTAAGCGGTAATCTTTAAAGCGCTCAGCATTTTCGAGTGCTTCGTAAAAGTACGCTTGAATAACTGTGCCCACATTATCAAACTCTTTATGCAGACGCTCCATCAACTCAAAAGATTGGTGCAATGTTTCGTAAGTCTCTGTGTCAAAGTTAATAAATATACCGTAGTCATGCGCGGTTTTTACAATGTCGTACAAGTTATTATAACAAAGCTCAAGGTCAAAGCTTAGACCGAGTTGTGTTGGTTTAAGTGAAATATGTGCATTCAGCTCTTCAGCATGAATGGTTTCGATAACAGCTAAAATATTGTTTTTTGCTGCCAGTGCCTCTGCCTCATCATGAACAAACTCGCCTAAATTATCAACGGTGCAGGCAATGCCTTTTGCATTAAGACGCTTGATGGTTGTAATAACTTCTGGGATGGTTGTGCCTGCGACAACGCTTTGTGCGCCTAGACGTAAGCCAAATTTTTGTGCACCTGCGTTTAGTGCGCGGTTTTCAGATAATGCGATGAAAAAATCTCGTAAATTCATAAAAAACACTCCTTTTCACTTGTTGAAAATAATTTTAATTTGGATTATAGCACGTTTTAAAAAATTGCCAATGCCGCAAATACTCAGATAATGGAGAAATGAAGGGTGAAAAGAGCATTTTTCGTTGATATATCAATGAATTTTGCATCAAATAAAAATTTTTTAAAGTTAAGGTGCAAAATATTTTTTCGGTATTATTTTTGAAATATAATTGATTAATATGGGGATATAGGGTTTAATAGAACTTAAATTTCAAAAAATCGCAACAAGAAAAGGGGATGGCTAGATGTCACAAGAGCAAATGTACCAGCTTGTAGCAATTATTGTTTATATGGCAGTGCTACTTGCAATTGGTTGGTATGCCTATAAGAAGACGAGTAATTTAACAGACTACATGCTAGGAGGGCGCTCACTTGGCCCGATTGCCACTGCGTTAAGTGCTGGGGCAGCTGATATGTCAGGCTGGTTATTAATGGGTTTACCGGGCGTTATTTATGTAACAGGTTTAGGGAAATCGTGGATGGCAATCGGATTAGTAGCGGGGGCTTATATTAACTGGTTAATTGTAGCGCCACGCTTACGTGCCTATACGTATGTTAACAACACCATTACAATTCCGAGCTTTTTAGAAAAACGTCTACTCGACAAATCACGTTTACTACGAATTGTAACGGGCATTATTATTTTAGTATTCTTCACGTTTTATGTATCATCAGGTATGGTATCAGGCGGTAAGTTTTTCTTAAGCTCATTTGGGCTAGATTATCATATTGGTTTATTAGTGGTGGCCGCAGTTGTTATCGCTTACACATTATTTGGGGGCTTCCTCGCAGTAAGTTATACCGATGTTATTCAAGGGGCGATTATGTTTTTAGCATTAATTTTAGTACCTATTATCGGCTTAACGTATACAGGTGGTATTGCTGAAACAATTAGTACAGTAAAAAGTGCATCGCCACTACACTTTAGTTTCTTTGAAGGTGTCACAGCAATTAGTATTATTTCGTCACTTGCATGGGGGCTTGGCTACTTTGGTCAACCACATATTATCGTGCGTTTTATGGCGATTAAAACAATTAAAGAAACACGTAGCGCGCGTCGCATTGGTATTGGTTGGATGTTTTTAAGTATGCTAGGTGCTGTATTTACAGCTATTGTTGGGTATGCGTACTTCCTGCAACAAGGAGCAACAATTGACGACCCTGAAACAGTATTTATTGTATTAGGTCAAATTATTTTCCACCCGATTATTGCAGGTGTTATTTTAGCAGCGGTGTTATCAGCTGTTATGAGTACGATTTCTTCGCAACTTATTGTAACGTCATCTGCATTAATTGAGGATTTATACAAAGTATTTAATAAAACACCAAAGTCAGATAGTTACTATGTTTTCTTGGGACGAGTAGCAGTATTTGCGGTGTCTGTTGTAGCCATTATGTTAGCGTGGCCAAATAATGAGTCAGTATTAGATCTTGTATCGTTTGCTTGGTCGGGTTTTGGTAGTGCCTTTGGGCCGCTTATTTTACTAAGCCTTTACTGGCGTAAAACAACGTCGCAAGGTGCAGTTGCAGGTCTTATTGTAGGTGCAGTTGTGGTGTTTGTTTGGGAGAAATTTAAATGGTTCGAACTTTACGAAATCGTGCCAGGCTTCTTGTTAAGCCTTATTACGATTGTAGTAGTGAGCTTAATCACGTACAAGCCAAATAAGGAAATTGACGAAACATTTGATGCGGCAGTTGCGCATTTACATGAGGAAATGAAAAAATAATAGCACAAAAGGGAGTGGCCGCGGCTACTCCCTTTTTTGTTAGGATTTATTAACTTTTAAAATCGCATTAATACGGAAAGCAAAGAACCCTGCAAATACACCTAAAATAATATCTTTTGGTAGTGGGCCAAGCATCCAAGCCCAAGCCATCCAGTAATCAAAGCCTTCTGGTGCACCTGCCCATAGCATATACGCTGCGTACATCCAGTTTGTACCAATGACATACGTAATAACAGTACCAACTAATGAGGCGATGACATAGCTTTTTACAGTGCCATGCTTCTCAGTCATTTTGCCAATAATATAGGCGATTAAAATAAAAACGACGATAAAACCAAAGGTAGGGGCTAAAATCATAGATATGCCGCCTTTAAACTGAGCAAAGACCGGCGCACCTGCTAGCCCAATTAAAGTATAAACGAGCATAGCGATTGCACCTTTACGTGCACCTAACACTAGCCCTGCTAATGTTGCAAAAAAAGATTGTAGCGTAATTGGCACGCCGCCTACCACAAGGAACGGGGCAAAAGCCGTAATGTTTGCGCCAATCATCATAAGTGTCGAAAATAACGCACAGTATACCATATCAACTGTCGAAAATTTACTACCTGCGCGTGCTTGTTGAACTGTAGTTGCCATCAAGTATCACTCCAATAACTAGTATATTTCTAGTTTAGTGGAGTGAAGTTTTTAAGTCAACTGTATATTTACCTTAGTTAACACATATTAACGACGTGAGTTCCATTCCGCAATAATAACAAATACAATGACGAGTGAGAAGGCAACAACGTAAAACCAAATCGGTACACTCATAAATTTCACCTCCAGCTCTCCACAAATGCGTAAAAATCGTATACACTAGAGAGGATGAATTTTTAAACGAGGAGAGATTGCTATGCTTCATAATACATGGAAAGATTCGCCAACTTTACGTACGGTAACGTGTACACATACGGATGCAGCGAAATATTTAGTATCAAACGTTTTAACAGTAGGTAAACAATACGAAGTGAAAAACGAAACAGACGAATTTATTTTCGTAATTGATAACACAGGTCACATTGGTGGCTACTATAAAACATACTTTGCATAACTCTATTTTAGCATAGACAGGTATAGCCTGAGTGATTGTTTGGAGGTTGTAATATGCAAATGGGCATCATGATAAGACAGCTTGGTTTAATTACACTGGTGATTTTTGGCGGCACATTTTTGATGCGTTACCTACGAGCTGGCGAAGTGCTAGCTGATCAGCTAATAGGTGCAGGCGTAGGGCTTGCATTAGTAGTGATTGGGACACTCGTCCAACGTATCCAGCATGCAAAAAGAGGCTAGGGGAATGTCCCTTAGCCTCTTTGTTTTATAGTAATTTTGTAAGGTTTGCCATTTCGATTGCGGCAACGGCAGCGTCATAGCCTTTATTGCCAGCTTTAGTGCCAGCGCGCTCAATAGCTTGTTCGATGGTTTCGGTTGTGACGATACCAAAAATGGTTGGTACGCCTGTTTGCAAGCCGACTTGGGCAATGCCTTTAGCTGCTTCATTACATACATAGTCATAATGTGTTGTAGCGCCACGAATGACAGTGCCTAAACCAATAACGGCATCGTATTTTTTGCCTTCTGCCATTTTTTTAGCGATAAACGGTACTTCAAAAGCCCCAGGTACCCATACCACTTCGATATTGTCCTCCGCGACACCATGACGTTTAAGCCCGTCTACTGCGCCAGCTAGTAATTTGTCGTTAATAAACTCGTTAAAGCGACCTACAACAATGCCTACCTTTAATTGTGTACCGACTAATTGTGCTTGAATTGTGTTTACCATGTTAATTTCCTCCTTAAAGTGCGTGTTGCATTTTATGTTTTTTGGTTGCCATATAGTTGGCGTTTTCTTGTGCTAACCCTGCAATGAGTGGGATGCGTGCATTAACCGTAATACCGTAGCGCTCAAGTTGTGCTACTTTGTCAGGGTTATTAGTTAGTAGACGTACCGTTGTAACGCCTAAGTCTTTAAGCATTTGCGCACATAGGCGGTAATCGCGTAGCTCGCTCGCAAAGCCTAACATTTCATTAGCCTCTACTGTGTCATAGCCTTGCTCTTGTAGCTCATAAGCTTTGAGTTTATTTAATAACCCAATGCCGCGCCCTTCTTGTCGCATATAAAGCACTGCGCCTGTACCGTCTTGCTCAATGGCTGTTAAGGCGGCTTGTAGTTGAGGTCCGCAATCACAACGTTTAGAGCCAAAGACATCACCTGTTAAGCACTCCGAATGAATGCGGATGAGCGGAGCTTCGGCTTCATGTAGCGAGCCTTTAGTTAACGCAATATGCTCCTTATCATCAAGCGTATTGCTGTAGCCAATCATCGTAAAATCACCAGCAGTAGTTGGCATCACAACAGTAGCCTCGCGCGTAATGACTTGTTCTTTTTCGAGACGGTAGGCAATTAAAGCCTCGATAGTAATGATTTTCATATTTAAGGTTTGCGCTGTTTGTTGAAGCTCAGGTAGGCGCGCCATTGTGCCGTCCGCATTCATAATTTCGCAAATGACACCTGCATGCGTGCTCCCCGCAAGCATCGCTAAATCGACAGCTGCCTCGGTATGACCAGGGCGTGCAAGTACACCGTCAGGCTTGGCAATCAAAGGAAAAACATGACCAGGACGACGGAAGTCTGACGCTTTTGCGGTAGGGTCGATGAGTTTTTCGATTGTTTTGGCACGCTCAAAGGCGCTAATGCCAGTTGTTGTTTCCATATGATCCACACTTACGGTAAATGCGGTTTGATGAAAATCCGTATTGCGTGCGACCATTGGGGCAAGTTGCAAACGGCTCGCAATGGCCGGGCTTAGTGGTGTACAAATTAACCCCTTGCCATACGTTGCCATAAAGTTAATGACTTCAGGTGTCGCAAGCTCTGCGAGTGCAACAAAGTCACCTTCATTTTCGCGGTTTTCGTCGTCTACTACGATAATCATTTTGCCTTGCTTTAAATCTGCTAGTGCTTCCTCTATTGTATGAAACATTGTATAACCACCTTAAAATCCGTTTTGTCGTAAAAAATCTGCTGTTACTTTACTATTTTGTCCTTGAAGCTGACGTGCTACATATTTGCTGAGCATATCGGTTTCGATATTGACGGTATCGCGCTCGCGCTTAAAGCCAAGTGTAGTTTGGTCAAATGTATGTGGGATGAGCGAAACCGTTACCAGCTCTGGTTGTAAGGCAAAAATAGTAAGGCTAATGCCATCAACCGCAATCGAGCCGCGCGGTATAAGTAAGGCGCTTGCCTCGCGTGAGATTTTAATATCCACATATACTGCGTTAGAGAAGGGGCGCTTACGTAAAATCGTGCCTACCTCATCCACATGGCCTGCCACAAAGTGCCCACCAAACCGTTTATTAGCTGCCATAGCGCGCTCAAGGTTAACGCGTTCGCCTGTTTGTAAGCTAGCGAGTGTTGTTGCACGCACGGTTTCTGGCATGACGTCTGCTGTAAAACTTGACGTTGTAAAGCTAGTAACGGTAAGGCATACGCCATTTACTGCGATGCTATCGCCAATATGCATATCCGCTATAATATCGTGTGCCCCAATGGTGAAGGCGATTGCCTCTTTACCCATTGTCATACTGTTAATCGTGCCAAATTCTTCGATAATACCTGTAAACAAAAGCTCACCTCATTTTAGCGTCATCGTAATTTTAATATCTTCGCCAATGCGCACTACCTCATCAAATTTAAACGGACGGGGTAGTGCTTTGGTAATCATGGGAAGGGCGTCGCTACCTAATAATTTTGGTGCAACATAGGTAATCATTTTTTGCACAAAGCCTTGTTGCAAAAAGGCGTCCGCAATGCCACAACCTGCCTCGACATAAAGCGTCATAATGCCTTCGTCTGCTAGGCGGCGTAGTACATTGCCAAGGGTACAGTTGTCGAGTACAAAAACTCGCACGCGTGCAAGCTCACGTGGTTCACTTGTAAAAAGCCACGTAGGTGCGGCATGGTCCGTAAATACCGTAGCACTCGCAGGGATTTTGCCGAAGCGGTCAATAATCACGCGAATGGGCTGTTTTTTCGTCGTGCTTAGGCGATTCGTTAGGCTCGGATCATCAATACATACCGTATTTGTGCCAACTAAAATGGCATCATGGTGTGCGCGTGCTAAATGCACATCCTCCTTGACCTTTTGGCCTGTAATAAAGGTTTGCTCACCCTTACTTGCTGTAATTTTGCCATCAAGCGAGATGGCTTGTTTTAACGTTACATAAGGCTGATGCTGTGAAATGAAATGAAAGAACGGTGCGTTTAATGCTTTAGCCTCTGTCTCTAAAAGTCCAACGTGAACGGCAATACCTGCTTGTTCTAAGCGCCTAGCACCTTTACCTGCAACAAGCGGGTTAGGGTCAAGCGTAGCAATAAAAACATGCGCGACATTAGCCGCAATTAAGGCATCTACGCAAGCACCTGTTTGCCCTGTATGATTGCACGGCTCTAATGTGACGTAAACATTAGCACCCTCGGCCTTATCACCGGCAATTTTTAGTGCGTTGACCTCCGCATGAGCATCACCCGCTTTTAAATGTGCGCCAAAGCCAACAATATCCTCACCCTTAGTAATCACGCAACCAACAAGTGGGTTAGGGGACGTTTGGTTTTTACCTGTTTGCGCAAGTTGTAGCGCAAATTGCATAAATCGTTGTTCCATCCAAAAAGCACCTCCTCAAAATAATAAAAAGCCCGCTGCATCTAACAGGGGCTTGTGAAGTAGGCATTGCGAAATAAACCAGCGCGTACGCTAGTTTTTTTGCCACTTCCTTCTCTCATCCAGACTGTACTGTCGGCTCTGGAATTTCACCAAATCCTGCTCCAAAGAGCTCGCGGGCTATACCGCCGGTTGGGACTTACACCCGACCCCGAAGGAAAACTATGCAAGTGAACTACCCACCACTTATTGACCTTGCGGTCTAATTGAAGTGGGGGCTTCTCGACTTATCGTTGCTTTTACTAGCCAACGAAAACTGACCGAGCTAACCCTCTTGTTCCAAGAGTTTTTGTTTCTATGCTAATGCCAATAGGCGAATGCCTTCAAACAACTTCCTCACGTAAGCGTATTTGTGCAATAGGGCAACGAGAAAACCGTTACGTACGCGATGTCAACCATCAAGTCACAAAGGCACTCGTTGAACGTTATCCAAAAGGTACGTTATTTGTAGTAGAGGATTTAACAGGTGTACGTCAAGCAACCGAGAAAGTCCATGTCAAAAACCGTTATGTTAGCGTTTCGTGGGCGTTCTATCAATTTAGACAATTCCTTGAATATAAGGCACAACTATACGGACATAAGGTGATTGTTGTTTCCCCGAAATATACAAGCCAAACGTGTCCGAAATGCGGTCATGTAGATAAGCGAAATCGCAATAAAAAAACACATACATTTACGTGTGTCAACTGCTCTTATCAATCGAATGACGACCGCATCGGTGCCATGAATCTGTATCGAAAAGGAATTGAATACATTTCAGATACAGTTACGGTTAAGGTATAGCCTTTTCCGTAGGGGTGAAGTCAACCATCCTCATATACCACCACGCTAAGATAGGAGGTCTGTAAGACCGTTTGCACTATTGGGTAGGTATAAGTGTAAAGGTTGCTTGCGAAGTAAGTAACCCGCCTTTTTAGGTGACACAAGCCCCCACTTCAAAACGCTTTAGCGTTTAAGTGGGGGTAGTTGACATAAAAGGCTAGACCCGTTGTAAAGTGTACCCTTTGTAAAGGACATTTTGAAAAAGGTTAGGCAAATTGTTGGAGCTGCTGTCTGTATTTTACAGGCGGCAGCTTTTTTAAATTCCATTGCCCTCGATAATGATTGTAATAGGTCATATAGCTTTTTACTTCTCGCTTCACATCCTCAAGTGTTTCACATTCTTTGATGTACGTTTCATCTTTAAAATGCCCAAAGAACGATTCTTGGGGCGCATTATCCCAACAGTTTCCTCTACGTGACATCGATTGCCCTAGTTTCATTTTCTTCACCAGTGCTTGAAATTTTGGATTCGTATAATGGCATCCTTGATCAGAATGGATAAAGGCATCCTTTGTGAAGTGCGTATGTTTTCTTGATTTTTTTAAGGTATTTAATGCAATGTCCAGCTGTAAAGAATCCGACACTTCATAGGCGAGAATTTCGTTCGTTTCAGCGTCTTTAATCGTTGATAAATAAGCACGTTTGCCGTTTCAATACGTCAAATATGTGATATCTGTTAATAAGACTTTGCCTGCCACACCTTGCTTAAAGTTGCGTTGTAATTCGTTCGTACACGTACGATGTTCCTTCGTTGCTTTCGCCATTCTTCGGTAAGGATTCGCTTTCCGAATGGGGCAGATGATGCCGAATTTTTTCATAATACGACGAATACGCTTGAGATTGTACGTAATTTTATATTGGTTTTGAAGCGTCATTTTAATTTGACGAGCGCCTTTATGACGTCGTTTAAATTGATACGCTTTTAAAATCTCATCTTTTACGCGTTCATCAGCCTGATGTTTCATCGTTCTTCGTTCAACGGATGTTTGAGCGAAATAATTATAATAGCCTGAGCGTGATACTTGTAATACTTCACAAAGATAACTCACCATGCTTTTTAAGTTATATTTTTTAATCGTTTCATGGATTAATTCAAATTTTAGTTTGGGTGCTAGTTTTTCTTCTGTTCCAACAGCTGCCTTTCGAGTAAATCGATCTTTTTTAAGCGTTCATTTTCCGCTTCTAGTAAACGCATTTTCGCTTCCAGTCGGGCATACTTTTCTTCCATACTCAATTCTCTTTCAAGAGAACGTCCAGAACCATGTTTTCTCGTATCTTCTAAACCACGGATACCATCTTTTTTAAATGCTTTTCTCCAACGAGCCGCACATTTTTGTACACGAGTCATACCGATGATATCGATATCAAAACCAGCTGCTTCAAAAATTTCTCTTGGTAGCTTTCCAGTTTCATTTTGGGCAATAAATAATCGTCTAAATTCGTCCGTATACGTAATTGCTTTTTCACTAACGGCTTTTACATATGGATTTTTTCTTAATTCTTTTTGTTGAGCTAACGTAAAATAGTGTTTTGTCATCTTTGTTCTCCGCATCGTTTTTTCTCATTATAAACAAAAAGCACCCTATAAGATGACCTTTTTCAAGTGTCTATCTTATAGGGTACATTTTATTGTGGTCTAGCCTTGTTGTTAGCTCATTAAGCGCTCTTTTTGTAGAAGGCTGATGAGTTGTTCGATATAGTGAAGCACTTGCTGTGAAGCAGTGTCTAAGCAAGCAAGGTGCGCCTCAGCGGTTTGGATGTCGCCGCGGTTAAAGGCCTCCACTGCTTTTTTCGCGCAGTTATGCACTTCAATATGGTAAGGATCCATGTCTTGGTACTCTTTATTGTTAGCAAAGCGCTGTTTAGTGCGCGGTAAGTCGTACCATTTACCAAGGCGGCAATCGTGGTGCGAGGTTACAGAGCTTGGGTCAATGTCTTCTAGCCCTAAGAACATATTGTACACGCGCCACTTCCATAATATATGGTCAGCTTTAGAGAGCTGGAGTAGGGCAATGCTTGACAGTTGGATGTTGTTTTGTTCGATTAAATCTAAGCGGAAGCGGTTGATTTCTTTACCCATTAGGTGAATATCACGTGAGGTATCTTGACCATATTGGCGAATATCCTCCTGTAAATCCGAAATCTCGACCATGCGCTGTGATACTTCATCAATTGCTGCGGCCTGCTCCTCAGAGATGGCTGCGGTATTGGTTACATCAAAACTAATGTCTTCAAAGGCTTCTACAATGGCATTAAGCAGTGGTAATGACTCACGTGCCTCGTCCGTTGCATCTTTAATAATGGCCGTTGTATTAGTAATAGAGTGCGATACATCATTAGAGTAGCTTTTTAGGTGCTGTACATTGCCAGAAACCTCAGAGAGTGCAGACACTGTGCCTTCTGCTAATTTGCGTACTTCTTGAGCTACTACTGCAAAACCTTTGCCGTGTTCGCCAGCGCGTGCCGCTTCAATGGAAGCATTAAGTGCTAGTAAATTTGTTTGGTCAGCAATTTGGTTAATAAGTGTCACAACGTTTTCGATGTCATTTACGCGCTTTTGTAACTCCGCAAATGACAATACAATAGAAGAAAACGTTTCTTCTGTTTTAAAGATTTCAGTGAGGGCATGCTCAATCGCATTTTTACCTGCTGTCGCGTTGTCGAGTGACTCTGTTGTTTTTTCAGAGATACGTGACGATGAGCGGGCTACTTCGTTAATAGAGGCGGCAATTTGCTCAGTGGCTGCGGTTGACGATTGCAACTCCTCAGACTGACGATCAAGGCTAAAAACCAAATCCTTCATATACATAATGCGTGCGTTAACATCCATTAATGAAGAAATTTCGCCAACGACTTTCTCCATAAGTCGTTCGTCCTGCGCTTCAATTAATAGCTGTTGATCTACGTTAACAGCTGCTTGGAAGGATTGCAGTAATTCAAATGCTGTATTTGGTTTGTAGCCAAAATTGTGCAAAATATGTGTTGTCACATAAAACGCAAATTGGTTAAAGACAACAATGACTTTACCAGCTTCGTAGCCGCGCTCTCTAAACATATTAAAAAATTTAACAGTTTTTTCGACGTAATTGCTATCACGCTCATGCAGAAAGAACATATCTAAGTAACGTTCCACATATTTCATTTCAATGCGGTTAGTACCAGTAGGTGAGATTTCTGCTAAGTATTCCGTAAAAATTTGTTGGATGGAAGGCTGTGCGTGCTGAAGTTTATCGCATAATTCGCGTAAATGCACTTGCGTAGTGCTCGTAAAATTATTGAAAGCAAGTGTGTCTTTAAAGCGCCCCGTGACTTGTAAATCTGTCCCACGTTTAAATAAATCTTGCACGTTGGCTTTCGGTCTAAAGGAAGCAAACATTTATTAAAAACCCCCTATGATAAAATAGATGTATTTCATTTTCATAGTATCATATTCCTACTTTGTTTAGTAGCTAGTAAACTGAAATTTCTTTGTTTAAAAAGACCAATTGTTTTGCTTATATGTAGGGTATTGCTATAATTAAGAGGTAAATAAAAAAGTTTTTTTGCTAGTCTTTAGCACTAGTATAAGCAAAGGGAGTTATAAATATGTACAAAGTCATCTATATGAAGGCAGACTATGAGCCTTGGTGGCAATTTGAGGGCTGGGAGCAAACCATTGAGCAACAAAAAACATTCTCTACTATAGAAGAAGCTCAAAAAAATCTCGAACAGCAACTTGTCGATTTCCGTGCTAACTATAACAATGAACAGTCGAAGGATGGCATGTTTGCGTTCTGGTGTGAGGACGAAATTAGCTACTGCGAAGCGTGCGAAGATGACGCGCAAATTTACCACGGATTATTTATTCAAAAGATTTATTGACAATTTTATGAATGGTATGTATACTAAGGGTAACAATTAAATTGATTCACTCGCAAATCCACGAGATTCACATATTACAAAGAGTCATCGGGTTCGTAACGGTACTTTTTGTAATATGTGAATTTTTACATCTGTGAAGAATTACATATTGTTACATTTATTTTTTGGAGGTTTTCTTAATGAAACAAGGTACAGTAAAATGGTTTAACTCAGAAAAAGGTTTTGGATTTATCGAAGTTGACGGCGAAAACGACGTTTTCGTACACTTCTCAGCTATCCAAGGCGACGGTTTCAAAACACTTGACGAAGGTCAAAAAGTGGAATTCGAAGTTGTAGAAGGCAACCGCGGACCACAAGCTGCTAACGTAACAAAACTTTAATCCTCGGATTAAGGCAAACACTTAGTTGAAACTAACTAAAGAACGACGCTCTCGTAGCGTCGTTCTTTTTTGTATTTATTTACGTTCTATAATCGTTGTAATGCGTGATAAATCATTAAAGGCATAGGCCTTACTCGTATCGTATTGATAAACGAGCTTACCTGCGTCGCCTTCGTCCTTCCATACATAATACTCATTGCCGAGTAATTTTAAATGATAGTCGGCTGTCGCAATATCTAACGTCTCGTCGATTTTTTCGGCTTCAAGGAAAATGTTTTCGATGACCATCACATCGCCTCGATCTTTAATGCTGTAAAAATTAGCGTCCTCCGCTTGTTGGCAGCCTACGAGTAACGCCAGCACACCAATTAATAGCCACTTCTTCATGCTTTCACTCCTTCACCTAACAAACGTACAACGAAAGCCGTACAACGTCAACTTCTAGCGCGAAATATATGAAACCAATTATCAACTCACACGTATTACTTAGTACTGAGTGAAAAAAGTGGGACTACACGCTAGTAAACTAGTCATAAGCGAGTAACCCTCTCCGTATTTTTTTAGGAATAATTTGACACTCATAAAATGAATTTCGTACAATAGGCTTAGGTTACGGATTGCTTGTAACTAATAGAAGGCAAAGGAGTGGTTGTATTGGCTATCGTATTACAAAAGGGTCAGCGTATTGACTTAACAAAAGGTAACCCTACATTAGAGCGTCTCGTAGTAGGCTTAGGCTGGGATCCAATCGAACAAAAACGAGGTGGACTGTTAGGCGGCTTATTTGGTGGCGGCGGTGGCGGTGCTGATATGGATATTGACGCATCAGTAATTATGCTACGTGATGACAGCTTTAAACATAATAATGACCTCGTATACTTTGGCAACCTAACAAGCCCATGTGGCGGTGTACAGCACACAGGTGACAACCTAACAGGTGAAGGCGATGGCGATGATGAGCAAGTGATTGTGCAATTAAGCCGCATCCCACAAGAAGTCAACCGTTTAATCTTCGTTGTTAATATTTATGACTGCGTGCGTCGTAAGCAGGACTTTGGACAAGTAGCAAATGCCTATATTCGTGTTGTTAACGATACAACGAAGGAAGAACTCATCAAGTTTAACCTATCTGATAACTACCAAGGGCTAACAAGCTTAACAGTTGCCGAAATTTACCGTCATGGCAGTGATTGGAAGTTTGGCGCAATTGGCTCAGGCTCAACGGATGCTAACTTATCCGCAATGCTACAGCACTATAGTAAGTAAGCGTGAACATACAAATGTAAATAGGGGGAATAGACAATGGCAATTTCACTAAGCAAAGGTCAAAAAGTAGATTTAACAAAAGGCAATCCAGGTCTTACAAATATCGTAGTAGGGCTAGGCTGGGATACAAATAAATATGATGGCGGTCAAGATTTTGACCTTGATTCATCGGTATTTTTACTAGATGCAGCAGGTAAGTGTGCAAGCGAACAAGACTTTGTTTTCTTCAACAATTTACAGGGCGGCGCTGGCTCAGTCGTACATACAGGCGACAACTTAACAGGCGAGGGCGATGGTGACGATGAGGTAATCAAAATTGATTTACCAGGCGTACCTGCCTCAATCGAAAAAATCGCCTTTACAATTACGATCCATGATGCAGAAGCACGCGGTCAAAACTTTGGTCAAGTGTCAAACAGCTATGTGCGTATTGTGGATGCAGCAACGAATACAGAGGTCATTCGTTATGATTTAGGCGAAGACTTCTCTATCGAGACAGCTATCGTTGTCGGCGAGTTATACCGTCATGGTGGTGAATGGAAGTTTAACGCAATTGGTTCAGGTTACCAAGGCGGATTAGCATCACTCGTACGTGATTACGGCTTACAAGTATAAGGAGGGCATCACTGATGGCAATTACATTATCAAAAGGTCAAAAAATTGATTTAACAAAAACCAACCCAAGCCTTGTGCGCGGGATTATCGGGCTAGGCTGGGATACTAACAAATACTCAGGCGGGCAAGAGTTTGACTTAGATGCATCGGCATTTTTAGTAGACGCGAGCAACCGCTGTCAAAATGATTTAGACTTTGTTTTTTACAATAATTTAGAGCACCCAAGTAAATCAGTTATCCATACAGGCGATAACCGTACGGGCGAAGGGGACGGCGATGATGAGCAAATTATCGTTGATTTCTCTAAAATCCCAGCGCACGTGGAGCGCATTGGTATTACGGTAACGATCCATGATGCAGAGGGACGCGGTCAAAACTTTGGTCAAGTATCCAACGCCTTTGTACGTTTTGTAGACGAGGCAACAGGCGAGGAGTTATTACACTTTGATTTAGGTGAAGACTTCTCAATCGAAACAGCTGTGGTATTTTGTGAGTTATACCGTCACGGCAATGAATGGAAATTTAATGCTATTGGTTCTGGCTTCTCGGGTGGCTTAGCTGCGCTGTGCCGCAACTATGGCTTAGAAGTATAAGAGCAGCCGTTTGTTGCTGACAATGGAGGCAGAGCATGGAACTACTTAATGGAATATTATCAACGTACGCTTCATTTTTTGATTTAGATATGTGGATTAAGGTACTGTCTGACCCTGTAAACTGGGGCTTAATTGGTACATTAGTTATTATCGAAGGTTTACTATCAGCGGATAATGCGCTAGTGCTTGCTGTTATGGTGCGTCACCTGCCAGAAAAACAGCGTAAAAAAGCATTGTTTTACGGGTTAATTGGGGCGTACTTCTTCCGCTTCCTTGCGATTGGTGTTGGGGTATTTTTAATTAAGCTTTGGTGGGTAAAAGTATTAGGTGCAGCTTACTTAGCATGGCTTGCCATCCAATACTTTATCGAAAAATCCAAAGGTGGCGGCACGGAGGAAGAAATCGAGGATATGAAAGCAAAAGGCTTCCTAATGCGTATTTTTGGTACGTTTTGGGGTACTGTAGTCGCAGTAGAGTTAATGGATATTGCGTTTTCGGTGGATAGTGTACTTGCGGCCTTTGGTGTAAGTGAAAAGGTGTGGGTGCTACTACTAGGTGGTATGATTGGTATTTTAATGATGCGTGGGATTGCGGGCGTATTTTTAAAATTAATCGAGCGTGTGCCTGAGCTAGAAACAACCGCGTACCTATTAATTTTACTTATTGCGGCGAAGATGTTACTAAGCGTCTTTGGCTTTGAGATTTCGCACGTTGTGTTCTTTATTATTTTAATTGTAATGTTTGCGCTGACATTCGTTGTACATGCAATGAACAACAAGAAAGCTGCATAATGCAAAGAGGGCCGCTTATGTGGGCCCTCTTTTTTACTCACAAGGAGGTGCGAGATGCACTATTTTTCACATTTACCTGACGCGCTATTTGCGAAACGACCAACGGCGCTAACTAATATGAGCCCACGCGAGCATATTGCTTACGGGCTTGGTGCACTGCTGTATATGCCAGCAACGCGTGAGGATATTAGCACATTAATTACTACGCAAAAATTTGCTTATTTACGCACCTTAGCGATTTGTTTAGAGGATGCCATTGCCGACAATGAGGTCGAAGCGGCGGAGCGTTCGTTGCTTACGCATTTAGCGGCACTACCAGCGGATGGTGATTTGCCTTTTATTTTTATTCGGCTGCGTTCACCTGAGCAATTTGTGCGCCTAGCACCTGTGTTACGAGCGTATGCGGCAGTTATTACGGGCTTTATTTTTCCGAAGTTTTCGACCGCAAATGCAGGCGCGTATTTTACGACACTGGCTACACTAAATCAAGGGCTTGTGCGTCCGTTATATGCGATGCCGATTTTAGAGTCTACGCATGTATTATATAAAGAACAGCGTATGGCGGAGTTACTAGCGCTTAAAACATGCATTGATGGCTATGCCGATTGGGTGCTAAATATCCGTATTGGCGCAACTGATTTATGCGGGCTATACGGATTGCGCCGCGATGCGCGTACGCCCATTTATGATATTGGGCTTGTGCGTGAGTTAATTACAGATACATTAAATGTTTTTATGCGCGCACCACAAGCCTATGTTGTGTCTGGCCCTGTATGGGAGTATTTTGACGAGGCGAGCCGTGCAGGTTTAGTGCGAGAAGTACAGCTTGACCGCGCGAATGGGATTGTTGGTAAAACCGTTATCCACCCAAGCCATTTAGCTATTGTGCAAGCATTGCAGGCAGTGACTTTAGAGGAGTACCAAGATGCGAGCGCCATTTTGGCTCATAGCACCACAACAAATGGTGTATTTAGTAGTGAATTTCGTAATAAAATGAATGAAACAAAGCCGCATCTGCGCTGGGCACAAAAAATCGCAGTACGCGCGCTAGTATATGGGGTGTTAGCACATGGAAAAACTTACGAAGACCTCTGTGCATCGCTATGAGGATTTAGCGGTCACAGTGACCACAGCCCCGCATAATTACGGTGAGCTGTACAAAATGGCATTACGCATTAATAAAAAACGCGCATTTTTATTTGTGAGTACAGTACTTGGCAAGCACTTGCCACTGCGTCCGCAACTGCCGCTAATTGCTTCGGCATTACTTGCGGTAACGTATTATGAGCAAACGACAGGGAAGCAAGTAGCGGAGCGTGCGGTATTAGCGCAAGCATTGCAGACGAAAGACGAAGCGGCGATTATGCGAGCGTATGAAGTAGCGCAGCAGTTAACGCTTAATGTAGGAGATGCGCTAGTTATTGGCTTTGCCGAAACCGCTACCGCACTAGGGCATGGTGTGTATGACTGCTTAGCCAACACGCACTATATTCACTCCACGCGCGAGGTAGTCGATCAACCCGTTACGCTGTATTTTGAGGAGGAGCACTCTCACGCAACAGACCAACGTTGCTATGCTGACGAGGCATTATTTATGCGCGGAGATACGATTATTTTAGTAGATGACGAAATTACTACAGGCAAAACCGCAATGAATATTATTGCTTCACTGCAAGAGCGCTTTGCGCATAAAAAGTATGTGGTGCTGTCTTTACTGGATTGGCGTACCGCTGAGCACGAAGCACGTACTAAAGATTTTGCTAAGCAACTCGGGATTGAGCTACAATTTTATAGCTTAGTGCGTGGTACCGTAACAACGTCGGGTGCGATTGCCTTACAGGAGCAACCAAGCTTAACGGGTGAGGCGGCACAGTTTACGCGTATTACGGTCCCAAAAGCACCTAAATATCAAGGGTATTTACGTGATACGGGGCGCTTTGGGACAAATGCGTCACTTGCCGCTTATTGCCAACAAGTGGCACAGGCATTAGTGCCATTACGTACAGGGCGCACAGCTGTTATTGGTACGGGGGAGTTTATGTATGTACCTATGAAGGTAGCGAGTTATATGGGAGAAGATGTGTGGTATCACGCGACAACGCGCAGCCCGATTTATGTGTACGATGCCCCGCAGTACCCGATTACAGCACGCTATCAATTTCAAGCGCCAGAAGAAGCGGCTATTACGCATTATATTTATAATGTAGCGCAGTATGACGAAGTAATGATTATACTAGAGCGCGATGCGACGGATGAGCAAATCGCTGAGCTTGTACGTCCGTTTCATGCGAGTACCATTTATGTAGTTACGATGTAGAGGAGGGGTTTTTATGCAAGTTATTAGCAGCTATGAGCCGCAAGATGTCACATTTTTATTAAAGGACATTACAGACGCTAAGCTCGAACAAAGCAATGAGGCTAGAGAGCGTGCCATCCAGGCAGGCGTGCATTATTCGGAAATGTTACCGATTGAGTATGAGCCAAGCAAGGACTACTGGCAGTTATATAAGCAATCACTCACGCAGTATAAGCGCGAGGTTGCGATTGCGACGGGGGTGGTAGGTGAGCTGTTACTTGCCGAAAAGGGCGAGGACATTGTGCTTGTTTCACTTGTACGTGCGGGTACACCCGTAGGCATCTTGCTAAAACGCTACCTCCAAACGAAAGGTGTTGACGTGCCGCACTACAGCATCTCCATCATTCGGGGACGCGGCATTGATACCAATGCGCTAAGTTATATTACAAAGCAGCACCCTGAGCGCACGATTGTCTTTGTGGATGGCTGGACGGGCAAAGGCGCCATTACCGAACAATTAATTACCGCCGTAGATGCCTTTAACGAGCTTAACGGCACGCATATTAGCGCAGACCTTGCTGTATTAGCGGACCCTGCGGAATGTGCCACTTACTTTGGTACGCGTAAAGATTTTTTAATTCCTAGCTCTTGCCTTAACTCGGTAGTATCAGGGCTTGTGAGCCGTAGCGTACTCAATGATAAGTTAATTGGACCACATGATTTTCACGGGGCTAAGGTATACCATGAGTTAGCGAGTAAGGATGTGTCGCGTGCGTATATTGCCACAATTGTGGGCGAGTTTGCCGAAGCAAAAGATGCCATTACTAAGCAACTCGCGGTAATCCAAGCGAGTGACCGTACTGTTACCTGGGCGGGGATGCGCGATATTATTACCATTCAGGAGCACTACGGCATTGTAGATCATAATCTTGTAAAGCCAGGCGTAGGCGAAACCACACGCGTGCTACTGCGCCGCATGCCGTGGAAAATCCTTGTCAAAGATATGAATGACCCAAGCTTGACGCACATCTTTCAACTTGCGAAGGAGAGAGGGGTGACGGTCGAGCCATACCAAGCGATGAATTATGCTTGTTGCGGCTTAATTCGACCTATAGGATGAGCTTTTTATTAGCGAGTGACTTAGACCGCACGTTATTGTACTCTAAACGCTTTTTAACCGAGTACCCGACCACTGTACCGCTCACCCTCGTAGAAAACTATAACGGCGAGCCGCTTAGTTATATGAGTGATCAGGCGTTAACACAGCTTGCGTGGTTAAATGACCATGCGCACTTTGTACCTGTGACTACGCGTACCACCGCGCAGTATAACCGTATTTTTGGTATTACGGCTTTACAACCGCGTTATGCGATTACAACCAACGGGGCAGAAGTGTTGTATAAAGGGGAGCCTGATGCGCGCTGGGCACAGCATATTACGGCACAGGCTAACCCAAAATATGCGCAGATGTACCGTTACATGACCCAACTTGACGGGGTAGAGCGCCATTATGATGTACAGCACTTTATGTATGCCATTACGACAAAGCCTGCACCAAAAGAAGCGGTAAACGTAGCGCGTGAGCTGGGCTTTACGATGTCACAACAAGGGCGTAAGCTATACTTTGTGCCAAGCTACTTAACCAAATGGCAGGCAACCGCCTATGTAGCCGAACAATGCGGCGCAAACTTTATTTATGCTGCAGGTGACTCACGCCTTGATGTGCCATTACTAGAAGGCGCACATGCGGCTATACTCATGCGTCACGGGACGGATGGGATTGACCATTTACCAACAACCACAGCAAGCGGTATTGCCGCAACCGAAGAAATGCTAGCGACTGCTATTGCCCATGCAAAGAGCGTACTCTAAAAAGTACGCTCTTTTTTTGATGCTTATGACCGTTTCTTCAAAAAACAAAATGACAAGCTATGTTTTAAAGAAGCTTAGCCTTTACTGCGCGTAACTTATGCATGAGCCGCGCGTGCCGACGCGTCACCGTTTTATACGGCATATCCCACAACTCACTCACCTCTTTAAGCGTATACTGCTCCACATACAACAACCGAAATAACTCACCATCCGCTGTAGATACGTGCGCTAGCGCTTCCTCCATTAACTCCTTCACATCAATATCATAAGGTGCAACCGCCACCGTCGGGAAGGTCTCCACTAATACCGAATGTTGCGCATAGCGCGCATTACGTCGAAACTCATCCAACATCGCACCGCGCACTTTAACATAAACAAAAGCGCCAAATGTGCTCGCATCACCCGTTGTAAAACGTTGCTGCGCTTGCCACAGTGCGACCCTGCCAATTTGCTCAAAATGGGCATAATCATGCTGTACATGTAATTCCGAAATAATAGATTGAATCATTGGCTTGTATTGCATATACAAATCTTCATACATTATCGACTTCAAATCGTAACGTCCTTTTACTTGTGCACAAGCGTATATTCCATGGTAGCTTCACTATACCAACGAAAAAAACATTTATCGAAGCGCATTAAGCGACAAAAAGTGCACTAAAACGACAAAAAGTGCATTAAAACGACAATACACCCCCAAAAACCCCCGTTTTCATACGTTTTAAGCCTATTTTCGGCCAATTAACCTACTTTTATGTCGTTTTAATAGCGAAACGCAACTGATGTTCCCCTAAAGTTTTCATAAATGCAAAAAAAACCACTAATTGTAAACGAGTGAAATGACGAGTGGTTAAAACGAATATAAAATTTTTGTTATGTATTTATATACAAAAAAATTTATTTAAATGAATGAATATATAGTAATAAGATAATAAAAATATATACATTTATGGTACAGATTATTGAATTCAGACCCAAAGTCTAGTCGTTTTATGATAAACTGGCATAAAATGTAGCTAAAGAAGTATAAGTAGAAATAGAGGGGGACATAGACACCAATGAATAAAACAAACGATATGGTAGCTTTTATTAAGCAATATGATATTACGACTGCAGATAACACCAAAATTTATGATGAGCATGCGAGTGATATGCGCCATAATATTGAAACAACAACTAATAACGACATTATAAATATTTTTAAGCAACAACCAAAATCTGTAATTATCACAGGCAATGCAGGCGATGGTAAAACACGTATTTGTCGCAATGTTTACAATGCTTTAACTGATACAGTTCTAACAACGTGGAGCGAGGAAGGTATTGATAGCATTACATATAATGGTTACGAAATTCGTATCATTAAAGACTTATCTGAGTTAACAGATGAGGTTATCTTACGAGAGCTTAATTTACTTGCGCAGTATATAGAGAGTAAAGCGCCGATTTATTATTTAATTGCAGCAAACGAAGGAAAGCTTACATCTTCTTTGCAAGCTGATGAACGATTAGCAAGTATTCGTAAAATCATTACTTCGCAGTTATTAGTGTCTGAGCAACAAGGACAATTTCCAGATTTACAAGTTTATAATTTACTTCATATTTCGACAGCTGAAAATGCATTAAAAATTATGGAGAAATGGAACGAGCCTGAGAACTGGAATGTATGTAGCGCATGTAGTGAAAATCAACGTTGTATTATCTACCATAACCATAAAAAGCTAAGTAATGATGACATTCGCAAGAGGTTATATTATGTATATCGTTCATTAGAGGTGTCACAAGAACATATGACGATTCGTGAGTTATTAATTCATTTAGCTTATACACAGTTAGGTGGCTTAACGTGTGAGGATGTGCAAGGGGCGGACCATAGCGCATTAATTGAACAAAGTAAACTCGTTTACTATGACAACTTCTTTGGGGAAACATTAAGCAATGAAGTTTATGAGGATATTATTAAGGAAGATACTTTGCGCCAATTTAACCCTGGTAAAATCTCTGAAAAAACAGTGGATGATTTTATTTTAAATGGTGATTTAATTGAAGAACATGCAGCTACACATGAGCAGTTATTTGGTAAAGCAATTGATACAACCTATGGTTACTTCAAGTACGAGCTTGATAAATATCGCAAAATGTATGATACAGATAAAGATATTGGTGCTGAATTAGTTGCTAAATGGCTACCTAAATTGCGTCGTAAATATTATTTTGAGATGGAAGGGGAACTACGTAAAAAAGTACCCTATTTAATTGATTTTCCACAGCGCGCCTTATTTTTTATGATTTTAGAAGGAAGCCCTGCTGTTAATCTTAATGAGGTTAAAGCAGCGCTAATTAGTGGTTTAAATAACTATTATGCTAAACAAATCGTTTCTGATGCTACGAATGAGCTATACATTACTACTGAAAAATTATATGTTTCAGCTATTATTCCAGATCGTGAAATTAAGTTAGATGTACCTTTCTCACAAAATAAAGATTATCAACCTACGCATCTTTATTTAAAGGTACGAGATGAATATTTAACAGTGAATCTCGTTTTATTTGAATATTTAATGCGTATATCTAATGGCGGAGCGTTTTCAGTGTTAGAGCGTGAGGTGGATATTCGTCTAAATAACTTCCGTAATCTTATCATGCATAAACAAAGACAAGTAGATGAAGTAAATGTTTTATCCTACGATGAACATGCGAATTGCTATGTATTAAAGCAGCTAAACTATAGAAAAGTACAAAATACAGTAATGACTTATGATTACTAATCCAAGAGGTGAATATCATGACAAATAATGCAGAAGAAAATGTGTCATCAAAGTTAAGTGAAGCATTGTGGGGGCATCGTTTTACAGCAGGACAAAAAGGTACGGATTATACATTAGAGTTTATGAACGTTTTACTAGGCGCAAACTATAAATTAGAGAGCGATTATTATGTAAAAAAGAAGATGTTGCTTTTTAGACAGTTTATTTTTGAAGGCTATAAAAGCGGAAATAAAAAAGATTCGCATGTAAACTTTAGTGAAGAAAAGTACCAAGAGCTGATGGAAGGCTTAAATTGTAATGTAGCTGAAGTAGAAGATATTCGTAGTTTCTTCAGAAACATGACCATTCGTAAATCCGCAAAAGATAACCGTAGTTGGTACGCTCATATGCTATTTCCACTAAATGAAACATTATTATTCTTTGAATTGAGAGATGACAAGGGTTCAATCCAGTATGAGCGAAACTTCTTTTCTCGTGGCGGTGAACTTTATTATTTAATGCTTTCTTATGGTACACGTGATAGTGAAAATTTACGCCTAAGTCTTGAACAACGTCTGCGTGAGTATACAAAAGGGAACGAAAATATCGGTAATTTAGTGAAAGCGGTTTCTACAAGTTTGGGTGAATCTTGTGAGTTAGAGCCAGAAGATCCGAAAAATGTTTTCTTAACAGTACCTGCAGAAAAAGTGACACAAGATGTGCCTAAAACAAACGCTAAAAATGCCCCAACACTACCAGCTGATAACTTACCAATATACACACAATTTGCTGAAGATTTACATGCACTACTTGGCTTGAAGATTGATAGTTATGAAATGTTTGAGCTAATGACCGCATTAATTTGTCACCAATTATATCGCTATTTATTAGGGCAATCTGCAAATGTTATTAATGAAAAACCTTACTTTGTTTTAGATTGTATGAATGGTGAAGATACCCATATTAAGCGTATTGCAAGTAATTCATATAAGCGTCATGTACAAATCATTCAAGAAAGCTTTGCAACGTCTATTAAAGAGCGTGTAGATAATTCACTGCCTGATGTAAGTGTTATTGCTAATTGGAAATCCGAAGCGGCTAAGGTTGACAATACTGATATTAATAAAAAATATCAGGTATTTTTTGCGGATATTAACCAAGCTTCCCGTCGTGCACCAATCAAAAACACTTTAATTGATAAGCTTGAAAATGAAGATGAGCAACAAGCTTTAACTTTATTGCGTATGGAGTTAGAAACACTTTATTTAGCAGAAATTAAAGAAAAGCAGCAGCCTATTATCCGTACATTAGGTGAGGATGGCGGCTTCTTAACACCAGGTAACTATAAGCGTTATGTAATGGGAGATACGCTACTTAATGCCCTAGTTTATGCTGTATTAGATGAGCGTGAACAAATGAGCTTTGCAGATTTCCTTAGTGCATTATACGAGCGCTATCATATCGTTATTGGTCCTACAGAAGCTACAGTTTCAGGGGTGTATGAAAAAGAAGGTATTAATCGTAAATCATATGACGCTAATGAAAAACGATTACGCGCGCGTCTAAAGCGTAATGGTTTGTTGCAGGAGTATTCGGATGCAACTGCGTTAGTATGTAACCCATATAAAGTCGGGAGGTTTATGTAATGGTAAATGTAATTGGTGGTTGGGCAACTCAGTATATTTTGAATTACTTACAACATAGTAAAAATCACCGCAGTGATAAAATTTTATTAAAAGTAGATAACATGAGTGAAGATTATATGCTTAAAATTTTGCAAAGTGTGGCTGAAAAAGAAAGTCAAATGTTGCCGTATTATAAACCTGTGATTAAAACTACGAGTGAGGTAGAAGGCTATGAGCAATACCGCTGTAAGAAAAACGAAACAGCGGTATGGTTACGTAACTCTATTGGGCCAGATGAAGCAGTTATTTTATTTATGACAGACACAATTGAAGCTAATCAAAGCTTAAAAGAAGTTATAGCTGTAGATGAAATAAGCTTATTATCTCAAACGGGTGTTGAAGCACTTTATGAATATATTAAAAATGAGGCATTATTAAGTCCGCCAGATATTTCTAGTTTAGAGCAATTTATTAAAGTGTACCAACAAGTCGTAGATACACAATTAACACTATATGTTAGTTTTATTGAAGCGATTTTATCTAATACAGAGGACAGCGATATTTATGTTCGTATTAGCGAAGCCTTACCAAAGCTACGTTTATTTAAAATGCCAACCCTTAATATTAGTAAGGTGAGTGAGCTACGCAAACAGCTTCAAGAAAATCATAATTTAAGTCAATTCCGTAAAAATAGTCGTGATATGTTAAAAGAAGAAGACGTAAAACGAAATATTGAACAATTTATAGCAGCAGAAAAAGAAAATGGCTATCAATTTTATAATGTATGGAAGGTTTGCAGACAAGAAGCGGACTTATTACGGGACTTCCAAGATTTTATTGAATATCGCAACCGTAACCTACTACAACTATCTTATAACGATATTAAACATATCTTTTATTCAAAGACCTCTAATACTGTGAAAAGCCGAATGAATAACGCACGTCAAGAGCTACAGTTTGCCTTAGAGGAAAAACTACAAGCTGCTGAAAATAGTGAAGAACAACGTTTAGAAAATTCAGTTGAAGAAGTAAAGTTTGATGAAGGATTAGAAGCAATTAAAGAGAAAGCTGATGTAGAAGCGATGGAAGATTTTTTAACAGACTTTCAAGATTATCTACATCCAACAGATGTACGTCGTATTGAAAAAGACATTGTACGTTTGAAAAACCCTGCTCATTATATGAATTTACTTGAAGCTGTTATGAAGGAAACTACACTGATGCTAGCAGATTTAGCAACAAATACAGTTGAAGAAATAACTTTTCATATTACAGCCCCTAAGGAAAAGATGACAGAAGAAGATTGTCAATTGGTGAATTTCCATACGCAATTGATTAGTCAATTAAGTCCCGTCATTACGTTTGATAAAGTAGTGGAAGATAAGACATCTGGCAACTTTCCTGACATGCTTAGTTTCACGATTACAATGATGGACAAAGAAAAACATGAGAAGATTATGACTAGTGAATTTACACTAAACCCATATCAAATTTTAGAAAGTAAAACCTCTTTCTTTACATTTTATTCTAATTTCAGCGAGCAAAAAGGTAGCTATTATGCGGTAAAAGAAAATGAAAGAGCGCAAGATAAACGTATAGCAGATGAGTTAAATGAGCTAAGTCGTATTGGGGATCAAGCGGATCCAAATCTCCGTATATTAAGTGAAAATATGCAAGTCTATGTTAGTAACTTTGAAGGTGTAGTTAATAAGCTATTACAAGGTGAGTTTACGTTAGCTGCTTACGATGAGTTTGTGTTAGCTACTGAGCAAATGCTTCATCAAAGCCAAGGTGATGTAGCAAATGCACGCCAAGTATTTAATGTGTTCAATACGATTAATGTACTAGATATTTATAAAAAAGAAGCTTCATGGCGAGATGCTGTGTTGCAGGAGCGCATTGTTTCTGTATTTAATCCCATGGCTTTATTAGGGCAAATGACGCGTATTATTCGTTTATCTAACTATATTATTTTGCTAGCACATCCAGAAGAACGTGAGAAGCTAACAGAAGTAACAGATATGGAAAGTTATATGGCATACGAATTCAATCGTATTAATATTACAATGCCAAAATATATGCTAGAGCGTGCTGATTCGCGCAGTATTTTGGTTGAACGTGAACATACGTATGGACAAAGTGTATTTACAGGGCTTTCACGTCAATATAGTAATAGCGATAATATCGAGCATTTCTCTAAAGAAGTATTGACTGTCGCGCAAGATTATTTAAAAGTATATCCTTATGCTATGGATAGTTTAAGTGTGTTATTTGTCAACGTTACAAATATGGACTTTATAAAAAGTGCTGTAAAAAAACTGCTTAAAGATAATACGATTAAACGTTTAAATATCGTTTTACATGCTGAAAAAGGTATGGCACTTAATTATCGTGAATTAAGCATGTGGATTAAAGAGAATGAAAGCTATGGTTATTTAGCAAATAGTAAGCTACCAAGGTTAACAATTGCTGTGATACCTGAAAAACGTGGCTATAGCGACATTGAGCGTATTGAAAAAGCTATGACAGATTATGACTTAGCTATTTTTATGGATTTCTTTAATCAAGGAGAACAACAGAACTATCATTTTGAGATGACTGAGCTTGAGTTGTGTCAATTAGAAGATATGCGCTGGGTAGAGCCAGACATTCAAAACTATACATCTAGCAACGGTGGCACGCGCTATATGGAGTATACAGGTTGCGTCATGCCTAAGTTATTAGCACAGTATTACGCAGTGCAATATATGATACATGAGGGTAGAGCGATTAGCGAAGCGGATACAGAATACTACATTTTAAAAGGCAAAATTAGTATCGGCGCTACAGATATGAACCGCTTATTTAGTGATATTCATGAACGTTTTAATTGGGTTATGTCATATGACCGCTTCTTAGATGCAGATTTAGTTAAGCAAATTGATAAAAAGGTGAGCATTGTAAAATACAAGCTAGACCAAACAATTAATGGGCAACATAACGTGATTATTTCTTCATCTGAAGCAATTAATCACGGCTTACAAAACCGTGCAGACTATTATTACTATGACCGTATTTCGGGCCGTGTAGCAGATTTATTGCAAATTAAAGCATTAGATAAAGCAAAAACGAGAGATATTGTTGATACTGTAAAAGAATTATCGGGTACTTTAGTGCTTAAATCTATGGGAGCAGGTCGGTTTATGCATGAGTTGTTATCTGTATATTTCACACTAAAGTCAGCTGTAGTAAATAACATGGCTAAGGTAGTTTTATGGGGCATGTGTGATGAAATCAGTTGGTTCAAAAAGCGTGGTAAACGACCTGATTTATTATGTACGACAATTGAATTTGATAATACAGAGAAAAAATATACGATTAATTTAGAACTCATCGAGCTGAAATTTATTAGTGATAAGAGCTATGAGGCAGAAGTAGCTGATGCAGAGAAGCAACTTATTGCGGGTGAAAGCAACCTTCGTTCTTATTTTGAGTTTCCTGAAGATGTGCGCGACAAAGATGTTCGTTTAGATACATTCTATCGCTATATTAAAGAAGCGCGTAGCTATAGTGATATGGAGTTAGCTATTTTATCACAGTTACACAAGGGGACAGATGCAGAAATTACATTCACTTATGAAAAAACAATTCATGCATACATTCACTCAAAGGCAGTAACTTTTGAAAATAAAGAGCAGCTAGCAGTTGGTCATTATAAAGAACAAAGCCGTGATAATATTATGGTGCATACGTTTACGAGACCATATATCTTACAAGCGCTTAATATTGAAGATGATAAACGTGAGATTGAAGTTGTTTCGGAGACAAAAAATGAATTGAATTTTCTTCAAGCAACAGAGGTTATACCAAGCGAAATCATAGTAACAGAAGTTGTTGAAGTGGCAGAAGAAGTGACGATAGCACAACCAAGTGTAGAGGTAGCTACCATGCAACAATATGTAGCAAAACCTATTGTGACACCTGAGCCTGTAGAAAGTGTAAATGTAGCGCCAGTAGCTCAACAAACAGCTGTAGCGGAGCGTGTAGAGCTAATGGATGATACGATTTATACAGAAGTTAAAGCATTGCAGCATTTAAACCTTACAGAAACAGCTATTGATACTACGCAAGCGCAAAAACAGGCAGAGACGTATAAAAAATTAGTAGAAAATCGCTTTGGTCAAAATAATGTTGACTTACATGTCATAGAAACGCGTGTGGGTGCAACTATCATTCGTTTAATTTGTAAAATCCCACCTACACAAAGTTTAAGTTCTGTACAAAAGAAATCTGAGGATATGAAGTTATGGTTAGGAATTGATCAAGAGCCAAGTATCACAACGAATCGTTTAGGCATTAATATTGATATTGTAAGAGATGAACCAGATACTATTACGTTTGCTCGCTTTATGCAACTTGTACGTGAACAAATCCCACAAGAAAAACTGAGCAAAGGTTTTATTGTTCCGATTGGTTTAGACCCACTAAATCAAGTTATGTATGCTGACTTAAACAAAGACCCACATTTATTAGTAGCCGGAACGACAGGTAGTGGTAAAAGTGTGAGTGTTAACTCAATCGTATTATCTATTATGTGTATGTATGACAAAGATGAAACGGAATTTGTTTTCATTGACCCTAAACAAGTAGAGTTTTCACGTTATGAAGGTACGCATCATACTAAACGTGTAATTACAGAGGTAGATGACACATTGGCTTATTTAAATGAGCTAATGGACATTATGAACAAGCGTTATCGCCAGTTTAAAGAAATGGAAATGTCGAGTATTTCGGATTATAACGAGTACATTCGAGAAGAAGAACCTTCCCATAAAGAAGTACCTCGTCTTGTTGTAGTGTTTGATGAATATGCAGAGTTTATGTTACGTGAAAAAGAACATGCAAAAGATATAGATGCGGCAATACGTAGTTTAAGTGGTATGGGACGTGCAGCAGGGATTCACCTCATTATTTGTACGCAAACGCCTAAAGCTGAGATTATTAATACAACTATACGTAATAACTTAGCTGTACGCTTATGCTTAAAGGTAGCAGATCGTAATGCTTCTAATGTAATTTTAGGAGAAGCGGGTGGTGAAAAATTAAGTGGTCAAGGTGATTACTTAATGCAAATTGGTCAAACGACAGAACGTGGTAGAAGTCCATTTATTGTGCCTAAAGTTATGAAGGGCTTAATGGATTATTTTAAAAAGTAACTTGTAACTAGGTAAGTAGGCATTGTCCTACTTACTTATTTACATTTTATATGGAGTGGTAATTAATGGCTTTCGGTCAGCATCAAACATTTTATTTACGATTAACATGGTTATACAAAGGATTACATGCATTACAGCAAGATAGTACCTTCTTCCAACAAAGTGATAGCTTTGAGGAGCTTGGCGTAGGTAAAAACATGGCACAATCTATTCGTCACTGGTTACAAGCTACTAAAGTGGTAGAACAGGTTGGGCGAAAAGCAGAGTATATATTAACACCATTAGGTGAAGCAGTAGTTAGTCACGATCCTTATTTGCAAGATGAATATACAATAGGGTTATTGCATTATAAATTAGTAACGGATGCTGCACTTGCTACGACATGGTATTGGTTTTTTAATAGCTATGATGAGCGCGTTGTGACAAAGGATAGCTTAATTAAAGCGTTGACAGCTTGGACAACACAAACACAGTTACGACCAATCTCTAGTAATTCGTTAGAGCGAGATGTAAATTGCTTATTGCAAACCTATTTGCCAAAGCAATTTGAAAATGCGACACCTGAAGACATTATTCAAAGTCCATTTGAACAACTCGGCTTGTTAGGGAAAACAACAAATATCACAGTTATTAAACAGCCATTAGTAACGTCACGAATGGCAGATATTTTATTTACAACATTGCTTATGTATATGGAAAACCATCAAATAAGTGAAGTCAATCTCCAACAATTAATTAATGAACCTGAGCTTTGGGGACGTGTATTTAACTTATCACAAAGTGAGATAGTAGAAGAAATTGCAGTAATACAAAAGAAATACCCATTAATTTTCACACGTACCAACCGTTTAGATGTCTTACGTATTGATGGGGAATATAGTGTAGAGCAAGCTATTGCGCAAGCATATGGTGAGTTAAAGAAAGAGGTAAGGTCATGAGTATTTATCAGCCAAGTATCAACATAAAATATGACTTAGGTAAGGCAGAGCTATTTAATATGTTTGTGCCTAATACTAGCCAACTATCAATTATTGCCTCGATTTTAGAAGGAATTTTAAAAAGCGAAGAAAAATCACATACGATTGTTGGTCCTTATGGTGCAGGTAAATCTTTAGTAGGAGCGCTTACAGGTACACTATTAACGGCTAATAAACGTAGTAAAGTAACAAAACAATTTATTGAAGATGTAAAATTAGTTACGCCAAGTATGCAATCTATTTATGAAGACTTATTATTAACAACTAAGCAACGTTGGTTGCCTATTGCGATTACAGGAAGAAGCGGTGATTTTGAAGATTTAATAATTACGTCTATTACTGAGCAATTGCACGAACAAGGCATAGAGATTGCGATGCAAACAGAAGCCAAGCAAATGCAAGCCGTTATTACGCGCTGGCGCGATGAGTATCCTAGCACATACCAACAGTTTACTGCCTTGCTTACACAAGAAGTTGCATCATTTGAAGAAAGCTTGCTTAAAGAAGATGAGCAGACAATGGAGCAATTTAAAAGCTATTACAGTGAACTTACTGCAGGTGCAGTATTTGTCGCGCAACATGAAGTGCCTTTCATTGAACAAATCGAAAATATTAGTAAGCAATTACAGCGTAAAAAAGCAGGCATTGTGATTATATTTGATGAGTTTGGTCGTTTTTTACAAAGTGTAGCTAGTGATAATGTAAATACAACAATGCAAGCCATTCAAGACTTAGCTGAATTTGTTAACCGTTCAAATAATATGGGTCTTATTACAATTACACATACAGGGTTGCAGCAATATTTTGCAAATACCTCGTTTGATAAAGAAGAATTAGAGCGCGTAATTAAACGTTTTGTTGAACATCGTCTAGAGAGTGATTCAGCTACATTTTATAGAGCAGCGCATAAGATGCTAGTTACAGATAAAAGCTATGAGATTTCAGACGCTTATATTGAGCAAGAGCATCATAATATAGCTAAATACAATCTATTCCCTGAGTTAACACCAGAGGAGCGAGAGGGCGCAATTATTAAAGGATGTTATCCTGTCCATTCATTAGCTATTAGCATGCTTCCTGCGTTATCTAATACGCTAGGGCAAAATGACCGAACGCTCTATGCATTTTTAGCTAACTTCTCTAAAATAGCCCCTACTGGCAATCGCTATCATGTAGATGAATTATTTTCATACTTTTACCCTGACCAAGCGACACTTTATGCCGTAGAAGAATTAAAATATTATCGTCTAGCAGCAAGTTATAAATTGACGCCTACAAGTATGGCAATTGTAAAGGCCATTACGCTGTTAAATATTGTAAATAGTCTGTACCTTGTAGATGTTGCATTTTTAAGTTATGCCTTAGGTAGCACAGAAAATGAAGTGCAACAAGCAATTGATGAGTTAGAGCGTACTAAGTTATTACGTTTTAATATTTTTGCAGAAACGTATGAGCTTTATATTGGCTCTGCTGTAGACATTGCAACGGTATGTGAGCAGCGTAAATTAGCAACACCAATTACAGTACAATTACGTGAAAAAGCTTTAACACAAACATTAGATACATTGTTTTATTTACCTTACAAATACAATAATTTAAAATCAATGACACGTTTTATTACCAATGTCGTTAAAATTAATCCGCAAGAAGATTTACTATCTACATCTTTAGATGGCGAATTAGTCTATGCATTATTTACGGATGAGCAACGCAAAAATAACTTTATTACTAAAATTGAAAGTCAGCCTTCAAAAATCTTATTGTATTGTATTAGTCAAATAAATACAGCGAAATTTATTGATCTTGTGGATGACTATATTATTTTAGAAATGCTAGCAGAAGATAAAGAGTTACTTGCAAGTGATGCAAATTTAAAAGTAGAGTTAGCAATTGAAATTCAATCAAAACGATATGAAATTAAGCGTGAGATTGATAAATTACAGCAGTTTAAAGCTTCACAGCAATGGTTCAGTAATGGTCAAGAATTACCACCGTTTACAAGTCAAATTCAGTTAGAAGACTGGCTATCCGATAAAATGTTCGAACAGTTTGCTCATACGCCAGTGATTCGCAATGAAATGTTTAACAAAGCAAATATTCCAAATGTACAGCGTAAAGCAGCTATTACTACACTTGATACTATTCTTGAAGAAACATTCGATGGCACGTTCGAAACGAAAGGCTTTGGGCCAGACTATTTATTACAAGCTACTGTATTGAAACGACAAGGCTATGATTGCACAGATTTTACTAAGTTAACACCTGAGCTACAAGAAGTAAGAAGTCGTTTATTACAACATATCGAAGAAAATCCAAAGGGGAAAATCCTAGATTTATTTATGATTTTACTTGGCAAAGATTTTGGCATCCGTCCACCACTAGTTCCGTTATTAGTAGGTGCATTACTAAAAGATAGATGGGGTGAGATGGTATTTTATTCGAATGGTTTTGCGGTTTATACACTAACAGCAGAAAATCTTTACGACATTTTAGAGCAAAAAGTGACGATGTATGAGTATGAAGTATATGAATTAAATGAACAGGATAAAGCAACACTAACGCATTTAAATGAACTATTCTTTTCTACGAATGTTCTTTTACAGCCTAACCGTTTGTTTAATAAATTAATTGGATGGTTACGTGAGCTGCCTAAATTTACACAGTTAACTGTACAGCAATCAGAATTAGCGATTGAATTTAAAGAAGCAATTCGCTTAAGTGAGGTAGATGCATTACTCGCCTTACAACAGTTACAAGCCTTTACTTTAAACCAGTTACAGGAAGTTAAGCGAGAGTTAGAACAGTTTATACCGCATATTAAAGCTATTATTCAGGAACAAGCAATAGAAGCACTTGGCTTATATGAGGATAATTCGGAAGCATTAGAAGCAGGAATGCGTAATTCACCAGAGTTTGCGAAAATTGTAGAGCTGTGGCGTAATGAGCAAGACTGGTTAGCGTATTCGATAACACAACTTGTAAGTATTCAAGTAGAAGATTGGTCAGATGTAACACATGAGACTTATTTAACTACCTTGTTACAAATCAAAGATATTACACATGAAGATGATGCGATACGTATTATTGTAGGTGATCAGGTTATTAATACTGTTTCCGAGTTAGAGCTTTCTACAAAAGGGAAGGTAATATACAATCAAGTCAGCCGAATTATTGGCGCAGGTGGACGTACCTTAACCCCTGATGAAGTGAAATATATTTTATTTAAAGTATTGCAAGAACAATAAGTAAAAAGAAAACCTCGAAATCATAACAGATTTCGAGGTTTTTATATTAGGAATAAGAACAAACACAAGGAATTGTATCGTCTTTTTCACTCAGATATTTTTCGATACCATTTTTGTCCATTAGTTCGCGGTAAGCGCGTAAAGTAAAGGGTTTGCTGTCACGTTTAAGGATAGATACATCCTTGTTGTATTGTGTGCGGAAGCGTTCTTCCATTGCTTCTTGTTCAGCGTATTGGTCAGGCCAAACTTTGTAGAGTAATGCGTAGTGACCTAGCCCTCCGCGTACACAGCGCCCTGAGCAGTTGGCATGTGAGAAGCCAAGCCCATACATGCGTGGTAAATCAATGCGCCACTCGTCACGAATGATTTCCTTAGCGTTTAAGTCCTCCGTAAAGGTCTCTAGCATAGGGAAGCGTGTTTCGATTGGCTCGATCGGATTGTGTTCGTAAAAGTTTTTAAGGTTCACTGCACGGTGTGACTCATGCCCACCAATACCAAAGTAAAGGATTGGCTCTAAGTTATGCTCGTCGCGTAATTCTTCTAAGAAGATAAGTGTTTGACGTACTTTAAGCTCCTCAGAACATTTTGCCATACGTGAATTACCTAGAAATTTTTGTTCGAAAAATACTTCCTCAGGTGTGCGCCCATCAATGCGGTAGGTGATGTCTAAGCCAATATACTCGGCAACTTCCTCCATAAAGCGGTAATTATCGGCATCTTCCCATAAAGTATCAGTAAAAAATAGAATGCAGTTCTCTTTACCATATTTTTGTACAATATAGTAGGCAACATAGGCAGAGGCAGCGCCACCACTAAACATTGCGACATGTACAGGCTTACGCTCATGTGTAGCGCCCTGTGTCATAGGTACAGATAATGCACCAAGTGCCCCTTTCTTGCTAAGTTGTTTTTTTGTTTTGACTTGGTTCATATCAATCGTCATGTAAAACCCTCCTGTATACAGCAATTATAGCCCTCTTACCCCCTAATTTCATCCTCTTTTGTAAAGTTGATGATAGCTATTTATATAAGTTTATAAATTTATACCTTATGATATTAGCTTAGAAGCTTTTCTGAAGGCATTTCAAGTTAAATCTTTTGATTGTATCTTATTAGAATTGTTCAGAGCTAATAAAGATTTGTTTGAGCAAGGAACAACCTTTTTAAAGCATGTAAGACAATCATGTATTATGCAAGATAAAATTCCTTCAAAATGCAAACTAATTTTCCAGCACCCTTCGCTGATTCAATTTAGAGATTTATACTAGAATGTTGATAGCGATAACTTGGCCCTTGGAATGTAATTAAATGACTATGATGAACTAGGCGATCAATTAATGCGGCTGTCAATTTTTCATCATAGAAGATCGTTGCCCATTTGCTGAACTCTAGATTCGTTGTAAGAATTAAACTTTTACGTTCATAACAGGCTGAAACGACCTGAAAGAGTAGCTGAGCACCTTCGTGACTAAGTGGGAGAAATCCCCACTCATCACAAATAAGAAGCTCCGCTTTTTCAATCGTTTTTAATAGCTTTGCTAAGCGACCTTGCTGCTGTGCTTCAATGATTTCATTTACTAAAGCAGCTGTTCGATAAAATTTGACTTCCTTCCCTTGGCGACATTGTTCTACACCGATAGCCGTTGCTAAATGCGTTTTTCCAACACCCGATGGGCCATATAGAATGAGGTTTTGCCTCTCCTGAATAAAGCTCCCTGAACGGATCATTTCAACTGGCGCGCTTGATGGAAGTGAAACACGCGTAAAATCATAGTTTTCAAAGGTTTTGACGTTATCGAACTGAGCGCTTTTAATGAGCCTATTCGTGCGTGCGACTTCTCGATGTCCCACCTCAACCGCAAGTAGCTTCATTAAAAACTCTTCATGTGTAGCGGCTTCGATTTTGTCATACTCCTCACTCATTCGGCTACCTAAACGGAGGTCGCGACAGTATTTTGCGATTTGCTCTTTCATCCTCTCACCCCACCAGTCAATAGCGTATCGTATATCGATAAATCTGGATTTTGCTCAGGTTGAATGAACGCATTTGGCACTTGAATATCTTCGATATACGGTTCAGGTTGACCTAATCGATTCCACGTTAATCGAATACTATCTAAATCCTTCACACCTAGTTGGAGCGTCGTTGTTAATGCTTCGGTTGCACGGTCTAAGTCTTCTTCTTGCTTCATAAAGTCTGCTAAAAGCTCAATAGCCGGTCTCGGCTTTGCTTGTGCGTCAATAAAATCTTTCCATGGATCCGGTAGTGCTTGATAAAATAATGTTTGCTTTAATGACTTTGGTTTCTTCGCTATTAAGTGTAAATAAGGTGTCCATTTCATCGATTCTAAACCCGTTCCGTAAAGCCTTGGATGACGAACGATTTCTTGATAATCCTCTGTTAAAATGGAGACTGTATCATGTTTTATTTTTACCCACACTTTTGTATAGGCGAAGTCCGGTGTCGTTGAGTAATGATTTGTATCGAATTGAATTTTCCCGTAACCATTCGCTTTTAATTGAATCACGCGTTGCACTTCAAATGAAACGTTTGGCAAGGGCTTCAATGCTTTTTTATCCTTTACCATTAGCTGAGAAATCATTATTTGTCGTTTATAATGCGGGCGTTCTTGATCCTGCTCACATAATGTAAATAACGTTTGATTGTAAGCCTCTAGGCTTTCAAAAACAGGCATAGGGACGAATAAATTACGACGGTGATAACCAACTTTCCCCTCTACATGTCCTTTCTCATTTCCCTTTCCTGGGTTGCAGAAATTGCTTTGAAAACCATAGTGGGCTGCGAAGCGTGTAAACTGCTCGACTAGAACTCGCCCGCCATCTTTTTTGATTTGTTTAACAGCTGCTGATAAATTATCAAATAAAATAATAGTTGGCACACCGCCGAGGTGCTCAAAAATTTGCTGCATCGCCTGTAATAAACATTCTTGATTTTGCCCACGAAAAATTTGTGTATAGCCGCCATTACTGTAAGGGAACGAGAGATTGAAATAAAAGCCTTTAAAACGCTCGCCATTCTCTTCAAAAATAGCCTCCCCAAAATCTGCTTGTGCTTGACCTGGTGTGTGTGAAAGTGGCACCGCTGCTTCTTCTTTTTTCAACTGTAAATCTTTTTTTACTTCTGAAACAAAAGCTTGTACAGAGCGAAGGCTGATATCCAGTTCTTCTTTATGCTTAGCTTTCAAACGATCAAATACACGCTTTCCTGTATGGCGCTGTTTTCGTGGCATGTCTAAATCTGCCATCAGCCACTTCATAATGTCCTCTTTATAAGCATCGATCTTTTTCGAAACCGGTTTACGTTTCTCCAGCTTTAGATTGAAGTCCTGCTGTTCTACATACTTCTGTACCGTTTTAAAATCATGGCCTGTTTCTTCTGCTATTTTCCGTAAGGAATAGCCTTTCTCCTCATACAAAAATTTGATATGATGAACTTGTATCATTGTAAGCATCCTTTCATTTCCTCCTAATCGACTTTTCTGCCAATTAGAAGGTTAGTAGATTTGAAGGGTGCTTACAATGATATTTTTTTGCGCTTAATGGGACGCATCATTGCAGGGATTTTAGTTTGCATGTTGCTCCCTTTTTATTTTGCACTAAACAGACAATCAAGAAATCGCTTTATTCGTATTATAGATACCACTACAAATTATTCTGACAAAGTGAATTGTGGTGATAATACGGAGCTTTTACGAAGGTGTCAAAGTTGGTGTGAGATTAACATTCATCTATAAAAACAAGCCTCAGGTAGTTGGCATCTGGGGTTTGTTTTTGGTTAAAGCGGTAAGCTAAAGCGTATGCCTTCGTTTGGTGCGGGTTGGATGGTGAGATCACTACCGTATTGCTTTTTGAGGCGCATGTGAGTGTTGCGGATGCCTGTTTTGCTAGAGAAGCTGCGGGTGAGGAGTCCGTCCGCAAATTCGCCTGCACTGTCGTCACCAATTTGTATAAGTCCGTCAGGCGTTACGCGGATGGTAATCGTGCCACTTTTTTGTTTGGCAATCCCATGACGCACGGCGTTTTTGGCGAGTGGTTGACTGGTTATGTAACTAATATTGCCGAAACTACCTATACCTTAATCATAATCGCTAAAATTGATATAAATGTTAATCAAGCTATGAGAAAAATAACGAGAAGAAGCGGTGGCAAAGCCCGTCTAAGGCAATGAAAAAAGAGAAATTGAGCGCACTCAATTTCTCTTTTTCTTTGGTTTTTATTTATTGGCTAGGCGGTTGTTGCTGTCCTTGGCCTTGTGATTCAGGTGGTTTTGGTTGTGTTGGTGGTGTCGTTACGGGTGGGGTAGTTGTACCGCCGCCGTTATTGCCATTACCATTGTTTGTATTGCCACCATTATTGCCACCATTAGGTTGCTCAGGTGTACTAGTGTCGTTGCCTTCATTGCCACCATTAGGTTGCTCTGGCTCCTCAGGTTGTTCTGGTGTTTCTTCTTCAGGTTGCTCTGGTTCTTCAGGTTGCTCTGGCTCCTCAGGTTCAGGGGCGCTAACCGTTACCGTTGCTGTACCTGCTGGGCTTCGTTTACCATCCACAATAGCTACAACCGTTACAGTGTAACTGTCTGCTGTGCCAGGGTTTGGTGTAGTAAAGCTGCGGTCTTTCGTTGTGGTTAAGTTCATACCGTCAAGCGCAACTTCAAAGCTTGCGTTGTCGCTAGGGTGTGACCAGCTAATGGCGATTTGACCCGCTTCATTCATCGAAGCCGAAACGCTTGGTGCTGCTAATCCTTCTTTTTCTTTTTCATCTTCTTTTGGTGGTGCATAGTTGTTTGACACTTGTGTTGGTGCTGTACCACTCACAAATAGCTCCGTGCGACGTTTTTCAGGTGGTGTGCCTGCGCTCGCAAGCTGAACAGGGTTAGTACCTAGCTCAATTGTTGCCTCAACGACAGAGCTTGGACGTGTGAAGCGGCTCGGATTATCCGAAATACGGCTCATCACTTCGCTAAATAGCTCTTGTGATAGCCAGCGCTCCTCCCAAGACGTCATTGCATCTGAGCGCTTCTCGTAGCCGCTCCATACAGCAATTGTATACTCGGTTGTGTAGCCTGCAAACCATGTTTCTGGCACGGCATCGCTGCGTAGCCCGTATGTGCGTAGCTCCTCGTCAGAGTAGTTAGTCGTACCTGTTTTACCTGCTACATCAATACCTGGTACGTTAGCGCGTGCGCCTGATGCACCTGGTTTGTCGCTTACTACATCACGCAGCATATCTGTAATCATATACGCTGTATAATCGCTCATTGCGACATTTGATGTTGGCTTAAATGATTTTTCGGTTACACCGTCACGGTAGACGATTTTTTCGATGGCATGGGGTTTGTTAAAGACGCCCTCATTACCAAATGCGGCATAAGCCCCCGCAAGTTGTGTGGTTGATACGTTAGCTGTACCGCCACCAAGTGCATCTGACTCCACCAGGTAGCCTTCTTTTGGCTCAATGCCAAGCCCACGAACAAAATCAAGTGAGCGCTCCGCACCAACTTCTTGGAAGGTTTGTACGGCTGTTGTGTTACGTGACATATACAGTGCTTGACGCATTGTTAATGTGCCAAGGTAGTTCATATCTACGTTATTAACGCTAATACCACCTGAGTAAGTCGTTGGTTTATCAACAAGCGCATGACCTGTTGACCAGTTTTTGTATTCGATAGCTGGACCGTAATCCGTTAGTGGCTTCATTGTAGAGCCAGGTTGTTGGATTGAGTCCGTTGCGTAGTTAAAGCCACGCTCTGAGCCGTAATGACGGCCGCCACCAATGGCTTGGATAGCACCTGTTGTCGTATCAATGACAGAAAGCCCTGATTGGATTTTTTCGGTAGGGAATAATTCGTCATTATTCATTACTTCTTCTACTTGTTGTTGTGCTTTTGGATCAAGTGTTGTGTAAACGGTAATGCCTTCAGCAAGTGCTGAGCTTTCGCCGCTTTCTTCTAGCTCACCAATAACTACATCAAGAAAGGCATCGTATTTAGAGCCAACTACCGCTAGGCGTTGCTCCTCTGTAGTTAAGCCCTCTGTAATGCTTGCTTGTTTAGCTTCTTTCATTTGAGCTTCGGTAATTTTGCCGTGTTGTGCCATTAATGTTAGCACGATGTCACGACGGAATTTAGCCTCCTCTGGGTATTTTAACGGATTATACCCGTTTGGCGCTTGTGGCATACCTGCAAGTAATGCACGCTCTGGTAGGGTAAGATCCTCTAGCTTTTTGTTGTAGAAGTATTTAGCCCCTGTACCAAAACCATAAATGCGACCTGACATTAATACTTTATTAAAGTACATTTCAAAAATTTCTTCTTTCGAGTAGGCGCGCTCAAGTTTAAACGCAAGCCAAGCTTCTTGTGCTTTACGCTTTAATTTTTTTTCGTTTTGTAAAAACGAGTTTTTAACAACTTGTTGGGTAATCGTACTACCACCTTCTGCACCAAAGCCGCGTGTTAGGTTGGCAAGTACCGCACCGCCTAAACGATAAAAGTCCATACCGCTATGTTCAAAGAAACGTACGTCTTCGGTTGCGATAATGGCATCAATCATTTCTTGCGGGATGTCTTCGTATTTGACGTACTCACGGTTTTCCGCGCCAATGGTCGCAAAGACATCGCCATTTTTATCGTGGAATACAGAAGACAGTGGGTCTTTTAATAAGTTTTCGTCAAGCTCAGGTGCTGAGCTAACATAGTAGGCAAATAACCCTGCGCCCGCTACGAGCATGGCTACACCTAGCGCAACAATGCTTAAAATAATTTTTTTCACTAGCCCTTTGCGCTGTTTTGGTGGCTTCTCACTTTTTGGTTTTGCCTTACGTTTGTGTGCATCTGCACGTGACCGTTTTTGTTCAGTCATTTTGTTGTCTCCTCACTTTCTAGACTAGGTAAGCAACTTACATAGTCGATGCGTGGCATATAGCCCGTCGCGAGTAAATGGGCGTGTTGCTCAAACTCCTTAAGGGGGATTGACTTGCGCCCGTCGTTCTTCATCGCTTGCCAGTACGGCACTACTAATTGAAGCGGCGCAATATACGTGCGCTCAAGTGTCGAAAAGCGAATGATGAAAAATACGATACCTCCGTGACGTTGTACAGCAGCCATATGTTGCATTTGATGTTCGTGGATATTGTTTAGTGGAAAGGACGTTTTGTTTTTCGTTTCCTTTGCTTCAAAGTCAATGTACTTGCCTTGCCAAATGCCGTTGTAGTCCGTTGTTGACGGGGTACGAAAATAAGCCTCGCGAATAACAGCGGCGCTACGCATCGGGTAATCCACCTTAACGATTTGCACGGGCACTGGCTTTTTATGAATGACGGCAATGTCGTGGGCTGCATAGTAAAGGTTAGTTTCGTTGAGGTCATCCTCAAGCGACTGCCCGCGGTTACCATACGACGCTTTTTTTGGCGCTTGCACGCTAGGCTTTGCGCTATAGCGCTTACCATTCGGGTAACGAATCATAAGTATCAGCTCCTTATACTGTAAGCATAGCGTATTTCATCGCAAAATCGTATCAAAAAGTATAGCAGTTGTAAAGAATATACGTTCGATATATGATAAGGAAAAGGAGTGTATCACTATGACACTATATCAACAAACCACAGCGCTACTTGAGGTGTGCGAAGGTTGCCTCACTCGCTTTTTTGCGATGCGTGAGCAAGCGGCAGTGCCTGATTTCTTTACGGACGTTAAACCTTTTGCTGACAATTGGCAACCACAAGTGAATGACTGGGCACAGGCTGCAACCGCATGGCTCGCTGACCACCCACAAAAATATATGCATGCCGTACAGATTGAATCGGCCAAAGAAGGCTTAAATCAAGTGATTGTCCAATCTTTTTATAAGGAAACAAGCAAAAAACGCTTTACTGACACAGTTTTTGCTGCGCGCTATACATTAAATAGCCTACAAAAGCTACTTGAGGTGCAATAAGTATGCGTAAAAATAAAACGATTGCTGAGCTGATTGCCCACTGGCAAAGCGGTGAACGCGGCGCTAATATTGCCCACATTGCCACCTTACCTAAAAAGCCTGCCCACTATGCCGACTTACCGCAAAGTATGCATAAAAAATTGCGACAGGCACTCGCGTCCCGCGGGATTACAGCGCTTTATACGCATCAGCGACAGGCGTATGATTTGGCGATGACGGGTACGTCGTTTACCGCGATTACCCCAACGGCATCGGGCAAGTCGTATTGCTATCACTTGCCTGTATTACAAACGATTTTACAAAATCCACAGGCGCGTGCGTTGTACTTATTTCCGACGAAGGCGCTCGCACAGGACCAGCTTGCGGATGTCACAAATTTAATCGAAGCGGCAGATGCCGCTATTTTAACGTATACGTATGACGGTGATACCGCTAGCAATTTGCGCCAAAAAGTACGCAAGGCAGGGCATATTGTAATGACCAACCCTGATATGCTGCACTCGGGCATTTTGCCGCATCATACAAAATGGGTATCACTTTTCGAAAACCTAAAATTTATCGTCATTGACGAGTTGCACACTTATAAAGGCGTGTTTGGTAGCCACGTGGCGCATGTGTTACGTCGCTTACAGCGCATCTGTGCGTTTTACGGCGCAAACCCTACTATCATTTGTACATCAGCTACCATTAAAAATCCAAAAGAGTTAGCAGAAGGGCTAACCAACACCACACATGCCGTCATTACACAATCCGGCGCGCCTGTTGGTCAAAAAACCTTTGTCTTTTACAATCCACCTGTGACCAACGCCGTGTTTGGTGTGCGTAAAAGTGCGGTGCTAGAAGTAAGTGCGCTCGCTAAGGAATTATATACAGCAGGCATCCAAACTATTGTTTTTGCGCGCAGTCGCGTGCGTGTGGAAATGATTGTGACGTATTTACAAGAGTTAACCAAGCATAAAATTAACGACGACGCCATTATGGGCTACCGCGGCGGCTATTTGCCGAGTGAGCGCCGTGTCATTGAGCGCGGCTTACGTGAGGGGCGCATTCGAACAGTAGTAAGTACAAATGCACTTGAGCTTGGTGTGGACATTGGGCAACTGCAAGCGTGTATTATGACGGGCTACCCAGGCACGATTGCAAGTGCTTGGCAACAGGCAGGGCGTGCAGGTCGTAGGCAAGACGAAGCGCTCATTGTGTATGTTGCGCAGTCTACCGCACTTGACCAATACATTATTGAGCACCCTGACTTTTTACTTGGGCAGTCGCCAGAAGAAGCGCTCATTTACCCCGAAAATATGATGATTTTAATGGACCATTTAAAATGCGCCGCCTTTGAGTTGCCATTTAGCACACAAGATAGCTATGGTGGTTATGACATACAGGAACTCCTGTCGTATTTGGCGGAGGAGGGCGTTGTCTTTAAAACGAGCGAGCAGTGGCACTGGATGAGTGACCGCTTCCCCGCACAAACGATTAGCCTACGCGCAGCCGCACAGGAAAATGTCGTTATTATTGATCAATCTGTAACAGGCAGTGCGCGCGTTATTGGCGAGATGGACCGCCATAGTGCCATGACACTGCTGCATGAAGAAGCCATTTACCTACATCAAGGCATTCAATACCAAGTAGAGCTGCTCGACTGGGAAGAGAAAAAAGCCTTTGTACGTGAGGTAGAGGTGGACTATTATACCGACGCTAATCTCGCTGTCGAAATGAAGGTATTAGATGAAGATAAATTACGCCATGCACCACATGTGACGATTGGTTACGGTGATGTGGGGCTCGTTGCACAGGCAACGATTTTTAAAAAGATTAGGTTTGGTACGCATGATAACATCGGCTCAGGGCCGATTACGTTGCCACCAGACGAAATGCATACCAATGCGACGTGGCTATCCTTTACACGCGGTACGCAGTGGACGGATGAGCAGCTAACTGATGCTATGACCGCGGCAAGCTATGCGATGAATGCGTTTATCCCGTTGTTCATTCGGTGTGATGCACAGGATATGGCGGTTGTGCCGCAAGTTAAGGCAACGCATAACGAGCTACCGACATTTTTTGTTTATGACCGTTACCCAGGAGGGATTGGTTTAAGTGAGCGCGTGTATGATTTGTGGGAGTCGCTACTTAGCCGCACCCTCGCGCATGTTACGGCTTGCCCCTGTGAGCAAGGCTGCCCTGCTTGCATTGGTGCACAGGACGGCGCGTATGCCAAAGAGCGCGTAATTACTTTACTGCAAAAATTGATATAACCTCCACCCAACTTTCGCTTTGTGAGAGTTGGGTGTTTAACGTCTAGGGGGAATAGTTGCGCAAATGCACGAAATCTATTATATTTTGGTTACGAAGCAACTAGGAGGAGTGGCAATGCCAAAGTGGTTAGGTATGGTAATGTTCGTGCTACTGCTAGGGGCTTGTAGTGAGTCGTCCGCTATTGTTGCGGATAGTAAGGACTTTACCATTTCGAGACAAGCATTTGAGGCATATAAGGCAAATGTGCAACAAGTGTATGCGAGTAATAAGCAAAAATTTGATGTACCCGATAGTGAGTTACTCAATCAAATGATTGAGCGCGAGACGCTGCTTAGTATAGCGCGTGCGCGTGGTATTGCGCCTACTGAGCAAGAGGTAGCGCGTTATGCGCAGGCTACAAAAGAGGCGTTTGATAAAGATGCTACTGCACAAATGCGCAAGCTCCATGCACAGCTAGCAGATAAGCTAGGTGTTAGTAAGGATGCGTATTTTACCCATCCGAGCGTGATGAAGCAATATGAGGAGCTATTAACGCTTGAGCAACTTATTGCAACGCTTACGGCAGAAGGCACGGTGACAGATGAGCAGACGCTTGCACGCTATGTACAACAGCAACGCCCAACCGTCACTATTGACGATAGCATCCGCGAGTAGTAAGGGCTTTTTAGGAGGTAGTGTATGTCGTATGAGCAAAAAATGATGGCGATGAAAAAGATGCTTAAAAAAGCGCCCACTTCAACCCCAAAACAAACCCCAATAAAACCCGCTGTACCGCATTACTGCGAGGCGTGGCAAGCGGCTGGGCTAAAGGCTGTTTATAACGACTTTGGCATGTGTTTTGTGCGCGAGCAATTTTACCCGCATGATACGGTGCATGGTAATTTTATGCTAGGGGACTTGCATCAGGCGATTGCGGATTTACGGGCAGCAGGCATTACCCACCCATTAGTGCCGTCAGCAGATGTTATGTTTTTTGATACCGAAACAACGGGCTTAAAAGGCGCAGGCACGCAAATTTTTATCCTAGGTGAGTTGCACTGCGAGGCGGAGGGCTTTCGGTTAAAACAGTATATCCAAGCCGATCCAGCAAATGAAGCGGCCATGTTGTTTGCATCGACTATGTGGCGGGGTAAAGAGGTAGTAGTTACGTATAATGGCAAGAGCTTTGACTGGCCGCAACTAACGACGCGCTTTACATTGCACCGTGCACAGTTGCCAAAGCTTGAGATGCGCGAGCAACTGGATTTACTACACACCGCACGTCGGCTTTGGCGTGAGGATGTGGCGTCGATGAAGTTAAGTGCCATTGAGCAACATAAACTAGGTTTTACGCGTGTGGATGATATCCCAGGCTTTTTAGCACCCATTATTTATGCGGATGCCGTACGAAGCGGCAACCCTACGTCATTACTCAAGGTGCTTGTGCATAATGAATGGGATTTGTTGTCTCTTGTGACACTTTATACACACGCGATTCAGTTGATTTTGCAACAGCAACAAGAGAGCGCTAAAACTTACACCAATATTGGCAAATGGTACGGGGATTTAAAAGCGCATAATACAAGCGCACAGGTGCTCGCGCAGGTGACAGAGCATTATGCAGTAGCTGACACCTACGAGGCGTACTATTATTTAGCACTTCAGCAAAAGCGCGCAGGTGAGTTTGCGCATGCACGCGATAGCTTTTTAAAAGCACTCCCTCAGCTAAATGAAGTGCAACGCTTAAATGCCCATGAGCATTTGGCGAAGCTGTATGAGCATCAGTTTATGGCAGTCGAGGCAGCACTTGCCCATTGTAACGCGGGTCTTCAACTTATTGCTTCTAGCACGCGCCTAAAGGACGAGGCACGTGCCCGTCGCTTATTTACGTGGCAAAAAAGAAAGTTGCGTTTAACTCGTAAACAAAGTGATAAAGATGACGATATTGAGTAGGCTTATGCTATAATAAAATTACGTATGGATATGCAAGGGAAGGTGAATGTAATGGAACGTAGACTTACGTCAGACCAAATTTTTGAAAAAGAATTTAGTTCAAGTTTCAGAGGCTATAATACAGATGAGGTAAATGATTTTTTAGATATTATTATTGAAGACTACAACACATTCGAAAAAATGGTGACTGAACTACAGGAGGAAAATCGCCGTTTAAAGGCAAATGCGGGTGAGGTTGTATCGCGACGCGCGGCAACCAATGGTACACCTCCACGTACCAACACCCAAAATTTTGACATTTTAAAGCGACTTTCGAACCTAGAAAAGCACGTTTTTGGCGATAAATTATCTGAATAATTGAGGCGGGCGGCTTAAAACGACGGTTATCGTTGTTTTTTAGCCGCCTTTCTAGTATAATCGCCATAGCATTAGTTGACCTGAGTAATCGCTGCGTCGCTTTGACGACGTAGAGGAAAGTCCATGCTCACACAGTGCTGCGATGCCTGTAGTGTTCGTGCATACTGAAAAAATAAGGTATGGCAGTTAGTAGCTGACGGCGGAAGTAATACCTAAGCCTTCCGAGGTATGGTAGACGCTTCCTTAAGGTGCCACAGAGACGAAGCTTTGCGAGAAATCGTAAAGGTGGAACGAGGTAAACCCCGCGAGTGAGAAACCCAAATTTGGTAGGGGCACTCTCTAGAAGGAACTGAACGGAATAGAGGGACGGAGCAATCCGTAGACAGATGATTACTACTCAGTCGTACGAGGCTAACGCCGCTTGAGTACTTGAGGACAAAACATGGCTTACAAGGTCGATTAATGAATAATTTTAAACCAAAAAGCTCTCTAGCGATTAGAGAGCTTTTGTACATTATAACTACAAGTAGCACAACTGTACTTTGGCACCGTGCGCAAAGTGCTTGCAATCCACAGCAGTCATGTACTTTTTGTTGTGAAATTGATTATAGATAGGATGGACATAAGTGAGCAGTGTAAACGATAAACAAAATAAAGCGGTTCCCATCCCTGATGAAGTCATGCGTAAAATATTTGAGAGTGTGTCCGAAGGTATTATGATTACCGACTGCAACAAGCGTATTTGTAACGTCAATCCGGCGTTTGAGTTTGTGACAGGCTACCCACGCGAGGAAGTCGTAGGTCACTCACCTGCTATCCTTCAATCTGGTGTACACGGGCCGCATTTTTACCGTGAAATGTGGGACCAAATTTTAGTAGATGGTGTATGGCAAGGCGAAATTTGGAACCGTCGTAAAACAGGCGATGTATACCCTGAGTGGTTAATTATTTCGGAAGTACGCGATCAAACAGGCAAAGTGATTAATTATTGTGGGATATTTACTGACCTATCTGAGCGTCACCATGTCGAAACGCAGCTTGAGCAAACGATTACGACCGATAGTTTAACAGACGTGAGTAACCGCCATAATTATATGGAGCGTATGGATGCGCTACTTGCGACATCTTCGGCATTGTCACAGCAAGTGCAGCACGCGGTATATGTCATTGACATTGACCGTTTTAAGCAATTTAATGATACCTTTGGCCATGCCAATGGCGACTTTATTTTAGCGACCATTGCGAACCGCTTAAAAGGGCTAGTTAAAAACAAAGATATTATTGCACGCTACGGCGGTGATGAGTTTGTTATTACACTCACGAGCGTAGCAGATGCAGAAGAAGCGCGTATCTTTGGCGATAAAGTGCTCGATGCCATTCGACAGCCTATGAACGTAGCGGGCGCTGAAGTATTTTTAAATGCGAGTGTGGGGGTGAGCCTTTACCCATACGACGGCACGACAACTGAGAAGCTATTACATAACGCAGATAAGGCGATGACGTATATTAAAACAACGGGGCGCGGCGGCTATGAGTTTTATTTTGACGATTTAAAAACGGACGCTAAGCGACGCATTGTATTAGATGCTGAATTGCGTAAAGCCATTGAGGCTAAAGATTTTACCCTTAACTTCCAACCTAAAGTATGTACAAAAACGGGTGCGATTTTAGGCGTGGAGGCATTGGTGCGCTGGACTAACGACAAACTGGGCTTTGTTCCACCTAATGAATTTATTGAGCATGCGGAGGATACGGGTTTAATCATTCCGCTAAGTGATGTAATATTTGAGATGGCATGTGAGGCCCATAACGAACTAAAAGCATTAGGGCGTACAATCCCTATTGCGGTCAATGTGTCGAGTATCCACTTTGAGCAACCCGACTTCATTGAGTCTCTCACGCGTATTTTGCAGGCGCATCATGTTTCTGCACAACATTTAGAGATTGAGGTAACGGAGCGCACCGTAATGAATGACGCGACCGAAACCGTTGATAAGCTAGTGAAGCTAAAAAAATTGGGCTTTAAGCTGTCCATTGATGACTTTGGCACAGGGTACTCATCTTTAAGCTATTTAATCAAATTCCCGCTTGATTATTTAAAGATTGACCGTAGCTTTATCCAGCAGATTACTACGCTTGACGAAAAACAAGCTGTAGTAGATGCCATTATCCAAATGTCACACCGCCTTAATATGAAGGTAATTGCGGAGGGCGTTGAGCAGGATAAACAAGTAGAGCTACTGCGTGAGATGGGCTGTGACATTATTCAAGGCTATTATTATAGTAAACCATTACCCCTAGACGAGCTTGTCGCTTTTTTGAGCTTTTGGGATGAACATACAGAGGTGTAATCCATGACAAAATTTAATTTAGTAGCAACCGCTGCAATGGGCCTTGAGGCAATTGTTGGCGATGAAGTGCGTGAGCTAGGCTATGACGCGCATGTTGAAAACGGTAAAGTATACTTTGAGGGCGATGAGCTTGCGATTGCGCGTACGAACTTATGGTTACGTGTAGCAGACCGCGTAAAAATTATTGTAGGCACATTTCCTGCCAAAACATTTGACCAGTTATTTGAGGGCGTTAAAGCGCTTGACTGGGAAAAATACCTACCCGTGGACGCAAACTTCCCTGTATCAGGTAAAGCAGTAAAATCAAAACTATACAGTGTACCTGACTGCCAGGCCATTACGAAAAAAGCCATTGTAGAGCGCTTAAAACAAGCGTACCAACGCAATAGCTTCCTTGATGAGTCAGGCGCTAAATTTAAAATCGAAATTTCGATTTTAAAAGACGTAGCGACATTAACAATTGATACATCAGGTGCAGGCTTGCATAAACGTGGCTACCGCCAACTACAAGGTGAGGCACCGTTAAAAGAAACATTAGCGGCAGCACTTGTAAAAATATCAAAATGGAACCCAAGCCGCCCGTTCGTAGACCCATTTTGTGGTTCAGGTACGATTGCGCTTGAAGCTGCAATGATTGGCCAAAATATTGCGCCAGGCTATAACCGCGACTTTATTAGTGAGGAGTGGCCATGGTTTAAAAAAGAAATTTGGGACCAAGCCCGCGACGAGGCAGATGAAAAGGCGGATTACGATCAGTCGCTTAACATTATTGGCTCTGATATTGACCACCGCATGGTTGCCTTAGCGCAAGAAAACGCGACAGAGGCAGGTTTTGGTGATATTATTACCTTTAAGCAAATGCAAGCACGCGACTTTACAACAATGGACACAGACGGCGTTATGATTGGTAACCCGCCGTATGGTGAGCGTATTGGTGAGGTTGAAGTGATTGAGCAAGTCATTAGTGACCTTGGTCATGTAATGAAAAACTATCCAACATGGTCAGTGTATATGCTTTCATCAATGGAGAATTTTGAAACATTATACGGACGCCGTGCCACTAAAAAACGTAAGCTATTTAACGGCTTTATTCGTACGGATTACTACCAGTACTGGGGACAAAAATCAAAACGCTAAAGGAAGGCACTTGCCTTCCTTTTTGTTACGGGGGAGACTTTTATGCGACAAAAAATACCGTTTGAACTAACAAAAGACCGCTCATTTTTTGAGTCATTAGGCGACTGGATGGGCGACGTGTTATATGACGAGCTACCAGAGAAAGGCTTTGAGTGCCGCGATGAGCAAATCTTTATGGCCTACCAAATCGAAAAAGCGCTACAAGAAAAAGCCGTGCTTTTTGCGGAGGCGGGTGTAGGTACAGGTAAAACGATTGCCTACCTACTGCCAGCCATTGCCTATGCGCGCTATACAGGCAAGCCTGCACTAATTGCTTGTGCAGACGAAACGTTAATCGACCAATTAGTAAAAAAAGGCGGCGACATCGAAAAAATTCAACAAGCGTTGGATTTAAAAATTGATGTGCGCCTTGCCAAGTCACGTGACCAATATTTATGCCTAAAACGTTTTCAAGTGGCAGAAAATGTTGTCACTGAAGACTGGATTGATGACATTGCCTTTTCGATGCCAGAAGCGGTATTTACGCATGGCCCGATGAGTGAGATGTATTTATACGGTGACCGTAGTGACTACCCAACGGTAAGTGATGAAGACTGGAAACAAGTGAATTATAATGAGCTAATGCAGTGTGCGGTTTGTGATGAGCGTAATCGCTGTGGCCAAACGTTGCACCGTCAGCACTACCGTGAAGCGGGCGATATTATTATTTGCTCACAAGACTTTTTAATGGAGCACTTAGCGTCAAAAGAGTCACGCGAGCGTGAAGGCCAAACGGCATTACTACCAGAAGTATCAATGATGGTGCTTGATGAAGGGCATTTACTAGAGTATGCTGCACAAAAAGCCATGACATATAAAGTACAAGCGAAAACCATTGTTAGCATGCTTGAGCGTTTAATGGTAGACGGCGTTCGTGAGCGTACACTACTTGCGATGGAAAAACTACAAGATGACCACGAGCTGTTTTTTGATGAACTACGCGACTGCCTAACCCTTGGTGAAGACCGCATGCACATTACGAAATCAGCCGCCTTACTGCGCTATGCTAAAACATTAATCGCTGATGTGGATGACTTAATGGAGCAGTTTGTCTTTGAGTCAGAGATGTATATGATCCCTGAGTATGAGCTAAATATGGCAGAAGAATTTTTAGAGCACTACCTTGGCGCTATGCAAATCTTTGTTAATAAAGAAGATGCCGTTGACTGGGCAGAGGAGGCAAACGGGGCATTAACGCTCGTAATTATGCCACGCCTAATTACCGAAGTGCTACAAGAGAAGTTATTCTCTAAAAAGTTACCGATTATCTTCTCATCAGCGACATTGTCGATTGATAAGGACTTCTCGTATATTGCCTATAGCCTTGGCATTCGCAACTATTTATCCTTTAGTGTGGCATCGCCATTTGATTATGACAGCGTCATGCAAATTAACGTGCATCCTGTTGCTCAAGATGCTAAAACGGCATTAGTAGACCGTATATTAGCGAAGCGCGAACAAACGCTTATTTTATTTAAATCTAAGCAAGCGATGGATAGCTTCCGCAGTGAGCTACCAATGATGGCTAAGCTTACAATGGCCTTTGAAGGCGACCGCGAGCTATCATCATTAGTGCGCGACTTCCAAGCGGGCGACAGTAAAACGCTATGCTCGTATCATTTATGGGAAGGGCTTGACCTGCCAGCGGAAATGCTAACACGCGTCATCATTTTTGACCTACCATTCCCAGCGCATGACCCATTATTTGATGCAAAGCGCGCCTTTGCAGAAGATCCCTTTGAAGAAGTTGAGCTACCTTTCATGCAGCTACGCTTACAGCAAGGTATGGGTCGCTTAATCCGTACAAGCGCTGACCACGGCACAATTGAGCTATTGCTTAATGCCGACGAAATGCAACAACTGCCAATCTTGCAACCTTTATTTGCAGTTGAACCAACTATCAAATAACCAACCACAAAGGTGCTGCACCCCAAAAAGTTAGTTTTTACTCTAACTTTTGGGGTGCAGCACCAAACCGTCCTTTGGGGCGGTTTTTTTGTTTTAAATAAAGGTTTATAGCTATTAATCTAATCTGCAATTGAAAATTAGGCATGGGGTTAAAGAGCAAGTGCTGGGCCGTGGGTTCAAGGTGCAGATAATATTAAAAACGTATTTTCAGAGGAAGATGCTGTTTTTCAAACCTATTTAAATGTTGAGCATTTATTTAAACCTGAAAATATTAGAATTTACACAGGTCGAATACCGGATGTATTCACAGAAAATGGAGAGTTTAGCGCCAAGAAAGCTAGAGCTATCTTCAACTGGTCAACTACTTATTAATTGTTTTTAGTCGTAATGTAACGAAAAGTCGTCCGTTAAGGGCGGTTTTTTTTGATGGTTTTGGCCGAAATTTGAGTGAAGTGGGGCGTGTTTTTTTGGTAGACACAATTTGTTCGAAATTGTACACCCCAAATACACAAAGTAGGGAAAAAAGACGTGGAGGGGAAAATTGCAACATTTTAGTTGGCTGAAATTTCTGAGAGCTAAAAAATAATTTGCAGAATTGGAAAGTACTTTTTTCACATAATCAGCAATGTTGAATGTGCGATATAAAGCTAGTAACATAGGCGTTGTAAATTCGAATTTAACAAAACTAAAGGGGACGATCACATTGTCAACAGTACAACTAAAAGCAACAACTGAACAAAAATTAGACGCACATTACGGCTTATACTTAGGCGGCGAGTGGACACAGGGAACGGACACACGCACGATTACGAGCTATAACCCAAGCACAGGGGAAGCGCTTGCAACATTTGTAGATGCGACACATGAAGACGTAGACGCAGCAGTAGTTGCGGCAACAGCAGCACAACTAAAATGGCGCGATACAAGTCTTGAGGAGCGTAGCAAAAAAATGCTAGAAATCGCAGACTTAATCGACGCGAATGCCGACCATTTAGCGATGGTAGAAACACTCGACAATGGTAAGCCTTTCCGCGAATCACGCTATGGTGATGTGGCGTTAAGCGCTGATCACTTCCGTTATTTTGCGGGCGTTATTCGTTCAGAAGAAGGTACGGCGCAAGCATTAGACGAGCACACATTAACATTAACAATTAAAGAGCCAATTGGTGTAGTAGGGCAAATTATTCCTTGGAACTTCCCAATTTTAATGGCGGCATGGAAAATTGCGCCAGCGATTGCGGCAGGTAATACGGTCATTATTCACCCTTCTTCAACAACATCACTTAGCTTATTAGAGCTTGCGAAATTATTTGACCAAGTGTTACCAGCGGGTGTTGTTAATGTCATTACAGGTCGCGGTGCAGACTCAGGCGATTATATGTTGCACCATGAGGGCATCCATAAATTAGCCTTTACAGGTTCGACGGATGTCGGCTATACCGTAGCACGTGCAGCGGCAGAGCGTTTAGTACCTGCAACATTAGAGCTTGGCGGTAAATCAGCAAATATCTTCTTTGATGATGCGGCTTGGGAGCGCGCAATTGAAGGGGCACAGCTTGGTATTTTATTTAACCAAGGTCAAGTATGTAGCGCAGGCTCACGTATTTTTGTACAAGAGGGCATTTATGATAAATTTGTTGCCGCATTACAAGAAGCGTTTGAGCAAGTAAAAGTAGGCTTACCTTGGGAAGAAGGCGTGCAAATGGGTGCACAAATTAACGAGCGTCAATTAGCAAAAATCGTTGATTATGTAGCCATTGGTAAAGAAGAAGGCGTTACGGTGTTAACAGGTGGCGAGCGTTTAACAACAGGTGAGTTAGCGAAGGGTGCGTTTATGCAGCCAACATTACTGGTAAATGCGACAAATGATTTACGCGTATCTCAAGAAGAAATCTTTGGCCCAGTAGCAACTGTCATTAAATTTAAAACAGAGGACGAAGTGATTGCGTTAGCCAATGACTCAGAATATGGTTTAGGTGGCGGTGTTTGGTCACGCGATATTAACACAGCACTACGTGTTGCACGTAAAGTACAAACAGGTCGTATGTGGGTTAACCAATACGCTAACTTTGCGGCTGGTGCACCATTTGGCGGCTATAAAAAATCAGGTATTGGTCGCGAAACATACAAATCAGTAGTTGAGGCATACAGCCAAACAAAAAATATCTTCATTAGCACAAAAGAAGAAAAAGAAGGCATGTACTAATTAAAAAAAGTAGGTAATCCATTGGATTGCCTACTTTTTTGTTTAAAATTTTTTACCATACGTACATTTACGCCATAGCCACTCAAACGGCCCCATGCGGAAACGTTTAAAGTAGAGCCAGCTCCACACAACTTCAATACCGTAAATTAGTGGTGCTAACCATAATACTTGTACTGTAGTAACAGCGGTAATGCCAAACAAGGCGAGTAGCCCTACACCTAAAATATTTTGCATCAGGTAGTTAGTGAAGGCCATCTGTCCTACGCGTGCGATAGGCATAGCGAGTTGCGCTGCACGTTGTTGATTGAATACTAAAAATAGCAATGCGAGGTAGCTAAAAGTAGTAGGCACAGCAAAGACAGCTACTATATACATCGTAAATTCGACATCATTGCCGTACGTTACAGCTGTTATCACACCACCTGCCAGTGCAATAGGTACGCTTACTTGTGCTACACGCTGTAAAAAGTTTTTGGTAGATTCATTTGGCACAAGCAAACCTTTTTTACCAAACCACAGCCCTGTTAAAAACATCAGTAAAATAATAAGGTCATCCATACCTAATAGGCAATTGGCAATAAATAATAATGCCATAACAAGTGCAATCGTGGATGTTTTACGACGGTAAAAGGGCAGTAGTGCTAAACCGTAAATGGCGTAAAAAGATAAAATAGAACCCCAGAAAAAGTACAAGTGTGCTAGGCCAAATAAAAATAAAAAGAACAGACGGCGTGTAAACAGTCGAAGCGGATTAAGCCCTTTAGCTTCTGCGCGTGAGGCAAAAATAAAGAAGCCTACACCAAATAAGAATGAAAACATCGCGTAAAATTTCTTTTCAATTAGTACAGCAATTAGCATGTCTAGCGTATTGCCTTTAAATGTAGAGGGAAGCCCTAGTGACGATTCAAGGTCATTAAGGGAAGCCCCGTACGAAGAAATATTAATAAGTAAAATACCAAATAAAGCAATCCCCCGAATAATATCAAGGGAAATATAACGTTGTTTCATAAAAACCTCCTGATTTATAGTACGCCATAGTGCAATAAAAAGTTTCAGCGTGTCGCCTTTTTTAGCTCACTTGCGTATTGCTAGGTAAGAAGGAGGTGATACAAATGGCAAAAACATATGTCTTAGGTACGGCGCTACGTATTGCGTACGATCATGGGATGGACGAAGCGGGTAAGCCAGTCGTAAAAAGCACGAGCTACACAAAAATTAATGCGGCGGCAACCGCTACAGATTTATTAACAGCAGCACAAACGGTAGCGGGTTTAAGCACCCACTCCGTGCACAACATCACTAAAGTCACAACCGAAGCAATTACAAACTAAGGAGGCGATTAAATGAAAACACTACAGCTACAATTTGTGACAGCGGCAAATAAAACAGCTAGCCTAAGTGTCACTGACCCAAAGCCTACGTTAACGGACGAGGATGTAAAGCAGGCTATGAATGCGGTATTAGCTACGCAAGTTTTTGTTGATGCAGATGGGCCATTTGCAAGCATTAAAGGCGCACAAATGATTGAGCGCAATGTTACACCTTTTGCAGTAAACTAAAAAGAGTTGAGGCGGAAATTTCCGTCTCAACTTTTTTTAATGGATGTAATAATCGCTAGCTAAAATAGGTTGTAATACCTCAGTTGGGATAATAAATTTTACGATGCCTGCAGCACCTGCGGCAATTTCGTACTCGTCAAAATACACAACGAGCTTGCCATCATCGGTAATGGCAAATGTTTGGTGTGGGTCGATTTTTTCGAAGGCGTTTGTGTCATGAAAGAACATGGCACTGTCATTGGCTTGTGCAATTTGTGTTGCAATATAATCAGAGATGACTTGTACATAGCTCTCGTCTTTAAAAAGACTTGGTAACGTAATAATCCACTCATTGGCAGGGTCAATATTATCAATCTTTACCGATTGTGCGGCAGAGGCTTGCGTAAGCGTTGTCATGCGCTGGATGGCAATTACGTTAGGTGAGTCGGTAATGACGCTAACGTCACGCTGTAGGCTAAAATGGCCGCCTTCTTGAATAGTTGGTGACATTTCTTCAAATAGTGCGGTGTTTTCAGCTTTATATTTTTCATTCAGCACGTTTTCGAAGTCTTTATGTTCAAAGTCTTCGATGACGGCACGGTTCATCGCAACTTCGATGGTGTCGTCCTCGCGCTGGATATCTGTGACCGAAAATACTTGTATCACATTGGATACAAGAGGCACTTTAGCGAGTGACTCCGCAAGAGACGGGCTCATCGTAAAGGAGCCAACAAAAACGCTTGCGGCAGCTACTGCTGAAAGCCCGAGGTAGCGCCCCCGCTTTTTACGTCGCGGTCGTAGGGTTTCAAGGACGGTTGCCTGCAATTCGTCAGGGACAGGGATGGCTTTGTATTGTTTCTTGAGTTCATCTAAGTTCGTCATCGTATTCCTCCAATTCAATGCGTAGTTTTTTTAACGTAGTGTAAAGTCGTGCCTTGACCGTATTAATATTTTCATCCAACACCCGCGCGATGTCTTGGATTTTCATATCCTCAAAAAAGCGTAAAACAATTAATGTTTTTTGTTCAATCGTTAAGGTTTCGAGCGCTTGAAATAAATCAAGGTGTAGGTCGGCATTAATGGGCTCGTCTGGTTCGAGTGAAAAATCCTCAACCAGCGTTATTTTTTTGTGCTTGCGTATAAAATCAATGGCTGTGTTCATTAAGATGCGATAAAACCATGTGTGCAAATAGTCGATTTCTTGTAGGCGATCAATCGATTTTAACGCCTTAATGATAGCATCCTGTACGATATCGAGTGCATTTTGCTCATTTTTTACATAGCTAAAAGCAAGGCGATAATGTGCGCCCTGATGTGTTAAAATATAGTGTTCTAATTTTTTTATTTTTTCACTAGTTGTCATGACAAACAAGCCCTTTCGTTAACTGCAAATTAGACGGAGATATGCAATAAAAAGTTGTAACGCAACAATTATTGCTTAATTTTTATAAAAGTCTGAAAATTAATAGATAGGTATGATACACTAGGTAGAAATTTATTTTACGTAAGGAGTCCTTTATATGGCAAGAACAATTAACCCACTTATTGAGCAACAAGAACCTTCAGGCATTCGCAAGATTTTTAACCGCACACTACAAACACCAGGTGCGATTAATTTAACGATTGGTCAGCCTGACTTTGACACACCTGAACATATTAAAGCGGCAGGTATCGCAGCGATTAACAACAACCATACGGCGTATACGTCAAATCCTGGTTTACCAGAGCTACGCGAAGAAGTAGCGGCGTTTTTCCGCGAAAAATACAACGTGCATTATAACCCAAGCGACGAAATTTTAATTACAACAGGCGCAAGTGAAGCGATTGATGTAACATTCCGTACGATTTTAGCGCCGGGGGATGAGGTTATTTTACCTGCACCGATTTACGTGGCATACGAGCCGTTAATCCAATTAGCGGGCGGTGTACCTGTATTTGTAGATACGAGTAAAACGGGTTTTAAAGCAACTGTCGAGGCTTTAGCGGCGGCAGTAACGGATAAAACAAAGGCGGTATTATTTAACTACCCGTCTAACCCAACAGGTGTAACGTATTCGCCTGAAGAAATTGCAGAACTTGCGGCATGGTCCGAAACACAAGACTTCTTTGTGATTACAGACGAAATTTACTCGGAAAATGTGTTTGGCGGCACACACGCATCCATGGCGGCTTACGGTACAATGCGCGACCGCACGATTGTTGTGCATGGTTTGTCTAAATCGCACTCTATGACGGGCTGGCGCGTTGGCTTTTTATTAGCCCCTGCTTGGTTAACGCTCGAGTTTCAAAAGGTACACATGTTTAATGTCGTTTGTGCCACAACGATTAGCCAGTATGCGGCAATTGAGGCGCTGCGCCACGGGCGTAATGATAGTCATATGATGAATGCCGCTTACATTGAGCGCCGTGATTATGTGTATGACCGCCTTGTGGATATGGGGCTTGAGGTTATTAAACCAAATGGTGCGTTTTACATTTTCCCTAAAATCCCACAAGGCTTTGCGAGCTCAGAGCAATTTGCGTTTGAAATGCTAGACGAAGCGGGCGTAGCCGTAGTGCCAGGCAGCGCCTTTACTAAGTACGGCGAAGGCTATATCCGCATCTCGTACGCCTACAGCATGGACGTCCTAAAACAAGGCCTAGACCGCATGGAGAAATTTGTGAAATTAAAGTCGAAAGCGCCCGTTTAACGCTGAAGGAGATTGACGGCACAAAACGAAAACGCTTTTTGTTTTCTGTTGCGTGACGCCAATCACACAAAGCGTTGGCGCTTGAGACTGGATAAACTTAAAGTCGAAACAACTGGTCTAACCCGAAATGCGCTGGAAATCACGCAAAGAAGCGGTGGTTTTCCGCTTGTGCGTGATTGAAGCGAAATGCGCTAAAAGAAGACAGGGGCATTACTCATTATTGATGTAACCGATGTCACAGTTTATGCGAAGGATATGTGCTTACTTATAGTACGTCAACAACGTTATAACGCAGATTAGGTATATGAGGATGCACGTTGTCCACAAAAAATAAAAAAAGTAGCCGCTAAGGGCTACTTTTTTTATGGACAATCAGTGCGGCAAGTGCACCTATTATAATAGGAAGAAAGCTAATTTCGGCAAAGAAACTGCCAGCACTGTCAAAATCAAGGCGCAGCCCAAAAAATTTAGAGTCAATGGCTGTACCAATCGCATAAAGTGCGATGGTTGTTACAAAAAAGGCAAGCATAGGTTTGATTTGCAAGTGTTATAACCTCCCTTTAAACGGGGCGAGTGATAATTTTCGCCAAGTAGACTCGAACGGACCTTGTCCGAAAAATTTAAGCCATAACGTGGAGAATACTGCCATGAATACTGTAATTATACCCCACATCGCAAGCGTAATGACGCTATTTGTGTGCGCGGCTAAATTAAAGCCCCATTCGTAAAAAATAATCGAAGCTACAACATTTTGCAGCACATAACAGCTAAGTGCCATTTTACCGATATTGCCCATATATTTTTGCAAGCGCGGGAAAATTTCGTAGCGGTCTAGCATAAAAATAATACCAATATAACCAAGTGACAGCACAGGTGCAAAAACGTAGCGATCATAACCGCTTAGGCTGTCAATGAAGTTAGGGGCAAGGTTAAGCGGGATGCCGACACCTAAACCAAAAATCAACAAACGATTTTGGAGTTTTTTAGATTGAAAAACGCCCTTACGTACTAAAAATACGCCAAGTAAAAATAAAAAGACATTCATCGGCAAAATCATAATGGCTTCGCCGCGTAAGTCCCAAAAGTTGAGGAAGCGGTACTGCACTTGCTCAAGCCATGTTGCGCCCATTGCCATAAATTCTTCATCGAAATAGCGTTCGTCAAGCGGCATATCTTCTTCACTAAAACGCTCCATCCCCATAAAGGGCAGGCTGTATTTGACTTGTGATATTAAGTGGATAATACCAGCAACAGCCATCACGATTGCCATAAAACGCTCACTGCGCGTAATGACCAGTGCTACAATCATGCCTGATACGGCATAACTCATTAACACATCAAACTCAAACACCAACACAAAGTGAATGTAACCATCGAGCAATAACAGCAACATGGACCATAAATACATACGCTTCCATGGCAATTCACGCCTCATATAACTTTGGTATTTGAGCTGCATACCCACCCCAAATAAAATCGTCAGTAACCCTAAAAATTTACCATTTGTTAAAAAGTTGGTGACCGCACTAATCCAATCATCTAACTTTGAAGGCTCGTCACTAAAGCCCATACCACCAAAAACCCATATATTTGTGCCGAGTGTACCAATAATCGCTAATCCTCGCACAACATCAAGCATTTTAATACGCATACATCAACCTCTTTTCTTTCTCGCAGTTTAGCAAGCGCCACCCCTCTTTTTAACCATCTTTATAAAAACTTTATAAACAAAAAGTTACAACTTTTTTGCGGGATAAAACGTCACCTCTTCTACATAATTTGCCCGATGCATGCAAAAAAAGCTTTCTAATTGGGTAAAGTGTTGGTAGTGTGAATGATTGAAGAGGTGAAGGTATGAATAAAGTTTTTATTGCGGTGTTACTCGCAACCGCACTTGCAGCAATCGAAGGTACGATTATTGCGACGGCAATACCGAGTATTACAGCGGATTTATCGGGCGTTGCGCTCATTAGCTGGATTTACTCAGCGTATTTACTGACGTCGGCGATTGCGGCGATTATTTTTGGTAAACTTGCGGATATTTTTGGGCGTAAGCGCATGATTATTATCGGCATTAGTATTTTTATTGTGGGTTCGGCACTTTGTGGGCTCGCACAATCCATGGAGCAGTTAATTGTGTTCCGTGCCATCCAAGGGATTGGGGCAGGCTCGATTTTGCCGATTACGCTAACGATTGTGGGCGAGTTATTTCCTGACGAGAAGCAACGTGCAAAAGGGCAAGGTTACCTCAGCATGGTGTGGGGCGTTGCAGGTGTGCTTGGGCCGCTAATTGGTGGCTTTATTGTTGACGTGATTTCGTGGCATTATATTTTCTTTATTAATGTGCCGTTTGGTTTAGGCTCAATTTATTTGATTGCCAAACATTATGAAGAACAAATTACAGTAGTGAAGCGCAAAATTGATTATGCGGGCGCGCTACTCTTTTCGGTCGGCATGATTGCGCTACTTTATGTCATTATTGACAATAGTAAAACGCAAGCGTGGACGTCGCCGCAAACCTTAGCTACGGCAGCTGTGGCGCTTGTGATTTTAGCGATTTTTGTAGTGGTGGAATTGCGTGCAGAAGAACCAATTATCCCGCTTGGCTTGTTTAAAAATGGGCGCTTAATGATTATTAATGGCATTACGCTGAGCAGTATGGCCATTGTGATTGGTATTACAGCCTATGTGCCGATTTTTGCGCAAAGTGTGCTTGGCAAAAATGCGACGCAGGCCGGGTTAATGCTTGCGCCGTTGTCGGTACTGTGGACGGTTAACTCCATTATGGCAGGTAATTTGCTGGGGCGTTTAACGAGCCAGCGCATTATTCAAGTAGGTACGGTATTTTTAGTGATTGGCACATTTTTACTCGCGCGTTTAACAGCGGATTCAGGCGATATGGCGGTTTATGTAGGCTCGTCAATTGTCGGGATGGGTATGGGCTTAATTATGCCAATGTTGATGATTTCCATTCAAAAGGTGGCAGATCCTAAGCAGCTTGGTATTTCGATTGGCTTAAACTCTTTTACCAATACATTTAGTCAGGCAATGGCAGCAGCGATTTATGGTATGTTGTTTAACTTGATTACAGTTGTATTACTAACGCTTGGTAAGGGTGATGTACAGTTAAATGGTGGCTTTATGAAAGCAGGCTTTACAACGAGTGAGGTTGGCTTTATCCAAACGACGATTGCGAATGGTGTAGGTACGGTGTTTAGTGGCGCCTTTTTATTTGCGTTACTGGCACTTGTGTTATCATTTTTTGTCGGTGGAAGGAGGAAGGCGGCTTGAAGCGGTGGCTTGTTGTAGTTATTTTTGTGCTTACGGGTTGCCATGTCGGCGATTATAGCGAGGGTACTGCAACGTATACACTGACGAGCGATCATTGGCAACTTCTCAACCATGAAGTTACGCTACATGAGCAAAAACTAACAACGGGTAATGGCACACTGCATTTTACAGGTGAAGGTGAGCCGAGGGGTGTGTCGTACCTTGTGCATATGCGCGTTGGCGAGCTTGACCATACAACAAATGCAGGCAATAGTTACCCCGTGCTTGGTGCAGTGACAGGCGCGCCTTATTTAGTGGACGGTAAGCCAATGAGCTTAGCGGACATTGGGGCGTTGCATGTTACGGTAGTGTGGGAGGACGCGGATGGTATCCACGAAGAAATTTTACAGTGTGATGAACAAGCGTAGGCAGCCGCCTACGCTTTTTGTGTGGTAGTATAAAAGAAAACAGCAGGCGAGATAGGAGGTGCACAAAGTGAAGGAAGGCGTACGTGACGGGCTACTCGCGGTAGTAAGTTTTTGTGCGGTGATGCTTGCGGTGCAATCATCGACGTTGATTGATGTGGTCGATATTCCGCGTGATAATGTGTTGTATACGATTTTAAGTACGGTGGCGATTAATGGCGTATTATTATACGGTTATCAGCGCGACTGGTTAGTAGCTAAGCTTGTGCTATCGCTATTATTTGGCATTCATATGTTGGCATCATTTGCGCTTGTTGCGTTAAGTATGTCAATGAATGCGACAGGTAACGCCTTTGTATTAATGACAGGCTTACTATGCATGGCAATGACGCTCGGTTGGTACCGCTCGGCGTTTTCGGTAGAAGGGTAACGGGTACATAGTAGACAGGAGGCGATAATATGAGTATTTATACAATTGATGTAACGCAAGAAGACGGCACAACACACAGCATGGCGGAGTATGAGGGCAAGGTGCTACTCATTGTTAATACCGCAACGAAATGTGGCTTTACATCGCAGTTTGAGGAGCTTGAGGCATTATATAAAAAATACGAGGCGCAAGGTTTTGTAGTGCTCGGCTTCCCATCAGATCAGTTTAAACAAGAGCTTGCGACGGGTAGTGAAGCGGCAGCCGCATGTCGATTAGATTACGGTGTGACGTTCCCTATGCACGAGCTTGTGAAGGTTAATGGCAGTGAGGCACACCCGCTGTTTCATTATTTAACGGAGCATACGAAGGGCTTTTTAGGTAGCAGTATTAAATGGAACTTTACGAAGTTTTTAGTCGGACGTGACGGCGAAATTATCGCGCGTTACGGCTCGAAGGATAAGCCGCTGAGTTTTGAAGACGACATTAAAAAAGCACTGGCATAAAATAACAAGGCACGAGCATAGCGCTCGCGCCTTTTTTTAAATTGCCAGTAATTCCCTCATATCATGAATTAAATAGGTCGGTTTTTCGGCAGCTAATTTGTCTGTGCCATGGCTACCCCAACTTACGCCACATGAGGCAACGCCTGCTGCATGCGCCATTTGGATGTCAAATGTAGCATCACCAATCATCATTGTATCGTTTTTATCTAAGTTGAAGCGGTCAACAAGTTGTAAAATGCCTTCAGGATGCGGCTTGTAGTGACTGACATCATCCGCACCTATTACAGCTGTAAAGAAGTGCGAAATATGTAGCGCTTCAAGGTTGCGCAGTAACACAAGCGTGCTTTTACTCGACACTACAAATAGCGTTTTACCCGCGACATACAACTCGTTTAACACATCTAACACATGCGGAAATAACGCAAGCGTGCCTTGTTCTAGCTTTTTATAATGTGTACGGAACGTAGCTAATAGCTCAGTAAACGTTGCCTCGTCAAGCGATTCACTCGCCATTTCCCTAAACGAAACCTCAATCGGGATGCCCATATAATGCGCGATTTGGTCGTCGCTTGGCACCACTAAATCGAGCGCTTGGTAGGCTGACTGTGTAGCAAGTACGCTACAGTTTTTTGAGTCGCCTAACGTCCCGTCAAAGTCAAAAATATAATTTTTCATAAAAAAATCACCTCGCACTACATTTTAACGTAAAACGTCCCGTGTTACTATTGAAAGGGGTGAATAAACTGGTAGAGGTTAGTATCGCATTATTATTTTTTGTGCTCGCTTTTTTTATGTTGCAAGGCAAAGGCGCATGTTTGATTGCGGGCTTTAACACGCTGAGTAAAGAGGAGCAAGCGAAGTATGATAAGGCTAGACTCACTAAATTTATGGGCAAACTGATGCTTATTATTGGCATTTGCCTAGTGCTCATGGCATTTGATAAGGCGTGGTTAACCTATAGCAGTATAGCAATCATGTTGCTCGCTATTACGTTTGCCTTGATTTACAGCAATACAGGCGAGCGTTTTCAAAAACACGAATAATTTTTCGTGTTTTTTAATTTGTGTGAATCGTTTTACCTGTGTCGTGAGTCTAATGAGTAGAGGTGAATGAGATGGAGCGTGTAAAGCAAGCACAGGCGGGGGATGCGGAGGCATTTTCATTGCTGATTGCAGATGAGCAAGACAAAGTGTATCGTATGATTTTTGCTTATGTTCGTAAAGAAGATGATGCGGTTGATGTTTACCAGCAAACGGTAATGAGCGCCTACGAAAACCTTCATAAGCTAACAGAGCCTGCGTACTTTAGCACGTGGCTTGTGCGAATTGCGATTAACAAAAGCTTAACCTATATTAAAAAGCGCGACCGCGAGCAAGCTGTTTCGCCTGAAACGCTCTATTTATTAGAGGCAGATACCGTGCCCATCGCCGAAAATTTAGACTTATGGCAGGCACTCCAAACCTTAAATGATACGTATAAAACGGCGCTCTTACTGCGCTACTACAGCGATTACACCATTGCCCAAATTGCCGACATTACCGAGCAACCACTAGGCACTGTGAAAACGCAGATTAGACGAGGCCTGCGTACATTACGCAAGCAGCTAAAAGGGGAGGCATATTATGAATTCGCTCAAGCAGATGATGAATGAAATACCCGTACCGCGCGAGCGTTTAGTAGAAGTGTTACGTGTTGAAGGGCTTAGTAAAACTTTTCAGCATAACACGCATGAGGTAAAGGCATTACAAAATATTGATTTTACGCTTTATGAGGGCGAAATGGTTGCAGTGATGGGCACGAGTGGCTCAGGCAAAAGTACGTTGTTAAATATGTTAAGTGCGATTGATGCACCTACTAAGGGGCAACTATTTGTGGACGGTATACAGACGGCAGTTTACCAAGAGCCACAAGCGACGGAGTTTCGTCGAGATACGATTGGCTTTGTTTTTCAATCCTTTCAGTTATTAGAGGATCTCACGGTAGCAGATAATGTGGCAATGCCGTTAATTTTACGGGAAGAAAAAAGCGCATATATTGCACCGCGAGTAGATGAGGTGCTTCGCGAGGTTGGCATGATAAAGTGGCGCGCGCATTACCCAAGTGAGCTGTCAGGCGGGCAGCAACAGCGTGTGGCTATTGCAAGGGCATTGATTGGTCGTCCTAAAATCGTATTAGCAGACGAACCAACAGGTGCTTTAGATTTTACTACGACAAACACAATTCTTGACTTGCTTGTACGCCTACAGCAAGCGCATAGGCAAACGATGGTAGTCGTTACGCATGATGCGTATGTAGCTACGTTTGCAGAGCGCGTGCTGTTTTTTCACGATGGGCAAATTGTAGCGGAGTATACAAATGCCAAAACAGAAGCTGATTTAACGCATATTTTAGCAACGTTTCAGCAAATTGCGCGAGGTGAGCTGTAATGTACACATTGCGTACGACGACGCTTAAACTCTTTACCGTTGGTGCGTTAGTGGGTGTAACGGCTGTTTTCTTTAGTTGGCAAGGGCATATATTGCGCCGTTTGCCAATTGCGCAATTGTAATCAGTTGAAACAGCTAGGTCTTGGGTGCTACAATATATATACAGTACAATGTATGGAGGCTGTTGCACTTGGATCAATCTATTCCCGAAAAAAATCCATTTTTTAGTGTGCTTAAAACGGTGGTGATAACAGCGCTTATTGTTATTTTAGTAAAGCAGTTTGTGCTGACACCTATCAACGTTAAGGGCATGTCAATGGAGCCTACGTACGAGGATAATGACGTAATTTTAGTTGATCGTATTTCTGCATTAGGTCATTCACAACATGTGGTATTTGAGTCACCCTATCATGATGGGGAGCTTTATATTAAGCGCTTAATTGGCTTGCCAGGCGATGTTATCGAAATGAAGGACGATGTATTATACCTTAACGGTCAGGCACAAGAAGAACCGTATGTGAAGCGAGCAGACAAAAATGTATATTTACGTACGACGGAAGATTTTGCGCCAATTACTGTACCTGAGGGTAAGTTTTTTGTGATGGGCGACAACCGCATAAAAAGTCAGGACAGTCGTCACTTTGGCTTTATTGACGCAGATATTGTGTTTGGTAAATCCTTTGCTACGATTTATCCCTTCTCTCATATCAAATTGGCGAAATAAACGTTTGCTTAGGTGCTCCTAAGTGAACGTTTTTTTGTGTATACTAAAACAAATGTAAAAAGGGGTAACGCACTATGACACAAAAAGATTTGAGGGCGTTTGAAGAAGCGGCGCGCCTAGCCGTAGCGGATTTTGCCAATCTCGATGCTTCGACATTAACACGTATGGAGTACTCCGAAAATGCTACCTATCAGGTAAAAGACTATGCAGGACAAGCTTTTGTACTGCGTATTAATCGCCCGTTTTATCATAGTAAGGCGCAAATTGCGGCAGAAATCCACTGGCTGCATGATTTACACATGGCATTGCCGTTTGCGGTATCAAAACCTATTGCCATGGCAAATGGTGACTATATTGGTACACAGCATGTAGGAGGGACGTGCTACCATAGCACACTCTTTACGTTTGTAGCTGGGCAAGCGCCTGCAGAGGGAGATGTTAACGTATTTGAGCAACTCGGCGAAATTACGGCACAGTTTCATACGCATAGTGTGCAACAACACGCGCGCTATCAGCATTATGACCGTATGACGTGGGATGAGTTGACCATTTTAGGTGAGGATGCAAAGTGGGGGCGCTGGCAAGATGGGCGTGGGATGACAGCGGCGCGTATTGCACAGTATGAGCAGGCCGTGGCGCTGATGCGTGAGCGTTTGGCGGCGTATGGTAAGCACCCATCACGTTTTGGCTTAATTCATGCGGATTTACGCAGTGCTAATTTATTAGTAGCGCAAGGTGAGCTCAAAATTATTGATTTTGATGATTGTGGTTTTAGCTGGTTATTGTATGATTTTGCGGCGGCGATTAGCTTTGTGGAGCATGAGCCGTATGTGGCGGATTTGCAGGCGGCATGGCTTACGGGGTATCGACGCTACCGCGCGTTAACGGAGGAAGATGAGGCGATGTTAGCAACATTTGTGTTACTGCGTCGTTTGCAGTTAATTGCGTGGATTGGCAGTCGCACGAACGCTACGACCGAACGACTGGGCGTAGCGTATACGTATGCGAGTGATGCTTTAGTGGCGCGCTATTTAGCCCCACCAAATGGCTAATACAAAAATCGACCAAAATGATGTGCCAATGCATAGCACGATGTCGAGTAAAATATACGTAATAACGAGCGGTGTACCTAACTTGGCACTTGAGCGCACGGCGTAGTACGGCACAAAAATAAAGATAGCAATGCTACAAAGTGTGAGTGCCGTTAGCACGTATAATGGGTGTAAAAATGGTATACTGGTCGCAATAAATGTTGTGGCGTGTTGTCCAAAAATACCGAGTAGGACAGCAACGCCCATGCTACCGAGTAAAATGCTATGAGTTTTCAAGGTAATCACTTCCTTAGCTTTAATATAAGGGAGCTACTGCGTTTGACAAACTAATATGCACGCAAAAAAAGGAGAGATTGTTATATGAATGTGGCATTTGTTCACAATCAATCAGGAGAGGAGTTGCTGACGATGCAAACGAGTGATGTGGCGGGCTTGTTGGCGGCGGCACAGGGGGAGAGTATTACTTTTCCTGCGGGGCGCTTTAAATATGACTACCACACGCTTGACCATTATGTTGAGGACGGAGCGATTTATCAGGAGCTTGTGATTTATATGGAGGTTATTGAGTTTATTCGCCCGTAATATATCAGATTTTTACAATAATTCAAATTAAGGTGAATAAATATTTTTGTAGGAGATAGGTGTGAAAAAGCGAAGTATCTCGCTGAAATGCACACTATTCCATTGGTAAAATACAAGGATTGGTAATTGTGTCTAAATACCTATGAAAAGTAGGTTTACAGTCTCTACTCATTTGTTATAATGAAGTGCAATCACATATCAGAGGAGATAGTATAATGTTACCTAACTTTCGTATCGAACGAGATTTCCTAGGCGAGCGCGAGCTTCCAATTGACGCTTACTATGGTATTCAAACGTTACGTGCAACAGAGAACTTCCCGATTACGGGCTACCACATTCACACTTCATTAATTCGCGCAATGGGCGTTGTTAAAAAGTCAGCAGCTATCGCAAACCGCGAAGTAGGCTTACTACCTGCTCATTTAGCAGACGCGATTATTACAGCAGCTACTGAGGTTGAGCAAGGGGTATGGGACGACGCATTTATCGTTGATCCAATCCAAGGCGGCGCTGGTACTTCAATTAATATGAATGCCAACGAAGTTATTGCTAACCGCGCACTTGAATTAGTAGGTGAGGCAAAGGGTACGTATACAGTCATCAGCCCGAACTCACATGTCAACATGTCACAATCAACAAATGACGCATTCCCAACGGCAATCCATATTGCGGTATTACGTCAGATTGATGAGTTATTAGCGGCAATGGAGATTATGGAAAACGCAATGCACGCTAAGGCGGAGCAATTTGCAAGCGTTATCAAAATGGGACGCACGCACTTACAAGACGCTGTGCCAATCCGTTTAGGGCAAGAATTTGAAGCATTTGCGCGCGTAATTCGTCGTGATATTTTACGCGTTAGTCGCACAAAAGCTAATTTATATGAAGTTAACATGGGCGCAACTGCTGTAGGTACAGGGTTAAATGCATTCCCATCTTATATTAAAAGTGTCAGCGAAAATTTAAAAGAGTTTACAGGTTTACCACTTGTGAGCGCAAGTCACTTAGTGGACGCAACGCAAAATACAGATGCGTACACAGAGGTTTCGGCTGCTTTAAAAATCGCTATGACCAATATGTCTAAAATCGCAAATGACCTACGCTTAATGGCATCAGGCCCACGCGCAGGTTTAGCTGAAATTAATTTACCAGCACGTCAACCAGGTTCTTCGATTATGCCAGGTAAAGTGAACCCTGTTATGCCAGAGGTTGTCAATCAAGTGGCGTTCCAAGTAATGGGTAACGACCAAACGATTACACTTGCTTCAGAAGCAGGACAGTTTGAGCTTAATGTAATGGAGCCAGTAATGGTGTTTAACTTACTGCAATCGCTTACAATTATGCGTAATGTGTTTACTACATTTACAGAAAACTGCTTAAAAGGCATTACAGCTAACGAAGGCCGTATGAAGGATTATGTGGAGAAGAGCGTTGGTATTATTACAGCGGTTAACCCGCACGTAGGTTACGAAGCGGCTGCAACGCTTGCGAAAGAAGCGATTGCAACAGGTACTTCTGTACGTGAGCTATGCATCGCGCGCGGCATTTTAACGAAAGAGGAGCTAGATGTAATTCTAGACCCATACGAAATGACGCACCCAGGTATTGCTGGTGCAGAGTTAATGAAAAAAACAACGAAATAAATAAAGCGGCTGAGTAAACGTTTTTCAGCCCATAAAAAAACCGAACGATTCGTTGAAACCTTACATTAAGGATTCCGTATAGTTCGGTTTTTATTATTTTGTGTAAGCATCGTCTACTTTTATACGATGTTGTGACCGCTAAATATAGTATCACTCTCGTTTTTTGTAGCGTTAATGAGCGTTCGCCTTCACTTTTTGTGTTGTCTAGTAAAAACGCCCAGCCCCTATGACCTTTTCACCTTCGTCAACAGAAAGCAAAGAGCGCTTTCGTTGACGAGTGTTCCAAATGCCACGGGGCTAAACGGTTGTTTTTACTTTTGATTTGTCTAGTAAAAGCAAGCTACCTCCAACCCCTTTTCGGTCACGTCAACAAAAAGCAAAGGGCGCTTTCGTTGTCATAACCTCCAAAGGGTAGGGCGTTGAGCGTTCGCCTTCACTTTTTGTGTTGTCTAGTAAAAACGCCCAGCCCCTATGACCTTTTCACCCTCGCCAACAGAAAGCAAAGAGCGCTTTCGTTGACGAGTGTTCCAAATGCCACGGGGCTAAACGGTTGTTTTTACTTTTCTTTAATCATCATCGTCGATTGTCAGTAGGATGGTGATATCGCCAGCGCCTTCAATGTTAGCAGGTAGCTGGAAGGCTTTTTGGAAGCCGTAGAGCTTGGTTTTGCCGACCATAACGGTAGGTGGGGTAATGTCGAGTGACAGGTCTTGCTGCCCAACGAAGGTGCAGAGGTTGCCTGTAATCATATTGCCAAACTCGCCAACGAATGACTCTAGCATTTCGCCGCCGATTTCCATGCCAAACATTTTGGCCGCAATGGCGCTAAATGTATCAGGCAGACCGTCAATAATAACACGGCCTTTTAAGTCACCAACCAGTCCGATTAGTACGCCCATTTCCTCTTGTTGGAAGGGCTCTGATGTTACGGCTGGTGGAGCTACCTTGATTGCTACGGGTAAAATGGTTTGTAATGATTGGATTGTCCCGTTTAAAATTGCTTGAATATGCATCGAAGTACTCACTATAACACATCCTTTTTAGACTTTATTACATATTACCATGACTTCGCCCTAAATTGAAATGCATTGTTGACGAAATGCCTAAACGTTTGTTATATTGTAGTTGATAATGATTTTCAAAATCACGCAAAGGAGTGATTCGCATGCTATCTCTATTTATAGGGGCAACTGTAATTGCCTGCGCAGGCGTAGGTAAATACGTGCTGGATCATACAACGGCTCATATTCGATAATAGTTAATGTCGCCCATTTTATTGGGCGGCTTTTTTTTGGTATGATGAGGGTAGGAGGTGGCGTAATGTTTAGAGTAGCAACCCTACTTTTTTATATTACTTTTGGCATCTATGGCTGGTTGCTATTCTCTGTTGTGTTTATACGCTACCCAATTACACCTGAGCACCTTTATGAGCTGACGTTAGCTGCACGTAATGTTAATTATGTGCCGTTTCAGACAATCACTAATTATTTGCATGGTACGTACCGCGTGCCAACGTTTGATGCGTGGCTTAATGTCTTCGGTAATATTGTGATGTTTATCCCGTTAGGCATTTATTTGCAGATTATTGTAAAGCGTAAGCGAATTACAGCGCTTATCATTTTAAGCACTACGATTTTAATTGAATCTGTACAATATGTATTAAATATTGGTGCAACGGACATTGACGATATCATTTTAAACTTTACGGGCGGCATGTTGGGTATGTACGCCGTAGCGATTAGTTTTAAGTTGCTAGGCATGCGTCCGACGTTTTATTTGGTAACGCTATGTAGTGTAATTGTGCATGGGCTTACGTTTTTGTATCGACAGTAAAACTATATTTTACCTTGAGCAACCAAAAATAAGGTGGGGGAATAGCCCTCACCTTATTTTTTGTGTCGAAAATGTGCCAAAACATGATAGAATACAAGCTATAAGTATAGTTCAACTGAAAAGGGGTTTTTTCGAAGTGGTAAAGGATTTTGATGAGCAGATTGCTAAGCTATTAAAGCAAGCAGCACTGCAATACCGAATTTACGAACAAAATGATGATACAGAGCGCATGAACAAAACATCACTATTTGCGCGCAAACTACAGCAAAAGGAATTTGTTATTGCCTTTGCAGGGCATTTTAGTGCGGGTAAATCAAGTATGATTAACGCGCTATCAGGTGAGGACTTATTAGCATCAAGCCCGATCCCAACAAGTGCCAACATTGTTAAGGTACATAAATCAGCGGAGGACTTTGCCATTGTTTATATGCACAATGACAAGCCCGTTAAATTTGGCGCAGGCTATGATTATAAAACGGTGAAGGAGCTAGGCAAGGACGGCGATTTAGTGTCACAAATCGAAATTGGTCACGCTGCCTCGACTTTACCAGAAGGCGTAACTGTCATGGATACGCCAGGTGTTGACTCAACGGACGATGCCCACCGCATGTCTACGGACTCAGCTTTGCATATTGCCGACATGGTGTTTTACACGATGGACTATAACCATGTGCAATCCGAGCTTAACTTTCAATTTACAAAACAACTCATGAAATATAACCCCAATGTGTATTTAATTGTCAATATGATTGATAAGCACCGCGAGTCAGAGTTAAGTTTTGAAGCATTTAAAGAAACGGTATACAACTCCTTTGGTGCTTGGGGCGTTGAGCCGAAGGGCGTGTTCTTTACGTCACTGCGTGAGCTGGATCACCCGCATAATGACTACGAAGAAGTAAAAACGATTGTCATGGACAGTATGAATGACTGGCAAGATCAGTTATTACAAACGGCAGCAGGTACTTTAACGCTGTTGCAACATGAGCACAATGCGTATTTACAAGAAGAAAAGAAAGAAACATTTGTGATGCATGAGGATGTATTAAGTGAGGAAGACTGGGCAGAGCATGAGGATACACTCGCGCAGTATGCCAAGCTTGAGCAACAGTTAACGCTGTTTTCGACAAAAGCATTTAGTGAAACACTCGATGAGCGACGCAAGGATTTACTCGACAATGCCTCGTTTATGCCATCGGATTTACGTGATAAACTGCGCCTTTATTTAGAGAGTACGCAAGAGGACTTTAAAGTAGGCGGGCTATTTACAGCCAAAAAGAAAACAGCCGAAGCGCGTGAAACACGTAAACAAGAGCTATACGAAATATACCAACATAATGTAAGCTCGCAAGTAACGGGCTTAATGAAGCAAGTGCTAAAACAAGTATTGCGTGATACAGGTGCCTTAACCGAAGACCAAACGCGCGCGATTGATGCGATGGCGTTTGACATTCCGTTTAGCACAATTGAAGATCAAGTGCAAAAAGGTGCAATGGTGACAGGTGAGGCGGTGCTTAACTTCTCTAACCGTGTGGCAGAGGCAACCAAGCGCTACTTTATCCGCGAAACCGACAAATGGCGCGAGGAGCAATTACCACGCTTAGAGCAAGTGGCACAAGAGAGTGCAACACCTGTTAAGTTACGCATGCAAAATATGCAGGCGCGTGTGGATGCTATTCGTGAGATTTTGGCGATTGATGAGCAACTGGCCTACAGCGAAAAAGAGTACAACTACACGTCAAACGATATGCGTAAAAAAATGGCGGAGCAACAACAGCGCTGGGAAGAAAGCTATGCGCGTGACTTAAGTGAAATTCGTCCGTTTGAGCCGTCTATGTTACAAACGAAGGAAGCTGAAGTAGTAGAGGAGCAAGCCGTTAATCAGCATGTGGTGGATATGCTACCGGCGGATAAGGTAATTTTCCAAGCCACACAAACTGCTAGTGCTATTGAGAGTATTGATGGTTTTGAAGAAACCGCAAACTACTTACGCAATAAAGTGGAGCGCTTAAAGAACAAGGACTTTACTATCGCATTATTTGGTGCATTTAGTGCAGGGAAGTCATCATTCTCTAACGCCTTAATGGGCGCCAATGTATTACCTGTATCACCCAACCCAACGACAGCGGCGATTAATAAAATTCGACCTGTAACGCCTGAGCACCCGCACGAAACGGCAGATGTTGCGTTAAAAAATCGTGAGCAAATGCTTGAGGATATTGCCGCATCTTATGCCGCAATTGGTTTAACCGTAACATCATTAGACGAAGCGTTTGAGCGTGCAGATGAGGGCATTAAAGTACCGCTTCAGGATGAGCGTTTAAATCTGCATAAGTCATTTATTCGTGCATACCAAGTCGGTTACCCACTGTATAAAAATGAGCTTGGCAATGTATTACGCGTAGCGCGCGCTGATTTTGAAGCCTTTGTAGCAGACGAAAGCCGCTCATGCTTTGTTGACCATATTGACTTTTACTATGACAGCCCGATTACGCGCATGGGTGTGACGCTTGTTGACACACCAGGAGCGGACTCGATTAACGCACGTCATACAGGCGTAGCGTTTGAGTATATTCGGAATGCGGATGCGATTTTATTTATTACGTACTTTAACCATGCGTTTGCGAAGGCAGACCGTGAGTTTTTAATTCAATTAGGGCGCGTAAAAGATGCGTTTGAGTTAGATAAGATGTTCTTTATTGTAAATGCGATTGACCTTGCGTCAACGACAGATGAGCAAGAGGATGTAAAGGATTATGTGCGTACAGAGCTGCAACGCTTTGGTATTCGCCACCCTCGTTTACACGGCGTATCAAGTTTACTGGCATTAAAAGAAAAGGTAGAAAGCGCAGACCTTGCATCAGGCATGCCAGCGTTTGAGGAGGCTTTCCAAACCTTCTTACACGAGGAGCTAAGTGCGCTTGCTGTAAAGGCACTTGCCGAAGAAGTCGAAAAAACGACACAGCGCCTTGGTGATATGATTAAACAAACGGAAGACAACTTATCACGTAAAGATGCACGTCTTGAAGAACTTGCGACGCTTGCGTCACATATTGATACGACGTATGCGACAGCGCCAACCGCTATTTTAGAAAGTGATACGAAGCAAGAGCTTGAGGAGCTATTGTATTACGTATTGCAACGCGTGTACTACCGCTACCCTGACTTCTTTAAAGAGGGCTATAACCCGTCAACGTTTGCTAATCTTGGTACACAACAAGCATTAGAGAAAGCATTAAAAGAAGTGTTGCAAAGCTTGCGTTTTGACTTTGCACAGGAGCTGCGCGTTACTAACTTCCGTCTAGCGCAATATGTAGAGAAGCAGTTACAAGGCACAGCCAAAGAGTATGCCCAAAGCTTAAAGCAACTTAACCCAACGTTTTCATTCCTTGGCTTTGAAGCCGATGATGCAGAGATGCTAGAGTTTGAAGGGCCGTTTGCTTCACATGAGCCATTTGTGGGCGTTAAATCGCACTTCCGTAATGCCAAAGCCTTCTTTGAGAAAAATGAGAAGGTTAAGCTAGAAGCGGCACTTGAGGAACAAACAAAGCCTGTAGCTGAGGAGTATATGAAGGCACAGCAAGAGCGCCTACTAACATGGGGCTATGCGTACATTGCCGAGCAAGCGGAAAAGCTGCGCACACAAATTGTTACGCAAGCACACCAGCAAATTAATGCAGAGCGCAGCCTATTAAACGAAGGCACACGTCTTGATGCGTGGAAGGCAACGTATGCTGAGCTAGAAAAAACAATTAACGCCTAATAAAGAGTAAATGACAGCGCCACTGATGCGAAGGTGGCGCTTTTTTGCGCGCTTTATGCGATACTGTAAGTAGTTAGAAAATTGTTTCATTTTCAGGAGGAGGGCTCGTATGACAGCACAATTAACACAGCTACACGAAACGGTTTTATATGATTATGCCGCACTTACGATTATTTTTAATGAAGATGCTATGAAGGTCATTCATAAACGCTATGAGGAGGCGCAACCACTAAGTAAAAAGCAGTTACATAAGGACTTCTTTACCAACTTTACGGCACTGCCTTTTGTGCAGCGCCATTATTTTAAAGAGCTTGTTTATGTGGTGTCTTCGTTATATGACGAGGACGAGGTGGTTTGGCATGAGCGCATCCAAAAGTTAGTTGACCAAGCGCTTAAAAAAGGATACCGTGCCATTTATAAATTTTTACTCGCGCAAAATCGTTTTGAGACAAAGTTTGAGACGTATATGAGTAAGCTTGCACCAACGACGGATGCGTTTGCTTTTGATTTATACACTTGCTTGTATTTGTATGTGGCAAGTACAAAAGGGTACTTTTATGAAGCGGTAGATTTAGAGCGTATTAGTAAGCGCTATAAAGGTGATGTAGAGGCATATTTTGCGGGGCGCAAGCAAATTGCGGAAGAAAAAATCACGACGGATTTATTTGTGCAAGATATGATTGCACCCAATTACCCAACAGCTACCGACGAAACATTATACTTCTTTGGCAAAAAGATGGGTGAGGAAGGGCTGTTATTGTTTGACCATTTCGAAACGCATAACAGCATCCCTGCAAGTACGGTATGTGAGTGGCTAAAAACGAAGCATAGCCCAAATGAGATGACCATTTTTGGTAATGTGGCGCGCGCGGCACTATATAGTGTGCGTTTAACGCTCGCTGACTTAACCTTTATTATGCATGCTACGAAGGCACAGCACCGCAAAGCCAAGGCTAAACATATGCAGCGTGCTGTGATGGATTTTGCGTGCTATAGTGCACAGCGTCAAAGCTTTTTGGCATGTGAAGCAATTGAGTTTGTACGCGAAGTACCTCAAGTAGATGATGGTGCGTGGGAGCAAAAGTTGCAAGAAGTAGAGATGCAGTTGGCAAAATCGCGCAGTACCGAAGCTATGGCACAACATAAATTGCAAGAGGCACAGGACGAGGTAGCGCGCTTAACAAAGCAAGTAAAAACGCTAGAGGTGGCGGCACTTGCTGAGTCAGAGCCTGTGATTGAGGAGGTTGCCATCCCTGTCATTGTAGCGCAAGACAAAGTGGATGCGGCGCGTTTACATGAGCTTAATATTTGTATTGTAGGCGGTCACCCTAACTTCCATCGTCGTATTTTAGACGAATTTCCGCATGTGACGATTTGGCAGTCACGCGATTATAAAAATACCAATACCGCACAGCTCGATAAGCAAGATGTGATTGCGTTTATTACAGATTTTCCGAACGAGAAAGCCCACTACAGTGCGATAGCACCCCCTTTAGGGGTGGGATGAGAGTGAGGTCAAATACGGAGTACCACGAATAAACCGAAGATTTGTGGTGCTTCAAGTATTTGGAAATTCCACTCTTTTTTATGGGTTCTATGTTGCAGCCTAAGAACCTATAGGGTCTGTCTTAGGAGGGGCAATGAGATGCCCTAACCTTGAGGATTGTTCAAAGCAGAAATGAATTGCGAACGGTAAATCACTCAAGAATCCCACCCGTGCACTGTAAGGTGAAGGGCTTGCGGCTTTAGCCGTGGGAGTCTCAAGAGCTACAACAATCACGGGCAGTTTAAGCGTGTGCGTAGTCATTTGGCTAAAACGCAGCAAAAAGATAAATTATTGCTCATTAATCGCCAGCCAGCACCTGCCGCATTTGCGGAGCTTGTGCTTGAGCATTATGATGCGATGAATGAAGTATAAAACAGCATACAAAAAGTTGAAACGAATGCGTTCGTTTCAACTTTTTTTGTTAGGCTTTAATTTGTTGTTTTTCGGTAATGCAGGCGATAATTTCGTCCGCGACGCGAGGGGCTAAACTTAGTTCGGAGGTAAAGCCGACGCAAGAGCAGTTCATTTCGCCAAGTACGTAATCGTCACTGCCATCAGGGGCATCGCGTAAAATAAAGTCCGCTGTCCACAGTAGTGGGAGGTCAAAGCCACCGAGTTTGTCTTTGACGTGTGGCAGCTGCGCTAAAAAGTCGGTAATTAAGCCTTCCCATAAAATTGGTGGGTCATAGCGGTACTGCGCGCCTGAAAATAATGTAGCGCTAAACGCATCGGCAGCTGCGGCAGGTTTTTTATGCACCACATTAATGGGTGTATCACGCAGTAATAATAAGCGGATTTCGCCTTCTTTGATGCGTGGTAAAAATGGCATATCCACCAGCATACCGCCGTCACCAATAATGTATTGTTCGCAAAACAGCATAAACTCGCCAAGCTTCCAGTATTCTACGTGATTGTCTTTTGCCTCGGTGCATTTTACTTTTGTTGTGAGCGAGGCTTCGGTTGCGCCAACAGGTAGTGGCTCCATTAACTGTACGCGCCAAATGCCTTCGCCTGTAGAGCCGCGATTTTGTTTGAGCACGCGCTCATTAAGGGCAAGCGCTTTAGGAAACTGGTAAAAGAACTCACTCATCGTATAGTAGGCGTATGTATCAGAGGGAACGAGTGAGGTATCCGTTAGTTTAACAAGTGCATCTTTAGCGCCGTAGCCTGTCATCGCGTCAGGGTGGGGCAAACCAATAATACCGTCTTCACAAAGTGCGCGCAGCATGCCAAAATACTGTGCTTCACCGACCATATTGCCAGGGTTAATGCGCGATACATAAGCTACCGCATTGTGTTTGACATAGTCATAAATCGCGTCCATTTGCGTCACATCAAAAAACACCACTTCGGCAGGGTAGCCCTTTTGTTGTAGTGCCTCAACCATTGGCATGGTGTCTTTGCGGTGACCATCTTGCCCTTTGTCACTGCCGCCTTGTACCTCAAAGAAAATAACCTTTTTCACGTTTATCCACTCCTTTGATTTATCCTTCACCCTTACTATAAGAGCTTACTATTAAGGAAAAACCTACCTTTTGTTAAGTGTGTGTAAAGGTTGTATAATAAGAACAAACGTTTTGAGAGGTGAGGGTATGGCGGTTATTTTACATGTGGATATGAATAGTTTTTATGCCTCTGTGGAGCAAGCCAAAAACCCAGCACTCCTCGGTAAGCCGCTCGCAATTGCGGGCAATCCGTCGGAGCGACGGGGCATTATTATTACGTGTTCGTATGAGGCGAGGGCGCATGGCATTTATACGACGATGCCGCTCTTTGAGGCGCGTAAATTATGTCGTGAGTTAGTCGTACTGCCGCCTAATTTTGCGATGTACCGCGCCGCGTCTAAGGCAATGTTTACGATTTTGCGTGAAGTAAGCCCGCTAGTTGAGCCTGTGTCCATTGACGAAGGCTATATGGACATTACAGCACTGCCGCAGCACCCGCTCGCAGTAGCTGAGCACATTCAACAACGCTTACTACAGGAGTTAAAGCTACCTTGCTCGATTGGCATTGCGCCTAATAAATTTTTAGCAAAAACTGCTTCTGACATGAAAAAACCACGCGGCATTACCGTGTTACGTAAGCGTGAAGTAGCAGACAAGCTGTGGCATTTGCCTGTGCTTGCGATGCACGGAGTAGGTAAAAGCACAGCGGCTAAGTTACAAAAGCTTGGCATTACAACGATTGGCGATTTAGCGAAGCATGACAGTTATGCGCTAAAACTGGCGCTTGGTAAAAACGGGGTGCGGCTTGGTGAGCGTGCGAACGGCATTGATGAGCGTGCAGTAGACCCTCTTGCCATTTATGATACAAAAAGTGTAGGTAACTCAAAAACACTTGCGCGTGATGAGGATGATAGTGAGGTACTATATGCGTTGTTACGTAAGCTGAGTAAGCAAGTGGCGGAGCGGCTTTATGCTAAGCGGCTCGCGGGTACAACGGTTGTTGTGCATATTCGGGATAAGGACTGGCACACCGTCACTCGTAGCAAAACGTTGCAAAATGCTACTGCGGATGCGCGCGCCATTAGTGAGGCGGCTATTGATTTATTTGAGGCGGGCTGGCAAGGCAAGCCACTGCGCTTGCTAGGTGTTACAATGAATAATGTAGTAGACGAAGCCGATGTCGTAGAGCAACTTAGCCTTTTTACGTACGAAAAATACGCGGAGGAAGAACCCCTCACAGAAGTGCTCGCTGCCATTGAGCAACGCTTTGGCAAGGGGAGCATTCAGCGTGGGATTGAGATGCCGCGTGAGGTGAGTAATGCGGCGGCAACGAGCTTTAGCAAAGATTTTTTACATGATCATAAGGAGTGAGGCAAGTGGAGTTACAATTTTTAGGCACAGGTGCAGGCATGCCCTCCAAGGAGCGCAATACCACAGCGATTATGCTGAAATTACTAGAGGAAACAGGCGAGATGTGGCTATTTGACTGTGGCGAGGCAACCCAGCACCAAATTTTACAAACGCCATTAAAGCCACGTCGCGTCACTAAAATTTTTATTACGCATTTACATGGCGATCATATTTTTGGATTGCCAGGCTTTTTAAGCTCGCGCTCGTTTCAGGGTGGCGAGGAAGGGGTTACGCTTTACGGGCCGAAAGGGTTGCAGGCGTGGATTGAGTTAACGCTCGCAACGACAGGCACGCATTTAACTTACCCCATTCACTACGTGGAAGTTAGCCCTGGCGTTATTTTTGAAGACGAACATTTTATCGTGGAGGCGGATTTATTAGCCCACGTTATTGATAGCTATGGCTACCGCATTACACAAAAAGATTTGCCTGGTGAGTTAGATGTAGTAAAGGCGCGCGCACTTGGTGTACCAAACGGGCCGCTACTTGGGCAACTTAAGCGCGGTGAGGACGTTTGTGTAGAGGGTATCGTAATTACAAGCGCACAAGTTGTGGGCGCACCGCGTAAAGGATTTGTGGTAACGCTACTTGGTGATACGAGTTTTACAGAGGCGGCCATTCGGTTAAGTAAGCACGCGGATATTGTAGTGCATGAGGCAACGTTTGATCATACGATGCAGGACTTAGCCAAGCGTTTTGGTCACGCAACCGTAGCGGATGCGGCACGTGTGGCGGAGCAAGCCGGGGCGCGCCATTTAATTTTAACGCATATTAGCGGGCGCTTTTTGGCGCAAGATTACCCACGCTTACTTGAGGAGGCACAGGCGATTTTCCCACAAACGGTTATGGCCCATGATTTTTGTCAATTTTCGCTATACAATAACGAGCTAAACTGCGTATAATTGAGAAAAAAGGGGGCTAGACGTATGGAAAAGAAAATCCACCCAGCACTTCTTCGCTTGTTTGTTATTTTTCCTAATATTTTAAGTTATGTATTATTAATTGGCTTAGTGATTTTTGTGAGCAGTAATTATGCGGTGCTGCAACAAAACGGCGCGCTACCAATGTGGCTTGGCATTATGGCTGTGCTTGCACCAGCTGCGCTATTTACCACATACCGCATTCGACAAAAAATTAAAGCAGGAGCGATGTAAATGAAACGATGGCTACTAACGGGGGCAATGGTGCTTGCTTTACCGATGCAGGCGCAGGCTTTTGTAGGGATAAGCTCATCAACCGCAACCTACCAAGCGAAAGCGGTTAAAAGTGTACAGGCTACGCAAATGCAACCCGTTTTACAAAATGCCATGAGCAAACGACAAAGTAAGGTGAGCCTAACCTACCGCGGCAATTTTAAAGATGTGAGCGGGCATTTACGTGAGGCCATCGAAGCGGCACTGCGTACGGATGAGTATTTGACTTACGACTACCGCGGCTACTCAGCAGAGTGGCGTGGCATAAACGGCAGTGTACAAATTATTGTGACGCTGCGTTATTCGCAAACGCTTGAACAAGTGAAGTATGTGGATGCGCAAGTAAAAAAGCTCGCCCCTCAAATCGTGAATGCTACTATGGACGCGCATGAAAAGGTCAAGGCCATCCATGATTATGTCGTCACCCATACGACGTACGATACAGCGATGAATCAGGCGATTAACTCGCCGTACTATGCGCTTACAACAGGCAAAACGCTATGTAACGGCTATGCGATGCTTACGTATAAATTACTAAAAGAAGCGGGCATTCCTGTGCGTTTAATTAGCGGTGAGGCGGATGGCATTGGTCATGTTTGGAATTTGGTACAGCTAGATGGCCAGTGGTATCATCTTGATACTACGTGGGATGACCCACTGCCAGATAAGGGCGAGATTTCGTATGATTATTATTTATTAAGTGATGCAATGATAGCGCCTGACCACCATTTTAAAAACGGTGGCTTAAATCAGCACGATTTGCCGTATCCAAAAGCGACCACTAGCTACGAAAATGTACTACGTGACAGTGGGCGTACGGGGCTTGCACAGTCGCTTGAGATTGCTGCAAACCACGCCAAAACACCTGAGCAACTGACGGCTGCGCTTACTAAGCAGTTAGCGCGCTTTGAGCCTGTGGTGACAGTAGCCTATCATGGTGACCCTGCTGCGATTAAGGCGAGCGTGCAGCGTGCCCTTGCAACACCTGACGTACAAAGCGCACAGCTTGCGGTAGTAGAGCAGCCACGTTTACGCGGCATAAAAACAGCTTTACTTAACGTGAAGTATAATGCCACACTGCGTGATGTGTTAGTAGAGCCAGCAACACTTACGGTAGGGGATAGCCCGCAGCTAAAAGTGACGGCACTGATGTCAAACGGTGCAACGTTTGATGTGACGCGCGAGGCTAAGCTAACGTCTAGCCCTAATGTGAGTGTGGAGCAAGGTCGCTTATTAGCAAAAAGCGTTGGTACAAGTACTGTTACGGCAAGCTTTAGAGGGCAAACGACCGCAAATGCGGTGACAGTCAACCCATTGCCTAAGCGCCTTTACTACCCACTTGCAAATATTGCCTCACAAGGCACGCAGTTTAACGTAGCCCCGACAGCCGAATTTAGCTTTACCTTCGACGAAGTGGTCGCAAGTGCCAATGTTCACGCCATGACAGCTTACGGAGAAGCCGTTGCGGTTGCGACGAGTACAGAAGGCAATGTGCTACGTGTTACCCCTGCCGAGCGTTACCCACAAGGCACGGTATATGTGATAGCACAAGATGTCGTCAGTGTAACGGGCAAGGCCATGCAAGCGCAGAGTTACCGTATTACAATACAATAAAAGGCGCTCACTCTTAACGAGTGGCGCCGTTTTTTTGTTAAAAAATAAAGGGAGGAGTGTAACGACACAAACTAAAACTTACGCCAAAGTCGCCTTCACGTACCGTAAAAATTTTGAGGACTTCAATAGTAAAGACGTAGCCAAGCAAGGTGTAGCAGGTAATAACGCTACCCCTAGCAACTAGCCACCATTAATCATACAGCTTACTAAACTCGCGTGAGCGGTCGGCATTGGCTTTTGTGCTTGCTTTAATAATTTCGTCGACATGATGCTCGCGCAAGACTTCAAGTGCAGCAAAAGTTGTGCCTTTATAGCTCGTAACCTTTTCGCGCAGTACGGCTGGGTCCTCGCCCGTGCGTTTGAGCATTTCTGCCGCGCCCATCATCGTATTAATCATTAAGTCGCGTGCGGTTTCGACGTCTAAGCCGAGCGCCACGCCTGCTTTTTCGTAGCATTCAATGAAATAATACATATAAGCAGGGCCACTACCAGCGAGTGCAGTTACCGCGTGCATTTGCTCCTCTGTTACAATTTCCACTGTGCCGATGGCTTCAAATAGTTGGGTAAAGTCGTGCTGTAGTTTTGGTGTTACGGCATCATTAAATGTCGCACCACTCGTTGAGTGACCAATCGTAGCTGAAGTATTAGGCATTAAGCGCGCAATGGGGCGCTTGCCTGCGTATTTTTCGATGGTGGCAATACTTACGCCAGCCAGTACGGAGATGACGGCAATCCCGTCTTTTAGTGGGTGGGCTTGTAGTACCTCTGCGATGTCTTTTGGTTTCATGGCGAGCACTACAATATCTGCGTTGTCTAGGTCTTGTTGGCAGGCAATTGACGTTCCGTAGCGTGCGTTAAGCTCCTGTAAGCGTTCGGTGTTACTGTTATTTTTCATGGCGATATTGGCAGGTGTCACAACTTCCTTGTCCACTAAGCCACGGACAATCGCCTCAGCCATTGCCCCAGCGCCTAAAAATACAATTTTTTTATTCTTCATTATGCAAAACCTCCTCGTTAAAGTATAGAAGAAGTATGCCAGCTCGACAAGTATCGATACAAATCGTAAAATGAATACAGATTCAAAGAGGAGAGTGAGCGAGATGGATGTGCACAAAATAGCAATACCCACACCGTATAAAATTGGGGATGTTAACGCCTTTTTAGTGAAAGGTGACGCGCTCACCATTTTTGATGTGGGGCCTAAAACAACAGAGGCTTACGAGGCGTTGCAATGGGGGATTCGCGCCGCGGGGTATACGATGAAGGATGTAGAGCAAGTAGTGCTGACGCATCATCACCCTGATCATGCGGGCTGGACGGATGCTTTCCCGCACGCAGCAATTATGGGGCATGTTTACAATGATTTATGGTTGCGCCACGACGAGGATTTTTTAAATTACCACGAGGCATTTTATCGCCATAATTTATTTGAGAGCGGTGTGCCAGGGGCTGTCATCGAAAAAAACGTGCAAGTGCGCCGCGAAATGGAGTGGGTAGGCACGCTACCTCTTACTAAAATTTTAGCGGATGGTGACGAGATCCCAGGGCATAAAGGGCTTAAAGCGATCGAAACATTAGGCCACGCGCGCAGCCATCTTATTTTTTGGGACGAACGCTCGCATGATGTGATTGGTGGCGACTTATTGCTTGAGCGCATTACACCAAATCCGCTGATTGAGCCGCCATTAATTGAAGGTGAGCCACGCGCAAAATCACAATTGGAGTATAATGCTTCACTTGCGCTATTACGCGAGCTACCTGTTGCGACAATGTATACAGGGCACGGGGCAGATTTAACGCAAATTGTACCGCTTATTGATGCGCGAATGACGCGTCAGCACGACCAAGCGCTTACTTTATATGAGTTGATTGGGCAAGATGAGGTCACGCCGCTTGAGGCAACGAGCCGCTTTTACCCACGCGTCTACCAAAAACAGTTTGGGCTAACGTTGTCAAAAACGATTGGTGCACTGGATTATTTAGAGAGCCTTGGCATGCTGGGTAAAGTACAGCGCGCGGGCATTTATTATTATAAAAGGGTGAAGTAAATGAAGATTTTTTTAACAGGGGCAACGAGTGGTGTGGGTATGGCGTTAGCACGTCAGTTACTAGCACAAGGGCATACGCTTTATGCGACAGGTCGAAGCGGCGTAGCGTTACGCACACTCGCAGCTGAGGGGGCAACAGTCATTCAGGCTGATGTTACACAAGCGGCAGACCGCGAAACATTGTATGCCGCCTTGCCTGTAGTGGACGTGGCCATTTTTTGCGCGGGTGTTGGGCGCTTTGAGGACTTTACGACACAATCCGACGCTACGATTGAGGAGATGGTAACCGTTAATGTTACGGCTACGGCACAACTTGCGCGCCATTTTGCTGCACAAATGACCGCGCGTGGGCGTGGGCAATTAATTTTTATTGGCTCACAAGCAGGTAAGGTCGCAACACCAAAAGCTGTCGTATATGCCGCAACTAAACATGCGATCGTAGGGCTAGCGAATGGGCTACGCTTAGAGCTTGCGCCGCAGGGGGTAGAAGTTACCGCCATTCACCCAGGGCCGATTGATACACCGTTTTTAACAAAGGCGGACGACACCAATAGCTACCGCGCTTCCGTTAAGCGTGTGTTATTGTCACCTGAGCGTGTCGCTACTGAAGTAATCAAAACACTAGGTAAGCCTGTGCGTGAAGTGAATTTGCCGCGCATTATGGGCGTGACAAGTAAGTTATACGCCCTTTGCCCACGTATAATTGAGCGCGTAGGTAAATCATTTTTTTATAAAAAATAAGCAGATTTCATTTACGAAATCTGCTTTTTTTATCGGGATTATTACGCGCATATTCTTCGCGTGCTTCGTCTTGTAAGGCACTTGCTACACCTAAACGGTCAAGCATTGGCATAATGCCTTGCTGTACTAAATAAAATACGAGTGCCGCAATGACACCTGTTGTGGCATAGTAAACAAGCCCTTCCCAGTTGCCGCGCACAATTAATGTGTAGAGCACCATCGCAATTACAGCGCCTACAATGCCGTAACTCCACATCATACTTTTAAACGTTACCGCAAAATGCTCAATCACAAAGGACAATGCAATGCCCGCCACTAAAAAAATCGGCACAACAAGCAGTACATTGAGTGTAAATAAAGCAGAGAAGCCCATACTGCCATCACCATTTAATAAGGTAACGAGCGAGATTAATGCGCTCAGCAAAATGCCTGCAATCATACCGCTAATAATTTTACCTAAAATTTGCTTTCCCAAAACGTATGTCACCTTCCCACACTTATCATCCTGTTTATCTTATCAGTTTAGCTAGGCTGTCGCAATTATCGTTTGCTTAGCGTATTAGTAGGCGAGGAGGGATGGTATGAAGCAAATTACAATTAGTGCAGGGCATACGCGGGTAAGTCGCGGTGCGGTTGGGCTTATTGATGAGTGGGAGGAAGCCTGCCGCGTGCGCGATGAAGTAGCGCGGCTAACGGGTGCTAAAGTAGTGGTTGACAATGTCACGACAACAGCCAATGCCAATTTGACGTATCTTGTGCGGGGGCATAATGCCACACTGCGTGATGTGGATGTGAGTATTCATTTTAATGCGAGCAATGGTACAACACCGCAACCTATTGGGGTAGAGGTGCTGTATTATAGTGAAGCTGCGCTTGCTGGGCGCATTAGTGCCGCGATTGCCGAGGCATCGGGCTTACGTAACCGCGGTGCAAAGGATCGAAAGCCGCTGTATTTTTTACGGCATACCCAACGGCCTGCAGTATTAATTGAAGTGTGTTTTGTTAACTCGCATGAGGACGTGCGCTTGTACCGCAAGCATTTTGCGGCGATTTGTCAGGCGATTGCGCACACCTTGCAACCTAAGCCAGCACTGACCACAAAGGCAACGCGCCTTTACCACACGCACTGCCAACAATTAATCGAAGCGGGCATCGCTTCAGGCGCATTTTTACCTGTTTGGCGCAACCGAACGATTAGCTATAGCCAGTTTTGCGAGTTAGCTGTACTCGCCTACTTTCAACCACGTGAGCGTTAAGCTTGCGTGGTTTTTTGTTGTACAGATGAAACCTAAGCGTGCTATTGTGCGTATAGAACAATGAGACCTACGAAACTTATGGCATAAATCGCCATATCGTATATAATTAAGGTAATCATGATACTTGAGGAGGCAACATCTATGACACAAGAGTACGATATCATGGGCAACCCAATCCCGCCCAAGGATGTAAATAATCAGCCACTTGTTAACCAACCGGCGCCAAGTTATGAGCAACCTGAAATGCCACAACAAGGCTACCAACAAGCACCACAACAAGGCTACCCGCAGCAGGGTTACCAACAAGCACCACAACAAGGCTACCCGCAGCAAGGCTACCAACAGCCACCTGTACAGCCGCAGTATCAACAACCAAATCCGCAGTATCAGCAACCACCATACCAGCAACCCAACCCGCAGTATGGTCAACAACCAATGCCGCAACAGCAGCAACCGCCGATGCCGCAGTATGAGCAACAACCTGCACCGCAGTACAACGAACAACCCGAAGCGCCGCAACAATCCGTTATTGCGCGCCATAAACTAGAGCTACGTCAAGACCCTAGCGTTCATGCCATTGCGAGCAAAATTGACGAAACAAACCAAGTAGCATTACTTGAAGTAGGACGCGAAACAGCTGACAGCATTTCACAATTTTCGGACCGCATGTTAAGCAAAATGCGTGCAACTAAGCTCGAAGAATCGTCTGTTATGCTAAATCAGTTGAATAAAATTATGGATAAATTTGATCCAAAAGACTTTGAAGAAAATAAGGGCGGGCTTATTTCACGCCTATTTAATAAAGGTAAAGAGCAGATTGAGCGCTTCTTATCAAAATACGACACAATGAACCGTGAAGTAGACGTCATTTATAAGGAAATCCAAAAGTACGAAGTCGAAATGAAGCGCAACACCATTGAGCTTGAGACAATGTACGACGAAAACTTAAGCTACTTCCAATCACTAGGTCGCCATATCGTGGCAATTGAGTTAAAAACAGAGGAGCTTATGCAAAAACGCGCGCCACTCGAGGCACGCATGCAGCAAGGCGATCAGCAAGCAGACTTTGAGTTGCAGTCATTAAACAACGCCATTCAATTATTAGAGCAACGTCGTTTTGATTTAGAGATGGCACAGCAAGTGTCCTTCCAATCAGCGCCGCAAATCCGTATGATGCAGCAAGGTAATAACCAGCTAATTGCTAAAATGAACTCGGCGTTTGTGACAACTATCCCAATCTTTAAGCAAGGGCTAATCCATGCGATTATGTTACGTCGTCAAAAAATCGTAGCAGACTCTATGCAAGAGCTTGATAAGCGCACAAACGAAATGCTACTTAAAAATGCCGAAAACATTAGCGCCAACAGTGTGCGTATTGCGGAGATGGCTGGTTCATCAAGCATTAAAATCGAAACAATCGAACAAACATGGCAAACGATTATGAACGGCATCGAAGAAACAAAGCGCATTCAAGCCGATACAGCGCGTGCGCGTGAGGACGGACGTAAACGAATTGAAGAATTACAGCTACAATATGAAAAATTAAATCATAAATAAGGTATAATAGCTTCTGTGGATTTTTATCCGCGGGAGCTTTTTGTTTGGGAGGAACGCTAATGAGCGAAATGAAGAAGGGTATCCTGTTTGCGCTATTGGCGTATTTATGTTGGGGGTCATTCCCGCTGTTTTGGAAAATGCTTACGCATGTACCAAGCAGTGAAATTTTAGCCGCGCGTATTATTTGGGCATTTGTGTTTACCGCAATTTTTATTGTACTGCGCGGGCAAGGCAAGGTATTGTGGCAGGATACCAAAAAATTATGGCAAAACCAACGTGCCTTTTGGCAACTTGGGGCGGCCTCTGTGTTTATTTCAGCCAACTGGTTTACGTACATCTGGGCCGTTAATAACGGGGAGATTGTACAAACAAGTTTGGGCTATTATATTAACCCGATTTTATCGATTATTTTTGGGGTGATTTTCTTTAAAGAAAAGCTATCGCCAGTCCAAAAAATAGCGACGGGTATTGCCTTTATGGCAGTAGCACTACTGGCGATTTATTACCGCGAATTGCCATGGATTGCGCTTATTTTAGCGTTAAGCTTTGGGATTTACGGGGTGCTAAAAAAGAAAATCCATCTCGATGCCACGCGCGGGCTTGTCATTGAAACATTTTTCATTGTACCTATAGCGCTCGGCTTTTATGTGTATTTAGTTGTGCAAGACAAGGCGGTCTTTTTACACCATGACGTAAAAACCGATGTGCTGCTGATGCTCGGTGGGATTTTAACCGCTATTCCGTTAATTTTATTTGCGGCAGGCGCACAGCGTATTCCGCTGTATACGATTGGTTTTATCCAATACGTATCACCAACCATTACGTTATTACTCGGCATCTTTTTATACAAAGAGCCGTTTTCGAGCGTACAGTTTGCGGCTTTTGCGCTCGTATGGTTTGCGATCATTTTATTTTTATCGAGCCTCTATCTCGACAGCCGAAAACATCGTACCCATTAAGGTGCGATGTTTTTTTGGCAAAAATGTTATCTTTTCATCGTTAAGGGTACATAAAGTAATAAATGCAATTGAAAGAGGTAGAGGACTATGGGAATTGTAATTCGACTAGATCGAGTATTAGCAGAGCGAAAAATGCAACTCACAGAGCTTGCGAAGCGGGTGGATGTCTCCATCGTAAATTTATCTAAATTAAAGACGGGCAAGGTGCGAGCGGTGCGCTTTTCGACGTTAGAGGCCATTTGCCGTGAGCTCGATTGCCAACCTGGTGATATTTTGGAGTACGAAGCGGACGAATAAATTACTTCACACTTACTTCTTATAAATGCCTAAAAACGTTCACAAGCAGAATAACAGCATTCATTGCGTATTTTTGCTAAACTTAGAGACGATACATTTTAGGCATTTTTTTAGATTGGAGAAGATGTGATTACATGGGTACTGATTTAAATATTTTTTTAGCGTTTGGCGCGGGCTTTTTAAGCTTTATTTCGCCGTGTACACTGCCGCTCTATCCCGCGTTTTTATCGTATATTACGGGGATGTCGTTTGACGACCTTACATCAGAGCGAGGTATGCTGCAGAAGAATGCTATTTTACATACGCTATTCTTCCTACTGGGCTTCTCGTTAATTTTTATTGCGATTGGCTTTGGTACGTCATTTGCGCGTGATTTTTTAGTTAACTATCAAGATATCCTACGCCAAGTGGGTGCGATTTTAATCGTAGTCTTTGGTTTAATGATTGTGGGATTACTACAAATTAGCTTCCTTATGAAGGACCATAAAGTGCAGTTTAAAAATCGCCCGTCAGGTTTTGTTGGCTCGATTTTAATTGGGGTTGCCTTTGCGGCAGGCTGGACACCATGTACAGGCCCGATTTTAATGTCCATTATTTTACTAGCAAGTAGTAACCCTGACTCTGGTATGTTTTATATGCTGGCGTACTTTTTAGGCTTTGCGGTACCATTCTTCTTATTGTCATTCTTTATTACACGCATGACATGGATTCGTACGCATAGTCAAAAAATTGTTAAGGTTGGCGGCTATATTATGATTGTGGTAGGTATTTTATTATTCTTCGATGGTTTAACGTATATTACGCGTATATTACAGCCAATTTTCGGTGACTTTACGGGCTTCTAATCTGTTAGAATAGAGAGTGAGAAGTTAGCGAAAGGATTGAAGGGTATGCCAACAGTTTTGGTAGTCGACGACGCATTATTTATGCGCGTGGCAATTTCAAACATGTTTAAGGACTGGGGCTATGAGGTCGTTGGTCATGCGGCAAATGGCAAGGAGGCCGTTGAGCAATACGGGGCGTTACAGCCCGACCTTGTTACAATGGATGTCACGATGCCTGTCATGAGCGGTATTGATGCCGTTAAGGAAATTATTGCGCTTGACGAAGAGGCACGCATTATTATGGTAACGGCCCTTGGGCAACAGCGCTTAATTCGTGAGGCGATTGAGCACGGCGCACGTGATTTTATTACTAAGCCGTTTGAGCCTGAGTTTTTACGTATGGTTGCTGATAAACTTGCAGAAGATATAGAAGGGTAGGAAGCAACATGCCAGCATTTTTACAACAAATTCCCTCGCAGTACCTAATTATTGGCTCAACCATTATGGCGGTAGTGATGGGGATTTTTGTGACGGTTATGCGTATGCGTGCCGCCAATCATCCAGTAAGCGCAAAAAAAATTATTATTCCGCCTATTGCGATGTCAACGGGTGCGTTAATGTTTATTTCGCCTTACTTCCGTGTGCCACTACCGCAAGTGTTGGAAGCGGCTGTGGTAGGTGCTTTATTTTCGGTTGTATTAATTATGACCTCAAAATTTGAAGTGCGTGGTAACGAAATCTTTATGAAGCGCTCAAAGGCCTTTATTTTTATTTTAGTGGCATTATTACTTATCCGTCTTGTGGCTAAGAGCGTGCTAAGCTCAACCATTGATGTTGGCGAGCTTGGCGGCATGTTTTGGATTTTAGCGTTCTTTATGATTTTACCGTGGCGCGTAGCTATGCTCGTGCAATATAAACGTCTAGAAAAAGTCGTAAAAACAAGCAGTGCTGCCTAAGAGCAGCGCTGTTTTTTTGTACAAAAAATACGCAGCCGCGTGGGCTACGTACTAAAATAAATGCTCATAAGGCGCAACATCAATCTGCATCTCATCTAATTTTTTACGCAAAAATTTATGGTCGCGCTTTGGCGTTGCCTGAATATACCCGCGAATAATTAAATCCTCATTAATGCGCGGTGCACCTTCTTCAAGTGCCAGCTCGCCAATTTTACCTGCGATTTTTTCCTTTGCCACCTGACGAAACAGCTCAGGCACAGGGCTCACTAGCTCATATAATAAAGCTTTTGATTGGTCATCCCATAAGTGGATGGATTTATCAATATAGTGATCCTGCCAATCCAGTGCCGATTTACCATCAGATTTTGGCAATGATTTTAAAAACTTGCGGAACATAAAGAAGCCCCCAATGCCCATTAACGTAATGAGCACGAACACCCAAAACACAATGAACCACATAAACCAGCCATCTAAACCCACTTGCTCACCTCATTTAACATTGTAGTTCCATTATACGTGGATTGCGTCAAAAAAGCATCCACGTTTGCTTACGGCTTAATGAACCTAAAAGTGCTAAAATTCAAAGTGATGTAGCATAGTTTATTAAAGTACTACTATTGAGGAGGCAAAAAATGAGTTTTATCATTCGCGAAATGAAAAAAGAAGATACGAAGCAGGTTCAAGATGTGGCGCAAAAAAGCTGGCATTCAACCTATGAGGGGATAATACCACGCAATATACAGGAAAATTTTTTGAAGGTGGCCTATAGTGATGAAATGATGGAAAAACGATTAAATGAGTCACTTATTTTTGTAGCAGTAATGGAAAATAAAATCGTAGGTTTCGCCAATTTCACTACAGTAAATAACGCAGGACAGGCGGAGTTAAGTGCTATCTATCTTTACCCCAACCACCAAGGCAAGGGGATCGGCACGGCATTATTGCATAGAGGTATCGACGTATTAGAAAATGCCAAAGAAATTTATATTGATGTGGAGAAGGAAAATAATAGTGGCATAACCTTTTATCAAGCAAAAGGATGTAAAGTAATTAAAGAGTACGAGGATAATTTTGATGGGCATATGCTACAAACCATTCGCATGTGTTTAACGGTATGAAAATTATGACTTGGTGAAGGGTGAAAGATTGACGAGAAATGTATCACAATGCTTATAGCTTCGCTGTAATAAAGTGACTTTGGGACAATGCTGAAGTCACTTTTTTTAAATAAAATAATTACCTTTGTCGCTTTTTCATAGGTTCCGTCCGTATTGAAGGGCAAAGGGGGAGATAGTATGAAGTTATTAACTGAAGAAGCACCGTTAGTCGTTTTGCCGCAGTTGGCACAGAAGGTGGGATTGAATGAAGCGATTGTATTGCAGCAGCTTCATTATCGTTCGCGCCTCGGCGTGGAGGAGCGAAGCGGCAGGCGTTGGGTGAAAGGGTCGTATGAAGTGTGGCAACAGGAGTTTCCGTTTTGGTCACTCACTACGGTTCGACGCACGTTAATGAAACTTGAAGATAAGGGGTATATCCAAGCGACACAAGCGTTCAATCGCGCCCGTAATGACCACACCAAGTGGTACACGTTATGCTACACTGAGCTAGTCAAAGTGACCGGTTCAAAATGGATGTTACGTTACGACCACATTGAGCACAAGGGTTTGGTCAAGTTGGACGGAACAATACGTAAAGATATAAAAGATATAAAGAAATATTATATCGCGCTAACGCGAGATGTGATTCTTTTTTTGAATGATAAAGCGGATAAAACCTTCAACCCAGAGAGCAGAAAAAGCCAGCGCCTCGTGACAGAAGTGGCGATGCGGGGTTACACGTATGATGACTTTATTGCGGTCATTGAAGCTAAAGTGAAAGTGTGGCAAGATACGCCGTATGCCCGCTATTTACGGCCAAGTACGTTATTTGGTTTACGTTTTGAAAGTTATTTAAAAAAAGCAAAACCGCCCAAAAAAGCTGTGCCGCTTGATGTTGTGCTCGACTTTGAAGAAGGTGAAAGCTGATGGAACAAGTAGTGCTTGCCGAAAAAAGCTTGTTGGGTACGATGCTTGCGGATAACACGTACATTGCCGACACCTTGCTTATGCCTGAGCATTTTGCGACGCATCAGCACCGCTTTATTTTTAGCCAAATGCAGCACTTACAAAAAAGTGGGCATCATGTGGATTATATTACGCTACTGACGACGGCAGAGCCGCAAGCACTTGGGGGCGCTAATTACTTGCAGGAGCTGACGTACTGCGCCAACCCTGAAAAATTTACGCACTACCAAAAGGCGTTGCTTGCGCATTGGCGTTACGGGCAAAAGCATAAAATTTTGCATCAGGCACAAACGATGGACTGGGAAGTGGATGCGATTTTTCAAGCGCTTGAAGCGATTAGTTTACATCAAGAGCCGATGTGTTTACCCATTCAACCTGACCTGGAAGCGCTGAAAAACTTACCGTTTGAGCCGCGCGTGTCGCGGGGTGTTATGACGGGGCTTGCCGACCTCGACCGGGCGCTAAATGGTTTTCAGCCTAAAGAGTTAACGCTTATTGCGGCGCGTCCTTCGATGGGAAAAACGGATGTCATGAATCACTTCGCTCGCACAGCGGCACAGCGCGAGCACACGGTACTGGTGTTTTCACTTGAGATGGCAAGGCAGACGATTATTGAGCGCCAAATTGCGGCAGAAGGCAATTATAATCGCTTAAAAATGCGTGATCCGTATCGCCATTTTACAGAAGGGCAAAAGGCGAGCTGGGGCGAGACGCTCGGGAAAATGATGCCGTATGATTTATATATTAACGACCGTGCAGGGCTAACCGTTGCCGAAATTCAAGCGCAGGCGCGCCATATTATTCGCCGTAGTACAAAGCGACCAATTATTTTTATTGATTATATTCAGCTCATTCGACCATCGGAGTCCCTTGCGACCGCAGCGCAAATGATGGGAGCGATTAGTTGGGGGTTAAAGCAACTCGCTAAAGAGCTCGATTGCCCGGTAGTCGTGCTGTCACAACTGTCACGCAGCGTTGAGCAACGCCAAGACAAACGTCCTGTGCTGAGTGATTTGCGTGATTCAGGCAACCTCGAACAAGATGCTGATGTTGTGATGTTTTTATACCGCGATAGCTACTATGAACGAACGAATGACGAAACGCTAGAGCTCCATATTGCCAAGCATCGCAATGGGCCAACGGGTAAAGTAGCGGTGCATTACCAACGTGCGACAGGGGTGATTCGTAGTGGTTAAGGTTAGTGAGGCGTTTGCGCTATTAGTCGAAGCGATTACCGATAAAAATGATGGTTTTTACCGCGTAGTGTACGCCATCTACCGCGAGTTACAGCTTGGGACATTGACGGCAAGTTCGCCTTTTTGTGACGCGGTATTAGATATAACGCACCCTGAAGTGGAGGTGCTGATGAAAAGTGATGTGCTCGCTATTCGCCCTGTGCAATTATATGCGGCGAGGAGCGATGTGGGCTATGCGTTTTATTTGGCACGCGATGCGCTTAGTGTTAAGCATTTACATAGCGACACATTTCGCGACACTACAAAAGTAATCAATGCAAGTCGCTTGCTCTATACGTCATTTACGCTCGCTGCGACGGGCGAAACCATTAGCCCTTACGATTTTCGTCACCGTGTGCCGTGTTTGCCGTATTATTTAGGTAGAGCGGAAGCGGGGCAGTACGTACTTTACCGTTAAGGCGCAACTAAAAAGCGAAGGCCAACAGAAAACATGGCGTTCGCTTTTTTTGTTTGAAAGTATAAAGGCTGTTTCGGTCAATCAACTGAAAGTAAAAAAACGCTTTCTCGCATATCTAGTCTAAACGACTAACTTCTTCCGCTGTTTCAATCAGCCATCAGAAAGCAAAAAAACGCTTTTGATGTCTGCTTTCCAACTGCGTTGAAGTTGAACAGTCGTTTTGACATTTAACGCCCTCCAACATTCTGTGAAGCTGACCAAGCCCTCTCCACTTTTAGGTTTATCTAGTTTCGCAAAGCAGCGACTTGGTCACTTCACCCGTTCAGTGAAAGGCAAAGTACGCCTTTCCTGTACGTGTTCCAGTGCCTATGTCGTTAAACGCTTTGCTCAACTTTTTGTTTTTAATCTAGTTTCGAGGGCTAGCTTCTTCGGCTGTTTCGATCAATCAACTGAAAGCAAAAAAACGCTTTCGTTGCTTGCTCTCCAACATCCTGTGAAGCTGACCAAGCCCTCTCAACTTTTTGTTGTAATCTAGTTTCGAAAGGCAGCTTCTTGTGTCATTTCACTTTTGTGTCTGAACGCAAAGAACGCGTTCAACCCAATTGGCTAGCCAACCCGACTAACTTCTTCCGCTGTTTCAATCAGCCATCAGAAAGCACAAAACGCTTTCGATGTCTGCTTTCCAACTGCGTTGAAGTTGAACAGTCGTTTTGGCTTTTAAAAGCTCCAATGCCCTGCGAAGCTTAACGCCTTTCTTAACTTTTTGTTTTAATCTAGTTTCGCAAAGCAGTTGCTCGGTCACTTCGGTCGCTCGTAGAAAGACAAAGAGCGTCTTTCTCGAACGCCCTCCAGTGCCAGCGCAACTGAGCGCTTTGCTCAACTTTTTGTTTGGGCCCAGTTTTTGATGGCGATGATGACTTCTTGGAAGGCTTGGCCGTTGTCGGTTAGGTGGTATTCGACTTTCTTTTTAGAGTCGCACAGGTAGGTTTTTTCGACGAGGTTCGCGTCGATGAGTTCGTTAAGGCGCTCGGTTAACAGGCGGTCAGAGATGCCTGGGATTTGTTCGTGCAGTTCATGGTAGCGCTGTGGTCCCTTGCACAGCACGTATAAGATTGCGCCCATCCAACGCTTTCCGATAAATTCGATGGTGTCGTGGTAGACGGTGCACAGTTGCTTGTTCATAAAAATTCCCCCTCTTTTGTAGTTTAACATAATTGTTGACGAATGAACTTACTTTTGGTAAGCTAATTTTGCAAACTTACAAAAAGTAAGTAACTATGAGGAGGCAACACAAATGACAACTTCAACACAATCGACGGTACTACAAGTTATGCAAGACCGAAAATCGGTGCGCATTTATGATGATAGCCATACCATTTCAAACGAGGTATTAACAAAATTATTAAGTGACGCAACAACTGCACCATCAAGCAGTAACTTACAGCCTTGGCGCTTTATCGTCTTCAATAACAAAGCGTCACAACAAGAGCTACGTACCATTGCCTACAATTAGGAGCAAGTCGAAACAGCATCAGCTGTCATCGCGATTATTGGTAACCGCGATATGCATAAACGTGTGGAGCGCATTTACAATCAAAACGTGACAGAGGGTCATTTAAGCGAAGCACAGCGCGATATGATGATCGAAAATACAACAAAAGCTTACACAGCAGCATCTGATGCAGCGCGTACACAAATTGCGACCTTTGATACAGGCTTAATTGCGATGCAAATTATGTTACTCGCAAAAGACCAAGGCTTAGACACCGTCGCAATGGGCGGCTTTGATAAAGCAAAATTTCATGAGCGTTACGAACTAGCTGATCATGAGTTCCCAGCCGTGCTACTTTCCATTGGTAAAGCAGCGGGCGAGGCATACGGTTCATCACGCATCCCAGTGGAAGAATTAGTCACATTTAAATAAGCTAAGTGAGCGGTACTTCATTATGAAGTACTGCTTTTTTATAGTAATATTTAGGCTCATCACCATGAGTTGGGGTTGACTTGAATATTAAGTAATTTTTGCATGTAAAGGAGGTATAAGACAGTAGATAAGTTATGGCATAACTCTTCAAAATAATAATTTGAGGAGGAAAATAAATGACAATCAATTTTAAAGAAAATAAAAATATAAATGTGGAGCAAATGTACACAAAAAGACATGAATCGATGCGCATTTCATGTCTTTTTTTGTTTGAGGATTATTGATGAATAGAATTACATAAAAAGCCCGAAATAGAATAGAAAAGATATAAATATAGAAATTAAGGGGCTATTTATTATATAATAAATAAAAAATCGGTATAATTTTTAACGAAAACTTATTTAAAGGAATGGTTAGCGTGAACAACATTGTAAAAGTGAAGGCTTTTAACATTCATCATATAAAAAATGTGAAGTACGGGAAGATTTCAATTCCTGTTAGCTTTGAGGAACTGCATCAATCAAATTTGGTTGGTTTATATGGTCAAAACGGATCGGGTAAGACAACCGTTGTTGACGCATTTAGCCTGCTAAAAGTATTAATTAGTGGATGGATTCCTAAAAAGAAGGTGTCGGAAAGCTTAAAACTACGTGAAAAGCATAAAGAGCTACTTAGCTTTGGTCAGCCGAATGCTATGTTAGAATTTGACTTTGTTGTTCAAAATACGTTTGGCGAGTATTTTGTAAACTATTTTGTTGAGTTTTCGTTAGGTGAGGACGGGCTGTTTGTTACGCAGGAGCGAATGAGCTATAAAGAAAATGAGAAAAATAAAAAGCAAAAGCTACTCATCAAAAAAGATCATGAAGATGTTCAAATTAGAAGGAAATCGTTAAGTATGTTCAATGAAGACACACGTGTAAAATTAAAAGTCGTGAATCAGCTGTCAAAGGAGCCTGAAACATCGTTTATATTCCACAAGGATGTAAAGGGGTTATTGAAGGAGCAATTAGAGCCCTTTGAATTTGATTTAGTGCGCTGCTTAGCGGAGGAATTTAACCGTGACTTACACATTGTGAATAATGAAAGCATCGGCTTATTGATGACAAAGATGATTATGCCGTTTAGCATTCATTTAGAAAAAAAGCGTGGTGCGATTCCGTATGATTTAGATGCGCCAGCTTTATTGCCAGAGGTGTTGTTCCATACCTTATGCGACGTCATTGAACAAAGTAACGAGGTGTTAAAGGCAATTATTCCAGGGCTGGAGATTAAAATACACGAAATTAATAAAGAAACGAACGATGAAGGGGAACCGAGTGTACGCTTTGAATTTTTATCGAAGCGAGGGGATGTCGAACTGCCACTTCGTACGGAGTCGGAAGGGATTTTAAAAATCATTTCGATTTTAAGTGTGTTGATTGCTACGTACAACAATCCAAATGCCTGTGTCGTTGTGGATGAAATTGATGCGGGTGTATTTGAATTTTTACTGGGTGAGCTTTTAGAGATTATTAAAGAAGGCGGCCAAGGTCAGCTCATTTTCACTTCGCATAATCTCCGTATTTTAGAAGTATTAACACCGAAGGATTTATGGTTTACTACCGCAAATGAGAATAATCGCTACATCCAATTAAAAGGCATTAAAAAAATGAATAATATGCGAGACGTTTATTTACGAGCGATTCAACTTGGTGGACAAGAGGAAGAAATCTATCAACAGACAAAGACATTCCAAATTAAACGAGCTTTCTGAAAAGCTGGTGTGAAAGCGGTGTGATTTTTGTAGAAATACATTCCTAACCGGATTGAAATCTTAATCAATTAATTTTTTCGTTGACCCTGAAGTTTAAAAAGTGCTATAATACGATAAGACGAAAGGCATCAGAAAACCGTCGGTGTCGTCCTTGTTTGGTTTACTTTGTAGATTGGGCAGTGGATTTAAGGTATGAGCGTTGAATCAAGAACATGTTTTGTGTTTTTGATTCAACGCTTTTTTTATTATTCGAAGAAGGTCATTCCACCTCAACGTTGGAATGACCTTCTTTTTCATTATTTAGGGCTACCTTCAGCAGTTAAATATTGTACAGATTTTGCAGCGTAGGCGCCGTAATTATCGTGCTCTCCATCCTTCACCATTGTCTTTTGGTATGCCTCACGATTGATAAGCGCGTCCGAAACGCTTTTGTACGCATCGTAATCAAGTTCGGCAGCAAAAATAGCGTCGTCCTTTGCTTGCTTAAAGCTTTCTTCTGATAAATTAGCGCGCGTCAGTAAATAAGCATCATACGTCGTGCCGCTAAATAAATCTACTTCTTCTGTATCGTTTAATTTTGCGGTTTCTTGATTGGCTTCTTCGATAGCTTTGTTAAATTCATCAAGGCTTAACTCCTTTTTAGCTGCGGCTACCTCGTTTTGTTCACTATCCGTTAAGTAATCAAACGTACCACTCGCTTGGTTACTTGAAGCACATGCGGTTAATGTTAGTACCCCTATCAGTAAAAACGTATACATCCACTTTTTCATTTACCTCACCCCTTTGGTTAAAATTTTAATGTGTTCAGTTAATTATAGCAAATACTGTTAATACTAGTAGTCTTTTAACATAAAATTTAATGCTAATAGTGTTATACTACTACTAACGATAGTAGGTAAAAATTTGTAAAACAGAAATGGGGTAGGGTGATGTTTGCTAACAACGAGGGTTTAGGTGCATTTATTTTACGTTATAAAGCAACGGTGTTGATTGTGGTGCTTTGCAGTTTGTTAACGCTTTATAATGTGGTGATGTTTGACGATTATACCGCAGGGTTGATTCAACTAGGGGCGCTCGATAAGGCGTTAATTGAAGCGGGGGAAATTTGGCGTTTACTGACGTATGCGTTCTCACATATGAGTGTCTTTCATTTTTGTATGAATATTTTATTTTTATTGTATATCGCAAGACCGCTTGAACGCTTTTACGGCAGCGCACGCTTTTTCATCGTGTACATACTGTTAGCCATTATATCAGGCGTCATCATTTATTTTTTGTATACAGGTAGCTATCCTTTAGCGGGGCTTTCTGGTGCAGGTTACGGCTTACTGGGCATTTATTTATTTTATGCTTTACGTTTTCCTGCGAAGTTTTCACCGCAAAACCGCAAATTTATTTTAGTCTTTATTGCGATCGGGATTGTGCTCACCTTTGTCGTACCTAATATTACATACACGGGCCATATTGGCGGGTTAATCAGTGGCGTAGTTGTAGCCTGGCTTACGACGATATTTAATAAAAAGCAAATCGAAAAATCCTTTTATTGAGGGTGCTAAAAAAGCCGCAAACGCTGACTATACAGGGTTTGTGGTTTTTTAGTTTGCGGCGTTTGGCAAAGCGACGGAAAATAATTAATATATTTTGCATATTCATACAAAATAATAAATTGGAAATTTGATGAAAATAGCTTCTAGAGGTAGAATACCTATAAGAAGTTATTTTTATAGGGCGAAGTATGGAGGTTTGGGTATGGGATACCAGTCAGAAGCACAATTAGAAAGTAATTTACTACAGCAATTAAAGAAGCAGGGATATGAGACGATAGCGCTTAACGATTACGAAGCGGTAGTAGCGAATTTTAGAGCGCAACTCAATAAATTTAATGAAGCCAAGCTCAATGGGCAGCCACTTAGTGATAAAGAATTTAAGCGTGTGCTCGTTGAAATTGAAGGCAAAAGTATTTATCACTCGGCTAAAATATTGCGAGATAAATTATTGATTGAACGTGAAGATGGAACAATGCTTTACTTAGCGTTAATGAATACGAAAAAATGGTGCAAAAATCACTTTCAAGTCACTACGCAAACGACGGTCGTTGGCAAATATGAAAATCGCTATGATGTAACCATTTTAATCAATGGTTTACCGCTCGTACAGATTGAATTAAAGCGTCGCGGTCTTGATTTTAAAGAAGCGTTTAACCAAATTCAGCGCTATCGTCGTCATTCTTTCCAAGGGTTGTATCACTTTTTACAAATATTTGTGGTGAGTAACGGCGTAGATACGAAATATTTTTCGAATTCGGATTATGATATTCAGTTTGGATTTACGTTCTTTTGGTCAGACGAAGCGAACAACATCATTACTAATTTACAAGACTTCACCACAAGCTTTTTACAGCCATGTCATTTAGCGAAGATGATTAGCCGCTACATGGTCATTAATGATACAGATAAAGCGCTCATGGTGATGCGTCCTTACCAAGTGTATGCGGTAGAGGCGTTAGTTAAGCGCGCCAATGAAACGAATAACAACGGCTATATTTGGCATACGACAGGCTCAGGTAAAACCTTAACCTCGTTTAAAGCAGGGCAAATTTTAGCTAACGAAGAAAGCATTAAAAAGGTGTTCTTCCTTGTAGACCGCCGCGATTTAGACAGTCAAACGACAGCGGAGTTTAATAAATTTGAAAAAGGCTCGGTAGACCGTACGGATAAAACGGATGAACTCATTAAACAAATCCAAGATCCGATGAAGCGCTTTATTGTAACGACCATCCAAAAGATGAGTAATGCGGTTAAAAACCCACGCTATGAAGCGATCATGGCCCCTTATCAACAGGAGCACGTTGTTTTTATTATTGATGAATGCCACCGCAGCCAATTTGGGGATATGCGTAAAGACATCGACCACCATTTCCAAAACGCGCAGTATTTTGGTTTTACTGGCACACCGCGTTTTGAAGAAAATAAGAGCCAAGACGGACGTACAACTGCTGATTTATTTGAAAAATGCTTGCATCATTACTTAATTAAAGATGCTATTCGTGACGGTAACGTACTCGGTTTTTCTGTAGAATATATTAGCACGTTTACCTCAAACGTAAATGATAGCGACGACACTAAAGTCGAGGCGATTGATACCGAGGAAGTATTGTACCATCCAACACGCCTTGAGATGATTACCAATCATATTATTGACAATCATACGCGACGCTCGAAAAGTAAGGGCTACTGTGCCATTTTTGCGGTAGATTCGATCGCGACGCTCGTTCGCTACTATGATTTATTTAAGGCGAGCGACCACAACTTAAAAATTGCTAGCATCTTTTCTTTCGGTGCCAACGAAGAAGGAGACGGCACAACGGAGCACTCACGTGAGGCATTAGAGCGCATCATTCGCGACTATAATCAATTATATGGTACAGATTACAGCACCGACACGTGGGACCGTTACTTTGCGGATGTCTCGAAAAAAATGAAGCATGCGCAAATTGATATTTTACTCGTCGTGAATATGTTTTTAACGGGCTTTGATAGTAAGCCGTTAAACACGCTTTATGTCGATAAAAACTTGCAGTATCATAATTTATTACAGGCGTATAGCCGTACCAACCGCGTCGAAAAAGCGACAAAACCTTATGGCAACATCGTATGCTACCGCAATTTAAAGCAACAAACGGACGACGCCATTCGTTTATTTTCAAAAACGGACAGCGTAAACGATGTGTTGATGCAAAGCTACGATGCTTACTTACAGGCGTTTAGGGAGGCGCTCACACAATTAGCGCAAGTAGCAGAGACGCCAGAAGCGGTCGACACACTCGAAACAGAAGAGCAGCAACATGCCTTTATTATGGCCTTTAAAAATGTAACGAAATTGCTTCAGCGCTTGCAGTCATTTTCTGATTTTGTTTTTAATGAGGAAGAGTTGCAAATTACAGAACAAACGTATGAAGATTATAAAAGTAAATACTTTAAAATTTATGACAACCTTAAAAAAGAAGACGTGCGTAAAGAATCCATTTTACAAGACATTGACTTTGAGCTTGAGCTGATGCATACTGACCGCATCAATGTTAGTTATATTATGAATGTCATCGCGCAGCTAACGATGGACGACGAAAAAGTACGCGCCCAAGAAATTGAGCTCATTAAACAAGATTTAGCTCATGCTTCTGATGACAAATTGCGTCTCAAAGTAGAGCTAATCCGCAACTTCTTAGATAAAGTAGTACCACAACTGAGTGCGGAGGCTTCTGTAATGGACGCGTACACCAAATACGAGGAACAAGTGCAAGAGCAAGAAATGAATGATTTTGCGAAAGAAGTTGGCTTAGAACAGTCCGTATTAAAAGAGCAAGTAGCCACATATGAGTACGCTAATATTATCGAAAACACGACCATTATGGACCGCTTGACTGGCTCATTCTTAAAGAAAAACAAGGCGTTTAAAGCCATCACGCGCTTTATCCAAGAGCAAGTCGCAAAGTACGGGGCATAATACAAGAGAGGGATACCCCCTCTCTTTTTTGTGATATTTTATGAAATATCAAAATAACTATTGATATTATTAAAAATATCAATTATGATAGTATTTGTTAGGAGGAGAGCAAAGTGAAGTTAAAAGAATGTGCCATCATTACACCAGGCGTTTTTACAAACCGCGTAGAAACTTCCCCACATAGTGAAAATAGTGTTCACGTTAAGGTGCTCACCTTAAAAGAGTTTAATCAGTGCCTAGGGGTAGACTACCGCATCTCACAAGAAAAAGATAACTCACTATTTGTAAACAAAGAGAAAGTTAAGCCAGAGGTCGTAACCGATGATAAAAGTTTGGTGCTCCATATCCAAACGCAAAAATTTGTTTGGTTTCCCTCTCACTATGCAGGGCTGTTACTTACGAATAATTTTTTAAAGCTTACGTTTACACAAGACGTCGATCTTCATTTTATGGAGTGGCTACTAAACGAGCACCCTACCATTCAGAAGCAAATCGCGCTCTTTACAGAAGGTAGCGTAGCAGCGGTACTGAAATTATCCAACGTCAAAGAAATTGAAGTAGATGTACCAGCACTATCGACGCAAACTATCTTAGGGAAAGTGGCGCAATTAAAAAAACGTAAAGCGGCTTTACTCAGACAAAAAGAACAACTTGAACAGGAGTGGCTTCACCATAAAATGGTGGCAGCCCTTACTAATGAAGGAGGACATGGATATGTCAACAAGTGAAAAACAACGCCAACAACAAGCAGAGCTTCATAAAAAGCTGTGGGACATGGCCAATGACTTACGAGGTCAAATGGATGCATCAGAGTTTAAAGATTATATTTTAGGGTTAATTTTTTATCGCTACTTATCAGAAAAGGTCGAAGCACGTGCGAGTAAGTTGCTTAAAGAGGATGATATGACTTTTGCAGAAGCATGGGCGGATGCGGAGTATAACGAAAGCCTACAAGAATATTTGATTGATGAGCTTGGCTATATCATTCCACCTGAGTATTTGTTTTCTACATTTATTGCCGAAATTGAACGCGGCGAAAAAAGCGAATTTGATATTGAAACCTTGCAAGAAGGTGTCAAAGCTATCGAAGCGTCAACGATGGGGAAAGAGAGCCAGGAAGACTTTGAGAACTTATTTGACGATATGGATTTAAACTCGTCACGTCTTGGGCGTACGGTAAAAGCGCGCTCTACCTTGATTGCCAAAGTACTCGTTGGGATTGCCGGCATTCCGTTTTTACAAGATGATGTCGAAATTGATATTTTAGGCGATGCGTATGAATATATGATTTCGCAATTTGCGGCAAATGCAGGGAAAAAAGCAGGCGAGTTTTACACGCCACAACAAGTTTCTAAAATTTTAGCGAAAATAGTAACGGCAGGGAAAGAAGAAATTAGAGACGTTTATGACGGCACATGTGGTTCAGGCTCGCTGTTATTACGCGTAGGACGCGAGGCAAAAGTATACAATTATTACGGGCAAGAAAAAGTATCAACTACTTACAACTTAGCGCGTATGAATATGCTGTTGCACGACGTGCCGTACCAACGCTTTGATATTAAAAATGCAGACACGCTAGAAGAGCCGCAACATCTAGGGCAAACATTTGAAGCCATCGTTGCCAACCCACCGTATAGTGCGAAGTGGAGTGCGGATGCTAAATTTGAGGATGACGAACGTTTCAGCAATTATGCGAAACTTGCGCCAAAATCAAAAGCAGACTTTGCGTTTGTGCAGCACTTTATTCATCATTTAGATGAGAAGGGCACGTTTGCCGTGGTGTTGCCGCATGGGGTATTATTCCGCGGAGCGGCAGAAGGCGTTATTCGTAAATATTTAATTGAAGACAAAAACTATTTAGATGCGGTTATTGGGTTACCTGCTAATATTTTCTTCGGAACTAGCATCCCAACATGTATTTTAGTATTCAAAAAATGCCGTAAACACGATGATAATGTCATCTTTATTGACGCATCAAATGAGTTTGAAAAAGGCAAAAACCAAAACATTTTAGCCGACGACCATGTTGAAAAAATCGTCGCAACGTATTTAAGCCGCGAAACAATTGATAAATATGCTTACGCCGCAACATTAGATGAAATCCGTGAAAACGACTATAACTTAAACATCCCACGCTACGTCGATACTTTTGAAGAAGAAGAACCAATCGATCTTGCCGAAGTGGCAAAACAACTTGAAGCCATTGACGCCGAAATTGCGAAAGTGGACGAAGAACTCGCTGCCTACTTCAAAGAATTGGGGGTGTAGGAGATGAACGTACCAAAGTTGAGATTTAAAGAGTTTGATGGGGAATGGACAAAATATTTATTGAATGATTTAGTTGATTTTCATAATAATCAGAGAAAACCTGTAAAAGAAACAGATAGAATTAGTGGGGAATTTCCTTATTATGGAGCATCGGGTATTGTTGGTTACGTAAATGATTTTATATTTGAAGGAGAATATTTATTACTTTCAGAAGATGGTGCTAATATTATTAGTAGGAATTTACCTATAGTTTATAAAACTAAGGGGAAATTTTGGGTTAATAATCATGCGCATATATTTACTAGTAAAAGTTTTATATCTCAAGAATTTTTATTCCAATATTTAGAGAAAATAAATTATATCCCTTTTAATTCAGGGACTGCCCAACCAAAGTTAAATCTTGATTCGATAAAATCGATTCCTCTTTTTATTCCAAAGTATGAAGAACAAGAAAAATTATCTGATCTATTATGTAGAATAGATAAAAAAATCCAACTCCAACAACAAAAAATTGATTTGCTGCAAGAACAGAAAAAAGGATTTCTTCAAAAGATGTTTCCTAAAGTTGGCGAGACACAGCCAGAGATGCGATTGGATGGATTTACAGGGGATTGGGAAGTTTATAAATGGGTAGATACGGTAGATATTTCTACTAATATGGTTGATCCAAAAAACGTTGAATACGATGAGTTTTTGCATATAGGTCCAGGAAATATTGAATCATTTACAGGTAGAATATTAGATAATGTTAATACAGTAAAAGAGGATAATTTAATTAGTGGTAAGTTTCATTTTAAAGCTGGTGATATAATATATGGTAAAATAAATCCCCAACTTGCCAAATACACTTTAGTAAATTTTGAAGGTTTAGCAAGTGCCGATGCATATATATTAAATGCGAAAAATGGAATTAATCAACAATATTTATATACGATTTTGCAAGGCGAAAAATTTTATAAATACTCTGTTTCTGTATCTATGAGAACGGGAATGCCTAAGATAAATCGTGATGAATTAAATCAATATAATTACTTAGCACCTAATTTAAAAGAACAACAAAAAATTGGCGAATTTTTCAAAGGATTGGATAATAAAATCGAAGTTCAAAAACGAAAATTACAATTACTTCAGAAACAAAAACAAGGCTTTATGCAACAAATGTTCATCTAGCTAAAATTAGTTTATAAAATCATACTTTAAAGACACCTCATTTTAGGTGTCTTTGTTGTTTCTAAAAAATATGTAGTCAGGCTATAAAACGAAAAAGCTCGTCAACCAAAAGAGCTGTAAAAAATAAAACAAGCTACCTTTGTGATAAGGTACCTTGTTTGTGCTAAGTTTTTATGTTGCCTGCCAACGTCCAGCGCTCAAAGTCTGGAATCCGTATCGGTTTTTTTATGTTGTCCGCCAACGTCTGGCACGCGCAGTCCAGATAAGCGTATCAGGTTTGCCATCACTTGTTAGTGTTATTTAATAAGCGGCAATACTTGTTTAAATTCAGGTGTGCCTGCTTTTTTCATCAGTTCATAAATGACGCTTTCCGTCGAGGTAGGCAGTACGCCGTAGGCTTTCATTTTGTCGATGCCGATCGCTTTATTGGCAGCGGTGCGACTAGATACCGCATCCACAACCGCTTCGACGTGGTAGCCCAGCTCTTTTAAGTGTGCCGCCGTTTGGCATACGCAAATATGCGACTCAATGCCACATACTACGACTTGTTTGCGGTCGAGTTCATTTAAGCGCGCCATAAATTCAGCATTTAAGCAGGCATCAAACTCCATTTTTTCAATCGGTGTTTGGTTAGGTAAATGCGCCGCAATGCTTGTGACAGTTGGGCCTAAGCCTTTAGGGTATTGCTCTAACCAAATGACAGGCACATCAAAAATCTTAGCGGCCTGTACTAAGCGCTCGATATTTTTTACGAGCACATCACTATCATGCACCATTTCAGCTAATTTGCCTTGCACATCAATGAGCACGAGGCAGCTTGTTTCTTTCATTAACATAAAAAAACCCCCTTTTTTGTAGTGTAACATCGTTTAACGTAAAAGAAAAACGGGAATCCTTCAAAAGAAGGACCCCCGCGTTTACCATTAGTTTGTGAAGCTTAATGATGTTAAGTATGCTAATAATGCTAGGAAACCAATTCCGAATACTGTTGACATGGTAAATGCCCTCCTTTAAAACGTACAATTCTACGTTTCTATTGTACAATGAAATAGAAAATGATGAAACCTTTTATCGCACTTTTGCGTAGTAGATAGTAGAGAACATTCGAAAATTGAACTACCCCTTCCTACGCATTCGCGTTGAGGAAGGGGATTCCTAAGTTGAGAAACCTATCGGTTTCTAATTTATTAGGCTAACCCCGTAGTCCCTACGGTTAGAAGTCTTATCGCTTCATTTTTAATATTTTGTCCTGCGTTAATATCTCTATCGTGATGGATTCCACAAGATGGGCAATCCCATTCACGAAGATTTAGATGCTTAACGTCTTTGTTTTTGCTAATTTTTCTTCAAGTTTACGAAACCACTTTGGATTTTCGTATGGTGTTCCATCTGAAAGAGTTGCGAAGGTTTTTAATCCAACATCTATACCAATAGAAGAACCTGTTTTTTCTAATGGTTGCGTCTCTGTTTCTACAAGAATGGACACAAAGTATTTACCACTTGGATTACGCCTAACAGTAGCAGATAGGATACGCCCTTCTACTTCACGACTTTTTGCAAAGCGAACAAGACCAAGTTTCGGCAATTTAATTTTGTTGCCTACAATGGCAATGTTTCCATTCGTGTGTTTTGTTGTATAAGATTGAACCTTATTCTTTTTAGACTTGAAGCGTGGTTTATCGTTTTGCTTCTTAAAGAAGCGAGAATAAGCATCAGCAAGATTTTTGAGTGAAGATTGAATCGCAATGCTGTCCACTTCTTTTAGCCATATTAACTCTTTCTTTAAGGAAGGTAATTGCGAAGAACATGAATGGTACGTCAATCCTTTGCCTGTTTCTTTGTAAGCATCATTCCATTTTGCTAAAAAATGATTGAATACGAAACGTGAACAACCGATTGTTTTAGCGATTAAGATTTCTTGCTCTTTGCTTGGATAGATGCGGAATTTGTATGCTTTATTGACTAGCATTGTGTTACACCCCCTTTTTGTGTATTATTATGATATATAATTATTATATCGTATATTATTTTAATACACAAGGAGGTGTTACAATGTCACAAGTTTTAAATATGCGTTATCCAAAAGAGTTGCTGAAACGTATTGATGAGTTCAAAGAAAAGAAGGGTTTTACCACTCGTACCCAAGCTATTATTTATCTCATTCAATACGCACTCGAACAGTTGGACAATCGAGATGGCAAATAGCCATCCCTTGTCCAAAGGCGATTCATCTCCCACCTACTCATTGGGCTAACGCCCTTCTCATTCCTTGAGGTGGGAGTCTTCTCGCCTATTTAAGATAAAGAAAGGATGATGAAAATGAAAAAATGGTTCAAGCAAAGTGTAATGATCACAGTGGCGTTTTTAACGCTAGGCATGATTACACCAATGCACGAAATCTGGAATAACTTTGGGGAGACAGGCAGCAGTAATAGCCAAGCCGCAAGCCCTGAGATTGCCTATGCCGCACCGCTTGAGGTGACCGAGCAAGTCGTCGAAGAAGAAAAAAGCTTAACGGAAGTAGCACGCGAGCAGGCGTACACAAAATTTGGCACGCGCATCGCACCAAAAATTAGTGAGGATTTTGATACATACATCTTCCCAAAAATTGAGGAAGCCATTGCCATGCACTGCGCTGACCTTGATAATCTAACCATTACCGAAAACCCAAGCGGCGGCTATGCCGAAAAAATGTTTCACATCCAGCACGACGCAAGCGACGTTATCCGCTTCCACGTGCGCACGGAAAACCGCCCACACGACGGCTTCTACTACAATTTTCATTACCACGTAGCTGCCGACAACTTCGACACACACCACGACCTTGGCGAAATCTACTGGTCAAAAAACCAACCACCCAAATGGCTATCCTAACCACCAACCACCCAACTGCGGGTGGTTTTTTTATGAAAAAATCCTCCTTACCCAGCGGGGTAAAGAGGATGTCGTACACCTAAAAGTAATGAGCAGGGCGGCAATCCTGATCTCTGGTAACTTACATTCGTACGAAACGTAAGCGCGTGGGGAACCTTTCCCACCTCACATTACTTTTAGTTTGTCTATAATGAAAGTATAACGTAACAATGTAATAATGTACACTATTTACTGACAGTTAAGGTTAGAAAAAGGCATGATACGGCCTGTACCTATACGCTTTATTATTTTTTTTGCACCGTTGTCCAATATATAAAATGAGCTAAGAAACATACCATTAGCTTCATTTAATTTTATAGGGAGAATAATGTGATCAGAAATAACTTTATATATTTCAATAGTATTTGGCTCTTTGGGGTTTTGTCCAATATAATCAGGAGCAGCAATCATTTGTGGAATAATTTCGTAGTATTGTAAAAAATCATCCCAGTGGCCACGTTTTTTTAAATGTTTGAGCACACCAGGAGGAAGGTGAACTTCTGCAGAAATACACTGTAAATTATAATAATCAATAATACATTGTGGTATAGCTCCAATTTTTTGTATTTCTGTACTTGTGGGATCAATCGTATAAGTCACTATTTTACCACCTCCAATCACTAATTATCTTTCTATTATACTGCTTTACTACAGAAATAACCCCTTTAGATGGTAATGAAAATTTCATACTGTTATGAAGTAAATATAAGTGAAACAAAGAAAACCCTCACCATAAAGTGAGGGCAGGTACGATTACGCTAGCTGTAATTGTTGATTAAGTGTTAAGGTTTGACGGTATTCCTGTGCGGCAAGTGTTGGGCGGAACTCAACAGTTGGGTCGAGGGTAGTGACAATATCCTCGAGTTCTGTGATGGTTGTTTCGAAAAACTCTTTACGCATGTTTACTTTATTCACCCGTTTTTCGTCCAATTGTTCATGCAATTGTTTTTCAAGTGCGACTGCATCATCAGAGAAGATTAGCGCATGGACATCAAAACGGAACGGCACAGAAGCGTTGCTGAGTTCGTCGATGCGATCCATTGGCTCAAGGCGGCGCGTCATGCCAACCTTAAATTTATTTTCGCCAAATGCACCTAAGTTAGAAATGACATACACATAGCCTGCTTTACCGTTAGCACGTTTAAGGATTTCTTCTTTTTCCTCAGCTACTTTGCTTTGCAATTGCTCAAGTTCAAGGATGCGAGCTTGCAGGGCCGCTAGCTTTTCAGCATCCGCTTCATTCGCTAACAGCTCCTGGGTGCGACGTAATTCGGTATTGTATTTTTCTTCTTCTTGTTCAATTTTCTTTTGTTGCTCAGCTAGCGCTTTACGTTCAGCCGCTTCTTCACGCATTTGTTCACGAATTAAACGCTGTTCCTCACGTTCTTGCTCCCGTTTATGGTAGAAGTGGTATTCGATTTCGACAGCTTGTAAATAGAGTGGCTCGATTTCTGTTAAGAAGCGGGTAATTGTCGGTAAAATACTCGCATTACCATCGGCACAAATCGCTAAATAACGACGAATCATCTCTTTAATTTGCGTCTGTGCTTCTTCTAGTTTGGCATAACTTAATGAGTAAATGACATTTTGCAATTCGGCTTGTAAGCCAATCACTAAAAGCTGATAAATGGTTTTGTTTGCTTTTGTATTATAACGATCGACATAAGCATCTAATAATTGAGAGACTTCCTTTTTAACTCGGTTCATTTGTTTGCGTAGTTCTTTAGCGTTTAAGTAATGGCAGTCTAATGTCAATAATTCCTTCGTAAGTTCAGCTTCGTCTAAATCTTTTACATATTGCGCCACCTCATGCTCTAGCTTTGTAATATTAATAGCTTCAGGGAAGTTTTGTGTTAATTGATGGATGCCTTGATATTCCGTTTTTAATTTACGTAAACGGTTTTCCTGTGTGGTCGTTTGTTTACGTAGTTTTTCGGTTAACACTTCGAGTTCATGCTTTTCATCAATAAAACCTTGAATATCTAAATGAATCGTTTTAGCTTCCTCATTAGCTTGTTGTAAAATTTGTTGTCGTTGTTGTTCAAAGTCTTGGCGGATGGCTGTGATATAAGCATCCTCTTTTTCTTTAAATAATTGCTCGGCTTGTTGTAAATTATGTTCGACTTGAGTAAGCTCTTGGCGTTTTGTTTGTAACACGCTGCGGATATTTTCGACCTTATCATATTCACCTCGCCCTTGTGCGGCGCGTGTTGTTACCAAACGAGAGGCAAGTAACAACCCACCTACTAGGCTAGTCAGCCCATATGTAGCAAAACCACTCAAAAATAAAAGTACAATAACAATCCACTTGTGATACCATTTCATCCATTACACACTCCTTTTGGTAAATTAGTAATAACGTTTTCCCTTTTATTATAATCATTTATTACTAATTTACAAATTTAGTCCTAAAATAGTGCAACTTATTGTTAGTGAAGTGCGTTTTTCGCAAAGAGGTGAAGGAGATGAAGGTGCAATGGTGGCTGATTGGAGCGGTTATGTTGCTAGTAGTCGGTGCGGGTTATAATGTTTATAAAATTAAAGAGGATACAACGAGTGCGACACAGCTTGCAGCAGCAGATGACCGTATTAAATTGGCAGATTATGTGTCAGGGGAGTGGGATGCAGTAGTCGTTGTGACGCCGTATACAAGCGAGCAGGAGATGCGAAATTTTGGCATACCTACTTCACGTTTGCGTAATACAAGCATTACCTATTTAGATGACCGTGTGCTACTTGCTTTTTTTGAAGGCGATAGGTTTGTTAAATATTGTTATGTGCAACAGGTGTCAGGCATCCCGTATACTATGCGTTTAACACGGGACGAAGCCGTATTAGAAAAAGTTAAGCTTTTGTGAAATGCGGCGAATCGCCGCTTCTATGCAGATACTTGAGTCAAACGTGCGCACAAGTTGCTCGCTATGCGTGAAAATATTGCTTCTATGCAGATACCTGAGTCAAACGTGCGCACAAGTTGCCCGCTATGCGTGAAAGAGTCGATTCTATGCAGGTAATTCGAGAAACCGTGCGCACTTAGTGTCTGCTATGCAGTTAATTCGTTTCACCCTGCATGCTGTGTCAAAAAAATAAAAGCATAACAGGATAAAACCCATTTCCAAAGTTCAGGAAATGGGTTTATGCGTTAAAGAAGTAAGTGCAATGTGAAAAAAGCTCGCTGCTATGCAGATAAAATGGTGAAATATGCGCACTTAGCGCCCGCTATGCGTGAAAGAGTCGATTCTATGCAGGTAATTTGTTGAAACGTGCGCACAAGTTGCTCGCTATGCGTGAAAATATTGCTTCTATGCAGATACCTGAGTCAAACGTGCGCACAAAAGTGGAGAATGCCTGCATAGGAATCGCCAAAGTGCGCACAAAAGTGTGGAATAGCTGCATAGGAGTCGCTCAAGTGCGCATAGAATTGGTGAATGCCTGCATAGAACTCGCTCAAGTGCGCAGAAGCCATCGTATACAAAAACAGCCCTTCACTTGAGTGAGGGGCTGTTGTGTTTTAACGAGAAAGTCGGGCCAGTAGGGTGGCACTTGGTTGGTTTAACCCTGTCAGTTGCACGGTGGTCCCTTTTTTCTGTAGTTGGACTTGCACTTTTTGGATGGCGGCAACCGCTGATTCGTCATAAAGGTGGCTAGCGCTAAAATCAATCGTCACGGCTTTAGCCCTAACAACGTCAAACGCTTGACTAAACGTCTTAGTTGACGCAAAAAATAGCGGGCCTTCGACAAAATAGTGCGTGCCGTCTCGCGTTACCGTAATACGAGAAATCGTGGCAACAAAAAATAGCGAGCTCAGTAAAATACCAATCACGACGCCAATCGCTAAATTATGCGTATATAAAATAATAGCGACTGTCGTAAGCATTACCACAACTTCAGCCTTTGGCGCTTGACGCATAAAACGAAACGATCCCCAATTAAATGTCGTAAAACTCACCATGACCATAATGCCCGCGAGTACAGGCATCGGGATATGAATAACGCTATCGCCAAATAATAAAATCAAGACCATTAAAAATACGCCTGCCGTTAACGTAGACAAACGTCCGCGTCCCCCTGACTGCACATTTAACATGGATTGCCCAATAAGTGCGCAGCCCGCCATACCACCAAAGAAGCCGGTTACAACGTTGGCAATACCTTGTCCGCGTGCTTCCTTATTTTTGTCGCTCGGTGTTTCCGTTACTTCATCTAATACTTGCGCAGTGAGTAAGGTTTCGAGTAAACCAACAACCGCAAGCGCCAATGAGTAGGGCAGTATAATTTTTAGTGTCGTAAGGTTGAGCGGAATGTCAGGCATTAAAAACATAGGTAGTGTTTGGGGCATCGTGCCTAAATCACCAACCGTTTGCAGTGGAGTACCTGTAAATACAGCGATGGCTGTCATGACCACAATCGCAATCAGCGTCGCGGGAATGGCGGTAAAAAAACGTGGCACAAGGTAAACGAGTAATAATGTGCCGCCCACAAAGAAATAACTCGCGGTGTTAACGCCAACTAAATACGGCAGTTGCGTCATAAAAATCATAATGCCTAGCGCATTTAAAAAGCCAAGCACTACCGCGTTCGGGATAAAGCGCATGAGGCGCGCCACGCCAAGCAGCCCAAGCACAACTTGAATAATCCCCGTCAGCACAGTTGCCGCTAGCACGTATTGCAGCCCGTGATTGGCCATCAAGCTCACCAACACAAGCGCCATCGCCCCCGTCGCTGCCGAAATTAAGCCTGTTCGCCCACCCACAAATGCGGTAATAACCGCAATGACAAATGACGCATAGAGCGCCACGCTAGGGTCCACGCCCAAAATAAAAGCAAATGCTAATGATTCAGGAATGAGCGCAAGCCCCGCCACCATACCCGCTAAAATATCTTTGCGTACATTGCCAAACCATTGTTGTTGTAAAGTCGCCATAAAATCTCCTCTCACATTCGTTCATTAAAATAGAGTATAAGCATAGCAAAAAATGCCGACATATGGAATGGCTTTAAGGGAGAAAGAAGCGGCGAACCCTAAGCACCCATGCTTTTCCTAGGAGGTTCGCACACTAAATTCGCCTGATTTCGATTTCTTTTCATAAAGTTCATGCCAAAATTGGTAAAAACCACTACATATAGTATAATGAACATAGCGAGACACAACCCCTCGCATCTCTCTCTGTATGGAGAGAGTGGATTGAAATATTCCCCGTCACGCGTAATGGAGCAAATAGGGGTTGTCTCTCTCTGTATGGAGAGAGTGGATTGAAATATCGGTCACATTGCAACCCTTTACAGCGAGCCTTGTCTCTCTCTGTATGGAGAGAGTGGATTGAAATTCACATGACCCGACTACGCTCGTTGCGACGATTGTGTCTCTCTCTGTATGGAGAGAGTGGATTGAAATAGAATCTAATAGAAGAGATGAATCGTTATCAAACGTCTCTCTCTGTATGGAGAGAGTGGATTGAAATAATCTCATGCCGACGACGCAACAATCCATGTAAGTGCGGGTCTCTCTCTGTATGGAGAGAGTGGATTGAAATATCGGTCAGCGACTTGAATTCTTTTGTGCCGCCAGTCTCTCTCTGTATGGAGAGAGTGGATTGAAATAACTTTCTTTAGCGGGTCAACAGGCTCGCCGAAAGGGTCTCTCTCTGTATGGAGAGAGTGGATTGAAATTCATTGGCATCAACAATCTTAACGTCTTCAAGACGTCTCTCTCTGTATGGAGAGAGTGGATTGAAATAAAGTTGGTACAGTCGTAACACTTTGCGACGGCGTCTCTCTCTGTATGGAGAGAGTGGATTGAAATAGCGGATAGCCGTTACGCGCAAACCACGCGCGCATTGTCTCTCTCTGTATGGAGAGAGTGGATTGAAATCCGCAGCAAGACAAGTAATACCTAACAGCCGCCGTCTCTCTCTGTATGGAGAGAGTGGATTGAAATTGCTAGTTTTTCGTGCTGTCGATTCCACCAAACTTGTCTCTCTCTGTATGGAGAGAGTGGATTGAAATTAACACCACGTAGTGTGAAAGAGCAAATTGACCGATTAATTGCAAAAGGAAAGGCAGAAATCGTGGATTTAAAGGATATAGCCTATAGATTATCGAAATAAATATAGAAATAATAATAATTTTAGTAGGTGGATACTGTGAAGGTAATTAATGCCCTTATAGGAATCGTGATAATTCTATTAGGCTGTTTGTTTCTGAATATAACAGTGGTTAACGAAGAATTTAAAACGATAACATATAAAGTATTTGGTTTCATAACTTTATGTGTAGGTGTTTTTTATTTGAAAAAAGTTGCGAAGTTTGGGAAACAATAGCTGTATATTCTTGTATATTTATAGCTTTAAAACGTTCCTAAATAAAAACTTAGTAACATTAAAACAACGACAAGCACTGTTAAATCGTTGTTTGTCGCTGTTTTTAACTTTTTTCCCTCACGATTCACGAAGTTGCGAACCGTAGTGTAGCCAATTTTAAAACCTTCATCTAGAAGTTTTTCATGTATATCAATAATTTTTAAAAACATTATCAATCTTAACTAACGCCGATTGACGTTTAGCCGCTTGTTTATCAGTTAATTTTTTCTTCATTCCAACCCCCTTTATTTTTTAAACGTTGCACTACACCTCGTTTTAATGTTAAAATTATACAAATAATATCATCAGAGGTGAACATTCATGAAAAAATACTTATTATTTCTTCCTTACTTATTTTTATCTGGTTGTAACGACTATGCCAACACAGCTAATTATCATTTTGCTGAAAATCAAAATTCTTGTGCTTTTATTTTTTACGATGTGGAAGGCGCAGCCCCTCTTATTATAAAAGATAAAACAGTTGAATATAATTTTGATGCCAATAACACCATCACAACAAGTTCTCCACATGATTTTTCTCTGAATAAAATTAATCGTGGATATCGCACTCATAATTACTTTTTAGCTGATGGTTCTAAATTAGAATTCGAAGAAGAACCTGCCTTCTTTACAGGCTCAAAAGTTGTTCACGGCAAAGAACGAATTTATAATCTTTTCAATTTCAACAGCAGTGAAGAATGTTTTTCTAACGATATAGATGAAGATGATGAAATTATTCGAGAACTTTTCGAAAACATTTATAAAAATTAATTTTATGGTTGTTTTTTTATGTCATAGCCTCCCTTTTATGAACACGTGCGTTTATCCACTTTCAATCGGCGTTTAGCGGGTGTGAAGTATTGGTTAATGCATGAACAAGGACTCCTGTATGAATTGTAAATTTTTGTTATAATTAAAAATGTAGGAAGTAGGAGGGGGTGAATAGCATTAAAATAAAAAACCTGTTTTTTTCTATAATATTACTTGTTATAGTTTCAATAAGCTTGATGGCCTGCAACAATAATGAACCTAGCAATAAGGACGTCATAATTACTAAAGTTTATGTTGAGGAACATGCTAAAGCAGGATTAACAAACGGTTTAAGTGCTGAAGAAGTGAAAGAGGTCTTTGGAAAACCTCAAAAAGAAAGTGTTGATGGTGTCTTTGATGTTTTCCTTTATTATAAAATCAATAAGAAAGACTACCAACTTCCTGAAAACTCGATTGATCACGAGGGGATTATTCGTGGAGATGTGGGGTATGAGATGCAAATCGTATTGCAGAATGATAAAGTCATGGAATACCAATACTTTTATAAAGTCGATGATGATGTGTGGGAGTTTAGAGTTTCAGAGGATCAAACTCACGACAACAAAGTAACCTCATCCGACGAATAGAACGAGGCTGGGATAAAACCCGGTTTATAAATGAAAAGCCCTTGAACTTTTACGTCATGTAAAAGTTCAAGGGCTTTAATTTTTCTAGTTAAAAAAGAACGCCTTCTGTTAAAATAAAATCACCATAACCAAATCTAACAGAAAGAAGGGTTCTTCTATCTAAAAGTTATTGCATGAATCAACTGATTTTGCTTTTAGATATCGTTTCTCTTTTTGCTAATTACCCTTGTACTAACTGAATTAAGTTGCCGCACGTATCGTCGAGGACGGCGATGGTGACGAAGCCCGCTTCGGTCGGTGGCATTGTGAAGTGCACGCCCTGTGCTGTCAGATTTGCGTAGGTCTCCAGCAAATTATCGACGCCAAACATCGTAGCGGGGATGCCCGCTGCTTTGAGGCGCTGTTGGTACTCGCGTGCAATGTCATTGTTGTTCGGCTCGAGCACCAACTCCACGCCGTTTTCGTCCTGAGGGCTTACCACAGTTAGCCAGCGAAACTCGCCCGCGGGTACATCTTCCTTCTTCACAAAGCCAAGTTTTTCGGTGTAAAATTCCAGTGCCTGTTGTTGATCTACCACAAATAAACTCGTTACAATAATCTTCAACCTCATCGCCTCCCTTTTAAACTAGTATAGCGTAAACGGCGCAAATGATGCGCATTACGGATTTTCCGAACGAGAAAGCCCATTGCTTTAGCTATAGGATGAAAGTGAGGCCAGTCAAGTGGTAGCTTTTGCTAGCTCAATTGACTGAAGATAGGGTACACTTGTTCTATAGACAAGTAAAAGTCTCTAAAACATTCTCGTTCGTTGAAAATTAGCTATTGTATAAGGTTCGATAGCCGAATACATGCTATCGGTAAAACAATAGGTGTCGTCAAGCAAAAGACGCTAAAACGCTTATACGAACTGTGATTGGTGGTAATAGCCAATCAGCCTAAGATGCTATACGCACTGTCTTAGGAGGGGCAATGAGATACCCTCATCTTGAGGATTGTTCAAAGCAGAAATGAATTGCGAACGGTAAATCACTCAAGAATCCCACCCGTGCACTGTAAGGTAAAGGGCTTGCGGCTTTAGCCGTGGGAGTCTCAAAGCAACTGTAAATCAACAATACGAAACGCACCATCAACGTATTCCACTGTATAATAACCCGTCTGCTCGATATCGCGCGCAACGCCCGCTTCTTCCATCCAATATTTTTCCCAAACGGTAACACCAAAGCGGTAAGTATCCAAACGTTCAATCGACATAATCGCGTGGTCTACTACTTCTAATGAAAAGGCAAGGTGAAATTTTTTATCCATATACGCCATTTGTTCATTATAAAAGGCAGATTGCGGCGAAATATAATAATGCAAGTTTTCGGTATCGCCTGCTGCATACGTGTAAAGATAGCTAGAGATGAGCCCGGCAATTTCTAAACGTGCGCCCTCATTTACCTCAAGGGCTACAGGCTCAGGTTGTGGTTCTTCTATTATTGGTGGTTCGGGCGCTTGTGCGTTGTCTTCTTTATTTTCTGTGACGATAATTTCGTTGTAGTAGTCGGTGAGGAGCTGTTCAGCCTCCTCATTATACGCATTGTCGTAGTTAGGCAAGTGTACTTTGTGCAGCGTAGCGCTGTTGCCCTCCACATAAACGAGCAATTCCACATCGCTCGTTTTGGCGTTTTCGACTACGCGTACCAAATGCCCTTCTTTACCGAGTGCTTTGAGCGCTTTACTATCCGTTTGCGCCCGCGGAAATTTTTTGGCAGTTGTTACATATTCCCACGTCATTTCGCCAACTAAATCCTCAAGCGCCTCTTGTAGCGTCATATCAAGCGCTTGGAGGGGCAACGTCTGCGCACGTTTTACCCATTGTTTATTGTCAGGTGACACATAAATTTCTGTGCCATCCGCGTTCATATAAGTCGCGAGTTTTTTGTGGATTTCCTTAGTAGCAATATCCGCACTTTCCCATGAAGCGACAAGCTCTGCCGCAGGGCCGTCGAGCTGTTGTAAATCAAACTGTGATACTTCCTCGCCACAGCCATAAAGTAAACCTGTACAGGTCATAAGTAATGCGACACGTTTTATATACATACATAAGCTCCTTCTGTTTATTATATTCCTATATCATACAAAAAATGCAAAATTATAGCTATAGCTTATGTATTGACAGACGAAAAGCAAACGCTTAGTGTAGAAAAATACTACCAATCAAAGGATGAATATCATGACACAGTATCTACTAACAGTAGCGCAATATAATTTGGCCTACCAACAAATGAAAAAAATCGCCCATGCGCTGGCGACGACGCAGGATAGACATGTGATTGCGGCAGTGCGCGGGCTTGCGGAAAATGAGTTAGCCACGCAGTTACCAGCTCGTAGCGTCACACAATTAACAACGATGACCGACGCAGCGGCTGGTGAGGCTGTACTTGAGGAGTTAAAGCCACTAGTGCAACCTTTTGGTGAACTAACGGCAAAAACCGTTAAGGCGCTTTTTAAAAAAGATAAAAAGCTGAAAATGCCTGCATTAGCACTTGATTACCAAGCACTGTGCTATGTGGCATGGGATGATAGCGGCTCGAACCGTCGCTATATCATTGCCGAGCAAAACGGTACGCACTATGCGCTAAAGGGTGTATACGCTAACGAAACGATTAAAGGCATTTGTGCGATTTGCCAGCAACACCAACAAGTAGCGCTATTTACAACGAAGGTTAAAGGTAAAGTGATGGACACCTTCACCACGCATAGCAATTACATTTGTACAGATGCCGTGCAGTGTAACACGCATATTACAGATACTGCGCGTATGCACGACTTTTTTGCGCGCATTATGCAGGCGTAGGTAAGCGAGTTAATGGAAATGCCAGCGGAGCGTGTGTGCAACTTTACGGATAACATTTTGCAGGGTAGAGAAATACCCCAACATGTCGTATGGCTAAAGGTCATACGGCTTTTTTAAAAATCTCCTTTTTACAGCCCTGAAGCGGATGCTTTTTACCGTGAACATCCTAATCAAGGTTTTTTACAGTAGACTTATCAAAGCATTTTTCGGCAAAAGGGTGTACAATGTAGGGTACATTACAGGTTAGGGGTGCGAATATGGAATTACAGGATTGGCTAAATACAAAAGTACCCGGCATTGCGAATGCATTGACGGAAATGAATGAAACACATTTCGATATCGAAAACTCAATCGGCTTTAAGGGGCGCGACAAGGTATATGAGATTTTGCATACCTTCCATAAAGTGTTGTTCCCTGGGACGTATACTCATAAGCCCGTCGATCACACGCGCATTAATGTTGCCATCAGCAACAATATTCGTAAGTCGGCGCTCGATTTGCGTGATATTTTACAACGCGTATTGATTTATAATAATTTTGCGGACTGCGAAAAAAAATGTCGTGCGGAGGCAGAGCGCATTGTGATGGCGCTTATTGACGAGTTTCCTGAAATTCGTCGCAAAATCCAAACGGATATCCAAGCGGCCTATAACGGCGACCCAGCGGCAGTATCAACGGAGGAGATTTTACTTAGCTACCCGACAATTACGGCAGTGAGCTTCCACCGTATTGCCCACGAATTATACAAGCTTGATGTCAAAATCGTACCACGTATTATGTCAGAGTACGCGCATCAGCTGACGGGCATTGACATTCACCCAGGTGCGTCGATTGGCGAGTCATTCTTTATTGATCACGGCACAGGCGTTGTGATTGGCGAAACATGTACGATTGGCAATAATGTCAAGGTGTACCAAGGTGTAACGCTTGGCGCACTTAGCTTCCCACTTGATGAAGAAGGCAACCCGATTAAGGGCGTTAAACGCCACCCTGATATTGAAGACAATGTGGTCATTTATGCGGGCGCAACGATTTTAGGTGGCAAAACAACTGTAGGGCATGACACGGTCATTGGCAGTAATATTTGGCTAACGCATTCCGTTGACCCTCACTCACGCGTTTATAACGCGCCACCAGCACCAAGCATTAGCACAAAATAATTAGCCGTCACTCAACTTTGGTTGAGTGGCTTTTTTGTTTGCGCGCACAGTCCGCGAGATCGCTTAAATTAGCCGGCAGTAGGGCTTGGCTCCCCACGCAACATTTGGCGTAATGTATTCAGTTTATCCGAGAGCAGGCAAAACTGCGCGCGTAAAAACACCGTGTTGGCTTATAACACCTACCTATTTGAGTAGTTGGGAGGTTTATGATTGATGTACCCTCCTTAAAACTGATGGTGCGGCTCGTAGTATGGCGTGCGTTACTAATTTGGCGTAATGTACGGGGGAAGCGTGGCTAGTCAGCTGCGTTTTTTTAGTTATGCAGCATATGCATAAATCCAATAGCTTGTGTGTAATAGTATGGGGAATAGTTGGAATCAAAGAAAAATACAAAGATTCATTATTAATTAACAAAATAAACAGAAAATTAATTTGTATTTTGGGTAGTATAGCTTATGATAAATGGTCTGAATATTCGTTAAGATAGTAAGTAACGTTATTGTAAAAAATGATTTTATGAAAATAACGTCACAATATTTGGGATGAAGTAGAAATATTACACACAAAGGGGTAGTAGCTATGTTAACATTCGGAAACGTCATGAATCAAAACGCAGTAAAATACCGTAATAAGACAGCGGTCGTGTTTGAGGACACTTCGTACACGTATGAGGAACTAAACGAGCGTGGCAATCGCCTAGCGAATGCTTTTTTAGCACAAGGCTATAAAAAGGGTGACAAGGTTGCTGTTATGATGAAAAATAACAGTACATATATTGAAATTATCGTCGGCTTATCGAAAATTGGGGTAATTATCGTGCCGATTAACTTCCGTGCGGTAGGACCTGAGATTGCGTATATCGTAGAGCACTCAGAGAGCCGCGCTTACATTACAACGCCTGAGTATGTGGCGGAGTACGGGCGCATTGGCGCTGTCACGGCACAAATTGATACGATGCTAGTCGTAGGCGAAACCTACGAGGCATTTTTACAAAGCGGCGCACCAGACGTGCCACCAAGTGATGTGGTCGAAACGGATACGATGTATTTTGGCTACACATCAGGGACAACGGGCAAGCCAAAGGGCGTTGTCATTTCGCATCGCTCACGTATGCTAACGGCACTTGTGACAGCGGCAGAGTATAAAATTGATGAGTCGGATGTACATGCAGTTGTTGGGCCAATTTACCATGCAGCACCGTGGATTTTCCTTATGACACAACTGACGGCAGGCGGCACTATTATTGTAGAGGAAGCCTACCGCCCAGAGAAGTTTTTAGCGGATGTGCAAAAATACGGCATTACCAATACATTTATGGCGCCAACGATGTATAATTTCCTTGTTAATTTACCAGAGGAAACGATTAAAAAGTATGATGCGAGTTCACTGCGCGTATTTATTTCGGCAGGCTCTGCACTACCAACGCAAACGAAGTATAAAATTGTTGAGTACTTCCCAGGTGTCGATTTACATGAGTTTTACGGCGCAACGGAAAGTGCAGTAACATTAAATATTAAGCCTAAGGATATTAGTAAGGACGGCTCAGTTGGGCAACCCTTCCCATTTGTGGAGTGCATTATTGTGGATGATGATAAGCAACCCGTTAAAGTTGGTGAGGTAGGCGAGCTTTACTTTAAAGGCCCTTACTTATTAGATGAGTATTACCGTAACCCAGAGGCAACAAAGCAAGCCTTTTGGAATGGCTACTTCTCGGTTGGGGAGTTGGCGATGCAAGATACAGAGGGGTATTATTATATTATTGACCGTAAAAAAGATATGCTAATTAGCGGTGGGGTTAATATTTACCCGCGTGAGATTGAGGATGTTTTATACCACCATCCTGACGTATTAGAGGTAGCAGTGATTGGCGTGCCAGATCCTGTATGGGGCGAGTCTGTGCAAGCCGTCGTTGCGTTAAAAGAGGGTAAGACAGTAACCGAACAAGACATTATTAATTTCTGTGAAGGGCGTTTAGCGAGTTATAAGAAGCCAAAGTCTGTGCGCTTTGTGGACGAGCTACCGCGTAACCCGTCAGGCAAAATTTTAAAAGTTGAGCTGCGTAGCCAGTACGCGGGTGTATAAGTAAAGCGAGGGGAGCGCATCCCCTCGCTTTTTGTGTAAAAAAAGACATCCGTGTAATAACGAATGTCAGTGCTGTGCTAAATACGTATGGATGATGCTGTGTAACTCCTCTTTACTCACGTGCTCACTCGCTTGTGCAAGGGCATCGTGTAGCGCGGTTTGCCAAGTTGGTAAAGCGGCTGGTGTGAGTAACTGTACTAATTCGGCAAAGCGTGCGGGCTCATTTGTGCAATGCCCTTTGCGTACAGCATCCATTGTAGTGAATGGTGTGGCCTGTGCCGTTTGGGTAAGGGCTTTGACTGCTTCACCTGTGCCTGTAACATAAATGGTTGACCATTGGTGCTCACAGTTGGCAACGACACGCTCAAACAGCTCCCCATCGAGTGGTGTATCACTAATTAATACAGCATCCGCTAGCCACTGGCATAGTGTAAAGTAATCGGTTGTAGATTGCCCTGTTGTGGATACGGGCTGCAAAGTCGTAATAAGGAGCTGACCTTGTTTAACGAAGCGGCGTATTTGGTGCTGCCGCGTCCAAAAATTAAGCCCTTCGTCAGCGGTAATAATAACGCGCCCACCGCGCTGTAAATAACTCGCAACATGCTCATCATAGTACGGCGTAATAATCGTGTGCGGCTCAAGTCGTGCTAGCAACTCCGTTTGAAACACCGCAAGTAAGGATGGCATCGCACAAAGCGACAGATCCCCTACATAATACAAATAAGGTGGACGCGCATTACGCGGCACACGCAAAATACGACGTGGCATTTCGTAGTCAAACATAATGCGGTAGCCTTTATGGATGGCACTCTCTAGCTCATAAAGCGCAAGCCCTAATTGCTGGCGCGCGGTAATTTTTTGCGCAATACGCTCAGGTAACGTTAGGGTCGAAGTTAATAATTGTTTAGGCTGTGCGCGGTGTGTTGCTAATACCTCGCGCACAATATGCCACTCCGCTACAGTGAGGGGCGTGGTACGTGTTTGGCTGAGCGGCGCACAAAATAAATAAATGGCGCGCTCGCATTGGGTAAAGGCCATACAGAGAAGGCTCCTTTCGTTTAAGTTTTGCTTTTATCTACTAGCGCCACAGCTATAATGTCACGAGGTGTTGCCTCGCTTAGCACATCAGCTGCTACCGCAAAAGTCCAGCGTGAGTCAACAAAGTCATCTAACAGGATGATTTTTTTATGCGTAAAATCCGTTGCAGGCGCAAGCACTAAATGGTTGCGAATGTTTTGTTCCTGTTGTACATCGTTTAAACATTTGCTTTGGATGGCTGTCTTTTGTTGTTTACTAAGGCACTCGCTATAGCTTACACCTAATGCTTGTGCCGCGCTTTTGGCAAGGGTAGGCACAAGTGCGGTATGCCGTGTAGATGGGATTGGCACAATGACCGTTTCACTATCACAAAGTGGTTGAAGCAGTTGTACCACGCGGTCAACAGTCGCTTGTGAAAATGTACCGTCGTGAAATTTTTCACGATAAAATGTTTCGCCGAGTGGCTCGTCACTATAGCTAAGTGCAAGCCCTGTTGTAAAGCGTTGACGAAGCGGGCGATTGGTTATCGCGGATTTTTTGTGGGGCACAAAAATGGTAGTGCGTGCCTCAAAGAACTGCTCAACCTCTTGCACAGCCTCGCGCTCAATATGGTCAATTGTTGGTGATAACTGCGTGCAGTAACTACACTTTCCACAAGGGCGCGCCTCGGTATCATCTAGCGTAGTGGCTGTTGTTTGCATTAAACAGCCATTGGTTTGTAGCATATAGCTCAGCCCATTATACTCAAGCTGACGCGCTTGCTCGACATGGCGTGTATACGCTTGCTGTAAAATATACGGCTTTGGTGTGCGGTAATAGGTGTTGCGTTCTTTTTCGAGTAGCCCGTCCATTACAGCCCGCGTTAAGCTATCTTGTATCACATTATCACTATAGTTAATCGTTGATTTAAGCGTTTGTACTGTCACACCATCAAAGCGTTCAATAAAGGCAATGATTGCTTGGTATTGTTCTTGTTGAAAGCTCGGCTTTGGCAGTGGCGCAAATTTTTCTTTATATAAAATAATACAGTTAGCACGGGGGATGTTGCGCCCCGCATTACTAATTTGTTGGTAGTACGTGACAATGGATAGTGGGCGGTCATAATGAATGACCGTCTGCACATCACCTTTTGTAAAAATGGTAGTTGTGCTCGTTGTGCAAAGCAAGACGTCGAGTGAGTTGTCCATAAAGGCTTGCGCTTGTTTAGGGTAAAGCCCCACGCGTAAACCAAGCAAACGAAGCCAGTCCGCAATGCGCTCACACTCGCGTACAGTAGCGGCATAAATGAGTGTGGGCTTAGTAAAGTGCGTGGCATTTTGTTTTAGCCACGCGTACTTTTGCGCTGTCGTGGGCACTAAAAGCTTATGTAAATGAAGCGACGTTAGGCTAAGTGCGCCTTTAATAATAATCGGTGAGCCAAGTTGTTTCGCAATATCTTGTGTGACACGGCGATTGGCGGTTGCCGTTGTGGCAAGCACACGAATATTTTCGGGTAAAATGGTTAAAAGTTGTGCAATCCGACGATAATGCGGGTCGCTTGTTGTGCCAATACGTGATAAATGGTGCGCCTCCTCAATCACAATTAGCGCAATGCGTAGCTGACTTAAGAGCGCAAATAGGCTATCATCCGCAAGTTGTTCAGGCGAAATAAATAAAAACTGACAGCGCTGTGTGTTACACGTATAAATAAGCTGTTGGCGCTCCGCAAAGGTTTGATTTGTCGTTGCGTCAATAACCGCACTGTCCGCCATAGTTGTTGTAATGGGGCTAATGACAACCGTGACACCCTCGTTTTGTGCACGCAATTTCTTTGTGGCTTCTTCATAAATACGTCGTTTGCCCCAACCCATTGGTTGTACAATGAGCACACGCTGTTTGGCAATGAGTTGTGTAATGAGCTGCTGGTGATCCTGCTCCATACTAATCCCTCCATTCAAATAAAAAAATCAGCACCGCGTATGTAGGCACTGATTTCCTTTGTTATACATAATTCAGTAAAACACCAACAATGGCTATAAATGACACGCTAACAATCGTATTAATAATCATTACATTTTTATTGTGCGTCACAAAGCCAAGTACTAGCGCTACTAAAAAGCCTGCGCCTGAAAGTAGTAATAATATCTCGTACAATGTGCTAGCATCAGGCAATAATGTGCCAAGTACAAAAAACAACATGGTTAGCCCAACGAGTGCGAGTGTTACCTTTAATGGAAACAACGCATGTTGCTTCGTGCGTAATACATTAATCATGTTAACCACCTCACTGTACTTATAGTACCACGAAATGTTTATAAATTGAATGCTTTTACTGCCGCTAAAATATCTGGTGCTCCTGCAATAGCAGAAATCACCGCCACGCCGTCCACACCAGTAGCGCGCACCACACGCGCATTAGCTGGTGTAATGCCGCCAATCGCAACTTTTGGTAGGCTAGGGAAGCGCTCATGCATCGCGCGTAGTGCCGTTGTACCGCAAGGCGTTTTCGCATCAGCTTTAGAGGTGGTCGCAAAGATGGGGCCAATGCCCACATAATCCGCACCGTCCGCAATAGCCTGCGCAATTTCTGCTTCGTTATGTGCCGACACACCAAGGATGCCATGTGGTAATTGCTTACTTGCCTCTGCTGCGGCAAGGTCGTCTTGCCCAACGTGTACACCGTCTGCTTGTAATTGCACAGCTAACGCTACGTCGTCATTGACAATAAACGGCACAGCATAGCGTTGGCACAGCGCCTGACACGCTTTAGCAAATTGTAAGCGCGCTTCACCTGTCAGGTTTTTTTCGCGGAGCTGAAAGCAAGTCACGCCTGCCTGCAAAGCTTGCTCAAGTACGTGCAGGGGCTCGTCGCAGTTTTCGCTCCCCATAATAAAATACGTATGCAATTGCTCACGCTTCATAAATGTTCACCTCAAATGGCTCAAAGCGCTTAAAGGCACTGTGATTGGTAGGCCCATGCCCAGCGCCGAGATGCAATTGGTGTGCAATGGCGCTTTGGATAAATTGTTTTGCTGTTACCACAGCCTCGCGCAAAGTTGCACCTTTTGCGAGCTCCGCTGTTAAAGCTGCCGAAAAGGTACAGCCTGTGCCGTGCGTTTGTGTTGTTGGCACGAAGCGAGTTTCGACAATAAAGGTCTCGTCTTTGGTCGCAATATAATCGCGCGCATGGCTCGGATTGACCGCATGCCCACCTTTAATAATAACGACTTGTGTACCGAGCGCCAATAAACGCTGCGCCGCCACTTGCATATCCGCTTCATTTTTAATTGGCATCCCAGCTAGCACCTCTGCCTCAGGGATATTTGGCGTAATAATGGTCGCAAGCGGAATGAGCAACGTCTTCATTGCCTCGATCGCTTGCTGTTGCAACAAGCTAGCCCCGCCTTTAGCAATCATCACAGGGTCAATGACAAGTGGGATATTGCGCCCTGTGAGTTTTTCGCTAACGAGCGCAATAATATCTGCCGAAAACAACATGCCTGTTTTTGCTGCCGCCACCTCAAAATCACTTAGCACCGCATCGAGCTGTGCCGCAATGGTAGCCGTAGGAATAGGGTGAACATCATGCACCCCTAATGTATTTTGTGCGGTAATCGCTGTAATAACACTCGTCCCAAATGTACCGAGCTCTTGAAACGTTTTAACATCAGCCTGAATACCAGCACCCCCGCCAGAATCAGAACCTGCAATGGTTAAAGCTACTTTCATATGACATCGCTCCTTTTTGACTTAATGTGTGTAGTGCTGTAAGTAGGGAAGCGCTAATGTCCCCAAAAGTTGCCGTTTGCGTTTGTTCGCCGCAACGTTTGTAAAACTGCATCGCGCAAGCAACCGCTTCAATTGAGCGCTCGACGGCTAAAAATGCCGCCACAATGGCAGATAGTAAACAGCCAGCACCTGTAATTTGCGTAAGGCGCTCACTGCCACCGTAAATTTTAATAACACGTGTGCCGTCCGTTACAATATCGCGCGCGCCTGTAACAGCGACAAGCGTTTGGTAGCGGTGGGCAACTTGTTTAGCGAGTGTGACAACATCTGCTGTGCCACTGCCCGCATCCACACCTTTTGCCGCCCAGTCCACCCCTGCAATCGCCGCAAGCTCACCCGCATTACAACGAATGCACGAAATGCGGTAATTGAGTAAAGCCTGCGTGGTATGAAGGCGATAAGGCGACGCGCCCGCACCAACGGGATCAAGCACCACAGGGATGCCCGCTGTATTTGCCTCCTGTACGCTAAGTTTCATTGCCTCAACCGTACGCGCGTGGAGCGTGCCAATATTGACGAGTAGCGCATTCGCAATCCCCGTAATAGCCGCCGCTTCCTCAGGCGCATCCGCCATAATCGGTGACGCCCCAACAGCCAACAAGCCATTCGCCGTAAAATTCGCCACCACCGTATTTGTAATACAATGCACAAGCGGCCCAACCTGCCGCACACCATAACCTGAACCCATAAAAAAACCTCCTAAAACCTAAAAGTGGAGAAAGGCGTTAAGCTTCGCAGGGCATTGGAACTTTTGGGTTGAACGCGTTCTTTGCGTTCAGACACAAAAGTGAAATGACACAAGAAGCTGCCTTTCGAAACTAGATAAAACCTAAAAGTGGAGCAAAGCGCTCAGCTGCGCTGGCGCTGGAGGGCGTTCGGGAAAGACGCTCTTTGTCTTTCCACGAGCGACCGAAGTGACCAAGCAGCTGCTTTGCGAAACTAGATAAAACCTAAAAGTGTAGCAAAGCGTTTAACGGCGCAGGCACTGGAACGCGTGCAGGAAAGGCGCTCTTTGCCTTTCGCTGAACGGGTGAAGTGACCAAGTCGTTGCTTTGCGGAACTGGATAAAACCTAAAAGTGTAGCAAAGCGTTTAACGGCGCAGGCACTGGAACGCGTGCAGGAAAGGCGCTCTTTGCCTTTCGCTGAACGGGTGAAGTGACCAAGTCGTTGCTTTGCGAAACTGGATAAAAAATAAAAGTGTAGAGGGCTTGGTCAATTCCGATAGACGTTGGAACCCTAAAATGTGAAGTGAGCTTGTTCAAATCCGCTAGACATGCAAGCACTTGAAGCCGAAGTATTTTTCCTTCGAATTAAAGTGCGGCATAACCTGAGGATTTAGCTCACTGAACTGGATTCCACAGCGTCAAAGGCGTTCTTTGCCTTCCTACACAAAAGTAAAACAACCGTAAAACCCTTACCAAACCGTAAAAATTGCTAAAGCCCAACCCATCACACAGGGGCAAAAAAGTCCACAAAAAAATGCGCCGACTAGTGTGGGCGCACGAAAAAATATACCGAAAGAACGGCATACTCATTTGCTCCCTACGCTAGTATTAACTAACAGGTTCAAAGGGTCAGGCATACGCCTTCTCAACCGAAAAGTTCCCCCGCAAAATTATGTGATTAATTGTATCATACGATGTTTAGTCGCGGTTGTACAGATTTTCGAGCTCGCTCGTATCAATGCCGCCCTGCAAATCTTTAATCGTTTGTTGCACACGTTTCATCTCCGCTAACAGCTTAGGGTCTTTTGTTAAACCAAACGACAAAAGGAGCTCTTGCAACATTTTTTGCAGTTGTTCACTCAGTTTTGCTACGTCATCATCTGACATATCAGGGCGCGTAATATAAGGATTGTTGAGTGCCGCCTTTGTCATACCCGTAGAAAACTTGCGGGAACGAATAGCAAGCAATTGCGAAAAATCCTCGCCTTCTGCCGCTACTTCCGCCTTTGCGCGGGGTAACGTACCAAACAATGGGTTAGGGTTTACCTTCATCATTCGCCACCTCCTTACACCTACTATCGGCTAAGCTGTGCCATGCGTGAAGGCGAGCGCTTTTTTGCCCGTAGCAAACATGGTATAGTAAACGTAACAATAAGGGGGAATGGGTATGAGAAAACTCATTGTGTATATGGCAACAAGCCTCGACGGCTATATTGCCGATAATAAGGGGAGCTATGACTGGCTTGCCGAAAATTTGCGCGAGCTTGATTTAACGACCTTCCACGCAAGTGTGGATACTGTACTACTAGGGCGCGTGACGCATGACCAAATCGTTAACGAAATTGAGCGTCAACACCATCCTTACCCAAATGTACAATCCTACGTATTTACACGCAGTGAGCGCGAAAATACCGAGAGCATTACATACACACATGCGTCCGTATGTGACGTAGTACGTGAGCTTAAAACGCAAGATGGCAAAGATATTTGGTTGCTTGGTGGCACAGCGCTTGTAGGGCAATTACAACGCGAAAACTTAATTGACGAGTACCACATTACAACACTACCTGTACTTTTAGGTGACGGTGTGCCGTTATTTTCGAAACAAAAAGAAGCAAAACAACTTGGCTTAAACGAAGTAATTGTGCGTGGTAGCAAAGTGATTACAAAATATTGTGTGAAGTGAGGTCACAACATGACAGTACCGTATTTATATAAATGGCGAAATGAAATCGCCTCTATCCATAGTAACTGGGGCGCACAGCGCTTAATTTTAGCAAATCGCGAGGACATTCCCGCAAGCATTTGGGAGCTGCGCGACAATATTTTACAACAAGTACCTGAGGCAAACGAAGCGGCACAGCGCTATACTGCTACGCAGTTTGGCACAGCAGGTAATTTTGACGAAGCGTATTTTACTGAAGTAATGCAGCGCGGTGCAGGCGATGCGGATTATAACGCCATCCAAGACCGTTTGCGCAATCTTTCCCTTGCGATTGATGCCAAAATCGACGTGCTTGACGTCAATAAAAAGAAGGAACGCTATTTATAATGTTTAATCACCAAGCGTACGTTAAAATTGCCAACTACCGCGCACAGCTCTTTGTGTTTGTAGCTGTGATGCTGTTGGTGACAGGTGGGGTGCTTGTTAGTTTTGTATTACCTGGGGAGCAATTTTCGTGGCTCTTTGTGGTAGCGGCACTCGGCTTTTATTTTTTACTCGGCGCGCTGTGTAGTGGGTTATTTATTTACAACCCCCTGCTTGTATTTGTGCTGACACTTGTTTTTCATGTGGCGGGGCTTGCGTGGCGCTTAACGCTACCGGGTACGATTAGCACATGGTATGCGCTGATTATTTATGCGCTCGTGCCGCCATTTGTGATTTGGTTAAGCTATCAGCACCAAGTAAAACATCGCCGCAATGTGATGCGCGCGTATTTGGAGGGCATGCGATGAAAAAACTATTACCGCTTCTGTTTTTCTTTGTCCTTGCGCTGCCTGTAGTTGCGGCAGATCGTGAGGATGTTGCACCTACCCACGTTTTTACAGCCATTTTAAGTGATGATATTGATGTAAATACACTTACAGGCAATGTGCAGATTTTACGAGACGGGCAGCCGTGGCAAGTTAAACTTTCGGCCAAACAAAAAACCATTACCATTAAGCCACTTACACCGTATGCGCCAGGTGCGTATGAAGCGGTGTTTAGTGAGGGTATTAAAAGTACGTCAGGGCGCGCCTTAGTGGCAACACGCTACACCTTTACCGTTACAGACAAGCCGCTCACAACGTATGAGAGTGACTATGATTTTGTATGGCAAGCGCCTGGCAGTTATCAAGATTTTTATTTAACAGGTAAGCGCGGCAGTGAGCTTGTGGCAGGCTATACCATGACACCTAGCCAAACGTTTGACCTACCGCTTACGGTAAATATGACAAAAAGTGATGTACTCGCCAACTACGGTGAGCCCATTACCGAAATTGTTAAAGGCAATGTGCGCTATCAATTAAATGATACCGACCGCGTAATGACGTACTTAACCGAAGGGCGCTATGTGAGTTATATTATTGATGTGCATGAAGGGGACCGCATTCGTGCGATTTTATGGGTGCGTGAGGATATTGAGCAAGCGAAGGACGGCTTTTACCGTACGCCAACAGATGTGTATGCTAAGGATACTTCTGCTTTAATGTTTGAGTTAGTCAACGCGGCACGTGTACAAGAAGGATTGCAGCCATTACTATGGCATGACCAACTTGCGCAAATTGCTTTGCTGCATAGTGTAGATATGGCACAGCACAATTATTTTAGCCATACTAACCTTAACGGTGAAGCGCCGCATGACCGAATTAAACGGGGCGGGCTAGCACCGCATATGTCAGGCGAAAATATTAGCTATGGCTATACCAATATTATTTTATCGCACGAAGGGTTAATGGACTCTAAGGGACACCGCGACAATATTTTAACGCCAGACTTTACGCATCTTGGCATTGGTACGGCATTTAACCAACAGCAAGCCCCTTATGTGACCCAAAACTTTATACGACCTTAATCAAAACCTCGATTAGCACGCTAATCGAGGTTTTTTGCTACGCTTTTTATTAAACTAATCGCTCTGTTAAATCAACCAAATGTGCGCCAATAGGCGTTTCGCCCTTTATTAATTGCGCCAGCATTTTAGCTCCCATCATACTGTAAACCGTCCCATTACCACCGTAGCCAAGTAAATAATAATGGTGCGCCTTTGTCGGGTGTGCGCCAATAAAGGGCAAATTATCTACAGACTCGCCAAACGTTGCGCCGTAGCTGTAGGCAATTGGCAAATCACGTTTAAGCAGTTGCTCCGCTTGGTGCTGTAATGTTTCGGCATGATTAGCAATGCTAGCCTCGCTAGGTGCTGTCGCAATATCCTCATCAAGCCCGCCAATAATTAAACGATTGTCCGCTGTTTTGCGGATGTATAAATACGGAATAGCGGTTTCCCAAATCATAGCCTCAGGCGGATCATCAAGCGGCTCTGTTACAATGACGTAGGAGCGGTGAATGGCAGCACGCGCCCGCTTACCAACGGGCAGTGTTTCGTAGCCTGTTGTATAAATAACAGCATCCGCCGTAAAATCACCCATAGAAGTATGTAGCAACACGCCATTGTCACGCACAAAGCTATCCGTTACCTCTGTATACGGAAAAACATGCACCCCGTGCTGCTCAGCATCATCAAGTAAGGCATGCACAAATTTGAGCGGGTTAATTTCGGCATCACCTGACGTAATTAAGGCGTACCGTCCGTTAAAGTTACTTTCTTTAACAGGGAAGCCGTGTTTCGTTAGTGCCGCAAAATTATCGCGCAGTCGCGGTTCGTCTTCTGCACTACTGGCATAGTAAATACTGTTGCGTGGTACAAAGTCGCAAGCGAGTGGCGTGGCAATCTTCGCTAAATCTTGCATAGCTTCGTAGCACAGCGTATAAAATTGTACGGCATCGCGCTCGCCAATTTGTTCGATTAACTCACTTAACATAATGTCATTGCTGTACTGCAAAAGCCCCGTATTGGCGCTCGTACTTCCTTCGCCCGCGTTACGCTTATCAAGCACCGCTACCGTTAAGCCTTGTTGCATTAAATAATGTGCGGTCAATGCGCCCGACATCCCAGCGCCTACAATTACCGCGTCGTAATGTGAGCGCGGCTCGTTGATTTTTTCTGCTACAAATGGTGTCGTCGTTGCAGGCCAATATAATGTCCCGTGATGTAACTGCATAATATCACTCCTTTCTCTTCTATACCTTTTTTCTTCTCAGATGTAACATGCTATAATAAAAAAATTGGAGTGATGAAAAAATGGAAATGACTATTTGTATTTGACTAGCTGAAAAAGTTAATTGTTAAAATCATGCCCGAAAATTTCTAGATTTATATTTAAGAGTAACTACACTTGATTTAGATGTTAATATTTGGCTCATCACCAAAACATGGGGTTGAAATCTTATTCAACCTAAATTTTTACATTTTTTTATAGAATAAAAGCGAAAACTCACGTATCGTAATTGTTGTCGAGACAAACCACGAGAGGAGTTTTCGCTTTGTGCTCTAAGTTTATCAAATTGATCCTACCGTTACCATGTTTTTTTGAGATTGCTCTACCATCCGATGAGGAACCGAATGTGTTTCGTGCAACAGCTGCACCACAAACCATTGCTTGTCCAATTTGTGCAGGCGCTACGGTTTGTCATGACCGTGTACTCCGTCGTTTTCGTCACGGTTATGCTTGGCATATTGGGGTGCTTTGGATTGAATTATTTGTGCCACGCCAACGTTGTAAAGACTGCGGGTGTACCTTTACTTTTGACTATGGTTTAGGACTTCTTCATTCATCAACCGAAGCGTTTCGTCTTGAAATAACGAAACGTTGCCACGGTCGCTCCATCGCCGAGGTTGCGCGAGAATACAAGCTTCCGTACACAACGGTGGAGCGTTGGTTTTACACGTATGCACCTAATCAATTGGTTGAAGAAGAGGCTCAACATATTTGTGTGGATGAGTTCGCCCTACGAAAAGGCCACAACTATGCGACAAGTGTGTTGAATGCGGCAACCGGACGTATTTTGGCGATTGTTCCTCATCGTGATCAGGACACAATAGAAACGGTTTTAAAGAAAGTAACTGGAAAAGTTCAAACGGTGATTAGTGATTTCGCCCCTGCCATGGTGGGCGCCATTCAAGCGGTGTATCCAACAGCGATTCATGTATTAGACCGTTTTCATTTGGTTCAGTTTTTCACAGCGGCCCAGCAACGAAGAAGACGCTATTTAGGCGAAGCGAAGAAGCAGCACAAAGCTCGATTTATCGACCGTTGTTTAGCTCGAAAACCCGACGAGCTAACAGAAGAAGAGCGTCTATTTGTACAACAATGGCTACTCGAAGATTTCCATACAAAGCATATTTATGAAGCACTGAATCACATGCGATATGTTCTAAAAGCAACAACAAAGGGACAAGCGAGTAGACGGTTGGGCGATTGGTTAACACGTTACCAATTCCATGATTGTGGCGTTGTCGCAAAAATTGCCAAAACCGTCGTGCTACGGAAAGAAGCGATGATTGATACGATTCAATCACACTTATCCAATGGCATCATGGAAGGGACAAACAATAAAATTAAACTCATCAAAAGACGTGGATTTGGTTATCGAAATGATGCCCATCTGTTCCTTCGATTACAATTGGAAACAGGACATTGATTTTGTCATCCCCGACTTTTGGTGATGAACCTAATATTTTTGCTCCAAAAACAAAAAATTTAAGTATAGTTATCTCATAGATTCATTATTTAATCTAAAAATTTTATTGATGCTATCAGTCTTTTAATAAAAGTGAGTATCTATTGAGCAGGATAGTCAAGCTATCTTTTTCTGTAACTTTACCTACTTTCATTCCATATGCTCTCATTACAGCACGATCATTTTCTTGATGTGCTTTTCTCAATTCAACTGGCATAGTTAATTCATCATATAAATCAGCTAAAGAAGAGTCTGGATATAATTTTCGAGCTTCTAGTATAGCTTTGGCAGTCTCACTTATTTTTTCAATATCTTCTTTATTAGCTTCTGGCCAAGGAAATGTATTGTATATAATTGTCACGTCTGTTGATTAACTAATTTTTACCAATAAAATGCAATAAAAAAGAGAGATTCCATGTAAAATGTAAGTTACCACACCAACATTTACGAGGAGGAATCTCTCATGGCTAAGAATACCACGATTTTCATGTTACTTCAAAACTTTATTTCACAGGAAGAAATCAACGAAATTCTTGTTGAATATGGTTTTGAAGATACAGCTCGTAAATGCGATGTACCTACACTTTTAACTTATTTAGTTGGTGCAGCGGCTTTCGAATGGAAAAGTTTACGTCACGCAGCGGATGTGGCTTCAGCACAGGGTTTGAAATCTGTGGATTATTCTACGCTTTCGAAACGCTTAGGCGAGCTGAATCACCATATTGTGAAGCGTATTTTTGACGTCATTGTTAGACGTTTAAACCGAGCAGCACGTCGTAAATTAAAGCTAAAAAAAGACTTACTGGCAATTGATTCGACAACGATTACAGTTGGGAAAACACGTTTACCATGGGCTTTATATCACGGTGAGCGTTCAGGTATTAAACTGCACGTTAGCTTTACAAATTCAACAGAGATGCCCCTGAAAGTCGTGGAAACAACAGGTTTGAAAAACGATGGTCCAATTGGTGTAAAGTTAGAGGACAAGCGTTTTATCTTAGTAGCGGACCGTGCTTATTTTTCAATCGATAAAGCGGATCGTTACGCGCGAACAGGGCAAGATTTCGTCATTCGTTTGAAAGAGAATATTCACCTAAGCCGCAAGAAATCATTGAAAAGAACCGTTGTCACAGGTTCCAACGTGACAGCTGATTTTACGTGCATCATCGGTACGGCGCAAAAACAAACCGTCGCACGCCATCGTATCGTAGAATTTACAGATTACGAAGGAGATGTTGTGCGTGTTGTGACAAATCTTCGCGATGTAACGGCAGAAGAAATCGCTGGCATGTATAAAGAGCGCTGGGCAATTGAATCGTTCTTTCGTTGGATCAAACAGAACTTAAATGTGCCTGTTTTATTTGGCACGACTGAAAATGCGGTGTATAGCCAACTATTTGCGGCGTTAATTGCCTACGTATTATTGAAATTTTTACAAACGGAAGGACACAAGAAAAAGCACTGTAAACGCTTATCTTTCGCTGGTTTTAAACGCCAGTTTATTTGTGATACCTTGCCGATTGAATGGCGGATTGGACTCAAAGAAATAGTCGAATTCCACCGCGAACTTTATCAAATAGATATTGGATGATTTTGGTTAATCAACACGTGTGTATAATTGTATTGGAATATCTATAATCAGATTTAAATCGCCCTGAAAATGCACGCATCCATGCCATATGCACATTAGATGTTAAGATTCCAAATTCATACATTGTTGCATCCGCTAAAGAAAAGTGTGGATCTAAAGTTACATAATCTGGTGTCAAGAAGCCCATCGGAATATACTTTCGATTATGAGATGACAACTGAGGTATAAATAAAAAATTTGACGTGAGCTTTCTATCTGCTTCAAATAGATGCGGAATCGCAGCTAACTTTTTTGTTTTCTCAGGTTTATTCTCTTGTAATCTGTATGCTTTAACGGCTTGTATTTTACTTTTGGTTAATGGCATATTTCTAAGTTGGTTCGGTGTAATATCCTTTAACCATAGGCAATACCTAACTTTGTTATTTATAAAGTCGCCACCACTAATCGCTCGCTTTAAAAACTGTTGAGATTCGGGTTCTTGCTTGATGAAGTCATTATATTCATCTTGATTAAGCATTAAATTCCCACCATCATTAGGTCTGCTACCTACTGTTAATTCCTTAACATTACTTAATGGGCTTCTTTTACTACTTACCAATATATCTGGACTATCTACTAAATATGGATTGATGTGATTTACAATTTCATGAATATCATTATCATAGATAACTTTTTTACTCACTTCAGTTGTTGAATTACTAAACCCTATTATCACGCAGTGTACGCTAGCTTCACCCAAAGCGCCACTACTCCAAACAAAAGTCCTGTGAGCAAAATCTATTTTTATATCTAAATCTTGTAATAACGGGTTCCACATATCTGCAACCTGTACACCTTGTGTAATTGAGTTCGTAGAGACGAATGCACATCTGATTTTTGTACTTTGTATATATTTTGCTGCTTTCATATACCAGCCAGCCACATAATCTAATTTCCCTATTCCTTTATAGCCTGTAAATACAGCATTTATTTCTTTTCTTTGTTTCGGGAGTAAATTACTTGAGCCAAAAAAAGGTGGGTTTCCCATGATATAATTTAAGTCTCTTTTGTCAACGATGTCATGCCAGTTAATTTCAAGTGCATTACCTTCGATTATATTTGTATAAGATTCAAGAGGTAAAAATTCCATATTTGAGTAGATAATATTTTGTGTTTCTTCAAACATTTGGCTTTCTGCTATCCATAGAGCGGTCTTAGCTACGGATACAGCAAAATCATTTATTTCTATACCATAAAATTGATCAAGTTTTACTTTAATTAAGTTTTCGCCGACATCAAGTACTAAGTTATCATTCATATACAGTTGTAAAGCTTCATTTTCTAGTCTTCTCAACTCTAAATAAGTCTCTGTTAAAAAGTTGCCTGAACCTGCAGCTGGATCTAAAAATATTAAGCTACCTAGTTTCTTTTGGAAGTCTTGTGCTTTCTTTCTAATAGTTGTAGGTTGTTTAAGCTGTTTAATTTCGTTTAATTCATTTTTTAAGTTATCTAAAAAGAGTGGGTCAATAATCTTGTGTATATTTTCAATAGATGTATAGTGCATACCACCTTGGCGTCTTTGTTCAGGGTTTAAAGTACTTTCAAATACTCCACCAAAAATAGTTGGACTGATTTCAGACCAGTCGAAACTATTAGAGGCATTATCTAAAATCAATTCTCTTAAGTGTGCAGTAAAGTGAGGGATTTCAACATTCATATCTTTAAATAAATCACCATTTACATAAGGAAATCTTGTTAATGCTTCATCTAAATAAGGGTCTCTATCTTCTATTTTTGTATTTAATATATTGAATAAATCAATAATTGCGTTTCGGAAATGTCGTTCATTAAAGTCATCTAAATAATCATGAAGCATCCCCTTTTTCCCAAAGAGTCCTGCGTCTTCCGCATAGAAACAAAAGACCAAGCGAACTGATAGTTGATTGATACTTTCAAGACTATGAGGGTCGTTAGGGTCTTTATACTGCTTTAATAACTCATCATAAATTTCCCCGACTAACTCTCCAGCTTGAAGAGATACTTTAGTCTCCTTTTCAATTTGAGTATTCGTTTTTTCTATAAGAATTTCTAATCTATAATATTCATCTTTTAAATTTTCTAATTTAATAATTGCTGGCTCTGAGTTTGGTTTTTCCATATCATAAATATAGAACTCTTTAAAGTTACATGTAATAATCCATCGGGGTCTTTTTGAGTAGGGTAATGTTGCAGAGTAACGCATAGCTTGTTGAAAAGGTGTTAAAAGACTACCGTCAGACTGCCTTATTCCCTTATTTAAGTCTCTGTGACTCCCTTTTTGTTCAATTAAAATATTTGTCTTTTCAATATAGCCATCTATAAAACTTGTATTATCCATCATATTTTGTACGGAATCTTCAAAAGTAATATACTCAATAGGATTTTCAATTCCGTAAACATTTTGTAATAAATCTAACCAGAATGATTGACTATCTTTCCGCTCATTCCCTCTTCCAATCCATCTTTTAGAAAATTCTTCTGCTACTTTTTTTCTTTCTCTCATGTTCATAATTCTCATCCTTTTATGTATATTTAATTAGCTTTTAAAAACTTAATCTGTAATAGGTTTTCAATCAATTTTTAATAAATGATTATTTCAAAAAGTTTAGCTATGTGATATTCACTTCTTTGATTAAGAAGATATTCTTTCCTAGACTATTTTAACATAAAAGCAAGGGGGGGGAGGTTAAAATAAGTTGAGTAGTATAAGGAATTTATGATGATTTAACTAGATGAACAAAATGGTAATTAATGAATAGTAACAACCTATAATAATTCCTACAAAAAATAAATTTTTCAACTATAATGAATAAGGAATTAATTTCGGAGGTGCTAGCATGAAAAAAGGTTCAGAACAAACCTATTTAGATTTTTTACAACATATTTTAGACAATGGCGTTAAGAAAGAAGATCGTACAGGCACAGGGACGTTAAGCGTTTTTGGCTATCAAATGCGCTTTGATTTAGCAGAGGGCTTTCCTTTATTTACGACCAAACGCACGCCGTTTCGTTTAATTGCCAGCGAGCTCTTATGGTTTATTAAAGGGGATACGAATATCCGCTACTTACTACAAAACAATAATCATATTTGGGACGAGTGGGCATTTAAAAAATGGGTAGAGTCGGACGAATACACAGGGCCAGATATGACAAATTTTGGGCATCGCTGTTTGGTGGACGAGGCTTTTAATGCGCAATACCAAAAAGAATTAAACGACTTTTGCGAACGTGTGTTAACCGATGATGACTTTGCGAACAAATACGGCGATTTAGGCAATGTTTACGGCAAGCAATGGCGTCGTTGGACGGATTCACAGGGCAATGAAATCGACCAATTAGCCGATGTGATTGAGCAAATTAAAAATAACCCTGATTCACGCCGCTTAATCGTCAATGCGTGGAATCCAGAAGACGTTGTGAGTAGCAAGGCGGCGCTTCCACCATGTCATGTGATGTTTCAGTTTTATGTCGCTAATGGCAAATTAAGCTGCCATTTATTGCAGCGCAGTGCCGATTCTTTCCTTGGCTCAAACTTCAACATTCCATCTTATGCGCTTTTAACGCACTTAGTGGCAAAAGAATGTGGCTTAGAGGTGGGTGAGTTTGTCTATAGCATTAGCGATGCGCATATTTATTCCAATCATATTGAGCAAGTAAAAGAACAACTCTCACGCACACCACGTGATTTGCCAACCTTACGCATTACGTCTGATGCTTCGATTTTTGCGATTGAAATGGAAGACTTAACAATAGAAGGCTATGACCCGCACCCATCGATTAAAGCTCCGATTGCGGTTTAACTAATAATTTACAAGCTTTTAAGAATTAGAAGGACATATCATTTGTTCTTCTAATTTTTTATTTCATTTTTAAATTTACTACTTAGTTCTTAATATAAATTACTATAACCTAGATTATTCACCAACCAATACAAAATCCCACTGAAAAGCTGACTTGTCAGCTTTTCAGTGGGATTCTCTTTTTCACTTAATAAATGAAAAAAGAATCCGTTTCTGTTAAGGTTAAATCGACTAAGAACTAACCAATAGAAAGGATTCTTCTAATGACTAGATTACCGCAAACGACGCTTCATTTCAATCGCCAACTGAAATTATCCAATGATGGGGGCGAATTATCTTCCGATACAGGACAATTTTTATTCCGTGAGTTTGACGAAAAGCTAGGCTTCTCACAAACAATCGCCAAACATCTTCATTTAAAAGATGAACGCTCTTTTTGTATTCATCAAAACGAACAGCTACTTCGTCAAAAAATTTATCAATTAATCGCTGGCTATCACGAGGATGACGCAGCGGATCAACTCACACATGATCCCGTCTTCACACAAGTTCTTGGCACACCAGCGCTTGCCTCACAACCTTCATTATCGCGTTTCTTCAAACGCTTTGACGCACAGGCACTTGACCAACTTCAAACGGCCAATCAAGAACTACTTGATCGGGTTCATCATGTCCGACAATCTGAAACGCTGATTTTTGATTTAGATTCGACGCATGCGGATACCTACGGCAATCAAGAAAAGTCTTCTTATAACGCGCATTACCGGACGCTCGGATTTCATCCACTTGTCGCATTCGATGGGCTCACAGGCGATTTTTTGAAAGCACAGTTGCGACCTGGTAGTGTGTATACGTCGAATGGTGTTGTTGACTTTATGCGCCCTTTAATCGAACACTACAACGAAACATTTCCTAAAACCTCTGCCCTTGTGCGTGGTGACAGTGGTTTCGCTGTCCCTGCCCTGTATGAACTGTGCGAAAAGGAATCGGTTTATTACATCATCCGTTTAAAGTCGAATGCCAAACTGAAAGCACTCGCCGAAGAACTTCATCCAACGCATGAAGTTCGCGATGTGTCCGTGACGGAAAGTTATGTCGAGGACTCCATTTATCAAGCGTCCTCTTGGTCCATGCCACGTCGCATCATCATTCAGTCTACGCGACCAGCTGGTGAACTGTTCTTTTCACATGCGTTTTTCGTGACAAATCTCAGCGAAAGTTTCTCATCACAAGCGATTGTTGCATCGTACAAAAAGCGAGGGACGATGGAAAATTTCATCAAAGAAGCGAAGGATGGATTTGGCTTTGATCAAATGAAAAGCCATGATTTCCTCGTGAACGAGGCGAGAATGATGTTAAGTCTACTCGCTTACAATCTAACAAATTGGCTACGTACACTTAGTTTTCCAGTCGCAGCGAAGGGGATTCAAATCCAAACGATTCGTACACGTCTGATTAAAGTAGCGAGTAAATTAGTGAAATCTGGGCGCTCGCTTCATTTCAAATTGTCGTCGAGCTTCGTCTATACTCGCTTCTTTTGGGATGTCCTGACCAGGGTGCAACAATTAAAGCTTCACTAATTGCAGTTTAAATTCAGGTGTAAATGTTCGACGTTGACGTGTCATAAAAGCACGCTCCCTTAAGTTTATAGTCTAAGTTTACAAGCCCTTATTTTATCTGTCCAACTTAGTGTAGCCTATACAGGGCGTAGCCCAGTGAGTAGGTGGGAGATGAATCGCCTTCGGACAAGGGGTAGCTTACTTGCTATCTCGATTGTCCGACTGTTCGAGTGCTATTTGTAATAGATGAAAAATAGTTTGTGTACGAGTTCCAAAACCCTTTTTCTTTTTGTATGCGTCCACTCTATCTAAAAGAATTTTAGGAAATCGTAATACGACTGATTGTTTTTCCATGTTTTCACCTCCAAAATAATATAAAATGAATATCAACTATGATATAATATGTATATCATAGCATACAAGGAGGTGAAAGTCATGTTGGTCAATAAAGCATATAAATTTCGTATCTATCCAAGCAAAGAACAAGAAATACTGATTGCTAAAACAATCGGTTGTTCTCGTTTTGTATTCAATCATTTCCTCGCAAAATGGAACGATACTTATAAGGCAACAGGAAAAGGTTTGACTTACAATTCGTGTTCTTCTCAATTACCCCAATTAAAGAAAGAAGCGATAAGACTTCTAACCGTAGGGGCTACGGGGTTAGCCTACTAAATATCTGTTCGATAGAACGGAGTTCGTAGGAATCCCCCACTTCAAACAACCCGTAAGGTGTTAAGTGGGGGTAGTTCAAAGCGGCATGCAGTATGTAATTATTCCAAGTGTATTATTTTTTATAAGTTATCGCAGTTGGCGCTTTTTTTATCGACGCCGCCAACAGTCCGTGTAAATACAAAAGACTCGTTTCCTGATTTACAGGAGCGAGTCTTTTTGTTATTTTTTCCAAACATCCGCATAGCTTGCCTTTTTTTCAAATTCGCGTTTAGCGAATGGGCAAAGCGGAATGATTTTGCGCTCTTGTTGGCGTGCAAGGGCTACAACGCTTGCGACAAGTTGTTCGCCCACATTTTGTCCGCGCAAGCTCTCGTCTACAAACGTGTGGTCAATGATAAACATATCGTTATTTGGTGTCGTGTAGGTAATTTCGGCAACCGTTTTGCCGTCATTGTCGATATAAAAACGACCTTTTTCTTGTAAAATATTCATTTCGCATCCTCCTTTATTATGTAGCGCAGTGCACTTGAAGGGCAGGTGTCAATGGTTTGTTGTACCGCCGTATAATGGTCGGCATCCGCTAAAATCCAAGGCTTGCGCTTTAGGTCAAATACATTTTTATTGCCGTTCACACAGTTGCCTGAATGGATACAAATGTCCGTGTTGAAAAATACGTCAATGTCGCTACCTGCGTATTTACGATAGCCCGCATCAATTAATGACTTTTCCATACTATCGCCCCTTTTTTTATACCTTACCCAAGCGGGAGTGGGGAAAAACCTGTGGGCGCTTTGCTTTACTTTGAGGTTTTATCTAGTTTCGAGGGCTAATTCCTCATGTCGTTTCACTTCAGCTGTCAAAGGTAAAGAGCACCTTTGCCGCTGAATAATCCAGTGAAGAGAGCTAAATCCTCAGGTTATGTCGCACTTTCATTCGAAGTAAAAAACACTTCGTATTCAAGCGCTGCCACGCCCAACGGATTTTACCAAGCTCCCTTCACATTTTGGAGCTCCAACGCCTATCGGAATTGACCAAGCCCTCTCAACTTTTAGGGTTTATCCAGTTTCGAAAGGCAACTTCTTGTGTCATTTCACTTTTGTGTATGAACGCAAAGAACGCGTTCAACCCAATTGGCTAGCCAACCCGACTAACTTCTTCCGCTGTTTCAATCAGTCATCAGAAAGCAAAAAACGCTTTCGATGTCTGCTTTCCAACTGCGTTGAAGTTGAACAGTCGTTTTGGCTTTTAAGAGCTCCAATGCCCTGCGAAGCTTAACGCCTTTCTCAACTTTTATTTTTTATCCAGTTTCGCAAAGCAGCTGCTTGGTCACTTCGGTCGCTCGTGGAAAGACAAAGAGCGTCTTTCCCGAACGCCCTCCAGCGCCAGCGCAGCTGAGCGCTTTGCTCCACTTTTATTTTTTAAATAAAAATTGTAGGCGTTTGTATAGTAGGCTAGACGGGATGTAGGGGAAGACTTTGTCACGGAAGGTTGTGGCAAAGGGGCTTGACCACTGGGCGGCCCAGCCGATTTGGCGCGATAGGCGCACGACTTTTTTGGTGTGTGCAACGCGTTCCTTTTCGTAACGGTGTAGTGCTTCTTTGCGATTGTACTGCGCTATGTTTTTAGCGAGGGTAATCGCATCCTCAATGGCCTGACCTGCGCCTTGTCCCATATTAGGAGTTGTGGCGTGTGCGGCATCGCCAAGTAGGACGGTGCGCCCAAAGACGAAGCGGTTGATTGGCTTAATGTCGTAAATATCATGGTGCAAGGTTTGCGCCTGTTCGGTTTTGGCGATGAGTGCGCCAACTTCTTGCGGAAAATTGCGAAACTGGTAAGCGAGCTGCTCATTAGTTAGCTCGGCATAAAAGGCGTTGTCTGGCTTAGTGTTAACACACGCAAACCAATACACTTGCCCGTCTTGCATAGGCGCATAGCCAAAGCGACCTTTGCGCGCCCATAGCTCACACGATACGCCCGCTTCGACTAACCCATCATTGGTTGTTAGCCCACGCCAACACGTATAGCCCGCAAAGCGTGGGTCAGCCGCAGGGTAAAATTGCTTGCGCAAGCTCGAATGAATGCCGTCTGCCGCAATCACTAAATCACCCTTGACGCTCGTCCCATCATTAAATACCGCCACCACACCATCATGGTGCTCCGACACGTGCAAACAGCGCTTGCCAAGCCGCACTGTATGACGGGGTAGCGCATCAAATAATGTTTGGTGCAGTGCCGCCCGGTGAATGGTAATATTTTCGTGCCCGTATTGTGCTTTAAATTTAGCGAAATCAATCGTATTTAAAATTTTACCTGTGGCATCTTTAAAAATTTGCGTATGAATGGGCGTACCCTGCGCAAAAATATCATCACCAATGCCAATATCTTTTAAATCTTGCATCGCGTTCGCACCAAGTCCGATGCCCGCGCCTAACGGCTTAAACTCACTCGCCGCTTCGTATACTAAAACCTCTGCATGTTGCTTATGTAAGGCAACCGCGGCAGTTAATCCGCCGATGCCACCACCAATTATAATGACTCTCATAAAAAACACCTCTATACTAAGTATAGCAAACAAAATTTGCGGATACCAAAGAGGAGGGGCTTTTATGTTAAACGAAGAACGAGATGCGGTGTATAAAGCGATTTACAATCGTCGGGATGTGCGTACTTTTTTACCAACACCTATTGAGGAAGAAAAAATCGCGCGTATTTTACATGCGGGGCATCATGCGCCGTCCGTTGGCTTTATGCAACCATGGAATTTTACACTTGTAACGGACGAGGGGCTAAAGGACAAACTGGCATGGGCAGCGGAAAAGGAAAAGCGGGCGTTAGCCATTCACTATGAGGAGGATGCAGAAAAAGAAATGCGCTTTTTGGATTTAAAGCTACAAGGCTTAAAAGAAGCACCGCTGACGATTTGTGTGACGTGCGACCCAACGCGCGGTGGCTCGCATGTGCTAGGGCGTAACTCCATCCCCGAAACCGACGCGCTCTCTACCGCTTGTGCTATCCAAAATATGTGGTTAGCCGCTTATGCAGAAGGGCTTGCGATGGGCTGGGTAAGTTTTTATAAAAAAAATGATGTGCGTGATATTTTAGGCATCCCACCACATGTTGATCCGATTGCGCTACTATCAGTCGGCTATACCGAAAACTACCCACAGCGCCCAATTTTAGAAATGGAAAAATGGGCAACTCGTCGTGACCTTGAAGGTTTAATCTTCACCAATACATGGGGAACAAAGTAAGAGGAGGGGATTATAATGAAACCAACGATTTATATTGAGCGCGCGCTTTATGACGAGCCAATGGCGCTTGTGCAACAGCACTTTACTGTAGTCGATAGCTTACAGGAAGCAGAGGGCTATATTGTGCCAATGGGCAAAATTGACGAGGCGTTGCTTGCGGCTAACCCAAAGTTAAAAGTCGTCAGCAATATTGCGGTGGGCTATGATGGCTTTGACCTTGAGGCGATGCACAAGCACGGGGTAGTAGGTACGCATACGCCGCACGTTTTAGATGCCACAGTAGCGGATTTAACGGTGGCGCTAATTTTAGCAGTAGCGCGCAAAATTCCGCAAATGGATGAGTGGCTACGTGCTGGTCATTGGCAAGGCGGTGTAGCGGATACGTATTTTGGGAGGGACATTCACCAAAAAAAGCTAGGCATTGTAGGGCTCGGTCGCATTGGCGAACAAATTGTCAAGCGCCTGCATAACGGCTTTGATATGGAGGTGTACTATTATAATCGCTCACGTCATCAGGATTTAGAGGAGACGTACGACGCAACGTATTTGTCACTTAATGCGTTATTTGCGACGTGTGATGTCGTGTTAACGATGGTCCCACTGACAGCCGAAACAACAGGTATGATTGGGCGCGAACAGCTTGATTTATTACAGGCGCATGCCATTTTTGTAAATACGGCGCGTGGGCTTGTGGTAGACGAAGCGGCATTAGTCCAAGCTTTACAAAATAAGCAGTTTTTCGGCGCAGGGCTAGATGTTTTTGCGCAAGAGCCGATTGGTGCAGACCACCCGCTTTGTCAGCTTGATAATGTGGTGCTCACGCCACATATTGGCTCCGCTACAGTCGCTACACGTACCGCGATGCAACTGCAAGCCGTACGCAACACGATTGCCGTACTGAAGCAACAAGGTGAGGCATATATCGTAAAATAAAACAAGGACTGCGTGCTAAGTTGGTCACTTAGTAAGCAGTCCTTTTTGGTGGAGAAAAGCAGTATTCGTTTTGTGTCTGAACGCAAAAAGCGCGTTCAACCCAAGTGGCTAGCCAACCCGACTAACTTCTTCCGCTGTTTCAATCAGCCATCAGAAAGCACAAAACGCTTTCGATGGCTGCTTTCCAACTGCGTTGAAGTTGAACAGTCGTTTTGGCTTTTAAGAGTTCCAATGCCCTGCGAAGCTTAACGCCTTTCTTAACTTTTTGTTTTAATCTAGTTTCGAGGGCTAGCTTCTTCGGCTGTTTCGATCAATCAACGGAAAGCAAAAAAACGCTTTCGTTGCTTGCCCTCCAACATCCTGTGAAGCTGACCAAGCCCTCTACACTTTTAGGTTTTATCCAGTTTCGAGGGCTAGCTTCTTCGGCTGTTTCGATCAATCAACGGAAAGCAAAGAAACGCTTTCGTTGCTTGCCCTCCAACATCCTGTGAAGCTGACCAAGCCCTCTCAACTTTTTGTTGTAATCTAGTTTCGCAAAGCAACGACTTGGTCACTTCACCCGTTCAGTGAAAGGCAAAGTACGCCTTTCCTGTACGTGTTCCAGTGCCTACGTCGTTAAACGCTTTGCTCAACTTTTTGTTAGGGTTTTGCCGCTCCAGCCAAAGGCGATGGTTAGGATAGGGCCAAGTAGGCAGAAGAAGGCGAACGGGAAGTAATCAACGGTAGCCACGCCTAGCATGTCGGTAATAAAAATACCACATACGCTCCACGGCACAAGTGGGTTAACGACGGTACCGGCATCTTCCATGGCACGCGCTAGATTTTTTGGCGCAAGCCCGACTTTCTTGTATTGATCACGGAACGTTTCGCCCGTCAGTAAAATCGCAAGGTACTGCTCACCAACAAGTGTGTTAATGCCGATGCCTGTAATCGCTGTGCCCGTAATAACCGCGCGTGCTGTTTTAAGGCTGTTTTCGATTTTAGCAAAAATACTTTGGACAATGCCAAGTGTAAATAATAAACCGCCCATGCTTAACGCAAGTAGCACAAGAGTAATAGTGAAGAACATCCCCGCAATACCTCCGCGTTTTAACAGCGCATTTACTTCTTCATTTGGCGTATCAGGTACATAACCACCAAACAACACATCTAAAATCGCTGTCATTGATAGAGGGTCGTGTAAAAATGATAATAAAATGCCAAATACAGAGCCAATGGCCAGTGTTAACAAGGCAGGCACTTTTTTAACCGATAAAATAACAAGTAACACTAAAGGTAAAAACGCATACCAATGGACTAAGTTTGTATCAAGTAATGCCGTTTGAAAGGCGCTAATGTCCATTACGGTGCTATCCACCTTTTTAGGTGACAACGCTGCGTAGGCGATAAATGAAATGATAAAGGCAGGGATAGTTGTCCATGCCATATTTTTAATATGTTCGAATAAATCTACCCCAACAATGCTTGAGGCAAGGTTAGTGGTATCAGATAATGGTGACATCTTATCACCAAAAAATGCGCCAGAGACAATAGCTCCGGCTGTTAACGCTAGCGATAAATCCATAGCGCTCGCCATACCAATAAAAGCAACACCTACTGTCGCAACCGTTGTGAGTGAGCTACCAATCGTTAAGCCAATGATGCAGGTAATCACAAAAACAATCGCAAAGAAAAAGCTCGGTGTGACAAACGAAAAACCGTAATAAATTAATGTTGGGATGGTACCGCCAATAATCCAGCTACTGACTAATACCCCAATAAAGAAAAATATAAAAATCGCGCCCAGCCCAGATTGTGCGCCGAGCACCATGCCTTGCTGTAAATCTTGGAATGCCACTCTTTTAACTAGACCGTACACGAGTAATAGCGTGATAATAATAAGGATTGGCATATGTGGTGGTGCACCAAATGCGATGATGCTGGCACTCATAACGCCAATGATTAAGACAACAATTGCCAGCGCCTCTAAAAACGCGGGCTTCGATTTTGCTTCTGTCCGAAACATAATGAGCCTCCTCTAAGCTGTAAACTTTGTTACTTTAACGCGTTGCAGTAACAAAGTTGATTATAGCACACGGCAAATAGTAAAGAAATGATAAAATTACGTAAAACAGAAAAACGCACTGATAAAGTATAAATTAGGAGGGCGACACGCATGACGCAAAATATTTTACTCGTAGAAGACGACATTGAAATCGCACGTATTATTAAAGATACACTCACAAAAGAAGGCTACTTTGTGACATGGTCCACAACGGGGCTTGAAGGCTGGGAGGATTTTAAATCAAGGCATTATGATCTCGCGCTAATTGATTTAATGCTGCCTGAGATGGACGGCTTTACGTTGTGTAAAAATATTCGTTTTAAAAGTGATATGCCGATTATTATTATTTCGGCACGCAAAGAAGACGTAGACAAAGTAGAAGGCTTTACGCAAGGCGCAGACGATTACCTCGCCAAACCATTTAGCTTAGTGGAGTTAAAAGCCCGCGTGGCCTCACAACTTCGACGCTGGCAACGTTATAAAGGCGAGGCACTAGCACAAAATGAAGTGAGCTATGAGTACGGCCTAACGATTAACTATGACAACCAACGTGCCACACTTAATGGTAGCGCCCTGGCGTTAACACGTACCGAATGGGATTTACTAACGCTACTGTCAGGTCATGCAGAGCGTGCGTTTTCGAAGGAAGAGCTATACGAGCATGTGTGGCAACAAGCCGCTACACAAAACGATTTACATACAGTGACGGTACACATTAAAGGGCTGCGCGAAAAACTCGCAGATCCTGTTAAAACACCGCGCTTTATTCAAACGGTATGGGGCAAGGGCTACCGCTTTATTGGAGAAGTCCTATGAAGCTCAAAAAGTGGTTGTTAGCAACGTATTTAATTGTGATGCTTGTGCCATTAATTGCAGGCTATATTTTATTTGCTTGGATTAGTGACTACAACAAAGAGCGCGCAGTTGCCGACAGGCTCGAAACAATGCTAGAGCTACAAAATGTCCAGCGCATTACTGAGAACCCAGCGCTTTACCGTGCTCATGCCAATTACCGTGCAGTTAAGACACTTGGCAGTGATACGCAAGCCGTAACGCTATACAATGCGAGTGGCAACGTATTATTTCGGACTAATGAGTTTTTGCCAACAACATCGCGCAGTGAGCGCTTTAATCATTTAAACGAGTTACAGCGCGATTTTCGCACGTATACGTACCGCGCGCCTGTACTCGCCGATAATAATGTCGTTGGTTTTTATGAAGTTGTGTTTTCACGCAAACAGTGGCGTGACGGGGTAGCCAATCGTACTACAACGATTATTGTGATTTTTAGTGTGCTGTTACTCGCACTTTATGCGCTGGTCATGTTGATTATGAATCGTAAATTTACCAAGCGCCTTACTTTACTTGGGCAACAAATGACCGATTTTGCGCAAGACAAGCCCTTTACTAAAGTGCCACAAGCGCATGACGAGATTGGCGAGCTAACCGAGCAATTTTATGCGATGCAGCGTGAGATTACACGCACGCGTCAAAAACTAATGGACGAACAAGCCGAAAAACAATTTATGATTGCGAGTTTGTCGCATGATTTAAAAACACCGCTCACCTCCATTCGCGCTTACGCAGAGTCCTTGCAGGGAGACCTAAGCGCAGCCGAACGCGCCGAGTATGAGCAAATTATTACCAGTAAATCGCATTATATGCAACAAATGCTAGATGATTTAACGACATACACTACCTTACAGTCCCCTAATTACGCGCTAAAAAAAGTAGCCGTAGACGGGGAAGAATATTTTGAGATGTTGCTGTCAGATTACCAAGCCCTTTGCGCCGCGCGAGGTATTCAATTAACCACGCGTAATGCGGCCCATGGCACGTATTACCTTAACCCTAAACAACTCATGCGCGTAATGGATAACGCGATGATGAACGCCATCCAACACGCTGTCACAAAAGTGAGTGCCTTTACGGCCGAAGCAAAAGCCATGCGCACCTTTGTTTATGACGGCATCACACCGTATATTACCGACGGTGCGTTATACATCGTCGTACAAAATGACGGCACAGGCATTAGTGAAGAAGACGCAAAACACGTCTTTGACCCGCTATACCAAGCAGATACTGCACGTACAAAGGCAGGCAATCGCGGCAGTGGCTTAGGACTTAGCATTACCAAACAAATTATCGAAAAACACGGCGGCACGGTGCAAATTGTATCGGCTGAAACAGTAGGTACAGCTTTAATTTGCCGCTTACCCATTCAGGAGGAAACCACATGAAATTTTTAAAAACCGCAAGTTTAGTATTAGCCGCTTCTGTCGCATTAGGCGCATGTAGCGAAGGCGACGTTAGCAACTTCTCACCAGAGCAAGTTATTGAAAACGCACTAGAGCAAACCGAAAAAGCACCAAGCTATTACGGTGAGGCAACGATGGATATGGGTGACGTTAAACTAACATTAAAAGAATGGACAGACGGCAAAAATCGTCGCGCCGAAGTAAGCAGTGACGAAGGTGAAGCCATTACCGTCTTTAAAGATGGCGTCATGACGACGTATGATAAAACCAACAACAAAGTCATCACGATGGATACAGGCGACACAATGGGCAACTTACCATCCCCACAAGAAACAGCCGAAAACATACTACATGTCATTAAAGATACGCATGACGTAAAAATGGTAGGCGAGGAAAAAGTAGCAGGGCGTGCCACTTACCACATTCAAGCCATTGAAAAAAAGGAAACGCTTTTTGGCAACCAAGACTTTTGGGTAGATAAGGAAACATGGGTGATTTTAAAAGCGGAGTCACAAATGGGCGACGCTGTATCAAAAACCGTGTATACCAAATTTGATACAAAGCCGAAATTAGCAGCAGATACGTTTGAGTTAGCCATTCCAAAAGATGCAACAGTAGAAGTGATTGATGCCGACGCAAATGAAGTAGACCTAACAGAAGCCGAAGCGAAAGCACTTTACCCTGAGCTACGCACAGCAAAAGGTGTTGAAGTAGCAAGCATTTCGAAAATGGACGGTTTAAAAGGCGAGCCAGAAATTACATTTGAGTATCAACAAGACGGGCACGACTTTGTATCCGTTAGTTTATTTAAGGATACGCTAACAGAAGAAGAAACAAAGCTTGAGAAAGGCGAAGAACAAGTTGAAGTACTCGGCGAACAAGCAACGTATGAAAAGATAGGTGACTTCCAACTATTAAACTTCGCTAAAGACGGCTTGCGTTACAGCATTATGCCAACGGGCGATGGCATTACTAAAGAACAACTCATTGACTTTGCTAACAAACTAGAAAAATAAGTAGCACTTAAAACCCATTTCCTATTCACTGGGAATGGGTTTTAATTTAGGCTAGCCATCATGCTATTTGCTTATTATAATGGATATCATTACAAATAAAGGGGTGGTTTAGGTGCTAGAACAATGGCGTGACAATATAGTGCGTTGGTTATTTTCCAAACATTACCAAACTTACGAAGACAAAATGCGGCATTACCATGATTTAATTGCCATACATAGTAAACTACAAGCCGATTATTATCAGGAACAGCAACGCTTCGAACGTGAGCGTAAATCATTGTCGCAACAAATGGCTAAACAAATGAAAGACTACGAACAACGTATGCAAACGATTGCCACACTGCAAACGGAGTTACAACAAGCCTTAACGATGCGTACCCAAGTGATGGCAGATTACCAGCAAATGCATCAGGCCTATGCGGCAAAACAGCGTTTAATTGGCAAACTGTATGCGGCTTACCAACAAATGAGTGCGCAAGAAGGGCCAGAGCGACAACGCGTAGAGCAACAATTAAGGCATGCTCAACAAGAGGCACAAACCTTGCTCCTCAACAGTGAGCAATTGCAAAAAAATTATGCCAAAACGCAAACACAAGTCAGTGAGTACGAAAACAAACTCGTAACATATCGGCACCAAGTGACGGAAGCGCGCGAAAAAATCGAACAGCTTGAAGCAAGCCAACAATCACAAAGTGCGCAGCTAACCGCCATTGAAGAAGATTTTGCGCAACAAAAACAATTACTAGAACAACAACTTGCGCAACAAGCTGAGCAATCTGTAAGCTATGTAGAAGAAGCGAGTACAGCGCAAGCAGCTTATGAACAAAAAATTAAACAATTAACCATTCAGCTCGCAGTTAAAGAAAAACGCACGCGCCAAAAACGTTACGAAGAAGCGGCAAAACGCTTTCAAAATTTGTATACGTATGCCAAAGTACATCGGCAATTTATCGAAGATTTTATCGAACTAACCGACATTGACCAATTAAAAGTCGAACAACTTATAGCTATGCTTCACTATGACTACGCTAAACATAGCCCTGGCATTGTGCGCCCAAGCCCCGTTAAGTTGAAAAATGTCACGATAATAGAAGGAAGCTTTAGTAAGGCAGGTCGTATTTATTTTAAACGAGCGGGGGAGGGCATTCGATTTTTCCGCATTAGTACAACAAAAAATGGTGGCATGCTCGACCAAAAGAAAGTGATAGAATGGCTAAGAGCTAACCAAAATGAACTCACTACGTAAATGTAGTGGGTTTTTTTAAAAAGTAATGTGACGGATGGTAAAGTAGCAACGTCTATAAGGTAAGAAAGAGAGGCGATAGCGTGCACATTGAGGATGTAATGCAAACGTACGGCGATTATTTAACGCGCGTGGCGTACTTATATATGAAAGACGAAATGCTTGCAGAAGATGTAGTGCAAGATGTGTTCATTAAATTTTATCAAAGCGCACAGTTTGAAGGGCGCGCGTCGCTAAAAACCTATTTGGTGCGTATGACCATTAATCGGTGCTACGACGAATTGCGTAAACAACAGCGCAAAAAAGAAAGTTTTTTCGCTAAAATTTTTAGGCGCACGGATCAAACGCCAGAGAGTATGGCGGTTGCTAAAACCGAGATGGGCGAAGTGACGACAGCTTTGCTCAATCTACCACTCGCACAGCGCGAGGCGATTATTTTTTATTACTACGAAGAAATGACGAGCGTCGAAATTGCCGAGCTACTTGGTATTAGCGAGTCTACGGTACGCATGCGGCTGAAGCGGGCGCGTGAGGCGTTGCGCACGCAGCTCATTGATATGGAATGGGGGGATGAGGTATGAAAGACAAGCTAACAAAAGAACTGGAGCACATCCGCTTTACACGGCAACAACACGTAATAGAAGCGACAAAACCAAAAGCGAAAAAAGCCAACTGGCAATATCGCACAGTGCTTGTGGCATTTGCACTACTTACGTTATTTTTTACTGCAACCTTTGTGGGTAACGGCAAAAGCTTACAAACGGCGATGCAACGTTCGGAAAATACCGCACTGCAACTGCTTGGCAATACGTATGTGCTCATCATCCTCTATTTTGGCATCGTGCTCGCCATCCGTTATGCGCAAATTCGTTTTTATGAGCGCAAGCGAGCGACAGCGGTGGTAACTTGTCCGCACTGTGGGCATGTGCTAACGAAGCGTGAGCGTATGAAATTATGGCTATACGGCACAATGCACGGCAAAAAGTGTACGTCTTGTGAGGCGCGTTATTATAGTACTCGCAAAAGTACGCAGCGCACAGCGGCGACGTATCCGCTGACGTATTTAGCCATCTTTGTGCCAGCAAATATTTTCCCAAATTTAGCTGTTGGTTTGTTTGTTGGGTTCGTTGGTGCGCTACTGCTTGTGTCAACAGCTTATCAAGCAATTGAGTTACAAGAAAACGATCCCAATCAAGAACCAATTAAACCATTATGGTAGGAGGAAGTAGTATGAATGCATGGGGTATTGCCGCTTTAGTAATTGGCGTCGTTGTGGTGTTGCCACTCTTTTGGGTGGCAGTGTTTAGTTTTGTAAAGAGTGGTGAGCGCAACGTACAGTTTGTGTTATTTTTATTTACGATTGCGCTTAGCGCCAACATATTCCCCGCAACAACGGTTACGTTAACGCTACTAGCGGCAGTCGTGCTCGGCTTTATCTTATATATGCTCGTTTGCGTAAGACGTGATAAGCTGGGCGAAAATTCTAAAAACTAATTGACAAGTATTCTCTCTTAGGATAGATTTGAGTAAACCTATAAAAATCAAAAGGTTACTAAAGGAGAGAGTAGTATGCAACATTCAAAAACAACTGGCTACGCACTCGCAGCACTTGGTGCGGCAATTATTGCCGTGTTAGCGCAAGTGTCGATTCCATTGCCGTTTTCGCCAGTTCCGATAACAGGACAAACATTTGCGATTGGGCTTGTCGTTACCATTTTAGGGATGCGTTTAGGCTCGCTATCCGTACTCGTTTATATTTTACTTGGTGCAGTAGGTGCGCCAGTATTTAGCGGCGCGTCAGGTGGCTTTGGGGTACTTGTTGGGCCAACAGGCGGCTATATTATCGGCTTCTTACCAACAGCACTTATTATGGGCTACTACATGAATAAGCTAGGGTACACGTACACGCACTCGATTATCGCTAACTTAATTGGTATGGTCATTACACTGGCATTTGGTACAGTATGGCTAAAAATCGCGGCAGGCTTAAGCTGGCAAGCAGCGATGGCGGGCGGCGTTTACCCATTCATCCCATTAGGTATTGTAAAAGCAGTAGGTGCGGCTTGGATTGGTGTTATGGTACGTAGCCGTTTAAAATCAGCACGCCTTATTACTGAGGTGGCATAAATGACAACTTTGTGGTTTGGGGGTACGTTTTATACGATGCAGGCGCCTGGTCATACGACGGATGCCGTGCTAACGGACGGACATAAAATTGTTGCCCTTGGTGAGGATGCCAAGGCGCAACACGCAACTCAACACATTGACTTAGCCGGGGCGTACGTTTACCCCGGCTTTGTTGATAGTCATTTGCATACCATTGGCTACGGCGAAAAATTGCTACATCTCGATGTTTCGCAATTTACTAAACGGGCGGCAATGCTTGAGGCGTTAGCCAAGCGTATGCAACAGGCACAGCCTGATGAGTGGGTCATTGCCATTGGTTATAACGAGGCGCAGTTTGATGATTCGGCATACCCAACGCTTGCTGAGCTTGATGCCCTCGGCGACGCACACCTAATTATTAAACGCCAATGCCACCATTTAATTATCGCCAACAGTAAGGCGCTAGCGTTTGCTGGTATTACCGAGGCGACGACTGTTGCGGGCGGTGTAGTTGAAGCGGACAAGGGCGTATTAAAAGATGCGGCGCTTTATTTAATCGTTAATCATATGCCGCATATTACCCCTGCTTACATAGAGCGGGCGTTAACGTTAGCGCTAGATTCGCTCCTTGCGATGGGTGTTACAGGTGGGCATAGTGAAGATTTAAGTTATTATGGTCCGCCTAGTCAACCATTTGAGGTGTTTACGCGCTTAGCACAAGGGCGTTTTAAAGCACATTTACTGCAGCACCATGCGACGTTTGCGGTGAGTAATACCTTTCAAGCAACCCGCTACGTAGCACTTGGCGCCATGAAGATTTTTGTGGACGGAGCGTTCGGTGGGCACACAGCGGCACTTAGTGAGCCGTATGTGGATAAGGCATCAACGGGTATGTTAGTGCATACGACAGCAGAGCTCACGGCACTTGTGCGCGAGGCGCGTGTGGCACGGCGCGAGGTGGCAGTGCATGTAATTGGCGACCGAGCCATCGCCACGATTTTAGATGTCTTTGAGGCATTGCCACCACAAAAGGGGCAACATGACCGCATTATTCACTGTTCCTTAGTAAATGACAGTTTACTAGAGCGCTTGGCTCGCATGCCCGTTATTATTGATATGCAGCCGCAGTTTGCGCATGAATCGCGCGCGTTATTAACCGAACGTTTAGGTGAGTCGCGCATGCCGTATGTGCACCCACTTGGTAGTTTACTATGCGCAGGTATTTGTGTAGCAGGTGGCAGTGATGCACCCATTGAGCATCCTGATCCGCTTCGTATAATCGAAGCCGCCATCACGCATCCAAATCCGAGCGAGCGACTTACACGTTACGAAGCGGTGCAACTGTTAACGACCAATGCCGCACACGCCATTCACGAGCGTGAGCGAGGCAAAATCGCACCTGGCTTTGATGCCGATTTTTCGGTCTTTACGGGCGACATTTTTAGCGCAGACCTAACGCGCATCCACGCATGCAAAACCGTTGTGGATGGGCGCATTGTATATGACAAAGCGCTTGAGAGATAAATGGATTATCCTTGCTCTTGTGTTATCGTTATTAAGCGCAAGGAAAAGAACGGTTTTTGACATATGTCACTTTAGCTAACCTATTTTACGTGTGATCTACGTAAAATAGGTTTTCTTATTTAGTGTACTTCCGCCGACAAATGGTTATCACCCTATAGCGTGTCTTGCTAAAAAAGTAACTTTAAGCTCAGCTTAAGATTAGCTTGTTATAATAGAGGAAAGAGGTGAGGATATGACAAAACTAGTACAACCAACAACAAAGCTTTCACCTAAATTTATAACGGTACAACGTACAGCAGAGCTAATAGCGCTTGGCATTACCCTAACCATTGTAGCGGCACTTTACGCAGCGGCACGCTATTTTGATTGGTGGGAATGGGTAGGCTTTGTGCTTATCGGGTTATTTGTGCTCGACCTTGTGTACAGCATTTGGTCGATAGGCATTGCGCCCACGCTGTATCAGCGTTATTTTGCCTATAACGTAGACGAAAGCTATATTACGATTGAGCGAGGGCATTTGTTTTATTCGCAAATTGTCATCCCAATGGCGAAGGTGCAAACCGTAAAGATTGAGCAGGGACCTTTACTAAAGCGCCACGGGCTATCTACGATTGAGGTAGGTACAATGAGCACGAGCCACGAGCTACCAGGCATCCCAACTGCCGAGGCGCGCGCATTACGTGACCAAATCGCGGCGTACGCAAAAATCGAGGAGATTGACTAATGTGGCAACGTTACCCTGCACGCAAATGGCTTTATGACGTTGTGACTATTGTGAAAGATTATTTTTTCATTGCGCTTATTTTATTTGTGGTGAGCCGCAGTGACAGCATGGTATTTACCGGTTTGCGCTGGCTGTTTCTTGCGTTTATTGTGCTTGTGACACTCGCTAAAATTACGACGTGGTTGACGTTTCGTTACCAACTAGACGGTGACCGCATCCATCTAAAGCGAGGGTTATTTACAAAGCAAGAGCAAACCATCCCGCGCAGTCGCATCCAAAACGTACAGCGCAGTACAAGCTTTACGCACCGCGTAACGGGGTTAACCTCTCTATTACTCGAAGTAGCAGACGGCGCTGAGGCAGAAGTAAAGTTTGACGCGCTTACACGTGAGCAAGCAGATCGCATTGAGCGCTTTGTGCAAGGGGAGCAGGCGGCAGCGCCTATTGTGCGTGATGTGCTTTTTACCCCGACAACGAGCGAACTAGTTAAAGCTTCCTTTACGTCACTTAGTTTTTTATTAATTATCCCACTTGGCTTAAAAGTGTGGCAGTTTACGGATGATTGGCGTATCGAAATTACGTGGCTGCAACATACGTGGGTCATCGCGCTACTTGTAATAGTAGGCATTATACTCGCCGTTGGTGCGGGCATAGCTAAAATATTTTTCACTTATTGGGGTTATACTATTGATGCCGATGCCGAGCGCATTTATATTCGTCGCGGTGTGATAAACGAAACCCGCTTCACTGTCGAAAAACAGCGCATTCAGGCAATTGAGTACAAACAGTCCTTGGTGAAGCGCATGTTGGGGCTTGTGAGCATCACGCTCATTACAACAGGCGACGCTACCATTAGTGAGGGCGAGACCATTCGCGAGTTATACCCGTACTTACCAACTGACAAAGCACAAACGCTTATGAGCGATTTATTGCCGCAGTATGCCTTAAATCCACCGACGAAGCGGCTACCAAAGCGTGCGCTCATTGTGCGCTTACTGCGTCCGAGCTATATGTTTGTAGTGCTACTTATTGCGCTATGGTACTGGCAACCTACGTATTGGTATGCGGCATTTGGCTGGCTCATACTACTAACCATCGTGCGCTTGCTTGATTTTTACGCGACGCGTTATGAGGTGGCGACGATGTTTCAAATGCAGACAGGTGCGCTTGAGGTGAGCCGCTTAGTGTACGCACGCGCGAAAATTATTGAGGTCGAAATCAAGCAATCGTTTTGGCAGCGACGTTTTGGTTTAGCGAGCATTCATATGACAGGGCGAGGTGCACCCGTGCGCCACGCCACCTTGCGTGATGTCACATGGGATGAAGCACAAGCCTTTGTCGCATGGTATTATGCACGTACAGAGGATGTGAGGAGGAGTTAAATGTATTTACAACATTGTCGTTTAGAAGGGGAGCGCACACAGCGCTTTCCCTTTACTATACCGAGCCTTGCGCATTTTGAGCGGCTCGAATTTCCTACAAATGTTACGTTTTTTGTAGGCGAAAATGGCTCAGGTAAATCCACGTTACTTGAGGGCATTGCGGATCGCTGTGACTTTAACACAGCAGGCGGTGGGCGCAATCATTTATACGAGGTGCATAAAGCTGAAGCGGTCATGGGCGAGCATTTGCGCCTTGCATGGGGGCAAAAGGTGAGCAGGGGCTTCTTTTTACGTGCCGAAACCTTTTACCAATTTGCCGAGCAGATTGATAAGCTCGAATCACCGTATAAATACGCACCCTACGGCGGTAAGTCTTTGCTTGAGCAATCACACGGCGAGTCCTTTTTAAATTTATTTATGCATAAATTCAGCGGCAAAGCCTTATATTTACTCGATGAGCCAGAGGCGGCGTTGTCTCCGCAACGTCAACTAAGTTTACTACGTATTATGAAAGATTTAGAGCACGAGGCACAGTTTATCATTGCCACGCACTCGCCGATTTTACTCGGCTACCCCGATGCCACCATCTACGAATTTGATGAAACAGGTATAAACACGGTACAATATGAACAGACAATGCATTACAGCATTACCCGCCGCTTTTTAGAGGCGCGTGAAATTGTGCTTGCACAACTATTTGAAGATTGAGGGGATTTTTAATGATTAGCCAGAGGAAAGGCTTAATATTAAAGGAAATACCGCAACAAGATATGGCGCAGTCCATTGATTTATTAAATTATGTGTTCCAAGCGTCGGTGTCGATGCAAAAGGACCGCTTCTTTATTAATGTTAAAAGTAAGCAATTTGACGTTGGGCATGCGCTCGGTTGGTATGACAAAGAACAACTCGTATCGCAAGTGTTAAGTTTGCCGTTTCAAGTAAATATCCACGGCACCGTTTACGAGATGGGTGGCATTACCGCAGTCGGCACGTACCCCGAGTACTCAGGCTACGGCTTAATGCAACAATTACTAGAAGAATGTTTACTGCGTATGCGCAGTGAAGGCAAATATATTTCATATTTATTCCCGTATTCCATTCCGTATTACCGCAAAAAAGGCTGGGAGATTATGAGCGACATAGTGGAGTTTGAAATTAAAGACTCACAACTGCCGTATTATAAAGACGTACCTGGCAAAATGCGCCGCGTAGACTTACGCGACAGCGCCATTTATGATGTTTATGACCAGTGGGCAAAAGTAACGCATGGGGTAATGGTGCGTAACCAAATCGCATGGAACGAAAAATACTACGAAGACTTCTGGGAAGAAAAATTTGTGGATACAGACGTGCAACTGCAAGCAGCTGTTTATTATAATGATGCGGGCGAGGCACAAGGCTATTTATTTTACCGCATCATGGAAGACAACTTTTATATTGATGAGATGGTACACCTATGCGAAAATGCCCGAAAAGGACTATGGAATTTTGTGGCGGCGCACCGCTCAATGATTTATAATGTATACGGCAAAACAACAGGTAACGAGGCCATCGCCTTTTTATTAGAGGACAGCGAAATCATTCAAAAAGTAACGCCGTACTTTATGGCGCGTGTAGTAGACGTTAAAGGCTTCTTGGAGCAGTTTCCATTTAATCGCACGGCCTTCCATATGCAGCTAGCTATTACAGATAGCTTAGTAGAATGGAATAACGGCATGTTTGAAATCATTGCACAAGACGGCGCAGTTACTGTCAATCGCCTGAGCGACACAGTAGATGCAAGCGACGAGCACGCGGTGCACATGAACATTCAAACCTTTGCGACATTATTTTTAGGCTATAAGCGCCCTCATTATTTAGAGAAGGTTGAGCGTTTACATGGTAATGCCATGTCAATTGGTATGCTAGAGGATGTAATCCCTATGGGCATCCCAACGTTCATTGACTACTTTTAATGAAGCGGCTTTGGCAAATTTGTTTCGCAATCGGCATAATTATGATGGTAGGTCGCCTCGCTACCGCATTGTTGGATAGGATGGGAGTCGAAACAACCACGTTCTTCTTTGCGCTCCAAATCCCGTCTATGATTGTATTAATCGTGGGCATCATAGGGCTAGAGGTGACAGGTAAATCGAACAAGTGAAAGAAAGAGGGATCAGTAATGCCTTTTCCAAAGGAGCTTGCGAAGCCAGCAGTACGCGCACTACATGTGGCAGGCTTTGACACAATTGACGCACTGCATGGCCAGCGTTACGAAGACATCGCCAAACTACATGGCGTAGGGGAAAAAGCCCTAAAGACGATTACAGCCGAGCTTGCACGCCGCGGTTTAGCGTTAAAAGGAATGAGAAGTAATGCCTAAAGTATTTCTTTTCTTTTTAGCAATGGCATTGTATTATATTATCGGGATTACGTTAATTACTAAAATTGTTGTCGTGCCATTACTCAAAGCACTAGCCCTAGTGTTTTTTATTGGCGCCGGTTTAATTTATTCTCGAAAGTGGCGTAAAAGACTGTAAAGCGAGGTTAACCAAACCTCGTTTTTTGGTTGTCATTTTAGTATAGTAGTATAACAAATAAAGAGAAGATTATTGCTAAAGATATAGAGTTTAACGTAATTCATTTTAGCAAAAATAGTATTGTAAAAATGGTTTAACAAAAGCTTAATATGGTTAAATTATAAGTAACAATGTTCCTTATTCATGCGAATTTTTAACGCAAGGAGGTTTAATTATGCCCCAACTCAATTGCCATAGTTATTTACAGCAAGCCGAGCAATTAGAACAATTAATCGAAACAAAAAAAACGCTTACTGCTAAAATAATAAAAAATGGCCTAACAGAAGATAGACTTATGCGTTACAACACACTCGAAGAAAAAATCGAAACAGCCGAGGCAGCCATTCGCATCTGCGAACGCAACATCTTACTCTTTGACTGCCAAAGCGTAGGCTAAACAACACAACCACCGTCGCCCAAAGCGACGTTTTTTTTATCCCTAAAAGTGTAGAAAGGCGTTAAGCTTCGCAGGGCATTGGAGCTTTTGGGTTGAACGCGTTCTTTGCGTTCAGACACAAAAGTGAAATGACACAAGAAGCTGCCTTTCGAAACTAGATAACCCTAAAAGTGGAGCAAAGCGCTCAGCTGCGCTGGCGCTGGAGGGCGTTCGGGAAAGACGCTCTTTGTCTTTCCACGAGCGACCGAAGTGACCAAGCAGCTGCTTTGCGAAACTGGATAAACCTTAAAAGTGTAGCAAAGCGTTTAACGACGTAGGCACTGGAACACGTGCAGGAAAGGCGTACTTTGCCTTTCACTGAACGGGTGAAGTGACCAAGAAGCTGCTTTGCGAAACTAGATATCCCTAAAAGTATAGAGGGCTTGGTCAATTCCGATAGACGTTGGAGCACCAAAATGTGAAGGGAGCTTGGTCAAATCCGTTGGGCGTGGCAGCGCTTGAATACGAAGTGTTTTTTACTTCGAATGAAAGTGCGACATGACCTGAGGATTTAGCTCACTTCACTGGATTATTCAGCGGCAAAGGTGCTCTTTACCTTTGACAGCTGAAGTGAAACGACATGAGGAATTAGCCCTCGGAACTGGATAAACCTAAAAGTGTAGCAAAGCGCTCAGCTGCGCTGGCGCTGGAGGGCGTTCGGGAAAGACGCTCTTTGTCTTTCCACGAGCGACCGAAGTGATCAAGCAGCTGCTTTGCGAAACTAGATAAACCTAAAAGTGGAGCAAAGCGTTTAACGACGTAGGCACTGGAACACGTACAGGAAAGGCGTACTTTGCCTTTCACTGAACGGGTGAAGTGACCAAGTCGTTGCTTTGCGAAACTAGATAAACCCTAAAAGTATAGAGGGCTTGAAAGCTTCGCAGGGCATTGGAGCTCTTAAAAGCCAAAACGACTGTTCAACTTCAACGCAGTTGGAAAGCAGACATCGAAAGCGTTTTGTGCTTTCTGATGGCTGATTGAAACAGCGGAAGAAGTTAGTCGTTTAGACTAGATATGCGAGAAAGCGTTTTTTGCTTTCCGTTGATTGACCGAAACAGCCGAAGAAGCTAGCCCTCGGAACTAGATAAACCCTAAAAGTGTAGAAAGGCGTTAAGCTTCGCAGGGCATTGGAGCTCTTAAAAGCCAAAACGACTGTTCAACTTCAACGCAGTTGGAAAGCAGCCATCGAAAGCGTTTTGTGCTTTCTGATGGCTGATTGAAACAGCGGAAGAAGTTAGTCGGGTTGGCTAGCCACTTGGGTTGAACGCGTTCTTTGCGTTCAGACACAAAAGTGAAATGACACAAGAAGCTGCCTTTCGAAACTAGATAACCCTAAAAGTAAAGCAAAGCAGTTTGACTGGATAGCCTAAGGAGGAAACGATTTTGTTTCCGCTCAATTTAAAATAAACAGCACCAAAAAAGCGCACAATATCAAGGGCTTAGCCGTTGCATTGTGCGCTTTTGCTTATTGTAATAGTTGCTGGAGCTTGTCATCGCGCTCCTCAGGTGTCAGCTGTTTATTGTCGAGCAGCATCGCACCTGTACGGATTTCGGTACGCGCCTCGTCCACTAAAAATTGGATTTTGGTATCCTTGCCATCCGCATACGCGCAGTCACCTTGCAGCTCCACCACATCCTGATTTTTTGAGGTTTCGAAATAAATCCACTTGGCCTTTTCGCAGCCATCCGCTAATGAGCCGAGCGTTTTTGTGCCCAATGCGTCGAGTGTACTGCCTTGCACATACTGAATGTACGCATTATCTGTAATTTGTTTTTTTGGTCCAAACATAATAAAGAAGACAATCATAATTCCAATCGGAATGACCCATAAAATATTACGCTTTGTTAACTTACCCATACTAACCCCTCCACTTCGTACATAGGCATTGTACCATCGTACGATTGTGTGTACTATACTAAATTTTCGAAAAAGACTTAACTATTGCACACTTTCCTACTATAATAGTACAAATATACAGAATTTATGCCTAAATTATGAACAGTTACACAAATGGTATTGACGAAAAAACATATAGTTTGTACACTGTGTAAAATCAAATGTTTTTCTAAGGCGTACACTATACTAAAAAAGTAAGGAAATGATGATGATGATTGTATGTAAATTCGGTGGTACTTCAGTAGCGAGTGCAGAGCAAATTAAAAAGGTAGCAAGTATTGTGCAAAGTGACCCAGCACGTAAAATTGTGGTAGTATCAGCGCCAGGTAAACGTACAGGCGAGGACGTTAAGGTTACAGATTTACTCATTGACCTTGCGGATGCCACATTAAAAGATGTTGCCGTAGACGAAAAAATCGAGGCAGTTGTAGCACGCTACCGTGCGATTGCACAAGGGCTTGGGCTAGACGAGGCGATTTGTGAGGTAATCAAGGCGGATTTACATGAGCGTATTAAAGTAGATCAAACAAACACAGAGCTATTTATTGATAATATTAAAGCAAGTGGTGAGGATAATAACGCTAAGTTGATTGCGGCGTATTTTGCGAGCATTGGTATGAAGGCGCGCTACGAGAGCCCGCTTAACTCACTTGTGGTTAATGATTTACCAGAGCGTACGTATGCGATGCAAGAGGCGTATGATAATTTAGCGAAGCTTGCTGATACGGACGAAATTATTGTTTACCCTGGCTTCTTTGGCTATACAAAGGGCGGCACACTACGTACATTTGACCGCGGTGGCTCGGATATTACAGGCTCGATTATTGCGGCAGCTGTACGTGCTGATATGTACGAAAACTTTACAGATGTGGACTGCGTATTTTCGGCAAATCCAAAAGTCGTTAACTGCCCGTTAGAGATTAAAGAGATTACGTACCGCGAAATGCGTGAGTTATCTTACGCTGGTTTTTCGGTGTTCCATGACGAGGCGTTAATGCCTGTCTTTAAAGCAGGTGTACCTGTCAACATTAAAAATACGAATAACCCAACAGCGCCAGGCACACGCATTGTATCAAAACGTGCGTCAAGTGGTCGTCCTGTAACGGGGATTTCGGCAGATAATGGCTTCTCAATTTTATATGTATCGAAGTATTTAATGAACCGTGAAATCGGCTTTGGTCGTAAGTTACTGCACATTTTAGAGGACGAAAACATTTCCTATGAACATACGCCATCAGGCTTAGATGATATTTCGGTGATTATGCGCTCTAATCAATTATCAGATGATATGGAAGCGCGCATTTTACGCCGTGTGAAAGAGGAGTTACATGCGGATGATGTAGAGTTCCGTCATGGCTTCTCGATGATTGTTATTGTAGGTGAGGGCATGCGCCATAATACGGGGCTTGCGGCACGCGCAGCTGCGGCAATTTCACAAACAGGGGCTAACATCGAAATGATTAACCAAGGCTCGTCTGAAGTGAGCTTAGTGTTTGGGGTTATGCAGATGTACGAAAACCAAATTTTACAAGCACTGTACGCAGAGTTTTTCTCAAATGTAACTGCATAAGCCAGTCGCACATGCCGCAGTTGTCGGTATGTGCGTTTTGCGTTACACTACGGAGTGGGAGGTTAGTACGTTGAATAAAATGTTAATTGGTTTTGGGATTTCGGCCTTTGGTATTGTGCTATTTGCGCTGACAGTTTTAAATATTATTCCAGCAGACACAAAAAACATGAAGCTTGGCATTGTAGCCGTCAGCTGGGTGTTTATTATTATTGGCTCTGTAATGCGCTATAAGGCGGTTACAAAGCAACATAAAGAGTGGAAAGCAAACCACAAAAATGAGATGCCCAAGTGAGCATCTCATTTTTTTATGCCTGTATAAAAGACGTGCCAGCTCGCTTCAACTCTACGCGTAGCAACGGCTTGTGGGGTATTGTATAAAATATCTGTCAGCAAAGCATTAGTAAGCGCAATAAAGGCATCTGCCGCAACGAGTGGTGTGACTGCAAGCGCTTGTTTATGCTTGGTGAAAAGTGTCACAAAATACTGTTCACTCGCGAGGTAAATGCTTTCGACCTCTTGTTCGACGGTAGCTGCAAGGTGCTGTGGCGGATAAAAGTTCATACGCAGCCAAAATTGTTGGGCACGCGATGTACGAAAATGTGTAGCAAGCTCGGTTAAATAACGCTGTAATACATCGGCAAGTGCGCCTTCACTTTGCGCAAAGAACTGTTCGTAAAAACGAAGTTCCTGTGCTTTAGAGTAGCTCAGGGCCGCTAAAAATATCGCGTCCTTATCCGCAAAATGGGCGTATAGCGATTGCTTTTTTAAGCCTACCGCTTCCGCAATTTGTGCGAGCGATGCGCCTTCATAGCCCCTATCTGTAAAGCAGTCGAGTGCTGCGCGCGCGATTTCTTCCTTCTTCAGTGTAATCCCTCCTTAACCAACAAGTTTTAAGCCTACAACAGAGGCAATAATAATGCCAATAAATAAAAAGCGACGCCAATCTTTGGCTTCATTAAACAGCAACATCCCCATAATCGTAGCGCCTGCTGTGCCAACACCTGTCCAAATGGCGTAGGCTGTACCCATTGGGATGGTACGCATCGCATACGACAGTAAGGCAAGCGACGCCCCGAAAAATACAATCATAAAAATATAGCCATCTACTTTTTTATGGGCGGCACGGTTCATACTATAAACGGCGCCGACTTCACAAAGCCCAGCAATTAATAAGGCAATCCAAGCCATTATGCCACCTCCCCCGTAACGCGGTGTAACCCGATGATGCCAATAACTAATGTGCCAAGTAGCACAAGTTTAATCGCATGTGCAGGTTCGTTAAAAATAAAAATTTCGGTTAGCACCGTACCTACTGTACCAATGCCTGTAAACATCGCATAGACGGTGCTAGAAGGTAAGTGAGCCATAGCAGTAAGTAAAAAATAAAAGCTCGCAATAATGGCGATAACCGTTACGCCCCATGTAGCGACGCTGTCGGCATGCTTTAAACCTACTACCCAAATGATTTCAACTAGCCCTGCAAGTAGCACCATAAACCAATATTTATTCATACTATCCTCTCCTTTACGAACGGTCGTCAGTTTTCAGTATTTTTTCATATAATTCGCTCGCTGTCAACTAAGGTCATCTGTTGCTTCGTTATAAATCATGGTAAACTTAGCACAGAAACATTTTGGGGGAGTGGCAATGACGATACAACAAACCGCAGATTGCGTTATTTTTCGTGCACCAGCACCAATGAAGGTGGCGTCGTCGGCAATGATCAATGCGGGCATCGGCTATTATCAGAACTTTGTGAACCGTTCAGTACCAAAAAGCTATGATGAGCGCGATCCCCATGCCGAGTACACACGTTATTTAACAGCGCACGGCTTTATAATAGAAGAAACAGTGGCGATGATGACGGCAGTTTACGCTAAACATGCGGTCATTCGTACATTTACGCATGGCGAGTTAAGCCTGACAGTGATGGTTACAGCAGGGCTTGGCAATGCGGTAGACATTACACGGGCGCTTTTGCGCAGCGAAACCTACCACGTGGGCACAATTAATATGTGGGTGCTTGTGGACGCTAAGCTATCTGACGAGGCATTACTGCAAGGATTAATTTCGGCAACGGAGGCCAAAACAAAAGCCCTCTTTACCGAAAACATCCTCGACCCACAAACCCACACCCTCGCAACAGGTACATCGACAGACAGTGTACTTGTGGCGAGCTCACAACAAGGGAGCTACCAACAATATGCAGGGCCCATTACGGAGCTAGGCAAATTAATTGGGCATGGCGTTTACCAAACGCTACTTGCGGCCATTCGCGCGTATAAAAAAGAGGTAGGTGCTGGCACATGGCGTTAATTTTTGTGTGGGCAACGTTGCTTGCGGTAGTGTTTGATTGGGTAGTAGGTGACCCGCCAAAACTGCCACACCCTGTACGCTTTATTGGCAACTTCATTAGTGCGCTAACAAAGCGGCTCAATCATGGTGAGCATCGCAGGTTAAAGGGAGCTGTGCTAACCGTTTGTACCGTTGGGGTAACAGTGCTTGTAGTAGGGACAATTATGGTCGTAACCTACCGCATTCATTTTTGGCTAGGCTTTACAACAGAGGTTGTACTCATTGGTACAGCACTGGCACAAAAGAGCTTAAAGGAAGCGGCAATGGCTGTATATACGCCAATTGTGGCGGGAGATTGGCAAGAGGCACGTACAAAGTTGTCGTGGATTGTAGGGCGAGATACGATGCACCTTGAGGAAGACGAGCTCGTGCGCGGCGTGGTCGAGACCGTGTCCGAAAATACGAGCGATGGTGTTACGGCACCTCTTTTTTATGCGTTATTATTTGGCGCAGTAGGTGTGTGGGCGTATAAAGCCATTAACACGCTTGACTCTATGGTAGGTTATAAAAACGACAAGTACGCACAGTTTGGCACGTGCTCGGCTGTGCTTGATGACATGGTTAATTACATCCCAAGCCGTATTACAGGGCTACTTATTGTCCTACTGACCAAAAACGAAACACCGCAAACGCTCAAACAACGCCTAATGCGTTGGTGGCGTGATGCGAAGGTGCACCCAAGCCCAAATAGTGGCTACTTAGAAGCGGCAACAGCCGTTCAGCTTGGCATTCAGCTTGGGGGCTATAATCAATACGAGGGCGTGACGAGCTATCGTCAAGTTATGGGCGAAAAGCAAGTACCACTCACGCGCGCACATATTAAAAAAGTGATTACGCATATGCATATCACAACACTAGGCTTTGCAATTATTGGCGCAGGGCTTATTGTAGCGCTGCATATTTTATGGGAGGGATTACGTTGAAACTAGTATTTATTGCAGGCGGTGTACGCAGTGGTAAGTCTGCCTTTGCGGAGGCGTTAGCGAGTAATAGCTATACACCTGAAGGCCGCCTTGTATATATGGCGTCTGGTGTGGCAATGGACAGTGAAATGAAACAACGCATCGCACGCCATCAACAAGATAGAGAGCGTCAAAGCCTGACATGGCACACCATCGAGGCCCCGCTTCGTATTGGCGCAGTAATGAGCACTTTACGTGATGGTGACGTAGTACTGTGGGACTGTGTCACGACGTGGCTTACAAATATGATGTATATGCCAATGCAAAACAAAACCATTAATAGTAGCGAGCGCTTAGAGGAGGCGCGCGGCATTGTCAAAGATGCCTTAGCGACCATCCGAAAACGCGATATTACGCTCTATGTCGTATCCAATGAATTATTTGACGAGCCTGATTTACGTCATAATGAGCTTAACCATTACCGCAAAGTGCTAGGTGATATTCATCAGTGGCTAGTTGCTGAGGCAGACGAGGCGTACGAGTTAACTGAGGGCATTGCCAAGCGGTGGAAGTAAGGGGGGATTAATGTGTGGCATAGTATTTTAGCAGCACTCCAATTTTTTACAGTAGTGCCTGTGCACCGCGAAATCCCGCTGACAAAGCGCACAGTAACAGGGATGTTTATTACTCTCGCATGGCTAGGTATGCTGATTGGTGCGGCAGATTATGCGGTATTATGGAGCCTATCTCATTTTAATGTCACCCCATTACTAGTAGCGTTAGCGCTCGTATTAACGAGTGCCATTATTACAGGGGGGCTACATTTAGATGGCTTTATTGATACATGCGATGCGTTTTTTTCGTACCGTGACATCCCAAAACGCCACGAGATTTTAGATGATCCGCGTGTTGGGGCGTTTGGCGTTATGGCCTTTGTATTTTTAATTTTAGTAAAAATCACCTTGCTTTATGAGTTGTTGCAGCTGGGTGTTGTAAGTTGGTGGATGCTTATTTTACTGCCATTTATGACGCGTAACGGCATGTTGTTATTTTTATTAACGACTAAGCCGGCCAAAGACAAAGGTATCGCGCGCTTTTTTATGCAAAAACTGCACAAAAAGACAGCCTATTTTGCGCTGTTTCAGTTAAATGTTGTGATTGCGCTATTTGTATTTTTAACGACGAGTATTTTGCCGATCGTATTAGCGATTGTATTGCTCGTAACAGTCGTGATTTACCGTAGCTTTGCGCTGCGCAATTTTGACGGTATTTCAGGCGATTTACTCGGTGCTTACATCGAAGGGGTGGAGGTACTATTATGGCTCGTGCTGCTGTTGTACTACGCTTAATGCGTCATGCCAAAACACCAATGAACGCGCGTAAAGAGTACCTTGGTTGGACAGATGATGCCATCCTAGCGCAGCATTTGCCCGTGCAAAGCTATGCACAGCACACGATCATTGGTAGTGATTTACTACGCTGTCGCCAAACAGCGGCGGCGTATTTTCCGCATGCTACATACATTAAAGAGCCGCGTTTACGCGAACTAAATTTTGGGGATTTTGAGGGCAAAACGTACGCGCAATTACAGCATAATGCCGCATACTGCGCGTGGCTAGATGACCCGTACGCCCCTGTGCCTAACGGCGAAAATTTTGCGGACTTTTTACAGCGCGTCTATGCAGGTTTTTTAACAAATGCGCGTCATAAAACAATTATTATGACCCACGGCGGCGTAGTGCGTGCGTTACTGCAACGCTTCGCCCCACAAGAGCACCCGTACTGGCATTACAGCGCGGGGCATACGCAAGTTTACATCCTAATTTGGCAACACCAACAAGACTTTGAGGAGGCACGACGATGCACGTATTTATTGGAGGAGCACATAGCGGCAAAACCGCATATGTCGAAAAAATCGTAGAAGGTAAGGATGCAAGTTGGTTGATTGGTACAGCCCTGACGCCTATTGACGCACCTGTCATTGTTATTGATTGCTTAGAAGACTGGCTCGTGACACAGGACTTAAGTGACGAGGATGCGGTAGTTGAGGCGTTAATGACAGATGTGCGTGCTTTAGCTGCACAAGCTACGCTTTATGTTGTCGTAGCAGACGTTGGGCGCGGCATCGTACCAATGGACAAAAAATTGCGTCAGTTGCGCGATGTATGTGGCCGTTTTTATCAGCAATTATTTGCGGAGGCACAAAGTGTAACCCGCATCTGGTATGGACTGCCTGAGGTACTAAAAAAGTTTGAAAACGTCTGACTTTTGAGACTCCCACGGCTAAAGCCGCAAGCCCTTCACCTTACAGTGCACGGGTGGGATTCTTGAGTGATTTACCGTTCGCAATTCATTTCTGCTTTGAACAATCCTCAAGATGAGGGTATCTCATTGCCCCTCCTAAGACAGTGCGTATAGCATCTTAGGCTGATTGGCTATTACCACCAATCACAGTTCGTATAAGCGTTTTAGCGTCTTTTGCTTGACGACACATATTGTTTTACCGATAGCATGTATTCGGCTATCGAACCTTATACACTATCTAATTTTCAACGAACGAGAATGTTTTAGAGACTTTTACTTGTCTGTAGAACAAGTGTACCCTATTTTCAGTCAATTGAGCTAGCAAAAGCTACTCCTTGACTGACCTCACTTTCATCCCATAGCTAAAGCAATGGGCTGTCTCGTTCGGAAAATCCGTAATCAAGTGAGTAAGAACTATTGTCAGCCCAAACACAATATGCTAGAGTGTTAATAGCAAACACATACTATATATAGTATTACACGTTTTGATAATACGGTGCTCTCGCGATAGAGCTGAAAAGGGAATTTGCCAAAAAATTTGCGCAAAGCTGTCCCCGCAACTGTAAACGATGACGAAATCTACGAGCCACTGCGCATAAGCGGGAAGGGTAGATGGAGGGTGATTCGAGAGCCAGTAGACCTGCCGATTATCAAATAGCACACACTCTTCGGGGATTGAGAAGTGGAAGCGAGCGATTACGTTGTCTAGTTCACTTAATCCTTTTTTCCATTTCTTAACTATGCATTTTTTACCATGCACCCGCTGAGGTGTATGGTTTTTTTTGTGACAAGCGTTTGTTCCGTACAACTACTGTACGTTTATTTTTAGGAGGGTTTTTTATGACAATTAAAACAATGACAAGTATTTCAGCACGCGTAGAGGCACTTACCGAAAAATACGGTGAGGAAGCACTTGAGCAATTTTTACGCCAATCCGATCGTTTTTTACGTAAAAACGAAGCGGCAACCTACGGCGAGTGGGCAGATGCGATGGTGCTTCAAACATTAGGCTTTATTGACGAAGAAGAGCCGTACTGGACGTTTGTAGCGGCAGATATTTATTTGCATAAACTGTACCACGGTGCAGCAAGTTTGCGTGGTGTAGCGGCAGACAACGTATACGACAGCTTTAGTGTTAACCTAGCTAAATATGTAGCGGCAGGGCTTTACTCACCTGTGCTTGTTGAAAAATACTCACCTGAAGAATTAACAACATTAACCAATACCATCGTGCCAGCGCGCGATACATTATTTACGTACATCGGTCTAAAAACAATTATTGACCGTTACGTGGTGCGTGATTACAGCAAACAAACAGTAGAGCTACCACAAGAGCGCTTTATGGTCATTGCGATGATTTTAATGCAAGACGAAAAAGACAACCGCATTGCTAAAGTACAAGAAGCTTACTGGGCAATGAGTAATTTATATATGACGATGGCAACACCAACACTTGCGAACGCAGGTAAAACACATGGTCAACTATCAAGCTGCTTTATTGATACAGTAGACGACAGCTTACAAGGCATTTACGACTCTAATACGGACGTAGCCACGCTATCAAAATTTGGCGGCGGCATTGGTGTATATATGGGTAAAATCCGTAGCCGTGGGTCGGCAATTCGCGGCTTTAAGGGCGCATCAAGTGGTGTACTCCCTTGGATTAAACAACTTAACAATACCGCCGTATCCGTTGATCAGTTAGGCCAGCGCCAAGGTGCGATTGCCGTTTACCTTGATGTATGGCATAAGGACGTATTTACCTTCCTTGACCTACGCCTAAACAATGGTGACGAGCGTATGCGTGCGCATGATATTTTTACAGGGCTTTGCCTACCAGACATCTTTATGGAAGCCGTACAAGCGCGTAGTGACTGGCACTTATTTGACCCGCATGAAGTACGTAATGTCATGGGCTTTAGCTTAGAAGATTACTACGACGAAAAACGTGGTGAGGGCTCATTCCGCGACAAGTACGCGGCATGTGTCGCAAACCCTGAGCTAACACGCACAGTCGTACCTGCGATTGATATTATGAAGCGTATTATGCGCTCACAACTCGAAACAGGCGTACCGTTTATGTTTTACCGCGATGAAGTCAATCGTAAAAACCCAAATAAACACGAAGGCATGATTTATTCGTCAAACCTTTGTACAGAAATTGCGCAAAACATGAGCCCAACGGAGTTTGAGTCAGTTGAACTCGAAGACGGCATGATTGTCACAAAGCGCAAAGCAGGCGACTTTGTGGTATGTAACCTAAGCTCAATTAACTTAGGACGCGCCGTACCAGCAGATGTGCTAGCACGCGTTATCCCAATTCAAGTACGTATGCTTGATAATGTCATTGAACTTAACACCATTCCTGTACGTCAGGCAGAGCGCACTAACGCACGTTACCGTGGCATCGGGCTTGGCACATTCGGTTGGCATCACCTACTTGCCCTAAAAGAAATCGCATGGGAAAGCGACGCAGCTGTACAATTTGCCGACGAACTATACGAGCAAATCGCTTACTTAACGATCCAAGCTTCAAGTGATTTAGCAGCCGAAAAAGGCGCGTACCCATTATTTGAAGGCTCAGACTGGCAAACAGGCGCGTACTTTACAGCGCGTGGCTATGAGGGCGAGGCATGGGCAGATTTACAAGCAAAAGTTGCCACACAAGGTATGCGTAATGGCTATACAATGGCAGTTGCCCCTAACTCAACAACAGCGATTATTGCAGGCTCAACGGCCTCAGTCGACCCAATTTTCCAAAAGAGCTACTCTGAGGAGAAAAAGGACTATAAAATTCCGGTAACAGTACCCGATTTAAACGCCAAAACGACATGGTTCTACAAGTCAGCGTACTTTATTGACCAAAACTGGTCAGTTAAACAAAATGCGGCACGCGGACGCCATATTGACCAAGGGATTTCGTTTAACCTTTACGTACAAAACACCGTAAAGGCGAAGGACTTACTACAACTCCATTTAAATGCATGGGATAGCGGTGTCAAAACGACGTATTATGTACGCTCAACATCCGTTGAATTAATTGACTGTAGTTCATGCGAAAGCTAAAAGGAGAGAAAACAAATGCAAGTACACGAACGCACAATTATGGACAAAACAGCACCCAACGCCTCAACAGGTATTATTAACGGGCGCTCGTCTAATATTTTAAACTGGGATGACGTCCGCTTTAGCTGGGCGTACCCAAAATACAAAAAGATGCTAGGTAACTTTTGGACACCATTTGAAATTAACATGAGTAATGATGTGAAGCAGTTTCCTGAGTTAACAAAGGAGGAGCAAAACGCCTTCTTAAAAATTATTGGCTTGCTTGCCTTACTTGACTCTATTCAAACGGACTATGCAGGGCGCGTAGCGGATTATTTAACGGACTCTAGCCTAAATGCCTTAATGATTATTTTAGCGCAACAAGAAGTCGTGCATAATCACTCGTACTCTTACGTGTTATCAAGCATCACTACAAAAGACGTACAAGACGCAACATTCGACTTTTGGCGTACAGAGCCAACACTCGAAAAACGTAACGACTTTGTCATTAAGGGCTACCGCGATTTCATCGAAAATCCAACTGTAGACCACTTACTAACATCAATCGTGCATGATATTATTTTAGAGGGATTGTTCTTCTATTCAGGCTTTGCCTTCTTCTATCACTTAGCACGCAATCAAAAAATGGTTGCCTCAAGCACAATGATTAACTATATTAATCGTGATGAGCAACTGCACGTAGATTTATTTATTAAAATCTACAAGGAAATTTTAAACGAGTTTCCGGAGTATGATACAAAAGAGCGTGAAGCACAAGTTATCGAAATCTTTAAAGAAGCGGCAGCACTTGAAGTAGAGTGGGCACGCGAGATTATTGGTGATAAAATCGAAGGATTAGACTACGAGGACATTGAGGACTACGTCTACTTCTATACAAATGTACGCTGTAACCAACTGGGCTATGAGCGCCCATACGAGGGCTACCGCAAAAATCCAATGAAATGGATTAAAGCGTATGAAGATGTGGATATGGGTAAAACCGATTTCTTCGAACAAAAATCACGTCAATACGTAAAAGTAAACGTAGAAGATAACGGTTTTGACGAATTATAATAAAAATGCGAGACGATTGCGCCGTCTCGCATTTTTTATTTGCCTGTAATCGCTGTTTTAGCAAGCAATATACGCTCGCGCTGAATGACCTTAAAGCGGATGCTTTTTGGTGTGTCAGCAGGTAATGCGTTAACCGCTAAACCAAGGCGACGCGCAATGAGTTTAGCACGCGCGCAGTGGTAGTCACTTGTAATAATAGTAATACCTGTTACCTCAGGCATGCGCTTTAAGCTATTAGCAATGTTTTCGTACGTAGAAGTCGATTGATCTTCGACGATAATGCGTGAGCTGTCTAAGCCGTGCGCGGTTAAATACGCAAGCATAACCGAGGCTTCCGTGGCATCCTCATCCGCACCTTGCCCACCGGTAACAACGAGCGTAACATGTGGATATTTTGTCGCGTAGTCGAGCGCAACGTCTAAGCGGTTTTTTAACGCATTGGATGGTACACCGCCTGCATTGACCTTTGCGCCGAGTACAATGGCATACTCAAACTCCCCATGTGCGCTATTATGTTGACCCCCTTTAACTAGACGGTCGAAATATACATGCAATGCCGTCATGGCCCCTAATCCCGCGAGTAATTTTTTCTTCATGATAAAACCTCCTCACTTAAAGTATAAAGCATCTAGGCAAAAGCCAAAAGCTCCGTTATACTAATTTGAAAATTACAAAAGTAAGAGGGTAGGCTATGGAAGAATATTTGATTTTTATTGGCGTGGCACTTGTCATTATTTTGTCGCCAGGGCCAGATTTTATTTTAGTGCTTAATAATGCACTCAGTCAGGGCATGAGCAAAGGCTACGCAACCTTTTATGGCATTGTGGTGGGGCAGTTTTTACATGTCGGGGCGCTCGTGCTTGGCGTATCGCTTATTATTGCCAAATCGCAAATGTTATTTGAAGTTATTAAATGGTTAGGTGCAGGCTATTTAATTTACCTGGGCATCCGCTCACTGCTCGCTAAGCAGCCAGCCGATTATGAAGTCGTCACGACACGTAAGCTGAAAGGGGACCGCCAATGCTTTGCGGAAGGGTTAATGAGTACCGTATTTAACCCAAAAGTGCTGCTGTTTTATTTAACCTTTGTGCCGCAGTTTATCCATACAGGTGACCGCGTTATGCTTAAATCACTCCTGTTAGGTAGCTTATTTATTGTGCTCGTGTGCATTTGGTATACGGTATTTTTACAATTAATTTACCGCGTGCAACATTGGTTTAAGCGCGGGCGCTCACAGCTATTACTCAACCGCATTGCGGGCGTGGCACTTGTAGGCATTGGCGCAAGCTTACTTGGTCGCGCGGGCTTTCTACGCCAGTAGGCAAAAAAACATTGAGTAGAACGTGTTTTCGTATATAATAGAAGCAACGGGTCGAATGGGCTAGTGTCCATTCGGCTTTTTTGATGTAGGAGGTTACGTAGTATGGGCTGGGAGTCACATTTTGTAACGGGCGTACTTGCGGGCTATGTGGCAACAAATAGTGTAGCAGGCGCGGTAGTTGGCGGCGTGGCGGGTTTAGTGCCAGATATTGATGAGCCAAACGCTAAGCTAGGACGCTACGTGCCGTTTTTATCCAAGTGGCTAAAGCATACCTTTGGGCATCGTACGATTACGCATTCCTTGTTATTTGTAGGCGTAGTGGCATTTTTGTTACATACCTTTGTGGAGATTGATACGCTAACGTATGGCGTAACAGCAGGGCTACTAGCGCATATTGCTTGCGATATGATTACAGGGCGCGTGCGCGTATTATACCCGCTATCCACAAAAATCGGTATACGTGTCACACGCAAGTGGTCAAAGCGTATTGACGAAGCGGCCAAGTGGCTAGCGATTGGTGCATTAATCGCGCTTGTCATTACCGATATTTTGGCATAGGATTAGCTAATACAGGAGGGGATTGTATGGAGCAAATAGAGGCATTATTTGCGAGTGGGCAAATGACAGCAGGATTTGAGGCATTGCAACAGGCAGTAAAGGCAGGCACAGCAACAATTGCTATGCAAAATCATTATAATTTATTAGTAGGGCTAGGCTACCTTGACTTACCCGTAGCGAACGCTAAAGTACCACAATTTACGGAGGACGGCGCAGAGCAGTACAAAGTGCTTGCCCCGTTTTACCAACTTATCGCAACACAAGATGCTAACGCATTTGGCGAAACCGTCGAAGCCTTACAGCAAGGTGACGACGCGCTACAAGCAGAAGCCTATTTTTTAATGGCAACGTATTTTGGGGTGACTAAAGCGTATGACAAGGCATTTGCGCAACATGCCGAAGCACTTCGTCTTAACCCTAATCAGGCACTGTACTGGGGGCATTTTGCTCAAACGGTGCAACGAGGTAACGGGCATCCGCTCCTTGCGCTACGTTTAATCGAGCAAGCCATTGCACTAGACCCTTTAAATGCGCGCTATTATGTCATACAGCATTATATTTTTATGCAATTACTCACAATGACTAAAAACTTAAATTATAGCGTAAGCGCAGAAGAAGCCCTTCATGCCGCACGCAAACGCTTGCGCCCTGAGCAAAAGCCGCTGCAAATCGAAATTGCCAAAGCACAGGATATGCTACAGCAGTGGCAACAACAAATTTTATAACAATATGAAGTGAAGAAATCGTCCACTCGGCGGTTTCTTCTTTTTGTTATACTACGGTAAGAGGTGAAGCACAATTATCACATTAAATGAACAGCAACGCATTGCCTGTGAGCATTACGGAGAGCCGCTCCTTTTACTTGCGGCCCCAGGTACAGGCAAAACGACAACAACTATCGCCAAAATTGGCTATTTAATCGAAAAAAAAGCACTCGCCCCGCAACAAATTTTAGCGGTAACCTTTAGTAAGGCAGCGGCGAGCGAAATGCAGGCACGCTTTGCGCGGATGTTTCCGCATTTGCCACAGCGTGTACAGTTTTCGACCATTCACGCGTTAGCGTACCGTATTTTTAGGACGTATATGCAGCGCGAGGGATTGGTTTTTGAGTTAGTAGATGACAAAGGCAAATGGCTAGCACGCACGTATAAAGATGTGACGGGCGAGTTTGCGACGGAGGATATTAAAGAGTCCTTAGAGTCCTATCACACCCTTGTCAAAAACTTATGTATTACACCGCGCCAGTTAGAGCAAAAGCGCGATGTCGAAATTATTAAGCAAGCTGAAAAGGTATACGAAGCCTACGAGGCATATAAGAAAAACGGCGACGTGCGCTATATTGATTACGAGGATATGTTGAGCGAGGCACTCGCCCTACTCGAAGAAGACGACGCCATTCGCGACGAATTTCAATCGCGCTATGCGTTTATTTTAATGGACGAGGCGCAAGATACATCCGAAGTACAGCACCGCATCGTACAAATTTTAGCCGAGCAACACCAAAATATTTATATGGTAGCGGACGATGATCAAACGATTTATAGCTTCCGCGGGAGCGACATTAGCAACTTATTTGACTTTAGCAAAAAGTACCCTGGTGGCATTGTGCAAAAGATGACGCATAATTACCGCTCAACGCAAACGATTGTACAGGCGGCTAATGCCTTTATTACGCATGTGTCACAGCGTTTTGATAAGCAAATGGTGACCGATGCTAAGCGTGGGGACAAGCTCACGATTACCAATCACAGCACCCATGCGCGCCAGCTCGCACAAACCGTAAAAGTAATTGAAGAAGCGCAAAGTTACCGCGACGTAGCCGTGTTGTACCGTAATAATGCTTCAAGCATTGCGGTAGCGCACTTATTAGCCCAGCGCGGCATCCCGTTTTATGTAAAGGATGTGCATATGCGTTTCTTTACGCACTTTATTATGCAAGATTTACGCAATTATTTGCGCCTTGCCTATGTGACAAAAGTTAAACAAATGCATGTGTTAGAAGCATTAGGGACACGCTTTAAAGGCTATTTACGCAAAAAAGATTATGATAATTTACGCAACTGTGACGAGGATATGAACCTGTGGCAAGCTTTGCGTACGTTACCACAAATGAAGCCGTACCAAATTACCTTCTTCGAAAAATGCGAGCGCATCTTTCCTACTTTGCAAGACAAAACGCCGAGCGCGGCAATTGATACGGTATTGTATGAGCTAGGCTATGAGCAACAACTGCACAATTATATCGAGTTTATGGGCTTAAATGAGGAGGCGTCGTTACGTATTTTATCGACCATTCAGCTCATTGCCGCGTCTGCTACGACCCTTGTTGACTTTTACCAAACACTTGACGACCTCGCAGCAACCATTCGCGCTTCAAAAGATGCACAGGGGAGCGATGCCGTCACCCTGTCTACCTTTCACTCATCCAAAGGGCTTGAGTTCGAAACAGTCATTATGATTGATTTACAAGAGGGGCAAGTGCCAACGATGCAAGAGCGTAAAGCGTTTAATAAAGGTGACCGTGCCGCATTAGACGAAGCCTACCGCTTATTTTATGTGGCGATGACGCGGGCTAAACAGCGCTTGTATTTATATTCGTACGGGCATAGCCCATCAGGTTTTATTAAACAAGTGACAACAACAGAGCCCACGCGCCAGGTAACGCCTGCACAGCGCTATGTGCGCCAGCATAAAAATGAGCTGTTTAAAGAAGGCGCAACCCTTGTGCACGAAACATTAGGCGAAGGGATCATACTTGCGATTAAAGGCGACCAAATGACCGTAGACTTTGTGACAGGCAAAAAGGCGCTAAGTATTGCCTTTTGCGTAGATAATTATTTAGTGAGCGCTGTAACATGAGCGACTGCACGCACAGGTGAGCCGTCGCCATCCACAATCGCTAACGGAAAGCCGTAAAACATAAACGGTGCACTACCGACTTTCTCTAGATTAATTAAATCGGTATAGGTAATAATCCCTTCCGCAAGCAAAGCGCGCTCTAACATCTCGCTAATCGCGCCACCAACAAAGCGCGGGTGAGCTGCGAGTAACTTTGGCAGTAACGTAATATCAGCCGCTTCGATAAAAAACAAGCCACAGCCGCATGGGAATAGCTCATGCGGTTTTACAATTTGTGCAACACCGCAAAAACGTTCGATAGGCAAGTCACTTAATGTTTTAGCCCCTTTATGCATATGAGAAGGTGCATCCACATGCGTACCTGTATGCGAGCCGAGCGTTAATTGGCGCAACTCCCATGTATGCGTAGCATAGTTATGCACTTTGGTAATGGTAACAGCAGGGTCACCCTCATACACTGTCATGTCGTTTGTGAGTGGGATAGATAAATCAATAAACATTTTGTTTCGCTCCTTGTTTTTTTAGTTATAGTATATCATACGCATAATAAAGCATATTTATGCATACGCGAGAAACAGCGTATCCTCAATGTTTGGCTCACAAAAAAAGTTAAATATTTTTATAAAAATACACTTGCGCTCATTTTTATACCATGATAAGATACGAACATCGAAAACAACGGAGGCGGAAACAATATGACAAAAAAAGTAGTACTTGCCTATTCAGGCGGATTAGACACATCAGTAGCAATTCCTTATTTAAAAGGACAAGGTTGGGACGTAATTGCAGTATGCCTTGACGTTGGTGAAGGTAAAGACCTTGAGTTTATTAAAAACAAAGCACTGCAAGTTGGTGCAGTTGAATCATATATGGTAGATGCAAAAGATGAGTTTGCCGAAAACTACGCACTCATTTCATTACAAGCACATACCTGGTACGAGCAAAAGTACCCATTAGTATCAGCGCTATCTCGTCCACTGATTTCTAAAAAATTAGTAGAGATTGCCAATCAAACCGGCGCACAAGCTGTTGCACATGGTTGCACAGGTAAAGGTAATGACCAAGTGCGTTTTGAGGTTTCGATTAAAGCATTAAACCCTGACTTAGAGGTGCTTGCACCCGTACGTGACTGGGCATGGAGCCGCGACGAAGAAATCGAATACGCGCTTGAACATAATGTGCCAGTGCCCGCAACAAAAGACTCACCATTCTCAATTGACCAAAACTTATGGGGACGTGCGAACGAAGCGGGTATTATGGAAGACCCTTGGGTAGCACCACCTGAAGAAGCATACGGCCTAACAAACCCATTAGAAAAAACACCAGATACGGCAGAAGTCGTAGAAATCGAGTTTAAAAATGGTACGCCAATTATGTTAAACGGCGAGGCAATGAAACTCGCTGACTTAATCCAAACCTTAAACGAAGTTGCAGGTAAGCACGGCATTGGTCGTATCGATCACGTCGAAAACCGTTTAGTTGGTATTAAATCGCGTGAAGTATACGAAATCCCAGGCGCAAAAGTATTGTTAACAGCGCATAAAGAGCTTGAAGACATTACATTAGTAAAAGAGCTGGCACACTTTAAACCAGTAATCGAGAAAAAACTTACGGAACTAATTTATGATGGTTTATGGTTCTCACCACTGCGTGAATCACTACAAGCGTTCTTAAAAGATACACAGCAGTATGTAAACGGCACAGTGCGCGTTAAATTATTTAAAGGGCATGCCATTGTAGAAGGACGTAAATCACCAAATTCACTTTACAACGAAAAACTCGCTACGTACTCACGTGAAGATATGTTTAACCATGATTCGGCGGTTGGCTTCATTGAGCTATGGGGCTTACCAACAGTAGTAAACTCATCAGTAAATAAGTAAGGAGAGACGTGCAATGACAAAATTATGGGGCGGTCGTTTTCAAAAATCAGCCGAAAGCTGGGTGGACGAGTTTGGGGCATCTATTAGCTTTGACCAACAACTCGTACTAGAGGATATTACAGGTAGTAAAGCGCATGTCACAATGCTTGGCAAGTGCGGTATTTTACCGCAGGCTGACGTAACTGCGATTTTAGCAGGGCTTGCGACATTACAGGATAAGGCAGTAAAAGGTGAGCTTGTATTTGAGGTAGCGAATGAAGACATTCATTTAAATCTCGAAAAAATGCTGATTGACGAAATCGGACCAGTCGGCGGCAAGCTCCACACAGGGCGTAGCCGTAATGATCAGGTCGCAACAGATATGCATTTATTTTTAAAAAATCGCGTAACCGAAATTATCGAGCTACTGACAGCCTTCCAACAAACGATTGTAGCGCAGGCTGAACAACACGTCGAAACGATTGCGCCAGGCTATACGCACTTGCAACGTGCGCAGCCCATTTCATTTGCACATCACTTACTGACGTACTTTTGGATGCTTGAGCGTGACAAAGCACGCTTTACGGAGTCACTAAAACGTATTGATATTTCGCCGCTTGGCGCAGGGGCAATGGCAGGTACAACCTTCCCCATTGACCGCGAACTAAGCGCAGCGTTACTTGGCTTTAGCAGTGTGTACGCTAACTCAATGGATGCGGTAAGTGACCGCGACTTTATCGTAGAGTTTTTAAGCAATAGCTCACTCGTTATGGCACACTTATCACGCTTTGCCGAAGAAATCATTTTATGGTCAACGGATGAGTTTAAATTTATCGAGCTAGACGATGCCTTTTCGACAGGCTCATCCATCATGCCACAAAAGAAAAACCCTGATATGGCAGAGTTAATCCGTGGTAAAACAGGGCGCGTATACGGTAACCTAATGGGCTTACTAACAGTCTTAAAAGGCACACCGCTAACGTATAACAAAGATATGCAGGAAGATAAAGAGGGCATGTTTGATACGGTGCATACGATTGTAGGCGCACTTAAAATCTTTGAGGGCATGGTGCGTACGATGACTGTAAACACTAAGCGACTGCACGAAGCGGTGCATAGTGACTTCTCGAATGCGACGGAACTTGCCGATTACCTTGCAACAAAAGGCATGCCATTCCGTGAGGCACATGAGGTAACAGGTAAACTTGTATTTACGTGCATTCAGCGCGGCTACTATTTACTCGACTTACCACTTGCGGATATGCAAAAGGAGAGCGCCTTAATCGAAGCCGACGTATACGACGTACTAGCGCCAACTGCAGCCGTTAGCCGACGCAACTCACTTGGTGGCACAGGCTTTACACAAGTTGCCGCCCAACTTGTACAAGCTAAACAATTACTTGGATAACACAAAGAGGCTGGGACATAACTAGTGTTCAGCCAAAGAAAAAGAGAAATTGAGTGCGCTCAATTTCTCTTTTTCATTTTTTATGGGTATTCTTATTGATTGGCTGTGAACTTTCGCAAGTTCACAGCCATCAACGCCAGTCCCATTTCATTCTGTTGGATTTTGTTTTGGTGACTTTATTTTAACAGAAGGTGTTCTTTTTTTACCCACAAAAATCAAAGCCCTTGAACTTTTACATGACGTAAAAGTTCAAGGGCTTTTCATTTATAAGATGGGTTTTGTCCCAGCCTCTTTTTTTATAGTTGATTAATGTCTTTGCTACCACAATAAATACAGCCTGCATAATAATTAGACATATTGAACTGAGAAATTGAATAAATATGATGCTATACTTAATTGGTGGTAAATATTGCGATTTAAGGGATTCTATTAAAAATTTACTTAGGAGGGAACAGATTGAGTATTTATGACAATGAGGCGTTAAAAGCAATAATAAAGCAACAGGAGCTATTTGAATCTAGTATGCCGAGTTCATTAAGAAAAATAGCGGAACAACAGAGCTCCATTCAATCAATTTTAGATAGCGGAGCGTTTAAGTATGTTACTGAATTTGCTAACACTGCACAAGATATGGGGCTGAACAACAATCAGTGGAAAACGTTAAAAGAAACTGCGGCAGCCATTACGTCTAATAATAGTTTTACTGATATTGTAAGGCAACAAGAGGGTATGTTTGAAGACTTAAAAAAACAAGTGAGTTTATTTGACTCTGTAAATTTTACACAATTAGTAAATAGCAAAGGCGCGATGAAAGATTTAACATTAACTCTTGAAGGCTTTACTATAGATGAGATTCTCCGAGAGGTAAAAGATATTGAGGTTAATAATGAACTCAGTGGAGTGCCCGCCACAATAACTGTAAGTGATATAAAAGAAAAGGATACAGGGGTATTAAGAGGCAATTTAGAAATACTGATTAAACGTTATGGGAAAAGTATATTATCTGTAGTGTTTTTCTGCATTAGCGTTTTTATTATTCTAAATTTTTCACTTGCTGCTGAGAACTTAGAAGGGCTTGATATCTTAGAATTAATAAATGAATGGAAAGGGCTACTATCTGAGAAAACCAAAAGTGAAAAGAAAAAAACCTACATCGCTACTACGAAACAAGATTTCTTTTTACGAGCGGGAAAAACAAAGTCCGCTCCATTAATCCATCCAGACAAAATACTTAAAGATCAACAGGTTGAAGTGGTAGGAAGCAAAGGTAAGTGGATTAAAATACAGGTTCAAGTTGGAGAAGGCAGTCTAACCGGTTGGACGCAAAGATATACGATTACTAGAGTTCATACTAAATAAAGTTTTAGTGTTTGAGGCTGGGACATAACTCGATTTTTAGGAGAGATATAAAATTTGAGTGGTAATTTTCTTAGCTAAACAAATCATTTAATGCGCTTGAAAGTAAAAAAATGTGAGGCGATTCTGAAAATCGTCTCACATTTTTTCTTTTGTCCCAGCCTCTTAAATTTCCCTATTAAAGAGCGCATTTAATGAGAACTTATGATTAGAGATGCCATGCTACACATAATAATAGTAAATGATAGACTAAGCCAAAAGGTATTAGCTGTAGTTTTTTCTTCGTTTTTTACCTTTTTTAATATCTCGACCAAATTTACACAAAATACAATGCACCAAATGGGCAAAGGTAAAAATCCGATGTAGAGAATAATAAGCTGTATAAACGACATTTAGTTCTTCTCCTTTCCAAGTTAAGCTTACAAAAAAGTATACTATTTCAAAAAATCATAGAGGTGGTTTGTTCCTCAATACTAGCTAAACCTACTATATTTTGTTATTTAAAATGTGAGCCACTAAAAGTTGCCTTGTCCTATCCATACTCTCATTCTAAATTATCTCTCCGTTGAAAGCTACGGTATCAGGTTGAAAATCCCCAAAAACGCAGAACTGAAAATCCTCATTTCACCGGTTCAGCCGCTGAAGGCAACTTTCTTTTTTCCTCCATACGATCTTTAAAGCTAAAGGTTAGGGAATGATGTAAAAGACAATCTAAAATTGTTGTTGCCCATACATCATCTCCAAGTGTTTTCCTCTAGCTATTTTTTATTGCCTAGCAGTTGATTTTTGCCACTCAAAGTAGCGTATTGCGCGATAGTATTTCGTAGTGCGCTACTTTACAATGAAGGTAGAGAGGGAGTGAGCGGATGATCCAAATTGCCGAAACACTCGTTACAGCACGCAAAGCACGTGGCTGGACGCAGGAGCAGGTTGCACAGTTTTGTAATGTCACAAAAGCCTCGGTATCCAAGTGGGAGAAGGGGGTAAGCTACCCTGACATTACAATGTTGCCACAGCTTGCGGCCTTGTTTGAAATGACCATTGACGAGTTACTCAATGCCAAGCGCACGCTGAGTCGCAACGAAATTCGTACGCGCTACCACCAGTTTGCGGAGCGCTTTGCGAACGAGCCGTTTGACGTAGTGTATGCGGACGTTGTGCAAGAGGGCAAGCTGTACTATGACGACGAGCATTATTTACTGCAACTTACTATTTTACTAATGAACCATATGGCGCTTTGTCAAACGCCAGCAGCTATGCAGCAACAAATGATTGATTGGCTCAAGCGTATTGAACATATAACATCGGATGTATGGGTGTTGCGTCAAGTTAATGCACTGCTTGCGCTCCACGCCTTACTGCAAGGGCAACCACAAGATGTGCTTACGCGCCTACAAGGCAGCGAACGCCCACATTTAGGAGAGGAGCTTACACTTGCACAGGGGTATGAGTTACTTGGGGAGCAAAAAGCAGCGGCACGCACCATTCAAGTTATGACGTACCAAGCACTGCTGCAACTTATTGGCGGTGCGGTACATTATGTGCGGCTTATGAAGGACAATGAAGGTGCTTTTACTACGACTGTACAGCGCATTGACGCGCTTATTGCGACGTATGACATTGCCAATTGGCATCCTAATAGTTGTTTGCAATTTTATTATGCGGTAGCACTAAGTGCCGCATTACGAGGTGACGGGGCAATGAGTGAGCGTTATTTAACGCAGTATGTTCACGTAGCGACGCACGCGCTATTTCCGATTGTATTAAAGGGCGATGCGTATTTTGATTTGGTGGATGATTGGCTAGAGGGCTCGCTTGACCTTGGCACACAGGCATTACGCAATGATGAGATGGTAAAGCAGTCACTTATTCAATCTTTACAAGCGCCGTATTTTGCGTCATTTGACTGGTTGCCTAGCGTACAACAACGATTGGAGGAAGGTTTATGAACACAGATGTAGCTGTTTTGATTGACTATTTGCCGTTCTTACTGCCTTTATTTATTGTACAACTTACGCTCGGTATTTTTTCGGCTGTGCATGTTGTTAAGCACCCTAACTACCGCTTTGGCAACCAAGCAATGTGGCTTGTGGTCGTGCTGTTTATCCAATTTATTGGCCCGCTTGTGTACTTTGTATTTGGACGAGGTGAGCGCTAATGTTGCAAGTAAATGACCTACACAAAGCCTATGGGCAAACAACCATTATCCAACAAGCAAGTTTTAGCGTACCTAAAGGCTCTATTACCGCTTTTGTAGGCGCAAACGGGGCAGGCAAAACAACGGTAATGAAAAGCCTACTCGGCTTTACGCCGTTTACAGGTAGTATTGAGGTAGATGGTGAGCCTGTCGTCTTTGGCACAACGCACCCTGCCATTGGCTACTTACCTGACGTGCCTGCATTTTATCATTTTTATACCGCACCGCAGTATTTAGCATTTTGCCAACAACTGCGCGGTGTTAAGGATAGCGCGCGGATTGCGACGTTACTACAACGCGTTGGGCTAGCAGATGCTACCCAAAAAATCGGGCACTATTCACGCGGTATGCGTCAGCGCCTTGGTATGGCACAGGCGCTACTGCATCGCCCTAAATTAGTCATTTGTGATGAGCCTACTTCAGCCCTTGATCCCCAAGGTAGGGAAGCCATTTTACACATCCTTAAAAGTAGTCAACATGAGACGACGGTGTTATTTTCGACGCATATTTTAGCTGAGGCAGAGGCGATTAGTGATCGCTTGCTTGTACTGCACAATAAAGGCATTGCCTATGAGGGCGCACTTCCTACAATAGCGAGCGCCACGACATATACATTAACCTTTGCGACAATCGTTAAATTAGATACGCGCTTTAGTGCCTTTATGCCACAACAAGTGAACGGGCAGTGGCAAGTTACCGTACCAGACGAAGCGGCACGCGCCAAGCTCCTACAAACTTTACTACTCGCAGGGTATATCCCAACCGCTATGCAACCTGTGGCGCGCTCCCTGCAACACTTTTTAACGGAGGTGACGTCGTGCTAGCATTTTTCACTAAAGAACTAAGAGAAGGCATCGCGACCTATAAATCACTGTTACTGCTTAGTATTTTTATTGGGTTTGGCATTATGAGCCCACTAACGGCTAAATTAATGCCAACCATTTTAAGCAGTGTCACCACACCAGCCATTGCCGCCCAGTTTGGTGAGCCAACCGCCATTGACGCATGGCTACAGTTTTTTAAAAATGTACCGCAGTTAGGGCTTGTGCTATTTTTACTCACCATGAGCACCACCGTCTCAAAGGAAAAACCCTACCTACCAATATTACTCGCACAAGGGTTAACGCGCCCGCAATTGCTTAATGCCAAAGCATTATACCTCACCGCATTATGGACGCTGTGCTACAGCATAAGCGCAAGCATTACTTACAGCTACACGCTGTATTACTGGGATATGAGCGTCGTGCATCATTTACTACCTGCACTCATTGGCGTCTATGCGTTTGGCGTATTTTTTATCCTGCTCGTGCTAGCAGGCAATGCCCTTGGTGGCACAACGGCGAGTGGGCTAGTGACCGCTGTTATTACGCTAGTTGTACTCGTACTTTTTCAAACCTTTTACCCAAGTAAATACAACCCGCTTCACGTTATGAGTGGGCTAGACGCCCATTTAGCAGGCGCACCGTTACAAATTTACCCTGCACTTGCTGCCATGCTAGCCGTACTACTCTTTGTATATCCATTAAGCCTTTTACAATACAACAAAAAAGAGGCCGGGACATAAAACGTCTCAGCCTACAGGATAAAAAGCTTTGTCCGCACATACAGGCGTCAGTTGTAAATACGAAATTAACGCAGCCACATCCGTAGCAGGCGCAACAAAAAATACACGCCCTCCACATTCGTCACCTAAGCGTTTCATCGCATGAATGCGCGTATAGCCTGACTGTGCGCTCGCAAAATAGCCCGTTGTGTACTCAGGATCATCAGAGATGCAAAGCTCTCCAACAATACCTTCACCCCTTGTCACCTTAGAGGCCAACAACAACGCTTCCTCAATACGTGCTCCGCAGTACTGCGGAAAACGCTCACGCCACTGCGCTAAAAAAGCTGTATCATAACTCATACGTGATACCCGCACCCCGCGGTCAGCGAGCGTGTCGAGCCGCTCACCTGTCACACAATCCAGTAAGGCTGCGCCGCGTAAATGATGCGGTGCGTGCAGTAATGTAGTAGCGGCAGTTAACGCAACCTCACTAATGCCATGCCCTGTAATAAAATCCGTTAAGGCACTAAAATCTCGCGCTTGGTCATGGATAGGGAGTAGGGCAATCGGCGTAATCGCTGTCGTGACAGCTTCTACTGTAATATGACAAGCATCAGGCACACCCCGGCTATGCGAAAATGCCTTGCGCTGTAAATGACTGACGGTGTCGGTAATGGCGGTGTGAGGGACAAGTGCCTCACCGCCCGAAATATGTTTGTCGCCTAAAGAAGCGCGCATACGTACGCTAAACCAATTACTCAATGACCATGCCACCTCTACCTTCTACTAATTTACGTGCGGTTTTGTACATGGGATAGCTAATCGCAAAGGTAATTAGCATGCCTGGCACACTGCCAAGTACAAGCGGGATATAACTTACTTGCAACACCAAACTTAACACCAAACGTGCTGTTAACGTTGCCAGCGGGCCCGCCACTGAAATCGTAATCGCATTACGCCCAAATGCCGCAATAATCGCACCTACCACTAACCTAAAAATCATCGCAATTGCTACGTGGATAATTGTATGCATCCCCAACAAAAATAATACCGTACTCGAAATAATCCCCGCAGTAAAATACTTTTTAAACCCAAAAATACTCATAATCACAACCGCAATGGGCGCTGAAAGCTGAAACTCCGTCCCTGGAAAACCAAGCGGTATTTTTAACATTCCTGTTAACGAAATTACTGCCGCTAGTAAGGCAATCTGCGTCACATCATTAGCGCGCATAACTAAAGCCCCCTAACGCAGGTAGTGACCCCTTAAAGTTAGAGTTTTTATTATGCAGCTAATTGGCTGGCATGTGTCCGATATTTTATCGGGCTCATGCCGGCCAGTTTTTGTTTAATTCGATCATTGTTGTAGTAATCGATATATTTCATTCCTAATGAACCTTCTAAATACTCTTGCACAACGCTCCATTTAAATTCTTCACTATATTTAGCCATAAAAAAATCACCCCAAAAAGTTAGTTTTTACTCTAACTTTTGGGGTGCAGCACCGCATCGAGTAAGTGCGCCACCTGCGCCTCACTATGCATCGCACTTAATGTAATACGCACGCGCGGCTCTTTTACCGTAGGCGGGCGAATGGCAGTCGCAAACAATCCATTTGCTTGTAAATGCGCCTGTAACGCAAGCGCCTCCTCATTACTCGCACATAACACCCCAACAATCGGTGCTGCACCACCCATAAAACGAATGTCCCTAGCTCGTAGCCCGTCCGTTAATTGCTTAGTACGCTGTAACACCGCGTGCTGATGCCATGGTTCTTGTTGTATAACGGTTAGGGCAGTGCTTGCTGCCACAATAACACTCGGTGGCAATGCCGTTGTATAAATAAGCGAGCGCGCAAAATTACGGATATAATCCGCCCATACTTGAGTAGTCGCAATAAAACCACCTGACGAGCCAACCGCCTTAGACAGCGTACCTATCACAATATCCACATCCGTCGTATCAAGCGGCACAACCCCCGTGCCATGCGCATCATCCACCACAACAATGACATTATCAAACGCCTGCTTTAGCGCGGTAATGTCCGCAAGCGGGGCAAGCGTACCATCCATCGAAAAAACATGATCCGTCACAATAAACTTGCGTACGTCTGGTGGTAAATGGGCGAGTAACTCACGCAAATGCGCCACATCGCGGTGACGATACACCTCATACTGCCGCTTACTTAGCCGAATGCCGTCAATAATACTGGCGTGGTTACGCGCATCCGACAAAATCACGTCCTCTGGCTGCACTAATGTAGTAGGCACAGCGAGATTAGCATCATAGCCACTATTAAACACAATCGCCGCTTCTTTTTCACTAAACGCAGCGAGTTGCTGCTCCAAGTCATGGTGCAACGTAAAATTGCCCGACGTAAAGCGCGAGCCTGTAGAGCCCGTCCCCCAAAGCTGTGTAGCTGCAACAGCCGCCGCCACGACCTCAGGATGTGTGGACAGCCCTAAATAATCATTGGTATTACATGCCACTAGCATCTGCTGATCAATTATTACCAACGGACGTGCTAACGTCGCATCAATTTGTTTTGGCTGGCGCAATAAATGCGCCGCCTTCAACGCCTCAAGCGCCTTCTCAAAGTTCATCCCAAATCCCCCTTGATTAAGTTAACTTTAATAATTAAAAAGTTAACATATATTGAGTTGGAAGTACATCATAAATATTTAATGTGGTTAACTGTAATAGCCACATCAAAGGGCGAAGACAAAACATACATTACTATTGGTAAATAAAGAGCTGCTTCCATGTGAAGCGGCTCTTATTGTATTGAAATAGGAAGAATGAGCTGCTAAACTCAATGTAATTAGTAAATAAAGGGGATAATGTGATGAACAAGGAGAAATTTTCAGCTTGGCTTAACATACATACAAAGATAAGTGATTCATTACGCGAAGATTATATTGCAATACTTGATACATGGGATGTATGGCAACTTGAAGATATAGCCCTTTTTAATGAAGCAATCCAGCAGATAGATTGTGATACTAAATTGAAGCAGCAGGCAAGTTACTTTTACCGTCTTTTTTTGAAGGGCTACCCTAAACAATTACGTGGTACATATACGCTACCAATCCTTCAACCATCAGGGCGAACGCGTGAATATTTACAACACCCTGATTTACTTAAGGGACGCATCCTTTACGAGCATCTAATAAAGAATCAGATGCATCGTTGGCTAGATGTTAATATACTGGGACACAATGGCAATACAAACGGACGCGTATCCGCTAATATTTTATATTATTTTGGTATAAAGGCTGATTACCGTGGACTATTTAAAGATTGTACTTTACCAGAATTGATTGAATTACTGCATGAAGCAGGAGAGGGCTATGAGGATGTTGTACGACTTTTGCAAATGTATGCAGATTACTTAACTGTAGCGGAAGCACAAATTGCTATTTCAGATGAGGAGCTAGAAGCGGACAGAGAGAGCCAAGATATTGAGAACGGCATTATTAAAGAAGGTAGCATGAAATATTATTATGGTAGTCGCTACGAACGTAGCATTACTAATCGTAAAAAGGCGATTGAAATTCATGGTGTAAGTTGTATAGGCTGTGGTTTTGTCTTTGAAGATAAATACGGTGAACATGGCAAAAATTACATTGAAATTCACCATATTCAACCGCTTTATACACTGGGGAAACCAGAAGTTATTAATCCAGCAACTGATCTTGTACCACTTTGTGCAAATTGTCATCGCATGGTGCATCGCCGTTATGACAATGTACTAAGTGTGCAGCAGTTGAAAGAAATTATTATTGAATGAATGGAATTTTGATTAAAAAATGTATTAGCTTAATCAATAATTTATTAATGGGTACTAATATTTTAAGGGAATTTGTTTACATTAAAATATGTATTTTAATCCACTTGATATATTTTGTGGAAAATAATAGGTATGTTACATTATAATTGTGAGAAAGCATTTATAGTAGTAGGAAAGTAGGTGTGGAAATGTACTTTAAAGAAATTGAAAATATATCATCTTCTATGAATTGGGCAAGCTTTTATTTACAACTAGGAAGACTGTATGGTGAAGAGGTACTAAGAAGTGAAAAATCCCATCACATAATATTACATGTACCTTATACAAACTATCTTTATTATTTCATTGCCTTGGGCATAGCAGATTCAGTCTACAGCCACAAAATTGAAAGTGAAGATATTTCAGATAAATTAGTACCCAATGAAACAGTAGTATACTATAAGCCTTCAGAAACCATACAAGAGCAACCTTATAAATTCCTTCAACAACTCGGAGATAGTATTCAAATTGAAGACATGAAAAAGAACCCCACGAAAGTTACAGTAGGGAAAATGTGGAGAGAAAAAATAAGAATAGCTAATGAAAACATAAATTATAAAAAAGCTAGATCTCTTCAAAATAAAGAATTAGAATTAATTAAGAATATGTATAGTGAAGAAGTAGATAAAATAGCAAGGTTAAATAGCCATAAAATAATTATTATAGGAAACAAGAAAAGGATTGAACAAGAAGCCCGTTTGAAAGTTAATGAGATGGAATTAAGTTCTTGGTTACTTTTACATTCTTTTCTTCCTAAACAATCTTACTATCTTACAGATATTTATTCGTCTCAAAGTCAGCTAGAAATAAATGAACTGCCTCATAATACCATAATAATTTATGCGGATTTGGATGCATATTATTATTTTTCTCCTGAATTCGCTAACTATTCTTCTATTATTTTATATGGTCCTAATATGTCGAATATAAATGAAACAGAAGGGCTAATGGATATAGTAAGCTGTTTAGATAACCATTCTGAAAGTACTATATTACATTCTAAACTTGCACATCTAGAATTACCACGATACATAAGTTATGCAACATGGGAGGTAAGCAGAGTTGATTGAAATGGATAAGTTTAATGAAATTTATAAGATAATTAGGCTCCGAAAGCCAACATATACAGGTGTAGAAATTGAATTTTCTTCGTATACAAATCTAATGAGTCTTATTGCAGCTGTAAGAAGAGATTTAGGCGAGAATATTAATCATGAAAATAATTTATTAGTGGATTATGAAATTAAAAAATTTCTTTTCTCATATGCAACTGAGCCACTTGAATTCTCACTAGAATATGAGCAAGAAGTACGCAGTTATATTTTAGAGCTTAAAGATATTTGTGAGAAGTATTTGGAAGGTTGGAGCTTATACAGTTCAATAGAAACAGAGATAGATTATTTATTGAATTTGTCATCCCATCCTTATTATCAAGCGTTAAAAGACATCATTAAATATACTTCTCGAAAATATGTAATAGTGACCAGAAGACCGTTGCAAGATAATGTCGAAAAGACAATTAAAACCCTTTATCCAAGTTTAGAGTGTATAACTTATAAAAACTTCACTAGAAATATTAAAATGTATGATAACGTGATTTTCCTAGGCACACCTTCTCTTTATTCTATAGAAACTTTTCAATATTTAAATGCTGATAACTTTTACTTCATTTATTTTAATTGTTTTTATGGGAATTTAAAATATATTCCTTGGATTAACCATCCAAGAATTAAAAATATTGATAATGATTTTATGTGGAATATACAAAATATTAAAATTGTAACCAAGAAAGAACTTGCTATTGAAAAATCCCCTATGCACAAATCTTTATTGGTAGAAGAAGAATTTCCGGAATCGCTTATTCCATCCTTAATTGGAATTGATAGAGATTCACAACAAAATATGACTCCTTGCAGATTGATTGAAGTCGAAGAAGACGGATTTATGTTTGAAGACATAGGCGAAAAAGCAAAATGTGATGTATTAAATGCAGAATATATTTATTCAAGGAAACATATTAATGAGATTAGCATAAACGATTTTATTATATCTATGGATTTTAATCGGTGGGAGGATAGGAAAAGACTGGCAGACAAATATTTTGAAGATAAAGGTATAAATGAAGATAGGAAAAAATTAGAAAAATTAAAGAGGTATTTATCGCAGCTCCTAGAGAGGCATGGTCCTGATGAATATACAGATTATATCAATAAAAAACTTAATCTGAGTTTAAAAACTTACCAATTAGTTGGTCTGACTAAAAAAGAGACCTTTAAACTACAAAATAATAAAGATTTTTTAAAGTTGTTAATGCATTTGACGAAAAACAAAAATACTGCACTGAAATTTAAAGAAGTTAGTGACAATCTTACCAAATATCATAATCAATTAGGACGACAGGTGAGATTTGAGCTAAGAAAAGAATTGGAAAAAAATCCTGAAATAATTGAAAGTTTGGAAAATAAAGGGTTCGTTTATATTCCTAAACTAGAAATGTTTAAAGTAGATATTTATAAAGTGAAAAAAATATCTAGTAAAGTTTATCAAGTACCTGCTAGTAGAGTGGGCATGCTAATTTATTTCAATAGAAAAGAGGAGGGGAAATAGTATGAGTAACCAATTAAAAGAGAATCTTTTAAACCGGGAATTACTTATTGACATGTTGAAACAAGAATTAGTAGGTCCCATCAAAATAGATAAAGAGACTATGATTCCTCTAAGTATAAACTATGAGAAGAGTAATGATATTATTTCTAGTGCTAAAGAATTAAGAAGTAATACATTTTATTATAATAAAGAATCTAACCAAGAAATTATAAGTAATGGAAATACACCTATAACACAATATTCTGCAGGGATGATTTTTCCACATAAAGATATAGAGGATATCACTGAACAAAATTATGATGAAAGTGAGAATGTAGAGAAAGAGAATGAGAAAGATAGAGAACCGCTGTTTAAAGCTGATAAAGATATAGAAGAGATTGAAAAGCGTAACAGTAGAGAAGAAGGTCCTATAGAGTATCCAATGAGTGACAAAGTAGCATCTAGCATAGCTTTCACTTTTTTTGTTGGAGATAAAAATAAGTTAAAAAATTTGAATTTTAAAATTAACGGAGGGGTGTATAGAAGTTTTGGTGTTAATTTTAAAAGAAATGACGGACAAAATTACAGTGTACACAAGAGAAGATGGTGGGCAAGGGAGAGCGTAGAATTTGTTGCTAAAAATATAATTACTAACCCTAACCAACATATTTATGTTGAAGAATTTAAGTATAATACATTAACTTTAGTTTTATTAATTAATATCAGGCAGATTGATAATATTAATAATAATGGATATTTTGTAACTGCAAGTTTAACCAATAAGTCTTGCGATGAGGAAATATATTTTAAAAATGCTTTATTTCAAACTAAATTACAAGCTAGCTATGATAATCAAAGTGTCTTTGAACCGTATCCCAATACAGTTATGAATTTTTCTTCTAAGACCGAAGAAGAGCTGAGTAATGAGCTTTTATATTATGATGCACAAACATATGGCTTAGGACATGGTTGCTCTGTTAATTGGAATGAAGATGCTAGTGAGATAGAAACAACATATCTTCCTGAACATGAAGTAACAAATTTAACGCCAGATATAAAAGATATAAATGGGGAATTATTGAAAATATCTATGGTTAATTTGGCAAGTGAAAATAAAATAGAAGTAAAGAATGAATTAGAAAAAATTGTAGTTAGTTATTCTAGTTGGATTGAACAAAGAAAGGCGAAAATAAAAAATTACCCAATTGCTTTAAATAAAATTGCCGAAAAACATCTAGAAGCTTGCCAGTTTTCTCTTGCTAGGATGAAAAAAGGAATAAGCTTATTAGAAAATGAAGAGGTTTTTAATGCTTTTAAATATGCTAATTATGCAATGTTTTTGCAACAATTAACAGGCGGAAAACCGCAGGTGATGAAAGAAATAATCAATGGCAATATTATTTTTGATTTAGATAATAACACTCTTTTGAATTTACCTACTATAGAAGAAATGAAAGCTTTATATTTAAGTAGCGGAAAAGGTAATTGGAGAGCCTTTCAAATCGCCTTTATACTAATTAGTCTCCCATCCCTTACTATTGAGGTTACGAAGGATTCTAATGAGCGAGAGATAGTAGATTTAATTTGGTTTCCTACTGGTGGCGGAAAGACAGAAGCCTATTTAGGCCTTTCTGCGTTTTCAATCTTATATAGAAGATTGAGAAACAAGAAAGATAATGGAACAGATATTATTATGAGGTATACTTTGAGGTTACTTACTGCAGATCAATTCCAACGCTCAGCGAGGCTTATTTGTGCGCTCGAATTAATAAGAAGAGATAATAAACCTGTATTTGGAGAGAATGAAATTTCTATAGGGCTATGGGTTGGTTCTCAGAATACTCCGAATAAAAATGAAGTGGCAATTCAACAGTATAAAGATTGGAAGGAGTTTGGGGATTCTAAAAATGAATTCGTTGTTAATCATTGCCCTTTATGTCGCTGTGAGATGAAAAGATATCCGACTAATAAAGAGATAAAAGGTAATAAACAGTGGGAAATCGCGGGATACAAAATAGGAACTAACAGGAGAATTAGGAAGAATAGAGGCTTGACGATTCATTGTCCTAATAAACAGTGTGCATTTCATGAAAAACTACCTCTTTATATTGTCGATGAGCAGATTTATGAAACCCCACCTACTTTTTTAATTGGCACAGTAGACAAATTTGCAATGTTAGCATGGGAACCTAAAGCTCGAAATATTTTTGGAATAGATGTAAATGGCAAGCGTTCAATTTCTCCACCTAATTTAATAATACAGGACGAATTACATTTAATTTCCGGACCTTTAGGATCTACTGTTGGAATCTATGAAATGCTTATAGAAGAGTTGTGTACGGATTACAGAACAGATAAAGTGATTCTACCGAAAATTATTTGCGCTACCGCCACTGTCTCAGGATATAAGTCACAGATACAATCTCTGTTCGCTAGAGAAGAAAAAAATATTCGTATTTTTCCAAGTCCAGGATTGTCACACAAAGACTCGTTCTTTGCCCAAGTTGATTATATAAAACACGGTGATGAGCTAAAACCTTCACCTGGTAAAAAGTACTTAGGGATAGCAAGTAATATAGTAGGTATACAACAACTTCAAGTTAAAGTTAATACTACATTACTGCAAACTGCTGCCAATTTGAAAAATCCAGATCCGTATTGGACGCTTCTTGCTTTTTATAACAGTATAAGAGAACTTGGGGGTAGCTTAACGTTATTTCAAACAGATATGCCTAACTACAGCATACAATTTAAAATTAAGCATCCTTTAATTAAAGACTACAGGTATATCAATTCTATTAAGGAGCTAACATCTCGATTGCAAAACAGAGATGTTACCAAAGCTTTAGAAGACTTAAAAGTTTCTCATACTTCAGATAAAAAAGTGGTTGATGTTTGTTTAGCTTCTAATATTATCGAAGTTGGCGTAGATGTCGAAAGGCTTTCTCTTATGACGATAGTAGGTCAGCCTAAAAATACAGCTCAATATATTCAAGTAAGTGGGCGAGTAGGGCGAGCTTGGTATGAAAGGCCTGGATTAGTCCTTACATTATATAAAACGACTATGTCTCGTGATAAATCTCACTATGAACATTTTAGAGAGTATCATCAAAGTTTGTATAAGCAAGTCGAAGCTACAAGTGTAACGCCTTTTTCTGAGCCCTCAATAGATAGGTCGCTACCAGGAGTTATTATTGCATGGATAAGACAAATGTTACCTATGAGTGCTGCTGAATTTCCTGAAGAACTTCATAAGTATGAAGATGAGTTAGATGAAATATCTAAAAAGATTATGTCTAGAGTAAATAGAGTGAATGAAAGTGAAGATATAAAAATATACGTGAGTAAAAAGATAAAAGAAATTATTGCCCATTTGCTTAGCGATAAATGTACTTTATGGAAAGAGAGTAAGAGAAGTCATAACTACTTTTATATGTATCCTTATGGAAGCTACGTGTCGGAAGATTTTAAAAAGACCGCTTATCCCGTGCTAACTTCTATGAGAAATGTAGATGCTACATGCAAGGGAGTTATTACAAATAGCTTTACTAAGGAGGAAGAAGATGAGTTATAAAGGGAAGGAAGCAATAATTCCTTTAAGAAGATCTGAGTTAATTACTCCAAATGGCGTTGGAGCACTTAATACAAATATTGATGGAATTAATATGATGACAGGTGCTTTAGATATATGGTTTAAACAGGTAGATGATATTTTAGAATTTGTTATAGAAGAGGAGCGGTTAAGGCATTTATTAAACGTACAAGAACTCAGATTACCTCCTGATTACAGAGAAAACTATGATAAATATAATAAAAATTATAATGAAAAATTAACAATACCATTTGTAAGATTCCCTAATTATTATTACTGTTCAAATTGTAGAGTGATGGTTAGAAAAAACGGATTTGAGAAAGATAGTAAAATTACATGTACTTCGTGTAATAATAAATTTGCTAAATTGATTCAAGTTCCTTTAGTGGTAGCGTGTGAAAATGGTCATATTGATGATTTTCCTTGGAAAGAATGGGTGCATGAAAAAACAGATTATACGTGTGAAGGAGATTTAGTGTTGAAATCGACCGGAGGGGCGACACTAAGTACAATGAAAGTTGCCTGCCTAAAGTGTGGCAAAGAAAAGAGCTTGCGAGGTTTAACGACAAATGGGGCAGAGAGATTGAATCAAATTTCAAGCCAGGAAAGTAGTTATACATGTAGTGGGAGAAAGCCATGGTTCGGTGACGCAGAAGAAAAAGAGGAGTGCAACTGCCAACCCCAGCCAATCTTAAAAAATTCAAATAATGCATATTATCCTCAAGTTTTAAATGCAATTTATCTTCCTATTCTCGCTTATCAAGATATAGAGAAAATAGTAGTGCTCTTTAATAGTAAGCCTATTAAAGAATCAATTGAGTCTTTTACTAATTATAAAATGTCAGATGATATTATAATAAAAGAGTTGAAAAGGCAACATTCTCAATTTAAAAAATATAGTGATAGACTTATGTTAAAAGCACTGGCTATCTATAGAGAGAGTAAAGTCTTGAAAAAAAATAAAGTATACAATTTAAAATTGGAAGAGTATATCTACCTTTCTAGAAGTGAACGTTTAGATGAAAAAGATTTAAAAGTAGTACCAGAATATAATTATTTGAATGACGATGAGGATTTAAAGGAGTATGGTCTCGCTAAAATTAATTTAATTCCAAAATTAATAGAAACTAGAGTTTTATATGGTTTCAATCGACTAGTAGAACCATCTAGCATTATTCATAACCCAGATAAAATAATAGAAGAAGGAAAGAGAAAATTATTTATTCATCCGGAAAAACACAATTGGTTACCAGCTTATCAAGTTTATGGAGAAGGGATTTTTATTGAATTAAGAGAAGATTTAATACTAGAGTGGATAGAGAAGTATAAAGATTCTAAAAGATTTCAAAAAGCAGCAGAAAGAATAAAAAATGCTAAAGCGAATGGTATAGAAGTTCCAGGAGAAATTGATATTAAGTTCATTTTGATTCATACATTAGCTCATTTGTTTATTCAAGAAGTAGTAATATCGTCAGGTTATAGTTCTAGCTCTTTAAAAGAAAGAATATACTGTGGTGAAAATAATGGTAGCCAAATGAGTGGTTTTTTAATCTATACAGCAGCTGGGGACTCAGAAGGGACTATGGGAGGATTGGTAAGACTAGGAGGGAAAGGTAAGATAAAGAATATCTTTGAAAAAATTATTCACTCAGCTATGTGGTGCTCTTCGGACCCTGTCTGTAATGAAACTGGAATGTCAAAAGGTCAAGGAAGAGATTACTTGAACGGAGCAGCATGTCATAATTGTTCGTATATCTCTGAAATTTCATGTGAAGAATTTAATAAATATTTAGACAGAGGTTTGATTTCTATTTATGAAAAAAGTGAAGACTATCAAAGCTTTTTTGATTATATAAATACAAAATAAAAAAGCTCACTCCACTATTTTAGAAGTGGAGTGAGCTCTTTTGCAATTTTATAGGCCATCAGCGGAGGTACTGCATTTCCTATTTGAGTAAAAGCTGCTGTTCTAGAGCGTTCAAAATAAAAATTATCTGGGAAAGATTGTATTCTAGCTGCTTCTCTAACTGTAATAGATCGGTTTTGTTGAATATCATAATGTATGTAATAATGACCATCTTTGGCTATATGAGCAACTACTGTATGAGATGCTTGTTTTGGTTTTAATGATTTATATCTATCCAAGAATGATTTTGTATTCTTGTGTTTCTGTAAATTTTTAGGGATATCGTTATACATCAGGATTTCCTCCTTGTTGTTCCAAGCATTAACAACTAAGCGGTAAATTTCTAAATCAATAGAATTGTTAGGTCTAGCAATGTGTTGTGTAAGAAAAACGTTATCTTTCATAATCCATTGTAATGAAGGGTGACTAGAATCTCCCATTTTTTTAATTTTAGTAGGTGTAAGTGACTCACCAGCTTTAACTTTTGGAAGGTTTTGAAGAGCTTCTTCTACAGTTAATAATGAACTACTGCTGAAATCAGGGTATGAAAAATTATACTCTTTTTTCCAACCTATTATTATAACACGTTCTCTATTTTGAGGAACGCCGAATTCTTTAGCATTTAATAATTTATATTCCAAATTGTAACCTGCTTCATCAATAACATTTAATAAATCCTTGAAAACTTCTCCTTTTTTTGCGGTAAGAATTCCTTTGACATTCTCAAATAAGAACATTCTTGGTTGGTATTCTACTAAAAATTGCTTATAAAATAGATACATATAGTTTCGTGGGTCATTCTGCATTCTATTAGGACATCTAGAGATACCCGCCGTTGAGTAGGCTTGACAGGGTGGTCCACCTATTACTATATCTATAGAATCAGTCCCTAGAATAGCATCGATTCTTTTAAAAATTGTTGGAATTGACTCAGCAGATATTTCCTCCTCAATAACCTTATCAAGTACGGATTTAGGGACTTGTGAATATAATTCACTTCTATTTATTTTTTTCAGTAAGTAATCTTCATATAAAGACAACTTATTAGCACTTTTTAAATAGTGAAAAGCTTCTCTAGTGCGTAATGTATCGCATGCATTTGAGTCAATCTCAACATGAGCAGCTATATTAAATCCAGCTTGTTTAAAGCCCTCAGATAACCCTCCTGCGCCTGCAAATAAATCTAAAACATTCATTGATAACACCTCAAAAAAATTATACCAGGTTGGTAGAAATAAACAAGTGACAATTAATGGTTTTTGTTTATTAAATTCACTATAAATTCCTTATTCAACCAAAATGATTGTTTGGTAATTGTAGCCCCGCAAGGCAAGGTTACAGTGTCTTTGCCATCACGCGCTTTAGGGCGGATGTGGCATACACCATTAAATTTTGCATTGGGCAGGTTATTGCGATTACCGCGTTTAGTTGGTGTGACGCTAACGCCACTGTGTAAAATTTGTTGTGTTGTGTCATAAAAATCACGCAGAGTAGTATCAATAAGTTGTTTTGGCATATGCCAAAGAACGAGGTCTTTAAAGTAGAGCTGCTCACTCTCATCTTTAGCAAAAATCACAAATACCCATGTGGTAGCTTCAAACATTTCAAAGAGCGAGCTATCTTCAAATGGTGTATGATACCACTCATTAAAATCAATTTGTGGGAAAGACATATGTTCTTTAATACTGCCGTTTTGCTCTAGCCTAATAGTTTTAAAGCGGTAATTAGCTTTCGCAAATTCTTCTATGTTCTCTAGCTTTGTGCCTTTAATACCTAATACACCGCTTACGAGTTGAGGGACGCGTGATTTGGCGTTGGATAGTTTAATGTCATATGTTGTTGCGATATCCTCAAGTTTCATGCCTTGAAGCGGTTTAAATTTATTTTGTAAAATTTCAGGCAGGCTGAGTCGTTTTAGTTGATCTTTCGTCGTAAATTTGGTAAGTTGCGAAGGGTCTACTAATGTGCGAACGAGGGCGGTCATATAGCTTGCTTTTAACGAATATGCGCGTTGTTTAGCAAGAATGGGGCTATTAGGTTGTTCACGTAAAGTTGAAGCATTCGCGCCTTTTGTAGCTGCACCTAAGTAGCTCGTATCACCTTCTGATAATAGGTGCGCTTCACCATTTTTAATTTTGGTCGTAATAATTTTCCAATCATTTTGGATAATGAGTAAGTCTTCCTCACTAAAGGTATGTAAGTAAGTTTTGGTAATCGTAAAATCAAGACTATCTGTTTTGTCCTGCCATAGGTAAAAGAACAAAAGTAGTTTTTCATTCTTTTGCCAAAAGCTTGAGGTGTAAAAGGTTTGTTGGTACTCCTCCATATAGTTGATGATATTTAATACAAGGCGTTCTTTAGCAGAGAGTGAGCCATTTTTATTAAGTTTGATAGGCGTAACTTTAAGTTCAATACCTAGCTCTTTAAAGTCGGCTTCCTTATTAGAGTTAATGGTGTAGCCAAAAAAGCTTTCTTCTATAATATGCCCTAAGCCACCTTTATGGACTGTGCGTTTATTTTTACATAATTCTCTAAATGTCTTTTGTTCAGCTGTTGCTGAGTAGTTTACTAATGCTTCTGTTGTTTCAAATTTTTTCATTATATTGCCTCCTTTGCTTTAATTCTAACATAACGTAAGGTGCTTGAAACTTACAGCAAGAAAACCTATAATTAAGGTTTGTAGAAAGGGTGTTCGTAGTATGAGTACAACAATTAATGTAGTGGAGTTATTTGCGGGTGTTGGTGGCTTTCGTCTTGGTTTAGAACGCGCAGATAAGTCTGTCTTTAAAACGGTTTGGGCAAATCAATGGGAGCCTTCACGTAAAGCGCAACATGCGTTTGACTGTTATACCAGTCATTTTAGTGAGGGTGAACAGGTTAATACGGATATTGCGCTTGTGCCGAACACCACGTTTGAAGCGTTAGATGTGGATTTAGTTGTCGGAGGTTTTCCTTGCCAAGACTACTCTGTAGCGCGCTCACTAGCGGGTGAAAAGGGGCTTCAGGGTAAAAAGGGTGTGCTTTTTTGGGAAATTAAACGTGTGATTGAAAACAGTCACCCACGCTTTATCTTGCTTGAAAATGTTGATCGTTTGTTAAAGTCACCGTCTAAACAGCGCGGACGTGATTTTGCGGTGATGTTAGCGGTATTTCGTGATTTGGGGTATGACGTGGAGTGGCGTGTGATTAATGCAGCAGAGTATGGGCATGCTCAGCGCCGTCGCCGTGTATTCATTTTTGCTTATAAAACAGAGTTGGTGTATGCCAAAGCGCAACAGGCATTAGCGAAGGATGCATTATTATTTAAAGATGGCTTTTTTGCGAGTAGCTTCCCAGTAACAGGTGAACCATACAAAAACCGCTATGCTACTACGGAGTTGCCAGAGGATGTTGTCGCAATCTCAGATGAATTTTCGTTTGAATTTTATACAGCTGGTATTATGCAAAAAGGTAAGGTGACAACAACACAGCCAGTGGCTAAAGAAATTGCACCTACCACACTTGCAGCAATTATTGAAGATGATGTGGATGCTATGTATTATTTAACCGAAGCTGAGGACGAAAAATTTACGTACCTACGTGGTGCTAAGAAAATCGAACGTGTTTCAGCAACAGGGCATACGTATTTCTATTCAGAAGGTGGTATGTCACCAGTTGATGATTTAGCTTTACCAGGGCGTACTATGCTGACAAGTGAAGGTAGCGTAAATCGTAGTACACATATTATTGAGGTGGATGGGCGAAAACGTTATTTAACACCAATGGAATGTGAGCGCTTAAATGGCTTTGATGATAATTGGACGGCAGGCATGGCAGATCGCATGCGTTACTTCTGCATGGGAAATGCGTTAGTTGTACCATTAATTACAACCATGGGTAAAAAAATTAAAGAAATCAACGAACAAGAGCCTAAACAAGACCTACAAATTACGTTTCACCTGTGATAGAGAGGGTTTAAGATGCTACCTATAATCATTTCAATAGAAGAAGCGATACCACTCCTTATGAAATTAGCGAATATATCTGCAGATACTGGACGTCTAGACGAAAAATTTAACGGCTTTCCGAAAGAAGTCTCCCATCCTCAAGGAATGCGAAGGTGCGAATAGCACCAATGAGTAGGTGGGAGATGAATTTCGGTTGGCTTTAGCCAAAGTTATTTTTCTAAGCCTTTTCGCAATAGAAACAAAAACTCTTGGAACAAGAGGGTTAGCTCGGTCAGTTTTCGTTGGCTAGTAAAAGCAACGATAAGTCGAGAAGCCCCCACTTCAATTAGACCGCAAGGTCAATAAGTGGTGGGTAGTTCACGCGCTCTATATTGAAAAGTGACTTAATTAATACGTTAGCACTAAAAGAGTCTGTTCAGTCTACGCGTATTGAAGGCACGCAGGTGACTTTTACTACTATGATTGAGCAAAGTCACAAAACAACGCATAATCAGGAATACTTAGAAGTTACTAATTACCAAAAAGCGCTTGCGGTAGGGCAAGAGCGTATTGCCAATGGTTATCCGTTAACCACACGCTTAATTTTAGAGTTGCATGCGATATTAATGGCAGGTGAAGCACGCGGCACAAAGGTAGCAGCAGGCGAATTTCATAAAGTGCCAAACTGGATTGGGCCTACTAAACGACGAGAAGATGCTGTTTATATTCCAGTACCTGCAAATGAAATAGAGCAATATTTGGTTAATTGGGAGACGTACGCCAATTTGCATCCTTACGGGGAAGCTATGACAGTAGATCACTTATCATCGGAGCGTTTTATTTTAGATGAGCATGCACATCCTTTACTTAAAGTAGCTATTTTACATGCGCAGTTTGAGTCCATTCATCCTTTTTTAGATGGTAATGGGCGACTGGGACGTATTATTATTGCGTTATATATGATGCAGGCTAAGCAAATTTCTAGTCCGATTTTCTTTGTAAGTGAGGAGTTAGAAAAACAAAGAGCGAAGTATTATCATTTATTAAATGGTACAAGAGGTGCAAAACCTAATTGGTTTGCGTGGCTACAGTTCTTTTTAGACGCTTCAGCTCGCATGACAGAAAAGCTCAATATTCTATTGGATAAAGCAGAGGATATAGCAAATAAAGGATTACAACAATGTGAGACACTAATTGAAGAAAAAATTTATGTATTTACGTTTAGAGAGCCTAATGTTACGGCTGTACAGGTGGCTGATGTGTTCGGTATTGCCGCTACAACAGCTAGACGTGCCCTCAATGAATTAAGCGATAAGGGCTTACTATTTAAAGACACAGCCAAGCGTAGAAATATCGAATATTTAAACTATGATGTATTAGATTTAATCGATAATTAATAAAGCCAAATGAAACCATTTGCCATGCAAGACGTATACTACTATAGTAAGTAACAGGAAGCGGGGATACTATGGAGTTAATCGTATTATTAGTGCTCGCAATTATTGCCTATTTGGTATTGAAGTTGGTGTTTGGTGCGCTAAGCTCATTGCGCTTTGTGCTACTGGCGCTGCTTATCTTCTTATTGTGGTATTTTAATTTGCTGGGCGATATGGTGGCGGTTTTTCAGGCGTTGTTTGACAACATTAAAGCATTCTTTAGTGGACGTGACGCAACGAGCTTTAAAATCGATTCATTCTTTTAAGGCTACTCCTTAGCGAGTAGTCTATTTTTATTGGAGGTTATTGGATGTATACACATTTATTTTTTGACGTGGATGACACGTTGTTGGATTTTCCGGCGGGGGAGTTGTACTCGCTGTCTCGTTTGTTTGAGGAGTTGTCATTAAGCCCTTATGATGAGGTGCAGGCAACGTATACTAAAATTAATCGTGCGCTGTGGGACGCATCGGAGCGCGGCGAAATTGGCGTGGAGGCGTTGATGAGTGAGCGTTTTACGCAGTTACTGGCGGCGTTTGAGCTTGCGGGTGATGGACAGGCGTTAGATGAGTTGTTTCGTGCGCGTTTAGCGGAGGATGACTTTAGTATTGCGGGTGTGCGTGACATGCTTGAGCGTTTACATAAGCAGTATACGATTGCGATTGCGACAAACGGCATTGCGACGACGCAGGAGGCGCGCTTAACGCGTGCAGGGCTGTGGCCATATATTGACGCAACGTTTGTCTCTAATGAAATTGGGGTGCAAAAGCCAGATGTCCGCTTTTTTGAGCCAATGATGGCGCTTGAGGGCTTTGATAAGTCGCGTGCGTTAATGATTGGTGACTCGTTAACGAGTGATATGGAGGGAGCGCGCCGCTTCGGTATGCCACGTTGTTGGTATAACCCTGAGCAAAAGCCACTGCCAACGGTGCCTGTGCATTATATTATTTCGGATTATGCCCAGCTTGAGCGTTTATTGGCATGGCAATCGCCAATACGTGTGCGTTTAGTGCATCCTGATTTTGCGCAAGACCGTTATTTTGTTGGTGAAGGGGAGTTACCGCAAATTGTGAGTGACCCGCACGAAATGGTACAAAAAATGCATGAAGCAGGATTTTTAGACACTACGCTAGCCTCTGCTGATAAAGTCATCGAACTCCGTACACACGCTGTGAAATAACTACTGCCTAAAGTGATAGTTTATGATAGAATAAGAATATTCTAATAATTTAATAGACTTTTTCGAAAGGCGATGTTGAGAGATGAAGGTAGAGGACATGTTGATTGAACTAACAACGACACCAAAGGAGAAACCAGATTTAGATACGCTGGTATTTGGTAAGACATTTACGGACCACATGTTTATGATGGATTATACGGAGGGTGAGGGCTGGCATGATGCGCGCATTGTGCCGTACGGTGATTTAACGGTAAGCCCCGCTGCAATGGTATTCCACTACGGGCAAACGGTATTTGAGGGCTTAAAGGCGTATAAAAACGAAGCAGGTGATGTGACGTTATTCCGCCCAGACGAAAATATGGCGCGCTTAAATGCGTCAAATGATCGCCTCTGTATGCCGCGTGTGGATGGCGACTTTGTCATCGAGGCTATGAAGAAGCTAATCGCAATCGAAAAGGACTGGATTCCTGCACGACCAGGTATGGCGCTGTATGTGCGTCCTGTAATGTTTGCGACGGAGCCGTATTTAGGCGTTTCGCCGTCAACGATGTACCGCTTAATTGTGTTATTGTCACCCGTAGGTGCGTACTATAAAGAGGGGATTAATCCTGTTAAAATTGCGGTGGAGAGCGAGTTTGTGCGCGCGGTTAAAGGCGGCACAGGTGCAGCTAAAACGGCAGGTAACTACGCAAGTTCATTAAAAGCGCAAGAGGTAGCGGCAGCCAGTGGCTACTCGCAAGTATTGTGGCTAGATGGCTGTGAGCACAAGTACATTGAGGAAGTTGGCGCAATGAACGTGTTCTTTAAAATTAACGGAGAGATTGTAACGCCTGCGTTAAACGGCAGTATTTTACCAGGGATTACGCGTAAATCAGTAGTTGAGTTACTACAAAGCTGGGGCGAAAATGTCAGCGAGCGTCGCCTATCAATTGATGAGTTAATTGAAGCAGCAAACAATGGCACGCTTGAAGAAGCATTTGGTACAGGTACAGCGGCTGTTATTTCACCTATCGGGGAGCTTGCGTACCAAGGCAATAAAACGATTATTAACAATAACGAAATTGGGCCACTGGCGCAAAAGATTTATGATACGATTACAGGCATTCAAACAGGCACAACGAAAGATACTTTTGGTTGGCGTGTAACAGTTCCTGTAAACTAAAAAATGAGTTCGGTAGTATACCGGACTCATTTTTTCTTTGGCCTTTAACTGAGCACCTTAACCCGTTGTGGTGGGTTGTAAAGGCTGTAAATAATACCGCCAAAAATAAGCGCAATGCCAAATAGTTGCCCTATTGTTGGCGCAAAGCCTAACAGTATAACATCTAGCGCAATCGCAACAACAGGGTCCACAAAGGTTAATACAGACACAATAAGCGTTGGTAACTCGCGCACACTATCAAAAAACAAGTAAAACACAAAACCTGTATGGATAAAGCCTGTGCCTAAAATATACAGCCAATTAGTGGTCGTAAGCCCGTTAAAGAGCGCAAAGTCTACAAATGGCGCTAATAGGACGATGCCTACCATCGTTTGGGTAAAGGTAAGGGCATAGGCGCTTAGGTTAGTGATCGTTTTACTTGTAAACACTGTTAGCGCATAAAATACGGCAGTTGAACTACCCCCACTTAACACCTTACGGGTTGTTTGAAGTGGGGGATTCCTACGAACTCCGTTCTATCGAACAGATATTTAGTAGGCTAACCCCGTAGCCCCTACGGTTAGAAGTCTTATCGCTTCATTTTTAATATTTTGTCCTGCGTTAATATCTCTATCGTGATGGATTCCACAACCTATGACGCTGTTATCATCGAGGACTTGGACATGAAAGGAATGTCTCAAGCCCTTCACTTTGGTAAAAGCGTTCACGACAATGGTTGGGGCATGTTCACTACATTCTTATCGTACAAGCTAAAAGAACAAGGGAAACAGCTTGTGAAAATTGATAAATGGTTCCCTTCGACTAAAAAATGTTCTTGTTGTGGTGCAGAAAAACCTATGAAGCTATCTGAACGTACTTACCGTTGTTCATGTGGGTATGTGGCATATCGTGACTATAATTCAGCCATCAATATCAAAAATGAAGGCATTCGCCTATTGGCATTAGCATAGAAACAAAAACTCTTGGAACAAGAGGGTTAGCTCGGTCAGTTTTCGTTGGCTAGTAAAAGCAACGATAAGTCGAGAAGCCCCCACTTCAATTAGACCGCAAGGTTAATAAGTGGTGGGTAGTTCACGCATTGCGGATAAATTCAATACGTCACCTCTCTGTTATAGTAAAGTGTGTCTACTATACCAAATTTTACTCAGCTTGCGTACAATAAACAGAAAATTAAAATAAAAAGGAGGGTAGCTTATGTGCTACGCCTCCTTTTGTGTTATTGTCTAATTTGGCCATTGCCTGTAATGATGTATTTAGTTGTGGTGAGGGCAGGCAGTCCCATTGGGCCACGGGCATGAAGTTTTTGGGTGCTAATGCCGATTTCTGCACCGTAGCCAAATTCAAAGCCGTCGGTAAAGCGGGTTGTGACGTTATGGTAAACTGCAGCGGAGTCAATATTCGTTAAAAATACGTCAGCTGCTTGTTGATCCGCCGTGATAATGGCTTCGGAGTGGTGCGTGCTGTTGGCATTAATAATGTCGATAGCTTCGTAGACGTCCGCTACGGTTTGTACGCTCACGGTTAAATCCAAATACTCTGTCGTAAAGTCGTCTGGCGTTGCTAAGATGGCATCAGGGAATACGGCACACGCTTTGGCATCGCCCATAATCGTAACGCCAGCGTCTGCTAAGTGTTGTAGTAAATCTGCGCCGTGCTTTGTCATAAAGCCTTGCTGGACAACAAGGCTCTCCATGGCATTACATACAGAAGGACGCTGAGTTTTAGCATTTACGGTAATCATTTTAGCCATAGCCACATCCGCGCTATCCTCTACATAAATATGGCAGTTGCCTGCGCCTGTTTCGAGTACAGGTACGGTTGACTCGCGCACTACAAGGTCAATTAAGCCTTTGCCACCACGTGGGATTAAAACATCCAAATATTCGGTTAAATTAAACAAGTGAGCGGCTGTCTCGCGGCTTGTATCTTCAATAAGTTGTACCGCCTCTACAGGTAAATCGCTTTGTGCAAGTGCTTTATGAATTGTTTGGACCAGTGCCGTGTTAGAGTATTTAGCGGATGAGCTACCGCGTAAAATGACAGCGTTGCCTGTTTTGAGCGCTAGTGTTGCCGCATCAATCGTTACATTTGGGCGAGCTTCGTAAATCATGCCAATTACGCCAAGAGGTACGCGCTTTTTAGTAATGGTAATGCCGTTGTCTTTGTTGATCGTTTCGAGCGTTTCGCCGATTGGGTCAGGTAAGTTTACTAATAGGCGTACAGCATCCGCCATGGCTTGGACGCGTGCTTCCGTAAGTAAAATGCGGTCAAGGACAGCGCTATCAAGCCCTTTTTCTTTACCGCTGGCAATATCTTTTTGGTTTTCTTCTATTAAATGGGCGCTATCTGTTTCGAGTTGCTTGGCGATTAACGCAAGTGCGTCATTTTTCTTTTCGGTTGATTTTGTGTTCATTACATAGCTTGCTTGTTTGGCAAGTTTGCCTTTTTGTACTACTTCGTTTGTCATAATACTTCCTCCTGTTCGTTAGCTACCCAGCGATTACGGTGAATGACCTCAATCGGGTAGTTGTCGATTTCGTCTGTGCGCTTGCCAATGGCTTTTGCAAGTTCGTCTGGCGTATATAATACTTCACCGCGTCCTAGTAAGCCCGTTGTGCCGTGTACTTCTACCACGTCATGGCGTTTAAAGTCACCCTCTACGCGTAAAATACCAGCAGGTAGTAAACTTTTGCCGTTAAAGAGTAGCGCGTTTTCGGCGCCAGCATCGACATAAATATGCCCCTTTGTTTCGGCTAAGGTAATCCACTGTTTGTCATTCGTAACAAACGCTAGCTCGTTGTGCTCAATATACGTGCCGTCGCCCTTGCCGTCTAAAATTTCTAACAATTTGTGTGAGCCGTTGCCGCGCCCAATAAATACTTTAACGCCAGCATCAAGTGCGCGTTTTGCTGCTAATAATTTAGACGACATACCGCCTGTGCCAACAGATGAGCCTGTATTATCCGCATAGCCGAGCATTTCGTCGGTAATGGCGCTCAAGGTAGGGATTTGGGTTGCAGTAGGGTCTTTTGTTGGGTTAGCGGTATACAGCCCGTTAATATCCGTTAAAATAATGCATTGGTCTGCGTGTACTAGCCCACTAACGAGTGCTGACAGCATATCATTATCCCCAAACGTTAGCTCCGCTACAGAGACGGTGTCGTTTTCGTTAATAATCGGTATAATGCCGCGCTCGAGCAACACTTCAAATGTAGCGTAAGCATTTTTATAGCGCTCTTTGCTTAAAAAGTCTGTGCGTGTCAGTAATACTTGTGCAGGTGTAATGCCAAATGCCGCAAAGCGCTCGTGATAAAGTTGAATGAGCAAGCCTTGCCCTACAGCAGCCGCTGCTTGTTTGCCTTTAACGGTAACCGGGCGAGTAGGGTAGCCTAATTTATGAAAGCCTGCTGCTACAGCCCCTGACGACACAAGTAAAACTTCGTAGCCCGCTTGCTTTAAAGTCGCAATGGCACGTACATGGTCATCAATTTGGGTGTAATCAAGCTCACCCTTGGCATTTGTTAATGAACTACTGCCAATTTTTACAACAATTCGTTTCATGGTCATGGTTTTTTCCCTCCTAAACAAAAAAACCCTCCTCGCCCTATCACTAGGACGAAAAGGGTTGCTTTCCGTGGTACCACCTAAATTGAGCTATACTTAGCTCCACTTCATGCTCTATAACGCCGAGACCGCGCCTAGTATTAGTAGGGCTTAATGTTAGGGTAGGTTCGGTAGGGCAACTGTGCGATACCTTGCAGCCGATGAATATCGCTCTCTTACCAGTGCTGTACTACGTACTAATCCGTAACGTGCTTTATAATAGAATGCCCGAAAAGCCTTAGCGTGTCAAGAGTGCGACTAAAATTATTGGCGCTAACACTAGGGCAGCTAGTACAACGGGCCATAGTAAGCGTTGGTACGGCTTTGTCAATGTTGGCTCAATGGTTGCAAACTCGTACAGCGCTTGAATGGCACGTTGCTCCTTAGCAAATAGCATGCTTTGCCACGCGTCATAATCTTCTACATAGCTTGAAGGGGATTGCGGGCTAAGGCGCAACTTTAGCACAGCGCTCGTCACATCTTCCTCACCTAGCCAGTACGTTATAACGGGCACAATGCCTGTAGATTGATGGGCCTTAACGGTAATGTCGTAGGTTTTCATTTTATAGTGTGTGGCCTCGCCATCTGTCACCATTGTGATTAAAGGATTAAGCGCCATGGGCAAACACCGCCTTTTTTCTTTGATTATACTATGATTTTCTGCGAAATGCTTTATTTTTCTCGCTAGCAACTCTTATGCTATAATTAAGTTGGTAGTTGGATAAGAAAGGAAGGCGTTTATGACTTCACCACGTTATATCAAAATTGCGATGGACTTAGCGGAGCGTATTTACCGCGGCGAGCTAGCCATTGGCGAAAAGGTACGCGGGCGCTCAACCTTAGCTGGGCAGTACGGGGTGTCACCTGAAACGGTGCGCCGTGCGACAAGTCTATTAAGTGAAATGAACGTTGTAAAGGTGTATGACAAAAACGGCATTTATATCGAATCACGTGAACAGGCCTATGCCTTTTTACAACAGTACCGAACGAAGCGAAACTTTCAAGAAATCCGCGAGAAAATTGCAAAGTTACAGCAAAAGAAGCAGACGATTGAAAAAGAGCTCAACCTTTATTTAGATATGTATATGGAATATGCGATTGGCTTAGAGCAGCATACCACTAAGGATGTATTGCGTTACACATTAACACAACAATCCGCCATTATTGGGCGCTCAGTCGCATCAACGCAGTTTTGGCGACATACCAATGCAACCATTTTGTCCGTGACGCGTAATGCACGCGAGTTTATTTCACCAGGACCAGACTTCATGTTTCAGGCTGGCGACGACATTACCGTGGTATGCGAGCCTGAACACAAAGAAAAACTAACGAAATTTTTAGCAGGGGGCATGTAGATGTTAGCAAAACTATTACAAGAGGCAAAATCTGTCGTCGTTTTTACGGGGGCAGGGATGTCAACCGAAAGCGGATTATCTGATTTTAGATCGAGTGATGGGCTGTGGCGACAAACCAATCCGCAGCGCATTGCGTCGATTGCTGCATTAAACAATAATGTGGAGCAATTTTTTGAGTTTTACCGCACGCGTGTACAAGGTGTCACAAGGTGTGAGCCGCATAAAGGGCATCATATTTTAGCCAAGTGGCAAGCCGAAGGAACGTTCGACACAATAATTACACAAAATATTGACGGTTTTCATACAGCCGCAAATTCATCAGATGTTTTAGAGTTACATGGCACACTGCGTACGGTACATTGCCAAAATTGCCAAAAGAAATATAGCAACATGATGTACGAAAAACGTGCATATTATTGTACCTGCGGGGGTACTTTGCGTCCTTCCGTTGTATTATTTGGGGAGATGCTTGACCACTCTGTTGTACTACAGCCTGTCAAGCAAAGTGAATCGGCGGACCTGTTCATTGTGCTAGGGTCGTCACTTTCGGTATCACCTGCCAATCAATTTCCTTTACTTGCTCACAAGCACGGTGCTACACTCGTGATTATAAATGAAGAGGAAACCCCCTATGATCATTTGGCAGCGCTCGTTGTACGTAATGAGAAAATAGGCGATTTTTTAGTCCGTATTGATAATGAGTTACATAGTTGAGTTAGAGCGCCTGCTAAGATAATTAGTAGTGCGCTCTTTTATTTATGCCTTAATTGCTAGTCAATAGTAAGTAAATGACAGGAGTTTATAGTGAAATGTGTCCATTGTGTAAACGGCGAATGTGTCTGTTTTATCACAAAAAAGCTCGGATGTAACAGCTTTGTAACAGGTAGTTCGCACAAAGTTCACGATTTATGATAAAAAAAAGCGTAACATAAGAATAGAGCTGAAGGAAAAGCGAAAGGAGCTTTTATAAAATGGAAGAAGTATTATTAGCAAGACTTCAATTTGCTTCAACAACATTGTTTCACTTTATCTTCGTTCCGCTATCAATTGGACTAGCGTTCATTATTGCGGTAATGCAGACAATGTATGTTGTAAAGAAAGACGAAGTATATTTGAAGATGACGAAGTTTTGGGGGATATTCTTCTTAATTAACTTCGCTGTCGGCGTAGTAACAGGTATTATTCAGGAATTCCAATTTGGGATGAACTGGTCAGAGTACTCACGATTTGTAGGTGACATTTTTGGGGCACCACTTGCAGTTGAGGCATTACTGGCATTCTTCTTAGAGTCAACCTTTATTGGTATTTGGATTTTTGGATGGAACAAAGTACCAAAGGGCATTCATTTAATGTCAATTTGGTTAGTATCAATTGGTACGATGTTATCCGCATTTTGGATTTTAGTTGCTAACTCGTTTATGCAAAACCCAGTAGGGTATACATTGCAAAATGGTCGTGCCGAAATGAATGACGTTGTAGCATTATTATCAAATGAAAAATTGTGGGTAGCATTTCCACATACGATTTTTGCAAGTTTAGCGACGGGCGCATTTTTTGTAGCAGGTGTCAGCGCTTGGAATATTTTAAAGAAACGTGATGTAAACTTATATAAACGTTCATTAAATGTCGGCCTTGTGATTGGTTTAGTCGCTTCAGTGGCAATTGCCTTTTCAGGTCACTCACAAGCAACGTACCTTATGCACGCACAGCCAATGAAAATGGCGGCAGCAGAGGCGCTATGGGAAGATAGTGGTGACCCAGCAGCTTGGACATTATTTGCTAACATTGATGTCGAAAACCGCGAAAGTACAGCGCGTGTCGATATTCCTTACTTATTAAGTTACTTAGCGTATAGCGAGTTCTCGGGTAAGGTTGAGGGTATGGATACCTTAGAGGCAAAATTAATTGAGGAGCATGGTGAGGGCTCTTACATCCCACCAGTTAAAACGGTATTTTGGAGTTTCCGTATTATGGCGGGTACTGGCGGTCTATTGATTGTCATTGCAGGTCTTGGTTTATTACTATCATGGCGCAAAAAGATTGACGCAAAACCTTGGATGTTAAAAGCGTTAATCGCAGCGATCTTTATCCCGTACATTGCTAACTCATTTGGTTGGATTATGTCAGAGATTGGTCGTCAACCTTGGGTAGTAAACGGTTTAATGTTAACAGAAACAGCGATTTCACCTAACGTATCAGCAGGGCAAATTTTATTCTCACTCATTGCCTTCTCTACAATTTATGCAATTTTAGGTGTAATTATGGTGTTACTATTCCTTAAAGTGATTAAACGCGGGCCAGAGGAGCCAAAAGAGGAAGATGTTTCGGCAACCGATCCATTTGAGACAGGAGGCGCTCACTAATGGCATTAAGTGAATTTTGGTTTTTACTTATTGGTGTATTATTTGTTGGGTTTATGTTTTTAGAGGGCTTTGACTTTGGTGTCGGGATGAGTACACGCTTTTTAGCGAAAAACCCACACGAAAAAGAGCTATTAATTAAAACAATTGGGCCAGTTTGGGACGCAAACGAAGTATGGTTAATTACAGCGGGGGGCGCAATGTTTGCGGCCTTCCCACACTGGTATGCTTCAGTATTTAGCGGGTATTACTTACCTTTCGTACTATTATTACTTGCGTTAATTGTGCGCGGTGTATCATTTGAGTTCCGCGAGAAGGGCGAGTCAAAAGCTTGGCACGCTACATGGAATGCGGCCTTACTTATTGGTAGTATTTTGCCACCATTTTTAGTAGGTGTATTATTTACAAGTATGTTACGCGGCTTACCAATTGACGGTGACATGAACATTCACGCTAGCTTCTTTGGCGACATTGTTAACGTTTATACAGTCATTGGTGGTCTACTATTTGTAGCATTATCTTACTTGCACGGTTTATTCTTCATTACTTTAAAAACAGTGGATGACATTCGTGCGCGTGCGCATGCACAAGCTAAAAAAACGTATGCTGTTACAGGTGTGTTACTAATTGCCTTTATGGTGATGACAGTAACGGAAACAACAGCTACACAAGGCAAATTAGGTGGCTTAATTGTGCCAATGTTTGCGGTAGCGGCAGTATTATATGTAGCACTATTCTTCTTTATGACCAAACAAAAAGAGGGACTTAGCTTTACAATGACAGGCTTACTATTTGTGATTACAGTATCAAGCTTCTTTGTAGGACTATTCCCGAATGTGTTAATTAGCTCGACAGATGTAGCAAATAATATTTCGGTATATGCAGCAGCATCAGGCGACTACTCGTTAAAAATTATGACGTATGTGGCGATTACGATGGTTCCGATTGTATTAGGTTATACAGCGTGGACGTATTATATCTTCCGCAAACGTATTACGGGTGACCGAGAGGAAGTAGGCTATTAATGGATAAAAACCTTTTGCAATATGATGGCAGTAAACGTGTATTAGCCATCGTTGGTGCGCTTACAGTAGCACAAACGGTAGCGATTATTACGCAAGCCTTATTTTTAGCAAAAGCGATTACGCAAATGTTTCACGGAGCGTCATTTACTGACGTTTCCGTGTCATTTGCTCTTTTTTTCCTTGCACATGTCATTCGACACACATTGCAATGGGCAAAGGAGCGTGTAAGCTATCGTTTTGCTGAACGTACGGCGCATGCATTTCGGGAACAATTAGTTGAACAAATTTTTGAATTAGGACCACAAGCCGTTGGTCAGCACGGCTCAGGTAATTTAGTGACGCTGACAATTGAAGGTATACCTAAGTTTCGTAAGTATTTAGAGTTATTTATTCCGCGTGTTACCGCTATGGCGGTCATTCCAGCCATTGTTGTGCTGTTTGTTTTTACAAAAGATATTTTATCAGGTGCCATTTTAGTTATTGTGCTACCTGTCTTGATTTTATTTTTAATTTTAATCGGTATTGTGTCTAAGCGCCGTATCGACGATCAAATGGAAACGTATCGCTTACTATCCCGCCACTTTGTAGATTCTTTGCGTGGTTTAGTAACGTTAAAATATTTAGGACGCAGTAAATCGCACGAAAAAGCGATTGAAACCGTCAGCAATAAATACCGTATTGCCACAAACCGCGCATTGCGCTATGCTTTTTTATCATCTTTTGCGCTCGACTTTTTTGCGAGTTTGTCCGTAGCCATTGTGGCAGTAGAGCTAGGCTTCCGCTTAATTAATGGTGGGGTAGGGCTTGAGATGGCGCTTGCGGTATTAATTTTAGCACCTGAGTACTTTACGCCTGTACGTGAGTTAGGTAATGACTTCCACGCAACGGTGGATGGTCAAGATGCAGGTAACGAAATCCGCGCCATTTTAGCAACGCCGCGTACAACAAATGAAGGTGCGGTAGCTCAATTACATGCCGCTTCGTCTATTGCATTGCAGGATGTAGGGGTAGCTGGTGACGAAGGACGTGCCATTTTACAAGGCATTAACTTAACCACAACAGGCGCACAAAAAATTGGTATTGTCGGTAGTTCAGGTGCAGGTAAGTCTACGCTTATTCAAGCGTTAGCTGGTTTTGTGCCAACAACAGGGCAAACTGTAGTGGACGGCGCACCCGCTGTCTTTACGCAAGATGGGTGGCGTCAGCAAATCTCGTATGTACCCCAGCGCCCGACGATTTTTTCGGCGAGTGTGTTAGATAATATCCGCTTTTATGCGCCACAAGCAAGTGAGCAAGCGGTAATCGAAGCGGCAAAAACCGTTGGGCTTTACGCATTAATTATGCGTTTTCCTGCACAGTTTAACGAAGTGATTGGGCAAGGTGGGCGTGTGTTAAGTGGTGGTGAGGAGCAACGAATCGCCTTAGCGCGTACGCTTTTGCAACAACAACCGCTATTATTATTTGACGAGCCAACTGCTCATTTAGATATCGAAACCGAGCACGATATTAAAGAAATTATTGTGCCAATGCTTGAAGGCAAGACCGTATTTTTTGCGACACATCGTCTGCACTGGATGCAAAACATGGATTATATCGTGGTGCTTGATCAAGGGCAAATTGTCGAACAAGGCACGCACGACGAGCTATTAGCGAAAAAGGGTGCCTATGTTGCCCTACGTCAGGCACAGCGAGGAGTGAGCGCATGAGCTACGCAAAAGCGTATATTATTCCCTATTTAAAAAAATACAGCAAAGTGATGGCTGTGACGGTGCTAATGGGTACGCTCGCGCTACTATCAGCTGCGATGCTGTCCTTTGTGTCGGGCTATTTAATTACCCGCACCTCTGAGCGACCTGAAACGATTTTACTCGTGTACGTGCCAATTGTAGCGGTACGCACCTTTGGTATTTCACGCGCAGTATTTCGTTATGTGGAGCGTTTAATCGGGCATAATGCGGTGCTTAAAGTGCTGTCAGATATGCGCGTTAAGCTTTACCATGCACTAGAGCCGCAAGCTTTATTTATTCGTGAGCGTTTTACAACAGGTGATTTACTCGGTGCATTAGCCGATGATATTGAGCATTTACAAGACGTCTATATTCGTACCGTCTTTCCTACGTTAATTGGGCTCTTTGTTTTATTATTTGCGGTAGGTGGCGTGGCAGCAGTGAGTGTGCCGTTTGCTTTAGTGCTCTTTTTATTGCTTGGCATCATTGCCTTTGTTTACCCATTATGGTCACTGTACCGTATGAAAAAGCACCAAACAGCGGCTAAAGCACAGCATAGCGCACTTTACCGCGATTTTACAGACGCCATTTTTGGTGTGCAAGACTGGTTAATTAGTGGGCGCAAGCAAACATTCACGCAGCGCTTTAGTAAACAAGCACAAGCGAGTGATGCGGCAGAGAGTAAGCTAGATTTTTGGCAACAAGACCGCGCCTTTCAGTTGCAGCTGTTAACAGGTGTCATTGTTATTGTAGTTGGGCTTTGGGCAGGTTATGAAGCAAGTGTTGGGCATATTATGCCAACGTATATTGCCGCCTTTACGCTCGCTGTGATGCCAATTGTCGAAGGGATTATCCCCATTTCGCACGCTGTAGAGCGCGTACCTGTTTATAAAACGTCCTTACAGCGCATTGATGCAATGCAACAGCAAACTGTTGCGCCGCGTGCGACAGAGCAAGTACCAACGGATAGCACCATCTCATTTACAAATGTTAGCTACACCTACCCAGGGAGCGAGCAACCCGCGCTACGCAATATTTCACTTAACATTGCCCCAGGCGAAAAAATCGCCATTCTCGGTAAAAGTGGTGCAGGTAAATCAACGCTTATGCAACTGCTACTAGGTAACTTAACGGCAACGTCAGGTGAGGTAACCATTGGTGGCGTAGCAACACCACGCATTGGTGAAGGCATTTATGATGTAGCAAGTGTGCTTAACCAAAAGCCGTACCTTTTTGCGACAACTGTCGAAAATAACATTCGTTTAGGGCGTCAAGAGGCTACAAGTGAGGAAGTAGCTGAAGTTGTAGCGCGTGTTGGGCTAGCACCGTATATTGACAGCCTACCTCAGCAACTCAAAACGCAAATGGAGGAAACAGGGCAGCGCTTTTCTGGTGGGGAACGCCAGCGCATTGCTTTGAGCCGTATTTTGTTGAAGGATACACCAATTGTTGTGCTAGATGAGCCAACGGTTGGGCTTGACCCTATCACTGAGCGCATGCTGATGGAAGATATGCTAGCGAGCCTTTCGGACAAAACGGTTATTTGGGTAACGCACCATTTAACAGCCATTGAGCACATGGACCGTATTTTATTTATGGATGACGGCGAAATCGCCATGCTAGGCACTCATCAACAATTGCTCGAAAATAATACACGCTATCGCCGTTTATACGACCTCGATTACGGCTACTAAAAACAAGCGGGAACAATAAAAATGTTCTCGCTTTTTTGATGGCTGTATACTTAGCTAAAAGGTCAACGCCTCAGTAACTTGGTGCCCAGCAAATGACGGACATAACCGCTGTCATTAGCGTCGAAACTTGACGAAACAATTCAAAATTTCTAGTCAGCTAAGGTAAATAATTTAGAAAACAAGCCGATATAACTAATTGAATGAATCTACCTCTAATAGCGCAAACACTACTATTAGAGGTTATTTTTTTGTAATAGAAAGGAGCCACTCATATGCCCACACAACAAATTTGGGATGAGATTTTACCAGAGCTTGCGGATAAGCTCGACCAAGTTTCGCAAACCATCGCAACTAATACATATATTGGTGACACTAAGCGCCAACTGCGTAAAATTATTGATGATGCACGCAGTGAAACACTTATTTTATTTATTGGTAACCGAGAAACAGGTAAATCGACAATCATTAATGGCCTTGTAGGACGCGAGGTCATTGCACGTAACCGCGGCGAATTTTCGACAGCTAACACATTTATTCGGTACGGGGACAAGGAGCAAGTAACGGCTTATTTTTACGACGATGTGGAGGAGACCTTTGCGCTAGATCGCTTACCGCTCCTTACAAGCTCAGAAAGCTACACGTCTAAATTATTACAATCCCATATTGATTATATTAATGTGTATTTGCATGAGCCAATGCTTAAACAAATGACGCTCATTGATACAATGTCCTTACAGGAAGAAGAAGGCACCGCCTTTTTATCACCCGCCTTATTAAACCGTGTGGACGAAATCTTTTGGGTGCTTCGCCCGGATAAGGCGATTGATGCAGAGGAGCTGCGTGTGATTGAGCATTTACGTGAGCGCGATGTGCGCCCGTATTGCATTATTAATGAAATTGCAGATCAGCAACAAAATGCCGCATTTGTGACGATGGTTAAGGAGCAATATGGTCATTTATTTGACGAGGTCATTTACGTCGCTGCGCTCGAAATCGAAAGTTATTTGGCAACAAAAGACCCTGTACACTGGGAGGCAAGCCGCTTTGATAGTTTGGTCGCTAAGCTTGAGCAGTTTGCGCGTGACAAAGAGGCTCGTACGCGTCGTATTTTACTGCGCTTTATTGAGTGGCTAGAGCGTTTCGAAATCGAAACCTCACTATTGCCAGAACGTGAGCCCCTATGTACAGCTGTAGAGGAGTTAACGCATTATGAGCGTAATGTGTTGCTAACGACGGCTCAGCACCAACAAAGCATTGCGGCAATTGCAGCGCATGAGGCAGCTTATGCACATGCGGCAGGCGCATTTGACGGGGTTAATACCCTGTACCAATTGTTGCAAGCATTAGAGGATGCTACGTATTTAACAGACGAAGTTGTTATGGAGTTTACGATGAAGGCAGAGGCTTACTTGCAAACGGTAGGTGCTTACCGTAAAGCGCACCTTGCTTATGAGCAACATGCACAGCAAGTCACAACGAACTTAAATGCTATGTCACAAGAACAACGCGAGGCACTATTAGCGGACGAAGCGGCAACAATCCATCAAGATATTGCGTACGCACATGAGTTGTTTGACAAAATGATGGTAAGCTATACAGCAATTGCAGAGGCTGAACAGCATGTTACGAGTCGCTGGGATGCGGTAGAGCAACGCCTGCAAGACAATCATACAAAAGAGTTAAGCTACCATTTAAAAGCAGCTACGCATTTAATAAAAACGCGTCAAAAAGAGCTTGCGGCATTAAAGCTAAGTGTCATTAAAATGGAGGAATTTACTTGTTTAATTGAGGCGCAGGGCATGCTGCGTGATGTCGTGTGGCGTTATATTGATGATACAGCGTTACCGCTATCTACGAAAGAGAAGGCATATACCGACGAGCTTATCCAAAATATTTCACGCGTGGATTTATCAGGCAATGGTATTTTAACGCGCAGTGGCGCAGTTAATGTAGTTAACCAAAGAGTAGAGGATGCCATGTTTGAGACGCGCTACCCTGTTGTTACACTACAACTCGAAGAAAACGGACTTAAATCAGCAGATATCCCACCACTGCCGAAAAAAGTGACGGTCTAAAGATTTTTCGCTATAATAATAGCGAGGTGATTGGATGTATTGCAGTGAAGCAAAACTAGATGTACGTTACGGGGAAACCGACCAAATGGGTGTGGTGTATCATGCCAATTATATTATTTATATGGAAGTTGGGCGTGTACAATTGATGAAGGATTTAGGCTTTGTCTACGCTGATCTTGAGGATATTGGCTATGTTTCGCCTGTAATGGATTTACAAGTTTCGTATAAGGCGGCACTTCGTTATGGTCAAACGGTAACCATCCGTACATGGATTGAAAAACATGAGCGTGTGCGTACAACGTATGGCTATGAGATTTTACATGAGGATGGTACGGTAGCAGCAACGGCAACGTCTGTCCATGCGCTAGTAACTAAGGACGAGCTACGCCCTGTAGCACTGCGCAAAGTAGCGCCTGAGTGGGACGCAGCTTATGTAAAAGCGGCAAAAAAATAACGGTAACAGCTATGCCTTTAGCGGTGTAGCTGTTTTTTTGCGTGGGTTGACTTTTAGGCAGTACCTCACGCAAAATGAAGGCACAAGGGGGGAGAGGTTATGCGAATTATTTCGATTTGTCCAAGTAATACAGAGCTAGTGGCACACCTTGGTTTAACTGAACAGCTTGTTGGGGTGGATGATTTTTCGGATTACCCAAGCCGTGTCAAGACGTTGCCGCAACTTGGCTCAGATTTAGCGATTAATATGGGGCGCGTAAAGGCGCTCGCACCTGATATTGTAATTGCCTCACTAAGCGTGCCAGGGATGGGGCGTAATGTGCAAGCACTCGAAGCGGCAGGTCTACCGCATTTGATTTTAAATGGGCAGAGCCTTGCGGACATTCAGGCTGATTTAGCGGCAGTAGCTGCAGTGTGTGGGGTAACAGCGCGTGCGCGTGTACTTAATGCACAAATTGACGCAAAAGTAGCAGAGCTTAAAGCGATTGCCGCAACAGTTAGCCCGCTGTCGGTTTACTGGGAGTGGTGGCCGAAGCCGATTTTTACACCAGGTGGGGTTAACTGGCTAACGGAGATTAGTGAGTTAGCGGGGGCACGCAACATTTTTGCGGACCGTGCTGAAGCGAGTTTACAACAGTCGTGGGAAACCGTAGTGGCGCGTGATCCTGACAAAATTTTAATGGCATGGGTTGGGGTGGCGCATGACAAAATGAAACCAGCACTGATTAAAAAGCGCCCACAAGCGGCACAAATGACGGCTGTACAGCAAGATGCCATTCATTTACTAGAGGAGCATTTGTATTGCCGCCCTTCACTGCGTTTAATTGAAGGGGCAGTGCGCCTTGGTCAACTTTTGCATCCAACAGCTTACGCACATGTCACAGTGCCTGACTGGCTTACAACATAAACAAAACCGCGGTGCATAAGGCATCGCGGTTTTTTTGTTAGCCAATGACCACATCTTCGTGCGGGTAGCCGATTTTTGGTGGCTCTGCCTGCGCAAAGCTAAATAATAACGTTAATGGGCCGAGCTTACCAAGCATCATCGTTACAATAATGAGCAGTTTGCCGATCATGCTGAGGTCAGCCGTAAAGTTAACGGATAGCCCGACAGTGCCAAAAGCAGAGACGGTTTCAAATAATAGGGTTAAAAAAGGCGCATGCTCCGTTAAAGTTAAGCAAAATGTAACGAACACTACCCACAATAAGCTAATAGTTGTAAGTGCGAGTGCCTTAGTAATAATCGCAGGGCGAAGGGTGCGGCGTAACACCACAACCTCTTTGCGCGAGCGTAAAAAGGCAAGCGTTGTACAAATAATGACAATAAAAGTAGTAAGCTTAATACCACCTGCTGTAGAAGCACTACCGCCCCCAATAAACATTAGTATAATAAGCATAAATAAAGAGCCGTCCTCTAATCCGCCAATATCAACGGAGTTAAACCCTGCGGTACGGGCGGTTACTGCTTGAAAATAAGCACCGAAAAATTGTTCATTTACGGGCAGGATTTGTGTATATTCAATCGCAAAAAGTAGTACGGTTGCGACTGTAGTAATAATAAGTGTGCCAATCAGCATCAGTTTACTATGCAACGTAAGGCGGCGACGTGTAGGGTAGTGACGCACGTCCATCAGCACGGTAAAGCCAAGTCCGCCAACTATAATAAGAGCGCTAATAGGTAACACAATGAGTGGGTCGCGCACAAAAGCTACTAAACTGTCGTCCCATAACGCAAATCCCGCATTATTAAAAGCCGAAATGGCATGGAAAGCGCTGTAATACAGCCCTTTTGTCAGCCCAAACATTGGCACAAAGCGCCACGCTAATACGAATGTACCAGCCCCTTCGATTAACAAGGTGTACAGTAAAATCATACGTATTAAATGCACCATGCCTGTGAGCGAAGTTTGATTGAGCGCAAATTGGATGGTCAAGCGCTGTTTTAATCCGATTTTTTTACCAAGCACCAAAAATACGAGGATGGCAAAGGTCATAATGCCAAGCCCACCTACTTGAATGAGGGTGATGATAATTAGTTGCCCTACTACGGTAAAGTCGTGCGCTGTACTAAGGACAACAAGCCCTGTTACAGTCATGGCAGAAGTAGCGGTAAATAGCGCATCTAGCCACGTAATCGTGCTTGTGGTAGCGAGCGGTAACTTTAGCGCCACTGTACCAAGTGTAATGCCAATGAAAAAGACCAGCACTAGGGTGAGTGCAGGGTTTATGGTTTTCTTCGTCATCCATCATCACCTATCCTTTTGCTTCATTACTACCCACTCTTTTTTGTTATAAGCCTAGGTTAAAAAATTTAGTGTAATGCTGTAGTGGTGTTGGTTAGGGAAGGAGGTGTATGTTTTCGTTGTTTAATCTAAGTACCTAGCCAACGCGACTAACTTTGGTCAAGCAACGTAAAGCAAAAAGCGCTTTCGATGTCTGCTTTCCAACCCTGCCGAAGCTGAACAGGCATTTTGACATTTACAGATGCTAGTGCGTGTCGCAGATAAACGCTCTTCTCCACTTTTAGGTTTATCCAGTTGCGAGGGCTAATTCCTCATGTCGTTTCACTTCAGCTGTCAAAGGTAGAGAGCACCTTTGCCGCTGTGGAATCCAGTGAAGTGAGCTAAATCCTCAGGTCATGTCGCACTTTCATTCGAAGTAACAAACACTTCGTATTCAAGCGCTGCCACGCCCAACGGATTTCACCAAGCTCTCTTCACATTTTTGTGCTCCAACGTCTATCGGAATTGACCAAGCCCTCTCCACTTTTAGTTTTTATGGCGATTTGTTGGCTTTTTCTGAAGAATTAAAAAGAAATGGGGAGGGATATGATAAATGTCACTAGGCAATGCTAGTTTAGCTGTGTATAGTGGATGAAATAGGCTAAAATGTCTAGCTTGGAAATTAGAGGAGTTGTCAGTATGACGGAGAAAATCGCCTGGGTTACAGATACAGCGGCGCTACTAAGTGATGAAGTGATTAAACAATACAATGTACATGTGTTACCTTTACACATTGTATTTACTGATATGGATATACGCGAAACAATTGATATAACAAGTGAAAAGTTTTATGAAAAATTGCAAGGCACGAAAGAGCACCCAAAGACATCTCAACCACCGATTGGTGAAGTAGTAGCTTTATACGAACGTTTAAAAGCCGAGGGCTACACATCTGCAATTGCGGTGCATACGTCAAAGCATTTGTCAGGCACGTACCAAACAGCATTTGCGGCAGCTGAGCAAGCGGGCTTTACGGTGTACCCGATTGACTCTAAGATTGGCTCATTCCCGATGCAAAAAATGATTGAAGTAGGTAACGCTATGCAGGCAGACGGTGTAGCAGCAAGCGAGATTGCCGAACAGTTAACGGCTATGGCAGATCGTACACGCCTATCGTTTATTCCAACGAGCTTGTCACAACTGCACAAAAGCGGACGCGTGTCAGGCACGCAGTTATTTTTAAGTAATTTACTAAATATTAAGCTAGTCATCAGTTTTGAAGACGGCGTAGCTACGATGAAAGAAAAAGTGCGTGCGGATAAGCGAGCACGCGGCTATGTCGTTAAGCAACTTGGTGATGATGTGCTGCATCATGGTGTGACACAAGTAGCGGTAATTCATTGTAATAATGAAGAAGGGGCAAAAAAGTGGCGCGAGGAGTTGCAAATTGCCTTTTCTCAAGTAACTTTTAGCATAACAGAGCTTAGCATTTGTGTAGGTGTTCACGCAGGTGAAGGTACACTGGGCTTAAGTTGGGTGCAAGGGGTATAAAACACATAAAAAATGACTCGTTTCCTGTTTACAGGAGCGAGTCATTTTTTGTAGTGTTAAGAAAGTCTTTTAAAGCGGCACGCGTGCGTGGTAATGGTGTAGGTGCGCCTAATGTAGCGGCAACGTCAAACACCCACGGCTTTTCGAGGTGCGCTTTTTGGAGTAAATCATCTTGGTAAAATACATCGTACGGATTGCCGTCATAAATAATCGTACCTTCGTGTAGCACAACAATGCGGTCAGCCCATTCATAGGCGAGCTGGGTGTCATGAGTGGAGAGTAACACTGTGCGCTCGTCTGTTTCGAGCTGTTTTAGTAGCCCAAGCATTTGTGTAGCGTAGTAATGGTCAAGCCCAGCGGTTGGTTCATCTAGGATTAAAATACGTGGCATCATCGCCAGTACACCTGCAATAGCCACCCGCTTTTTTTGCCCAAGGCTTAAAAAATGAATGGGCTTGTCTTGTAGCGCTTCAATCTCGGCTTCTTTAATCGCCCAGTTTACTTGTTTATGCACCTTATCTTTTGACCAGCCAAGGTTAGTCGGGCCAAATGCGATGTCTTGTTTCACATTACCCGAAAACAACTGAGCATCGGGGTCTTGAAAGACAATACCAACGGACTGGCGTACATGGGCAAGCTCTTTTTTACTATAACGCATTGGTTTACCATTAAAGCGCACATCACCACTAGAGGGCTGTAAAATGCCATTTAATTGTTGAAATAACGTAGATTTACCCGCGCCATTATGACCAATTAACGCAATGCGCTCACCCTGCCCAATGGTTAGCGAGAGCTTGGTTAGTGCCTCTGTGCCGTCAGGGTAGCGGTACGAAATATTGTCTAGCTCAAAATAATTTACCATTGTCTACCTCCTACATAAATCAAAACAATTGTTCCGAATATTACCATAATACCTACCCAGTTGCGCTTATTAAACTGCCATTCTTCTTCAAAATAAAGCGGTGTCGTGTTGCTTGGGTCATAACCGCGCGAGAGCATGGCATTTGTTAGCTCTGTGGAGCGTTGTAGCACTTCAATAAATAACGAAGAAACAAGTAACCCAACAGAGCGTAGCCACTGCCGAGGGGATTGATAGCCAAGGCGTGATTGCTGGGCAATATAAATTTTTTGCGTGTTTTCTAAAAAAATAAAAATAAAGCGGTACGTCATTTCACATAGCTCTACAAAAAGGGCAGGCACACGCCATTTATACAGCACATAGCAAATGGCTTGTACCGATGTAGTTAAAATTAAAAAATACAAGGAGCTAATACTGCCAAGCACCACAAAAAATAGCTGACGTGCTGTAGCTACACTTGCCTCGCCAATAAATACCTGAAACGAGCCAAAGGAGTAAGCAAAAATATGGGGTGGCAGTGTTGTAGTTGTACCTGCAAAGGATAATAAGATGGCCAGTAAACTTGTCAGCAAAAAGAAGGCAGGGAGCAGTAAGAGCTTTACATAATACGTCCAAGGGATTTTTGCCCCAAAAATGATAAAAGCACTCATCACAATAAATGTGATGAGTGAAATGGTTGTGTCACGTACTGTTAAGGAAAATAGCAGCAGCAGTGCCGTGAACATCATTTTTTCCATCGGATGAACGTGTTTTAATTGATTAATATACGCATATTTATCAATTAGTAGCATTTACAGTTCTTCTTTTTTACGATGCTTACCGCGTGTAAAGCCTACGAAGTAGCCAATGAAGCCTGCGCCAATTGCCGCTTGTAAGACAAATAATAAGCTTTCGATTTCGCCACTTGGCGGCTCCCAAAACGACTCGAACCAAGGTTCATAGCCCGCATTAATCTCACCAATAGCTTCCTCTGCCTCGCCGTCCGCGCCTTCAAACTCCGCGTCTTTTAGCATAAAGATAGGCACAATCGCTAGCAAAATAACAATCGCAAATAATACTAAGTTTTGTTTCATTGTGCAGCCTCCTTACGTGGTAATACACGTAGTGATTTTAGCTCTGAGAAGTTGTATTTCTTTAAGAAGTTCATAACAATTACGGTTAAAATACCTTCACTAATGGCAAGTGGAATTTGTGTTAAAGCAAAAATACCCGCAAATTTAGAGAATGATGCGAAGAAGCCACCAACCTCAGAAGGGAAAGCTAATGCTAATTGGAGTGATGTTACAACATACGTACCTAAGTCACCTAAAAACGCTGCAAAAAATACGGCTAGTGAAAACGATAGCCCCATTTTAAGCGCTGCTTTATACGTGAAGTACACAATGAAAGGTCCAACGACAGCCATTGAGAAAGCGTTAGCACCAAGTGTCGTTAAACCGCCATGCGCAAGTAATAATGATTGGAATAATAGCACAATTGAGCCGATGACGCTCATCGCAAGTGGTCCAAATAACACCGTACCTAACCCAACACCAGTAGGGTGTGAACAGCTACCCGTAACGGACGGGATTTTAAGTGCTGATAACACAAAGGCAAATGCGCCTGACAGCCCTAAAATCATTTTTGTTTCGGGGTTTTCCTCGATTGTTTTTTTAATTGAACGCAAGCCTAAAATCACAAATGGAATGGTTAGCACCCACCAAAAAATGGCCCAACCAACAGGTAAGTAGCCTTCCATGATGTGCATGGCATAGGCACGCTCAGGCATGAGCAGTAAAATAACTGCAAAATAACTAAGCTTCGGTAAAAAATTCAACATAAAAATCCTCCTATTCAAGTAAAAGTAAGTATGAGGATATAAAAAAGCACTCTTAACTATAAGAGTGTTTACGACAAAATAAAGCAAGCCCTATACAGACTGCCTTGTTTCGCACACCCATCCTCGTAGGTTGAAACGGATCACATCCAAACTAGGTAGGTCTCCTGACTCGACATCAACGCATGACATAGCCTTCCCGCAAATTTTGCAGTGGCAATTTATGTATGCTCCGTCTTACAGTGGCGGGACCGCGTTGGCATTTCACCAATCTTCCCTGTTACGTTGCGTAGGCAACACCTAACTTGGCTAACTATGTGCTATTTCAAAATAAGCTTAGCACGACAAGCAAATTTTGGCTATACGATTTTTTATTATTCGGAAAATCCAACTAGGTAGAAAGTTCTGAAAAAACGCATAAGAGACAGCTCAATAAAAAAGTCAGTTTGAAAATATGCAAAAGTAGTATATGATAAAGAAAATGAATATTGCAAAATAGTTAGAAGTTTTTACGCCTTTTAGGAGGCGCAAAATAAAGGGAAATTGGTGAAAGTCCAATACAGCCCCCGCTACTGTAATAGTGTTGCTACAACAATAACCACTGAATAATTATTCGGGAAGGTGTTGTGGCGTATAGCTTAAGTCAGGAAACCTGCTTTTATCTATTATTTCTACAATTTTCGGAGGGAAAATGGCGGATAACAATTAGCTAACGCAGTAGTATGCGCGCTTTTTATTAGAAGTCTTAACAACCCACCGAGTGTTAAGGCTTTTTTTGTTGGTCAATAAAGGGGGAACGCGTATGACAACGTGGGATTTAGTAGGGATGCAGCACCATATTTTATTATGTAATGGTAGCTCATGCATGAAAAAAGGTGCCGAGGAAGTAACGCTTGCGGTACGTGATGAAATTGAAAAGCTTGGCTTAGACGAGCAAATTCATACAACACGTACAAAATGTAACGGGCGCTGTAAGGATGCGTGTGTCGTAACCGCCTATCCTACAGGCAACTGGTATAACGTACCAGATGAAGCGGCGGCACGCACAGTTGTGCAAGAGTTAATGCAGGAGGGCCCTAAAGCACATCGCGTTTATACGATGCAGGATGGTGCGATTATTCGTACAGAAGAAACACCTGCAATCAAAGGGATAGCGAAGAATAAGTAGGCTGGAGAGTGGTAGCATGACACAGAAAAAAGGAAAATTATTAGTTGTAGGGTTTGGCCCTGGCGACTTTAAACATATTACAGCACGTGCTGTAGAGGCATTAAAAGAAAGCGACTTAATTATTGGCTACAAAACGTATGTGGATTTAATCCAAAATATTTTGACACCTGAGCAACAGGTGATTGGCACAGGCATGACAGAAGAAGTCGCGCGTGCACAGGAGGCCTACAAAAAGGCGCTTGAGGGCTACACAGTTGCGGTAATTTCGAGCGGCGACTCAGGCGTATATGGTATGGCTGGCTTAGTGTACGAAGTATTAGTCGAAAAAGGTTGGACAGAGGCTGATGGTATTGAGGTTGAGGTTGTACCAGGTATTTCGGCAATTAACTCTTGTGCGAGCTTACTTGGCGCACCTGTAATGCACGACTCATGTACGATTAGTTTAAGTGACCACTTAACACCATGGAACTTAATCGAAAAGCGTATTGAAGCCGCTGCAATGGCGGACTTTGTTATTGCGCTTTATAACCCTAAAAGTGGTCGCCGCACACGCCAAATTGTTGAGGCACAGCGTATTTTATTAGAGTACCGCTCACCTGATACACCAGTAGGGCTTGTAAAATCAGCTTACCGTGATAATCAAAACATTATTATGACAAATTTAGCGGATATGCTAAACCATGACATTGGCATGCTGACAACTGTTGTTATTGGTAACTCGTCTTCCTTCTATTATGATAATAAAATTATTACACCGCGTGGCTATCAACGTAAATATACGCTAGGTGACGAAAAACAACCGCTTCGCCCGCACCAACGCCTAAAGAAAGAAGCAGAGCCTTGGGCATTAGATCAAGAAACAGGCGAGGCAAGCCTTGATTACTCTAACAAAGATTTAATGCGTGAGAGTGAGGCAGCACCGCACCAATCTGTAAAAGTTGAGCAACAAGCGCCAAAAAAGAGCGCACTTGAGATGGCTTCTGCCGCACTAGCTATGGTGTCTGGGACTGCGCCTAAAAAACTGGTACAGCAAAAAATGGAGTCTATTTTCGAGCTTGCGGTAAGTCCTGGCGTAGCTAATAAGTTTTTTACACCCCAGCAAATGACAATGCTTGCTGAGGTTGTAGGCGAAAAAGGCACAATGGAATATACACCTGACCACCAAATCGTCTTAAAAATTCCGACGACGGATCCTGAGGCGATTACACAAAAGCTTGCGTCTGTAGACTTTTACCTAGAGCCAGTTGGCGATGTACTACGCGTAAAAGCGTGTGACTTCTGCTACGGCGAAAAAACCGAGTCCATTCCTGTAGCGAATGAGCTCTATGACAAATTAGCAGGGCTTAGTTTGCCAAAAGAGTTAAATATCGGCTTTAACGGCTGTGGTATGGCATGTTATAAAGCAACGTTTGAGGATATTGGCATTGTGTACCGTAAAGGGAAGTTTGATTTATTTATTGGGGCTAAACCCGTAGGACGTACAGGACATGCAGGGCAACCTGTGTTAGAGGGCATTCCAGCCGACCAAATTATTGGCATGGTTTCGCAAATTGTTGAGGAGTATAAGGCAAATGCTCACCCAAATGAGCGCTTGTTTAAATATTTCCGCCGCGTAAAAGAGATTGGCGGCTTTAGCTTTATTGATATGATGTCAAAAATCAAAGTAGAACCTGCACCTTGTGGGGATTAAGGGAGAGAACAACATGAAAGCAATTTTATTCGTAGGGCACGGCAGCCGCTTACCAGCAGGCAATGATGAGGTACGTAACTTTATTCAACAAATGACACCAAGTATTCCAGAGGAGTATATTGTCGAAACGTGCTTTTTAGAATTCGAAAAGCCAAATATTCCAACAGGTATTAAAAATGCGGTTGAACGAGGCGCAACTGAAATTTATGCGATTCCGATTATTTTATTACAAGCGGGGCACTCAAAAATCCATATCCCGCACGAAATTGACGAAGCAAAAGTGGATTACCCTAATGTGAAATTTACGTATGGTCGCCCAATTGGCATCCATGAAGAAGTTATCGAAATTTTACTATCACGCCTACAACAAACAGGCTTTGCCATTGAAGAAGAACATAAAGATACTGCGGTTTTACTTATTGGTCGCGGTGGTAGTGATGCGGATGCTAACAGTGATTTTTATAAAATCAGCCGTCTATTATACGAGCGTTTAAACGTAGCTACTGTAGAGCCAGCCTTTATGGGCGTAGCTGCACCTTTAGTAGATGAAGGGATGGAGCGTTGTTCACGCTTAGGCGCTAAAAAAGTAATTATGTTGCCGTACTTCTTATTTACAGGCATTTTAATGGAGCGCATGGCAAAAATGAAAGAGCGCTATGAAGTAGATTACCCTGAACTAACCATTGAGCTTGCAGAGTACTTTGGTTACCATGACAAGCTAAAAAATGTGCTACATGACCGTATTAATGAGGCCGTAGCAGGTGAAGTGAAAATGAACTGTGATACTTGCCAGTACCGTATTAATGCAATGGACTTTATCGACCACCATCACCATCATGATGATGACGATCACCATCATGGTCACAGCCATTCACATTCACATGACCATTCACATGACCATGACCATTCACATTCACATGACCATTCACATGACCATGACCATTCACATGATCACGACCACGCTTGTGACGGACACGACCACAGTCATGCGCACTGCCATTCGGAGGCAAAAAATTGATTTTATTTTTAGCAGGTACATCAGATGCGCGTGAGTTAGCTGTGCAAGTAAAAGCAGCTGGCTATGAGCCGACAGCAACGGTCGTCACAACGTCGGCAGAGACAAGCCTTAAAGAAGCAGGTCTACAAGTTAAAGTAGGGCGCAATACAGCAGATGATATGGTGCAAATGATTACAAACGAGGGCTTTACTGCTGTTGTGGATGCTAGTCACCCCTTTGCGGAAGAAGCCTCAAAAAACGCAATGGCAGCAGCTAAAGCGGCAGGTGTACCGTATATTCGTTTTGAGCGTGAACGCGAATTTTACAGTCACCCACTTGTAACCGTAGTGAAGGATTACGAGGAGGCGGCGCAACTCGCTAAAGCAAAAGGCGGCGTCATTATGCTGACAACAGGCAGTAAAACCTTACAAACCTTTACTAATGTATTAAACGACGTAGAAGGTGTGCGCTTACTGGCGCGCATGCTTCCGCGTTTAGATAATATGGAAAAATGCGCGGCGCTTGAAGTGCCACAAAAAAATATTATTGCGATTCAAGGGCCATTCTCAAAAGAGCTAAACGTCGCACTCTACAACCAATACGGCGTTGACGTGATGGTAACGAAGGAGAGCGGCAAGGTAGGCTCAGTTGACGAAAAACTTGAGGCGGCTATCGAATGCGGTATTCAAACGATTATGATTGCGCGCCCAGACATTGCATATGGGCATACACATGCCACATTTGAAGGCGTTATTAACGAATTAAACGAAACTTTAGGAGGAACAAACGAATGGATTTCCAAACAGACTTTAAACCACTAACAGTAGACCCAGATAAAATTTACGACTACTCTTTCTCGATTATCGCAGAAGAATTTGGTCCGCATGATTATACAGAAGATGAGTGGCGTGTAGTACGCCGCGTTATCCATGCATCAGCAGACTTTGATTTAGGACGTAGTGTTGTAGTGCACCCTGACGCAGTCGCAGCAGGTGTTGCAGCAATTCGTGCAGGTAAACCTGTCATTGCAGACGTACAAATGATTGAGGCAGGCTCTGGTCGCAAGCGATTCCAAAAGCATGGTGGCGATTTAACTTGTCATATCGCAGACGAGGACGTAGCAAAAGCGGCGAAGGCAGCAGGCGCAACACGTGCAATTATGTCAATGCAAAAGGCAGCTAAATTATATGATGGCGGGATTTATGCGATTGGTAACGCACCAACAGCACTACTTGAGCTTATCCGTTTAGTTAAAGCAGGCGAAGTAAAGCCTGACCTAATTATCGGTATGCCAGTAGGCTTCGTATCAGCGGCAGAGTCAAAAGAGGAGCTACTTAAATTAGAGGGTATCCCTTACATTACTAACCGCGGTCGTAAAGGTGGAAGTACGGTAACAGTTGCAGCACTAAACGGTTTATCTTTATTAGCTGACGCTAAGGACGAGTAATATGAGCATGCAGCAACCGAAAAAAGACCCGAAGGAAATGCGCCACGGTTATACAACAGGGTCCTGTGCAACAGCGACAGCACGTGCCGCCCTACTGGCGTTAATTACGGGCGAGGCACAGCCTGAGTCAACGATTTATTTACCAATCGGACGTCACCATACCTTTACAATCGAAGAAAACGTGTTTAGTGAGGGTGCAGTGCGCTGTGACACAATTAAGGACGCTGGCGATGACCCAGACGCAACACATCTTGCTGTAATTCAAGCGACAGTAAGCTGGGCAGACACACCAGGCATTCATTTAGACGGGGGTATCGGGGTCGGGCGAGTAACAAAGCCCGGCCTTGCTGTGCCTGTGGGCGAAGCGGCAATTAATCCCGTTCCGCGCAAAATGATTTTAACGCATGTGCAAGAGGTGCTAGATGAGCATCAAATTGAGCGCGGGGTTAATGTGGTGATTTCTGTACCTAAAGGTGAAGAAATGGCGAAAAAAACACTTAATGGTCGTTTAGGCATTTTAGGTGGCATTTCGATTTTAGGCACGCGCGGCACCGTCGTACCATTTTCGAGCTCAGCCTATATGGCGAGTATTGTACAGGCGATCAGTGTGGCACGCGAGGCAGGTTGTGACCACTTAGTTATTACAACGGGCGGACGCAGTGAAAAGTACGGCATTGCCGAGTACCCTGATTTACCAGAAGAAGCCTTTATTGAAATGGGTGACTTTGTTGGCTTTACGCTTAAGCATTGCAAACGTTTAGGGGTGCGTAAAGTATCACTTGTGGGCATGATGGGTAAGTTTTCGAAAGTCGCGCAAGGCGTAATGATGGTGCACTCAAAAAGCGCGCCCATTAACTTTGAGTTTATGGCCGAACTTGCGGCAGATGTTGGCGCAACAGGTGAAGTACTAGAGCTTGTAAAAAATGCAAACACCGCTTCGCAAGTAGGTGAAATTATGGCCGAACATGGCTTCGACCAATTTTTTACACATTTATGCGAGGCTTGTTGCTACGCGGGGCTTAACCACGTACGCGGCGGACTTACGCTCAGCACTTCGATTTATACAATGAAGGGCGAGCTACTTGGAAAGGCGGATGACATTGACGAAATCGATGAAGCTAATTGGCATAGGGGATAACGGGATAGCTAGCCTACTCCCGCAATATATTGAATGGATTAACCAAAGTGCAGTGTTAGTCGGTGGCGAGCGCTTACTGGCGTTCTTCCCACATTATCAAGGCGAAAAAGTAGTGGTAAAGGGCGGCTTAAAAGCATTAGTCCAACAACTTGAACAAGAAACACGTAACACCATTATTTTAGCATCAGGCGACCCATTATTTTATGGCATTGGCAGTTATTTATCAGCTAAGCTCAACATAGAGGTTTACCCGTATATGAGCTCTGTACAGCTAGCATTTAGCCGTATGGGCGAGGGCTGGAGTGATGCCTATATTACAAGCGTACATGGTCGCCCAATTAAGGGGCTAGCTCAGCGTATTAATGGCAAAAAGAAGGTAGCACTTTTAACAGACGAAACCAATAGTCCAAATGCTATCGCAAGCTACCTTAAACATTTTGATATGACGGAGTACCAAGCCTTTGTAGCCGAAAACCTACAAGGTGAGCAAGAAAAATGCGGTTGGTATACGTTAGATGAGATGGAAGTCGGCCGTTTTTCGCCATTAAATGTAGTGATTTTAAAGCAAACCGCACCTGTTCGTGTGTGGCCGCTAGGCATTGACGACGAGGAGTTTTCGCAGCGTAAGCCTGAAAAAGGGCTTATTACAAAAAAAGAAATCCGCGTATTAACACTGCAAGCCATGCGTTTGCATGAGCGTAGCATTGTGTGGGATGTTGGTACATGTACAGGCTCAATGGCAATCGAAGCGGGCAAAATTGCGCGTGAGGGGCAAGTATTTGGTGTCGAAAAAAACGAACCAGACCTTGAAAACTGCATGGCCAATCAAAAAAAATTCCGTGTGGATATGACAGCTATCCATGCGAAAGCACCAGAAGGGCTTGACACCTTCCCAAATCCCGACAGCATTTTTATTGGCGGTACAGGCGGCGAAATGACAGATTTAATTGCGCTGTGCTGTGAGCGTTTAAATGAAGGCGGCACAATTGTGTTAAACGCCGCAACCATCGAAAACCTTTACCTTGCTGTAGAGGCATTTAAAAAGGCTGATTTTAAGGTTTCTGTTACACAAGCACAAATCGCACGCAGTAAACCAATACTGCATATGACACGCTTTGTACCACTTAACCCGATTTATATTATAGCTGCCACGCGAAAGGAAGAAGAAAATTGACAAACTACGGTACATTATGGGGGCTAGGCGTAGGCCCAGGCGACCCCGAGCTTATTACAGTAAAGGCTTTCCGCTTATTACAGGAGTGCCCTGTAATCGCTTATCCTAAAAAAATGCGCGGTAGTAAAAGCTACGCACACCGCATTGTAGATGTGTATATTAACCCTGACGAAAAAGAAATGCTAGGGCTTGTATTCCCAATGACAAAGGACCCTGCCATTTTAGAGCGCGACTGGGTGAAAGCGGCTGAAGCGATGCACGAAAAATTAGCAGAAGGCAAGGACGTAGCATTTGTTACAGAAGGCGACCCTATGTTGTTTTCGACGTTTATTCATGTGATGCGTATTTTTGAAGATAAATACCCTGACGTACCAACAAAAACAGTTGCGGGTATTTCTTCTTTCAATGGCTCAGCTAACCGTTTAAATTTACCATTAGCGGACGGTGATGACCGCGTAGCGATGATCCCTGCGTACGATGATTACGACGCGATGCGTGAAGCGATCGAAACACATGATGCTATTGTCTTTATCAAAGTAGCAAAAGTGCTTGATTTAATGCTTAACGTGTTAGATGACCTAGGCATACGCGATAAAGCGCATGTTGTCACAAAAGTAACGTCAGATGAGGAAATCATTTGGGATATTAACGAGCTAGACGGTGTAGAACTTAATTACTTATCATTAATGGTGGTGCGAAAATAATGGAAAAATTCATTTATATTGTAGGCTCAGGTCCCGGAGATCCGGATTTAATTACCGTAAAGGGCTTAAAAATTTTACAACAAGCCGATGTTGTGATGTACACAGACTCATTAGTTAGTGAAGAGCTCATTAGCAATGCTAAAGCGGATGCTGAAGTCGTTAAAACAGCAGGTATGCATTTGCAAGAAATGGTGGACTTTATGGTAGAGCGCGTTAACGCGGGTAAAGTCGTAGCGCGTATGCATACAGGTGACCCTGCGATGTACGGTGCAACAATGGAACAAGTAGCATTGCTTAAAAAAGAAGGCATTGGCTATAAAATCATTCCAGGTGTAAGCTCGGTATTTGCCTCAGCAGCAGCTGTTGGCGCAGAGTTAACAGTACCTGATTTAACACAAACCCTTATTTTAACGCGTGCAGAAGGACGTACACCTGTACCTGAATTCGAAAAACTACGCGATTTAGCGAAGCACCATTCTACAATTGCGCTATTTTTAAGTGCAACATTAACGAAAAAAATCGTTAAAGAATTACAAGATGCGGGTTGGAGCGATGATACACCAATCGCAGTAGTGCAACGTGCGACATGGCCAGACGAAAAAATCGTGCGTACAACGCTCGTTAATTTAGATGAGGATATGCGCAAAAACGGCATCCGTAAGCACGCGATGATTTTAGCGGGCTGGGCGCTTGACCCTTCAATTTTAGAGAAGGATGAGTACCGTTCTAAGCTGTATGACAAAACCTTTACGCATGGCTTCCGCAAGGGTGTGAAGGATAATGATTGAGCTACAAGAGGGCATTATTCCAGCAGTAGATAAGCGCCACGACTACGCCATTGTTTCGATTACGAAGCATGGCGTAGAAATGGGACGCAATTTGCACCAAACCTTCCCCAATGCTGATCTTTACTATATGGCAAAGTTTGAGCGCGGGGACGAAAAACAGCGTCATATCCAACTGTTTACAGGCACAGTCCGTTTATTATTACCTGCATTATTTAAGCAGTATAAAGGTTTAATTTTAATTATTTCATTAGGTGCGGTTGTACGTATGATTGCGCCAATTTTAGTTGATAAAAAGACAGACCCAGGCGTAGTCGTTGTTGATGACCGCGGTGAAAACGTAATTAGCGTACTATCAGGTCACTTAGGTGGCGCAAATGAGCTAACGTACGAAATCGCAGCAGCAATGAACGCGCGCCCTATTATTACAACAGCATCAGACGTACAAAAAACGATTCCGGTTGATTTATTTGGCTCGCGTTTTGGCTGGACATGGGATAGCGACGAAAAGCTAACGCCTGTTAGTGCTTCAGTTGTTAATGAAGAACATGTGGCTATTATTCAAGAGACAGGTGAGCGTGATTGGTGGATGCGCGATGTACCAATGCCCTCGCATATTAAAATTTACCCAAACTCGGCAGCGGTTATTGAGGCCAAGCCAGATGCGACGCTATGGATTACAGACCGTATCATTGAGCCACATGAAGAAGTATTGCTAGAGAATGGTACGATTTTCCGACCAAAATCCATTGTCATTGGTATGGGCTGTAACCGCGGTACATCAAAAGAGGAAATCCAAGCCGTTATTCAAGAGACGTTAGCGGAGCTTAAATTATCCGAAAAAAGCGTTAAGGCGCTTTGTACGATTGACTTAAAAAAAGACGAGGTAGGTTTCCTCGAAACAGTAGAAGAGAAAGAATGGGAGTTTATTACGTACACGCCAGAGGAGTTAAATGAAATTGACTTTAACAACCCATCGGATGTGGTCTTTAAATATACAGGCGCGTATGGTGTTAGCGAACCAGCAGCACTGCGCTACTCAGGGGCACGTGAATTAGTGCTCGAAAAGAAAAAGTCAGGCAATGTGACGATTTCAGTTGCTAAGCTAGTGTTTTAAGGGGGAGTTGTATGCAAACCAATCGTTTTGTGATTGCAGGAACGGGCAGTGGTGTAGGTAAAACAACCTTTACCATTGGTTTAATGGCGGCTTTGCAAAAGCGTGGTCATTTGGTGCAAGGGTTTAAATGTGGGCCAGACTATATTGACCCAACCTACCATACCGCGGTTACAGGCCGCCCGTCACGTAATATTGATAGCTTTATGTTTAGTGACGAAGCGGTACGTGATGTGGTAGCACGCGCAAGCGCTGATGCTGATGTTGCGATTATTGAAGGTGTTATGGGCTTTTATGACGGAAAATCACCACTAGATGATAAGGGCTCGACCGCCGACATTAGTGTGATTACGGATAGCCCTGTTATTTTAATTGTAAATGCGGCAAGTATGGCACGCAGTGTAGCGGCAATTGTTAAAGGTTTTCAAACCTTGTCTGATAAGCCAAACATTGTAGGAGTTATTGTTAACCAATTAGGTAGTGACAGCCATTACACAATTGTCAAAACAGCAATTGAGCAGGAGTGTAAACTACCTGTGCTCGGCTATTTAAAGAAAAATGCGGCAGTGGATGTACCAAGTCGTCATTTAGGGCTAGTGCCTGCGATTGAACGCGGCGAGCTAAATGGCTTCTTTGACACATTAGCCGACCTTATAGAACAAGGCATAGATATTGATAAGCTACTAGCCGTTACAAAGACGACTAAACTTGCTAAAGTACCTAGCGTCTTTGATGACAACGAGCCAACCCGCGCAGTAATTGCGGTAGCACGTGATGCGGCATTTAACTTTTATTACGAAGAAAACCTCGCCATTTTACGTGCACGCGGCGCTGAACTTAAGTTCTTTTCACCATTAGCTAATGAACCCGTGCCAGCAGATGCAAAGGGGCTTTACCTTGGTGGTGGCTTCCCTGAGGAGTATATGCAGGAATTAGCCGCAAATACCATTGCCAATAATTCAGTTAAGGCCGCAATTGCACGCGGTGTTGTGACGCTTGCGGAGTGCGGGGGCTATATGTATTTAACAGAGGCCATTACCAATACAAAGGGTGAGCGTGTGCCAATGCTTGGCTTAATTAAAGGTGAGGCTGTGATGCAAACAAAACTTGCGGCACTCGGCTACCGCGAAATTTTTGGGCGTGAAGGTAACTTTTTGCTCGGTGCGGATGAAGAAGCACGTGGGCATGAGTTTCATTACTCGAAGTATACGGGTGAGCAACAGCCCGCCTATGCGACAAAAGGGCGCTTTGGTAAAAAGGAAGAGGGCTATTTAACAAATACGGTAGTTGCAGGCTATACGCACTTCCACTTCCTGTCTAACCCCCAACTTGTGGATAACTGGTTAGCGGCTTGTGAGGCAGTAAAATGACGACGCATTTACCTGTCATGTTAAATGTCGCGGGTCAGCAAGTATTAATTGTTGGCGGTGGGCATGTGGCTTGGCAAAAGTACAATACATTGCAGTATAGCGGTGCATGTATTGAAGTCATTAGCCCACAGCTACACCCTAAAATGCAAGCACTGCATGAAGCGGGTGCTTTTACATGGCAACAACGTGCCTTTACACCAACTGATGTAAAGGGCAAGCTTGTTATTTTTGCGGCAACGGATGACGCAGCAGTTAATGCCACCATCCAACAAGCGGCACACCCTACACAGCTTGTTAATCGTACAGACGATGCAAGCTGTAGCAATTTTATTTCGACAGCAACGGTGCAACGCGGGGATTTAGTCATTGCGGTTTCGACAAATGGTGCTAACCCAGGGCTTGCCCGTAAAATAAAGCAACAACTACATGAGCAGTTTGATGAGAGCTACGAGGCGTATGTTACCTTTTTGGCAGAGGCGCGCTTACAAGTGTTAGCCGTAACAGAAAAGGGTGTACAACGTAATGTGCTATTACGTCAACTGCTTGATGACCAAATTTTAGTATGGGTACAGCAAGGTAATATGCAAGCATGTGTGGACTTTGTAGATAAGCTCATAGAAGGAGTACGTGTATGACAGGTAAAGTATATTTAGTAGGTGCAGGTCCTGGCGATCCAAAGCTTATTACAGTTAAAGGGTTAGAGTGCATTCAGCAGGCAGATGTTATTTTATATGACCGCTTAGTAAATAAAGCATTGCTTGAACATGCTAAGCCAACAGCTGAGCTTATTTTTTGTGGCAAGTCACCAGGCAAACACCATTTAATTCAAGACGAAATCCACGAACTATTAGTAGAAAAAGCAGGGCAAGGTAAGGTAGTAACACGTTTAAAAGGCGGCGACCCATGCGTATTTGGTCGCGGGGCCGAAGAAGCGGAAGTTTGCGCTAATGCCAATATCCCATTTGAATTTGTGCCAGGTATTACAGCAGGCATTGCAGCACCGCAGTACGCAGGTATCCCTGTTACGCATCGTGACCATGCGGCAAGCTTTGCGATTGTTACAGGACATGGTCGTGCCGAAAAGGGACAGGATTATTTAAACTGGGAAGCCCTTGCAACGGGCATTGATACTATTGCCTTTTATATGAGCGTTGGCAACCTTGCTTATATTACTTCGCAACTCATTATTCACGGACGCAAAGCAACAACGCCAGTTGCGGTAATCGAGTGGGGCACAACAGAAAAACAGCGTACAATTACAGGCACACTCGAAACGATTGCACAGGATATTGTAGCTAGTGGTTTGCAAAATCCATCTATGGTGCTCGTGGGTGATGTTGTAAGCATGCGCGAAAAAATTAAATGGTTTGAATAAGGAGAGGGACAAATGTCAATTTTCACAGCATTAGAAAAGCGCCGTGCCATTCGTAATTATACGGATCAGCCTGTAGCGCGCGAAACAATTGAACAAATTTTAGCGGCGGCAGTTCAAGCTCCGAATGATAAAAATCGTGAGCCTTGGCGCTTTTACGTAGTACAAGGCGACGCACTTAAGCGCTACGAACAAGTAGCAACCGCTTATTTAGAGGAGCGCTTCCCAACGAAGCCACACTTAGTGGAGAGCTCGTTAAAAGTCATTAAAACAACACCAGCCGTTATTGTAGTAACCGCTGATATCGTTGAAGGTGACGAGGATGCAACAAAGGATAATGTTTTTGCGGTTTGTGCAGCAATCCAATCAATGTGGTTAGCGGCAGACGAGCTAGGACTAGGTTTTGTTTGGCGTACGCGCGGCGTTGGTCTGGTGCATGATGCACGCATGCATGACTTTATTGGCGCAGATAGCTCACAACAAGTGGTAGGTACAATTTTTATGGGATACCCAGCAGAAGACAACAAGCTAGGCGACAAAAAACGTACGCCAGCTGAGGAGAAAACGGTATGGCTGTAAAACGCGGCTTATTTTTAATGTACACGGGTGATGGCAAGGGTAAAACCACTGCCTCACTTGGTGTAACCTTACGCGCAATTGGGCGTGGGTTAAACGTGCGCTATATGCAATTTATTAAGTCACCTGACCGCACCTACGGCGAAAAAATCGCCTTAAAAAAGCTAGGCGTTGAGATGGAGCAAATGGGCATTGGCTTTACATGGACAAAAACGCCAGAGGAGCACCGCGAGGCATTGCAAATCGCATGGGCTAAAGCAAAAGCAGCCTTAGCGGATGAGTCCATTGATTTACTTGTACTCGACGAACTAAATAATGCGTTAGCGATTACGAAGTTTCCCGTTGAGGATGTATTGCCTTTAGCTGAAGTAATTGAGGCCATTCAAAACCGCCCAGCAGGCATGCATTTAGTCATTACAGGTCGTAGCGCTAAACAACAGCTAATTGATTTGGCGGACTTAGTGTCTACAATTGAAGCAACCAAGCATTATTACGAGGAAGGTATACCTGCAGTAAAGGGGCTGGAGTTTTAATGGCAACATCTATTATGGTACAAGGTACTGCGTCAGACGTCGGCAAAAGCATGATTTGCACGGCGCTCTGCCGCATTTTTTTACAAGATGGCTATAAAGTTGTGCCGTTTAAATCACAAAATATGGCGCTTAACTCCTTCGTGACACAAGATGGTGGCGAAATTGGGCGCGCGCAAGGCGTACAGGCGGAGGCAGCAGGCGTCGTAGCGGATACGCATATGAACCCGATTTTACTCAAGCCTAAGCAAGATATGGTGTCAGAGGTCATTGTACACGGCAAACATTTTTTAGATATGACAGCGACAAGCTACCGTAATGAGTTTGTACATAAAGCGCTACCGATTATTGAAAAATCCGTGCGTAAATTACAGGCAGAGTACGACATTATTGTGCTAGAGGGCGCAGGTAGCCCAGCTGAAATTAACTTAAAAGACCGCGACATTGCCAATATGCGAATGGCGCATATGAGCGATGCTGCTGTCATATTAGTCGCTGACATTGACCGCGGTGGCGTTTTTGCGTCAATTATTGGTACGTTGGCATTACTTGATGAGGATGAGCGTGCGCGTGTCAAAGGGTTAATTATTAATAAATTTCGTGGCATGCGTGAGTTATTAGATGATGGCATTGAGTGGGTAGAGCGCGAAACAGGCATACCTGTGCTTGGCGTTGTGCCATATATTGATGTCAATATCGAAGCAGAAGACTCACTTGCGCTATCTTCACTGCGTTTTAAAAAGCCAAAAGCAGGCGAGTTTGCGTTAGATATTGTGATGATTCGTTTACCGCGTATTTCAAACTTTACAGATATTGACCCGTTCTTTGACGAGCCAGAGGTTGGCGTACGTTTAGTAGCTAAGGTGCATGAGCTTGGTACACCTGATTTAATCGTGCTACCTGGCACAAAGGCGACACTCGATGATTTGGCATGGTTACGCAAGGAAGGGTTTGACGAAGCCATTCAGGCGCTAGCGCAACGTGGCACAAAAATTATTGGTATTTGCGGTGGCTTCCAAATGCTTGGCGAGACGTTAACAGACCCTGATGCAGTTGAAGGCGACGGCACAGCAGCTAAAGGGCTAGGGTTACTCCCAGTAGCGACGGTTTTTTCGGCAGGCAAAAAAACGGTACAAATGACAGGAGAGCGCAATGGCTTATCATTAACAGGTTACGAAATTCATTTAGGCGAAACGACATTACTTGGTGGCGAGCCCTTTATGACATTAGCCGATGGTCGCGTAGACGGAGCTGTTGTGAATAACGAACAAATTATTGGTACGTACTTCCACGGCTTATTCCATAACCGTACGTATACCCGTGCTTTAGTAAACGCGATGCGTGCTGATAAAGGATTAACACCATTACCTAGTGAAGTAAAAAGTGATAGTGTACGCCGCGAGGAAGCCTATAATATGGTTGCTGACCACCTGCGTGAACACGTAGATATGGCAAAAGTGTATGACATTATGAAAATCGAAAGAGGATGAGCGATGAGACGTGGACCACTAGTAATTGATTTTGCAGATTTATGGCGAGAAGGCATGAAGGACTGGACAGGTAAGTTACCAGAGCGCATGGTAGATGATAGCTTAGAGGAAGCCTTTTGGGCACAATCGATGGCAAAAAAACAAGCAGGTAAAACCGATCCTTACGCGGACGAAATTTTTGCGGTACTGAGTAAACATATTGCACCGCACCACCACGTGGCGGAAATTGGACCAGGTTGGGGTAACTATACTTTTCCAACACTCGAAGCGGCACAGCATGTAACGTGTATTGATAGCTCGGAGGCCGTACTAAGCTACCTCCAAATGTGCTGCGGTGAGATGCTGTTAGACAATGCAGATTTTGTGCACGCAAAGTGGGAGAGCTATGACGTACCAAAAACGTATGACGTTATTTTTGGCGTTAACTGTTTTTACCGCATGTTAGATATTAAAGAAACACTTGAGCGCATGAATCAATTCGCCACAGAAAAAGCCATTATCGGCATGACCAGTGGTCCCATTCAGCCGCATTATTTAGCGCTTGAGCGCATGGGGTACACCATCAAGCATCCGCGCCGTGACTATATTGACTTAGTTAATATTTTATATGGCATGGGCATATTTGCTTCTGTGGAGTTAGTGCCATTAAAGCGTACGTATGTGTATGATACGCTAGATGAATTACTCGCAAAACAAAGTGTAAAGGCATTAGACAAACCCTTCACACGTGAAGATTTACTAACCGCCTTAACCCCATTTATTGCAGAAGTCGATGGCAAATGGCATTACCCGCATGATTTCCATGCGGCACTCATTAGCTGGATACCACAAAATTAACAACTGTGCGAACCCCAAGTGCCCATAAAAAGCTAGGAGGTTCGCACAGTTTTTTTACTTAAAAGTCACTTACTCAACCATTCACACCCCACCTTGTCTCTCTCTTTATAGAGAGAGTGGATTGAAATAGGGCTCTCTTTTTTGTAGGCAAATTCTTTAGGGTCGTAGTATACTTAACAAATAGAGAGGGAGGGGTATTTATGGTTTCATCTAAAGATGTAGCGACCCAGGCAGGTGTCTCGCAGGCGACTGTGTCACGCGTGCTCAATCACCCTGACCGCGTGCAAGAAAAAACACGTCGCAAGGTAGAAGCGGCCATTGAAGCATTAAAGTATGTGCCTAACGCTCATGCGCGTTCGCTCGTACAGGACACAACAAAGCTGATTACCTTATTATCGGGTCCGTTATACAATCCATTTTTTGTTGAGACAACGTCAGCGATTGTCACGTATGCTAATGAGCGAGGTTACCAAGTGAATGTGCAGTTTGTACAGGATGATGAATTAGCCGAGGCGTACGCTACGGCAATTCAAACAAAGATGGCGGGGATGATTTTATCATGCGTATTTTTAGAGGATGCGATTTTTGAGCAGCTTACGCATATGTCTATTCCGTTTATTACGTATAACCGTAAGCATGCGCGCAATGAGTATTTTGTGGAAATTGATAATGTGCAAGCGGGGTATTTAGCTGCAAAGCATTTGCAGGACTTAGGTCATACGCGTATTGCCTTTATTGGTGGCTCACAAAAGGTGAGTACTTTTCGTGACCGCTTTATTGGCGTACAGCAAGCATTAGGTGAGTTGCCACAAGAGCTCATTATTCATGACACCGCTTCTAAGGCTGAGGTGTTTAAGGCACACGCCAAACTCAAGACATTAAGCGCACCACCAACTGCCATTGTTTGTGGTGCAGATTCTATCGCGTTAGAGGTGATGGATGTTGCGTATAAGGAGCGCATTCAAATTCCAGAGGAGTTAAGTATTATTGGGATTGATAATGTGGAGCGCAGTCGCCATGGGGCAATTGAACTAACTACAGTAGGCAGTATTTCAGAGCGTAATTTAGGGCTTGTGGCCATTCAAGAGCTGATTAAAATGATTGAAAGTGAAAAAAAGCCTTGCATCCAAATTACCGAGTCTGTTAAAGTATTTCGTAGAAGCACGACGCAACCTTGCTGAGTTGCTTCTACTTTTTATCATCGAATGTATACGTATTCATTTCGTGGTATTATTTTTTTATTGTGAAATGTATACGTATTCATTTGCGTAGATTTTTCAGAAAAGTGGAAGTAGTTCAGCATTAGCAATGTGTGGATTAGCTATTCATTAAGGGGGATAACCTATGTTGTGGAAGAAAAGGGAGTATGGCCAGGAGGCACCACATATTCCAGCAGGACCGTTCAAAATTCGATTACCGTTTATTCATTATCGTTTTGAATGGCCCGATTATGTACAAGGGCTGTTAATGTGTGCAGTCGATTTATCGGCGATTCCGTTATTAACAGAGTTACTCGGCATGCCATTTGAAGTGGCATTAGCTATTGTTATGTTAAATGGTTTATTTTACCTACTACATCACTTACTCGGCGACCCAGCCGTGCCAGGTTGGATTACACCAGCCGTACCATTAATTATGCTGTATGTACAGCAATTCCCTGAAGGTCCAGAGCGCGTCCATGCGTTGATAGCCTTTCAGTTGACCCTTGGGATATTGTCCTTGTTCTTAGGCGCAACCGGACTTGCCAATAAGGTCATTCGTTTAATTCCACCAGCGCTTAACTCAGGTATCATTTTGGGTGCAGGTTTTGCGGCAATTATATCAGTATTCCAATTAGGCGGACGTTTTGACCAATTCCCTTGGACAATTACTATCGCAGTTGGCTTAGGTTTTTATTTAATGTTCTCGAAGCATTTTGCACACGTGCAAACGCGTCATCCACTGCTTGGCTTAGTAGCAAAACTTGGCGTATTCCCTGTCATTATTTTAGCGGTAGTTATTGCGCCATTATTTAAAGAGGCAGCATGGCCAACAATTGAGTGGGGCTTCTCAAAACCTGACTTTGTAACATTATGGAATGAGTACACAGTATTTGGTTTAGGCTTACCGCCACTTATGATGTTTATTTCGGCACTACCTACTGTATTTGCGGCTTACATTGTACTATTTGGTGACGTAATTCAAACGCGCATCTTAGTAGAAGAAGCTGACGCATCACGCGATGACGAAAAGCTAGATTATAGCCCAAGTCGCGCACACTTAGTATTTGGTTTCCGTAACGCAGCTATGAGTATTTTAGGGCCAGACGTTACAATGGCAGGTCCATTATGGTCAGCTATGCAAGTTGTTATGGTTGAGCGCTACAAAAAAGGGCGCGCAGCAATGGATTCATTCTTTGGCGGTGTTGGTTCATTCCGCTTTGGTACAAATACAGGTTTATTATTATTACCGATTGTTGGGCTTGTACAGCCAATCCTTGGTGTAGCTTTAGCTTTAACTTTATTAATTCAAGGTTATGTAAGTGTTAAAGTAGGTGTGCTTGAGGCACGCAGTCAACGCGACCTTGGTATTGCTGGTATTATCGGCGGTGTGCTAGCGATTAAAGGCGCAGCATGGGGCTTCGGCGTTGGTATCTTATTAGTATTCTTAATTTATGGTAAAGACTTCTTCCGTGGTGAAGTAGACGATACCTTCGTAAAAAATCAACCAGAATTTAACGCAAGAAAGGAAAATGAAAATGTCTGAAAAAATTACATTACCACCACTGAGTTATACAGGATGGGGTGCAATGGAGCACCTACCAGCAGAGCTAAAACGTTTTAATGCACGTCATATTTTAATCGTGACAGATCCATTTTTACACCAAATCGGCTTAACAAACCATGTGATTGCACCGTTAGAGGAGCTTGGCATGACATACGAGGTCTACACAGAAGTAGTACCTGAGCCGCCACTTGCGGTTGGTGAAAAACTTGTAGCGTTTACACGCGACAATAATTTTGATGCCGTTATCGGTATTGGTGGCGGTAGCGCCCTAGATTTAAGTAAACTTGCGGGTGTACTATCACAGCATGAAGGTTTAGTAGCGGATTACTTAAACTTAACAGGCTCACGTCAAGTAACGCATAAAGGTTTACCAACAATTTTAATTCCTACAACATCAGGCACTGGCTCTGAGGTAACAAATATTTCGGTATTAGCGCTTGAAACAACAAAAGACGTTGTGGCACATGATGCATTAATCGCTGACGTCGCAATTGTTGACCCTGAGTTAACCATGTCTTTACCACCTAAAGTAACAGCAGCTACAGGTGCAGATGCGCTAACACATGCGATTGAGGCATATGTATCGAAATTTGCGAGCCCTGTTTCTGACGCATTAGCACTACAGGCGATTCGTTTAATTAGCTCATCTATCCGTACAGCTGTACACCAAGGTGACAATAAAGAAGCGCGTACAAAAATGAGCTATGGTAGCTACTTAGCAGGTCTTGCTTTCTTTAACGCAGGCGTTGCAGGCGTACATGGTTTAGCTTACCCATTAGGTGGTCAATTCCACTTAGCGCATGGTGAGTCAAACGCGGTATTATTACCATATGTAATGGGTTATATTCGTTCAAGTTGTGAGGAGCGCATGAAGGATATTTACGAAGCAATGGGCTTCAGTCCATCAGGCATGTCACAAACCGAAGCATCTAAAGCTTGTGTGCGTGAGCTCAAACGTTTAGTAGAGGATATTAATATTCCTTTAACATTACAAGAATTTTCGATTCCTAAAGAAGCCATCCAATCATTAACGGATGATGCGATACTGCAAACGAGAATTTTAGCACGAAGTCCGTTAAAATTAGAGTTGGAAGATATTTTTACCATCTACGCAGCAGCTTACGAAGGTAAAGTTGTTGAAAAAGGAGAGAAGTAAAATGAAAAACTATGAACTTTTAATTAATGGTGAATGGGTAGGTAAGGACTGGAAACAATACGAGGTCATTAACCCAGCCACAAAACAACCAATGGCATCTGTACCATACGGTGGTGAAGCAGAAGCAACAGCAGCAGTAGATGCAGCAGCTGAAGCTTTCACAACATGGAAAAAGAAAACCGCACAAGAGCGTTGCGACATTTTATATCGCTGGTATGAGCTTGTAAAAGAAAACGAACAGGAAATTGCGGCTTTAATGACAGAGGAGCAAGGTAAACCACTCGCAGAAGCACTAGGTGAAGTACGCTATGCGAATGCTTACATCCAGTGGTATGCCGAAGAGGGTAAACGCGTATACGGCGAAACAATCCCAGCTTCTGCACCAGACAAACGCATGCTTGTACTACGTCAACCAATCGGTGTTGTAGCGGCAATCACGCCTTGGAACTTCCCAGCGGCAATGATTACACGTAAAATCGCACCCGCTTTAGCAGTAGGTTGTACAGCTGTACTTAAACCTGCTAGTCAAACACCACTAACAGCGATTAAATTAGTGGAATACGCAGAGCAAGCAGGCGTACCAAAAGGCGTTATTAATATCGTAACAGGTTCAGCACGTGAGATTGGCGGTGCTTGGACAAGCGACAGCCGTGTGCGTAAATTAACATTTACAGGCTCAACAGAAGTTGGTAAACAGTTAATGAAGGACTCTGCAGATACAATGAAAAAGGTATCACTTGAATTAGGCGGTCACGCACCATTTATCGTACTAAAAGATGCTGATCTTGAAGTAGCAGTTGCAGGTGTACTAGCATCTAAATTCCGTAATGCGGGTCAAACATGTATTTGTACAAACCGTGTTTACTTGCATAAAGATATCGAAGAAAAATTTGTTGCGCGAGTAGCAGAAAAAGTAAAAGCAATGAAGGTCGGTAACGGCTTAGATAAAACTACGGACATCGGTCCGATGATTGATGAAAATGCAGTTGACAAAGTAAACGAACACGTAGAAGATGCACGCACTAAAGGTGCAGTAATCGAAACAGGCGGTAAGCGCGCATCAGGTGAGGGTTATTACTACGAGCCGACGGTAATGTCTGGCGTAACAGATGACATGCAGTGTATGTCAGAAGAAACATTTGGCCCATTACTACCAATCACTACGTTTACAGATGTTGATGATGCCATTGCGCGTGCGAATAACACACCATTTGGTTTAGCAGCCTATGTTTTTACAACGAATCTTTCTGAGGCGTTTTATGTAAGTGAAGCGCTTGAATACGGCATCATCGGTTTAAATGACGGTGGTCCTTCAGCGGCACAAGCACCATTTGGCGGCTGGAAAGAGAGCGGTACAGGACGCGAAGGCGGACGTCAAGGTATGGAAGACTACCTTGAAACAAAATATATTTCGATTAAATTATAAGAGCCAAGCAGTCACTTCGGTGGCTGTTTTCTTTTGTACTAATACAACAAATTAAGCGACACTATTTTTATTAAAAATAAAACAAACAAGCTACTAAAAAATTATACCTAAGCCCAACAAAAAAAGCAGCGTCCTCATTTAAAAGGAACACTGCTTTTCATCAAATTTATTTGCCTAAGTAGGCGTTTAACATCCACGTATGTTTTTCTAAACTTTGGAACTGAGCATTTAATAAATCTTCTGTGCGATCGTCACCAGCATCTGCTGCAAGCGCCATACCATTGTCTAACGCCTTCATAATTGTTTTGAAGTCAGCGATTAGTTTTTCAACCATCTTCGTTGCATCCTCTTTACCTGACGCCTCTTTAATTAGTGAAAACTCAAGGTGCTCTTTTAATGTCGCAACCGGCTTGCCACCTTTTGATAAAATACGTTCGGCTAAATCATCCAAGTTTAATGTTACTTCATTATATAACTCTTCAAATTTAACATGCAGTGTGAAAAATGATGGGCCACTTACGTACCAGTGATAATTGTGTAGCTTGGTATAAAGCACTGACCATGTTGATACTAACTCATTTAACTGTTTGTCTAAGTTTTCCGTTTTCATTAGTAAATCACTCCATTTCATAATTAGCTTTACCCTTACAAAATTGTGCATAAACTTGTTTTTATGCGAAGGATTAATAAATTAACACAATCAGAAATTATCAAACTATTGAGAACGTTTCGCAAGTGTAATTTATCATCATTGATAAGTTTAACTTATAGTAAAATATAAAATTAATGTAATTTACTTATGTCGCAAAATCGGGTATCATAGGTGTTGGAGGAAAGTAGCTGAGACATCAGCCTTTTCAATAAGAATTATTAGGGGGAAAACCGTAAATGGCAAATTTACACAACAGCCGCGCTTCATTTGATGTAAACGGCAAAACGTATAACTACTTCCGTTTAGGCGCAATCGAAGAAGCAGGTATCGCAAAGGTATCAAACCTTCCTTACTCAATTAAAGTATTATTAGAATCAGTTTTACGTCAATATGATGGTTATGTAATTAAAGAAGACCACGTTGACAACTTAGCAAAATGGGGTAAAGACGCTGACGCAGAAGCAGAAGTTCCTTTCAAACCATCTCGCGTAGTATTACAAGACTTCACTGGTGTACCAGTAGTAGTTGACTTAGCTTCATTACGTTCAGCAATGAAAGAAATGGGCGGAGATCCAGCTAAAATCAACCCAGCTATCCCAGTTGACCTTGTAATCGACCACTCTGTACAAGTAGATAAGTATGGTAACCAAGCAGCTTTACAAGCGAACATGGACTTAGAGTTCGAACGTAACGCTGAACGTTATAACTTCCTTAAATGGGCGCAAACTGCTTATGACAACTTCCGCGCTGTACCACCTGCAACAGGTATCGTACACCAAGTTAACTTAGAGTATCTTGCTCCAGTTGTACACGTTTACGAAAATGCTGACGGTACTTTCGAAACATTCCCAGACTCAGTAGTAGGTACTGACTCACATACGACAATGATTAACGGTCTTGGCGTACTTGGATGGGGCGTTGGTGGTATCGAGGCTGAAGCAGGTATGCTTGGTCAACCATCTTACTTCCCAATTCCTGAAGTAATCGGTGTTAAATTAACGGGCGACCTTCCTAACGGAACAACAGCTACTGACTTAGCACTTAAAGTAACTCAAGTTTTACGTGCTAAAGGTGTAGTAGGTAAATTCGTAGAGTTCTTCGGTCCTGGTGTTCCACAATTACCATTAGCTGACCGTGCTACAATTTCAAACATGGCACCTGAATATGGTGCTACTTGTGGTTACTTCGCAATTGACGAAGAATCACTTAACTACATGCGTTTAACTGGCCGTGACGAAGAGCACTTAGCAGTTGTTGAAGCTTACCTTAAAGCTAACGACATGTTCTTTGACCCAACATTAGAGCCTGTATACACTGACGTAGTAGAAATTGACCTTGCTGACATTGAGCCAAACCTTTCTGGCCCTAAACGTCCACAAGATTTAATTCCACTATCTCAAATGCGTGCACGCTACAAAGAAGCAGTTACAGCGCCAATGGGCGTACAAGGCTTCGGTTTAACTGAAGATGAGTTCGCTAAAACTTCTACAGCTAAATTCGCTGAAGGCGACGTAGAAATCCCAACAGGTGCAGTAGCAATCGCTGCTATTACATCTTGTACAAATACATCTAACCCATACGTTTTAATCGCTGCAGGTCTTGTAGCTAAAAAAGCGGTTGAGTTAGGCATGGAAGTTCCTAAATGGGTTAAAACTTCTTTAGCACCAGGTTCAAAAGTTGTTACAGGTTACCTAGAAGATTCAGGTCTTCAAGAATACCTAAACAAAATTGGCTTTAACACTGTAGGTTACGGCTGTACAACATGTATCGGTAACTCAGGTCCTTTACTTCCAGAAATCGAAGATGCGATTAAAGACAACGACTTATTCGTAACTTCTGTACTTTCTGGTAACCGTAACTTCGAAGGCCGTGTTCACCCACTTGTAAAAGCTAACTACCTTGCTTCACCACCATTAGTAGTTGCATACGCATTAGCTGGTACTGTAGACATCGACCTACAAACAGACGCTATTGGTAAAACAGCTGACGGTAAAGATGTATTCTTCAAAGACATCTGGCCTGCAACTGAAGAAGTAAACGAAGTATTAAACCAAGTAGTTACTCGTGAATTATTCCAAAAAGAATATGAAACAGTATTCACTGCTAACGAAGCTTGGAATGCAATTGAAACGTCAACTGAATCTCTTTACACATTCGATGACAAATCAACTTACATCCAAAACCCACCATTCTTCCAAGGTCTTGCAAAAGAGCCAGGCTCAATCCAAAGCCTTGATAACATGCGTGTAATCGCTAAGTTTGGTGACTCAATTACAACTGACCATATTTCTCCAGCTGGTGCCATCGGTAAAGATACACCTGCAGGTAAATATTTAATCGAGAATGGCGTTGCGATTCGCGACTTCAACTCATATGGTTCACGTCGTGGTAACCACGAAGTAATGATGCGCGGTACATTCGCTAACATCCGTATCCGTAACCAAGTTGCTCCAGGTACTGAAGGCGGCTTCACTACGTACTGGCCAACTGGCGACGTAGAGTACATCTACGACGCTTGCATGAAGTACCAAGCAGACGGCACTGGCTTAGTAGTATTAGCTGGTAACGACTACGGTATGGGTTCTTCACGTGACTGGGCTGCAAAAGGTACTAACCTTTTAGGCATTAAAACAGTTATCGCACAAAGCTACGAGCGTATTCACCGTTCTAACCTTGTAATGATGGGTGTTCTACCTCTTCAATTCATGGCTGGCGAATCTGCTGAAACTTTAGGCTTAACTGGTAAAGAAGAAATCTCTGTTAACATCGCTGAAGGCGTTAAACCTCGTGATATCCTAACAGTAACTGCTAAATCTGAAGACGGTACAGTTAAGGAATTCCAAGCTTTAGCTCGTTTCGACTCAGAAGTAGAAGTAGACTACTACCGTCACGGTGGTATCCTACAAATGGTTCTTCGCGCGAAAGCTGCAGAGTAAGCAACCAATTAAAGAAGAGCTGTCCTTTATGGACGGCTCTTTTTTTGTTTAAAAATACAGAAATTTTTGTATTCTACGTATAAAGTATTGTGAATTTTTTGTATACACCGTATGATACTAACGTAGAGGAGGCGTTAAGATGAGTAAAATTAAAGTAGGCATTGTCGGATACGGCAATTTAGGTCGCGGTGCAGAGCAAGCGATTACACAAAACGATGATATGGAACTAGTGGCAGTATTTACACGTCGTGATCCTTCAAGTGTTGTTATCGCAACAGAAAGCGCGCAGGTGTGCCACTTAGATGAGGCCGTACAATTTAAAGGTGAAATTGACGTAATGTTATTGTGCGGTGGCTCAGCAACTGATTTACCAGAGCAAGTACCTGCATTAGCTAAGCACTTTACAACCGTAGATAGCTTTGATACACATGCTCTAATCCCAAAATTCTTTGATGAGGTGGATGCTGCTGCGCAAGCAGGTGGCCATGTATCCGTTATTTCAGTGGGTTGGGACCCAGGTTTATTTTCATTAAATCGCTTACTAGGCGAAACCGTACTACCACAGGGCGAGACATACACATTTTGGGGTGAGGGCTTAAGCCAAGGTCATTCTGATGCTGTACGACGCATTGAGGGCGTTAAACACGGTGTTCAATATACATTACCAATCGAAGAAGCCGTTAACCGTGTACGCAACGGCGAAAACCCAACGCTTAGCACGCGTGAAAAGCATGCGCGCGTGTGCTATATTGTAGCTGATGAAGGCGCTGATCAAAAGGTTATTGAAGAAACAATTGTAACAATGCCAAACTACTTCGCAGATTATGATACTACGGTTCATTTTATTGATGAGGCAACGTTTGAAGCAGAGCATACAGGCATGCCACATGGTGGTTTTGTCATTCGTAGTGGGGAAAGCGCACAAGGAGACAAGCAGATTATCGAGTTTTCATTAAAACTTGGTAGTAACCCTGGCTTTACTTCAAGTGTACTTGTAGCCTATGCACGTGCAGCTCACCGTTTAGCGCAAAAAGGTGCAACGGGTGCACATACCGTATTTGATATTCCATTTGGTTTATTATCACCTAATGACCCTGCAGAACTTCGCAAGCGTTTATTATAATATTTTTAGCATATTACCTCGTGTAATGTGCTTTTTTTATTTTTTATAGTTATTTTGTAAAAATACATAAATCTATCGAATTAATGTACCCGATAATGTTAAGTCAACTACCCCCATTTAAACGCTAAAGCGTTTTGAAGTAGGGGCTTGTGTCACCTATGAAAGGATGCAAAAACGAATGTCATTACGCACTAAACTGAACGCACTTGTTATGTCATTTACCTTACTGATTTTAGGTGTAGTAAAGTATGTACAATCTAACAAATTGATACGAAACAGTTATAAATCAAGCGTCATTAAGCGTTCTGCATTAGGTTATAGCTTGCTTGACTAACAGCTATCAGGTGACTGGTCAATTAAAAACGCATTTCTGGTAACATGATTCATGCTGTATCTGCTTCTGAGGAGTAGTTAGCAGCCATGACAGAAATTGACGAGGCTACAAAAGAATTGGCTCGTATGTCGGCCGAATTACAAGCATTAATCAATCGTTTCACTTAGTAAAATGAAAGGGATAGTGCGAAGGCGCTACCTCTTTTTTTAAAATAGATTGACAATTTTCAAAATATTGTGGTAGCCTAAGGGAGCATTATAAAATGAGGAGGTAAGGGACATGATAAACATCACAGCACACACAACTACGAAACTTCATACACTTACCACACGTTTATTACTCCGTTAAATTATAGACGGGATAGGTGTGGAAGCTTATCCTTTTTTACGACGCATGCTCTAAAAGAGTATGCGTCTTTTTTATTCGTGTTTTCGGGAGAATGCTAAAAATAAGAGAAGGAGTGCGTGTTATGAACATCACAGTACAACGTAAAACATTACAAAAGGAATCTACAGACGACGGTTAGTAAAGGAGCAAATGTATGTTTGAAGTATTAAGGAAGCTCAGTTGGTTTTACAAAGCCTCATGGAAAAAGTATACGGTTGCCGTATTACTACTTTGTATTGCCAACGCTTTAGCAATACTACCACCCTTATTGGTAGGCAAAACGGTAGATGCCATTCATCAAAGTACACTGACACAAGAATATTTAACACAACAAATTGTCACTTTAGGTATGGCAATTATTGTGATGTATAGTGTGAGCTTTGTGTGGCAATACCAATTATTTAGTGGAGCTAACAGCTTAGAGAAGCAATACCGCTCACGCTTAATGAAAAAGTTTTTAGCGATGACACCCTCTTTTTACGAAAAAAATCGTACAGGGGACTTAATGGCGCGTGCTACAAATGATTTAACTGCAGTAGCTGATACGGCAGGCTTTGGGATTTTAACGCTCGCAGACTCCACCATTTATTTAGTAACGATTATTGTGACGATGGGGTTTATGGTGTCATGGAAGCTAACATTACTCGCGATTTTACCACTACCAATCTTAGCGTTTGCGATGAAGGTGCTAGGTAAAAAAATCCACGAGCGCTATATGAAGGCACAAGCAGCGTTTGGTGAAATGAATGATGGTGTACTAGAAGCAGTTGAGGGCGTGCGCGTTGTACGTGCCTACGTACAAGAACGTGATATGGAAGCGCAATTTGCTCAAATGACGGAGGATGTATACCAAAAAAATATTCAGGTTAAACGTATTGAGGCGTTGTTTAACCCACTTACTAAAATTATCACAACACTTAGCTATATGATTGGGCTTGGTTACGGAGCCGTACTCGTTTCTCGCGGTGAAATGACCGTTGGTGGACTTGTGATGTTTAACGTTTACCTTGGCATGATTGTGTGGCCAATGTTTGCGATTGGTGAGCTTATTAATGTTATGCAGATGGGCAATGCCTCGCTTGACCGTGTAGAGGAAACCCTCAACACTAAAGAAGTAGTCGTTGACCCAATGGACACTATCCTAACAGGTGCACCACAAACGATTGATTTTACTAACCTTGCGTTTACCTATCCGCAATCTGACCGTGTAAACTTAGCAGCTATTAATTTGCGTATCGCACGTGGCGAAACCATTGGCGTTGTAGGTAAAACAGGTAGTGGTAAAAGTACATTTGTTAAACAGCTACTACGTGAGTACCCAAAGGGCAGTGGTGACCTTGCCTTTGGTAACCATACAATTGAAGCCTACGCTAAATCACAAGTACGTGATTTGATTGGTTATGTACCACAAAGCAATGTGCTATTTTCACGTACCGTACGCGAAAACATTTTATTTGGTAAACCTTCTGCTACAGAGGAAGAACTACAGCAAGCTGTGCGCCTAGCAGACTTTGACAAAGATGTTGAACGTTTACCTGAAGGCATGTACACGCGTGTAGGTGAAAAGGGTGTAGCATTATCAGGCGGGCAAAAGCAACGGATTTCCATTGCGCGTGCTTTAATTCGTGAGCCCGAGATTTTATTATTAGATGACGCGCTTTCAGCAGTAGATGCTAAAACCGAAGCACGTATTATTACTAATATTCGTGAGGTGCGTGCGCATAAAACAACTATCATCGTTACGCACCGTCTTTCTGCCATCCAGCACGCAGATACTATTATCGTACTAGAGGATGGCAAAATTATAGAGCAGGGCACACATGCATCACTGCTTGCGCTAGGTGGTTGGTATAAAGATCAATATGACCGCCAGCAACTAGGGGAGGTGACGTCATGACAACAACACAGCGTTTAATCAAGTACGCCCTTCTGTATAAAAACACCTTACTACTCGGTATTTTTTTATTACTGATTGCCGTTGCAGCGGACGTATCAGGACCATTTATCGCAAAAAAAATTATTGACGAACATATCGCGGATGCTACGACAATTGAAGCAAGACCGTTAATTATGCTACTTGGGCTGTTTTTCGGCTTAGCTATTATTGCCGCTATCTTCCGCTACTTTCAAGCGTTGCTACTACAAAAGGGCGCAAATCGTATTGTGCAAACAATCCGTAATGATGTATATGAGCATGTTCAAACTTTACCGATTCGTTATTTTGATAATTTACCAGCAGGTAAGGTAGTATCTCGTATTACGAATGATACGGAGACCATACGTAACTTATTTGTCACAGTGCTCGCTAACTTTGCGGCAAGTGGCATGACGATCATTGGCATTTATATTGCGCTCTTTATTTTAGATTGGCGCATGGCAATGATTGCGCTACTGCTTATCCCAATTTTACTTGTTTGGATAGTGCTTTACCGCAAAATTGCATCTAAGTATAACCATATCGTACGCAGTAAGCTTAGTGATATGAACGCACGTATTAACGAAGCCATTCAAGGTATGACGGTCATTCAAGCTTTCGGACAAGAAGAAAAAATGCTAAAAGAGTTTGAGGACAGTAATGAGGAGCACTTCCGCTACCAAAATAAGCTCCTAATACTTGACTCAGCCACTTCACATAACTTGGTAGATACGTTACAATCACTCACTTTAATGGCGTTTATTATTTACTTTGGTAATCAAGCACTAGGAGCTGAGAGTGCCATTTCTGTTGGTTTACTATACGCTTTTGTGGATTATATTACGCGTATTTTTAGCCCTGTGATGGGGATTGTTAATCAGCTACCTCATTTAGAGAAGGCTAAAGTCTCGGCTGAGCGTGTATTTGAGCTCCTTGACGAAACAGGCGAGCCTGTAGATGACACAAAGTTACCACGCTATGAAGGTAATGTACGCTTTGACCACGTATGGTTTGCCTACAACGAACCCGAATACGTCTTAAAAGATATTACCTTTGAAGCAAAAAAAGGTGAAACAGTGGCACTTGTAGGACATACAGGCTCAGGTAAAAGCTCTATTATGAATGTGCTCTTTCGTTTTTATGACCCTACCAAGGGGCAAATTACGATTGATAGTAAGCCAATTACAACAAGCTCACGCCAAGCCATCCGCCAACATATGGGCATTGTATTACAAGACCCGTATTTATTTACAGGCACGATTGCGTCTAATATTAGCTTAAATGACCCACGCATTACGCGTGACAAAATCGAAGCAGCACTAACAGCAGTAGGTGGCGAGCGTATCATTCAGACTTTACCAAAGGGTTTAGACGAACCTGTAATCGAAAAGGGCAGTACGCTTTCAGCAGGGCAACGCCAATTAATCTCCTTTGCGCGTGCACTTGCCTTTGACCCTGCAATTTTAATATTAGATGAGGCAACGTCTAATATTGATACTGAAACCGAACAAATTATTCAGCATGCGATGGATGTACTAAAACAAGGGCGCACGACATTTGTGATTGCCCACCGTCTATCTACCATTAAGCAAGCGGATAAAATACTTGTACTAGAAGCTGGCGAAATCGTAGAGAGTGGCTCACATCAAGCGCTACTTGCGCTTGATGGACGCTATGCCGAAATGTACAAGCTACAGGCAGGTGAAAAACATGATTGATTTTTGGTCTGTTAATCGCTATGGCACTGTTACAACTTGTACAGCGCACTATAACCGCTTTATTGACAACGAAATGCCCAGCCGCTTCGATAGTAATGGTATGCTCATTAAAGAAAATATAAGTATACCCACGTTACCACGTTAGAAGCAAATGTTGTTGTACTTAAACATACCTATCGATATGGAAGTTCTATAGTATATATAGCGCCAGATTATGGTGTTATTGCTATAACACAAAATGGCAAACGTGTTATGCAGTTAGATTGCCGCGTTGCACGATAAGTGATTAGAGCCGCTTCCTTTGTGAAGTGGCTCTTTTCTTTGCCCTCCCTTATTAGTACAATAAACAAATAAGGAGGGGGATGTTTTGCAGGATAAACGATTTAAAGTCGCTAATCGTGAGGCGCTTATTGGGGTAGTGCTAGTTGTGATTAACTTTGCCATTTGGTTTGGCTTTGCTTATGGGCTAGGGAGTGGCGATCCAACAGCGTACAGCTATGTACTGGGCTTCCCTGCTTGGTTTTTTTATAGCTGCATGGCAGGCACGATTTTTATGCTAGTACTATTATGGTTTGTTATTAAAGTCTTCTTTAAAGATGTACCATTTGATGATGAGGAGGATGCACAATGATTCATTGGCAAGTCATCGTACCACTCGTACTTTTTCTTATCATAATATTTATGATTGGCATTTGGGCCAATCGCAAGGTACGTACGACTGACTCCTTTTTACAGGAATATTTTTTAGGTGGACGCGAAATGGGTGGCTTTATTTTAGCTATGACGATGATTGCCACTTATGGTAGCGCAAGTAGCTTTATTGGCGGGCCTGGGGTAGCGTATACCAAAGGCTTAGGCTGGGTGTTATTAGCAATGGCACAGCTACCCGCAGGTTACTTTGTGTTAATGGTACTTGGTAAAAAGTTTGCGATTATTGCGCGCAAGTTTCAAACCATTACCTTAATTGACTTTTTACGTGTACGGTATAAAAGTGATTTCATTGTCATTATGTCCGCCATTGCGATTATTGTCTTTTTATTTTCATCTATGATGGCACAGTGGGTAGGCGGCGCGCGTTTAATCGAGTCATTGACAGGTCTTAGCTATACAACCGCACTCTTTATTTTCGCTAGCTCCGTACTAATTTATGTCATTATTGGTGGTTTTAGAGCCGTAGCATTAACAGATGCCGTACAAGGCTCCATTATGGTCATTGGTACGGTAATTTTACTCATTGGTACGATTATTGCGGGTGGTGGTATTGACGCAATCATGAGTGCCCTCGTTGCCGAAAACCCGAACTTTATTTCGCCTTACGGAGCAGAAGGTGAACTAACTCCGTTATATGTATCTACCTTTTGGATTTTAATTGGGATAGGGGTAGTGGGGCTACCTCAAATTGCGGTACGGGCTATGAGTTATAAAGATGCTAAAAGTATGCATAGCGCAATTTTAATTGGCACAATTGCTATTGGTACAATTATGTTTGGTATGCATTTAATAGGTGTACTTGCGCGCCCTGTATTACCAGGTGTGGAAATTGGCGATAAGGTAATGCCGCTTCTTACACTCAAAGTACTACCGCCAGCTGTTGCAGGTTTTGTACTTGCGGCTCCTATGGCAGCAACGATGTCTACCGTAAATGCGCTACTCATTTTAGTTAGCTCGACTGTCGTAAAAGACATTTACTTAAATTACATTAAGCCTGAAGCAAGTGATGCTCAAATTAAAAAGGCGAGCTTCATCGTAACAACAACCATTGGCTTAACCGTCGTGTTTTTTGCGATGAACCCACCTGATCTTATTGTATGGCTTAACCTCTTTGCTTTTGGTGGACTTGAAGCGGTATTTATTTGGTCTGTCGTGCTTGGGCTATATTGGCCAAAAGCTAACCGTTACGGGGCCATTGCCTCTATGATAACGGGGATGACCCTCTACATTGCGATAGACCGACTAGCACCTCATATTTTTGGGATGCATACTGTAACGCTGCCAATCCTCAGTTCACTTGTCGTTTTTGTACTGGTGAGCTTAGCAACCCATCATAAAGTAGCACATGAACCAAACTGGTTAGAGTAGAGATTGACATATGTCAGTCTCTTTTTATATGTATACATATAAAAACCAGATGTCGTTAACTTATCGACATCTGGCGAATTAGAGCTTAAGCATTAACTAAGTATTTTTTTAAGACCTCTTTATTTTTTTCCTTAAACACTTCATTATGGCTCGATACACGCCCGTTATCATACGCTTCTGGCTCAATATACTTTTTAGCTAAGTTAGCCGCATTCGCTCCGTCATTAAATGCGCTTGCAATTAAATGTACCTTTGCCTCATGCTTTAAAATATCACCACAAGCAAAAATGCCATCTACAGAACTACGTGCGTTACCTTGACCTTGAATATAAAAATCATCATGGCGCGCTAAGCGTACTGACGCATTATCCACTAAAGCAGCGTCGCGGTTAAAGCCATGGCTAATAATTACCTCATCTACCGCTAGCACTTCTTCTGTACCGTCCTCTGTACTTATAAGTACAACCTCTTTGATTTTTTTACCACTTTCATCACCAATTAATTGCTTAATCGCCGTTAGCTTCTTCTCTACAACGCCAAGTGCCGCAAGCTCGTCCTTCATATGTTCATGCCCTGAAATCTCGTCCTTACGGTAACAAAGCGTTAAGCTTTTGGCGTGAGGCGCAAGATCAGCTGCCCAGTCCAGTGCCGCATTACCTGCGCCAGAGATTAACACATGTTTATCCTTATACTTTTGTACAGACTGCACGACATAATTAAGGTTCGCTACCTCATAGCGCTCTGCACCTTCAATATCAAGCGTCATTGGCTTAATAATACCGCCGCCTACAGCAATAATAACTGCTTTAGAGTGAAACACCTCGCCACTCTCAGTTTCTACAACAAAATGTTGTTCAGCTAGCTTTTTAATATCAATCACGCGCTCATTTAACTTAACCTCAGGGGAGAAGTGCAACCCTTGAGCAACAATATCTTGGATTACTTCATAACATGGTTTAGGTGCTACACCCCCAATATCCCAAATGATTTTTTCGGGGTAAACGTGCATTTTACCTCCCAATTTATCTTGAAACTCCACAATTCGTACGCTCATACCTCGTAAACCGCTATAAAAACTAGCGAACATCCCTGCAGGGCCACCGCCAATAATTGTAATATCCTTCATCTTTTCCATGTTGTTGTCCTCCTCGTAATAACGCAATCTTTTCTATCTCTACCTTAACGCAAATGAAAATCATTATCAACATAATTGAGAAACAACTGATAAAAGTCCATAGCCAAACGTTTACTTTTAGCGCCATTCATTATATGTTTAACAGTAGAGGGAGAGGGGCATTTAGGAGTAGATGGCCTGCCTTAATCTTACGAAAGTCTATAGGAGGGATTGGATGGCAAAGCAACAACACTTCCATATTGTAGTGCTTGGACAAACAGGTGTGGGGAAGTCTGAGCTCATTAATTACCTCACCAATGAGCCGCTTCGCGCAACAGGCGCAGGATTGCCTGTAACAGAGAAAGGCTTCCATGCGACAGATACTAAAATAGCAGATATGGTAGTAACCATTACCGATGCATGGGGCATTGAGCAAGGGCGCTTAGCAGAATGGCAGAAATCCTTTAACAAATTTCAAAAAAATCATAGCATTGACCTTGTGGTGTATTGCATTGATGCAAGCACAGCGCGCGTACAGGCAACGGATCAGCACCTCATAACTGAAATGACACAAACCTTACCTGTGATTGCTGTATTAACAAAGGCCAACACACTAACACAGCAACAAATTTATGACATGGCACAGCTTATACCATGCCGTACAATAGCTGTAAATAGTAAGGCAGAGCGCTATTTTGACGGTACAGCAAGCACTAGCTTTGGTCGCGAGCGTGTTATTGATGCCATACGTACATACTACCAAGCACCAACACAACAACGCCGCTTTTTAGGAGGGATTCGATTTGGTAAAAACAAGTGATGTTATTGTTAATCAAGCAGTAGAAAAAGCGATGGAAAGCTTTTTAGAGGAACAGGGCAAGACTAATATTTTAGTCGTAGGGGCAACAGGCAGCGGTAAAAGTACGCTCGTTAACCATGTATTTGGTGTAGACTTTGCGGCTACGGGTGTAGGCACCCCTGTAACACAGGCCACAACGAAGTACGAAGTTGAGGATTTTCCGATTACGTTATTTGATACCAAAGGTTACGAGGTTGCCACAGAGGAGCATGAGCGCTTTATAGCCGAAATGGAAGGCTATATGAAGGATGCTACAAAGCATATTGAGCAACAAATCCATATGGTATGGTACTGCATCCCAGCAAGTGGGCATCGTATTACACCGATGGATATTGCGATGTTAAAAAAATTTCGTGCTACCAACAAACCCGTGTGTGTAGTGTTTACTAAAGGTGATATTGCCTCTGTCGAAACAGTAGATGCGTTAATGAAAGTGGTGGCGGATGAAGGTTTTGCGAGTTTTGTAGTATCGCAAAAAATGCCGCTTCAACTACCTAAGCTAATGGAGTGGACATATAACCACCTCGACACAGCAGTACGCTTTTCGTTTTTACGCGCGCAGCAAGTGAATGTTGAGCTAAAGCGTAGCGAAATTAATAAAGCCATTCGTCAGCACGCTACAGTATCCTTTGGCGTAGGTTTTACACCCATTCCCTTTGCGGATGGTCCGATTTTGCTTGCCAATCAGGGTGTTATGATTAACCGTGTGTTAAAGGGCTACGGCTTAGACGGGCTATTTGGCAACTTCGAAAACTTAATCGGCACGCTTGGTATTGGCGAGATTGTTAGCCAACTTGGTCGCTACCTAGTTGCACAAGTATTAAAGTTCATTCCAGGTGTAGGGACTATTGCTGGTGGTATGATTAACGGCTCTGTCGCTACTTCTATTACAATCGCGTTAGGCTTAACGGTTTCCGAAATTAGTTACCGCGTAGCACTTGCTAAGCTACAAGACGAAAATCTCGATGTCGAAAGCTATATGAAAAACAATATCCCAATTGACGAAATCAAAGGACTTTTTGAAAAGTTTGTAAAAGAAGAATTGAAAAAATAGGATGCCCACGCGGCATCCTATTTTTTAGTGAGTTTACTAAAACTCGAAGCCAAGACTTGCTGAAACAACATACCAAACACTACTGGCATCGCCACTTTAGCAGGGAAGTAACTTGTCGCAATGACCACACCAACGGAAATATTACGCATACCGCCAATAAACATAAAGGTCGTCGCCACATCCGTTTGCTTTTTATAGAGCAAACGCCCCAGCAAATAAGCAAATGTATACCCTGTAACAGATACAACAAATACCGTAGCAATAATACCAACAAGCTCCCATGTTGGTTCTTTAATATACGGCGAAATCGCACTACCATTAATCAACACCACTGCAAAGAGTGCTAATTTCGAAAAAGGTGCAAGTGTAGGCGACCACTTTTGTTGAATGCGCCCTTTGGTCACTTCGTTTAAGATAATCCCAAGCAGTGTTGGCAACACAATCATCCATAATAAATCAATTAGCAGCCCTATCGTATCCACACTAATCGTTTCGCCTACCGTAATGTGCAATAATCCTGGCATAATAATAGGCGCAAGCAATGTATCAATTAAAATAATCGCCAGTGCAAGTGGTAGATTACCTTTACAAACAGATACCCAAATCACACTCGTTACACCTGTTGGTACAGCTACCGCCATTACAAAACCAACCGTTAGCATAGCATCGTTAAAGAGCGTTGTAGCAATAATATACGCCCAAAGTGGCATTAAAATATGTAAAAAAACAATACTCAGTAAAATGGTTTTAGGGTAGCGTGCAAATACTTTAATATCACGCGCGCGCATACTAAGGCTACCAACAAAAGTCATAAAGGCAAATAATAGCGGCACCATAAACAATAGTTGTTTGCCTACTTGATGTACCATCACGCCTATAATTAAGCTAAGCGGCGTTAAAATGGCAATATATTTTTGAAGAAAGACATTTAGCTTAGCAATCATTTTATACCTTCTTTCTGCAAAAAAAGATGCCCTTAGAGGACATCTTAATCGCGATAAAATACTTTATCAATATTATATTTTGCTTGTAGCGTGTTAATCGCATACGTTTCGTAAATTTCACGTTCCATTGGTGTTTCAACTTCAAACACTTCAATTTTGTGAATTTCGTCACGGTGCTTCACCATTAAGCCATTGTCATTAAAATGCTTTTTAATGCGTTGACGTAATTTACGTGCTTTACCTACAAATAATAAATCGTTTTCTTTATTGAAGAACATAAAAATACCGCCTTTTTCGCGTGTAATTTTATCTAAATCAATGAAGCCATAGATTGGTGTAATTTCTACATCACCGTCTTGCAATTTTTGCTCGCGTTGACGAATTACTAAGTCTGGTTTTGGTAATTCAATTTTAATCATTTTTTCACGTCCTCATTCTTTACTAAAGGTATATGCTACCACAAATTTACGCATAAAGCTATGCATTGCAATAAAATACCCTGCATGCTATTATAGCAATAATCTAAATATTCTTATCGAGAGAAGCCGAGGGAAAGGCCCTATGACGCTTCAGCAACCTCTTGCCTAGGCAAGAAAGGTGCTAATTCCTATGAGATAAGAGAGCAAACAACCTTACTCTCATTCTCTAAAAGAATGAGGGTTTTTTTATTACTTAGGAGAGGAAGACTGCATAATGCCAATAAACATCCCTAAAAATTTGCCTGTCGGGGAACACCTTCGTGCGGAAAAAATCTTTGCTATGGAGGCAGACCGTGCTTCTACACAGGAGATACGCCCATTAAATATTATCATTTTAAATTTAATGCCCGAAAAAGAGAAGGCGGAGCTACAGTTGTTGCGCTTACTAGGCAATACACCGCTTCAGGTGAACATTACCTTTTTAAATACGGCGACCTATGTGTCAAAAAATATTAGTAAATCTCATTTGGATGCTTTTTATACCACATTTGATGCCATTAAACATAAGCGCTATGATGGCATGATTATTACAGGCGCACCTGTCGAAAAATTTGCCTTTGAAGACGTGGATTACTGGCCAGAGATACAGCAAATTATGGATTGGTCAGAGACGAATGTTACAAGCGTACTGCACATTTGCTGGGGCGCACAAGCTGCACTCTACCACTATTACGGCATTGGTAAGTATGAGTTAGAAGAAAAATGCTCAGGCGTCTATGACCATGTTATTACAGACTTTACACATGACTTAGTGCGCGGCTTTAGTGACCATTTCACAGCACCGCATTCTCGCCATACATCTGTTTCTATCGACGAAGTACGCAACCACCCAGCGCTTGAGCTATTGTCCTACTCTGATGAAGCAGGTGTTTTTATTGTAGCTTCTAAAAACCACCGCAATATTATGGTAACAGGGCATTTGGAGTATGATGCACATACCTTAGCTGAGGAGTATGCGCGTGATGTCGATAAGGGCATGCACCCTAAAGTACCTGCGCACTACTTCCCAAATGATGACCCAACACGTACACCGCAAAATACATGGCGTGCCCATACCCACCTTTTATTTTCGAACTGGTTAAACTACTATGTGTACCAGCTAACACCATACGACTGGGCATAAAAAAAGTAAAACGTGAGCGTATCACGTTTTACTTTTTGTTTGGTTATTTATAAGCATACGCTAGTTCATCTAGCTCTGAATTTACAGATACGTGGAGGTCATGGTCATTAAAAAACCATAAGTCATCCTGCTCAATAAAGTACGTAATGTCATCAACTTGCTTTGTTACACCTGCATGTACAGGCTCGTCACGCGTCATACCAAGCGAAAAGCCTTCGTGAAAGGGGCTTGATCCACCGTAGCGTGCGTAAAAACGAATCGTGTCGCCTGCTTCAACTTCCATTTCTTCAATAAACCATTTTACGGCCTCATCTGTTACAATAATTTGCATGCTCTCACTCCTATAGCCATTTGACTTTTGGTTCTGTGCCGTCTTTAATGCGCTGAATATTGGCGCGGTGACGGTACATAATAAAGCTAAACAAAAAGAAAATTAAAATGAACAGCGCATAATCGCCTGTAACAAAATAATAAACGATACTGTAAATTAAAGCGACTGAAGCGGCTACCATAGAGGTAAGGCTCACAATTTTAGATAATTTGAGCGTTGTAAAAAACACAACAAACAAAATGGCAAACAATACTGGCGCATAACCTAACACCACACCAGCTGATGTAGCAACTGCTTTACCACCGCGGAAACCCGCAAATACAGGGAACATATGCCCAGTTACTGCGATAATACCTAAAATCAGTGGGTGGACGCCCGTGTTTGCGAAGAATGGAATAAGGGGTAAGAGTACAGCAGCCGTCCCTTTGAGGACATCCATAATAGTGACCACAAGCCCAGCCTTTTTGCCAAGGGTACGAAATGTATTAGTAGCCCCTAAATTACCGCTACCATGCTCGCGTATGTCCGTATTAAAAAACAATCGTCCAATCCATAAACCTGATGGGATTGAGCCGATGAGATATGCACTAAGTAGTACAAGAATCGTGTTTACCATAAAAAACTCCTTTATTATGACGTGGTACTAAAATCTATTGTAAGCTACGGATGGCATTATGAAAAGGTGATAAGTGTAACTTCTTGCCGAGATTTTTGCTAAAATAGTGGCGGTATACGGATTTTCATTGACTAATGGTCATTGAGGGATTACGATTAATTGTAGGATTCAACAAGAACGAATGTTCTCTTTTGGAGGGATTTTTTTGACAAATAATTATAGTGATGATGATATTCAAGTATTAGAGGGGCTTGAGGCCGTACGAAAACGCCCAGGTATGTACATAGGTTCGACGGATAACCGTGGACTCCATCACCTCGTATACGAAATTTTAGATAACTCGGTCGATGAGGCGCTTGCTGGCTTCGGCAATCGCATCGTAGTAACAATTCATAATGACCAAAGCATCAGTGTGCGTGACTATGGACGCGGGATGCCTGTTGGTATGCATAAATTAGGTAAGCCTACACCAGAAATTATTTTAACGGTATTACATGCAGGAGGTAAATTTGGTCAAGGCGGCTATAAAACGAGTGGTGGTTTACATGGCGTTGGTTCGTCAGTTGTAAATGCACTATCTCGTTTTTTAACGGTTACCATTTACCGCGATGGGCAAATTTACGAACAGCGCTTCGAAAACGGTGGTAAGCCTGCAACTACGCTTGAAATTAAAGGTAAAACGCGTGAAACAGGTACAAACATTCACTTCCTACCCGATGACAGCATTTTTTCAACGACGAAATATAACTATGATACGCTAGCAGAGCGCTTACGCGAGTCAGCTTTTTTATTAAAAGGCTTAAAAATTGAGCTTATTGATGAGCGTGGCGACGAGGTTAAGCATGAAGTGTTTTTCTACGAAAATGGTATTGAAGCCTTTGTCGAATATTTAAACGAAGAAAAAGATACGTTGCACCCTGTGCGTTATGTTGAGGGCGAGCATCATGCGATTGAGGTAGAGTTTGCCTTCCAGTATAACGATGGCTATGCCGAAACCATTTTATCTTTTGTTAATAATGTGCGTACACGCGACGGTGGTACTCACGAAACAGGCGCAAAAGCGGCGATGACACGTGTGTTTAACGAATACGCGCGTAAAATTGGCTTATTGAAAGATAAGGACAAAAATCTTGACGGTGCTGACATTCGCGAAGGCTTATGTGCTATTGTATCTGTACGTATTCCTGAGGGGATTTTGCAGTTTGAAGGGCAAACGAAAAGTAAATTAGGTACATCTGAGGCACGCTCTGCCGTAGATGCGGTCGTAGCGGAGCAAGTACTATACGTACTCGAAGAAAACGCCGAGTTATCCGCTTCATTGGTACGTAAAGCGATTCGTGCGCAACAAGTACGCGAAGCAGCACGTAAGGCACGTGAGGATGCACGAAGCGGCAAGAAAAATAAAAAGTCAACGCTCTTGTCAGGTAAATTAACACCTGCACAATCAAAAAATGCGGCAAAAAACGAGCTATATTTAGTTGAGGGTGACTCAGCAGGTGGCTCCGCAAAACAAGGGCGCGACCGTACTTTCCAAGCGATTTTGCCACTGCGTGGTAAAGTGATTAACACCGAAAAAGCTAAGCTTGAAGATATTATGAAAAACGAAGAAATTGCGACGATTATTCATACGATTGGTGCAGGCGTTGGTAGTGATTTTTCGATTGATGATGCGGCATACGATAAAGTTGTGATTATGACCGATGCCGATACTGACGGCGCGCACATTCAAGTATTATTATTAACGTTCTTTTACCGCTATATGCGCCCATTAGTAGAGGCGGGTAAAGTATATATTGCGCTACCACCACTGTATAAAATTAGTAAAGGTTCAGGCAAAAAAGAGGTCTTTGAGTACGCTTGGACAGAGCGTGACTTAGACGAGGCCATTGCACGCATTGGCAAAGGCTACGTCATTCAGCGTTATAAAGGTTTAGGTGAAATGAATGCACCTCAACTATGGGATACTACAATGAACCCCGCAACACGTACGTTAATTCGTGTACGCATTGAAGACGGTGCACGCGCAGAGCGTCACGTCACGACATTAATGGGTGATAAAGTAGAGCCTCGCCGTAAATGGATTGAAGCTAACGTAGATTTTGGTATGGAAGACGATGCCAATATTCTCGAAAACGAATTCATTAGTGAGGAGGACTAATTATGCAAGAGAAATTTCAAGATTTACCGTTAGAAGAAGTAATGGGTGACCGTTTTGGTCGCTATAGTAAATATATTATTCAAGAGCGTGCGCTACCTGACGCACGTGACGGGTTAAAACCCGTACAGCGCCGTATTTTATATGCGATGCATACAGAGGGCAACACACAAGACAAGCCTTTCCGTAAATCAGCTAAAACCGTTGGTAATGTTATTGGTAACTATCACCCACACGGTGACAGATCCGTTTATGAGGCAATGGTGCGTATGAGCCAAGACTGGAAGGCACGTCATATGTTAATTGAAATGCACGGTAATAACGGTTCCGTTGATGGTGACCCTGCCGCAGCTATGCGTTATACAGAAGCGCGTCTTTCTGCTATCGCAGGTGAACTACTGCGAGATATTACAAAAGATACGGTTGATGTTGTGCCTAACTTTGATGACCAAGATACAGAGCCAACCGTATTACCTGCGCGCTTCCCTAACTTATTAGTAAATGGCTCAACAGGGATTTCGGCGGGCTATGCGACCGACATTCCACCGCATAACTTGTTTGAAGCCATTGAAGCCGTACTTATGCGCCTAGATAACCCTAAGGCAACGGTTGATGAGCTAATGACAGTAATTAAAGGGCCGGACTTCCCAACAGGCGGTATTATCCAAGGGACAGATGGGATTAAAAAAGCCTACGAAACAGGACGCGGCAAAATTGTCGTACGTGCCAAAACTGCGATTGAGCAATTAAAAGGTGGCAAAGAACAAATCGTTGTAACTGAGTTACCGTACGATGTTAATAAAGCTAATCTCGTAAAGCGTATTGATGAGCAACGCCTCGACAAAAAATTAGATGGCATTGCCGAAATCCGTGACGAATCTGACCGCACAGGGCTACGTGTCGTGATTGAACTAAAAAAAGATATCCCCGCACAAGGGATTTTAAATTATTTATTAAAAATTACGGATCTTCAAGTGACGTATAACTTTAATATGATTGCCATTCACCATCGTCGTCCTACAATGATGACGTTACCACTGTTATTGGATGCTTATATTGAGCACCAAAAGGAAGTCGTTAAACGTCGTGCTACATTTGATTTAGCGCGTGCTAACAAACGTATGCATCTCGTAGAAGGGTTAATCAAAGCATTATCGATTTTAGATAAAGTGATTGCGAAAATCCGTGCCTCTAAGGATAAACGAGACGCACGACAGGGCATCATGGACGCATTCGATTTCTCTGAGGCGCAAGCTGAAGCTATCGTTAGCTTACAACTTTATCGTTTAACGAATACAGATATTACAGAGCTACGTGCAGAGCATGAGGCATTACAAAAGGAAATTACGCTACTAGAAGGCATTTTACAAAGCCCAGCCAAGCTTATCGCTGTTATTAGACGTGAATTAAAAGCTACACAAAAACAATTTGCTGAGCCACGCCGCTCTTTACTACAAGCTAAAATCGAAGAACTAGAAGTAACACTCGACGTACTAGTACCAAGTGAGGAAGTCATTGTAAGTGTAACGAAGGATGGCTATATTAAACGTACATCTCCACGCTCGTATAGTGCATCAAGTGGTAAGGATTTAGCGATGAAAGAGTCCGATTATGCACTCTTCGAACAGCCAATGAACACACAACATCACTTACTGCTCTTTACCAACCGCGGGCAATATATTTACCAACCTGTACATGAGCTACCCGACATTCGTTGGAAGGACCTCGGACAGCATATTTCAAGTATCGTACCACTTGAAGCTGAAGAAGAAATTATTGCTGTACATGGCTTTGCGTCAATGGATAGTACTACTGACTTTGTGATGACCGTGACCGAAGCTGGGCAAGTTAAGCGTACGGTAGTAGCCGATTATAAAGTTTCGCGCTATTCACGTGCGTTAAAAACAATGAATGTTAAAAAAGAGGATGCTATGATGGCAGCCTTTATTGTCAAAGATAAAGACGAAGTAACACTTGTCACAACAGAAGGTCAAGCACTGCGCTTCCGCGTAGACGAAGTACCACCTACAGGCTTACGCACAGGTGGGGTGAAAGGTATGACATTAAAAGACGAGCGTGTTATTTGGGCAGATACTGTGGATGCCAACGAACGTTTAATTATCGTAACACAGCGTGGGGCAGTTAAAAAAATGGGCATCGAAGAAGTTCCCACAAGCAATCGTGCTAAACGTGGTGTACAAATCCTAAGCATATTAAAATCCAACCCTCACCAAATTGTAGCTGTCGAAAAAGACCGCAAAGAAGCACTACTCGTTATTGAAACTGAAAAACATCAAGAAGAAATTGCGATGGGCGATTTACCGAAAAATGATCGCCTATCCAATGGTTCCTTTAAAGTAGATCCAAAAACAGACGGTGCTATCCGCGCAGTCTATCATAAAATGCCATAGTATAAATATGCTATAGCTGTTATAATGAACGTTGAATAGTAATGTAGGGGAGCTCAAGCATGAGCTGAGAGACCGAATTGTAGGAATACCCTTAGAACCTGATATGGGAAAACCATCGTAGGGAACATGTACAAATGCCTCAGTAGGGTGATACATGCCTACTTGAGGCATTTTTTTATGCAGAGGAGGCGATTTTCGCGTGAAGAAATGGTTCGTTACACTAGTATTGGCAACGATGGTGCTTGCACTTGCAGCCTGTCAAGCCAAGGACAAACCAAAGGAAGATGCAGCGGAAGATAAGCTTGAAAAGGTAACAATGGTGCTCGACTGGACACCTAATACCAATCACACAGGCTTATATGTTGCAGAGGCACAAGGATTTTTTAAAGACCAGGGCTTAGACGTTGAAATCATTCAACCAGGCGATGCAGGTGCAGATCAATTGGTTGCATCAGGCAAGGCAGATTTCGGCATTAGCTACCAAGAGGCTATTACACTAGCACGTACGCAAGGTGTACCACTTGTATCAGTAGCCGCAATTATTCAACATAATACATCAGGCTTTGCCTCACCAAAGGCAAAGGAAATTGCCACACCTAAAGATTTTGAAGGTAAAACTTATGGGGGCTGGGGCTCACCTATCGAAAAAGCAGTCATCGAAACCATTATGAAAGCAGACGGTGGCGATGTTGCCAAAATGGATATTATTAACGCAGGTGACGCAGACTTCTTTACAATGACTGAAAAAGACATAGACTTTGCATGGATTTACTACGGCTGGACAGGTGTCGAGGCAGAGCTACGTGGCAAAGATATTAATATGGTCTATTTAACAGATTATAGCGATAAGCTAGATTACTATACACCTGTACTATCAACTAGCGAAAAAATGATGGACGAAAAATCAGACATCGTTAAAAAAATGGTGGCAGCTGTTGCAAAAGGTTATGAATACGCGATTGAAAATCCAGAAGACGCAGCAAATATTTTACTCGTTGCAGCCCCTGATTTATCGCAAGACCTTGTGATTAACTCACAAAAATGGCTTGCTGACAAATACCAAGACGACGCTGAGCAATGGGGCGTACAAAAACTAGACGTATGGAAAAACTATGCGGACTGGATGACAGAAAATGGCGTGCTAGAGGGCGATTTTGACCCAGAGCAAGCATTTACTAACGAATTTTTACCAAAAAAATAAGAGGTGACATCATGACAAACTCATTAATTAGTGTACAAATCATTCCTAAAACCGAGAACGTAGCAGATGTAATTCCAGCAGTAGATGCAGCAATCGCTGTAATCGACGCTTCAGGCGTTAAATACGAAGTACACCCGCTTGAAACAACGATGGAAGGCGATTTAACAACATTGCTTGCTATCATCGAAAAAATGAATGTAAAAATGGTTGAACTCGGCTGCGTCAACGTTATTACACAGGTCAAAATCCTATACCAACCATCAGGTATTACGATGGATACATTAACGGAGAAGTACCGCTAATGCATAAGGTGATAAAACGAGGCGGAGCAGTAATGTTCCTCCTCGTTTTATTTATCATTTGGGAAGCTGTTGTATGGTGGCGCGACATCCCGATGTGGCTATTACCCGCTCCGAGTGCGATTTTAGCTGAAGGGTATCGTTCATTTGGCGACTTTTCTGTGCATATTTTAGCTACAACTAAACTTACATTGCTAGGGTTAGCCATTGGCGCAAGCATTGGTTTTATTATTGCGCTCCTTTTGCACCGTATGCCACTTGTTAATCAAATGGTATACCCCTTACTCATTTTATCGCAAAACGTACCAACCATTGTATTAGCACCACTATTAATCATTTGGTTTGGTTTTGGGCTATTACCTAAGCTTATTATTATTAGCTTAGTATGCTTTTTCCCTATAGTTGTAGCGATGATGGATGGCTTAAAAAATACCGACCCTACATTAAAGCACTATATGCAAATGATTGGCGCAAATCGCGGGCAAATCTTTTGGAAGCTAGAGTTACCTTATGCCATGCCATCTTTGTTTTCAGGCTTAAAAATTGCGGCTACGTATAGCGTAATGGGTGCTGTAATTTCCGAATGGCTGGGTGCTAAGCAAGGCATCGGCGTGTATATGACCTATGCGCAATCATCCTTCCGCATTGACCGTGTGTTTGTTGCCATCTTCACGATTATGTTGTTGAGTATGGCATTATTTGCGCTCATACAGCTACTCGAGCGTATTATTGTAAAAGGACAAACAAGGGAGGTATAATTATGTTACTGCAAATTACAGACTTATCTAAAAACTTCGGTGAGGTTGATGTGCTTAATCATATTTCCTTACAAGTAGCAGACGGTGAGTTTGTTGCTATTCTTGGCCCTTCAGGTAGCGGTAAAAGTACATTGTTTCAGCTAGTTGGTGGTATTACCGCACCTACAGCAGGTGAGATTTTATTAAATGGCAAAAATATTAGCGGCGAAAAGGGGCATATTAGCTATATGCCTCAGCAAGCGTCGCTATTTCCGTGGCGTACAGTTTTGCAAAATGTAGTGCTTGCTCAAGAGGTGCAACATAAACCAAATTATGAACAAGCAACCGAGTGGCTTGAGCGCGTGGGGCTTTCGCAATTTGCCAAAGCCTACCCATCAGAGCTATCAGGCGGCATGAAACAACGAGTCGCTTTTATTCGTGCGTTGTTAAGTGACCAAAACTTGCTATGTCTTGACGAACCTTTTTCGGCATTGGATGAGTTTACACGTCTTGATATGCAAAACTGGCTGCTGTCTGTATGGGAGGAACATCGCCGCTCCGTATTATTTATTACACATAGCATTGAGGAAGCCATTTATTTAGCCGATCGCATTGTTATTTTATCCAAGCGCCCTGCACACATTAAAGAGGAGATCACTGTCCCTTTTGCGCGACCACGTAATCAAGCAATGTTAGCAACGTCAGAATTTGTGGCGTTAAAGCAACATATTTTCAGTCAAATGGAAACGAGGGATAGCAAATGATTGATGCGCATATCCATTTAGATCAATACAACAAGGAACAGCAAGTAACCTTGCTTGCGAGTGGGGCGTCGTTTATTACAGTATCTACAGATTACGCATCTTGCTTAGCTAATTTACAACTAGCTCAGCATCCTGCCGTACATAGTGCCCTTGGTTTTCACCCTGAGCAACCTGTCGCAAGTGCTGAGCAACAAGCGGCAATTTTTGCACTTATCCGCAAGCATGTCTTTGACATCGTAGCGATTGGCGAAGTGGGCTTGCCCTATTATGAGCAAGTTGACCGCGATGCGCATATCGCTTTACTTGAGCGCTTTATTGCGTTAGCAAAAGAGCTAGACAAACCAATTATTTTGCATGCTGTCTATGAAGATGCGCAAGTAGCTTGTGATCTACTCGAAAAGCATCAGCTAACACGCGCACACTTCCACTGGTTTAAAGGCGATACTGCAACTATCACACGCATGATTGAAAACGGTTACATGGTATCGATTACGCCTGATGTATGTTATGAGCCTGAAATACGTAGCCTTGTTACACGTTACCCACTCTCACAGCTCATGGTCGAAACGGATGGCCCATGGCCTTTTGAGCAGGAGTTTTCGGGTCAACTCACAACACCTGCTATGATGGCACGCAGCATTGAAGAAATTGCACATATTAAACAATTGCCAAAAGAACAAGTCGCAACACAACTTTACACTAACACCACAACATTTTATCGATTATAAGGAGGGTTTAGCATGGCATTTTTATCACTACAACAATTACCATTACCACAGGTTACTAAGCTATGGAACGGAGCCTTTGTTAATTATATGAAGCCAATGGGCATTACAGAGGATGTATTACAAGCGCGTATGAAACAGTACGCTATTTCGCCAGCGTATTCCACAGTAGCGACGATTGAGGACGAGTATGCGGGGATAATGCTGTTTGGCTTAAAAGGTAATCTTGCGTGGATTGGTGGCATGGCAACATTACCAAATTACCGTGGCTATGGTATTGGTCGCTCATTAGTGGCACATGCGATTTCCTTAGCACAAAGCTTACATGTTAAAGAGTTACGTCTCGAAGTGATTGTAGGTAACGAAAAAGCCGAGAACCTTTACCGTTCGACAAACTTTATGATCATTAATACGCTAGCTGTAGCTAAAGGCACGCTAGCGCATTACCGTGAGTCACCCATTCAATTAAAGCCAACCCGCGTCAATGACTGGCATTTGGCTACGCAACCTGATAGCGCCTCATGGGAAACACGATTAGAGGCTAGCGATAATGTGCATGACATTTATTTAAAGGAGCAGCGCCTTGGTTATATTTGTTTCCGTGAAGAGGGGCAGGGGCTATACATCCAACAGTTTGTACTATTAGAGCCAACACAAGCGCTTGTAGAAGCGGTGCTTACTGAGCTTCACACACTCTATAGTAGTGTAAGCTGTAAAGTGCACCAAATGGATGCGGAGAGCGAGCTATACCGTTACTTACAAACGCTCGGCTTTGAAGAACTGTACCAACAACGTCAAATGGCTTATCAATTATAATGGAAAAGGCATTCCGCTCATCATAATACTTGAGGGAATGCCTTTTGTGTTTAGTAAATTGTTTACGTTCTTTACCTTGCTTTGTTAAGGTTGTGCGTTCATGCAAGCTCATACTTGCTGTGTTGCGTGCTTTTGTTACATCTTTACCTGTCGTACGTAAATGCGCACGACGTTTTTTAGCTGCTTGTGATAATGCCATCATCATCCACTCCTTTATCCTAGTGTAGCAAATGCTAATAAAAAGCGCACCGATAACGGCGCGCTTTTTTGTATTAATGTGATACGTCTTGTACTGAAATCCCTGTGTTTGCTTTAACATTAACTTCGCGGTATTTTTTATCGTCAGATTCTTTCGATAGTAATGTACCTACGATACCTGCAATAAAGCCAAGTGGTATAGAGATTAATGCTGGGTTAGATAGCATAAATAATGGCTCACCTACGAAGATTGCTTTACCCTCAGGACCCCAAACGTTTGGTGAAGCGGCAACTAATACTAATGCGGAAATTAAACCTGTAAGCATTGCCGCAATAGCACCTGTTGTATTAAAACGTTTCCAGTAGATTGTGTAAATGATTACGGGAAGGTTAGCTGATCCAGCGATACAGAAGGCTAAAGATACTAAGAACGCTACGTTAAGCGTTTGTGCACCAAGTGCTAGTACGATAGATAATACTGAGATTGTGATAGAGCCAATACGAGCGGCTACTACTTGCTCGCGGTCAGTCATTTTACCTTTTTTAATAATTTCGCCGTAGATGTCATGTGATAGGGCAGATGCGCCTGATAGTACAAGACCTGCTACTACAGCTAAAATGGTTGCGAAGGCTACAGCTGATACAAATGACATTAAAATGTCGCCGCCTAGTGCCTCTGCTAATAATGGGGCTGCCATGTTACCTGCTGGGTTTTCTGCAATAATTGCGTCAGCGCCAACGAAAGCCGCAGCTCCAAAGCCTAAGAAAATTGTTAAGATGTAGAAAATACCTACAATCCAAGTTGCCCAAATAACAGAAGAACGTGCTGTTTTTGCATCCTTAACGGTAAAGAAGCGCATAAGGATATGTGGTAAGCCCGCTGTACCAAATACCAAAGCAAGCATTACTGAAATTGTATCTAAGCCATTTGTATAGCGTAGACCAGGATTTAAGTAAGCCTGACCATGCTCGGTTTCTGTTGTCATTTGTGTAAACATTTGTGAAAGACTGAAACCAAACTCTTTTAAAACTAAGAAAGAGATAATAACTGTACCAAGCATCAGTAAACATGCTTTAACAATTTGTACCCACGATGTTGCAGTCATACCACCAAATAATACGTAGATTGTCATCATAAAGCCTACAAGTAATACGGCAATCCAGTAGTCAATGCCAAGTAGTAATTTAATTAGCGCACCAGCACCTACAAGTTGGGCAATCATATAAAATAAAACGATAGTAATAGTGCTTAAAGCTGCTGTACCACGAACTTTAGATGTGTTAAAACGCGCTGTAATCATGTCCGCTAATGTAAATTTACCAAGGTTACGTAATGGCTCGGCTACAATGTAAAGTACCACTAAGTAAGCAACTAAATAACCAATAGAGAAGAAGAATCCGTCAAAACCGAAGAGGGCAACAGCGCCCGCGATACCTAGGAATGAAGCGGCTGATAGGTAGTCACCTGCGATAGCCAGTCCATTTTGCCAGCCTGTTAAGCCGCCACCTGCTGTGTAAAAGTCACTTGCAGAAGAAGTCTTTTTTGACGCCCACCACGTAATAACTAGTGTTAAACCTACAATCCCTACGAAAAACGAAACTGCAACAATGCTCATACGCGTCCGCCTCCTTCTTTATACTCTTCAATAATCGCTTGCGCTGCCTTATCGTAGCTATTTGCTTTGGCTACGTATAGGTGACATAAACTCCACGTCATAATAAATAGTCCTGCTGAGTAGAACCATACTGCTGTAATATCACCAATCACTGGCTGGTGAAGAATTTTTGTGTACGATGTCAAAATTGGTAGTGTGATGTAAGCAATTAAGAAAATTGCTGTTACTGACCATAAAAATGTGTTTTTACGTTTCACTAGCGCTTTGAATGACGGTAGCTCCGCAATCACGTCGTAGTCAATGACATCGACTTTGTTATTATTTGTTGCCATAGTCATTACCCCTCTCTGTTTCAGTTTATTTTTTTCTGTTTAATGTCTACTAAATGCTCACTATGTTGCATTTGGTAATTTCATTCTATGAGAGTGTTCACAAAATTGCAATAGTTTTTTATAAAATTATTCGGAAAATTTATATAAAAAAGTAGTTTTAAGAACAGAAAAAACAACATTTTACAGAATTATTCTACTATCATATTGCTGTAAACCTTGATTTGACAACGTTTCAAGCACTAAATTAACAACATAGGCGACAAGATTATGTTGTGTAATTTTTACGAGAAAAAATAAAATATTTTTTTGTAACATAACTAAAAAAACAAAATCTTTATGCTGGGATATGTTTTTTTGCTATCAATTGTCAGAAAACTGGAGAGAAAAATGCAAAAAAAGAGGCCTAACCCATAGGTTAAACCTCCTTACATTTGTATAAATCGTAGCGTTTCACGCATTTTTTCGTTTGCTTTTTCTATTTGTTGTACGTGTTGTGCTGTACCAATATAAGCAATTGCTTCGTCCATACGGTTAAGCGCAATACGGATGAGTTGCAACGTATACGTGTGAGCTTCGGTTGGCTTGCGTGGAAAGCTATTAGGTAACGATAAGGCACGCGCTGTAAACGCTGCGCCGTGCACTAAATGACTATGCAACATAGTTACTACACCTAACGCCTCTGCAATCAGTAAATCAGGGCTTGTGCGATAGGCTGTAGAGAGGGTATGATACTGCGTTTTTGCTTGTAACATGAGTTTGTAAAAGTCGTTATTCTCTTCGTTTTCAGCTAAAAACAGCGCAGCTAGTTGTTGTTTACTAGCAGTAGCCATTATAAATTTTCCTGCTTTACGATCTAATGTCACCTCAGCCATCAAGGATTGCTGCTCATTATCAAAATTATAAACCGTAACAGCTGCCTTGCTTTCAATAGGTAAAAAGTGTGCTGGTGATGTTAACTTTTTCGTATAGTAGAAGGTTAATAAAGTAATGCCAACAAGGGCAAGCACAGCCATAGGGATGCTGTCCGTCCATAAAGTCGCTAACATAACGTTAATAAAGCATACGACATATAATAAGGAAAAAACACGATATTTGTATAGCGCTTGCTTTTGAAGTGCTATGCGGATAAAGGTATTAAAGAATCGCATGTGTTTGCTCCTTCCATAACATATGTACATCACGATAATACGTGCGGAACAACGCATGCTCTTGCTGTGCGTCATAGTCCTCAGGACGACGATAGTTTTTGCGTACTTCGGTATGTTCCTTTACAAAGCGTTGTGTAATGGCGAGAAGCGGCTCATGTGCCATGACTTGTAGGGTAGCTGTATAACGTAAAAAGTCGTCTGCTTCTTGCTCGCTAATGGCCCCCTCTGAGATGAAGCGGGGGATGCGCGGTAAAATATAGCTTACAACTTTATGATGAGATTGCAATTGCACATCCGTAGTGACTTGCATTCGCATTAATAAATCATGCAGTAGTTCACTTTGTACGTCGCGTTGGAGTTGCAACTGTAAACGTAGCATGATGCGTTGCCATACAGCCAGTGACTTCCGTGCTAATAGAACGGGGAGTAGTATGCTTAAAATGATTAAGGCAATGGTATACATAAATAACCTCCTTGAATCTTTAGTATAGCAAATGACTAGACAACAAAAAAGCGCCACTCCTAAGAGTAGCGCCTCGTGTATTAATGTGATACGTCTTGTACAGAAACACCTGTGTTTGCTTTTACGCGGATTTCTTTGTAAATGCGCTCTGCGTCTGCTGTGTTATGTTTACGTGCACCAATCATTGTACCCACATAACCTGCAAGGAAGCCAAGTGGGATAGTGATAATAGCTGGTACTGCTAAGTTAACAAGTGGCTTACCAACAAAAATGGCTGCACCCGGTACTTCTGACCAAATGTTTGGTCCTATTGCACCTAAGATTAAGCAAGATAGTACACCTGTTGTAATTGCAGCTACAACGCCTGTTGAGTTAAACTTCTTCCAGTAAATTGTGTAGAGGATAACTGGTAAGTTAGCCGATGCACCAATACAGAAGGCAAAGGATACGAGGAAGGATACGTTTAAGCTCTGTGCGAATAATGCTAAGAAGATTGAAATAATCGCAATCGAGATTGAACCAATACGAGCCGCTAATACTTGTTGCTTCTCTGTTAGGTTACCATCTTTAATGATTTCGCCGTAAATGTCATGCGAAATTGCTGATGCACCTGTTAATACTAATCCTGATACTACAGCTAAAATTGTCGCAAAGGCTACTGCACTAATGAATGACATTAATACATCGCCACCTAAGTACTCTGCTAATAATGGTGCTGCTGTATTACCAGCTTTACTCTCCGCCATAATGTTTTCTGCGCCTACTAGGTGTAGGGCACCTAGGCCTAAGAAAATTGTTAATGAGAAGAAAATAGCTGTAATCCAAGTTGTCCAAGAAATTGAAGAACGTGCAGTTTTCGCATCTTTAACGGTAAAGAAGCGCATAAGGATGTGCGGTAAACCTGATGTACCTAGTACAAGCGCCATCATCATTGACACCGAGTCTAATGAACTGGAATACTTCATGCCTGGCACTAAGTATTGATCACCGTGTTCAACTGCAATTGTGTCAAACATATTCATAAGCGAGAAGTTAAACTTCGCGAATACAAGTACAGCCAGTAGTCCTGTACCAAAGAGTAAAAGTCCTGCTTTAATGATTTGTACCCAAGATGTTGCAGTCATACCACCAAATAATACATACGTCGTCATCATAACGCCGACAATTAATACAGCGATCCAGTATTCAATACCAAATAATAATTTAATTAGTGCGCCTGCACCTACAAGCTGTGCAATCATATAAAGGATTACGATAACAATTGTACCTGTTGCTGCTACACCACGTACGCGTTTTTCATTAAAGCGTGCCGTTAACATATCTGCTAATGTGTATTTTCCTAAGTTACGCATTGGCTCTGCAATGATGTAAAGTAATACAAGGTTAGCTACAACATAACCTACAGAGAAGAAGAAACCATCAAACCCTGTTAATGCGATAGCACCTGATACACCTAGGAAAGCTGCTGCTGATAAGTAGTCACCCGCAATGGCAAAACCATTTTGCCAGCCTGTTAAACCACCACCTGCTGTATAGAAGTCACTTGCTGACGAAGTACGTTTAGCCGCAAAGTACGTAACTAATAAAGTTAAACCTACAATACCTAAAAAGAAACCAACTGATACGAAATTCATTTAATTACCACCCTTCGCACGGTACTCCGCAATTACGGCTGCCGCTTCTTTATCAAATTTTGCTGCGCGTTTAATATAAATCGTACAAAGTACAATTGTCATAATAAACAGCCCGGCTGAGTACACCCAAACCCCCGTAATATTTCCGAACCACTTTTGTTGTAGAACAGGTTTGAACGCCAAGATTGGAAGTAAGATATAAAAGAATAGGAAGCCTGCTGTCATCGAGAATAAAAATGTGTTTTTCTTACGTACAAAGGTGTTAAAACTGTCCATTGCTTCGATTGCTGCGTAGTCGTTGCTGTCGAATGTAGGTGACTGCACCTTGTCTTTTTGCTCTGTCATAGAATTTCCCCCTAACGATTAATATTTCTGTTTTAAACGTGATATTACTGTTCCTCTTTGTAAGGCATGTCATCATTCTATGCAACAAAAACCTATAATGCAATACTAAATTTTTAGTTTTTAGAAAATTCACCCTTCGTAAATGATGTGGAAATAGCGAGAAATAACAAGCTTTATGTAGAGAAATTCGCTATGAATAAAAAATAATATTATATACTCATACTATTGCTAAAATAACTAATTAAAGAGATTTTGGTTTAATCGACAAGAATCTTACAAGACCGATAAAAGCAAATTATGTGTAGAAAAGTGATAAGTGGTAAGTTAACATTTATGCCCAGCAATAAGTTGTTATATAACATAACGCAATAAATCTGGGAAATAATTAAACTCATTTCAAAATTTTTTTAACAAAAGGTCGTTTTCATTGCAAATTTTGTGGGGTTTTGTATAATTACTTTGAATTCGAGATAAAAGGGGCGTTGAAAATGGAGCATATTTTTCATAAAGGTACGGGTACACGTACCTTTATATTTTTACATGGCACAGGTGGCAATGAGCATGATTTGCTTGGTTTAGGGGATATTATGGATCCTACAGCTAATCGCTTAGGCATCCGCGGGGAAGTGCTAGAGAATGGTATGCCGCGCTTTTTCCGACGTTTGGCTGAAGGGGTATTTGATGAGGCTGATTTACGTGCACGTACAGCATCGCTTTATACGTTTATCCTAGAAGCGGCTAAACGTTATGACTTCGATATGGAGCAAGCGGTAGTCGTTGGGTACTCCAACGGGGCAAATATTGCGGCAAGTATGCTGTTTCATTATAGTGAGGCGTTTGCGGCGGCGATTTTACATCACCCTATGGTGCCACTGCGTAATCATGTTTTACCACAACAGGCAACACGCGTGTTTATTGCGGCAGGGGATAATGACCCACTATGCCCTAAAGAGGAAGCAATTGAGTTAGCCTCGTTATTAACCACGGTAGGCGCTCAGGTTACAACCCACTGGGAGCATAATGGACATCAGTTAACGCGTAGTGAGGTCGAAGCGGCTAGAGATTGGCTATAATGCCAGTCTCTAGTTTTTTTATGAAGTTGTAATAATTGAAGGAATTGTTGGGCTTGCTGTTCATTAACAGTACAGCCACGCAAGTTGTCAATTTCGAGTGTCAGTTGCTCAAATTGAGATTGGGGTAAATCAACACTAGCTAAAGGCGTTTTGCTAAAGTTAGCACCTGTTAGCTCACAAGCTATAAAATTTACGTCCTGACAAATGGTTTCGACAAAATCCGTATCACGCAGCAAGCAATCCGTAAAATTTGTACTTTGCAATTTGCTAAAAGTAAACGAGGCATAGTGCATATGGCAATCTTTCAAATGCACATGTTTAAGTGTAGCTTTACTGAGATCGATTGTTAGGCGACTAGTGACAAAGCTGCAACGTAGTAAACCAGCGTCACGCAAAGTAGCATTAGCAAGGTCACAGTTTTCAAATACACAGTCACTTGTAAAGCGCACACGATGAAACTCTTATAAATGTGTGCTTGTTGGTATGACTTCATTAATTAAATGAATATCTTGTACCAAGTCATCATCCGTTGGTATAAAGCGCTGTTGTTGAAGTTTGGCAGGTAATTTAGGTTGCAACATATCATCAGTAACATAAAGAAAAATAGCTATTTTGTCTCACTATTAATAGTTTACTATTCAATGAGGCATAACTTCCAACAATCTATATTATGTAAACTAAAATATTTTTAAAAAGAAAAGGTGCTAAAATACACCTCCTCTTCTCTTACATTTTACAAGTGCAAAAGATGCTCTCCAATTAATTGCCCTACTTCTTTAATATTGGAGCCTTTTTTAAATTCCTTTTTTAGTGGTTCAGCTTGACCGGAAATATAAATTTTAAGCTCAGAATCAAAATCTAATGTGCCTGCGGTTTCAATTTCATAAGACACAATGCTCTTATAAGGAATGGAATGGTAAGACACTTTAGAACCCGTCACACCTTGTACATCAATTAAAATAATACGTAAGTTAGTAAAAACAATCGCATCCCTAAAAATTTTAAATGATTTTTCTACCGTTTCATTCGAAACTAACAAATCTTTTAATTTTCCTGCCGCTTCGTTTACTGTGCTTTCAGACATATTGCCCGTCAAATTATTTAAAAAGTTTTTCATAGTAGTACCCATCTCCTTTTTAATATTGTATAAACCGCTTTGTCAGCCTTGTAAAAATGCCTGTAACTCCTCTTTACGCGATAACATCTGACGATAACCTAAATCATATGTGATTTTCATAATCTTAGGGTTCTTCTCAAAACTTGCCACTGGTACAGGCGGACGAAAAACAAACGCTTTGCCATCCGCTTCAAGTTGCTCAATATAATCCATTGTTGCATTATAGCGCTCCGCACGCGTAGCAAGACTTTTAGCAATCTCAGGATAGCGCTTTTTAAAGGCACGCATTACCCATTTAGATTGACCATCTAGCGCCTTACGATACCCTGGTGGACGCGTTAAAATAATAATATGCTTAGCATAGCCCTTTCCCTCTGCACGTTTAATAGGAACAGCATCCGCTAAACCACCGTCAAAGTACGGAGTATCATTAATTTTAATTTCAGGAAACAATACAGGTAGCGCACACGTCGCACGTAACATCATACATTCATCATCCATTGTTAAGGCGTCTAAATACTCTGCCTCACCCGTTAAGGCATTTGTTACCCCAAACTCTACTTCCCCATCAAATTTACGGAATGTTTGCCAATCAAAAAAATCAAGTTGATTAGGTAAAATATTATAAGAGAAATTAAGTCCAAAATAGCTTTTTTCTGTTAAGAAATTACGCCAGCCCATATAACGAGGATCATTACGATAAGTCGAAATGGTACGAAACGTACGTTCAGGTTGCTTAGAAACATAAGAGCACGCATTAATTGCGCCTGCTGAAATACCTATGATGTAAGGCATTTCAATATTATTTTCTAAAAAGGCATCCAATATGCCTGAGGTGAAAATGGTACGAAACGTACCGCCTTCTAATACTAAACTTGCATTATTCATTCACTTCGCCTCCATGAGATAAGTATAGCATTTTACAGTACTTTCGCTAGACTTGAATAATGAACGATGATACGATTGGAGCGGTAGTAAAGATACTACTAATTGACCATTAAGGGAGGACACAAACATGAAAGCAGCAGTATGGTACGGTCAGAAAGATATTCGCGTGGAGGAACGTGAATTAAAACAACTGAAAGACAACGAAGTTACAGTACGCGTAGCTTGGGCAGGTATTTGTGGCTCAGACTTACATGAATACCAAGAGGGACCTGTATTTGTTCCGGTTGGCGAGAAAAACGACTTAACAGGTGAAGTAGCACCATTAATCATGGGTCACGAATTCGCAGGTGTTGTTGAAAAAGTTGGTAAAGACGTAACGAAATTTAAAGTTGGCGACCGTGTGGCAGTTAACCCTACACTTACATACGGCAACAAACCAGAAGACTTAGATTGCTATGATGGCTTTAGCTTCATCGGTCTACATGGTGACGGTGGCTTCACTAAATTTGCTAACGCACCAGAGAGCAATGTTTACCTATTACCTGAAGGCATGTCTTTACAAGACGGCGCTTTAGTTGAACCTACAGCAGTAGCCGTACAAGCAATCAAAGAAGGCGACGTGCGCTTAGGCGACAACGTAGTAATCTTTGGTGCAGGCCCCATCGGTTTAGTAACAGCAAACGCTGCAAAAGCAGCAGGTGCTACTAAAATCGTAGTGCTTGACCTTTCAGACGAACGTCTAGAAAAAGCAATGGAACTTGGCGCAACACACGTAATTAACTCAGGTAAAGTAGACCCAATCAAAGCGGTTTATGAATTAATCCCTGAAGGCGCTGACGTAACATTTGAAGTAGCTGGCGTTGCACCAACATTTGAACAAGCAATCGAAGTAACACGCCCACGTGGTACAATGGTTATCGTTTCGATCTTTGCTCGTCCAATTAACTGGAACCCAATCCAACTTACAAATAAAGGTGTTAAAGTAACATCAACAATTGCTTACACACCATCTTCATTTGCTCAAACTATCCACTTAATGGGTACAGGTCAATTAGCACCACAAGGTATCATCACAAGCCAAATCGAGCTTGACGATATTGTTGATCAAGGCTTTGAAGCATTAACAAACGACAAAACACAAGCTAAAATCTTAGTTAAACTAAGCGGCGAAAAATAATACACCACAAGAGGCTGGGACATAAGTGAAAATTCCAGCCTTTAATAGAGAAGGTGATGTCGAATTTGACATCACCTTCTCTATTTTTATGTATAAATTGGGAATTACCATTCCCGTATTGCGTACTTTCTTAAG
>LN483074.1 GCA_000935965.1 Metalysinibacillus saudimassiliensis
CCTTGAAGACGACAAGGTAGATAGGTTCGGCGTGGAAGTGTGGCGACATACGGAGCTGACGAATACTAATCGGTCGAGGACTTAACCAAAAGCTTTTACAATATCAATGAAGTTTATCCAGTTTTGAGTGAATACACTCAATAGTCTAGTGATAATGGCAAAGAGGTCACACCCGTTCCCATACCGAACACGGCAGTTAAGCTCTTTAGCGTCGATGGTAGTTGGGGTTAGCCCCTGCGAGAGTAGAACGTCGCTAGGCACAACTAAAAAGCGCAACTCATATTTTATGAGTTGCGCTTTTTTTGTTAGTGTGTGAAAACACTTTCAATAGTCGGAATACTCTTTTATAAGAAAGAATCTTGACAGTATGACTATGCATTGTTAATGTTATGGATAATATTCTTTTAAATATAGGAGGAGTTCAAGAAATGTGGGAAACGAAATTTGCTAAAGAAGGCTTAACATTTGATGATGTATTATTAGTACCAGCTCATTCAGAGGTGCTACCTAAGGACGTTAGTCTTTCTGTGCAGCTAACACCAAAGATTAAATTAAATGTACCAATGGTAAGTGCTGGTATGGATACTGTAACAGAATCACGTATGGCTATCTCTATGGCTCGTCAAGGCGGTCTAGGTATTATTCATAAAAATATGAGTATCGATCAGCAGGCTGAAGAAGTAGAGAAAGTTAAACGCTCTGAAAATGGTGTTATTACAAACCCATTCTTTTTAACTCCAACTCATCAAGTATTTGATGCAGAACATTTAATGGGCAAATATAAAATCTCAGGTGTTCCTATTGTAAATAACCAGAAAGATTTAAAATTAGTAGGTATTATTACAAACCGTGACCTACGTTTTATTTCAGACTACTCATTAAAAATTAATGATGTAATGACAAAAGAAGATTTAATTACAGCTCCAGTTGGTACAACACTAGAAGGCGCTGAAAAAATCTTACAACAATATAAAATTGAAAAATTACCGATTGTTGCTGAAGACGGCACATTAAAAGGTCTTATTACAATTAAAGATATCGAAAAAGTTATGGAATTTCCTAATGCAGCTAAAGATAAACTAGGTCGTTTATTAGTTGGCGCAGCTGTTGGTGTTTCTAAAGATACTGACATCCGTGTACAAAAATTAGTTGAGGCACAAGTTGATGTCATCGTAATTGACACAGCACATGGTCATTCACAAGGTGTACTAGAAGTTGTTAAAAAAATTCGTGCGACTTATCCAGAATTAGAAATTATCGCAGGTAACGTAGCAACTGGTGCAGCAGCTCGTGCTTTATATGAAGCAGGTGCTGATGTAGTAAAAGTTGGTATTGGTCCAGGATCGATTTGTACAACACGCGTAGTTGCTGGTGTAGGTGTACCTCAAATTACAGCAATTTATGACTGTGCATCAGTTGCTCGCGAATTAGGTAAAACAATCATTGCAGATGGCGGTATTAAGTTCTCAGGTGACATCGTTAAAGCTTTAGCAGCTGGTGGTCACGTTGTAATGCTTGGTAGCCTATTAGCAGGTACAACTGAAGCACCTGGTGATACTGAAATCTTCCAAGGTCGTCGCTTTAAAGTTTACCGTGGTATGGGTTCAGTTGGCGCAATGGAAAAAGGTTCAAAAGACCGTTACTTCCAAGAAGACGCTAAAAAATTAGTGCCAGAAGGTATTGAAGGTCGTTTACCTTATAAAGGACCATTAGCAGATACCATTCACCAATTAGTTGGTGGTGTACGTGCAGGTATGGGTTACTGTGGTTCACAAGATTTACAAGCGCTTCGTGAAGAAGCACAATTTGTTCGTATGACAGGTGCTGGCTTACTAGAGTCTCATCCACATAACGTACAAATTACGAAAGAAGCACCAAACTACTCAAGATAAAAAGTAAAAACACTCTTTTAGCACACTAAAAGAGTGTTTTTTTTTGGAAGGAAGAAGTGTATGAAGCGATTTGTAGTAGTCATTGGCTTGTTGTTGATGATGAGCAACGTAGCTTATGCAGATAATAGTTTTAAAGTAAATGCGGATGGCGCTATTTTATTAGATGCAGATACAGGGCAAATTTTACATGAACAGAATGCAGATAGTGCACTCGGTTTAGCAAGTATGAGTAAATTAATGCCGATTTATATTTTATTAGATCATATTCGTGCAGATAAAATTAAATGGGATGATACGTATACTGTATCAAAACGTGTGCATGAGCTTTCTGTCGACATTAACTTGGGCAATGTGATGTTAGAAGAAGGCCGTGCTTATACGATTAAAGAGTTATACGAATCTATTTTGATTTTTTCAGCTAATGCTTCAACAGTTGGAATTGCTGAGTTCATTGCAGGGAGCGAAGCAGATTTTTTACCATTGATGAAGAAGAAAGCTGATGAATTAGGATTAGCACATTATAACTTTGTAAATGCTACTGGCTTAAATAATAGTGATTTACAAGGTCGTCATGTGCCTGGTACGGGTCCTGATGACGAAAATGTGATGTCAGCAAAGGACGTTGCAAAAGTAGGCTACTCAATTATTCGTGATTATCCTGAAATTTTAGAAGTAACTAAGCTACCACGTAAAGTGTTTGGAGCAGGCACAGCTTCTTCAGTCGAAATGACAAGCTGGAACTATATGCTACCAGGATTTTTATATGAGTATGATGGCGTGGATGGTTTAAAAACAGGTAATACGAACTTTGCAGGACAATGCTTTATAAGTACAGTTGAACGTGATGGTCAGCGCTTTATTGCAGTTGTATTAAATGCGAAAGATAAAGAAGGTAATAGTAACTATGCAGGTCGCTTTGGTACAATGAAAGAATTATTTGATTATGGCTTTGCTAATTTTACAAAAGAAAGTATCGCAACTGAACAGAGCAGCGTCCAAATTAATGGGGACACGGTAACCGTTGAGAGTGAAGCAGTACCAATTTTAGCTGAAAAAGGTGCTAGTTATCATGCTAAGGTAGAGCCGTATACAGATGTAACTACAATTACAACTGGAACACCAGTAGGACATACTGTAGTGGAGGAACTTAATTATTTATATGAGCCGCCAGCAGTGGAAGCTATATCTACTATGAAGGTATCTTATGCTAGTAAAGCTAAGGATGTGTCGAAGGGATTAGGCAATTATTTTAGTACCTTTTGGCAAACTATCCGCGATTTTGTTGCTAATTTATTTTAACAGGCTGGGACAAAACCCTGCTTATAAATGAAAAGCCCTTGAACTTTTACATGGCGTAAAAGTTCAAGGGCTTTGATTTTTGTGGTTAAAAAAGAACACCTTCTGTTAAAATAAAGTCACCAAAACAAAACTCAACAGAAAGAAGTGTTCTTATGTTGCGAATGAAATGGGGCTAGCGTTGATGGCTGTGAACTTGCGAAAGTTCACAGCCAATCAATAAAAATACCTATAAAAAATTGAAAAAGAGAAATTGAGCGCACTCAATTTCTCTTTTTCTTTGGCTGAACACTAGTTATGTCCCAGCCTCTTTTTTATTTGCCAAACGTGCATTAAATCATCTACAGCTTTAGCAATTGAAGTTAAGCCACCAAAGCCTAATAAAAATTGTGCTGCAGTTGTAGGTTCGTGACGTATGGCATAACGTGACATTGGATACACAGCAATACCAGCTTTTTTTGCTTGTTCAAAGAGTTGTTGTTCAGACTGATGCGCAATAGTTATTACAACATGCATGCCAGCTTGTGAGCCGCTAATGCTTACATCTGGATAATGTTGCAATGCTTCGATTAATTCATTATGTTTTTTTCGGTATACCTTACGCATACGATTTAAATGCTTAGCAAAATGACCATCGCGCATAAAGTTTGCTACAATATGCTGGTCAAAGCGTGGCACTGTAGAGGAGTAATACGTAAATAACTTATTGTACGTAGCCATTAAAGATAATGGTAATACAAAGTAAGCTACACGTAAGGACGGCATTAAGGATTTAGTGAAGGTACTCATATAAATTACTTTATCATTAGCGTCTAATGCTTGTAGTGCTGGGATGGGTTTACCTGTATAACGAAATTCAGAGTCGTAGTCATCCTCAATAATAAATCGTGAGGGTGAAGCAGCTGCCCAGTTGAGTAGTTGTGTACGACGAGTGGCTGATAATACAGCACCAGTTGGGAATTGGTGCGATGGCGTGAGGTAAACAACATCTGTATTTGTTTGCTCAAGCGCCTGTACTTGTATACCTTCCTCATCGACTTTAATGGGTAAAGGTGTGCGATTATGTTGGCGTAAAATACGCGCAACAGAAGGATAGCCCGGGTGCTCAAGTGCAAATACGGTGTAGTGATTAAATAAGCGAATAAGCATTGGCAAGAGTTGCTCTGTACCTGAACCAATGACAATTTGTTCAGGTTGACATTGTACACCACGTGATTGATATAAGTAGTCAGCAATTTCTGTACGTAATACGTACTCACCTTGGGCGTCGCCTGCTAATAATAAGTGGGCATTTGCTTCGTCATAACTGTCACGCGCATACTTACGCCATGTGCTAAAAGGGAAGTTAGCTGTATCAATAAAGCTTGGGTTAAAATCATAGCGGTAGCTGGGTATAACAGAGGGTTTAAAATGCGTTTTAGGCGTTGCTATCTCAATATAGGGTAATTCATCGAGTGCCTCTACAAAATAGCCTACGCGTGCTTTAGAGCTGATATAGCCCTCTGCTAGGAGCTGTGCATACGCTAATTCAATCGTTGTTTGGCTAATATTTAAAAAATCAGCCAATTTTCGCTTAGAGGGTAGTTTTTCGGCTACTTTAATTTTTTGTTGAATGATAGCATCTTTAATACCATTGTAAAGTTGTTCATATAGTGGGGTTCCACTTGTTTTATTAAGCGAAAATAATAACATATCCATTTGCTGACCTCCTTAATTAGTTGCTAACTGGTTATTTTAATATGGTCAATACTTAGTATACTAAATTGTAAGAAAACTTTGGGAGGTTTTTTACAATGAGTGAAAAATTACAAATGCCATATGCTGGCGTTATTATGGATGTTATTAATGCAGAGCAAGCTAAAATTGCACAGGAGGCAGGCGCTGTAGCAGTTATGGCACTAGAGCGAGTGCCTTCGGATATTCGTAAGGCGGGTGGTGTAGCGCGTATGGCTAATCCTTCGATAATGGAGGAAGTTATGGGTGCTGTGACAATACCTGTTATGGCTAAAGCACGTATTGGGCATATTGTAGAAGCGCGTGTACTTGAGGCAATGGGCGTAGATTATATTGATGAAAGTGAAGTACTTACACCTGCAGATGATGAGTTTCATTTGTTAAAACGTGAGTATAGTGTGCCATTTGTATGTGGATGCCGTGATTTAGGTGAAGCTGCGCGTCGTTTAGGTGAAGGGACAGCGATGTTACGTACGAAAGGCGAACCAGGTACAGGTAATATTGTAGAGGCTGTACGCCATATGCGTAAAGTAAATGCGCAAGTACGAAACATTGTAGCTATGACACCAGAAGAACTTATGACAGAAGCTAAAGTTTTAGGAGCACCTTATGAGATTTTAGTCGCTATTAAAGAGCGAGGGCGTTTACCAGTAATGAATTATGCAGCAGGTGGTGTAGCAACGCCTGCAGATGCGGCATTAATGATGGCATTAGGCGCGGATGGTGTTTTTGTAGGGTCAGGTATTTTTAAATCCGAAAATCCTGAAAAATTTGCGAAAGCTATTGTGCAGGCTACTAAAAATTTCGAGGATTATGCATTAATTGCTGCATTATCTAAGGACTTAGGCGAGCCTATGAAAGGTATCGAAATTTCGACATTAGCTGCAACTGAGCGTATGCAAGAGCGAGGTTGGTAAAGTGAAAAAACGAGGTGGGTGATGATACACGCCTCGTTTTTCTTATGTCTTGGCTCATGGTATAGTTAGGGACTCTAGTGAGTAGGGAGGCGTAACTATGGCGGTGATATATGTACTAGGTTGCTACTTTGTAGGCACAATGTTAACAGCAGAGTGGGTGAGCCGATTATTATATGACGGAAAAATTAGAGAGCGTGGCAGTCGAAATCCAGGTGCACGCAATATGGGGCGCGTTTATGGTAAAACAGCATTTGTACTTACACTACTTGGTGATGCGAGTAAGGGGATAGTAGCCATTAGTGTAGGACGCTCGCTTGGTTTATCAGAGGAGCTTATTATAGTAGGTTTATTAAGTGCAATGACCGGGCATATTGCGCCCTTTTACCGCAAGTTTAAAGGTGGAGAAGCAGTCGCAACATTTATTGGCGGTATAACAGCGTTTAATCCAATGCTTTTGGTGGTATTTTTAAGTGTTTGTACTGTTGCCCTGTTAGTAGGATCCTCTGCTACTGTAGCAGGCTGGCTAGGGTTTGTTAGTATTCCGCTAGCGAGTTATTTGTTAACAAAAGAGTTAACAGCAGCTGGATTACTGGGAGGTGCAGTGATTTTACTAGTCATTGCCGCGCAACGTGATAAATAAGGAGGCAATCAAATGAATTTACGAGAACATGACGAGCGTTACGCTGAGGCGATGAGTGCTTTAACATCGCAACCTGCAGTAAAAGAAGCACTAGGTTTACCTGATGATATGGTAACGGTAGAGGGAGCAAAAAAATTTATATGGCATGTAACGACGGACGAGCGACAATACTCTCGTGCGATTTTTGATGGTGATACGTTAATTGGCGTCATTACACTAAAAGATATTTCGGCCGAGAGTGCACATATCGGCACATGGCTAGGTGAGCCATACTGGGGGCTTGGCTATAATGAGGAGGCAAAGGCGACTGTGTTAGCTTATGCCTTTAATATACTGGAGCTAAAGCGCGTATTTGCAGGCGCAGCTAAACGTAATATACGTTCATTAAAAGCGCAAGAGAAGCTCGACTATGTCACAATGGATGTTGGTAAGCAGTACCCTATTGATTTAATCACAATTGAAAAACTAACAGGTGAGCCTTGTCAGTTAAATGTGATTATGCGTGAAAACTTTTTGGCGCAAGTTGCGAAAAAATAGTGGCTATAGTACAATTAAGGCAAATTTATAGGTATGTACGAAGATAGGAAGTAGTAGCAAATTTCGTTTTTTTAAGAGAGTTAGCGGTTGGTGTGAGCTAATAAAAACAGTTGTGAATCCGTCCTGGAGTTGCTCGGTTGAATAAAGTAAGCCGTAGCCGGTTGAGAAGCCGTTACTAATACGAGTGAGCCAGCAATTATTGCTGGTTAATTAGGGTGGCAACGCGGGTAGCTCTCGTCCCTTTTGGGGATTGAGGGCTTTTTCTATTTTCGTACAAAAAATTGGAGGGAATACGATGTTAGACATTAAATATGTACGCGCTAATTTTGAAAAAGTTAAGCAAATGCTAGCAACACGTAATGAGAATTTAGGAAATTTAGATGACTTTGAAGAGTTAGATCTAAAACGTCGTGAACTGATTGCAAAAGGCGAAGTTTTAAAAGCGGAGCGTAATAAAGCATCTGAACAAATTTCTGTTATGAAACGCAATAAAGAAAATGCAGACGAAGCTATCGCAAATATGCGCGCAGTGGGCGATGACATTAAAGCACTAGATGAAGAATTAAATGCAGTTGAGGATAAATTTAAGCATATGATGATGCGCTTACCAAATATCCCTCACGAAAGCGTGCCTATTGGTACAACTGAAGATGATAATGTAGAGGAATTAAAATGGGGCGAAGTGCCAACATTTGATTTCGAAATTAAACCTCACTGGGAACTTGGTACAGACTTAAACATTTTAGATTTCGAACGTGCCGCTAAAGTAACAGGTAGCCGCTTCTTATTTTACCGTGGTTTAGGCTCTCGCCTAGAACGTGCATTAATTGCCTTTATGATGGATTTACACGTAGAGGAGCATGGCTACGAAGAAATGCAAACGCCAATGATTGTTAATAGCGACAGTTTAACAGGTACAGGTCAACTACCTAAGTTTGAAGAAGATTTATTTAAACTAACGGAGGATAACTTCTACCTTATCCCAACAGCTGAAGTACCTGTAACAAACTTCTACCGTGACGAAATTTTATCAGCCGATATGTTACCACAAGCCTTTTCAGCGTATAGCGCATGCTTCCGCTCTGAAGCGGGTTCTGCAGGTCGCGATACACGTGGTTTAATCCGTTTACACCAGTTTAATAAAGTTGAGCTTGTACGCTTTGTTAAGCCTGAAGATTCTTACGAACAATTAGAGTTATTAACAGGACATGCGGAGAAGGTTTTACAACTGCTTGAACTACCTTACCGTAAATTAAAAATGTGTACAGCTGACTTAGGCTTTACAGCAGCTAAAAAATACGATTTAGAAGTATGGATTCCAGCACAAAATACGTACCGTGAAATTTCTTCATGTTCAAACTTTGAAGACTTCCAAGCGCGTCGTGCTAATATCCGCTTCCGTCGTGAAGCAAAAGGCAAGCCAGAGTATGTGCATACGTTAAATGGCTCAGGTCTTGCGATTGGTCGTACAGTAGCCGCTATTTTAGAAAACTACCAGCAGGCTGATGGCTCTGTAGTGATCCCTAAAGTGCTGCGTCCTTATATGGGTGGCATTGAAGCAATTACAAAGTAAAAAAATAGGAGGTGGTGGGCAATTGCCCACCACCTCTTTTGTAATTTAAATAACGATTTTACTTTTTTGTGCTTTTTCCATAAATTTATCACTTGAGCGGTTAAAGAATTGTTTTAAGCCGACACCCACAGTGATTGCTAGCAACATATAAACAATTAAGTAGGCAATGTGTACGGCTGCGACACTCCAAACGGTGCCACCAACTGCCTCACGTAATAAGGAAATCGCATGTGTAAATGGTAAGAAGGCATGGATACGTTGGAAGAACTCTGGCGCCATTTGAATTGGGAATGTACCACCTGAACCACCAAGCTGCATAACCATTAAGATAATGGCCAGTACCTTACCTGTGTTACCAAATACAGAAACGAACGTATAAACAATCGTTACAAAGGAAATACTAATAATAATCGCAAATATCACAAAGAATAATTTATCCACGACAAAGGCTTTTAAGATAAAGATATCACCCATAGCTACGATAAAGGATTGTGCGATACCAATCATTAAGAATGTAATTAAGCGACCAAAGTACGTTTGGTAACTCTTAAAGCGCTCTTTACGCTCCACATCGACTTTTAATGAAGATACCATTAATAAAGCACCTACCCACAGAGATAGCGTAGTATAGAATGGATTCATAGCTGATCCATAGTTAGGGATAGGGTAGAGCTTATGCTCATCTAAAATAACGGGTTCTGCAAAGAAGTCACTCACGCGGCTTGGGTCATTACGTAACATATTAATGAAGTCATCAAGGTCGCCCTTTTCTTCGATTTCACGAATGCGGTCTGCGGCATTTTCGATAGCCTCAGCTGCTTCAGGGAAATGTTCATTAATATAGTCGAGTTTTTCTTGACCAACACCAACACCATCGCGGATTTTTTCGAGACCATCGCGTACTTTAGGAATCTTGCCATTGACATCATTTAATACTTTAGTGATGTCATGTAGTGTATCAATCCCACTGTTTGTAAGATCCTTATATTTTGGGCCAAGCTCATTATTAATATAATCAATCATATCTTGCAGTGAGTTGACCATATTCATTGCACTCTCATCAATATTATCAAGCACCTTACGACCAGAGTCTTTGGTGTTTTCGATACGGTCAATCATATTATCAAGCGAGTCCTTCGTATTTTCGAGCTTATTACGGAAATCTAGTAGACGGTTAATCTCGTTTGTTACGGTATCTGAGTCTACAAAGTCTTGGAAACGCCCTAAGCCATCATACATATTTTGCATAGCATCAGCTGAGCTATTAAGTAAGCTAACAGCTGCCTCTAATGCCTTAATAGAACCTTCCGGATTTTGTGCGGCATCTTCGAGTAAACGAACGGCATGTAATAAATCTTGCTGAGCTTCTTGAATACGTTTAAAGGCATCTTGCATACGTTCATCTAGACGCTCTACGTCTTTTTCGAATGCGTTTAAACGATCTTGTAATTTGCGTAGTGAGTTGTTAGAAAGCTCTAACTGCTCTTTAGCAAGCTTTAAGCCCTCAGTTGTTCCTTGTTGCACGCCTTTAATCGCATCTTGAATGAATGAAGTATCTGCACCAATAATGCCACCGATTTGCTGTGCGATTTTATCAAGTTGGTCTAAGATGCCTGCGTTATTAGCAGGGTCACCACCAGCGAGTAGCTCGTCAATTAATGCAATAGCTTGGTTATTTAGGTTAATAATATTATCAATTGAATTAGCACGGTCTTTAAAGCTTTGTGCTAGCTCTTTTAAACGCGGTAAAATTACATCATTATAGTCTGCAATAATTTTGTCCGTATTTTCAATCATACCTTGTACACGGTCACGGATATTACCGAGCTGTTCGACAGTAGGATGACCACCATTTTGGAATTTATCAATAATTTGTTGAAGCTCCTGAGATGTATTACGTAGGGATTGCTCATTTTCTTTTAAGCGTCCCATCATCTCTACAATAGTGGAAGAATCTTTCCAATTTTGATCATACTCTTTTAAGAACTCATAAATTTCATTTACGCGCTGTGACACATCATCTAAGCCATCTTGACGCTCATGCAGTGACGCAATTAAGCTATCGAGGTCTTCACCTTTTTTGGCAATTTCGCTCGTAGAATCAGGAATCTTGCGGAATGTATCTTGAGATGATTTAAGCTTTTTCGTAATAGATTCAATTGTGCTATCTACAGAATCTTGGCTTTCTTTTAGCACGCGCTCTAAATCATTGTTTAGTCGCTTTGCACGGTCATCAATGTCATTAATACGGTCTAGTCCATCATGCGCCTTATCAATCGAAAAATCTGCGAGATCAAGGTCGCGTTGTGCTAAACGTAATTGTGCTTGTAAATCAGGAAGAGCCTCCTCAAGCTCAAATAATTTGTCGCGCATGTTTTCAATGTCAACGTGATTTTCCTCTAGCTCGATACCGAGCGTATTAAAAATAGTCATGACTGCTTGATTCGCTTCTTCTACGAAATTAGCACGAATGTTTTCAACAATAGCAGATGCCCCTGAACCTGTTACTTTAGGTGAGATGGCGTTAACCTTTTCGTTAATGTAATATTCCAAGCGAGGCTTTTGAATATCATCCGAAATAACACTCGTTAGTTTTTCGGAAAAATCACGCGGAATTACAATAGCAGCATAATATTCGCCTGATTTAACACCATCTATGGCATCATCCTCAGAGACGAACTGCCAGCCTAATTTATCGTTTTTGGTTAAGGAGACGACAATCTCATCGCCAATGTTGATTTCCTCGTCTTGTATTTCAGCACCTTCATCAAGGCTGACTACCGCGACAGAAACACCTTGCGTATTAGCGTAAGGGTCCCATGAAGCAGCAATATTTAGCCATGCGTATAAAGAAGGTAAAAAAGCAAGAGCGGCAATTACGATAATAGCCGCTGGATTAGTTACGATATTTTTAATGTCGGTTCTTGCGATATAAAGGATTTTTTTCATTAAAAAACCTCTTTTCTTACAAAACTGACTATGCCAAACTCGAAATTTCAGCATACTTCCTAACAATCCTATAACAAAAAAACGAAAAAAGCTAGCAGACTTACTAGGTAAATTATGAGACATAAAAAACCCTTAGGAAATCATGAGCAATGTTGTAAAATATATCGTATGATACGTAATAGATGTTTATTTTTAAAGGATAATGATATATTACTAAAATAAATAATAAGATAAGGAGGTTCCTTATGATAAAGCGGAATTGTGCGAAATGCGGACATAGTGTACCGAAGAACGCCAGCTTCTGTCCGAGCTGTGGTAGTGACCTAACCGTCGAGGGCTCTATAATAGAAACAACGCTTAAACAGCGGCTCTCGCAAAAGCGTCCAGCCTTTCTTTCAAAGGAAAAAATGCCCGCATGGAAGAAGCGCATGATTGCATTGCTCATTACAGTTGTAGTGCTGATTATTGCGGCGCATTCGACAATACGAGCAGCCTTAAGTCCAGAGCGTCAAGTAACAAAGCTAATTCATGCCTATACTAATATTAATACGGAAAAGTTTTATGACATGCTTGTTATGCCAAAGAAAGTTACGTATGACGAAAAAATCTATATGAAGTTTTTATTTAATGTGGACCGAGAGATGGACGGCAAATTTGCGGAGAAACTAGAAAAGATAGCTCAAGAAGTAGTGGATACAGGGGAGAAGAAAATTTTTAGCGTGCCTGCTACTGACTTTAATGATGCGATGGCTGTATTTGAAGTGCGTCCTGCAAAAAAATGGGGCTTCTATAATACTGTTAAGTTTGCGCCCATCACGTATGACACAGCAATTGTGACGGATATGCAAGGTGTTAAGCTAGATTTATTAGATAAGGAATATATTTTTAGAGGGCATGATATTGAGTTGGGTAAATTTTTACCGGGTGATTATCCATACACAGTGTTTGTTACCAACAAATGGATTTCACGTGATTACCCACAAACTCTACGCGTACCAAACAGTGTAAAGGGCGCTAAGCTAGATTTTATGTCATGGAATCAGGTTGCGCGATTAAAAACCAATGTGCCAGATAGTATGTTGTTTATTAATGACGAACCAACCGAAAAAACCGTAGCTGAAGTAAAAGAGTTGGGGCCTATCGTTAAAAATACGGTGCGTGTGTACGCAGAGTATAATAATGATAAAGGTCAAAAAGTACGTACAGCTACAAAGTATTTAAAACCAGGTGAAGTAGTGGACCTATCCTTCCCGACAGTTGGTAAGGATAATACAACTAAGTCGTCAGGTAAGATTAGCCGTAGTAGTGCTGAGAGTTTTGTGAAGCGCTATCGCCGTGTTTATGAGCGTGCGTTAAATACAAATACGATTAAACCAATCGAAACGTATTTAGTTGAAGGCTCAGCTTATGCTGAAAAAATGAACGCGTATTTTGTAGTGCCACGCCCAATTGAGCAATTTAAGTATAACTTTATTGGTATCACTAATCAAAATACTGTGATAGAAGCGGATAAAGCGTTTGTTACTACAGTTGAAGAATATTACTACACAGGTGCGGATGACCAAAGTGTATTAAATACCGTGACTAAAACCTACGAGCTACATTTAGATGTAACGAATAATTATGTCGTTTACAATGTAGTAGAGAGTCGATAAAAAAAGAAGGCGTCGCGCTAGTTTAAACTAGCGTGATGCCTTCTTTGTTATTTATAAGGATAGATGCCATTTTGATTTGCACGATGCATGAAGGATACGAGGTGTGCACGTACCATTAGCTCGTTAGGCGCAAAGTTAGCATAATCTTTTGGTGCATTTGGATTTTTGCCCGTTGTAATATCATTATCATATAGCCATTGTACAGCGTCACGCTCCGCGAAGTGTGTGCCTGTATATAGGTAAGCTAACATTTTAGCAACATCGCCACGGCGCACAGGTGCGTTAGGTGTTGTGTTAATATCTAAGCCTTCTGCGCGTGCAACATCATAATAAGAGTCATACCATTGCCATTTTGTCGAATCTTGTGTACCGAACATATGACGGAACATCATTGCGAGTGTTTGTGCTTCCGTCACACGTTGGTAAGGCTTTAATAGGCGTGGTGATTGTTGGCCTTGTACAATGCCATTGCTATAGCCCCAAGCGAAAGCGCCTGTCCAATAGGCATTCATATTATAATCATTAAATGTGCTAATGCCGTAGCCTAATAGTGTTAGTGAATACTCGCCGCCCTCGACTAAAAATTTAGGAGAAGTTACATTAATGTAGTATTTGCCAGGCTCGGCGTTTTCAATCTTCATGTTAAAGACGTAAGGGTTCGTTTCGCTACTGTTACGCGTTTCGGTTTTAATGCGGTTTTGGTATTGATTATAAACGGATAGCGTAGTGCTTTTTGGTAAACGGCTTACGAGATTAACTGTAAAGTCGCCCTTTGTTGGTACAGTAAATGAATAAAAATCAGTTGTGTTGTTGCGACCTAACATTCCTGTTACTTGCCCACCAAAGTAAATTGGCGTAGCGTCTGCAAAGGTATTATTTGAGCCATTTGTTGTCGAACTTGGTTGGTAGCTAGTTTGCAATGTATACTTGCCCGTGTTCATTTCGACATCATTTAAACGGTTATATACTTTGATATAATATGTGCCTTTTGTTAATGCAACGCGTTCATTAAACTGCGCTGGCATTGTTGTCGTGCTTTTTAATGTTTTTGTTAGTAGCGGATTATCACGTTCGTCTAGTAGTTGAAGTGAAGTCTCCTTGCGTAGCAAGCCGTTTAAAAAGATGTTAACAAAACCATCTTTCTCAAGTTCGATTTGGTAAATATCTTGAGCATGGTTGCGCACAATAAAGCCCTCTACTTGCTCGTTAAAGGCAAGTGGGATGCGCTGTGCTCCGTCGTCTAGTTCACCTGTTGAGTATGTTAATTTTACTTTACCACCGCCACTGTCGTAACGCGCGTGGAGTTCAATTAGGTACTCACCTTTATTTAAATCTAATTCGTACAGTACGATTTGTGGATTGTTTTTACGCCCATCATTTAAATACACAGGATTAACAGGTACGGTAGCGCCGTTTGTTTCCTTTAATTTAAATGTTAGTTTAGGTACTTCACTCTCCACACGGATTTTGACACGACTTGGTTGCTTTAAGTTAAATGTGTAACTGCTGTAGTCATCGTCACCCATAGAAATGGATACGGTTCTGCCATCTTTTAATTCATTAGCGGCAAAAGTGTGGGTGGGCAGTGTGATAGATAGCACAAGTAATAGTAAGACAATAACTGCCTTCTTCATTAAAAAACCTCCTGTTAGTATGTTTGATTAGTAGTATAACGAAAGAGCGCTAGAGAATACAAATAAGCCCTATAAGGAATCAATGATTGCTTGGAGGGAATCAGCTTTGGCAAGATGCCCATTAGTGCCTGACCACATCGACACAAAATTAGGATTATGTTGTTTAGCACTTGCGCTACGCATGCGTGCTGTTAAAAAATGTTGGGCAGGGTAAGGTGCAATTGGTGCTGTGGTCATTTGTGTTGTAAAGGTGTTAGCTAGACCGCGTGCAGTTTTACCAGAGAAGGCGCGTGTAAGTACGGTGTCGCCCTCTTTACTAGCGAGTAAGCTTTCTTTGTGGATGTCACTTGCGCCACTTTCATTTGCTGCAAGTAGTGCTGTCCCTAACTGAACAGCTGTTGCACCTTTAGCTAAATAGTAAGCGATATGTGCCTTTGTTGCGATGCCACCTGCTGCGATTAGAGGGGTAGTGACTGCGCGCTGGACTTGTTTTAATAATTGTTTTAATGGCAATTGCTCACCTGTCAAAAATGTACCGCGATGCCCGCCTGCCTCGATGCCTTGTACAACAATCATATCCATACCTGCACGTTCATTAGCGATGGCTTCTTCAACAGTAGTAGCTGTACCAATCATAATTGTCCCTTGTGCCTTAAAGCGCTCAATCCATTTAGCTGGCGGGATGCCAAATGTAAATGATACATGCGAGATTTGGGCTTCTAAAATAACTTCGAGCTGTGAGTGAAAGTGTTGTTGTACAGCAGGAAGCGGCTGTGCCTCAAGCCCAAGTTGTTGCTCAAACGGGCGAATAGCGGTATAAGCCTCCTCCATTTGTGCAGTAGTAAATGCTGTTGCTTCAGGTACAAAAACATTTACCGCAAAATTTGATGTAACTTTTTTAATTTCGTTAATTGCGTCTTTCGTTTGTTCAGCCGTTAGGTAGCCTGCCCCAAAGGAACCTAAAATACCTGCTTGCTGTGCTGCAATAACAAATGCTGGTGTAGATACGCCAGCCATTGGTGCTTGGATAATGGATTGCATAAGCTTCCTCCTTTTATTGCGCTTGCGTAATGCGGCAAAAAAATCACGTAGGATACGTGCACATTCCTTTGCTAAAACACCTTCTGTGACTTCGCATTGATGGTTGAAGCGCTCGTCATTTAATAATTGGTATAAAGAATTTACACAGCCAGCTTTAGCGTCACGCGCACCGTATACTACGCGTGGGATGCGGGCTTGTAAAATAGCGCCTGCACACATTGGGCACGGCTCTAGTGTGACATATAGGGTAACATCTTCTAAGCGCCAGTCGCCGAGTACTTCACAAGCTTGCTCAATTGCTAGTAGCTCAGCATGTGTAGTAGCACGTTGCGAGGTTTCGCATAAATTATGTGCACTAGCAATTACATTACCCCGATATACAATCACTGCCCCTATAGGTACTTCCCCTAAACGTGCGGCTTTGTGTGCTTCATTAATAGCTAGCTGCATAAAGTGTTGGTGCTCCATAAAAAACTCCCTCTCTTTTACGCATATTGTAGCACGTATGATACAATGAAAAGCACTGAATTAATAAGGAGGCGCACCTATCGTGACAGTCCCATTCATAACAATCGAAGGACCTATCGGTGTTGGTAAAACAACATTGTCAAAAGCATTAGCTGCCAAAAATAATTTTCATTTATTAAAGGAAATCGTTGATGAAAACCCATTTTTAAATAAATTTTATGAGGATATTGATGAGTGGAGCTTCCAAACAGAAATGTTCTTCCTCTGTAATCGTTATAAACAGCTCACAGATATAAAAAAATATATGGTGGATGCAGATAAACCAGTTGTAGCGGATTATCATATTTTTAAAAATTTAATTTTTGCTAAGCGTACATTGCCACCAAGTGAATACGAAAAATACGAAAACATTTATCGTATTTTAACAGCGGATATGCCAAAGCCAAATTTCGTTATTTATTTGCATGCTAGTGTAGATACATTAATGAAGCGTATCGCGATGCGTGGGCGTGAGTTTGAGCGTTTAATCGCACGTGATTATATGGAAAAGCTCGTACTAGACTACCATGTTTTTATTGAGCAATTTGAGGCAAGCCATCCCGATATTCCTGTTATTCGTTTTAATGGGGATGCAATTGATTTTGTTAAAAATGATAATGACTTAATGTATGTGCTTCAAGCATGTCACGAAACACTAGAGAAGCGAGGCTTTACAGTATGAACTTAAGAGAAAAATACAATATCCCTGCCCAAACCGTAATTACAGTAGCGGGTACAGTAGGCGTAGGTAAGTCAACAATGACGCAAGCTTTAGCGGATGCATTGAGCTTCCGTACATCATTTGAAAAGGTTGATACTAACCCATATTTAGATAAATTTTATGACGACTTTGCGGCATGGAGTTTTCATTTACAAATTTACTTTTTAGCAGAGCGTTTTAAAGAACAAAAGCGTATTTTTGAGTATGGTGGTGGCTTTATTCAAGATCGCTCGATTTATGAGGATACTGGTATTTTTGCGAAAATGCACTATGATAAGGGCACAATGACACCTATTGATTACGAAACATATAAAAACCTGTTTGATGCAATGGTTATGACGCCATACTTCCCACATCCCGATTTACTCATTTATATTGAGGGGCCTGTTGAAAGTATTATTGACCGCATTCATTCGCGTGGGCGCGAAATGGAACAACAAACGTCACATGATTATTGGTATGAAATGCATAAGCGCTATGAAGACTGGATTAATAATTTTAATTCATGCCCAGTGTTGCGTATTAATATTGATGATTATGATTTAAAAAAGGACGCCGATGCTGTTGAGCTTATTGTGAAGCGTATTGCTCAAATGCTTGAACAAACATCGCACCTACGCAAATGATTGAGGTAACTTTTCACAATAATTTACGTGTTATGGATAACGCCGTCTTTGCGAGCGCTATGCGCAAGGCTACAGTAATTGCAGTTGCTCAAACACCTAGTCTTGAAACAGCGCAAGATATTTTTAGATATTTACAGCTCCAGCGTTTGCATAAAGAGTTAGCCATGCTTGGTGTGCCGTTAGTATTGCGTGACGAAGTAGAAGAGGACGCAGCTAGCCTGCTTTATGATAGTAGGGAGCTTACGACGAAACAGGGGACACCTTATAAAATGTTTACGCCTTTTTATAAGGCTTGTCGCCACCAAAAAGTACGGGAGTTAATTGCAAAACCAGCGCCTCAAAAAGCGCCATACGAAACAGAATTTCCGCAGTTGGCTTTACCACAATGGGCACAAAAGCTTGCAGATGTGTGGTCACAGGATGTACGTGAAGTGGTAGAAGGCTTTGCTGTAGAGTATTACGGGTTAGGTAGAGATTTTCCTTCGACGAATGCGGTATCTCGACTATCCCCGTATTTAGCAGTAGGGGCAGTAAGTCCTGTGCAGTTATATCAACGCTTTGGGCACAATGCGAGCTTTATTCGTCAATTGATTTGGCGCGATTTTGCCTACTATACGCAACGCTATTACCCTACTTTAGCAAGTGAGCCATTACGTGAGCAGTTTGCTAAATTTCCCTATCAACGAGATGTCGCAGTACAACGTGTATGGCAACGAGGTGAAACAGGGTATCCGCTTGTTGATGCAGGTATGCGTGAGTTGTATGCTACAGGTTATATGCATAATCGTGTTCGCATGGTTTGTGCCTCCTTTTTCACTAAACATTTACTACAACCTTGGCAAGACGGTTTGGACTATTTTGCCACACATTTAGTAGATTATGACGAAGCAAGTAATGCTTTAAATTGGCAATGGGTAGCAGGAACGGGTGTAGATGCCTCGCCTTATTTCCGTGTGTTTAATCCAACTATCCAACAAAAAAAGTTTGAAGCGGATGCTTATGTAGCAAAATGGTTGCCAGCAGATTATAATGTGCAAGCTATTGTGGATCATAAGGCAGCGAGAGAACGTGCCTTACGCGCGTACGAAACAATTAAAGGAGAGAGTTAAATGAAGGTAGGCGTATATTGTGGCTCACAGCTAGGTGTTTCGGCAATTTTTGAAGAAACAGCCTATGCTTTAGGTGAGCAGCTGGCAAAGCAACAACATACAATTGTTTATGGGGGCTCTAATGTAGGCTTAATGGGCGCTGTTGCTGATGCAGCGCTACATAATAGTGGCGCAGTAATTGGTGTACTGCCTGAGCAATTAAAAAAGCGTGAAATCGCGCATGAAAAATTAACAGAGCTTCATTTTGTTGAGTCTATGCATGTACGAAAAGCGATGATGGCAGATATGGCGGATGCTTTTATTGCTTATCCTGGTGGTGTTGGTACACTCGACGAATTTTTTGAGGTATTTACGTGGGCGCATATTGGCATTCATCAAAAGCCTGTAATTTTATTTAATGTCGCAGGCTTTTATGATGATTTGATTCGTCATATTGAGCGTATGATTGCTGAGGGTTTTGTGCGTGAAAATTATAAAGAATTCTTTTATGTAGCTACCAATTTAGAGGAAGTTTCAACCATTTTGTCGAACTACACCGTAACGCAGTAATTACTGCGATTACCAAAGGGGTGTTAGTTTATGATAAAACGATTGCAACAATTACCAACGACAGCCGTCTCTGATGCGACTGGCGGTCATACAAATGTTAACCATGCCATTAAGCCACTCGACAGCGCTTGGCATATTGCAGGGCGTGCTGTTACAGTACGACTCCCAGATGGTGAAAACGGTGCGGTGCTTGAAGCGATTAAAGGAGCAGCACATGGTGATATTTTAGTTATTGATGCTAAGGGTAATACTAATCGAGCTGTGGCAGGTGACTTTGTTGCTTCTTTAGCAAAAGGTGTAGGAATTACAGGCTTTATTGTGGATGGCGTAATACGTGATAGCCAAGCAATGATTGCGATGGGCTTTCCTGTGTTTTCACGTGGGACTACGGTAGCGGCAGGAGTTAAAAACGGTGGTGGACAGGTAAATGTGCCAGTAGCCATCGGCGGTGTAAGTGTACAGCCTGGTGATTATGTAGTAGCTGATGCAGATGGTGTTGTTATTATTCCACAAGCGGATATTACGTCTGTTGTTACAAAGGCGGAGGATAAACTAGTGAAGGACGAAACACGTGAGCAACAAGCGCATGCAAACGGTGAGGCTTCCATTCGTGCCTATTTAGATAAAGTAGTAAAATGAGCAAGGGCGATTGCCCTTGCTTTATTAAAGAAGAAAAATAATGGAAATTCGTGCTATTTTTATTGGAGATATTAGCTTTTCTGAATGCCCGGTCTTTGAATATAGCGCAACAACTAATCAATATGAGATGCTGAGTGACCGAATGGTAGCTTATGATAAGGAAGTAGTAGAGCAGGACGATGACTTCCTACTCTTTCGGGTTGAAGCTGATGTAGCTACACTACTAACTAAAGCAAGGAGCTCCACTTTTTGATGCAATTGTGACACGACTCTAATAAATTGTATAATGAGGTATACTATTCGCATACAACAGTAGGAGGTCTATATGGAAACTTATTCGTTTTTACCTGTAATTGTAGGTACAAATATTAATGCCTATAACATGGCGATTTCATTTTATGATACGTATCGCATTAAGCCTGTTATTGTAGGGCGTGCTACATTACCGTTTACGGCGTACAGTAGCGTGACAACCATTCAAGAAATTAACCCTGCGCTCCATACACCGTCTGTCTTTGTTTCGTATTTACAAGACATTGCGGCTAAGTATGCCAAGCCAAAACAAAAATTACTTTTAATTGGTACGGATGATTTATATGTGGAAATGATTATTGCGCACCAAGACGAGCTAGCAAAAGATTTTACTTTTAACTACATGAGTAAGGATTTAATGGAGCAAGTATATTTAAAGAAAAACTTTTATAAACTATGTGAAAAGCATGGTTTAGATACGCCACGTACGTATTATTATGACTGTAAATCTTCAGCCCCATTTGAAGATGAAGTAATGTTCCCAGTGATTATTAAACCAAGTGACGGGGTACAATACTACCGCAATCCATTTGAAGGATTACAGAAGATTTATAAAGTAGAGTCGCACGAAGAGATTAACCGCATAATTGAAATGGTTAAGCAGGGTGGCTATAAGGGTGATTTAATTATTCAAGATTATATCCCTGGTGACGATACATTTATGTGGGACGCTGTTTATTATGGTGACCAACACGGTAGAGGTCAGTTAATTTCATTTGCGCAGGTTGCCCTGCAAGAGCACGAAATGACGGCTATTGGTAACTATACGGCATTGTTAACACGTTATAACGAAGAAATGATGCAAAAGCTCGTAACGTTTTGTGAGGAGATTGGTTATAAAGGTTTTGGCAACTTTGACTTAAAGTACGATGAACGTGACGGTAAGTTTAAGGTCTTTGAGGTAAACATTCGTCAAGGACGCTCTAGCTATTATGTAGATGCATGCGGTTACCCAATGGCTAGCATGTTTGTGGACGACTTAATCCACGAGAAACATAAGCCACTAGCATATGTAACAAAACCGATGCTATTTACAGTTGTACCAAAAGCCGTACTTAAAAAATATGTACAGGACCCAGCGCTTAAAAAAGAAATTAAAGAACGCTTAAAAGCGGGCGAAGTGGTTAATCCCCTATTTTATAAGTACGACACAAATTTCAAACGTAAGCTTTACTTAGCTGCACGCCAAGTAAACTATATGAAAAAATACCGCAGTAGTAACTGGCACGGTCAATAATTGCGCTTTCTTTACAAGTGCTATACGTTAAGTGAAAGCAAGCAATTAATGTGAAAGGATGAAATCATGCCTATTTTAGATAAAAAAAATGCACAAGATGTAGCGCGTTATATTGAGTTTACACGTAACTCGCCCTATCGTGCATTAACACAAGATTTGCACTGGGCGGATGTAAAAGATGATTGGGGCAATGAACAAGTTTATGTGGAGCGCGACGGTGAAATTGTTGCGGCTATGTCATTATTAATTCGTAAAGTGCCAGGTGGCTACTCATTATTGTATTCACCACGTGGCCCGTTATGTGACTTACACGACATTGCACTTGTTAATGAATTAATTAGTGAAGTTCAACCATTAGCAAAGAAGCATAAAGCCTTTGCATTAAAAATGGACCCAGAACAACTTTATACAGATGAGCTTGATGCCATGTATAAAAAAGCTGGTTATCAAGTACGTAATGAAGGCATGACGGAGGATGACTTAATTCAGCCTCGTTATAATATGATTGTGCGTTTAGAAGGTGAGGACGCTGAATCATTAATGTTGAAATTCCGTCCACGCGTGCGTAGTAAAATACGCCGTGCAATGCGTGAAGGTGTGGAAATTGATTCAGGTACAAGTGATGAGTATATTAAAACATTCTTTGAATTATACGATGTGATGGGTGACCGTCAAGGTATTACAACACGTGGCTATGATTACTTCGAAAAAATGCGTGCCGCGTTCCCACATCATTTTGTGGTATACCGTGCTAAACATGAGGATGATTTTTTAGCAGCAGCTGTATTGCTTAACTATGAGGGTAAGCAATATTATTTATACGCAGGTAGCTCCAATGAAAAGCGTAAAATGAACGCAAGCCATCTTTTAAACTATCAAATGATGGTTGATGGTATCGAAGCGGGCGCAATTCAATATGACCTAGGTGGCGTCTTTGTATTAGACGGCGAAGAGGATGGGCTATTTAATTTTAAAAATGGTTTCTGTCAAACGGACGGTGTAACTCACTATATTGGTGAGATTGATAAGGTGTATAAGCCATTACTTTATAAAGGCTTTACGCAGTTTGTTCCTAAAATGCAAGAAATTAAGAAAAAGCTTGCAGAAAAGCGTAATTCGTAAAAAAACAGCCACAATCCAATTTGATTGTGGCTGTTTTACTATAGGCTAGCAACTTTTTATTATAAAAATCGTTTCTGTCATAGAGCAATTACTGCTATAATTTTGGCATAGTGATTATTGGGAGATGTATAAATTGGGATAGTAAATAAACTATTAGATATGGTACGCAAGTTAGATAACTATCTAGTGATTAATATTGCATTACTTGGGGTTGTAAGTAGCGTGTTTATACATTCTACGGTAACGGTTTTCCCACAGTACGGTGTATCCAATCACGGCCTTAAGCAGGCAGTATTTTATGTTATTAGCTTTGTTGTGCTTATTATTATGACAAATATTGATTTTAGTCTTTGGGTAAAATTCCGTTGGTATATTTACACCATATTTTTAGTGCTATTATTAATTTTATTTTTAGCACCAGCATCTATGACGAGCAATCCAAACGGTATTATACGTGAGGTAAATGCGGCAGTTTCGTGGTTCTTCTTACCAGGCTTTGCCTTGCAACCCTCCGAATTTATGAAGTTTGCGCTCATATTAGTCTTTGCTACTGAGATTGAAAAGCATAATAAAAAATACTTTGTGCAGTCAATGAAGTCTGATATATGGCTGTTAATCAAATTATTTATTATTTTAGCGCCTGTGGCATTACTTGTATACAAGCAACCTGATACAGGTATGGTAGTTTTATATTTAGCATTACTTGCTCCGATGATTTATTTATCGGGCATTCAACGCAAAATTTTAATTTTCTTTGCGGCAATACCAACAGCTATTATTGGCTTCATCGTGACAGCGTATTTCTTCTTCCATGATTTTTATCAAGAGAAGCTACTTGGCGCTTTGTCAGGTCACCAAATCTCACGTATTAATGGCTGGCTTCACCCATTTGAATTCCTGGATTCGTCTTACCAAACGCGTTTAGGTATTATGGCCATTGGGACAGGTAAATTTGAGGGTAAAGGCTATCTTGGTAACACAGTATACACACCAGAGAAACATACCGACTTTATTTTTACAACAATAGCAGAAGAAATGGGCTTTTTAGGCGGCGCATTCGTGCTAGTGTTAATGTTCTCGTTAATTTACCGTATTATTTTAATTACAATGCAAGCTGAAACACGTATGAGTGCAATGATAGGCGCAAGTATCGCATCATTATTCGCATTCCAGATTTTCCAAAACATTGGGATGACAATGGGATTATTACCTGTAACAGGTATTACACTACCATTCATTAGCTACGGTGGTAGTTCGCTCATATCCAATATTATGTTAATATCGCTCGTCTGTTTGATCAAGCAATCTTATGATGGTTTCGTCTTTAAGAGTGATGCAAAAGAGTAAGTGATAAGGACTAATGTCCTTACCGCTTGCTCTTTTTTTAGGTTTTTACACATATAATAAACGTATAAAAAGTAATAAATGGATAGAATGAACTAGAAATAGTGATAATCATGACGATATAACAGTTGAGAGGAGGAGGGAGTATGAGAGTTACGCGTAGAGATCAATATAGCTCATATAGTGCGCCATCACGTCTGAGCAATGATTTAGTATATCGTGATTTTTTACACCAAGAGCGCCATGCTTTTCAAGAGGAACCGCGCAAAAAAAAGCAACAGCAACAACCTAAAAGGAAAGCGCAACAACATGTTATTCGCCCAAAGGGTGTCATTATTCAACCTATGCAGAAAGAAGTGGACATTAAGCTTGCAAGTAAACAAGATCGACGCGCCAGCATCGCGAAATATAAAAATAGTATATAACGCATAAAAGGCATCACAATGAATAAGTCATTGCGATGCCTTTTATGCTGAATAATATAAAAAAACCGCCGCATCATATGCGGCGGATAAATTTAAAATGGAGGAGGTAGAGGGATTCGAACCCCCGCGCGGTCTTACCCGCCTGTCGGTTTTCAAGACCGATCCCTTCAGCCGAACTTGGGTATACCTCCGTATCGACAAGAAATACTATATCATAGATATTTTTTTATGACAATACTTTTTGCAAAAAAAGTTTAAGTAAAATATGTTATGTCTGTAACCTTAGGTAAATGGGACATAACCATTGCTTTTTACGTTAATTGTGATTATACTAATAAATGCCGTGCTAGATGGGGAGGTAGCGGTGCCCTGTAACTCGCAATCCGCTCTAGCGAGATTGAATTCCTCTCTAGAGGCTGATCGTATTGTTTGGTCTGACTTTTGCACGTAGTGTTGAAGTTTGGGTCCTGCGCAATGAATACCCATGAACCATGTCAGGTCCGGAAGGAAGCAGCATTAAGTGGTCTCATTCATGTGCCGCGGGGTAGCCTGAGCGGAGCTAACGACAAGAGTAACGCTTATGTGCGTCAGTCGAAGAGAGGTGCACGGCATTAATTTGCCAATTTCAAAAGCATTCGTTGATTGTAACGAATGCTTTTTTCTTTTATACTAATAAGTAACAACGAATCGAGTCATTGTGCTCGATTTTTTTTATGTAAAGGAGAGAAGCTAATGGTTTATCAAGCATTTTATCGTGTTTATCGTCCACAAACATTCCGCGATATGTCAGGGCAGACGCACGTAAAGCGAACGTTGCAAAATGCTCTCCTCGCTAATAAAACGACACATGCATATTTGTTTTCAGGACCTCGAGGCACAGGTAAAACAAGTGCGGCTAAAATTTTTGCAAAGGCATTAAATTGTGAAAATGCCCCCGCTGAGGAGCCGTGTAACAAATGCCAGACATGCATTAGCATAACCGAGGGTACATTTACAGATGTTATCGAATTTGATGCGGCATCTAACTCGCGTGTCGAAGAAATTAGAGATGTCATTGAAAACGTTCGTTTTGCTCCTGCATTGGGACGTTTTAAAGTTTATATTATTGACGAGGTGCATATGCTTTCTACAAGTGCATTTAACGCCTTATTAAAAACCCTAGAAGAACCACCTGCGCATGTTGTGTTTATTTTAGCAACAACAGAGCCCCATAAATTACCCGCAACAATTATTTCTAGATGTCAGCGTTTTGACTTTAAACGCCTAACTTCGCAGGAAATGATTGACCGCATGAGCGTGGTGTTAAATGATATTAACTTAGCTTATGATGAGCAAGCATTAAAAGTTATTGCACAATCAGCAGCTGGTGGTATGCGTGACGCGCTCAGTTTGTTAGATCAAGCTGTGTCTTTTAGTGAAGATAAGCTTGAGCTCGAAAACACACTGCTTGTTACAGGTGCAATTAGTCAAGACATCTTTACACAAATGGCAGCTTACATTCAGCAAAAGGATGTTGCTAAGATGTTAACGCTACTTGAGCAACTTGTAGCAGACGGCAAGGATCCATTGCGTTTAACTGAGGATTTCATTACATTTTTCCGTGATTTATTATTACTACAATCTGATGATAAGCTAGAGGAGTTATTAGAAGTCACTACGTTAACGGATGAGGTTCATGCGATTGCAGAAAGATTTACAGCCGGAAACTTATATCACTACATCGAAGTATTATCGAAAACACAGCAAGAAATGCGTTTTTCACACCATACAAAAATTTATTTAGAAACAGCCTTGCTACAAATGGTACAAGCTCAACCAACTATTGACCCTGAGGTAAATGCCAAAGTAGCGCAGTTAGAGCAAATGATTTCTAAATTAACAACACAACTACAACAAGCACCAGAACCTACGCAAGTACAAGCACCACAACTTGTGCGTCCACAGCGTGGTCCAGAAGTTGCCTATAAGCCACCTATTACAAAAATTAAACAAGTATTAAAAGATGCTACTAAGGAAAATCTTAATTTTGTGAAGCAAAATATGGCGAGCGCCCTTAGTACATTACAAAAGGCAGAGGAAGCACGATTTCATAAAACGATGCCAGTTGCGGCATCACCAAGTGCATTTGTGTTAAAATTCGAGTATGATGTTCTTTGTAAAATGGTTGCAGAAAATACAGCTATACTTCAAAGTGTAGCTAGCCAACTAGCCTACAATGGGCAAGTGCCAGCAATTCTTTGTATACCCGAAGCACAATGGGAAAAAGTACGGGCTGATTTTTTACGAGAGCGCAGCGTAGTTAAAGAAGAACAAACTACAGAAGAAGTTGTTGCGATCGTAGAGGAAGACCCGTTAGTAGTAATGCCAAAGCAATTGTTTGGCGACAATTTTGTCGAAATATTTGAAGACTAAGAGGAGGAAATAATTATGCGTGGAATGGGAAATATGCAAGGCATGATGAAGAAAATGCAAAAAATGCAAAAAGAAATGATGGAAGCTCAAGATGCATTAAACGAAAAACAATTTGAAGGTGCAGCAGGCGGTGGCATGGTTAAAGTTAGCGTTACAGGTCAGCGTGAAGTAGTAGACGTTGTGTTAAACGAAGCGGTAGTAGATCCAGAGGATATCGAAATGTTACAAGATTTAATCATCATTGCAACAAACGATGCACTTAAAAAAGTTGAAGACGAAACAGCATCAACAATGGGTAAATTCACACAAGGTATGAATCTTCCATTCTAGGAGGTAGCAAACCATGCACTATCCAGAACCGATAGCAAAGCTAATAGATAGCTTTACAAAACTGCCAGGTATCGGGCCCAAAACAGCGGCTCGACTGGCGTTTTTTGTATTAACAATGAAAGAAGACGATGTATTAGGTTTTGCCAACTCGTTAGTAGATGCAAAACGTAATTTAGTGTATTGCTCAGTATGTGGTCATATTACTGATGTGGATCCATGTCACATTTGTTCAGACAAGCAGCGTGATGCATCTATTATTTGTGTAGTACAAGATGTTAAAGATGTAATCGCTATGGAAAAAATGCGTGATTATCATGGGCTTTATCATGTGCTACATGGAGCAATTTCGCCAATGGATGGCATTGGCCCTGAGGACATCACGATTGCGCCATTAATTAAACGACTGCAAGATGATAAAGTACAGGAGTTAATTTTAGCAACTAACCCGACAATTGAGGGCGAAGCTACAGCTATGTATATTTCCCGTCTTGTGAAGCCTTCAGGTATTCGTACAACACGTATTGCCCATGGATTACCTGTAGGTGGCGATTTAGAATATGCAGATGAGGTTACCTTATCTAAAGCGATTGAAGGGCGTAGAGAGTTATAATGTTATTTCGTAAACCTAAATTAAAAAAGCAGTATGATGATCAACTCATTACATTAATTCAACGTGCACAAGAAGACTTAAACCAAGCTAAAATGATTGAAGAATTATCTGATGACTATGATCAAGCTGTTACAACAAAGCGTCAAATTGCTGAAAGTATGTATTTCTATTTGTTTAAAGAAGCACGTATTCGTAAAATTTTATTGCGACCATAAAAAGAGCGTTATATAGAAGAAACTCCAGATAAAAATGAGGCTGGGACATAACTAGTGTTCAGCCAAAGAAAAAGAGAAATTGAGTGCGCTCAATTTCTCTTTTTCATTTTTTATGGGTATTCTTATTGATTGGCTGTGAACTTTCGCAAGTTCACAGCCATCAACGCCAGTAAGTAAGACCCCTTGAAGACGACAAGGTAGATAGGTTCGGCGTGGAAGTGTGGCGACATACGGAGCTGACGAATACTAATCGGTCGAGGACTTAACCAAAAGCTTTTACAATATCAATGAAGTTTATCCAGTTTTGAGTGAATACACTCAATAGTCTAGTGATAATGGCAAAGAGGTCACACCCGTTCCCATACCGAACACGGCAGTTAAGCTCTTTAGCGTCGATGGTAGTTGGGGTTAGCCCCTGCGAGAGTAGAACGTCGCTAGGCACAACTAAAAAGCGCAACTCATATTTTATGAGTTGCGCTTTTTTATTGCTAAAAATTAAGTGTATTACGAATTTCACTTACATAAGATTGGCTAATAGGCAATGTCATATCATTAATTAAAGTTACTTGGAAATTAGAGGTTAAGTCACGTGTAATAGTTTTAATATAATGGATATTAATAATATAAGAGCGATGAATACGCAAAAACTGTTTAGGTAAAGATAGTTGTAACTCTTTTAAAGTAATTGATGTTTTATGTTGTGTACCTTTTTCATAGAACCAGGTTTTTTTATTTAAGCTTTCAATATACATAATATCTTCAATTAATACAGGGCTCCAACCATTATCATCTTTACCTGTCAAAAATCTAATTGGCTCTTTATCTAGGAAAGAAAAGTGCAGTGGTAAAATGACAATAAGTGCTGCACGTTCATTATTAATAAGAATGGGATAGCCGACACCGTAATATGGCTGATTAAATAAAGTTTCGTCCATCATGGCGTCGATTTTACTATTACTTGTGAGAACAGCATGTGCTACGCTGTTTTTTTGTACAGGTGTACCTACGCTTAACTGAAATTGATCGGTTGTAGAAGAAAAATAAATATACTCATTATGCAAGGCAATGGCAATAGAACTTTGCTTTGGTAGCCAGTCAGCTAAAATTGTTTGATAATGCATAGCCACTTCATGAGCTACAGTTGTAATAGATTGTGTCATCATAAAACCTCCCAATATGTAATTTAATTGTTAATTCTATCTAGGTAGTTTACAGTTCATCTTGATTATATCGTATTTTGTCGGAAAAGAGTGACAATTCTGTGTACCTGTTATATATTAATTTACAACAAGTTCAGCTGTTATGGAACAGTTAATTTATAAAAGTTGAGCTGTACACAAACAAATGGGAAGGTGTGGAGTAATATGTCAACACGTCATGAGAAGATTCAAGCATTAGAAAAGAATTGGTCAGAGAATAAACGCTGGGAAGGAATTGACCGTGGGTATTCGGCGGAGGAAGTAGTAAAGTTACAAGGGTCAGTAATTATTGAGCAAACGTTAGCTAAGCGAGGCGCAGCTCGCCTATGGAATTCTTTACATGAAGAGCCATTCATCAATGCACTAGGCGCATTAACAGGTAACCAAGCGGTACAACAGGTTAAAGCAGGTCTAAAAGCAATCTACTTATCAGGTTGGCAAGTAGCTGCGGATGCAAATTTGTCAGGTCAAATGTATCCTGACCAATCGTTATATCCAGCAAACTCTGTACCAGCAGTTGTAAAGCGTATTAACCAAGCATTACAACGTGCAGACCAAATTGATCATACTGAAGGACGCGAAGATGGTTTCGACTGGTTCGCACCAATCGTAGCAGATGCTGAGGCAGGCTTTGGCGGACCACTTAACGTATTTGAATTAGTAAAAGGTATGATTGAGGCAGGCGCAGCTGGTGTTCACTTAGAAGACCAATTAGCTTCTGAAAAGAAATGTGGTCATTTAGGTGGTAAAGTATTACTTCCTACACAAAATGCTGTACGTAACTTAATTGCAGCTCGACTAGCAATGGATGTTATGGATACAGAAACAATTTTAATTGCTCGTACAGATGCAGATGCAGCAGATATGGTTACATCGGATATTGATCCACGTGATGCAGACTTTATTACAGGTGAACGTACGCCTGAAGGTTTCTTCCGCACAAAACCAGGCATTGAACAAGCAATTGCGCGTGGTTTAGCTTACGCACCATACGCGGACTTAATCTGGTGTGAAACATCACATCCATCATTAGAAGAAGCGCGTCAATTTGCGGATGCAATTCATGCTGAGTTCCCAGGGAAGATGTTAGCGTATAACTGCTCACCGTCATTTAACTGGAAAGCAAACCTTTCTGAAACAGATATTGCAGAGTACCAACGTGAGTTAGGTAAGATGGGCTACAAATTCCAGTTCGTAACGTTAGCTGGTTTCCACTCATTAAACCACTCAATGTTTGAGCTTGCTCATGCATATAAAGATGAGGGCATGGCTGCATACTCTCGCTTACAACAAGCTGAGTTTGACTCAGAAGTTAAAGGCTATACAGCAACGAAGCACCAACGTGAAGTAGGTACAGGTTACTTTGATGATGTGTCACAAGTTATTTCAGGTGGTACTTCTTCTACTACGGCAATGGCAGGCTCAACTGAAACAGCACAGTTCTAATTTTTAAGGGATGGGGGTTTTGACATGGAACAAGCTACAAGTTCAATTAAAATTATTGGAGAGCAAAACGAACAAACAAAAGAAGTATTAACACCAGAAGCTTTGGCTTTTGTGCAATCACTTCATGAAAAGTTTGATGCTCGCCGTAAGGAATTGCTCGCGCTACGCCAAGAACGTCAAAAACGTCTCGATCAAGGTGAAAAACTCGACTTTTTACCTGAAACAAAGGCAATCCGAGAGGGAGATTGGACAATTGCGCCACTCCCTGCGGACTTGCAGGATCGTCGCGTAGAGATTACTGGTCCAGTGGATCGTAAGATGGTTATCAACGCCCTAAACTCAGGTGCTAAGATGTTCATGGCTTGCTTTGAAGATGCTTCAGCACCAACATGGGAAAACATGATTAGTGGTCAAATTAATATGCGTGATGCGATTAATAAGACGATTGAGTTTCATCAAGCCTCTAACGGTAAATCGTATAAGCTAAATGATGAAACAGCAACATTATTAGTGCGCCCACGTGGTTTGCACTTAATGGAGAAGCACGTATTAGTAAATGATGAGGAAATCTCAGGCGGCTTCTTCGACTTTGGTTTGTACTTCTTCCATAATGCTAAAAATGCAGTAGCTAAGGGGACTGGGCCTTACTTCTATCTGCCAAAACTAGAAAGTCATTTAGAGGCACGTTTATGGAATGATATTTTTGTCTATGCAGAGGATTATATCGGCATTCCACAGGGGACGATTAAAGCAACAGTACTTATCGAAACCATTATGGCTGCCTTTGAAATGGACGAAATTTTATATGAACTACGTGAGCACTCAGCTGGGCTGAACTGTGGACGTTGGGATTATATCTTTAGCTATATTAAGCGTCTGCGCAATCAGCCAGATGTAATTTTACCAGACCGTGGTCAGGTAACGATGACAGTACCATTTATGCGCGCTTACACGCAATTATGTATTAAAACCTGCCATAAACGTAATGCCCCAGCAATTGGTGGTATGGCGGCACAAATCCCAGTAAAAGGCGATGATGCGGCAAATGAAGCTGCATTTGCGAAAGTTGCTGAGGATAAGCGTCGCGAGGCTACAGACGGTCATGATGGTACATGGGTTGCTCACCCAGGTATGGTTGCGATCGCGATGGAGCAGTTTGATGATGTTATGAAAACACCGAATCAGATTGATAAAAAACGTGAGGACGTTAATGTTGTAGCTGATGATTTGTTAGCTGTGCCAGATGGTACGATTACAATCGAAGGCTTACAGACAAACTGTAGCGTAGGTGTACAGTATATTGCGTCGTGGTTACGTGGGCAAGGTGCAGCACCAATTAATAACCTAATGGAGGATGCAGCAACTGCTGAAATTTCTCGTACACAGGTTTGGCAATGGATTCGTCATGACAAAGGTATTTTAGAAGACGGACGCGGTATTACAGAACGCTTTGTGTTAGAAGTTTTAGACGAAGAACTTGTAAAAATTAAAGAGGCTGTTGGGGAACAAGCTTATGAAAGTGGTCGTTATGATGAGGCGGCTGAACTATTCAAATCTTTAATTACACAAGATGAATTTGTTGAGTTCTTAACACTACCAGGTTACGCAAAATTAAGTTAAGTCAGTAAAAGTCACAGAATAACTCTCCTAATTTTAACATATAACATTCAAAACCATCGCAATGCTGTTGTCGAATGCGGCTAGCGATATTGGCAAACTTACCCCTCGACAGTAGGAATGCCAGAGAAACGTGTAAGGTTTAGACAAAGGGGTCTAGATAATAAGGGAAGAAAGCCTTGTAGCAACTTGCTATAAGGCTTTTTTGACTTTACTGCGAGTATGAGCTCATTAAGCCATATATTTTACGTATTTTTTGCTATAGTAAGACTATGAAGAGTAGAGGAGGAAAGGTATGAATACCATTTTAGTTGTAGATGATGATGCGCATATTTTAAAGCTAGTAAATATCCATCTCGTACAAGCAGGGTATCAAGTCATTCAAGCGAGCTGTGCAGATGATGCACTTGAGCAATTAGATACAACCTTACCTGATTTAGCTATTGTAGATGTAATGATGCCAGGCATGAATGGCTTTGAACTTACAAAGATTTTAAATGAAGATTACAATATTCCTGTTTTATTATTAACAGCTAAGGGTGAGCTTGAAGATAAAGAGAAGGGTTTTTCGGCAGGATCTGATGATTATGTTGTTAAGCCATTTGAGCCGCGTGAGTTGTTGTTTAGAGTTGCTGCTATTTTACGCCGCTTTGATAAAAAGAATCAAGAAACCTTTGAAGTGGGAGATATGTTTATTGACCGACGTAGCTTTGAGGTGACGATTGGTAACCAAACGTTAATGCTACCTTTAAAGGAGTTTGAGTTATTAGCACTACTTGCTTCACGCCCTAATCAAGTATTTCCTCGTGCTACTATTATGGAGCAAATATGGGGCTTTGATTATGAAGGAGATGAGCAGACATTAAATACGCATATTAAACGTATTCGAGAGCGTATTGCTAATCATACAAACTGTGTTACCATTACGACAGTGCGTGGTGTGGGCTATAAATTAGAGGTGGACGGTGCATGTTAAAAACACTTTCAAGTAAATTTGCACTTACCACACTATTATTAATGCTCGGCAGTTTATTGCTGGGCTTTTTCTTTACGAATACGTACTATCACCAAATTATTAAAGCACCTAATGATGCAAAGAACGTAGAGATTGCCAAGACGATGGTAGCTTATATTGAGCAAGAGCATGTAAAGAACCTCGATGATTTTTTTACGATGCTCGGCGAAACAGGTTATCAGCTTTATGTCGTTAAGGATGATGGTACTAAAACATTTTATGGCGGTACTTTTCGAGATAAGGCGCTTGAAGCAAGTACAGTCGAGAGTGTAATGTCTGGCACTACGTATCATGGGATGCGCGATTTTCCACGTGAAACATTTGTGATGGGCTTTTTTGCGAATGAGCTTGTCAATACAATTGGTGTACCTTTTACTTATGAGGGGGAAGATTATGCATTGTTTATGCGCCCTAATATCAAGTTGCTATTTTCCGAAGTGCATCGTATTTTAGGTGCTCTTATGTTAGCAATGTTTGTCCTAAGTTTAATTGGTGTTATTGTATTAGCGCAAACAATCATTAATCCTATAAAAAAATTGACACTAGCTACACGTGATATTGCGCATGAAAACTTTGATGCACCTTTAGAAATTGAGCGTGTTGATGAGATTGGACAGCTCGCTAATAGCTTTAAGCGAATGACGGATCAATTGCAGGAAAATGATGAAATGCGTAAGGAGTTTATTAGTAATGTATCGCATGATTTTCAATCTCCGCTTTTAAATATTCAAGGATATGCAACTTTATTAGCGCAACCTAATTTAACTGAGGAAGAGCGCGCGGAGTATGGTGAGATTATTGAAATTGAAACCAAACGCTTGTCCAAATTAACAAAGCAATTATTAGTGCTAACTACACTAGATAGCTCTACGCGCAAGCCAAAGCGTGAGGTTTTTGATTTAAGTGCGCAATTAAAGGATACTGTGCGCAAATATCGCTGGCAGATTGAGGAGCACCATATTGATTTTTCTTATACGATTGCGCCTGTGATGTTTAAAGGGGATGCAGGTTTACTACAAAATATTTGGGATAATATTATTGCTAATGCCATTAAGTACAGTGAGGATGGCGCTTATATTGAGCTAACGCTTTTAGAGACAGCTAATGATGTTATTGTGACTGTGCAGGATACAGGTATTGGTATGAGTGAGGAAGCGCTCGCGCGTATTTTTGAACGTTTTTACCGCGCGGATGCATCTCGTACGAAGCACGGCACAGGGCTTGGGTTGCCCATTGTAAAACAAGTGGTGGAAAAGCACGAAGGTACGATTGATTTAACAAGTAAGTTAGGTGAGGGTACGACAGTAAAAATCACATTGCCGAAGCTGTAATTTTGAGTTCATATAAAGTTCATATTGGGAATTTATACTATAAGTAATAACAAAAGTAATGGAGGAATTAACCATGGAAAAACAATGGGCAATTCGTTTAATTCGCTTAGCAGCGATTTTTGGATTATTTGGTGCTTACTTAGGTTCTCATATGGCAGGTGCAGGTAGCTACGCAATGAAGGCAGTGCATGTGCATATTTTACTTGTTGGTTGGTTAAGTATGTTTGCTTGGGGCATTTTCTATAAAAACTACGAAGTTCGTATTAAAAAATTAGTAACAGCTCAAGCAATTACAGGCATTATTGGTGCCTTTGGTTTAGGTATTGGTATGTGGTTATTTTATGTTAAACCTTTCGCGATTAGCGAAGTTGTTAATTTAGTGTTCTTTATCGCAGGCGGTACTATTTTATTAGTAAGTTTTGCGTTATTCCTAGCTGTAACATTCTTTATTGATAAAGCTAAAGCATAACTTTCGTTAACCCGCTTAACGATATAAAAAATCCGTCGGCTAATTAGCTGACGGATTTTCTTGTTGTAGTGATTTTTTAAGCCAGTTGGTTGCTTCGGTATAGTCTTGTGCAACCCCATTACCTTTTTTATAGAGCATACCTAGTTGATACTGCGCCTTACTATGGCCTTGATTGGCAGCAAGACGATAATACTTTGCCGATTGCTTAGGGTCTTTGGGTACACCTTGTCCAAAGTAATACATTTGCCCAAGTTGAAACTGCGCTTTGCTGTGGCCTTGACTGGCCGCTTTTTCGATCCATTTGGCAGCCTCAATATAATCCTTAGCGACACCAATACCTTTATCATACAAGTTGCCATACTCATACTGCCCTTGCACATTGCCTTGTTGAGCAGCAATACGGAAAAATGACAGTGCTTTGTCACTATCATGTGCCTGTTGATGGAGATAGCCTAGCTGTAAGGCGGCATCAGGATGGTTTTGTGCTGCAGCACGGTCTAGCCAATGTTTAGCGAGAAGTTGGTTTTTTTCGACGCCTTGTCCTTGTAAGTACATTTTGGCTAGTGCTACTTGTGAATTGGCATTATTTTGTTCAGCTGCTGTTGTAAAGTAATGCACTGCTTTTTCGATGTTAGGGTCATTATATAAATACAGTAGCCCAAGGTCGTACATTGCAGGTAAGTGTCCTTTTTCGGCAGCCCAATTGAGCCACTGAGCTGCTTGTGTGTAGTCACCTTGTTGACGGTATAGCATGCCGAGTGTAAATTGTGCATTCATGTGGTCTTCCGTTGCTGCGAGTTTAAGCCACTTTATGCATTCGTCTAAGTTTTTTTCGACACCTTGCCCTAGTTGATAAAGTAGCGCTAACTGAAATTGTGCACTAGCATGGTCTTGTAGGGCGGCTAGGGTAAACCAATGTGCAGCAAGCTTATTGTCTTGTGGTAGCGCATTGCCTTTGCGGTAAATGAAACCAAGGTTATATTGCGCACTAGCATCGCCAGCTTTAGCCGCGCGTTCAAACCAGTTAATGGCTTGAGCACTATTTCGAGGTACACCATTACCATTATAGTAAAGGAAGCCTAGGTTATTTTGTGCGCTAGTATTGCCACGCTCTGCAGCTTCTGTAAACCAATAGGTAGCCTCTTTAAAATCAACTTTACGACCAAGACCTTGGTTATAAAGTACGCCGATATGGTACATGGCATCAGCATTGCCAAGAGTAGCTGATTTTTGATAATATGCCATCGCTTGCTCGTAATCTTGCGCTACAAATTTACCAACATGATAGAGTAGCCCTAGGCTAAATAATGCGTTAGCATCCTCTTGCTGAGCCGCTAGCTTGTAATAGTGAAGCGCTTTGTTAATGTCACGTTTTACGCCAACGCCAGCTTCGTACAGCACACCTAAATTATATTGTGCGCTGGAGTAGCCTTGTTGTGCAGCGCGTTCAAACCAACCTGCCGCAGCCGTATAATCTTCTCGAGGAGATAAATCAAATGGATTAAGCGGTGTAACGATGGCTTCTGCGGGCGCATTTGGTTGCGATTTGTAATTTTCGTCAAAGCGCTGAATATACCATTCTATAATATCAGCTAGGTAATCAATGACAATACGTGCTGATTTTGCGGTAACGACATCATTAGAAGCTTGATTTGTCATTTTCCAAACGAGATTCATTAATAGGTGAATGCGGCGCGGATGAATTTTAGCTACAAAGGCTTTTGTTGTAAGCAAAACACGCGGAGATAAATTATTAGGTGCTGTGTGCATTTCTACTTCATAAACCTGACGAACAATTTCTTCTACTGCAAGTAATGCATGTTGCAATGTAAGCTTGGGCTGTGTATTAGCATTCGTGTAGGCAACTTCATAGTTATGTGAGAGTGTGTGAAATTGGAGCACGTGTAATTTATAGCATTGCTCCTTCATAATATGTGCATGAATCATTAGTGAGGTACCCCCTTTCAATTATGTATAAAATTATTTAAAAAAAGTAAATACTACTTACCATATCGTCAAATTGGTGAGATATTGTAGGTTAGTGTAGCGAAATATCGTACAATGAAGCTAGTTAAACAAAATTAGCAAAATGGATGGAAAGAAGGGTAGCTAAAATGGTTGTAGAAAAAAAGCGTGTGCCTGTGCGTCAGCCAAAATATCAAAAAATCGCGGCAGATATCGCTACAAAAATTGTAGAGGGACGCTATATTGTTGGCGAAAAAATTTATGCACGCTCGTCATTAGCGAGTCAGTACGGTGTATCAGCTGAAACAGCAAGACGTGCGGTGGCTGTGCTTCAAGATTTAGAGATTGTTGAGGCGACTAAGGGAAGCGGCGTCGTGATTACTTCTTCCGAAAATGCAGCTGCCTTTGTGCACCAGTACGGGGATGTACAGTCTGTGCATGAGCTACAAAGTGATTTGCTATCGAGTGTAGTGCGTCAACGTGAGGAGTTGACGGAGCTTGAGCATACCTTAACGCAATTAATTGAGCGCACGGATCGCTTTAAGGCAATTAATCCATTTGTGCCTTTTCAAATTGTTATTACAGAGCAAGCGGCACATTGCGGAGAAAGTCTACAAACGCTTAATTTTTGGCATAATACATCAGCTACAATTGTTGGGATAAAAAATGGGCAGGAAATGTTATTATCACCTGGTCCTTACGCAACATTTAATGTAGGTGATACGATATATTTTATCGGTAACGAATCGTGCTTTGAGCGCGTGAAAAACTTTTTATTTAAAAACTAATGTAACCTCTTACACCCTTGCGCTGTCTAGCGTGAGGGTTTTTTATTAGGTAAATAGAGGGAGTTTTAAAATTGACATAAGTAACAACTCTTTGTTAATGTAAGGTTGTTACTTTGTGGTTACTGTGAAGTTTGTTTGAATTTTGCTGTAATACCAAATAAATTGAATCGTTTAATGAGTTTTTTGATAAGAGTTGTTAGAGGGGAGTATCGTTTTTGGAAAAAATACGTGTAGAAAATGTTTCGAAAATCTTTGGCAAAAATACAAAAGAAGCCTTAGCTTTAGTGAAACAAGAAAAAAGTAAGACAGATATTTTAAAGGCAACAGGTGCAACAGTCGGCGTCTATGATACGAGTTTTACAGTAAATGAAGGCGAGATTTTTGTTATTATGGGGCTTTCAGGTAGTGGTAAATCCACATTAGTGCGTTTACTTAATCGTTTAATCGAGCCAACAAGCGGCAATATTTTTATTGATGGCGATAATATTTCGACAATGAGTAAGGATGCTTTACGTAAAGTGCGTCGTGAACAAATGAGTATGGTGTTCCAAAACTTCGGGCTATTCCCGCAACGAACACTCTTACAAAATACAGAGTATGGTCTAGAAATCCGTGGTATTGCGAAGTCAGAGCGTCGAAAAAAAGCCGAAAAGGCGCTAGATAATGCAGGTTTACTGGCATATAAAGACCAATACCCTAATCAATTATCAGGCGGTATGCAACAACGTGTTGGTTTAGCGCGTGCCCTAGCCAATGACCCACAAATTCTATTAATGGATGAAGCATTTTCGGCGCTTGACCCATTAATTCGTAAAGAAATGCAAGATGAGTTGTTGGAGCTACAAGAAAACGTACAAAAAACGATTATTTTTATTACGCATGATTTAAATGAGGCCCTCCGTATAGGTGACCGTATTGCGTTAATGAAGGATGGTCAAATTATTCAAATTGGTACGGGTGAGGATATTTTAACGAACCCAGCTAATGATTATGTACGTAACTTTGTTGAGGATGTTGACCGCTCACGCGTGTTAACAGCAGAAAATATTATGGTACGACCTATTTCGGTAAACGTGGAGTTAGACGGACCTAAGGTAGCATTACAACGTATGCGTGAAGAGGAAGTCAGTCTATTAATTGCGGTGGACCGCCATCGTAACTTGCGCGGCTACATTACGGCAGATGATGCGCGTGAGGCAGCTAAGCAAGGTAGTAAAGATTTAGTAGCCTACCTCCAAACGGATATTAAAACAGTTGAGGCAGATACGCTCATTCAAGATGTCTTTAATGTTATTTATGATGCACGTACGCCAGTCGCTGTTGTAAAAGGCGAGCGTCTACTCGGTGTAATTATTCGTGGTGTTGTTATTGAAGCACTTGCGAAGACAGAGGAGGTACAGTAATGAGCAACTTTTTAGATACAGTACCTAAAATACCTCTAGCTGAATGGGTAGATGATGGGATGAAGTGGTTAACGACCACATTCCGCCCAGCCTTTGATTTTATTAAAAACAATGGTAAGTCGTTGATGGAGACTACAGCAGATATGTTAACAGCGATACCACCAATTATATTTATCTTGTTAATGGTAGTGTTAGCATTTTTTGCGGCACGTAAAAAATTTGGGCTACCGGCTTTTACTTTAGTCGGTTTGCTGTTGGTATATAACCAAGGGCTCTGGCCACAACTTATGGATACGTTTAACTTAATTTTATACGCAAGTATATTATCTATTATCATTGGTGTGCCTACTGGCATAGTAATGGCGAAAAGTGAAACAGCAGAAAAAATCATTAAACCTATTTTAGACTTTATGCAAACAATGCCTGCGTTCGTTTATTTAATTCCTGCAGTTGCATTCTTTGGTATTGGTTTAGTACCAGGTGTGTTTGCATCTATTATCTTCGCTCTACCACCAACAGTTCGTATGACAAACCTTGGTATCCGCCAAGTACCACGCGAGCTTGTAGAGGCGGCAGATTCTTACGGTAGTACAGGCTCTCAAAAATTATTTAAAGTAGAGCTACCTTTAGCTAAATCAACAATTATGGCAGGGATTAACCAAACGGTAATGCTTGCGCTATCAATGGTTGTAACTGCGTCAATGATTGGTGCAGATGGTTTAGGTCGAAACGTTTTATCAGCACTTCAACGTGCACAAGCCGGTACAGGCTTCGTAGCAGGGATTTCGCTCGTGATTTTAGCGATTATTTTAGATCGCTTAACACAGAGCTTAGATAGAAAGAAACAGTAATTGAGGGGGAACTTTTTTGAATAACAAATTTAAAGTAGCAGGTTTGGCAATGGCAGCGAGCTTAGCATTAGCAGCTTGTGGCGACAAGGATAAAGATGAGACAGCGAAAGATAAAAACGAAGGTACAGACGCTAACACAACTACAGAAGAATCGAAGGATATTAACCTTGCTTATGTAGAGTGGGATACGGAGATTGCTTCTACTAACGTTGTAGGTGCAGTACTTGAGGACCTAGGTTATAACGTAACATTAACACCACTTGATAATGCTATTATGTGGGAAGCTGTTTCTAATGGTGAAGCAGATGCGATGGTAGCAGCATGGTTACCTCATACACATGCGGCACAATATGATAAGTATAAAGATGATTTACTAGAGCTAGGGCCTAACTTAGAGGGCGCAAAAATTGGGTTTGTTGTACCTGAGTATATGAAAGTGGATTCTATCGAAGATTTAAAAGATGAAGCAGACAAAACAATTACAGGTATCGAGCCAGGTGCTGGTGTTGTAGCTGCTTCTGAAAAAGCATTAGAGGAGTATGAAAATCTTAAGGATTGGTCCGTACAAACATCTTCTTCAGGCGCGATGACAGTAGCACTAGATCAAGCTATTGAAGGCAAAAACGATATTATCGTTACAGGCTGGTCACCACACTGGAAGTTTGCGAAGTATGACTTAAAATATTTAGAAGACCCTAAAGAAGTATTTGGTGGGGAAGAAACAATCAATACGTTTACACGTAAAGATTTAGATAAAGATATGCCAAATGCTTACTCAGTGTTAGACGCATTTGAGTGGACTTCGGATGATTTAGAGACAGTTATGCTTGAAGTAACTGATGGCAAAGATCCAAAAGAAGCGGCACGTGACTGGATTGAAGCGAATAAAGATAAAGTAGATGCGTGGACAAAGGACGTTAAGTAAAGTCGTCTTAAACACCAAATCAAGGCGGGAGAAAACGCTGTTTTCTTCTGCTTTTTTTATAGGAGGAAAACAAATTGAAAAAATTCACACTTGTAAGTGCAGCCTTAGCAACTAGCTTAGTATTAGCAGCATGTGGCGATAAAGCCGATGACAAAAATAAAGATGAAGCAACTGGTACTGACAACGAGAAGGATATTAATTTAGTTTATGTAGAGTGGGATACAGAGGTGGCATCTACTAACGTAGTAGGCGAAGTATTAAAGGATATGGGGTATAATGTGACCTTAACACCGCTCGACAATGGTGTAATGTGGGAATCGATTGCAAAAGGTGAGGCAGATGCAATGGTAGCGGCATGGTTACCTAAGATGCACGCCCCCAAAATGGAACAATACAAAGATGACGTTATGGAACTAGGGCCAAATCTTGAAGGCGCTCGTGTCGGATTAGTTGTACCGAAATATATGGAAGTAGATTCGATTGCCGATTTATCAGACGAAGCTAATAAAACAATTACAGGTATTGAGCCAGGTGCTAATACTATGGAGATAACAGAAAACTTAGCGACAGACTACCCTAATTTAAGTGATTGGAGTGTAGCGGCCTCATCTTCAGGTGCAATGACAGTAGCTTTAGGGCAAGCTTATGAAAATGAAGAAGACATTGTAGTAGTGGGCTGGTCACCACACTGGAAATTTGCGAAGTATGACTTAAAATATTTAGAAGACCCTAAAGAAGCTTATGGTACAACAGAGTCTATCCATACCGTAACACGTTTAGGTTTAGACAAAGATAAACCCGAGGCTTTTGAGCTGTTAGATAATTTTTATTGGACATCAGAGGATAGCGAAACAGTAATGAAGGCTATTTCTGAAGGTACAGATCCTAAGGATGCAGCCCGTGACTGGATTGAGGCAAATGAAGATACAGTTGAAGGTTGGAAGAAATAATTTCGGAGTTCTTAACTTGGTATTCGTAACATGCTATACTACTATCAAAGAGTAGGGGGGCGAGTCGTATGTCATACGAATATGAGGCACAGGTTAAAAATCGCGTTAAGCGTATGGAAGGTCAATTGCGAGGTATTTTAAAAATGATGGAGGAAGGCAAAGATTGCAAATCCGTTATTACGCAATTATCTGCGGTTCGTTCGGCTGTCGACCGTACAGTAGGCGTTATTGTAAGTGAAAACTTATTAGAGTGTGTACGCAATGCAGAGGGCGATGACGAAAAGGTAAATGCTATGATTCAAGAGGCAATGAACTTAGTAGTAAAAAGTCGATAAGTAAATGAAAAGCACCAAGCTCACAATGGCAGGTCTATAGCTGACTGTTGTGGACTTGGTGCTTTTTTGTATTACGTAAAGCGCTCAACTAGCTCATGCATACGCTCTGCCTCTGTATGGAGTTGGACAGAGGAGTGCATAATCGAAGTTACGGCAATTTTTTGTTCGTCGATAGAGGCGTTAATTTCTTCTGTAGCTGCGGCAGACGCTGTAGCAACTGTAGCGATTTCATTAATAGCTTTAACTACAATAAGTCGGTTGTCACTCATAGCTACCATACTATTATCTAATGCAGTAAGGTGCTCGCTAATACTTGTGATAGCTGCTGACAGCTGATTAAAGGCATTGTGTACTTCATCAATAGCTAGCACTTGTGATGAAGATAGCGCCAGTGTATGTTGCATTTTGGTATCTGCGTTTGTAGCATCTGCTTCGATACGATGTAGTACGCCACGTACATGTGAAGTTGCGCTATTCGTTTGTTCAGCAAGTTTGCGTACTTCTTCAGCAACGACAGCAAAGCCTTTGCCATGTTCGCCCGCTCGCGCAGCCTCAATACTTGCATTTAATGCGAGTAAATTTGTTTGCTCCGAAATGGAGGTGATGGTTTGCACAATGTTTTGGATTTCCTGCATTTGTGTAGTTAAGCCAGAAAAATTTGTGCGAAGTTCATCAATAACAGCTGTAAATTGTAGCGAGCCTTCTTTTAATTGTTCTACGCGCTGTTGTCCTGTCGTTTGTGAACTAATAATCGTGTTCATACTTGTAGTGATTTCACCATAGGCGTGTGTAGTAGTTGCGATTAAGGTCGAAAGTGCTTCTACTTTAGTAATTGCTTCCTCGGCTTCTTCGGCTTGTGTAACAGCACCGCTAGAAATGGCTGAAATCGCTAAATGGATTTCGTCTGCTGAAGCGGTAGTTTGCTCAGTAATTGCGCTTAGGGTCTCGGAGGACTCACGCATTTGTAGTGAAGAATCACGTGTATTGCCTACCATCTCATTTAAACTTTGTTTCATGTTATTAACGTTAGTAGCTAGTGTACCTAGCTCATCTTTTGTTAATAGAGGGATGTCTTCACCTGTGAGTTTCCCCTTTGCGATATCTGAAGTCATCACCATAATGCGACGAATATAGCTAGTCATGCGACCAGAGAAAAACCAAAATAATACAATGCCTATGCTAACAGCAAGTACAGTAACGATAAAGGCATAGAGTAGTACATTTTTAGCACCTGCGTTAAAGTCCATTTCATACGTGCTAGCTACAATAACCCAGCCCCAATTACTATCTTTCGTAGCATAGGCAATTTTAGGAGCAATAGTGTTAGGCTCATTAGGAAGCGGCCAATCATAGCCCACAAAGCCGCCACCATGATTGGCTTTATCAATAATTTCCTTCATAAAGTAGCGACCTTCTGCTGTTTGTAAATCAAGGGTGTTATCACCTTCAATTGTAGGGTGAGCTACCGCAATGCCATCTTCTGTTACGGCATAAAAGTAAAAATTATCGCCATAAGTGATGTCGTTAGTAATAGTGCGTGTACCATCCGCATTTTTAGTGCCAATAATTTGGCTACGTGCCATCTCTTGTGCTTCCTCTAATGTGAGGTTGCCAAGCTTTACTTGATTATCTAAAGTGCTAATAAGTTGTGTAATGCCTAGTGCGCCGTTCTGGAGCCCTAGCCTGCCTACACTGTCTAGTTCATTTTTTGCCACTATGTAATTAACGATGCCGATAAGTAACGTAGGAATAAGAATTACAATAATAGCTAAGCCAACAAGTTTATTACGTACAGAATGCCTCATACAAATCACTCCCTATTAACTACTCAAAAGAGAAAAATAACGCTTAATATACAAAAATAATGATTAAGTTACATTTCCTTTCTCTTAGTATAATATAAAAGTCACGGTTTGAAAGAGTTTTCTGACAAATAAAAAATACCACTCTCAAATTTGAGAGTGGTAGTAATAGGCTAGGTAGTTTGCGTGCGCTTTTGTTTGCGTAGCGACAATAGCGTGGGCAACATCATACCAATAAGCACAACAATAATACCGAAAATTTGTAGGGGTGTAATGACTTCGTGTAGCACAATAACGGATACTGTAATCGCTACAGGTAGCTCCATAGCACTTAAAATCGAAGCAAAAGCACCACCAACCTTTGGTACAGCAATTGAAAATAAATAAATCGGTAATAAAATCCCAAGTACACCAAGGATTACACCATACACCCAAAGACCATCGCCAAATAATCGTCCGTTCCATGCGATTTCAGGTGTTAGGAAAATACTAATTAAAATCAGTGCAACAAATGACATTACTGTTACACGAGCTGTTGTAGTAATACCGTCAGCAGGTCGCGAGTTAAATTGTACAAAACACGCAAAACTACAAGCTGCTGCTAAGCCAAATGCCCAACCTTGCCATGCAATGCCACTTAAATCAACATCCAATACGCCTGCGGCAAGTATTGTACCTGAAAATAAAAATAGTAGTGATACAAGCTCTGTACGTGTTGGCATACGTTTTTGAAGCGCGCAGTCTAAAAATAAGCCAATCCATGTAAATTGAAATAACATAACTACGGCAAGTGAAGCGGGTAAATAATTTAAAGATTGTCCGTATACAATCCCTGTCGTACCTGTAAATAATCCAGCGCCGATTACTGTAATCCAGCCTGACTTATTTAACCTCGGTAGCTGTCGTTGCGTTAAAATAAACAATAAAAAAGCAAGTCCACAACCAACCATATATTGGCTTGTGACTGCTTCCTCTGAAGTAAAGCCATGGTTCATAGCTACTTTAATAATCGTTGATAATACGCCGTAGCAGCTAGAGGCAATGACCACCATTAGGGGGTACATTAGCGATGTTTTCATAAGCAAAACCTCTACTTTCACGTTGTAAATCGTCTGTATAGGTACTTGTCTGACCTCTACACATTGCCTTTTAGTATAACAGAAAAAACAAGGGAAACCACGAAAAAAGTAGTTTTCCCTTCAAAGGCCGATGATTCACTTTAATGAAATAAAAGCATTTGGCATAACAAAGTGTTGTTCGCCTGCATAAGCAGGGGCAATTTCGCCTTCGTAATAAAAGATTACAGGGTGTCCCGCCTCATTAATATAAAAGTGTTGATCAGGCAATGTGGTTAAATATTTATCTGTAATATACTTTTTATAAAAGCTAGCGAAGTTTTGATCTTGCTGTGCTTTTTTTTCGATTTGTTTAGCTACTTCTGTATCTACAATCTCAGAAAAGTTAGAACCTAACACATCAGTAATATTTAGCTCTTTGCCAGTTGTTAAATCCACGTTATAAAAATAATAGGTTGGTGTAATCATATCAAACGTTTTTTCACGTTTAGTAATCGCAAAAGAAGCAAAAGTATCGGTCAATAATTTTACATCATAACTAAAGCTAGCTTTAATTGGGGGGAAGCTGTTAGTAGTGTAACCGCCCATTGCGATCGCACCTTCTTTAAAATCCACAGCTTCTTTCTCCATATCAGTAGCAAGGGTGGTAATACGTGCTTCAATTTCGGCATTCAGTTTTTGTTTAATAGGGTCAGCTTCATCAATAAATTTAGGGACCTCTACATGCATCTTTAAAGCATCATTGCTTACATCATACTCATGCCAGGTTATCATGCTAATGATACCTGCCATACCAGGTAGCTTAGCTGTAGCTGTAGCAAACGTTGGACTAAAATTTAATAAAAGTAGGCAGGCAAGCGCTGTTGCTGGCAATATAATAAGGAAAGAGTGTTGTTTACGTCGTTTAGCTAAAGTTGCATGTTTATTGGATGCCCTAGTACCAAACTGTTGTTGTAAGGCCTTTTTGTAAAAATCTTTTTCATTCATAAGGTTGCACTCCTTTTACATGGGATCTTACCTCTCTCGTTGTACGGTAGAGGTGCGTTTTTACTGTTGATTCATTCATATTAAGTAAGCTTGCAATATCTTTGATTTTTTGGTCAGCATAGTAATATAAAATAAAAATCTTTTGTGCAAGTTGCGGACATGTTTGTAAAAAATCCTGTACAGCTTGAAGTGCCTCGTTTGTAGCCGCATACTCTAATGGGATATCTTCTAGTGGTGCTTCTTCATCCAGTATTGAGACTTCCTCACCTGTTTCTACGGTACGCATTAGGGGAAGCAAGCGCTTTAATTTGTCTTTTATCGAGTAGTGGTCAACAACCTTAGAGTGAGCTACACGTATTAAGTACGCCTCAGGATTATCGAAATAAGTGATACCCTTCTTCTGGAGTACGCGGTAAAATGCCGCATAGGTTTCTTGCAGGATATCAGCTACATCATTTGTATTACTACACTTACAAACAATGTAGGTAAAGCATTTTTGATAGGTTTTTTCGTAAAGCTCATTGAACTGTTGATCAACACTGTTCAAGGAATCACCTCCTTCACAAGTAATAGAGAGTTGGCTGTTCATAATAGTTTCAAAATAATAAAATTTTATCTAGCATTACTTTCGTGGTACGCTATAAGGAATTACTAATCGGAGGTACGAACAACATGAACGAAGAAAGTTATATTTTAGTGTATGGTGATGCTTTTGTGGATTATATTGCAACGGATGCGAGTAATACCACATTTAAGAAATATATGGGCGGTGCAACAATTAATGTCGCAGCAGGGATTAGTCGCATTGGTGCACCCTCATCCCTTATTACGATTACAGGTGACGATGCAACCTCACAATTTGTGCGCGATGAGTTAAAAAAAGAGGGCGTTAATACAGATTTTGCGATCTATGATCCGACAAAGCGTATTAGTGGCGTATATGTTCATTTAACTGAAACAGGAGAGCGCGAGTTTAAAAATTATATTGATGAAACACCAGCACTACAAGTAACACCTACACAATTACAAGAAGCGGCATTTAAAAAAGCTTCTATTGTAAATGTATGTTCAGGTACGATGTTTGAGCCAACAGCCTTAACTACAACACAAGCTATGATTGATATGGCGAAGGATAAGGGTGTTATTATTGCGATTGATGCAAATATTCGACCACTACGTTGGTCAAGTGAAGACGTATGTCGTGACACCATTATGCAATTTTTTGAAGAAGCGGATATTGTTAAGGTGACAGATGAGGAACTAGCTTTCTTAACACAAACTACAACAATTGAAGACGGCATTGCAGCACTTGACGCGCTACTTGTACCAATTGTATTAGTCACAGTTGGCGAAAATGGCACATATGCTGTACTAAACGGAGAAATGATGCATGTACCAACGCAAAAAGTAAAGGCAGTAGATACAACAGGTGCAGGTGATGCTTTTATGGCGGGTATCCTACGAGATGTGCATTATAATGGTCTGCCAACTACACCAGACGAACTTATGCGTTGTGTAAGCTTTGGTAATAAATTAGGTGCAATGGCGGCAACAAAGGCGGGCGCATTAACAGCTCTACCATGCTATGATGAAGTAAAGCAATGGATTAAGGAGTGATGGTATGTATAGCGAATTGAAAGAAGGACGCTTATATTTTGGCCCACACGCCGATGCGGCAACAGCTGCTAAAGAGCAGGGCATTGATGTAGTCGTAGATGTTCGTGTTAACGGGGAGTCACAACCAGAGCAACTAGCCTATAACTATAGTCATCTGCCAATTGCAGATGAAGATTTAACAGCATCAACCTTAAAGCAAACAGCAGAGGCAATTAAGGCGGCTTATGATGAGGGCAAAGCTGTGTACTTTCATTGTGGTGGCGGTAATGGACGTGCTTGTGTTACCGCAACAGCTACGCTACTTGAATTAGGTGAGGCTACGACTGTGGATGAAGCGATTGCTCAAGTCATAGCTAAGCGACCAACAGCTACAATTCGACCAGCTATGGAAGCGGCACTACGTAGTATATATGAAGGTAAATAAAAGGGAGTAGTTAGCCACTGCGCTAGCTACTCCTTTTTATTATAGTTTTTTCTCCATGTTTTGTTGGATGAGTAACGATTTAATGTCCGTTAATGACTCATTCATTTTAAAGAAAATAATAAGTAACTCACAATAAACGCGCGACATTAATACACCAATAGCGGCCACAAAAAGCCCACTAATTACTTGTAGTAAACCTCCGCCATTATAAGTAAAAGCTGTAGCAATTAATATAAAGCCAGTAAAAATAGAAACTACAACACCTATCCAAAATAAAATTTTAACGACTTTCCGAAAGAAGTCTCCTATCCTCAAGGAATGTGAAGGTGCGAATAGCACCAATGAGTAGGTGGGAGATGAATTTCGGTTGGCTTTAGCCAACGTTATTTTTCTAAGCCTTTTCGCAATAATTCGAGAATAGTTGCTGTTCTTGTAGACAGTCCGTTTTCTTCTTGGTATTTATCTAATTTCTCGATAATTGATTTAGGCATACGAATTTCTACACGTTCTTTATTATCTTTCAAAATTATCACCTCTCACTTGATTGTACGGTATTTCTACGATACAATCAATATATACGATATTATTCCGTACAAATCGAGGTGAATTGATATGACTAAACAAAACAAAGCTTTCAAATTCCGTTTACTACCAAACAGAGAACAGGCAGTATTATTAGCCAAAACATTTGGTTGTGTTCGTCTTGTCTACAATAAGATGCTTGCGGAAACAAAAACTCTTGGAACAAGAGGGTTAGCTCGGTCAGTTTTCGTTGGCTAGTAAAAGCAACGATAAGTCGAGAAGCCCCCACTTCAATTAGACCGCAAGGTCAATAAGTGGTGGGTAGTTCACTAATTACAGGTGTAATCATTTTGTCAAAGCTTAGTAATTGATTCATTTTTTTCACCTCCTAAGCTCAGTATATAAACAAAGCATAAGGAATTCTTTGGATTTTACACAAAAGGTAAATTATTACCATGTAAAAAATGCAATTTAGTCATAAAAAGCCGTAAGACTTTTCAGTTGCAAATAAATAGTTTAGTGTTAAACTATATTACATTAAACTAATTAGGGGTGTGTAACAATGAGAGTTCAAGATAAAGCGATTTTAATTACAGGTGGCGCAAGTGGTATTGGTCGAGGTATGGCAATGGCGCTCGCAAAAGAAGGCGCAAAAATTGCGATTGCTGATATGGATGCTAAAGCAGGTGCACAAACATTAGAGGAGTTGCGCCAATTTTCGCCGGAGGCAATTTTTATTGAAGCTAACTTACGTGAGACAGATAAGCTTGCTTCATTAGTAGAAAAAACCGTAGCGGCGTTTGGTAAGTTGGATGTACTTATTAACAATGCGCACGCATCACGTCAAAAAGCCTTTATGGAAACAACAGCTGAAGATTTAGATTTATCCTTCTCTACAGGTTTTTACCCAACATTTTATTTAATGCAAGCAGCTTATCCACATTTAAAAGAAACACAAGGCTCTATTATTAACTTTGCTTCAGGCGCAGGGATTAATGGGGATGCTACGCAAGCGGCTTATGCAGCAGCTAAAGAAGCGATACGTGGTATTACACGCGTAGCCGCAAATGAGTTTGGTCCAGATAATATTAATGTTAACTTAATTTCACCAATTGCTAACTCACCTGGTGTGCAAGCGTGGGCAAAAGATCAACCCGAATATTATGCGGCAATGCTTGAACGTATCCCACTACGTCGTTTAGGTGAGCTAGAGGAAGACATCGGTCGCGTGGCAGTATTTTTAGCAAGTGAGGATGCAAGTTATATTACAGGTCAAACCATTATGGTTGACGGAGGAGCAGTGAAATTACGCTAATGGAGGATATTTTTGAGTTAGTACGCACAACTGAAGTTGTATCCAATGAAATGGTCATTGCATGGACAAAATTATTTAATGAAGATGTTGGTGTTTCTTCTATTTTAGTATTATCTGTACTACAGGAGCATGGTGCACAGAAGGCAACAGACCTAGCCCTAGCTTATGGTTATACGAAAGGTGCAATTACTAATATTTCAACTAAACTTGTTAACGAAGGCTATGTAGTACGGGAGTATGATGAGATGGATCGTCGCATCATCCGATTAGCGATTACCGAAAAAGGTGAATGGTTACTTAGTAAAGCACGCGAGGCGGGCATTGAGTTACGTCAGCGTTTATTTTCGGGGCTAACAAAAGAAGAGCAACAGCAATACACGGCAATACAATTAAAAATGTTAAAACAATTGAAGGGATGAGTCAGATGCGTGTAGCAAATAAAGTAGCTTTAATTACAGGTGGTGCATCAGGAATTGGTCTATCAGCAGCAACGCTATTAGCTAAAGAAGGCGCTAAGGTAATGATTGGTGATTTTAACGTAGAAGGAGCTAAGCAGGCAGCTGCACAAATTACTGCTGCGGGTGGTGAGGCACAGGCTGTATTTTTAGATGCAGGTGATGAGGCGTCTATTAAAGCCGCAGTAGAGGCAACTGTAGAAGCTTTCGGTAAACTGACTGTACTATTTAATAACGTAGGCTTAACTAATCTACAAAAAGACGTAGATGTCGTAAATATGGATTTAGCGGAGTGGGACCGTTTAATGAATGTCAATTTAAAAAGTGTGCTATTAGGTGCGCGTTTTGCTATTCCATACATGCAACAAGCAGGCGGAGGCTCTATTATTAATACGGCTTCGATGGCAGGCTTTGCAGGTGATAATGTGCGATCAGCGTACGGTTCATCTAAAGCAGCTGTAGTTAATTTAACACGTTATATTGCAGCGCAGTATGGTAAGGATAATATTCGTTGTAATGGTGTGGCACCCGGCCTAATTTTAACACCAGCCGCAAAAAATAATATGCCACAAGAAATGCTTGAGATTTTTGGTAAGTATAATGCACTGCCTTACCACGGTGAAGCAGATGATATTGGCTATGCGGTAGTTTATTTAGCTTCAGATGAATCCAAATTTATGACGGGGCAAACATTGCAAATTGAGGGTGGTCATTATATGAAAAACCCAACTATCGCAGATATTGAAGAGTATATGAGTAAATAAAATAACAAGGAAAGGCGATTTTCACTATCGCTTTTCCTTTTTGTTTTTTATAAACTTTCGCCAAAGTCTTGGCGGAAGTTTTCTGCTAATTTTTGTGGCCAATCCGAGTCAGCTTCTAGCTTACCAAAGAAGAAGCGTAATACCTTAGGTTCTTCAACGAAGCGCAGACCACCTATTAAATCAAGGTTTTCGTACAGCCATGCACTACGGTCTACGGCATATTTAACTTGTGATAGGGGAATACACGTCGTAGCATTGCTAAACGTACAAGCTCCATATGTGCCATTGGCTCCACACCTTGTTCATCATGTTGCTCGGACATCGTACCGCGCTCCATGCCGCGCACACCACTTGCAATATAAACTGCGGCAACTAATGCACCTGCTGGGTAACGCTGTTGCTCAGCCTTTATCCGCGATTAATTGTTCAAGTTTAACAATATCGATATTACCTTTAAATAAATTATTTAATGCCTCATCAATAAAAATTTCTTCTACAGTTGCCCCATTTAAAGAAATATAAGCTTTAGTTGTAGTGAAGTGGTAGTTCATGGGCACAATTGAGCCAGGTGAAACATACACTTGTGCAATAATATTTTCACATGCACGTCCTTGATGAGTTGGTAGGAAGCACTGCGTACCAAAAATATCAGTGAGTTTTTCTTCTAAACGTGTAAATGTGCTTGAGCCTGCATAACTATTATCAGCGACCAGCATAGCAGCTTGTTGTTGATCACTCATGGCGTTAACGCCACTGTCTGTTAGCATATCCATAAAGACATTTTATTTTGCAGTAGAAATGTATTATAACCGGCCTGCTGTATAGCTGTTGCGCGCTCCTCAACAGGTGGTGAATGTCATTTTTGACATAGGTAAGCGTTCAATTAAATTATTTAACGAATCAATGCTTTGATGCATTGAACTAATAGTGTATGGCATACTAAATAATTTTACGAAAAGATAGGATATTCAGAAAATTTATCATTGTTATTGTACAGAATGAAAAATAACACTTGTTGTTATATAACAAATGATGCTAAAATAATTTTAATGTAAAGGGGGCATGAGGATGCTAACATTTTTAGTTTCTATTGTTTTGTTAATTATTGGCTATTTAACATATGGTAAATATGTAGAGCGTGTATTCGGCGAAAATGAAGAACGACCGACACCAGCGTATGTTAACGCAGATGGCATCGACTATGTGCCAATGTCTACACCACGTAACTCGTTAATTCAGTTACTAAATATTGCAGGGGTTGGGCCAGTATTTGGACCGATTGCAGGAGCCTTATATGGACCGGTAGCGTTTGTATGGATTGTAGTCGGTTGTATTTTTGCAGGAGCAGTACACGATTACTTAACAGGTATGATTTCTATTCGTAATCGCGGGGCACATTTGCCAGAGCTTGCGGCTAAGTTTTTAGGTAAATTTATGAAGCATATCGTTAATATTTTTGCACTTTTATTATTATTATTAGTTGGTACTGTATTTGTTACGTCACCAGCGATGCTGCTACATAATTTATTAGATGCTAAGATTGGCTTAGTTGTAATTACATTATTAATTTTTGCTTACTATATTTTAGCGACATTATTACCAGTGGATAAAATTATTGGACGCTTTTATCCATTATTTGGTGCATTACTAGTAGTATCAGCGTTTGGCGTAGGTATTGGGCTTGTAGTAACAGGTGCACCAATTCCAAACTTAACATTCCAAAATATGCACCCAAACAATTTACCGATTTTTCCGTTAATTTTCTTTACGATAACATGTGGTGCGTTGTCGGGCTTCCATGCTACACAATCGCCAATTATTTCGCGTACGACACAAAACGAAAAAAACGGGCGCAAAATCTTTTACGGTATGATGATTGCAGAAGGTATTATTGCAATGATTTGGGCAGCAGCAGCTATGAGCCTATTTGATGGTTATGGCGGCTTAGCCGAATTAATCGCAGCAGGTGGCCCAGCAGCAGTTGTAAGTGAAGTATCTATTATGATGCTTGGTACTATTGGTGGTACAATGGCCATTTTAGGTGTAATTATTTTACCTATTACGTCAGGAGATACGGCCTTCCGAGCGGCTCGTATGATTATTGCCGATTATTTCAGCATTGGGCAAAAAGCTTTTGCCAAGCGTTTAGTAATTGCACTACCATTATTTGCAATCAGTTATATGTTAACGAAAATGGATTTTCAAGTGCTTTGGCGTTACTTCTCTTGGGCAAATCAGGTAACTGCGGTTATTGCCTTATGGGTAGGGGCAATGTATTTATTCCTAGGCTATAAAAATCACTGGATTGCAACGATTCCAGCTATTTTTATGACAGATATGGTATACCTTTATATTTTCTTTGAGCCAACGATGGGCTTCGGCATTCCAATGACGATTTCTCATATGATGGCAGTAGTAGCTACGATTGTGACAGTCGGTATATTCTTTGTTGCAGCTTATAAGAAGCGTGGCATAAGTTTTACATTGGATGAGGATGTTTCAGCATTTAAAGAGATGTAATGTATAAAAAAGAGCCAGTTAAGCAATCGCTTAACTGGCTCTTTGTATGTGTAAAAACATAAGAGAAGGAAATTATTCATCGGTACCAATGATGAATAGCGTAACCATAGTCAACTTTTCCCTAAGATATTTATCTATAAACGTTTATTACAATGCTTTAATACAACTGCAACACGATTGTTATATTATTTTACGCCTTGATAAATCGTAATCACTATGTTTTAATTATAAAACGTAATAATTACGATTTAAGAAGGAGCTAATAAAATGAATAAAATTCCAGTAACTGTACTAAGCGGATATTTAGGTGCAGGTAAAACAACGATTATGAATCATGTATTACAAAATGAAAAAAATACGCGTGTGGCTGTCATTGTAAATGATATGAGTGAAATTAATATTGACGCTTCACTTATTGCGGAGGGCAGTGGTATTGCACGTATAGAAGAAAAATTCGTAGAGCTTTCTAATGGTTGTATTTGCTGTACATTACGTGAAGATTTATTAATAGAGGTAGAGAAATTAGTAAAGCAAGGTAATATTGATTACATTTTAATTGAATCTACAGGAATTAGTGAGCCTATTCCTGTAGCACAAACATTTTCGTATATTGATGAGGAACTTGGTATAGATTTAACGCGCTTTTGTCAATTAGATACGATGGTTACTGTAGTTGATGCTAATCGTTTTTGGCATGATTACCAATCGGGAGAAAGCCTACTAGAGCGTAAAGAAGCTGTAGACGATGGTGATGATCGTGACGTGGCTGATTTACTCATTGACCAAATTGAATTTTGCGATGTGTTGGTTGTGAATAAATGCGATCTTGTAGCGGAAGAAGATATTAAACGTCTAACAGGTGTATTAAAAGCATTACAACCATCAGCAAAATTTATTTTTACAGAGCAAGGTAAGGTTGAGCCAAGTGATATTTTACATACAGGGCGCTTTGATTTCGAAGTTGCAATGAATGGCGCTGGCTGGCTAAAGGAGTTAGAGGAAGGTCATAGTAACCATATACCCGAAACAGATGAATATGGTATTACATCTTTTGTTTATGAGGCAAACCGTCCCTTTCATCCTGCACGTTTAGTAGAGTGGACAGAGCATATGCCAAGAGAAATTGTTCGAGCAAAGGGCATTGTATGGAGTGCTGTGCAAAATGAGATAGCAATTTTACTCTCACAAGCAGGGCCTGCAGTACGTTTTGAGCCTGTGTCGTATTGGGCGGCTGCATTACCAGAGGTGCAACAAAAACAAGTATTTGAGGAAGACCTGAACGTATTAGCAACATGGGATGCGGAATATGGTGATAGAGGTACACAACTTGTAATTATTGGTATTGAGATGGATGAGAGTATGATTATAAGACAGTTAGATGCTTGTTTGCTTACAGATGAGGAGATGCAGGGTGATTGGAAAGGCCTTGAAGATCCATTTCAGTGGCAGTGGTCTTGATAATGAGTAGTAAAAAACAATTAAGCCGGATAATGTGTAAATCTGAAGAGTTGGTATTACATGTGGTAGTTGGTGGATATAAATGTATAAAAGCTTACTCAGTATGAAAAAACCTTAGAGAAGTTGATTTTTAGCTGGCTAACTACATGTGCGATAAAGCTTGGTATAATAAGGTTTGTCACACCTTTGTCATAAACAACCCCTAGTTTTTGAACAGATTGTGAAAATCATCACATAACACTTTTCTTTTTAAAAAAAGAGCGTATACTGATGTATAACAAGTGCTAAACAAAAAACTTTGTATTAGTACAAAAAACGGCTAAAAGGAGCGATTAACGTATGTGGGTTGTAACAGTCTTTGAACAAAATACGTACCGTATGTTCGAATACCAAACTAAAGCAGAAGCAACAGTTTGCTTACAAGGTTTAACGAACACAGCAATGCTTTCATATACAAAATAAATCTTTCCTTTTTTGTAGCTACCCTTTGAGGTAGCTCTTTTTTTATGTAAAAAGAGATAGCATGTAATAGCTACCTCTACGTTATGTTATTCATCAAATACTGCCGGCTGTATGAGTTCATTTTGCACACTATGATAAGCCTGTTCAATAATTGCTTGATCATGTGAATGCTGCATAATAAGTTCATCTTTGACAACACGTAAAGATGTTGGTGTAGCTGTTAGGCTCTGCATTACGCGCGTTTTTAAGGCAGTACGATAAAAATCGAATTGTTGTTGCATTGGATCTGACGCGTATACCTCAATTTGATTTATCGCACTGTGAGTATGTTTTTGTATCATACTCAGCACCTCCTATTCCTCGTAGGTTTTGGTTGTACTTGAGATGAGCAGGTCTCCTGACTTTAAGTTCTAACACTTAATTTTGCCTTCCCGTAAAATACAGTGACATTATAAAATTAAGCTCGCTTATTACAGTTGCGGGACAGCACTAGACTCGCACTAGCTTCCCTTACTCATCTCCATATTTCCGTTTCTTCTATTGTAACAACTTCTACTGCATTACTGATTATGCGTTATCTCATGTAGTGCTCGTCTGTGTAATATAGTTCGTTTAGTTGATTTATATAAAAAGCTAGATTACTATAATTTTCTTAGAATTTTGGAGTAATAATGTGCAAAAATTTGTGCTTAGCGTTATATTTTAGGTGAATTAAAATTATAATGAAATAGGGAGAGGGCACAATGATTAAAAAAGTTACAGTTGCAGGAAGTGGCGTATTAGGTAGTCAAATTGCGTATCAATCAGCTTTTCATGGCTTTGATGTTACCGTTTATGATATTACTCATGAGGCATTAGAAACAGCTAAGGAGCGTATAGAAGCATTAAAACCTTTATACCAAGCAGACTTAGGCGCAACAGAAGATCAAGTAAATAAGGCTTATGCACGTTTACAATTTGAAAGTGACTTAGCAAAGGCGGTAGCTGATGCAGATTTAGTAATTGAAGCGATTCCCGAGGTTGTGAGTATTAAAACAGAATTTTATACAAAGTTAGGTAAAATAGCACCGACCAAAACGATATTTGCGACAAACTCGTCTACATTATTACCGAGCCAGTTTGCGGATGCGACTGGTCGCCCATCTAAGTTTTTAGCCTTGCATTTTGCTAATACGATTTGGAAAAACAATACGGCTGAAGTAATGAAGCATGAAGGTACAGACGAAGCAGTCTTTAATGAAATTATTGACTTTGCAAAAGCAATTGGTATGGTAGCTTTACCGCTTTATAAAGAGCAACCAGGCTATATTTTAAATTCATTATTAGTACCATTTTTAGATGCTGCAGAAATGTTGTTAGTGAAGGAAGTAGCAGACCCTGAAACGATTGATAAAACGTGGATGATTGCTACAGGAGCACCACTTGGACCATTTGCTATTTTAGATATTGTAGGTATTAATACAGCATATAATATTGTGCAGGCTAAAGCAGCCGCTACAGGCGATGCAATACTTGAGCAACTTGCCACAATGTTGAAAACAGATTATATTGATAAAAATAAATTAGGTCGTGCAACAGGTGAGGGCTTTTATAAATATCCTAACCCTAACTTTGCCGCACCAGATTTCTTAAAATAAAACACAAAGGAATTGTGCCCATGTAGGCGCAATTCCTTTTTTTAAGCTAATGTTTTTTTGCGTATTTTTTCGTAAGGTGGGATATTTTTAGTATCAATAATACGTCCCTCAACTACTTGGATTTCATACATTTTAGCTTTATACGTAAATTTAAAAATACCATTGTCAAAGTCTGTGCCAATTTCTTTAAAGAAAATCCCCTCTAATGTGGGTTGGTCAGGACAAGTAAAGACAACCGTATGTTGACTATTACGCTCAACTAAATAAGCACGGACGCCACGCTCATACATATCAAATTCTTCTTCTTCTGTAGGGCGCTTAACTGACACGATATGAAAATCAACAAAAGGTACTTCTTTAAGTAATACGTTTAAGAAGGAGCCGCGCATAATTTCTTCCCAGCGACTTTGTGCGCTCTGACCCACAATAATTTGTGTAATATCTAAATTAGCTGCGACCTCACGAATAACTTTTTGAATAGGGCGCTTTTCATTATCTTTTATAATAAATTGCTCTACCTCTAGCTCTTCAGCAAGCTGCTCCCACTCTTTAATATAACCCGTTTTTTCTGGACCAAATTCTTCAAAGGGCATTGCGTCAACGGTCATAATATAAAGGGGGCAGTCTAGCATAGTTGCCATTTTGTGCCCACGACGAATTAAGCGTTCGCCGTTAAGACCGTAGTATACGCAGACTAAGATGCTTTCATCCATACGACCTTTAACATGTTTCAATGTGTAAACACTCCTTTTAATAACGTAATAATCATGTAAGAAAAAAGGTTTAAAATAGCGTAAAATAATACTAGAGTAGTGCAAAACAAAAATTCATACTGTATAATTCATACTGTGTTAACGCATAAGTTATTGTGAAATACAATTAATAGACCTTCATATAGACCATTATTATGAAGTGAGTTAGTAGTATAGTCAAGTTTACACATAATCGCATAGTTAGCAGTTGGGAGGCTCGCATTTATGATGATACCGTTAGCGATAGCCCTACCGTTTCTTATAGCTGCCCTTATCCCTATTTTTTATAGGCATATTCGGCATATTCATCTCGGTTGGTTCGTATTAATCGTACCTGTATCACTGGTTATTTTCTTTGCTCGTTTTATCCGTCCTATCGCAAGTGGCGAAGTTTTTTTACACACTTATGAATGGATACCCTCATTTAACATCAATGTTATAACATACCTCGACGGTTTGAGTTTGATTTTTACATTACTCATTACTGGCGTAGGTAGCCTTGTGACGCTTTATTCGATATTTTATTTGTCAGAGAAAGAGTCATTACACCACTTTTATTGTTATTTACTACTCTTCATGGGCGCTATGCTTGGCGTCGTATTATCCGATAATTTATTGGTGCTGTATACGTTTTGGGAGCTAACAAGTGTAGCTTCTTTTCTATTAATAGCGTTTTGGCATCACCGAAAAGCATCGCGTGCAGGCGCACGAAAAGCGATGGTCATTACTGTAACGGGCGGCATTAGTATGCTAGCTGGATTTTTAATGCTTGCACAAATTGCAGGCAGTTTTAGCATACGCGAAATTATAGCGATGGATGGTTTACGTAATGAAGTTTTATTTATTCCAGCAATGTTATGTATTTTGCTTGGTGCTTTTACAAAATCTGCACAGTTTCCATTTCATATTTGGTTACCTGATGCTATGGAGGCCCCAACACCTGTTAGTGCTTATCTTCACTCAGCAACTATGGTTAAGGCCGGCATTTATTTAGTGGCTCGCTTATCACCAATATTTGGTGGGGTAACCTTATGGTTTTGGTTAGTGACAGGTATTGGTTTACTTACTTTGTTATGGGGCTCGTTTAATGCAGTGCGTCAAACTGATCTTAAAGCGCTATTAGCCTACTCTACAGTGAGTCAGCTTGGATTAATTATGAGTTTGTTTGGCGTAGGGTCAGTAGCCTACCATCTTGGCTACGCTACCGAAAATATTATTTATACGCAGGCAACATTTGCTGCATTGTTTCATTTAATTAATCACTCTACCTTTAAAGGAGCGCTCTTTATGGTAGTTGGTATTGTTGACCATGAGGTAGGGACGCGTGATGTGCGTCGACTAGGTGGTTTAATGGCGATGATGCCTATTACGTTTACAATTGCGATGATTGGTAGTTTGTCGATGGCAGGTATACCACCATTTAACGGTTTTTTAAGTAAGGAAATGTTCTTTACTGCCATGCTAACCATTACGCAAGCTGATGTTTTTTCATTGCAGACGGTTGGTATAGTACTACCAGTAGTAGCTTGGATAGCGAGTGTGTTTACCTTTATTTACAGCGTGATTTTAGTATACAAAACCTTCCTTGGTGACTTTAAGTCAAAGCGTTTGGATAAGCGACCGCATGAAGCACCACTTGGGATGTTACTGTCACCTGCTGTGCTCGTTGGTTTTATTATTGGGATTTTTATATTCCCTAATGTTCTTGGGCAGGCAATTTTAAAGCCTGCAATGGCAAGTTTATATCCTGATGCGCCACTTGAGGAGATTGTGCCACATATTGCAGCATGGCATGGGTGGCAACCAGAGCTCTTTATGACGATTGCTGTTGTAGTTGTAGGGCTCGTGTTGTTTAAATTATTGCCGAAATGGCGTAGAGTGTACGGTTTCTTTACAAGAGAGCGCTCATTTAATGCGCTCTATAATAATACGATTAACTTTGCAGAGAACGCATCACTACGTATTACCAATCGTTATATGACAGGCGATATTACGCAGTATTTTGTTTATATTTATGTGTTCTTTATTGCAATTATTGCAGGCTACTTTATGTGGTCAGATGCTTTGAGTTACGATTTAACTAAAGATTCTTCTATTGAGTATTATGAGTGGATATTAATCTTTGTGATGATGTTTGCAGCTGTTTATATTTTATTTGCGAAGCGTCGAATGACAGCTGTGTTGTTAAACGGTGTACTAGGTTATTGTATTGCGTTTTTCTTTGTTACTTTTAGAGCGCCTGATTTAGCACTAACGCAGTTAGTTGTAGAGTCCATTACAACTGTATTATTTTTAGTATGTTTCCGCTATTTACCTGACATGCGTGTAGAGAAGAAGTCGCGTGCTAAACGCAATTTTCATGCATTGCTATCGATTTTTACAGGTGCAACCGTAACATTGATTGGTCTTGCTGTACTTAATTATGACCGCTTCCCACCTGTGTCAGCCTACTTTGATGATGCACTCAATTTAGCAGGCGGTGCAAATATTGTAAATACGATTTTAGGTGATTTTCGTGCCTTTGATACGATGTTAGAAGTGGTTGTACTCTTTATTGCTGGGCTTGGTGTTTATACTCTAACAAAGCTTAAGCCAAAAAAGGAGGCGCCAACAAATGAAGATTAATGATGTAATACTTCGCACTGTCACGAAGGCGGTTGTCTTTATTATTTTAACGCTAGGTGTGTATTTATTTTTTGCAGGACATCATGCCCCAGGCGGCGGCTTTATTGGTGGGCTTGTACTTGCCTCAGGGATTGTACTGCTGTATCTCGCTTACGATATTGAAACCGTACACCGCGGTGTGCCTTTTAACTTTAAAAAGGTAGCTGCAGTGGGTGTACTGTTAGCAACGGGTACAGGCATTGGTTCTATATTTTTTGATGTACCCTTTTTAACGCAAAAAGGTATCTATCTTAATGTGCCTATTTTAGGCGAAACATCCTTTTCGACAGTTACTTTGTTTGAAGCGGGTGTAGCGCTTACTGTAGTAGGTACTGTGGTTACGATTATTTTAAGTATTAGTGAAGAGGAGGAAGAATAAATATGGAAACCTTAATGCTCGTATTAATTGGCATCCTTGTTAGTGTGGCGACCTATTTAGTTCTTTCTCGCCAAATGTTAAAAGTAATTTTAGGGACTGCGATTTTATCACATGCTGCCCATTTACTAATCCTTACGTTAGGTGGCTTAAAAAAAGGTAATGTGCCTTTAATAGAGGAGTCACCGGGTCCTTACACAGATGCTTTGCCACAAGCATTAATCTTAACAGCTATTGTGATTAGCTTTGCGGTAACAGCTTTTGTATTGGTACTGGCATACCGCACCTATATTACCAATGGTACAGACGATTTTCAGGCATTGCGAGGTAAAGTAGATGAATAATATGATTGTTTTTCCGTTGATTTTACCTGTAATGACCGCAATTTTATTAGTGTTCTTTCGACATAATCTTATGCTACAACGTATCGTCAGTATTACGACAATGGCAGCAGTGACGGTAATTAGTGCTGTGATGGTGTGGGCGGTTGTAGCAAAGGGCATTTTACGTTTAGATTTTAGTGGCTGGCAACCACCCTATGGCATTTTATTTGTAGCTGACTCCTTTGCGGCATTACTTGTATTTACCGCAAGTTTAGTCACTACAATTATTTTGCTTTATGCAACACGGACGATTGGCGAAAAGCGTGACCGCAACTTCTTTTATACATTTGTTTTATTAATGATTGCAGGCGTGAATGGCTCATTTTTAACGGGTGATATTTTTAACTTATTTGTATGTTTTGAGGTGACGTTACTTGCCTCTTATGTACTGATTACGCTTGGTGGAGAGCGCGTACAATTACGCGAGTCCATTAAATATGTATTAATTAATGTTGTAGCCTCGTGGCTATTTTTAGTGGCACTTGCCTATTTATATAGCACAATGGGTACGCTTAATATGGCACATATTGCGCTACGTGTTACAGAGGCGGGGCAGGGGCCATTGCTGACTACAGTGTCTCTCGTATTTTTACTCGTATTTGCATTGAAAGCAGGGCTACTACTTTTTCAATGGTTACCAGGCTCTTATAGTGCTCCTCCAACAGCTATTGCGGCATTGTTTGCGGCGTTACTGACAAAGGTTGGGATTTATGCGTTATACCGTACGTATACGTTGTTATTTACACATGATACGATGCCATACAAATTAATAGGTGTGATGGCTGTAATAACCATTGTAGCGGGTTGCCTAGGTGCACTGAGTGGGCGTGATGTCCGAACGATAGCAGTGTATAACGTATTAATTGGTGTAGGTTTTATTTTATTAGGTTTAGCGATTGGTACAGAGGTTGCCTTCCAAGGTGCAATTTATTATGTTATTCACGATATTATTGCTAAGGCATTTTTATTCCTTTGTGTTGGCACAATGATTTACTTAACAGGTGAAACTGTGATTGATAAAATGAGTGGCTTAATTCGTAACTATCCGTTGTTTGGCTGGCTTTATTTTATTGTAATGTGTGCACTTGTAGGTATACCTCCACTAAGTGGCTTTGTAGGTAAGGTGTTAATTGGGCAGGCTGCAGTTGAGCAAGGGACGTATGTTTTATTAGCAGTAGGTTTTGGTTCTAGCATTATTGTACTGTATTCTTTACTGCGTATTTTTCTGTCTTCGTTTTTTGGCGAGACTATTATTCCTATTGGTGATGAGATGCCAATGCCAAAAACAGTCATCTTACCCATTGTTATGTTAGCAACATTAACGATTATGTTAGGGGTAGGCGCAGAGTACATTGCAGTATATGTAAAGGATGCGGCACATGTACTCGCAAACCCAAGCATTTATATTGAGGCCGTGTTACCAGAAGCATTATGGAAGGAGTGAGGAGATGGCTGGTCAGTTTTTATTAAATCTATTTATCGCGCTACTTTGGGTGCTTTTACAAGATGAAATGCCGCCACGCTTCACTACTTTTTTAACGGGTTTTATTGTGGGGATAGGTATTTTATATGTCTTACACCGTTTTTATGGTACGCAGTTTTACTTACGTCGTGTATTTGCGATAATTCAGCTCATTTTTATTTTTAATTGGGAGTTGTTAATGTCGAGTTATGTTGTGCTCAAACAAATCATGACACCTAAAATTAATATTACGCCTGGGATTTTTACGTATAAAACAGAGCTTGAAACAGATTGGGAAGTAACAACACTTGCTTTACTCCTTACATTAACGCCAGGCTCTGTAGTGATGGAGGTCACACCTAAGGGGGATATGTTTTATATTCATGCGATGGATATTGAGTCCTCTAAGGATGCTGTACTACGATCCATCGGAAAATTTGAACAAGCTATTATGGAGGTGACACGCAGTTGATTGAACAAATTCTTATGTTGTCACTCGCGCTCTTTAGCCTGTCGATTGCGATTACACTTTACCGTGTGATTGCAGGGCCATCCATGCCTGATAGAGCGATTGCTTTAGATACAATTGGTGTAAACTTATTATCAGCTATAGCGATTGTTTCCATTGTTTTAAAAACAAAAGCTTATTTAGAAGCTATTTTAATTTTAGGCATCCTGGCCTTCATTGGCACAATTGCGTTTACGAAATATATCGAAAGAGGTGTTGTCGTTGAACGTAAGTCAGATGATTGAGTGGGGTGCAGTTGGCTTAATCTTACTTAGTTCAATTATTAGTGTTATTAGTGCGTTAGGTATGATTAGGTTACCAGATGTGTACACACGTTCACATGCGGCAACGAAAAGCTCGACATTATCTGTTTTAACATGCCTTTTAGGTGCATTTATTTACTTTTGGGTGCATGATGGATATATTAGCATTCGTTTAATTTTAGGTATTTTATTTGTATTCTTTACTGCACCTGTAGCAGGGCATTTAATTTGTCGTGCTGCGTATCGTTCTAAGGTGCCTTTAGGTAAAGGTTCTGGTGAAGACGAACTTCATGATGTATTATTTCCAAAAAATAAACAATTATGATGTTTTGTGCATGACATATACGCGATATGTGTGTGTCATGTCACCTTTCTAGTAAGTATACAACCTTAAAATTTGAAAATTTTGAAATTTTAGTGTATAGTTGATAATAAGTTGTCACTAAGGCAATGCGGTGGACGCTAACATTATGTAAGCGCTATCGAATACATAAACAGGGGTGTTTTATAATGGCGAAAAAAGATAAAAAAGAACTAGAAAAAAAATTAGCTAAAAAAGCAGAGAAAAAGGCTGAAAAGAAAGCCGACAAAAAGAAAAAAGCTGCTAAAAAAGAAGCTAAAAAACAAGAGAAAAAAGCTGCTAAAAAAGTTGAAAAAAAGAAAAAAGCATCAAAAAAGAAATAATTGCTAAACAAAAAGCCTAGAGGCTCGTCCTCTAGGCTTTTTATTATGTGGTAATTACAGATTGTGATTGGCGACGCTCAACACGCTTTACAAGAAAAATACTAATCTCATATAAAACAATCATAGGAATTAATACAAGTAGCTGACTAATAAAGTCAGGCGGTGTAATAAGGGCTGATAACAATGCCATAATCACATACGACCATTTTCGGATTTTCTTCATAGAAACAGAAGAAAGAATACCGATAGATGCTAAAAATAATGTCACAATAGGAAGCTGAAATAGCAAGCCTAATGGAATGGTCGTCATTAATAAAAAGCGTACGTACTCACCAGCTGTAATCATTAAATCAAAATTAATTGCCCCTAACTTCATTAAAAATGTAAAGCTAAGAGGGTTAACTACAAAATAACCAAAGGCAACGCCTGCTATAAATAAAAGAAACATAACGGGGGCATAGAGCCCTAAAAATTTCGTTTCATTTTCGAGCAGCCCAGGTTTTACAAAGCGCCAAATAAAATGAATAAGGAATGGCAATGATAAACCAAGCGCTAAGGCTGCAGAAATGGAAGTATAAAATTTAATCACTTCAAGTGGGCCTAGCACAACAAGATTATAGCCACGCGTTACATAGGGAAACCAATAATTAATCGTCGCAAAAACAAAAATAAAAAAAGCGATAAAGACAATAACACTTTTAATCAATTGTTTGCGTAAGTCACTAATATGTTCATAAAGTGATTCGCCCATCTCTACGATAGGCGAATCTTCTTGTTCCTCTACTGTTTCCACTACTTCAACTTCTGTTGGAGAGCTAACCTCAAGCGTTGTTGTTTCAATATCCAATGGACTGATGTTGTCATTTTTATAAGGATCCATAGGAAAACCTCCTACGCATTATCAGATTGTTTTATCGTCTGATTTGTTTTCTTTCTTTTTTTCATCCTCATCGTCATCCATTAAGCCCTTAGTGGATTTTTTAAATTCTGCAAATGTTTTACCAACGGCACCACCAATTTCAGGTAGTTTTTTTGGTCCGAAAAGAATGAGTACAATGACTAAAATAATAATTAAGCCTGGAATACCTATAGCTGCAGGACCCATGCTAATTCCTCCTTATACGAGCGAGCCGCCCGATTTACTGTATTTGATAATACCTTCTGCACAGCGATATGCTAGTGCGCCTACTGTACCAGTAGGGTTATAGCCACTGTTATGCGCAAAGTTACCTGCGCCTACGACGAATAGGTTTTCGGCATCCCAGTGTTGTAGATAGCTGTTTACCACGCCATCTTCTGGTGTTTTACTCATAACTGTACCGCCTGTGTTATGGGTTGATTGGTAAGGTACAATGTCATAATCCGTAATTGGACTAGCTTGTACAACTTCCTTTGCACCCATTTCTTTCGCAATTTTAGCGGCTTGTTCTGATATAAATTTGTGTAGCGCACGGTCTTGGTCCGTAAAGTTATACGTCATTTGCATTAACGGAAGCCCGTAAGCGTCTTTATATGTCTTGTCTAATGATAAGAAATTTTCTTTGTGGGGCATTGATGCACCCTCTGCACCTACGCTTAATGTACGTGTGTAATAGTATGTTGATTGTTTTTTAAATTCTGCACCCCATGAAGGTGTGTTTGGTAATGTAGGATTTGTACCAATTGGACGTACCCCAGTTTGTGTTAAGGAAATAGAGCCACCGTGAATAAAATCTAAATTACTATGGTCAAAGTTATCACCGTTAAAGTCATCCACTGTCATACCTAATGCGCCTGCGCCCATAAAAGTATTAAATTGCTCATCATAAAAGCCGGTTGCACCTGGCATAATTTGATAGCAATAGTTACGTCCTAATGTGCCTTGACCAGTAGTAGGGTCGTATTGTGTACCAATACCAGCAAGCATTAATAATTTCGCATTATTAAAAACATAACTTGTTAGCACAACAACGTCCGCTGGTTGAATAAATTCTTCGCCCGAAATAATATCTACATAGCGGACACCTGTAACCTTATTGCCTTCTTTTAGTACTTCAACCACATTAGAGTTGTTGCGTACTTCAAAGTTACCTGTTTTAACAGCAGTAGGGATTACTGTAACCTCTGGTGAAGTTTTAGCACCGTACTCACAGCCAAAACGCTCACAGAAACCACAATATTGACAGGCGTTAATGCTTTCGCCGTCAGGATTGGTATAGGCTTCAGATAAGTTAGCTGAAGGTAGCATAAAAGGTGAAAGCTTTAATTTTTTAGCAGCAGTTTCAAAGCGTTCTAAAATTGGTGTCTTTTTCATGGCAGGCGTTGGGTAATCACTTGAGCGTTTACCTTGGAAGGGGTTACCTTTACTATTTCCAGATAGTCCTGCAGTTTTTTCGAATTTATCAAAATAAGGCTCAAGCTCATCATATGTTAAGCCCCAGTCTTGTAATAAATAATCAGCACTTAGCTTATTTGGACCATATTTTTTATCCGTCATTGTTTTGATTTCAAAATCATACGGTAAAAAGCGATAAGTTTGTCCATTCCAGTGTGTACCTGCGCCGCCTAAGCCATCGCCTAATAAAAATGAACCTAATTGACGCATAGGTAGTGCTTTCATATTGCGATTATTGCGGAATGTAATTGTTTCGTTTGATAGGTTTTGCATTAACTCATAACGGATAGCATAGCGGTACTCGTCGTGGACATTCATAAAGTCTGCTGTGCCACGATTTTTTCCTCGCTCTAAGCCAACGACTTTTAAGCCAGCCTTAGCGCACTCAGCGGCTACGATACCGCCTGTCCAACCAACACCAACCGTTACTACGTCAACCTTTGGTAATGTTTTAGCCATAATTTAAACTCCCCCTCAATTAATTAGTGTTCGCCAAGCGCTTTTGGTTTAATTTTTTTGAAATCTTTAGATTCAATATCTGCAATATATGACATTTGGTGACCTGGGAAGCCTTTCATTTTCCAGCCTTCCATATTGTAGTTACCGCCATACATTGGATCAGAGTAAACGCCTTCAAGTGTAGCGCCACGTAATAATTTGAAGAAGAATGCGGCTGTCACACCAACCATCTTCACCTCATCTTTTTGTAAAGCTGTTAAGATTTGATCAATCTCTTTTGGCTCAATTTGCACAAATCTTTTTTTAAAGCGATTTTGTGCTTCTTGCTCCATTACCTGAATGCCTTGCGTAAAGATTTGCGCACGGTTTAGGCGTGATTGATAACCTTGTGTGGGCGCACCAACATCAAATGGTCCTTGCATATACTCTTTAGCATTACTGCCATATTGCCCTGCAAGTTGCCCATCAATAAAATAAGGTACACCTAACTCGATAGCGCCAGGACCAATATCATCCTTCGGGAAAATACGCTCGGTTGCTTTTGCTAAGATGTTAAAATCCTCATCCTTAGTAAAAAACATACGACCACGGTCTGGTGCACCATTATGTTTTTCGCCTTTATGCTCTGTGGTTGCTGTGTCTTTTGGGGAGCCTTTGACGTTATAGCCAATTAAGCCACCAATCAGACCACCACCGACTAATGTGCCGGTTGCAACACCAGCCGTCTTTAAAAAATCACGACGAGATACATTTTTATTATCTGAACTCAATTATTATTCCCCCTCATAAAAGTGATAAATTGTTCAAGCATTCTTTATGATTACCACTGTTAATGTTTAGTAAAACAAAGAGAGGTTTTAATGATAAAGGATAAAAATAATAATAAAATGATATGTAATAAAATGTTTTGTTATGCATAACGTTGATGTGTGGCTGTTTTGTCAACAAAGTGTGAAATAGAAAACTATGCATAGAATAAATGAAAGAACAAGAATTTTAGTGACTAATGCCTAGTAATGAAATGGGGTTTATAGAGAGTTCTTTGTATGTGATTTAGCATAATGGTATGATGGAGTAACTAGAAGTAAGGAGCGATTGCATAATGGAAATTACACAATTTGCAGTAGAAGAAATTAAAGACCCAACAAATATTATTGAGGGTGAGCGTTACGAATTTTTATTTGATGTAGCTATCGATGAGGACGACGAATTATACTCAGCAGCTGGTATCGAAATTCGTGCGATTATTGGTAAAATTAATGAAGAAGTACGTATGTTAAACTACTTTATTATTGAAAAGGGTGCAAACGAGTATTTAGATTTTGCGCTAGATGAAGATGAAGAACAAATGTTTATTGATTTTTGTAAAGAAGAATTAGCTAAATAAAAAAGAGGGGCTGCGTAGCTCCTCTTTTTTTGTTTATCAAAAATAGGCGAGAATACTCCCACCTCAAGGAACGTGAAGGGCGTAGCCCAGTGAGTAGGTGGGAGATGAATCGCCTTCGGACAAGAGGTAGCTTACTTGCTATCTCGATTGTCCGACTGTTCGAGTGCTAGGTGTTAAGTGGGGGTAGTTCAAGAAATTAATGATTTTACAACCGTAGACATTGTTTTGCCGTCAGTTTTACCAGCAAGTAATGGCTTAGCGATTTTCATTGCGTCGCCCATTGCCATACCACTCACAACACCGTTGTCAGTTAATAATTGTTTTACTTCTTCTTCTGCTAATTGTTCGGGTAAAAAGCTTTCAAGTAATTTTAGTTTAGCTTGTTCCTGTTCAATTAAATCGGCACGATCAGCTTTTTCTGCGCCTTCAAGTGCTTGGTGTGTTTGTTTGATTTCGCGGTTCACAATTTCAGTTTCCTGTAACGCTGTTAATGGTGAGCCTTGTTCTTTTTCTGCAATATCTAACTGTGATTTTAATAATGTTAATACACCTTTTGTTAGGGTATCTTTATCGCGCATAGCTTGTTTAAGTTGTTCAAATATGACTGTTTTTAACATAATCAACTTCCTCTCTCTTAATTATTGTAAAATGGAAGTAGGGCATCATGCAAATAATAGGTGAGGTGAAAGAGATGGGGGTATATGTAACATCCATTAGTACAGCAGCATTATTTACGATGGGGATTTCAGTTATTATTTTTATCCCATGGTTAATTTACACGTATCGCAAGTATGGCTTTTTATCATTTTCTAAGATGACTATTATGTTTTCATTTATTTTTTATGCGATATCTGCTTTATTTTTAGTGCTATTGCCACTACCAACAACCCGAGATACGTGTGCGATGCAACCAGCAGATACGGTGCATTATAACTTGCACTTGTTTCAATTTATTGATGATATTTTATATAAGAGTGGCATTGTATTAAGTGAACCAGCCTCTTGGCGTTTTATTATTAAACAACCAGCTTTTTATCAAGCTTTTTTTAACTTTTTATTATTATTGCCTTTAGGTGTATATTTACGTTACTTTTGGCAAAAGCGTAAATATGCGTTTGGTGCACTAGGCGTTGGCCTGTTAGTATCACTCTTTTTCGAAACTACACAGTACACAGGTATTTATGGTATTTATAATTGCGCTTACCGTTTATTTGACATAGACGATTTATTGCTAAATAGCACAGGTGCTTTTGTTGGCTATTTAATTGGCCCTATCTTTTTATTATTATTGCCTACACATCAAGCAGTAGTAGAAAAAACACACGAGCTTGTCAAACGTAATATTGTACAGCCAGGCGCTACAATTTTAGCGTTATTAATTGACGTAATGACAGTAATGTTAGGAAGCACGGTTTTAATGCTAGTATTACCAAACGCTTGGTATAGCAACTTTGTCGCAACAACTAGTATGCTTGTTTTACTATTTGTCGTTGTGCCACTGCTAGGCAAAGGTGCAACACTTGGTATGCGCTTTATGCGCTTTAGAATGACAGGTGCTGAAGGCGAAAAGGCATTAAAACGTTCCACTTTACGCCGCTTCTTAGCTATTTATTTTACTTATTTAACGTATGTATTATTAGGCTTAATTAGTACGATGACAGCAGTAGAGTTAGATATGGACAGTGTATTTTATGCACCTTTCGCCTTTATTAATGTTGGCATATTCCTTGTGCTTGTCATACTGACCTTTATTATTATGGTTCATGTATTACGTGTGTGGTTAAGTAAGGGGAAACGACAGCTTTATATGGATAAATATGCTGATCTATATGCGACTAGACGTAACAAATAACGAAGAGGAGATTGGTTATGAAATACGTAATTATTGGCGGTGATGCAGCTGGTATGACAGCTGCTATGGAGATTGTACGTAATGATAAAAAGGCACAAATTACAACCTTAGAGCAGACAGAAATTTATTCATATGGGCAATGCGGCTTACCTTATGTAGTGGATGGTCGCATTCCTTCTACAGATGATTTAATTGCTCGCGGTGTGCAAGTGTTTCGTGAAAAGTATGGTATTGATGCTCGTACGGGTCATAAAGTGACACATGTGGATGCAGGTAAGCAAATCGTGTACGGCGAAGGATTTGAAGTACCTTATGATAAATTATTAATCGCAACAGGTGCAACACCAATAATGCCAAAGTGGGATAATATAACATTAGCTGGTATCCATACGATTAAAACGATTCCACAAATGCATGATTTATTGCGAGATGCTACAGAAGCTAAAAAAGTTGCTGTAATTGGTGGCGGCTATATTGGCTTAGAGATGGCAGAGGTGTTAAAAGAAGCAGGTAAGGACGTATGCATCATTCAGCGTGGTGCACAGCTAGCTAAAATGCTTGATGCGGATATGGTGCACCATGTGCATGAGCAGGCAGTACAACATGATATAGCTGTTTACCTTGATACGGCTGTAACAGGCTTTAACGGTGAGGTAAAAGTAGAGGCTGTCGTGACTAATAAGGGCACGATTGAAGCAGACCTTGTAATAGTAGCAGTCGGTGTTAAACCAAGTACAGATTTTTTAGCTGATACAGCTATACTGCGTTTAAAAAATGGCGCAATTGTCGTTGATCCACACATGGCAACCTCAGTTGAAAATATTTATGCAGCAGGTGATTGTGCTACGCACTTTAATCGTGTTAAGCAGTCGGCAGATTATGTACCACTTGGCACAACAGCCAATAAGCAAGGACGTATTGCAGGTTTGTCGATGGCGGGTAAATTTGTTCGTTTTAAAGGCATCACAGGCACTTCGATTTTAAAGTTTTTTGATCTTGCGATTGCAACAACAGGTTTAAATGAAGTAAGTGCTCAGCAGCTAAACCGTAGTTACCATGTTTATGAGCTAACAGCTAATCATATCGCGAGCTATTACCCAAAGCCCAAGCCTTTATTTATAAAGGTACTAGTAGAAAAGAAAACAGAACGATTACTCGGTGCCCAAATTATTGGAGAAGCGGGCGTAGACAAACGTATTGATGTTTTTGCTACAGCATTAATGCAGGAGTTAACGCTACGCGACTTATTGGATTTAGACTTAGCTTATGCGCCGCCGTTTAATGGCGTATGGGATGCCTTACAACAACTTGCTAAGCGTAATGTACCCGTATAATCTTATAAAGCTCGTTAAGCACATATGTGTTTAGCGAGTTTTATTTTTTGTTAAGGTTTTTGTAAGTTTGGGGGAAAGGTGCTGTAAGTTTGGCTTGGTATAGTTAAGTCACTAAAGAAAAGCAGAAGGGAGAATGATTATGCAGCCATTAGTGCAAGTAAGCGGAGTTAATAAAATTTATGGTAAGGGCGCACAAACATTTGAAGCGCTTAAAAATATTACATTTCAAGTAGAAGAAGGCGAGTTTGTTGGTGTTATGGGGCCATCTGGCGCTGGTAAGTCCACATTACTTAACGTCCTTGCTACTATTGATGCACCGTCATCAGGAGATATTTTAATTGGTGATGATAATGTTGCAAAAATGAAGGACAAGGCACTCGCGGATTTTAGACGTGATAATTTAGGATTTATTTTTCAAGATTATAACTTACTAGACTCTTTAACAGTACGCGAAAATATTGTACTCCCTTTAGCCATTGCTAAAGTGCCAACGAAGGAAATTAATGCACGTGTGGATAAAATTGCGACCACATTTGGCATTAGTGAATTATTAAATAAATATCCTTATCAAATTTCAGGTGGGCAAAAGCAACGTACTGCTTCATCACGTGCACTTGTAACACAACCAAAAATTATTTTTGCGGATGAACCAACAGGTGCGCTCGACTCTAAATCAGCAACGGATTTACTAAAGAGTTTGAACGATTTAAATGAAACACAAAATGCTACGATTATGATGGTAACGCACGATGCTTTTGCGGCAAGCTTTTGCCAGCGCATTATTTTTATTCAAGACGGCACACTATCTAAGGAAATTCACCGCGGGGCAAAAACACGTAAGCAATTTTTTGAAGAAATCCTTCAGGTGCTCGCAGGCATTGGGGGCGATGTAAATGACGTTATTTAATTTAGCGCGTAAAAATTTACAGCGTAATTTCTCCAGTTACTTTTTATATATTGCCTCAATGGTATTTAGTATTGTTATTTATTTTACCTTTGTGACGTTGAAGTATAATGATGACATTTCGACATTAACAGGAACCTCACAAAAAATCTCCAGTATGATGAGTGCTTCATCCGTTATTTTATTATTCTTTATTGTAGTGTTTATTGCGTACTCTAACTCCTTCTTTATGAAGAAACGTAAAAAAGAAGTGGCGCTGTACTCTTTACTAGGTGTACGTAAACAACAAATTGGCTTAATGTTATTTTTCGAAAACTTATTTATTGGTCTCGTATCATTAGTTGCGGGGATTGCAATTGGCTTTTTAATGTCTAAAGTGTTACTAACGATTTTAGTACGTTTAATGGGCTATAGTTTAACAGCAGGCTTTGTATTTTCGAGCGAAGCCGTAATTAATACGGTTATTGTCTTTTCGGTTTTATTTATTTTCACTTCACTACAAGGCTATCGTGTAATTTATCAGTTTAAATTAATTGATTTATTTCATGCGGAAAAGCAAGGTGAGGCGATGCCAAAAGCATCTGTACTATCAGCCATTATTGGTGTATTAAGTGTAGGTGCAGGGTATTATTTAGCACTTGAAGACATTATGACTAGCATGTGGTGGCGCATTTTATCGATTGCGATGCCAATTGTTATTATTGGTTTAACAGTCTTTGGTACGTATTTATTGTTCCATAGTGTAAGTGTCTTTGCACTACAAGCAATGAAAAAAATGCATAGCTTTTCATGGAAGGGCTTAAATCTTATTACAACATCACAGCTTTTATATCGTATCCGTGGTAATGCTAAATCGCTGACGGTTATTGCGGTATTAAGTGCTACTACGATTACAGCGGGTGGCGCCGTATTTGGTCTATATTACAATATTGATAAAAGTATCAATGATAATACACCGGTTACATTTATGTGGGAGGGCGAGCCGCTAGAAGTACCGCAAGTTAGTACGCACCATACGTTAGCGACTAAATTAGTAACCTTTACACATAACGAAAGTGAACGTCAGTATCAAGTGTTACCGTTAGCAACTTACAATGAGCTAGCACAGGAGCAAGGCAAGGAAAAAATTACAACAATGGCAACAAACGAAGGCGTGTTATTAGATCCCTATTATGATGAGCGTTTTTCAGATAAGTTAACAGGTGCTGATTTTATAGCCAATGTACCACTTCATCTTACAAGTCAGGAAACGTATGCCATTACTAATATGAGCACAACGGGGCCTATGATTATTGTAAATGAGCAAACGTATGAGGCACTTGAGGGTGAACCAACAACCTATCAAGCTTATACATTACAAGATGGTGCAGATGGTCTAGCCATTTCACGTGAGCTTGACTCACAATTAACAGAGGCACAACAAGACTTTACAAGTCAGCCAGCTGCTTATGAGGATATTATGTCAGCGATGGGCGCAATGCTATTTGTAGGTAGCTTTTTAGGACTTGTGTTCTTAACAGCAACAGGCAGTATTATTTACTTTAAAATTGTTTCTGAAGCAGAGGCAGATAAGGATAAATACACGATTCTTTATAAAATTGGTGTAAATGATGCTCAAATGTTAAAAACGATTAGTGCACAAGTAGGTATTATTTTTGGTGCGCCACTAGCAGCAGGCTTACTGCACGCTACATTTGCGCTACTAGGTTTTTCGAACTTACTAGGTATGTCGATTACTAAGCCTGTTTTAGTTTGGATGGCTGCTTATATTGCGATTTATGGTTTGTATTATATTTTTACAACACGTGCCTTTTATAAAATTGTTAAAAACGCGAGGGGGAATGCTTAATGAAGAAGCTAATAGGAGTTGCAGTATTTTTAGGTATTATTGTGATTGGTGGTTTAGCAATACTGCGCTTTGTTGATTTTAATCAGCTTGGTGCACAAACGTATTATGTACAAATTACAGACGATGGCAAAGTCGAAAAAACAACAATTGATACAGGTGAAGTTTTTGAAACTTACTGGTACAATGACTATAAAATTTTTGACGAAAAAGGGCAGTCACAAGTGGTTAATTTTTCTGCACAAAAAAACCTACGTCAAGGTGCTTATTTAAAAGTGTTTTATAAGGCAGATAAAGGTGTAACTTCTTATGAAGAAGTACAGGAAGCGGATGTACCAGCTAAAGCTAAGGAGCAAATGTAGTGTTTGCGCTTAAATTATTATTTGCTTCGACGGTAAACGGTACATGTATGATATTTGAAGAACGCATTATTATGGTACAGGCAAGTAATCCAAAGCAAGCAGAGCAAATGGTAAAACTCTATTTTGTAGCGGATAGCTACGAAAATGCCAATGGTGAGCAAAATATCGTTACGCTTGAGGCAGTGCTCGATTGTTTTGAGGTAGTTGATCAGCTGCCAGCGATGCATTTGGTGGAAGTTTATAGCCGCTATTTGATTTATGACGAACCAACTACAGTTGAACAAGTTATTAAAGACTATAAATTAAACGCGTAAGGGGGAGCCCCTTACGCGTTTTTTGGTAGTGTAATATGAACGGTTGTGCCTTTATCTAAAGTAGAGGTTAACCATACTGCGCCGCCGTGCGCCTCGATAATATCGCGCGCAATAGCTGTCCCAAGCCCTGTGCCTGTTGTGTGCGCTGTATTAGTACCTCTATAATAACGTTCGAAAATATGGGTAAGCTCATCTTCTGCAATACCCTTACCATTATCCTGAATTGTAATATAAGCATCATTGTCCTTTGTTGTAATCGCAAGTGTGATGCTAATACTAGTGTCATTATGATGTATGGCGTTGTAAATAAAATTAAGCAATGCTCGTTCAATAAAATGACGGTCAATGGTACAAGTAATGTCGTCAACCTGAGCATCAAATTGTAAGTCATAGTTTTCAAATTGAGGTTCATTTAATAGCTCAATAAGCAGTTCGCGGCTAAAAGTAACAAGGTTAGTTGGTGCTAATTGAAGCGGCAACTGCTGGTTACGAAGGCGCATTGTTAAATTTAAATCATCTAATAGCTCACCCATATGACGTGATTGTTTTTCAATGACTTGTGCATAGGTTAGCATTTCATTTACATTATCAGCTTCTTGCATAATTTCTGCATAACCCCGAATGGAGGAGAGAGGTGTTTTCATATCGTGTGAAATATTACTAATCCATTCTTCTCGCATTACTTCTAAACGCAAACGCTCTTGTTCATGTGCTGCAAGTTCCTCTGATACATCGTTAAGGTTTTGAAAAACTTCGCTATATAAGCCTTTCTTTGTTGGCATCGATGCAAACTTACGATTTTTTAAATGCTGAATTTGATTTAAAATTTGCGTCAATGGTTTTGTTAAACTACGTCCGAAGAAAAAGGCGATAATAATCGTAATTAAAATATCTGCAATTAGCATATATAGCGCATATTGACTTAGTCCTTCTAAAATTTGCTTAATATTTAACGTAGCAATATAGCGAAAGGTATCATGATCTTTAATGCCGATAATATAGCTAATATCTTCTTTTGCATACACATAAGTGGTGATGTCAGGTAACTGCTCATATTTATACATTGATATCAAATCAATTGGTGCGTAATGTGTGGGCAACTCCTTGGGTGCATGCACACTTTCAATAACATCGCCATTTTTATTTAAAAATTGTACATAAGCATTCGCTTGTTGTAAGGCATCAATGCCTTCCTTTGTAAGCACAGGTAAGCCATCTATAATTTCAAATTTATGTTCAAAATTGCGTGCGAAAAACTCAGGTGTATTTGTTAAGTTAGCCGAAAAATCTTTTTTACTTGTTACGAAGGCCGTAGCAATTAAAATGATGACATTGACGATTAACACGATAATAACAATAATGACCACAGACAGTAAAAAACGTCCAGTTAAACGCCACTTCATTTATTTAGGCACGACTAACTTATAGCCGAGTCCTTTTATTGTTGTAATAAATTGTGGATGGGAAGGATCTACCTCGATTTTTTCACGCAAGCGACGAATATGCACCATTACGGTATTATCGCCACCTAAAAAATCCTCACCCCATACATTTTCAAATAAAGTCTCTTTACTCACAATACGATTAGGATGACGTAAAAAAGTAGCGAGTAACCCAACTTCTTTAGCTGTTAACTCTAGTAATTGCCCGTCCTTGTAGATTTCTTTATCATCACTCATTGTAAAAGGTCCAACTTCTACTGCAGTTTGATGTGTTGTTGTATATTCAGCTCTACGCAAATGTGCTTTGACACGATAAGCTACTTCTTTAGGGCTAAAGGGTTTAGAAATATAATCGTCACCACCGATAGCTAATCCTACTAATTTATCGACCTCATCTGTTTTAGCCGACATAAATAAAATAGGAATATGTGAAGTTTGACGAATGGCTTTGCAGAGCTCATAACTTTCACCATCTGGTAGCATAACGTCAAGTAAGGCGATGTCGGGTTTCATCGTGTGAAATAGCCGTTCGCCCTCCGCTAATGTATGGGCAATAAAAATTTGTTGTAGTCCTTCTTTATTTAATGTAACACGTAATAATTGTGCTAAATCTATTTCATCTTCTACGAGTAAAACCTTTGGTTCATTCATAAACTTTTTGCATCCTTTCTACGTCTAATGGGTATAGTTATATAATGAGGTTTAGAAGGGGTGTATGCAAATGAAAAAGCAGTTAGCAGTATTAGTAGCAAGTGCAGCATTACTTGCGGCATGTGGCGATAAGGAAGAAAAGCCAAATGTAAAAGAGCCTGAAGAAAAGGTAGATACTGAACAACCAGCAGTAGAAGAGGGGGAACAACAAGTGGACGCAGCATTTGCGATTTATGAAGGCGAAATTGTTAAAGTCAACGGAACTTCTTTAGAGGATATGTCATTAGAGTTAAAACAAGTAAATAGTGATGAGCCAATTCATATTAAAGCACAGCCTAAAACACTACTTTTTGAAAACGGCGGCGAGGCTTTAAAATTTGAGGATCTTAAAGAGGGCGACCGTATTCATGCATATATGGATAGCAAAAAACCGGTAGTCATGATTTATCCACCACAATATACAGCTGACGTAATTACTGTCCAAAAAGCTGATGAGCCAAACGGTATTGACGTTGCAAAATATAATGACCAACTTGAAAATGATACAAATACATTAAAGTTAAATGAAAGTGACGATACAAAAATTACAGATGAAGCGGGCGAAACTTTAACTTGGGACGATGTTAAGGGCGCAAATGCCGTCGTATTTTACGGCGCAACAACGCGTAGTATCCCTGCACAAACAACGCCAGATAAAATTGTAGTGTTAAAAACAACACTGCAACCTTAAAGGTACCGCGCCACAATTGTTGTAAAAACAGCAGTTGTGGCTTTTTTCTTTGCTATAGTATAGCTAGGGGGTGGCCGTTATGTTATTGCCTATTGATGAACAGTTACATAAACAATATAAAATGATGGACCCGCCATCATTAGAGCGTGCTATGGCGAAAATTGCTAAACATGATACGCCAGCAGATGTACGCGCGATTATGGGGCGTACATTGTTACCACAACAATTTTTAATTGAGGAAGAAGAAACTGCCAATGCGATTTTTTCGGAGGCACGTAAATATTGGGGGCGCATACCAGAGAGCTTGCATGCGCGTTTTTTAGCGCAACATATCCAAATCGAAAAGCTACACGCGCAACTCGACAACTTTTTTTACTCCCAACAAGGTAAGGAGCAATTTTTAACTTATTTGCGTCAACATAATGCGATGACTTTGCCTCAACTCTTACAATTACTTATTCAGCGTACTATAGATATAGGGGATGATATTGCCCTTAAACAAATTTATTTATATCCGATTGATGCAAGGTATATGGTGCACTTTATTTATCAGCAAGACGAATTATTTTGGTATGAGCTATTTTGTAAAAAAGTTTATTCTTTATGTATTCATGAGCCAATTGATTTAGTACCTAAACTTTTGCAGTTGGCCAAACATTTCGAGCAAGCGGTAAAAATAAGTTATGCACATGTGGATAACTTAAATGTACACTATGAGCAACGTATGCAACAACTGATTTTATTTGTAACAAACTATAATCCACCATCCGCAAGTTTGAAACAATTAGATTTATATTATATTTTTTTGTTGGCACGTCGTAAAAAGTATAATGGTGAACATATCATTTATAAAATTAAAGAAATCCGTGCATGGGACCAAGGTGACCATGTATTAACAAAAACAGAAAAAGTTGCGCTGCGTTATGTATTATTTACTGTACATGCGCTACGTGAGGAGTATGGCAAGGTTATTAGCAATGCTCATTACCTATTGAATGATGAGTGTTTAAATAATTACGCCATTAAAATTATGCTTAATTATGAGGATGTATTGCCTGCCTTTCCTGCAAATGAGCAAACATTGATTAAAAATTATCACCAAAACTATATGGAGCAGCTCTATTATTATTATTTAGAAGCGCTAGTAGCGCTTAAGAAATACAAAGAGGCGCTTCATATTATTAAAAGTGACCCATTAGCAAGCTGTATGATTGTACAAGATATTGTTACTAATCAAACTGACAATGAAGCTTTAGATGCCCGTATGCAAGCGATTAAAAATCAAACACTAGATGAAGCAACAAAACACCAAACACTACACTTTTTAACACAACTTATTGCAATATTTGAAGCAACCACATATAAGGGGTTGGCGAGACGTTTAAAGGTCGCGTATGAAAAAATAAAGGAGGCTCCGCTTAATTAAGCGTAGAGCCTCCTTTTTACGGCAAGTATTTGCCGTCTGTAACATGTTTACTATTTTCTAAAATAAATGCGGAGATGACGTTTGTTTTTTTATCAAAAATAGGCGAGAATACTCCCACCTCAAGGAACGTGAAGGGCGTAGCCCAGTGAGTAGGTGGGAGATGAATCGCCTTCGGACAAGAGGTAGCTTACTTGCTATCTCGATTGTCCGACTGTTCGAGTGCTAGGTGTTAAGTGGGGGTAGTTCAACGCTACTTCTAGTATACGTTGTGAAATGAATGTAAGCGTATCCGAAAAAGTACAAAGTGATGGCATTACACCAAAATACGATTGGCCTCAAATTGTGCAATCTCTTCTGTTGTGTAGCCAAGAGATTGTAAAATTTCGGTTGTATGTTCACCTAATTTAGCACCAATATGTTTGTAGACGGGTGGTGAACTCGAAAATTTGAAGGCTGAAGCAATTTGTTTTTGTGTACCGTTTTCTGATGGTACTTCAGCGACCATTTGGCGTGCTTTTATTTGTGGGTGCTCACATGCCTCATCAAAAGTTAGCACAGGCTCTACACAACCATGGAAGTCATCATTAAAAATGCTTAGCCATTGGTCAAAGGTTTTAGTTAAGAAAGCATCATGAATGGCATCTTTAAAACGTTTTTGTGTATAAGGTGAGTCATTAAAGGTGCTATCAATTAACTCAGGGATGTCGAGTGCCTCACACAAAAGTTTACGGAACTGTGGCTCTAAGCTACCTACTGAAAAGTAGCGACCATCTTTTGTTTTATAATAATCATAAAAAGTACCGCCATTTAAAATTTCGGCTTCAGGCTTTGCGACATGACCACTGCCAAAGTAGGTAGCGCCTGCAAGTAAATTTAATGAAAATACAGCGTCTGTCATACTTACATCAATAAATTGTCCTTCACCTGTTTTTTCGCGGTGTAGCGCTGCAGCTAATACCCCTATTGCTGCATGCATTGTACCGCCAGCCATGTCCGCAATTTGTACCCCCATTGCGACAGGCTTTTTATTTTGGTGGCGCGAGTAGTCGAGTACACCCGCGACGGATAAATAGTTATTGTCATGACCAGGGCGATTGCTAAAAGGCCCTGTTTGACCATAGCCTGTAATCGCACAATAAATTAATTTTGGATTAACTTGTTTAAGTGTTTCGTAATCAATACCAAGACGTTGCATGACACCAGGACGAAAGCCTTCGATGACAATGTCATACTCAGCAACAAGCTCTTTAATGATTTTAGTTGCCTCAGGTGTTTTTAAATTTAAAGTTAATGAGCGTTTAGAGCGATTAACGTGTTGGTGAATATAGGATTCGCGCTCTTCATCATATGGTGGCATAATACGCATTAAGTCCACACGCTTTGAGGATTCGATGTGAATCACATCAGCACCTAAATCTGCAAAAATCATGGTAGCCATTGGTCCAGGTAATAGTGTCGAGAAATCTAAAATTTTTAAACCGTTTAAAATACCCAATCTCCTCACCCCATCTGTGAAAGTAGTTCTGTATTAATACAGATTAAAAACAGTTTAACAGTATTGTAACAGAGTAGTGTGAGAAAAGTACACGTAATTTTAATGATTTTTGCGACACTTCACTGATACAATAAAGTTATATAGATTATCCTATTTAGTTATGTAATAATGGTAAGGTATATCCAAAAATTAACGGAATTAACAAGATATAAGCTGTAGAGAGGGCTAGCGTAATGAAGGAAGTAGAACAGAAAAAAATAAAATTAAGTTATTTATTATCAGGACTAATGTTGTTAGGTTTTATAGTCATTATTTCCTTTGGTTTGCTCAGTGGTTATAAAGTAATAAAAGACTCTTTATTAAAAGAAGCGTTAGCTAATAATGAGGCTTATGCTAAAAAATTAGCACGTACGGCAGATCAATTTTTAACAGATTCTCAGGATACGTTAGCGTATAGTGCGGATATTATTGAACAACATTTAATGGATGATACGGTGTTAGATGAGGAGGCGCGACGTCTTCAAGAACAAGCCGACTCTTTTAACTCCGCTGTTGTAGTAGATACAGACCGTAAAGTGTTGGCTGTGTCTCCTAAAACAGTAAATGTTAAAGATAAGGTACTTGATTCGAGTGGTGCACGTGAGGCTAATCGCGCACAGCGACCTAATATTACGAACCCATACATTACAATTACCGGTAAACTGGTCGTATTTATCTCACATCCTTTGTTTGATGCTAATCATATTTACCAAGGGTTAGTGGCAGGGACATTGTATTTACAAGATCATAATGCTTTTTATGACATTTTAGGTAAACATCCCTATGATGATGAATCTTTTGTTTATGTTATTGATAAGGAAGGCGAAATTATTTTTCACCGTGATATTGAACATGTAGGTGAAAAAGTTGACGCTGAAATTATTAAGCAAATTAAAGATAAAGATGTTGGTGCGTTTCGTTTTACAGATGCAGACAAGCAGCGTTTTGTAGCAGGCTATAGTAAATTAGAGTCAGCTGATTGGTATATTATTTTACAACGTCCACATGAGCTAGTAGAAGCACCAGCAAAGTGGGTAGTACAGCGTATTGGTTTAACAACTACACCTGTGTTTATTTTAATGATTTTAATTACACTTTATGCAACACTTCGTATTGTACGCCCGATTCATTTATTAGCGGAGTACACTGAAGAAAGCCTTGTCTCTAAAAATGTAGAGAAATTAAAAAATGTACCTAGTTTTTATGATGAGGCACAGTCACTTAAACGCTCATTAGTACGCACGCTATCGTCATTACAAAGTCAAGTGGAGTTCTTTCAAAACCAAGCAGTAATTGACCCATTAACAGGGCTAACGAATCGTCGCACAATGGATGAAGTGCTAGGTAACTGGCATAAAAACGAAATTGATTACGCAATTATTATATTAGACTTAGATCACTTTAAACGTGTAAATGATACATATGGACATGCAGTAGGTGACCAAGTATTACAGTATCTTGCACAAAAAATTAAAAATCACGCACGCACGCAAGATGTTTGTTGTCGTTATGGTGGTGAAGAATTTATTATTTTATTACCACATACACCGCTAGAAGAGGCTTATAGTGTAGCCGAAAGTCTACGTGAAGACTTAGCTAAGACGGTTAGCCCGTGCGGTGATATTATTACGATGTCAGCAGGCGTTGCCGAAATGAGTGAGCGAGCACCAAAGCCAGCTAATGTTATTGAGCTAGCTGACCAAGCATTGTATCGTGCTAAGGAAACAGGACGCAATCGCACGTGTACATCAAGGGATGAGTGCTAAAGAAATCGAGGGGTGCCAACGTGCATCTCTCGATTTTTTACTATAAATTTGTGAGAAAAGACCGATAGAAAGCATAGAAGTATATTTATTAAGGAGGAGTTTTAGTGATTAATAAAAAAGGTGGGCAGCGTGCATTACGTGCAACACTAGCGGCAACCCTTGTAACAAGTGGTGTTGTTTATACATTGCCCGTACAAGCCGCATCGTCACCGTTTTCCGATGTCCCTTACACACATACACATTTTGATAATATTATGGCGTTACAAGCACGCGGCGTTATTTCAGGCTATGGCGATGGTACATTTCGTCCTAATAAATATGTAACACGCGCACAAGCTTCAAAAATGTTAGCGATGGTACTTAACTTAGACACAGTCAACGTAAAAAATCCGAATTTTGCAGATGTCAGCTCTCATGATGAGCATTATGGTGCTATTGCTGCTTTAGTTGAAGCAAATGTTATTTCAGGTTATGGCGATGGTAGTTTTCGTCCTAATGCCACATTAACACGCTCACAAATGGCGAAAATGCTCGTCAATGGTTTTAATTTTGAGGTAGCCTCAGCTGTACAACCGGTTTTTCAGGATGTAACGTCGGCTACAAGTAATGCTGTACATATTCAAACGCTAGTGGATTTAGGTATTACACGAGGGACTACCCCCGTGACCTTTTCACCCTATAATAATGTAACGCGCGGACAAATTTCGACATTTTTAATGAATGCGGAGCGTGCTAATCAACAAGTTAAAAAATATAAAATCACAGCGATTGAAGGCAATACGGTTTACATTAACGGAGTACCTTACCAAGCAAGCCGCCATCTTCAAAGTTTATTAAGTAGCCGTAATGCAGCTGTATTAAAGGATGCAACGATTGAAGCAAAATTTAGAGGTAAAGAAATTATTGATATTTCTAAGCTGACGATTAATGCGAGTGGTACGTCACCCTCACGCATGTTAGTGCTAAGTGGTAATCATACACAGTTAAATGCTGATGTAGTAGTAAACGGTAATCATATTGTCTTCCGTGATATGACAATCCGAGGTACAGTGCTACTTAATGAAACAGTACGTCCACCGCTTACGCAACATATACCACTTGTATCACGCGCAGCTATTACGGAGCGTAATTTTCAAGCAGGTAGCTTAGCTTCAGCTAATACGATTAATTGGGGAAACAGTAATTCTTCAGAGATGAAGGCTCAAAAAAATGTAGTATTTGAAAATACAGAAGTACAAAAAATAATTGTGTCACAAAATGCAACAAAGATTACAACAAACCGCGAGCTTAAACATGTTGAGGTTATTGGTAATGTCGAACAAATCGAGCTACAAGGTGATGCGAATTACTTCCACGTTAACAATGATAAAAAGTTAACGATTTTTGGTGAGGGTACGATTAACCATCTGCAATATGACAGCTTATATGATTTGCAAATTTATATTGATGGCACGGTTAATAAATTAGTAGTGGATAATAGCTTTGGTTGGATTGATTTAGATGAACATACGTATATTAACGAAGTAATTTTACCACCAGGTGAGTCGCCAAATAATATTTTTGATGATTATTTAGAGGACCATGGCAATATTACGGTGATTGAAGACAGTGATGGCAATCCTGTGGATAAAAACCCTGTGGAAAACCAAAAGCCTTCAGACCGTACACCACCTATTATGAAAATTTTAGAGGTAACACCAGAGGGTACGAGTGCGACGGTTAATTTCCATACAAATGAAAACGGTACGTATTACTATATCGTACAAAAGAAAACAGAGGATATGAAGACGCCACCAGGGCGTGATTTTATTGAGCAGAAGCGCGGTAAATATGATGATATGGGCACAGGCTCTATGCGCGTTGGCGAAAATAAATTTACAGCAACAGGTTTAGCTGAAAAAGAAACATATGTCGTTTATATTTTAGGCGTTGATGGCGCCAAAAATGTATCGCCTATTATTCAAAAAGAGTTTCAAATGAAAGATGCAACACCGCCTAAAGTAAATAATTTAAAGGCAGTACCAATGCGTGGCGGGCAGCGGGCAGAGGTTTCCTTCTCACCAAGTGAAGATGGACAGTACTTTGTGTATTACCGCAAGTCCGTAGCTGGGCAACCTGCCGCAACTTTTGAAGAAATCGAAGCGAACGCACAAATTAAAAAGCGTACGCCAAAGGATAATGGTACGCAAGTTATTACAGAAATGATTTCAGGACTTAGTAACGAAACAGACTATGAAGTATATGTCGCTATGATTGACCTAGCGGATAATAAATCTGTTGAGCCACAAGCAATGACTACACTTACAACTTCAGAGTTAGATAATATCCCTCCTTATATTTTAGGAGGAGAGTTGCGTCATAAGTCAGGCAATGTGTATGAGGTCGAAATTAGCGAGCCGCTTGACCCAGAGTCAGCGACAAAGATTGAAAACTATCGTTTAAAGGGTACGGCGATGGTCAATATCCCACAGCACGATAAAGACGGCGTATTGCCAATGAAAGTAGAGTATGCGGATAAGGGCAATAAAGGATTATTAACCGTCACTGTACCTGCGACAACCGCATTAGTTAATGGCGATAATATTGTGCTCGATATTTCACCGCGAGTTAAGGATTTAGCGGACAATGAGTTCGAAAATATTAACAACATTCCAAAAGGTATTGAAAAGGCGCGTAATCGTGCAGAGTATATTCATAACGACCCGATTAAGCCGACGTTAAAATTAAATAATATTATTGTTAATAATGATAATACTAAAGCAGAACTAGAATTTACCGCTAATAAAGCAGGTACGTACTACTATATGATTATGCCTGAGGGCGTTAATTTTGATAAACGAGATATTAAGATTAAGCCTAAAGATTTTTATGCGGAGTTTACAAATGATAAAACCGATAAATTTATTATTGACCCAAAAACCGGTGAAAAACTGTATTTATCAAAAGAAGGACCAAAGCCTGCAGAGCGTGATAAACAAAAGGTTGATATTACAATCCCTAAAGAAAAACTCGATCCATTTAAAAGCTATTCGGTCTATATGATTTTACGAGACCGTTCAGGTAATCTTACCGAAATTCAAGAGATTTCATTAGTGGCAGATGCTAAGCCACCACTTGTGACCGTTATTCCAGAAGGGGACAAAAAAGTACGCCCCGACGTTGGCGACATTACCGCAACACTGCGTCTAAATAGTAATGAAAAGGGACGTGTTCATTATATTTTGCGTGAAGAAGGACAAAAGCTTAAAGATGTGACAGCTGCTTATATTCGCACAGCGGGACGTGCAGCTGATATGCGTCAAGGTATGAATGATATTAAAATTGCGGGGATGTTACCGCACCGTCACTATGTACTTTATGTAGCGGTAGAGGATACATTCGGTAATATTACAATGAAAGAGTCGACAGATTTAATTGAAGGAGAAGATAAACCAAATGGTGAGGATATGAAATTTGAGTTCTTCTCAGATGGTACACGCCCGCACTTTATTATTCGTAAAGACTTAGGCTTTGATCAACCTGTCGTTTTAGCGGATGAGGATGGTGTTACCTTCCGTGTCACGTTTAATGAATCGATTTATGGCAATAACGAATCGATTTATGACAGTAACGGCTATTTTAATCCAGCTCGTCCCGATGAATTGGCTAAATTGGAAAAATTTATCACGATTGAAAGGCCAAAACCTGAAAGCATAAAATTTGCTTCACTTATTAAAGAGGTGGATAAAGATGGCAATTTTGAATTAGAGAAAAAACCGTATGACCCGCGTGACCTCATCATTAAATTTAAGGAAGCACCAAAAGAAGATTTTGCTGTCGTAGTAGATAAAAAAATGGTAGATAATAGATTTGCGAAGTTACCATTTGCTGATGAGAATATAGCTAAGTATAAATACCAAGATTCTAAGTTACGTGTTTCTTATGCGGTATTACGAAATGAAGATGAAGACATTGTAAAGCCTGCTACATCTAAAGAAATGACTGTGTTAGTGGAAGGTAAACGTCAAGGGAAATTCTTAAATCTTTACTATGTGGTTATCAACGACAAAGTCGAAAATATTAAACCAAAACATGTTAAAAATAATGAAAATCCGAATGAAGCAAATAACAAATTTCAAATTCATGGCAAGTCGGAGTTGGGTGATGTGGCAACACAGTTACAACTAACAGCGCCTAACAATCAAGTATTTAAAGAAGATCAGTGGATTTATATGGTGACAGAAGATGAATACGGTACGTTAATTATGCCAGAAACACCAACACAAATCACAAGTAAAACAAAATAACCAAAAAACCATTCGAAACAATTGTGTTTCGAATGGTTTTTTTATGCGTAAATGAACCTCTTACGAACAATAGCGTTTTATAAAGTGAGGTGAGAGTGAGATGAAGGAACCGCTAGATTTATTTTTAATGCGTTATGTGGATGAGATCACTGCTATGTTAGGTGAGAAAGTATATGGTATGTATGTGTATGGTTCGATTGCGCTTGAAGCATTTGACGAGGCACATAGTGATATTGATATTGTTGTAGTCGTAAAGCATGATATAACAAAGCCGCAAGCCAAGCAACTAGCTAAATTGCATAAGCGCCTAGCGCGTGAGGAGCGCTATGGAAATCGTTTAGACGGTATGTTTATTACACTCGAACAATTAGGTCGGGATGAGGCGTGTTACTATACTTACGAAGGTACTGTAAAGTTTGGTAAGTGGGATACAAATGCCATTACATGGTGGTTATTGAAGCATAAAGGGGTGACATTATACGGGCCCTTTGCGCAAAGTTTACCGCTTGAGGTAGAGTGGTCGCATGTACAGGCAACGCTTCAATATAATTTACATAGTTACTGGGCGACTAAAACTCGTAAGCCATTTGCTTTTTGGCGTACAGAAGATGTAGTGTTTGCGGTTACTACGATGGCGCGCATTTATGCGTCCTATGTCAAACAGGAGATTGTTTCTAAAAAGGAGGCCCTGCAGTGGCTCGCACAACATGCACGTACGGAGTGGCAACCTTTATTTGTAGAGGTTGAGGACAAGCTTCAAGGTGGAAAACTGCCTTTTGCACGCTGCGCACGAATGCGTTTATGCCGTAATTTTATGAAGCAAGCACTTAAAGGTGCTACGAATGACCAAAGTTTAATTGTCCTATGAGAGGGAAAACATAAGGTATGAAGGGAGAGGTTACTATGCGTGATAAAAAATATGATAATCCAGATATGGTCAGTACCGATAAGGAAAGTTTGTTTGATAAACACGAAGATATGCAAACCGTCGACCCAATTCCAGTAGAAGAACTTAATGAAGAAGTGAAAGATGAAAAAGATAAACGTGGGACGAAAAATAGTTCAGGTAGTGAAAAGAAAAATAAGTAGAGGCTGGGACAAAACCTGTCTTATAAATGAAAAGCCCTTGAACTTTTACGCAATGTAAAAGTTCAAGGGCTTTGATTTTTGTAGTTAAAAAAGGACTCCTTCTGTTAAACTAAAGTCACGACAACAAAATCCAACAGAAAGAAGGGTCCTTATGTTTAAAATGGGACTGGCGTTGATGGCTGTGAACTTACGAAAGTTCACAGCCAATCAATAAGAATACCCATAAAAAATGAAAAAGAGAAATTGAGCGCACTCAATTTCTCTTTTTCTTTGGCTGAACACTAGTTATGTCCCAGCCTCTTTTTTTATAAGTAGTTTGCAAGTGCGATTTTTGTATCGTTTGTAATGATCCCTAATGTATCAAAATGAGCTACATAAACGTCAAGCATCACATTGTTTTCATTGTCTACATCTTTAGCGAGTGCGATAAGGGCGCGGTTAATTAATGCCTCATGACCTGCTGGGTTTTCGTAGAGCGTGTTCCAAGCGCGTACAATCAGAGCTAGGTCTGTGCTAGCGAGTGCAGTCTCTAACTCCTCTGCAGGAAGCGGCTCACTAAATATAGCGTAAGGGTCAACATAGGTTGTCGTGAAAATTTGAGATAACCAATCAATTTCACTTTGAGCGATGACATGATCCTCATTATGAATACGCGCTATAATCGCGTTGTTTTCTTTAAAAATTATGCCGCCTGAGAATTGTGCAAGCTCAGCGCCTTGAATGACAAAACTTGTGATGGGTAAGGCATAACGATTGGCAAGGACGGTATAGTCGAGATTACTATCGAGCGCCTCGATAAACTGCTTAGCGGTGACGTCTGGCAGTACCTCATTGGCAATGAGTTCGTGGTAAGGCATCGGGCGATAGTAAAAGTCTGCGGCAATTTGTTTTGCATGAAGCGTACATTGCCCATTTTCGGTAATCATACGTAATGTTACGCCTTGTGCTGTCAAATGAACTTCTTCGTATAAAATAGTGTCACCTGCGTGTAGCTCACCTTGTTGTGAGATGGCGCCGTCTACATGCAAAATCACAAAGGCTTTAGCTGTAAAGCCACCTTCTGTATTAATAAAAATATGGTCATCGACAATTTGAGTAATGATAGCATCATGTAGCCCACCTTCAATCACCTCGGCAAAGTTAGGCTCAAGCTGGTCTTGGATGTTGGTAAAGTCAATCATGGATAGGCCTAGCTTTTCTTCAAAGCGCGCCGTTTCTTCTGCTTGCCATTGAATAAAATCGTCCCGTACATCTTTAGGTAATGTAGGACGGTTAAGCGTGCCATCCTCTACGTAAGGTATAAAACGCTGTGGTAACACCTTAAGTAATGGAAGCTTAGCTGCCTCTAGCTCCTTTGTATGTATGCGATCAGGATTAACACCGTCATTGCGGTAATACGTATAGAGCGTTTCCCAATCTTCAGGTAGGGTTAAGGCGTTTGCGTATTGTTGGCGTAAATAATCTTCATAAGTTAAATGCCACATTTTGTGCCACATCCTTTCTTGTGCTTTAGTATAGCAAACATTGACCATGGAAAAAAATGAACATACTATTAAAGAAGAAGGGAAGTGGGCAAAATGTATCTCGGCATGATTTTTTTTAACGGCTTTCTGAAAGAAGTCTCCCATCCTCAAGGAATGTGAAGGTGCGAATAGCACCAATGAGTAGGTGGGAGATGAATTTCGGTTGGCTTTAGCCAACGTTATTTTTCTAAGCCTTTTCGCAATAATTCGAGAATAGTTGCTGTTCTTGTAGAAACAAAAACTCTTGGAACAAGAGGGTTAGCTCGGTCAGTTTTCGTTGGCTAGTAAAAGCAACGATAAGTCGAGAAGCCCCCACTTCAATTAGACCGCAAGGTCAATAAGTGGTGGGTAGTTCACGATTGTTGCCCCGATTTTAGTATTGCTGGTGGTAGGTGGCTTACTGCAAAAGAAATTTACATTTAACTTAAAAGCTTTATCCCAGCTTATTACGTACTGTTTTATGCCAGCGGCTGTGTTTATTAATTTGTATAACACTGAAATTAATTTAGCAGTGCTAGGGCAAGTATTTTTATTTATTGTGTTATTTATCGGTGGGCAAATGATTACGGCACGCCTTGTAGCAGGCGCGCTTAAATTACCTAAGCAAGAAGCGGCTGTTTTTAAAAATAGCGTAGTGCTCATTAACTCAGGTAATTACGGCATACCTGTAGCGCAAATGATTTTTGCGAGCCAGCCTATAGGTGTAGCCATTCAAGTTATTTTAGTAATCTTTCAAAATATGACGACCTATACATATGGTTTGTATAACTTAATCTCGTCGACTAAATCAGGCAGCGCTATTATTCGTGATTTTTTAAAGATGCCTATTGTACACGCATTAGTCATTGGTATAGTAATGAATGTATTTCATATAACATTACCGGAGTTTTTAAGCTTGCCTGTCAATTATATTGCAGATGGTTTTGTAGCGGTGGCACTCATTACATTAGGTGCCCAGCTCTCACAACTTGAAATGCGCTCGATTTTTAATAAAACGGTTATCGTTAGTTGCTTTACACGTCTCGTTATAGGACCACTGACAGCCCTACTCGTTATATTTGGCCTCGGTCTAACGGGTGTCGTTGCAAAATCCCTGTTTATTGCCAGTGCTTTTCCGACGTCACGCAACAGCTCAAGCTTAGCGCTAGAGTACGATATCGATGCAGACACGGCAGCACAAACCGTACTGTTCTCGACGATTGTCAGCTGTGTTACAGTAACGATTGTTATTTACTTTGCTGAAGTATTATTTGGCTAAGGTAGCTTTCAAGCGCATTATCTTGTATACTAATAAGCACAACTGAATAAGTAATAACTAGGGGGGTCCGATGAGTCGGGCTGAGAGAGAAACGCGTTGAAGTTTCGTTACCCTTTGGACCTGATCTGGCTCATACCAGCGTAGGGAAGTTAGTAAGCGCGCTCTTTTTTTGCGTGCCTCTAAATCATACGACTATGACCAGATTCTTTCTTAGAATCTGGTTTTTTTATGTCCCACGTGTTATGCGAGGTCGGTTCCTTTTTACCAACAAACAAAAGGAGCGATTTTAGTAATGACAACAATTAGCGAAAAAAACATGGCCATCATGTCAAGTTTTGATGGTAGTACAAAGGTTTATGTAGAGGGAAGCCGCCCAGATATTCAAGTGCCAATGCGCGAGATTGGTTTAAGTCCAACTACAGGGCATTTTGGTGAAGAAGACAACGCCCCTGTGCGCGTATATGACACAAGCGGCCCGTATACGGATGAAAATTATACGGTAGATATTACAAAAGGTTTGCCTGCATTACGTCGTAATTGGATTTTAGAACGTGGTGATGTGGAGGAGTACGAGGGACGTGACATCAAGCCAGAGGATAATGGCTACCGTCGTGCAGATGATCCACGTGCTAATGAAAATGTATTTCCTGGTTTAAAGCGTAAGCCACTTCGTGCAAAGAAGGGCGCTAATGTAACGCAAATGCATTACGCTAAGCAAGGCATCATTACACCAGAAATGGAGTTCATTGCGATTCGTGAAAACGTTGAACCATCATTTGTGCGTGATGAGGTAGCGCGCGGCCGTGCGATTATCCCTTCAAACATTAACCACCCTGAGGCGGAGCCAATGATTATTGGTCGTAACTTCCATGTGAAGATTAACGCTAATATTGGTAACTCTGCTGTTACATCTTCAATTGCTGAAGAAGTAGAAAAAATGACATGGGCAACACGTTGGGGCGCAGATAATATTATGGATTTATCAACGGGTAAAAACATTCATACTACACGCGAGTGGATTATTCGTAACTCGGCAGTTCCTGTAGGGACAGTACCAATTTATCAAGCATTAGAGAAGGTAAACGGTGTAGCTGAAGATTTAACATGGGAAGTATTCCGTGACACACTAATTGAGCAAGCGGAACAAGGTGTAGATTACTTTACCATCCATGCGGGTGTGCGTTTACACTATGTACCAATGACAGCAAAGCGCGTAACAGGCATTGTCTCTCGTGGTGGCTCAATTATGGCACAGTGGTGCTTATTCCATCACAAAGAGAGCTTCCTTTATACACATTTTGAGGACATTTGTGAAATTATGAAGACCTATGACGTTGCTTTTTCATTAGGTGACGGCTTACGCCCAGGCTCTATTGCGGACGCTAATGATGAGGCACAGTTTGCAGAGCTAGAAACATTAGGTGAACTAACAGAAATTGCTTGGAAGCATGACGTGCAGGTAATGGTTGAAGGACCAGGTCACGTGCCAATGCATAAAATTAAAGAAAATATGGATAAGCAATTAGAGATGTGCCATGAAGCGCCATTTTATACACTTGGCCCATTAACAACAGATATTGCGCCAGGTTATGACCACATTACGTCAGCCATTGGTGCGGCAATGATCGGTTGGTTTGGTACAGCGATGCTTTGCTATGTAACGCCTAAGGAGCATTTAGGCTTACCAAACCGTGATGATGTACGTACGGGTGTTATTACGTATAAAATTGCGGCACATGCAGCAGACCTTGCTAAAGGGCATCCAGGTGCACAACAGCGTGACGATGCATTATCAAAAGCACGTTTTGAATTCCGTTGGCGCGATCAGTTTAATTTATCATTGGATCCTGAACGTGCGGCTGAGTATCATGACGAAACGTTACCAGCTGAAGGCGCTAAAACAGCGCACTTCTGTTCAATGTGTGGACCAAAATTCTGTAGTATGCGTATTTCGCAGGACATTCGTAATTATGCGAAAGACAATAAGTTAGATACTGCAGAAGCGATTGAACAAGGTATGCAGGAGAAGGCTGAGGAATTTAAAAAATCAGGCGGCGGCGTTTACCAATAAAGTAAAAAAGTAATTTCGTCTGCGGGCGAAATTACTTTTTTTGTTGACAACGATTATTGAACATGATAAGTTTTATACAAGCAATAAAGTTTCCTTTAGGAAAGTTTATTGTAAGTTGACAATTAAACCTTACAAAGCATTGCCGCTACCATTCGTTTGTGGTGGACCTATCGTAGCAAACGCAATGTAATTTTCCTTAGCACTGTTCCTCCTACAAAACGAGTGCTAAAGCAGTTGTTGTGTCATCCCTAAAACTGCATGTTCATGTGAAGCTGTACGAAAAGTGCTAACGCGCTATTTCGTACAGTTTTTTGATGGCAAAAATAATTATTTTAGCACAGCACTATTAAGCCAATTTAGGTTTATATGAAGCAATTGTTACTACTTTGTAAACGCAATGTAAATTTTGTGAGATAACAATTAAAAGTGATTTACTTTCTACAGTTTTTTAGGAATAATGTAGGTTGAGAGTTATGCGGAAAGGGTGTAATATTTTGGAGCTGAATTGGCAAGAAATGATATTCCAATTCGTTGGAGGATTGGGTCTATTTCTATTTGCGATTAAGTATATGGGCGATGGTCTGCAAAAAGCAGCAGGCGACCGCTTGCGTGACATTTTAGACCGTTTTACAACTAACCCATTAATGGGTGTGCTTGTAGGTATTTTTGTAACAGTATTAATTCAGTCGAGTTCTGGTACGACCGTTATTACAGTAGGGCTCGTTAGTGCTGGTTTTATGACATTACGACAAGCAATTGGTGTTATTATGGGGGCCAACATTGGTACTACAGTAACAGCGTTTATTATTGGTATTGATGTAGGTGAGTATGCGTATCCTATTATATTCATAGGTGCTGTCATGCTATTCTTCTTTAAAAAGAATCGCATCCAAAATATTGGACAAATTTTATTCGGCTTTGGTGGTTTATTCATCGGTTTAGAAATGATGAGTACAGGTATGAAGCCACTGCGCGAATTCCCAGCGTTTATTGATATGACGCTAAGTATGAGTGACTCGCCAGTACTTGGTGTACTTGTCGGTACAATTTTCACATTAATCGTACAATCATCTTCAGCAACAGTAGGTATTTTACAAGGGCTATATGCTGAAGGTTTAATTGATTTAAAGGGTGCACTACCTGTACTATTTGGTGATAATATTGGTACAACAATTACAGCAGTGCTCGCAGCATTAGGTGCCTCAGTAGCGGCGCGTCGTGCAGCAGCCACTCACGTGTTATTTAACGTGGTAGGTTCGATTGTCTTCTTATTAATTTTAGGTTTATTTACAAGCTATGTAGAATGGCTGTCTGCTGTTTTAGGCTTAGAGCCAAAAATGCAAATTGCATTTGCGCATGGTTCGTTTAACGTAGCTAACACGTTGCTACAATTGCCATTCATTGGTGCATGGGCATATATTGTTACGAAATTAATCCCAGGTGAGGATACGGTAATTGAGTATAAGCCAAAGCACTTAGACGAAGCATTAATCGCGCAGTCACCTTCAATTGCTTTAGGTCAAGCGAAGCAAGAAGTTGTACGTATGGGTGAGTTTAGTGTTCAAGGTTTACAAGAAACCCTAAAATACTTACAAACAGGCGAGGAAAAACACGCCAATCTTACAATACAACTAGAAGAAGCAATTAATATTTTAGACGAAAAAACAACTGATTATTTAGTAACACTATCTAAGCAGTCATTATCAAATACAGACTCACAGGTGCACCATGCATTACTTGATAGCATCCGTGATATTGAGCGTATTGGTGATCACTTCGAAAATCTAGTAGAGCTAATTAACTTCAAAGGCAATAACCGTGTGCGCTTAAGTGAAGAAGCAATGGACGAATTAGTTGAGATGTTTGAGTTAACAGTTGATACAGTTAGCCTATCAATTAAAGCATTAGATCAACGTAGCGAAGAGTTTGCACATGAAGTAATCGAAAAAGAAGATAAAATTGATGAGATGGAACGTAAGCTTCGTAAGCGCCACATTCACCGTTTAAATCAAGGTGTATGTTCAGGCTCTGCAGGTATTGTATTTGTTGACATCATTAGTAATTTAGAGCGTATTGGTGACCACGCAGTAAATATTGCTGAAGCCATCTTAGATGAGACGTATTAATTAACAAGCATCATTGCCCTGAGGGGCAATGATGCTTTTTTGCTTTTTGCTGTAATAATAAGTAGTATAAATGATAATGATATTCAATTAGGAGGACGTAATGAACTATCAACACTATATGTATGTAGTAAATGATGTAGAAGACAGTACAAAAAGTCGTGTCATTCATGAGGATGAGGCAATTATTTTATATGTAAAGGAAGGGCAAGTAGAGGTTGTAGCAGACCGCCGCTTCTTTAGGTTAGAGAATGATAATTTATTAGTCATTCAAGCGCGTAATAAAATTACACTTACTGTGAAATCGGGAAGCTATACGATTGTGCGCTTTCGTAATTATAGCCTTGTAAAAAAAGTGCCACAGCTGCGATATGAAGTAAATCCTTATCGCTTTGTGCATGAGTTTATTTGTTATGAAGGTGTGACAGTACCTGTTACTGACGCACTCACTCAATTAAAAGAAACAAAGGACGTATATGATTTTCAACAATTACTGGCGGCGATTTATAGGGCGTTTGAGCAGTATGAGCATAATGCAGAGCAACATACGTTTGATGATGTGGTGCATTATATTAAAACCTACTCACATTACCCTCTAACCCGTGAAGATATGGCAAAGCGTTTTGGTTATAATGCGAATTATTTCTCAGAGTATTTTAAAAAAGAAGTAGGGTGGGGGTTTAACGAGTTTTTAACCCATGTGCGTTTAGAGAAGGCAAAGTTATTATTGCGTAGTTCCTCTTTAACCATTCAAGAAGTAGCAAAAGAGGTTGGCTATCAAGATGGTCTCTACCTCAGCCGAAAATTTAGTCGTCAATTTGGTATCACACCTAGCAAATTTAGAGTAGTACAGCCAACAGAACGTGTAGCGTCCTTACAATTTACAGGGGCATTACTAGCAGTGGGTATTGAACCAGTTGCTGTATTATCTGCTTATTATAATGTCCCTGATATACTAACACCCCATATCCAAGATGCCACCTTTTTATCACCAAACTGGTTGCGTGAGGAGATTGATTGGCAGGGTGGTAAGCCGTCATTAATTTTAGCCTCCATTTACAAAGTGCCGCACAAAGAGTATGTTGCAAAGCTTCAGGAGGTTGCGCCCTCCGTGGCATTGGATTGGGATACGCATGATCGTTTGGAAGAAGTACGTTTAATTGGCCAGTTGTTTCAACGTGAGCAACAAGCAGAAGACTGGATTGCTAGCTACCAACAAAAGATTGAGCAAGCAAAACTTATGCTACAAGAGGGTATGGATAAAAATCATACGGTAGGTGTTTACGAATTACGCAACCATAATCGCATTGGTATTTGGCGCTCTAACGCAAGGGGCGGTTATAATTTATTTGAAATGCTAAAGTTACGTGCGCCTAAGCGTATTGAAAAAGAAGTACTCACACCTAACCGTGGCATTATGATTGAGGAGCAATATATTGACAAATATGCGGCAGATGAGATGTTTGTCATAGTGCACTCCGCTGAACAGGAGATTAGGCTATACAATGAAATTTGGCAGGGGTTGCCTGCAATGAAGCGTAAGAAAGTACATATTTTACGCCTACAAGATTTTTGGTCAAGTGAAGGAGTTGCTTTAGAGGAGCAGCTCAAAATACAATTGGCTTATTTAACAGGTCAACGCCAATCTGATATTTATCTATAGTGAAGTTATGTTATTTGTCTATAGTAATTGAATAAGTAGCTTGTTATGATTTTAATTGATAATAATTATCAATATCAGTAAGCTTTAAGCAGTGCTGATGGTAGCACTGCTTTTTGTTTGCCATTTTATAGAGGTGAAAGATGGATGATGAAGGAAGAAGCGGTCACTGCAGTACCGCAACTGAAAATTAAAACAAAGCCACTACCAGCGACACTTATTTTACTGTTAGGTCCAGTCGCAATAGTACTTAGTATTATTGTTGCGGTGTCATACGGAGCGGCTACGATTTCATTTGCGGATGTATGGCAAGCTATAACAAAATTTGATGCTAGTGGGCATGACCAACAAGTAATACGAGAGTTACGTTTACCACGGGTACTTGGTGCGTTGTTAGTAGGCGCGAGCTATGCGGTAGCGGGCGCGATTATGCAGGGCATGACGCGAAATCCTTTAGCTGACTCAGGCCTGTTAGGTTTAAACGCAGGTGCTGTTTTAGCAATGGCGATTTGTTTTGCGCTATTTCCACAAACACCATATAGCTTATTACTTTTATTTTCATTTTTAGGTGCTGCAGGTGGTGCATTCTTAGTATTTGGTGTTGGTTCAATGGCCAGAGGTGGCTTAACGCCACTACGTTTAGTACTAGCAGGTGCTGCGGTTAGCGCATTATTTGGTGCATTAAGTGAAGGGATTGCACTACATTTTAGAATTGGGCAAGACTTAGCCTTTTGGTATGCAGGTGGTGTGTCAGGAACGCGTTGGAGTCAGCTCTTTATTATGATGCCTGTTGTGATCCTTGCGGTGCTTGGTGCTATTGCCTTATCAAAATCCATTACATTGCTCAGCTTAGGTGATGATATTGCAACAGGGCTTGGGCAAAAAACAGCACGTATCAAATTATTAGGCATGTTGCTAGTGCTAGTACTTGCGGGCTCTGCAGTGTCTGTTGTAGGTCCAGTAGGCTTTGTGGGTTTAATTGTGCCACATCTTACACGCTATATTGTAGGCGTAGATTATCGTTATATCATTCCTTGCTCGGCCATTTTGGGTGCTTTACTAGTGCTTTGGGCAGATTTTATTGCACGTATGATTAATCCACCTTATGAGACGCCAATTGGTGCGCTTATTGCGTTAATTGGTGTGCCGTTCTTCTTATATTTAGCACGTAAAGAAGGGAGAGCGCTGTAATGGATAAACGAAGAAATATTATCGTACTTGTAGTGTTTGCTGTATTAATTTTCATTACATTTTTAATTAGTGTTAATACAGGACATATTCGTTTAACACCTAGTGAAGTAATTGCAACACTGTTTGGGCAAGGGACACATAAACAACAACTCATTCTATTTGATTTTAGGTTACCACGTATTGTCATTGCGATTTTAGTTGGTGCTGCGCTTGCAGTGTCAGGTACGGTATTGCAAGGACTATCACGTAATGCACTAGCTGACCCAGGGATTTTAGGGATTAACGCAGGTGCGGGATTAATGGTATTAATTTATGTTGCCTTTTTCCCTGAAACGACGGGTGGCTTTATTTTATTTTTACCACTGCTTGCATGGTTTGGTGCTGCAGTGACAGCCGCATTTATTTATGCGTTGTCTTATAAAAGAGGCGAGGGCATCTCGCCTACGCGCTTATTGTTAACAGGTATTGCAGTGGCTGCAGGCATTAGTGCTTTTACGATTGTAGTGACATTGATGCTGTCACCTGATGATTATCAATTTGTGGCGCGCTGGACAGCAGGCAGTATTTGGGGCTCTAATTGGTCCTTTGTGTTGGCGTTACTACCATTTTTAGTAGTGCTCTTACCATTTGTTATGTATAAATCAGCTGTTTTAAATTTATTAAATATGGGTGATCAAATTGCTACAAGCTTGGGAGTAGCGGTTGAGCGTGAGCGTCGTTGGTTATTATTTGCGGCTGTTGGGCTTGCAGGCTCTGCGGTTTCTGTGAGTGGTGGGATTGGCTTTGTGGGATTAATTGCGCCGCATTTAGTGCGTAGCTTAATTGGGCCAAAACATCAATTTTTATTACCGACGGTTGCTGTCGTAGGTGGATTTTTAGTATTGCTTGCGGATACGATAGGGCGTTCGATCATTCAGCCTTCCGAAATCCCAGCAGGTATTGTGGTTGCTGTAATTGGCGCACCTTACTTTTTATATTTATTAGCTCGTTCAAAAGCATAGGAGGTTAGTTATGGTCAGGCAATTTTTTGCTTATTATAAGCCATATAAATGGCTGTTTATTGTAGATTTTTCGTGCGCAATTATTGCTGCACTGTTAGAGCTTGCCTTTCCACTCGCATTAAATAAGGTAATTGATGATTACCTCCCATCAGGTGATTGGCAAATTATTTTATATGCATGCTTAGGTTTACTTGGCATTTATATGTTGAGTGCGGTCTTTCATTTCGTAGTGACCTATCACGGGCATAAGCTCGGTATTAATATCGAGTCAGATATGCGTAAGGAATCTTTTGACCATGTCCAAAAATTATCGTTTCGATTTTTTGATAATAATAAAACAGGTCATCTTGTATCGCGTATGACCAATGATTTAATGGATATCGGCGAAATCGCACATCATGGGCCAGAAGATTTGTTTATTGCGCTAATGACGCTAACTGGCGCATTTGCGTTAATGTTGTCGATTAACTGGCAACTAGCCATTTTAACCTTTATCATTGTGCCCTTTTTAATTTGTTTATCCATTTATTTCAGCCGAAAAATGTCAGTAGCCTTTGGACAAATGTTTAGTGATATCGCTGACTTTAATGCTCGTGTAGAAAATAATGTGAGCGGCATTCGTGTAGTACAAGCATTTGCTAATGAAGATTTTGAAATTGCACGTTATGCAGAAAACAATGAGCGCTTTCGTCGTACAAAGCTTGTTACTTATCGTGTAATGGCATGGAATGCTTCCATCAGCCATGTGTTAATGAAGGGTGTTACTATTTTTGTTTTAGCTTGTGGGACATGGTTTGTGATTAATCAATCTATGACCTTTGGTGAGTTTATGGCATTTGTGTTATTATCAAATATTTTTTTAAGCCCTATTCAACAAATTAACTCTGTAATTGAAACGTACCCAAAAGGTGTAGCTGGTTTTAAGCGTTACCAAGAGCTATTAGATACACCAGCAGATGTAGAAAACCATGAAGGTGCACAGGCAATTACAACGGTTAAGGGCGATATTGTTTATAATAATGTACATTTTGCTTATGAAGAAGATGCGGAGCTACTTACTGCTATTAATTTTAATGTTAATCAAGGCGAAACGATAGCGCTAGTTGGCCCATCAGGTGGTGGTAAAACAACAATTTGTAATTTACTACCACGCTTTTATGATGTAACAGCTGGCAGTATCACGATAGATGGTATGGATATTCGTGATATGACGTTACACTCATTGCGTCAGCATATTGGCTTAGTACAACAAGATGTCTTTTTATTTGATGGCACAATTAGAGAAAATATTGCTTATGGCAAGCTTGATGCGAGTGAAGATGAGATTTGGCAAGCTGCACGTCGAGCGCAAATGGAAAGCCTTATTTTGGAAATGCCAGAAGGTTTGGATACGATGATTGGTGAGCGTGGAGTTAAGCTATCAGGCGGGCAAAAGCAACGCCTATCCATTGCGCGTATGTTTTTAAAAAATCCACCAATTTTAATTTTAGATGAGGCAACGTCAGCACTCGATACAGAAACAGAAGCGGCCATTCAGTTAGCGTTAGCTGAGTTATCAGAGGGACGTACTACTTTAGTAATTGCTCACCGACTGGCGACAATTAAAAATGCTGACCGCATTCTTGTCATTTCGCAGGCAGGTGTAGAAGAGCAAGGTACTCACGAGCAGCTGCTAGCAAGTGGTGGTACGTATAGCCGATTACACCGTGCACAATATGATATGTAAGGAGTTTAACTATGCAACGTTTAACAACAGAGGACTTAATGATTTGTTACGGAGACACTACCATTATTGAAGATTTAACTATCCAAATTCCGAATGGCAAAATTACTGCCTTAGTTGGCGCAAATGGCTCAGGCAAATCTACAATTTTAAAAACAATGGCACGTTTAATGAAGCCATCACGTGGTGGCGTTATGTTAGATGGCGAGTTAATTCATCGCAAATCTACCAAGGATGTGGCGAAGGAGTTAGCTATCTTGCCGCAAAACCCAACTGCGCCAGATGGTTTAACAGTGCAAGAGCTTGTAAGTTATGGTCGCTTTCCCCATCAAAAAGGTATGGGCTCTATGTCAAAGGAAGACCTTGAAATTGTGGCGTGGGCGTTAGATGTAACAGGGATGAGGGCTTTTTATAATCGAGCTGTTGACCAGCTGTCAGGTGGTCAACGTCAGCGTGCTTGGATTGCTATGTCACTCGCTCAACAAACAGATATTTTATTTTTAGATGAACCAACAACATTTTTAGATATGGCCCACCAGCTTGAAGTGTTGCAACTATTGCAGACACTTAATCAACAACAACAGCGTACAATTATTATGGTTGTGCATGATTTAAGTCATGCGACACGCTTTGCTGATTATATGATTGCTATTAAAAAAGGCACAGTAATCAAAGCAGGTACACCACAAGAGGTCGTAACACACGATACATTGCGTAAAGTATTTAATATTGAGGCACATATTATTACAGACCCCCACACAGGTGGCCCAATGTGCATACCCTATAACCTAGTAAGGGAGAATGACTAATGAAACGACTTTTAGTATTGCTAGCATGCGTAGTAATGCTTGCGGCTTGTTCAAGCAAGGAGGGCGCAGGTGAAGAGCTTGTAGCTTATAAGGATGATGTTGGCACAGTAATGATACCAAAGGAACCTAAGCGCGTTGTTATTTTAAATAATTCACTAGCGGGGTACCCTTTTGCCTTAGACGAAAAACCTGTAGGCTTAACGGACTTTGCTTTAGGTAATACACACTTTGCACCGTATATTGAAGGTATTGAGGATGTAGGAGATGGCTCGTTAGAAAAGGTACTCGCATTAAATCCTGATTTAATTATTGCGTTTCCTGATGTAGAAAATTTAGCGGAGCTTGAAAAAATCGCTCCTGTTGTATCATACGCCTATGGTAAGCGAGATTTTCGTGAGCAGTTACTCGAAGTAGGTAAGTTGTTTAATAAAGAGCAACAAGCAAAAGACTGGTTAACGGACTTTGATGCACGCATTGCGGCAGATAAGCCCGCTATTCAAGATAAGATGGCAGATCAAACTGTAGCGATTTTAAGTGTAGGCGAAAAAAGCATGTATGCCTATAGTGATCGCTGGGCACGTGGTGGCGAAATTATTTACGGTGAGTTTGGCATTGCAGCTCCTGAGGCTGTTCAAAAACAAGCCATTGAAGGTGACGGCTGGGCAGAGCTCTCTCTCTCGAAAAAATTACAGATTTTGCAGGGGACTATATTTTCTTAGAGGAAGGTCCTGAAATTGACGGTCTTAAGCAATTAGCAATTTGGCAGTCACTAGATGCGGTTAAAAATAATCGCATCTATATGCTTAAATCATCAGACTCTTATTTTAACGATCCTATTTCATTAGAGGGACAACGTCAATTTATCGTAGCGCAATTATTGCAGCAGGAGGCATAAAAATGAAGAAATGGTTAATGGTACTCATGGTACTTATGTTAGCGGCTTGTTCGGCAAAGGAAGAGCCTGCAACAGATGCAAAGACTGATACAAGAGAGATTGAAACTGTAATGGGTAAGGTAACTGTACCGAGTAACCCACAGCGTGTTATTGTAGATTGGGATTTAGGACATGTTATAGCCTTAGGTGTAGAGCCTGTAGGCGCTTCTAAAACAACGTTAGAGTTTGGACAGCTATTAAAGCAATTTGTTACAGATAAAACGGATGAAATTGGACGTGATGGTCAAGTGTCTTATGAAAAGGTACTTGAGCTAGAGCCAGACCTTATCATTACGTGGAACCGAGACCAAGTTGCAGAATACGAAAAAATTGCACCAACTGTGGTATTTGATACAACGCAGTATGATGGTGTGCACGAACAATTAACGGCTATGGGCGAAATTTTAAATCGTCAAAATGAGGCAAAGGACTGGCTAGCTGACTATGATCAACGTGTAGCTAAGGCTAAGGCACAAATTAAAGCTTCAGTACCCAAAGATGCAACTTTTACAATTATTGACTCAGGTACTGTAAAGGATGCAATTGTAGTAGGTAAATCAGGTGAGCGTGGTGGTTTAGCGGCATATGGTGTATTAGAGATGAAGGCGGCAGACAAGATTCAACGAGATATTATTGATAAAAAAGAGAGTCGTGCAGAGGTTTCTTGGGAGAGCATTCAAGACTTTGCAGGTGATTATATTTTCCTTATTACACAACAGGGGGATAATCAAGATGAGTTACCAAGTGTATGGCAATCTCTTGATGCAGTGAAAAATGGACGTGTCATTGAGCTTAAAGTTAAAGAGTATTTTACAGGTGATCCTATATCGACATTATTACAAGCCGAAGACATGGCCGCAAAAGTTGCCGAATTAAAGTAAGAAAGATGCTAAAATGAAATAACAATTAACATAAAGGGGAATGGTTATGGATAAAAGCATTTTTCAGACGTATATTGAGCAAGCTGAATTAAAGGACTTGTTACAATTTGAAGCCTATCAAGATGAAGTTGTGCGTGCACAACCAAATAACGAAGCAACCGAAGTATTTGCGAACTATGTATTACCACAGGAAATTGTAGCGTATTTAGATTTTGATCACGCTCTTTATTTACGAGATGTGGCAACAGATAAAGCGCAGGCAGATGCATATGAAGCGACATTACTTGAGCAGGCTACCAAAGCTTGGGTAAAACAAAAGGAACAATTAACTGAACAGCTTAACCGCTTGCGTTAAAAAGAAGTCATTCACTAGCTTACTGGTGAATGACTTTTTTTGATAACTGTGTAGTGATATATACCTAATATTTACGCAATCTTTACAAAATGGTAAGATTTAAAGGTAGGTATACATAATTTTAGGAGGAAAACCCTTGGTAAACGTTATAGGTGGTATTGGATTATTTTTGTTAGGTATGATGATGCTAACAAATGGTTTAAAAGAACTCGCGGGCGATGCGCTTAAAAAATGGCTTAATCGTTTTACGGGCGGCACACTAAGCTCAGTGGCATCAGGTACGGTAATGACGATATTGATGCAGTCATCCACAGCAACGACTTTATTAACCATTGGCTTTGTGAGCGCTGGACTACTCACTTTTGCACAATCCATTGGCGTTATTATTGGTGCTAATATTGGTAGTACAAGTACAGGCTGGATTATTTCGCTAATTGGTTTTAAGGTTAGCTTGTCAGCAATGTCACTACCGCTTATTGGACTTGGTGTGTTTACACAATTTATTGCGCCGCGTGATTTTAAAACATACGGTGGGATTGTTACAGGTTTTGGGTTACTATTTTTTGGTATTGATGTATTGCAAAAAGGTATGGCGACCGCGCAGGACAGTATCTCATTTGACTCTGTTACGGCAGCCACAATTGGCGGTAAACTTTTACTTATTTTAATCGGTATTATTATGACTGTCATTATGCAAGCATCAAGTGCCTCGATGGCGGCGACATTAACCGCTCTATTTGCGGGCGCAATTGATTTTGAACAAGCTGTATATTTAGTTATTGGTCAAAATATTGGTACAACAGCAACCGCATTAGTTGTAGCGATTGGTGCTTCGGTAGCGGCAAAACGTACTGCTATGACGCATGTATTATTTAACGTTATTACAGCGGTGATTGTGACACTAGCCGCACCTTTACTTATTAGCTTAACAAAAATAATTACAACTGCTGTAAGTGGTAGCTTTGACGAAACCATCGGACTTGCTATTTTCCACACACTCTTTAGTATTGTAGGGGCAATTTTATTTATCCCATTTGTAAAACCATTTGCGCGTTTAATTGAACGCATTGTACCTGAGAAGGAAAATGCGCTCACGCGTTATTTAAATCCTAATATCGTGAGCGTGCCAGCTGTTGCAATTGATGTGTCTTTTAAAACACTAATCGAAATTACTAAAGAGCTAACAGATGCACTATTACAAATGTTAGCAGCAAAAAAAGTAACAGAAAAGTACGATAAGCGTTTAAATGCTGTAGATGAAGCAATTGATAAAACACGTCAATTTTTAGATAGTATTGAGTCCCATTCTAGCCGTGACCGTCAAAAGCATATTGAGCTACTGCATACGATTGATCATCTTAGTCGTCTTACTCGCGTATTACGCGAGAAGGAAATGCTAGAGTCACCATACGTACAACAAAAGCTAACTGAAAAATGGATTGATGTTTTTGTGGATATGAAGGTCAAGTTGCAAGATGAGGAAGAGCTTAAATTAATCGAAACAATTTTACAAAACGCCTCAACAGAAATGGCAGCTGAGCGTAAGCAACGTCGTGAAGAGTACTTTGAACGTACTGTCGCAAATGAAACTGAGATTGAAGTAGCCGTATCTAAAGTAGAGGCAGTCCTGTGGATTGACCGTTTAATTTACCATTACTGGCGTGCTACAGCACGCATGAATCATTACACAGCACTTAATAATACCAAGCGCTAATATGGAGCTAATCTGCAACATAGCAGATTAGCTTTTTTCTTGTATAATAGAGCCATACTAAGGGGGAACATGATGAATAAAAAGTGGTTTAAAATTATCGCAATTAGTGCCATTATCACCTTTGGGCTTGGCATATATAACGCCTTTTTTGGCAATCCATTTTCAAAAGTATTAGCAACTACAACAGCTACACATTATGTAGAGGCAACCTATCCAAATGAAGCGATTACTATTACAGCGCAGGCGCATGATATTACAACAGGTGGCTATAACTTTACAGCTACAATTGATGGACAAGCATACCCTATGGTAATTGGTGGTTTTTGGGGTAATAAAATTAAGCGTGATGGGATTTATGAGGCACGTTTAGATGAGCCTATGATGACTAAGCTTGGGGCAGAGGCATCACAACAAATGGGTAATTGGCTGAGTGCTATGCCTGTTAAACATATTGAAACGTATCTTGAAGTGACAAAGGGTGAGCACGAGCCACATACGACATGGTCTGTAGATTTTGAGCCCAATCATCCACTCGTAGCATTTATTACACTAGATGCATCGGCAATGACACTTGAACAATTTACACAGTTTGCGGAGGATGCTAAAGCAGAAATGGCAAAGCAAAAGCTAAGCTACGAATATATTTCACTAACAGCTGAGGTTAATAAAAAAGGTGAGGAGCCTCACGTAGTTTACGCAACAGGCTTCTCACCAATAGATAAAAAAATTAAAGTAAAAAAGTTCGAATCGTAGTTAAAACCATAAATAATAAGCTAAACCAAAACCAACTAAGCGCTTGATAACCAATAAAGGTTAGCAGGCGTTTTTCTTTTGGTAGTGCTCTAACACCAATAAAATTAATAACGAAGTGGTAAAGAGATAAAAAGAAACCTGTGCCAAAAATAAAAGTGAAATTTGACCATACACCCCAGTCTGCAAAACCAGCACCGAGTACCATAGCGAAAAGACCAAGCCAAACCGAGCTCGTCATAATATACAGGCCAATAAAAGCAAGATGTACATACCAAAAACGCGATTGCACCGAAAAATAATGCTGTAGCAAGACAATCACTCCTCAAAAAGATGAGACAGCCTCAGCTGCCTCATCCTAGTATATTACTTTGTATATGGGTTTGTTAAGTCCATGCCATCAAGCGTTAAGCCCATTGCTTTCGCAACACCTTCACCGTACGCTGGATCAGCTAAGTAGCAGTGTAAGATGTGACGACGTTTAATGAACTCCTCAACAGGGGCCATATCTGCCGCTGTGTTATCAAATAGACGTTGTTTTTCTTCATCATTCATTAAGCGGAATAATTTACCTGGTTGCTCGAAGTAGTTATTGTCATCTTCGCGGAAATCATGGATACCAGCGCCACCATCAAGTGGTAATTCTGGCTCTTTATAATCTAAGTTATGTTCCCACTCGCCGTAGCTGTTAGGTTCATAGCTCAATGTGCTACCAAGGTTGCCATCAAAGCGCATTGCACCGTCGCGGTGGAATGTACGGAATGGACATTTTGGTGCGTTGACTGGTAATTGGTAGTGGTTAACGCCTAAGCGGTAACGTTGTGCATCAGCATAAGCAAAAATACGACCTTGTAACATTTTATCTGGTGAGAAGCTAATACCAGGTACGATGTTTGATGGTGCAAATGCAGCTTGCTCAACTTCAGCAAAGTAGTTGTCAGGGTTGCGGTTTAACTCAAACTCACCAACAGGGATTAGTGGGAAGTCACCTTTGTACCAAACTTTTGTTAAGTCGAATGGGTTGTAAGGAAGCTCACGTGCTTCTTGTTCAGTCATTACTTGAATGTACACTTTCCATTTAGGGAAGTCGCCGTTTTCGATTGAAGTGTAAAGGTCGCGTTGAGAAGACTCACGGTCTTTACCTACAATAGCTTCAGCTTCAGCATTTGTTAAGTTTTTAATACCTTGCTCTGTACGGAAGTGGAATTTTACCCATACGCGTTCGTTTTGTGCATTAATCATTGAGTACGTATGAGAACCAAAACCGTGCATATTACGGAAGCCTGATGGAATACCGCGGTCAGACATTAAAATTGTTAATTGGTGCATAGCTTCAGGTAAAGAAGTCCAAAAATCCCAGTTTGAATTAGGGTTATGCATATTTGTACGTGGGTCACGCTTTACCACGTGGTTTAAATCTGTAAAATGTAATGGGTCACGGAAGAAGAATACAGGTGTGTTGTTACCAACTAAATCCCAGTTACCTTCTTCAGTATAAAATTTAAGTGCAAAGCCGCGAATATCACGTTCAGCATCAGCTGCACCGCGTTCACCAGCTACTGTTGAGAAACGAGCGAACATTGGTGTTTGTTTACCAACTTCAGAGAAAATTTTAGCTTTCGTGTATTGTGTAATATCATGTGTCACAGTAAATGTACCGTGCGCACCGCCACCTTTTGCGTGCATGCGTCGCTCAGGGATTACTTCACGGTTGAAGTTAGCTAATTTTTCTACTAACCATACGTCTTGTAATAATAATGGGCCACGTGGGCCTGCAGACATTGAGTCGTGGTTACTTACTACTGGTGCACCGCCTGCTGTGGTGAAGCGTCGGCTTTTATCTTGAGAGTTTGTCATAATTTAAGTTCCTCCTAGAAATATATTTAAAATTAAAATTAGATTAGAATTATTCTTAATAAGTAATATATATCATAAGTTAAAAAATGTCCAATAAAGGACTTCCCGTTTTATAAATATTTAAACCGTCATGTGTGTTTTTATTAAAAGTAGGTACAATGTAAGAGATGATAGTTATAGAAGGGAAATAATAGAGTATGCCATTAACGCTTACGTTTACAATTTTAGGCGTAACGATTTTTTTATTTATGACAAACCGTGTACGCGCAGATTTAGTTGCAGTCATGGCGCTACTTGCTTTTTAAAGTTGAATTTTAGCTGTAATTGTTGGCATATTTTCACCGCCTTTCACTAAAAAAGAAACTCAACCTAAAGGTTGGCGACAATGCCTCCCCGACTTACGCTTTGCGTTGAAGTCGAGGGAGGCATTGTCGCAAATCTGATGAACTTTGAAAGTATTGTGTTAGTCGCAGCTATGTTACCTATGGCAACAGCTCTCGAAAAAACAAGGGGCATGAATATGTTGTCAGCAGGTATTATTCAAGCATTAGGTGATTACGGTGCTTATGGTGTGTTAATAGGGATTTATATTTTAACAGCTACCTTTGGACAATTTATTAGTAATACTGCAACGGCTATACTATTTGCGCCTATTGCGCTTAGTGCGGCGCTTGCTATGGCAGTTAGCCCAATGCCATTTATGGTGGCAGTAGCAATTGCGGCAAGTATGTCATTTGCAACACCTATTGCTTCACCAACCAATGCTCTAGTTATGACAGCAGGTGGGTATACATTTGGTGACTTTGTTAAAATTGGTATGCCGCTTCATATTAGTATGTTTGTGGTTATGATGATTGCTGTGCCATTATTTTTTCCCTTTTGACTAAATTAAGTCATGTATATAATATGTATGTTTTTGGCTACTAAAAAATGTTGTAGCCCACGCGCTTTTTTCTTTATGATAAGAAGGAAGGGAACGATTACCTATGAATTATGATGAGATACATTCATTTTTAACAATATATGAGCAAGAAACAAAGCAACTTGAGGGTTATGCAGAGCAACGCATAGCTGGTATTAAGGAAAAGGGAGCTTACTGGCAAACAACAGATGAACTAACGCATGCAGCACGTGTCGCATGGCGTAATAGTAATAAATGCATTGGTCGATTGTTTTGGCAATCACTACATGTATTTGACGAACGTCAAACTTTAACGCATGATACAATTTTCGAACGTCTACTACATCACATTCAATTTGCTTCCAATGGCGGCAAAATCCGTCCAACGATTACGGTGTTTCACCCAGAGCGTGTACGTATTTGGAACGAGCAACTAGTGCGCTACGCAGGGTATGAAACAGCCGAAGGTATTATAGGCGACCCCGCTTCTGTAGAATTTACAAAAGTATGTATTAACCTAGGCTGGCAACCCAAATATGGTCGCTTTGATGTATTACCACTCGTCATTCAAGTTAACCATACACTACCGCGTTTATATGAAGTGCCAAAAGAGTATGTGCTAGAAGTGCCAATGACGCATCCCACAAATGAGCGTTTTAGCGAATTAGACCTGCGTTGGTATGCAGTGCCAATGATCTCTAATATGAAATTAGACGGTGGTGGCATTGAGTACCCAGCCGCACCTTTTAATGGCTGGTATATGGGCACAGAAATAGGCGCGCGTAATTTTGCTGACGTTGACCGCTATAATCAATTACCTAAAGTTGCGGCCGTATTTGATTTAGATACGAGTACGCAGGCAACTTTATGGCAAGACCGTGCCTTAGTAGAGCTAAATGTCGCAGTGCTACACTCATTTAAGGAACAGGGAGTTAGTATTGTGGATCATCACAATGCGGCGCAACAATTTAAATTGTTTGAACAGGCCGAACAAAAGGCAGAGCGTCCTGTAACAGGTAACTGGGCATGGCTTGTGCCACCAATGGCGGCAGCTACAACACACATCTACCATAAACCTTATAAAAATCATTATTTTTCACCCAATTACTTTTATCAAAAAAAGCCCTATTAATAATAAAGAGGCACCGCTTTTGCGGTGCCTCTTTTTATGATTAATGGTGTTGTTTAATTTGAGCTAAAACAGCATCACGCAGTGCAGGCTCCATTGTTTTGTCTAGCTTCACTTGGTTAGTTAAGCGTTCTTTTAATTCTTTTTCAGTCATAATACCGCGTTCTTCTAAGATTGTGACAAGTAAGTTTAAGATTAAAATATTAGTTGTATTAGCTGCATTTTGTTCCATACAAAAGCCCTCCTATAAGTAATGTAATGTACTTATAGTATGCCCCTAACTGTATTATTTGAAACGGCCATTGCCAAAATTAAGCAGTCCACAAGCATGAAATAGGGGATAATTAGCATAATGTAGCAGACAATTCCTATTGTTCTTCTACGTATTTGTTGCCAGCCGCATACCAGCCGCTACCAAATAAAATAGCAACAACAATGAGGAAGGCATAAATCGGTAGTTGCCAGTTACCTGTTTGGTCGTAAAGCCAGCCAAAAATAACAGGACCACTTGCTGCGAGTAGGTAACCAATAGACTGTGCAAAACCTGATAAATCTGCAGCTGCGTATGCTGTTTTTGTGCGTAAGGTAAAGAGCATCATAGCTAAACTAAATGAAGAGCCGCCAGCAGAGCCAATACAAATCATCCATAATACTGTGTAGTCAGTTAAACCAATTGCAATACCAACAAAGCCAATGGTATAAAGTAGCGTTAGTACAATAACAATAGGACGTTGATTTTTAAGTTTATCAGCAAGCACCGGCATAATAAAAGTGAGGGGTAGTTGAGCTAAGAGCATGATAGCAACCATCCACCCTGCCTTATCTGCTGCCATACCTTGCGATACAAAAATTGTAGGTAGCCATGCACCTGTTGTATAAAAAATAAAAGATTGTAAACCCATTGCGAGTGTTACAGCCCATGCGAGTGGTGAGCGCCATAGCTTTAATTTAGATGCAGTAGTAGTTGTAGCTTGTATACGATCGTTATGGCGTAATTGTGGTGACCAAACTAAGCTAGCAATCACCACAATTATAATAGGAAAGGCGAGTGCAATTTGCCAGTTAGTAGTGTTAGCAATAGGATGGCTGAGCCCTGCACCAAAGCCACCTGATACATTCATCGCAACAGAGTAAATCCCCATCATTAAGCCAACATGGAAGGGGAATTTCAATTTAAAAAAGCTAGGTAACAAAACATTACCAAAGGAAATAGCTACACCAATAATAATTGTACCTACTAGCAATAGTGAGGTCATACCTACTGAACGTAGCGCAATACCAGTAGCTAATAGAAGCATTGAAATAAATAAAGATAGCTCAATGCCAATCGTACGTGAAATACGTGGCACAAAGGGAGATACTAATGCAAATGCAAGTAATGGGATTGTTGTTAAAAAGCCCGCTAGCACATTTGAAATGCCAAGCCCTTCTCTAATAAATTCGATGATGGGGCCTACAACTGTTAAAGGTAAGCGGAGTGTCATTGCCATCAATATGATACCAATAATCAAAATAAGCGTTTTACCACGCCAATTTATTTTCCGGGAAATACTAAGCTGTTCATCCATTGCAGTCCCTCCATAAATTTCGTATTATTACCACAGTTTAGCGTAAAATATACATATAAAACAGAAAAATTAAAAAATACAGATAATTTGGTAGCGTTTGCATTGCGTTTTTCCCTATGTTAAACTCGTTTACGTTATCAAAATTTCATATAATACCTCATAATTTATGAGGTAGAGGTCGCGGTATGCAAGAGTAAGCGTGTGGAGATGGCAAGCATCGATGAAACACGACGAAAGGGTACACTGCCGAAGCGTTAATTAGCTTGTCGTAATTAATGTTGGGGCTGTCATCGAAAGAGACAGAACTGTCACGCCACAAGCGTGTTGAGCTATCAGTTGAGGTTTTCAGGAAGCATCTTCACGATATGTGAGGATGCTCTTTTTATTTACAAGAGAGGATGCAATAATGATGAGTAATGAAATAATTGAAATAGGTAAAAAACCTAAACTCCAAAAATCGCTTAAAAGCCGCCATATTACGATGATTTCCCTCGGAGGGACAATTGGTACGGGTTTATTTTTAGCGAGTGGTGGCGCAATTGCACAGGCTGGTCCTGGTGGCGCATTATTAGCTTATGCCTTAATTGGTATCATGGTATTCTTTTTAATGACTAGCTTAGGTGAGATGGCAGCTTATATGCCATCATCAGGTTCATTTAGCACGTATGCTACAAAGTTCGTAGACCCTGCGCTAGGCTTTGCACTAGGCTGGAACTATTGGTATAACTGGGCAATTACAATTGCAGCTGAAATCGCGGCTGTTACTCTAATCATGAAGTATTGGTTCCCAGACAGCTCATCCATTTTATGGTCACTGTTATTTATTTGTATTATTTTGGGATTTAACGTGTTATCTGTACGTAGCTATGGCGAGAGTGAGTATTGGTTCTCGATGATTAAAGTAGCTACAGTAATTATCTTTATTATTTTAAGTTTTGCGATGATTTTTGGTATTGTTGGAGGCAATGCACCTGTTGGCTTTACTAATTTCTTTCATGGTGATGGCCCGTTTCATGGTAGTTTTTTAACGTTCTTTGGTATTTTCCTAGCGGCAGGCTTTTCATTCCAAGGTACAGAGCTTCTCGGTGTAACCGCTGGCGAAACTGAAGACCCAGGGAAAAATATACCGAAAGCTGTACGCTCTGTATTTTGGCGAATTGTACTATTTTATATGCTTGCGATTTTAGCAATTGGCTTACTCATCCCGTATGACGACCCACGTTTATTATCAGAGGATGTAACGGTATCACCATTTACTTTAGTATTTGAACGCACAGGTATCGCATTTGCGGCTTCTGTAATGAATGCGATTATTTTAACGGCATTATTATCAGCAGGTAACTCGGGGCTATATGCATCGTCTCGTATGCTGTGGCAATTAGCTGTAGATGGTAAAGCGCCTAAATTCTTTACGAAACTAACACGCCGAGGCATTCCGATTTATTCGTTACTTGCAACGTTGGCTGTTGGTTCACTAGCATTTTTAGCCTCTGTCTTTGGTGATGGTGTCATTTATATTTGGTTACTTAATGCTTCAGGATTATCAGGTTTTATTGCGTGGCTTGGCATTGCGATTAGCCATTATCGTTTCCGTCGTGCCTATATTAAGCAAGGGCATGACATTAATGAGCTACCATATGTTGCACCGCTTTATCCCTTTGGTCCACTGTTTGCGTTCTTCCTATGTTCAGTGGTAATCATCGGTCAAAACTATCAAGCCTTTGTAGGCGGTCACATTGACTGGTCAGGGCTATTAATTACGTATATTGGTATTCCATTATTTTTAGCTTTTTATATTGGTTATAAAGTAAAACATAAAACTAAACTTGTGCCGTTAGAAGATTGTGATTTAACGGTAGAAAAATAAAAAGGATGTGTGCTATATTTTTTAGCACGCATCTTTTTTAGGTTTTAGTGCGTTCTTATAAAGGTAAAGTACATACTAAAAGGGGAGATTCACATGAAAAAAACCGCGTTAGCCGCAGCACTTGGCTTAAGTGCGATGTTAGTATATGGTTGCTCAAATGATAGTAAAGAAGCTACTACAACAGATGATCAACCCACAGCTACAGAAACACAAAAGGACCTTATCCCAATTGATGATATTAAAGCAAAAGCTTTAAAGGAAATTGAAGGTGGCGAAGTAACGAGCGTGGAGCAAGACGATAAAAAAGGCATTCGTGTGTATGAGTTAGATGTTGTAACAAACGAAGTTAAATACGAATTAACCTATGACGCGCATACAGGCGATTTACTCAAAAAAGAAGAAGAACGTCGTGACCAAACGAATAATGGTGATGTCGCAACAGGCGATGCAACAAAAGAGTTTAAAGTAACAGAGGAGCAAGCGAAAGACATTGCTATGAAAAAAGTTGGTGAGGGTGACATTTCGAAATTTGAATTAGATCGCAGCGACCAAAAGTACGAAATTGAAATTAAAACGGCTACGATGGCGTATGATGTGGACATTGATGCCAACACAGGCGATATCATAAAATATAAAGAGGATACACGTGACTAATGAAAGTGTTTTTGTTATAGTGTAAAAAACGAACGTTAAAAAGGATTTTATTTGAAATCCATCTGATTTCCGAATGTTTGGAATCATTACACTATTTTAATACGTCTTGCAAACAATAAACGGCATGCTTATAATAGTTCTATTCAAAAATACTCATATAATCGCGAGGATATGGCTCGCAAGTTTCTACCGGCTCACCTTAAATGAGCTGACTATGGGTTGTTTCGTTTAGGCATTATACATGTCGTTTTTTTATTTTTCGGCAGTTGTATGGCTCGTTAAACGTTGCTCCCACAGTAGTGAGCGATGTTTAGCGAGTTTTTTCGTACACAAATAAAGAAGGGAAGTAATCGCATGCAATTATTAAAGGAAAAAATTATTAAAGAGGGACAAGCACTATCGTCTACCGTATTAAAAGTAGATACATTTTTAAATCACCAAATCGATCCATTATTAATGAAAGAAATTGGACACGAATTTGCCACACGCTTTTCAGATGAGGTAATTACAAAAGTATTAACAATTGAGTCTTCAGGTATCGCACCATCAACAATGCTTGGTTTAGAAATTGGCGCACCTGTTGTCTTTGCACGTAAACGTAAATCTTTAACACTATCGGATAATTTATATACATCACAAGTACATTCATTTACGAAAAATGTAACAAGTGATATTGCTGTATCACGCGATTTTTTAAACGCGGAAGATAATATTATTATCATTGATGACTTTTTAGCTAACGGTGAAGCTGTAAAGGGTTTACTTGATATTGCAGCTCAAGCTGGCGCACATGTAGTAGGTGTCGGTATTGTTATTGAAAAAGGCTTCCAAGATGGAGGTAAAAAGTTACGCGAGCAAGGTGTACGTATTGAATCATTAGCTATCGTTGAATCATTAGAAGAGGGCAAAGTAACATTTGTCGAGGAGGAAACGAAGTAATGGACAAAGCGAAGGCGACCGCTCTCGGCATACAGCATTTACTTGCGATGTATGCCGGTGCCATTTTAGTGCCACTTATTATAGGTAATGCAATTGGTTTTGATTCCAAGCAATTAACGTATTTAGTCGCTATTGATATTTTAATGTGTGGTGTTGCAACGTTATTACAAGTACTATCTGGCCGCTATATTGGTATTGGGTTGCCAGTGGTACTAGGCTGTACGTTTACAGCTGTAACACCAATTATCTCGATTGCCAATAATCCTGAACAAGGTATAACGGCTGTCTACGGCGCTATTATCGCTTCAGGCTTAATTATTATGCTGATTGCGGGCTTTTTTAGCCGTTTGGTCAAATTTTTCCCGCCGGTGGTAACAGGCTCAGTCGTTACGATTATTGGGGTATCACTACTACCCGTATCCATGAATAATATGGCGGGCGGTTTGGGAGCAGATGATTTTGCTTCAACACAAAATCTAACGCTTGCCTTCGCAACCTTACTTATCATTTTACTCGTTTATCGTTTTTCTACAGGATTTATACGCGCTATTGCCATTTTAATTGGTATGGTAGCAGGAACATTGCTAGCTATTGCTTTAAATGCTGTAGACTTTACACCAATTAAACAAGCGGATTTTGTGCATATTGTGCAACCCTTTTATTTTGGGGTACCAACCTTTAATGCAAGTGCTATTTTAACAATGACACTTGTAGCGATGGTGTCGTTAGTAGAGTCAACAGGTGTTTATTTTGCACTAGGTAGTATTTGCAAAAAAAATATTTCCCAAAAAGAGCTTGCGCGTGGTTACCGTGCAGAAGGACTTGCTTCTATTATTGGTGGATTATTTAATGCTTTTCCCTATACTACGTTTTCACAAAATGTTGGGCTTACTAAAATGTCTGGTATTAAAGATCGCCGTGTCATTGTGATTACGGGTGTTATGTTAGTGCTACTTGGTTTTTCACCAAAGCTTGCTGCATTAACTTTACTTATTCCAACTTCAGTATTAGGAGCTGCCATGCTAGCGATGTTTGGTATGGTTATTACGCAAGGTATTACGATGCTAGCGCCTTCAGTTGAAAAATCAGCAGAGAATGCAATGATTGCAGCCATTGCTATTGGTATGGGCGTTGGTGTGTCAGTGGTGCCAGAGTTATTTGCTAACTTGCCAGACCGTTTATCTATTTTAGTATCTAATGGTATTGTTGCTGGTTCAGTAACAGCGATTGTACTAAATATTTTATTTAATATGATTGGGCCAAAGCCAAAAGATGACCCAATGCACTTATAAAAAACAGACTAAGATTAGTAGCACAAACCAAGGCCATGGTTTGTGCTACTATTTTTTTATAGTAGAAGTGAAGGAAAGTCGACTAGCCTCTGGGACCATTTGAGAGTCCGTATTAAAAACCGGCTAACTTCACACCCTTATATGAATCAGTTTAGTCTGTTGGGTCCAAAGAGACCGCGTATAAGAAAGTGGAATCATTAAGGTACTGTGAAGACTTCTATGACTGGCTAAAAAGGAGATGGAAATGATGAAACATGTCATTGCGTTAGATGTGAGTAAAGGCAAAAGTTCGGTGGTTATTTATGATAGGTATCGACAATGTGAATTTGAAGGTGAACTGAATCATACCCGAATCGACTTTGAACGATTACATGAACGTATTGAAGAAATTACGAAGAGTGATGGACAAGTCCCTCACATTGTATTTGAAGCAACTGGTGTCTATTCCAAATCAGTAGAAGCGTTTTTCAAAAATCATGGCTATACATATAGTCGCATGAATCCGCTTGAAGCGAACCTACAAATGGCGAAAATGCGACGTCATAAAACGGACTGTAGTGACGCACATGAACTAGCGAAAACGCACTTTAAAATGGAGCGTGAAACGACTTACGTTCAAGATGACTATTATGAACAGATGCGTGCACTCACGCGTTATTACGACGAAGTAGATGAAGAAATGATTGGACTCAAAAGCCGAATGCATGCGATTTTACATCTAAGTTTTCCAGAGCTTGAAGAACTAATTACGCCAAGTTCGGCTTTATTTTTAACTATCGTACAGCTTTACCCACATCCTGCACTTGTATTATCGCATTCAAAAACAGTCATTAAAAATCGTTTGAAAGCGAATACGAAAAAGAATCTTTCACTCACTCGTGCAGAGAAAAAAGCAATGGAACTCATGGAAGCAGCCCAAAATAGTTATCCCGCAATTAAGCCGATAGATGTTCGATGTGACCAAGTAAGAGATTACGCATCTCGTATTGGAGAATTAAAGGAAAAGAAAGAAGCACTCGTCCAACAGATGGTAGTACTATCTAAAGAACGCCAAGAATATACCGTATTACGTTCCATTCCTGGTGTTGGCGATTCAACAGCTTGTCGTCTAATTGGGGAAATCGGGGATATTCGCCGTTTCCAAAATGCGAAACAACTAAACGCTTATGCAGGGATTGATATCATGCGTTATCAATCCGGTAATACCCAGTATCGTGACCGCATCAATAAACGTGGCAATAAACATTTGCGAAAAATTCTATATTTCATGATTCAAGGGATGCTTATGTTAAAGGAGAAACCAAATCATTTTGTGGATTACTATTATAAATTAAAAACGCAACCTCAGAGAAAGCCTCATAAGGTTGCGATCATCGCCTGCGTCAATAAATTTCTGAAAGTGACATTTCAGTTACTGACACGAGGCATCCTATACGATTATGAGTCCGCATTACCAGCTCAGAATTCGTAATGAAATGTAACTCAACTATACCATATCGACCTTTCGAAAAAAATAAAAATCGTTAGGTCTTTTTGGCTTGTGAAAATTTAGTTTTGTGGGGGAGGGGTACCCCTCCCCCACAAAACTAAATCATAATAACAAAAGAAATTAATTAAATACACTTGACTAATCGTAAGAAAGAGGCTGGGACATAACTAGTGTTCAGCCAAAGAAAAAGAGAAATTGAGTGCGCTCAATTTCTCTTTTTCATTTTTTATGGGTATTCTTATTGATTGGCTGTGAACTTTCGCAAGTTCACAGCCATCAACGCCAGTCCCATTTCTTTCTGTTGGATTTTGTTTTGGTGACTTTATTTTAACAGAAGGTGTTCTTTTTTTACCCACAAAAATCAAAGCCCTTGAACTTTTACATGACGTAAAAGTTCAAGGGCTTTTCATTTATAAGATGGGTTTTGTCCCAGCCTCTTTCTATTCCCTACTTGCTTTGTTGGTATTGAAGCGTTACAATGCTAATACATAACCAAGTAACTCGGGGGGAAATTAAACATGATATTTCAAGTAATCGCCAATATTGCTGTTTTACTCATTTTTGTTGGCGTATTATATTTTTTAAAGCAAAAACACATTAAATTTTCGAATCGCGTATTTATTGCGTTAGGTTTAGGTATCGTCTTAGGGCTTGTACTACATTTAATTTACGGTACAGAAAGTGAAGTGCTGAGTCAAACGATGCCATGGTATAACATTTTAGGTACAGGCTATGTAAAGCTACTTCAAATGATTGCAATGCCACTCGTATTTATTTCGATTTTAATTGCTTTTACTAAATTAACGATTGGTAAGAACTTAGGTAAGATGGCGGCAATTATTTTAGCTGTACTGATTGGTACAACAGCGTTAGCTGCTGCAGTTGGTATTGGTTCAGCCGTAGTCTTTGACTTAGATGCATCACAAATTTTACAAGGTGAGGCAGAGGTTGCGCGTGGTGAGGCAATTACAGCTCGCTCTGAAGAAATGGCAGGTAAGGCGTTACCTGACCAAATCCTAGATCTATTTCCTGCTAATCCATTTTTTGATTTAACGGGCGCACGTTCGACATCAACAATTGCAGTCGTTATTTTTGCCGCATTTTTAGGTTTTGCGTATTTAAAAATAAATCGCAAACAGCCAGAGGTTGCAGCTACTGTTAAAAAAGGTGTGGACGCCATTTATGCGTTAATTATGGAAGTTGTAAAAATCGTATTACGTTTAACGCCGTATGGTATTTTAGCGTTAATGGCTCGCACAGTGGCAATGTCTGATTTTGGTGCGATTTATAACTTAGGTAAGTTTGTTATTGCGTCTTATGTGGCACTAGGTATTATGTTCATTGTGCATTTAATTATTATTGCGTTAACAGGTTTAAGCCCATTAACGTATTTGAAAAAAGCTTCTGAAGTTTTACTGTTTGCCTTTACTTCTCGTTCAAGTGCAGGCGCATTGCCTTTAAACATTCAAACTCAAACACAAAAAATGGGTGTGTCAGATGGTGTAGCTAACTTTGCAGCGTCATTTGGTTTATCTATCGGCCAAAATGGCTGTGCAGGTGTTTATCCTGCCATGCTTGCCATTATGATTGCGCCAACGGTCGGTATTAATCCATTAGATCCAACATTTATTGCTACAGTAATCGTTGTAGTAGCGATTAGCTCATTTGGTGTGGCGGGTGTAGGTGGCGGTGCAACTTTCGCGGCAATCATTGTACTGTCAGCGTTAGATTTACCGGTAGCACTTGCGGGTGTATTAATTTCAGTAGAGCCTTTGATTGATATGGGACGTACAGCACTTAATGTTAATGGCTCGATGACTGCAGGTGTTACAGCAGCTCGTGCCTTAGGTGAGTTAGATACTGAAGTTTTCAATGATACCCATCAACAGTTAGAAGAAGTTACACGTTAATACAAAAGGTGAAGCGTTTTTTAATCGCTTCACCTTTTTTGTAGTTAGGTGATTTAAAAACAACTTATGACTACTTCGTTATTTTTACATAGAAATCTTGACCATTGATTAAATCGGGTAATGTAATGGCGTATTGCTGTTTGAGATAGCGGTAAATAGCGCGAGCAAAGCCGTCATAGCCATTGAGCAGTGTACCTGCTGTAATAGAGCGCTCTACGTTGTGAAAGCTGAAATAGACAAGTGTGTCTTCGTCCATGCTTGCAAGAATAGCGTGCATGTCTTGTTCGCTTAACTCAATACGTCGCATATAGCGACACTCACGTTTATAAGTGTCATGCGTAATAAATACAGGCTGCGTTTCTATGATGAGGCTTGGCTTTGTCATAAATATCACCCTTTGCAGTTAGTTACTTTGATTATACTAATAATCTTGCCATTTTTCTTCTTGAATTTGTTCAGCTATTAGTTGTAAATCATAGGCGTTAATTTCGTAAAAGGCATAGTCTGTTGTTTCGGCATGCGCTTTGATTAGGCGCTTTAAAAATTTAGGGGACGCCTCTTGTTCTTCATCATAGACGAGAAGGGCGCCGCTCGTATTGCGGACTAAAAATTTATCCTTCTCAATAAACTGCCAAGGTGCTTCGTAAGGCTTTTTCGTCGCGCTATCAACAAAATTTGCTTGCATAATCATCATGTCGTATTTTTCTTTTTTTGCATCGTTCCAACGCTCTTGTTGATTGAGGAAGGGCGTAATAATACCGAGCTTGATGTCATACTCTTGTTGTAGCTCAAAAACGACATCTGCTCCCCATGTTTCGACCCCTTGCTGCCCACTAATAATGACCCATTCTAGTCCTTCAGTGAGCAAAAGTAATAGTTGTTCACGAATAGCTCTTTTAATGATTTCAACGCCTGGGTGTGACTCGTTAAAAATACCTAACTCATGCGGGCGATAGCCACTTAAAATGATACTTTTCAGCATAAAAATGCCTCCTTATTAATAATTAGAAAATTAAAAATAATTTGTTGTATAACAATATATTTTGCTTAAATCGCAATATATCTCGATATTTTATCAATTTCGTAATAAGTCAGTAAAATAACAAAAAACTTTGTTGCATAACAGATAGTGATTTGTTAAGGTTTTACTATGAAATAATTATATTTTTATAATAATTGTAAGCGTATGCATTACGCAAACTAAGGGGTGAAATCATGTTAGCCACATGGAAGCGATTATGGGCTATGAATGACGATGTAAAAGGGATGTTTCGATTATTTACCGCACCGCACGAGGCAGATACAATTAAAGGTGGCGGCGCAGGGCATCCTGTTGGTGTTAATAATGAAGGCGGCGGTAAAGACTCAAAGAGCTATTCTGTTACCCAGCTAATTGGATTGATTGTTGGTCCAGCACTATTCTTTTTAATTTATTTCTTTTTTAAACCAGAAGGTTTATCAGCAGAAGGTGTTGCGATTTTAGCGAGTACGGTTTGGATTGCGACATGGTGGATTACTGAGGCATTGCCAATTCCCGTAACTTCTTTAATGCCACTCGTGTTATTCCCGATGACATTAGGGCTTGATGTGAAGGAAACAGCTTCAGCGTACGGCGACGAAAATATATTCTTATTTATGGGTGGTTTCATTATCGCACTTGCGATGGAAAAATGGAATTTACACCGACGTATTGCCTTAGGTATTATTTCAGTAATTGGTGTCACAATGGACCGTATCGTTTTAGGTTTCATGGTGGCGACAGGCTTCTTATCTATGTGGATCTCGAATACAGCCACAGCTATGATGATGGTGCCGATTGGTCTAGCGATTATTGCGCAAATCTCTGAGGCAGTAAAAGATGATCCAACGATTGATACTTCGAAAGAAAACTTTAAATTTGGTAAGGCACTTATGCTAGGTATTGCTTACTCAGCTTCTGTTGGTGGTATCGCAACATTAATCGGTACACCGCCAAACACGCTACTTGCAGGTGCAATCTCTAAAATTTATGGTGTTGAAATTACATTTGCTGGCTGGATGATGTTTGGTGTACCATTTGCTTGGACATTTATCTTTGTCATTTGGGTATACTTAACGAAGTTTGCCTTAAAATCAGAAATTAAAACATTGCCAGGTGGTAAGGCAGTAATTCATGCTGAGCAGAAAAAGCTTGGTAAAGCATCTTACGAAGAAATTATGGTGTTTATCGTCTTTATTACAGCAGCGTTTGCTTGGATTACACGCTCATTTTTACTACAGGACTTCTTCCCAGGTTTATCAGACGGTGTTATTGCGATGATTTTTGCGATTGTATTGTTTGCGATTCCTTCGGTCAATAAAAAGGGCGACCATTTAATGGATTGGAATACAGCCGTTCAATTGCCTTGGGGCGTACTACTATTATTTGGTGGTGGTCTTGCGATTGCAGCAGGCTTTAAATCTTCAGGTTTATCAGAGTGGATTGGTTCACAATTAGGCGGCTTAGCAGGTGTGCATTTATTTGTACTTATTTTAGCAGTAGCCACATTAATTATTTTCCTAACCGAGATTACGTCCAATACAGCCACAGCTTCGATGATGTTCCCGATTATGGCTTCATTATCGTTAGCGCTTGATGTCCATCCATACAGCTTAATGATGGCGGCAGCAGTTGCGGCATCATGTGCGTTCATGCTACCAGTAGCAACGCCACCAAATGCTGTTGTGTTTGGCTCAGGTTACTTAAAGATTCCTGATATGGCAAAGGCCGGCTTTGCGCTTAACTTATTTGGTATCCTTTTAGTTACAGTATGTATTTACTTCCTAGTGCCAGCGCTATGGGGTATTGACTTAAATGTTTTCCCAGATGCATTTAAATAATAATAAAAGCCTTTCGGAAATTTTCCGAAAGGCTTTTTTGTATTAGCGTCCAAATTCGTGTGTCGTTTGTTCGCCTGAGATAAAGTAAAGTGTGCGGTTATTAACGACACGTACATTTTTGACTGCGTCCGACATAACCGGCATACCCATGAAGTATGAATGTAAATACATATCATAGGTGCCACGTGTAATATACGTTGGCTGAATAGCATCTACAGGAACACCAATTTTTAGTGGTTGATGTCCAACTTTTACAGGTTCAAAGTGCAACTGTAAGAGTGGGTGGCTCATGTATTGTGAAGTATCAACATGAATGCGAGTTAAAATCCCTGTGTTACGGAAATCAATCGTTTTAGTTTTTGCTGTATCCACATCTGACATTGTTAAGAAGGCGTGGTATTTACCCATATCAATAAATGAGAAATCATAATTGCCGCTATCTACATAAACCGTAGGGTTTTCTAAGAAGTTAATCGGTAAAAGTGATGACATTGCATGACCATCAATAACAGCTGTTGGCACATGGATTGGTGGCATTACTTCATATAATTTTTCAAAGCGTTTTTCTTTAGGGTAGTTAAATAATGTGTTTTTCATTGAAATTTTATTTAGTTGCTCAGCATTAAGCGTTACAGTTTCCTGTGCATTTACTTTACGGGCATACATAGCATTATCTGCAACAGCTGAGATGTATAAAGCATCGTACTCATCGTACGTTGCTGTTGAGAAGGCAATGTCACCTGTCTTCGTGTTAGTCTCGATAAACATTGATAGTTGTTCAAGCTCATCGTCTTTAACACCATATAATGTAGCTACAGTGATTTCAGCGTTTTCATTTTTTTCATTTTTGACATTAAGCACAACGTCTTTAGTACGAATCGGTGTTGTGCGCGTTGCTTTATCAAGCACATTGCCAGCTTTGTCTTTTAAGATAGCTGTTACCGCAATTTCTTGTTGTTTAGGTGTCTCTAGTGCAAACTCTAGCATGCCATTCTTAGTAATTTCTTGTGAGCCTAAACTTTTGCCACCAGCGATTACTTCGATTGTACCTTCACTATAGCCGTAAGAGCCAACTTGAATAGCGTCAGCGCCTTCATTTAAGTATGTTGTGTTTAATAAAAATACTTGCTTATCTGTTGTGAAGTTTTGTAGCTGTACGTGACCGAAACCAGCGTTAACATCAAAATCATTATTAGCAGGTCGCTTAGCTTGTGATTTTAATAATAACTCTACTTCCTCATAGCTTAGCTCAGGGTAAGACGAACGAATTAAGCCTACAATCCCTGCTACAAATGGAGAGGCCATTGAAGTACCATCCATTGCTGTATAACCGTCACGTTTGCCATCCATTCGGTCTAGATTACGTGGCATTGTGCTATAAATATTTTGACCTGGTGCTACTAAGTCCATCTCCACACCAAAGTTAGAGAAGTCCGTTAGTGCTTTCTTTTTTGCGCTTGCGCCAATAGTTAGCACATCACGCTCACTTGCTGGGTATTTATTATAAATTTCTTCGGATTCGTTACCTGCTGCAACCACAACGCTTACATTGCGTTCTAATGCATAGAGCACTGCATCGCGCTGTGTTTGTGAAAGACCTTGTCCACCAAGGCTCATATTAATAACGGTTGCGCCGTTATCCACCGCATAGTAAATGCCAGAGGCGATATGTGAGTCTGTACCTGCGCCTTGTTCGTCTAGTACACGAACAGGTAGGATTTTAATGCCTTGGTAGTTAGCACCGCGTAATGTAATACCAGCAACATGTGTACCATGCCCTTGTTCATCCATTGGGTCAGCATCATCTTGTACAAAGTCATAGCCTTCTAATACATAATCTTTTAATGCGGGGTGAGCATAATCAACACCTGTATCAACGACGGCAACAACAGTTTCTTTTTTTGGACGTAACGACGATGTAAATTTAGGTAAACCTAAATCAACAGCATCCCACATTTTTAGGTGCTCCTGTAAATTGGAAGCTTGACGTTTGTAGTCAGCCTCTATGTACGTAACACTGCCACGTTTAATGGCTTGTTGAATCGCAGTATCTGCTAACTTTTGCTTAGGTAGTGAAATAAATTGCTGCTCCTCATTTAAGTAAACATTGTCTTCCTTGCTTAGTTGTTTAAAAATCGCGTCATCTGCAGTGTATTTGATGATGACGTTTTCGCTTTCTGCTGCATGACCTGTTGCAGGTAATGCAAATGCAGCACAAGCAAATGCGGCTGTTGCTACTAATTTTTTAATCATAACCGACCACTCCTTTACTCTATTGTATACGCATTAGACCTCTTTATGTTTCAAAAAAAAAGAAACGCGTCAAACGGCTTATTGTAAAAGCCGTTCGCGCACTTCAATTTGCTCAAGTGAATCGTCATACCATACACCATAAAAGCGTGATTTAACATCCTCTTTAAAATAATCGCCATCATAATAGCCAAGCGGAAGTAAGCCACCTTCTTTAATGAGCGCTGTTACTTGCTTATAAAATTGTTTGTTATTTACGGCTTCATAAGACATAAATTTAGCCACGGGTTTTTTAAAGCTATCCTTAAACATTAACATAGCAGTAGAGCCGTTTTGTCTGAAGTTTAAATCAATTGCTTGGATATCGCCTGTTTCTGTAACAATTAAATCGAAGCCTGCAATACCTACAAATCCTTCAGCTACGCCACACTCCATAATATGCTTACCTACTTCAATGACGCGTTTAGGCACATCACGTACGATAACATTGCCCTTGTAATGCCCAGCATCGTCTGTTAATTGTTCGGATGCACCTAAGTATTGAATGCCGAGCGTTTCATTATATACATATTGGCAACTAAAGTTAGCTTTTACTGCGAGTAATTGCTCTACCACAACAGTATCTGTATTTGCTTTACGTAACTGACGTAGCGCCTCTGTAACTTGCTCGTTCGTATGACAAATCATGACACCATAGCCGCCAGAAGTTGGGTCATCACCACCAGGCTTTAGGACAATGGGTAATGTCATAGCAGCTACAGTAGCTGTAGCATCTGCTAGCTTTACAGTGAAGCGCTTAGGTACATACTTTGCATCAATGAGTTGATCAATATACGATTTGCAATTTAATTCATTAAATTTTTCAGCATCCATCCAGTAACGATCCCGTGGAATTTGCCCTGCTTCATGTAAGTATTGGCACACAATAGTAGCGTCACTTGTTTGTAAGTGGGCGTGGTACTCTTGTTCTGTGTCATAGGTTAAGACGTTGTCACTGGGTGTTAAACCGGCTAGCTTAAATAAAGCTTTAGCTTGTTCGGTTTGAGTTGCGCTATGTACCACCACAGGTACATCTGCAAAAAGAACTTCACGGGATGTGAGTGCGTCAAGTTGATGCGCATCATTTAGCATCCACGGATTATCACTAAATGGTGTACGTGGTGTATATAAAATATTGTGACCATAGATTTCACGTAGTGTAAATTTTGGTTGCATAGTAAAGCTCCTCTCATACGTAGTATTTAACGAATACCCTTAAACTATGAGAGAACTAACCTAATTATTAAAAAACACTACGATATAACTAGCGCTTAAACGAAAAATTTGTCCATAGGCGTAAAACATATTCTAAGGGCCCACGTTTAGCAAATTGTAAATACCAGCGGCTAACAATAGCTTGTAGTATGTAAATCATAAGCCCAAGCAGTACGCCTTGCCATACAGCTAATTTATTAAATAAGCCAAGACCGTAGCCATAAAAAATTGTAGTACAAATGACACTTTGCATAATGTAATTTGTGAGTGAAAGTTTGCCAACACTCTCGATATATGGTGCGATTTTTTGTATAGCTGAACTGTAGTAAAGCATCGCAAAGAGTGCGATATAACCAATAGCAAGTAAGTTAGCACCAAATAGACCTAGTATCATGCTAAAGCTATTTGCTTCTCCTAGGTAAATACTGCTGGCTTTTAAAGCTAAGCCAACGGGCACTAAAAAGCTAAGCGTGCTATACCATTTTTGTTCTTGATGCATATGGGTAAAGGCGTTAATTTTTGCTAACGCCATGCCAATTAAAAATAATGGAGCATACATAATAGGAGCAATCATCATTGCAATTAACATAAATACACCTGCATTTTCGTCGTCTCCAAACATAGGAATATCTACATTGTTACGGAAGTCATAGATGACTGCGTATGAGCCGTTTTGTAATACCTCATTTTCTTGTTTCATATAATCTACCATTGCAGGAACTTCGGTCATATCTGCTTCTTGCACAGGTGTCATACTTGATCCAATACCTAAAATTAACATTAAAGCAGTAAAAATACCTGCCCAAATAAATAAAGTTTTGGCCTTACGGTTAATAAATGGAATCAGTAATAGTGTCATAATCCCGTACGAAAATAAAATATCGCCATCCCAAATAAAGCGGCTATGCAGTAGACCTAGCACAATTAAACCAATGGCACGACGTAAAATCGTCCAACGACTTTTAGTTTTACGACGGCGTACAGCGTCAATCATTTTAATAAGAGAAAAACCAAAAAGTACGGTGAAGATTGGGAGGAAGCTGTGTTCAATGACAACCTGTACGACATGTAACATGCCTGTATCAAAGCGATTTAAGGTAAGGGTATCTTTGTTAAACATCCCAAATTGAAAAATTAACATATTGGCAAGCAAAATACCGAGCAGACTCAGCCCTCGTAATCCGTCAATAAAAGTAACCCGAGAATTATTCATAATTATAAGCTCCTTGTGATAAGTTAATAGTAACTATAAAGGCTGGGGCTTATGTTGATGTAATCTCTACCTTAAACTAATCTTAAAATGAGGGATGCTTGTGCTAGAAACAAAAATTTTAGTCGTAGAAGATGAAGCGGCTATTGCAGATATGATTGAAATTATTTTACGCAAGGAAGGCTTTACTCATATTACAATTTGCCATAGTGTAGCGTGCGCGCTAAAAAAGGGAGATTTTGATTTTTATTTATTGGATGTTATGTTGCCAGACGGTACGGGGTTAGATATTGCTAAAACAATCCGTGAAAAAAGCGACGCACCGATTTTCTTTTTAACAGCTAAAGTAAGTGATGCGGATAAATTAAAAGGCTTTATGAGCGGTGCGGATGATTATATTACTAAGCCTTTTAATCCACTAGAGCTTGTAGCGCGTGTAAAGGTGCATTTATCACGCTATCAAAAACAAGTGCCGACAAAAAATCGCTACGAATTTAAAACATTTACTTTTGATGCAGATGCTGCTGAGTTAACCGTTAACGGTCAAACCGAGTTACTAAGTGGACGCTTGTTTTATTTACTGCAATACTTATGTGAAAATGCAGGGCAGGTGCTGTCAAAGGAGCAAATGTATAACCAAGTGTGGGGCGACCCGGTTTATGATGATAATACAATAATGGTACATATTCGTAAGCTCCGTGAAAAAATCGAAGTAACGCCGAGTAAGCCGAGCGTTATTGTAACAGTGCGAGGTATTGGTTATAAGTTGGTCGGTGAGCGTTAAATGAAGCAGATGAATTTATTAACACTACGCTTTGTTTCGTATTTTACATTATTTTATGTTGCGATTATCCTCGCCTTTTTTATTACACTTGTTATTGTTTTTGGTTACGAGAATCGCAAGCATAGCTCTGATATATTATTGCTAGAGCCATTTGAAGTGACTGATAAAGTGGAGCAGAAAAATGATGGTACATGGATTTTTAGTGAAGGATTTGAGCGTCAGGCAACGGATAATGACGGTGAACTCTATTTAATGACACCAAGTTTAACGTTACTTGCTACTACAGATGAAGCCTGTGCATTATGTGATACCGATTTTACACAGCTCCAACATCGTAAATTAAAACGTTGGGATGTGGATGATAATGTAGTGTATTTTGTTGCCAATGATCCTTTTGAGGGGCAACAACAAGCGATGATGCAAGCTGTACTAAGTAATCAGACCTCAACGGAGCTTCAACAAACTTTAAAACGTACAAATACGACAGTTGAGCATTACAAAGAAGGTGAGCGCGTTGCCTTTATTGGCGAACAGCTTAGCTTATTGCGCCCAGTTGATTTTGTGCCAACACAATTACTAACGTTCGAGCATAAAGAAAATCGCAATATTATCGCACAGGACGATGGCTCCATTGTGGTACTTCGAAGTCCTAATGAACGATATCGCACCTTTGATCAGCTAATGGCTGATATTAGTAAGATGGGGCTTGTCGTCTTTATCGTTGTTCATATCCTACTGCTTATTGGTGTAATCATTATGTCGTTAGTTATTTCGAGCCGCTTTGTACGCCCAGTACGTTATATTTTATCGCGTATTGAACGTCTTGCTCAGTTTGATTATGCGAAGCCTTCTAAAAATCCGTTATATAAGGCAAAGACTAAACGCCTAAAACGTAAATATAATTTATATCAACCTGTGGATGAGTCTTTAAATAATTTATCTACACGCCTTGCTTATAATGAACGTCAAATTAAAAATAGCGAAAAGTTACGCGAAGAATGGATTACTGGTTTGTCACATGATTTAAAAACACCACTCAGTTCAATTTTTGGTTATTCAGCTATGCTTAACTCAGATTATGAATGGTCGCAAACAGAGGTGCGTCAATTTGCGGCAACGATGCAGGAGAAGGCAACCTATATGGATGCACTAATTAAAGACCTAACGTATACGTATCAATTAAAAAATAAAGCCGTTACGCTTACGCGTGAAACAATGGATTTGACCGAGTGGCTACAGCAATTTAGTGATGAGGATGTAGAAGTAGAGGTGACAGCACCAGCTGTTATTGAAGCGGATAAATTATTAATGCAACGTGTGTTAGATAATATTATTACGAATGCTAAAAAGCATACGCCAGTGAATACACGTGTGCTAGTAAGAGCAATGAACACGACCATTACGGTGCAAGATTTTGGTACGGGCATTCCGCAGGAGGAGCTTGATAATTTATTTGAGCGTTATTACCGAGGAACTAATACTACAAGTAATAGTAGCGGTACAGGCTTAGGGCTTGCGATTACAAAGCAACTTGTAGAGCTACATGGCGGTACGATTACGGTTTCTTCTAATGATACCGGTACTATTTTTACTATAGACATACCAAAAAACCACGACCGCTAATATAGCAGTCGTGGTTTTTTAATTTGCCAGCATGGCTTTGAGCGTTTTCTTTTTCCAACCAAAGTGGAAGTAAGCAAACTGCATAATGAAGTTAACACAAAATGCGATAGGGTATGCCCACCAAACGCCATTTAGTTCAAGCGTAGTAAAGTGTGAAAGCCCATAAGCAATTGGTACTTCAAATACCCAAATTGTAATAACTAAGAAAATAGTTGGCCATAACACTACACCTGTAGCGCGCATAGTAGCAGAGACAGTTTGCGTATGTCCAAAAATAATATAGCTCCAAAACGAAATATATAAATAATTTTTAGCAATTTCAAGCGTTGCCGCCTCATCAATAAATAGACCAAGCAATGGTTCTGCAAAAATATACATTAGCGCAATAATGATACCACCAAGTACGTAGTTAATGCGTACACCCATTTGACGAATTTTTTTAATCATTTCGGTAGAGTTAGCGCCAAGTGCCTGTGCCACAAAAACAGAAGTAGCAATGGCAATACTCATCGCAGGGATTTGAGCATAGCTTGCGACTTGGTTAACGACACCATAGGCAGCCGTTGCATTAGAGCCGTACACATTGACGAAGCCAATAACTGCAATTTCGGCAACCGAAATTGCGACCATACTAATGCTTGCAGGAATGGCTAGCTTTAATAGCGATGCTAAAATATCTTTTTGTAACGAGAAGTGCTTTAATACCGTTTTATCCAAGCGTAATACATGATTGGTTTTATGCAAATAAGCGAGCAATAAAACAAGTGTTATAAAGTTAGAAAGCACTGAAGCATAAGCTGCACCGTTTAAACCAAAGGCAGGTAAGCCAAACCAACCAAATAATAAGGGTGGAATAAAGCTAATATTTAAAATCACACTCACAAGTAAAAATAAAAAGGGTGTTTTTGAGTCGCCCACACCACGTAAAAAAGTAGTGTAAACAAAATACCAAAACATAATTGGTAATGTAAAAAATAAAATACGCGCATAACTAACACTCATATCAAAAATATTAGCTGGCGTATGCATAAAGCGTAAAATATGTTCAATAAAAAAGCCGCCAAAAATTGCTACAGCAATTGATAGCACAGTTGTGAAGGCAAGTGTCACTCCTACAACCTGCTTCATTTTGTCGAAATCTTTTGCCCCGTAGGTTTGCCCAACTAAAATAGAGCTACCTGAGCCAATGCCAATAGCAAAAGCCATTAGGAAAAAGAAGAAAGGAAAGAAGGCAGAGATTGCGGCTAGTGCATCTACGCCTAAATTTTTACCAACTAAAAACATCGCAAAGATTTGCCCAAGCGACTGTAGGACGTTGGCAAGCATAACGGGCATCAAAAAGGCAAAGAATGCTTTTTTTAGTGCCTGTTCATCCTGTAGTAAGTTATCGTTCATATTAGTAGCCCATTTCTTTTAAAATACGAGAGAGCGTGCGCAGACGTTCGCCAATTAACTCGCCGTCCTCGTTTAATGCTTGTTGAAATAATTGAATGTCTTCTTTAATTTGTTCGTTCTCTGTACAAACTTCAACTGTCATAGCATCACCTTGTAGACCAACGCGCTCAATTACAGGATTTGCTGGGTCATATAAATCTTTATAGCGATAGGCATCCTTAAAATAAAGCTCTGATTGGCAAACTAAAATGGCTAAATCAAGGACGCGATGAAGCGGTAGTTCTTCGGATTGACGTGACCATTTGCCACCAGTATGTCGCCAAACTTTTGCCGAAATATCCACCTTACCGCGATCATTCCACTGTGCTAGACCCAGCGACAACCCTTCAGCATCGCCCTCATAAGCCGTGCGACCATCAATATTTTTATAGTTTTCCGCTACAATAACAGGTTTGTGTTTTAAATGTGTTGGGATTTTCATTGTAATTACTCCTTTACTAATTTACTAAATTACTGCGTTAGTAAATATACTGCGCACAAAGATTAATGTCAACAAAAAATAGTACTACGCTAACGAAGGAAATGACATGAAGAAAGTTTGAAGTCGAGATAACTTGGAAAAATACTAAGTAGGACAAAAATTTTAGGAGGCATTTATTATGAATATCGCAATTATTGGAGCAACAGGTCATTCAGGACAAAAAATTTTAGCTGAGGCAATAGAGCGTGGGCATATTGTGACGGCAATTGTGCGCGATGAAACAAAGCTAGAGCAAGATGTCAAAGTAATAGAAAAAGATTTATTTGATTTAACTACAGCAGACATTGAACCATTTGATGTTGTAATTAGTACATTTAATGCGCCTGCTGGTAAAGAAGAAATGCACGTTAGCGCAAATCAACATTTAATTAGCATCTTTGAGGATGCACCACAAGTACGTTTAGTAGTAGTTGGTGGGGCAGGTAGTTTATTTATGGATGATAGTAAAACAACACGTCTAAGCGAAACAAAGGATTTTCCTGCAACTTATTTACCAACAGCAACTAATATGGGTAAAAGTTTAGAGGACTACAAAAAATCTAGTGCGACGTGGACATATATTAGCCCAGCAGCAATGTTTGATTTAGCAGGTGAACGTACAGGTAATTATACGCTAGGTGGCGACGTCTTCCATACGAATGCTAAAGGTGAGAGCTATATTAGCTACGCTGATTATGCTATTGCGTTAATGGATGAAGTAGAGAGCGGCAAACATGTGGGCGAGCGTATTTCTGTAGTGAATTAAACGTAAAAATTCGGTACAATGAAGTCAAATTGTAACGATAAAGGATGAGCAAAATGGCTTCAGCAACAATTACACGAAAGCAAGTAACAGAGCTAAGAGAAGAACTGACACGTTTTTCGATGGCATATAAATTTGCGCTAGACGAAATTACGACACGCGTTAATATTTTGCAGGAAGAGTTTCGTTTAACACACGAAAATAGCCCAATTGAGCATGTGAGCGCACGCGTTAAATCGCCTGAAAGTTTATTTAAAAAAGTGTATCGTCAAGGCGTGCCACTTAATTTACAGCAAATTCGTGAGCACATTCGCGATATTGCAGGTATACGTTTAGTATGCTCATTTGTGTCAGACATTTATCGTGTCATGGAGATGTTTGCGCGTCAAAGTGATATTGAAATTGTTGAGGTAAAGGATTATATAAAAAATCCAAAACCAAATGGCTACCAAAGCCTCCATATTATTATGAAGGTGCCTGTCTTTATGTCAGCACATACCGAAAAAGTATATGTAGAAATGCAAATCCGTACCATTGCGATGGATTTTTGGGCAAGCTTAGAGCATAAAATTTATTATAAATACAATAAGCAAATACCAGAGGCATTGATTAATGAGCTACATGAGGCGGCTATTGCTGCAGCGCATTTAGATAAAAAGATGGAGCGGTTAAATAATGAGGTTAATGTATTAAAAGCGCATGACCGAGAAGATGATTTATTAGTTGGACGTGAGGACCTTGGGCAAGTAATGGTGGAGCTGATGGAAAACATCGGCATGTATACAAAGTAGGCGGGGCTAGTTCCCCGTCTTTTTGTATGCGAAATTTTTTTCGTGTTATACTAGAGGACGTGAAAAAAAGCAACTTGTTAGCAAAACAAACGTTAGCATAATAGACATATTTATAAAAAGGATAGGTGAAATCGTGGAAATTATTGAATTAGTTAAGGCCCTCATACTTGGCTTTGTTGAGGGGATGACAGAGTTTGCGCCAGTATCTTCTACAGGGCATATGATTATTGTGGATGATATGTGGTTAAAATCCGAAGAATTTTTAGGCAAGTACTCAGCTAATACATTTAAAATTGTAGTACAGCTTGGCTCGATACTTGCAGTAGTCGTAGTCATGTGGAAGCGCTTGTTTAGCTTGATTGGTCTTTATAAAATTGATGGTAAACCAATGATGCAACGCTTTAACTTAGCGCATGTAATTATTGGTATGTTACCAGCAACTGTAATTGGTTTTGCGTTAAAAGATTTTATTGATGATAATTTATTTTCAGTAGAAACTGTAGTCTATGCTTTAGTAGCAGGTGCTATTTTAATGTTAGTGGCTGATAAATTTGGTCCTAAAAAACCAAAGATTACATCGCTTGACCAAATGTCATATGGTTTAGCCTTTAAAGTAGGCTTAGTACAATGTTTATCATTGTGGCCAGGCTTTTCACGTTCAGGTGCAACGATTTCAGGTGGTGTGCTGTTTGGGATGAACCATAAAACAGCCGCAGACTTTACCTTTATTATGGCTGTGCCAATTATGGCAGGAGCTAGCTTAGTATCTGTGTTGAAAAACTGGGATCAAATTTCGATGGACCATATGAGTTTTTATATTGTTGGCTTCATTAGCTCATTTGTATTTGCTTTAATTTCAATTAAATTCTTCCTAGCTTTAATTGATAAAGTAAAATTAACACCATTTGCGATTTATCGTTTAGTACTAGCCGCAGTGCTTGCTTTTGTTTTATTCTTTTAATGAACAGGCAGTTGAGTTTTTATACTCAACTGTCTTTTTATTTTTTGAAAAATTAAATAATTGTGCGTATTGTAGAAAAAATGAGTTATAATAAGGGGGAATATGTCATAAGTAGTTTTGAAGGGAGATGGAAACAATGAAAGTTATTTTATTAGGTGCAGGTTTCATGGGTAAAGCAATTGCGAAAGACTTGGTACGCAGCGAAGGGGTTAATGACATTGTGCTAGTAGATGCAGATTGTGCCAAAGCACAGCAAGTTGCGGCAAGTATTGCGAGTGATAAGCTTCGTTCGGTGGAGCTTCGTTTTGAAAATGACGAAGCACTTAAAGAAGTACTACAGCAGGGTGACGTTATTATTAACGCCATGTTCTATTCTCACAATGAACGTATCGCACGCTTAGCTATTGCAGCAGGTGTGCATAGTATTGACTTAGGTGGCTCTATGGCAGGAGCAACGGATGCAGTATTTGCATTACATGAGGAGGCCAAGGCAGCAGGTATTACAATTATCCCTGAGCTTGGCGTTACCCCTGGGATGACAAATATTTTAACAGGTTATGGTGCCTCAAAATTAGATAAGGTAGAAGAAATTAAATTATATGCTGGTGACATCCCTGTAGAACCAATCCCGCCAATTGATTATATTGAGGTATTTTCGATTGAACGTATGTTTGACTATTACAGTGGTGAGGCGAAGGGCATTTATAAATGGAAGGAACAAGAGTATCCTTCTATGTCAGGCTGTGAACCGATTTATTTTGACGAGTTTGGTGTACTTGAAGCATTTTACACAGCAGGTGGGATTTCGACATTAGCTGACAGTTACCCTAATGTAAAAACATTAACGTATAAAACAGTACGTTATAAAGGGCATGCCGAAAAAATGAAGCTATTAGTGGATTTAGGCTTATTTGATATTGCTAACAGTGTAAAAATTGATGGTAAAACAGTGAATGTACGTAAAGTCATTCGCGAAGCATTAAGTAAAAAGCTAGAGGCTGGTAAAAAAGCAGATGTATTATTAGTACGTGTACTAGTGTCTGGTGACCAAGCGGAGCAACAAGTGACAAATGAGTATGAGCTTGTACTAAAACGTAGCGCAGAAAGTGAAGAAACAGCCATGGCTAAGGCAACAGCAAGCTCTGTTTCGATTGTGGCTCAAATGGTAGCTAATGGTACGATTACAACACGTGGTGTATCAGCACCAGAACAGGTTGTACCAGGTGAAGTATATATTGAGGAGATGGCGAAGCGTAACATTCGTATTAAAGAAACAATTCACCGCTCGTCAATGATTGTTAAAGGGTAAAATAAAAAGCCTGCATTCAGCCGAATGCAGGCTTTTCTATGTTATTTTTGACTTGTTAGTTTTTCCATTTCAGATACTGTAATAAATTCATAACCTTCAGCACTCAAATAAGCAAGTACGCCATCTAAACCATCAGCTGTTGATTGGTGGATGTCATGCATTAAAATAGTAGCGTGGTTATGCATTGCTTTTTGCACCATTGGCAATAGTTGACTTGCATTGCGGTGCTTCCAGTCTAGTGTATCAATTGACCATAAAATTACAGGTGTCGGAATTTGTGCCTTCACTGTATCATTTACAGCACCATAAGGTGGGCGGAAAACAGTCGCGCCTTGACCAATAGCATTGCGGATGGCTTCCTCTGTACGATTAACCTCTTGTTGAACTTGTGCCACACTTAGGTTCGTAAGTACAGGGTGACTCCATGAGTGGTTACCAATCTCATGTCCACGTTTTAATTCCTCTTGTACTAATTCAGGGTAATATTGTACACGATTACCTAGTAAGAAGAAGGTTGCTTTGGCATTATATTTATCCAATACATCTAAGATTTTTTCAGTTGAGCCAGGCTCAGGACCATCATCAAATGTAAGAGCTACATATTTACCGTTTGGATCAAGCTCACGTACAGGTGGTGATAAAATGTTTTTAGCACTTGTATTTTCGACTTGATAAGCTTCAGCTAAAATTGGGTTAATAAAGTTAAGTGGTACAGCAACGACAGGTGTTGAAGCCGCACTCGCTGTTACCTCATAATCATCGAAGTAAAATTCAATTGCGTCACCACGAATAGCAAAGCGTTCGAAATTTTCGAATTTAGGTGTAGTAGCTGCCATAACATTGTCTGTAATAATAGAAGCTTGTAGCTCCTCGTTTGTTAATAAATCATTTTGTACATATTCTGCTAATTTATTTAGGTATTCTTTATTATTACCTAATAGCTCAGCAGCTGTTACTTGTTGTTTGTTAACATTGTCGTAAAAGTACGTTTTTACCATTGATTTTTCATCCGCGCCACCTGTATATGTAGTGTTTGTTAACACGAAAGAAAAATAATGTTCTTTAAACGGCACAGTTTCTAAATCAATATTTAATGAAGGTACAATATCTTCATCCTGTTGATCTAGTGACTCTAACTCTGCTAAATAAGCCTTTTTAGCTGTTGTTACATATGCACGAACCTCTTTATTAAAGGCATCGTTCTCTGTTTTAGGGTAGTGTAAGGCATAGGGTACTTTAGGATTGTTTGATGTGTCCGTTGCAATACTTATACCGTCGAAGGCAGAGTTTTCTATGGAAATATGGTTGGCTTTTTCTTTCGGTTTGTTGGCTTGGTTTTTACCGCTGTCAGATAATACGAAAAATACAATAGCTGCTGTTAGAGACGCCAAAACAGCAATTAAAATAAAGTCAATCATGGGCTTGCGTCTACGTTTTCTAGGTTGCATAATGGGTGAAACTCCTTCCTTCTCAAATTGTTATATAAGGTTAGACGTGAGTACTATAAAAAAAGTTGTGAAAAACATAAAATAGGAGGTTAGGTCAAAATAATGAATGAAGCAAAAACCAATGAATTTGCCTTGGAATGCTTGTTACTAGCGGGTCGCATTATGATTGAAAGTGGTGCGGAGATTTATCGTGTAGACGATACGATGCAACGTATGGCAAAATCACAAAATATTATGAATGTACAAAGCTATGTTACATCTACTGGTATTATTTTATCGTTAGGGCCTACACAACCGACACGTATCACATCTATAGCTAGACGCAGTACGGATTTAAAAAAAGTCGCGTTAGTTAATGCTGTTTCCCGAAAATTATCCAATCAAATCATAACACTAACAGAGGCATATGACGAGTTGAAAAATATACAATCTACCAATTATTTTTTGCCTACGTACATACAGGTAATTGCTGCAGCGATTGCTAGTGGTAGCTTTTTAATGATGTTTAATGGGCAATGGTCAGATTTTGTTGCCGCAATGATTGCAGGTGGCATGGGCTACCTTACGTATTTAATTGCACATGATTTAACGCGTGTACGATTTTTCTCTGAATTTACGGCATCCCTAATTGTTGGAATATTAGCTTTTGCGGCAGTGCGTTATGGTTTTGGTACTCAACTGGATAAAATTATTATTGGCTCTGTAATGCCGCTTGTGCCAGGTTTGCCTATTACCATTGCGGTGCGTGATTTAATGTCAGGGCATTTACTTTCGGGTCTCGCTAAAGGAGCTGAAGCATTTTTAACAGCTTTTGCGATTGGTTCAGGTATTGCCATTGTTTTATCATTTTAAGGAGGCACAATTATGGATTATGCAGTTCAATTACTTGTTAGCTTTGTAGCAACAGCTTGTTTTGGCATTATTTTTAATGTGCCTTTAAACCGTGTGATTTATTGTGGTGTTGTTGGGGCAATGGGTTGGCTCGTTTACTATGAATGTACGTTACGCGAGATTGATCCGGTGCAGGCATCCTTTTTAGGCGCCTTTGCAGTGGCGATTGCTGCACATGCCTTAGCACGTAAGTATAAAACGCCAATGATTGTATTTAATGTGTCTGGTATTATTCCATTGGTTCCTGGAGGCATTGCTTATAATGCGATGCGTAGCGCCGTCGAAAATGATTATTTAATGAGCTTACAGTACGGCTCAAAAGCATTTATGATTTCAGGGGCGATTGCTATGGGTTTAGTTTTTGCTGAGGTGCTGATGCAATTAATTTTTCGCACGTTACGCGCAATGCGCTATAAAAAATGACCTAATAAAAACGAGAAACCAGCGCTGGTTTCTCGTTTTGTCATTTATAGTAGTTCACTCACTGCTTGTGCTGTAATTGGTTTGCTAATTACATAGCCCTGAAGTATATCACAATCAATGGATTGTAGATAGGCTTGTTGTTCATGTGTTTCTACACCTTCTGCAACAACACGTAGACCTAAATTTTTGCCGAGTTGCACCATACTGTGTACAAGTCGATTGGCCTTCTCTGATTTATTAATAGTATGAATGAACGTTTCATCCACTTTAAATGAATTGACAGGAAGGATTTGCATATATCTAAATGAAGCATAGCCTGTGCCAAAATCATCAAGTACAAATGATACGCCTGCTTGCTCTAGTTGTTCAAGTTGCATTTGAATGGACTTTGCAAACTCCGCTTCAAGCGCAAATTTTTCGGTTACTTCAAAATGCAATAAGGATGCTGGGCAATTTGTTTCTTTTAATATAGAGAGAACACTCGTCGCCATGTTTTTATCGCGGAACTCGCGGACAGAGCTATTTACGCTAACATTAATTGGCGTACCAGCTGCTGACCATTTTACTGCTTGTAAGCAAGCTTCACGTAAAACAAATAAACCAATTTGGTGGATGAGCCCTGTTTCTTCTGCTAACGGAATTAGCTCACCTGGAGATACTGTACCCACGACTTCATCATGCCAGCGTACGAGTGCCTCTACACCTACAACTTTTTTCGAGGTAATGTCGATTTGTGGTTGATAAAGTACTTGTAAGTTTTTTTCGTCGAGAGCTTTTAATAAGCGTGTTTCTAGTAAAGATTTTCGATTTAATTGTCGGTGATGTGCGGGCGTTAATGATACAATTTTATTGCCGCCTTCACTACGCACTTTAGCAACTGTTGCTGTTGATGTTCTCATCAACTGAGTATAGGTTGTAAAGGCTGATGGGAAGCGTGTGATGCCACCGCTAATTGAGATAGGCAATGCAAGGCGCTCGTAGTAGATTGGGTTTTTTTCGAGGTAATGTAAAAAACCTTCGATAAACCAATCACTTAATGAAGTGAGTAGTGCAAAATCAATTTCATTAATACGAACAATAATACTATCTTGGAAATACGTCTCTAAGCGTTGTTTAAACATAGAACCTAATGATTCATGCAATTCGGAGCTATGTAATTCTTTGATGGTATAAAATTTATCAATGCTTAAATAAACAAAGGAAAATTCTCGTTGCTCCATCACTAATTTAGGTAGTTCATTTTCTAACCAATATGAATTATGTAAGCCTGTTTCGGCATCAACATATGCAAACTTTTGCAATTTCATTAGTTCATTTTTTGTGCTTGAAATATCCTTGCATACTAAAATCGTATGCTGTACTTTACGGATAGGGCAGTAGGTTGGGATGGCTGTTAAATCTGTCCAGTAGGTTGTGCCAGTTTTTGTTAGCTGTTCGACCTCACCTTGCCATATACGACCTTGTTGAAGTGTGCGCCAAATTTGTTCAGGAATAGATTGACTGGCATCTTTTTCAGGAAAGAGCTGCCAAAAAGATTTACCAATGATGCGTTTTGGGGTCCAAAGGCTGGCTTTTAAAAATGCTTCATTTGCGGCTAGTATAAAGCCTTCACTATCTAAAGTTACGAGCATTTGTGTTTCTTCTAAGGCTAAACGAATATCCACAAGCTCTTTTAATAAAATAGCACCATCTACGCTAGTATTATCAAAGATTAATGCACATAGTAAACTCTTTTGTTGCTGGTATGTACAAGGCTGCGTTACTAGTTCAGCCATTTGTAAAGTATGGTCAGCCAGTTGTACAGAAATCGCCGTAAACTGTTCTGTTTTAGGTTTAGCAATTAAATCGGCAAAGGCAGAAGGTGAGAAATCACCTGATAAAAGTGTTGTTACTGTAGATGCAGGCTGTGCTAGCATCGTGTTTTTTTTGTATCCCAATACAGCTTCAGCTGTCGATGACCAACTGATTATAGTACCATCCTCACTTATTATGAAGGTAGGGAATGGGAGTAATTCCGCATAAAAAGCGTCTATAATGTTGTTATTTTGATTTCTACTCATTGTGGTGGCTCCTTAAATTAATAGCAATAAATTCATTATAAAGAATAATTATAAGTTCGTCATTATTTTCGATTTAATAGTTTGAATAGCTATTCATAAGTATAGGAAGGAAGGGAAATAATTGCAAAGACTAAAAGGAATTTTAATGATTGTTACAGGCGCTATGCTATGGGGGGCAACAGGTCCATTGATGGAGTGGCTTCTTAGTGAAACCCCATTAACAGTTCCGTTTTTATTGACGATTAGATTGACGGTTGCAGGCGTTTTGTTGCTGTTATTTTTGCGTGTAGGGTTAAAGAAACAAGTTTCAACTATTTGGAAACAAAAGATATGGCTAAAGCAGTTATTTATTTTTAGTATTTTCGGTATGTTAGGACTACAATACTCTTTTGTAGCAACAATTGATGCGAGTAATGCTATTGTAGCAACGCTACTGCAATTTTTAGCACCAATCTTTGTTGTGCTATATGTTTCATTAAGTATGAAAAAATTTCCACCTCGTTATCAAGCGCTTGGTATTTTAGGGACCTTAGTCGGCTTATTTTTATTATTGACGAATGCTTCTTTTGATACATTACTTGTTAGTCGTAAAGCGTTAATTTGGGGCGTTACTGTAGGGCTATCTTTTGCCTTTTATACCCTGTACCCTGCTCGTTTAATGAAGGAATGGGGCGTGTTAGTTGTTGTTGGTTGGGGAATGTTTATAGGAGGCACAATTTTAGGCATTGCTATTGGTGTATGGCGCTCAGATGAATGGGTATTATTAAAAGATGGTACAATGATAATACTTCTCATTTTACTGATTTTATTTGGTACAGCAGCCTTTGTTTTGTTTTTAAGTAGTATGAAATACATTTCGCCTGTTGAAACCAGTGTACTCTCAAGTATTGAGCCACTAACTGCTATGCTTATTTCGGTATTAATGTTCGGTGCGACATTAGGCATGTGGCAGTTGATTGGTATTGCGGTGATGCTTGTTTGTGTAACTTGGCTGTCAATTGCAGGTGACAAATAGGTGGTGGATTAATGAAAACAGTTTTTGCTTATGTTAAGCCTTATAAATGGTTTGCTTTTATTGCCATTGCCCTTATGCTTTTTGAGTTATGCGTAGAGCTGATTCAACCATTGATCATGGCTAAGATTATTGATGAGGGTGTTGTAGTAAAAGATGTTATAACGATTTATCAGTGGGCAGCCATTCTAGTAGGGCTGACAATCATAACTTTTATTGCAGGTATTATTAATTCTTATTTTTCGGCACATGTTGCGCAAAGTTTTGCTTTTGATTTGCGTAGCGCTTTATTTTCTAAAATACAGTCGTTTACCATGGCAACGTATATTAAATACCCTAGTTCAGCATTGATTACGCGTTTAACTAATGATGTGGGTAACGTGCAACAAGTTGTATTTATGCTGCTACGTATTATGTTGCGTGCGCCACTTGCCATTATCGGTAGTTTTATTATGGCGTTTTACGTGAATGCAAAGCTTGCTTCTATTTTATTAATTGCTACACCAGTGCTCGCTATTTTTTTAGTGGTAATGGTAACGAAAGGCATTAAGCTATTTAGCAAGGTACAAAAAAGTTTAGATGGTGTAAACCGCAAGCTTCAAGAAAACTTACAAGCGATTCGTTTAGTAAAGGCGTATATGCGTGGTGAATATGAAACTAATCGCTTTGCCGAGGTTGCAGGTAAGTTAAAGTTTGACTCTGTTAAGGCAATGCGCACAATGGAGTATATTATGCCAGTGTTATTATTTATGATGAATGTTAGTATGCTTGGTGTAATTTGGTTTGGTGCAAGCTACGTTGGTGCTGGTGATATGAAGTTGGGCGAAGCTGTAGCTGTTATTAATTACACGATGCGAATTACGATGATTTTTTCGATGTTTGTTTTTATTATTATTTTATTTGCTCGTGCCAAATCGTCAGCAGAACGCATGGAAGAAGTTTTGTTGGTGGAGGGTGGTACTGAGCAGATTGGTGAACCACAGGCAGCTCTGCAAGGTGCGATTACATTTCATAATGTGTCGTTTAGATATAGCGAGCAAACTGCTTATGTAGTAAAGGACGTATCATTTACTTTACAAGAAGGCGAAAAGCTAGCGATTTTAGGTGCAACAGGCTCGGGGAAATCCACGCTCCTACAATTATTATTACGCTTTTATACACCAACGACGGGTGAAATTTATATTGGTGAGCAAAATATAGCGGATGTAGATGTAGCAACGCTACGTAGTTCTATTGGCTATGTACCACAACAATCAGTATTATTTAGCGGTAGCATTGAAGATAATATTCGTTGGGGTAAAGAAGATGCCTTAGCAGAAGAAGCGGAGCGTGCGGCAAGTCAGGCGCAAATCCATACATCTATCGAGAGTTTTGAGGAAGGCTATGCCACAATTGTTGGGCAAAAGGGCGTTAACTTATCAGGTGGACAAAAGCAGCGTTTATCTATTGCGCGTGCTTTAATGCGTAAAGCACCTATTTTAGTGCTAGATGATAGCACGAGTGCGCTTGATGTTAAAACGGAAAGTGCACTATGGCAAGCATTGGAAGAAGAGCATGCGACAATGTTGGTCGTTACGCAAAAAATCCAAACTGCGCGTGGCGCTGATAAAATAGCGCTCCTACATGAAGGTGAGTTTGTTGCCTTTGGTACACATGAAGCGCTAAGTGAGAGCTCAGAGTTGTATCAACAAATTGCCGCTTCACAGCAGGAGGTGACGTTATGAGTATCCACAAACCTTTTGGCTACGAGCCACTACTAACGAAAGAGGATATTAAAAACGCTGCACCAAAAAAGAAAAAGCAACGTGCCAATGATTGGAAGAAAACGCTTGGACGCATTTGGCATATTGTTGATGAGCAACGTGTATTATTAATTATTGTGTTACTTATGGTCATTGTTAGCTCAGCATTATCATTACTCGGACCATTTTTAATTGGTAAAATGATTGACACGTTTGTTAAAGCGGGTACAACGGCAGGAATGATAACGTGGGTGATTGCGTTAGTAGTAATTTATGCGGTATTATCGCTATCATTATTTTTTCAAAACTATTGGATGATTGGCATTGCGCAGCAAACGGTCTATCGCTTACGTACCTCACTGTTTGCGCATTTTCAACAGTTGCCAATCTCATTTTTTGATAAGCGTCAGCATGGTGAGTTAATGAGCCGTGCAACTAATGATATTGAAGCGGTAAATGCTACGCTTAATACGGCGTTTATCCAAGTTTTTTCGAGTGTTATTACGTTAACGGGTACTGTAGCAGTTATGCTATATTTGAGCCCGTTGCTAACATTACTAACGATGATTATTATACCTACGATGTTTTATGGTATGCGCTGGGTAACAAGACGTACAGGTAAGTTATTTAAAGAACAGCAACAAGCTGTTGGCGCATTAAACGGTATGATAGAAGAAACGATTTCAGGCCAGCGTATTGTTAAGGCGTTTTCGCAGGAGACACGTATGCAAGCAGAGTTTGAAGAAAAAAGTAGAGCGCTACGCCGTGCAAGTTTTTGGGCGCAGTCCTACTCAGGTTACATTCCTAAAATCATGAACGTGCTAAATAACTTTAGCTTTACAATTGTAGCGGGTGTTGGGGGCTTACTAGCCGTGAATGGGCAAATTACTGTCGGGGTCATTGTTATCTTTACAGAGTATGCGCGCCAATTTACACGCCCATTAAATGATTTGGCTAACCAATTTAACACAGTGCTTTCTGCCATTGCAGGTGCGGAGCGTGTATTTATGATTATGGATGAGCCTATTGAGCAAGATACACCAACTGCCGCAACAGATGTTGTGCTACAAGGCGCTGTGAGTTTTGAGGATGTTGTATTTTCGTATACAAAAGATGCTCAAATGCCAACGTTACAGCATGTAAGTTTTGCTGTGCAACCTGGCGAAACCGTAGCACTCGTTGGCGCAACAGGCGCAGGCAAAACAACGATTATGCAATTAATTGCGCGCTTTTATGATGCGGATTACGGAGCGGTTACCTTTGATGGTAAAAATGTTAAAGAAATTGCTCGCAGTACATTGCGTAGCCAGCTAGCATTTGTTTTACAAGACCCATTTTTATTCGAGATGTCGGTTATGGATAATATTCGTTATGGGCGTTTAGATGCGACAGAAGACGAAGTTATAGCTGCGGCTGTAAAGGCCAATGCTCATGATTTTGTCACAGCGTTGCCGCAAGGATATCAAACCATTTTAACTGCTGATGGTAGTGAAATCTCACAAGGGCAAAAGCAATTGCTGTCAATTGCGCGTGCGCTACTTGCCGACCCAAAGATTTTATTACTAGATGAGGCAACGAGCAGTATCGATACGATTACAGAGATGAAAATTCAAGAGGCACTAGAATATTTAATGCAAGGACGTACGAGTTTTGTTATTGCGCACCGCTTAAATACTGTGCGCAATGCAGATACGATTTTTGTCATGCAAGCAGGTAAGCTTATTGAAGCAGGCCCACAGCAACAATTAATTGAGCAAGGTGGCGTTTATGCTACAATGCTTGCTAACAGTAAACAATAAGGAGTTAAGGTATGAACATATCAATCATTACAGCATCATTTCCGCTAGATCAACAAACGTATGAAGAGGTAGGCGAGCTTTTACAAACAGCCTATGAGGCGGATGGGAAACATTATGAGGAAGTAGTAAAGTATGCGCTCATGCCAAGTTATGACGTTAAAGGCTTTGTTGTTATTGCCTATGATGATACAACAGATAAGGTAGTTGCGATTGCAAGTGCCGCAGATATTATTGGCTTTAATACGTATGAGTGGTCGGCGCTTGTTGCGCCCATGTACCGCTCTGTAGGGATTGGTAGTTTTGTAATTGAAGCACTGCGTGAAGGATTAGCTAAGCGCGACTGCGAAGGCGAACTGGCATTAGTAGTAAAGGGCGAAGGTAAGGAGCAACGCTTTTTACAGCGTTTTGGTTATCATTATAGTTTTTCAGAAGCAGTTTTAGAGTCACCTGCTGTCGCAGCTATGCCAAGTTATGAGATGCGTGAATATTATAATGAACAACAAGATATTGCCGCGATTTATGCAGAGGCTTTTGGTGATTTGCCAGAGGAAGCAATGGAACTAATTGCTTACAGTACCGAAGCAGATGGCTGTAAATTATGGGTGGCTTATGATGGCGATGAGGTAGTTGGTACAATTACTACAACACGTCAAGGTAATGTACAGTGGATTACAGCACTTGCTACTAAAGCTACAGCGCGTGGTAAAGGTGTAGCTTCGGCTATGTTGGCATGGGCAAAATATTATACCTTACATGAGGGCGGCACTAAAGTTATGATTGAAGTCGAAATGGAAAACGAAGAAGCGTTAAGTGTGTATAAAAAGAATCACTTTCTATTATCACAGCAAACAGATTACTATGTTCGTAAATTAGGGTAAGGCAATTAAAAGGAGTGATTGGATGGAAATTTATGCACATCGAGGTGCGTCAAGTACGCATCCCGAAAATACAATGGCCGCCTTTCGACAGGCTGCTGAGCTAGCGATTACAGGTGTAGAGTTAGATGTTCATATGACTAAGGACGGCGAGGTTGTAGTCATTCATGACGAAAAAATCGACCGCACCTCTAATGGTCAAGGCTTTGTGAAAGATTATACGCTGGCACAATTACGGGAGTTTGATTTTGGTTCGTGGTTTGACGAACGTTTTACGGGCGAAAAAATCCCAACACTTACTGAGGTGTTGGCACTTTTTGCGGCTACAACACAGCGTGTAAATATCGAATTAAAATCAGATGTATTTATGTATGAAGGGCTAGAGCAAAAAGTGCTTGCGATTGTAAAACAGCATCAGATGGCGACACGCGTAATTATTTCTTCATTTGACCATGAGGCATTACAGCGTGTTTATGCATTAGACAAAAATATTGAAGTCGCAGCATTATTTGGTGCTGTGGTAATTGATATTGAGGCGTATACAAAACGTATCCCAGCACAAGCGATGCACGTTACATTACCATCTGCTTTCCGTAATTCAATTGCGCAAGCATTACGTCATGATAATACGGTTCGTGTGTATACAGTAAATGATGTACTTTATGCACAAGAGCTTGCGCTACTTGGTGTGGATAGTATTTTTACAGATCAACCAGCAGAAATGGCAGCATTTTTTGCTTAAGCAAAAGGCGGTAGGACAATTTGTCCTGCCGCCTTTTATAATTTGGTTATCGTAGTTGTACCTTGTAATAACGTATAGTAAAAATCATCATCGCCTAAGCTAATAATTCGGTGACACACATTGCGTAGTTCATCTAGGTCATGTGAAATATATAAAATCATTGTACCCTTTGCCGCAAGCATTTTAAGTGCCTCAGCAATGTCTAGCTTAGATTTTAAATCAATGCCAACCGTAGGCTCATCTAATAATAACAAGCGTGGTTTTTGAATAAGAGCAATAGCTAGATTGAGTTTTCGTTTCATACCACCTGACAGTGTGTGTACAGGCTCTTCCCATGCAGTAAGTGCCATACTCTCGCAAATACTACGGAGCTGCGCTGTATCGTGTTGTTGCCAGCTTAGACGTTCAAAAAATTGCATATTTTCTTTTACAGATAAATCGTCCCACAGTGCCAATTGCTGAGGGACAAAGCCAATATGCTTACGCAATGTAGCCTTAGTTGTTTGGCCATCTAAGCTTACTACACCACTATCAGGTTGTAAGAGCGTAGCTAAAATATGCAGAAGTGTAGATTTTCCTGCACCGTTTTTGCCAACCAACCCAACAATTTCGCCATCTGTTAGTGTTAATGAAACATTGTCGAGCACATATTTTTGTTTGTAGTGTTTTGTAATGTTAGTAGCTTCAAACATAGCGTACCTCCTTTCGTAATAACAATAAAAACCAAGCAGGTGCAAGTATCAGCCATACGCTAACGCTAGTTGTATCAAGGGCAACGAGTGGGTGTAAGTAACGTACACTATCAGGTACAGCAAGCAATAGCCCACTTGTGAAAAATAACAAACTCATACCTAGCAAACTAAGTTGATATAAGCCAAGTGCAGATTTACTTAAGAGCGCAAAGGTATAACCTATTGTTACAAGCGTTAACCTAAATGCTATTAACGCTAGTACAGTTTTAGCCGAAAACGTAGCAAATAGTAATAAAGCTATACCATCTACTAATAAAAAGAACAGTGTATAGCTTAGTGCTAACGTTAAAATATAGCGGGTAACGGATAACTTGCTAAATGGTAAGCGTAACTTTAGCGTAGGTGTTAACTCTTTGCGTAACCATTCACTTTGCATAAAGGTCGCTAGAGATGTAAAAAGTGCCCAAATGATTAAGGCATGTCGATGTTCGTCGGGCGCTACGGGAGCGCTAGCATCTGTGTAATGAATTGCGGTTGATAAAATAGGGTGTTCTTTAAAGTAAGCATTACTGCCTGCAATAATTGTAGTCGCATCAGGTGCATGTTTTGTCATTTGTTGAATGGTTGCTACGGTATGATATTGCCCAATAAGTTGTAGGGTGCGAGAGCTTACAAGCTCACTCGCTACTTCATACATTAATGACATATTGGAGCGGTAACCTTCGACAATAGTGCGACGTTCATTAGCTAAAATAGTCGCTTCAAACCCATCATTAATAATAAATACACTATCAACTTCATGGGTTTCTACTTGTTGCAATGCTTGTTTTTTAGTAACAAGCTGTATGCTAAGTACAGGGCTTTCTTGTAATGTAGTAACGAGCATATTAGCTAAGGCTGTTTGTTCTTCCATAACTAAACCAACAGGGATGCGTAGCTCTGCTTTTGGCAAGAGCGCAAGTACCATATATGTTAGTAAAATAGGTAAAAGTAGTGCTAGCATCAGACGAGGCCATTGTTTTTTTAAGCGAATGCTCATGCTGCTCGCTCCCTTCTGTACAATAATACGCTACAAACAATAAGGCTAATACCAAGTGTCAGCAGAAGAGGGAGGTAATTTGTATACAGTCGCTCATATAAAATAAGTGCTACAAGCTGTGTAAAAGCTTCGGTAGTAAAAAATGGCAGTGTAAACGGCAAGTAACTACTTGGCAATAATGCACCGCTCATCGCAATTATAAGTAATGTATATGCTACTTGTGCTAATAATGTCAGTTTAGTTGACGGTAGCACTAGCTCTAAAATGGCAAGATGGCTGGCATAAATAAAAAGTGTAAGTGTTAATATTAATAAAACACGAACATAATCAATAGGTAGCCAGTATAAATCACTGTTTAGTTTAGCTAGTATGCTACTACCAAAGCTCAGTACTACTGCTAAGCTCGTTGCGACGAGTAGTCGTGCAAGTAGTGGTTTAGTAATGCCAACGCCAAACATACGCATGCGAGTTTGTAGGCTGTTAGGTGTTTCGTTAACAAGTCTTTGATTAAGTAGCAATAGCCAAAGTAATGCTGTAATAAATACAATACTTGTGGCGTAATAATAGAGTGGTTTGGCTGTAGCAATATTTTCTATCGTTGTAGTTGAAATAAATTGCTCACGGCTAAACAGCAACATAAAGTAAGCTGTAAACTCACGTTGGATTAGTGAGTGACGTGCATTATCTGCCATTTGCATCGTATGTGCCGTATCATTAATCATAGATAAATTCGCCTGCGCATAATTCATATAGCTAGCAATTGTGTCGCTGACTTGTTTTACAAGAGCAGCATCCTGTTTATATGCAGGGTTAGCAATGATAGTAAGCATGGCAGGCTCGCCTTCATATAGCGTTTGTGTAAAATTAGTGGGAAAGATAATATAACTGCGAATGATGTCATTTGTCAGTTGTTCTTCAGCTTGCTCACGTGTAACGAGCTTCATAGAAATGTGCTCAGCAATGACAGGCGCATCCACTAATAAATTGGTTAGTAGTTTCGTTTCTTCGGATTGGTTTTCATCCACAATCCCAATAGTGACAGGCGCTTTGATGCTAGGTGTCAAAGCAATAAACAGTAGAAGTGCAATGATACCGACTAATAAAAACGGAAAAAGCAGAAGAAGCGGCAAGGATAGCCATTGCCGCTTCAACTGCTTTAGGTTGTTGTTAATAAATAGTAACATAAAACGTCACCTTCTCTTACATACCGCCTAAAAGTGAGCCAAATAAATTGCCCATTACTTCTTCAAGGTAAGCATCAATTTCTTCTGGTGTTTTAGTTGATAAATCAACTACAGTGCCTTCTGTTTTCATAGGCTCTACTTTTTTCACTAATTTTGTTTTTGAGTCAATTACCATACGACCTAATTCGTTATCGTCTGTTGAAACAACAAAATTATGGACACCGTCAAATGCATCTTTTTCGTAGCTTGTTTCGCCTTCCCAAGCGATAGCACCGTTTGTTGCAGGTAAGCCAAGCTCACCAGATTTATCAGTAGCTGTGATTTTACGTTCAAAAATGCGGTTTTTATCTGTTACATCTTCATTAGCAGTGTAAGTAACTGTTGCTTGGTCTACAGTAAATTCAATCATATCATTTACTTTTTTACCATCAAACACAAGTTCACCTAGTAATGTTGCTTCATCACCTGTTGGTGCTGTAAATACATATTTAAAGTTAGCGTTATCTTTTTTAGCCTCGCGCATACCTTTAATTGTAAATGTATCATCTTTATCTGTGATCGCGAAGTCGCGGCTTACGATAACTTTGTTATTTACCCAAATGCTTGATTTTACTTCATCAGGTAGCTCTGCTGACTCAATATCTTCACGAGCTTTATCGATTTCAGCATAGATGTCTTCGATTGAAGGTTGCTCTACGCCTTCCATGCCAAAGCTTTGAGATTTGATGTTGCGCTCAATGATTGTTTTTGTTTTTTCATCTTTTGCTACTTCATCTAATAATGCTTTTGCTGTTTTACGGATTTGTGCTTCGTCTAATGTCATGACAATATTTTCAGCTTTGACTTTAGCGCCATAAACCTCAACATCGCCTTTTTTTGTTGTGAAGTTTTTATCATCTAAGCTTTTGAAGAACACTTCAAAGTAATGCTTAGCTAAATATTCAGCGTCTTCTTGTTGTTGTTTAACGCCTTGTGGTGAAAATACTTCAGTGAAATCAATATCTGCATCTTCCATACCTTGTGTAGCTAGGTACTCAGAAAGTTTTTTGTCATCAATTTTCATCGTATCTGTTAATGAGCTACCTACTGTTAGTTCGTGCTTGTTTAAGCCAACTAAAATACTGCCCATTGCATTGCCCATCATACTAATATCAATTTTATTATTGCTAAGTCCTTCTTTTAAATCATTTTGTGAATTTAATGCTAGTGTAAATGAGTTAAGCATCGCTAGCATACCAAATTCATCGTTTGTGTTTTCAGGTACTTTAAAGCTAATTGTTGCATCACTTTCTGATTTCTCAGTTTGTGTTTTGTTATACCAGTCTAGTTCTTTGTCGTAACGTGCTTCAAACAGTGATTGCCAGTTTTCAGCGTTTTCTTTTTCTGCAAGCATGTAAGCTTGCTTAGGAGATTTATTTAGTAGGGCAAATGCTGCGCCACCGCCGATTAAAACGACTGCCGCAATAATAATGCCAATAATCCCTTTTTTACTCATAGTATCGCCTCCAAATTAAAGTTTAGGGTAAAGCATAAGTCTCGTATTGTATTTCGTCAATCAGTTATACTACATACAGTACATAATAAAGGAGTAGGATAAAGATGGCTTTAACCGTACGAGAAGCAATAAAAAATCGTCGTTCAATTAAAAAAATGAATGGTCAAACAGTTGAAGAACAAGCAATTATGGAAGTGCTTGAAGATGCAGTGTGGGCACCAAACCATGGTATGCGTAACCCGTGGCGTTTTGTTGTAGCGGGTGGTGAGCGTTATCAAAAAGTGGTAACACTACTGCGCGATATTACATTACCTAACTGGGCACAGCTCACTGAACAAGAAGTTACAACACATATGCAAAAGTTTACGTTAGCAGGTGGTGTTGTATTTGTAATTACGCCCGAAGATATGCGTCAAAAACAACGTCTTGAAGATTTTGCGGCTGCTAGCGCTATGGTACAAAACGCGCAACTTCTTGCGTTAGACAAGGGTATCGGTACTTGCTGGAAGACACCTGTATTTTTAGATAACCCTAAATTTCGAGAAGCTATTGGTGCAGCTTCAGGTGAGCGCGTTATGTGCATGCTTCAGTTTGGTCATTGGGATGAGCTACCTGTAGCGCGTGAACGCAAGCCAGTAGCAGACATCACAACATTATTTGGTGAATAACATCTCTGTATAGTTTACGGTAAACTATACGAGAAGTTTCAAAAAAAGAAGAATTGCCTGTAAATTAGGCAATTCTTCTTTTTTTATAAATAAAAATAAGTAAAATTAGACTAAGCACAAGTATGCCGAATGGAAAAAGTATAGGAAAAAATATTGAAGGCCAGCGATAATTGAGCGTAGTGACGTAGCCTTCATAGCTAATACCAGCGACGTGTAATAAATATTTGTCTTTAAACGTGCGTTCTTTATCTATCACGTGTGTTGTTTGGTCGCCATCTTTTGTAAAGGTTGTAACTTGTACAATTGTTTTTTCTTCAAAAGGCTCATCAGGTGTTTTATTAATTAGTACGTGTAGGGTATCTTCATTACTTATAAAAGCAAGTAATCCATAATAGCGATCGCTTGTAGCATTATCAATCCGAACAGGAAGTTCAACTTCTTGAAAAACTTCGCCATTATGTTTGAGTTGTAGTGTACCTTTTTGTATTTTATTTTGCCAATTGTCGAGATAAATATCATCATCAAGTTGTTCTTCGATACTAAAGTTTTGACCTTGCCAATCGAGTGTCATCGCTGTTACATCTTTTAGATTATTTTTCAGCATATCGTTGCTAATATAGCTCTCGACTGCCATTAGACCAACTGGTATTGCACTTAAGATAAAAAGTAACCAACTGACAACACGCATTATTTTAAGTCAGCAGGCTTAAAATTACTTAGTGAAGTATAGTAATCACCAATGACACGAAGCCCCTTATCAAAGTTTTCGAGATGGAAGTGTTCGTTAGGTGCATGGAAGTTTTCGCTTGAAAGACCAAAGCCCATTAAAACAACAGGCACCTGTAAAATTTCATCGAAAGACGCCACGATCGGAATTGAGCCACCTCCACGTGTAAACGCTGTTGGCACTTGATAGACTTTTTCGTAAGATGCACTAGCTGCTTGAATAACAGGGTGATCAAACGGTGTAAGGTAAGGTTTACCCTTATCAAACTCTGAGACTGTAATGTCTACACCAGTAGGCTTATGTTTTTCAATGTGTGCACGAAGTAACGCTACAATTTCCTCGGGGTCTTGGTTAGGTACTAGGCGGCACGAAATTTTTGCGCCTGCTTGAGCTGGTAACACGGTTTTAATGCCTTCACCAGAAAAGCCCCCAAATACACCGTTAACTTCTAGCGTTGGGCGTGCCCATGTTTGTTCTAGGTAAGAGTAGCCTGCCTCACCAAATAATTCAGTTACGCCAACTTCTTCCTTAATATCATTTTCATTAAAGTTAAGTGCCGCATAAGCAGCGCGTTCTTCTTCAGTTAATGGTAAAACATTATCGTAAAAACCTTCTACTTGAATTGTGCCATGCTCATCACGGAAGGATGCTAAAATCTCGGTTAAAGCATGGATGGCATTTTGTACGCCACCACCATAAAGACCAGAGTGAAGGTCACCCTTAGCCCCGCGTACATCAATTTGCACGCCTGTTAAACCACGAAGGCCGTAGCAAATTGCTGGTTTACCAGGAGCATATAATCCTGTATCCGAAATAACAATTAAATCAGAAGCAAGCTTGTCTTTATTTTCTTCAATAAAAGCCGTTAAGCTTGGGCTACCGATTTCTTCTTCGCCCTCAATTAAAAATTTAATATTTACAGGTAGCTCACCATCAATCGCAAATAATGCCTCAATTGTTTTAAGGTGCATATAAACTTGTCCTTTATCATCACTTGCGCCACGGGCAAATAATTTATTGTCACGAATGGTAGGTTCAAACGGTGCGCTATCCCATAAATGGAGTGGATCTACGGGTTGCACATCATAATGTCCGTAAAATAATACAGTTGGTTTGTCTTTCGCATGTAGCCATTCACCATATACAACAGGGTGCCCCTTTGTTGGTAATACAGCAACGTTATCCATGTGGATTGCAGTAAGTGCTTTTGCTAAAAAATCTGCTGAGGTTATCATATCATCCTTATGCTCAGATAATGAACTAATGCTTGGGATGCGTAAAAAATCTTGCACTTCTTGTAAATGTTGTGCGCGATGCTCAGTAAAGTAAGCATCAAGCTGTTGTAAATTTGCCATGAATGAAACCTCTTTTCCTTAGTTGCGTCTTATAAAATAAGTATAACATGACAAATCATATCCCCTAACCTTACAGCATTGTAATGTAATTGAAAGCCAATACGATAGAGCGTAAGGTTCGTTTTTGCGAGAATGAGAGTAACAAAGAAAACGAACGGGGGCGTTACAGATGAATGAACAAGTAACAGCAATTTATGAGGAGTACAATCGCTACATTTATCACCTATGCCTAAAATTAACACGCAATACGGCAGAGGCAGAAGATTTAATGCAAGAAGTTTGGGTGAAAGTAGTACGCTATGAGGAAAGCCTAAAAAACGTTGAACATGAAAAAGCATGGTTAACAACCATTTGTATGAATACATTCCGTGACCGTTACCGCAAAAAAGCGCGTCGTAGCAAACACGTTACAATACAACAAGATACAGAGGATTTTTCGATGTTAGACTTAGTGCCAAGTGGCGAGGAGTTAACAGAAGAAAAGGTCGAGAAAGATATGATTCGCACTTTAGTACAAACTAAAATGAAGCAACTTGATGCCATTTATGAAAAAACACTATGGTATTTCTATATTGAGCAGTATTCGCTAATTGAAATTTCAACTGTTATGAAGGTTTCAATTGGTACGGTAAAATCACGTTTATTCCGTGCAAAAGCACGTTTAAAAGAAATGCTAATGGCAGACAATGTAGCAGCAGAGGTTGTCATGCCTGTATAATAAACGGTAGCTTACATTCACGTAGGCTACTTTTTTTATTGGGGGATGGTAATCATGAAAGATGTTTTACAAACAGAGCGTTTGCGCTTACGCAAAATGCACGATGATGACGCAGAGGATTTGTATAAAATTTGGGCTAATCCACGTGTTGCAAACTATATGAATATTGAGCCGTTTACTACAGCTAATCAAGCACTTGCTATGATTCGTGTAATTAATGATGCGCCGTATGCACTACGCTATAGCGTACTACTTGAAAATGAAATCATTGGCTCAGCAGGTTTTAATGATATGAACGGGGCAAGTGGGGTAGTAGAGATTGGCTATGATTTAGCCGAGCACTATTGGCGTCGTGGTTTTGGTACAGAAATTGTACGAGCATTATTAACAGAGGCCACACATCATCATTACACAGAAGTACATGCTAAAATTGCACCTCATAATGAAGGCTCAATTAAATTAGTAGAGAAGTTAGCCTTTACTTATCAAGCGACATTTGAAGAAGAAGGACAGCAAGTTGCGCTGTATACAAAAAAGCTACAATAATCTGCGGATTATTGTAGCTTTTATTTGGTTAAGCATTTTGTAAAGATTGTTTGTAGTGTTGCAAGTTCCTCGTGAGAAAGCATACCAAACATATTACTTACTAATGCCTCAATTTGTTGCTGTGATTGATCGAGTAACTCTTTACCTTTATCAGTAATCGCAATTTGCGAAGCACGACGATCAGTTGTTTGCTGTGTTTTTTCGATGAAGCCAGATTTTAATAGCTTAGTTGTTAACACAGTAACACCACCTGATGTTACTTGAAGATGCTCAGCGATGGCTGAAGGGCGCTTAGGTCCTTCAAGCGCAAGAAACTCTAATAATAAAATATGGGTCTTTGAAAACCCTAACGTATTGTGCGTATTCCAATCATTTGTCCATTTACGCTCTAATGATGCAGCGATGGCAAATAATGATGAAACCGTTTCACGTTGTTGTCTATCCACTACAATCAGCTCCAACTACTTAACTCTCTTGCGCTAAACGTTGCATAGCATGTAGCTCAAATGCACGTACTTTACGCGGAATGAAACGACGGATGTCCATTTCATTGTAGCCGACTTGAATGCGTTTTTCATCAATTAGGATTGGGCTACGTAGCATACGTGGATGCTCTTGGATTACATCATATAGTTCTTGGATTGAAAGTTGCTCGATATCTAAATTTAAATTTTTATAGTCATTTGAGTTAGTTGCGATAATTTCATCTGTACCATCTTCAGTCATACTTAAGATTTCTTTAAATTCAGCTAAAGTAAGAGGCTGTGATGTAATACGTTTTTCTTTAAAAGGAATTTCATTTTCTTTTAACCATTTTAATGCTTTTCTGGATGAAGAACAGCTCGCTTGAGAATATATAGTTACTGTCATTCTTCATTCCTCCTATTTGTTTTAGATTTTAACTTTGTTAGTAGCTTATTTATAATATACATATATCTTACCACTAAACTACTTATAAGTCAATGGGGAATTTCAATTGCTTGTACTACTTATCTATTCCCACTTTTCACTAATATATACGCATTTGCAGACAAAATGTTTCTGAAAAATGGCTTACAATGCTGTAAGAAAAAAGCTAGGCGCACCTTTAAAGGATACACCTAGCTACTCAGTTATAAAGTTTGCTTACCATTTGTAAACCAATCTTGCACGTTCCATACTTTCGTTACTAAACCTTCATAAAACTCAGGTTCGTGGCTAACGAGTACGATTGTGCCCTTATAATTTTTCATTGCTTCTTTTAATGCTGCCTTAGCATCAACATCTAAGTGATTGGTTGGCTCATCAAAGATTAACCAGTTGCTTTCTTCCATTGTTAACTTACATAAACGTACCTTGGCTTGTTCGCCACCAGATAGTTGGTTCATGGCACGTGAGATATGCTCATTTTTTAAGCCGGCGTGTGCAAGTGCACCGCGTACTTCGTTTTGCGTCATGCTAGGGAAGGCACCCCAAACATCGTCAATAGGTGTAATGTGTGGTGCTTTTACTTCCTGTTCAAAATAGGCAGGGAATAAAAAGTCACCGCGTGCTACTGAGCCGTTAAGTGGCTTGATTTTACCCATCATCGTTTTAAGTAGTGTGGATTTACCTACACCATTCATTCCAACTAATGCAATTTTTTCGCCGCGTTCAATTTCAAATGTTAACGGTGGCAGTAGCGGCTTATCGTAGCCAATAACTAAATCTTTTGCTTCTACAACGAAACGTCCTGATGAGCGTGATTGTTTAAACTCAAACTCAGGTTTCATTGCTGTTTCTGGTCGATCAATTAGCTCCATGCGGTCCAATTGTTTTTGACGTGATTTGGCGCGACCAGTTGTAGAGTAACGCGCTTTGTTTTTGGCAATAAAGTCTTCTTGCTTTTTAATAAAATCACGTTGTTTTTCGTAAGCATCAATATGTTGACGTTTATTAATCTCAGCTAGCTCAGTAAATTTTTCGTAGGTTGCTGTGTAGCGTGTTAGTTTTGAAAACTCTAAGTGGAAGATGACATCAACTACACCATTCATAAACTCTGTATCATGCGAGATTAATAAGAAGGCATGTGGATAGTTTTTTAAATAGTTAGCTAGCCATGAAATATGTTCTTCGTCTAAATAGTTGGTTGGCTCATCAAGTAGTAGTACCTTTGGTTTTTCTAAAAGTAGTTTAGCAAGTAATACCTTAGTGCGCTGACCACCTGATAATGCAGCTACATCACGTTCAAGCCCAATAGCATCTAAGCCAAGGCCGCGCGCAATTTCTTCGATTTTCATATCTAATGTATAAAAATCACCTGCGTCTAATGCGTCTTGAATTTCTGCCATGTCTTCTAATAATTTTTCAAGTTCTTCTGGTGTAGCGTCAGCCATTTGATTAGTAATTTCGTTTAGTTCTTCTTCTTTTTTATACAAAGGAAGGAAGGCATCACGCAGTACTTCGCGCATGGTGCGACCTGCTTCGAGTACGGTGTGTTGATCTAAATAGCCATAATGTGTGTTAGGGAGCCAATCTACTTTGCCTGTATCGTGAATGGCTTTACCTGTAATGATGCTCATTAATGTTGATTTACCAACGCCATTTGCCCCAACAAGTCCAATATGGTCGCCTTCTACTAAACGAAATGATACATCTTTAAATAATGTACGGTCACCAAATGAGTGACCAAGTTTTTCAACTGTTAAAATTGCCATGAAACGTTCCTCTTCTCTTTAAAGTGCCGCAAGCTGTTTGTTTAGCTCTGCTAGGCGAGCTTCCATATCTGAAAGACGCTGTTCTGCTTTTGTAACCATATCATTATGTCCTGTGGACTCTAGTTTTTCGATATCACCTTGTAAATTCATGTAATCCATTTTAAGCTCAGTAATTTGATATTGAATTTGACTTTTCGTTTGCATACGTAACTTCCTTCCTATAATAAAAGTGTAACCTGTTTTGAAATATAGCATGTGGAAATTGGAAAATCAAACGCGATATGCCGAAACTATATAGTGAAATAGTAGCTTAGCTATGTAAAGATAAAGATAGAAAGAAGGGGTGACGAGCATGAAGTTACGTTCGGCGATTGTTGTGGGTGCAACGGGGCTTGTAGGGAGCGAGTTAGTAAAGCAATTATGTGCGTGTGATGAGTATGTGTCTGTCACAGTCATTGTGCGCAAAAAAATAGATTTTACCCACGATAAATTAATGGTTAAGGTACGTGATTTTGATCGTTTAGAGGAGCGCGATATTGATTTTGCCCACGAGGTGTATTGCTGTTTGGGTACAACAATTAAAAAGGCAGGTTCACGCGAGGCTTTTGAAAAGGTGGATTTTTCGTACCCTTTACACATCGCATCACTCGCAAAGAAAAAGGGCATACCGCATTTTATTGTAATTACCGCAATGAATGCTAACGCAAAATCTTTTGTTTATTATAGTAGGGTAAAAGGTATGTTAGAGCGTGATTTGATTGAGCTTGATTTGCCACAGCTGTCCATTGTGCGTCCTTCGTTATTAACAGGTGCGCGTGAAGAGTTTCGTTTTGGTGAGCGCGTTGGAGCAGTAATACTTGCACTTTTACGACCTATGTTAATAGGTCCGCTTAAACGTTTTAAATCTATTGAAGCTCGGCAAGTAGCGCAGGCTATGCTTTGTATTGCCTTATACGAAAAAAAACAAAAGGTAGCCATCTATCCATCTCATCAGCTACAGCAATTACAGCCGCCAGCGGTGCATGAGCAAGAAGAGGAAATTATATTTAATTGGAAAGAACGCGAGTAAAACATAACGAAAAAGGTAAGAAAAGAAGAAAGGAAGTGAAAAGTTTATGTTAGATTCTTTATTATTTCAAATCACACTCATTGTATTTTTAGGGATTTTATCGCAATGGCTAGCATGGCGCTTTAATATCCCAGCCATTGTGATTATGTCGTTTGCGGGGCTACTTGTTGGTCCGTTTTTAGGATTAATTGATCCATCGCAAAGTTTCGGGGCTATTTTTAATCCGCTCATCTCATTAGCTGTAGCGATTATTTTATTCGAAGGTAGTTTAAGTCTCGACTTTAGGGAAATTAAAGGATTTCGTAAGCCGATTTTTAGAATTTCGACAATCGGAGCCTTTGTAGCTTGGATTGCCGGTTCACTTGCGGCGCATTATATTGCAGGGCTATCACTACAAGTAGCCTTTGTTATTGGGGGCTTGTTTATTGTAACCGGGCCAACGGTTATTTTACCGCTGTTACGTCAAGCAAAATTAAAAGAGCGCCCTGCATCCATTTTAAAATGGGAAGGGATAGTCGTTGATCCATTTGGCGCATTGCTTGCGTTATTTGCCTTCAATGTTGTGCTTTTTATTGATGCACAAACAACAGGTGTAGCATTGTTAGAGTTCTTTGCAGCATCCTTATTCGCTGTTTTACTAGGGCTAGGTATTGGTTTTGGTTTAGGGATTTTACTTGAGCGTGGTTTTGTGCCAGAGTATTTAAAATCACCTGTTGTATTTGCCTTTGTACTCGTAGCTTTTGGTGTGAGTGACGCAGTTATGCACGAGACAGGGTTACTTGCTGTTACAGCTATGGGTATGATTATGGCTAATATGCATTTAAGCTCAATTCGTGATATGCGTCACTTTAAAGAAAATGTTTCGGTATTATTAATTTCAAGCGTCTTTGTAATGTTAACGGCATCCTTATCGCTCGATACATTAAAAAGTATTTTAGATATTCGTATGTTGTTATTTGTATTAGCAATGATGTTTATCGTACGCCCACTGTCTATCTTTATTGCGACAATTAATACAGGTGTACCATTAAACGAAAAAATCCTACTAGGTTGGATTGCACCGCGTGGTATCGTAGCTTTAACAGTTTCGGGCTACTTTGCAACAGTATTAGTAGATGCAGGCTATGAAGACGGACAGGTGCTAACGGCTTTAACATTGGCGTTAGTGTTTGCTACTGTACTTGCGCATGGATTTTCTATTAGTTGGCTTGCAGATAAGCTAGGTTTAACGGCAACTAAAGAGTCAGGTGTATTGATTATAGGTGGCTCACCATTTGCAGCAACACTTGCACAGGAGTTACAAGAGTTAAACAAGCCGGTGTTAATTATGGATCGTAACTGGCAAGACTTACGCGATGCACGACGCATGGGGATACCTAGTTTAACAGGTGATGTATTATCCGAACAAACGGAGTACAGTGTAGATTTATCCCCATACGAAAAAATGATTGCAGCAACGACGGATGATTCGTACAATGCGTTGATTTGCTCAAGCTTTGTGCCTGATTTAGGTCGCGAAAACTTGTACCAAACAACGATGCATATGAATGACCCGCAAAATTACCGTAAGTCACTTGGCGGTAAAATGTTATTTGAGCCAACACAGGACATTCATAAATTAAATGATTTATTAGAGCAAGGCTTTGTGATGCGTCGTACGTCAATTACAGATAAATATACGTATAATCAGTTTATGCGCTCAAAAGCACCGGATAGCATTCCATTATTTGTTGTGCGTGAGGAAGGGGATATTTCCTTCTTTGTTAATGGCAAAGTGCGCAATGTAGAGTCAGGCGCAACGATTGTTAGCTTAGTATCGCCTGCTGTTAAGGAAGCACGCGTGCAGGAGCGATTAGAGCAAGAGCGTCGTAAGCAAGCTACGTCAAAAGACTGAATTTATCCGAATTATTACGCAGGTCAATAATGTTTTGCTACAATGGAATAACATTATTAACTAAGTGGAGGGTATTAGGACATGAAGATTTTACTTGTTGACGGCACAGTATTAGGCCGTAAAACAGGCGCGATTTTACAACAAATTGAAGAGTACATTCAAGACCTTGCGCCAAACTTTGAATTAGAAATTATGTACTTTAGTGAGTATGAGCACCAAATTGTTGATGGCACACCGTTAAATGATTCGATGAAAGCGATGGTAGCAAAATTTGAGGAAGCGGATGCTTATATTATTGCAACGCCAATCTTCCAAGCCTCTATCCCTGGTGTGTTAAAAAATGCGTTTGATATGTTACACCCTAAAACAATGCGCTATAAGCCGGTTTCGATTGTAGCAAACGGTGGCACATACCAGCATCACCTTGTGGTGGAAAACCAGCTAAAACCAATTTTAGATTACTTCCGTGCATTAGTTACACCTAACTATGTGTACACACATACAACGCATTTTAATGCAGATAATAAGATTATTGATAAAGGCGTGCAAGATCGCCTACGTGAGTTAGCGCGCGTTTTCGTACAATATTGTGCGATGAGCGACACGCTATGTAAAGAAGCAATCGACGAATAAATCTACTATGCCGCAGCGTGAGCTACAAATACGCTGCGGCATTTTTTTGTGCTAAAATGAGAGGATATGTGTAAATCGGAGGGAGTGAGTGTGTGCGACAAGAATGTAGTTTGATTTTAACAAAAACAGCGCGAGCAAAGATGGAGGCGCATTACGAAAAGGCCGAGCAGTTATTTAATAAGCAATCCTTTTATCGTGTTCATATTGAGCGTGAAGCGGCACAAGAAGTAGATGAGCTAAAGGTTAAATTAATTATTAGCCCCACAGAAAATAAAGCATTACAAGGCGATGTCATTGTTATGCATTGTTTATGTAAAGAGGATGGCTTTGTCGTAGTTAATTATCAACTTGAGCAACAACGCTACCATCAGCATCTCGCAACCAACTACCGTCTATCACTCGACATTAAATTTATTACAGAAACATTCCGTAAAGGAATTTTTGCTAAGCCATTTCGAACAAAGATTGCAAATTTGCCGATTGCTAAAGAGCGCTCAGCTTATGTGCAAAAACGTATTGCTGGTTGGGAAGGCTATTTACAAATTCAGGAGAGCAAGGAAACACAAAATGATATTGAAGCAAGTTATCGCAATGCCTATTTTAATGACAGTTTTACTAAGCTCACATTACAACTTTCGTTAACTAGCAAACAGCTACAACAAATCGAAAACTACGGTGTATCTTTTACAGGGCATGCTGAGGCAGGCAGTGTAAGCAAAATCAACAAGGAGGATAAAACGATTACTGTTGAGTTGCGTGGCAAAGCCCAGCGTGCGGCACGTAAACGTGAGTTACTACATAGTGATAAACTTGTGACTTTTAGTAATCGCGCTACGCTTATTCAATTACAACGTTTGCGTGGCGGTTTTAAAGCATTAGCTAATGGTTTAGCGGTAAATCCTAACCTTGAGCAAATTTTATTTGATAAAAAACCAACACTTGAGCCCCCACAGGAGCTAGCACCTATTACCTTTTACAACACGCTAAATGAATACCAGCAAGATGCAGTAAGAGGTGCACTTGCGGCTTCAGACATTTTTACTATACAAGGCCCACCAGGTACAGGTAAGACAACAGTTATCTCCGAAATTTGTTTGCAAAATGTGCGAGCAGGTAAACGTACCCTCATTGCTTCGCAGTCTAACTTAGCTGTAGATAATGCACTTGGCCGTTTATTAAAAGACGTAGATACGCGTATTTTACGTTTTGGACGTACAGAGAGTATTGAGGAGGAGGGGCGTCCTTTTATTGAGGATAATGTTGGCTATTACTGGTTGGAGCAAACGCTCGCAGCAGTACAAGCAGATATTGTACAGCAACCTACTGTAGCGCAAGAGCAGGCGGCAAAAATTACAGCACTTCAAACAGAGCGGCAACAATTGCAACAAGCGATAACACAAGCAGAAGCAGACATTGTACAAAAAAACGAAGCAGAGCAAGCACTACCTAAGCTACGCGAACAAATGCTAGCGTGTAAGGCGCAAATTGATGAGGCTGACGAAAAGAAACAAGCGCTTCTTAACCAACAGCAAGCGCTAAATGAACAACTGATTGCACAGTTAAATCAGCTTGAACAGCTTTTTGAACAACAACAGCGTGAGCCAACAGTAGCGGAGTTAACTGAGCGTATGGCACGCTATGCCAAGCAACAACAAACGTATAAAACTGAGCTTGCCTACCAACACGTAGCACAACAACTTGCACAACTTACCGTGACGCATTCACAAAAAGTATATGACCAAGCGCATTACGACGATGCCGAACGCTTTATTGCAACGTTAACAACAGCTGAGCGTGTAGCACGCTACTTTAAACATTATGGGCTTTCAGTTCGACATTTTCCCAGAGGGCTTGGTGATACACTACGAAGCTACGGGCAGTTAACTAAGCATCAGCAACTACAAGTTGAGCTAAAGCAAATCATTAGTGAGTTAGCCACTCATTTAACAGAACAACAGTATGCAATGTGTAAGCAACAAGCTATTGCTAAACAGGGGCATTTTTCAATGACTAAACTACAGCAAGGCTTGCATAGTTTACAGGATAAAATCGCTCTAGTGCCTTTAGCACAGTGGCAAGAGCAGGAGCTTCTAACATGGTTACAAGCCTTTATGGTGATGAGTATGTATGTGCATCGCAAGTGTCAACAGCTTGCGGTGAGTGAGCTAACATTAACGCAGGAGTTACCTTACCTACGTTCATTGCTACCAAATGTGCTACGCCAAGAGCGTTTTATGAATGATTTTATTCGTCAAACGGCAACGAATCATAGTCAGCAACAGCAAGCATTAACAGAGCAGCTACAAGCTTTTACTATAACTGCACCTACAGCCTCAATAGCAACACTAAATAACCAATTGCAACAAGTAGCACAAGCACAACTCGATGTTGAGCTTCAATTAATTCAATTACAACGCCTTGAGCAGCAATTAGTTGATGTGCAACAACTTATAAAGCAAATTGAACAACAACAGCAACAAGTCGAAGCGGCAATTACAGAGCAAACCGAGCTGAGCCGCGAAAAAAATAAAGAAGGTAGTGAACTTCAGCGTCAGGCTAAGGCATTAAAACAGCTTCAACAAACAACACCAGAGCATACGAAAAAAGAGCTGCAACAAGCATTACAGCAAATTGTAGCGCAATGTGAAGTGTTAGAAGAACAGCAACGCCAACAGCCACTTATTGATGAGTTACGTCAAACTTGGACAAGCTTATTAGCAGGAGCAACGGACGAGGATGTTAGTAAAATACGAGAGATGTATGTACGCCATGCAAATGTAGTAGGCACAACTTGTGTAGCTTCAGCGCGTGCAGAGTTTACCAATAGCTTTGACACATTTGATACCGTAATTATTGATGAAGTATCGAAGGCTACACCGCCGGAGTTATTATTACCAATGTTAAAAGGTAAGCAAATTATTTTAGTGGGAGACCACCATCAACTACCACCATTACTTGGTGACGATACGCTTGAGGAAACAATGGCGCAAATTTTACAAAACAACCCTACTTTTGAAGGTAAGCAAGAGCTAGCACAATTATTAAAAGAGTCGCTATTTGAGCGCTTATTTAAACAATTGCCAGCTGCCAATAAACAAATGCTTGCCATTCAGTACCGTATGCATGAGCAAATAATGCAAAGTATTGCACCGTTTTATGCTGACGAAGCAGGCGGTTTGCAGTGTGGGTTAAGTGATTCGGATGCGCTACGTGATCACTACTTACAAACCTCTTATTTTACGCGAGCCAATCATTTAGTATGGTTAGATACGCCCACTACAAGCGAGTTTGAGGAGCAACAGATGCCAAACGGTACAAGTCGTTTTAATGAAGGAGAGCTAACTACAATTGCTAATTTACTACGAGAAACAAACGAAGCGGTTGCAACAGCTAAACAAGCTGGCTTGCTACCTCAAGATTCGCAAAAAAGTGTAGGTGTGATTAGTTTTTATGGTGAGCAAGTGAAGCGCTTAACACGTTTAGTAACGCAGGAGCTTAACTTACCTCATCTACTCGTTCGTACGGGTACGGTGGATAAGTTTCAAGGGATGGAGATGGATATTGTCGTCGTTAGTATGGTGCGTAATGCACAAAAAGGGGGCGACGTTGGTTTTGCTAAGGACTATCGCCGCTTAAATGTTGCTTTATCACGTGCGCGTCAACTATTAGTGCTCGTGGGCAGTAGTGATATGTTTGCTAATAAAGCACGCCAAGCGCCTACACGCAGTATGTACCAAACGTTAAAACAAACCGTTCAGCAGGCGGGAGGGCTTCAACAAGTAGAGGCAATAGGAGTGATGTAATGGAGCAATTAAAAGAGCGTTTAGCACGCGAGCTATTACAGGATTTAAATGTTCAAATTGTAGAGCATGGTGACTTTAGTGTGCCTGTACAAGCAATTGAGGTACAGTACACACCAATTTCACGCGCGCCTATGGACGTATTAATGAAAATGGTTTTACTGGTCATTCAAAAGATGTCAATTAAAAATCCACTACAAATTAGTGAGTTGCTACATGTCGAAATTTTATTCATTACGGATATTTTACAGGCACTTATGCGTGAGCGCATGCTGACACAGGATACGAGTTATCACCTAACAGAAAAAGGCGAGCAACAACTAGCACTTGGAATTTTTGAGCAGCAGCTCGAAACAACAATAGATATCTTGCTCTATAGTACATTGCACGAAGCTTTTGTAGCGAGTAGTTTAGAAGACATTGAGGCTAATGTATATTTGCCAGAGCCACTTGAGGGTATTTCTGAAGCGATTAGTATTGAGGATGAGGTATACTGCGCACAACTTACAAAGTCAACAGCGCAACTTGTCACCACAATTGAGCAGGTGAGTCATCAGCAAGTATATGATGTGCCTTGCTTGTATTTTGTGCTTTATAATAAAGAAGAAGACAGCTACTATGCACGCGTTTGGCATGTGCTAGATGCACAGTGGGACGCACAAATAGAGGCAAAATTAAATCAACAGCAGCGCTTAATCTGGCGCGAAAAATATACCAATAAAGAGGAGCTAAACCATGGCTAAAAAAGTAGTAATTGCAGAAAAACCCTCAGTAGCACGTGATATTGCGCGTGTGCTAAATTGTTCAAAAAAAGGTAACGGTTATTTAGAGGGCAATGAATATATTGTGACGTGGGCGCTTGGCCACCTAGTAACACTTGCTGATCCAGAGGCTTATGATAAAAAGTATAAAACATGGAATTTAGAAGACTTACCAATGTTACCTAACGACCTAAAAACGACGGTTATTCGTCAAACAACTAAACAATACAATGCTGTAAAATCACAGCTTGTACGCAAAGATGTTAATGAAATTATTATTGCAACAGATGCAGGGCGTGAAGGTGAGCTAGTAGCGCGCTGGATCATCGATAAAGCACGCGTCAACAAGCCAATAAAGCGTTTATGGATTTCGTCTGTAACGGATAAGGCAATTAAACAAGGCTTTGCTAGTTTAAAACCAGGCAAAGCTTACGAAAATTTATATGATGCAGCTGTCGCACGCTCTGAGGCTGATTGGTATGTAGGGCTTAACGCTACGCGCGCTTTAACAACAAAACATAATGCGCAACTATCAGCAGGACGTGTACAAACACCAACGGTTGCCATTATTGCAGCTCGTGAGCAAGAGATTATGACGTTTAAACCAAAAACCTTTTATGGTATCGAAGCTAAAACACCAACAGTTAAGTTAACATGGCAAGATAGCCAAACAAAGGACACGAAAACATTTGATCGTGCAAAAACAGAAGCAGTAATGAAAAAAATTAACAACCAACAAGCGGTTATTACACAGCTCGATATCAAACAAAAGAAAACCTACGCACCTGGCTTATACGATTTAACAGAACTACAACGTGATGCAAATAAAATTTTTGGCTACTCTGCGAAAGAAACATTAAACATCATGCAAAAGCTTTATGAGCAGCATAAAGTATTAACTTACCCACGTACAGACTCACGCTATTTATCAAGTGATATTGTAGCCACATTACCAGAACGTATTAAATCATGTGGCGTTGGCGAATATCGTACATTAGCGAATAAAGTATTAACCAAACCGATTAAAGCTAATAAATCTTTTGTAGATGATAGTAAGGTGAGTGACCACCATGCCATCATTCCTACAGAGGAGTATGTTAATCAATCAGCATTTAATGATAAGGAGCGCAAAATTTATGATTTAGTAGTAAAGCGCTTTTTAGCTGTGCTATATCCACCACATGAGTATGAGCAATTAACTATCCATGCAACCATTGGGCACGAAAATTTTATTGCGCGTGGTAAAACCGTAACAGTGCAAGGTTTTAAAGAGGTATACAATCATGCAGAGGAAGACGATAGTGATGTAAAAGAGCAGTTACTACCAAAGCTTGCGAAGGGCGATAAGTTAGATGTAACGGTAGTGCATGAAACAACAGGACAAACTAAAGCACCAGCACGCTTTAATGAAGCTACACTACTATCAGCTATGGAAAACCCAACGCGCTACTTACAAGCGAGTGATAAACAGTTAGCTGCTACATTAAAATCAACTGGAGGTTTAGGTACAGTAGCTACCCGTGCTGATATTATCGAAAAGCTCTTTAACTCCTTCTTGATCGAAAAACGTGGAGGAAAAGAAATTTATGTAACGTCAAAGGGTAAACAATTATTAGATTTAGTCCCTGAAGGATTACGTTCACCTGAGCTTACAGGTGAGTGGGAGTTAAAACTTGAGCAAATTGCCCAAGGTAAATTGAAAAAGGCTGACTTTATTGCGGAAATGAAACAATATACGAAAGAAATTGTGCGTGAGATTAAAGCGGATGATACGAAGTTTAAGCATGATAATATTTCGACTAAATCATGCCCAGATTGCGGTAAGCCAATGCTTGAGGTAAATGGTAAGCGCGGTAAGATGTTAGTGTGCCAAGACCGAGAATGTGGACATCGTAAAAATGTATCGCGCACAACGAATGCACGTTGCCCTGAGTGTAAAAAGAAATTAGAGCTACGTGGTGAGGGAGATGGGCAAATCTTTACATGTCGTTGTGGTTATCGTGAAAAAATGTCGTCATTCCAAAAGCGTCGCCAGCAAAATAATAAGGGTAAAGTGAGTAAGCATGAAGTACAAAAATTTATGAAACAGCAAGATGAAGAGCCAGTAAATGATGCCTTAGCGAATGCACTTAAAGGCTTGAAATTTGATTAATGTAACGTAAAAATTGTAGGTGATGGTACAGGCAACCAAGTAGATAGCCAAAACCAAATAATTAAAAATAAAATCGGTACAGCACTGCGCCAAAGCAATTTGGGTGGTGCTGTTTTTTGTAAGGTATAAATTTTTCGCATGCTAGCCGCCTCCATTTACTGTAATGTAACGAGCATAAATTTAAATACCTTAGTTGTCAACTAGGATTAGTGTTGTTTTGTTTTTCAAGCTGTGCTAATATGATGAACAATACATATCCCAACTTATTTAGTTGGTTTAATAAAGGGAGCTGTGATGGATGGTTAGTGATATGCGAGCGCTCGTTGGTAATACACCTTTATACGAGCTGAAAAAAATAGCACCACGTGAAAACGTTAAAATTTACGCCAAGCTAGAGTTTTTAAATTTAGGTGGTAGCATTAAAGATCGTTTAGGTTTTCATATTATTGAGCAAGCTTTAGCAAGTGGTAAACTACAGCGAGGCGGTACAGTCATTGAGCCTACTGCAGGTAATACAGCAATTGGCTTAGCTCTCGCAGGCATTTATTTTGGTGTTAACGTTATGGTTGTTGTGCCTGATGGCTTTAGTGTAGAAAAACAAGTAACAGCAGCTGCATTAGGTGCAGAGATTGTACTAACACCTAAAGCACAGGGAATGAAGGGAGCTATTGCTAAGGCGCAAGCACTTCACCAACAACTTGAGGATAGTTATTTTCCTAACCAGTTTGCGAATGAATGGAATCCAGCTACTTATTACCACACGCTCGGGCCAGAGATTAGCAATGAGCTAGATGCGCTTGATTACTTTGTAGCGGGTGCAGGAACAGCAGGTACGTTTATGGGGACTTCACGCTATTTAAAAGAGCAATTCTCGCATATTAAAACCGCTATTGTAGAGCCAGAGGGCTCCATTATTAATGGTGGTTTAGCAGGGCCACACCGTACAGAGGGCATTGGTATGGAATTATTTCCGCCATTTTTTACTACTGATTTATTTGATGAGGTATATACAATTTCGGATGATGCAGCCTTTTTACGAGTGAAACAATTGGCTTCACAGGAAGGGTTACTTGTTGGTAGTTCTTCAGGTGCGGCGCTAGATGCCTGTTTGCAAATTGCTGAACAGACAACAGGGCCATTAACAATTGTGACCATTTTTCCGGACAGCAGTGATCGTTACTTAACAAAAAATATATTTGGGGGTCAAAGCAATGCGTAAAAAAACAGCGTTAATTCATGGTGGTATTACAACAGATGCACAAACAGGTGCCGTATCTTTACCAATTTTTCAAGCAAGTACATTTAAACAAAAAAGTGTAGGAGATTTTACGTATGAGTATGGACGTACGGGCAACCCTACACGAGAAGGTGTAGAGAGCTTTATTGCAGCAATTGAACAAGCTACACATGGCTTTGCTTTTGCTTCTGGTATGGCCGCGATCCATGCGGTAATGCAATTGTTTGAAGCGGGCGACCATTTACTTATTACAGATGATGTGTACGGTGGTACATATCGCTTAATGACAAAGATTTTAGCAAAAAATAATATTAGTGTAAGCTTTGTAGATACAGCAGACCATGCGGCAATTGAAGCTGCAATTACCCCTGCAACAAAGGCAATTTTTATCGAAACGCCAACCAATCCTTTATTAAAGGTGACGGATATACGTGCAGTCGCACAACTTGCGCAACAACATAATTTAACGCTAATTGTGGATAATACGTTTAGTACGCCTTACTGGCAAAATCCTTTAGTACTGGGTGCTGATATTGTAGTGCATAGTGCAACAAAATATTTAGGTGGACATAGTGACGTAGTAGCAGGTTTAGTAGCTGTTAAAGATGAGCAGTTGGCAGAGCAACTACATTTTATTCAAAACGGGGCTGGTGCTGTCCTAAGCCCACATGATAGTTGGCTTTTAATTCGTGGCATGAAAACATTAGGCGTACGTATGGAAGAAATCGAGCATAACGCCAATAAGTTAGCCGCATTTTTGGTAGCACACCCTAAAGTAGAGAAGGTGTATTACCCAGGTTTGAGCTCGCATAAAGGTCATACTATTCATGAGGCTCAAGCGAGTGGTTTTGGCGGTATTATTTCCTTTACGGTTGCGACAGAAGAACAAGCGCTAGCATTATTGCAACGTACAAAATTCTTTACTTTAGCAGAGAGCTTAGGCGCAGTCGAAAGTTTGATTTCTTTACCAGCAAAAATGACGCATGCTTCTATTCCGCGTGAACGTCGTTTGGCTTTAGGCATTGAGGATGAGCTTATTCGTATATCCGTAGGACTTGAGGATATTGAAGACTTAATTGAAGACTTAACACAGGCATTACAATAAAAAGAGGCTGGGACATAAGTGAAAATTCCAGCCTTTAATAGAGAAGGTGATGTCGAATTTGACATCACCTTCTCTATTTTTATGTATAAATTGGGAATTACCATTCCCGTATTGCGTACTTTCTTAAGTTTGTCGCCATTAATGCAAGGCCAATTTCGCGCCCTCGCGAAAAAAATTAGATGGAGCCGTGCCCGCGAAAAGCGTCGTCCGAAACGATGAACAACGGCTGACAAGCAGATAAAAAAGACATTCACGATTTGAATAAAATCGTGAATGTCTTTTCTTATTGACTAGGGTTTTGTCCCAGCCTCTTTTTATAATGTGAGGTATAGTCCAACTAATGTAATAAATAGTACAGGCACAGTTAATAAAATACCAACTTTCGTATAATAGCCCCATGAGATGGTAATGCCTTTTTGTTTTAAGACATAAAGCCAAAGCAATGTAGCAAGTGAACCAATAGGTGTAAATTTAGGGCCGAGGTCAGAGCCGATAACATTAGCATAAATTAAGGCATCTTTCATGGTACCTGTTGCGCTAGTGTCAGCAATTGCTAATGCGTCAATCATTACAGTAGGCATATTATTCATGACAGAAGAAATAAGTGCAGCAATAAAGCCCATACTAATAGTAGCGACAAATAAGCCTTGTGTTGTTGCCTGCTCAATGACAGCTGTTAACATTTGTGTAAGCCCTGCGTTGCGTAGCCCATAGACAACAACATACATACCAAGTGAAAAGAATACAATTGCCCAAGGTGCCCCGCGCAGGACACGTTGCGTAGCTACTGCTTTACTTTTTTGTGCGAGCGCTAAAAAAATAAGCGCAATGCCACTTGTAATGAAAGATACGGGAATCGCCACAAAGCTACTTAAAAAATAGCCAAGCAATAGCAACGTTAGTAATACAAAGGACAATTTAAATAGTGCTTGGTCTTTTACGGCACTAACAGGTGCTGGTAAAATCGTGCAATCATAATTTTTAGGGATTTGCTTACGGAAGAATAAAAGCAATACGCCAATACTAGCTAGTACGGAAAAAATAAACGGTACAAACATTTGCTGTGCATAAGCCATAAAGTGAATACCAAAAAAATCTGCTGACACAATATTTACTAAGTTACTCACTACAAGCGGGAGTGATGCTGTATCCGCAATAAAGCCACTAGCAATAATATAAGGAAAAATCATACGGTCATCAAAATGTAGGCTACGAATCATAGCGAGTACAATTGGGGTTAAAATAAGTGCTGCACCGTCATTAGCAAATAGTGCAGAGACAATTGCACCTAATATAATTAAGTAAATAAATAATAAAATACCATTTCCTTTAGCAAGGCGCGCCATATGCAGTGCTGCCCATTCAAAAAAGCCAATTTCATCTAAAATTAATGAAATAATTATAATACCAATAAAGGCGAGTGTCGCATTCCAAATAATTTGCGTAACATCGATTACATCTGTAAAACTAACAACACCAAATACTAAAGCAAGCATTGCTCCAATCATTGCCGACCAGCCGATGGACAAATTTTTAGGTTGCCAGATGACAAAGAGCAGCGTGATTAAAAATAAAATAGCGGCTATCAATTACTACACGCTCCTTTAGTAAAGCAAGGCACGGCTAATTGGTTCACTACACTTGCCACAATAGGCGTCATAGGTGTAGCTAATTTATAATACTTCCACTTACCTTCTGTACGCTCTTCAATAATTTGCGCCTCTTTGAGTTTTTTTAAATGCTGGCTTACAGCAGGTTGTGAAATAGTAAGCACTGTTACAAGATCACAAACACAGCACTCCCCCTTTTTTAAACAAGAAATAATGAGTAGGCGGTTGTCATCTGCTAACGCCTTTAATTGTTGGATTATTATAAATTACCTCTTTTCATATAAGTATATACTTATATAATAGCGTAAGTTTGAGCATAGTAGTAGGAGAAATTCATAATACACGGTATTATACGGGTGAGGGTATATAAAAGAGGAGGAAATAATTATGGAATACGCAGATTTATTAATTACATTAGCGCATCATGATAATAATCCAAACAACGTAACAATTGCATTTACAATGGGCTGGAAGGCCGCTGAAAAAGGGCATAAGGCTGAGATCCTATTACTATCAGATGCTGTGCACTTAGCATCAAAAGGTTTTGTAGCATCAATTAACATCGGCGGACCATTCCTACCTGTACAGGAGTTACTAGAGAAATTTATCGCAGCTGGCGGTACATTAAAAGTTTGTTCAGCTTGTATGATTCATAATGGTGTGAAGGAAGATAACTTAGTAGAAGCAGCACAAGTAGTATCAGCAGACTATGTGGTAGATGCTTTAATGGGTTCTAAAAAATCATTACAACTTAACTAAACATCAAAAAGGGTTGCGCCTCGGCGCAACCCTTTTTTGATTCAGTAAAAGATGATGCCAATGAGTAGACCAAGTAATACTGTTACCCAAGGTGGCTGTTTAGCGAAAAATACCACAACAAGTAATAGCAACGTAAAACTTATATCTTTTATGCTCCCAATGCTTTGCGTAATAATAGGTGAAACAAAGGTTGCAGCTAAAATACCAACAACGGCAGCATTCATACCAATAACTGCACCGCGTAGTTGTGGGTTAGCACTCAATAGTTGCCAAAAGGGAAGCGCACCAACAATTAATAAAAAAGCTGGTAAAAATATTGCCAGCGTAGCCACAATACCCCCAGTAGCACCATGTGTCAGTGTGCCTAAATAGGCAGCAAAGGTAAAGAGAGGACCTGGTACAGCTTGGGTTACACCATAGCCTGCTAAAAAGTCAGCTGTTGACACCATACCCGTTGCTACAAATTGTGTTTCGAGTAGAGGAAGCACGACATGTCCACCACCAAAAACAAATGCACCTGCTGTATAAAATTTTTCGATTAAGCTAAGCCAAGTATTGGCAGTAAACTGAGCAATTAATGGTAAACCGATGAGTAAAACAACGAAAAGCGTTAAGCATAGCACACCTAGACGTTTAGAGAAGGTAAGGGTTGATTGTGCAGGTTGCTCATTTGTAAACACTACCTGACCAATAACTGCGGCGACTAAAATGATTGCGATTTGTAGCCATGCGACTTGTAAGGTAAATAATATCGCAAAAGCAAGTAGAGCTAGCAGCACATGTTTGGTAGTTGGTAATAATTTTCGACTCATATCCACTAAAGCTTGCGCCACAATAGCTACAGCCACAAGTTTTAGCCCCTGTACCCAACTGGTATCTACAGTAGTGCCTGTTAAAAACAAAGCAAAGCTCATTAAAATCAACACGGATGGTAGGGTAAAGCCAATAAACGCCAGTAAGCTCCCTGCAAGTCCGCCACGTATTAAACCAATCCCCATACCTACTTGACTAGATGCAGGACCAGGCAAAAATTGTGATAAGGCTACTAAGTCGGCATATTGCGCACTAGTAAGCCATTTTCGTTTTTGTACATACTCCTTCTGAAAATACCCCAAATGTGCAGTAGGCCCACCAAATGAGGTGATACCTAAGCGTAGTGCTACGAAAAAAATCTCGAAATATATTTTCATTCCTTCACCCCTTCTTCTAATCGTACAGAGCTTTAGGGAAGGCAACAAGTTAAGTATTTGTAAAATGAATTGTCAAAATATATTTACAACTAAAACTAATTTGTGTAAACTCTATAATATAATTAGTTAACACAAATGAGGGGGAGTTAACCAATGCAACACTTTTGGATAGTAGGGACAGATACAGATGTAGGCAAAACTTTCGTTACGGCTACGATGTTACGTCAAATACAGGCGTTAGGGTACAACACAATGCCATATAAGCCTGTACAAACAGGGGAAGTAGAGATTGATGGCAAAGCGACGTATTATGATACGACAATGTATCAAAAATATAGTCGTCAGCCATTAGATGTACAAAAAATGAATGGTTTTTCGTATAAAGTGCCTGCCTCACCGCATTATGCAGCACAGCTTGAAGGTAAGGAAATTGATGAACAAGTAATTTTAACGCAATTGAAGAACCTACAACAGACGTATGATGTTGTGATTTGTGAGGGAGCTGGTGGGTTATTTGTGCCACTTAAAACAATGAGTACGTATAGTTTAATTGATTTAATTGAGCAAACTAAGCTACCTGTTGTACTTGTAACAAAGACGGGACTTGGCACAATTAATCATACGTTGTTGTCAGTAGAAGCATTACAACGCCGTGGTATCGAAATTAAGGGCATTGTGTATAACGGCAATACCAATAGTGCCATGGAGCAAAATAATATCGAAACAATGGTAGCGCACACGAAATTACCGTATGCGATTTTACCAAAAGTGCAACAAGAGCAGGATCTGGAGAACCTAAACTTTGAACAATCGACATTATTGGAGGCGCTAAAGCAATGAACTGTACAACTCAATTACTAGCAAATGAACAAATGACGGATTTACAAAAGCGTGACCTAGCGCATGTATGGCATCCATGTGCCCAAATGAAAGACTACGAAAAATTTCCGCCTAAAGTAATTACTAAAGGTGAAGGTGTTTGGCTATATGATGAGAAGGGCAAGCGTTATTTAGATGCGGTATCGTCGTGGTGGGTCAATTTATTTGGCCATGCTAACCCACGTATTAGTAAAGTATTAGCAGAGCAGGCAACGACATTAGAGCATACGATTTTTGCTAACTTTACCCATAAACCAGCGATTGAAGTAGCAGAGCGTTTAGTACGCTTAACCCCACCAGGGTTGGAAAAAGTATTTTTTGCGGACAATGGCTCAGCTGCAATTGAAGCAGCCTTAAAAATGAGCTTTCAATACCATGCACAAACAAATAAAAAACATAAAAAGCGCTTTTTAGCCTTAACAAATGCTTACCACGGCGAAACAATTGGTGCATTATCAGTGGGCGGTGTGGATTTATATAACGAGGTATATACACCGTTACTACTTGATACTGTGCGTAGTCAGGGACCTGATTGCTATCGCTGTCCATTTAATGATAAGCCTGAAAGCTGTTCGGCTCAGTGCATTCAATATGTGGAACAAGATTTAGCTGAGCATCATGAGGAGTTAACGGCTATTATTATTGAGCCTTTAATTCAAGCAGCCGCAGGTATGAAGATGTACCCAGCACTATATTTAACAAAGCTCAAAGCATTGTGCGAAAAATACGACGTGCATTTTATTGCGGATGAAGTTGCGGTTGGTTTTGGACGTACAGGTACATTATTTGCATGTGAACAAGCAGGTGTTACACCGGATTTTATGTGTTTGTCAAAAGGGATAACAGCAGGTTACCTCCCACTATCCGTCGTAATGACAACAAATGAAGTGTACGATGCATTTTATGACGATTATGGTACTATGAAGGCTTTTTTACATTCTCATAGTTATACAGGTAATACGTTAGCTTGCCGTATTGCACAGGAAGTGTTAACTATTTTTGAAGAAGAAAACTATATGGAAGTCGTAAAAGAAAAAGCGGCATTATTAAATCAAAAAGCGCGTGCTGCTTTTGAGCATTTACCTTATGTCGGTGAGTATCGCCAAACAGGTATGGTTGGTGCTATTGAGATGGTTGCTAATAAGATGACAAAGGAAGACCTTCCGAGTGAGGAGCGTATTGGTTATCAAATTTATAAGCGTGCGTTAGACAAAGGGTTATTAATCCGTCCGTTAGGTAATATCATTTACTTTATGCCACCTTATAGCATCACCGAGGAAGAAATGGACTTTATGATTGCTACAACTAAGGAAACAGTAGAGCAATTTTTTGCGGAGCGAGGGGCTACGTATGAAGGCTAAATCCTTAGTATTAGTTGCGATGTTTGCGGCATTAACAGCTATTGGTGCTTTTATTAAAGTACCAATCCCTGTAGTGCCATTTACGCTACAAATTGTAGTAGTATTTTTAGCTGCGGCGTTACTAGGTAGTAAACGCGCATTATATAGCCAACTTGTATATATTGCAGTTGGTTTAGCAGGAGTCCCTGTTTTTAATGAAGGTGGTGGGCTAGCTTATATTTTTAAGCCTAGCTTTGGTTACTTAATTGGCTTTGCCTTAGCTGCTTATGTGATGGGTGCATTTCTTGAGCGCAAAGCTTCACCAACGCGTAAAGATTTTATTACAGCTAATTTAGTAGGTCTTGTATGTATTTATGGTGTGGCTTTGCCTTATTTATATTATGCCCTTAATTTTTGGTTAGGTATGGATACGAGTTGGATTGGTATTTTGGCTATTGGCTTTAGTGGTGGTGCACTAATAGACGTAGGGCTGGCTATAATTACAGGGCTATTTGCTATGCGTTTGCATCAAGCCTTTAAGGCCGCTGGCGTTTTGCCAACTATGGCAGATAAGCATTTGGTATAAAGTGAGTGGGAGGGGTGTAACATCTCCTCCTTTTTTGTTTTTTTCAGATAATATTGACAATCGACTATTTACATTAGTAAACATAGTGTGTTAACTTTATTTATAAATGAGTTAACAATATGAGGGGTTATCCATTTTACGTTAACAAGGAAAAGGGAGAGATTGACATGAACTGGTTACAGCTAGCAGAGGAAGTAATTGAGGGTAAAAAAATTACAAATGACGAGGCTATGGCAATTTTAACAAGTGATGATGATGACTTATTAAAATTATTAGATGGTGCATTTGCGATTCGTAAGCATTATTACGGTAAAAAAGTAAAATTAAATATGATTATGAACGCTAAAAGCGGCTACTGCCCAGAGGATTGTGGCTACTGTTCTCAATCATCAAAATCAACAGCACCAATCGACAAATACCCATTTATTTCGAAAGAAGAAATTTTAGAAGGTGCAAAACGCGCCTATGAAAATAAAATTGGTACATACTGTATCGTAGCAAGTGGCCGTGGCCCAACACGTAAGGACGTTAATGTGGTAAGTGAAGCGGTTGAAGAAATTAAAGAGAAATACGGCTTAAAAGTTTGTGCTTGCTTAGGTTTACTAAAGGAAGAACAAGCAGAGCAGTTAAAAGAAGCAGGCGTTGACCGTTACAACCACAACTTAAACACATCTGAGCGCCACCATGATTACATTACAACATCGCATACGTACCAAGACCGTGTAAATACGGTGGAAATTGCGAAGAAACACGGTATCTCACCTTGTTCAGGTGCGATTATTGGTATGCGTGAAACAAAAGAAGACGTTGTTAATATCGCGCGCGCACTTCATCAATTAGATGCTGACTCAATTCCGGTAAACTTTTTACACGCAATTGATGGTACAAAATTAGAAGGCACAAATGATTTAGACCCACGCTACTGCTTAAAAGTATTAGCTTTATTCCGTTATATTAACCCAACGAAAGAAATCCGTATCTCGGGCGGACGTGAAGTTAATCTTGGCTCACTACAGCCACTTGGTATGTATGTCGCTAATAGTATTTTTGTTGGTGACTACCTAACAACTGAAGGCCAAGAAAAAAATAGCGACTACTTAATGCTACAAGACCTTGGTTTTGAAATTGAATTTACAGCTGCACCAGCAAGCGCATGTAGCTAATAAATAAAATGTTCATTTGGTGCAACTACCAAATGAACATTTTTTTGTACTAAATGCTCAACTCTTATGGCTAACTACAATTAACTGTCAATGTCGTGTATAATGGATGCACATTACGAATAACGAAGTAGGGGGGATTACTATGAGGATAGCAGCAAGTGTCGTACAACCAGAACGTTTGTATCAGCAAGATGAACGCAAACGTCAGCAGTTGCGCAAGGAAGCAGGCGATGCTTACAAGAAAAATGCTGATTATTTTCAGCCTGCTAAAAACTCAGCGTTGGCCGAGCTAGAGCAGCTTTTATCAGGGAAGAGTCAGAAGTTAGTTAAAGAAGATTATTCACAACAAGAGCAAAAACAATTAACAGATTTACAACAGGCTGATCGAGAAGTACACGCACATGAGCAGGTGCATAAGGCTGTTGGTGGTAATATTACAGGTACTGTTACGTATGACTTTACACAAGGACTAGATGGCACACACTATGCAACGTTTGGAGAAGTAGCTATTCAAACACCTGCAAGTAATGATGCACAAGAAACAATTGCTATTTTAGAACGTGTGCGTCAAGCAGCATTAGCACCAGCTAACCCATCAGCACAGGATTTAAAAGTAGCAGCAAGTGCCGTATCACAAATTGAGCAGGCAAAAGCACAATTGCAAGCGCCAGCTTTTTTACAAGATACAGCATTAGAAGTACCAGAGCGTTTTGTAAAGGATGTTACGCGTGATGCTTCGAAAGAAACAATTTTTGGGCGTAATTTAGAGCAATTAATGAAGGATCGTTTGTTTGCGAAGGCGACCCAAACTTATGATAGTACAAAAGCGATGGTAGCAAACGGGTACCGCGCATTTAGAGAGCCTGCATTTTCGCAAACAGCATAAATGAGAGATAGGGGTTTAATGCGATGGCTAAAAAACGTTTGAAAACAAATGCAATTCGTTTATTAGAACAACGAAAAATTAATTTTGATGTGTTAGAGTATAGCGTAAATGATGGACAGCTTGATGGTGTATCAGTAGCGAGCAAGATTAATCAGCCTGAGGCGCTAGTTTATAAAACGTTAGTGACACATGCTAAAGAAGATGTATTTATTTTTGTTATTCCGGTGGCACAAACGATAGAATTAAAAACAGCTGCGAAGGCAGTAGGAGCTAAAAAGGTTGAGATGTTACCACTTGATCAACTGTTAACGACTACGGGCTATGTTCGAGGTGGGTGCTCACCAGTAGGTATGAAGAAGATGTATCCTACGATTATTGATAGCAGTGCTAAGGCACATGACCGTATTATTGTAAGTGCAGGTAAGGTCGGATTACAGCTTCATATTAGCGTGGAGGATTTAGCACGGGTTACACATGCTAAGTTTGAAGCCATTACACAATAAACGACCACTTTGTCTTTCGCAAGGTAGTCGTTTTTTTAGGAGGATGGGACAAATGAAAGTAGGATGTATTCAAATGTATGTGGCGTATAGCGATGTAGAGCGCAACTTTGCTACAGCTGAGCGTTTAATTCGAGAAGCGGCAGTGAAAGGTGCGCAAATTATTGTGTTGCCTGAACTTTGGAACACAAGCTTTGCCCTAAAAGAAATAGCAACGCTTGCAGATGTAGAGGGCACGCGTACGAAAGCATTTTTATGTAAACTTGCGAAGGAGTTGGCTGTGCATATTGTTGGTGGCTCTGTTGCTACAAAAAAAGGTGAACATTTTTATAACACGATGTATACCGTTAATAAAGATGGTGAGCTAGTAGGGGATTATGACAAGGTACACTTGTTTAGATTAATGGATGAGCATTTATATTTAACTGCAGGTGACCGCGTTAATCGATTTACACTTGGTGAGGTAGAAGCGGGTGGCGTGATTTGTTATGATACGCGCTTCCCTGAGTGGCTTCGTACACATGCACTACAAGGTGCAGATGTATTATTTATCCCTGCACAGTGGCCAACTACACGTGTAGACCATTGGCAAATACTACTGCAAGCGCGTGCTATCGAAAATCAATGCTTTGTGATTGCAGTTAATCGCTTGTCACATAAAAAAGAAAATTTTAATGGGCACTCGATGATTATTGGCCCATGGGGCGAAATTTTATGGACAGGTGGCGATGAAGAAGAACTCGCTATTGTGGATGTTGATTTTTCGGCAGTAGCTGAGGTACGCACACGCATTCCAGTTTATAATGACCGTCGCCCAGCGTTATACGGTGAGGTAGTAAGAGTGGATAGCCATTAAGGCTGTTCACTTTTTTGTGCTACAATACAACTAATTTAACGGGAGGCGAAGCGGCTGTATGAGTTTTATTGAATTACAACATGTACACAAGCAATATAGCAATGAGCAAATGGTGCTGAAGGATATTACAGTAGCGATTGAACAAGGCGAGTTTTTTGTGTTAGTTGGCCCTTCAGGTTCAGGAAAAAGTACGTTATTACGTGTAATTGCTGGGCTCGATGATACAACGGATGGCAATGTTTATATAAATGGCAAGGACGTCACAAAATTTTCACCGCGTGAACGTGATTTGTCGATGGTTTTTCAAAATTATGCGTTGTATCCCCATTTAACGGTAGCGGATAATATTTTATTTGGTTTAAAACGCAAAGGGATACCAAAGGATGAACAGCAAAAGCGTTTACAAGAAAGCATAGCACTACTTGGCTTAACAGCGTATGTAAAGCGTAAGCCAAAAGAGCTGTCAGGTGGTCAACGACAACGTGTCGCACTAGCGCGTGCTATTGTGAGTCATGCGCCACTTTGTTTAATGGATGAGCCACTATCTAATCTAGATGCTCAGTTGCGCACGCAGATGCGTACAGAAATTAAAGCGCTCCAAAAAAAACTAGGGCTGACTACAATTTATGTGACGCATGATCAAACGGAAGCTATGACAATGGGTGACCGTATTATGGTCATTAATGATGGCGAAATCCAACAAGTAGGTTCACCCTTAACATTATATAATGCGCCTGCTAATCAATTTGTAGCGGGCTTTATTGGTGCGCCTAAAATGAATTTTATAAAAGCTACATTAACAGGCGTAACGCTTACACTAGCAGAGGGCAGTGTGCTTACTTTACCAACAGAGCTAGCTGCGCGTTTACCACAAGGTGAGCCTATGCATCTAGGCGTACGCCCAGAAAATATTGTGCGTGGAAAAGCTATTACTACGAAGGTTGTAAATGTGGAGCATCTTGGTCACGAAACGCACAGCAGTGTGCAACTTGGTGAGGCGTTGTGGACAATTAAATGGCCTGGGCAACAAAGTGTGGTAGTAGGTGAGCAACTTACGATTGCGTTACAACAGTATGTGTTTTTTGATGGAAAGACAGGTAAAACATTATAAAAAGCAATGGGTGCAGTGTGTGCGCCCATTGCTTTTTTATAACGTTTCGTACATAATTTGCCCTGTTTTGGCTGTGTCATAATCGCCGAGTGCAGCAACCTCTGCTTTAAAAGCATCTGACTGTAAAATGGCTTGTACAGCCTCAATAAGCGCAGTATTGTCAACAGTTTTTAGCAATACAATATCATAGCGCTCTGTAATAAGTGGAACAAAATCAACATTTACAAGCTTAGCGGTTTTTTCGATGCCAATACCAACATCAGCTTGCTTATTAGCAACAGCCGCGGCTACATCAATATGACTTGCTTCTTCGTTAGTGTAGCCAAGCACATGAGTTGGCGCGATATGGTGGGTGCGTAACTGCTCATCCAGTAGCGCGCGAGCACCTGAGCCTTTTTCTCGGTTAATGATGGTAGCATTTTTTGTGCTAATATCAGCTACGCTGTGAATTGCGAGAGGGTTGCCCTTCTGTACATAAAAGCCTGCCTGTCGCTGTACGAGGTTAAGTAGTACATAGGCATGGCTTACTAAAATCTTTTTTAAGTAGGGTGTGTTGTATTCGTTTGTGTCGCCATCATACATATGCAAGCTCGCGATATCACACTCGCCATTATAAAGCGACAATACCCCATTAAAACTACCTTCGTGCGAACGTAAAACTTTACGCCCTAGCGCACGCTCTAAATATTTACCAAGCACATCTAATACGATGTCTTGCCCACAAATGACAATTTTATCTGTGGCAAGCGTAGGTGTAGTGGCGCCTGTTTTATGTTGGTGAATATAGGATTGTAAATCATTTTTATCAATACGCATTTGTCGCCCAACGCGAAAAATCGGGAGTTCTTCTTTTTTTATTAAATCATAAATCGTTAATTTGGATACTCTAAGTAATTGCGCAACTTCTTCTACTGTATAGGATTGTGACATTATAAAACCTCCAACTCTTATACTACCGCAAGTAAATGATTTCACAAAATAAAATCAAACTATTGGCTTTTTCGTTATAACTAATTATAATTAGTTATGTCTTGTTATAACTGGTTAGAAAGGGAGCATAGTAAAAATGAAAAAAATCACAACAATAATTGCCTCACTAGCCTTACTTACAGGTGTGTTAGCTGGCTGCGGTAACGGAGAAGATACAGCTAAAAAAGAAACAGAAGCACCGAAAGAAGTAGAAAAAACAACGCCAGCAGAAAAAGTTGAAGCTGTAGAATTAACAGTATCAGCAGCTGCTAGCTTACAAAATGCTTTAGAAGACTTACAAAAAACATATGAAGCTGACAATGAAAACATAAAAATCGTTTATAACTTTGGTGGCTCAGGTGCGTTAAAACAACAAATTGAGCAAGGTGCGCCTGTTGATATTTTCTTCTCAGCGGCAGAAGATAAATTTGATGAGCTAGTAGATGCTGGTTCAATTGACGAAGCACAAGGTATGGATTTATTAGGTAATGAACTAGTTGTAGTCGTACCAAAAAATAATGAAAAAGATATTAAGTCATTTGAAGACTTAACAAAAGCAGATAAAATTGCGTTAGGTACACCAGAGTCTGTTCCCGCAGGTAAATATGGTGTTGAAACATTAGAAAACATGAACCTTTGGACAGCAGTAGAGCCTAAGGTCGTTTATGCAAAAGATGTTCGCCAAGTGCTAACTTATACAGAAACAGAAAATGTTGATGCAGGTCTTGTCTATAATACAGATGCATTAATTTCGGATAAAGTAGCAACAATTGCGACAGCAGCTGCTGACACACATACGCCAATTATTTATCCAGTTGGCGTAATTAAAGACACTAAACATACAGCTGAGGCAGAGGATTTTTATAAATTCTTGCAAAGCGAAGAAGCTATGAAAGTGTTTGAGCAATACGGATTTAAAGGAGCTAAGTAATACATGAGTACTGATTTCTGGACTCCGATAAAGCTATCGCTCGAAATTGCATTAGTGGCTGGCGTATTTGTAATTATTGTTGGCACGTTATTTGGCAAATTTATGGCGAAGCGCGAGTTTAAAGGAAAGCTATTTTTAGAAACAGTACTACTTTTACCTTTAGTTTTACCACCAACCGTTATTGGCTTTTTGCTTATTATTATTTTTGGTAAGCATAGCGTGGTAGGTGATTTGATTGTAGCCATTTTTGATAAGCCTGTTATGTTTACGTGGTGGGCTGCTGTAATAGCATCCTCTGTTGTCGCCTTTCCCTTAATGTATCAATCGGCAAAAACAGGTTTTGCGTCAGTAGACGAAGATATCGAGAATGCGGCACGTGTAGACGGCGCAAAGGAGTGGCAAGTATTTTTATTTGTCTCTGTGCCGCTCGCCTTAAAATCCATCATCTCTGGAGGGATTTTAAGTATTACACGTGCGCTAGGGGAGTTTGGTGCTACGCTAATGTTTGCGGGTAATTTACCTGGGCGTACACAAACAACCCCTCTCGCAATTTATATGGCTATTGATGGTGGAAACATGTCACTCGCTTGGTCATGGGTGATAAGCATGATAGGTATTTCCTTTGTTATGTTACTTGCTGTGCACATAATGAAAGCATAAATAAAAGCCTTAGAGCCCGCGCTCTAAGGCTTTTTGTATTAGCCACCACTAATTGGTGGGATAAAGGCGATGGTATCACCAGGCTGTACGATATGGTCGTCAGTAGCAAAGGCTTCGTTTACAGCTGTCATAACTTGCTGTACAGAAACCGAGTAATTGCTTTCGAGCCAAGCTTTTACCTCTTGCACTGTACTTGCTGGTAAATCAGCTTGTAGTTTTTCTTGTCCAATGGTTTCTTGTAAATGGGCAAATAATAAAATATTAATCATTATTATCCTCCTCTAACGTTGGTGCACCGGATGTATAGGGCACATTTTCCAATTGATCGCCAATCCATGCAGTGCCGTCTTCCCAAAATTCTTTTTTCCAAATAGGTACAATTTGTTTAATACGTTCAATGGCATATTCGTTTGCTTCGTATGCCATTTTACGATGCGGCGAAGAAACCGCAATGACAACAGCAATATCTGAAATAGTTAAACGCCCCACACGGTGAGAGATAGCAATTATTGCTTCTGGCCAACGTTCACTAACTTCCTGTGCGATTTGTTCAAGCATTTTTACTGCCATTGCAGGGTAGGCTTGATATTCCAACTGTAGAGTTTTTTTACCCTTTGTCATTTCACGTACTGTGCCAACAAAAAGTGTGATAGCGCCAGCGTTACGGCTAACGACCTTTAAACGCATTTGCTCAACATCAATTGGCTCATTGACGATTTCGAACATCGATGTAGTCATAGTAAATTCCTCATTTCTTGAAGTAAAAACGGTTGGTACTGTGCGTGCTCAGTTAATGAAAAGCTAGGCACATTAAGTTGCTGATGAATGGTTGTACCTTCCCAATATAAAATGCAGTGAATATTGCTAAGCGTGAGTAACGCCGCGTCTTTGTCACTTCGTAATAACACAATTTTAGGGTAAGGTGCTTGTTTATAGCCCTCAATTAAAATAAAATCGAGCGCAAAGCTTTGATATAGCGTTAAAATTTTTGTAAGCTCCCAGCTATTATCTTCAATGCTAAGGCGGAGTGCGCCCCCACCTTCGACTGCACTAACAACAGCACCCGCCTGTTCGTGGAGCGTGCTATCTTTATTACTCGGTGCATCGGGCTTGCCGCCATGGCCATGGTGTTTAATAGAGCCAATACGTAAACCGCTAGCTGTAGCATCCGCAATCAACTGGCGCGTGATAGTAGTTTTGCCGCTGTTTTGATAGCCTACGACTTGTAGGATTTTTTGATGTTGTCCCACGGCCACTCACTTCCCTGTGTATCATCAAGTAATACAACGTCAACTGCCATGCCTTGTTCATAGCCACGCGAGCCACCTGGTAAAACGATAAAGGCATCTGCCTCTACGAGTGATGAGATGGAGCTTGATTTATTAAAGCCTGATGGTACGGTAACCAGTTGATTGCCGTCAAAGTGTACGCTTGCACGCACAAAGCGAGTAAACGGATTGGCCTTTGTAAAATCAGCGCCAAGCTTTGCTTTTTCCTTACGAAGATGTGGGCGTGTGCTACCATAAGCTGCGCGGATAATAGGACGTGCCAATAACTCAAAACCAACATAACACGCTGAAGGGTTACCTGACAGTCCAAATAATAACTTGCCATTAAGTTGTGCGACAGTAGTTACGCTACCTGGACGCATCGCGATTTTATTAAAGAGTACTTCTGCGCCAAGTGCTTCGTAAATAGCAGGTAAATAATCATAATCACCAACGGATACACCGCCTGTTGTAATGAGTATATCTACCTCTTGGAGCGTGCGTTTTACCACGTCGATACAAACGTCTAAGTCATCTTCAAATTTACCGATATATTTTGCGATTGCACCAGCACGTTCGATTTGCGCGAGCAGTGTGTAGGCATTGCTATTGCGAATTTTGCCTGGTTGCAACGCCTCATTAGGCTCAAGTAGCTCGCTACCTGTTGCAATTACACCTACAACTGCTTTTTTATATACAGCAACTTCGCTATAACCAAATGTTGCAAGGAGTGCTACTACGCCAGGGTTAATAAACTCGCCCTTTTGTACAAGCACAGCATTTTTTTTGACGTCTTCGCCTTGGTACGAAATATTTGTACCTGATGCAAATGCACGTTTAATTGTCATTGTATTTGGTTTGTTGGACTGTGTTAGCTCTAGCATAACAACTGCATCGCAACCTTGTGGGATGGGAGCACCTGTCATAATGCGTACGGCTTCAAATGGACCTACAGGTGTTGTATGTACATAGCCTGCGCCAATTTCGCCAACTACAGTAAATGTAACAGGATTATCAGCTGAAGCACCTTGACTTGAGGCAGCTTGAATGGCGAAGCCATCATAAGGTGAGCGGTCAAAGGACGGCACATCTGCATCTGCGATAACGTCTGTTGCTAAATAGCGCCCGTAAGCTTGTGCAATAGCTACGTGCTCAATTTTTTCGGTGTAGGCAAATTGCATGACACGTTCAACAGCCTCACTGACTGGGATGGGATTTCTTTTTTCTAACATGATTAACACTCCTTATCCTAATAGACGATAGTAAATTGATTTTGCTTGTGCAATCGTTGGTACGCCGTGAATGACAACACGTCCATCTTTAAAAACAACAATGCGATAATCCTCAGCTTGGCACGATAGTAAATAATCATTTTGCTGTATGTCACCGTGAGGGCGAAGTTGTTCAGCTAGTTGGTTTAAATCATAAGTTATTGGTTGGGCAGGACGGATTTGTATAGCATCACGTCCACATAAAACATCAAGCTTTGTTTGGTTTTGATAATCGAGTGTAGGGTAGCTAGGCGCGTTACCACAGCTAGGACAGTCTGCATTATGCATAGCCTCAACAGCAATAGCATGGTGTTGATTTTGCCATACGTCAAACATGACATATTTTTTTTGTAGCTTATCAGTATCACCAACTAAATATTTTAGTACTTCAGCGACTTGATATGCAGCAACTAATTGCACGGCAGGACTAATAATTCCAACGGTGTCACACGTCATGCCTGTATTCGAAATTATTGTTAAAAGGCAACGTAAGCAAGGGTTACTATGTGGCAAAATGGTGTAGTAAGCACCATAACTACCGACACATGAGCCATACACCCAAGGGATATTATATTTTTGTGCGACATCATTTAGCATAAAACGGATATCAAAATTATCTGTTGCATCTATCATAATATCGACTCCGTCAAGCAGGGAAATAAGTTGTTCAGAGTAAGCATCTGCAATATGAGCGTGAATTTGAATGGTGCTATTAATCGCCTGTAATCTAGTTTTAGCCGCAATTACTTTAGGCAACTTTTGCTGTGCGTCTTGCTCGGTATAAAGTTGCTGGCGTTGTAAATTACTCCACTCAACAAAATCACGATCAATAAGTGTAAGTGTGCCGACACCTGCGCGTGCCAAAGCCTCGGCTGCGGCACTGCCTAAAGCACCGACGCCTACAATTAGCACATGCTTATTTGCAAGGCGTTGTTGTCCTTGCTCACCAATCGGTGTAAATAATTTTTGTCGTGAATAACGGTCTTGCATAAGGCGACCTACCTTTCTATCATTAGATTTTCGTAGTAGCTAGCCTTATAATAAATGTCAATCAACTAAAGGAGGCTATCACTATGCACCCAACTCATCAAGAGTTAGACGTAAAAGCGGCAGTTCTTACAGTGAGCGATACGCGCACTGTTGAGGATGACCGCGGTGGAAAAATCATTCAGGATTTATTACATGAAGCAGGCTTTACAATCGCTGCATATGACATTATTAAGGATGAACCTAAGTTATTAGCTGAACGCATAAAACAGTGGCATACTGATCTAGCCATTTCAGCAATTATTATTACAGGTGGCACGGGTTTTACACCGCGTGACCAAACATATGATACAATAACACCTCTGTTTGATAAGGAGATGACAGGCTTCGGTGAATTATTTCGTATGTTAAGCTATGACGAGATTGGTCCGCGTGCAATGTTTAGTCGAGCAACGGCAGGTAGCATAGGGCAGACGGCTGTATATTTATTACCAGGTTCGACGAATGCTGTAAAACTTGGTATGACGAAGTTGATTTTGCCAACCGTTCAACATTTTATTGGTGAGTTGAAGCGCGTATGACCACAGCAGGTGTTGTACTCGCAGGTGGTCAGTCGTCTCGTTACGGGCAACCAAAAATGTTTGAAACCTTTCAAGGTAGCCCATTGTATGAGCATAGTTTACAGGCACTACGTACTAATCAGCTAAGCCCTCTTATTATTGCTACAAATGAGGCATTACAACCATATTTTAAAGCCATGGACTGTGTTTTTTCGATTGAACAACAGGCATATCAAGGCCCGCTTGCTGCTCTTAAGCAAATTATCCAAACGTATACAAACTGCGAATGGTTTTTTGTTATCGCGAGTGATATGCCTTATATGAATGCCCACTTTGTCCAAACATTATTGCAACAAAAAACAGCAGATTATGAGGCTATCGTGCCAGCGCAAGCAGATTATATTCAACCACTTGCCGCTTTATATCATCGCAACGTATTACCTGCGATTGATGAGGCGCTGTGTCAAAATCGATGCAGTATGAAAGCTATGCTTGAACAAGTGCGCGTGCAGTATGTGCACTTTGCCGAAGATGATGCCACATTTATTAATATTAATCGCCAGCAAGACTGGCCAAAGGAGTTATAACAATGTCAGAGTTTACACACTGGAACACAGATGGTCGTCCAAAAATGGTCGATATCTCAGATAAGGATAATTCGAAACGTACAGCCATTGCACAAAGTATTATTACGTTATCAGATGAGGTGTACCAAGCAATTGAGCAAGGCGGTATTAAAAAAGGTGATCCAACACAAGTGGCACAGATTGCCGGTATTATTGGCGCTAAAAAAACATCTGATATTATTCCGATGTGCCATCCAATTATGCTACAAGGTACAGATTTTACATTTGCGTATCACAAAATGAACGAAGGCTACGAACTTCACATTCAAGCTACTGTAAAATGCAGTGGTAAAACAGGTGTAGAAATGGAGGCACTAACGGCTGTTTCGATTGCAGCGCTAACGTTTTATGATATGTGTAAGGCTGTCGATAAAAGTATGGTTATTAAAGAAACATGCCTCATCGAAAAAACAGGCGGTAAGAGCGGTACATTTACACGAAAATAAATACAAAAAATCCGGCAAACTTTGCCGGCTTTTTTTATTAGCCACCAATATGTGACATTTCGATTTTTGCTTTCTTGCGATTATTTACCGTTTCCTCTGTGCGTTCGTCTGAATAACGGTCCGTACGATTTTGCCACACGCGCGCGATGCTTGTAGTAATCTCTTCATCAGTTTTATCACTGCGTAGTAACTCGCGAAGATCTGTACCTTCTGTAGCGAACAGGCAAGTATACAGTTTGCCCTCCGCAGAAATACGAGCGCGTGAGCAGGTAGAGCAAAATGAATCTGTTACAGAAGAAATTACACCGATTTCGCCATCACCATCTTTATAGCCAAAACGTGTAGCGACCTCGCCTTTATAGTTAGGCGCAATGGCCTCTAATGGTGCGACAGCATTAATCATGTCGACAATTTCTTTTTTGCCCACAACATCATCAAGCTTCCAGTCGTTAGAGTTACCAACGTCCATATATTCGATGTAGCGTAAGATGTGTTGTTTTTCTTTAAAGAATTTTGCCATCTCTACAATATCGGCGTCATTTACGCCTTTTTGGACGACCATATTAATTTTAACGAGTAGCCCAGCTTCAGCGGCTTTCTCGATGCCTTCGAGCACAGTTTTTACTTTTCCGCGGTTACCGTTCATTTCGAAGAAGCGCTCCTCGTCAAGTGAATCTAGACTAATGGATACACGTTTTACACCAGCATCTGCTAAAGCTTGTGCATGTTTTTTTAATAGCGTGCCATTGGTAGTGAGCGCAATATCTTCCACGCCCTCTACGGCATTAATGCGCGCGATTAATTGAGGTAACTCACGACGTAATAACGGCTCGCCACCCGTAATTCGGATTTTGCGTACACCTAAACCCACAAATATTTTTACGAGGCGTTCGATTTCCTCAAAGCTTAAAATTTTATCAGAGGGTAGGAAGGCAAAGTCAGGGCCGAAAATTTCTGCGGGCATACAATATTGACAGCGAAAGTTACAGCGATCTGTAACGGAAATACGTAAATCACGTAAAGGGCGTTGTAGTTGGTCTTGTACAGTCATTATATATCTACTCCTTTCGACTAGTGAGTAGCAGGTAAAAGGATACGTTCCTTGTGTGTATAAATATTTAATGAGTCATTGCGAATAAAGCCGACAGTTGTAATGCCTAACTGTTCAGCAAGTTGTAAGGCTAGCTCTGTTGGTGCAGATTTTGAAAGTACAATCTCACACCCGATTTTTGAAACCTTAAGCAAAATCTCAGAAGAAATACGTCCACTAAAAACGATGATTTTATCTTGCATAGTAATATTATTTTTTAAGCAGTAGCCATATATTTTATCAAGCGCATTGTGGCGCCCAATGTCCATGCGACTTAAAATAATGCCATTTGCATCACAAAGCGCCGCATTATGAACGCCGCCGGTTTCCTTAAACATATCGGCACTGTTTTGCATCTCGCGCATTAGGCGGAAGCAGTCTGTTGTAGTAATCTTGATATTGATGTCTTTCATTTCGCGCGCAGCGAGTGCGTCGTTTACAAAAACAAAGCCCTGTCTACTCATGCCGCAACACGAGGTAATATAGCGTTTGTTTTGTGTTTGTTGGTAAATAGGATTGATATGATTGGTTGTGATATGCACAAACCCTTCGTCCTCTTGGTACCAAATTTCTTTAATATCATTAAAGTTACGAATGACACGCTCAGAGGCAAGGTAGCCAATGACCATATCTTCCACATACTCTGGCGTACAAACCATCGTAACAAATTCAGTTTGATTTATTTTTACAGTGATTGCATACTCTGTGACAATCGTATCCTGTATCACGTTTACTTTGTTATTTTTTACGCGCACAACTTCGCGCGTCACTGAATTTTTCATTCCTATGCCTCTATTCTTCGATTTTATCTGCAAACACGAAAACTGAAATCGCAAAATCCTCTTCGATTTTAATATCCGAAAATAAATGAAGAAGCTTTGTGCCCATTAATTCTTCCATGCCATCAGGTGGTGACTGCGCATATAAATCTTGAATCATTGAAGTGCGAGCTGTATGAACCATACGTGCGCCTTCAGGTGTGCTAGATATAAATGCTTCTGTTGGTGTGATGTTACCATAGAGCGTAGAGACCGCCATATTTTCTACAAAAACGGTATGAATACGTTCAGGGCCTTTGCCAAATAAATCTTTGCGTAGTTTGCGAATCATATCATTAAACTCATGTACTTTTTTAGACATTTTATGATGCTCCCAACATAAATAAGCTTTAATTTTATTTTACCACCCTTACAGATTGTTAATCATATAGCAAGTGTCAAAAAAATTAAAGGAAAAGTGTTTATAATTATTTTGTCAAGATATATTCATTTGTCCAACGTGACATAAAGCGTTATAATAACTTTATTACAAATGGAGTTAGATGACTTCACTATGTATGGAGCGGCTTTGTATGGGGATACAATGTGCGCTGCATACCTTTTGTGGTTATTTGATTCTGCTGTGAATGTAGCGTAAAAGGTAAAAGTAGATTGGATTTTTAGCAAGCTCTGTTAAAAATTTTATCCACACGATTAATTAGCGCGTAAAGGGACGTGCTTTTTTCGGGTGGATTTTTTTATTTTTACTCGTAGTAGGCGAGTGCTTATAACGTTTTAGTTCCGGAAAAATCGGATAACTAATATAAATCGATTTTTTAAAAGGGTTGCAGCCGTTTATAACAAGACAAATTTTAAACGTACTAACCATTGCGCCTAAAGTGTCTTTTGCGTTATGAGACTTTGCTAGCTACGAAGTGCAAGTAAGTAGAAGGAGGAAAATACCTTGACCAAAATTAACATTAATGGAGAAGCTTTTAACGTAGCTGAGGGAGCTACTATTCTGGAGACCATTAATCAAAACAATATTGAACATCCGCAAATTTGTTATGTGCCTTCGGTAGATCCGATTAAAACATGTGATACATGTATCGTAGAGGTAGATGGACAGCTAGTGCGCTCTTGTTCAACTAAAGCTGTAGATGGTATGAACGTAACATTAGACTCGGACGGAGCAAAAGCTGCTCAAACAGAAGCGATGGATCGCTTATTGGAAAACCACTTACTGTACTGTACAGTTTGTGACAATAACAATGGTAACTGTACGCTGCATAACACAGCTGAAATGATGGAGATTGAACATCAAAAATATCCATACTCACCAAAAGAAGAGGACAAACCACATAACGTGGATATGTCACATCCATTTTATCGCTATGATGCTAACCAATGTATCGCCTGCGGCCAATGTGTAGAAGTTTGTCAAAACTTACAAGTTAATGAAACATTATCAATCGACTGGGAAGCAGAACGTCCACGTGTCGTTTGGGATGATGGTGCAGAGATTAATAACTCGTCTTGCGTAAGTTGTGGTCAATGTGTAACAGTTTGCCCATGTAACGCATTAATGGAAAAATCAATGCTTGGAGAAGCTGGTTTCATGACGGGCTTAAAACAAGATATGCTTGATCCAATGATTGATTTAATTAAAGAGGTTGAGCCGGGCTACAGTGGTATTTTCGCGGTATCTGAAGTTGAAGCAGCTATGCGTAGTAAACGTACGAAGAAAACAAAAACAGTTTGTACATTCTGTGGTGTAGGTTGTTCATTTGAAGTATGGACAAAAGGCCGCAAGATTTTAAAAGTACAACCATCAGACGGTCCAGTTAATGCAATCTCAACATGTGTTAAAGGTAAATTTGGTTGGGATTTCGTCAACTCTGAGGAGCGTATTACAACGCCATTAATCCGTAAAGGTGATGAGTTTGTAGAAGCATCTTGGGATGAGGCGCTTGATGTAGTAGCTACACGTTTAGGCGGCATTCAAAAAGAGTACGGCCCAGGTTCTGTTGGTTTTATTTCTTCTTCAAAAATTACCAATGAAGAGAACTATTTGATTCAAAAACTAGCGCGTCAAATGTTCCAAACAAATGACGTTGATAACTGTTCACGTTATTGCCAATCACCAGCAACGGATGGTCTTGCTCGCACAGTTGGTATCGGTGGTGACACGGGTACGATTAAAGATATTGCAAAAGCAGGACTTGTTATCATTATTGGTGCTAACCCGACAGAGGGTCACCCGGTACTGGCAACGCGTGTTAAACGAGCACATAAATTACACGGTCAAAAATTAATTGTTTCTGACTTACGTAAGCACGAAATGGCAGAGCGTTCAGATATCTTTATCCGACCTAAACAAGGTACAGACCAAGTTTGGTTAATGGCTGTCACAAAATATATGATTGATCAAGGTTGGCACGATGAAAACTTCATTAAAGATAATGTTAACTTCTTTAATGAATACAAAACAGTGTTAGAAAAATACACACTAGAATATGCCGAACAAGAAACAGGCATTGCACCAGAAACATTAATCGAGATTGCTAAAACAATTCGTGATGCAGATGGTACATGTGTGCTGTGGGGTATGGGCGTTACGCAAAACACAGGCGGCTCTTATACATCAGCAGCTATTTCAAATATGTTACTTGCAACAGGTAACTACCGTCGCCCTGGCGCTGGTTCTTACCCATTACGTGGTCACAACAACGTACAAGGTGCATGTGATATGGGTACATTACCAAACTTATTCCCAGGTTACCAAAAAGTTACGGATGCTGCGGCCCGTGCTAAATTTGAAGAAGCCTACGGCGTAGCTTTACCAGGTGAAATTGGTCGCAACAACATGCAAATGTTAGATGCCATTTCTGAAGGTAAAATGAAAGCAATGTATTTAACAGGTGAAGATATGGCACTTGTTGACTGTAACGCTAACCATGTTGATGAAGTATTATCACAACTAGACTTCTTTGTTGTACAAGATGTATTCCTTTCACGTACAGCACAATATGCGGACGTTATTTTACCAGCAGCACCATCGCTTGAAAAAGAAGGTACATTCTCTAATACAGAGCGCCGTGTTCAACGTTTATACGAGGTATTACCACCACTTGGCGACTCAAAACCAGACTGGCAGATTACACAATTAATCGCTAATCGTTTAGGTGCTAACTGGAACTACTCACATCCAAGCGAAATCTTTGCTGAGATGGCAAGTCTTTCACCATTCTTCGCACAAGCGAACTATGATGTATTAGAAGGTTGGGGTAGCTTCTGTTGGGGTGACCCTGAAACAGGTGCAGATACACCACTATTATTTGAGGATGGCTTCCCGTTCCCAGATAAAAAAGCACAATTTGCGCTAAATGATTGGGTACCAACAGTAGAGTACGAAGCACAATACGATTGCCATATTAATAATGGTCGTATGCTTGAGCATTTCCATGAAGGTAATATGACAAACAAATCTTCAGGTATTCAATTAAAAGTACCTCAAACATTTGTTGAGGTATCACCAGAGTTTGCTAAAGAACGCGGCATTGAAGACGGTGCAGTATTACGTTTAGTATCACCATACGGTGCGCTTAAACTGGATGCACTTGTAACAGACCGTGTACAAGGTAACGAATTATTCTTACCAATGAACTCAACAAGCAAAGACACAGCTATTAACTTCTTAACGGGCCCACAAGGCGACGTTAATACAATGACACCTGCTTATAAGCAAACAAAAGTACGTGTTGAAGTATTAAAACGTAAAGGTAAAAAACCACTGCCAAGTACTAACCCGCGTAATAAGAAGCGTCATCCACAAAATGGTGTTGAGCCAGAGCGTAAATGGAACCGTCCAGGTTATGTTCACTTAACAACTAACGGAGGAGAGTGATAATATGGCTGCACCGATTTCAAAAATTGTTAAAGAACAATTAAGCGAAGAGCAAATTAAAGAACAAAAATTAGAGAACTTAAAGCACCTACTTGCGGAAAATGAGCAGGCGCTAAACCAAGTTTTTACGATTGTTGGCGAATTAAATGATATGGGCGCGTTAGAAGCGGCAACTAAAATGGTTGAGGCAAAAGAAGACGTGGCACAAATCGCTTTAGGTCAGTTAACACGTAAGCCTGTAACAAACATCATTAATAATATGATGGGTGTTGCAGCAATGCTAACGGAACTTAACCCTGAAACAACAGGCAAACTAATCGCGGCATTAAACAGTGGCTTAGATGAAGCAAATGATCCTGCAAACGCAGAGGAAAAAGTTACTATTATGAAGCTTGCAAAATTATTGAAGGACCCTGATGTAAACCGTGCAATGAATTTCGGCGTACATTTCCTACGTGGTTTAGGTAAAGGGCTAAAAGAGTAAGGAGGCAATTTAATTGCTAACGAACGCAGGTATTTTACAAGCATTGCAACATGTTGAAGACCCAGAGCTACACAAAAGTGTAGTAGAGCTTAACATGATTCGAGATATTCGTATTTTAGATACAGCGGTAGCGCTTGAGGTTGTGTTAACAATCCCAGGTTGCCCGCTAAAAGCTAAAATCCAAGCAGATATTGAGCAAGCACTCAAAGCAATTGGTGCTACTGAAGTAGCGATTAAGTTTAGCTCAATGACAGATGAGGAGCGTCGTAATTTAACGGCGTCTCTTAAATCTGAAAACGTTACAACTTCAGGTATGCCAAAAATGCTAGAGTCAGACTCTGGTGTAACATTTATCGCTGTAACTAGTGGTAAGGGCGGGGTAGGTAAATCAACCGTAACGATTAACCTTGCATCAGCTCTTGCTCGTATGGGTAAGCGTGTTGGTATTGTAGATGCGGATATTTATGGTTTTAGTATCCCAGCTATGATGGGTGCTACTGAAAAGCCAACGATGATTGAACAGATGGCCATTCCTGTTGAGGCAAACGGCGTAAAAATTATGTCGATGGGCTTTTTTGCAGGAGATAACCAACCTGTAATGTGGCGTGGACCTATGTTAAATAAGTGGATTCGTAATTTCCTTGTTAATACACATTGGGGCGAACTGGATTATTTAATTTTAGATTTACCACCAGGCACAGGCGATGTAGCGATTGATGTAGCAGCAATGATTCCACAAGCACAAGAAATTATTGTTACGACACCACACAATGTGGCATCTCACGTAGCATCACGCGCTGGACTTATGGCGCAGCACACTAAGCACGAAATTATTGGCGTAGTAGAAAACATGGCTTACTACGAGGCACCAGATGGTACAAAAACGTATTTATTTGGGCAAGGTGGAGCCGAGCAATTAGCAGGTGCATTAGGCTCAGCTATTATTGCACGCATTCCATTTGCACAGCCAGCAGAAAATAACGGCTCGTCCGTTTATGATGAAGATACGGTTATAGGTGAGGCATTTACCAATCTTGCTGAAGACATTATTTACCGTTAAAAAAAGCGCATCCGCTAAGGGTGCGCTTTTTATTATTGGATATAACCTGCACGTCGCAACACTTGCATAAAATAAAAGCGATAGGTGTTTTGTACAAAGGACTCTAATGGTAAGCCGACGCCTAGTTGATATTTGGTAAAAATGAAATGAAATCGTTTATCCCATTTTAAACGTAGCAACTGCCCTGCATCTTCGCCGTACTTGTCAGTGAATTCCACAATCAAAGGCTCAATCATCACCGCACAATGCTCCTTTAAACTCAGCAATGCATCGGCATCCTTTTGTTGTTGAAATTGTTTAATCCATTGTTCGATTTGAGCGTCCATCTAATCATCCTTTTATTGAGTTTCTTCCTATAGTATACTACGTATTTTTATTTTCTGCCCGCTTGCCACTGCAAACCAAAGGAGTAGGCTCTATCCATATCACGATGACCTGAAAAATATTCGACCAAACGCTCTACTTTAAAAGTTTGATTATTATCGTTTTCAATCATAGCAATAGCACACATCGCGTTATGGTTAACTGCGTTGGTTAGCTTTACTTCAATGCTTGGCCCTGTGTTATAAGTTAACGTCACAACGCCATCAGCTTGCGCCCAGTTAGTAACGCCTTCATAAATAAAAGCATATACGAGTACGCGTTTAATCGCTGGCAATTGGTTGCCGTTAATGCGCAAGTTTTCGCCTGTACTAACTGTACCTGTGCGGTCATCACCATCTAGCTCTACATATGGCGGCTGTTGTAAATTACCAAAAGCATTGCCAAGCGCCTGTACGCAACCTACGCTCCCGTCTGTTAGCTCATATAAGCAACCTAAGTCTAAATCAATGCCACTTTGTGTTTTACCTAATAATGAAGACAAAAAGCCAGCTTTCTTTGGTTGGGTATGTTGATTCCAATTAAGGTTCACTAAAATTTCGCCTAGGCTTTGTGTTGTTTTTGTGAGATTAATACTTTGGCCCTTTTTGGTAAGTTCAATTTTATTAAGATTAACCAACTGAATCACTCCTTATAGATGCAATTTTCTAAAAACTTATAGGGAGCGTACCATAAGGCTTATTTTTTGTCAAAAAGTGCTAAGTAATTTTAATAAAAACTTTACATAGCTATAACATATGCCCTATAAATTATGCGTATGATAAATAGACTAGCGTATGAGGAGTTAATGTGATGAAGTTACTGCAATATGTGCAAGTGAAAGATAAGCTCGTAGTATTAATGTTTATTTGTGTGATTTCGAATGTATTATTAGGTATTTTTAGTATGGATTATTTACGTAAAATGTCATGGCAAGCAACAGCGACGTATGATCAGGCATTGTTACCTCTTATATGGCTAACTGAACTTGAAGATATGCCAATAGGAGATGAGACAGCTGAACCTACTGAACAACTCACAAAGCTGAAGGCTGTAGCGCTTGATAATAAATTACCGCTTTTGATTAAAAATTATGAACAAGGCTATGAGGCGTTGCAACAACTCATAGCAACATCCGAGCAGTCAGCCGCGTGGCATGAACAAGTGTATATGCCAGAATATCATACATTGCAGGCGCTACTTAGTGAAATGCGTACACATATTATCACAGCCGCTAATACAAAGCGTACAGTATATGAGCGCGACATTCAGTTTGGTTATAAATTATTAGGCACGGTTAGTTTAGCCGTTATTATTTTAGTCGTTGCGATGAGTATTATTGCAACAAGAGCCGTACATATCCCAACACAGGAGTTAAAAAAATTATTAAAGCGTGCTGAGCAAGGTGATTTTACAGCTATGGCTACTTATAGTGCACGTGATGAGTTAGGCGAAGTAATGCTATCTTATAACCAAATGGTTACACAGGTGCAAGGATTATTGTCGACAGTTCAGCGCAGTGTAACTGAGGTGACAGCTATTGCCGATACCGTGGCACAAACGACCTCAACTACTGTAGACTCTACACAACAAATTACAACACATATGACGCATATTGCACAGTCAACACAGCAATCCACACTACAACTAGCAGCTAATGAAGCTTCACTTCAAGAGGTCGCACAAGGTATTACTCAAATTACAACACGTATGCACCAGCTAGCTGAGTTTGCAGAGAGCACGTTGCAAGAGGCGCAACAAGGCGAGGTGATTGTAGCACATAATATAAAGCAGATGAAGAGCATTCAACAATCAGCTGAAAAATCGCATGGGGCAGTGCAGGCTATGGCTAACCGTTCATTAGATATCGAAAAAATTGTTGATGCGATTACAACATTAGCAGAACAAACCAATTTACTCGCACTGAATGCAGCAATTGAAGCAGCGCATGCAGGTGAGCATGGCAAAGGCTTTGCCATTGTAGCGGAGGAGGTGCGGCATTTAGCCGAAAAATCCATTGCTTCTACTAAATTAATTACAGGCATTGTGCGGGACATCCAGCGTGAATCAGCTGACGCGGTTGTCATGATGCACGAGGTAGTAGATGCTGCTGAGCAGGGCGTGAGTGTTACAACACATACAGCACAAAAGTTTGGTGATATTTTTACTCAAGTAGAAGATATTAAGCCCCATGTTGTGGAGGTATCGCAAACACTTGAAGAAATTTTGCATCATACGGCACAGGTAGCAACAGCTGCCACCACATTAACTAGCTTTTCGCAAGACAACGCACGCTATGTAGAAGATGTAGAACAATTAACTACAACACAAATGCAACAAATGCAGCAGTTATACCAACAAGCAGGAACAATTGCTAAGGTCTCTAAACAACTTCATCAAGCAGCCGCAAAATTTGCAACAAAGGTCTAGCCCAGTGCTGGACCTTTGTTGTAGTTAAAGCGCAAAATAGCTAGTGAAATTTAAAAATTCATTACTTAACACTTTACAAGATGACTAGAATATAATTATCTAAATATTGTATTATTTGGATGAAAGTAAGATAGGATTATTATGATGCAAACACCATTAGTGGTGAACTACTCGCCACTTAGCTAAACCTAACGGTTCTTAACGCTTGAAGTGGGAGCTTCTTGGGAATAGAGCATACTTGATAGCGTATTTCTTTACTAACAGCGGTGTCCCTTATTTACCAAGCTATCCCCGTAGTTCCTACGGTTTTTGATTTTATCTAAGATAACGATTTTATTCTTAGACCTTCGGTCAGAATATTGATACTGGCATTGATATCTCGGTCATGACAAGTATGACAAATAGGACAAGCCCATTCTCGAATTTTGAGTGACTTCTTTCCGTCTTTATGTCCACATTCTGAACAAATTTGACTTGATGGAAACCATTTGTCTATCTTAATGATTTCACGACCGTACCAGTCAGCTTTGTACTGTAATTTAGTCACAAAACTCGACCACGATACATCAGAAATACTTTTTGCTAGTTTAGGATTACGCAACATGCCTTTTGTGTTTAAGTCTTCAATACAGATAATATCGTGATTTTTGATAATCGCTGTACTCAACTTATTCAGAAAATCAGTACGTTGATTCACTACTTTTTCGTGCAAACGAGCAACTTTACGTTTTTGTTTTTGGTAATTTCTAGCGTCATACAAATTGATACTTTTTTGTTTAGCTAATAAGGCACGTCTTGATAATTTGCGTTGTTCACGTTTGAGTTTCTTTGCCATTTTGGACGTGAATTTATTATTATCAATTTTTTGGCCGTTAGAAAGAATTGCAAAGTCGGTAATACCTAAGTCAATACCAATTGCGGAATTTACTTTTGGTAACTCGATGATTTCCTCTTTACATAATAAAGAAATATAGTATTTACCACTAGAATGACGTGATATTGTGGCAGATTTAATCATTCCTTTGGGTTGTCTATGAAGTTTAATTCTGATTAAGGATTTCAATTTAGGAACTTTGATGAATTTATTATTGAGCAAAGCAACTGTGCCATTTTGATTATTCGTTGTATAGCTCTGGACAGGATTTTTCTTGCTTTTGAAACGTGGAAATCCAATGGATTTATCACGAAAGAAGTTTTTGTATGCTTTGTCTAAATTGCGTTGAGCATTAGCTAAGGCTAGACTGTCTACTTCTTTCAAGTACGGAAATTCTTTTTTATATTTTGCGGGAGTAGGAAATATTCTTTTTTTAGATGAATCATTTTTAGTTTCCTCATACCCGATTATTCTATCATTTAGCATTAGGTTATAGACTTTACGAACACAACCAAAAGACTTCGCAAAGAAAAGTTCTTGTTCTTCGTTCGGATATAATCTAAACTTGTATGCTTTTAGTCGCTCCATAAAGGTCTCCTACTTTCTACTTATGATTGTTTCCTTGATTTTGAATATATTTCTGAATGACATCAATCGGCGCACCGCCAGTTGTCAAAAGACAAAAACTTTTAGACCAAAACATTTCTTTCCAAAGAGATTGTTTAATTCTTGGAAAATCACGTTTTATCAAACGTGAACTGGCACTTTTATAGGCGTTTATGAATTTTGTTAATTCAGTTTTAGGTTGAGCTTTGAACATGATATGTATGTGGTCTTTGTCATGATTCCACTCAACTAAAGTAATGTGATACGATTCTGAAATCCTTTCGAATGTAGTTTTGGCATAATCAGATATTTCATTATCTATTACTTGTCTACGATATTTCGTAACTAAAACAAGATGGTAACAGAGAAGGAATACTGAATGGTTATTTGTATCTAATTCCATTGTTATATCAACTCTTTTCTTAATATAGACTGATTATAACATAGGGCAAAATAAAAAGCATTATGATTTATTTATCGGTTTTTGAGCTACCGAAGGTAACTCTCTCGTCGAATGGCATTCATCACCCACCTATAGAGGATGGGCGACTTCTGCCTAAACTAAGTTAAAATTACAGACCGCACAAAAGATTTAATTAAATCGGGTGGCGAATGGATTTCTTTTGTAGATTTAGAAAACGCACTCATGTCTCACTCTGAAGTTTATGAAGCGGCAGTTATTGCAGTGCCCCATGCAAAGTGGCAGGAGCGACCCTTAGCCTGCGTTGTACTAAAAGAAGGTGCAAATGTAGCTAAAATTTATCCTATACTTTAACGAACGAAACCCCCATCACAAAATAAATGTGATGGGGGTTTTTATTAGGATAGCATGTCAAACACTTGCTCAACATCCTTATCACCGCGACCAGACACGGTAACGATAATACTTTCATCAGGGCTAAGTGTTGGTGCTAATTTTAACGCGTGTGCAATGGCATGTGAGCTTTCTAGTGCTGGAATAATGCCTTCTTCACGGGATAATATTTTAAAAGCATCAAGTACTTCTTCGTTTGAAATCGTAACATACTCAGCGCGTCCGATTTCTTTTAAGTAAGAGTGCTCAGGGCCGCACCCAGGGTAGTCAAGCCCAGCAGCGATAGCGTAGGTTGGTTTAGGATTACCTTGCTCATCTTGTAGCACATAGCAACGGAAACCGTGTAACTCAGCGGGTACACCTTCGTTTAAGGAAGCGGCTTGGTCAGGCTCAACACCAATTAAACGTACATCCTCATCATCGATATAATGTGCGAATGAACCAATGGCGTTACTACCTCCACCAACGCAAGCTACTACAGCTGCAGGAAGCTTACCCTCTTTTGCTAAAATTTGCTCGCGGCTCTCTTCACTAATGACTTGTTGGAAGTGCTTCACCATTGCTGGGAATGGATGCGGACCAACTGCAGAACCTAATAAATAAAAGGTATGGTCGTAGTTTTCGACTAAATCAGCAAATGCTGCGTCAACGGCTTCTTTTAAGCGACCTTGCCCTTCTGTAACGGCAACTACTTTAGCACCTAACAACTCCATACGGAATACATTTAGTGCTTGGCGTTTTGTATCTTCCTCGCCCATATAAATTGTGCAATCCATACCAAACATAGAGCACACTGTAGCGGTTGCTACACCATGTTGCCCAGCGCCTGTTTCGGCAATTACACGTTTAGCACCCATGCGCTTTGCTAATAAAATTTGTCCAAGGACATTATTGATTTTATGTGAACCTGTATGATTTAAATCTTCGCGTTTTAAATAAATCTTTGCGCCACCTAAGCGCTTTGTTAAATTATCAGCTAAATAAAGTGGTGACTTGCGACCAACATACTCTTCAAAGTAATAATTTAATTCCTTGTTAAAGTCTGCGTCATTTTTGTATTTTTGGAAATTTTCGTCCAAAATATCAAGCACCTTTTGTAAATCCTTTGGCACAAAGCTGCCACCAAATTGCCCATAATAACCTTTTGTCTGTACTGTACTCATCTCATCTGCACTCCTCGTGTTGCCCTCACATTACTATATGCAAGCGGCGTTAGCATAATTTTTCTCATAATACCGACAATTATCCGTTAAGTCAAATTAATTGAAAGGCAAGTATTATGCTAAACGTAAAAGTACAAGGTGATGGTAAATGAAAAATTATTTTTGGCGCAGCCTTACGATGGCTTGGGTAATTATTTTCGTAGCTGGCGTAGTATTTTTACAATTTTGAGCAATTGATGCGACAGGTGTACTTCAAACGACAGAGCTACGAATGCTTGCACAACTGTTATGGCTCGCATTATTTTTAATTATTGCCATGGTCCAGCTTATTATTTGGATGGTCATCAAAAGGAAATAATAAAAAGGCTTTCGAATTTCGAAAGCCTTTTGTGTGTTTATAACATATTTTTAAAATCTAAACGCTTGTTGAGCGTGTACATAATTGGCGCACCAATAGCTAGTACCACAAATTCGCCACCGGCTACAAATAACCACGTCCAAAAGAACGGTAACTTGAGTACAAGTGTTAACTCAAATGCAATGATAAACATAGTTAATGTAAATAGCACTGTCATAATAGCTAAACGTACTTTGATATTTGATACAAATTTAAAAATAAAAATAGCTAAACCTAACGTAATGACTGAATGGCCTACGCCAAATACTAAATCAATTGGTCCGAGCTCGGAGTTGAGATTAGAAATAAATACACCTAGCACAACACCCGGCATAAATAATGGATTGAAGGCAATCAAGTGGTTAAAAATTTCTGGTATACGGAATTGTAGCTCACCAAAAGCAATAGGTTTAACTGCAAAAGCTAGCGCAACATATAACGCAGCAACTGTAGCGTTAACTGCTAGTAGTTTAATTTTCATATTTTTTTCTCCTTAGTTTTTTTTCGTGGGATGGTTACGAACCACGTTGAGCAAAGTAATATTCTAATATAGCAGAGGTATGAAGTCAATTTGAAGGAAATTTCAGTATATTATAGCCTGGCAGAAAAAAAGTTTTTTACTATATTGAAAAAATGAATTAGCCGTAAAACCAATCAATTTAGCGGTTTAAAGTGGCGAATTATGATAAAAGCAAAAATAATTTATCCAAATAAAGTGTCAGAACATTTAAAACCCTTGTTGACGAACGTTTTAAAGCACTGTAATATAGCGATAAATTAGTATTTGAGACATAAGGGGGACGTTGAGATGATGAAGAAATCAAGCTGGTTAACATTACTGTTACTTTCTATCGTACTTGTGCTAGCAGCATGTGGTGGCGGAGATAAGGCAACAGAAGAACCGAAGGAAAACGATGAGGACAATAACAATTCAACTGCAAATGGAGAATCATATACAGTGGGGATCTCACAAATTGTTGAGCATCCATCACTAAATGCAGCAACAGAAGGCTTTAAACAAGCACTTAAAGATTCAGGATTAGATGTAACATTTGATGAGCAGATTGCTCAAGGCGACAACAGCCTTAACACAACAATTGCTACAAACTTTGTAGGTAGCGATGTTGATTTAATTTTTGCTAACTCAACACCTTCTGCACAAGCAGCTATGGGGGCAACGAGTGATATTCCTGTCATCTTTACTTCTGTAACAGATGCAGTAGGAGCTGAGTTAATTGATTCAATGGATAAGCCAGGTAAAAATGCAACAGGTACAATTGATTTACACCCAGATACAATTAAAAACACAGTAGCTTTCTTAAAAGATGAGCTAGGTGCTAAAAAAGTTGGTATGGTATACAACGCTGGTGAGCAAAACTCAGTAGCCCAAGTAGAGCAAGTAAAGGAAGCAGCGAAAGAAGCAGGCATTACAATCGAAGAGGCTTCGGCATCAAACTCATCAGAGGTAAAGCAAGCGGCTGAATCATTAGCGAGCAAGGTTGATGCGTTTTACATCATTACAGATAACACTGTTGTTTCGGCATTAGAGTCAGTAATTGATGTAGGTGAAACAAACGAAGTACCTGTTATCGTAGGCGAGTTAGACTCAGTAGCACGTGGCGGCTTAGCGGCTTATGGCTTCGAGTACAAAGATATTGGCTATGAGGCAGGCGAAATGGCAGCGAAAATTTTAAAGGGTGAGGCAACAGCAGCAGAGCTTGCAGCACAATACCCACAAAATTTAAAATTAGTCGTTAATAAAAAAGCAGCAGACGCACTTGGCATTGAGGTTAAAGATAGCTGGGGCGCAGAAGTGATTGACTAACAACTAGGAGATGATTCGAAATGTTCGTTACAATATTTGGTTCAGTTGAGCAGGGAATCATCTATGCAATTATGGCACTCGGGGTTTATTTAACCTTCCGAGTGCTTGATTTTCCTGATTTAACCGTAGACGGGAGCTTTGTGACTGGCGCGGCAACAGCAGCAATGATGATTGTATTAGGTTATAACCCTGTGATTGCAACACTAGTTGCGATACTTGCAGGTTTTGTAGCAGGCTGTATTACAGGTCTACTACATACGAAGGGTAATATTAATCCCTTGCTGTCAGGTATTTTAATGATGATTGCACTATACTCAATTAATTTACGCATTATGGGCTTTACACTTGAAAACTCTGTAGGTCGACCAAATATTCCATTATTAAATGTCGATACGATTTTTTCGACAGTAGCATCGTGGTGGGGCAATTTAGGTATTGATGCAGCTATTACTAGTGCATTAATGGGTCTTGGTTTCGAAAAAGTACCAAAGACGTGGAGTGTATTATTTGTAGGGCTAATTATTATTATTTTGATTAAAGTGTTTGTAGATTGGTTTTTAAAGACGGAAGTTGGGCTAGCTATTCGTGCAACGGGAGATAACCAACGCATGATTCGTAGTTTTTCGGCAAATACGGACCGTCTAATTATTTTAGGACTAGGTTTATCTAACGGTTTAGTGGCCTTATCAGGTGCTTTAATTGCACAAGTAAATAAAGCGGCTGACGTTACGATGGGCGTTGGTATGATTGTCACAGGCCTGGCTTCTGTCATTATTGGGGAAGCTATACTTGGAACAAAAACAATTATGCGCACGACGCTAGCTGTAATTATTGGTGCAGTGATTTACCGTGTTGTATTGGCACTAGCATTAAAATCAGGCTTCCTTGACTCAGGTGATATGAAGCTAATCACAGCGGTTATTGTTATTATTGCATTAATTTTACCGCAGATTATTGATAAATATAAGGAGCGCAAACGTAAGGCAAAGCGACTTGCCGAGATGCGTACGCAACTAAAGCAAGGAGGTAATGAGCTTGCTTAAACTACAACAAATACAAAAAACCTTTAATGAAGGCACACCTGACGAAAAGGTGGCGCTTGGTAATATTAATTTACATCTAAAGCCAGGTGATTTTGTAACAATCATCGGCAGTAATGGTGCAGGTAAGTCAACGATGATGAATATGATTTCGGGGGCACTTACACCAGATTATGGTCGTGTGATTATTGATGGTAAGGATGTTACCGCATTGCCAGAGTTTAAACGTTCACAGTATATTGGACGTGTGTTTCAGGATCCTATGGCTGGGACAGCACCTTCTATGACAATCGAAGAAAATATCGCACTCGCTTACTCACGTAATAAACCGCGTAGCTTGCGTATGGGCGTGACGAAAAAACGCCGTGATATTTTTAGAACAGCACTTGAGCGTTTGCATTTAAATTTAGAAAATCGTTTAGGCGCCAAAGTTGGCTTACTATCAGGTGGTGAGCGTCAAGCACTCTCACTATTAATGGCGACTTTTACACAGCCTTCAATTTTATTACTTGATGAGCACACAGCGGCACTCGATCCATCACGTGCTGAACTCATTACTCAATTAACGAAAGAGTTAGTTGCACAAGACCAGTTAACAACGTTAATGGTAACGCACAATATGCAACAGGCACTCGATCTTGGTAATCGTTTAATTATGATGGATAAGGGTCAAATTATTTTAGAGGTAGAAGAAGAGCGTAAGCCGCATCTAACTATTCCGGATTTAATGGCAGAGTTTGAAGCAATTCGAGGCGAAAAAATGAACTCTGACCGAGCATTATTAGGCTAATGTAAAAGCCCATTCAGTGACGAATGGGCTTTTTTTTATTTAGTTTTATTAGCAGTATCCATTGCTTTATCTGTTGCGGCTGCTGCATCATCTAATACTTTTTGAGGATCTTCGCCTTGGTATAAGCGCTCGAGTGCATTTACTACTTGCTGACGAGATTCAGGGAAAATAGAAATTAATGCACCTCGTGTAGCATAGCTTTTTTCTGTTGATTGTAATTGATCAACGGTTACTTTAAATTGCGGGTAGGTTTCCCACTTATCTTTGACATTTTGTTCTTCGTAAGCTGCTGGGTTAATAGCAAAGTAACCTGTACCTAAATGCCATTGCGCTTGAACTTCAGGTGTTTGCAAGTATTTCATAAATTCCCAAGCGGCTTGTTGTTGTTCTTCTGCAATTCCTTTAGAGAGCCAGAGTGAAGCTCCTCCAATGATAACACCTTCACGCTTTACTTCATCAGCATGGGGGATATAGGCTACACCAACATCAAACGGTGCGGCATCAATCATACCAGCTACACCTGCTGAAGAATCTAAATACATTGCTACTTTTTCGGCTACGAAGGCTGCTTGGATGTCATCCCAATTGGTGCCGAAGTTTCCAAAGGTTTTTTCATCATTCATAGTTTTTAAGAAGTTGAAAACATTTAAGCCTTCAGCTCCATTAAATACAGATTTTTGAGCATCAGCTGTACGACCGTTATCATTATCAACATAAAGTCCGCCTTGTGTAGCGACAAGTTGTTCAAAAAACCAACCATATGTCAGCATAGAGAAGCCATACATATCAGCTGTTTTTAATTTTTTTGCCGCTTCAATCACTTCGCTAAATGTAGCGGGTGCTTTGTCAGGGTCAAGTCCTGCTTTTTTAAAGGCATCCTTATTATAAATCATTACAGGGGTAGAAGAGTTAAAAGGCATGGAATACAGTTTGTCATCCACTGTATAGTAATTTAAAATATTTTCTTCTAACTGTGAAATATCATAGTTATCTTTATCAATAAAAGTTTGAATAGGCTCAATAAAGCCACTATCAATCATATATTTTGTACCAATTTCAAATACTTGTGTAATAGCAGGAGCATCTTTTGTACCGCCAACACTACGGAGTTTAGGTAGAGACTCTTCATACGTACCTTGGAACTCGGCATTTACTTTATAATCGTCTTGGCTACTATTGAAGTCATCCACGATAGCTGTTAATGTTTCTTGTGCTGTACCAGACATAGCGTGCCAAAAGTCAATCGTGACGGGTCCGGTCGTTTCTGTAGCATTCGTTGCAGGCTTGTCTGTTGCTGTAGATTTATTATCTGCGGCGCTGTTTGAACAAGCGGCTAATAAAGTGATAGTGCCCATAATAGCTAAAAATAAAAACATAGTTTTTTTCATCATTTTACACCTCTGCATCATTATTTAAGAGCACCTTGTGCGAGCCCTTTTTGTAGCTGTTTTTGACCGATAAATAATAAAAGTAATGTTGGAATAATTACAACGACAACGCCTGCCATGACCACCCCCCAATCGGTTGCGAGTTCTTGCGATTGCAGTTGCTTCAAACCAATTTGCACCGTGCGTACAGAATCATTTGTTGTAATTAGGAGCGGCCATAGGTACATATTCCATGTTGTTAGAAAACCATAAGCTCCTAGTGTGACTAAGGTAGACTTAGACATAGGCAATACAATCTTATAAAAGAAAGCGAAGCGACTTAAACCTACGATGCGAGAAGCTTCATACATCTCATAGGGGATTGTTTTAAAATGTTGGCGCAATAAAAATGTGCCAAAAGCTAAGGCGAAAAAAGGTAAGGATAAGCCCTGGTACGTATTTAGCCAATCAAGCTTTTGGATAATGAAAAAGTTAGGAATCATAGTAGCTTCCCAAGGAATCATCATCGTAGAAATAAAAAGAAAGAACAAAAAACCTCGCCCTTTAAAAGGGATAAAGACAAAAGCAAAAGCAGCTAAAGTCGATACAATAAGCTGTCCAAGCATTACGGTTGTCGCTACGATAAAGCTATTAATGAGGTAGCGTACTAGCGGTAACTTTTCAAATACCTTCTGATAATTATCCCACTTAAAAGCTTCTGGCCAAATCGCACCTCGCATAACTTCAGTATTTGTCATAAATGAAATCATCACTGCATAAAATAATGGAAAACATAATAAGAAGGCGAAGAAAATCAATAACACATACCAAAGGCCCTTTTTTAAAACGATAGTGTTCATTGGTAATGCACCTTCTTTTCTACAAATATAAATTGCAATAAAGTCACGACCAAAATAATGCTAAATAAAATTACGGCTTGTGCACTAGCAGAACCAAATTGATAGTTAATAAAAGCTTCCCGATAAATCGAATAAACAATTAAGTTAGTTGCTTGTGTAGGCCCGCCTTTTGTTAAAATATCAATCTGGCCGAAAGTCTGAAAAGCGTTGATCAATGAAATGGTAACGATAAAAAATAATGTGGGCGATAGCATCGGTAAGGTAATGCGGCGCAAACGATACGCATAACTAGCACCATCAATTTGAGCACTTTCGTATAATGTCGTATCAATATTTTGTAAGCCGCCAAGTAAAATTAAAAAGCTAAAGCCTGTATTCATCCAAATTGTTGTAAGCGCAACTGAAAAGAGTGCCCAGTTAGGGTCAACTAGCCATTGTACTTGTGGTAAATGAAGCAACTGCAACACATGATTAAACATGCCGATACTTGGATGAAATAAAAATAACCAAATCACTGAAGCGGCTGCAACCGATACACCCATTGTTGAAGAAAATAAAGTTCGGAAAAAACCAATCCCTTTTAGTTTCTCATTGGCTAATAGTGCTAATAATAAAGCTAAAATAATGCCTGTAGGGACAGTGTATACAACAAATAATAGCGTAGCTTTAATACTATTTTGAAATTGAGCAGAAGTTAAAAGTTCGACATAATTATCAAAACCTACAGCGAGTACAGGTGAGCCTATTGGATCTGTTAAAAAAAAGCTCAAGTAAATTGTACGAAACATAGGGTAAAAAATAAAAACGGCAAATAATAAAATGGACGGTAATAAGTAAAGTAGCGCACTGCGCCCCTCTCGCCAGCTAGACATCGGCCACACCTCCTTGTGTGGTAATGCTAGCTTTTTTTAATAGCTCTCCTGTTTCAGTGTGATAAATATAGAGCGCATCATAGGGCAGGGTAATCACTAGGCTTTGACCACTTGATATTGCCCATTGACCTTGCCATTTTGCGTACCAAGTAGCTGTACCAATAGTAAATTGGATAATGGTTTCTGTGCCTAGCATCTCTACATTTTCAACTAGGATTGTAGTCGCAAAACCTTGTTGTATAGTATCAGGCGGATAAATATGCTCAGGACGAATACCGATTTTAACGTTAGGTAATTTACTTGGCAAATGATAAGGAAGCTGCCAAGTATCTTCAATTATAAGCTGTTGTTTAGTTACTGTGGCCTGAGCAATATTCATAGGTGGCGCTCCGATAAAGGTTGCCACAAATGGATTAGCTGGATAGTTGTAAATATCAATCGGTCGTCCGATTTGTTGAATTTCGCCATTATGTAAAATCATAATGCGGTCGCCCATAGTCATTGCCTCTACTTGATCATGGGTAACATAAATCATAGTAATGCCAAGTTGCCGCTGTAATTTTTTTATTTCAGCTCGCATATGTGTGCGCAACTTAGCATCTAAATTAGATAGCGGCTCATCCATTAAACAGATAGGCGCTTCGCTAACAATGGCTCTAGCTAATGCAACACGTTGCCGTTGCCCGCCAGATAGCTCACGAGGTTTTCGTTGTAAATAGGGGGTAAGCTGTAATGTAGCAGCTACTTGTTCAATGCGTGTATTAATTTCTTTTTTATTCATTTTCTTTGCGTGCAAACCGAAGCTAATATTTTGTGCTACGGAGAGATGGGGATATAGTGCATAATTTTGAAAAACCATTGATAATTCTCGTTTAACGGGTGGTAAATCATTAGCGACTTTTTCGCCAATAAGGAGTTGACCTGAGGTAATGGTTTCTAGCCCTGCTATCATGCGTAGCATTGTGCTCTTGCCACAACCTGATGGTCCAACTAATACAAAAAATTCACCAGGCTCAATGGTGACAGAAATATCTTGCAAAACTTCATGTTTGTTATCATAGGATTTCGTAATATGCTGGAGAGAAACTGCTTTCATAGGTGCACCTCTTTTTAGTAATTTACACTTTTATTTATCCATAATAGCGTAAAAAAGTAGTGTTATTATTATTTGGTGACAGACTTAACAAAGCTTTACATAATTTTTACAGGGAGAGAGGCGGTAGAAATGTGGCGATGGATAGTGCTAATAGGTTTGCTGATAATTAGTGGATGCACCACGAAACAAACATTTAACAAGCCATTAACAGAGCAAGTAACGATTATTGCGCATAGGGGAGCTTCAGGATACGAAAAACCGCATTCAGTAGCAGCTTATGATTTAGCGCTTGCGATGGGAGCAGATTATATTGAAATGGACGTGCAACAAGCAAAGGATGGTACGTTAGTTATTGCGCATGATGACCAAAGCAATGCGTTGTTATTTGAGCCAACCTTACAGCACTATCGCAATACTTGTATTTATATTGAAATCAAACAACCAACTGCTGCCTCAGTAGCCACATTTGAACGAGCCATCACAAAACTAGCGCCAACTTGCATTGTAATTCAGTCTTTTGAAGAGCAAGCCCTAAGCTCTTTACAGCAGTACCCTCTAATTTGGTTAGTACCTAAAAAACAAATCGGGCAAGTACCTAAATTTGCTAAACAAGTAGGGATTAATGAACAATATTTAACTCGCAAGTTAGTGGCGCAATACCATGAACAAAATATTGCGGTTTATGCCTATACAGTGAACACAACTAAACGTTTTGAAGAATTGCTGCGCTATGGTATAGATGGGATATTTACAGATTATCCTGATCAAATGTTAGAAATAAGAACCAAAAAAGCGCCGCAATAATTGCGCCGCTTTGTAGGTTAGACGAGTAAACCAAATAACGTAATATCTTTATTTACTTCTTTATAAGAGAAGCCGAACTTTTCCATGCGTTCAAGTAAGCCAGGATAATCATCACGATGCCCGATTTCAATACCGACAAGAGCAGGTCCGCTTTCTTTATTATTTTTCTTGGTGTATTCAAATGTTGTAATGTCATCATTAGGTCCTAACACATTCGATAGGAACTGACGCAGTGAACCCGCACGTTGTGGGAAGTTGACGATAAAGTAATAGAGTAAGCCTTCGTGAATAAGGGACTTCTCTTTAATTTCTTGCATACGACCAATATCATTATTACCACCTGAAATAATAAAGATGACAGATTTGCCTTTGATTTGTTCGGCATAGTTATCAAGTGCGGCAACGGATAATGCACCAGCAGGCTCTGCGATAATGGCATGCTTATTATACAAATCTAAAATCGTAGTACATACTTTACCCTCAGGTACTAGCACAATATCATCGAGGTAGCGACGACAAACATTATATGTATGCTGCCCCACAAGTTTTACTGCTGCCCCGTCCACAAATTTATCAATCCACTCAAGCGCAACCGGTTTATTTTGTACAAAAGCTTCCTTCATACTACCAGCACCCGCAGGCTCTACACCAATAATTTTTGTACTAGGTGACAGGTTTTTTACATAGGCTGAAACACCAGACATTAAGCCGCCGCCGCCAATACTGCCAAAAATATAATCAATTGGCTCCTCGATGTCATTCATAATTTCTACTGCGACTGTACCTTGCCCAGCAATTACATCAACGTCATCAAAAGGGTGGATGAAAATCTTTTCGTGCTCATCGCAAAACTTAATCGCGCTCTCTGCCGCATCATCAAAAGTATCACCGGATAAAATAATATCAACATAATTGCGACCAAACATACGCACTTGATCGATTTTTTGTTTAGGTGTTGTTTGTGGCATAAAGATGCTGGCTTTAATGTTGAGTTGTGCACATGCATAAGCAACACCTTGTGCGTGGTTACCAGCGCTTGCAGCTACTACGCCAACTGCACGGGCATCCTGCTCGATTTTTTTGATTTTATAGTAGGCACCTCGTAATTTAAACGAGCGAACATGTTGTAAATCTTCGCGTTTAATATAGATGTTGGCACCGTACTTCTCTGATAGGTAATCATTTTTTTGCAGGGGGGTGTGTACCACAACATCTTTTAAAAACTGATGCGCGATTAAAATATTTTCCACCTGCACTAATTTAGCTTGGGTTTTTTTCATTGTGTCAACCTCCATATTCTATATAAACATTCATCTATAGTATCATATTTTACACACTGAGGGTTTGAATATTCACTTAATTCTAATAATCCTGTGTAAGCTAGAGAATGTTGTTAGCTTTGAGGGCGTGTAATTTGGCGTACAAGGGTATAGAATAGGAAAAAGTTTAGGAGACGGTAGTATGATACAACAAATTCTTGATACTTATGCGCAGTTTTTTGATTGGCATATGTGGAAGGTTGTACTGACAGACCCAGTATCATGGGGACTTATTTTATCTTTAGTATTAATTGAAGGATTATTGTCAGCTGATAATGCACTAGTACTGGCTGTACTTGTACGCCATTTACCAGAGAAGCAGCGTAAAAAAGCATTATTGTACGGTATGATTGGTGCGTACTTCTTCCGTTTTGTTTTTATTGGTTTAGGCGTTTATTTAGTAAAATTTTGGTTTATTAAAGCACTCGGTGCATTGTATCTTGCTTGGCTCTCTATTTCACACTTCATTAAAAAAGAAGAAGATGATGTTCAAGAGTTTAATAAAAATACATTGCTTGTGCGCTTATTTGGTACATTTTGGGCAACGGTAATTACGGTAGAGATTATGGATGTAGCCTTTTCAGTGGACTCGATTTTAGCGGCCTTTGCAGTGTCGAGTGAGGTGTGGGTATTATTAATGGGAGGTATGCTGGGGATTTTAGTGATGCGTACAGTAGCAACTGTATTTGTTTCGCTTATTGACCGCATACCAGAGCTTGAAAATACCGCATTTATTTTAATTGGTATTATTGCGATTAAAATGGGACTTAGTGTCTTTCATATCGAAATCTCACATTATTTATTCTTTGCCATTTTAATTATTGCCTTTGCGATTACTTTTGTTATTCATTTTATGCGTAAAAATAAAACAGTTTAAAAGTAAAAAGTTGAAACGGTATGAATAATCGCTTCAACTTTTTTGTTTTTTAGCAAATCGCATGTTGCTTTTGCCATTGGTGAGAGCCGTCCGTTTGCACAATATAACAAGAAGATTGCCCAAGTAGCGCTTCATCTGTTAAAAAGCATACTTTGGCTCCCACCTCACCTGTAGCTAAATCATTACAGATGAAGGTTGCCTGCACAATGGATGTTTGTGCAGGGAGACCAGTTTGCCCATTTAAAATATGGTGCACAAGCTCTTGGTTAGTTTGCCATGCACGCTGTAAGCGACTAGATGTTGCAATTGCTCCATTTTTAAGGCGTAGTGTGGTCATCGTTGTACCATCAATAGGGTGAAGTAGTGGCACAAGCCATTCTTTATCTGTTGTTGACCAAACGCGCATATCATCACCGCCAATAATTTGCCCGTACTCGGCATGATAGCTATTTTTTAGCATAAGGCATAGCTGGTCAATTAAAAAACCTTTTGCAAAGCCGCCTAAATCAACTTCACCGCGCGCATATTTTTGCACAGTATACTGTGGTAAAAAGCTCAGTGCTGTTTCAGGCTTAGGGAGTGTGCGCAGTGCAGAGTGACAAAATGGAAATGACGTTACATAGCCGTTAGCAACCATCTGTTTGCGTAAATAAGGTGAAAATAAACCATTGGTGCGTAAATAAAATTTATGTGCGCTTTGTAAGCAAGCATAAAGTAAAGGATTAATTTGTAGTGTTTCGCCAATAGCGAGGCGATTAATTTGTGCAAGCTCATTATCGTCCGTAAAACGTGACCATTGTTGCTCTAGTGCTAGCAACCATTGCTTTAACATTGGCTCAAGTGGTGCGCAGTGCTGTGGAAGTGTGAACGAAAAATCCACATTCATAGCGCTAAAGGTAAAAGTATGTGTCATAGCTGTTTCGTCCTTCCATCAATTATTGTTTTGATAAAAGTATACGAAAGTAAACTGAATTTTAACTGAAAATTGGTAACGTAATGATAAAGGTTGTACCTAATTTATTACTGCTCACGCTAATTGTGCCGCTATGTTGGGTGATGATGGTTTGCGCAATGGCAAGACCTAGTCCTGTACCACCTTTAGCGCGCGCTTCGTCGCTACGATAAAAGCGTTCGAAAATATGAGGTAAATCTTCGTCACTAATGCCAATCCCACTATCACTTATCACCACACCATCTTTAGTAAGAGTAATTGCAATTTGCCCTTGCTGTGTATAGCGTAAGGCGTTTTCTAATAAAATATAAAGTACTTGTAGCAACTTTGCCTCATTGCCAATGACATAAAGGTTGGGGGTGATAGTTGCTTCAATAGGAAGCGCGGTGAGACGTTCAAATTTTTGTATTGTTTCAGTAGTTAGGGCAGACAGATTTACTTTATCCTTCGTTGTTACTACAGGTTGGTCGGCACGAGCTAAGGTGAGTAGTTGCTCTAATAGCTTTTGCATATGTGTGAGCTCTGCCTCAGCATCTTTCAAAACTTCCTTGCCAAAGGAGCTAAGTGACTCTGTGTGTAAAATATCTAATGAGCTTTGAAAGACGGCCAAAGGTGTACGGAGCTCATGAGAGGCATCAGATACAAAGCGCCTTTGCTTATCATAAGCTTGTTGAATGGGGCGTACAGCCCGTGCAGCAAGGTAGTGGCTAATTGCTCCAATAAGACCTGCAAATAAAAGTGTTGTAATTAATAACACAGCGAGTGTTTTTTTAAAGAAGTTAGTTTGGGTGGTAATCGTTTTACCCATTAAAATATAGCCAATATTACGATTGTCTAGCATAAAGGGACGCTTAATAATAAAAAGTGACTCCTCCTGCCAAGTGACTTTTTCGGCGGTGTTGGTTGTAAGGAAGTAGCTCTCAATAACTTCTTCGAGCCCCTCGTATTGTGAGTCACCGTGGATAAAGTTACCTTCTTCATCATAGATGTAATAAAAAAAGTGGCGTGTGGGATCAATATGTAAAATAGGCTCATTAGTTTGTAGTTGTTGTAAAAAATCGTGGTGCTCTCGTATGAAAAATGCATTTAATTCTTCAATTTGTTGTTTATCCATCACTTTTTGTAGTGCGAAGAATAAAAAAATCATTAAAATGCCAACAGCTATAGTAAATGTTGTTGTGTAAAGCAAAGTAAGCTTAGTACGCATAGAACGAAACATTATATCACCTGCATTTTATAGCCTACGCCGCGTACAGTTTGGATATAAGAACTGTTAGGCTCATCAATTTTTTTACGTACAAGCTTAATGAGTGCATCAAGCGCATTGCTTGATACATCCTGTTCAAAATCCCAAACATAAGCAGTAATTTGTTCGCGTGTCAGTACATGATTACTATTTTGCATAAAGTAAGAAAGTAGAGAGAACTCATTTTTGGTTAGCTCAATAATCTCGCCATCTTTATGAAGTGTGCGTTGTTGCATGTGCAAAGTAAGCTTGCCACAGGTTAGTGTTTCGACAATGAGTTTTTCTTTGCGGCGGCCGAGCGCACGTATGCGAGCAAGTAGTACATCGCTTTTAAAAGGTTTTACTAAATAATCATCTGCACCTGCATCAAGCCCTGTGATAATGTCTTCACTTGCATCGCGTGCAGTAAGAAGCATAATGCCTGCCGTGTTACCAGAGACTCTTAATTTTTGGCAAACTTCAATGCCAGGAGTTTGTGGCATTAGCCAGTCTAAAATAATGATATCAAATGGCTCAGCACTCGCTGCATCTAGCGCCTCTGCACCATCCTTAGCTGTTGTTACTTTATAACCTGCATGGGTTAGCAAATATGCAATATGCTTGCGTAGGGTAACATCATCCTCAGCAAATAAAATTTTCATCGTGTATCACCTCTTACTCCTACTATACGCAAAAAAGCTTGCGCGACAAGTGTTACTGTCAAGCAAGCTTTTCGAAATTAAATTTTTTGTTGAATAAAGTTTACGCAATCAAAAATATTCGCTGATTCAATTGCAGATAAAATTTGTTCCTGTCCATCTTGTTGCACTACAACTTGTTGACCGTGTGCATAATGGTGTCGCGTTTCTACCGCATCAATTTCTTTGTAGTCGTAAGGCTCAAATGTTTCAGTGCCAAACTGCTGTGTGTAAAAGGCAAGTCGTTGATTAGTGGCTACAAGCAGTCCCTTACGTTTTTTTCTTGCGCTCATGAACGGAAGATGCACAGTGCCGAACAAACTCTGTCGTACCTCCTCGTCTTCCTTCAAACTGGCTCGAACTAACGATAAAGCGTCTTGCTCATTCCTCAAAATAAAACCCTCCTATAAGTCTAGGTCACTTGAACGGACCTGTAACTATCATAACAGATACTAATTTTTAGAAGGGTGGGGCATAAGGTGTGCAATTGCTTAAAAGCGAGCTATAGGTAAACAAAAATAAAGGTAATAGTAAGTAATAACCGTTTACATTTCGCTTATAGGGTATAAAGGCATTTAAAAAATATAGTGCTTTATGTTTATAAAAAAACACTCACAGACAGCCTGTGAGTGTTTAGATTAAAAGAAAATATGCGCCATGATAGCGATGATTGGTAATGAAATAACAGTACGTAATAAAAAGATAATAATTAAATCCCAAATTTTAAGTGGAATTTTTGTACCTAAAATTAAACCGCCAACCTCTGACATATAAATTAATTGCGTAACTGATACCGTTGCAATAACAAAGCGCGTCATTTCAGATTCGATGCCGCTACCTAATACGGCAGGTAGAAGCATGTCAGCAAAGCCAACTACCATTGTTTGTGCAGCTGCACCAGCTTCAGGAATGTTTAGTGCGGCTAAGTAGTATTCAAATGGCTTACCTAAAATACTAAATACAGGTGTAAACTCTGCTAATACTAAAGCGATAGTACCAAATGCCATAACAACAGGAGCTACAGCAATCCACATATCCAATACGTTTTTACCGCCCTCAGCCCAAAATGAAGAGAAGTTACTATTATTTTTAGCTGATGTTAACGCGCGGTCTGTTGCAATCTTTAGTAATTTTTCGTCTTGGAGTACTTCTTCTTTTTGCTCTGTTGAGCCATCAATATACGTATCCTCAATTTTACGTAGCGGATAAATACGCGGCATAATTAAAGCGAGTGTAAGTCCTGCAATAATTACAGTGCCGTAAAATTGGAAGAAGTAACTTTCAAGATTAAGCTCTTTTAAAATCGTAAAGCAAAATGTAATCGACACAATTGAGAAGGTGGTTGCAATAATTGCCGCTTCTTTTTTTGTATAGTTACCTTGCTCATATTGTTTGCTTGTCATTAATACGCCGATAGTGCCGTCACCAATCCAAGAAGCAAGCGCATCAATAGATGAGCGACCAGGGATTTTAAATAACGGACGCATTACCTTTGTCATCATTGTGCCAAAGAACTCAAGCAATCCGAAGTTAGTAAGTAAAGGTAATAATAAACCAGCAAATAAGAAGATAGTAAATAAGAAAGTTACAAGGCCTTCTTCAGGATCCATTAATAATCCTGCAGTGTTTGGGTTGTTAATGGCAGCTGGGCCAAAGTCAAAGACAACCATTGCTGTAAATACGACAGCTAGTACACGCGTAATTGTCCAAAATAAATTAACGCGGAATAATTGTGCAGCAAAACTTGGCGCTTTCATTGTTGTTTTTGGTAAAAATAAATAAATGACAGAGCCAACAGCGGCAATTGTCATGATAGCTAAAGCAAACCAGCTAATTACAGGAACAATGACACCTGCAAGTGAGTTAGCCATAATTGCGATAGGCACTTTCCATGCGCCTTCAATATTGAGCGGTGTCATAAAGATAAATACGCCAAGTAGGGAAGGTATAATGAAAAGAAGCCATGAACTAAGTGAATGTTTTTTCATGTTGATAACCTCTTTGAATGTATATTTTGTATATTTATACACTATAAAGGTTTTTTATTTGGGTGTCTAGCCCTTTTTACAAAAAAGTTTTTTCTGAAAATTTGATATACCACTAGGGGAAAAAGAAAAAAATCACGTATAAACGTGATTTTTAGTCATTAAAGGTAATTGTATAAAAATTTTCTGTAGTGAACCAAGCATCCTCTGTTGTTTCACCGTGCTCTTCTTCTCGATTATCGAGCTCTTGTAGCATCCAGCCTGTTTGAGAAGCATGAGCTTTTAATGCGTTGAGCTTCTGCTCTTTAAATGCACGAATATCTACCACAAAATCTGCTTCTCCCATTTCCTCCTCAGTGTTATTAGCAAAGCCTGCACCAAGGAGTGTTGGACGCTCAGCTTTTGGCATGCGGCGTACAGCCTCAACGACAGCACGTGCTGTTGCCTCGTGGTCAGGGTGTACACAATATTTAGGTAAGAAGGTAAAAATCATTGAAGGGTTTAGCTCAGTAATTAAATCTGTAATCATGCCGACCATTTTTTCATCGTCTTCAAACTCTACTGTTTTGTCACGTAATCCCATCATACGTAAATCTTGAATACCAATTGCCTCACAAGCCGCAATTAATTCCTTTTTACGAATTTCAGGTAATGATTCACGTGTAGCAAACGGTGGGTTACCTAAATTGCGTCCCATTTCGCCAAGCGTTAAGCATGCGTATGTTACAGGTACACCCATCGAAGCTTGCATAGCTGCGATACCTGCTACTGAAAATGATTCGTCATCGGGGTGAGGGTAGACAATTAAAATTTGTCGTTGTTTTTCCATAGAAGTACCTCCTTAATAAGCGAATGGCGTTTCACTAATTTGTAATGCCACTGCTAACTTTCCACTGTAATCTAGGCCTGCCATTAATAAGCGGCCTTGCTCATCAATTTCTGAATGCGTGATACCTTGTGCATATACCCAGCCGTGCTCAAGTTTTAAGCCTACACGATTAGGTGTGTCTTCCATTACTTTAGCGTGCTCATATACGAGCTTTACATTACGGATAAATGCGCCAGCATTAAAAAATTTTTCGTCATAGTGCGCGGCATACGAGCCATTTGTTGTTTCTAAATGAATGTATACCTCTTTATTAGCAAAAGCATCAAGTTGCTTTTGGAGTTGTTCAATATTTACGATTTCCATCTTTGTGCCTCCTTGAAATCAATAGTGTTAGTATAAACAACTTTTAATACAAAGGGAAATGGTAAGGTTTGCAATAAAAAGAGGCTGGGACATAACTAGTGTTCAGCCAAAGAAAAAGAGAAATTGAGTGCGCTCAATTTCTCTTTTTCATTTTTTATGGGTATTCTTATTGATTGGCTGTGAACTTTCGTAAGTTCACAGCCATCAACGCCAGTCCCATTTCTTTCTGTTGGATTTTGTTGTCGTGACTTTAGTTTAACAGAAGGAGTCCTTTTTTAACTACAAAAATCAAAGCCCTTGAACTTTTACATTGCGTAAAAGTTCAAGGGCTTTTCATTTATAAGACAGGTTTTGTCCCAGCCTCTTTGCATTAAATTTCGCGAATGGTAACAGTTGGTGCACCGTAGCGTGATTTTGCACCATGCATAACAGGGCCTACATATTGATTAAGTGCCCAGCCTTTGGCGATAGCCGCAGCTACAAATTCTTTTGCCTCAACAACAGCATCTTTAACCGTCATACCATTTGCTAGATTTGCTGTAATAGAAGCGGCAAAAGTACAGCCTGCGCCGTGATTATACGTTGACGCAATTTTTTCTGTTTCTAGTGCATAGAAGTCCGTACCGTCATAAAATAAATCGAGTGCTTTATCCGTTGGCAATGCACGCCCACCTTTGATGACTACCGTTTTTGCACCAAGCGCATGAATTTTGTGTGCAGCTTGTTTCATTTCCTCTATTGTTTGAGGCGTTTTCATGCCAGCTAGCTGACCAGCTTCAAAAAGGTTAGGCGTTGTAACTGTAGCATGCGGTAATAAATAGGTAATCATTGCCTCTGTATTGCCTGGGTTTAATACTTCATCCTCACCTTTACAAACCATAACGGGATCAATTACTACGTTGGTAGTACCAGCGTTTTTGATTGCCTCACCAGCCGTTTTAATTACTTCTTCTGTAGCTAACATGCCTGTTTTTATAGCATCTACGCCTGTAGAGAGCGCTGTTTTAATTTGTGCGTCTAGCACTTCAACAGGTAACGAGTATACTCCATGCGCCCAGTGCTTGTCGGGATCCATTGTAACTACAACGGTTAAGGCCGTCATACCATATGTGCCATGCTCTTGAAATGTTTTAAGGTCCGCTTGAATACCTGCGCCACCAGACGTGTCGGAACCAGCTATCGTTAATGTTTTCTTTAAGTTCATCATTAAAACCCCTTTTGTAGTAAAATAAATACTATTAGTATAGCGCTCAGCTGAACATATAAAAATAATCAGATTCCTAAAAAAGTATAAGGTCAGGAGAGGGTAAGGAATGAAGGAAGTATTTACAAACGATTGGCAGGAAATTTTAGCCGACCAATTTGAAGCGCCTTATTATAAGAAGCTACGTCAATTTGTAGCGCATGAATATGCAACACAAACGATTTTTCCGCCTAAGGATGAAGTAATGAATGCGTTGTATACAACAGCGTATAAAGATGTGCTCGTTGTGATTTTAGGGCAGGATCCCTACCATGGTGCAGGGCAAGCACATGGCTTGAGCTTCTCAGTGAAGCCGGGTGTTGCGACGCCACCAAGCTTACGTAATATGTATAAGGAGTTAGCGGATGATATTGGTTGTCCTATCCCTGAGCACGGTACATTAACAAAATGGGCACAGCAAGGTGTACTGTTGTTAAATACAGTGCTAACGGTGCGCCAAGGACAGGCACATTCTCATAAAAATCAAGGTTGGGAGCAATTTACGGACGTTATTATTGAGCGTTTAGCAAGTCGAGCAGAGCCTATGATTTTTGTGTTATGGGGTAAGCCAGCTCAACAAAAAACAAAAATTATTGCTGCACATCCTCAACATCGAATTTTAACGGCACCTCATCCCAGTCCATTAAGTGCACATCGTGGCTTTTTTGGCAGTAAACCATATTCACAAATTAATGCACAGCTCACAGCATGGGGCAAGTCACCAATAAATTGGTGTTTGTAGAAAACTCGTCACTTCAAAGCAAGTAGTAATCGTGATACATTGAAAGGAGGCTGAGGTATGCGCGTTAATTGTTTTCAGTGTCAACATTTTAAAGTGACATGGGATACGCGGAATCCGCGTGCATGTACAGCGTATGGTTTTAAAACAAAGCAATTACCTTCCGTAGTAGTTAAGCAATCATCCGGAATGGATTGTATGAAATTTATTCAAAAGCAGGGGGACGCTAAAGTATGATTTCACAACAAAGCGTAGTACAGGAAATTGAAAAGCAACTACAACAAGCTAAACAAGCACAAACAGAGGCTGATTTAAAAGCTTCATTAACAGCTATACAGGCGTTATGTAATGTAGCATTACATTATACAGCGCAAACAAAGCCTAATTTACTTTCGCATACTATTACACCCCCAGCTGTCGCACAACCTAAGCTAGAAGAAGACGATGCAAATGGCGATTCGTTATTTGACTTTTAACAAAGGTAGGGAAAAGAAATGAAGAAATTTATCGTAACAGGTGCAATTCATGCATTTTTAGCAGTCGCATTAGGTGCGTTTGCTGCGCATGGCTTAAAAGATGTATTAGATACGTATAGTACAGGTATTTGGAATACAGCTGTTCAGTACCAAATGTTTCATGCAGGTGGCTTACTAGCGGTTGGTATTTTAATGAGTCGTAAACTGATGGGCGATGTTAAGTTATTAAACATTGCTGGTTGGTGTATGAATATTGGTATTTTGCTGTTTGCAGGTAGTTTATACACATTAGCTGTCACAGGCATTGGTAAGTTAGGTGCTGTAACGCCGTTTGGTGGTGTATTCTTCTTAATTAGCTGGGTATGCTTAATGATGGCTGTTATTAAAGAAGGTAGATAATCGAGAGAGAAGCCTCTTTATATAGAGGTTTTTCTTTTTTTTAATAAAAACAGTTGCAAAAACATTTATAAACGAATATTATAATATTCGTTCTTAAAAAATGTTCGCCTTTAGGAGGTTTGCAACGTGTTTAAATTAAAGGAAAATAATACGACGGTTAGCACAGAGTTGCTGGCTGGTTTAACAACCTTTTTAACAATGGTATATATCGTCATCGTTAACCCTATTATTTTGGCAGATGCTGGGGTTCCGATTGACCAAGTATTTATGGCCACGATTATTTCGGCTGTAGTAGGTACGTTATGGATGGCGCTTATGGCCAACTATCCTATCGCAATTGCACCAGGTATGGGATTAAATGCATACTTTACGTATGCAGTCGTTGTAGCATCTGATGGAAAGATTGATTATATGACGGCGTTTTCGGCAGTATTTGTAGCAGGTCTAGTATTTGTGGTGCTAAGTTTAACACCATTCCGTGAAAAATTAATTACAGCTATACCACAAAACTTAAAACTTGCGATTACGGCAGGTATTGGTTTGTTTATTGCGTTTATTGGTATGCGAATGTCACATATCGTAGTAGCTAGTGAGGCTAATTTAGTTGGCTTAGGTGATTTAAGTAGTCCTGAAGTATTGCTCACACTGTTTGGTCTTGGTGTTACGATTTTATTAATGGCACGTAATGTTTACGGTGCGATTTTTATCGGTATGGTAGTTACTTCTATTGCGGCGATGGTTACAGGGCAATTAAAAATTGCTAAGGTAATTGCAATGCCTCACTTACCAGAAGGTATTTTAGTGTGGAACCCGATTGCAGCAATGGGCGATGTTATCTCTTATGGTTTATACGGGGTAGTATTTTCTTTTGTACTTGTTACGTTATTTGATACAACAGGCACGATGATTGGTGTGGCACGTCAAGCGGGGCTAATGAAGGATGGGCAACTACCGCGTGTGCGTAGCGCATTGCTTGCTGACTCAGTTGGTACAACTGTCGGTGCGATGTTTGGTACGAGTCCGACAAGTGCCTTTGTAGAGTCGTCATCAGGCGTAGCTGTAGGCGGACGTACAGGTTTAACGACGGTAACAGTAGCTATACTATTTATGGTAGCTTCATTTTTTGGGCCATTGGTGGCGTCTTTATCAAGTGTGGCTGCTATTACTTCACCAGCACTTATTATTGTAGGTAGTTTAATGATTGGTGCAGTCAAACAAATTGAGTGGGATGATTTTGGCGAAGCTTTCCCTGCTTTTTTAGTTATTTTAACAATGCCACTTACGTCAAGCATTGCTACAGGTATTGCACTAGGTTTTATTTCATATCCTATTATTAAAATTGTACAAGGTAAGGCGCGCATGGTTCACCCTTTACTGTATATTTTCGCGATATTATTTGTGATACAACTTATTGTTTTACCCCATTAAAAGGTGCTCATTGAAGCATCTTTTTTTCGTTCAGTTTTTGTTCAGTGTATCTTTTGTACAATTAAGAAAGTAATTTGGAATACCTAATAGTAAAAAAGTCTCTTTTGAGACTCCTACGGCTAAAGCCGCAAGCCCTTCACCTTACAGTGCACGGGGGGGGATTTTTGAGTGATTTATCGTTCGCAATTCATTTCTGCTTTGAACAATCCTCAAGATGAGGGTATCTCATTGCCCCTCCTAAGACAGTGCGTATCGCATCTTAGGCTGATTGGCTATTACCACCAATCACAGTTCGTATAAACGTTTTAGCGTCTTTTGCTTGACGACACATATTGTTTTACCGATAGCTTGTATTCGGCTATCGAACCTTATACACTATCTAATTTTCAACGAACGAGAATGTTTTAGAGACGTTTACTTGTCTATAGAACAAGCGTACCCTATTTTCAGTCAATTGAGCTAGCAAAAGCTACTCCTTGACTGACCTCACTTTCATCCCATAGCTAAAGCAATGGGCTTTCTCGTTTGGAAAATCTGTAATGAAAAAGTAAAAAACAAAAGTAGCTTAATTTACCTCTATATTGGCGATGTAATATTACAAGCATAAATAATAAGTAACACATTGAACATAAGCGATAAGGGACAGGTGAAATAGATTGAAGAAAATTACATTGTTAACAGACGCTAAGGGCGTTAAAACACCACAAAAAATTAATGTAAAGCGTACAGATAACTGGATATACGAAGCAAATGTAGCATCAGGTAGCTATGTATTAACAGTAGTTGCTGAAAAAAACAATCAACAAATTGCTAAGGATGTAGCTGTACACATCGTAAAATAATAAAAAAAGTAGCGGTACCCATGCAGGGTGTCGCTACTTTTTTATGGTGTATATTCTTCAAGTACGAGGTTTTGCTCATGCATGCGTTCACTATGAGGTAGCCCCACGTAGCGCAGGTGCCACGGCTCAAACTCAATACCTGTGATTGCTGTTTTGTCGGCAGGGTAGCGTAGCACAAAGCCGAAGTGGTGCGCATTATTAGCTACCCACTTTCCTTCTGGTGTCATCTCCATTGTGCCCTCAGTAGAGCCAATATCAAGAGCGAGTCCTGTGTGGTGTTCGCTGTAGCCAGGCTTCATTGCATAACTTGACCCCATCTCGTTATAGAGGTTTTGTTGCTCTTCTAAGTTACGATAACCACTCATTACAATAAATTGTGTGACACCCTCAGCGTTAGCAACGCTAACCATTTGTTGCAGAGCTGTTGCGACATGCGCACGTAATTGAATGTCACTCGAAAATAAAGTATAGGTACGTTGCTCATCAAATAACGTAACTAAATCATTTGGTAACTGATTTTGCTGTATAGGGTGTTGCTGATTAACGAGTAATAAATCACCATCGACCTTTTGCTCAACTTTTAATGTAGCAGGTACTGTTTGTACGAGAGATGGTATTTGCCATTTAGCATAAGCTAAGGCAAGAATAGTAGCTATACTAACAAAAACTAATATTTTTTTCATAATTAAAAACCTCCTACTCTACTGTATCAAGAAAAACTTAATAAGTAGTATAGGAGGTTATGAAGAAATTATGAAGATTATACGTGCAATAGTTTAACTAATTTTTCGTTGTCTAAAATATTACCTACGAAGAACTCACCAAACTCACCGTAGCGAGCTGATACTTCGTCGAAGCGCATTTCATAAACGATTTTTTTGAATTGTAGTACGTCATTAGCAAATAATGTTACGCCCCACTCGTGGTCGTCAAAGCCAACAGAGCCACAAATGATTTGTTTTACTTTACCTGCATAGCTACGACCAATTAAGCCGTGAGAGTACATTAATTTTTTACGTGTTTCCATATCTAGCATATACCAGTTGTCGTTACCTTCACGACGTTTGTCCATTGGGTAGAAGCAAACATGCTCCCAGCGTGGTAGCTCAGGATATAAACGAGCGCGTACGTGTGGGTTTTGGTATGGGTCTTCGTTAGACTCACCTGCTAAGTAGTTAGAAAGCTCAACTACTGATACGTAAGAGTACGTTGGGATAGTGAAATCAGCAATGGCTAATTTGTTGAATTCTGTTTCAACTTCGTTAAGCTCTTGCATTGTTTCACGTAAAGTCATTAGCATAAAGTCTGCTTTTTGACCAACGATTGAATAAAAAGCGTGTGAGCCAGTTTTAGCTTCATCTGCTTGATTAAGTTTTTCTAAAAATGCGATAAATTCGTCTGTAGCTGCTTTACGTTCTTCTTCAGAAACTAATTTCCAAGAAGCCCAGTCGATTGAACGGAAATCATGTAGTGTGTACCAGCCATCTAAAGTAATTGCTGCTTCATTCATTATGTAAAACACTCCTTAATGTATAATGGAACTTACATTATTTATTTTAGCATACATTGTACATAACAGATAATTTAAAGATTTTGCTAAAGTGAAAAGGAGTAACGATTATGGATTTATTAACGCAACCAGTTTGGCGCTTGTATGATCAATCAATTAGCGCGATTTCGACTTCACCACTTACGTCCTTTGCGATGGACGATACACTTTGTGAGCTAGTGGGGCAATTACAGTCGCCACCAACGCTACGCACTTGGGTGCATGCGGCAAGTGTTGTGCTTGGCATACAAGACCATCGTTTACCTCATGTGCACGAGGCAATGGCATTACTTGAGGCGCGTGGTTATCAACCTATTGTGCGAAACTCAGGGGGTCTTGCGGTTGTTTTAGATGAGGGTGTACTTAATATATCGCTTGTTTTTTCAGAGCAAATACATGCAATGTCTATTGATGATGGTTATGAGGCAATGCTTGCTTTTACGCGTTTGCTTTTTCCTGAAGGAGAAATTGAGGCTTATGAAATTGTGGGCTCGTATTGCCCAGGTTCGTATGATTTGAGTATTGGTGGCAAAAAATTTGCGGGCATTTCTCAGCGTCGTTTGCGTCAAGGTGTAGCAGTGCAAATTTATTTGTGTATTGAGGGTAGTGGTAGTGAGCGTGCAGCACTCATTCGTGATTTTTATGAAGTAGGTTTACAAAGTGAGGCAACAAAATTTACGTACCCCGTGATTGAGCCAACAGTAATGGCCTCAATCAATGAATTATTAGGGTTAAATCTCACAGTGTCTGATGTTGTAATACGTGTGCAACAAGTGCTAAGCGGCCTTGGCAAAATACACGTCGCTTCATTAAATGCGACTGAAAATGAACGCTATGCTTTTTATTTACAACGCGTAATTGAACGCAATGCAAAAATGTTAGCAAAGTAGTCGCTTGTTTGCGTGCGCCAAGTGCGATAAAATACGTGTGTGCAAAATATAAAAAAGAAAGGGTTGTTGACTACTATGGCAAACGAATTTAAAGTTTGCGATGAATGTCAGGCCGTTAATTTAAAGACGTTAATTCCAAAATTAAAGGAAATTGATCCTGATGCAACCATCGAAATTGGCTGTCACTCTTATTGTGGCCCAGGTCGTAAAAAGACGTTTACCTTTGTAAATAGTCGTCCAGTTGCGGCACTTACAGAAGACGAGCTTATGGAAAAAGTGCTCGTAAAATTAAAACGCAATTAATTTTTTAGAGGCACTCTTACTAGAGTGTCTTCTTTTTTTTGCTAAAAAAACGTTATAATGAGCGCAAAGGAGAGGGATTATTATGGAATTACGAGACTTACAGTTATTTATATGTGTGGTAGAACAAGAAAGTTATACCAAGGCAGCTGCTGTGATGTATGTGTCACAGCCAACGCTTAGTAAAAGTATTAAGCGCCTTGAGGAGGAGCTAGATGTTAAGTTATTGCATCGCACGACACGTAGTGTGTCGGCTACAGAAGAAGGGTTGGTAGTCTATACCTACGCTAAACGCATAGTTGATACAAAGCAGGAGCTCGACCGTAGCCTGCAAGATATGCGTGACGTGCAACGTGGCACAATTCGGATTGGCATACCGCCATTAATAGGTACACTGTTTTTTCCAGAGATTGCGAAAAAATTTCATCAAAAATTTCCGCAGGTTACGCTTGAGCTTATTGAGCACGGGGCAAAAACGATTGGTGAGTTAATTCATTCTGGCAATGTGGATGTAGGGTTTATGGTATTGCCTGTTAATGATGTAACGTTTAAAACAGAGCGCTTTGTGGATGATGACTTTGTAGCTTATGTACATATCAATCACCCACTTGCTAATAAAAATTTGATAACGATTACAGCGTTGCAACAGGAGCCCTTTATTATTTTTTCTGATGACTTTGCGCTCCATGATTTTGTCCTACGCTCCTGTGAGGAGGCGGGTTTTACACCAAAGGTAGCTTATAAAAGTTCCCAGTGGGATTTGATAACGGAATTAATTGCGCTAGATTTAGGTGTAACTATTTTACCGCGTGCAATTTATGAGAAACAGGCTAATCCTAATGTCAAAATTATTCCGCTAGCTGAGCCGTTAGTGTGGCGCTTAGGTATCGTGACTTTAAACGGGCGCTACCAATCCGTAGCGCTCAAAGAATGGCTAAACTTAATGGGGGAAGAAGTATGGTCGTGGCAACAATATATGCCTATTAGGCATTAATAATATGCAATATATGTATTTCTCTAATAGATAAAAACACGCTACGATTAATTTATAACATAACGAGAGGGAGGTGCATTAGTATGACAAAGGTAAAGCAATCATTTGATGAAGCGTTGCAAGGTTTGCAAGATGGGCAGACCTTGGTAGTGGGAGGCTTTGGTCTTTGCGGCATTCCAGAAAAGGCCATCGAGGCTATACAAGCAAAAGGCACGCGTAATCTAACTGTAGTGAGTAATAACTGTGGTGTTGACGACTTTGGTTTAGGTGTTTTATTAGCTAATCATCAAATTACAAAAATGGTAGCGTCCTACGTTGGCGAAAATAAAATTTTTGAACAGCAGTATTTAAGTGGTGAGCTAGAGGTTGAACTAACACCACAAGGAACATTAGCAGAACGCATTCGCGCAGGTGGTGCTGGCATCCCTGCATTTTACACAGCAACAGGCGTGGGTACGCCCATTGCGGATGGCAAACCTCGTAAAGTATTTGACGGCAAAACTTATATAGAGGAGCGCGCGATTACAGGCGACTATGCATTAGTGAAAGCGTGGAAGGCAGATAAGCTAGGTAATCTCGTATTTCGTAAAACGGCACGTAATTTTAATCCGCTAGTCGCAACAGCAGGTAAAGTAACCATCGCAGAGGTGGAGGAGTTAGTAGAGGTTGGTGAGCTAGACCCTGACCACATTCATACACCTGGTGTTTATGTACAGCACGTCATTGTAGGTCAAGATTATGAGAAGCGCATTGAGCGACGCACAGTAAGGGAGGTGGAATAAATGAGAGAGCGGATTGTAAAGCTTGCGGTACGTGAAATTAAAGATGGTATGAATGTTAATTTAGGTATTGGTATGCCAACACTAGTCGCGAATGAAATTCCTACAGATTATCAAGTTTTACTTCAGTCAGAGAACGGCTTACTTGGCATTGGACCTTACCCAACCGAGGCAGAGCTAGATGCAGATTTAATTAATGCTGGTAAGGAAACTGTCACAGCTGTACCAGGTGCATCGTATTTTGACAGTGCTGCATCATTTGCGATGATTCGTGGTGGGCATATTGATTTGGCTATTTTAGGTGGCATGGAAGTTGATGAGCATGGTGATCTTGCCAATTGGATGATACCAGGCAAAGTAGTTAAAGGCATGGGTGGCGCAATGGATTTAGTACAGGGCGCAAAAAAGGTCATTGTCATTATGGAGCACGTCTCTAAACATGGCGAGTCAAAAGTGAAAAAGCGTTGCACACTACCTTTAACAGGTCAGGGTGTAGTACATCGCTTAATTACAGATTTAGCTGTTTTTGATTTTACAGAGCAGGGCATGGTACTCGTCGAAAAAGCCGCAGATATTACGCTAGAGGAGCTTAAACAAAAGACAGAGGCTACGTATATTGTGAGTGATAAAATAGCTGATTTTGCTGTTTAAAGATTTTAAATTCTCTTAAACGCTTGGTTTTTGTAAAAGTAGATGGTATAGTGAACGCAAGCAAAAACGAAAGTGGGCAATCAGTTGAAAAAGGATTTAAAGCAAGAAATTATTGATGCAGCTTTGCAATTATTTCAAGCACATGGCTATAACGGCGTAAGTGTTAATCAAATTGTGGCGCAAGCTGGTACGTCTAAGGGTGGTTTTTACCATCACTTTAAAGCAAAGGATGAGTTGCTTTACGAGATTCACGATATTTTTATTACGTATGTGTTAGAGGAAGCTAAGCAGACAGAGGAGCACTATACGACACCAATTGCTAAATTATGTGCGTTGTTACACTCTTTTACCGCAGCCTTTCACACTTACCAGGCACATATTACTGTGTTTTATGACGAAAGCAAATCACTACTCGACAGTGATCGCGAAGTTATTACACAAAAACGTGATGCTTACCGTAAGATTTTACAACAAGTTATTGTAGAAGGACAAAAAAGCGGGGACTTCCGTGAGGCATTACCACCAACTATTGTTACGCTATCCATTACAGGTATGGTGAACTGGTCATACAAATGGTATAAGCAGGATGGCATGATGACAATGGCACAAATCACCGCTATTTTTATTGATATGATTTTACGTAGTATTGTGACACAGCAAGGGGCCGAAGAGGCAAAGCATTATAGTATTGAATCAGCAAACATAGACGCTGGTTTTATTTTTTAACTTAAACAAACCGACTGGTCGGTATACAAACAAGGGGGACAAGGGTATGAACTTTGAATTAACAAAGGAACAAAAAATGATTCGTGATACGGTACGTAGTTTTGCAGAAAAGGAAATCGCACCATATGCTCGTGAGGTTGATCAAACATCAACGATGCGCATCGAAACATTTCATAAACTAGCAGAACTAGGCTTAATGGGTATCCCATTTCCTGAGGAGTATGGTGGTGCGGGTGCAGATACCGTATCTTATGCCTTAGCTGTTGAAGAAATTGGACGAGCTTGTGGAGGTACAGGTTTAAGTTATGCAGCAGCTATTAGCCTTGGCGCAACACCAATTTATAATTTTGGTACAGAGGAGCAGAAGCAAGAGTGGCTCGTACCGCTAGCAAAAGGCGAAACACTAGGGTCATTTGGCTTAACTGAGCCTAATGCTGGTTCGGATGCTGGGGGCACACGTACAACAGCAGTAGTTGATGGTGATGATTACATTATTAACGGCGAAAAATGTTGGATTACGAATGCAGGTCATGCGCGTCAAATTATTGTGACAGCAGTGACAGGCAAACGTGAAGACGGCAAAAAAATTATTTCTTCGATTATTGTACCAACGGATGCTGCAGGCGTAACGATTAATTGTAACTATGACAAAATGGGTGTGCGTGGCTCTAATACATGCGAAATCATTTTGCAAAATGTACGTGTACCACGAAAAAATTTATTAGGTGATGAGAAGCGTGGCTTTTCTCAATTCTTAAATACATTAGATGGCGGGCGTATTTCAATTGCGGCATTATCTGTTGGTATTGCACAGTCTGCTTATGAAAAGGCATTAAAGTTTGCGAAAGAGCGTGAACAATTTGGTACGCCAATTTCAAAATTTCAAGCAATCCAATTTAAATTAGCGGATATGGCGATGGAGATTGAGCTAGCACGTACATTAGTGCATAAGGCAGCTTGGTTAAAGGACAATGGTAAACCATTTGCGCGTGAAGCGGCCATGGCTAAACTATTTGCGTCGGAGATGGGCTTCCGTACATGTAATCAAGCAATCCAAATCCATGGTGGCTCAGGTTATATGCAGGAGTATGATGTGGAGCGTCATTTACGTGATATTAAACTAATGGAGATTGGCGAAGGTACTTCAGAGATTCAGCGTATTGTAATTTCTCGTTTAATTGGTTGTTAAGTCATTGGCAAATGAATGTAGTGAAGGGAAAGGGGATTTTCAATGGCAGAGTTAGTGCATAAAACAATTGGCCAACTATTAGCAGAACAAACGAAAAAAGACCCGAATCACGAAGCGCTTGTCTATGCGGACCGAGGTTTGCGTATGACCTATCAACAATTTAATGAGCAGTGCCGCTTAGTTGCCAAGGGGCTTATGTCTTTAGGAATTGAGAAGGGCGAAAATATTTCGGTATGGACGAGCAATGTGCCAGAGTGGGTGCAATTACAATTTGCCTCAGGTTATATGGGAGCACCAATTGTCACAGTCAATACCAACTATCGCCAAAGTGAATTAGAGTATTTATTAAAGCAATCGGATACAACTACTTTAATTTTAATGCCACAGTATCGCGATCACGCTTTTATCGACACAGTTAAAGCACTCTGTCCAGAGCTTGAGGATAGTGAGCCGGGTAATTTACAGTCAAAACGTTTGCCATTATTAAAACGTGTAATTGTTATTGGCGATTACGAAGGTAGCGGTGTTTTAACATGGGATGATGTGCTAACAGGTGCACAAAACGTCAGTGATGCGGCATTAGACGAACGCCATGCTACGTTACATTATGACGATGTAATTAATATTCAATACACATCAGGTACAACGGGCTTTCCGAAAGGTGTTATGTTAACGCATTTTAACCTTGTAAATAATGCGATAAATATTGCAGAGTGTATGAGTCTTACACGAGATGACCGCTTATGTATTCCTGTGCCATTTTTCCATTGTTTTGGTTGTGTTATTGGTACGCTCGCCATAACTTCAGTAGGTGGCACGATGCTACCTGTACAGGAGTTTTCACCTGATGCTGTAATGGCAGTAATTGAACAAGAAAAATGTACAGCAGTACATGGTGTGCCAACAATGTTTATTAGTAAATTAAATTCACCGAATTTTTCGAACTATGATTTAAGTTCGCTAAGAACGGGTGTAATGGCGGGTTCAACTTGTCCAGTAGAAGTGATGAAATCGGTCATTGATAAGATGGGGATGACGGACATTACCATTTGCTACGGGCAGACAGAGTCATCACCTGTGATTACGCAAACGCGTGTGGATGATGATTTTACAGCCAAAGTCGAAACCGTTGGACGCGCATTACCTAATCTCGAAGTGAAGATCGTAGTGCCTGGCACTAACGACGAAGCACCACGCAATACCCAAGGCGAGTTATGCACACGCGGCTATCATGTTATGAAAGGTTATTATAACAACCCAGAGGAAACAGCAAATGTGATTGATGGTGATGGTTGGCTGCACACAGGCGATCTTGCGACGATGGATGAACAAGGATTTGTGCGAGTGACAGGACGTTTAAAAGATATGATCATTCGCGGTGGGGAAAATATTTACCCACGTGAGATTGAGGAATTTTTATATACGCACCCTAAAGTATTTGATGTGCAGGTGGCAGGTGTACCTGACGAAAAGTACGGTGAGGAAGTTGTGGCATGGATTATTCCAAAACCAGGCGAGCAACTAACAGAGCAAGAAGTACGTGCGTATTGCCAAGATAAAATTTCGCGTTATAAAATACCACGCTATATTAAATTTTTGGAAGAATACCCAATGACAGCATCAGGTAAAATCCAAAAATTTAAGTTGCGTGATGCATTTATTTCACAAAATATGGGGGGATAACGATGTTTAAAAAAGTATTGATTGCGAACCGTGGCGAAATTGCGCGCCGCATTATTCGTACGTGTCAACGTTTAGGCATTGAAACGGTAGCGGTATACTCTGAAGCTGATGCGGAGGCACTGCATGTAAAGGAAGCAACAGAAGCTTATTGCATTGGTAAGCCTCCTGTAGCACAGAGTTACTTAAATATCGCACGTATTTTGGAAGTAGCAAAGGAGAGCGGCGCTGAAGCCGTTCACCCAGGCTACGGTTTACTATCTGAAAACGCAAGCTTTGCTGAGGCGTGTGAGCAAGCAGGTTTAACCTTTATTGGGCCAAGCGCTGCTGTTATTGCTTCGATGGGCAGTAAGCTACAAGCACGAAAAACGATGAAGGCGGCAGGTGTTCCTATTGTTGAAGGTGTAGAGACAGCCGTAAAGGATGCAGAGGAGGCACTGCAAATTGCAGCAAGCATTGGCTACCCCGTAATGTTAAAAGCTTCGGCTGGTGGCGGTGGCATCGGTATGCAACTCGTAGAAAGTGAAAAAGACTTAACACAGGCATTTGAAGGCAATCAAAAGCGAGCGGCTTCTTTCTTTGGTGAAGGTACGATGTATTTGGAGCGATTTATTGCTGAGGCACATCATATTGAGGTGCAAATTATTGCAGATACGCATGGAACGATTGTGCCACTATTTGAGCGTGAGTGCTCCATACAGCGTCGCAACCAAAAAGTTGTGGAAGAAGCGCCATCACCATTTATTTCAGCGGCAACGCGTCAAAAAATGCTTGATGCTTCAGTGAAAGCCGTTGAGCATATTGGTTATGTGAATGCAGGTACGATTGAGTATTTAGTGGATGATGAGCAAAACTTTTACTTCCTTGAAATGAATACACGTTTACAAGTAGAGCATCCTGTGACGGAAGAAATTACAGGGCTGGATTTAGTGGAGGCGCAGCTCATTGTAGCATCAGGCGGCAAGCTTGGATTTACGCGCGAGACAATCGACAAAAATGGACACGCTATTGAAGTCCGCATTTATGCCGAAAACCCAACGAACTTCTTCCCATCCCCTGGCACGATTACTAAATTAGTATTACCAACAGGCGACGGTGTGCGTAATGAGTGTGGTGTTTATGAAGGTGGAGCTGTAACGCCGTTTTATGACCCTATGATTAGTAAGTTAATTGTTTGGGGTGAGACGCGAGAGGTAGCCTGCGAGCGCTTAATTAAAGCGTTAGAAGCGTTTGTGATAGAAGGCATTCAAACTAATATTCCAATGTTGCTAAAAACAGTATCACACGAAGCCTTTTTAGCAGGTAATACAACCACAAAGTTTGTAGAGCATTATTATTTACCACAATTACAAAAGTAACTTTTGGAGGGATTTATTATGGCGACAGTAAAAGCGAGTATGGCAGGAACAGTATGGAAGATTTTAGTGGCAGAAGGTGATCAAGTAACAGCAGGTCAAGACGTTGCAATTTTAGAGTCAATGAAGATGGAGATTCCCATTGCAGCTGAGGAGGATGGTACAGTTACTAAAATTATTGCCAACGAAGGTGATTTTATTAATGTGGATGATGATTTAGTAGAGATTAGCTAAGGAGGATGCTACATGCACATACCGAAACACGTTGTACTGAAGGAAGTGGGCCCACGAGACGGCTTACAAAATGAAAAAGCGACAATTTTAACAGCAGATAAAGTGGCGCTCATTGATTTATTGAGTGCGTCGGGGCTTTCGTATATCGAGGTTTCTTCGTTTGTGCACCCGAAATGGATACCGCAATTAGCCGATGCTGCTGAGGTGCTTGCTGCTATTAAACGACAGCAGGATATTACGTATGCTGCGCTTATCCCTAATAAGCGTGGCTTGGAGCGAGCACTTACCGTAGGCATTGATGAGGCGAGTGTGTTCATGTCTGCTAGTGAGAGTCACAATAAAAATAATATTAATAAATCCATTCGTGAGACTTACCCTGTATTACGGGAAGTCGTAGAGGAAGCAAAGCGAGAGGGCTTACGTGTTAGAGGTTATATTTCGACTGTAATTGGTTGCCCTTATGAAGGAATTATTGCTCCGCAAAAAGTACGTGAGGTAGCGGATGCATTATTTACGATGGGCGTGGATGAGATTTCACTTGGCGATACGATTGGTGTCGGCGTACCTACACAAGTCGAAGCATTGCTCGAGCATTTATTACCACATTATGCGGCTGATACATTTGCGATGCATTTTCATGATACGAGAGGTACAGCGATAGCAAATGTGGTGAAGTCTATGGAGATGGGCATTACGACATTTGATAGCGCAATTGGCGGCTTAGGCGGTTGTCCGTATGCTAAAGGTGCGTCAGGTAATGTCGCTACAGAAGACTTATTATATTTATTTGACGAAATGAACATTCATACGGGCGTACAAATGGATCGTGTATTAGCAGCCGCGAGTTTTATTGAACAAAAATTAAATAAGCCACTTAACTCTAAACAAATGGAAATCAAGCGGCATCAGGAGGCGGAGTAATTGACGGAGTTAGTAAAATTTGAGGAGTTAGCCCCGCATATTGGGTGTATTACGCTACAACGTGCCGAAGCAGCGAATGCTATGTCACGCGCATTACTAGAACAGTTAGCGACAGTAGTGGATGCATTAGCCCTACGCCATGACATCCGCGTTGTGATTTTGACAGGTGCAGGTAGTAAGGCATTTTGTGCAGGTGCAGATTTAAAAGAGCGCCGTGGCATGAGTGAGCCGGAAGTAAAGCAAGCAGTGCGCTTAATTGGTCAAACCGTGAATAAGGTAGAGGCAATACCTCAACCTGTGATAGCGGCGATTAATGGTGTCGCTTTTGGGGGAGGCCTTGAGCTAGCCTTAGCGTGTGACTTACGCGTAGCGCAAACGCATGCTAAGTTAGGCTTAACCGAAACCTCACTCGCTATTATACCTGGTGCAGGAGGTACACAGCGCTTGCCGCGTTTGATTGGTTTAGGGAAAGCAAAACAATTAATTTATAGTGCAACACGCTTAACAGCATCTGAAGCGGCTACACATGGTATTGTCGAAAAAGTTTGCGATGATGCGTTAGAGGGGGCCCTTAGCTTAGCACACACTATTGCTCAAAATGCACCACTGGCATTAATGCAAGCAAAACAGGCAATTAATAAAGGTTATGAAGTAGACATACAAACAGGTTTAGCAATTGAAGCATTAGCGTATGATGCGCTGATTCCAACAAAGGATCGTATTGAAGGGCTTGTTGCCTTTGGCGAAAAACGAGCACCACAATACAAAGGGGAATAATACAAAGGGAGGAATTGGACATGAGCGAAGTAACTAACACAACAATGAAGGAAGAAATTTTACAAGGAGGTAAGCCAAAATATCATGAAAAAAATGCCGCGCAGGGCAAGATGTTTGTGCGCGAGCGTTTAGCTATGTTATTAGATGATGGCTTACAATCAGAGGACGGGCTTTACGCCAATTGCTTAGCAGGTGACTTACCAGCAGATGGTGTAGTAACGGGGATTGGTAAAGTAAACGGGCGTACGGTTTGTGTACTTGCTAATGACTCTACAATCAAAGCAGGTTCTTGGGGCAAGCGCACCGTCGAAAAAATGATTCGTATTCAAGAAACAGCAGAAAAACTTCGCTGTCCAATGCTGTACCTCGTTGACTCAGCAGGTGCACGTATTACAGACCAGCTTGAGATGTTCCCAGGGCGCAGAGGCGCGGGGCGTATTTTTTATAACCAAGTGAAGATGAGCGGTAAAGTACCGCAAATCTGTTTATTATTTGGTCCTTCGGCAGCAGGTGGCGCATATATCCCAGCTTTTTGTGATATCGTCGTAATGGTAGAGGGCAACGCGTCCATGTACTTAGGTTCACCACGTATGGCAGAGATGGTTATTGGCGAAAAAGTTGACCTTGAAACAATGGGCGGAGCTAAAATGCATTGCTCAACATCAGGTTGTGGTGATGTTTTAGCTAAGTCTGAAGAAGAAGCTATAACATATGCGCGTAAGTATTTGAGCTATTTCCCAAGCAACTACACAGAAAAAAGCCCAGTAAGTGCACCACAGCCACCAGCAGATTTTGAAAAAACGATTGATGAATTAATTCCTAAAAATCAAAATGTACCATTTGATATGTATCAGCTGATTGACCGTTTAATTGATGCAGATTCATTTTGTGAGGTAAAAAAAATGTTTGCACCAGAGCTGATTACAGGGCTCGGTCGTATTGATGGGCAACCTGTTGGCATCATTGCTAATCAGCCGCGCGCAAAGGGTGGCGTATTATTCCATGACTCAGCAGATAAGGCGGCTAAATTTATTTCATTATGCGATGCCTTTAACATCCCACTTGTTTTCCTAGCAGATGTACCAGGCTTTATGATTGGTACGCAAGTAGAGAAGGTGGGGATTATTCGCCACGGCGCTAAAATGATTTTTGCGATGAGCGAGGCAACAGTGCCTAAGTTAACCGTTATTGTACGTAAAGCTTACGGTGCAGGATTATATGCGATGGCAGGGCCTGCCTTTGAGCCAGACTGCTGTATAGCCTTAACTGGTGCACAAATTGCTGTAATGGGACCAGAGGCTGCAGTTAATGCCGTATATGCTAATAAAATTGCAGAGCTACCAGAAGAGGAGCGTGCAACATTTATTGCAGATAAGCGTAAGGAGTATCAACAAGAGATTGATGTATATCGCCTAGCATCCGAATTAATTATTGATGATGTGATTGAGCCAAATGATTTACGTAAGGCTCTAGCGACACGTTTACCACTGTATATGTCAAAATATACAACCTTCACTGACCGCAAACACGGTGTAAATCCAGTTTAATTCATATTTTAAGGCTATCTCGGTTGTGAGATAGCCTTTTTTGTATATATAATAGAAGAAAGTATAAATTTGCATTGGAGGGAAGGTTTATGAGCTACGCGCAAACAAAGCTTCGAGAAGAAAAAGTTTTCAAGGACCCTGTCCATAGTTACATACATGTTAGAGATTTAGTGATTTGGGATTTAATTAGTACACGCGAGTTTCAACGCCTACGTCGCATTCGTCAATTAGGCACTACATATCTTGTGTTCCACGGAGCTGAGCATAGTCGCTTTAATCATTCATTAGGTGTGTATGAAATTATTCGTCGCATTGTAGATGATATCTTTCAAGGGCGTGAGTATTGGCATGAAGAAGAGCGCTTACTTACACTTTGCGCGGCATTGCTTCATGATTTAGGGCACGGACCATTTTCTCATGCGTTTGAAAATGTATTTGGTTTAGATCACGAGGAGTATACACGCCATATTTTACTCGGAGATACTGAGGTCAACGCTGTGTTGCGTAAAGTAGCTGATGATTTTCCAGAGAAGGTAGCTCAAGTAATCGAAAAAAAATATAAGGACCCGCTAGTCGTAAGTTTAATATCGAGTCAAATCGATGCGGACCGTATGGATTATTTGCAGCGTGATGCGTATTATACAGGCGTGAGCTACGGTCATTTTGATATGGAGCGCATACTACGCGTGATGCGTCCGCGTAAGGATAAAATTGTGGTTAAAGAAAGCGGCATGCATGCGGTAGAAGATTATATTATGAGCCGTTATCAAATGTACTTGCAAGTTTATTTCCATCCAATTTCCCGCAGTGCCGAAATGATTTTAAATAATACATTAAAGCGAGCGCGTAAATTGTACCAAGAAGGCTACGCTTTTAAACAAGAACCGTTTCCTTTTGCTTCTTTCTTTATAGGTGACATTACGTTAGAGGATTATATTGCGTTAGACGAAAGTGTTGTACTCACTTACTTCCAGTGGTGGTCACATGAGGAGGATGAAATTTTACGTGATTTAAGCACACGTTTTATTAACCGCAGATTGTTTCACTATGTAGACTTCAATCCAGGGGAAGAGTTACAAAAGTATGAGCGTTTAAAGGAGCTTTTTCATGAGGTGGGCATTGACCCGACCTATTATTTTGTTCATGATACAACAGCTGATTTGCCGTATGACTTTTACCGCCCAGGTGAAGAAAAAGTACGAGAACCCATCTTTTTAGAAATGAAAAATGGTAAAGAGTTAGAGCTGTCTCGTAAATCAACAATTGTAGATGCAATTACAGGACGTGTGCAGCGCGATCATAAAGTTTATTTTCCAAAGGAGCGCATCTTAGCCCTGCAAAATTGCCCAGCAGCTATAGAGTTAAAAGAGCTACTCCATATCAATTAGCATTAAGCCACCTCGGTACTAGTGAGGTGGTTTTCTTTTTGTGACTTTGTACTTTTATATGAATTGGTAAAATAATCCCTATTTAGTAGTTTACATTAGTAAACTAAGGGAATGCAGTTAATATATATGGATACGTGTGTGCTTCTTTAGGTGTAAAGCTACTGTAGTAGTTTAGTCTGATAGAAAATTACTATAAATTGACGATATACTTCATGATGTACGAGTCCATAAAATATATTAGGAAGGGGAATTAAAGATTTATGAAACAGCGAATAGTTGTGTTTGCGATGATGATTTTGTTGGTAGGTCAAACGGTTTTAGGACCGCTAGCAACAATTTCTGCATACGCAGATGACTCAGGTGTTACGGTAACTGATACTGTAGATGCAGTTACAGAAGGCTCGACAGTTCCTAGTGAAGTTGAAAACCCATCAACAGAAACTCCAGTAACACCAGCCACACCTGAAACTGAAACAAATGGTGGGGGCAACCCTGAACAACCTCAAGCACCACCAAGTAATGAAGGTAGTGAGGAAATAACTCCAACTCCTGGTGATGTAAATGGAGAAAACACAGGGACAAATACAGAAGCAAAACCAGAAGACGAACAAGTTAAAGAGGAAACACCAAAAGATCCACAAGCACCTGATGAAGAAGGCACAGAGGAAGATAAAGAGGGTGAAGATACTGAAGAAGTTGACAAGCCCATCGCTCCAGGTGATAAAACAGGCTTCCATTTAATATTACACAAGGCAACAAAAGGTCCGAATGAGGAACCGTTTACTGAAGAAAACCCACTAGACCCAATGGATGCATTCTTTATGCATTACAAATGGAATTTAGATGATGGTCATGGCTATGTAGCGGGCGATACGGTGTCATTTAAATTACCTAAAGAGCTAAATGTTGTAGAAAGTGCAACAGGTAACTTAGCAGGAGCGAGCACAAATTTTGCGACATACCACGTGGCATTAGATGGCACAGTAACATTTACCTTTACAGAAGCAGTAACTGAGATGTCTGCAATAACAGGTGACTTTTTTATTCAATCTACGTTAGATGCAAGTCAATCTGAAATTGACGACGGTAAGGTTATTATTGGACCTATGGAAGAGGGCGGTACAATTGAGATTCCTGTAAATACAGGGAATATGAAAGCTAATATTTCTAAATCAAACCAACCGTTACCAGCTTTCAGTCCAAAAGAAGTTCAATGGACAATTACAGTAGACTCAGAAATGATGAAACATAAAGATGGTAAGGTAACGGATGTTTTACCAGCAGGTTTAACATATAAACCTGGCACATTACAAATTAATGGTGCTGCAGCTGCTGACCCAGTAGTTAGCGGTCAAAATCTTGAAATTGCTTTAGGTGATTTTAAAGGTGTAAAAACAATTACACTCATTACAACAATTGATGAGAGTAAATGGGACGAAAAAAACTTTACGAATACAGCAAGCTATGAAGCAACAGATGTTGAAAAAATCACAGCAAGTTCAACGGTGTATATTAATCGTGGCGAGCCATTAAAAAAGAAACCTGGTAAATATAATCCGGTAACACAAGAAATGCAATGGGAAATTGAACTGAACTTTGATGGACGTAAATTAACAAATACGACAATCGAAGATTCATGGGAAAATGAAATTATGCAACTTGTGGATGGCAGCTTCGAATTTTATGAAGTAAGTATTAATGATAATGGTCATGCGACAGTTGGTTCGAAAGTAGATTTACCACATACGGTAAATAGCTCAACAACAGCAGGCTTTAATGTTGATATTCCTAATATCGACAAGCCATACGTTGTGAAATACAAAACAAAATTAACAGACCGCTTAATTACTGGTCAAACTATTGCTAACAATGTGAAGTGGAATGGTAAAACATCACAAGGTAATGTTTGGGCAGAGCAGGGTGTTGGTTATAAAGGACATTCAAGTGTTAATTACAACAAAAAAACAGTTGAATGGTACTTGGTTGCGAACACAGACGAAAAGCAAATGAACAATTTTGTTATTCATGATGAGTTAGGCCCAGGTTTAACATTAAAAGAAGACACAATCGTAGTGCGTGTTGGTGGTAAAAATTTAGTGAAAGGTACAGATTATGTACTTGTACCATCAGCAACAGGATTTGAACTTAAATTTATTGGGGCATATGCAAGCCTAACTGATACAGTTGAAGTTCGTTATACAACTGCATTTGACTATACAAAGTTGCCTGAAGGGCAGAATTTTACCAATAAAGCGAAGTATACTTGGTATACAGATGGTAAAGATACACCATGGGAAAAAGAAGTAACAGATGGCTTTACACCAGATGATTATACGAAAAATGATGGTACAAAATCAGGTAAGTATAATGCAACTACAAAAACAATTTCATGGACAATTGGTGTTAACTACCAACAAAATAACCATACAGATTTAATTGTGAAGGATTTAATCCAAGGTGATCAAAAATTATTACCGGATACAATTAAGGTACATGAAGGTGTGCTGAATGGTAACCAAAACTCAATAACACCAGGTGTAGAAATAACAAATGCTAACGTTACGAAGCCAACAGTTGATGGTCAACCAGGCTTCCAAGTAAACTTTGGCGAAACAGACAAGGCGTATGTAATTACGTATGAAACAAGTTTAGCTGATCTTGACTATATTGGTGAAAGCTATAACAACACAGCTAATGTATTTGATGGCTCTAAAAAGTTAACGGATTTACTAGCATCAGTAGGCATTACAAATGGTGGGCAATATGGTTCGAAAACAGGTAACCAAAATGGCTCAGCAATTGACTGGAGTGTAGTGGTCAATGCTTCGCAGTCACTTATTGAAAATGCCATGTTAACAGATACTTTATCTGTGAACCAAGAGTTTTTACAAGACTCCGTTAAGGTGTACACAACTACTGTAGATCGATACGGTAAAATCGAAAAAGGCGCTCCTTATGAAAATGTAACAATTAGTGTTACAAAGGAAGCACCACAAACATTAACGGTTAAATTTAATGACGATATTGACCGTCCTTATATCGTAGAGTATTCGACACTTTATTTTGCAGCACACGGTGAAAAAGTATCGAATGGCTACAAAATTACAGGACAAAATATTCATAAAGATGGTAGTAGTGGCGGTAACGAAACGGTTACAATCAAACAAACTACAGGTGGATCAGCGAGTGGTAAGGTAGGTTACTTAACGCTTCATAAAGTAGCATCTGATGATAAAAATAAAGTATTTGAAGGTGTCGAGTTCCAATTAATCGACCCAAAAACAAATAAAGTATTAAAAACTGCAGTAACAGATGCACAAGGTACGATTGACTTTGGACGCTTAATGTTTGGTGAGTATTTAGTAAAAGAAACAAAAGCACCAGCAGGCTATATTACACCAACTACAGCATACAAAGTAACAATCAATAAAGAATATATCAAAGGTGATACTGAAAAAATCGGTAACATCGAAACAATTGTCAACGACAAAGAAATTAAACAAATTGAAATCGGTAAATACGAACCAGGTGCCTCATGGTTAGCTGGTGCGGAATTTATGATTAAAAATGACAAAGGTGAAGTCGTGGAAGAAAACTTAGTGACAGATGCCAACGGTAAAGTAACATCAAAAGAATTACCGGTCGGCACATACACACTAGTTGAAACGAAAGCACCGAAAGGTTACAACAAATTAACAGAACCAATCGAATTTACAATTGAAGCAGGCAAGGCAGAACCCGTTGTAAGAGACGTAGCAAACGTTAAACTAGGTGATGTGTTACTTGAAAAGAAAGACAAAGCAACAGGCAAAGTCCTAGCAGGCGTTGAATTTGAACTCCAAAAGAAAAATGCTGAAACAGGTAAATTTGAAAAAATCGGCGCAACGCTTACAACAGATGAACACGGTGTTATTACTGTGAAAGATTTAGAAAATGGCGAGTACCAATTTGTGGAGACAAAACCACTTGAAGGCTATAAGCCATTGAAAGATCCTATCGCGTTTACAGTGGCTCAAAAAACACGTGCAGCCCTAAACTTCGTTGTTGAAAACGAAATGGATGAAAGTTCGCAAAAAGTTATTAAAGTGGATGCGGATGATGAAACAAAACGTTTAGCAGGTGCACAATTTGAACTGTATGCAGAAAAAGATGGGGAGCGTACGCTAATTCCGAATGGAGATAAAACGTACTTTACTACAGATGCGAACGGTGAAATTGAGTTTGCGAACTTAATGGATGGTCAATATGTGTTTGTGGAAATTAAAGCACCAGTAGGTTATGAGCTATCAGTAGCAGAGTATAGATTTGTAGTGGGCGATGGCAAAGCTGAGCCAATCACAGTTACAAATAAAATGAAGCTTGTAAATATTGAGCTATTTAAAAGAGATGTTGTAGATGGCAAAGGTCTACAGGGTTCAGAGTTTAGCTTAACGAATCAGGATGGTTCAGTGAAATTTGAAAATCTTGATACCAATGCAGAAGGTAAGTTAACGATTGAAAATGTTCCTGAAGGACAGTACACATTAACAGAAACAAAGCGTCCGGATGGCTATCAAACTTTACCAAATCCGATTGTAATTGAAGTCAAACAAAACTCGCCAGCAATTATTGAGGTAGATGTACCAAACGCACCACTAGGGCATGCGCAAATCATGAAAGTGGAAACAGGTACAATTAATCCAATTGCAGGTGTAACTTTCAAGTTAGAAAAATATTTTAACGATGCTTGGAGAGAAGTAGAGCGTGTTACAACAGATGAAAATGGCTTTGCCTTCTCAGAAAAACTAGATTTTGGCACATATCGTTATGTTGAGGTTGAAGCACCAACAGGTGTAGTAATTGAAAGTACACCAGTTGAGTTTGAAGTTGACCAAGAAAATTATGATAAAGCTGATCTATCATTTACAGCTGAAAATAGCTATAGTCAACCAAAAGTAGAGCTACAAAAAGTAGACGCTAATGGTACAGCTTTAGCAGGTGCGCAATTTGAGTTACACAAGTTAGAACGTACAGGTGAAGATACACTAATTAAAAATGGTGATGCTACATTCTTCACGACAAATGATAAAGGTATGATTGAAGTAGAGCTTGATACTGCAGGCGATTATTACTTCATCGAAATTAAAGCACCAGCAGGCTACAAATTAGATCGTACAAAGTTACATGTTACAGTGAATAAAGGTGAAGTAGCCAAAGTAGAAATGAAAAATACTAAGCTACCACCAATCGTTGTAAAAGGTTCAGTAGAGTTAATTAAAGTAGATGCTAAAGATGGTAAAGTATTAGCGGGTGCCGAGTTTAAATTAGTAGATAAAGCAGGTAACACAGTTAAAGATAACCTTGTAACTGATGCTGCAGGTAAAATTAAAGTATCTGGCTTAGATGAGGGTGACTACTACTTTATCGAAACAAAAGCACCAGTAGGATATGAATTAAATGAAGGTAAATATTTAGTGCAAGTGCATAATAGTACTACAGCTCGAGTTGTAGTAGAAAATAAAATATCGCCAGTGGGTCCACCAGAACCAGGTAAAGATAAAGGCGAAGTGGAATTAACGAAGGTTGATGCGAAAGACGCTACTAAAGTATTAGCAGGCGCAGAGTTTAAATTAGTAGATAAAGACGGTAAAACAGTCGAAGCTAATCTTGTAACCGACAAGACAGGTAAAGTCACGGTAAAAGATTTAGACGAAGGCGACTACTACTTTATTGAAACAAAAGCTCCAAATGGTTATGAGTTAGATACAACAAAACATTTAGTGCAAGTTAAAAAAGCAACAACCGCAAAAATAGTTATTGAAAACAAAGCGAAAACAACCCCACCAGGCCCAGGCCCAAGTGAGGAAACAGGCGAAGTGGAATTAACAAAAGTGGACGCAGCTGATTCAGCTAAAGTGTTAGCCGGAGCAGAGTTTAAATTAGTAGATAAAGACGGTAAAACAGTCGAAGCTAATCTTGTAACCGACAAGACAGGTAAAGTCACGGTAAAAGATTTAGACGAAGGCGACTACTACTTTATTGAAACAAAAGCACCAAAGGATTATAAGTTAGATACAACGAAACACCTTGTAACCGTTAAAGGCGATACTACAGCGAAGATTGTAGTGGAAAACAACAAAAAGCCTACTGGTGGCGGAGGTGGAGATTCTAAGGAAGCTTCACTAAAATTAATCAAAGTTGATGGTGATACGCAAAAAGTATTACCAGGCGCTGTATTTGAATTTTATAAAGTTGCAGCAGGTTCTGACGAAAAAATCGGAACATATACAACTAATCAAAATGGCGAAATTAACTTAAAGGATTTAGATCCAGGTAGTTACTACTTTGTAGAGATTAAAGCACCAGCAGGCTACACATTAGTTTCCGAAAAAATCAAGGTAGACCTTGTACGTGGCTCGACAGAACTTATTACAGTTGAAAATAAAAAATCACCAGGTCCGGGGCCAGGTCCAGAGCCTGAAGATAAAACAGGTTCAATTAAGTTAGTGAAGATTGATGATGAGACACAACTATTATTACCGCATGCTGAATTTGATTTATATCAAGTAACAACAAAAGGCGATAAAAAAGTTGGAAGCTATACAACTAATAGCTTTGGTGAAATTGTAGTTAAAGACTTAGCATTTGGTGAGTATTACTTTGTTGAAACGAAGGCACCAACAGGCTATGAGCTTTCTAAAGAGAAAATCAAAGTAGAAGTAAATAAAGAATCAACAACATTAGTGACGGTTGAAAACACTAAAACAACTAATCCTGGCCCAGATCCCGATCCAGATCCAAAACCAGAGCCAGGAGAGGATAAAGGTGCAATCAAACTAATTAAGGTGGATGGTAAAACACAACAGTTATTACCAAATGCAGAGTTTGATTTATATCAAGTGACAGCAAAAGGTGATAAAAAGATTGGTAGCTACACAACAAATAGCGCAGGTGAAATCGTTGTTACAGATTTAGCCTTTGGCGAGTATTACTTTGTTGAGACGAAGGCACCAACAGATTATGTGTTAATAACGGATAAAATTAAAGTCGAAGTCAATCACGACAGTACTAAATTAATTACCGTTGAAAATAACAAATCAACAACACCGACACCAAACCCAGATCCAAATGAGGGTGGTAATAAACCGAACCCAGACCCAAATCCATCTAAGCCAGTACCTCCAGTAAAACCAGAAAAACCTGGTAAACCAACTGAAGGTGGCAAAGAAAACCCTAAACTACCACAAACAGATGGTACGAACCAAACACCATTTATTATTGTAGGTGCATTACTGATTGCACTAGGTGTGGTATTAGCGATTCGACGAAGAAAAGCATTATAAGTAAATAAAAACACACCTTTAGACTTAGTTTTGGTAGTGACCCCTTAAAGTTAGAGTTTTTATTATGCAGCTAATTGGCTGGCATGTGTCCGATATTTTATCGGGCTCATGCCGGCCAGTTTTTGTTTAATTCGATCATTGTTGTAGTAATCGATATATTCAGGAAACTCGATGAATAATTTGCGAGCTGTAATTCCTTTTAACATTTTTACAATGTAGGAAGGGGCAATTTTAGGGTGTGCCGATACGAAAACATGTACATGGTCTTGTTCTCCTACTTCAAAATCACGTATAATAAATTCTTTATCTTCCGCAATCTCACTACATATTTCCTTTAAACGTTTTTCTATCCTTTTATTCAATAGTTTATGTCGGTATTTTACTGACCAAACGAAGTGATAATTTACATTGTATACACATGTTCTTGCATGAATCAGGTTGTCTTTTTTCATACATATAGTATAGCGAAGTTGATAAAAAATTCAATTACAATAAGGATTTATAGCTATACATATAGTACTGAAAAGTCAAAAAAGATACGCCATTCATCTCCCATCTGAAGAAGGGAGGTGAATGGCGTATCATCCTAAAAAATGTTCAGAATTTGGATAGAGGATATTGATTATACTATGTAGTGCAAAGGAGTAATAGGTAATATAAAGTGTGTAACCGTCTGCACTGCGGTTGTATTATAAGACAAAACTGTAGTTCACATTCCCATTGAGTGTAGTGGCGTAAGAGCAGCCAGTATTAGTAACATCGGCCGAAGAAAAACCAACAGAACCAAGTGATCCAAACGGTGGTACTACAACAACACCCGGTAATCAAAATAGTTGTGCTACAAATCCATAATTACTAGGTGTAGGTTTATCAAATGGTAATGCGAATGCTTCTAATTCGACAAATGATATAGCTAAGTTACCGCAGACGGATGGTAAATCAACAACTTATATGATTTATATTGGTTTAGTGTTAATGGCATTTAGCATATTAGTGTTTTTACGCTGTCGTAAAGCAACACAATGATATAATGAAGCAACAGGGTAGCCTTTAGTGTGAGAGCTATACCTGCTTTATAGTAGCAGTGTGAGAAGGTACCCAGTCTTGAACACGCAAAGCTTGTCGCCAGCGCAAGGGTACTGGACTACGTTTCCAGCTGCTACAATTTAATAGGGTGCTGTGGTTGCTTTGGCAATCGCAGCATCTTTTTTTATAAAAGAGGTTATTATGAACAAAATAAATGTTGTCATTCTTTAATGAAGATTTGAAGCTAGGAAATCAATTAGTAAAACAGTTAGCGTCATACCCACAGTTATATGTAGCGGCTATACGAACAGATATTTCACAAATGGATACATACATCCACCAGTACTCACCACATTTATTACTGTGAGAAACAAGCTACAGTGTTGTGTTAGGCGTTGTGGTTGTAAAATCCAACCCTACCCATGGTTGAAGATAGTATTTGTGACACAATACACGGCGCATGCCTTAGCAGTGTTTGAGCTCAAGGTAATGGATTACCTAGTGTACCCTGTAAAGCAAGAGCGCTTAACCAAAATGGTAAAGAAGATTGAAGGGGTTTATATAGAGCGCCCTACTGCGCCGCCATTATATCTTCATGCTTTTGGGCAAACGATTGTAAAAAATAGTGAGCTGTTACATATTAAATTACGAACGAAGAAGTCAGCGGAGTTGCTTTGCTTTTTGTGGCACAGGGACGGGAAGTGGGCTACTCGTGATATTATTATTGAAGCGTTATGGCCAATTGTACCAGTAGAGAGGGCGGTTATGTTATTGCATAGCACGCTTTATCAGTTGCGCCAAACATTAAAGCGAGAAGGTTATAAGCAACCCATCAGCCTGTGTAATAAGCGCTATAGTTTAAATGTACAGATTGTTACAGATATGGAACATGCGCTTGCGCTAGTAGCAGCTCCTATGTTTGATGAGCCGTCTATTGTGGTATTGTTATGATGAGCAATGTGTGCTTACCTTAATGCGCTATTATAGTAGTGTACAACAACGTGAAAAAATTGAAGAAGTGTATCAGCGTGCGAGTGAATATGTGCGCGGAACGCTTGGTGTTGATATGTGTGATAGCATTGAGGAAATGTATTGCTATTATTTATTAATGACACCAAAAAAGCTACAGCTTATCAATGATGATGGCTGTAGCTTTATTTTTTTGTCATTTCTTTAAAGGGAACAGCTTTTACAAACTCTGCTTCAACAGCAAGGCGGTTATAGCCAAAGTCTGCGCAAGTAATGAGTGTGAGCTTTGTTTGCCCCGGTACATCATTAATTACATCTACATCCGTTGCGGCAATTGTTTCCTTATGGTTAATGCGGTATTCATAAACTTGGTCAAGGTCTGTTAAATAAATGGTATCGCCTAGTTTTGCATTGTATAGAGGACCAAATAACACGTCGCGACCTTCAAAATAATGAGCGGCTAATGCGTAGTTGCCTACTCCGAGTTTTTGGTCAGGCTTCATTGTGCCAGCACCAACAGCTAATGCGCTGTTTGATACGCCTTTTAAAATAGGTACTTCCATATCTACACTCGGTACAACGATACTTCCGATGACAGGATAGTTGTCAGAGGAGGCTTGTGCTTTTAAAACATCAGTAATGGATAAGGACTGTACGGCTTCAAACTCAAAGTCTACATCATTTTGTTGTTGTTCGTTTTCTTTGAGCTGTTCGGCAGTATAGTGATCAAGGCTGAGTTTATCTGCAGAGCGCTTTACAAAGTAGTCGCGAATAGGATTAATAAATACTAGCGTAAGACCAACGACAAATAATAAAATAATCCCAAGGTTGATTAATTTGTTTTTCATTTATCGCTAAATAATACACCCGCAACACCGTAATTTTCTTTAGACATTTCTTCGATGAACACCGTAATATTTTCTTTTGGTGCGTCTACTGTTTTAGCTACAGCAGCGGTTACTTCTTCTACTAATGCACGCTTTTGTTCGGCTGTGCGACCTTCAATCATTTTAACTGTAACGTATGGCATTGTTCATTTCCTCCTTAAACGTGTATAGTTTAACTATAGCATGAAATGGAGGAGAAGTGAGAATGACAAACTCAGAAAAACCTAAACAAAAGATGGGCTTTACCATCATTAAAAATAACCCAACAGATGGGCATAAGGGCTTTGGTATTGGCTCATTATCATTAGAAAATATTTCGCCTGTATTTGTTGATGTAGAGGAAGAACGTGCCTTTGTTGATATTGGTGCGATGCATGCGCGTAGTGATGTAGAGCGTGGCATTAAATTTACGATGGACCGTGCAGACTCGGAGGGCGGCAAGCCTTACTGGTTAGTATGGGTAACGATTGATCAGCGTGAGGCAGGCCCTTATTACGCTGGAGTTACCGCATGTGAGATGGTTGTAAATCGTGAGAAACGTCGTGGTTACAAAATTTTAGCAGATCACGTTAATCGTATGGATAAATCCATGAAGCGCCATATTATGGTAGACATGATGGACGAGCCGTCAAAAAAAGTACTCGCTAATTTTTTACAAACGCACAATGAACAGCTTTGGCTTAACAGCGAGGTTGATCTACGTCAAGCATTATTAAGCGAGTAAATGAACATTATGTGACAAATGAAAAACCGTTCTATATGTAGTTGAAACTACTTCGAAAAAAAAGTAAACTACAAGTAGAGCTTATAATAGTAAGCTAGGACATTTGGCGAAAAGAGTAAAGCGCGAATGCAATCTGGACCATTGCTGGTGCGCTTTGCTTCGTTTGTCAAAAAGAAAAGTCATCTATTCCTATGGAACTTAAGATTCCAAGGAATAGATGACTTTTTTTAGTACTCAAATTTATAGGACGTAATTGTACGAAATAAGTTGCAACTTAACGCTTTGGTGGTGCACCTAAAATAGAAGACGGTAAGGAATCAAAAAAGCTGTCCCACGTATTTACGTCAAAAATATCAAATTTAATACAGCGCTCTGTTGGTACATCATGATTTTTAACAAAGACGGTAGCTTGCTTGTCGCAAGAGCGTGATGCAAGTTTACCTGATTTAATTTCGACTTTTACTTCGCTGATGCCTTTTGGCTTTTTAAAACTTTGCTTTTTGCCAGCATTGACACGCTCCATAAAATCAAGCCAAATGTATTTAGTAACGCCGCCATCTAGATTTTTGCCTTGATCATAGCCATTCCAAACTCCAGCTGTAATGGAAGGTGAGTAACCTACAATCCATTGGTCACTATTTGTAGTACCTGTTTTAGCAGCATAGCTATCTTGTGTTAAATAAGGCGCAATATCATTACCTGTGACATAGGCATAATCATTGTAATTTGGGTTAAACATAGCTTGCATCATTGTAGTAACTAAAAAGCTATCAGCCTTTGATAATGCTTGCTCAACTTCTTCTGGTGGCTCGTATTCATAAACGACTTCACCTTTGTTGTTGGTGATAGATAAAATTGTCGTAGGTGTTACGGCTTTACCACTTGAGGCAAGGCGATTATAAGCTGTAGTAAGGCGGTATAGCGACATTTCTTCGGAGCCGAGCGCAATGCGTGGACTATTGGCTTTACCAATAGGTAGGTCAAAGCGTTTACCAATATCACGAAAAGCTTTGTAGCCGATGTCTTCAAGCACTTTAACTGCATAAATATTATCAGAAAGCGCGAGTGCCTGTGTCATGGAAATTTCATGCTCTGCAAATTTATCATTAGCATTTTTAGGTGTATATTTTTCGTCCCCGTCAAAGGTAAACGTCGTTTGTTGTACGTCTAAAAAAGTTAATGGGTTATATCTTTTTTCGAGCGCAGCAGCATATAAAAATGGTTTGAGTGTTGAGCCTGGTTGTCGCTGTGCTTGTGTGGCACGGTTGAAGGGGCTGTCACTATAATTGCGTCCGCCTACCATTGCAGTTACTGCACCAGTTTTAGGCTCAATGCTAACAAAGCTTACTTGTAGCTCGCCCTCTGGCATACGGTTAGCGACCGCAAAATCAGCCGCTTCTTGATGCTTTTGGTTCAGCGTAGTTTTTACCACCCAACCGCCTTCACTAATATCCATCTGTTTTTTGCGCAAAATTTCACTTGCTTCTTGCCAAGCTACATCTAAAAAATACGGCGCGTTATTTTTATCTTGAAAGGCATCATTTTTCAATGCGATTTCTTGTGTTTGCGCGGCTGTTTTATCCGCTTCTGTAATTTTTTCATTCTCTACCATTAGTGCAAGTATGATAGCCTGGCGCTCTTTGGATTTATCAATATCTACAATAGGGGAGTAAATACTTGGTCCCTTAGGAACACCCGCCAGTAAACTTGCTTCAGCTAATGTTAAATCCTTAGCGGCTTTACCAAAGTAGTAGCGACTTGCAGCTTCTACACCATACATACCATGACCAAAATATACGGTATTGAGGTAGCCCTCTAAAATATCATCCTTACTATAAAAGATTTCGAGACGGTACGCATAAAGCGCCTCGTGTAATTTACGTGTCCACGTTTTTTCGTGAGATAAATAAAGGTTGCGGGCAAACTGTTGCGTAATGGTACTTGCGCCTTGTGCCTTGCCCCCTGATTTAATATTAGCAATGATAGCACCTGCAATACGTTTTACATTAAAGCCGTTATGTTCATAAAAGGTATGGTCCTCAACAGAGAGGAGGGCATCAATCATAAACGGCGAAACATTCTCAATCTCAACCCAGTAACGTCGCTCATTAGCGAAGTGGTCGCCGATTTTTTCGCCGTCCTTATCAACAAAGGCTGAGGCACTAGGTACTGTAATTGGTGGTGCGCCTGCCACTTGTGCATAAATCCTAACGCCGCCCCATGTTAAGCCGATAGCGGCAATAAAAATAGCGACCAGCAGCAATAGGCGCTTGCCGTGTCGTTTATGTTTTAATTGACGAAGATATTTTTTGCGTTTCATCGTCATATCACCTCATTATTTGTTAGTGAGCGTACTCTTAATTATACGTTACTCTAATAAGGAAGGTTTCACTACAGGTTCGTCTTGAAACCTACCTGCCACTTATCCTATAATATAAAGGTTATAGATGAAAGGAGCGAGTTGCGATGAAGCCGATTCAAATCCAACTTACATCCGTTATACGCTCATTTGAGGGCGAGACTGATAAATACGAAATGTGGCTTGAGGGGCAATTGACCGAAAAGCGCGATGCCCATTACATCCGCTATACTGAAGAACAACAGGGCGGTAGCATTAAGACAATTATTAAAATTACGGAGGACGCGGCATTAATTATGCGCAGTGGTGCTGTTACAATGCGGCTGCCCTTGCATAGGGAAGTTCCACAAACAGGACATTATAACAGCCCAGCAGGTGAGATGCCACTAGACATTCATACAAAGCAACTCGCGCATGATAAAGCGATGGGCGAGTTTAGTACCCAGTATGAGCTAGCGATTAGCGGACAAACTGTAGGATTATATACATTAACAATAAATTATACGGAGGTAGGACAATGAACGCAGTAGAACAAGTACAACAAATGATTAAAGATGCCCTGCAACAAGCAATCCAGCAGGCGCAATTAGTGGAGGATGCTAGCGCACTTAACATCCAGCTATCACAACCAAAGGACAAAGCAAACGGTGACTACGCATCAAACGTAGCGATGCAATTAACAAAGCTAGCTCAAAAACCACCACGCGCTATTGCAGAGGCAATCGTTGCTAATTTAGCAACAGAGGGCACAGATATCGAAAAAGTTGACATTGCAGGTCCAGGCTTTTTAAACATTACTGTGCGCAAAGATTTCCTAGCAGATGTTGTAGAAGCGGCTTTAGCACAAGGCGAAAAATTTGGTCAATCTACAGCAGGTGCTGGCGAGAAGGTACAAGTTGAGTTTGTATCAGCTAACCCAACAGGTGACTTACACCTTGGTCACGCACGTGGTGCATCTGTAGGTGATTCACTATGTAACGTACTAGCAGCAGCAGGCTATGATGTATCTCGCGAATACTATATTAACGATGCAGGTAACCAAATTAATAACTTAGCGTATTCATTAGAAGCGCGTTATAAACAAGCATTAGGTCAAGAGGCTGAGATGCCTGAGGATGGCTACAATGGTCAAGATATTATTGATATCGCTAAAAAATTAGCAGATGAGTTTGGCACAACGATTTTAGATAAGCCTGAGGAAGAGCGCTTTGCATTTTTCCGTGAGCATGGTTTGAAATTAGAGTTAGATAAGTTAAAAACAGACTTAGCCAACTTCCGCGTTGATTTTGATGTATGGTACTCAGAGACATCACTTTACAACAACGGAAAAATTGATGTAGCGCTTACAAAGCTAAAAGAAAACGGTCATGTGTTTGAAGAAGACGGAGCTACTTGGTTCCGCTCAACAACATTTGGTGATGATAAAGACCGTGTGCTTATTAAAAAGGATGGCTCATTTACGTATTTAACACCAGATATTGCTTACCACGAAGATAAAATTAATCGCGGCTTTACGAAATTAATTAATATTTGGGGCGCTGACCACCATGGTTACATCCCACGTATGAAAGCGGCAATTGAGGCACTTGGTTATAATCGTGATACATTAGAAGTAGAAGTTATCCAAATGGTGCAACTGTATAAAGACGGCGAGAAGTTTAAAATGAGTAAGCGTACAGGTAACGCAGTTACAATGCGTGAGCTTGTAGAGGAAGTCGGCTTAGATGCTGTACGTTACTTCTTTGTTAAAACAGCGGGTGACTCACATATGGACTTTGACTTAGATTTAGCTGTATCACAATCTAATGAAAATCCAGTGTACTACGCACAATATGCTTATGCGCGTATTGCTTCGATTTTACGTCAAGCAACTGAACAAGGCTTTGAGGCTTCAACAGCTAACTTAGATTTATTAGGTGCAGAAAAAGAAATTGATGTATTGAAAAAGGTAGGCGACTTCCCAACAGTTATCGCAGAAGCGGCTAAGCACCGTACACCTCACCGTATTGCAACGTACATTCAAGAGTTAGCAGCGGCATTCCATAGCTTCTATAATGCCGAAAAAGTACTAGATGCAACAAATAAAGAGCGCACAGAAGCACGTCTTGCACTCATTACAGCGGTACGTATTACGCTTGCTAACGCGCTTCGTTTAATTGGCGTAGCTGCACCAGAAAAAATGTAATAGGGAGAGATAGCAGTGAATAAATGGTTAAAGCTCGCGGTCTTAACGCTATTTGCAACGTTATTATTAGTAGCATGTAGCACAAAGCCCGAGCCAACAACGAGTGAAGCACCTGTACAAGATGATAGTGCTTACCCTGTAGCGATTAAAGATGCCACAGGTAAGGAAATAAGTTTTGATAAGGCACCCGAAAAAATCATTACCACAGCACCGAGTATTACAGAAACTTTATTTGCTTTAGGGTTAAATGATGAAATTATTGGTGTATCTGATAATGATACGTACCCTAAAGAAGCAACAGAAAAAGAAAAAATTGGCGGCATGACGCTAGATGCAGAAAAAATCGTAGCGCTTGCACCAGATGTTGTTTTTATTCACGAAACATCAGTAGCTTCATCAGAAGCAGCTCTACAACAGTTACAGGACGCGGGCGTTACAGCTTTTGTTGTACCTGAGTCAAAAAACTTTGACGAGACATACCAAGCGATTGAGCTGATTGGTGAAGTTGTAGGTCACGAAGATGCAGCTAAAATGATTGTTACAACAATGCAAGATAAAGTGAAAAAGGTAGCGGATGATGTAAAGGCGCTTGATGTCGAGCGCTCTGTGTTTATCGAAACATCAGATGCACCGTCGATTTATACAGCAGGTAAGGGCAGTTATGTGCAAGAGATGTTTGATTTACTAGGCGCAACGAATGTTGCGAAAGATGGCGGGGACAATTGGTTTGAGATTGATCCAGAAGCAATTGTTAAAGGTAACCCAGACGTAATTATTGTGCAGTATGACTACGTGCCTGATATCATCGAAAAAGTAAAAAAACGTGACGGCTTCTCATCAATTGAAGCTGTGAAAAATGACCGTGTGGTACAAGTTGATGTTGACTCAACAAGCCGTACAGGTCCACGTTTAGCAGATGGCTTTGAGGAAATCGCAAAAGCCATTTACCCAGAGGCCTTTCAGTAATGAACAAACATCTCGTCGGCTATAGTCTAGCGCTAGTAAGTTTAGCAGTAGTGACATGGCTGGCTGTAAGCATCGGTTCTGTGCGCGTGCCATTGTCAGTACTTTGGCAACCGTCGTCAGCAGACGCCGCTTCAGCGAATATTATATGGAAAATCCGTATGCCACGTGTAATGCTGGCGGGACTTGTAGGGGCAGCACTTGCGATGGCGGGTGCTGCCTTTCAAGGTTTATTAAAGAACCCATTGGCAGATCCATATACGCTAGGTGTGTCTTCGGGCGCAACAGTCGGTGCTGTAATGACAATGTTTTTTGGTTTAACGACAACTACCTTTGGTTTATTTACGCTACCTGTATTTAGTATGCTAGGCGCGCTAGGTGCATTAATTGCAGTGCTTGGCTTTGCGCGATTAGTAGATCGTAGTATGCGTATGGAAACACTGATTTTAACAGGTATTATTGTTAGCGCCTTTTTAAGCTCCGTCATTTCATTAATGATTGCATTAACGGGCGAGGAGCTTCGTCAAATTTTACACTGGCTAATGGGCAGTGTATCAATGCGTGGCTGGGCTTATGTGCAACTAGTATGGCCATTTTTAGTAATAGGTGGAGGTCTACTTTGGTGGAATCGTATGGAACTCAATGCTTTATTATTTGGCGAAGAACGTGCGCAGCACCTAGGTGTAAATGTTAAACGGAGTAAATGGCAGATTTTAATTGGCGGCTCGATTTTAACAGGTAGTGCTGTAGCTGTCTCTGGCACAATTGGTTTTGTTGGTTTAGTTGTACCACATATGACACGCTTATTATTTGGCACAGACCATCGTCACCTATTGCCGCTGTCGATGATTAATGGCGCGACATTATTAATTGGTTGCGACTTAATTGCGCGTACAATCATTGCGCCTTCCGAATTGCCAATTGGCGTCATCACATCATTTATTGGTGCGCCTGTCTTTGCCTACATCTTCTTTAAACAACGAAAGCGAGGTCGTGCATAATGCTACGTGTTGAGCAGGTTAGTGGGGGCTATGATAATAAACTAATCGTAGATAATGTGTCATTTGAAGTGAAGCCTAACACCATGCTTGGCATACTTGGCCCAAATGGTAGTGGCAAATCCACACTTTTAAAAATGATTAGTGGTATTTTGCCAATGACACAAGGTCATGTATATATTGATGGGGTAGAGCGCAATACGTATAAAAGCAAAGCACTCGCACGCAAAATGGCGGTGTTACCACAATTAAATCCACATGCCTTTTCGCATACTGTACAGGAAACCGTAGCTCTCGGACGCTACCCGCACCAATCAGGTATCCTTACGACATGGTCGAGTGATGATGAGGAGGCCGTGCAAACAGCAATGGCGCAAACGAGCATCACCCATTATGCTAAACAGTATTTATCTTACTTATCAGGTGGCGAGCAACAGCGTACTTTTATTGCACAAGCACTTGCACAGCAAGCACCACTTATTTTACTTGATGAGCCAACCAATCATTTAGATTTAGCACATCAGCAACAAGTAATGGAGCTATTGCGTCGTCAAGTGACGCAGTGTCAACAAAGTGTTGTGAGCATTTTTCATGATATTAATTTGGCGGCATTGTATTGCGATGAGTTACTGTTAATAAAAGATGGTAAAGTATACGCGCACGGTACGCCTAAGCAAGTCATTACGGAGCAAGCTGTACAAGATGTTTACGAAGTAGACGTTGTCAGCTTTATGCATCCACTGCGCGACGTACCACAAATTGCGCTGAAGCCAATTTTATAAAAATTGTGATACACTTTTGAAAAAGGAGGGGTTTGGATGAAGCTTTATACAAAGACAGGGGACAAAGGAAAGACAAGCTTAATTGGTGGACGTGTAGACAAGGACAGCCTACGTGTTGAGGCCTACGGTACTGTAGACGAATTAAACTCGTTTATTGGTTATGCGGTTACAGATCTAAATGAAGTAACATGTGCCGACATTATTAAAGATTTAGTTATCATTCAGCATGAGTTGTTTGATTGCGGTGGCGACTTAGCTAATGTGATGAAGGGGCGCCACTATAAATTACAAGAGGCATCTATTACGTATTTAGAGGAGCGTATTGATAGTCTATCAGCTGAAGCACCACCACTCGAAAAATTTATTTTACCTGGTGGCACAAAAGGCGCAGCAGCATTGCATATTGCGCGTACAGTAACGCGACGAGCAGAGCGCCAAATGGTAACATTAATGCGTGAAATTGAAGACGTTCATGGATTAATTCAAATTTATTTAAACCGTCTTTCGGATTATTTCTTTGCAGCAGCACGAGCCGTTAATTTCCGTTTACAAGTTGCTGATGTAGAGTATGAGCGTGGCGGACAAGTATTTAAATAAACTGAAAAATCATGCGATGAGCTAAAATCATTGCATGATTTTTTTATGCTATACTTCCTTTCGTAAGGATATTTTGTATAATAGAGAAAATAGATACACTTAGCTAACAACTTTCGTTTTGAAAAAATATTCTATATTTTTCGATTGCTTGTTGACTGAATGCTCATTCATCTTTAAAATGAAGATACGGAATAGGAAACACAAAGATTTGGGGGAATATTTACAAAGGGGGAAGAGTGATGAGTCCATTACTTATTGCAAACTGGGTTTTATTCGGCATCGTTGTGTTATACGGTGTTGGACTATTTTTATATTTACTAAAGACGCGCTACGAGTTCGTAAAGTTAGGGAAGAAAGTAGAGTTTGATAATCGTGTGAAAGAACGATTAGCAAGCGTAGTCGAAAACGTTTTTGGTCAAAAGAAATTATTGAAGGATAAAAAGAGTGGTTTAATCCACGTGTTTTTCTTTTATGGCTTCCTACTCGTACAAATTGGTGCGATTGATTTAATTTGGAAGGGCTTAAAGCCAGGCTCACATTTACCACTGGGCGGCTTATATAATTTCTTTACGTTTTTCCAAGAGCTCGTTGTATTAATGATTTTAGTTGCCGTTGTTTGGGCATTCTATCGTCGTTACGTCGAAAAACTAACACGTTTAAAGCGCGGATGGAAAAACGGGCTAGTATTAATTTTCATTGGTGGTTTAATGGTATCTACATTAATCGCTAATGGTATGGGTATGATTTGGCACGGTCATGAGCCATCACTATATGAGCCAGTTGCATCTGTAATTGCGATGGCATTTAGCTTCTTACCACAAACTGCAGCAGCAACGGTATTCTTTGTAATGTGGTGGGTGCATTTATTAATTTTATTAACATTCCTAGTTTATGTACCACAATCAAAACACTTCCACTTAATTGCAGGTCCAGTAAATGTATACTTAGGCCGCTTGGATCGTCGTGGCACATTAGAGCCGATTGATTTTTCAGCATTAGAAGAAATGGACGAGGATGCTGAAGAAATGCCAGCAATTGGGGTAGGTAAAATTCAAGACTTCAAGCAAAATCAATTAATTGACCTTTATGCTTGTGTGGAATGTGGACGTTGTACAAATATGTGTCCAGCAACAGGCACAGGCAAAATGTTATCACCAATGGATTTAATTGTTAAATTACGTGACCACCTCACCAATACAGGTGCAGTTGTAACTAAACAAAAGCCATGGGTACCATTTACAGCATTTAAAGGTACAAAAGGTAACCAACTAGCAATGGCAGCAGGTGCTGAAGGTGCAGTCATTGATGATATTTATAGTCCGTCATTAATTGGCGATGTCATTACAGAAGAAGAAATCTGGGCATGTACGACATGTCGTAACTGTGAAGACCAATGCCCTGTAATGAATGAACACGTAGATAAAATTATTGATTTACGCCGTTATTTAACAATGACAGAAGGTAAAGTTAACCCTGATGCACAGCGTGCAATGACAAGCATTGAGCGCCAAGGTAATCCGTGGGGACTTAACCGTAAAGAAAAAGAAAACTGGCGTGATCTTGACCCAACAGTTTCAATCCCAACGGTTAAAGAGCTTAAAAAGTCGGGAGAAGAAATGGAATACTTATTCTGGGTTGGCTCAATGGGTGCGTTTGATAGCCGTTCACAAAAAATCGCTTTAGATTTTGCGCGTTTAATGAACGCAGCAGGCGTAAAGTTTGCGATTTTAGGTAATAAAGAGAAAAACTCTGGCGATACACCACGCCGCTTAGGTAATGAGTTTTTATTCCAAGAGCTAGCAACTAATAATATTAGTGAGTTTGAGAAGAATGATGTGACAAAAATTGTGACAATTGATCCTCATGCTTACAATATCTTTAAAAATGAGTATAAAGATTTTGGTTGGAGTGGTGAGGTATATCACCATACTGAGCTATTGGACCAACTTATTGCTGAAGGTCGCTTACAAATGAACTATGAAGTTAATGAAACGATTGTCTTCCATGACTCTTGTTATTTAGGTCGCTATAACGAAGTATATGATCCACCGCGCGAAATTTTACGTGGTATTCCAGGTGTTACTTTAGTTGAGATGGATCGTAACCGTGAAACGGGTATGTGCTGTGGTGCAGGTGGCGGTTTAATGTGGATGGAGGAAGATGTAGGCAATCGTATTAACGTAGCGCGTACAGAGCAAGCGCTCGAAACGAATGCTTCTGTTATTTCATCAGGTTGTCCATACTGCTTAACAATGTTATCAGATGGTACTAAGGCTAAAGAGGTCGAGGACCAAGTAGGTACGTATGATGTGGCGGAGTTACTTGCTCGCTCAGTATTTGGTACAACAAAACCTGTCATTGAAGAAGGAGTAATCGAAGAAGTGATTGAAGAAATTCAACCAACTGAATAAAAGCTAATGAAAAATCGTCCAAGCAATTGGGCGATTTTTTTATTTACTATTCTCTTTTATCCGTTTTTTTGATATGATATTGAAAATCATTATCAATTAAAAGGGGATACACGATAAAATGAAACCATCGATAGTTAAACGTAGTGTAGCAACAGTAGTTGCGAGCGTAATGTTAACAACATCTATTTTACCAATGGCAGCGTCAGCAGAGGAAGCTACTGCTCAAGAAATACCGCAACAAGATACTATGCAGCAGATTATACAGGCAATTGATAAATTACCTGCACCTTCAGCTGTAAATGTCATTAATGAGCAAGCAATAAATGAAGCCCAGCAACAAGTAGCTATGTTAACAGAAGAACAACGGTTGGCACTACCTAACTATGCTAAGTTACAAGCTCTTATCACAACGCTAGCAACAGTGAAGGTAATAGACAGTATTGCTAAGTTACCAGCTGTAAGTTTAACAAATACAACAGAAATCCTACAGGTTGAAGCTGCCTATAATGCATTAGCTGATAAGCAAGCTGTGAAAAATGTGGTTAAATTACAAGAAGCGCTAACGCAACTCACAACAATGCAAAAACCGATTACAGCGTTTGAGCAATCACTTGCCAAATTTACGGATGCTACCATTACCAAAGAGGTATTGTTTAAGCTTGAAGAAAGCTACAACGCCTTAAATGAAACACAACGTCAATATGTTGATTACAATCAGTTAAAACACTGGGCTGAGCTACTTGAGCAAAATCATAAGGCATTAATAACAGCGATTGCAGCACTTCCTAAGCCTGAGCAAATTACGGTAGCTCATCGTGCACAAATTGAGCAACTACTAACGAGCTTCCACGCACTATCACTTGAACAGCAACAAGCAATACCAAATGCTTTTACATTACTTGAGGCAGATGCAGCACTAGAAGTGGTGGAGAAATCTTTAAACACCACAGCTAAGCAAGTGCAAATGAAAATAGCGGTACTACCAACAACACTAGACTCTAAGGATCGTGAGTTAATCATACAAGTGAGAGCGTTGTATGAGCAATTAACGACGCGTCAAAAGCATGCCGTGAGTAATTACCAAAGACTAGTTGAGGCAGAGAGAGCATTGCTTATACAAGGTGATGCTGTAATGACATTAATCGCAGAAATTGCAAAACTACCAGCTTTAACAAAGCTCAGCATAAAAGAGCAAGCGCTTGTTGAGCAATTAAAGAACAACTACAATGCATTGTCTGCAGCTCAAAAAGTAGAGGTAACAAACGCGGCAATTTTATTAGCAGCCGAACAAAAAATGCAAGCGTTAATGGATGCAGATAAAAAAGATAAAATTAAACCAATCAATGATGCTATTGATAAAATTATTCAAAAAAGCCAGCTAACATTAGCAGATGAGAGCAAAATTGCTGATATTCGTACCGCGTTAAGTGGTTTAACAAACGAGCAACTTTCACAAGTTAAAAATCTTGATAAATTTAAAAAGCTTGAGGAGCAAATGGTTAGCACCAAAACAAAAATACGCAAAATTATAGCAGATATTGCGGCATTACCAGCTGTCGAAAAAATTACAGTGAAAGATGATGCTACAGTACAGGCCATTCGTAAATCACTAGGTGGGCTATCTACTGTACAACGTGAGGATATTTGGAACTATACAAAACTTGTGGCAATTGAAGATGCCATTCATATGTTAAAAATGACACCACAAGCTCAATACGTATTTCAAGCAATTGAAAAACTTCCAGTTGTAGGGCAAATTCGTTTGGTGGACGAATCGCAAGTATTAGCCGTTCAATCAGAGTATGAGCAACTTGCATTAGGTGAGCGCATTATGATTACGAACTACCAAAAGCTATTAGAAGCGGGCAAGCAAATTATTACGTTAAAACAACAGCAAGCGCCTAAAGGTTTTGAGCATGCTTTTACGACATCTAAGGGGATTTCGTCTTTAAAGGAAATTGCAGAAACACACACCTTATATTTAACGACGAGCGCTTTAAAAACAATTGATATTGCTTTAGCGCCAGAGTTTATTGCAGCAGTGAAGGCACATAATTATGAGCAAGTAAGCATCACGACAGCAACAGGTGTAGTGATTGATGTGCCACTAGCTGTATTTCGTAGTCAGTTGCGTAAAACATCCACACTCTTAATTACTAAAAAAGAAACCGTAGTAGCTAATCGTCCAGCTGTAATGATTGAGTTAAGTGAACGTACACAAAGTGGTAAAGTAGAGCCGCTCAACTTAGCCAATAAAGCGATTAAGATACGTGTACCATTAGCAGTGTTTCAAACATTTAATCAAAATGGGGCGTTATTAATGGTTAAGGAAGATGGCTTTGTACCCGTTATGCATCGTGTAGTGAATGATGTTGTAGAAATCCAGCTACAAGCAAATGGGCATTACATTTATTCGACAGAGTGGGTGAGCTTCCGTGATGTAGCGCAACATCCTGATGCACTAGCAGTCGAAAAATTAGCTACGCGTCATATTATTAAAGGTGTAACACCAGCTACCTTTGCACCTAATAAAAAAATTACGCGAGCGCAGTTTGGCGCGATGATTGCCAGAGCGCTGCATTTAACAGCCCATGAGCAAACGGTTTATGAAGATGTAAAGGGGCAATGGTATGAGCGTGATATTCAAGCATTATATGAAGCGGGCATTACGAAGTCTACGGGTGATTATCAGCCTAATGCTTTATTAACACGACAACATGCGGCAGTGTTTATGGCGCGTGTATTAGCTTATACAGGGCAACAAATCGAAGCTAAGCAGTCTTCAAGTTATATTGATCAGCAAGCGATTGGTAAAGATTATGTAGCCGCAGTTGCACTATTAAAAGAGTTAAATATTATGGGTGGTCGTCCTGACAATACATTTGGTCCGCAAGAAAACCTCACACGCATTCAAATGGCGAAGATTTTATACCGCACAATGCTAGAGGCAAAACTCTTATAAGTAGTAAGCACAGCAACTCATGAATGCTGTGCTTTTTTTGTGCAAATTATTAGAAAATACTATACAAGGTGATTAAAGACGTATAAAATGACGCTAGTGAGAAGTATTTGCACTTAATGAAGAATATTTGCATTGCATTCGTAGAATAACTTCGGTAAAATGAGATATAGGTTAGTTGAGCGAGCGTTCAGTCGTGCTAGCTAACAGCATTATTAATAGACAAGGGGTGGGAGATTTGGGTAAAACAGTTATTGTTGATGGAGCGCGTACAGCATTCGGCAAGATGGGTGGCGCACTAAGCTCTTTAACAGCAAGTGATTTAGGTGCAGCAGCAATTAAAGGGGCATTACATAAAGCAAATGTTGAAGCGAAGGATGTTGGCGAGGTCATTATTGGTACTGTGTTACAGGCAGGGCAAGGGCAAATCCCGTCACGTCAAGCAGCAACAAAGGCGGGTATTCCGTGGGAAGTAAAAACAGAAACAATTAATAAAGTATGTGCATCAGGCTTACGTAGTGTAACGCTAGCAGACCAAATTATTCGTTTAGGCGAAGAAGAAATTATTGTAGCTGGCGGCATGGAGTCAATGTCAAATGCACCGTACTACTCACTGAATGCGCGTCAAGGCTTACGAATGGGCGATGCAACACTAGTAGACGGTATGATTTATGATGGGCTTTCTTGTTCATTTAGTCCACAACGTGTGCATATGGGCACATATGGCAACTCAACAGCCACAAAATTTGATTTAACTCGTGAAGCACAGGATGAATGGGCAGTACGTAGTCATAAGTTAGCATATGAGGCAATTACAACAGGTAAATTTGCCGAAGAAATTATTAAAGTAGAAGTGCCACAGCGTAAAGGTGACCCTGTAATTGTAGAGCAGGATGAGGCAGTGCGACCTACAACAACTGTAGAGACGCTAGCAAACTTGCGCCCAGCTTTTGATAAGGACGGCACAATTACAGCAGGTAACGCACCAGGGGTAAATGATGGTGCAGCAGCACTTGTATTAATGAGTGAGGAGCGTGCTAAAGCAGAGGGACGTGCACCACTTGCTTATATTGTAGGGCATGCTGAAGTTGGCGTAGCGCCTGAAGATTTCCCGCAGACGCCAGGTCTTGTTATTAACGAGCTTTTACAAAAGACTGACACTACGATTGAGGACATTGAGCTTGTTGAGATTAATGAGGCTTTTGCGGTAGTAGCGCTTGTAAGTAATCAAATTGCAGGCTTACCAGCAGACAAAGTTAATGTTAACGGCGGCGCAGTAGCACTAGGTCATCCGATTGGTGCATCAGGGGCACGTATTATTTTAACTTTAGCTTATGAGTTACAACGTCGAGGTGGCGGTAAAGGGATCGCAGCCATTTGTTCTGGGGGAGGACAAGGCGACGCAATTATGATTGAAGTACCACAAGGGGGAGCACAATGAATATACAAAAAGTGATGGTTATCGGAGCAGGACAAATGGGGGCAGGTATTGCGCAAGTATGTGCGCAAGCTGGGTTTGATGTGAAGCTGAACGATATGAAACAAGCGTTTTATGAGCGCGGCATTGGCGTTATTACAAAAAACTTAACGCGTGACGTGGAAAAAGGTCGCAAAACTGAGGAAGAAAAAGCGGCCGTATTAGGACGCATCACAATGTCACTTGATATGAAGGATGCACATGATGTGGATATTATTATTGAAGCGGCTGTAGAAAATATGGAGATTAAACAATCCATCTTTAAACAGTTAGATGAAATTGCACCTAAACATGCTATTTTAGCAACAAATACATCGTCATTACCAATTACAGAAATTGCGGCAGTTACGAATCGCCCAGCGCAAGTTATCGGTATGCACTATATGAATCCAGTGCCAGTCATGAAGCTAGTTGAGATTATTCGTGGCTTAGCAACAACAGACGAAGTCTATCAAGCAGTAGAAGATATGACAAAAAAATTAGAGAAGACACCAGTTGAAGTAAATGACTTCCCTGGCTTTATCTCTAACCGTATTTTACTACCTATGATTAATGAGGCAGTTTATGCGTTATATGAGGGCGTAGCAACAAAAGAAGCGATTGATGATGTGATGAAGCTAGGTATGAATCACCCAATGGGACCATTAACATTAGCTGATTTCATTGGCTTAGATACATGTCTTTCTATTATGGAAGTGCTACATGAGGGACTTGGCGATAGCAAATACCGTCCATGCCCATTACTGCGCAAGTACGTAGCAGCAGGTTGGTTAGGTAAAAAATCAGGTCGTGGCTTTTACGTTTACGAATAAGGAGAGAGTACAGTGAATTTACAATTTACAGAAGAACAACGCATGATGCGTGACATGGTACGTAACTTTGCACAAAAGGAAATTGCACCTTTCGTAGAACGTATGGAAGCTGGCGAATTTCCACGCGAGATTTTAAAGAAAATGGGCGAGCTTGGCTTAATGGGTATTACAGTACCTGAAGCATACGGCGGTACAGATATGGACTTTACTTCATATATTATTGCGATTAATGAGTTATCACGTGTAAGTGCAGTAGTAGGTGTTATTTTATCCGTCCATACATCAGTAGGTACTAACCCTATCCTTTACTTTGGTAATGAAGAGCAAAAGCAAAAGTATGTGCCTAAGCTAGCAGCTGGTGAGTACCTTGGCGCATTTTGTTTAACAGAGCCAAGCGCAGGCTCTGACGCAGGTTCCTTAAAATCTAAAGCGGTAAAAGATGGCGATGCTTATATTATTAATGGCTCAAAAGTATTTATTACAAATGGTGGCGAGGCTGATGTGTATATTGTCTTTGCGGTAACTGACCCAACAAAAGGCTCGTATGGCATCTCAGCATTTATTGTTGAAAAGGGTACAGAGGGCTTGGTCATTGGTAAGGACGAAGAAAAAATGGGCTTACATGGTTCGCGTACTGTGCAGTTAACGTTTGACAATATGCGTGTACCTGCAGAAAACCTACTAGGTGCAGAAGGTGAAGGGTTTAAAATTGCGATGGCTAATCTTGATGTGGGGCGTATTGGTATTGCGGCGCAGTCATTAGGTATTGCAGAGGCAGCACTTGAAGCAGCAACAGGCTATGCTAAGGAGCGCGTACAGTTTGGAAAACCAATTGCTGTACAACAAGGGGTTGGCTTTAAATTAGCAGATATGGCTACAGCTGTAGAGGCAGCAAAATTACTTGTTTACCGTGCAGCTAATTTACGTGCAGAAGGTAAAAACTGCGGGCAAGAGGCATCAATGGCTAAGCTATTCGCTTCGAAAACAGCGGTAGATACAGCAATTGAGGCAGTGCAAGTATTTGGTGGGTACGGTTATACAAAAGATTACCCAGTAGAGCGTTACTTCCGTGATGCAAAGGTTACGGAAATTTACGAAGGTACGTCTGAAATTCAACGACTTGTTATTGGTAAACATATGCTTTCAAAATAAAAACAAAAAGGGGATAGAACGATGAACTTTCAATTATCAGAAGAACATGAAATGCTACGTAAAATGGTGCGTGAATTTGCACTAGAGCAAGTTGCACCAACAGCGGCTGAGCGCGATGAAAACGAAACATTTGATATGAACATTTTTAAACAAATGGCTGAGCTTGGGTTAACAGGTATCCCTTGGCCAGAGGAGTACGGTGGTGCAGGTATGGACTACCTTGCTTACGTAATTACAATTGAGGAGTTATCACGTGTTTGTGCATCAACGGGCGTTGTATTATCGGCGCACACATCATTAGCGGGCTGGCCGATTTATAAATATGGTAACGAAGAACAAAAACAAAAATACTTACGTCCAATGGCTGAAGGTAAAAAAGTAGGTGCTTACGGTTTAACAGAGCCGGCATCGGGCAGTGACGCAGGCGGCATGAAAACAACAGCTAAATTAGATGGTGACGCTTATGTATTAAATGGCTCAAAAATCTTTATTACAAACGGTGGTATTGCAGACACATATGTCGTATTTGCGGTAACAGACCCAACATCTAAACATAGTGGTACAAGTGCCTTTATCGTCGAAGCGGATACACCAGGCTTTGCGGTAGGTAAGAAAGAACAGAAACTCGGCATTCGTTCTTCACCAACAACTGAAATTATGTTTGATAACTGCCGCGTACCAAAGGAAAATCTGCTAGGTAAAGAGGGCGAGGGCTTTATTATCGCGATGAAGACGCTAGACGGTGGACGTAATGGTATTGCTGCACAAGCAGTAGGTATTGCACAGGGCGCACTCGACGCAGCTGTGGGCTATGCTAAAGAGCGTGTGCAATTTGGTAAACCAATTGCCGCGCAACAAGGGGTTTCATTTAAGTTAGCTGATATGGCAACACAAACAGAGGCATCACGTTTGTTAACGTATCAAGCAGCTTGGTTAGAATCAAACGATCTTCCTTATGGTAAAGCTTCGGCGATGGCTAAATTATTAGCAGGAGATACGGCGATGAAGGTAACGACTGAGGCAGTACAAGTTTACGGTGGCTATGGCTATACTAAAGACTACCCAGTTGAGCGTTACATGCGCGATGCTAAAATCACACAAATTTATGAAGGAACGCAAGAGATTCAACGCTTAGTTATCTCGCGTATGCTTACAAAGTAATTTATGACAGATAAGCTTAATAAAGTTGTAGTAGAGTCATCTGTTAAAGATGAGAGTTTAATTGCTATTCGCCGTAAGCAAATGATTCAAGGCGCAATCAAGCTCTTTAAAGAAAAGGGCTTTCACCGCGCTACTACGCGAGAAATCGCGAAAGAAGCAGGCTTTAGTATTGGGACGTTGTATGAGTATATTCGGTCGAAGGAAGACGTGCTTTACCTTGTGTGCGACAGCATATTTAACGAGGTAATGACACAACTTGCCGAGTTTCCGACTAGCTCAGGCACGTTAAACGAATTAAAAGGGGCAATTCGTCAATACTTTATGTTAATTGATGGCATGGTAGATGAGTTTACGATTATGTATCAAGAAACAAAGTCGCTAAAAAAAGAAGCATTGGTTTATGTTTTTTCGAAAGAATTTGAAATGGTTGCGATTTTTGAAGGCATTTTGAAAAATTGCGTAGATGCAGGTGAGCTTACATTAAATGAGCAACAAATTCATCTCGCTGCGAATAATATTGTGGTGCAAGGACAAAGTTGGGCGTTCCGTAAATGGGCGCTCCACCCTCATCACACCATTGATTCGTTTATTGAAATGCAAACAACCATGTTTATTCAGGGGATTAAGGGATTTGCTTAACCATTTATAAAGAGGATGGGGGATATTGTTATGACACAAGAAAAAGTAGTGTATCGTCCGAATAATCACGTACGCTTTGTTACAGCATCAAGTCTTTTTGATGGGCATGATGCTTCTATTAATATTATGCGACGTATTTTACAGGCGAGTGGCTCAGAAGTTATTCACTTAGGGCATAACCGTTCAGTTGAAGAAGTTGTAAATGCTGCAATCCAAGAGGATGCACAAGGCATTGCAATTTCTTCTTATCAAGGGGGACATATTGAGTACTTTAAGTACATGCATGATTTATTAAAGGAGCGAGGTGCACCTCACGTTAAGATTTGGGGTGGCGGTGGTGGTGTTATTTTACCTAAAGAGATTAAAGAGCTAGAGGATTACGGCATCGCGGGTATTTTTTCGCCAGAGGATGGGCGTAAGCTTGGCTTACAAGGTATGATTAATCACCAAATTAAAGAGAGTGACTTCTCTACAATTGAAGATGCAGATTATATTGGCTTACTCGATAAGCTGACGACAACAACGCCAGAAGTATTGGCTAAACTTATTACAATTGCCGAAGAAGTAAAAAGCGACGAAGCAAAGCAACTGATTGAGGAAGCGCGCCAACGCTCGAAAAACACGCCCGTTTTAGGTATTACAGGTACCGGTGGGGCAGGTAAATCGTCTCTAACAGATGAATTGATTCGTCGATTCCTACGTGAGTTCCCAGATAAAAAGGTTGCCATCCTTTCTGTAGACCCAACAAAACAAAAAACGGGTGGTGCGCTGTTAGGCGACCGTATCCGTATGAATGCTATTTTTAACAATCGCGTATATATGCGTAGCTTAGCTACACGTGGTTCCCGCACGGAACTTTCGTCATCAATTGGTGACGTACTTGATATTGTAAAAACAGCAGGCTATGACTTAATTATCGTTGAAACGAGTGGTATAGGTCAAGGGGATGCAGAAATCACCAACTATACTGATATTTCGATGTATGTTATGACATCAGAGTTCGGTGCGCCGACACAATTAGAGAAAATTGACATGATTGACTACGCAGATTTAATTGCGATTAATAAATTTGAACGTAAGGGTTCGGAGGATGCTAAGCGTCAAGTACAAAAGCAATACCAGCGCTCACGCGAGCTATGGGAAGCAGATTTAGATGATATGCCTGTGTATGGTACGATTGCTAGTCAGTTTAATGATAAGGGCACAAACACCTTGTTTGCAGCCATTGTTCATGTGTTAAATGAAAAAGCTGGTACAGACTGGGAAACATCCTATGCGGCTTCAGCTAAAACACAAAAGCAAGACGTGATTATTCCAAATGATCGTCGCTATTATTTACGTGAGATTACAGATACTGTGCGTAACTACCATAAAAATTCGGAGCAACAAGTTGAGCTTGCGCGTCGCTTGTTCCAATTAGAGGGTGCGCTTGAGGCAGTAAAAGAAAAAACGCAAGACGATGCATTAATGGCTTCATTAAGTTCACTGGCTGATGGAGTGCGTGACGAATTGTCAGCTGAGTCAAAACGAATTTTAGCTAACTGGGAGACTTTGAAGGAAGCTTATCGTCAAGACGAGTTTGTCATGAAAATTCGTGATAAGGAAATCCGTACAGTGCTGAAGACAAAAAGTTTAGCAGGTACAAAGATTCCAAAAGTGTCACTGCCTAACTACAAAGATTATGGCGAAATTTTGAGCTGGGTATACCGTGAAAACGTGCCTGGGGAGTTTCCATATACAGGGGGCGTATTCCAATTTAAACGTGAGGGTGAGGATCCTAAGCGTCAATTCGCGGGTGAAGGAACGCCAGAGCGTACCAATCGTCGCTTCCACTACTTGTCTAAGGATGACGATGCGAAACGTTTATCAACAGCGTTTGACTCTGTAACACTTTACGGCGAAGACCCAGACCACCGTCCGGATATTTACGGTAAAGTTGGTGAGTCAGGCGTAAGCATTTGTACGTTAGAGGATATGAAAAAGCTATACGATGGTTTTGATTTATGTGCGCCATCAACATCTGTATCCATGACAATCAACGGTCCAGCACCAATTATTTTAGCGATGTTTATGAATGCCGCGATTGACCAACAAGTGAAAAAACAAGAGGACGCACTAGGTCGTACGTTAACGCTAGAGGAGTTTACGACTGTACGCGAGCAAACACTACAAGTTGTGCGTGGTACAGTACAAGCCGATATTTTAAAAGAAGATCAAGGGCAAAATACGTGTATCTTCTCAACAGAGTTTGCGCTACGTTTAATGGGCGATATTCAACAATATTTTATTGACCATAAAGTACGCAATTATTATTCAGTATCCATTTCGGGCTATCATATTGCCGAAGCAGGTGCAAATCCCATTTCGCAATTGGCATTTACATTAGCGAACGGTTTTACGTATGTGGAGTATTATTTAAGTCGTGGCATGAACATTGACGACTTTGCGCCAAACCTATCATTCTTCTTCTCAAATGGTTTAGACCCAGAGTACTCGGTTATTGGTCGTGTGGCTCGTCGTATTTGGGCAGTCGTAATGCGTGATAAGTACGGGGCAAATGACCGTTCACAAAAATTAAAGTATCACATTCAAACATCAGGTCGAAGCCTGCACGCGCAGGAGATCGACTTTAATGATATTCGTACGACACTTCAAGCTTTAATGGCGCTACATGATAACTGTAACTCACTACACACAAATGCGTATGATGAGGCAATTACTACGCCAACAGAAGAGTCTGTACGCCGTGCAATGGCCATTCAAATGATTATTACGAAAGAGCATGGCTTAACAAAAAATGAAAACCCACTACAAGGTGCGTTCATTATTGAAGAGTTAACAGAGTTAGTAGAAAACGCAGTGCTTGAAGAATTTGACCGTATTAATGACCGTGGTGGCGTGTTAGGTGCAATGGAAACGCAGTACCAACGCGGTAAAATCCAAGAGGAGTCGATGCATTACGAAATGTTGAAGCACTCAGGTGAGTTACCAATCATTGGTGTTAATACGTACCTTAATCCTAACCCACCATCAGATGATGCGATTGATAGCATGGAGATTGCGCGTGCTTCAAAAGAGGAGAAGGAAGCGCAAATTACGAATCTGCAAGCCTTCCAAGCGAAGCACCAAACAGAGGCAGAAGCGGCAATTGAACGATTGCAACATGCAGCTGTGACAGGTGGCAATATTTTTGCGGAGCTTATGCAAACGGTGCAAGTGGCAAGCTTAGGACAAATTACACGCGCACTTTACGAAGTAGGCGGGCAATACCGACGCAATATGTAAACAAGTAAGGGGTCGCTTAGGCGGCCTCTGTTTTTTGTGAAAAAAATGTTTGCAAACAGGAAGTTATTTGAATTTAATGAGAAAAATTCGCTATACTGAAGCAGAGAGGTGATAGCGTGTTTAAAAAAGTAGTGTCGTACGGCATAATTTTAGTTTTATTAGTCGTAATTACGACAATTTATAACGACCAGCTTGCATCAATTCCATTATTGGTATTGTCAGCGTATTTATTTTTTTTAGGCACGCGTCAAATGTGGCGTTTAAAAAAACGTAAATTGTAAGTAGCCATTGCGATGAGATATTGTATATAATGAGTATTATGCTTAACCGCGTAAGTAGCAGAGGCTGCTTACAAGTGGGCGAATTGAAAGGACGTGCATGAAAGTGGATTTTCGTAAAATGACAAAACACCAAATCGCAGAAGAATCTTTAGTGGACTTAGCGTTTGCGATTTTAACAGAAACACATAGTTCAATGAGTTTAGAAGCGTTAACAAGTGAGCTTCAAAAAATAAAAGGTTACACGAATGCAGAAATGAAAGCACGCATTCAACAATTTTATACAGACTTAAACATTGATGGGCGCTTCCTTCTTAACCAAGAGGATGGTTGGGGCTTACGTGAATGGTATAAAGTAGAGCAAATCGAAGAAGAAACAGCACCATCTGTAAAAATCCGCAAGAAAAAATCAAAAGCTGCTAAAGAAGATGACTTTGATGATGTGGAAGAGCTTGAAGCAGAAGAAGCACTTATTTTTGAAGATGAGCTAGAAGACGAAGAGGACGACGAAGAAGAGGAAGAAAGCTTAGTTGATCCTGTTGGCTTTGGTAAGGACGACGAAGAGTTAGAAGAAGAGGAAGAGCTTGATGAGGAAGAAGTTGTGGAAGAAGTAATCATCGAGGACGAAGAGTTTGACTTAGGCGAGGAAGATGAAGAAGAGGAAGAAGACGAAGAATAATTCTTGACATATTTTTCGGTAACGTATACTCTTTTAATTGGGCTCCTAAAAAGGAGATTGACCGTATAAGTGATACGCTTCCCCTGCGCATATGCAGAGGAAGCGTTTTTTATTTTTTATAAATATAAGGAGGCATTTGTAATGACAAAGTATATTTTCGTAACGGGTGGCGTGGTGTCGTCACTTGGTAAGGGTATTGTCGCTGCATCATTAGGACGTTTACTAAAAAATCGTGGGTTAGAGGTAACAATTCAAAAGTTTGATCCTTATATTAATATTGACCCAGGCACAATGAGCCCATACCAACATGGTGAGGTTTTTGTGACAGATGACGGTGCTGAGGCTGACTTAGACTTAGGTCACTACGAGCGCTTCATTGATATTAATTTAGGTAAGCACTCAACGGTAACATCAGGTCGTGTTTACCAAACCGTATTAAATAAAGAGCGTCGTGGGGATTATAATGGCGGTACAGTACAAGTTATTCCGCATATTACAAACGAAATTAAAGACCGCATCCAACGTGCGGGTCGCGAAACAAATGCTGATGTTGTAATTACAGAAGTTGGTGGTACAGTAGGTGACATCGAGTCACTACCATTCCTAGAGGCCATTCGTCAAATGCGTACGAACTTAGGTCACAACAACGTAATGTACATTCACTGTACATTAATCCCGTACATTAAAGCAGCGGGCGAACTAAAAACAAAACCAACACAACACTCTGTAAAAGAGTTACGTTCACTTGGTATCCAACCAAACATTATTGTGGTGCGTACAGAACAAGAAGTACCAGAAGAAATGAAAGAAAAGTTAGCGTTATTCTGTGACGTACAAAAGCACGAAATTATTGAGTCACGTGACGTTGAACATTTATATGAAGTACCACTTAACCTACACAAACAAGATTTAGACGATATCGTGCTTGACCACTTTGGCTTACAAGCGCCAGAAGCAGACATGGAAGATTGGAAAAAACTTGTACAGGTCGTAAAAAACTTACAAGGTAAAACGAAAATCGCACTTGTTGGTAAATACGTTGAGTTACAAGATGCGTATATTTCAGTAGTAGAAGCTATGCGCCATGCAGGCTATGCGTTTGATACAGACGTAGAGGTTGACTGGATCAATGCTGAAGAAGTAACAGCAGACAACGTAAAAGAAATGATTGGCGATGCTGACGGTATTATCGTCCCTGGTGGCTTTGGTGACCGCGGGGTTGAAGGTAAAATCGAGGCAATTCGCTTTGCACGTGAGAACAATGTACCATTCCTAGGCATTTGTTTAGGTATGCAATTAGCTACAGTCGAGTTTGCACGCAATGTGTTAAAATTAGAAGGCGCTCACTCAACAGAGCTAGAAAAAGATACAACGTACCCAATTATTGATATTTTACCAGACAAAAAAGAAGACGATGACTTAGGTGGCACACTGCGTCTTGGCTTATACCCATGTAAATTAAAAGACGGCACACAAGCGCACGCTTCATACGATAGCGATTTAATCTATGAGCGTCACCGTCACCGTTATGAGTTTAATAATGAATACCGCGAGGCAATGGAAGCAGAGGGCTTAGTATTCTCAGGCGTTAGCCCTGACAATAAATTAATCGAAATCGTAGAAATCCCAACAAATGATTTCTTCGTAGCTGCACAATTCCACCCAGAGTTTGTGTCACGTCCAAATCGTCCACAACCATTATTCCGCGATTTCATCCAAGCAACATTAAAATAAAATTTTGTAGCCTGAAAGTGTAGCAGTACATTTTCGGGCTTTTTTTGAAACTAAATGTTGAGTGAACCGTATAGCAATAAGAGACAATGAATAGAAAAGAGGCTAACTATGAATAATAAAAAGATTTTTGCGATGGCAATGACTGCGGCGCTAGCAACAAGTGCCATTGTAGTTGTACCAGAAGCAAGCGCAGCACCTAAGAAGTTTAAAGACGTTGATGCTAAGGCGGAGTACGGACAAGCCATTGCTAATTTAGTAGAGCGTGGCGTTGTTAAAGGTTATGCAGATGGCACATTCCGCCCGCACCAAGCAATTACACGCGGACAATCAGCAAAAATGCTAGCTAATATGTTAGCGCTTGATACAGAGGACGTTGTAAATCCTGAGTATAAAGATGTTGCCGAAACAAATGAATACTACGGCGCAATTGCAGCACTTACAGAAGTAGATGTATTTAGCGGTTATGCGGATGGTTCATTCCGTCCAAACGAAGCGATTACACGTGAGCAACTTGCTAAAATGTTAACGACAGCGTATGCGTTACTAGCACCAAATGGTACAACGTTACCGTTTAAAGACGTGTTAGTACATACAGAGGCGTATGATAATGTTGCGGCGCTTTACCACTATGGTATTACAAAGGGACAAAGCCCAACAGAGTTTGGTCTGCGTAACAGCGTAACCCGCGCGCAATTTGCATTATTTACAACGCGTACTGAACAAATGCTAGAAAACCGTATTCAAGCAAAAATTACTGCGGACGAACTCGACGCAGCGATAATCGAAGCAACTTATACAGAAGAAAGCCATCCTGAGACAGGTGAAGAAATTTTCGCTCTACATGAGGACGGCGAAACAATTGGTATTGAGGCGATCTCTGAAGGTAAGGGCATGATTATTGTCAGCGGCTCTAACGTAACAGAGGAAGAAGAGTATGAAGTAGTTACACAGAAGAAATACATCGTAGAGGTAACAAAGAAAGAAGAGAAGCTCGTAGTCACATTAACAGAGTCAACTGACGTAACACCAACAGAGATTTCAGTTGAAGAAGAAGCGCTTGGCTTTGAACCAAAGCATATCGAAATTATGAGCTTAGACGGCAAAATTTTAGACCCAACAATGTATACGTACGAAAAAAATACATTTGAAGTAATTGAAGGCGAAGAAATCGAAGAACCAGAAACAGCTTCTTATACCCTAACAATGAAAGCGGCGGGCGCTTATATTGCAACGTTTAGCGATGATGAGGGTAATTCACGTCGTTTAGGCTTAGCAATTAGCGAAAGCGATTTTTCTTTCGTAGCCATGAATGTTATCGAAAAAAATGAAGTACTTGTTAGTCAAGATGAAATTGGTTTTAATGTACGTGATATGTATGTTGAGCAATTTACAGCAGGTCTTGCGAAAGATAAAATTGTACACACGCAATTAACGAATGACGGTGTTAAAATTACACGCGCTACAGAGGGTAATGGTTTATTCTCGATTCGTTTAACAGGCGGCGACAATGAAAGCATTTATGTACATGGCTTTATGTATGAGCTTGCAGGCATTACAACAATTGAGTATATGGTTGTAACGAGTGAGGAAATGGATGAGCTACAAAATTTATTACAATCACTAGGTGGCGGTAACTTAGGTGACCTTGCTGGCCTTGAAGGATTAATGTAAAATAAAAATCTCGACATTAGCCACTAGCTGATGTCGAGATTTTTTTTATTCGCCTACAAGCATTTCATCGTAGCTTAGCTTAATAGCTTCGTAAGCAAATAATGCCGCAAATAAGTCAGGCTGTACTAAGCGCTCCCCTGTTTCACTTGGGATTAGACCACCACGTACATGTAAGTTAACATAGGTGTAGGCTTCTTCGAATAATGTATTCGATGGGTTTTTTTTATTTTCACTTGCTACAACAGCAAATGGCACGCTTAATGTGGCAGCTAAAGCAATCGCAGCCTCATCCGTTGCAAGTGGTGTAAAAATACAAACGCGGTCAGCAGGCGTCAGCTCGCTAACGTCTGTTAGTTTACGCACTTTAGCGAATGGTTCAAGCTCGCTACTTGCGTGTGTAAGGATAGCTTCAAACTCACCAAAACATGCAAAATACACATGCCCTTCTCCAATAGCAGCTTGTGCAAGTAGACGCGCTGTATCCTCAATGTTTTCTTCTTCTGCATTACCAAGGCGTTGAAATAGCCCTTGCAGTTGTGTCGTTAATATTTTTAACATGTTGTCACCTCGCTAACATTATAAGTGAAAACGAAAAGAATGTATTGTATTATGAAGGGAAAGTAAGTAGGTAATTTTAGCAAATACTAGGAGGGTTTTTGTGTGCAATTTACTTATCGTGGACGATCAAGAGGGGATTAGATTATTATTGCGCGAAGTTTTTAAGCAAGATGGTTACTGTACGCACCTCGCTGCAAGTGGCGTAGAGGCATTAGCAATTGTAGAAACGTACATACCAGATTGTGTTTTACTTGATATGCGTATTCCAGGCATGGATGGCATAACAATATTAAGCAAGCTGCGCGAGTTGTTCCCAAACTTACCAATCATCATGATGACTGCTTACGGAGAAGTCACCGAAATCGAAAAGACGAAGCGGCTCGGGGCTGTCGCACATTTTACAAAACCGTTCAATATTTTCGAAATTCGCGCTACTGTTAACAAAATATTACTAGGTTAGTTGTTCAAGCAGTAGCATACATATTCGCTTTTTGTTATGATTAGATGGAATATTTCTCACGAAAAATATCGTTAATCCTAAGGAGGATTTTATTCATGGCATTAGTATCAATGAAAGAAATGTTAATCAAAGCAAAAGAGGAAAAGTACGCAGTAGGGCAATACAATATTAATAACTTAGAATTTACGCAAGCGATTTTATTAGCAGCACAAGAAGAAAAGTCACCAGTAATCCTTGGTGTTTCTGAAGGCGCAGCAAAATATATGGGCGGCTTCGTATCAGTTGTTTATATGGTAAAAGGCTTAATTGAGAGCTATGGTATTACAGTGCCTGTTGCTATTCACTTAGACCACGGTTCTAGCTTTGATAAATGTAAAGAAGCAATTGACGCTGGCTTCACTTCAGTAATGATTGATGCTTCTCACCACCCATTTGAAGAAAATATCGCAATCACATCTCAAGTTGTAGAATACGCACATGCAAAAGGCGTTTCTGTAGAAGCAGAGCTTGGCACAGTTGGTGGCGATGAAGATGGTGTAACAGGTGGTATTATTTATGCTGATCCAGAAGAATGCCGCAAAATGGTTGAGCAAACAGCAATCGACTGCTTAGCACCAGCATTAGGTTCAGTACATGGACCATATAAAGGTGAACCAAACTTAGGTTTTAAAGAGATGGAAGAAATCTCAAACTTAGCTGACCTACCATTAGTATTACATGGCGGTACAGGTATCCCAACAAAAGATATCCAACGCTCAATCTCTTTAGGTACAGCAAAAATTAACGTAAATACAGAAAACCAAATCGCAGCAACAAAAGTAGTGCGTGAAGTATTAGCAAACGACACTAAAGTTTACGACCCACGTAAATACTTAGCACCAGCTCGCGAAGCAATTAAAACAACAGTAATCGGTAAAATGCGCGAATTCGGTAGCTCACAAAAGGCATAAAGAAAAGCAAAATGCGCTGTTTTCACACCGTAAGCGTTGGAGAAGGGCAGCCTGTGTGCTCGTCACACAGAGCTGACATTCGAAACGCCAAGGAGTGAAGCGCATGTCGCTAGCCAAAAAAGAAAAGCAAAATGCGCTGTTTTCACACCGTAAGCGTTGGAGGGAGTCGGCCTGTGTGCCTGTCACACAGCGCAGTCACCCGAAACGTGACAGGTTTGAAGTGCCAGCCGCTAGCCAAAAAAGAAAAGCAAAATGCGCTGTTTTCACACTGAGGCATTGTTTATAGTAGTGCTTTTACTTTGAGAGTAGTGTCATTACATTCACACAGATTCTGAGTGCATACAGGAGAGGCAATACTGCTTCTCTTGTTTTCAAGTGAAATGGAGGTAAATATAATGAAGTTTTTTATTGATACAGCTAATTTTGACCATATTAAAGAGGCGCATAGCTGGGGTATTATTGATGGTGTTACCACAAACCCGTCACTTGTAGCGAAGGAAAAAGACATTTCATTTCACGAGCGTTTAAAAGATATTGCGACACTCGTTGACGGTTCAGTGAGCGGAGAGGTTATTGCCCTTGACGCACAGGGTATGATTGAAGAAGGTCTTGAGCTTTCTAAAATTGCCCCAAATATTACAGTGAAATTGCCAATGACAAAGGCAGGCTTAACAGCATGTCGTTATTTTGCAGACAAAGGCATTTCGACGAATGTCACATTAGTTTTTAGCGCAAACCAAGCACTACTAGCTGCTCGAGCAGGCGCTACGTATGTGTCACCATTTATTGGACGCCTTGATGATATTGGTCAAGACGGTGCACAATTAATCGAGGATATTGCGACAATGTTTGCCATTCATAACATTGATACACAAATTATTGCAGCGTCAATTCGTCATCCGCAACATATTCAAGCGGCAGCGATGGCAGGCGCGCATATTGCAACAACACCATTTAATGTATTGGAGCAACTATTTAGCCATCCACTTACAGATAAAGGGATTGCTGCGTTTTTATCAGATTGGGACAAGCGTCAAGGGAAATAGAAGGAAGTGCATTCCGCAATTGTGAGTGAACTTCCATTGCTAAGGAGAAATAAAATGGATGTATATAAAATTACAGGTGAAAATCGCCTGAAAGGTACCATTAAGGTAAGTGGAGCAAAAAATAGTGCTGTTGCTTTAATACCTGCCACGATTTTAGCCAATTCACCCGTAACAATTGGCGGTATTCCTGAGATTTCAGACGCGTGGGCATTAAAGGATTTGTTAGAGGAAATTGGCGGTAAGGTGCTATTTCAAAATGGCGTAATGACCGTTGACCCGACAGACATGGTTGCGCTACCACTACCTAATGGTAACGTAAAGCGCTTGCGTGCTTCGTATTATTTAATGGGCGCGATGTTAGGGCGTTTTAAAAAGGCAGTTATTGGCTTGCCAGGTGGTTGCTTTTTAGGGCCACGCCCGATTGATCAGCACATTAAAGGCTTTGAAGCGCTAGGCGCAAAAGTTACCAATGAACATGGTGCGATTTATTTGCGTGCAGACGAGTTAATTGGCGCTAAAATTTATTTAGATGTTGCGAGTGTTGGTGCTACAATTAATATTATGTTAGCGGCTGTTCGTGCAAAAGGTAAAACGATTATCGAAAACGCAGCAAAAGAACCAGAAATTATTGATGTCGCGACATTGCTTACAAATATGGGTGCCAGTATTAAGGGTGCAGGTACGAGTGTAATTCGTATTGAGGGTGTTGAGGAGCTTCATGGCACACAACACACAATTATCCCTGACCGTATTGAGGCAGCAACATTTATGATTATGGCAGCAGCTATTGGTGATGGTGTGACGATTGATAATGTGATTCCTTTGCATTTAGAGGCAGTAACAGCAAAATTACGTGAAATGGGTGTAAAAGTTCAAACGAATGAGGAGAGCATTTTCATTCCGAAAACGGATTTAGCTACATTGCAAGCCGTAGATATTAAAACGTTAGTGTATCCTGGCTTCCCGACAGATGTACAGCAACCTTTATCTGTGCTAATGACACAGGCAGAGGGCGCATCTAAGGTGACGGATACGATTTACCCAGCACGCTTTAAGCATATTGACGAGTTAAATCGTATGAGCGCAAAAGCACGAGTAGAAGGCAATACAGCCATGATATCTGGCCCAACTACCTTGCAGGGTTCTACTGTAACAGCAACGGATTTACGTGCAGGTGCAGCACTTGTACTAGCGGGGCTGATTGCAGAGGGCGAAACAGAAATTCGCGATATTTATCATATTGAGCGCGGATATAGCAGTATAATAGACAAGCTGTGCGAAATTGGTGCAGATATTAGAAGAGAAACAATTTCGCTTGAAGTAGCGGACAAATAACAGGAGGCATAAACTCATGGAACGTAGTTTATCAATGGAAGTAGTACGTGTAACAGAGGCAGCAGCAATTGAATCAGCAAAATGGATGGGACGCGGCGACAAAATTTCTGCAGATGATGCAGCAACAACAGCTATGCGTACAATGTTCGACACAATCCCAATGCACGGTACAGTAGTAATTGGTGAAGGTGAAATGGACGAAGCGCCAATGCTTTATATTGGTGAAGAACTTGGTTTACGCAACGGCGGCCCAGATGTTGATATCGCAGTTGACCCACTTGAAGGTACAAATATTGTTGCTAAAGGTAGTAACGGCGCATTAACAGTGCTTGCTATCGCAGATAAAGGCAACTTACTAAATGCTCCTGATATGTATATGGAAAAAATCGCTGTTGGTCCTGAGGCAGCAGGTATGGTAGATATTAATGCATCGGTTACAGATAACTTAAAAGCTGTAGCGAAAGCAAAAAATAAAGACGTTTCAGATGTGGTTGCTACATTACTTGACCGCGAACGTCACGCAGCAATCGTTGAAGAAATTCGTGCAGCAGGCGCTAGTATTAAATTTATCCAAGATGGCGACGTTGCAGCAGCAATTAATACAGCATTTGACCAAACAGGTGTTGATATTATGTTCGGTATTGGCGGCGCACCAGAAGGCGTAATTTCTGCAGCGGCATTAAAATGTTTAGGCGGCGACTTCCAAGGACGTTTAGTACCAGAAGACGACGAGCAACGCGCGCGTTGCGAAAAAATGGGCATTGACGTTAATAAAGTATACCAACTAGAGGACTTAGTTAAAGGCGACGACGCAATTTTCGCTGCAACAGGTGTGACAGATGGTGGGCTATTACGCGGTGTTCAATACAAAGGTGATTACTGCTTAACAGAGTCAGTTGTTATGCGTGCTAAATCAGGTACCGTTCGTTTTGTTGAAGGACGTCACCGTTTAGAAAAAAAACCACAGTACGATAAATAATGCTTCATTTATGAAGGAGGTGCGCTATGTACCTCCTTTATTTTACACTATAGAGAACTGGAGCTGTGTTTATGGCTAGTTTGACAATATCTCAATTAGAAAATATGACGTTAAAGGAGTTGTATGCCTTAGCGCGTGAATATAAAATCTCTTATTACAGCAAGCTCACAAAAAAGGAATTAATTTTTGCGATTTTAAAATCACGCTCTGAGCAAGAAGGCTTCTTCTTTATGGAAGGTGTATTAGATATTGTGTCACAAGAGGGCTTTGGCTTCCTTCGACCAATTAACTACTCACCAAGTAAGGAAGACATTTATATTTCAGCTTCACAAATTCGCCGCTTTGATTTACGTAATGGCGATAAGGTTTCGGGTAAAGTACGTCCACCAAAGGAAAACGAACGATATTATGGTTTATTGCAGGTTGAGGCAGTGAACGGGGTAGACCCTGAACAAGCTAAAGACCGCGTGCATTTCCCCGCTCTTACTCCACTCTACCCAGACCGACAAATTAAACTCGAAACAACATCAAATCGTGTATCAACACGTATTATGGATTTAGTTGCACCTGTAGGCTTCGGTCAACGTGGTTTAATTGTAGCTCCACCAAAGGCAGGTAAAACTTCTTTATTAAAAGAGATTGCCAACGCAATTACAACCAATTATCCTGATGCGGATTTAATTGTGCTATTAATTGATGAGCGTCCAGAAGAAGTTACTGATATTGAGCGTTCAGTAAATGCGGATGTTGTTAGCTCAACGTTTGATGAGGTACCAGAAAATCACGTTAAGGTAGCAGAGATTGTATTAGAGCGAGCGCGACGTTTAGTAGAACAAAAGCGCGATGTTATCATTTTAATGGACTCTATTACACGTCTTGCGCGTGCGTATAATTTAGTAATCCCACCAAGTGGCCGTACATTATCAGGCGGTATTGATCCAGCAGCCTTCCATCGACCAAAACGCTTCTTTGGCTCGGCACGTAATATTGAGGAGGGTGGTAGCTTAACAATTTTAGCTACTGCATTAATTGATACAGGTTCACGTATGGACGAAGTAATTTATGAGGAGTTTAAGGGTACAGGTAACTTAGAGTTACATTTAGATCGCCACTTAGCAGAGCGTCGTATTTTCCCAGCGATTGATATTCGTCGTTCAGGTACACGTAAGGAAGAATTATTAATCCCGAAAGAGCGTCTTGAAAAGTTATGGGCTATCCGTAAAACTTTTTCAGATGCTTCAGACTTCACAGAGCGCTTTTTACGTAAACTACGCACAACGGAAACAAACGAAGAGTTCTTTGACAAGCTAAATAGCGAAATGAAAAAAGCAACGAATGGCAAAGGATTAGTAGACAAAAAGTAAATGGTTGCAAGGTCAAAAAGATTTTGCTATACTATTTTCTGTAAAGAAACGCATTGCATATGGAACTGACATATTCGGGTGCTGTAAGGCAATGGTTCGAAAACAAAACTCTGACCTAGCAAATAGTTCAGGGCGAGAGGAGAAAACGAATATGAAACCAGGTATTCATCCAGATTACAAACAAGCAACGGTTACTTGCTCATGCGGTAACACATTCACTACAGGTTCAGTAGAAGAGAAAATCACTGTTGAATTATGTAACGAATGCCACCCATTCTATACGGGTCGTCAAAAATTCGCGGCTGCTGATGGTCGTGTGGATCGTTTCAACAAAAAATACGGTCTTAAAAACTAATTGTAGTTTCATACCTGCCAAGCGCTTCGCTTGGCAGGTATTTTTTTCAGCATAAATAAGGGGAGTTGTAGGCAGTGGCACAACTTTATTTTAAGCACGGAGCTATGAACAGTGGTAAATCAATTGAAATTTTAAAAGTGGCACACAATTACCAAGAGCAAAATAAGCCCGTAGTATTATTTACACCGGCGGTTGATACACGCGATGAAGAAGGCTATGTATCAAGTCGTGTTGGCTTACGACAAAAGGCAATTGTGATTTTTGCGCATACCGATATTTTTTCAATCGTTAAAAATTGTGAGCAAAAGCCCTATTGTGTACTTATTGATGAAGTACAATTTTTAGACAAGGCTCAAGTGCTACAACTTGTACGTATTGTAGATGAGCTTGATATTCCTGTTATGGGTTTTGGTTTAAAAAATGATTTTCGTAATGAATTATTTGAAGGTAGCCGCTATATGTTAACGTATGCGGATAAAATAGAAGAAATGAAAACGATTTGCTGGTTCTGTGAGCGTAAAGCAACAATGAACCTACGTGTAGACGGGCAAGGAAAGCCAGTTTATACGGGTGAGCAAATTCAAATTGGTGGTAATGAGGCATATTATCCCGTATGTCGTAAATGCCATAGCAATCCCCCCCTACATTAATAGAAGAGGTGAACAACAATGTTTGATCGTTTACAAGCAGTTGAAGATCGCTATGATCGCTTAAATGAATTATTAAGTGACCCAGATATCGTCAACGATAGCAAAAAACTACGCGAGTACTCAAAGGAACAATCGGATTTACAAGATACGGTTGATGCTTACCGAGAGTATAAGGATATTAAGCAACAACAAGCGGATGCGCGCGAAATGCTAGATGAAAAGTTAGATGCCGATATGCGTGAGATGGTGAAGGAAGAGTTTAATGACTTAAATCATCAAATTGAAGTTTTAGAGGAACGCCTTCGTGTCTTATTAATCCCTAAAGACCCAAATGATAACAAAAACGTAATTATGGAAATCCGTGGAGCAGCGGGCGGCGATGAAGCAGCACTATTTGCGGGTAACTTATTCCGTATGTACTCACGCTACGCTGAAACACAAGGATGGAAAATCGAAGTAATGGACGCCAATGCTACAGGGATGGGCGGCTATAAAGAAATTGTCTTTATGATTAACGGGCAAGGTGCGTTTTCTAAATTTAAATACGAAAACGGAGCACACCGTGTACAACGCGTTCCAGAGACGGAGTCATCAGGCCGAATTCATACGTCAACGGCAACAGTTGCTTGCTTACCAGAAGTAGAAGAAGTAGACGTAGAAATTCATGAAAAAGATATCCGTGTCGATACTTTTGCTTCATCAGGAGCAGGTGGACAGTCTGTAAATACAACGATGTCTGCTGTACGTATGACCCACTTACCAACAGGTGTAGTAGTGTCGATGCAAGATGAGCGTTCACAAATTAAAAACCGCGAAAAAGCGATGAAGATTTTACGTGCGCGTGTAGCGGATAAATATTTACAAGAAGCACAAAGCGAGTATGATTCAGTTCGTAAATCAGCTGTTGGTACAGGTGACCGCTCTGAGCGTATTCGTACGTATAACTATCCACAAAATCGTGTTACCGACCACCGCATTGGCTTAACGATTCAAAAGCTCGACCAAATTATGGAGGGCAAATTGGACGAAATTATTGATGCACTAACATTAGAAGAGCAAGCATCAAAACTTGAGCGATTAAATGAAAACGCCTAGGCAAGCGTATGATGCGCTAGCTTGGGCATCAACTTTTTTAAAGGAGTATGGACGTGAAGAAAATGCGGCACGTCTTATTTTGCAACATGTATTAGGCTGCTCTTATTCAGCATTAATGCAACATATGTATGATGAGCTAAGCCATGCACAAAGTGTGGAGTTTGACGCACTTGTTAAGGAGCACGCGGTTGGTAGACCTGTACAATACTGCATTGGCTACGAAGAATTTTATGGTCGTAAGTTTACGGTGAATGAGTCTGTGTTAATTCCAAGACCTGAAACTGAGGAGCTTGTCTATTATGCATTGCAAAAAATAGAGAAGCTTTTTGGCAATCAGCCTGTCAAACTAGCGGATATTGGTACGGGTAGCGGGGCAATTGGTTTAACGATGAAACTTGAGCGCCCTAGCCTCGATGTAACCGTAACGGATGTATCGGAGCGTGCGATGGAAGTTGCCGTTTATAATGCTAAAAAAATGGATGCCTCTGTGCGTTTTGCCTTAGGTGATTTAACAGAGCCTATCGCAGGTGAAACATGGGATGTTATTTTATCCAACCCACCTTATATTGCGTTTGATGAGCTACCGTTAATGTCAGAGATTGTACTAGAGCATGAGCCACATACCGCATTATTTGCTGCGGAAGATGGGTTGAAATTATACCGTCGTCTAGCAGAGGAGAGCGCAACAATAATGAAGCGCCCTGCGTTAATCGGTGTAGAAATTGGCTATGCCCAAGGTGAGGCAGTGAGTGGCTTCTTTACGCAACACTTTCCTGAGGCAACGGTTTCTGTGGTTAAGGATATTAATGGTAAAGATCGTATGGTTTTTTGTGAAATTGTATAGTTATACACAATTTTCTGATAAGTTATGCACTGAAGTTGTGGATAACTTTATGGACATTAAAGGAGTTTTGTAACGTGGAGACACATATCGCAGCTGTAAATAGTATAAAGGCTTATGAGCAAGCAGCGACACTATTACAGGACGGTCAGCTAGTAGCATTCCCTACAGAAACCGTGTACGGCTTAGGCGCAATTGCTACAAACGCTAAAGCAGTCGCTGCTATTTTTGAGGCGAAAGGGCGACCTTCAGATAATCCGCTAATTGTACATATTGGTACAAAGCAAGCAGTTGAGCAATATTGTACAAATGTCTCAACACTAGCTAAGCAATGTATGGCGAGCTTTTGGCCAGGGCCACTTACACTAGTTATGCAGGCCAAGCCTAATATGCTTGCGACAAATGTAACAGCAGGTCTATCAACAGTTGGCGTACGTATGCCAGACCATCCTGTTGCACTTCAACTTTTACAAACGGTAAATGCGCCTGTTGCAGCGCCAAGTGCTAATCGTAGTGGTAAGCCGAGCCCAACACGTGCTAGCCATGTGTATGATGATTTAGTAGGGCGCATACCATTAATTTTAGATGGTGGACGCACAGGCATTGGGCTAGAGTCTACGGTGTTAGATGTGACGCAACATCCACCGGTGATTTTACGTCCGGGTGGCGTAACAAAAGAAATGCTTGAGCAGGTCATTGGTGAGGTCAAGGAGGCTAAGCTAACTGATGCACCTGAGGCACCACGCGCACCAGGTATGAAGTATACGCACTATGCGCCAAATGCGCCTGTATATTTAATAGAAGAAAGTACCGCAAAAATTACAGCTGCATTAACTGAATTAGCACATGAACGCGTAGCACTTATTGCACCAGCAAGCTGTACTGTGCAAGCTCCGATTCGTATTTCGTTAGGCGAGAGTGCAGACATCGCTGTTAATTTATATGATGCTTTACGTGAATGTGATAAAACGGATGCTACGATGATTTTAGTAACGGCTACAACAACTGAGGGTGTAGGTACTGCTATTATGAATCGTCTCGAAAAGGCCGCTGGTGGTCGTTGGTACAAAACTACTGTGTAGAGCACAGTAGTTTTTTTGTGGGCATTTTGCTATGCTAAAAATAAAGGAGTGATAAATCATGAACCTTTATTTCATTTGTACAGGTAACACATGCCGCAGCGCAATGGCGGAGGCAATTTTACGTGCTAAACATATAACGAATATTGACGTTAAGTCAGCAGGCATTTTTGCTGCTAACCAAGCACCAATGAGTCCTAATGCAAAGCGCGTGTTAGAGGAGCAACAAATTACAGAGCAACATAGTGCTAGTCAAGTGGACGAAGCAACGCTTGAATGGGCAGATTATATTATTACAATGACCGAGGGACATCGAGCAACCTTACTTGCCGCATACCCACAGCATGCTAATAAAATAATAAGGCTACATGAGTTTGCAACGGGCGAGTCACGCGATGTGTTTGATCCATATGGTGGTGATGTCGAAGTATACCGCAAGACCTTTAACGAACTGCAACAAGCAATTGAACAAATCATCCGAAAGATATAGGAGTGTTGTTAATGCATCAGCACAAGGCGAAAATAGGTATCGCAAAAAAATTAGTATTTTTTGTGGGCGCATTAGCGCTAGTTACATACTCAACAAGTTTTATTTTTATGGAATACATTCACCCCATGTTTTTTCCGCAAGTTAATGTAGTGCTGTTTCAAGCAATTACGTATGCTCTTGGGATTATGTGGTCATGTATTTTAGCTGCCATTTTTAGTGGAGTACTTGTTAAGCCATTACTTAAACTAGAGCGAGCCGTAAGTGAGGCAGCTGAAGGTAAGATTAGTAAAGACTTAGTTGTACCAAATACGCAGGATGAGTTAAATGCTGTTGGGACTGCTTTTAATGAGATGCTTAGTAATTTACGCACAATTATTAAAGGAATCGAAATTAATTACGACGCTACGCATGAAGTCATTGATGGGTTAGCCAAGCAAACAACGACAGCTAAAGCTAATGCAGAGGGTATTTCGGCTACGATTAACCAAATTTCGGACGGGGCTGAGGCTTCTGCAATGGCTGTACAGCATACAGCAGAGGCAATGGAAGATGCGCGTGAGGTTGCGACGACGGTTACAGATGAAGTAACAACTACTACACACCAAGCACAACAGTTGGTGCAGGAGTTAAGTGTAGCTATTGTAGCAATTGACGAATTAACATCTGGCATTGAACAAATTGCTATGCGTAGCACGGCTGTACTTACTAATGTTGAGGGGCTAGAGGCAAATGCTACGGCAATTGGTAGTGTGACAGAGCTTGTTGGCGCGATTGCTGAGCAAACTAATTTACTTGCGTTAAATGCCTCTATCGAAGCGGCAAGAGCAGGAGAGCATGGCAAAGGCTTTGCTGTTGTAGCGGATGAAGTGCGTGCACTAGCTGACCAAAGTGCTACTGCAGTACGTGATAGTAATGAGTTAATTCGTGGCATGCAACAAAATGTTGGCATTGTTGGTGAGGCGATTCGTGAGCAAGTGCAATTTGCGCGTGCGGAAGCGGCACGTGTGTCTATGACAACACAGGCGGTGCAAACAGTGGAGGCTGCTATTCATACAATCGCGCATGCAACTGAAAATATTGCACGTATGATGGAGCAACAAATGACAAGTATTGAGGAAACAGCCAAACAGTCACAAGAGGTAGCAGCCATTGCTGAGCAAACATCAGCAGGAGCAGAGGAAGTACGTGCGCGTGCCGAAGAACAAATGTATGCAATGGCTACGATTGAAGCTTCAATGGCGCAGTTAGAGCAACATGCACAAAAACTTTATGAGATGATTCATAGATTTAGCTAATAGAGACGAAGTAAACACGAAGTTGTTTACTTCGTCTTTTTTGTGACAAACAACAAGAAAGTGGATTGTAACAGCATGTATTAGCGTATAAAAGTGAACAATAAAAGTTTATATAGACAAATCATTCGCTTTTAGGTATCATTCGTTACGTAAAGATAAATAAAAATCGTGTTTTTCTACTTGATAAAATGGTAAACTTAAAGGGACTATAAAAGCGAAAAGAGGGAGCCAGTTTTGAAAGTAGCAATTTCTTCAGACCACGGCGGAAATAATTTACGTAAGGAGATCATGTCATTATTAGACGAGTTAAAAATCGACTATACTGACTTTGGTCCACAGACAGATGATTCAGTAGACTATCCAGATTATGCAAAACCAGTAGCAGATGGCGTTGCCAAAGGCGATTTTGACCGCGGGATTTTAATTTGCGGTACAGGCATTGGTATGTCAATTGCAGCAAACAAGGTGCGCGGCATTCGCTGTGCGCTAGTACATGATGTATTTAGTGCAGAGGCAACTCGTCAGCACAATGATACAAATATTTTAGCAATGGGTGAGCGCGTTGTAGGTGCAGGGCTTGCACGCATGGTAGCAAAAACATGGTTAGAAACAGAGTTTGAGGGCGGTCGTCATGAGCGTCGCGTAAATAAAATTTGTAGCTTAGATTTAGCGAGAGGTGAATAATTTGCTAGAAGTTCAACTTCAGCAACTATTGACCGAGTTAGAGGAGCAAACCACATTACAAGCAAATACTTTGTTTGTAGTAGGGTGCTCAACCTCTGAAGTTATTGGTCAGAAAATTGGAACAGCGGGTGCGGGCAATGTAGCCGAAGCGCTATACGAACCGCTCAAGCAATTTGCTGATAAACACAAACTGTATTTAGCGTTCCAAGGTTGCGAACACATTAATCGCGCGCTCACTTTAGAGCGTGCAGCAGCACAGCAATTCAATTTACCTGAGGTGTCAGTCATTCCTGTACAGTCAGCGGGTGGTTCGATGTCAGCCTATGCCTATAAACAACTGCAAGACCCTGTAGTTGTAGAGCATATTACAGCAACAGCGGGGATTGATATTGGGCAAACGTTAATTGGCATGCATTTAAAGCATGTCGCAGTCCCTATTCGTACGAGCGTAAAGCAAATCGGCGAAGCAATTGTAACAGTAGCGACCACGCGACCGAAATTAATCGGCGGCGAGCGCGCAGTATATTCTATTTAAACTTAGGAGGAAGTAAATGATGTCATTAGAAAAATTAGCAGCACAAGATAAAGCCGTATTAGATGGTATTTTAGCAGAGAAAAAACGCCAACAAGATAACATTGAGTTAATCGCCTCAGAAAACTTCGTATCAGAAGCAGTAATGGAAGCACAAGGCTCAGTATTGACAAACAAATATGCAGAAGGTTACCCAGGCAAACGCTACTATGGTGGTTGTGAGCATGTTGACGTTGTAGAGGATATCGCACGCGACCGTGTTAAAGAAATTTTCGGCGCTGAGTATGCTAACGTACAACCTCACTCAGGTGCACAAGCAAACATGGCTGTTTACCACACAATTTTACAACCAGGTGACACAGTATTAGGTATGAACCTTTCTCATGGTGGTCACTTAACACATGGTTCACCAGTTAACTTCTCTGGCGTACTTTACAACTTTGTGGAGTATGGTGTAACTGAAGATACACACGTAATTGACTATGAAGATGTACGTCAAAAAGCATTAGCTAACAAACCAAAATTAATCGTTGCAGGTGCATCAGCATACCCACGTGAAATTGATTTTGCTAAATTCCGCGAAATCGCAGACGAAGTAGGCGCGTACTTTATGGTTGATATGGCACATATCGCAGGTTTAGTAGCAGCTGGCGAACATCCATCACCAGTACCACACGCTGACTTTGTAACATCAACAACACATAAAACATTACGTGGCCCACGTGGTGGTTTAATTTTATCAAGCGCGAAATGGGAAAAAGAATTAAATAAATCAGTATTCCCTGGTATTCAAGGTGGTCCTTTAATGCACGTAATCGCAGCTAAAGCTGTAGCATTTGGCGAAACACTACAACCAGAATTTAAAGACTATGCTAAACAAATTAAAGCTAACGCTAAAGCATTAGCTGAAACATTAATGGCTGAGGGCGTTGATATTGTATCAGGCGGTACAGACAACCACTTACTATTATTAAACGTTAAATCATTAGGCTTAACAGGTAAAGTAGCAGAGCATGCACTTGACGCTGTAGGCATTACAACAAATAAAAACACAATCCCTTACGATACAGAGTCACCATTTGTAACTTCAGGTATTCGTATTGGTACACCAGCAGTAACTTCTCGTGGCTTCAAAGAGGAAGACATGAAAGAAGTAGGCGCAATCATTGCGTTAGTATTAAAAAACCCAGAAGACGAAGCAACACAAAAAGAAGCGAAAGAGCGCGTTGCAGCACTTACAGCTAAACACCCTCTTTACGCATAAGACGAAAACAGGCTGGGACAAAACCCTGCTTATAAATGAAAAGCCCTTGAACTTTTACATGGCGTAAAAGTTCAAGGGCTTTGATTTTTGTGGTTAAAAAAGAACACCTTCTGTTAAAATAAAGTCACCAAAACAAAACTCAACAGAAAGAAGTGTTCTTATGTTGCGAATGAAATGGGGCTAGCGTTGATGGCTGTGAACTTGCGAAAGTTCACAGCCAATCAATAAAAATACCTATAAAAAATTGAAAAAGAGAAATTGAGCGCACTCAATTTCTCTTTTTCTTTGGCTGAACACTAGTTATGTCCCAGCCTCTTTTTTGTTTCGCACAAAGTTGTGTACAACATAAAACAAATTTCAAAAAGCATAGTACTTTCTGTTATACTAGTTTAGATTAAAAAAAGACATTTTCAAAAAAAGTTAGGAGCGACTCACTATGAGCAAAGTATATGTATTTGATCACCCGTTAATTCAACATAAATTAACACATATCCGTGATATTAACACAGGCACAAAAGAATTCCGTGAATTAGTGGATGAGGTTGCAACATTAATGGCCTTCGAAATTACACGCGAACTACCATTAGAGGACAAAGTAATTAACACACCAGTAACTGAAATGACTTCTAAAGTATTAAGCGGTAAAAAAATCGGTATCGTGCCAATCCTACGTGCAGGTATCGGTATGGTTGAGGGTGTACTAAAACTAATCCCAGCAGCTAAAGTTGGTCACATTGGTTTATACCGCGACCCTAAAACATTACAACCAATTGAGTATTATGCAAAATTACCAGCAGACGTAGCAGAGCGTGAGTTTATCGTTGTAGATCCAATGCTTGCAACAGGTGGCTCGGCAATCGAAGCAATCAACTCACTAAAAAAACGCGGTGCTATTAACATTAAATTTATGTGTTTAATCGCAGCACCAGAAGGCGTTAAAGCATTACAAGAAGCGCATAATGACGTGGATGTTTACATCGCAGCGTTAGACGAAAAATTAGACGACCATGGTTATATCGTTCCAGGACTTGGCGATGCTGGTGACCGTTTATTCGGCACGAAATAAAAAAAGAGCGTTCCCTATGAGAGTAGGGGGCGTTTTCTATATTACAAAAAGGTAGGGATAACAGATGAAAAAGTGGAAGGTAATGACGATTTTTGGTACGCGTCCAGAGGCAATTAAGATGGCGCCGCTTGTGCTAGAGCTTGAAAAACACCCAGAGGAAATTGAGTCTATCGTGACAGTAACGGCACAACACCGTCAAATGCTAGATCAAGTGCTCACAACTTTTAAAATTAAGCCCGATTATGATTTAAATATTATGAAGGATCGTCAAACATTAATTGACGTAACAACAAATGCCTTACAAGGGCTAGATAAAGTAATGAAGGAAGCGAAGCCTGACATCGTATTAGTGCACGGTGATACAGCTACTACCTTTATCGCAAGTCTTGCGGCATTTTATAACCAAATTGCGATTGGTCACGTTGAGGCGGGCTTACGTACTTGGAACAAATACTCACCATACCCAGAAGAAATGAATCGTCAGCTAACAGGTGTAATGGCAGATTTACACTTCTCACCAACTGATAAGTCGCGCCAAAATTTATTAGACGAAAATAAAAACGACGCTACTATTTTTGTGACGGGCAATACAGCAATCGACGCTTTAAAAACGACAGTAAGCGAAGACTATACGCACCCAGTACTTGACGCTATTGGTACGGACCGCATGATTTTATTAACTGCACACCGCCGCGAAAACTTAGGCGAGCCAATGCGTAATATGTTTAAAGCAATTAAGCGTTTGCTTGCGGAGCATGATGACATTCAAGTAGTATACCCAATGCATATGAATCCAGTGGTACGTGAAACAGCAAATGAAATTTTAGGTGATGACCCACGCATTCATTTAATTGAACCACTCGAAGTTTTTGATTTCCATAACTTTGCGTCACAGTCGTATATGATTTTAACAGATTCAGGTGGTATTCAAGAGGAGGCACCGTCACTTGGTAAGCCTGTAATTGTGCTACGTGATACAACTGAGCGCCCAGAGGGAATTGAAGCGGGAACGTTAAAACTTGCAGGTATAGAGGAAGAAACGATTTATGCACTATCTAAGGAGTTACTTGTCAACAAAGATGCTTATAATTTGATGGCAAAAGCATCAAATCCGTATGGTGACGGTCATGCGTCAGAAAGAATCGTGAAAGCGCTTTTACAATTCTTGAAAAAAGACGAAAATAAATAATTTGCACGAGCAACAGAAAAACAGTATTTTCGATGTGTATTTAGTGGTAAGTAAGTTGTTTTTTGCGTGATTTTATATGGTATCATAGAGATTGTGAAGCATAACACAATTTTGTCAACAATTTGACAAGAAAAATAGGCTTGTGAAGTTTTTCTCTAGAACTAATTGACTTCAAAAACCTACTATTGTATGCTTACAAAGGGTATTATTGATAACGTTTTTTATTACTGCAAAGTTGTGAAAACGCTTATCTCATCTAAGTTTCACACTGTTCATGCAGTTGAAACAGGTAAAAACAGTTCGCATTTTGCGTCTGGATTATTGACGTCCACATGCAGGCGGAAGTTGCATAGTATCCCAGCATTTCTACAAGAATCTGCAAGGGATTCTCTACTATACTTCACTTCCACACCGCTTGAGTAGGTAACTACTCGTTTCTGATTTCACTAAGTGGTCATCAAATTTACCCAAGTATTACGATAAAAAAACGATTCAGGAGACGACAAACAAATGCTAGATTTGCATCACATTTTTACTATGCAGAAAAGAGCGTTATTTTTTTTGCTCGCAATTTGCGCGATTGGCTGGACGGCTACATCTTATGAAACCGTATTTGCAGGCATCGCACTTGGTGCATTGTTTGGCACGTACAACTTCTGGATTTTAGTACGTCGTATGGATAAGTTTGACCGTTCCATAAGTGAAGGGACAAAAACAACATCGCTCGGCACATTGCTTCGCTTTGCGTCAGGTGTTGCAGCAGTCGCATTAGCTATGACTATACCAGAACACTTTAATGTAGCAAGTACGGTAATTGGGCTGATGCTTCCATACGCTTTCCTCTATTTAGAGCGAATCGTATCTCATTTAAGGAACCACTAACATGTGCATTAGAAAGAGAGGTGAATTGCAAAAATGGATCACATATCACCATTAAAAGAGGTTAATATTTTAGGTTTACCTTTAGTATTTAACTTATCTACAATTATGATGCTTCTTGTTTCAGCAACAATTGTATTTTTAATCGCATTTATTTGTACGCGTAATCTACAAATGAAGCCAACAGGAAAGCAAAACTTCATGGAGTGGGTAATGGACTTCGTTAAAGGCATTATTAAAAGTAACATGGACTGGAAAACAGGCGGTCGATTCCACGTTTTAGGGTTAACACTTATTATGTTCATCATCGTATCGAACTTACTAGGTTTACCATTCTCAATCGTGTATGATCACGTGCTATGGTGGAAATCACCAACAGCTGACCCTACAGTTACAATGTCTCTAGCTGTAATGATTTTATTACTTACACATTATTATGGAGTAAAAATGCGTGGTACTGGAAATTACGGAAAAAGTTTCTTCCAACCAATGTCATTTATGTTCCCATTAAAGATTGTTGAGGAGTTTGCGAATACGCTAACACTTGGTCTACGTCTTTACGGTAACATTTACGCAGGTGAGATTTTAATCGGGCTTATCGCAGGTCTTGCATCAGCAGGAGCTATGGGATTCCTAGGTGGTATTATCCCAATGATGGCTTGGCAAGGTTTCTCTATCTTCATCGGCTTTATCCAAGGTTTCATCTTTACAATGTTAACGATGGTTTATATTGCTCACAAAGTGAGTGACGACCATTAATATAATAGGTAGGTAACTACTTATAAAAAACAAAAAAACAAACACTTCCAAGGAGGAAATTTAACAATGGGTTTATTAGCAGCGGCAATCGCAATTGGTTTAGGTGCACTTGGTGCAGGTATTGGTAACGGTCTTATCGTTTCAAAAACAGTAGAAGGTATCGCTCGTCAACCAGAAGCACGTGGCGTTCTTCAAACTACAATGTTCATCGGGGTTGCATTAGTTGAGGCATTACCGATTATCGCAGTAGTAGTAGCATTCATCGTAATGAACAAGTAATAACTAATTTAATTAAGTCGGCGGAGAAGATTCAACTGAGGACGCTTCGCCTTTCCTATTAATTACGAATATTAGATGGCAACATCTTATCTATAACGTTTTACCTTAAATGAAAACAATTGAAACATTATTTTATATGCTCTTGAAGGGAGTGAAACAATCGTGGTATTAGATTACTTAGTTTTAGGTGCAGGTTTTGATCTTAACAAACTGAACCTAGGTGATGCTTTAGCGACAGTTGTGATCTTCGGTATTTTAATGTTACTTCTTAAAAAAGTTGCATGGGGTCCATTAATGGGCATGATGCAACAACGTGAAGAATTCGTAGCGAGCGAAATCAACGAAGCTGAAAAAGCACGCAAAGAAACTCACAAACTATTAGAAGAACAAAAAGCGCTTCTTAAAGAAGCACGTACTGAAGCACAAACGATTGTTGAAGGCGCGAAGAAACAGAGCGAGCTACAAAAAGAAGAAATTCTTGAAGCTGCACGCACTGAAGCTACACGTTTAAAAGAATCAGCTGTACGTGACATCGAAACAGAAAAAGAAAAAGCTATCGCAGCAGTTCGACAAGAAGTTGTATCGTTATCTGTATTAGCAGCATCTAAAGTTCTTGGCAAAGAAATTTCTGAGAATGATAACCGTGCGTTAATCGAAGAAACGATTGCGAAGGCAGGCGAAGCGAAATGACTCAGTCAATCGTAGCTAAACGCTACGCTCAAGCATTATTTGAGCTGGCAAAAGGGCAAGGTAAACTTGCTGAAGTAGGTTCTGATTTACAAGAGATCGTTAAAGTTGCTAAACAATCACCTGATTTTTTAGCAGTACTTGGCGCACCAAAAATCACAATCGAAAAAAAGAAGCAAATGGTAACAAGCTTGTTCGCAGGTGCAACACCAATGGTTCTTGATACACTTCAACTATTAGTTGATAAAAAACGTATTACTGAAGTAGGCGCTATTGCTGAAGTTTACAACGAACTTGCAGCTAATGAGCAAGGTTCTGCAAACGCAGTAGTATACTCAACACGCGAACTTACAGCTGAAGAGCGCGAAAGCATCTCAACAGCATTTGCTAAACGTGTTGGCAAACAAACATTAACAATTACAAACGAAATCGACCCATCATTATTAGGTGGTATTCGTGTTCAAATCGGTAACCATATTTTTGACAGCACAGTGCTTGCAAAGCTTGCGCGTCTTGAAAATGAGTTAATCGGATAATATTAAGAAATGTGAGAGGTGACAAACATGAGCATCAAGGCTGAAGAAATCAGCGTGCTGATTAAGCAGCAGATTGAAGGTTATCAATCTGAATTAGAAGTAAGCGAAGTAGGTACAGTTATCCGAATCGGTGACGGTATCGCTCTTGCTCATGGCCTGGACAACGCTATGGCTGGAGAACTTTTAGAGTTCTCTAACGGTGTTATGGGTATGGCACAAAACTTAGAAGAAGGTAACGTAGGTATCGTTATTCTAGGACCATACACTGACATTAAAGAAGGCGACAGCGTAAAACGTACTGGCCGTATTATGGAAGTTCCTGTTGGGGAAGAATTAATCGGACGCGTAGTAAACGCATTAGGTCAACCAGTTGATGGTCAAGGCCCGATTAATACAACAAAAACACGTCCTATCGAAAGCCCAGCTTTCGGTGTAATGGCACGTAAATCAGTTGACGAACCACTACAAACTGGTATTAAAGCGATTGACGCTCTTGTACCAATCGGTCGTGGACAACGTGAATTAATCATCGGTGACCGCCAAGTTGGTAAAACTTCGGTAGCTATCGATACAATTCTTAACCAAGGTGACCAAGATATGATTTGTATCTACGTTGCAATTGGTCAAAAAGAATCTACAGTTCGTGGTGTTGTTGAAACATTACGTAAAAACGGTGCATTAGACTACACTATCGTAGTAACAGCTTCTGCATCACAACCAGCACCATTATTATACCTAGCGCCTTACGCTGGTGTATCAATGGCGGAAGAGTTCATGTTACAAGGTAAACACGTACTTATCGTTTATGATGACTTATCTAAACAAGCAGCGGCTTACCGTGAACTTTCATTATTATTACGTCGTCCTCCAGGTCGTGAAGCTTACCCTGGTGACGTATTCTACTTACACAGCCGTTTATTAGAGCGTGCTGCGAAGTTAAACGAGTCTTACAACTCAGGTTCTATTACAGCTTTACCATTCGTAGAGACACAAGCGGGCGATATCTCAGCATATATCCCAACAAACGTTATCTCTATCACTGATGGTCAAATCTTCTTACAATCTGACTTATTCCACTCAGGTGTACGCCCAGCAATCAACGCTGGTCTTTCAGTATCACGTGTAGGTGGTTCGGCTCAAATTAAAGCAATGAAAAAAGTTGCGGGTACACTACGTCTTGACTTAGCTGCATTCCGTGAGCTTGAATCATTCGCTCAATTCGGTTCTGACTTAGATAAAGCAACACTTGCTAAACTAGAGCGTGGTAAACGTACGGTTGAAGTTCTTAAACAAGACCTAAACAAACCACTTAAAGTTGAAAAACAAGTTGCTATTTTATATGCATTAACTCGTGGTCATTTAGATGATATTCCAGTACAAGACATCGTACGTTTCGAAAGCGAATTCTTAAGCTGGTTAGATTCAAACCACACTAACGTTTTAGATCACATCCGTTCTACAAAAGAACTTGCGCCAGATGCAGACATGACAGCAGCAATCAACGCTTTCAAGAAAACATTCGCAAAATCTGAATAATAATTAAAAGCTCTTCATACCGTTAATACGTGAAGAAGTTGGAGGGTCTTGACGCAGTGTGCTCGCACACTAGGAAAGAACCGAAACGGCTGAACGTATGGTATGAAAGAGCTGGATAACGTTAAAAGCTACGTTCACCGTTCAGACCTACGCATCGTTGGAAGGAACTGAAACGTAAACAGGTCTGGTGAACAAGTAGCTGGATAAAGCTAAAAGCTCTTCATACCGTTAATACGTGAAGAAGTTGGAGGGTCTTGACAAGTTATCAAAAGCCCATTTCTACCGTTTAGACTAGCGCACCATTAGAAAATCTCGCCAAGCATGCTAGCATGCGCAGAAGAGATTTGAAATGGAAGCAAGTCTGGTGGAAATGGCTGGATGAGGAAAGGCTTTGCATCTAGCGTGAAATGCTCGGTATGAACGAAGCGACGTGAAAAAATTATTCAATAAATAAGTTCCACACCATCTACTAATTACCGCTGCAGAGGTAGTTAGTTGATGTGTGTAAAAGAACTTTTATGTAGATGATGAACAAAAAACAATAAGGTGGTGAAATACCAGTGGCAAACTTACGTGATATCGAAATGCGTATAGTATCGACGAAGAAAACAAGTCAGATTACTAAAGCGATGCAGATGGTTTCGGCTTCTAAGCTAAACCGTGCTGAGCAAAACGCAAAAAAATTCGTTCCTTATATGGAAAAGGTACAAGACGTGGTTGGTGCGATCGCATCAGGTACGAAAGACAGCGGTCACCCAATGTTAACGGTTCGTCCAGTTAAAAAGACAGCTTATCTTGTTATCGGTTCTGACCGTGGTTTAGCAGGCGCGTATAACTCTAGTGTTTTACGTAAAGTGCAAGCTACTTTAAACGAACGTCATAAATCTAAGGATGAGTACGTTATTCTAGCAGTTGGCCGTGTTGTTCGCGATTACTTCGTTAAACGTAATCACAACGTTATCGGTGAAATTGTTGGTTTATCTGACCAACCTACATTTGCTGACATTAAAGACATCGCTCGTAAGGCTGTTGGTATGTTCACGGATGGTACGTATGACGAGCTTTATATGTACTACAATCACTTCGTAAGTGCAATTGCACAAGAAGTTACGAAGAAAAAGCTTTTACCATTAACAGATATTGCGCCAGCAGGTACAACTGCTTCTTACGAATTCGAGCCATCAGGCGAAGCAATTCTTGAAGTGTTACTTCCACAATATGCGGAAAGCCTAATTTACGGTGCATTATTAGACGGTAAAGCAAGTGAACATGCTGCTCGTATGACAGCTATGAAGAGTGCAACAGACAATGCTAGTGAGTTAATCGATGATTTATCACTTTCATATAACCGCGCGCGTCAAGCCGCAATTACACAAGAAATTACAGAAATCGTTGGTGGAGCTGCAGCCTTAGAATAGGCCAGCTTCCCAATGTCGTATAAGGTATTAGCTACAAGAAGCTATATACCAATCGATAAGGAGGGTACACAGTAAATGAATAAAGGACACGTTCTACAAGTAATGGGTGCGGTAGTTGACGTTAAGTTCGAAAACGGTAAATTACCAGAAATCTTTAACGCATTAACTGTTGAGATTAAACGTCCAAATGAAGAAGCACAACTTCTATCATTAGAAGTAGCACTTCATTTAGGTGATGATGCTGTTCGTACGATTGCTATGTCATCTACAGATGGCTTACAACGCGGAGCAGAAGTTACAGACTTAGGAAAAGCTATTTCTGTACCAGTTGGTGAAGTTACATTAGGTCGCGTATTTAACGTACTAGGTGACATCATTGACTTAGGTGAAGAAATTCCAGCTAGCGTACGTCGTGATTCAATTCACCGCGAAGCGCCAAGTTTTGAACACTTATCAACTACAGTTGAAATCCTAGAGACAGGTATCAAAGTAGTAGACTTATTAGCACCATACATCAAAGGTGGTAAAATCGGTCTATTCGGTGGTGCCGGCGTAGGTAAAACAGTATTAATCCAAGAATTAATCAACAACATCGCACAAGAGCACGGCGGTATCTCGGTATTCGCAGGTGTAGGTGAGCGTACTCGTGAGGGTAATGACTTATTCTACGAAATGAGTGACTCTGGTGTAATCAAGAAAACAGCAATGGTATTCGGTCAAATGAATGAGCCACCTGGTGCACGTATGCGTGTAGCATTAACTGGTTTAACAATGGCAGAGTATTTCCGTGATGAGCAAGGTGCAGACGTACTTTTATTCATCGATAATATCTTCCGTTTCACGCAAGCAGGCTCTGAGGTTTCTGCCTTATTAGGTCGTATGCCTTCTGCGGTAGGTTACCAACCAACACTTGCTACTGATATGGGTAAATTACAAGAGCGTATCACGTCTACAGACAAAGGTTCTGTTACTTCGATCCAAGCGATCTACGTACCAGCCGATGACTATACTGACCCGGCTCCTGCAACTACTTTCGCCCATTTAGATGCAACAACTAACTTAGAGCGTAAATTATCTGAGATGGGTATCTACCCAGCGGTTGACCCATTAGCTTCTACTTCACGTGCGCTTTCACCAGAAATCGTAGGCGAAGAACACTACGGTGTTGCTCGTGGCGTTCAACAAACGTTACAACGTTACCGCGAATTACAAGATATCATCGCTATCCTAGGTATGGATGAGTTAAGTGATGAAGACAAGAAAACAGTTGACCGCGCTCGTCGTATTCAATTCTTCTTATCTCAAAACTTCCACGTAGCTGAACAATTCACTGGTCAAAAGGGTTCTTATGTACCAGTTAAAGAAACAGTTCGTTCATTCAAAGAAATCCTTGAAGGTAAGTATGACCACTTACCAGAGGATGCTTTCCGTCTAGTAGGTTCTATCGAAGAAGTAATCGAAAAAGCGAAAAGCATGGGCGTAGAGGTATAATACTAGGTACGGAGGAGGAAAACATATGAAGACAGTAACAGTCAATATTGTCACTCCCGACGGCCCTGTATACGATTCAGACGTATCAATGGTAATTGTGAAAACAACTTCTGGTGAGATGGGTATTTTAGCAGGCCATATTCCAATGGTAGCACCACTTGCAGTTGGTGCGGTTAAGCTAAAAAACGCTGATAACAAAGAAGAGTTAGTAGCAGTTAGCGGCGGCTTCGTTGAAGTGCGACCAGATAAAATTTCGATTTTAGCTCCTGCTGCTGAAGTAGCAACTGACATCGATGTTACGCGTGCTAAACAAGCATTAGCTCGTGCCGAACAACGCATGGCTAAGAAACAAGCTGACCTTGATGCAACACGCGCTGAATTAGCTTTACAACGTGCGATGAATCGTATCCGCGTTCATGAGGGTAATATCTAATATGTACAAAGAGCGTCCCAATTTGGGGCGCTCTTTTTTTATAGGAGGAATGACAAATGGATGTGTATCATGCACTAGGCCAAGAGGCATTGATTAGCTTAATTGCGCATGTCTTTTTTATCGCTGTAGCTTTTTTTGCATTGCAAGCATTGCGTCTGGATCAAATTGTTAAAAAAAACCGCGTCTTTCAAGTCCAACTGTTATATATTTTTATGAGTATTGCACTCGGCTCATTAGTAGCACAATTCTTTTTACTTGTGTCACGCTGGTCGCAGCAATTGCCTTATTTGTTTTAGTCAAGTCAGCCACTAGAAATATTTATGAGATAATGTAACCAAATTGCAACAATGTCATAACAAAGCTTGTAAGTGCTAGCTATCCGTTGTAAAATTAAAGTGTTTGCTTTTTGGATAAAGAACTTTATGAACGTATCGAATAGATTATAAAATTACCGACTGTAAAGACTATCGGAGGGACTAGCGTGGAAAAAATTATCGTAACAGGTGGGCAAAGATTAACAGGCACAGTTAAAGTAGAAGGCGCAAAAAATGCAGTATTACCAATTTTAGCGGCTTCATTACTTGCATCAGAGGGGAAACACCACATTACTGAAGTGCCAAACTTAGCAGATGTAAACACAATTGGTGAAGTATTAAGAAGCTTAAATGCTGACGTAACATATAACGCACAAAAAAGTGAAATGTTCATTGATGCAACTAAGCCACTATCAAGTGAAGCACAGTTTGATTTTGTCAGTAAAATGCGTGCATCCATTTTAGTAATGGGCTCATTACTGGCGCGTAATAACTTTGCTCGTGTAGCAATGCCAGGAGGCTGCGCGATTGGCTCACGACCAATTGAGTTGCATTTAAAGGGCTTTGAGGCAATGGGCGCAAAAATTTCTTTCGGTCACGGCTATGTTGAGGCGCGTGTTGATGGCAAGTTAAAGGGTGCTGAAGTTTATTTAGATTTCCCAAGTGTAGGCGCAACAGAAAACATTATGACAGCTGCTGCATTAGCAGAGGGAGTAACGATTATTGAGAACGCTGCCAAGGAACCAGAAATCGTAGACTTAGCTAACTTTATTAATGCCATGGGTGGCCGAGTACAAGGTGCGGGCACAAACACGATTCGTATTACAGGTGTTAAAAAACTTCATGGTACGGAGCATACGATTATCCCTGACCGTATTGAGGCAGGCACATTTATGGTAGCCGCTGCAATTACTGAAGGTGACGTATTAATTGAAAATGCTGTACCAGAGCATATGACAGCACTCATTGCTAAGATGCGTGAAATGGGTATCGAGGTAATCGAAGAGGGCGAGGGCGTGCGTGTACGCTCTACACGACCACTTAAAGCTGTAGATATTAAAACGATGCCTCACCCAGGCTTCCCAACAGATATGCAATCACAAATGATGGCATTAATGTTAACAGCAAAAGGTACAAGCATTATTACCGAAACGGTTTTCGAAAACCGCTTCATGCACGTCGAAGAATTCCGTCGTATGAATGCTAACGTTAAGATTGAAGGACGCTCAGTATTTATTGATGGTGAAAACGATATGCAAGGTGCAGAGGTAGGCGCAACCGATTTACGTGCAGCAGCAGCTTTAATTTTATGTGGTTTAATCTCAAATGGCGTAACCCGCGTTACAAAATTACACCACCTAGACCGTGGCTATGTAGGTTTCCATACAAAATTAGCAGCATTAGGGGCTAACATCGAGCGTGTTACTACCGAAGATGCAGAAGTAAAAGTCACAATGTAAAATCAAGAGTTGCACAGCAAGCGAAATTGCTTTGCAACTCTTTTTATTTCCTAGGAAATAGAGATAGCGGTATGGTAAAATATTGGACAATGAATGATGGATATGGGGGAAGGAGTAGTAGCATGTTTTCGAAGGATATTGGTATCGACTTAGGTACGGCAAATGTGTTAATTCACCAAAAAGGGAAAGGGATTGTCCTTAATGAGCCGTCGGTCGTAGCGTTAGATAGCAGAACGCGCAAGGTATTAGCAGTGGGAGAAGATGCACGTAAAATGCTTGGTCGTACACCAGGTAATATTGTGGCAATACGCCCATTACGTGACGGAGTAATTGCTGATTTTGATGTAACAGAGGCAATGCTAAAGTATTTTATTGATAAGTTAAATCTTAAAGGTTTTATGTCTAATCCCAATGTGTTAATTTGTTGCCCAACTAAAATTACGGGGGTAGAGCAAAAAGCAATCCGTGATGCAGCACAACATGCAGGTGCTAAAAAAGTATTTTTAGAGGAAGAAGCGAAAGTGTCAGCAATTGGCGCAGGTATGGATATTTTCCAACCGAGTGGCAATATGGTAATTGATATTGGTGGTGGCACAACAGACGTAGCTGTATTATCAATGGGTGATATTGTAACAAGTGAATCTGTTAAAGCTGCAGGCAACGCCTTTGATCAAGATATTTTAGCGTACATAAAAAAACAATATAAATTGTTAATCGGTGAACGCACAGCCGAGGATATTAAAATACAAGTGGGTACGGTGTATGCAGGCGGGCGAGACGAGACGATGGCTATTCGTGGACGCGACCTCGTTACAGGATTACCAAGCCCTCTGACGATCTCATCTACTGAAATTGAAGTAGCTTTACGTGAAACAGCCGGAATGATTGTACAGGCTGCTAAAAACGTATTAGAAAAAACACCACCCGAGCTATCTGCGGATATTATTGACCGTGGTATTATTGTGACCGGTGGAGGCGCTTTACTGCATGGCATTGATCAGTTATTAATTGATGAACTAAAGGTGCCTGTTTTTATTGCTGAGAGCCCACTAAATTGTGTGGCCAATGGTACAGCAGTATTGCTTGATAATATTGACCGCTTAGCGGATTTATAAAATAAAGTGAGGTGCTCGCTATGTTTAAAGGATTTTACACAGTAGCTTCAGGTATGATTGCGCAACAGCGCCGTACTGAATTATTAACGAATAATATTTCCAACGCACGTACACCAGGCTTTAAAGAAGACCAATCTACAATTCGTTCGTTTCCTGATATGTTGATGTCGCGTATTAATAGCACCAACATCCCAACAGAAAACGGTTTAAATCATATGTATGCTAATCCAACAGGTGGTATTAATGCAGGGATTTATATGCAGGAGACGCTTGCTAATTATACGCAAGGGCAGTTGCTCGAAACCGAGCTTGCTACTGATGTTGCGCTAATTAATGGGCAAATGCCAGTCAATGCAGATGGTGTTGAAGGTACTGTGATGTTCCGTTTACAACACCCAGCTGGTGGCGAGGCCTATACGCGGAATGGTAACTTTACGGTTGATGCGCAAGGCTACCTTGTGAGCGCACAGGGGCTTTATGTGTTAAATGATAATGGGCAGCGCATGCAAGTAAATAATGATGACTTTACATTAAATGCTGAGGGCATGATTATGTCAGGTGACACACAAGTAGGGCGCGTAGGTGTGGCGTATGCCGCTAATCCAGAAGTGTTAATGAAGCAGGATAATGGGCTGTTTCGTTTAGATGGTGGGGGCAACCTACCAACAGCTTATGGTGTACAAGGTGTCGCATTTAGCACACAACAAAAATATATCGAAAGCTCTAACGTAGACACAGGGCGTGCGATGACCGAGTTAATGACAGCTTATCGTGCGTTTGAGGCCAACCAAAAAGTGCTACAAGCATATGACCGCAGTATGGAAAAAGCCGTAAATGAAATCGGCAAGGTGTAAGGAGTAGATATTTATGTTACGTACAATGATGACGGCAACTAACACAATGGGCGAGCTACAAAGCCAGCTTGATACTATTGGGCATAACCTAGCCAATACTAATACACATGGCTATAAAGCGCGTGATGCACAGTTTCAAGAGCTTTTGTATCAGCAGTATAATAATGATAAACTAGACCGTACACAGCGTCAGTCACCAGTAGGCATCCGCTACGGTGTAGGTGCTAAAATTGGGCAGATCCAACACAATCAAAAGCAAGGAGCGCTACAAACAACGGGGCGTGATCTTGATTTTGGTTTTACGTCGCCAAAACAATACTTTACAGTGCTAATGCCTGAAGGAACAGGTACACGTGAGGTGTACACGCGCCAAGGTAACTTTTATGTGTCACCACTCGAAAATGGTAACGGCATGTTAGTAAATGGCGATGGCTACCCTGTAGCAGATAGTAATGGTAATGCCATTACCTTCCCTAACTTTACGAATGTAAAGCACTTTGGTTTAACAGCTGAAGGTGGTTTTACTATAACGTATAATGATGGTTCGACGTTAGGGCAACCTATTGATTTAGGTGTAACGCGCTTTGAGCGCTCACAATTTATGGAGCATGTGTCAGCAACCTATTTTGCGTTGCCACAAAACATGAATGAGCTAGGTGTGACAGAGGCGGATTTATTAACGCCACTGCGCGGAGCAGGGCGCGCGCAAGTAAATGTACAGCAAGGCATGCTTGAGATGTCAAATGTTGATGTTGGGCGCGAGACGACAGAGTTAATTCAGACGCAGCGAATGTATCAAATGAATGCACGTTCTGTAACACTAGCTGACCAAATGCTAGGTTTGATTAATGGCATTCGTTAAAGGAGATAAGGTATGACAAAAGATGATATTACAGCAGAAATAACACAGCAACCCACGACTACTAAACGACCAAAGCTACGACTGATACCAATATGGCTTCGTTTACTTATTGTGCTAGCACTCGTTGCAGTAGCAGCGATTATTGGCGCAATGGTAGGCTATGCAGGGTTAGGTGGGGGTAAGGCATTTGATGTGTTTAAACCTGAAGTGTGGCGTCATATTTTGGATATTATGAATGGGAAAATCGACAAATAGGAGGAAATCGCATGAACGTAGAAGAAATTCAAAAAATTTTACCGCATCGCTATCCATTTTTATTAGTGGACCGTATGCTAGAGGTTGAGGAAAAGCGCGCAGTAGGTATTAAAAATGTAACGATTAATGAGCAATTTTTCCAAGGGCACTTCCCAGGGTACCCTGTAATGCCTGGTGTATTAATTATTGAGGCATTAGCACAAGTTGGTGGCGTAGCACTACTTAGCTCGCCCCAATTTAAAAACCGCCTTGCCTTTTTAACAGGCGTGGATAACTGCCGCATTAAGCGTCAAGTTGTACCAGGTGACCAACTTCGTCTTGAGGTAGAGTTTACACGTCTACGTGGCTCAATGGGTAAGGGGCATGCGGTAGCAACGGTTGAAGGCGAAATCGTTTGTGAAACAGATATTTTATTTGCGATTGGACCAGAGCAACCTACGGCGTAATTTGCAATTACTATTAAAAAGCTATAAACTTAGGAAGTTATCGCGTAAAATAAGCAAATGCTTTTTCGATATGTAGGAGGATTAATAAATGTATAAGCAATTATCTTCGGGCATTAAAATTAGTATTACACGTTCTATTTCATTTGCCTTCGAAACATATATGGCTAAAATTGAGTGGCGTGAGGATAAGTATGACCTTAATGATTTTATAGCTCACTGGCAACAATATGTACTAACAAATGCAGCTTGGTATGACAAAGTACCAGAGGATGCACTACGTAGTGTTGAATTTCAGGAAGAACTAGCAAAGAAAATCAATGAGGTAATCACTAAAGTACTACAGCAAGCGCCGACAGATGAACAAATCGCTAGCATCGAACAGCTTGAGCAAGCAACAGGCAAAAGCTTTGATTATGGTTGTAAAGCAGAGGCTACCTTTGTTGAAAACAAATTAAAAGAGTTAGCATAAAAAATGAGAAGTCACGCATCATGTGACTTCTCATTTTTTTATAGGCGTGGGCGATTGCGCATACCTGTTTTAAATTGAGCTAGTAATTGTTCTTCGCTTAAATCTTCCGCTAGTAATGACGCTAGCAGTTGCTCCGCATATTGTTGGCGACGAGCCACAAGCTTACCAGAAAACAATACAGATACACGTTCACCGATTGGTTTAATCGCACGTACAACAAGCTCAAATGGTGCAGGCTCATTATCAGGGAAGGAAATTACAGCGCGCGCATGTACAACGGTTTGCTCCTCTAATAATGGCGCAAGAAAGGCATTCATATCTTCTGTCAAAAAGGCTTCAAGCAACCATGATTGACGGCTGTTTTCCTGATTAATAATGACACCGTCTTCAAGCGGTAAGTCTTGACCTTGTACTTCAAGCTGTAATAATTTAAAAGTTTTCATAAAAAAATCTCCTTTTTACGAAATTTACGATTTAGCTATAGCTTAGCGTAGCAAAATGAAATAATCACGCGAGAAAGCTAGCGAAAAATCAATTTTACTGAAGTTGTCTCATTTTCTTCCTGCCCTTATGATAAGCGTAACGAAGGGAGGTGACAACTATGAATCATGTCGGACTTGTTGGGCGCACAACGAAACATGCTGTTTTGCGTGAACTAGCGGGTGGTAAAATGCAGACAAATTTTTCGTTGGCGATTAATCGCACGTTTAAAAATCAGCAAGGAGAGTTTGATACAGACTTTGTATTATGTGTGGCTTGGGGCAAACTTGCCGAAACGATTGTTAAGCACTGTGGTAAAGGCTCACTTATTGGCGTTAGCGGACGCATTCAATCACGTAACTATGATAGGGAAGATGGGACGCGTGTATTTATGACGGAGGTTGTTCTTGAGGACGTGCGTTTTTATCAGCTAAAGCCGACGGAGGCTCAGCAAAATACTACGCCGATGCCGCCAGTCGATTTTTTATTGCCGTAAACAAAAGAATAGAAGTAGAAGCTAATAATCATGCCAAATCTTGCGATGCGCGGGTAACGCATCGCAATCTTCTTATTCGTCTAGTGTCATTAACTGCTGGAGCTCCTCATCGCTTAACTCAGTCAACCACTTACTTGATTGGATAAGCTCCTCTGATAGCGCGGATTTCTCCGTAAGCAGTACATCGATTTTTTCCTCTAACGTACCAAGGGTAATAAATTTATGCACCTGTACAAAGCTCGTTTGTCCAATACGGTAGGCGCGGTCAGTAGCTTGGTTTTCTACTGCGGGGTTCCACCAACGGTCAGCATGCAATACATGGGTCGCCGCCGTTAAATTTAAGCCCGTTCCACCAGCTTTTAATGACAGTAGAAAAATCGGAAACTCCCCGTCTTGGAAGCGTTGTACCAAACGGTCACGCTGGATTTTAGAGGTACTCCCTGTCAGGAAGGGAGCCTCTACGCCATGTAGCTCAGCTAGGCAGTACTGGAGTAGCTTGCCCATGGATACATATTGCGTAAAGATTAAACATTGCTCCCCGTTCGCCGCAATCTCTGCCGCCATTTGGATGATACGTTCAACCTTAATGGAACGCTGTACGAGCTCGCTAGGATTAGTGAGTGGCTCTTTTAAATAAATACTTGGGTGATTGCATAATTGCTTAAGTTTATTAAGCATCACAAGGATTTTGCCTTTCTTTTCTAACCCATTGAGGTTTTCGATGCTCGCTGCAGTTTCTGCAACGTAGGCTTCGTAAAGTGCAGCTTGTTCCGTTGTCAGTGGGCAGTACTCTTTCATTTCTTGCTTGTCAGGTAAGTTGAGTTGCAAGTTTTTATCGCGCTTTGTACGGCGCAGTAAAAATGGCTGGATTTTAAGGCGCAGTTTTTCGGTTACTTTTTGATCCTCGTCACGCTCAATAGGGATGCTGTAATTTTTAGTAAAGCGACCATATGTGCCAAGGTAGCCGCGTTGGATAAAGTCAAAAATGGCCCAAAGCTCAGCGAGGCGGTTTTCGACAGGTGTACCTGTAAGCGCGATATGATGCTCACCACGCAGTTTACGAATGGCGCGTGATTGCTGAGTTTGCATGTTTTTAATATTTTGGGCCTCGTCTAGTACAACACTTGCCCACTGTACCTTTTGTAAAAACTCAATGTCTTGCGTAATTGTGCCATACGTCGTTAATATCACCTGTGCGCCGTGCGTTGTAAAATTTTCATGGCGTAGGCGAGTGCCTGCGTAATGCGTATGCACATTAAGGTGTGGTGCAAAGCGTGCCAATTCTTTTTGCCAGTTGCCAAGCACAGAAGTTGGGCAAATAATAAGCGATGGTGCAGTGAGCGCAAGGCCATCATAGAGATGCAGTAAATACGAAATAAGCTGTACTGTTTTACCAAGCCCCATATCATCTGCTAAACAAGCGCCTAAATTTTGCTCACGCATAAAGGTAAGCCACTCATAGCCCTGTTGCTGGTAAGGTCGTAAATCAGCTTGTAAATTACGAGGTGCAGGTCGCGTTGGGATAGTGTCCTTGTCACGTAGCTGAAAAACAAGTTGCTGTAAGGAACGCTGTAGCTCAAACGTTACGAGCGGATCAATAGCATCGTCCTCAATCGGTAATAGCTCCTCAGCTGCATCATTAAATAATAAATCACGTACGGTTAGTTTTTCGGACTGGGCGCGGTCAATGATTTCGCGGATTTGTGCCGTCCATGTAGCATCCACACGGAACCACTCATTACCTACGCGTATAAACTCGCGCTCCTCCTCTACAATTTTCATAAAGTCGGCATGTGACAATGTGCCATCTCCAAGTGCAACTTGCCAGTTAAATTGAATAATGTCGTCCAATCCTGCTACAGATTTACGATTTGTTGAAGCACTTAACGATACGCGCATTTTAGTAGCTGTTAACGATTTTAGCCATGCAGGTAAAATCACATCAAAGCCAAATGCTTGTAAAGTGGCCACATCATCGCGTAAAAATTGCTGTACGTCTTGGTCAGCTAAGCGCAGGTGCATAAAGCTATCGCTATCGCTAAGCCCGAGTATGCGGTAAATATGCGCTTGTTGTGTCGCAAAGTAGCTAGCAAGATGAGCCCATTTTTTAGGTAGTGTGTCTGTAATGGCTAGCTCACGTTTGCGTGTTGCAGGTGTCCAGTAAGCAGAGGTTGCGGTATGTACAACTGTTTCGAGTAGCCATTCGCTCTCCTCTGGTGCAGGCTCGCTTAAACGTACAGAAACCGTCACACCATCTACAGCGCGCGACGGTTGAAGCGGCCACCCATCCTCTTGTAAGAAGGGCAGTAGCTTAGGTACATGTTGCAACGTAATATCATGCACAGCTAGTGCTGATTGAGCTGCTGTTGCAAGCAACTCGCCGTGCGGTAAGTTAAAACGCAGTGTGCCTTCCTCAATGCTGGCGTAATGCCATAAATCAGGGCTTGTCCAGTAGGGGATGATGTCATTGGCATCACTCTCAATTTGTACGAGTGGGTTGCGATAGGTTGGGCTTAGCGCATCTAAAAGCTCATGCGCCTTAACAATTAAACGCTCATTATCAATCGTCGTCGTTAAGCCATAAAAGCACGTAGTATAGCGATAAAATAATAAGGATGCGAGCTTAGCAGGTGCTAAGGTTGGCGATGTCACGGCAAAGTGAGCGTTTGGTAATGGCTCAAGGTGCAACGTAACAGCGGCAATAAATGGTGATTTGGTCATAACGTTAAGCTTCCTTTCTCAAGCTCCTCTTGCAGGGCACGCAGCCGTTTATGTTGGTGTTGCAAGGTGTTGATGTAGTCGTTAAAGTAATTTTGCTCGCCAGCCCGTTTAGCGGCAGTGCGCATAGCGCGTAAAATGCGCACTGCATTTTTATAATGCACGCGTGATTTGCCCTCAATCTCTTGCATGGCGTAATAATGATAGATGGGTAATGCATGTTGCGGCGAAACTTTAACTAAATCATTAAAGCCACAAGCAGTAGCATAGGCTAGGGATGAGGTGTGCAAAATATGTAGCCCTACCCAATCATCATAGCGTTTTTTACGAATTAAAAAATGCGAGTACGGGCGCAGTCCTGCTGTGCCGAAAGCTAAAAATAATTGCGCCTCTTGCTCCTCACTCAACGTGACGGTGAGCATTAAATCATAAATAGCTAAAGCGCGCTCCTCGCGTGAAAATAGCGGTAAACCTTCAATAAAATCAGGCAGTCTAGGTAGTATTGCATCAACAAGCGCCTCAGCATGTGCGGTTGCTTTTGTCGCATCAAGTGCCAATAAATACATCGCAGTATCCATATCAAGCGTCTGTGCATCTAGCTCACCTTCGTTAGTGTAGAGAGCCGTGAGCGCTTGTGTTGTAGGGTGATCAAATTGTTTTTGCTCCTGTGTAAAACTGTGCGGTGCAATAAAACGGATAACAGCCTCGTAAATGGCAAGGCGCGATGCCGTATGGGTAGAAAAATCACTAATAAATTTACGAGCACATATAATAATAGAAGCAATAAACTCATCCGTCGCAAATAAACGAGGTGCTTGGTTCACACTCTCAAGCAGTGTGAGGCAGTTGGCTTGCCAGTCATCCAGTAGTGTTTGGAAGGCAGGGCGTGTTAAGTGAAAGCTACGCTGCGGTGTCTCCTCAAGCATTTGCCAAATATCATACATGACGTGCATCTCCATAAATAACTCATACAACGCTTGCCACTCACGCTCAAAAGGACGCGTGCGTAATACGTTTTGTAAGATGCGATTTTTCGCATAGTGTAAGTTATAACCCTCAAAGGAGCGCTCCTCCTGTAAACCTGCATGCACTTGATTATAAGCAAGTTTGCGCCAAACAGCAGGTGACCGCTCTGTAGCAATCGGTGTGCGCCAATCGTCAACAAAACGTTGTACAGAAGAAAAATGCTGATATAGTGCAAATAATGTAGCAACACGGTGGCGGCACGTGCTTTGTAGGCATGTGCAACTCGTTGTTTTGTTGGCTAAAAAAATTTGGACGTACATCGGGCTAACATCGCGTATCATTGCGGTTAAAGAAATGGTATGTGTATTATATTCCGTAAAGGTTACGGATTGATTGCGTAGTAAAAACGTCGCGCGTGTAATGAGCTCAGCATGTTCTTTAACGGTAGGCTGAAGCGCCTCTGTTTGTTGTGCTAATAGCTGCTCAATGGTCTCGCGGTAATCCTGTGCCAGTTCAGCGATAGATAATGCCAAGGACAAACACCCTCTCTTGTAAAATGATTATCCTTTCATTATACGTTGAAAGTATAGGGAAGGAGGTGTGAAACGCTCCGCTTTAAGAAAAAACTTGCTTAAACGACAATAAAAATGCTATTATAAACATAATAGTAACGAAAGGGAGTGTAGCCTATGATCCAAGTAAATTACATGAAGCCTTTTTATACCAAGCTAACGGCACGCAAATTACGTCTAGTTTTTGCTTATCAATACTTTTCAGTCGTCAAGGACAATGAGCTTTATTATTTCGTACCTATTGAGGGCAAGGAGATGATTGTAAACCTAGATACGATGCAAATCGAAAATCTAGCAGAAGTTTTTGTTTTCCAAAAGGGCAATCGCTTTTTACGCCTGCCGCTCTACCAACTCATGCTAATGTCTAACATACAAGAGCACTTACTGCCGATGCTTGAGGAGGTCATTGCTAAAGCTAATGACGTACCGCAGCAACAACCAGCACCACCACCAGCAGTAGATGAGCCAACCGCATTTGAGCAAGAGCTTACTAAGCGTAACTATGATTACTTAATTGATTGTGCATTAGACAGCAACGACGAAGCGGCATTCCATAAGCTAGTCGACGCAAAAAAACAACTGGAGGTTCAACCATCGTGATGTACACAACAGCCTAAGGTATCTTTTTTCAGTTCACTGAAAAGAGATACCTTTTTTGTATAGTTTAGGTTAAATGTGCCGATAGCTACTATAAGGAGGGATCCATTATGAAAATTGGTAGTTGGACAGCGACAGGGATGTCAATTGTTAACCACATGAACCGCAATTGGAACGCGGCCAGTAAATCAATGCTACGACTTAGCTCGGGCTACCGCATTAATAGTGCGGCTGATGATGCGGCAGGGCTTGCAATCTCCGAAAAAATGCGTGGACAAATTAGAGGGCTCACGATGGCCTCTAAAAATATTATGGATGGTGTTTCACTTATTCAAACCGCGGAGGGTGCATTAAATGAAACTCATGCCATTGTGCAACGTATGCGTGAGCTTGCTGTGCAAGCGGCGACGGATACTAATACGGATGATGACCGCGCTAAATTAGATTTAGAGTTTCAAGAGCTAAAAAAAGAAATTGATCGTATTTCGACGGATACGGCGTTTAACACACGTACGTTATTAAATGGTGATTATAAGGACAACGGCTTAAAAATACAGGTGGGGGCTAATAGCGGGCAGGCAATTGAGGTAAAGATTGGCGATGCAGGACTAGCGGGCATAGGTCTTAGTACGGAGTCTATTGCTACGCGTGAGGGCGCAAATGCGGCACTAGGTAAATTGGATGAGGCGACCAAAAATGTATCCATGGAGCGCTCACGTCTTGGCGCGTACCAAAATCGTTTAGAGCACGCATACAATGTAGCCGAAAACACCGCCATTAATTTGCAAGACGCAGAGTCGCGTATACGCGATGTGGATATTGCAAAAGAAATGATGCACATGGTAAAATCTCAAATTTTAGCACAAGTTGGGCAGCAAGTACTAGCTATGCATATACAACAAGCACAGGGCATTCTGCGTTTGCTAGGGTAGTGCAAAAAATGGTATTATATGAGACAAATACGAATAAAAGAGGTGCACAGAAATGAATAAAAAGTTTTTAGTAAGTGCAACAGCAGCTGCATTAGTAGCATCGGCAGTTGTACCAGCAGCAAATGCAGCAGGCTTTAAAGATGTTACAGCAGACAATGGTCATAAAAAAGCGATTGAAACATTAGCAGGTTTAAACATTGTGAGTGGCTATGAGGATGGTACATTTAAACCAAACCTTCAATTAAAACGCTCGCACGTAGTAAAAATGCTAGGTAAATGGTTAGTTAACCAAGGTAACACAATCCCAGCTAACTACAAAACTGTACAGCGCTTTAAGGACGTGCCTGTTAACCATAAAGACGAGGAGCTTGTAAAGTATGCAGCACTTGTTAATGATATGGGCGTATTTACAGGTAACCAAAATAAATTAAATGGGCAAGATAGCATGCGCCGTGACCAAATGGCATTAGTGCTAACGCGCGCAATCAAAACCGTTTATAAACAAGATATTGTCAAACAAGCACAAGATGCTAAATTTGCATCTAAAATTACTGACCTTAAAGGTTTAACAGCTGATAAAGTAGCAGCAATCCAAGCATTAGAGTACAAAAAGATTACAAATGTTACACAATACAAACCACTTAATACAATGACGCGTGCACAATTTGCGACATTCCTATACAACACATTAAATGCACAAAATACAACGCCACCAAAACCACAACCAAAGCCAGATGATATTAAAACAGTTGAGGTTGTTGACCAACGTACACTTAAAGTAACGTTAAACAACGGCAGTGTTAACGACATTCACTTATTAAGTGACCTACCAGCTAACAGAGAAGTAACAATTCCAATCGTAGTGCAAGGTAAAGACTATAAAGTTACCGTAACATATGTGCCAAAAACACAAGCCTTCCAAGTAGCAAGCATTAAACAAACAAGTGTAACTGAGGTTGAGGTAACGTTCTCTAAACCTTTAAATAACAAGGTGCTTGATAATAAAACGATTCAAGTCCGTGATACAGAAGGCTACGCAAAAGAAGAATTAGAAAACATCATTTTAACTAATGATAATAAAACATTAAAAATCATTACAAAAAACCCACTTAAAGAGGGTGTAAAATACGAAGTTTATGCCAAACAAGTTAACTCGCAAAGTAATGAGGTAATTGGTGAAGTAGCGTCTACGTTTGTTGGGATTAAAGATGATAATCGCCCACGCATTAAAAACTGGGAAAATATCGGCAGCAATCGCTTTAAAATTCACTTCACAAAACCTGTTAACTCTGTGCAAGGCGCTAACTACCGTTTAACAGATGGCAATATTGTTAAAGATGTTAAAAATGAAGGCTTAGATAAGAGCGGCAACTTTATGATTTTTGATTTTAGTAACGCAAAAGTAGGTAACAAAACGATTAAACTAGGTTCAGATGTCATCATTCAATTAACAGGCGCTATTGATAAAGCAGGTAATGAAATGGCACAAGCTGATACTAATGTGCAAATTAAAACACGTCAACCTGATGGTGTAAAACCAACATTAGCTAAAGCGGAGCAAATTATCCCTAAAACAATTAAACTAACATTCTCTGAGCCAATTTTACGTGCAAGTTCGGATATTGTTGAGGTTATCTCAGATGGTAAGGTTGTAAAATTTGATTACAAAGCTGACGAAAATGACCCGAAAGTATACTATTTAACATTAGATAAAGCGGTTGGCGGCGAAGTAATCGTTCGTACAATAGCTAATAAAAATGTAGTAGATTATTCAGGGGAAGTCGGTACGTTTAGTCAAAAGTTAACAATGAAGTACAATGCCGAAGCACCGCAAATTGGTAATGTTAAAGTAGCCAAGGTAGATGGCAAAGAGTATTTAGTATTTAAAATTATCGGCGCAATTAAAGGTGTTGAGCAAGGTACAGCAGCATTTACAGGTGAGGTGCGTGTAGATGGTAAATTACAAAAAGTAACATCAAGCGCAGCATTACTACAACATACTAACAATGAAGGCGAGTATATGGTTAGTTTAGGAGCGCTATTTGCTAAAGCTGATCCTCAAAACGTAACATACCAAGGTGAATTGGCGATTGACGGTATTACAAATGACTATGATATTGCTATTGAAAATAAACTTGTAACATTTGACCGCTCTAAGGACGAAGTTACTAGCAACTATCAAATTAAGTTATCGACTGATTTGAACCAAGCAATCGAGACGCATAAAAACTCAAGTAGTACTGTATTAAATGATAGCTATATCCGTGTTAATTTTGATGCGCCTGTAGATATTGCAACAATTGTGCCAGCTAACTTTGAGCTAGCTAAAGGCGAGATTGAAAGCGTAATGGTCGACGAAAAAAATAATCGCCCACGCTCTGTGTTAATTAAGCTTGCTAATGTGAAAGCTGGTACTGATAAATTAACAATCTCAGGTGTACGTGCACAAGGCTCTACCGTAGTAATGGATAAAGTAACCAAAGAAGTTGAGTTAAATGCTTACAGCAACAATAAGCCAAAACCTGAAGCATCAACAGTAACAGCAAAGGCTACATTAGCAACAAGCAAAAAAGTAGATATTACTTTCTCTGAGGCGTTAACGTCTATTGATGACGCAACGTTTGAATTATTTGTAGGAAATGAAAAGCACATCACAACAGCTAGCTTAAATGAGGATAAAGATGTTGTAGCGTTAACAATTACATCAGCAACAACGGATTTAACACAAGTAGCAAGCCCCATTACATTTTCAATTAATCAATTAAAAGATAAAGATGGCAAAGTAATTACAGTTACTAAACAACAAGTTACTAAACAATAAGCAAAAGCTTCCCGCACAAAACGTGTGGGAAGCTTTTTTTAGTTATTGTAATCTACTACGTGGTCATAGCCTTCAATGATGGAGGCAAAGCCGAGTGTTGTGAGGTTTTCGTATAACTTAATGGGCATAGGGACATCATTACTCATTAAGTACACCAGCTTGCTTGAAATTAGCGTGTAATAAAACGAAATATCATAGGGAATATCAAGCTCCTCATATAGGGTAAGGCTCGCAATTAAATCCTCTAAGGTGAGGACGTCATAGTCTTTACCAGATAGTTTGCCGCTGCCATCAATTTGGTACCATAAGTCGCCGTTCGTTTGGTTAATCCAGTCAAGCCCTGTATCCTCAAAGGCTTGTTTAATGGCCAGTGCGGTATTTTTATAGTCTTTGTTGTTTGTTTTTTTGTATGTTTTAAATAAAAAGTTCATTTCACCTAGCGCATGGTTAAGGGACACATGCGTTTTTTTGGTTTGGTGTTTAGAGTAGTAATCTAAAATATAGTAGCCATTGTCTGTGCGTAAAATATTATCAATGCGCTCCTGATCTGCTAAAAAGTTAGCATAAATTAAATCACTGCTTGCCACCTCTTTATTTTTAAGCAATTTACCTGCCTGACTTAAAAATAGCGCGATGTTTTCGTTGTGGCGCGTGTCGGTGTACGGTGCTTGGATGCCGTAATCTTTTTTCAGCCATGTGCTTGTATACTCTGTTTGCCAAATGGCAGCGTCGCCTTTAAAGAGCAACAAGTCATTAAGGGAGTTAACAATCATATTGTAATAAAAGCGCTGTGGTACTTTGTCGTTGAGCTTAGCAATTTTATTGGCTTGCAGGGCAACAAGGTTGCGCCCGTAACCTACTTTAGTAGCAGGCTCTACTGACCAAGGGAGTTTAGTGTAAGTACCGTCGGCCACTAACCATTTATTCGACATAATAAATTTGTCGTTAGTAAAGTTTTTGTAGTAGTTGCGTTCGTCCTCGTTGTCAAAGAGCTTGTCTTTACTTACAAGCATCCAACTCTCGCTAATATCGTCCTTTGTTGTAGTGTGAAGCGGCAGTGTAAAAGTAGCCACTTGGTTATCATGCGTTTTGCTATACGTTTTATCCTCACGTATTAGCTCGCGTAGGCGACTTTCGGAGCCGTCGTCGTACGTCTCTGTGAGTTGCTTAGAAATATAATTTTGTGACAGTAAAATGTCGTAGCGTTTATTAAAGGTAAAGATGCCTTTTATGTTAGAGGTGTAATCAATACCAAAAACGCGGTCATGCTCTTGCTCAATGGGCTCTTCAAATGAAAAGTAGTCCATTGACTTAGCCTTGTTAATAACTAATTTAATAGGAAGGGCGAGTGGCTCATCAACCTTGCTAATAAATTGTTGAAAGACAAATTGGTCACCATTATCAATTTCACGCACAACAATTTGCAATGTACCAAGCTCCTTTTGTGCGTCGCTGACGTCATACGTATAAGTGGTGTCCGTAGCGTTTTCTCTTTTAGTTGTTACGGGCTTGCTCGGCGCTAATGTAAAGTTGGCATCACTGTGCAAAGCTATGGTAGGTGATAGGGTAATGAGTGCGCCTTGTGCTGCTGGTCTTGTAAGGTAATAGGTGCTAGCAAGTACAACAATAACTAACGCTGCTATACCTATGATTAATTTCTTCATGGGATGTATACACTTCCTTCCATAATAATATAGTATAGCGATTATGGCGTGTGATTAAAAGTGACCTTAGGCTAACCCTCGCCCAACACTTCACACCATTACAATAAAGTTGTATACTACATCAATAGGACACACGAGAAGCGAAAGGAAGAAATGATTATGATGAAAACGATTTGTGTCGTGGGCTTAGGCTATATTGGCTTACCGACAGCAGTAATGTTTGCCAACTACGGTGTGCGCGTGCACGGTGTTGACGTAAACCCAGCTGCAGTAGAGAGCATACAAAATAAAAAGTTACACATTGAAGAAAACGGCTTACAAGAGCGTTTAAATAAAGCCGTGGATGAGGGCTTACTCACAGCATCAACTACACCTGTTGAGGCAGATGTATTTATTGTTGCTGTGCCATCACCAATTAATGCAGATAATACCGCTAACCTTGAGTACGTACGCCTAGCAACGGCATCAATCGTACCATTTGTTAAAAAAGGTAACCTTGTCATTTTAGAGTCTACCGTTCCACCAAAAACAGTGGAGGACGTTATGCTACCTGAGTTACGTAAAACAGGCTTAAATATCGAAACCGACATCCACGTAGCGCACTCACCAGAGCGTGTTATTCCTGGACGTATTTTTGAGGAGCTTATTAATAATGACCGTATTGTAGGTGGCATTACACCACAAGCGGCACAAATGACAAAAGCGTTATACGAAACATTTGTTGAGGGTACGATTCATTTAACGGACGCTACAACAGCTGAGCTTGTAAAAGTTATGGAAAACACGTACCGCGATGTTAATATTGCCTTTGCTAATGAGCTTGCACAAATCGCAGAGAAGCTTGACGTTAATATTTGGGAGGCCATTAAACTAGCTAACTACCACCCACGTGTTAATGTTCACTTCCCAGGGCCTGGCGTTGGCGGTCACTGTATCGCAGTTGACCCATGGTTTTTAGTAGAGCTTGGCGGCGAGCAAGCTAAAATCATTCACTTGTCACGTACAATTAATGATGGCATGCCAGCCTTTACAGCACAAAAAACGCAAAGTCTACTTAACCAAGCTAAGGTAGCGGGCGGCACAGTAGCTGTTTTAGGTTTAGCGTTTAAAGGTAATGTGGATGATATGCGCGAGAGCCCATCAACTCATGTGATTACAGCGCTACAAAACTTAGGGTTAGACGTTATCTCGTATGACCCACATATCACAAGCAATAAACACGCAACGCAAACGCAAAGTTTAGACGAGGCCGTAGCAAATGCGGATATTATTGTTGTGCTAACGGATCATAATGAGTTTAAAGCACTTGACCCAGCGTCAATTAACCCACGTCATAAAATCATTTTTGATACTAAAAACTGCTTAGACCGCACAGCATGGGAGCAAGCAGGTTACAGCCATCACCTATTAGGAGATGCTAAAAACGTATGAAGAAGGAACGCGTATTAGGTATTTTAGTTAACACGCAAAACTACGATGAGCTTATGCAGGATATTTTTGCGCGCATTGAGCGCCGCGAAAAATCGCTAGTAGTAGCCATCAACCCTGAGAAGATAATGAAGGCTAAGCATGACCCAAGCTTGCGTCGTTTGCTTAATGATGCCGAAATCCAAATCCCAGATGGCATTGGCGTGATTTTAGCGTCAAAACTGCAAAAAGGGGCTATTACCTCGCGTGTAACGGGTGTGGATATGATGCTACGTTTATGTGAGGAAGCGGCAAAGCACGGCAAGTCGGTATTTTTATACGGCGCTAAACCAGGTGTTGCCGAAGCGGCAGCGGCTAAGTTAGTTGAGTTATACCCAGCCATTACAGTAGCAGGTACGCAAGACGGCTATGAGCAAGACGAGGCCGTTGTAGTGCGACGTATTAATGAAGCAAAGCCAGATATTTTATTTGTTGCGATGGGTAGCCCAAAGCAAGAGAACTGGATCAACGCACACCGTGGTGAGTTACACCCCGTCATTTATCAAGGTGTCGGCGGCTCGTTTGATGTATTAGCGGGTAATGTTAAGCGTGCACCTGCTGTATTTCAAAAGGCTGGTATGGAGTGGTTTTACCGCTTAATGAAGGAGCCAACGCGTATTAAGCGCCAATTAGCGTTACCGCAGTTTTTATTGGAAGTTGCCAAACAAAAAGATAAAAAATGATTGTCCTTTTTCTAATTTAATGTTAAACTTTCGGTGTATAGGAAATTTTCCTCTATATAAATATATAGAATTCCCTGCAAGGAATCGGTTGGTAGCCCAAGCGAAAAAAGCTCAAGCATGCAAATGCTTGAGCTTTTTTCGTTTTGTCAAAAATTTGACAAATGCTATTACTAAACAAAAACTGTAAAGGTACGATATAATAGGTAAGGAGGCGATACTCGCACTTTAATATGACAAAGAAATTACAAAAATATTATATTGTTGTATTTCACTTGAAATATACTGCCGTATCGTTGACAATGACTATAGATGGATTCAATTATTATTTTGTTTTGGGCGAAGGGCTAACCCCCTTTAATAGCAAAATTTGATTGACATCTTTTTGGCATACTACTATACTTTTAGTGTAGTTGTTTAATATGCGTGCTTTTTGCCTGCATAACAAAACATAATTTTTTGAACTTAAGAGGAGGAAATTTTTCTATGGCTAACCAACCAAAGAAATACCAAAAATTCGTAGCAACAGCTGCTACAGCTACTTTAGTAGCATCAGCAATCGTACCAGTTGCATCAGCAGCAGAAAAAAAATTCACTGATATCGAGAGATACGCTCAAGAAACACAAGATGCTATCTACAGCTTAGTAGATCGCGGTGTTATCACAGGTAAATCAGATTCAATCTTCGCACCAGCTGAGTCAATCACTCGTGGTCAAGTTGTTAAAATGTTAGGCCGTTACTTAGTAAACGAAGGCGTTGCAGAAGTACCAGCTGACTGGGCTTCAAAAGTACGCTTCACTGACCTACCAGTTAACTATAAAGACCAAGACCTAGTGAAAAACGCAGCAGTTGTATTTGACAACGGCGTATTCAAAGGTAGCAACGGTAAATTAAACGCTTCTAACAATATCAGCCGTGAAAACATGGCGTTAGTATTAGACCGCGCAATTACAGCGTTAAACGGCAAATCTTTAGTACAACTTGCTAAAGAAGAAGGCCTAAAAGGTAACGTTAAAGACCTTAACACAGCTAAAGCTGAAGCTCGTGACGCTATCCTAGCGTTAAACGCATTCGGTATCTCTGCAGTTGATAACTTCAACCCTAAAACTGATGTAAACCGTGCACAATTCGCTTTATTCTTAGAGCGCACAATCGAATCAGTTCTTTCAGATACTACTGAGCAATTAGTAGAAAAAGCAGTTGTAGCTGGTAACGCTCTTCCAAAACCAGAAGACGTAACTAAAGACAACGCTGCTGACGCTCAAGAAAAAGTTGACTATGCTCAAAAAGCATTAGACAAAGCTCAAAAAGCACTTAACGAAGATAAAGAATTAAATTCAGAACAAAAATTAGCATTACAACAAAAATTAGATAAAGTTAAAGACCAAATCGCTGCTGTTAAAAAAGCTATCGAAGATACTAAAGTAGAAGCTGGTATTAAATCAGCTAAAGCTATCAACGATACTTTAGTAGAAGTTAAATTTGGTAAAGAACTTGATCGCGACTTCATCCGTGAAGCAGAGCTTAGCGGTAAATACTTCGTTGTTTACGCTGAAGGCGAAACAGTACGCGGTAACGTAATCAAGTCTGAAAAAATCAACTTTAACAAAGACGGTAAATCAGCTGAATTCAACCTTCAGAAATCAATTGAATCAGGTAAAAAATATTATGTAGCATTATTAGATGGTGCTAACCATGAAGTTGCTGACGTAGTTTACACTTACGGTCCAACTGAACTTAAAGAAGCTACAAAAACGCCTGAGTTCGAAGTATCAGCAGTAGCTGACAAAATCTACGTTAAATACTCAACTAAAATGAAAGACGCAGCTAAAGACGTTAAAAACTACACAGTTTACGACGAAGGCGGTCAAAAATTAGGTGAGCTTGTAGACTTCCTAGAAAAAGGCTCAGAAGGTAAATGGGTAAACCTTAACGACAAAAAAGAAGTGGAATTCACACTTTCTAAAGACTCAGATAAAAAATTATTAGCTGGAAAAACTTACAAATTAGTAGTTACAGCTGATGTTAAAACAGATGACAACAAAACTCTTGCTGAAGACAAACGCACAATCAAAGTGAAAACTCCTTCAATCGATGCAGCTAGCCCAGCAGCTAAAGTAGCACGTATTGTTAACGAAAAAACACTTGATTTAATCTTCGACCAAGATATCGTTGCTCCAGATGGTAAAGTTAACTTAAACAAAGCACAATTAAACTTAAAAACAACTACTGGTAAAACAGTTGACATGGATAAGTTTGATAAAGCAGTTGTAGAAGGCGACAATAAAATCCGTGTTACTTTTGACGAAAAAGTATTCGACAAAGGTTTAACTTACAAAGTTGATATGCCTGCTAACGTTGTTCAAAACGGTATTTTCACAAATGCTATGAACAAAGCAACTACTGAATTAACAGCTAAAGCTCAAGATAACGTAGCAATCGCTGGTATGAAAGCTCAAATCATCGCTGATCCTAAGAATGACGCTAAAGCTGACTTAGTATTAACGTTTGACCAAGTACCAAACTTAAAAGATTTCGATCAAAAAGAAATCGTATTATATGATGGTCGCGATAAGTACATCCTTAACTCTGATGCTAAAGTAAAAGTTTACGGTGGCGATACTTCAGGTAAATCAATTATCGTTGAAGACGTAGCAAACTTCGAAATGGGTAACGATGCATTAGCAGTACAAGCTGACGCAACTTACGACATCGAAATTGCTAAAAACACACTTAAAACAGATACTTTCGATGATGCTGTACCAGCAGTAAACAAAGAGAAACTTAAAGCTTCTACTAAAGGTATCTCTGTATCAGCACCAGTTGTTGACAAAGTACGTTTACAATCAGCAGAAAAAATCGAAATCCAATTTGAAGAAGACATCAAAGGTGATGTATCTGCTTCAGATATCACACTTAAAGCATTCGTTGCTAACCGTTCTGACATCTTCGATGGCGAATCTACGCTTAAAGAAGTTAGCGGTGCAGGTTACTACGATGTAAAACTTAGCGGTGACAAATTAACAATCACAGCTAAAGAAGGCGTTAAATTCCCAACTTCACTAGAAAACTTAGATGTAACAATCGACAAAGATTCTTTCACTAACACTTCTGGTAAAGTAGGTAACAAAGAAATCAAAATCAACGACGGTTCAACTTCAACTGTAAAAGCTAAAAATGTAGTTGATAACGCAGCACCAATGATCGTTAGCGTATACGCTAAAAATGCTAACACTGTAGAAGTAACTTACTCTGAAGATGTTGCATTACAAGGTAAAGAAAAAGACGTTGCAAGCTTATTCTTCGCTGACAAAGGCGAAAATGCTAGCATCGGTGCAGAATACTCTTCAAATGGTAACGACAAAGCTACTATTACATTCAAAGAGAAATTCGCTAAAGCATCAACTGACTTATCTGTAGTAACACTTAAGTACTCTAAAGGTAACTCTTACTACATCCAAGATAAATCAAGCAACAAAATGGACACTACTACAATCAAAGGCTTCTACAAAGATAGCTCTTCTGATTTAGGTTCATCTTCAAACGTTGAAAACGGTGGTAACGACGATGTTGCTTCATCATCAGAATTCAGCGCTTTAAAAGCAGCTATCACTAAAGCTAACGATGTTAACACTAAAGGTTATACTGCTGACTCAGTAAAAGCGTTCAAAGATTCAATCACTGCAGCTCAAAAAGTATATGACAACAACAAATCTACTTCTAAAGAAGTAACAAATGCTAAAGCTGACCTAGAAAAAGCTCAAGCTAATTTAGTTAAAGAAAATGAAACAGGTGATACTGTGAAAGCCTCAACTTTAAGTGCAAAAGCAGTTGCACAAACAATCTCTGTTACAACTGGAGTAACTATCAAAGTTGCTAACTTAAATGAAGATCAAAAAAATAAAAAAATGACTACAACATTCAAAGGTCAAACATATGAATTTGTAGAAAATGATATGAATCCTCAACTTTTAGAAATTGTTTTACCAGGCAGTGTTACACAAGCAGATGTAGATAACTTAGATATTACATTCACTGCAAAATAATAATAAATTATTAAAAAAGAAATACGGAGAAATTAAATTTCTCCGTATTTTAATAAAATGATGAAGGTGGAATAATTAATGGCTAAAAAAATTAAGAAATTTGGCGCAACGACGTTAGCTGCTGTTTTAGCATCAAGTGCTTTAGTTCCTGCAGCCTTAGCGGCAGACCCTGTACAACAACAACAAGTAGATGAAGTAGTAATTGTAAAAGACGGTAAAAATATTACTGTAACACTTGACAAATATGAAGCAGCGTTGCGTGCAGAAATCTTTACAGGTAGTGAAGTGAAATATGTTGTTTCAGGTGAAAAGATCTACAAACTAACAGATTATGAAACAGCATTACGTTCAAGTGATAATAATACTCCAGAAGAAGCCATTGCATTATTATCTAAAAACGATGATAAATATGCACAAAAAAATCTTCAAACTGTTGAAGGCGAAATTAAAAATGGTGAATTAGTTGCTAAAGACGAAACTCCTGAAGAAAAGGTAAACGAAACGTTTTTCTATAACTTAGCGGCGTAAGCTAAAGTAATGCTAAGGAAATGAAAGGAAGCATCAACTGCTTCTAACTATCATTTAGAAATACTCAGTGCAAGTCTGAGTCACGGTCAACAGTCTAAAAAACCGTGTGCCTAATCCTCCTGTATCCAGGAAGCGTCTAACAATGCTGAGGGGTAAAGTCAGGTGAAGTCGTACTCGAACGTCCGTAAAGAAATCGAGGCGGGGCTCCAAAAAATAACTATGGCTAGGATAACGAATCCATGTAGAAGCATTATAAGCGAGTATATGTTGCGTATTGCTAGGAGTTCAACATATATCACACTACTTTAAATAGTAGTGTAGCATCACCGAACAATTAAGACTGTTAAACGGTAATGTCCTTATAGTGGAGAGTGGGAGCCTAAGGTTATTAATAAAAGGATATAAATGATGGAACGTTTGAAGTTCTTTATGCGGAGGCTTGTTAGAGCCAGTGAGGTGTAAAGAATGGCAGCAGGTTCGTAGTAGTGAAGATCGATTGCCGCATGTACCCTTACAGTAATGTAAGGAGAGGATAAAACAATTGGGAGCGAAGGGACCTAGTCAGTGTATATGCTATTACAATTATTTCCCCAAAATAACTTGTAAAGAGCTACCATAAGTATATTTTTTTGTGCGTTATGTAGGTGTATTGACGCAAGCATAAAGAAACTTAATTAAGGTAGCATTTAGTAAACTGATGACACGCCGTATGCGGTGAAAGTCGCACGTACGGTGTAGGCTCTAAACGAAAGTTAGATACTAGCCAAAATTTTTTGGTTATAGCCTTCCATTAATTAGCGGATTGCGATAAATGATAGTATCTAATATAAGTAGAGAATAGCGAAGAAGCAGTTGCAGTTGAATCTGTAAAGGCGATTAACGATTCAAAGATTGAAGTAACATTTGCTAAAGATGCAGCAGTAACAGCAGAAGATTTAGCAGATAAAACAGTTACTTTAACAGCAGGCGAAACAACATTAACAGCAACATATGCAGTAGGCAGCTTCAAGTCAGGTAAAGCAGTGTTCAACTTAGCATCAGGTGAAAAATTAGTCGATGCAACAGTATATGAACTTGCAGCAGACTGGGCAGAGTTTGGCGTAGTCGAATTCCAAGCTCAATTCGGCAAAGCATATGCGAAATCATTCGAAGCTGAAACAACAAAAATCACAGCTTCAACAGAAGCAGAAGTAAAAGCTGATAAAGATTCAGCTCCAACAGCAGGTAAAACAGAACGTACAATCAAAATCAAAGCAAAAGACCAATATGGTGAAGACTTCGCAATCGCTGACAAATACAGCTTAGAAGGATCAACATTAAATGGTATGCCATTAACTGCAAAAGAGATTGATTTTGACAAAACAAATAACGATGAAATCAAATTAACTCGTACATTAGTTAAAGGTGACAAAATCGTTATCAAAGTATCTAATGTAGGTACAGATAATAAAGTATTAGGTTCTTCAGACTTAACATTTGTTGTTGAAGAAGCAGAAGCACCAGTAGCTACATCAGTAGCAGGCGTTAAAGCAACGGTTAAAGGTAAAGTAGCGGAATCAGTTGTAGCAAATGATGAAGTGAAATTAACAGCAGACGTTCGTGACCAATTCAATACACCAATGGCAGAAGCAGACGTTCGTTATGCAGTTGTTGAAGGTGCGGACTTACTTGCAGAAGGTTCTGTAAAAGAGTTAGGTAGCAAAAATAAAGTAGTTACAACTCAAGCTAATAAAGAAGTGAAGTTCACAGCTACAAAACCAGGAACAGTAACGATTGATGTATTCAACGTGAAAAACGGTGCGAAATATACGTACACTGTTGAAGTTGGTGCACAAAAGTTAGATAAATTAACAGTAGATGGAAAAGATGCAACAGGTTTCAATAAAGAAGAAGTGAAATCAGCAGCAATCAAGCCAAACCCAGGTGCAGCATTAACACCAGAAATGTTAAAGTTCCATGTTACGGATGCGAACGGTAAAGTAACAGAAGATGTAAAAGTAACTGCTCAATTACGTGGTGGCGATAGCGAAGCTAACAAAAATGACATTATTTTTGTCGCAACATCTGAAAAAGATGGCACATATAAAGTAACACCATATGTAGGTGAAACATTCACAGCTGAAGGCGTTGTTAAAGGAAATACAGTAACAGTTACAACAACATTAAATAATATCGCAACTTCAATCGAGCCAATCACAGTAACAGAAACATTAAAAGTAGGTACACCTGTGAAACAAGCGGTTGTTGTGAAAAACAAACACGGTGAAGACATCACAGAGTTAGTACACAACAAAGTTGAATTAACAGCATACACAGCAGCAGGTAAAGCAGCTACAACAGAAGAGTTTGCTAAAATTGAAACATTGAAACAAAATGACAAAACAAAAGCTTACGAAGCAGAATTAAAAGCTGAAAAAGCTGGCGACTACACAATCCGTGTAACAGTTACAGGTTCAGCAGCAACAACTGAATTTGCAGTCAAAGCAGCAGCAACAGAATTAAAATCAATCGACTTAGGTCAAGACATCTATGAAGGTGTGATCTCAGGTGATAAAGCAACTTACCAAATCATCTCAGCAATCGACACATTAGACGATGAGTTCTTACCTGAGAAAGCTGATAAGTGGACAGTAACAGCAACTAAAGCTGGTCAAGAATTCAAAGAACACGGTGCTAAAGTTGTCTATGTGAAGCAAGATGAAGACGGCAAGTGGGAAGAAACAGCTTCTAATGGCACAAAAGCTGAAGGCGCAGAAGCAATTGCGTTAAAGATTGATACAACAGAAGCAGACATCAAACAATTAGAAGAAGAAACAGTAATCACATACACAGTTTCTACGACAGTAGGCGATAAGGCTACAAAAGTTGAAGATTCAATCGATGTAACGATCTCACCAGTCCGTAAAGTTGACACAGTAGAAGTAACACCAACAGCAACAACAGTAGCAATCGGTGGAAAACAAACGATCAAAGTAAAACCAGTTGACCAATACGGTGACTTTATTGAAGTTAAAACACCAGAAACAGATATCAAAGTTGTTTCAAAAGACATTAATAAAGTAGCTGTTGATGGTACTGTAACTAAAGATGAAAAAGATAAAAAAGTAATCGGCTACAAGTTCCAAGTAGCAGGTAAAGCATCAGGCTCAGCAGTCGTAGAAGTTACAGTAGGTGGCGTGAAGAAAGAAGTAAACGTAACAGCAGCTCAAGCAGCAACTGTCGTTGACTCAATTCAAATCACAGGTGATAACGTAGCAGAAGACGGCACATACAAATACGTATTAGCTGATCAAGCTACAGCAGACCTTAGCATCGCAGCCTTCTCAGGTGAAAACGAAGTGAAGGTAAATGCAGAGCAAGTCCAATGGGCAGTACTCGAAGGCTCTGACATTGCTAAATTCGAAGCAAATGGTAAAATCAAAATCACAAGCGCACCAGAGAAAGATACAAAAATCAAAGTCCAAGCAACGTTCGTAGGAAAAAAAGCTGTCCTTGAAATTCCAGTTGTAGCGGATGCAAAAAAAGCTGCAAAGATTGTTCCATCAACAATCGAAGTAAAATCAGCAGGTGAAGTAGGTAATGTTGTAACAGACCTTTCAAAAATCGATGCAGATCCATCAAAAGATGGCATCCAAATCGCATTAGACGGCAAGTCTAAAAACGGTCAGGATATTAGCAAAAATGAAATCACATTAACATTCACAGCATCTAACGCTTTAGGCGAAGATGTTACATTACAAACTGGTAAAGTAACAGCAGGCGTTTATAACCCTGACGTAGCAACAGTGGCTGATCCAATTACAGGTAGCAATGTTGTAATTAAAGCAGCAGGTGAAGGGGAAACAAAAGTAACATTATCCCTAGATGGAAAAGAGATCTACGCATTAGATGTGATCGTGTCTAAAGAAGTAGGCGATAAAGTTACAGATGCTGCTGAAAAAGTTGCTCGTGATGCAGTGTTAGCAAATGGTGGTGCTACTATTGCTAATTTACAAACTCTTGCTGGTTTATCAAATGCATTAGATGTGAACACTATTGTTGACGCTAACGAAGCAGCATATATTACTGCAATTAACGCTCTAAATGAAGCTACTGCAACAACTGCAGACGTACAAGCTGAAGTAAATAAAGTTAATGCACAACAAGCTGGCGAATAAATCGCAGAACGTGATGAAATCGTCGAAATAGGTGTCCATAGTAGAGCTAATCCGTAATGGATTGGCTCTACTTTTTGTTCTTTTAAATATCGGAATATTCAATTTATTGAAAAGGGTGCACAGATGCCTTTGTTTTTCTTTCGTTTTTATTTTATTATCAAGGAGCGATTTGGTATTATTGCCTTAATCGGATCCATTCTGTCCAACGTCGCTTCATTTCCTTTTTTGGTTCAAATTGAATCTTTGAGCAGTAGTTTAAAAATTCATGGCAATCGCTTTTGAAAACGTGGTGAAAAATTTTCTTTTCAAGTCTCGTCATTTGACGGAATGCTTCGCTTTGTTGAAAAGCATTTGCTTTTTTCTTTAATGTTCGTAAATGATGCCATAGTTTGAAGTGACGTCTTCCTTTTTTGTTCGTCCTTGAGAACGTGGCAACTGTTTTGTTTTCAAAGAGGAACCGAATGGTTGATTTTGTTTGTCTGATCGTAATCGTTTCGTGTTTGAGTATTTCAGGCACACTATATTCATTACCTTGGAATCTGATGGTCGCATGTCTCGATACTTTCCGTGTCGTTTCTTCAAAGTAGGAAAACTTGCGTATCGGCACTGGTAGAAATGTGGCGCTTTCGTGTTGCAGTAGCTGGTTGCGTGTGTCTTGTTTAAGTCGATGTTTTTGTTTATTCGCCTGTTCAACAAGTTCTGTTATGTACTGTTGAAGATGGATGAATGATTCGAAGTTTGGTTGTTTGCATCCTTTCATTTTTTGTTTCATCCATCGAACGTCATTCTCAACATTTCCTTTTTCATTCGGACAATACGGATGGCAAAAGCTCAGTCGAAACCCGTAATGATTCATCAGTTGTTTAAAGAGCGGTGTAATAATCGTATCACCTTCTTTAGCAGCATGGTTATCACGTGCGATGCTCATATTATCGACGAGCAAGTGAGGAGGAACTCCATTGATCTCTTGAATGAATTGTTGCCAAGCTTTAACGAAAGATTCACCTTTTTGATTAGGCATAGCGTAAATGCATTTGTATTGACTGTACGGGAAAGTGAAGACGGCAAAGTGCACAGTCGTCATAGTTTGTGCAATTTTAATTCGTAACGTCCCCCAATCAAACTCAACCCGCTCTCCAGGGCGATGATGCATATGGAGGTGGCTTTCTGCTAGCAATGCAGTCGCTCGCTTTAATAATTGTTTTGTTTTATAAAAAGTGAGATTGGATTGCTTTGTTTGAAGGTGTTCATGAATTTCTTGTTGAGTAAGAGAGCGTAGTCCTGTTGCGCTATCAAACTTGAGTTGTTTATAATACATTGCTTCTTCAATGAGCTGACGGTCATATGCGTCATGTAAATTAATCGACTTCGTACGGGGATAAATGGAGCCAGACTCACGGTGACGCTTTACCATCCGAGTTACACATCGTACACTAACGTTCTGCTTTTCGGCAATTTGCCGATAAGTAACGCCTTTCTTTACTTGTTTAAATAATGTTTCATAATTAATTGTATGCATGGTACTCATCCTTTCATCTAAAATACTAGTAGTGTAAAGAAGGAACGAAATGATTACAATAAAAAGCGTACTGGTTGCTTGGTATCAAAGTGCAGCTATAGACGTTTAAAGGTAATTTTACGTTTAAGGAGGGGCGAATGATGATTCAATCTGTGACAGGCAACTTATTGGAAAGTACAGCACACGCCTATGTGAATGCTGTTAATACGGTCGGTGTAATGGGGAAGGGCATTGCATTGCAGTTTAAACAAGCATTCCCAGATGTATTTAAGCAATATGCCAAGGACTGTAAGCATGGTAAGGTGCAAGTTGGGAAAATGCATGTGGTTGAAGTAGTTAATTTCACAACCCCTCGCTATATTATCAATTTTCCTACAAAGGAGCATTGGCGTAACCCGTCAAAAATGATTGATATTGAAGAAGGTTTAGTCGACTTAGTGCGTGTGATTCAACACTATGATATTCAATCATTAGCGCTGCCTCCTTTGGGGTGTGGTAACGGTGGGCTAGATTGGCAAGAAGTTAGACTAAAAATTATGACTGCATTAGCGCCGCTAGGGATTGACGTCTATTTGTATGAGCCAGTAGTAGCGCAAAGGGATATACGAACCAAAAAACCTCGCCTCACAGAGGGGAGGGCATTATTGTTAGTGGTTATGGCAAAATATGCGGCGTCTGGTAATCGCATGTCTGCAGTGGAAGTCCAAAACATAGCGTATTTCTTATATGCAATAGGTGCATTACCAAAACTAAATTTTAAGAAACACCAATTTGGTCCTCATGCCGAAAACTTAAATCTTGTGTTACAAGCACTTGAAGGTCACTATATTACAGGGTATGGTGACCATACGACAGCTAAAGAAATTGAGTTACTTGACGGCGCCAAAGAGCAAGCTGATATGTTGTTAAAAGACAATGAACTAGCACAACATTATTTACAACAAGTGACGGCGTTGTTCTATGGGTTTGAAAACCCCTACGGATTAGAACTACTTTCTACGGTAGGATGGATTATGCAAATGGCGCCAACAAAATCTAAAGATAAGCATTTTGTAGTGCAGGCGGTACAAAACTGGGATGAACGAAAAAGACGTATCTTCTCTACTGAGCATATTGAGAAAGTATGGCATTACTTGATGGATGAAATACGGTTTATGTGATTTTTCTTGATAAGGAGGATAAAAGATGAGTGATGAAGATTTTTTTAAGATATATGACACTTTAGAAAAATTAGACCTCACACCTGAAGAAGCTATTTCTTATCATTCGCGTCTGAAAGTAATTATGGATGAGAAAGCGAGTATAGAACACGCAATTTATAAGGGGAAGCAAGAGGCGATAAAAGAGCAGAAGAAAAAAATGGCGAGGACATTAATTAAAATGGGAGAAAGCAACGAAAAAATTGCAGCTATTACAGGATTATCTGTAAAAGAAGTCGAAATCCAAAGATACGTAAAAGAGATAGATAAATCGCAACGTATTGCAAATTATAATCGTTTAAATTTCCCTTATTTTAACGAAATTATGGAATTAATTCGCAAAGATCATGGTGGCGACCCAAAAGAGATGATGGCGAAGTCTACTTTTTATAAACAATTCGAAAATGATCCCCTTGAAGTTTTAGAGTACCCACCTGAGCGTTGGTCGTACGGTGTTATTTTTCAATGTCAAAAATTAATAGGTGGCTATTAATTTTTGGCAAGTATCATTTAGTACAGTTAATTGATAAGGAGCTGGCATTGCCAATGAATTATACTAAATATGATTATCGCTTTTTTGCTGAAGTCGCTGAGATTATTGGCAAAATTAACGGGGGTAACCCTAAGGCGCTTATGGAGACATCATCATTTTATGAAATGTATGAGGAGGATATCAATTTTGTGCAGCATTATCCACCAGCTTATTGGGCAGACTTTATTATTGAAGAATGCGAGAATAGCGGGTGCCTGGCACGCACATAATTCATAAAAATGCATAGTGTAATGGGATACTGAGTTAAAAATAGAAAGTCCTTCGCGGAAGAAATCTTGCGAAGGGCTTCTTTGAATAGCGAGTGCTTTATTGTTTAGAGCTCTGGCTAGTAGTGCGATAGCAGCGAATGGTATACTAAAGCTAACGTAATATTTTTTAGATGAGGGGAAGAACGCAAATGAAACAGCATAAGAAATATAAATTAGGTATGGTAGGTTTGCTCAGTGCAGCGCTACTCCTTGGCGCTTGTCAAAGCAAAGAAGTGGTAGAGGTGAAACCACCTGTTCAAGAAAACATGAAGCTAGAAAGTGAGCAAACAGGCGATAAAATTGATACTACGCAACCGAACCAAACGTATGTAGTAAAAGAGGGCGACTATAAGACCTTTTTAGAAAGTTATGAGAAACAGTATAAAGAAGACGGCTGGGATGTAGTACTAGATGCCAAACCTGACTTTATGACGTTTGAAAAAGAAGGCAAACAAGTGAAAGTAATGCCTGTCGAAACAGAAGAAGGCATCAAAGTCTTCCTGTATGAAGAGGTTGCCGAACAACAATCGTAATAATAAAAAATATAAGCATATATTATAATCGTCAACTACCCCCACTTAAACGCTAAAGCGTTTTGAAGTGGGGGCTTGTGTCACCTAAAAAGGCGGGTTACTTACTTCGCAAGCAACCTTTACACTTATCCCTACCCAATAGTACAAACGGTCTTACAGACCTCCTATCTTAGCGTGGTGGTATATGAGGATGGTTGACTTCACCCCTACGGAAAAGGCTATACCTTAACCATAACTGTATCTGAAATGTATGCCATTCCTTTTCGATACAGATTCATGGCACCGATGCGGTCGTCATTTGATTGATAAGAGCAGTTGACACACGTAAATGTATGTGTTTTTTTATTGCGATTTCGCTTAGCTATATGACCGCATTTCGGACACGTTTGGCTTGTATATTTCGGGGAAACAACCATCACCTTATGTCCGTATAGTTGTGCCTTATATTCAAGTAATTGTCTAAACTGATAGAACGCCCACGAAACGCTAACATAACGGTTTTTGACATGGACTTTCTCGGTTGCTTGACGTATACCTGTTAAATCCTCTACTACAAATAACGTACCTTTTGGATAACGTTCAACGAGTGCCTTTGTGACTTGATGGTTGACATCGCGTACGTAACGGTTTTCTCGTTGCCCTATTGCACGAATACGCTTACGTGCGGAAGTTGTTTGACGCTGTTGTAAAGATTTACGTACCGCTTTAAATTGCCCACGTTTATGTTTCACTTTGCGACCATTAAAGAATGTTGTTTTGCCTTTACTATCATAGCTAGTGGCTAGAAAATTAATCCCTAAATCAATACCAACAATGTTAGTAACATCTTGCTCCTTTAATAGAGGGATGCCTTTTGTCATGGGGATATGCAAAAACCACTTATTGAACTTGTACACAAGTTTCGCTGTGCCAAATTTCCAATCGTCATTGAAGTATTTTTGCATCCCTTTTGATTCAAAGGGTAATTTAATACGACCAGCTAACGTGTTGACACTAAAAAGTCGCTCGTTTAAAGAATAGTCACGATTCCATACTACATCATAGCTAGGGTGCTTGTAGTGAACAAGCGACCATTCATGTCCGTTTGATTGTGCTGATTTGTAGCTGGCAATGACCGTTTTCATGACGGATTGCGCCATTTGACTTTTCAAACCAAAGCGTTGGCGAAGTTCTTTGTAATACAAGTTGTTTAATTGGCGTTGATTCAGATTTTTTGATACAACTACTTTCTCTGAAAGCCAATTACACGCTTTTTGATAGGTTTTACTTGTCAAACGTAGGCTTTCTGCTTGTGATTCATTAACGTAAAGTTGAATTAATTGTTGGCATATTTTCACCGCCTTTCACTAAAAATAGTATACTATTTTTAGTGAAGTTAAAAAAAGAAACTCAACCTAAGGGGGAGGTTTATTTTTTATTCTTCACTAGCTTCCTCGTTATCATTAAAGTCTTCTGGGAAGTTAATCGTTTCAATCGTTTCTCCCGTGGCATCATCGATTAATGTCATTTCAATATTAAGGTTATCCTTATGGTTGCCACTAAACGTATCATAATAAGCAGCACCGATAGCTAAGCCAAATAAACCAAAGCCATCAAAACTACCTTCGTAGGCTTCTTTATTAACGGTAACTTTAAATTTGGTAAAGTCTTTATTAGCCGAAATATCTTTAAATGAGGCAAAGTCGTCGTCATTTACGAGGCTGTCCATTCCTTCTTCTACGGCTTTTTTCATTTCACTCATAATCTCTTTATGTGTGGCTTTGCTCATTTTATAGTAAACTGAGCCATCCTCGTTTATTTTTACTTCTTTAACGCCTTTCTTTTTGGCTGCTTCCTCGATTTCTTCTTTTGTTTGGTCTTCAAAAAATGAAGCAGGTAAAGTAAGTTCGACATTTGTAAGGTTTTTGTCTACTACTAATTTCTCGCTGTTTTCTACTTTTGTCGTTTCTTCTTTTTTACTGTCATTATCGCCACACGCTACTAACGTTAAAGCGGCTACACTTGCTAATACTAATTTTTTCATTTGGCACCTCGTTGTTCAATTTTATAAACGATATTATGGCTAAATATCCCTTAAATAATTAATTATAACATAAAATGCTTTAGTTTGAGTAAGAGGTTTTACCGCCCTTTTATTAGCTATGTTTATCTATAAAAGGTATTTGTGTGTGTAAATGGCATATTGTATGATTGTACATATAGTTAATAAGGAGTGATGAATATGATTGAAATAGGGTTTTTGATTGGTAAATCTTGCCAAGCTCTAGGTCTTTTAAACGCCAGTAAAAATCGTCGAGCAGTAATTAGCCAGCTAGTGAATGTGGAGCGTAAGCAGGCTGAGTTATTTGATATGTTTGAGGATGCGGTAAGTGCGTTGCAGGAAGGCCCATTTCATGCGGGAATTGCTTTCCTTGAAGAAGCAGCAATGACACATAAAAGTAAAAAGCAAGAACGAGAGCTATTAGAGAAAGCACTGTATACATTTGTAGAAGCTTATGGCATTCAGCGAGCTAAAAAGAAACCTAGTCCACTTGATGTTTACTTTGCAGGGTATATCCAGTCGTATATTGGTATTACATATTTATTAACTAAGTCGCCTATTGATGCGTATAACTGGTTAACAAAATCTACAGAAACATTAAGTGTATCTCAACAACTGTTAAAAGCTGATATTAGAGAACTCAATATTACGGTAAATGCGTTATTAAAGAGTCAGAAAGGTGAAACAATGCTAGAAAAGATAACTACATTTATTGGGATGGTAGATGAAAATGTAGAGCTTAAAGAAGTCCCGAAATATAAGAAACGGGTTGAGATTTACGTTAAGACACTAGTAGAGAGTGAAGATTATTTAACGGCAATGGAACAATTAAGAGATCAAGTTAAACAAGAGCTTGATAGTAAAGGGCAGCTCCAACAGTTAGGTGACAAGGTCAGTAATTTATTGCTAACAACTAAAAATAAATCTGCTGAAGTATTAGCTATAGAAGAGCCAAGTAAGAAGGTAAAGAGCTTCTTTAGTAATAGTAAAAAATAAATGTAATCAGCCTGCGGAAGTCTAAAAGCGCCGCAGGTTTTTAATTGGAAGGAGAAAGTATAATGAAATTACAACGGTTAGGTGTAGTATTGTTAGGTTTTTTTATAGTAGTAGGTTGTGCAGATAAGGAGGTACCTATTGAGGAGCAAGCTACTATAGATGTAGCTCAAGTGAAGGCTGATAAGTTATTAGCAAAGGATATACGATGGATGGAAGAACAAAATACACAGTTGCATACTGTGAATGACTCACAAATCGTCACGTATGATACGCTTGAGCCTATTGGTCCTTATGTGCAGTACGAGGCAGATGATATGTATTTTGACAGTGATCGTCATCCTTTTTATGTTGCATTTCACGGCAAACAATATCGTTTTGAGCTAGGCTGGACAGGACCAAATTTACATACACTAGCGTACACGGAGTTAGCGGACACTGTACGTACGCGTAAAGAGGGGCTATTAAGTGAAGCGTTTCAACCATTCATTAGTGAGATGGGACCTGCGCTTACTCCTTCTACTTGGCAAATGACGGCAGCTGATGTTGATGGTGATGGTATGTTGGATTTAATGATTACAGCTAGTTATGCTAATGAGCAGCAGTTAGCGCAACAAAAAATTCTGGCTGTTTATCGTTTTACGGATGATGAGCAAGAGCCTTTTGAGTTGGCAACGCATGTACAAACATCTACTAAAATCCACCTTGGAGATACGGCAACACAGTTTTTATACACGAAGGGACAAGAGTTTGTAGCGGAAGAATGGAACGGCGAAAGTGTAGTTACTTACTTTGAGCAGGGAGATTGGTATGTGACGAGCACACAGGATTTGCCTGTGCAAGCAAATCTAAGCACAGCCTATTTACCAACAGCACAGGAGTCGAATTTTTCGCGTCAGCGTTCGCCAGCCCCTTACCTTGCTACGTGTTATACGCCGTGGGTAACAAGCGAGCAATCTGGTCATGTACCTAACAAGGTTAAGCTGTCAACTAATCAAGTAGTAGAGGAGTTACCTAATCAGCCAATGACAGCAGAAGATAGTAAGAGGCGCGCAGGTGAAGCTGCTGTTTTTTATGTCCAAAAAAGTATAGATGCTCGTAAGCATGGTGATTACAGTATCGCCAAGCCTTATATTGTAAAAGGAAGCCCGATTGAAGCGGATATGCAAAGCCTTGTGCCTAGTGATGCTAATCAAAGAGTGACACTCGTATTTGAGGAGTTTACAATTTTAGATGTAGTGAATCAGGGTAATGGCTATTATGATGTGCATATGCGTAATGTCTATGATATTCAAGGTACAAAACGTACAGGCTTTCGCACCTTTGAAAGCCAAATGCGTCTCTATTACGATGCAACGACTGATCAATTTTATGCGTATGAGTTATTAAATGAAGTAGAGTTATAGCTTAGACGTTGATTTATTATAACTATCCTTTATAATGAATGTGGGGAAATAAATGTAATTAATGTCATTGATAGCACGCTGCATGCGATGAAAGTCGCACGTGTGGTGTAGGCTCGTTATAACACATAAGACGAGAATGGCGCAGCTTCAAGTTTAGCTAAACAATTACAGCGTGTAGCTAATTATCAATCTGTAGTCGCAACTACTACAAAGTTAACGATTGATGGGATTAGTTACGAAGTAAAAGCAACAGGTAAAAATGCACGTACTGCAGAAACAATGAAGCAAATGGTGCAAACGATTGAAAAAGCTAAAAAAGCAACAGGTACTTCTAATGAAGTAAGTATGTCCAAAACGCTTAAAGTAGCATTAGACGATTTTATTAATGTGTTTGAGGTTGTGGGCATACAATAGCTATTAGTAGCATATAGTAAGAACACTATTTTATTCAATTGGATAAAATAGTGTTTTTTAGTAGCATCAAAATAAAGCTATAATTAATGATTACGCGCAAGTATGTTAGGAGGGCTTACTATAATTTCAAATGATGAGGCAATACGTTCGCTCACGTCTACCTATAATAAATTAGCTAAAGCGTACGATACGATGACGGCTAAGGGTGCGCCCACGACGCTTGTGAAAAAGCGCCGCGATGCGATAAAAGTAGCGATAGCTTGTTTAATGGGTAACGAGGTGAGTGAGGCACAGGCGAGTTGCGAGGTGCTACAAAGCTTAGTGCCAGCTATAACTACGCAGTTAGCTAAAGCTAAAAGGGGTAGCGCGCAACACACGTTAAATGCTAGACGTTTGGTAGCACTCCAATTAGCCATCGCCAAACTCAATTAACTTTTATAAGTAAAGGTATGGTTAGTGCAACCGTACCTTTTTTAGTTTATGAATTTATTTACTACTAAATTATAGTAATTTTCGCTTTATTTAGCTAAACTAGTAATTATGTATAATTATTACGAACTACCAGCTTAATAAAAAATAAGCAAAAAGTCCAGAAATGGACTTTTTATTGTTTTCGGTGCTAAAGGTAAAGTGGTATGATAAAAGAAAGGAGTGAGTGTATGAAAAGGTGGCTAATGGTACTAGTTGTACTTAGCTGTTTAGGTAATATGCCGAGTGCTTTGGCAGAAGAAATCCACTATGGCTATTATGAAGAAGACGAGATTATACCTTTAGCGGTAGCGCCTGAGGCATTGTCGCCAGAGGCGAAGCGACTCTTTTTGGAGTTGCAACCGCTGATGGCACAGCGAGAGACAATGATTTCGTTAACGTATAAGGGCGAGTGGGAAAAGGTGCTTAGTGATTTTAGGGCAGCACTATCAGCAACGCTACGTGAGGATGAGTATTTAGCCTATGATTATATGGGGTATGGCTTAAGTTATAAAGGTGATACGGGCAGAGTTACCTTATTGTTTCAACCACAATACATACAAACGGCAGAGCAAGTCGCATTTGTAAAGCAGCGTATTAAAACGATTTTGCCAACGATTGTTACGCCACAGATGGATGATTACGCAAAAGTGAAAGCAGTGCATGATTATGTAGTGCTCAATGTAGCGTATGACCCACGGGTAAATCAAGATGTTAATGCACCGTATTTTGCTTTAACCGGTGGCAAAACGTTATGTAATGGTTACGCGATGCTTGTGCATCAAATGCTTGAGGAGCTTACTATACCTGTACGCTTAATTAGCGGTGACGCAGGTAATGGACATAAAACAGAGCATCACGCATGGAACTTAGTACAGCTTGGTGGCAAGTGGTTTCATTTAGATGCTACTTGGAACGACCCGCTTCCTGATGTTAAAGGACGCGTGCTGTACAATTATTACTTATTAACGGATAAGGAGATAGCTAAGGATCATTTTTGGAGTAACGGTGGGCTTAATAATCACGATGCGCCTTACCCAAGAGCAACAACAGAGTTATTTACACATTTGGCTGCAACAGGTCGCCTGGATGTAGTGGCAGCTATGACAAATGGTGTGCCCATTGCAGCGGATGAGCAGGCGTTAACAACCTATGTACAACAACAATTTGCGCGTCATACACCATCGTTTGATGTGCTTTATCAAGGCAAGCGCTCGGCAGGGGATATTATTATTCGTAGTATGGATGGTAACCAACAGGGTGTGAGTTATAGTTATAGAACGCACCGTATGCCCAACACTACCGAAATTACAGTGACCGTAAAAGGGTATAAAGGGCAACCATTGCCTCCAAAAGTGACAGAACTGATGTGGGTTGCCGCATTACCTGCTGAGGTTGTGCTAGGTACACAGCAACCACTTCGCGTAACAGCACTTTATGATGATGGTACGAGCAAAGACGTTACAGCGCAAGTAGCATGGCAAGTACGCGGAGCTACGCGTACAAATGATACACTACACTTTTCACAACCAGGCGTAGCAGAGATTGTTGCAAGTTTTGAAGGACAAGCGCTACATTACCAAGTAGAAGTTGTAAAGCCATTAGCGTTAATGAGCTACCCAATTGCGGGTGTAAAGCCATTACAAGCTATGGCTAATATCCCTGCCACTAAAGTTTGGACAGTAACATTAAGTAATCCAGCTATTATTGTGAGTGGTGTATATGTGCTCGATAAGTATGGGCAACGTGTTACGACGACTATTGTTAATCAAGGGACGAGCTTAACCATTAGCCCAGCAACACCTTACCAAGCAGGCGAGACTTATTACTTAATGCTTGATGATGTAGCGAGCACACACCACAAACTTGTACCACAAAGTATGAAATTTACCATTGCACGCTAGATTGAAATTTTAGATAGCTTATAGGTATAATAGTTGTGGGGAAATAGTAATAGCTAGATTGATGGCACGCTGTATGCGGTGAAAGCTGCACGTACAGTGTAGGCTCGTTATAATACATAAGGCGAGCATAGCAAGGAACCAGTAGTACGTATTAAAGAAGCATCACAAGTGGAGCTGTCTCAGCATTACGGCATCTTTTTAGTATATGATAAGAAGCCTAGTGCGGATGTTACAATTGCGACAGGTTTTACAAAGGCAAAGTTCGAAAATACGCATATCATCGCTACGCCATATTATGGCAAGGAAGGCTCAGGTATTGTAGAGATAATGTGGAAGATGGGCGCTGGGCAAGACGGTGCTATTACCCAACGCTTTTTTAAAAACGGCGATGACATTACACTCAAGTTTAACCAAACGGTAGGAAAATGGCATTACACTACTACCTATCTCCTTGTGATGCGTGATAGCAAATGGGTGCCGCAAGATAAGGGCACAGTAGCAATACGTGTGCGTTAACATAAAAAGCCTTACGGAAAAATTTTTCCGTAAGGCTTTTTATATTTACCCTAAAGCATCTTTGCGTAACCAGTGGCGATGTTCGGCTAGATCAGTAAGGAATTGTTTTATATCACTCGCAATACCGACATTCGTTTGGTAGGGAAGTTTGCAAGCGGTTAAGTTCGCAATCGTTTTGTAGTGATTGTAGGTTTCGTCAATAAATTGTTGGCACTTACCTGCGGCAATGGCATCTTCTTTATAATCTGCCATTACAACGAGCCCGTCATATAATACAGGGGCTGCGGTATCAAAGGTGTGGTCAATATCATGCTCACCGTATTTACCTTGCGTGGCACTAATTAACTCCACTACTACATCAGTTGCTAGCAGTTCTTTAAGTGCAGGGTTAACACTTGCACCTGCCTCTACAATAACGGCTACTTTACGACCAGTAATACCTTTTTTAGGCTGACGTAACTGGCTGACTGTAGGTGAGGTTTTTTCATAATCTACAGGTTTGGTTTGCGTAGGCGGTTGCACACCAACATTAGTAGCGACTTCTGTTGCAAGTTGCGGGCAAATATTTGCTAGCATATCTACAACTTGTTGTCGGATTTCCTTACGCGTTACTTTACCCACTTCAAAGCTAAAGGCTTTAATGATATGTTGTTGCTCGGTAGCAGTCATGCTGAGCCAAAACATACGCGCTTGGCTAAAGTGATCCTCAAAGGATTTGCTACGTGCACGCACTTTGCGTCCTTCTACTTTTTCCTCGTAATGCGCATAGCCACCAGCTGCTTCGGTTACAGGAGCGGGCGCATTATGTTGTATGCTGTTTTTATGATAGCTTACAGGGCCTGTGTTAATCGTTTGACGACCATAACCATCGCGTTGGTTGTTATGGAAGGGGCAAACGGGTTTGTTTATCGGCAACTCATGGAAGTTAGGTCCACCAAGGCGAATGAGCTGTGTATCGGTATAGGAAAATAAACGTCCTTGTAGCAGTGGGTCGTTGGAAAAATCAATACCGGGTACGACATGCCCTACATGGAAGGCAACTTGTTCCGTTTCGGCAAAGAAGTTGTCCACGTTGCGGTTTAATGTCATTTTACCGAGCAAACGCACAGGCACTTGCTCCTCTGGCCAAATTTTTGTAGGGTCTAAAATATCAAAATCAAAGGCAAACTCGTCTTTTTCTTCAATGATTTGCACACCTAGCTCATACTCTGGGTAGTTACCTTGCTCAATTGCATCATATAAATCACGGCGATGGAAGTCGGGGTCTTTACCCGCGATTTTTTGTGCTTCGTCCCATACGAGTGAGTGAACACCGAGTACAGGCTTCCAGTGAAATTTTACAAAACGGGCTTCGCCTTTTGCATTGACAAAGCGGTACGTATTGACGCCAAAGCCCTCCATCATACGGTAGCTACGCGGGATGGAGCGGTCAGACATATGCCACATTACCATATGCGCCGACTCTTGATTAGCGGCAATAAAATCCCAAAATGTATCATGCGCACTTTGTGCTTGTGGGATTTCGTTATGGGGCTCGGGTTTTACCGCATGAACAAAGTCAGGGAACTTAATCGCATCTTGGATAAAGAACACAGGGATATTGTTGCCCACTAAGTCATAGTTGCCCTCATCTGTATAAAATTTTGTCGCAAAACCGCGTGCATCTCGTACTGTATCACCTGAGCCACGTGAGCCAGCCACTGTAGAGAAGCGGGTAAAAGTTGGCGTTTGTTTACCTTTTGCACTTAAAAAATCGGCTTTAGTAATGTCGCTCGCATCCCCATAACTTTCAAAAATACCGTGAGCTGCTGTGCCGCGTGCATGGACAACGCGTTCAGGGATGCGCTCATGGTCAAAATGAGTCATTTTTTCGCGAAAGTGAAAGTCCTCTAATAAGGTTGGGCCGCGTTCGCCTAATTTTAAAGAGTGTTCGTCTTCTGTGAGCTTTAGACCTTGATTTGTTGTGAGTGCTTGCTTGTCATCATTAACGGTGTAGGTTTGTAATTGCTGTTGTTTTTTGTTTGTCATACATAAAACTCCTCTCTATGCTAAAAAAATAACCAGCCGACGCGCAGCTGGTTATGAAAATGTGATGTAAAGTTTATTTTTATTAAAGGGGATTGGGATGGAAAATTAAATCGTCGTTACGATTTTATGCATTTTTGTAGTTGGACGAATTACCACGGCTGTTTGCGCGTGCCTCGCCACCTTTTTGTCCGATTTCTTCATAATGTTCACGGTCATGGTTGGCTGATGTAGCCTCGCCACCTTTTTGTCCAATTTCTTCATAAAACTCACGATCATGGTTCGATGATGTAGCCTCGCCGCCTTTGCGACCTGCTTCCTCTACTGACATAGAGCCTTGATTAGTATTCGTTGAATTGTTGTTACCCTTCGTTGAATTGTTGTTTGATGAATTATTTTTGTTGTTAGCCATTATAATCTTCTCCTTTGTAATTTGTATTTGCCAAAGTCTGAAGGTACATTCGTGCTAAAATAGGACAACTTTTTTGACCGCCTCCTGTAATAGTGACTTACTAGCAAAGTACCCAAGCCTCTCTCACTAAAACATTTATTACAGAGGATTTACATAGCTGTTATGATAATGAAATGTTATTACGTTAATAAAAAAACGTATAAACGTTTATAAATATGGTTTTTTCGACAAAAAACTACTTTTTACTGAAGGTGTTTATTACAAGGTAGAGAGTAGTTTACAAGTGAAGTAATGGCGTTACTTAAATTATGGGAAGGTTGTTCGTTGCACCACGCTTGAAAAATACGAACAAAGGTTCTATAATGAAGGAAGGAGCAAACAATAAAGGAGGTTGGATAATGAATAATAGAACAGTAAATGATGTGTTGGCCGCTGTCGAGTGCGCGATACAAAATACGTTAGATACACGGATTTATTACATAACTAGCTGGAGCGAGGCTGTCGGCTTAACGCTAACTGGCAATGAGCAATTACAACAGCGCTACTATAAAATCCATCATCATTATGATGCGGGCAGTTTTACAGTAACAGCACTGCAGCAACAAGGCGCGCATTTGCATGAAGACTATGCCCATCAGCTAAACGAGCTACCTACCGTCCATAGCTATGATTTTTCGTCTATTAGTTTTACTTGTATTTATGATGCCAAAGTAAATCAGGTAACGAGTTATCGCCGCCCTGTACTCAAACAAAATGAGCTGTGCTATGAAATTTGCCAAGAGGGTGTGGTATTTACTAAAACGTTAGCTGACTGTCAGCAAGCAGTAGCTGAGGTAGCCATGCTTGAGTGGGAGACGGAGCGCCTTAAACGTGTTTATCAAGCTATGATTGAGTCGCTTGGTCGGGCGCTAACTGTAAGTGAGATTCATTACATTGAGTCACAGAAGGCACAGTGGCTTACTAAAAAAGTAGCGCTGCCTACTATTGTAGCGGCACTACGCCAAGGCTTAATGTGTGAGGATAGTAATCATACGATTGAGTTAGCGCTAGAGCAATGGCAAAAGTTACAGGCAAACCCATTAGCACACCGCCGTTATATTGCACGGCAGTCAGCGTTAATGGCGCAATATAAAAAAGAATTTTCAGAATAAAAAATAAAGCATATTGAGTTACTAGGTTAAAGCGTTTAGCATAGTCATCAACAACAAAATCCTTATAAAGAGTTCGGGGGAGGAACTGGTCCTATGATCCCGCAGCAACTGGTGTATACACAAAGGTGCTAAGTCCAGCAAGCTAAGCTTGAAAGATGAGGAGTAACAAACGGAGCAAAGCCTCCCTTTTCTTCGAGCTATTCAAAGAGAGGGGAGCTTTTGTTGTTGACAGGAGATTAATGATGTATAACAAAGCAGATATTTCGAAGTTAGGCCAACTTAATCAATTAGCACAGCGCCCTAATCAGGCGTTTGATAACCCACCTGCTGATGACGAAATCCTACGCTTACTTGCACAGGCAGTGCTAGCTTAAAAGGGACTTACCATTTATACTAATAAGTGGGGAAATAACAGTAAGAAGTATTGCTGATGGCACGCTGCATGCGATGAAAGTCGCACGTGTAGTGTAGGCTCGCTATAAGACATAAAGCGAGAATAGTAAAGCAGTATTAACGCAGCAACTACAGCGCATTACAAATGTAGCCACTATTACTTCGTCTACAAAATCTGTGAAAATTGACGGTGTAATGTATGCAACATCTGGTAAGGCTAATCATTTACGTACACCTGAAACAATGGCTGATTTAATGCAAGCTATTATTAAGGCGCGCAATGCTCAAGGTAAGGCAAATGAGGGCGCTGAAGCTGTTACATTAAAGAAAGCTCTTGAGGATTTTAAAAATGTTTTTGAGGTTATTGGTATTAGTTAAGGCAAAAAAGCAACACTCGCCATAATGGTGAGTGTTGCTTTTTTTGTTAGTATAGCTCGGCTTCTTGTAATGTTTGGCGCAACATATGTGCCATTTCATCACGTTTTAGGTATTGCCCTGGATAAAATTTACCGTCATCTACATTGATGAGGTCAAGATGCTCTAGTGCAATGTAGGCTTCCTGTGCCTCAGCGCTAAGTAAATGCCAATCATCTAAATACGGCGCATAGCCATCATAATCAAGTGTAAAGTTTAAGCTTTCTAGTAAACGCTTCATCATCACAAGCCCTTGCTGACGCGTTAGATTGGCATAAGGGTTAAAGTAGTCAGGCGTTGAGCCTTTGATAATCGCAAATTTTTGTAATGCCATAACTTCTTGCTCAAAATCCTTACCCTTTACATCCACAAAATTTGTAGGTGCTGTTGGTGTGTTCATAATATCTAATGAGCGTGCGACCATACGTGAAAACTGGGCGCGTGTTAATAGCGCATTTGGTTTATAGGTTGTTGGTGTTGCACCGTGCACAATATAGCGGTTGGCTAAAAAATCAATCGCGTCTGCATAATTCGTAGTGCGTAAGTCAGTAAAGTTAGCAAAGTAATCTTTTACATAATAGCTACCAATTGTGCGTGGTTTTAAAATAATGCGGTTGCCTTCGTCTAGGAAGGGCAGTGAGGCAAAGTTATTGCCATCATCGTTTAACATAACCTTGTCATAGTTGTCTGCCATTACGCTAGAGGTAGGTAATGTAATGGTAATGTAGTCATCAAATGTTTTGAGTTGACGTTTTTGATTGCCTGTTAACAATGTTACATCTAGCGTTACAGCGTGATCCTTGATAATGGATAAGTTCACTTCTGCTTCTGAGAGTAGGGCAAGGCGCTCATTAGCAGAGCCACTTTTAATCGCAATAGTTGTACCACCTGCACGCAGCTCTAAATCTTTAATACCCTCACTTGAAATAGTGTCACGTACAATGTCGTTTGTTAATTTAAATGTATAGCCTAAAGGTGTCTCTGTACCGTTAACTTCTACCTTGTCTTTTGACGAGATTGGTGGTTTTGGTTTTTCGATAGTTGGTTCGTCAGGGTTGCCTTCCTTAATTTTTTTCTCTGCGGCAGTTAAGTCGCTATAATTCGAAATTTTGGATTTGGCATAGTCACTTAAGTTGTCGTAGGCAAAGCGCGCTTCATAAGTGGCGTTTTTAAATGCAGCCCAGCCAGATACTTTAGTAATTTTTGCGATTTTATCAATCACCGCATTAATATCTTTTTTATAAACGACCCATTTTTCAAGATCAATCAGCTTTTTATAGTTTTTAACACTAAGCTGCTCATTTTGTGACAGTTTATAGTAGCTCTCTAACACAGGCTTCATACGTTCTTCAATTTCACGTAAATCAATCGACAGCTTATCAATTTCTGTTTCGATATCTTTGACCTCCGCTGTGCGGAAAGTTTGTTTGGCCCACTCTTCCATTTCAGTTAGTTTGGTTTCAGTGGCTTTAACAATCGTTTGTTCAGAGGTTTTCATTTTATCGTATACTTCACGGTAATCTATGGTGTTGCGTACAAATGCATCACTCACTACTTTTGTAGCGTCACTCAGTACCTCTTGGTAGTGAACGTAAAGTGCATCTACGTCACCTTGCCATTTAGCTACATCACTTTGTAGTTTTTTTATATATTTTTCTAGTGTGATAAGGCGGTCATAGCGTTTAATATTACGGTCTTGCACCACATGGATGTCATCATAAAGTTTACGTAGTGCATGTACTTTATCTACAATGCGTGGGTCATTTTCTTCGAGCATCTCAACGCGGTAGTCAAAGTCAGCGGCAATTGCAATATGTTTTAGCACCTCGCGCTTTTTATCAAATAGCTCACGGTCTTTTACTACAAGCACTTGTTGTGCAAAAGTCATATCATTTAAGCGCTCCATATAGCGCATTACATTGTCTTGATACGCAGTAACATCCACGTCTAACTTTTCAATATCACGGTCTAGGCGCAAGACAAGTGATAGGTTATCTTGTACTTGTTTTTCGGCACGTTCAAGGTCGCGGTAGTTATACACATCTTTTTGCTGTGCAGAAGATAGATTTGTATAGGCATCACGTGCAGCTTCTACATCTGTACGGAAGCTTGGTTTTAATTCTTCTAACATAGCGATTTGTACCGCAATATCTGCTGCTTGGTTTTGAGCAGGCGTTAGCTCAGCTTGTGCCGCCGCCCAGCGCATAGATGCTTCAAAGGATAAATATTTACGTGCTTCAATTGGTAGTAAGTTATATTTAGCACGTACCTCTGCAATTTGGCGTACGTTTGGTTTTGTAGGTAAACGAAGAATGAGCTTTTCAATTACTTCAGCTTCACGTTTGTCCACCTCAGCTTGCGGCTCAATTTTTGTTGTTTGTTTACCACCACTTGCACGCTCATACACGAGACGATATTCAGACGGCTTGTCTTTGCGCTTTACTTCTTCAATGGCTATAGATTTACCACGGTCACGGCTAACAATCTCAAAACGCTCACCATCAGGGCGTATTTTATATAAGTAATTGCCATGTGATTGTCCAATAAAGTAAATCCAGTTGTTTACATCATCATAAACAAAATCTTTTACGCGGTAGCCTTGTAAGATGGTAGTATCAACACCTAACTCATCGCGTAAATCCTCGCCGTTAATATAAATGAGGTGCTTATTAGCTAGCTGCATTTTTTTCCAGTAGCGATATTTTTCGTATTGGGTATTTGTTGCAGGTAGTGTGCTGTAGCCAATCCATTGATGGCTCGTTTGCATAGTAGCATCACTTAATAAGAAGTGCTCATAAGGGAAGCTCTCCGTTTGACCTGTATAGCCTGCACCTAATGCGCTATCAAGATGGTACCAACTACCGTTTAAATAAACTAAATTCCAAAAATGATTGACATCTAAATTATCATTAACATCGCCTAGTATTTCGCCGTTAATAACTTTAACAGGTATGTCATTATACTCAAGCAAACGTAGGGCAACGAGTGCAAAGGCACGCGATGTTCCGCGCTTATCCTTTAATAAAGTATAAGGAGATTGAGCATCTGTTTTTGTGCGGTCCTTCGTTAAATCAAATTTGGCTATGTATTCGTAAATGGCTAGCGTTTTTTCGAAGTCCGTCATTGACGCTGTAATAATTTCGTTAGAGATTGCTTTGATTTCCTTATCAACATCTTTCTCTTGTGACAGTGTTGTGTAAAAAGTTGGTTTAACAACAAAAGTCATTTTTTGTTCGCTATCAATTGTTTCGATATCAAAATCTTTAATGGACCAACCAACATACGGCTGTGCTTCTTTAAAGTTAAACGTATCCGCTATATAGTTTTCGATATGTTTTTTAACATCTTTGATGGCTAGGGATGTATTGCTACCGCGGTTAAAATGCAACTCAAAGCGACTCTCGCGATTAATAAGGCGCACGTCAATTAAACGCTCTAGCTCTTTATACGTATTAGCTACGTTTGTTGTAGTAGAAGTAGCGGGTAAATCACCAATGGTTGTCGTCTTAGCGCTTGCTTGCATCGGCTCACCAACAAAAGCAACTGTTGCTGGTACAACAAGTGAAGCGGCAATCGTGTAATGTAAAAATTTTTTCACGTTTGTATCTCTCCTCGCATATCATTACTCTTTACTACATTATATCGGCAATTATTTGATAATACATAGGCTTATCGTTAAAACGTCATAAAAACTTTTGGAATGCAAAGCGTCTATTGCACTAGTTAAATTTTCTCATGTACAATAGAAGGAAGTGTAACTTTTTTTCTAAGGAGGATGAAGGATGAATAAAACGAAAAAGACAAGTGCTTCGCTTATTGCTTTAGCATTAGCAACATCGACTGTCGCACCCTATGCGGCAGCACAAACGTATGAGTTACGTTCAGTATATGCTCAAATTGATGGGCAGACGTATGTATTTCCTGCGAGCGATATGGCAGATTTATTAGCACAAGGAAAAAGCGTAACGCATGTGGAAATTACCACTGGGCATGTATTTGCTATTGGTGATTACTCAAAAGAGTTAGCTAAGTCCAAAAACAAACCAATGTCTGCTATTTTTGCCCAGCTAATTGAGGATAAAAAATATTTATCTGAAAGTGAGATCACACGTCTTAATGCGAGTTATGACGGTCAGGTCGAAACAGATGGTAAAGATGGTGACATTACGGTTACTGTGCCAAAACCACCTGCACCAACGATTAAGCCCGTCGTTATTTCAGATATTATAACAATGCGTGACGTGCCTAACGCAGTCACAATTAAATTTTCTAAGCCGCCCAAAAATATTGAAGCGCTAATTACAGGGGAGTTTATTGAGCTTGAGCATAACGGAGAGGTCTTTCGTTTAATGTATGCGCGTAGTGGTGTGTACGACAATGAGGCGATTTTCCGTGTGGTTGACGGCAAGCGATTACATAATAATGTGAGCTACAACGTAACTATTGCTGGAGACTGGGCAGAGACAACGATTAAAAACGTTACAATTAAAAACGAAACACCATTTGTTGAACGTATTGAGGGACCAAGCACTGTAGACGCGAGCATTGTAGTAAATGGCAAGTTTGATTATGCTGAGCTACGCTACGTAGGTGTTACACAGTATGGTGATACAACGGAGTTGCCTACAACAACGGTACTGGAAAAAGTAGCGCTAGATGGCAAGGCGCTTGCGACGAGCGACTATACTTTCCGTGGTGGTGTGCTAACGCTTAAAAATAAATTAATGCCAAAATCTACAATCGAAACGACATTTAGTTTTAAAGTGAAAGGGCGTACAGAGCGCACAACACTTACCACAACCGTCAATGAGTTTGCCCCAGCTGAGGCGGCGCGCGTTGAGCTGGCATTAGATACAACTAAGCCATTTTACGAAGGTCAGGACATGACAGTTAAGGCCAAAGTATTTGACCAATACGGTGAAGAAATGAAGACAGCACAAGTTGACTGGCAAGTAGGTAGCCTTCAATTAACAGGTAGTTTAACTGAAAAAGTTACGCTACAAAACAGTGGTAGCGTAGTCGTAACCGCAACTGTTAATGGGCATACAGCCTCACAAACGATTACAGTCCTTGCTGCACCAAAGCCAGCTAAAATTGAAGTAGCTGTTACACCTGGTAATTATTTTAATGGCGATGACCTACCAGTAACAGCTAAAGTATTTGACCAACACGGTACAGAAATGCGTAATCAAAAAGTTGACTGGACAGTAGGGGATGCTAAAAAGCTCGCTGGTAAGCAAAGTGATGTCCTCACGCTTCAAATCGTAGAAACACCAGAAGAATTTGTAGGGACAAAACCGTTAACAGCAGGTGAGTATAAATTTAAAGGTGGTACAGATGTAGTTAAAACATTAACGCTAACTTATTCCGAAGCATTAACGACTAAAGACTTGAAAATAGATGAGTTTATTGTAGATGGTATAAAAGCTACTAAAGTTACACCATCAGGAGATAATGACATACTGATTTTAACATTTGCTGAACCGTTAACTATTACAGATAAAGAAACACTGACAGTTAGTACACCTAAACTTAAAGATGCGGTAGGAAATGAGCAAGATGAAGAACAAAAGTTTTCTGTAATAATAAAAGACGGTAAACTGCAGCTAAAAAATTAAGCGTTCATTTTTTGTTCAGAATAGGAAGGTTATACTATAACTGACAGCAAGTAAGTTACACTCACTATGCCACTTACTGTCGCTAGGATTATGTCTGCCAAACATAATTACGCTGTAAGTTTGCCAACTTGCAGCAAGCACTCGTGTCAAAATCTATTAGTAGATTGCAAGCAACAAAAAGAGCTAGCGCATAAGGATATGCCAAAGCAAAAGAAACCGATGAGTCGCGTTATACGCAATTCATCGGTTTCTTTTTTATTTATGAGTAAATAACTGCTATAAATATCTTGGATTTTTTGTGGGACATCAATGCCAAGATCATCTTGCCAAATTTTTTGTGATGCTTCAAAGAAGTTAACAAGGTCAGTTGATTTAGTATGTTGGCCAAAGTAACGGAGTAAAGCAATTAGCCATATAATACGGTCGTGCAATTTAAGCTCATATAGACGTGCCAGCATCCCCCGATAATAGCGATGATTAATGTTATCGTCATTAAACTGGTTTGTAGTAAAGTGTTGCTTGTAAATAAGTAAACGATGAGTGCGATTAAAGATAGCGCACTCAGTGGTAGCCAAACAAAATGTTGAAGTGGAAATTTTGCCGTATGATTTTCGTAAGATTGCATTGTACTTCACCTCCATATACCCTACAACGTATTGTAACAGAAGGTATAAAGAAAATCCCACCAACCTAAGTTAGTGGGATTAACGATTAATGGCCAGACACGGAGTAAATTACGTAGTCTTTCCATTTTAATTTTTTAAATGTGCGCCATTGCTTTTTATCTAAAGTAAAAGGCATTGTGCGGAAAGTACGTGCCATTGGCTCACGCTTTTGATTGTTAAGCATTGGTGTACCATCATCAAGGATACTTGTGAAAACTGTTTTCCCTTTATCTTCAAAGGCAATGTCAACTGACTCTAAACGAACTTTGCCATCGTAATCAACATAATAAATATTATCGACCGCATAAGGTTCAGCTTCCTCGTCGTCCTCATCTTGCTCAATCGTTTCGACAATCCAATCACTTGGCACTTTGTTAGCGTCTGTTGCTTCATCCGTAATGATTGACACATGGCCATCCGCTGCAAATGGTGCTTCTTCGATTGTTTCTTCAGGTGTTACCATAATTTCGTAGTAAGCTTCTTTCTTTTTAAGAGGATGCAATACGTTATAGTTAGCTGTCCATAAATTGGTTAGGTCAGCAGGTAGTAACACTTTTTGTGCGACAAGCCCTGTTAGTACATCCTTAGGTTCTTCTTCAAGCTCTAGTTTAGCGCGATGTTTAGCTAGTGCTTCTTGTAGTGCTTTAGATTGTTTTTCGTCTTTTGCTTCTTCATTTTTTAATGCAAGCTCAACAGGATCGTTATTTTCGATTTTACGCCAATCTTTTTCCGTTACATACGTACGAAGGTGACGCTCGTTACTAAAGATAGTAAATGTAACGTAACCACCAGACTCAGCAATATCGGCTACTACACCATCAACAGGGCTACTTACACTTTGACGTGTTTGAAGCTCATTTAATTGTGCATCAACGATAGAGATTTGGCGGTTAGCCTGTGCGATATTACCTTCAATAATTGCTTTAGCTGTCGCAGGTGATTCGCTTTGTGCTAATTCAAGTTGTACATTAACGTTTAAATCTTTTTCTTTTTGTTGCGTTTTAATACTGCTCTCAGGTTTACGTGCAGAGCGTAAGTCGCGTTCAATCGTAGCAAGTGCAGATTGCAAATCACTTAGCTCACGTTGGTAGGCCGTACGTTCTTTTTCTAAGCGTGTGCGGACATCGTCTACTTCGCTACCACGGTAGGTTGCTAATTCATCCGAAGAAGTAATAGCATCGCCTACTTGTACCTTAATTGCTTCAAGCTCATCGGCTTTTGCTGTAACAAGCTCTGTTGTGGTTGGTGTAACGATTGCAGGCTTGTCAATGCGTGCATCAAAGTCGCTCGCGTTTGCTCGCTTAAACTCGTCAACAAAGTAGGTGCGTGTAACGGCACTTTCTTTTTCGAAGGTTGCATAAATACTAGCGAGTAAAAGTACAAGTCCTATTGTGATGCTAGCAAACTGCCAAGGCTTATCCTGAATAAAGTTGCGTAAACGAGACATTATACAAGCCCCCTTACAATCCATTGCTGTAGTGGCATACTACTCATTAAACCAATAATGATAGCAAGCACGATATGGATGGCAATAATTTTAGCAAGCAACCCTTTATGAGCGCTTTGCTCCATCCAGCGTTTTAAAAATTTGTACTGCACAATGATAGCAAGTACAGAGAATACTGATAACTGGTTTAGCGTAAATAAAATAATTGGTTCAGACGTTACTTTAGCTACCAAAGGCGCTAAAGAAAAGAAATTTAAGTTTGTCGTGAAACCTACGCTATAAAATACAGCAAGCAGTATGGCCTTTTCGGTCATAAAAATAGCTACCACAAATAATTGTACCTTGCGAACCCATTGCTTAGGAAGCTCATTGAAGGTAGCTAGTACAAAGGCGATTAAATAATAATGGAATACAAAAAATAAAATAGCCCAAACTATCGTTATTGCAAATGAAATCATACGTGCAACAAAGTACGTGTTAGCTTCATTTGTAGCAAATAGATGAGATAGCCCGGCTGTGCCCATTCCCCAAATGTTTTGCAAAGCAAAAATAAGTAATGTAAAAAATACAACAAATGCAACGCGGCGTTTGTAACCACGTATCTCTGCTTCTCTTGCTAATGCAGTTGTTAGGGAAGAGGGATTAAATAAGCTTTTAAAAAATGCGTAATCATAAAACATGCACAGCTTCCTCTCTTAATATCATTAAAACGTTATGATACCTCATTATACAATCACTTTGGTAATAACGATACCAAAATCATGTAGCCTATGTGTTTAATTACCTTCTAGGCTTTATGCTAAACGTCAAATGCCAACAGTTGCTAAAAAAGCGGCCTAAAATGCCGATATAAAGTATATAATTATAAAGAAGTAACAGCATACATAAAAGGAAGGATTGAGTTACGTGACTAAAAAAATACAAATAAGCGTAGTAGCAGGAGCTTTACTTATACCAACGATACTAACACCTATTGCAGAGGCAGCACCTACTATGCCAACATCCACGTCATTACCAACAGCCGCGACAATGTCCACAGACCCAGCTGAGTTAAAGCAACAACTCATTACACTTGTCCATGGATTAACTGAGCTTGCGACAAGAGAGCAAATCACTTTAGCCCAAAGCTATATTACTACTAATCAACGTAATCAATTAGATTTTACTACCGAAGAGCTTGAATTACTAACAGAAAAAGTTAAATATATTAATGCGTACTTTACGTATCGTGCAGATATTCAAGCGTTAGGTACAAAGCTTGCGCCTTTATTATTTACACATACTAACTTAGTAGACGCTTACGAAGCGAGTGGAGTCAAAGCTGCGTACAACGACATCGATACAAAGATGACAGCAACTAATAAAGCATATAAAGATTTTCTAGTTGTAGATAAGGTAACGCCAGCGCTCATTGACCAATTTGTAGGACAGGCACTGCAGTATGGTAATAGTGAGGTCAATCAAAAGAAGTTTTTTGTTGATCAAGGTTTAAATGTTGACCATTTATTACGCGTAGAGCAAGTAGTAGGTGAGATTAAACCAACAATTGATAAATTGAAAACTTTCCATGGGACACAGGATAGTAAAGCAGCAGATGAGCTTGCGCGTGAGATACGTACTGATTATAATAAAACCTCGGTTGAGGGGCAAAATGCTATTGCATCTTTTACGATGCCTGGTGAATCAAAACCTGTCTTTACTTTACTTACTCAAACGGAGCAAGTAGCAAGTGAGGTTGAGGCTGTGCGCGTAATGCTCGAGGAGCTAAAGACTAAACACTATAAAACGTCAGCTGATTATTTACGCGCCGTGAAAGCAACTGAAGCGGCATACTATCGACTAACACCAGTGGGTCAAGGCTTAATTAAGGCGGAGCTAGATGCTTTTGTTAATGAAGCAACCTTTATTGAGGAAGTTGCAAAGTTACGTCCTTCTAACAAACCTGAATACCGTACACAAGTAGACGATTTAGCGAAGCTTGGTGCTAGCATTACAGCACGCAATAAAATTGAAGTAGACCGTGCACTCGAAATAATCGAAGCCCAACAACAATTACTAGAAGACGTGTTAGTCGTAGAAAAGGCTATTGCGGCCATTACTTCTATTGATGCAGTACAAGCAGCACGTGCTGATTTCGAAAAGTTAGATAAGGAGGCACAACGTCTAGTTGCTAACGCAAAGGATTTAAGCACATGGGAGCGTCAAATTAAAGCGTTAGAAAAGCTCGATGACCAACTTGAAGCGTTACATCCTGCTGACAAGTCCTTTGCAACTAAAACACTAAGTGCGAAAAAAACGCTTGATAAATATACAGAGGCCGAGCGTGGCTTGCTAACGTATGCCAAGCGTCTAGAAACATTCGTACCACTTGCCGAATTAGAGCAAGCTATCAAAAAACTAAAACCAACACATTACGATTATGCAAATGAATTAAAAAAATTACGTCAAATGCATAGCGAATTAAAAAATGATATAGCTGAAGGCAATCTTAAAGAAGCGACTGCCAAACGCATTACACAATTAGATAACCAAATTAGTGTAATGGAGGACGAAAAAAAGGTAGCGGCTGATGTTATTAAGCTGATTGACGCACTTGATACATTAGTTAAAGGTGATAAGACTACCTATATTAAGACAATGATTGAAGCGCGAGCTAAATATAATGATTTGCCAGCGTCAGCACGTAAAGTAGTAGCCAATAGCAAAGATTTAGCCACTCATGAAAAGGACTATAAGGCTGTGTTACGCGTGATTGATATGATTGATACTATTGACGAGGGCGCTAAAAACTTCACTAGCAAAGTAAAGTCTGCTAAGAGTGCTTACGATAAGTTACCAACTGTACAGCAGGCCTATGTTACTAACTACGCCTTTATTGAAGAAGCCTTAATTTATAGCGATATTATCGAAGCATTAAATAAACTACGCCCTACTACAAAAACTTTCCGGGAAGATACGAAAACCTTGCGAACAACGTATGATGCATTGCAGTCTTCACATCAAGCTAAAGTATTTAACTACGGCAAACTGTTAGAGGCTGAGGGCTTTATTAAAGCGGCAGATGATATGGATACACGTATTATGGCACTTGAAACTACACCACCTGAAAAAATGGTAGAAGAAGTAGCGAAACTGGGTACAGCGTATAAAGCGATGGATAGCAATATCAAACGCCTTGTACAAAATGGTAAAATTTTAACGGATTTTGAGCGTGAAAATAAAACAGTAATTAAAGTAGTACAACTGATACAAAACTTAGACCCAGGTTACCGTGATTATGCTAAGCGCGTAACAGCAGCACGTAAGGCGTATGATAATTTAACACCATTATCGAAGGCACGTGTTACCAACTATAAAGATTTAGTAAGCGTGGAGCCAGTTGCTTATTTAATTGGTGATATTGCGGCGCTCAAACCTACAAATAAAACCTTTGCGAAGGATGTAGAGCGCTTGCGCAAAGTATATGAAGCATTAACCAAACTTGAACAGGGGCTTATTACTAATCTTGATTTACTAGTAGAGGCTGAGCAACAACTTGGCCAAGCTGCAGAGGTCATTACGCTTATTGATGAGGCAATCGCGGATACCAAGCACGAGGACTATATGAAGCGTTTAACAGCAGCGCGCATAGCGTTTGACCGTCTTTCTTCGCAACAAAAACGCCTTGTTAGTAATCAAAAAGAGTTAACCATGCATGAGCGAGCAGTCAAGCCTGTATTAAATACAATGGTATTAATTGAACGCATTGACCCTGAGATGGATAGTTTCATTAAAGATACAGCAGCAGCACGTAACGCCTATGGCAAGCTCGACCGTACACAGCGCGCTTTAGTGAGTAATTATGATTGGTTGCAGTATCATGAACCTGTAGCTAAGGTGACAGAGCTGATTAGTAAAATTAAACCTGCGAGTAAAACGTATCATGATGATACCGAAAAATCACGCGCGCTTTATAATGCGTTAGATGATGAGCGTAAGGCGCTTGTACCAAACCTAGACATCTTACTAGAGGCCGAAAAAAATATTGCGAGTGCTTCTGATATTGATGAATTAATAGCTTCATTACCTAACTCACCAGCCGAAGACTATTTAAAAAATGTACAGACAGCGCGTAATGTTTACAATGGTCTTTCTGCAGAGCGTAAACGCGCCGTGAAAAACTATTCTTTACTACAAGCCCAAGAGAAAATAGCAAAGCCTGTACAGGATGTTGTAAATAAAATTGATGCTATTTTTACTGCTAGAGATATGGCTAAACAATATCAAATTGTAATGAATGCTTATGATAAGCTCGACGCTACACAACGTAAATATGTTTATAATGCAAAAGTATTTTTAACATTAACAGATGTCATTAAAGTGCATGATAAGATTGAGGCGCTTAAACCATCAGACCCTAATTATTTTGGTCTCGTGCAATTAGTGCGTAAAGAGTATAATCAATTAAGTAGTGCAGATAAGCAACGTGTTTCTAACTATAATAAGTTACTTGAGGCAGAGGCACAGCGCGCATTGTTGGATAAAGTTATGGAAACCATTGCACGTATTTCGCCAACATCTTCCGATTACTTTACAATGGTAGAAGATGCACAAGCAGCCTACGTATCCTTACCGACAGCGTTACGCAAGCATATTATTAATTATGATAAGCTTGATAAAGCAAATAAGGATGTTACAGCTGCTCGTAAAGTGATTGACTTGATTACGAGTGTTAATGAGGATTCACCGAACTTTGAAAAACAAGTGCTAGCCGCACAAAAAGCCTACGATGCTTTAACGTCTGAGCAACGACGTTTAATTCATAACGCCTTTATGTTAGAAGATTATTTAAAACAACTATAATAGAAGAAAGGCTATCTGCGGACAACTCAGATAGCTCTTTTTTTAGCTAGGGGGATGGAATGAAAATACAACGTTATGTTAAAGAAACTGTTGGTATGGTGCTATTAATCATATATATGGGGAGCGCAATGACTGTGCAAGCAAAGGAATACGAGGATGTACCACCAGAGCACTGGGCATACAGCGCGATTAATCGTTTAGTTACAGGTGGTTATTTAAAGCGTGAGAGTGACTTCTTTGAGCCAGATGCCTTTGCTACACGTCAAGAGGCGAGTGAAGTGATTGCAACATTAATTGATCGGGACGTACCTACAATCCCTCTTGCTTTTAAAGATGTTACAGATAAAATGCCTCATTATGAAGCAGTCAAGCGATTAACTGCTATTGGTGCTTTACAAAATACTATGCACTTTAATGGTGATAAATATTTACGCCGTAGCCATGTTGCTAAAATGGTAGCAATTGCAAATGAAATGGAGTATGATACACCTCACTGTTTAACATATGCGGATGTTACAAAAAATACATGGTCTTATAATTATATTGGCGCGCTTGCCTCAGCAGATATTATGAGTGGGGTATCGTTACAACACTTTTATCCAGAGCGTTATGTAACGCGTGCACAGCTAGCAGTAATCATAGAACGTGCTATTGATTATAAAGAGCATGTAGACTACCGAGCAGTTTATGATTACATAAATAAAATTATGCTCCCAACTGTTAACTATTCACGTGAGTGGGCAATTGAGATTGCTAATTTAACAAATGCTTATCGTGCACAGCAAAATTTACCCCCATTACGCTATGATCGTTCACTTGAACAAGTTGCTATCGTCAAAGCGAATGATATGATTCAAAACAATTATTTTGAACATTATTCACCGAGTTATGGGCAACCATGGGATATGGCCACGATTTTTGACTATCAATTTGTAGGCTTTGGCGAAAATATTGCGCGTCATTTTAAAACACCAAAGCATACCGTGCTTGGTTGGATTAACTCACCAGGCCATCGTAAAAATATGTTAAATGCACATTATACGCGCATTGGCGTAGCGATTGAACAAGACGCAGATGGTAACTTTTATTGGGTACAGCACTTTGCTGGAAGATAAAATCTGTTAAAGTGTTAGGTGTTTAGTAATAAAAATGCTAAAAATCACTATTACAATGTTACAACAGTGTTACAAACGGGTATAAACATAGAGTGCGTAAAAATAAAAAAGGGCAATAAACGTTGATTTGATAACGTTTATTGCCCTTTTTTTAAGCGTTACACAATTGAAAAGTAATTCTATGTTTATTTATGATAGTCTATATACAGGTCAATGAGAGACCGCATAACACAGCAAAATATAAAATTCGTTCATATAATAATTTATTAGTCGAGAGGGGAACATTATCAAGATGAAGAAAAAGTGGTTATTACCAGTATTCGCAGCATTCATGCTATTTACAACAGCACCAGGTGAAGATAATACAGCAGAGGCTGCATCACCATCAGAATTAATCCAAAAAGCTAATAAGTATCAAGGCATTCCTTACCGTTGGGGCGGTACTACTACAGCAGGTTTTGACTGCTCAGGTTTTACACAACGTGTTTACTCAGATTTGGGTATTAACATCGGACGTACAACTTGGGATCAACACGCACGTGGTACAAGTGTTTCAAAGAGCAACTTACAAACAGGAGATTTAGTCTTCTTTAATACAGCAGGTCCAGGAAGCTTAAGCCACGTTGGTATTTACGTAGGTAACGGCAAAATGATTCACTCTGGCACAAGCCAAGGCGTTAGCTACGCAAGCATCAACGACCCATACTATTGGGGTAGCCGTTATGCAGGCGCTAAACGTATCACAAACTTTGAAGAAGTAAAAGAAGCTTCAATTGACACAGCTAAATACGCTACACGCGGTGAAGTAGCATACCAAATTGCAACAGCATTAGGTTTAGATACTTCTGATCCAATCGTAGATAGCACACAAATTAAAGATGTAAAGCCTACTCATGAGTATGCGGGTGCTATCGAAGCAACGCGTAAAGCAGGTATCTTCTCAGGTGATGCTGAAGGTAAATTTAATCCTTCTTCATTAATTACACGTGCACAAGCAGCTAAAGCTTTAACAATTGCATTTGGTTTACAAGATCAAGGCGAAGTTAAAACATTTACAGACGTGCCAGCTGACCATTGGGCATTCTCATATGTTAGCACATTAGCTAACAATGAAATTACTACAGGTAAAACAAATGGTAGCTTTGGTCTTAACGATAACTTAACTAAAGATCACTTAAAACTGTTTATTGAGCGTTCAGTGAAGTAATAGTTCAACAACAGTGATAATTGTATAAACAGTTTTAATGGGAGGGGCGGGGTTGCAATATGCAAAACCCCCTTTTATTTGTGAAAAGGAAGTGTTGTTTACGTAGAGATGAAAATAGCTAACTCAGACAACCTTGGATTTTGGATAATAATAGAATAGGTGAACAACGAGAGGAGGAATTTGTTTTGTGGCGTAAAATGATAAGTTACATTGCAATTATCGCAGTTACTATGGCAGCTTTCTTCACAGCAGCTACGAGCACACAAGCAAGTCGAGCATTTTCAGACGTAAGTGAGTCACACGGAGCTCACAAGGAAATTGAATATTTAGTAGGTAAAGGTGTTATTAAAGGGTATACAGGTGACGATGGTTTTGCTATCTTTAAACCAAATAACAAAGTATCACGCGCGCAAGTAGCTAAAATGTTAGTTATTGCTAGCGGTCAAAACCCAGCAGATACAACAGAGTCAAGCTTTACAGACGTAGAAGCTACAAGTGAGTACATTCCTTATATCGAACGTGCCGTTGAATTAGGTTACTTCGAAGTAGAAAAAGGGCAAAAGTTCTTCCCACATGAAGCGATTAAACGTGGTGAAATGAGCTATGCTTTAGTTAAAGCTTTTGATTTAGATACATCTGATTTTGAAGGCGAAGATACAATTTATAGTGACGTAACAGCCAATCATAAATATGCAACATCAATTAACACAGCATATTATAATGGTTTAGCAATTCGTGCTATGAACTTTAAGCCAGATAATACATTATCACGCGCACAATTTTCTTCATTTGTAGCACGTGCAAGCTCTGAGGATTTCCGTTTGGAGTTACCTGTAAAAGGTGAAACAAACGTACCTGAGAAGCCAGACCCAAAAGAAGTTATTGCAATTGTGAGTTCTACAACACAAGCTGCACCAATTTATGCAGAAACTAAAGTTAATAGCAAAGTGATGGGTAATGTTAATACAGGTGGTAAATTAGCCGTTTATGATATGCAAGATGACTGGTTAAAAATTACGTACAATGGTGAGTTTGGTTATATTCAAAAAAATAACGTAGCGTATGTAGATGCTACAACACGCGAGCCATTAGGCGTTTCGACTAAAAAAGTAAAAGCTAACCAAGATTTAAATCTATACTTTGATGCTTCTTCTTCAAGCAAAAAAATTACACAAGTTGGTGTAATTAAAAAAGGTACTGAATTAGATGTTTATACAAGTAAAGATGGTTACTACCAAGTTGCTTATAAAAATGTACCAGGTTACATTGTAGCTAATAGTACAACAGATATTACACCTGCACAGCCAACACCACCAACAGCAGGACCAACTTCAACAGTAGGTCGTGTAACAGTGGATTATGTTAATGTACGTGCACAAGCTAACAACCAATCAAAACAAGTTGGGCAATTACGCATGGGTCAACGTGTAGCAGTTAATAAAATTTCTGGCTACTGGGCTAACATTAACTACAATGGTCAATCAGCATGGGTATACAAATCATATTTAAAATTATTAAACCAAAACGGCTTACCATTACAAAATCGTATTATCGTAATTGACCCAGGTCATGGCGGTAAAGATCCAGGTGCTGTGTCAAATGGTCATAATGAAAAATCAATCGTATTAAAAGTAGGTAATTTAGTAGGTCAAAAATTACGTGCAGCAGGTGCTGATGTGCGCCAAACACGTACGACAGACAAATTCCTTGAGTTAGGTGAAATCGTAGACTTCACTAACCGTAACGAAGCAGAAATCTTTGTAAGTGTACACGTTAACTCATTCTCTGGACAAAATGCACATGGTACTGAAACATACTACAGCGTTTCAGCGGGCGATATGTACAAAGAAGATCATGACTTAGCAACATTTATTAATACACAAATTGTTAACAATGCAAACATGTATAACCGCGGTATTAAAACTGCACCGTTCTACGTAACACGCAATGTTATTATTCCAGCAGTATTAGTTGAGCTTGGCTTCATTTCAAATGATAGCGACCGTGCTAAATTAGTTTCTGATAAATATGTAGAAATTTATGCAGAGTCAATTTACCAAGGTATCGTTCAATACTACTCAAAACAATAATACGACAGTAAAAGAGCTCATCGCGATTAGGCGATGAGCTCTTTTTTTACTTAGCTTGATTAAATAATGTGCGGTTAACAAATTGTGAGAAGTTTTGACGAGTTACTGCACTGTCAGGACGGAATGAATTATCTTGATAGCCTGTTGTAATATCTAAAGCTGATAATGTTTGAATCGCGTTATGTTGCGGGTGTGTTGATGGTACATCTGTAAATGTTCGTGTATGTGGCCCAACAAGTTTAAAACCATTCACTAATGCTTGCGCCATGTCACCACGTGTCATAGGAGCGTTGGCATTAATGCGACCATTTTGTGGAGATACGATGCCATATTGTGCTGCAGTAGCTAATACATCGTAACCATATTGACCACGTTGTAAGTCACTAACATTTAAGGTAGCACTACTTGAAGGTGATACGCCTAGTGCACGTAAAACCATTGTAGCTGCCTGTGTGCGCGTAATTGTTTTTGTTGGTGCAAATGTTGTAGCGTTATAACCTGTTACAACACCAAGGGCGTGTAAGTTTTTAATATCATAATAAGCGCCGCCACTTTGTGATACGTCGCGGAACATTGGTACATTACTAAAGCGCGCGTGCGTGTTACCACCAGCGTAATGGAATGTTTTTACTTCAGCCATTGTTTTAAATTTAAAGCCTACCGTTTTTTGGTCAAGGCGACCTTCTGTAAAGCTTGTACGTACTGTATAAACACCAGCAGGTAAGCCTTGAAGGTAAATTTCAAATTTTTCGTGATGCTTACTTACGTCACGCTTATCTGCATTATTTTCAGTAGCGTCTGCAGCAAGACCTGGTAAGTAGCGCTGATGGCTTGCACCTACAACTTTACCATTACTGTTTAGCACTTCTACTTTTAATGTACCGCGTGCAGGCACGTTACCATTATTTTTTACAGTAGCGGTTGAGCGATAAACAAAGCCTCGTGGTGATACATAGCCTTGGAGCCCATCTGTATATAGTGATAGGTTATATTGGCGTTTGTTGTTACTTTGGTTTGGTGCTTTTACCCAGTTTAATGAAGATTTCATAAATGCTTTAGCATCTTCATTACCTTTTTTGTCACTGAAGGCTAAACCTTTTGAGCTGTCTTCCCAGTTGTCATTGGCCTCTACATGAATATAATCCATGATTTTGTAGCCAATTTGGACAACGCGACCTTTACCGTATTGGATGGCATGTGCTGCACCATATGTATCAGCGTTCATTGTCGCAGATTTATCAGTGTAATCATATTTTGAAAAGAATAATACAGGTTGGATATTATTATTTTTATTTTGCCAAGGCTTAATGATTTCTACCCAGTTTTGTGATGTGTCGGTCATCGCTAGCTTACGACCCAACTCCGCTTGTGCATTTGCTACGATAGGGTGTGTGCTGTTACCAGCTGTTACAGTAGCATTTCCTAATACAACATCATCAATAAAGCGAGATTGGAAAACTTCAGTTAAGTTATCCCACTCAAAAATCCAAGAGTCAGTGTGGAAAATAAGTGGTGATATGTCTGGCTGTCCAGCTTTAGGGAAATGAGCCCCTTCATTGCGAGCTGTTTGGAATGCAAATACTGCACCGCCACCTGCACGGATGTACGCTTTTAATGATTCGCGTTGTTGGTGGTTCATCATTACAGTATACGGGAACACAATAGCATCAAATTTCGTCAAAGTAGTAACATCGCTTAACATACTTTCCGAAACCTTTTCTACGTCATAGCCCATTTGTTTATACATATGGTAAGCTTTAAGTTCTTTGTCTAATGTTGAGCTGTAATCTACCTTTGGATATACAGTTTGTACACGATTAGTGTTAGGGCTCGTAAATTTTCCGCCAGGATGTGTTGTGTTGGCGTATTTTTCACTGCTCTCAGAAAACATAATACCAATCTTCTCTGCGCTAGCATAAGTCGTTGGTAAAAATGAGAACACGAGCATGAAAAACATTGTGATTGATAATTTTTTCATAAACTTCCTCCAATATGGGATTTTTTTAGAACAGACCTATTATAGCATGAAAATATAAGGTGTCGTATAGGTCTTACAATGTGTGTTATAATGAAAAAAGTTTTGTGAGTTTAAGTACGAAGCGATAAATTTTAAGCTGCGAGGAGGTAGCACATCTACATAAGATGTGAAAAACATGAGTTATTTAAAATCAACATTGGCGAAGATGAACAAGATTGATACATTTTCTCCGTATTTCTTTTTACCATTTATTTTAGTATTGTATTTCTTTACAAGTTTATTTGACTTCCATCGATTTGAGTTATTTAATATTTCTTATTCGATTTGGCCCGCTGTTATTACAGCGCTACTATTTTATTATATTGGTGTTTATATCGTAGATAAAAAAGGGTGGACATTTCCTACATTTGGCCTTGCAGCGTTAGGAAAATATGTTGTGCACTTTATTGTGGCATTAATGGTCATTGGTATTGTAGCTTATGGCTTTATGGTTGTACAAAATGGTTTAGGGATTTCAGACGAATCCGTACGCCGTGGTTTAAATCCTAAGTTAATGTTCTTTAGCCATTTACTATGGTACGGGGCATTATTATTGCTGTCATACCGCATGGTAAAAGAAACAAGCATGACATGGAAAAAAGCTATTATGTATGCAGTAGCATTTGCTGTTATTATGTTTTTATTCTTATTAATGGGTTACCGCACGCCATTAATTTTAATGTTATTTACAGGCATTATTGTGTTCCATTATACGGTTCAGCGTATTAAGCTATCATGGTTCTTAAGCTTCTTGTTAATCGTAGGTATTTTATTCTCTATGTTTGGTTTCCTACGTGTTGTAACAGAGGATACAACGAAGGAGTTTAACAATCGCGATCAGCCTGATATTAGTGAAATGAAAGAAGAAGAAAAAGAAAAATTATTAACGGTTGAACAACAAGTTAACTTAACACCAAAATGGATTCGTGGTTTAAATGGTGAGAGTGTAACAGGACATATTGTATTAAGTAAAATTATTGAGTATACGGATAAAGAGGGCTACCTTGGTGGCGAAATCCATGCAGGTGTATTCAGTACAGTATTACCAGGTGAGCAAGTATCACCACGTATGAAAGTAACAGAGGTTGTTAACTCATTGAGTGTAGAGGATGGTAAGTTTATTACACGTCCTAACCGCACAACAACGCCAACATTTATTGGACAGCTATTTTTAGATGGTGGGTACTTACTAGTAGCAATAGGCTTCCTATTATATGGTGCTATTGTATCGCTCGTTTATAATAAAGTGAAGCAAGCAGGTATGCACAGCTTCCATACGGTGGCGTATGCATTTGTTATTACGATGTTTACCGTATCTATGCACACAGGGTTACTTGATTTAATCTTTGTGTTGATGCTAGGCTTTGTGATATTAGCGTCAGCTATTATTAAAACGCCTGACACAACAGGTCGCATTAAATTTGATATTCGTAATTAATAAAAAGCCTTTGAAATCATTTGATTTCAAAGGCTTTTGTGCATTATTTTGTTGTTGGGATAATACGTACATTTGCTTTTGGTGCATAGATTGGTGCTGAGTGAAGTTTATCAGAAAGCACTTCGTACCAGTCAGCAATATTATCACTCGTAATCGCTACTGGCATACCAGCGCGTTTGTATGTGAAGAATGGTGTGTTGTTGTGCAGTGTTGCTACTGTACGAACAGGTAGAGCAGATGTTGTTAAGCCAAGTGTGTACGGCTGATTAGCATCTTTAAAGCCCATTGTTTTTTCGGCGCGGTAATAGTGACCCGCAATTTTTGCACCCCAGAATGGGTCAGAGGCATATTTCATATTAAAGCCAACTGCTTTAGAACCTACAGCACCACCATTAGCGTAAGGACCTGTTGGTGTTAAGTAGTTAGGTTGTAAAAATTTATTAACAAGCTCGTCAATGTTAGCTTCAATTGAATTGAACTTTTTATTAAGTGGGTTTGTATCATAAACATACAGACCAAATAAGTTGTTTAACTCTTGAGCATGCTTACTCATACCGTAGGCACTTTCGTGTTGTGCTAATGATAGGATAAGCATTGCGTTAATTTGGTATTTTTGTTCAATGCGTTTTAATGGCTCACCAAGACCGATTAATTTACTGCGTGATGCAATGTTTTTTTGTTGAGCACCGTTGACCCAAATCCCACCGTTAGCATCTAAAGAGCGTAGCATTGTCATAATGTAAGCATCTAGCTCAGCTGCAGTGTAATTTGTTTTTGTGCGTGCAGGTAAAAATTGATAGTAGTTATATGCTTCGGCTGTAGTGCCGCCGCCTGTAAAGTTCATGCCATTCCAGCTATAATAACGCTCGCCAGGCTTCATGAAGTCTGGTGCTTTACCAATCGTATATGAAGCGTAGTATTGGTTAGCTGAGTGTTTGTATAAATAATGTGTTAGCTCGCCGTTAACATTTGCATAATACGCACGACCTTTAGCTAATGAAAATGGATAAAGTGTAACATCATTTAAACTTACGGTACCGATTTGACCTGAAAGGCTTACTTTAGCATTAACACCGTCACTACTAATAAACTCTAGCTCTGTGTTTTCGGCTACTGCTAACTGATCGTTAATTGTTTGTGAACGGTACGGAATGTATTTATTGGTAACAGCAAATCCTGATTTCATTTCGATGATGCGGTCGTTAAGTGTTACGACTTGATTAGCATTTGCCATTGCTGCACGAGCTTCTGTTAATGTAGGGAAGCTTGATTTAGCGATTAATTGACCATGCTGTACTTCTTTAACTACATACTTACCTGTAATTGCAGGAGGTGGTGTAGGTTTTTCACTTGGCTTAACTTCAGGTACTTCAAGTTTTGGGTCAATGACTTTTACAGTACGCACAATAAATGTTGCAGCTTGTGCAATCGTTGCGTTGTTCTGTGGCATGAAGTAGCCTTTTTTACCTTGGATAATGTTAAGTGCAGCGCCAACAGCTACTGCATCTTGATAGTCAGCTAAAATTTTATCAGCATCTTCAAAAGCGAGTGGTGCTGTTTTTAGCGGCACTTTTTTGTATTCGAGCATACGGTTAAGCATAACCGCCATATGGACGCGTGAGATAGGTTCGTTTGGTTTGAACGTGTTATCCGTGTAGCCTGTAACAATGCCAGCCTTAACAGCTTTACTAATATCGCTGTAGTTTGTAGCATCTTTAGCTACGTCGGTAAAAGTAGCATCGCCCTCTGTTGTTAGGTTTAAACTTTTTGTAATGAATGAAGCAAATTGTGCGCGCGTGACAGGTGACGTTGTGTTAGTAGAAGGCGATAACGCATTAATATTAATTAAATAGTTAATCCCCTCTGTGTGTGAGTTGACCGTAGCAGCTTTTGCGGATGTACTACCAATCGCCAAAAAACCAAGTAATAAAACGAATATGAAGAAGTAATTACTAAATTTCTTCAAACAAAACCCTCCCGATATATGATTACTTTAATAGTAACATACGATTTAACGCGAATGACACATTGCAATCGTAATATAAACAAATTGCCATAATTGTAATATAGCAATTGCAAGTAGAGTTTGTTAGTGTAAATAGTAGTGTGTCTAAGAAAGGAAGGAAGTAGAAAAAAATGAATACGTTTTCGAAGATGTTGTCCGTTGTCGCAAGTGCCTTTGTGCTAGCTAGTCCCGTTAGTGCGTCCGCATTTCAATCCACTGAAAAGGAATATCCTCTCGCAGAGGACATTCAATATAAACAATACAAATATTACGATAATGGTCAGCAATATATTAATCATATCGCGGTTGACGTTACACCAGGTAAAACGGAGGTCCAACTGGGCTTACCAACGCGTATTAATGGTAAGGAAACAACAACTTCACTTGCAACGCGTAACTCACGTGAGGGCAATCGTGTAGCAGGCGCTATTAATGCGGGCTTCTTTAATATGGCAGAAGGCTTTCCGTTATTTTTATTAGCGTACAAAAACACAATTGTTAATGGTGGTGTTGTATCTAAAGGCTCTGATGAGTATTTAAATGTACCAACAGCATTTGGTATTGATAAATCAGGGAAGGGGCTTATTGATTTCTTTGATTTTAAAGTGAGCCTAACGAGTGGCGGTGTCACAAATGAAATTACAGGTATGAACCGTCAACGTAATATTTATGAATCTATTATTTATACTCCGCAGTTTTATAAAAGCTATACGGATACAAATGAGTACGGCTTTGAGATTGTCGTAGATACAGGTAAAGAGATTAGCTCTAACTACTTTGGTCAAACGTTAACAGGTAAAGTAACGCAAATTAAGCCATATGGTTCAAAGGAGCGCTTAACAATTCCGCGCACGGGTTTTGTTGTGTCATTGCAAGGCTCTGATTGGTTTAATAAGTACAAACATATCCAAGTTGGTGATGAGATGACAGCCAACTTCCAAATTGACTCAAAATGGCACGGCGCAGACTATATTATTGCGAGTGGGCCAATGCTTGTGCGTGATAGCAAACCGTATGTCATGATGAGTAGCTCAAGCCCGCGTGCACGTGAGACAGCACCACGTACAGTTGTAGCAACTAGCAATGGTGGTAAGCAAGTTCATTTAATTACCATTGATGGCCGCCAGTGGCATAGTAAGGGGATGAATATGACCCAGCTCGCAAACTATTTAGTAAAGCTTGGTATGGAGTCAGCTATTAATTTAGATGGCGGTGGTTCAACAACAATGGCCGTACGTAATCGCTTATCATTTGATAGCCGTATTGAGCTTGCCAACTTACCATCAAATGCCGGTAATGCACAGCGTCAAGTTTCAACAATTTTACAAGCTGTATCAAAAGAGCCAACAGGCGCAGGTAGCCGCGCATGGATGGAGATTGAAAAAGATATACCATTAGTAGTGGGAGCGAGCTCATCTGTTAAAGTGAGCGCGGTCTTTGATAAAAACTATAATCGCTTGCCACATGACAAGGGCATAACATTGTCAACACAAAACGGTACACTAGCGATTAATGGCACAAGCTATAAAGCAACAACTGCTGGCGATGACCGCATCTTTGTATACCATAATGGTACACAAGTAGAGTCCTTCCCAGTTAAAACATTAGCAGGCCCTACAACAATGGCCGTACAGCCAAGCGCGATTACGATGAGTGAGGGGCAACAAGTTAAATTTAATGTCGTCAATGTATTAGGCGACAATGGACAAAAGATTGCGTATGATGAAAGCGCGATTGAATGGTCAACAACAGGGGATATTGGTGGCGTAGCAAGTAATGGTACATTTACGGCGCGTACACCAGGAGCATCAGGTCAAGTCATTGCAAAGCTAGGCAATAAACAAGTGGCGGCAAATGTTACGATTAAAAAGCAAGGACTATTTACGGACATCCCAGTAGGTTATACCTACGAAAAAGAACTTGCGTATTTAACAGATAATAAAATTATTAATGGTTATAGTGATGGGAGCTTTAGACCAAATCAATCACTAAGCCGTGAGCACGCAGCACTAATTTTAAGCAAAGTGTTACAACTTGATACATCAACAATAGAGAACCCGAACTTTGCGGATGTACCAACAACCCATGCTTACTATAAAGAAATTGCAGCCTTAGCAAACGCAGGTATTATTTCGGGCGCTAATGGTAACTTTAACCCTAAAGGCACACTTACACGTGCACAGATGGCAAAAATGATTAGCCTAGGTTTTGAGTTAACGGACGGTGCTGCAAAAGACTTTAGTGATGTGAGTAAAGATGATTGGTATTATGAGCACGTACAAAAAATGGCGGCACATAATATTACAACAGGCTATGCAGATGGTACATTTAAACCAACGACAGCTATCACACGTATGCACTTTGGCTTGTTTGTTTATAAGGCAATCAATATGGAAAAATAATTAAAAAGCTGCCTTTGTTCATAAAGGCAGCTCTTATTATGTATGGTATAATCAACCTTAATTAAAATAAAAGGATGTAGTGGAATGAGAATAGGTATTGTAGGCAACTACGGCAATGATAACAACGGTGACGAGTCTATTCTATATAGCATTATTCAACAGGTTAAAGAAGTGTTTCCTGTTGAGGACCAAGACATCACTGTGTTTAGTAACAATACGCAGCAAACATCCGAGCGCTACGGTGTCAAAAGTTATCCGCTATATTATAGGAAGAATAAATTATATAAAACATTTATTCATACGTATAAGAATAATAAGCGTTATGTGTCGCAGTTTGATTTACTTATCATTGGGGGCGGCGGTATTTTAATGGACTTTTATCGCAGAGAAGCTCATTTATACGGTGCCTATGCAATGATGGCAAGAAATAGTAACGTTCCTTATATCGTTTATGGTTGCGGTGCAGGTCCGCTCGATACATTTATAGGGCGTACCATTATTAAGGTAATGTGTCGCTATGCCGCAAATATTTCGGTACGTGATCCCGAATCTAAGGAACTGCTTAAAAAGATTGGCGTCAAAAAGGATGTAGAGGTAATTGGTGATCCTGCATTTACGCTTAAACAGGAGCGTACGCGTTATGCCAACAAACCGCGTAAGATTGGTATTTCGGCTGTACCTTATTATAATGCCAACTATTGGCCCGAAGGTAATATCGAAAAATACGACGTCTATACGACAAGTATGGCAAAAAATATTGATAGTCTAGTAGAGCAGCAAGATGTAGATATTACATTTTTTGCAACAAAGTATCCGCAGGATGTTACGGTTACAAAAGATATTCAAAAAAAGATGCGTTATAAGGACCGCGTCTCGATTTTAGATGAAAATTTATACCCAGAGCGCTTACTTGAGGTAGTGGGGGAGCAAGATGTGGTGATTGGTACGCGTTTGCATTCGTTGATTTTAGCAACAGATGCCGAAACACCGGTGCTAGCAATTTCGTACCATGTTAAGGTGCGGGACTTTATGTCACTCGTAAACGCATCGCATCGTTGCTTATCAATGGAAGACATCGCGCGTGATGATGCAATTGTAGCAAGACGCATCGCTGAGATGTTTGGCGACTGGGATAATCTTATTATTGAAACAAAGCAAATTGCTAATCATATTCACAGCGAAGCCATGAAGGGGAAACAATTAATGAAAGAGGCGGTGAAGGAGCTATGAAGAAAATTTTAGTCATTAGCAATATGTATCCTACCGACAATCATTTATCCTTTGGCATTTTCGTAAAAAATCAAGTAGAAGCATTGCGAGAAGCGGGCTTTGAGGTTGTAACAGCGGTTAATGACAATCCCGCGACAGGTAAGAAGAACGTATTAATGAAGTATACTAAGTGGGGACTAACAGCACTTAAACAAGGCTTTAAGCATCGTAAAACTGTGCAAGTCACACATGCACACTATGCCTTTCCATCAGGTATGCTAGCGTTAATAATTAAGCGTTTATTTGGTATACCATATGTAGTTACAGCGCACGGTGGCGATATTGAACGCATGGCGCGTAAAAGCTCACGTTTATTTAGTTGGACCGAAACAATTTTGGCTAACAGTGAGCATGTTATTGCAGTTGGGCCCGTATTAGCTGAACAAATTGAGCAGGATTTTTCTGTACCGAAGGAAAAAATCTCTGTCATTAGTATGGGAGTAAACTGTGAAGTGTTTAAGCCAGCACCAAAAGCTATAGTAACGAATGATGAGCCTTTCCATTATTTATTTATTGGTAATGTCATTGAGCAAAAAGGTGTAGAGGAGCTTATACAGGCTTTTCAAATGGTAAAAACAAAAGGTGATCGACCTGTAAAGCTTACGATTATTGGTGCACGCCGTGATCAAGAATTTTACAAACGTCTAAAACCATTTATTGATGAGGATGTTACTTTTATTGATCCGCTGCCACAGCCTGAACTTGTGCAATGGTTACAGCGAAGCGATGTTTTTGTGTTACCATCCCATTTAGAAGGCTTTGGCTTAGTAGCACTAGAAGCATTAGCAACAGGTACACCTGTTATTGCTAGTGAAGTAGGCGGGCTAGTTTCGTTATTAGGTTATGGTGCAGGACATCTCGTACCACCACGTAATGCAACAGCACTTGCACAGGAAATGAAGCGTGCCTTAAATGTGCCGCTAGCAGATTATTATAATGAGCGTGCCGTACAGGATGTGTTGACGCTACATGATGAAAAAAATATCGTCATGCGCTTGCAGCAAATTTATGAGGCTGCCGCTAAAGGCGGTCGAAACCAATGAACAAATTTTTCAAAATTGTAGGTGCAGTAGCCGTCATTAATATCGTAGCCCGTATTTTTGGATTCCTACGTGAAATGGTGATTGGCTTCCAATATGGTTCGACAAATTACTCAGATAGTATTTTTACTGCGTACACCATCCCTAACTTTTTATATTTAGCGGTAGGTGGTGCATTCACCACGGCGGTTATTTCGATTTATAATCGTGAAACAACAGATAAAGCGCTATTTGTAAAGCAATCTTTTACAATTGTATTGATTACAACAACGCTGTTAACAGCAGTTATGATGTTCTTCACAGATTCATTACTTCAATTATTTTACCAAGGTAAAAAAGAAATGGAAGGCGAGCTTTTAACACTAACAGAGCAACTGTTTTATTGGATGATGCCGTCTTCAGTTTTACTCGTACTTTCTTCGTGGTATAGTGGTTTGCTTAATGTAAATGACAAGTTCCATTTATCAAGTTTTGCGATTTTAATTTATAATGCGAGCTTTTTAGTGATTGCTGTTGTGCTTTCTTATTTTGTAGGCGCAGTAGGTTACGGTATTAGTGCTTTAGTGAGCGCGGCTATTATGGTGTTCTTTTTAATTATTGGCTATCGCCGATTAAAAACACACCCTGTCGGCATATCTTTTAAGCATACTTTATCCACTCAGCAACTGTGGTTGATGGTATTACCAATGATAATTGGTGGTGCAACAATCCAACTATATGCATTACTGCAACGTTTATTTGCAACAGGTTTATCAGATGGTGCGATTTCAGCCGTCAACTATGCCTCACGCTTAATGCAGTTCCCGCAGGCGATTTTAATTACTGCGGTTACGACAGTTATTTACCCAATTTTAAGTCGTAAGGAAGCTGAAAAGGATATTAGCGGTATTCGTACCCTATACTCAAAAGGCCTACACTACTTACTATTACTATTATTACCTGTCACAGTATTCTCTTACTTTTATTCCGAAAACCTCGTTCAAGTGGTTTTTGAATACGGTAACTTTGATACAAATTCGACAGCACTGACAGCGCCAATCTTAGCGATTTTTGTACTAGCGATGTATTTCCTAGCTGCTAATATGTATATTACGCGCTTCTATTATGCGAAAGGTGACTCAATTGCACCAGTCGTATTTAGTATCGTGAACGTCCTTGGCATTAACATTTTAATTATGATGTTATTTGTTGATAAGTACGGGCCGAGTGCTATTGCGTGGGGCACACTAGTTAGTGCCGTGGTTAACTATGTAATGTTAGTAGCGTATGCATACTTTAAATACGGCTTAAAGTTTGGTTTATTTGCGAAGGAGTCAAGCTACTATCGCGCATGGCCACCGTTTGTGATTATTACAGTCATTGTGTATTTAGCAAGTGAGTTTTTAGTATTTGATTACAAATGGCTAACCTTTATTGTAGGTGTCGTCGTATTCTTTGTGACGGTGTTTGTTACTTATTGGGTGTTTGGTATTGAAGAGTTTAAAGAGTTTATTCGTAAATCTACACGTAAATTTAGAAAAGCATAAGAAAAAGGCTCGCATTGTTCAGTTGAACAGTGCGAGCCTTTTAGTTTACTTGTTAAAAATACGTACAATATTGAGTAGCGGGCGATAGTTTTTACCTGCTAGCCCAATGATCTCTACAAATAACTCAATTGCAATCAAAATAACGCTGATGAGTAAAATCGCGCCCCATACTTTAGCCATTGAGAAAATAATTGCGGCTACACCAAACATCGTAGCGATACCGTAAATTAATAATACGGATTGGCGATGAGAGAAGCCCATATTTAATAAGCAATGGTGCAAATGGGATTTATCTGGGTCAGACCATTTTTGCTTCATTCGGAAGCGGCGCACGATGGCGAAGAATGTGTCTGAGATTGGCACACCTAGCATGATGATTGGAATGATAAACGACACCATCGTAATGCTTTTAAAGCCAAGCAATGATAGTACGGAAATCATAAATCCTAAAAATAGTGCGCCTGTGTCACCCATAAAGATTGACGCAGGGTGGAAATTGTAAAATAAAAAGCCTATGCATGCAGCAGCTAAGATAGCTGCAGTTGCCATTACAAATGTATTGCCCATTATAAAAGCCATAGCAGCTAATGTCATTAACGCAATTGTTGAAACACCTGCGGCAAGTCCGTCAAGCCCATCAATTAAGTTAATCGCATTTGTAATACCGATAATCCAAAGCAGTGTAAATGGAATGCTCAAGAAACCAAAATCTAAAGTGCCTTGAAAAGGTAAATTAATAAACTCTACCTGAATGCCACCTACAAAGATTACAATAAGTGCTGCGGCAAACTGACCGAGTAATTTTGCCTTTGCTGAAATTTCGTACATATCATCTAGTACGCCAGTAATGACAATAATAGTTGCGCCTAATAAAATTGCGAGACTGTATTTACTTTGCGGTTGGTAAACAGCAAAGCCAATCACGAACGCTAAAAACACAGCGAGTCCGCCTAGACGAGGCATAATACGCGAGTGTACTTTACGATAGTTGGGCGCATCAACCGCCCCTATCCGAAAAGCAACGCGCTTGACTACTGGTGTGAGTAAAATTGAGGCTACAAAAGCCACAACTAAAGACAAGTAACCCAAGGGTATCCTCCTCAAAAAATAATGTGCATGCCAATCTACCGTTTATTATAGCATGCGTCAAATTTTTTTTGTAGTAATTTCCTATAGTATACGTTTGCATAGGCAATGCACGCAAAATTTGTTAAAATGAGGAGTGCCTATATCGATGTAGGTAAACATTAAAGGAGCGTTAGATGCATGTTCTCATTTTTTAAACGAAATCCAGAGAAGACAAGTCGCAAAGAGTTAAAACGCTACTACAAATTAGTAGATCAAATTAATGCGTTAGAACCAAATTATGTTGACTTAACTGATGAAGAATTAAAAGCAAATACACCTCTTTTCAAAGAGCGCCTTGAAAATGGTGAAGATATTACAACAGTAATTCCAGAAGCTTTCGCAGTGGTGCGCGAAGCGTCGAAGCGTGTGCTTGGCATGCGTCATTTTGATGTGCAATTAATCGGCGGTTTAGTATTAACTGAAGGTAATATTGCGGAGATGCCAACAGGTGAGGGTAAAACATTAGTTGCCTCACTACCATCTTATGTACGTGCCCTTGAGGGTAAAGGTGTGCATGTTATTACAGTAAATGATTATTTAGCAACGCGTGACTATGAGCAAATTGGTCAAATCCATCGCTTCCTAGGTTTAACAGTTGGCTTAAACGTGCCAATGATGGAAGCTGATGATAAAAAGCGTGCCTATAATGCAGACATCACGTACGGTGTCGGTACAGAGTTTGGTTTTGATTACCTGCGTGATAATATGGCACATAGCATTGGCGAGCGTGTACAACGCCCGTACCACTTTGCGATTATTGACGAAGTGGACAGTGTACTAATTGACGAAGCCAAAACACCATTAATCATCGCAGGTAAAATGATGGCTAATGAAGAGCTGCATAAAATTGCCGCAATGCTAGCAAAACGCTTTAAGCGCGACGAGCATTATGATTTTGACGAAGAAACAAAAGCAACATCATTAACAGATGCAGGTATTGAGATGGTAGAGATAGCCTTTGGTATCGACAATCTGTATGACTTAGAGCACCAAACACTCTATCACTATGTAATCCAAGCCGTACGTGCCCACGTAATGTTTGAGCGTGACGTAGATTATATTGTGAAGGAAGATAAAATCGAACTTGTTGACATGTTTACAGGTCGTATTTTAGAAGGACGTTCGTTGTCAGATGGTTTACACCAAGCTATCGAAGCAAAAGAGGGCGTTACAATTACGGAAGAAAATAAATCGCAGGCGCAAATTACGATTCAAAACTACTTCCGTATGTATCCAAAGCTATCAGGCATGACGGGTACAGCAAAAACACAGGCGAAGGAAATTAAAGAGGTGTATGGTATGGATGTTATTCAAATCCCAACCAACCGCCCACGTCAACGTATTGACCAAGACGATATTGTCTTTGAAACAAAAAAAGAAAAGTATTTATATGTAGCTGAACAGGTGAAGGCGCGACATGCGACGGGGCAACCTGTATTAGTTGGTACAACTTCAATCTTACAATCCGAAGAAGTAGCGAACCATTTAAAAGAAGTCGGCTTAAAATTCCAATTGTTAAATGCCAAAACGGTAGAGCAAGAGGTAGAGCTTATTTCGGAAGCAGGGCAAGTAGGACGTGTGACAGTTGCTACAAACATGGCAGGCCGTGGTACGGACATTCAACTTGCGGAGGAAGTGCATGATTTAGGTGGTTTGTTTGTTGTTGGTACAGAGAAGCACGAGAGCCGTCGTGTGGATAACCAATTACGCGGACGCTCAGGACGTCAAGGTGACGTTGGGGAAAGCCGCTTCATTTTATCATTAGAGGACGACATGTTCCGCCGCTATGCAGGTGAGGAAGTCGAGAAATTTAAAGCGAAAATGAAAAAAGACGAACGCGGTATTATTCAAGGACCAGAAGTACAAGAGCTAATTGACCGTACGCAACGTATTGTTGAAGGCTCGCAGTACAGCATGCGTGAATATAACTTAAAACTAGATGATGTAATTAATGACCAACGTACGGTGATTTATGGTTTACGCGATAGTATTTTACAAGGCGATGATGTTATTAAACATCTGCAAAAAATGCTAGTCGAAACCGTAGATTTTGCCATTCACGAAAATGCGTCGGATGATATGGAAATAAGTGAGTGGAATTACGATGAGATGGAACGCTCATTAAACAGCTTATTTTTACAACCGATTGCATTTGACCGCGAAGAAACAAAAGTTAATCGCTTAGTTGCCGCAGCTCAACCTTATATAGAGGAGCTACAAGCAAAAATTGAGCAGTTTGCTAATGACGAGCGCGTAACGGAAATCATTCCGAACGTGATGTTGTCACATATTGATGTAGCTTGGGTTAAACATTTAGAGGCTATGGCGCATTTAAAAGAGGGCATTGGCTTACGTCACTACCAGCAGGAAGACCCAATGCGTATTTACCAACGCGAAGGACTTGAGCTGTTTGGCCGTCATTTCCAAGAGTTACGCCGCAATATTATTGTGGAGATTGTAGGTTTTATGAAAACAATCGAAGCACGTGATTTACAATTTGAGGAGGAGCAAAACTAATGGGTATTTTTGATTTTTTATTTAAAAAGACAGATACAGTTAAAAACGAAAACACAATTGACTCTACGGAGCTATTAAAAGGAAAGAAGTCAGCATCAGGTAAGAAGGAAGTAAAGACAGCTCTGTCATTACACCCAGATTGGGATGTGCCACAGGAGCAACAATACATTTTTAACTTCTTAGCCAATGATTTAACACCTTTACAACCAAACCAACTATCACTATCAACAATTAGCATGGAAGAAAAAGACGGCGACTGGTTTGTACGTGCCTTCTTCCGTTCGTCATTAGACCATGCGATTGAGCTTGGTGAGATTGAACTGTATATTTTAGATAAAGATGGTGAGCTACTTGCCTCAAAACGCTTTGACTTTAGTGCACTTGGCGTAATCCCTGCAGAGAGTGCGCGTCCTTGGGTGTTTACCTTCGAAAAGAGCACACAAAAACAAGAGCTTGAAGGCTTACCAGAAGACGGCTGGCGCATTGCGTTTAACTTAGTGTACCTACGTGGTCACCAGTTAGACCTAGACCCATCATGGGAAAAACAATTATCAGCTGCCCAAAAAGAACATCTTGAAGGTATTGTAAGCCGCTTACCAGAGTTAAAAGAAGCAGAAATTAACTTTACAGGCCTACAAATCCAACAAACGGATGAAGGAGCATTAAATGCAACTGTATTAATCCGTAATGGTCACTACAAAGCAGTTAATATGGAGCAACTACCACTTGAAATTTATGACGCTAACAGCAATCGTGTAGCGCATGGTTCATTTAAAATGGATCCACCAATTACAGTGGAGCCAAACACAACAAAGCCTTGGACATTTATTTTCCCAGCAAACTTAGTTGAACTAGAGGATGCAGATTTATCACGTTGGTCAGCACGCGTTGCTCGCCAGTAATACAAAAAACACCACCGAAAAATTTTCGGTGGTGTTTTTTATTATTCATATAAACTTGCTTCAGGTTCCAAATCTTCTTTTGGTGGTAAGCCTAAATGCTTGTGGAGTTTTTCGCTAATCATTTCGCGCGATGTTTCGTCTACTTGGTAGTAGTACCCTTCAGGTAAGTTAACATCCTCACCCTCTAGCACAAGTGTATCAATTTGTGGCATGCCTTTTGATAAATAATAGAGTAGCGATTTAATTTCTGAGAAGGTTAAATCTGTTTTCATATTGTCACCAACAGCACGTAGCACATCATCATATTTTAATAATGAGCCCATAGAAGCGGCCTTTTTAGCAATGGCTTGTACAAGTTCTTGTTGACGCTTGCCGCGGTCAACATCCGTATCTTGTTTACGTGTACGAGCAAAAGCTAATGCCTCGCTACCATTAAGTTTTTGCTTACCAGGCATTAAATGTACTGCTGTACGGTCAAACTCATCTTTTTCTAGCAATTCGTACGGTACGTTTGCCTCAACCCCGTCAAGTGCATCAACCACATCAATAAAGGCATTAAAGTTCATACGCACATAGTAATCAACAGGTACGTCAAATAATTCTTCGACGGTTTCGATAGTACCAAGTGTACCTGCCTTTGAGTGAGAGTGTGTAATTTTATCGCTATAGCCTATTGCTGGAATATGCACATACGCGTCACGTGGAATACTAACAAGCTTTACAGTTTTTGTTTTATTATTAAGTGTTGCGAGCATTAATGCATCAGAACGTGAATTATCTGCGCCCTGTTGGCGAACCTCGCTATCATCTACGCCAATAAGTAAAATAGATAAGTTGTCCTTTAAAGGCTCTACCTTACCATCACGTTTGCTGGAGTTTTCGCGCCCATCTAACTTTTCGTGGGCTTGTGTTACAGCTACTTCAGCTTGCTTAGTTAAATACACAGCGTAAATAGCTACGCATAGCAAGGCAATTGTAGCAATAATAAGGAGTGCTTTAACTATCGTAGTGAGACGCGTAGACCGGCGTTTCTTTTGTTTTGTCATGTAAATTCTCCTTCAGTAAATGGCGATAATACAAATTATACTATGTGCGCTATCAGTCAACTACCCCCACTTAAACGCTAAAGCGTTTTGAAGTGGGGGCTTGTGTCACCTAAAAAGGTGGGTTACTTACTTCGCAAACAACCTTTACACTTATCCCTACCCAATAGTACAAACGGTCTTACAGACCTCCTATCTTAGCGTGGTGGTATATGAGGACGGTTGACTTCGCCCCTACGGAAAAGGCTATACCTTAACCGTAACTGTATCTGAAATGTATTCAATTCCTTTGCGATACAGATTCATTGCACCGATGCGGTCGTCATTCGATTGATAAGAGCAGTTGACACACGTAAATGTATGTGTTTTTTTATTGCGATTTCGCTTATCTACATGACCGCATTTCGGACACGTTTGGCTTGTATATTTCGGAGAAACAACAATCACCTTATGTCCATATAGTTGTGCCTTATATTCAAGTAATTGTCTAAATTGATAGAACGCCCACGAAACGCTAACATAACGGTTTTTGACATGGACTTTCTCGGTTGCTTGACGTACACCTGTTAAATCTTCTACTACAAATAACGTACCTTTTGGATAACGTTTAACGAGTGCCTTTGTGACTTGATGGTTTACATCGCGTACATAACGGTTTTCTCGTTGCCCTATTGCACGAATACGCTTACGTGCGGAAGCTGTTTGACGTTTTTGTAAAGCCTTGCGTGTCGTTTTCATTTGACCACGCTTATGTTTGATAGGGCGACCATTAAAGAATGTTGTTTTGCCTTTACTATCATAGCTAGTGGCTAGAAAATTAATCCCTACATCAATACCAACAACGTTATTAACATCTTGCTCCTTTAATAGAGGGATGCCTTTTGTCATGGGGATATGCAAAAACCACTTATTGAACTTGTACACAAGTTTCGCTGTGCCAAATTTCCAATCGTCATTGAAGTATTTTTGCATCCCTTTTACTTCAAAGGGTAATTTAATACGGCCATCTAACGTGTTGACACTGAAAAGTCGCTCGTTTAAAGAATAGTCACGATTCCATACTACATCATAGCTAGGGTGCTTGTAGTGAACAAGCGACCATTCATGTCCGTTTGCTTGTGCTGATTTGTAGTGAACAAGCGACCATTCATGTCCGTTTGATTGTGCTGATTTGTAGCTGGCAATGACCGTTTTCATGACGGATTGCGCCATTTGACTTTTCAAACCAAAGCGTTGGCGAAGTTCTTTGTAATACAAGTTGTTTAATTGTAGTTGATTCAGATTTTTTGATACAACTACTTTCTCTGAAAGCCAATTACACGCTTTTTGATAGGTTTTACTTGTCAAACGTAGGCTTTCTGCTTGTGATTCATTAACGTAAAGTTGAATTTTAGCTGTAATTGTTGTCATGTTTTCACCACCTTTCACTAAAAATAGTATACACTATTTTTAGTGAATTTACAAAAGAAACTCAACCTAAAGGTTGGCGACAATTCCTCTCCGACTTACGCTTTACGTTGAAGTCGGGGTATCCTTGTCGCAAATCTGATGAACAATTACAAATATGTTAGGTAAGTGCAAACTCCACAAAATCAATTGCCTCGAATGTTGTCAACGCTTGCCCGTTAGTTAGCTCCGTTATCCACGCTGCAAAAGTGTCTTTTTGTTCTTCGGGTGTAGCTACAATAAGTTCTACATTTTCGGCATATACAATATCAACGAGGGTATAGCTAGAGTTGCGGATTTCATTTTCGAGCTTACCAAGCCATGTATAGTCAGCGCTAACGCGAATGGTGCGGTGCTGTTTGCGCGCCACAACGCCAGCTGCTTTAATGCCCTCGGTTGTTGCTTTGCCATACGCGCGGATAAGCCCACCACTGCCGAGCTTAATGCCGCCAAAGTAGCGTGTGACTACAACGACTACATCTTTCAATCCTTGTTTTTTTAATACTTCAAGCATAGGTACGCCTGCAGTGCCACTAGGCTCACCATCGTCATTTGCTTTTTGAATGTTGTCGTGCTCACCAATTAAATAGGCGGAGCAGTTGTGTGTTGCTTGGTAATGTTGTTTTTTAATTTTATCAATAAAGGCGATGGCCTCTTGCTCAGTTTCGGCTCGCTCGACAAATGTTAAAAAACGTGATTTCGAAATAATAATTTCACTTTCACCGTAGCCTGAGACGGTTTTATAATTTGCTCGCATGTTTTATTAACAGCTCCTTTGAAATTTGTAGTAAACTCTTAATAGTTTTGCAATATTTTTTTTGGTATATAAATGATATAATCGACTTAGGTATGAAAAGCTATAGGGATGACAGAACTGGAGAATGAGACTATGCAAGCAAAAGACAATATTGATATTGCCGCAATCGACGTCGTATTCAATCGTATGGTTGAGACGATAACGAGTTCAAAAGATGACATCTTCATTATAGGCGAAAAGAGCCGACAAAGCTTTGAAGAAATGCAAGTTGAGCTTGTAATTGTGCGAGAGAAAATCAAAGAAGCAATAGACAAGAGTGACAATCTAGAGCGAAATACCCAAGCAGCTAAACAACGCCTTGTTTATGTTAGTAAAGCATTTGATAAATATTCGGATAGACAAATTCGTGAAGCGTATGATACAGCTCAAGACTTACAAATTGACTTAGCGATTAGCCAAAGTGAAGAGCGTCAATTGCGCGACAAGCGCGATGACCTAGAGCGCCGTTTGCGTTCGTTGTCAGATACGATTGAACGTGCGGACCATATCGTTAACCAAGTAAACGTGGTACTAAATTATTTAGTATCGGATTTAAAAAATGTCGGTCAAGCATTAGAAAAAGCGAAATTAAAGCAAGATTTTAGTATGCGTATTATCGCTGCGCAGGAAGATGAGCGCAAACGCTTGTCGCGTGAAATCCATGATGGGCCAGCACAAATGATGGCGCATGTGCTAATGCGTTCGGATTTGATTGAACGTGTTTACCGAGAGAAAGGTATGGATCAAGCATTAAAAGAACTACGTGACTTAAAAAGTAATGTGAGAAATGCACTATCGGAAGTGCGCAGAATCATCTATGATCTGAGACCAATGGCTTTAGATGACCTGGGTGTCGTGCCAACGCTAAAGAAATATCTTTCAACTGTCGAAGAATATAATAGGGGTGTTACGATTCACTTTCAATCAATAGGCGCTGATCGCCGCCTGTCGCCTGATATTGAGGTTTCGTTGTTTCGCTTAGTTCAAGAAGGGGTAAACAATGCTATTAAACATGCAATGCCTCAAGAGATTTGGGTCAAACTTGAATGGCGTACAGACAAAGTAAATATTGTAGTTAAAGATAACGGCACAGGATTTGATAAAAATAAGATGGCCAAGGGGCAATCCTTTGGCATTATTGGCATGCAAGAACGCCTCGAATTATTACAAGGTACCATGAAAGTTTCTACCGAGATACATAAAGGTTCGACTTTTTTATTTCAGGTACCTTATAAAGTCGACGGTGAAATCGTAGAGTGAACTTAAGGGGGAGCAAGTTATGACAAAGATCGTAATTATTGACGATCACCAACTATTCCGCGAAGGCGTTAAACGTATTTTAGATTTTGAAGCATCGTTTGACGTAATTGCAGAAGGTGGTGACGGTACAGAGGCATTAGCACTGTATGAAGAGTACCAACCAGATGTGATTTTAATGGACATTAATATGCCAGAAAAAAATGGTGTAGATGCAACGGCTGAGCTAACAGAGGCTTATCCAGATGCACGCGTTATTATTTTATCGATTCATGATGATGAGTCGTACGTGACACATGCCTTAAAATCAGGCGCATTAGGTTATATGTTAAAAGAAATGGATGCTGACGAAATCGTTGGCGCAATTAAAGTTGTATCTGAGGGTGGCTCATATTTACACCCGAAAGTAACGAAAAATTTAGTAGCTGAATTCCGTCGCTTAAGCGAGCACGAAAATAAAGGTAACTTCCATCAAACAGACATTCGTCGCCCGTATCATTTGCTAACGAAGCGCGAGTGTGAGGTTTTACAATTATTAACTGACGGTCAAAGCAACCGTACTATCGGTGAAACACTGTTCATTTCAGAGAAGACCGTGAAAAACCACGTTTCAAGTATTCTGCAAAAAATGGCGGTAAGTGACCGTACACAAGCCGTAGTAACAGCGATTAAAAATGGTTGGGTTGAAGTACGCTAATACCATTTTGGCTGTAGGTATGTATCCGAGTGATATGTGCCTACGGCTTTTTTTGTGCATGGGGCAACTAAAGTTAGGTAGATACGTCAGATAATGAGAGATGTTTCACTACCACTTTTGTTGGTTTGTGCTACAATATTTCGCGGGAGGTTAGTTGAAATGAAAAAATGGTTGTTAGCGCTAGCATGTGTCATGGTATTGGCACTCGCTGCATGTAGTAATAAAGAGGAAGAAACACCGAAGGACGATGGTGTAGGGTTTCAATTAAGCGGCGACAATATCGAAGAGGCAACAAATGTGCCCGCCGATACAAAAAAAGAAATTATTGCAGGGTTTGAAGAATATATTAATTCGTTTAATGATAAAGATTTAACACGTTACCTTGCAACATTATCAAAGCATACCAATAGCTTTGATTATGCGGAGCAAGAGCAAAGTGTAGAGCAAGAGTTTGCCCAATTTGATACGACGCGTACGGTAGATAAGGTAACCATTGTGAAATATAAAGAGGGTAAAGAGGCGCAAGTTTTTGCTAATATCGGCATTGCGCGTACGGAGCAGGCGAGTGGTCAATCGGCAGAGGTACAAGGACGACAAGTGACTGTACTTGTGCCCGAGGACAATAAATGGAAAGTATCAAGCATTTATTTCATCGCGGACACACCGTCTCATGAGCAATAAGCTGTTCACAAGCCATGTATTATACGGTAAAATAACAATAATGAGGTGAATTATTGTGAAAACGGCAATCGTAACAGACAGTACGGCTTACCTTACACCAGAGGAGCAAGCAAAGTACAACATTTCTATTATACCGCTAGCAGTTACTATTGCAGGCGAGGTACATGACGAGACGGATTTAAGTGCTGAGGCATTTTATGATAAAGTACGAGCAAGTAAGGACTTTCCTAAAACGACACAACCCGCAATTGGTCGTTTTGTAGCGCTTTTTGAGCAATTAAAAAGTGAGGGCTACGAAGAAGTTGTCTCTATTCATTTATCGAGCGGCATTAGTGGTACTTATCAAGGTGCGATCCAAGCAGGCAATATGGTAGAGGGCATTACAGTACATGCCTTTGATAGTGAAATTTCTTGTGCAGTACAAGGCTTTTATGTGTTAAAAGCAGGCGAGCTTGCCGAGCAAGGCGCAAGTGCCGCAACTATTATTACAGCGCTTGAGGCAATGCGCCCGAGTATTGATGCTTACTTTATTGTAGATGACCTTGCGCACTTACAACGCGGTGGTCGCTTATCAGCGGCAGCGGCATTAATCGGCGGCTTATTGCAAGTGAAGCCCGTACTTCATTTTGTGGATAAAGTGATTGTGCCTTACGAAAAAATCCGCACACGTAAAAAAGCCATGAAACGTGCTGAGGATATGCTTGCACAAGCTGTAAAAAACGATAGCATTACAGATGTTGCCATTATCGAAGCTAACTGCAAGCAAGAGGCAACGGAGTGGATGAACGCACTACAAAAGCTGTACCCGCAGCTTAACTTTAAAATTAGTTACTTTGGTCCTGTTATTGGCACGCACTTAGGTGAGGGCGCCATTGGCATGGGCTTTGCAAACATGAAGGCTTCTACGAATTAATTTTCGTAGGGGCTTTTTTTAATGAGGAGGAAACTGGATGAAAAAATATAAAGGTTATATTATACCGCCAGCAGTACGCGATTTTTTTGCGGGACGCATTTGGGATGTGGCGCGTGTACCTGATGGCATAGCAGCGCATGATATAGCGCAGCTTATACGCTATAAACATGTTGCCATGCAACCTGCGATTACAGATAAGTGTGAGCGCTGTGGCATAACTGAGCTAATTCACTACAGTTTGACGTATTGTCGCCACTGCCTAACGATGGGCCGTATTACAAGCAACACGACACTTATGACATGGCAATCCCATGCCCCGCGCTTTACACGCTTTAGCTATAACGCGAGTAAGTTAAGTGAGGCACAGCAACGTGTCAGTACCGCATTAATTGCCAGTGTGCGCGAGCGCCGCAATCATTTAGTAGATGCTGTTTGTGGTGCAGGCAAAACCGAAATGTTATTTGGTGCGATTGCATATGCTTTAAAGCGTAGGCTACGAGTTTGTGTTGCCACGCCGCGCGCAGATGTTGTGCGAGAGCTTGCCCCTCGGTTAAAGGCGGTGTTTCCGCAGACGACTGCACACGTGCTTTACGGCGGAGCACCTAAGGAGGCAGGTTGCCCACAACTTGTTATTGCGACGACTCATCAGTTGTATCATTTTTATCAAGCGTTTGATGTAATGATTGTAGACGAGGCGGACGCCTTTCCCTATACGTATGACCAAGCTTTGCAACGCGCAGTTTATAAAGCTAAAAAGCCAGATGCTCCGATCATTTTTGTTACAGCCACACCCTCTAAACAAATTTTGGCGCAGGCTAAAAAAGAGCAATGGGGTCATAGCTCTGTATGGCGGCGCTACCACGGCTTTGATTTACCCGTACCACGTTATGCTCCGTTATTTCACTACCACAAAACCCTTCGCAAAAAGCTACCACCTAAACTTGCGCGCTGGACAACCGAGCGCCTAGCTGCTAACCAACCCTTTTTAATTTTCTTTGCTACCAAAAAATTAATGGCACAAGCGTTGCCTTACTTTAAACAACTACACCCTACTATTGAAAGCGTGCATGCTGAGGACGAGCACCGTGCCGAAAAAGTACAGCGCCTGCGCGATGAGGCGTGCGTGGGTTTATTAACGACGACTATTTTAGAGCGTGGCGTTACCATTAAAAATGTACAAGTAGCTGTCGTTGGCGCAGAGGCTGCTATATTTGAAGCAAGCGCACTCATTCAAATTAGTGGGCGTGTAGGGCGTAACGCTAATTTTGCGAGCGGCGATGTGGTGTTCTTTCATCACGGGATTACGGCCGCAATGGACGAGGCAAAGCGTACCATCCGTAAACAAAATGAGGTGAGCGTATGAAGCAAGCCATTACCGCATGCCTATTATGTGGCAACACATTGCAACCAGTGCGTAGCTGGTGGCAATTGCTAAGCAATCAACTTGCGCCTACACTGTGCGAGGCTTGTTACAGCAATTTTGAGCCTGCTCAAACGGACGCACTGTTTACGTATAACGAGGCAATGAAGGCGTGGCTCAATCAATATAAAATCCTTGGTGATGTGCAACTCGCTCACAGCTTTAGGACCGAGCTTGCGCGCGCCTTAAAAACGACAGCTATTATTGTGCCCATCCCTGTGCACCCTGCAAAGCTTGAGCGTCGTACATTTGCGCAGGTGGATATGTTGCTTGATTGTGCGGGCATTCGTTATACGCATTATTTATGTAAAGTGGAGGATAGTACGCAAGGGTTGCGTAATCGAGCGGAGCGGCTAGCTAGTGCTAATCCATTTATACTTGCACCAAACAAAAGCGCAACAGGCAAGCATTTTATTGTGTTTGATGATATTAAAACGACAGGCACAACACTGAGGCAGGCGTGTGACATCTTAACGCAAGCAGGCGCAGCTTCGGTCAAAACATTCACATTAAGTGCTAGTGAATTGTGAGTGATACTGTATAATGGAGGTACAAACTTGTAAGAGGAGGAAAATCATATGGCAGAAGTACGCAGTTGCCCAAAATGTGATGCTTTTTTTAACTACACGGGTATGCGCGATATATGCGCAAAATGCGCGCAAGAAGAGGAAGAGCTGTACCAAGTCGTTTACCGCTTTTTACGTAAGCGCGAAAACCGAGCAGCAACCGTTGAGCGCATCGTAGAAGTTACAGGCGTGGAAGAAGATACACTGTATAATTGGGTGCGCAAAGGACGATTACATACAGCCATGTTCCCTAACTTAGGCTATCCTTGTGACCAATGTGGTCGCTTAACGTCAGAGGGCAAGATTTGTGCGCGTTGTCGCGAGGAGTTAAAACAGGATTTACGTACATTTGATGCGGCTAAGCAATTCCGTGAAGATGTTACAAATCGCGATAAGGGCACGTATCACGCAGGCAAACATTAAGGAGTACCGACAGGGTTACTAAGCGCTGTCGGTATTTTTTTGCGTGAAGATGACTTAACAATTAGGATTTAAAACCGAAGTAATACCTATAGATATATATAGAAAGGGTGTTAATTATGAAAATAAAACCATTCCATGTCCAACCATTACACACATTTGCAAATCCAACAAAACCAGCGAAAGCAACAACAAACTCATCATTTATAGATAAGGTGGAGATTTCTTCAGTGGCAATGGATATGCGTGGTACAAATCCTGTTGAGCAGGCACGCGCTGAAAAAGTAGCGCAGTTAAAAGCAGGTGTCCAATCAGGTGCGTATAAAGTGGATGCACGTAAAGTCGCACAGGACATGTTAAATTACTATCGCTTCTAAGGAGTGACAATAGATGGATAAAATTATCCAAAACTTAACGAACTTATTACGCATGCATAAAAGCCTGCTAGATCTTGCAACGAAAAAAACGGATATTATCGTTGAGAGCGACATGGACGCGCTCGATGCAATGATTAAAACTGAGCAGGCACATGTAGCAGCTATCGAGCAGCTTGAGCGACAACGTCAACAACTGGTAACGGACTACCTAGCGGCAAATGGATGTGCCACGTCATTGACGCCTACTGTTGCACAGCTAATCGAAGCGGCTGATGCAACGTCAAAACAACAAATTCAAGCCATCCGCGAGGAGCTCCTTGCCGTGATTGATGCTTTAAAGGCTAAAAATGAGCTTAATCAAAAGATGGTGTTTCAATCTTTACAAATGGTCAACATGACCTTAGATATGATGCGCCCGCAACCAACGGCGCAAGCAGATACTATGAATTACTCAAGCAAAGAAGTTCGCCGACCAGCCAACTTCTCAACCACATCATACGAAGTATAGGGGGATCACCATGCGTTCAACATTTATGGGCTTAGAGGCCAGCAAGCGTGGTATTTTTACGCAGCAATCTGGTCTTTATACAGTCGGGCATAATATTTCCAACGCCAAGACTGAGGGCTATACCCGCCAGCGTGTAAATATGGAAGCTACACGAGGCTTCCCAACAGCAGGCCTACAAACGCCTAAAACAGTCGGGCATATTGGTACAGGGGTACAAGCGGGTTCCATTCAGCGTATTCGTGACGAATTTACCGACCGCCAGTACCGCCAAGAAACGAATCGCCTCGGCTACTGGGATACACGTGCCAAAGAAATCGAGCAAATCGAAGCGATTATGCACGAACCATCAGACTTTGGCTTAAACGAAGCCTTTAAACTATTTTGGCAATCCATGCAAGACGTGGCAGACAAACCAACCGACCTATCAGCACGTACGGTAGCTATTGAGCGTGCTAAACATTTAGCTGACTCATTTAACTATATGGATAAACAAATTCGTCAAGTACAAGCTAACTCTGCAATGCAGGCAAAAACAACAGTTGATGAAGCGAACTCGATTTTGTCACAAATTGCTAACTTAAATCATCAAATTATGAAAATTGAGCCAAATGGCTATGTGCCAAATGATTTATATGATGCACGTGACGTATTAGTTGATCGTTTAAACGAAATCATCCCTGTTACGACGGAGCGCGTACCATCAGGTGGTAATGCTAACGAAGTGGCAGAAGGTAGCTTAACGGTCTATTTTAAAAAAGCTGATAACACTAAAGTAAAATTAGTAGAAGGAAAAGAAGCCTCTACTCTATCAATCGGTGATGCTGGTAAAGATATTGATGCCCAAGGCTCACCAAAGTTTTTTGAAAAGATGGAGATAACAGGTGTAGAAGCGGCTACAATAAATTATGGTGACTTTGAAGCTAATAAGGGCGAGCTAATTTCGTTAATTAATGTTTTTGGACATTCTACTAATCAAGGGCTTATCCCAGAGTTGTTAACAAAGTTAGATACGATGGCTGCAACATTTGTAGAAGAATTTAACAAGGTTCATAAAGCAGGTTTTACATTAGCAATGGATGGACAACCGTCAGTAGCAGGTGCTGATTTCTTTACAGGGACTACTGCTCAAGATATCCAAATCGCTGCTACTCTACTAGACAATCCAAAAGCAATTGCTGCTTCTAGTGCGGAAGGGCAAGAGGGTAATGGTGCAAATGCTATTTTACTTGCTAATATGCAGCACAAAGCTTTTAAAGGTACCAATAATGGTACAATCCAAAGTTTTTACCAAGGTGTAACAGGTCGTTTAGGTGTTGATGGGCAAGAGGCTGTTCGCTCTGCGAAAGATTCAGCAGTTTTACAACTGTCTATTGCTAACCGTCGTGCGTCCGTAAGCTCAGTATCACTAGACGAAGAAATGACAAATATGATTACGTTCCAACAAGCATACAATGCTAACGCACGTATGATTACCGTTGTGGACGAAACATTAGATAAAATTATTAATGGTATGGGCCGAGTCGGTCTATAATAAGGAGGAAATGAAATGCGCGTAACACAATCGATGTTGTCAGGCAATATGCTACACAACTTAAACAATAGTTATGGTCGTATGAGTGAGCTCCAAGACCAATTAAACTCTGGCTCTAAAATTAATCGCCCGTCACAAGACCCTGTTATTGCCGTAAAAAGCATGGGCTACCGTCGTGATTTAGGTAAAGTAGAGCAATTTACTCGTAACATGAATGAAGTAAATACATGGCTTGACTCTACAGACGATGCTTTGTCACAACTTGAAGCATCGATTCACCGAGTGCATGAACTAACAGTAGATGCTGCAAACGATACAAAGACGCCAGCAGATCGCCAGGCTATTGCAGAAGAATTAAAACAAATTTATAAACATATGCAAGAAATTGGTAACACTGAAATTGCGGGTAATCATATTTTTAGTGGTACCAATACATTATCGCCGTTATTTAAAGCTGACGGTAAAATGAACACAGCTGCTGAGTTACCAGGTATTAATGGCAATGTCGAAATTGAAATTTACGAAGGTGTTACACTGAAAGTAAATGCTAATGTAACGAAGATGTTTGGCAATGTGCAAAATGCAATGACAAATATCATTGATACAATAGAGGATGACAATGCCACAGGTAAGGAAATTGGCGATTTAATCGGGTTAATTAATGATGAAACGAACCCTGACAGTATGCGCTCTATCGTATTGAATGAGCATGCTAAAGTGGGGGCGTTACAAAACCGTGCCGAAATTATGCAAGATCGTCTAGATATTCGTGAAATTATGATTAAAACGCAAATGCGTGATAACGAAAGTGTGGATTACTCAAAAGCGATTACCGAAATGGTGACGCATGAGTCAATTCACCAAGCAGCGCTCTCTGTCGGCGCACGTATTATTCAACCAACATTAGTGGACTTTATGCGCTAATAACTTCAAGCGTTTGAACAATGAGTTCAAGCGCTTTTTTTGAAAGGGAGTGTGGTTAACGATGATGCCACAAATTCAACTCGGCATACGAGACATTCAAATGGATTTGAAGCCTGCTGCTGTCACAGGGCAACAACAATTACAGCAACCACGTGCGGATTTACGCATTGAACAACCTGCCGCCATACTTGATATTACTACACGTCAAAGTGAGCTGCGTATTGATATGTCAGGGCTGTGGAAGGAACTAGGCTTGCTGACGCCAATGCAATCTGTAGCGCAATATGCACAAGACGGTAAGCAAGAAAACTTAAGTGGTATTGCACGTCGTGCGCGTGAAGGACAACAAATGAAAAATATGGCGGGCAAAGGGCAAGGCGCAAAAATCGCACAAACCATTGCCAAACAAAATCACGGGCCTAAGCGTGTGCCATTTAATATTGCCTTTAAGCCTTCAGGTAATGCGATTGATATTAGCTTTACCAAAGGCGATATTGACATAAATATTACACCGCAAAAGCCACGCATCAATGCTACAATAAATAAACCAATCCATAATTACACACCAAGCAAGGTCAGCTATACAATGCTACAGCGCCCAAGTGTAAGTGTGATTGATGTCATTAAATAAAAAGGGGAAATGAAGATGAAAATCGAAACGAAATTTTTAGGTGAAGTTGATATTGTAGAAGAAGATATTTACACGTTTGAAAACGGCTTACCTGGTTTCGAGGACTTAACAAAATTTGTACTTATCCCACTAGACGCTGATTTACCATTAGCGATTTTACAATCAACAGAGCAAGCAGCAATCGGCTTTGTAATGGCGTACCCATTTGCCTTTAAAGCGGATTATGCGTTTGATTTAAGTGAGGAAGATAAACAAGCATTACATATTGAAACAGAAGACGAAGTGTTACCTTACGCTATTGTTACTGTGCAAGAGCCTTTCGAAGATTCGACTATGAATTTATTAGCACCTGTTGTAGTGAATGTTGCCAAAAAGTATGGTAAGCAAGTGGTGTTAGCTGACAATAAAAAATACCCGTTACATTTTACGCTTAAAGAGGGTGTGAAGTAATGCTCGTACTTTCCCGAAAAAAAAATCAGTCCATTATGATTGGGGATCAAGTCGAAATTCAAATCTTAGCGGTTGAAGGTGACCAAGTAAAAATTGGTATCGTTGCCCCGCGCGATATTAAAGTACACCGTACCGAAGTATTTGAGGCAATTAAAGCGCAAAACGAAGCGGCACTTCATATATCACTTGATGCATTAACGCAATTTAAGCAAAAAAAATAGTGTTCAAACTTTATACACAAGTGCGCTAACCCTTGCTGTATCAATGGTTGCACAAAGTTTATAAAAAAACATGCAAAAAGTTATAAAAAAACATTAAACATTATAGGGTACAACACGATATAATGTATGTAAGAGGCACAATACCTCTAAACACAGGCGCCCACAAGGATGTGAGCGTACTACAAAACATTCAAGGAGGAATTCCATTATGAGAATTCAACATAACATTTCAGCATTAAACACACACCGTAACCTAGCTTTCAACAACGCTCAAGCGTCTAAAAACCTTGAGAAATTATCTTCTGGTTACAAAATCAACCGTGCAGGCGACGACGCTGCAGGTTTAGCCATCTCTGAAAAAATGCGCGGACAAATCCGTGGTTTGGACATGGCTACTAAAAACTCACAAGATGGTATCTCTTTAATCCAAACAGCTGAGGGTGCACTTAACGAAACACACGCTATTTTACAACGTATGCGTGAGTTAGCAGTACAATCTGCGAATGGTACAAACCAAGACGACGATTCAGCAAAATTAGACCTTGAATTCAAACAATTAATCGAAGAGGTTGACCGTATTGCGAATGAAACACAATTTAACAAAAAAGAAATTCTAAAAACAGACCAAACAATTGCATTAACAGCTGCTGAATCACGTATCCGTGATACAGATATGGCAAAAGAGATGATGGGCTTCACGAAGAACAACATCTTAATGCAAGCTGCTCAATCTATGCTAGCGCAAGCTAACCAACAGCCACAAGGTGTATTACAATTACTAGGCTAATTTCTAACTTCCAGCGTGAGTGGGTAATCCCACTCACGCTTTTTTTATTATTGTTTATAAAGGAGATTAAAAAATGAAAATTATATTTCATGAACAAGAGGTAATTCTTGAAGACGCAGTACCGCATATCGTGTTTGAGGTTATCCAACAAATGCTGACGGACCGTTATTATTTTGATTATTTTATTATTGATGGGTTACGTATGGATGGTGACCCTTTATATATCATAGAAGATTATGTGAGTGATGCTGAGGTAATTGAAGTTATCGCCATTGAGGCAACACAATTTATTGTAGGCCTACAGCAGTCTATGGCAGGTTATGTTACGACAGCCTTACCTACTTTACGTATTACAGTAGAGCGTTTTCAACAACAAGAAGCAACAGCGCAACAGTGGCAAGACCTACATGATTTATTAGAAGGTATGCAGTGGTTACAACAAGTATATGCGACTGTAGCTAGCTTTACATATGTGCCCAAGGAATGGCTGACATTACAGCAAATCTTTGTTCAGTTGATTCAAGTTTTGCCGCAATTGGCGTCACATCTAGAGGCTAAAAATCAGCAAGGCATTGCACATTTACTGCAAATTACAATTTATCATGCGTTTGAGCAAATTGCAGATCAATTACACTTGTTTGTGGAACAGCCTAAAAATTGATAAGGAGAGAGTAACCTATGCGTAAAATTTTAGTACCTGATTATATTTCTTCTTTTGCCTGTATAGGCAGTGAATGTGAAGATACATGTTGTGCGGGTTGGCAAGTACCTGTTGATAAAGTAACATATCAAAAATATCGTAAAGTTACAACACCTGTGCTACGCAAACAACTAGATAAGGCCGTAACACGCAATCGTTCTGCAGGCTCAAGTAATGATGCATGGTATGCTAAAATTAATCTTAAAGATGAAGGTGTTTGCCCTTTACTTGACACGAAGGGTTTATGTAGTATTCAAACTAATTTAGGTGCCTCCTATCTCTGCAATACTTGTGCGGTATATCCACGCTATATTAATAAGGTGGGTGATAGTTATGAGCAGTCATTGACACTATCTTGTCCACAAGCAGCAAGAATTATTTTACAAAAAGTTGAAGGCATTGGGTTTATTGAACAAACAGATGAAATTACAGGTGCAGTAGTTAAACAACTTAGTCTTTTGGATCAACCTTATTTTTGGGATTTACGCATTTACATCATTGAACTTATGCAAAATCGCAAGCAGTCGATTGAGATTCGTCTAATCATATTAGGTTTATTTCTTCAACGTATACAACAAATTGCAATAGCAGATTATCCTGCTTTACTTCCACAAATTATGAAGGACTATATGTTGCGTTTAGATAACGATACATTTGTACAATCCCTTATGGAATTACAGCCTGCACGAACATTTCAGTTAGATTTAGTTACGCGATTATTAGCTAAAAGAGCCGATATGGGATTTGGTAACAAAAAGTATGTTGCATTACTACAATCGATTGTAGAAGGGTTACACTTAAATCAGTCACTACAAGAGAAAACACTAATTTATCAACAAACGTACGAAACATATTATGAGCCTTTTAGCAAAGAGCATGACTATATCTTAGAGAATTATATTGTGAATTATATATTTAAAAACCTCATGCCTTATGACAAGTCTACATTTCAAGATAGTTATATGATGTTAGCCATTCATATTATGTTGATTAAGCTACATATTACGGGTGTGGCTTCTGTAAAGCATGAGCTAGATGTAAGTGATGCTGTAGAATGTATATATTTAATAGGGCGTACGATTGAACATAGCGAGCAGTTTTTACAGTTTGTGCACACAAATATGGTACAAGCAGAATTTACAACGATGGGTCATATGTTTTCTGTTATTAAATAAATAATTAGGATTAAGCCCTTCTGCTTCATTTTTTAGAGGAAGGGTTTTTTACTGATGAAATAATGCTATTACAAAGCAAAGTAGTAGCATTATTGAAAGGAAGTGCTGAGTATTAAAAGAACAGTGGGTTTTTTCTTAGTATCATTTAGCATCATCTTATCTTTAGTATTCTTTTATTATGAGCAATTAGTAAAATTAACAACAAATATAGATTTAGCTTTATTGGTCGGTTTTGCAGCGATAGCTTCAGGTGTTTCAGGTGTTATGATGACATTATCATCAAATAAAGTAGCCAATTTTGAAGCAATACGTGAATACTTTCAACAAGGTGATGCCACTCACATGATGTTAAATCGTCAAGCAATCTATGAATACGAAGAAAGTGATGAAGAGAACAAGGCGCTAGATGAAAAAGCAGCAGCTGAAATCTGTTCGTTTTATCATTTTTGGGGAATGATGGTCAAAAAACGATTTCTACCTCTTTGGATATTTAAAGGAGCTAGTGGGGTATCAGTTGTGAGATTACATACCATATTACAACCTTATATAAACGAAAAGAAATTAAAGAAAGGCTATTATGCTGATGGCTTTGATATTTTAGTAGAGCGTATAAAAAAGAAATATCGTTATTAAAGTAGCTTAGTATAAGGAATAATAATTGGTTGAAGCAAAATGTATGTTCTATCAATATATTGGGTTTTAAGAAATTCCCTCCAGCAAACTGGAAGGGATTTTTTTATGTCGTTTTAAATTTTTCAATTTGATGGCGCTGGGCGTTGGCAAGGTCTGCAAGATTGCGAATAGCTTTATCATTTTCGGTAACAACGTGTTGGTAGCGTCGTTTCCTATGACTTTAGATGTTCTTCATAATGCTTCCTACTCCCTACTATCAAATAGTGTTATTCTTTAGAATAGGGAGTGATTGTAAGGATATTGCATAGATGAGGGACAAACTTTACATAGGTTCTTCGACTTTTTTGTGAAGTTTGATAATTAGTGTGGAAGTTTTAGGTTAACTGACGATACTATATATATAGAACTATATAATACAAGGATGTAGGGGGGTAACGAACATGCGAATTTCCTCGCAAGCGTCGTCAATGGATATGACGACTAGTGTGTCAAGTGCCAATAAAAATGCAGTTGCATCAACAACTTCAGCCGCACAAAATGCACAACGTCAAGTACAACAAGCTACTAAACCGAAAGTAGCGGATCGTCCTAATGTGACGGAAGCTACAAGTGCAAAAGCTGCTGAAGGTCTTGCAAAAACAGAGGCTAATAAAGAGAAGCTTCAACAAGCGGTTGACTCATTAAACGATTTTATGGTCGAAAACATGCTGCCACCAACGACATCAAAGTTCCGCTTTCATGAGGGCTTAGATCGTTATTATGTGCAAGTTGTAGACGCACAAACAGACGAAGTGATAAAAGAAGTGCCGCCAGAGAAATTGTTAAACGCTTTTTATGAAATGCAAAAAATGGTCGGTATGATTGTAGACGAAAAAATTTAAATTTAAAGGGGGACAATCCACATGGTAATGCGTATGGGTGGTTTAGCGTCAGGTATGGATATTGACGCATTAGTAGAAAAATTAATGAAGGCAGAACGTATGCCTTTAGATAAAACATTCCAAAAAAAGCAAACGTACGAATGGCAACGTGATGCGTATCGTGGTGTTAATACAAAATTAAAAACGTTTGATACTTTCCTATTTGATAAAATGATTATGTCAGGAAAGATGAATCAAAAGTCAGCTACGTCATCAAATGATAACTTAGTTACTGTTAAAGCGAATCCAGGTGCTTCTGGGCATATTTCAATTGGCGGTGTTTCACAACTTGCGACAAGTGCACAAGCTGTGGGTACACAAACAGCAGCTACAGGAAGTAGCAAACTTTCAGAACTTGGGATTGCAGGCACATCGATTGAACTTAAGGCTATTGGTGTTGATGGAAATTTAGCTAAAGAAGCTACTACGATTAGTTTTGACCCAAATACTGAAACAGTTGATCAACTTGTTAAGAAGATTAATGATAGTGGTGCAGGTGTAACAGCATTATTTGAAGGGGGTAAACTGTCATTATCAGCAAAAAATACAGGTAGTGATAAAGCAGGACAAGGTGAGATTATTGCGACTAATGGTATCGATGTTTTTGATAAGCTTGGCTTTGCAGGGACTAATGGTAAGTTAGCATCGAACGGTAAAAATGCAATGTTTGAAGTAAATGGAATACAGACGGAGCGTTCTTCTAATACATTTACTATTTCAGGTTATGAAATGACGCTTAAAGAAACATTTAACTCATCGCAAATTGCAGGTAAACAATTAACGTCTGCACAAACAGAGTTAACAAATGCTCAGGCTGCATTACCAGGTCTACAAACAGCTAAAGATAACGCACAACAATTTTATAATACGACGGATGCACAGTATCAAAGTGCACGAGCGTTGACATTTGCAGGAGATGCAGATGTAGAATCTTTCTTTGACACAGCAGATAAAAAAGTGCTAAAAGAGTTAACAGCTGATGATATTACAGCTTTAAATTCTTTAAAAGGCCTCGAAGGCGATGATTTAAAAAATGCTATTAATGCTTTAGAAGACGGTGACACTAAAACAAAGTTACAAGGTATGAAAGAAAATCGGCTTACGGACTTTGTAAAAAATAGTGATAAACTTGCCGATTTACAAGTATTAAATATAGAACGTGAAGGTCAACAGGCGGCATTAAAGTCTAAAGAAGCGGCAGAAGCATCTTTTACAGCAGGTGAACGTCGTATTACAGAAGCAAGCCAAGCAGTAACAAATGCACAAAATGCGGTAGATAATAATGTAGCGGGTGGAGCAACAGTAGCACCCGTAACAATGCAAGCTTCTTCAGATACTAAAGCAGCTAAGGAGCAGATTTTAGAATTTGTTGAAAAATACAATGAAATGATTGAGAGTTTTAGCGGTCAATTAAAAGAAACAAAATATCGTGATTACCAACCGCTTACTAAAGAACAACGTGAAGATATGTCAGAGAACGAGCAAAAGCTTTGGGATGAAAAAGCTAAGAGTGGTTTATTACGTAATGATCAAATTATTCGTGAAGGTATGTCTAACATGCGTTCAACCTTTATGAGCCCTGTAGGCGGTTTAGGTGATAAACTAATGGATTCTTTAGCTAAAATAGGTATTACGACATCAAGCGATTTAAAAGCAGGTGGAAAACTTGTAATTGACGATAAAAAGCTAGATGCTGCTTTAGCAAAAGACTCAAATCAAGTTCATAAGCTATTTTCTCAAACTGGAGAAGTTAAAAAGGATGAAAATGGTCGTGTTACAGAAGATACGCGTGGTATTGCATGGCGCTTGCGTGATGCTATGAAAGATATGACAACGCAAATTGAGAAAAAAGCAGGTAAAGATGGTTCTACTAATCAAACGCATGGTTTGGGACGTAAAATTGTTGAATCGGATGACCGCATTACTAAATTGCAAGCAAAAATGAAAGATATTGAAGCACGTTATTGGAAACAGTTCACAGCTATGGAGAAAGCAATTAATAAGGCGAACGAGCAATCAGGTATGTTTGCACAGTTCGGTCAGTAATTATTTAAAGAAGGAGTTGTCTTGAATGGCAGCACAATCATCAGCACATAATGCATATAAGCAAAATAGTGTAACAACAGCATCACCAGGTGAATTAACATTAATGTTATATAATGGGTGCTTAAAGTTTTTAACAATAGCAAAAAAAGCGATGCTTGATAAAAATATCGAAGCTAAAAATACAAATTTACAAAAGGCGCAAGCGATTATTACGGAGCTTATGGTAACGCTTGATATGAATGTGCCGATTTCGAAGGAAATTCAACCACTTTATGACTATATGAACCGTCGTCTGCTTGAGGCTAATATCAAAAATGATCCAGCGATTATTGATGAGGTGGCTGGGCTTGTGACGGAGTTCCGTGATACATGGAAAGAGGTTATTTTATTAAATCGCCAGCAACAGCATACAGGCGTTGGTGATCAGGCATGACACAGGCGATGATTAAGGATTTGCTTGCGACTTCGGCAGCGCTTTTTAATCATTTAACGACTGTGCCTGAGGGTGAGGCGCGCGATTCGTATATTGCATGCATCGACGAATTGCTGGAGAAGCGTGGGGCGCTCCTTGCGCAGTTGTCGCCTGCTGATTTGCAGGGGCACCAGCTATTGCCGCACTTACTAGAGCTAGATGAAGGCATTCGCACGCGTTTGGATAAAGTAATGCTTATCGTTAAAAAAGATATTAAAAACTTTCAAAAGTCAAGGGAATCCGAGCGTCAGTACACCAATCAGTACGATTCTGTGAGAAATATTGATGGTATGTACTACGATGGGAAAAAGTAGGTTATACTGTAGGTGGTAGCGACTAGATGCTGCCACCTATATTTTTTTGACCTGAAAAGGACTAAGGAACTAACTAGGGGGTAACTTTTATGGTATATCGTAGAAACGAGGGCTTTCGTTATGCGTTTGGTGATGAGATAAAGGTCAAAGGGACTGTTAAATCTGAGATTGGTGCATTGCATGGTCAACCATGGGAGGGCACAATTTTAGATATTAGCCCGCAAGGCATGAAGGTGCAGACGGATTTACATTTAACGTCGGCTGAGCGTCAGCAAGTGCAGCTTGAATTAAATTTTTGTTTAAATAAAGATACCATTAAGGGCTATAGCGAAATTCGCTGGGCGCGTAATTTGGGTAACCAGCATCAGTACGGCTTATATTTACATAATCAACCTGCAGTAGAAGGGCTAATTGTTGAAGAATTAAAGGCTCGTCGTCGCAAGGAAGTATTAAAGGGCGAATAATGTAAATGTTTTTTTAATAATAAGAAGGATTTTTTACATAGGGCATCGAATATAGTAGTAAGTTGTTATTTAAAGGAGGAGTTTATATGTTAGACTTTAACATTCGTGGCGAAAATATCGAGGTTACGCCAGCCATCCGTGAGCACATTGAGAAAAAGATTGAGAAGATTGAACGTTACTTTAACGAAGACATCAATGCAACAGCTCACGTTAACTTAAAAGTTTATAATGATAAACAAACAAAAGTCGAAGTTACGATTCCAATGAAAAATTTAACACTACGTGCGGAAGAGCGTCATAATGATATGTATGCAGCGATTGATTTAATCGTTGATAAATTAGAGCGTCAAATCCGTAAGCATAAAACAAAAGTTAACCGCAAATTCCGTGAGCGTGAGGGTGCAGGCTTATACTTTGCAGCAACTGAAGCTGCCGCTGCTGAAACAGCTGCAGAAGAGGAATACGAGGTTGTACGTACAAAGCAATTTGATTTAAAACCAATGGACGAAGAAGAAGCAATTTTGCAAATGAACCTATTAGGTCATGATTTCTTCATCTATACGGATGCTGAGACAGATGGTACAAACATCGTCTACAAACGTAAAGATGGTAAGTACGGCTTAATCGAAACAAATTAATACAAATATAAATGCCTAAGCCGAATGTGGCTTAGGCATTTTTTTAGGGAGCGATGGCAATGTCGTTTGGTGCGGCGGAGTGGTTGGCCGTAATATCAGTAGTTGTGGGGGTAGTGGTGGCGATCCAGTCAGCGCGATTTGCGCGTTCGGAGCGTCAGCAGGATGAGTTAGAGCGCGTTTACTCCATGCTTTACCACCATTGTTTTAGTTATGGCAAGTTAAGTAAGGCCGAAAAAATAACCCGTATGGGAACCTTTTTTGATGCAATACGTGATGACAATGCAACGCTTGTTATTTTATATGATGTGGAGCCTTTGTACCGCGAAGCGGTGGAGCAACAATCCACTTGCGCATTTGAAGCATTTGCGCTTCAAGTGGAGGAATATTATTTAACTTAACACATAGTGATTATTTATTGTGGAATCGTAATGCACAGTCACGTGAGGAAGAGCGCTTATGGCGTACGATTAAATTAAATTGGTACCGCTTGTTGTACTTTGTGCACGCACACCCTAAACGTTGGAAGCGAGGAATGAATCGCCAGCTAGGTGACATTACACCGTATCGTTTAGTAGCAAATCAAATGAAGGAGGACAAGGTATGAAAAAAATACTTTTAGCAGCCTTACTTATTGCCTCACCTATGACGGTGAGTGCTGCAAGTTTTACAGATATTGGGCAACTTGCGCCAAAAACGCAAGCTGAAATTAATGAAGCTGTAACGCTTGGTTTATTTAAAGACGCTACAGCTTTTAATCCACAACGTGCGATGTCGCGAGGTCAAGTAACATTAACTATTGCGCGTGCGATTGCTGGTGATCAAACCCCGCAACAATTTGTGGAGCATTTTGGATTAGAGCGTCAGGTTACACCGTTTATGGATGTGCCTGTAACGTTTAAAACAGGTAATGCAGGCGAGCGAGAGTTATATTTCGCTTCGCTTATTGTCAAAGATGCGGGAGCATTTACGCAGCCTAAGTTACAGCAAGGGCAACCAATTAAGCGCGGTCAGTTAGCTAAAGTGCTCGTCAATGCTTTTGATTTAAAGCAAGGTACAAATAAAGTGGTGATTACGGACGTTGTCGGTGCTGAGGAGCGCGTCAATACGCAGATTTTAGCATCGCTTGGTATTACACAGCCGCAAGGTACAAAATTTAAGCCAGCGGGTCAGGTAACGCGTGCGCAAATGGCGAGTTTTGTAGTGCGTACATTTTCCGTATTAAACAAGTAGTGACAATTTGCGCCTAAGCTAGCGAAAATGGTACTATTAAAGATGAGACTAAATAGGAAGTGACGATACATGTTAAATCTTTTAAACAAGATGTTTGATGTAAATAAAAAAGAACTGAAGAAGCTATCTAAAATTGCGGATGCGGTTGAAGCGCTCGCAAGTCAAATGGAAGCTTTATCTGATGATGCCCTAAAAGCAAAAACAGAAGAGTTCAAAGCGCGTTTTGCGGGCGGTGAGCCACTTGATGATATTCGTGTGGAGGCCTTTGCAGTTTGTCGTGAGGCATCACGCCGTGTGCTTGGCATGTACCCATTCCGTGTGCAAATCATGGGTGCGGCAACATTAGATGAAGGTAATATCGCAGAGATGAAAACAGGTGAAGGTAAGACATTAACGTCTACACTAGCTGTTTATTTAAATGCGATCACTGGTAAAGGCGTACACGTGGTGACAGTCAATGAATACTTAGCAAGCCGTGATGCTGGTGAGATGGGCGAGCTTTATGACTTCCTTGGCTTAACGGTAGGGCTAAACTTAAATAGCCTATCTAAAGACGAAAAGCGTGCAGCTTACGAGGCAGATATTACGTACAGCACAAATAATGAGCTTGGCTTTGACTATTTACGCGATAACATGGTGCTTTATAAAGAAGAACGCGTACAGCGCCCTCTTTATTTTGCCGTTATTGATGAGGTTGACTCAATTTTAATTGATGAGGCACGTACGCCGCTTATTATTTCTGGACAGGCAGCAAAATCCGTACAATTGTATAAGCAATCTAATGCCTTTGTACGCATGCTAAAAAATGAAGAAGACTATACGTATGAAGAAGAATCTAAAGGTGTAACGTTAACAGAAAGTGGTATCGAAAAAGCGGAGAAAGCCTTTGGTATTGATAACTTATATGACCTTGCACATGTACGTTTACTCCATGCCATTAACCAATCATTAAAGGCGCATGTCAGCATGCATTTAGACGTGGATTATGTCGTGCAAGACGGCGAAATCGTTATTGTTGACGGCTTTACAGGTCGTTTAATGAAAGGGCGTCGCTACTCTGACGGCTTGCACCAAGCGATTGAGGCAAAGGAAAACGTCGAAATTCAAAACGAATCAATGACAATGGCAACCATCACCTTCCAAAACTACTTCCGTATGTACGAAAAACTGTCGGGTATGACAGGTACAGCGAAGACAGAGGAAGAGGAGTTCCGTAACATTTATAATATGAATGTTATTGCCATTCCTACAAACAAGCCAATCGCGCGTGATGACCGTGCCGATTTAATTTTTGCGACAATGGGCGGCAAATATGAGGCAGTTGCAGCAGAGATTGCTGAGCGTCATAAAGCAGGGCAACCTGTTTTAGTTGGTACAGTTGCGATTGAAACATCAGAAATTATTTCAAATCTGTTAACAAAGCATAAAATCCCCCATAATGTATTAAACGCTAAAAACCATGAGCGCGAGGCAGAAATTATTACAGGCGCAGGTGAAAAGGGCGCTGTGACAATTGCGACGAACATGGCAGGTCGTGGTACTGACATTAAGCCTGGTGAAGGCGTGCTTGAGCTAGGCGGTTTAGCAGTAATTGGTACGGAGCGACATGAGTCACGCCGTATTGATAACCAGCTACGTGGTCGTTCTGGTCGTCAAGGTAACCCAGGTGTGACACAATTTTATTTATCACTTGAAGATGATTTAATGCGCCGCTTTGGCTCTGATAATATGAAAAATATGATGACTAAGCTTGGTATGGATGATGCACAGCCGCTTCAATCTAAAATTGTGTCGCGTGCGGTAGAGTCAGCGCAAAAACGTGTTGAAGGTAATAACTTTGACGCACGTAAACGATTACTACAATATGACGACGTATTACGTCAACAACGTGAAGTAATTTACGGCGAGCGCTACCAAATCTTAGAGTCAGAAAACATGCGTGAGCTTGTTGAAACAATGATTGAACAAGCTGTCGAGCAAAACGTAGCCATCTTTACACAGCACGAAAATAAAGATGAGTGGAACTTAAAAGCCATTGAAGATTATGCTACAAATAATCTGTTGCATGAAGGCGACGTTACAGCCGATGCGTTAACAGGTAAATCAGCAGAGGACATTGTTGCGTATATTTTAGCTAAAGTAGCAGAGCGTTATGACGAGAAGGAACAAGAAATGACGCCTGAGCGTATGCGCGAGTTTGAAAAAGTTATTTTACTGCGCTCAATTGATACAAAATGGATCGACCATATTGATGCGATGGACCAATTGCGTCAAGGTATCCACCTACGTGCGTACGGTCAAAATGATCCACTGCGTGAGTACCAACAAGAGGGCTTCCATATGTTTGAAGAAATGATGGCCTCTGTACGTGATGACGTAGCGAAGTATGCAATGAAAGCCGAAATCCGTTCGAACCTTGAGCGTGAAGAAGTTGCGAAAGGCCAAGCGGTTAACCCTAAAGAAGAAGAGGGTGGCAAAGTTAAAAAACAACCAATGCGCAAAAAAGAGGAAGTGGGACGTAATGACCCATGCCCTTGCGGTAGCGGTAAGAAATACAAAAACTGTCACGGTGCAGTGTAATAATAGAGCGTTGGCTCAAAGTAAAAGGTGAAGCGATATAAAAATCGCTTCACCTTTTTTGTATAACGAATTTTAATAGTAAGTGCACCATTCAAAAATAAATAAAAAAGACCCATTCCCTATGAGCCTGTATAACTAAAGTTCCTACACCAAAATCAACAGGGGCCATATGGAATGAGCTATTGTCATCTTACCACATCTAAACGTTTGAAAATCGAAGTTTTAATTTGACAATCTAGCGTATTAATAAATCGCTACCCAGCCATCATTTGAAGCAAATAAACGAATAGCCACCGTTTGTTTATCTTCTGCAAGTGTAAAGTAATGACGCACATTAGGTGGTACTGAAATTAAATCGCCTGGTGATAAATGTACGCTGAAAAACTCACCATCTACGCCTTGAATAACAAAAACACTATGCCCACTAACAATAAAGCGCACTTCATCGTCACTATGATGATGCTCTTTTTGGAAATTTACGAGCAATTCTTCTAAATTTGGTGTAGTGCTCGATAAAGAAATAACATCGGCAGCTATATAATTGCGGCGTTTAGAAATGGAAGCAATTTTTTCATCAAAAACAGCTAAAATTTCACCTTTTTGTTGATCAGTTAAGGCAAAGTTTTCTTGTAAGTGGGCAGGTAATTTAGTTGTATCCCATTGTTCAAAAATGACGCCGTTTTCTGTTAAGAAAGGCTCAACTTGTGCGCCTGTTAATGTAGTGTGATTTGTTGTAATAGTTGCCATTATCAATTCCTCCTAAGTGTTGCGGTTGTAATATAGCACTGGCATAAAAATTCAACCGCCTCTACAATTTTTTTAGCCTCAAGCGCTGTGCGCCCCCACGCTGTAATGCCGTGGTTATGAATCAGTACGGCCCCTCTATCACTCGTTAAATGCGGGATAAAACTTGCCGCAAGTGTAGGAATATGTGCCGCATTTTTTACAATGGGGATGGTTAACTGCGCATCTTCTTCCCATATATCAAAAGCTTTAATAAGTTCATTGCCCTGAAATGTGACGGCTTGTTGCTTGGCAAAAATGTCAGAGACAACATTATTAGCGACCGTATGCACATGTAAACTACATTGTGCCTTAGTGTGGCTAAAGATTTCGCAGTGTAATAATGTTTCAGCAGAAGGCTTTAGCGTAGTTGAAACCGCTTGTCCGGCTAAATCCACGACTAAAAAATCTTCAGGTGTGATTTTTGTTTTGTCTTTGCCACTTGCTGTTACGAGAAAGTGCGCAGGGTGTTGAGCTAAACGGAGCGCGAGGTTGCCGCTTGTTCCCATAAACCAGTCACGCTGGGCAAAATCTTTTTTAATATCAGCGAGCGTTATCCATTCATTTTTGTAGTTCATTGCGTCGTTCCTCCAATATCGCTACTACCTCATTAAATGTAGTAAAGGCTTGGTGTGGTAAGTTTTCGTTTTGGCAAACGCTTAATAATTTATCGCACGCAAACACAAAATCTGCTTGTCGTGCAAGAGCGTAATCTGTCACCGAATCGCCAATGGCAATAACGAAATTGTCTGCTGTAGTTAATTTACGCATAATGGTTGGCTTACAACAGCCACAGTGCTGATTTATACAGTCGCTATCACATAGATAAGGATAGGTAACAGTAATGTATTTGCCTGAAAAGTCTGAGCCATTACAATAAATGCCGTCAATTTGCGGAAATTTTTCGAGAATTGGTTCGACAAAGAAGTCAATTCCACCGCTTACTACATAAAAGGGAATAGCGTGTTTTGTAGTGTAAGCTAATAGTGCTTCAAAGCCTGCCCGAATTTGTACGCTATCGAGTAAAAAATCAATAATGGTTTGTTTTTGTGTAGTTTCAAGTAGCTGAAACATTTGGCTGACACCATCTTTAATCGCCATTTTCCCTTGTAATACTGCCTCTTTAATCGGAGCAGAAGTTTCAGGTGCAAATTGTTCCATAATGGCTACGATATTATCGCTAGTGGTAATGGTGCCATCAAAATCACATAAAATAATCGGTTGCATTTTACTGCCCTCCCCATAAAGTTAATGCTTGTTGTAAATCACGATGTTGGCTCGCTGCTTCTGTTAAGGTTAGCCCTTGCAAGGTAGCATCAATAGCCTGTCTAAAAGCAAGAGCGCCCCCAACTGCACCATTAGGGTGACCATGAATACCGCCGCCTGCATTAATCACGCAATCCATGCCAAAGTCAGCGATTAGCTGAGGCACTAAGCCAGGATGGATACCAGCTGATGGGACAGGGAAGGTTGCTTTAAGTGAATTTTTTGCGGTTAATGCTTGTGCAATCGCATCTGTCGTTTGTTTAGCCAAAGCCACATTGCCATAAGGAGAAGGGAATAATGATAAATCAGCGCCTGCAATGCGTGTCAATGTGCCAAGTGCTAATTGCGCACTAATACCAACACGTTCAGCTGAGATAAATGCACCGCTTAGTGCAGGGTGTGCCAAGATAGGTAAAGCAATCTCATCGTCTTCTACTAAACTTTGTAGGACATCATAGCCATACGTGTGCACATTTAATAATAATGCGTCAGCCCCTAATGATTTGGCTAAGCGTGCTTTATCACGTAAGTCAAAGGTACGACCTGTTAAGTTCACTGCATAGCGTGTGCGATGCCCTGTTTGTTCGTAAGTTGCTTGCAAAACTTTTTTCCCTTCTGTAATTCGTTTGCTAAAGGGGGTGAGTGGGTTATCAAATAAAATTTCATCATCTTTTACAATATCTACGCCACCTTCTGCTTGCGCACGTAATTGTGTCGCTAAGTAAGGTAAATCTCGACCAATAACGGTTTTAAAAATGCTCATGAGTAAGGGGCGGTTATACACTTGTGTTAAATCACGTATGCCTTCAATACCAAAACGTGGGCCAGGGAAAGCACGCAATAAGGATGCGCCAAAGTGTAAATCTTGTAACTTAATTTCGCCATCGAGCGACAGTTTGCCAAATACGGTCGTTAATATAGCGGGGATATCTGGTGAAAAGTTCACGGTAGGATAACTAATAGAAAATTGAATTTTCACTTTATTTTTATTGTAAGGGTGAGGTTGCTCATCAAAAATTTCTAGGCTTCTCACTTCTCCTTTATGTTGTTGTAATTGTTGTTGGTCGAGCGTTGGTAAATTGGTCCATGTGCCAATGGTTAAGCCTAGCGCAATATTTTCAGCGTAACGTGCAGCTTGTTGTGGTGTGCTATAGCTTGTGTAATCTGCGGTTATCGTTGTCATTTTACAGTGCTCCTTCATAAAAAAATCCCCTTCCATCAAAAGATAGGAAGAGGCAACAGTCGTGTTAACTCGTTCTATCTCCCAGCACATAGGCTGCAAGAATTAGCACCGTGTCTATAAAAATAGATCGGTTGCCGGGTTTCGTCGGGCTTGTCCCTCCACCAGCTCTTGATAGAATGTCAATTCGTATTATTTTAGTTGGTTATACAATTTATAGCCTTATCTTCGCACGTCAAAAAGCACTTGTCAACAAGAAAAATAATTTTTCTGAAAATGGTTGACAATTATTTTTTTGTGCTTTACGATGATGAACATTCAACTGCATACACGACACTCTTATTTCGAGCAGGCTGAGGGATATGGCCCTATGACGCCCAGCAACCGACTGTAATACCATTGTGAAATGGGGCGCAAATTATTGCGCTTAGTAAGGCACGGTGCTACTTCCATCAAAGGTACAAGTGACTTTTGAAAGATAAGAGGCAAGGTTTTTTCTGCCTCTTTTTGAAGTTGAGGTAAGAGGTGTCATTCTACTTAGGATGACACTTTTTTTATTGGGCAAATTATTTAAGGAGGCAAAAAAATATGACAACAGCAACACAATACAAAGAATTAACGAACACGACAGCCATAGCTTATGCCAAAGATAATTCGTTACTAAATGGCAATATTACGTGCGAAGAAATTGGTGATGGCAACTTAAATTATGTTTTTCGTTTAGTAAACGACATAGGAGATAGCATTATTATTAAGCAGGCACTGCCTTATGCCAAAGTAGTAGGTGAAAGTTGGCCATTGACGTTGCAACGTGCAACAATCGAGGCCGAAACGTTAAAGAAACATGGCGAGTTTGTACCCGCTTATGTGCCACGTGTGTTACATACAGATGCTGTACTTGCGATTACGGTGATGGAAGATTTGTCGCATTTAACGATTGCACGTGATGGCTTAATTGCAGGGCATCATTACGCACATTTGGCTCAGCATATAGGCGAATATTTAGCGGCAACATTATTTTTTACATCAGACTTTGCGCTTCATCCTTTCGAAAAGAAACGTCTGCAAGTGGCATTTTCGAATCCAGAGTTATGTAAAATTACAGAGGATTTAATCTTTACAGACCCTTACTATGATGCGCCAACAAATGATTTTGAAGAAAATTTACGGTCAACTGTAGAAGCGCTATGGCAAGATAATGACTTGCAGCGTGAGGTAGCTAAACTCAAGCGTCATTTTTTAACGCAGGCGGAGGCATTAGTGCATGGTGATTTACACACAGGTAGTATTTTTGTTGATGCGCAAACGACTAAAGTAATTGACCCAGAGTTTGCGTTTTATGGACCTATTGGTTTTGATGTTGGACAAATTATCGCCAATTTTACGTTTCAATGGCTAACACGCCAAGGCGAAGATCGCCAAAAAACAGCGGCAGATATTGCCACTGTATGGCACGTGTTTGAAACAACGTATCGCCAATTATTCACGGAACATTATGAAGAGCATTACGCCAAAGTAGCGGGGTATTTGGATGACCATATAGCAGATATTTTTGTTGATACTTTAGGTTATGCAGGTGCTGAGTTAATTCGCCGCACGATTGGGTTAGCACATGTCAAAGATTTAGATAGCATTGAAAATAATGCGCTCCGCTTGCAGAAAAAACAACAAACGTTACAAGCAGGTAGCTTTATTATTAAAAATAGACGAAATATTTCGTCTATAGAAGGTTATCTTGCTCATTTGGAGGATATACGATGACAACTCTACCTGCAACATTGCTTTATACATCAGGGAAATTAAAAATTTTAGATCAAACTGTATTACCTTTTGAAACAAATTACCTTACAGCGACAACCGTACAAGACGTTTATGAGGCTATTCAAAAATTACAAGTGCGAGGTGCGCCTGCTATTGGTTTAGCAGGTGGTTATGGTTTAGCGCTTAGCGCATGTCAAACGTATCAAAATGTCGTAGAAGCTAAACAACAATTACGAAGTGATGCCGCTTATTTAATTGCGGCACGTCCTACAGCTGTAAATTTAGCTACTATTGTTAATGCGATTGTAGCTGTTGCTCATAACGCTACTACGCTCAACGATTTAAGAAGCGTTGTGGAAAATGAAATTAAACGATTACATGAAGCAGATGTTACACAAGGTTATGCCATAGGCGAACATGCGTTACAAGTGCTCGGCACAAAACGCAAGGTGATGACGATTTGTAATGCAGGCGCTATTGCTACGGCTAAGTACGGCACAGCGCTCGCCCCTTTTCATTTAGGCAAAGAGCGAGGGATTGATTTTTCGGTTGTAGCGTGTGAAACTCGACCACTTTTACAAGGAGCTCGTTTAACAGTATGGGAACTGCAACAAGCAGGGATAGATGTCACGTTAATTACAGATAATATGGCCGCTTATGCTTTAGCTACCCAACAAATTGAAGCGGTTATCGTCGGGGCTGATCGTATTGCACAAAATGGTGATACAGCAAATAAAATTGGCACATTAGGTCTAGCGATAGTAGCCAAAGCCTATGGAATCCCCTTTTATATTGCCGCTCCTTCTACGACCTTTGATTTTACGTGTGCCACAGGTGATGACATTGAAATCGAACAGCGTGCAAATGAAGAAGTAACGACAGTGCTAGGCAAGGCCATCGCAGCGCCAACGACATCTGTACTTAACCCGGCATTTGACGTTACACCAGCTGCTTATATTACTGCAATTATTACAGAAAAAGGTGTGCTACAAGCGCCTTATATGACAAGTATTAAACAATTTGAGGAGGAATTAGTATGAAAAGATGGTTCACATTAATTAGTTTAGTGGCGGTACTTACATTACTCGTAGCTTGTCAACCAAAAGGTGAAATAACAAATGCACCAGAAGCTACTAAAAAAGAGACGACAAAAAAATTAGCACTTATTATGCAAGTGAATTTAGGAACATTTTCTGCACAATATATTGCAGGCGTTAAAGAACAAGCACAAAAGCTGGGAGCAGATGTTACGGTTTTTACAGCGGATGGCGATTTAGCTAAAATGTCATCTAATTTAGATGCCGCCATCAATCAAAAATTTGACGGTATTTTAATTGATCATGGTACAAAGGAAAGTTTAACAAAAGGGGTAGAGCGCGCTAAGGAGCAAGGCATTCCCGTGGTAGCGTTTGATGCAGGTTTAGAAGTAGCAGGCGTACCCGTTTTAGAGCAAAATGATGAATTACTGGCACAACAAACTTTGCAAAAACTAAAAGAAGATAGTAATGGTAAGGCAAACATCGTAAAAATTTGGGTGGCAGGCTTTGCGCCAATGGAGCGACGTGAAGTAGCTTACAAAGAATTTTTACAAGCGAATGAAGGCATTAAAGAAGTAGCGACATTTGGTTCGGCAACAGCAAGTACGGCGCTGGATACACAAGCCCAAATGGAAGCTTTGTTAAAACAATATCCTAATAAAGGCGACATTACGGCTATATGGGCAGCATGGGATGAGTTTGCGAAAGGTGCCGTACGTGCATTAGAGCAAGCTGGGCGCACAGATATTAAAGTATACGGTATTGATATGAGTGATGAAGATTTACAACTTATGCAAAAACAAGGTAGTCCATGGGTAGCTTCGGCAGCTGTAGATCCGACAGATATTGGTCGTATCCAAGTGCGTTATTTATATCAATTACTACTTGGTGAAACACCACAAGATAAAATTCAATTAACACCTGTCTTTGTAGACCAAGCAAAATTGCCGAAAGAACAAATTACCACAGCACAACTTTCTGAATATATCGAGGGCTGGGGCTCGAGTGACGAAGGTTATACCGATAGTGTGCGTAAAGCGGAGGAAGATGCGCAATGATTGAACTCGCACAAATCACAAAACGATTTGGTGCAACCCAAGCGTTAAAAAATGGTCAGCTCCACATCGAAGCGGGTGACATTCATGCGTTGCTAGGGGCGAATGGTGCAGGTAAAAGTACGTTAATCAAAATTTTAGCTGGTGTTTATAGTTATGATGAAGGCAGCTTTAAGATTGATGGTCAAACTATTCGTTTTGCCTCACCTAAAGAAGCGCAGCAAGCAGGTATTTTCACGGTATACCAAGAAGTGGACACCGCTTTAATACCAAGTTTAACCGTAGCCGAAAATATTGTTATTACGACCGAAAATTTTTGGGTGAAACGCCATAAGATGCGTCAACAAGCTAAAGAGGCATTGGCGCTATTACAAAGCACGATTGATGTGAATAGTTTAGTGAGTGAATTAACACTAGCCGAAAAACAAGTGGTGTTACTAGCAAGAGCGCTGACGCAAAAGGCACGTTTAATTATTGTAGATGAACCAACTGCACCGCTTTCTTCTACTGAAGCTAAACAATTATTTGCAGTTATGCGTAAACTACAGGCGCAAGGTGTGGCATTTATTTTTATTACACATCGCTTACATGAAGTTTTTGAAATAAGTACTAAAGTAACAGTAATGCGAGATGGTAGCCATATTATGAGTGCGGCGACTAAGGATGTTACGGAACATAGGATTATTGAAGCGATGTTAGGTAAATCACTGCAAGCTACAAAATATTTAGCGACTTCAGCACCAACGACTGTAGTTGCAAAGCTTGAGCATATTAGTGACGGCAATAAAGTTAAAGATAGTAGCTTGACGCTTTATAAAGAAGAGGTGTTAGGGGTTTTTGGTTTAGTAGGTGCCGGTAAAACAGAACTTGCGAAAGTATGGTTTGGTGAACGTAAGCTAGCACAAGGCAAGTTTGGTTATCCTACAATTGAAAAAAACTTTACGCATCCGGCTGAAGCGATTAAAGCAGGTGTTGTGTTAATCCCAGAAGAACGTAGAAAAGAAGGCTTATTTATTGAAGAAAGTGTCTGCACAAATCTTACGTTTCCTTCTTTGCATAAATTTTCTGTTGGCCTGTTTATTAAAAAAGCGCGTGAAGTAGCGCAGAGCCGTAAAGTCATACAACAGCTCGGCATTAAAGTAGCTAACCCTCATACGCCTGTTCATTATTTAAGTGGTGGTAATCAACAAAAAGTAGTTATTGGCAAGTGGTTAGCACAACAAGCGATGATTTATTTATTTGATGAGCCTACTAAAGGTGTAGACATTGGTGCAAAGGAAGATATTTATCAAACAGTAAGGCAATTAGCGGAGCAAGGTAAAGGTGTTGTGTATTTTTCGAGCGAGAGCAGTGAAATGTTAACGGTGTGCGATCGTATTGCTGTAATGTATGACGGACGTATTGTTGCTGAGCTAACCAATGCCGAAGCGACAGAACAATTACTATTATACTATGCAAGTGGGGGAACAGTGGATGAAGCAAGTGCTACCTTATCTTTATAAATACGGCTCCTTGGCAGTGATGGTGCTTATTATTATTTACTTTAGTTTAGTAAGTGACGTATTTTTATCTTATAACAACTTTAGCGATATTTTACGAGCCATTGCCATTGTTACCGTGTTAGCTTTGGGCGTGACGTTTACGCTGATTGTCAATGGTTTTGATTTATCAGTAGGTTCAACCATGTCGTTAGCTACAGTAGTGTCGGCATCTTTAATGGTATGGTACGAGTTACCTTTATGGTTAGTAATTTTATTGCCATTACTTGTCGGCGCAGCGATTGGTTTAATAAATGCGTTTTTTATACTCGTTGTTGGTGTACCTGATTTATTAGCTACATTAAGTGTGATGTATATTGTAGCGGGCTTACAAAGTACTTATACAGAAGGCTACTCTATTTATAATCATATGCCACTAACATCAGGGGCTACAGCGCCTGGCGAATTTAATGAATTATTTTTATGGCTCGGGCAAGGGTATATGCTTAATGTACCTGTGCCTGTGTGGATTATGTTGAGTATTGTAGTACTTTCTTTTATTGTTTTACGCTATACCACATACGGTCGCATTTTATATTTAACAGGAGGTAATGAGCAAGCAGCTAAACTCGCAGGTATTCGAGTAACTCGTGTTAAATTATCTGCTTATGTGATTTCAGGTGTTTTTGCGTCAATTGCTGGCATTTTATTTGCAGCACGTGTAGGTTCGGGGCAAATCGATGCAGGTGCTCCGCTATTAATGGAAGCTGTTGCAGCTGTCTTTGTTGGTTACTCCGTACTCGGTATTGGCAAGCCCAATGCTATTGGCACGTTTTTAGGTGCAGCAACCATTGGTGTTTTATTAAATGGTTTAACCATTCAAAATTTACCGTACTATGCGTTTGATATTGTAAAAGGTGTTGTCTTATTAATTGCGTTATCTGTTACGTATTTGCATCTTAAGCATCGTTTCGCAAGTTCATAAAGTAGTTGGAGATTCTTCAGCTATCGTATATAATGAAAGGATAGCAATTTTAACTACGTGGAGGAATTAACTTATGATGGAATTAGCAGAAGTACGTAATACGTTAGACAATACAGCCAAAAAACTGGCGGACTTTAGGGGGTCTCTTTGACTTAGAAAACAAAGAGGCACGTATTATGGAGCTAGATGAAATGATGCTAGATCCAAATTTTTGGGATGACCAACAAGCAGCGCAAGTTGTCATTAATGAGTCAAACCAATTAAAAAGCACAGTGAATGAGTACAAGGAGCTTGTAGATACACACGAAAATATCGACATGACCCTTGAGTTATTACGTGAAGAGCAAGATGATGATTTGCAACAAGAGCTAGGTGAGGAAGTTAAAGCATTTAAGAAAAGTATGGAAGACTTTGAATTACAAATGCTGCTTAGCGGCCCATACGATGCTAATAACGCCATTTTAGAGCTACACCCAGGTGCTGGTGGTACGGAGTCTCAAGACTGGGGTTCATTATTATTACGTATGTATACACGTTGGGCTGAACACCGAGGCTTTAAAGTCGAAACAATCGACTACTTGCCAGGTGACGAAGCGGGTATTAAATCCGTAACGCTTGGTATTAAGGGGCACAATGCCTATGGCTACTTAAAGGCCGAAAAAGGCGTACACCGCTTAGTACGTATTTCACCATTTGACTCATCAGGTCGCCGACATACATCGTTTGTTTCATGCGATGTTATGCCAGAGTTTACGGAGGATGTTGAGGTTGAAATCCGCACAGAAGATTTAAAAATTGATACGTACCGTTCAACAGGTGCTGGTGGTCAGCACATTAACACGACTGACTCAGCTGTACGTATTACGCATATGCCAACTGGTATTGTTGTACAATGTCAAGCAGAGCGTTCACAAATCAAAAACCGCGAAAAAGCGATGAATATGTTAAAAGCTAAACTTTACCAAGTAGAGTTAGAAAAACAACAATCACAGCTTGATGATATTCGTGGTGAGCAAAAAGAAATTGGCTGGGGCAGCCAAATCCGCTCGTATGTATTCCACCCTTACTCAATGGTAAAAGACCACCGTACAAATGAGGAAACAGGTAATATTAGTGCAGTAATGGATGGCGATATTGATCCATTTATCCATGCCTACCTACGTTCTCAAATGAATTAAACACAAGGCTGTATTAAAGGTTACCCCCTTTGATGCAGCCTTTTTTTTCGTTAAAATAGCGATTCATGTACAAGTAGTTGTTGCTCCTTTTTAAAGTGACGGTATAGTAAGGTTGCGTTGGCGTACTGTTTGAGCATGGTTGTATAACTTACGTCTAGCGTGATGCGCTGATTGGTAATGAGTGTCAGTATACAACCTTCACCAATAGGATCAATGCGCTTGACTGCGTGCAGTCCTATCCAACTATTATGAGGTGAGGACGGAGATAATGTTGGAAAAAAGATGCAAGGCATCCCATAATGGTGAGCAATGACAATAGGTAGCTTATGCTGATTGGTAAAAAAGCTTTTGGCATTTTTACGCGCCATTTCATACGACATTCCGAGTGTTAAACAAGTTTTGCGAATTAAGTAGATGGGCTTGCGCAGCACCACCGTTTCAAAATTTTTATCAATAATTTGTGATACTAGTTGTCCTTCATGTTGTGTTGGGGTAATGAGTAAAGTATCGAAAGAAATAAGATAGGCTGCTTTCATAAAAAATTCCTCCTTTTTTTGTTTGAGTATACGCGGGAATTTTGACGAGCACGACACAGATAAACCGACAAAATGTGCATTAAAACGACAAAATGTGTGTTAAAACGACAAAATAGGCTAAAAAAGGGCCGTTTTCATACCTTTTAAGGGGTTTTTTGGCCAATTAGTATACATTTATGTCGTTTTAACCACTAAACGAAGCATATGTTCCCATGGTTTTTTCATTTATGTTAAAATAGGGAGACAAAAATAAAGGGAGATGGGCTAAGTGGAATTTAATTTACAATCAAAATATCAGCCGAATGGTGACCAACCAGCGGCAATTGCTGAATTAGTAGAAGGATTGAAAGTTAATAAAAAGCATCAAACATTACTTGGGGCTACAGGTACGGGTAAAACATTTACCATTTCCAACGTGATACAACAAGTAAAGCGACCTACGCTAGTAATGGCGCATAATAAAACGCTAGCGGGGCAATTATATAGTGAGTTTAAGGAGTTTTTTCCAAATAATGCAGTGGAGTATTTTGTGAGTTACTACGATTATTATCAGCCAGAGGCTTATGTGCCGCAAACGGATACATTTATCGAAAAAGACGCGAGTATCAATGATGAGATTGATAAGCTACGTCACTCTGCTACTTCCGCATTATTTGAGCGTGATGATGTCATTATTGTGGCATCTGTATCTTGTATTTACGGCTTAGGTTCGCCAGAGGAGTACCGCCAGATGGTAGTATCCATCCGTAAAGGTATGGAGCTTGAGCGCAATCAATTATTGCGTAAGCTTGTAGATGTCCAATATCAGCGTAATGATGTGAGCTTTACCCGCGGTACGTTTCGCGTGCGTGGTGATGTAGTGGAAATTTTCCCGGCATCGCGTGATAGTGAGTGTATTCGGGTAGAGTTTTTTGGGGACGAGATTGAGCGTATTCGTGAGATTGATGCTTTAACGGGTGAGGTGCTTAATGAGCGTGAGCATGTGGCTGTATTTCCTGCATCCCACTTCGTAACCCGCGAAGAAAAAATGAAAATTGCAATTGAAAATATCGAAAAAGAATTAGCGCAGCAATTAGAGGTATTGCGTGCAGATGATAAATTGTTAGAGGCACAGCGCCTAGAGCAACGTACAAATTATGATTTAGAGATGATGCGTGAAATGGGCTTTTGCTCAGGTATCGAAAACTACTCGCGTCAGCTAACTTTGCGCGAGGCAGGAGCTACGCCTTATACATTGCTAGATTATTTCCCTGATGATTTTTTACTCGTGGTGGATGAGAGTCACGTTACGTTACCTCAAGTGCGCGGCATGTATAACGGTGACCAAGCACGTAAAAATGTGCTAGTAGAGCATGGCTTCCGTTTGCCATCAGCATTAGACAATCGCCCGTTAAAGTTTGAGGAGTTTGAGCAAAAGGTGGGGCAAGCGATTTATGTTTCGGCAACACCAGGCCCGTATGAAATTGAGCACACATCTAAAATGGTTGAGCAAATCATTCGTCCAACGGGGCTACTTGATCCTACAATTGAAGTACGCCCAATTGAGGGACAGATTGATGATTTAATTGATGAGATTAATGAGCGCGTAGCACGTAATGAGCGAGTGTTAATTACGACGCTAACTAAAAAAATGTCGGAGGATTTAACGACGTATTTAAAAGAGCTTGGCATGAAGGTGGAGTACTTGCACTCGGAAGTTAAGACGCTTGACCGTATTGAGATTATACGTGAGCTACGACGTGGTACGCATGATGTATTAGTAGGGATTAACTTACTGCGTGAGGGGCTTGATATTCCAGAGGTATCACTTGTGGCAATACTTGATGCGGATAAGGAGGGCTTCCTGCGTTCGGAGCGTTCACTCATTCAAACGATTGGACGAGCAGCGCGTAACGCAAACGGGCAGGTTATTATGTATGCAGATAAAATGACAGACTCTATGACGAAGGCAATTTCGGAGACGCAACGCCGTCGTGATATTCAAATCGCATACAATACGGAGCATGGCATTACGCCAACTACGATTATTAAGAAGATACCCGATATTATACGTGCAACGCAAGTGGCAGAAAATGAACAAAGCTATGCGATGCGCAAAGTATATACGAAAAAAGAGCGAGAAAAACTCGTTGAGACTTTAACAAAAGAAATGAAGGAAGCCGCGCTGGCACTCGATTATGAGCGTGCTGCACAGCTTCGTGATACGATACTCGAACTACAAGCAGAAGGGTGAGAAAAATTTGAAGAATACCGAAATTGTAGTACAGGGCGCAAGAGCGCATAACTTAAAAAATATTGATGTGACCATCCCACGTGACCAACTGGTGGTCATTACAGGGTTGTCAGGATCGGGCAAATCTTCATTAGCCTTTGATACGATTTATGCAGAGGGGCAACGACGCTATGTGGAGTCGTTGTCTGCTTATGCACGCCAATTTTTAGGGCAAATGGATAAGCCAGATGTGGATGCTATTGAAGGGCTATCACCTGCGATTTCCATTGACCAAAAAACAACGAGCCGTAACCCACGTTCGACAGTAGGTACCGTAACAGAGATTTATGATTACTTGCGCCTTTTGTACGCACGTGTAGGTAAGCCGTTTTGTCCTATACATGGTATCGAAATTACCTCGCAAACGATTGAACAAATGGTAGACCGCATTATGCAGTACGAGGAGCGTACGCGTTTACAAATTTTGGCCCCAATTGTACAAGGGCGTAAAGGTACACATGTTAAAGTCATTGAGGACTTAAAAAAGCAAGGTTTTGTACGTGTGCGTGTGGACGGCGAGCTACGCGATTTAGATGATGATATTGTGATGGACAAAAATAAAAAGCATACTATCGAAGCGGTGATTGACCGTATTGTCATTAAAGAAGGGGTAGCAGCACGTCTTAGTGACTCTCTAGAGACAGCGCTACGCTTAGCGGATGGTCGTGTAATTGTTGATGTAATGGGGATTGAGGAGCTGTTATTTAGCGAGCATCATGCATGTACGATTTGTGGCTTCTCGATTGGAGAGCTAGAGCCGCGCATGTTTTCGTTTAATAGCCCATTTGGTGCATGCCCAAGCTGTGATGGTTTAGGGGTAAAGCAAGAGGTAGATGAGTCACTCATTATCCCTGATTATAGTAAAACGCTTTTAGAGCATGCGATTGCCCCGTGGGAGCCAACAAGCTCGCAGTATTACCCACAATTACTTGCTGCTGTATGTAAGCATTATAATATTCCTCAAGATGTGCCTGTAGCAGAGTTACCTAAGGAGCAACTTGATAAAATTTTATATGGCTCTGGTACAGATAGCATTAATTTTGTATTTGAAAATGAGTTTGGTGAAGTGCGTAATAAAAATGTACCTTTTGAAGGTGTTATCCCTAATGTGGCGCGACGCTTTAAAGATACAAGCTCAAATTATGTGCGCGAACAAATGGAAAAGTATATGGCAGAGCAACACTGCCCAACATGTAAGGGGTACCGTTTAAAAAAGGAAACATTAGCCGTAAAAATTGAGGGGCTACATATTGGTGAGGTTACCGCTTTTTCGATTGTGGAAGCTGTAGCGTTCTTTAATAATTTAATGTTATCCGAAAAGGACTACCAAATTGCGCGTTTAATTTTACGTGAGATTGATGAGCGTTTGAGTTTCCTTGTAAATGTAGGCTTGGATTATTTAACACTTAGCCGTGCAGCTGGTACATTGTCAGGTGGTGAGGCGCAGCGTATTCGTTTAGCGACGCAAATTGGCTCGCGCTTAACCGGTGTGCTTTATATTTTAGATGAGCCATCCATTGGCTTACACCAACGCGATAATGACCGCTTAATTGGTACGCTAAAAAGTATGCGTGATATTGGTAATACACTTATTGTCGTTGAGCATGATGAGGATACGATGATGGCGGCAGATTATTTAATTGATGTAGGGCCAGGTGCTGGCGTACATGGTGGTACGATTGTGGCAGCAGGTACACCAACAGAGGTAATGAATAACGAAGCTTCATTAACGGGGCAGTATTTGAGTGGTAAAAAAGCCATCCCTGTACCAAAAGAGCGTCGTAAGGGCGATGGGCGTAAGCTAACCATTGTTGGTGCGAAAGAAAACAACTTAAAAAATGTTAAGGTTGATATCCCAATTGGCACATTTATCGCGGTAACAGGTGTATCAGGATCAGGTAAATCAACACTGATTAACGAAGTCCTTTACAAAGCGTTAGCGCAAAAATTAAACGGTGCTAAAGCAAAGCCAGGTGCGCATAAAGAAGTTAAAGGTATTGAGCAATTAGAGAAGGTCATTGATATTGACCAATCACCAATCGGACGTACACCACGCTCTAACCCTGCGACTTATACGAGCGTGTTTGATGATGTGCGTGATGTGTTTGCGTCAACCAATGAAGCAAAGTTACGCGGTTACCAAAAAGGGCGTTTTAGCTTTAACGTTAAAGGTGGACGTTGTGAGGCATGTCGCGGAGATGGCATTATTAAAATCGAAATGCACTTCCTACCAGATGTGTATGTGCCTTGTGAGGTATGTCATGGCAAACGTTATAATCGCGAAACGCTAGAAGTTTTATATAAAGGCAAAAATATTTCGGACGTGTTAGAGATGACAGTAGAGGACGCATTGCAGTTTTTCGAAAACATCCCGAAAATAAAACGTAAGCTACAGACGATTGTAGATGTGGGATTAGGGTATATAAAACTAGGACAACCTGCTACTACGTTGTCAGGTGGTGAGGCACAGCGTGTGAAGCTCGCTTCGGAGTTGCATAAGCGCTCAAATGGTAAGTCCATTTATATTTTAGATGAGCCAACAACGGGGTTACATGCCGATGATATTGCGCGTTTACTAGGGGTATTGCAGCGCCTTGTAGATAATGGTGATACGGTATTAGTTATTGAGCATAATCTTGATGTCATTAAAACGGCTGATTATGTCATTGATTTAGGGCCAGAAGGTGGCGATAAGGGCGGCACTATCGTAGCAACAGGTACACCTGAAGCTATTGCCAACACAGCGGCTTCACACACAGGGCATTATCTAAGTAAGGTGCTTACAAAAAAGTAAGTGAAACTTTTTAAGCCATACAGCGTAAATAGTAGTATACAAATCGTGAGGAGGCTTTATAGTATGCAAACTGAAAAAGAACGTATTTTACAAATGGTATCTGAGGGTAAGTTAGCGGTTGAGGAAGCAATCACGTTATTAGAAGCACTTGAAAAAAAGGGTGAGGTAACGCAAGCTGAGCCAGCCAAAGCATTTGAAGAAGCAACAAAAGAACAACCAAAACAAGAGCAACCAAAGCAGGAAAAAACATTTGAAGGTATGTTTGAGGAAGAAATGAAAACATTCCGCAAAGATATTACACAAATTGGTTCTGTATTTATGGATTTATTTAATAAAACGGTGGATAAGGTCAAAGACTTTGATGTTTCTACACCATTCCCACTAGGCGAAAAGGTCAACTTCCAAGAGGTCAAAACATTTGATGGTGATGCGGTACGCCAAGTATATGTTGATTTACCAAATGGTAGCTTAACTGTTGAAGCGGCAGAGCTTAATGATGTGCGTGTAGTAGCAAGTGTACGCACAGCCGTTGTTAATAATGACGCTGAAGCAACAAAGCAAGCCTTTTTAGAGCAATTTGTCGTTGACGTTGAACAAGAAACATTGCGCGTTATTGCGGACAGCAAATGGTCACAAGTAGAGGTAACACTTTACTTACCACGTAAAAAATACGATGAGTTAAAGCTACGCTTTTTAAACGGTGCTGTGAGTTTACATGATGTAGAGGCAACAAAACTTCGTGTAAAATCACTAAACGGTGCAGTTAAAGCAAACCACGTAAAATTTACAGATGCTGAAGTAAAAACATCGAACGGTGCAATTGATTTACATGATGTACGCGGTCATGAAATCGAAGCAGAAACGATGAATGGTCGCATTTATATTGACGGTGCAATTGAAGAAGTAGAAGCTAAATCAATAAACGGTGCGGTATCCATTACCACATACGCTAAACATGCGCGTAAGCTTGAGGCAGAAACAGCCGCTGGTAATGTAGAGTTTTATGTACCGAACCACCTAGCGCTAAACGGTAAGCTCGCAACAAACATGGGCAAGCTTGACATTAGCCTAGCAGATATTGATAAAGTAGCATCGCAAGATCAGCCGCTTTCTAAATCGCTCAATTTTACTAAAGATGTAGACAATGCGCCTAAACTTTATGTAGACGGGGCATCACGTACAGGTAATATTATTGTACGCTATACAACAATCGTAGATACAGAGTAAATGTAACATGGGCAGCCGCGGCTGCCTTTTTTCTATGCAAAAATCAAATTTGGAACTTTTATGTAGATTTCGTTGGCAATGCTACTGTAACCCCTATATACTAATCGCAACACACGAAATATATTGAAATCTAATTGTAACAGCACGGTATAGTTGGAATGATATAATACAATAAGAATTTAACTGAAGGAGTACGGGACAATATGATACAAATGAAAAATGTAACGAAGAAGTATTCTAACGGCGTTGTCGCTGTTAATGGTATATCCGTTCACATTAGACCAGGCGAATTTGTGTATGTTGTAGGTCCAAGTGGTGCAGGTAAATCGACTTTTATTAAGTTGATGTATCGCGAGGAAAAAGCAACATCAGGCAGTGTCGTCATTAATGGTATAGATTTATCAACACTAAAAAACAGACAGGTGCCAGCGTTTCGTCGTAATGTAGGTGTGGTGTTCCAAGATTTTAAATTACTACCACGCTTAACAGCTTACGAGAATATCGCCTTTGCGCTTGAAGTAACAGAGGAGGAGCCTGCTGTTATTCGCAAACGTGTGATGGAAGTGCTTGAGCTAGTAGGCTTAACGCATAAAGCTAAAATGTTCCCGCATGAGCTATCTGGCGGGGAGCAACAGCGTGTGTCAATTGCGCGCTCTATTGTTAACACGCCACAACTCGTAATTGCGGATGAGCCAACAGGTAATCTTGATCCTGATACGTCATGGGATATTATGCATTTATTTGAAAAAATCAATGCACAAGGTACAACAATTGTAATGGCTACGCATAATAAAGAGATTGTAAATACAGCACGCCGTCGCGTTATTGCGATTGAGGGCGGCATTATTGTACGTGACCAAGACGGAGGTGAATACGGCTATGAAAGGTAGAACTATAAGCCGCCATTTCCGTGAGAGCTTTAAATCTTTAGGACGTAATGGTTGGATGACGTTCGCATCCATTGGTGCCGTAACCGTGACATTAATTTTAGTTGGTGTATTTGCTTTAATTATGACCAACTTAAATAAAATGGCGGATGACATCGAAAATGATGTCGAAATTAAAGTATTAATTGATGATTTAGCTGGTAGTAAAGATGAGCGAGAGCTGCAGGCTAAAATAAAAAAATTACCAGAGGTCGCAGAGATGCGTTACTCCTCTAGGGACGAAGAATTAAAGAAAGTCATTAAAGATTACGGTGACGACTTTACACTTCATGAGCAAAGCAACCCACTTCGTAACGCTATTTATGTAAAGGCAACGAACCCGCAAGAAACAGCCAACTTAGCGAAGAAGATTGATAAATATGAGTTTACAGCCGAAGTAAATTACGGCAAAGACAAAGTGAAAAAGCTATTTAATGTATTAAATGCAGGACGCAATGCAGGTGTTGTATTAATTATAGGCTTACTGTTAACGGCAGTATTCTTAATCTTTAATACGATTCGTATTACGATTATCGCCCGTCGTGACGAAATCGAAATTATGAAGCTTGTAGGAGCAACTAACAGCTTCGTGCGTATACCATTTTTATTAGAGGGTGCATGGTTAGGGCTACTTGGTTCAATAATACCAGTTACGGTTGTAGCAGTACTTTATAACAGTGTTCACAAAAACATTTCGCCAAACCTTAAAGGTGAGCTAGTACAACTTGTTAGCTACTCACCGTTAATTTATCAAGTAGCTGCCTTATTAATTGGCCTTGGTGTCATTATTGGTATGTGCGGTAGCTTTATGTCAGTACGTAAGTTTTTAAAGATTTAAGGATGAGGGGCGTTCAGTAAGTGACGAAAAAACGATGGACAACAAGTTGGCGCATTATAACGGCAAGTGCTGCGCTTATGTTATTTACACAAGCACCACTTGCGAGTGCCGAAGATTTATCAGAGCTAAAAAATGAAAAGCAACAAATCGAAAAAAAGAAAAATGATTTAGATGCTACGATTCAAAAAAAATCAGATCAGCTACAAGCTAATGTTGAAAAACAGCAGGCAGCTGTCGAAAAAATCCAAGCATTAACCGTACAAATTGCTGAAACAAATGATAAATTATTTAAGCTTAATCAAGAAATTACCGACACTAATCAAGAAATTGAGGAGCTCGCGGCTTCTATTGCAGAGCTTGAACGTAAAATTGAGGAGCGTAACGAGTTATTAGCAGAGCGTGCGCGTGCTGTACAAGCGCGTGGTCAAGTATCGTATATTGACGTGTTGTTAAGCTCGAGTAGCTTTGTTGATTTTATTGACCGCTTCACAGCTGTTAATACCTTAATTGACGCAGACCATAAAATTATTGAAGAGCAAGAAGCGGACCGTGCGCGCCTTGAGGTGGAAAAGGCTGAAATTGAAAAGCGTAAGCGCGAGTTAGAAAGTAAAAAGGCTGAAGTTGAGCGTTTAAAAGCAACATTAGCTGAGCAAAAAGCTGAGCAAGACCGTCAAATTGCGGCACTTGAAGAAGCTGAAGCTAAATTGAAAAAGGAAAAGCAATTACTAGAAGTTGAGCATGAGGACGCAGTGAGCCTGTCAGAAGAGTTACAAAATAAAATTGTAGCAGAACAGCAACGCATGGCAGAGATTGCGCGTCAACAAGCGGCTAAGGCGGCCGCTGCACAGCAACAGCGTCAAGCAGCACCAAGTGGTGGTGTGAGTGATAGCGCGGTAAGTGTGCCATTACCTTCTACATCAGCAGGTACATGGACACGCCCATCCTCAGGACCAATCACATCAAACCATGGTTGGCGTAATATTGGTGAGGGTGACGAGTACCACTACGGCTTAGATATTGGTAGCGCCTATGGCTCTGCAGTTGTAGCAGCTGCAGATGGTGTAGTATCTCACGCAGCACCACTAAGTACGTATGGTAATTTAATTATGATTACACATTCGATTGATGGACAGATTTACACCACAGTATATGCGCATTTAAGTGGCTTTAATGTCTCGCAAGGTCAAACGGTTACCAAAGGACAACAAATTGGTAGCGTTGGCTCAACAGGGCGCTCAACAGGGCCTCACCTGCATTTTGAGTTACACACAGGTGCATGGCAAGGACAGCGTGTAAACAATATTAATCCTATGTATTATATTCCGTTTTAACAAATAAGGGGTCATGTCATTGTTTTGACGTGATTCCTTATTTTTGTGAGCAAGTTAGATGTATTGCCTTAAAATTGTATGCTATGGTTATAACGATTAAGGGGAGATAGCTACATGCAAATTACTGATATATATAAGATAGGTAATATGAGCATACCCTCAACGTGGGTAGCGGCACTTGTAGCGATATTACTTACGGTTATTGTGCTACGCGTCCAGTTTCCTAAAGAGATTGCGTCGTTATACAGCGACCTTGCCCTTACCTTTATTTTGGTATGGAAGTTTAGCGTCATACTCACAGATTTTGCATTAGTAGTGCGGCATCCACTAACGATACTTTATTTTAATGGTGGCAAACTTGGTGTAGCACTTGGTGCAGTTGCTGTTGTAGTTCAAGCTTGGCGTAAACGAGAGAAGTGGTCATTTGAAGCGGGCGCATGGGCCATTGCATTAACACAGGCAGGCTTTCAAATCAGCATGGTACTAACAAATGATAATACACGCAGTGCGGAGCTGGTGACACTCGCGCTGATGATGATTGCTTTACTGTGGGTACTACGAACAGCAAGTGAGGCAAGTATGAAAAGCTTTGCGAGTATTCAATTACTTGTAGCTTTAGTACAGCCTGTTGATTTACTATCACAGCTGAGTGTTTGGCTGACTGTTTTATTTGTGGGCGCATTATTTTTTATACAAAGGAGTTTACATAAGTGAAAAAGAAAAATATCGGGATGATTGTTGTGGTGGTACTACTTGTTATTGCGGTGAGTACCTATGTAAAGCAGCAGATTGCTAAGGACCGGGAGCTAGAAATTAATGAATCGCTACTTGGTAAGGCGATGGACTTAAATTATAAACAGACAGGGCTACGCAAGGGTGATACGCCGCCAGACTTTACGCTAACTACAATGGATGGTAAAGAAGTGACGCTAAGTGACTATAAAGGCAAAAAAGTCATTTTAAACTTTTGGGCTTCTTGGTGTCCACCTTGTAAAGCGGAAATGCCACATATGCAAAAATATTATGATAAGAAGGCTGAAGAGCAAAATTTTGAAATTTTAGCGGTTAACTTAACGAGTGAAGAAAAGAGCAATCGCTTAATAGAAAAGTTTTTGCAAAGCTATGGTATTACTTTCCCTGTGCCGCTGGATGAGAAGGGTAATATTGCATTAAAATATCAAGTCATCACGATTCCTTCTACATTTATTTTAAATACAGATGGACAAATTGAGCATTCCATTATCGGACCAATGAACGAGGATTTACTGGAAACTTATGTAGAGGGCATTAACTAAGACATCTAGCGATAGGTGTCTTTTTTTTGGTACAATAGGATATAACAAAATTTTGTAGTAAAGGGAGGCGTGCTAACACGTATGGACTATTTAGTAATGGTGGCGACAGCCCTCGGTCGCTTTTTGATAAATCCTATTGTATATCTAACGCTACTACTGGCAGTTTTTTTAGGCTACCGTCGTGTTAAGCGTGAGCGTTCGCACTTTCACATTCGTATCCAGCATGGGGCAACAGAGTTGCATAGTACGATAAAGGAGAGCCTTGGTTATGCGCTCTTGCTGTCATTTATTAGTGTAGGCGCAGGGCTTGTAGTACCTTCTACATTTTTATTATATTTAACAGCTGTTACAGTGGTGCTAAGTATCACGCTAGTCGTAGCGAGCCTATCACCTATGTATACGATTGCTTTAACAGTGGCGGCTATCGCCTTAGCGCGTTGGCAAGACTTGCCGCAGTATTTAGGTGATGCAGATATTACGCAAGCCTTTATGCCAATTGTGCTGTTAACAGGGCTTTTTGTATTGGTGGAGGGTGTGTTAATTCGTCGTGCCTATCGCAATGGTTTAACGCCTTCCCTGCAAAAAACAAAGCGCGGATTACATGCTATTGTTTACCGTTTACGTAAAGTGTGGTTGCTACCTGTTTTTATGGTTATCCCAAGCGGGCCCTTGCAGGCAATAGCACCGTATTGGCCACAGTTTACCCTAGGGGCTAGTGATTTTTCTTTAGTGCTATTTCCAATTGTGATTGGTACGGCATTGACGTCACGTAAACGCATGCCTGATGCTGTATTTACAGCTTATGGTAAATGCGTCACGACATTAGGTTTATTGCTAATTTTAAGTGCTACTATAGTATATTACGTACCTCTAGCCTTTTGGGTAATCATAACAGTAGGTGCTGTAATGCGTGCGGGGCTTAGCTTGTACTTTGTATGGCGCGAGCGAGCGGATAGTTATGCTGTAGCACCGAGCGCTAAAGGTATTATGATTGCGGCTGTGTTACCTGATTCGCCCGCAGAAAAAATGGGGTTACAATTGGGTGAGTGTATTGTAAAGGTTAATGGTCAGCCTGTAACCAATGAGGACGAGCTATATGAAGCGCTACAAATTAATGCAGCCTATTGTAGGCTTGAGGTGCTTGACTATCAACAAGAGATGCGCCAAGCGCAGCATGCTGTGTTTGCAGAAGATCATTACCGTATTGGTATTATTGCGGCTGATCCACATGGGCGTAGACGATAAAAGTAAACAAAAGGAGGCGCTACGTGCTAAACGTAGTTCCTCCTTTTTTACATAACTAAACGTACAACGGCCATAATGATGACACCGCCGACAACGGTTAGTGACAAACTTTTAGTAATAAGTGCAATCGCAAGCGTTGGCACAAAGGTAATGAGCTTTGGCCAGTCTAATGACACTACTGTGCCGCTTGTATCTAACAAGCTCTCAAATACAAGCGCACTTAAAATACATACAGGAATATAACTTAGCCAGCGCAACATACGATCAGGCAGACTAAAGGAGCGTACAAAAATAAACGGGAGCACGCGTGGAATCCACGTTACAATTGCACAGCCAATGATGAGGCGTAACATTTCTGTTGTTGTCGTCATTCTGTTAACACACCAATCGTCGCTACAATAATGGTGGCAACTAAAACAGCTAAATGTGACGCCATAAGGAAGGATAATCCGTACATAAAGATACCCATATAACAAATGAGTTTAATGTAATGTACAACTTTTGCTTTACCAACGGCTTGAAGCTGAAGTACGAGCAGTGCAACAAACATAGCGACAAGTGCAAAATCCAGTCCCCATTTTTCGGGAGTTGCAACCCACTGCCCTAAAAAGGCGCCAATAATACAAGAAGCAATCCAAAAACTATAGGCGGTAACATTAAGTCCGTCCATCCATTTGCCGTAAAGTTTGCCATTTTGCATCGACTTGGTCATAGCTACACCAAATGTCTCGTCTGTGAGCAATGTGCCAAAACCAATATTACGTAGCACACTATGCTGTGTAAAATAAGGTGCGAGCGATAGGCTCATTAATAAATGGCGCAAATTTACGATAAAAATAGTAATGATAATAGCAGAAGCGGGGCTACCTGTTAAAATAAGGGCGCAAAAAATAAATTGTGCGGAGCCAGCGTATACGAGTATGGATAATAATGCAATTTCGAGTACACTTAAATGAGAGGCTGCGCCAACGACACCAAAGGCAAGCCCAATGCTAATATAACCGAACAACGTAGGGAGGCAATCTTTAATGCCTTGTAAAAAAGAATCATCTGTTGCGGTAGTAGTTGTCAATTTGTTCAGCTCACTTTCTAGCAATAGTTAGTATTTTCAGATTATACAGAGTAACTTCAAGTTGTGCAATGACTAATGAATATAAGGTGGGATAATGATGAGTGAATGGTTTACAATCGACAACGTGGAGCATCTAGCAGAGCAGTATAAGCATCTAGGTCCTTTTGTAGGCATATTATTTCCGATGTTAGAAGCTTTTTTGCCTTTTTTGCCGCTCGTTGTATTCGTAGTAGCTAATGCGAGTGCCTTTGGCTTATGGCTAGGCTTTTTATTATCGTGGTTAGGTACAGTAATTGGTTCTTACCTTGTATTTTTACTTGTACGACGCTTTGGTCATCATCCACGCCTCAAGCGTTTAATAGGTGGTGAGCGTGTGCAGTCTTTAATTCGTTGGGTAGATATGCGCGGGCTAAGCCCATTATTTGTATTGCTGTGCTTCCCTTTTACACCTTCTGTGCTTGTCAATATTGTGGCGGGTCTATCCAATATTCGTAAAAAGTTTTATTTTATTGTGCTTGCGGCAGGGAAGTTTGTGATGATTTTTTCGATGAGCTTTTTAGGGTATGATTTACGCGCGCTATTAACAAGTCCTGTAAAAATGATTTTAGCCGCTGTGGCGATTATCGTACTATGGGCACTCGGCAAATTATTAGAAAACCAATTAAATAAACGCGTACTGCGCGATTTACAAGATACGGACTCGTCGAAGAAATAATTCGACGAGTTTTGTTATACTAAATAAAAAGGAGGAGAACACATGACCTTACATATTATTAAAGGACGTGCGGGTTCAGGTAAAACAAAGTGGGTACAAACAACGGTGGCGCGTGAGCTACAAGCAACACCTGTTGGCAGTGAAATTTTTGTGATTGTGCCTGACCAGATGTCCTATGCTACAGAGTATAACTTAACAAGTGACGAAAATGTACGTGGGCTTGTGCGTGCGCAAGTGTTAACGTTTAAGCGTTTGGCTTGGTATATTTTGCAACAAATTGGTGGTGTAGCACGCGAGCAAGTATCAGGCTACGGCTACCGCATGTTAATTCGTCAATTATTACTACAACATAAAGAAGATTTTTCGTTGTTTCGACAGGCGGCAGGTAAGCGAGGTTTTACAGAAGAAATTGAAAAACTGATGCAAGAGTTTAGCCGCTACGATATTACGAGCGAGGTAATGGCAAGTTTAGTAGCGTCACTAGAAGCAAGCGATGCACCGCAAACATTACTGAGCAAAGTGCGTGATATGCACATTATTGTTAAAACGATTGAGGAGCGTTTAGGGACAACTTATGTAGATAGTGAAGGTTTTTATCCTTTATTAACGGAGCATTTGGCGTCATACGCGCCGATTAAAGAGGCAACGGTTTATATTGATGGCTTTACGGCCTTCACAGCACGTGAGTTAGCGCTTGTAACTGCATTGATGCAGCAAGCTAAGGATGTATACATTACACTGCCTTACTGCGATGAGGCGGATGCTATGGACGATCAGGCGTTGTTTCATGAGGCGGCGTTTACCGCACAGCGTTTAGTAGATATTGCAGGTGAGCATAATATTGCGCTAGCACCTCCGATGTTATGCGAGGGAGCTGAGCGTTTTACAAGCGCAAGTATTGCCCATCTTGAAGCAAATTTCGAGGCGCTTCAATCTAAGGCGCGTATGGCAGATGGTAGTGTGCAAATTTTAGAGGCAACAAGTCGCGCAGCTGAAGTACACGGGATTGCGCGCGAAATTATGCGCCTTACCCAAAGTGGGATGCGCTATAACGAAATTGCACTGCTGTACCGTCAGCCAGAAGTATATGACCCGTTTATTACGACTATCTTTCCACAATATGGCATACCCGTCTTTACAAATACTAAAAAGACGATGCTTCATCACCCGCTGATGGAGTTTACGCGCTCAGTGTTAGAGGCACTCGTCAATAATTGGCAGTATGAGCCTATTTTTAGAGCAATTAAAACAGATTTATTTTTCCCGATGCAAACAACGAGTGCGCTTGCTCTTTGGCGCGAGCGTGGTGACCGTCTCGAAAACTTCTGTTTAGCGCATGGCATTTATGGTGAGCGTTGGCAGGATGAGAGCCGCTGGTTTTATAAAAAATATCGTGGGCTAGAGTTTCATACGACAAAGCAAACGCAAGAAGAAATGCGGATGCAAGAGGAGATTTGCGCGGCACGTGATAAAGTGCGTACGCCACTTGTTAAATTACAAAAAAGCTTTAAAAATTGTATGACAGGTCGCGATTATGCCGAAGCTTTATTTGGTTTTATCGAAGACTTAGCCATTTACGATAAATTAGTACTTATGAGAGATAGAGAGCGTGATCAGTTACAGCTGCAATTTGCGGATGAGCATGAGCAAGCATGGCGTGAGTTACTCGCTGTGCTAGATCAATTTGTCACAATGTTTGGTGACGAGGCATTAACGTTAGAAGAAGTCGTAGCGTTACTAGACGAAGGACTAGAAGCGGCACAATTTGCGCGCATTCCACCAACGCTTGATGAGGTACAAGTAGCAACGGTTGACTTGGCTCGTTTGTTAAATATTAAAGCAACCTTTGTAATGGGCATGAATGAGGGTGTGTACCCACGTAAAATCGAGTACGAGGGGCTGCTGTCAGATAATGAGCGTGATTATATTACTGAGGCGGGCTTTGAGCTTGCGCCAACCTCAACCAAACGTTTACTACAAGAAGATTATTTAATTTATAATGCGCTAGTTAGTCCAAGTGAGCGTTTATATGTTACGTATGCTACAGCAGACGAGGAGAGTAAAGCGCTACTCCCTTCACTTTATGTTACTAAGCTAACAAAATTATTGCGAGATGTGCCTGTTACGCGTGTGGCGATTGACCCAACAGAGCTTGCAGGTGACGTTGACCCACTACAATATTTATATCACCCGCGACCAGCACTGGCCTATATGATGCGTCAGTTACAGGCTAACGAAGGGCTAACAGAGCCTTGGCAAGCGCTTTATGATTATTATACGACGAGTGATTTATGGCAGGATGTTTTTGCACGCGCCATTCGTCCGATTACGCATCACAACGAAGCAGAGCCGCTTAAACCAAATGTGGTGGATGGGCTATACCAGACACCAGCAGTTATGAGTATTTCGCGGATCGAAAAATTTTATAGCTGTCCCTTCTCTTACTTTGCGAGCTATGGTTTAAAACTTGAGGAGCGCCAAGAGTATCGTTTAGAAGCCTATACGATTGGTGATTTATTTCATGAGGTGCTTAGCCGTGTAGCCAAGCGGATTCGTGAGGAGGAAAAGCTGTGGAATGAGCTATCACGCCCGCAACTTGACCTTTTTGCATCAGAGGCAATGGAGCAAGTAGCACCATTACTTGCACATAATATTTTACGCTCTAGTGCACGTTACCAATACATTGAGGCAAAACTGTTACGAGTCATTAAACGCACGCTTTATGCACTTGGTGATCAAGCTAAGCAATCTGACTTTATGCCAATTGCTATTGAAGCGGCCTTTGGGCCACGAGAGCTACTGCGCTCACCTGAATTACCGTTAACAAATGACAAAGTCCTTCAGCTACGTGGACGTATTGACCGTATTGATGCAACTACTATAGATGGCAAAAAATATTTGCGTGTCATTGATTACAAATCCTCTGCTCGTGATGTGGATTTATCCGAGCTATACCACGGGCTTTCTTTACAAGTTGTGACGTACTTAGATATGGCGCTACGCAATGCGGAGGTATTGTTACAACAAGAGGGCTTACCTGCGGGCATGTTATATATGCACGTACAAAACCCTTTATTGCAATATGATACAGAGGTATCAGAAGCCCGCATTGAGGAAGACCGCTTAAGTGAGTTTAAACTGAAAGGTATTGTGACAGACGAGGTTGATGTACTGATGCAAATGGATACAAACTTTGACCAATGCCAGTCGTCACAAATCATTCCTGCTAAGCTCAATAAAACAGGCGGGCTATCAAGCACTTCACGTGCCATTAGTGAGCAGGATTTTGACGTGTTACGCACCTTCTCGCAAGGTAAGCATATTGCAGCAGGGAATGCGATTTGGCAAGGTGATACTTCGATTGCGCCATTTGAGCATGGGGAGCGCACAGGCTGTCAGTTTTGCGCGTATAAATCACTCTGTCAGTTTGATGTAACAGATGGCAAGCAACACTATCGTCAGCTACCCAAACTAAAGCGCAGTGAGGCATTACAAGCAATGAAGGAGGAAATGACCGATGAAGTTACCGAATAAACCATTAACCGCTAGTTGGACAGACGAGCAATGGCGCGCGATTTATGCAAACGGACAAGATACGCTAGTGTCTGCTGCGGCAGGCTCTGGTAAAACGGCCGTGCTTGTAGAACGCATGATTGAAAAAGTGGTACAAGATAAAATTGATGTTAATGAACTGTTGGTGGTGACCTTTACAAACGCCTCAGCGGCTGAAATGCGTCAGCGGTTAGCTGTTGCACTAGATGAGGCGCTAGCACAAGCAACACCTGAGGACAATAAGCATTTACGTCGTCAGCAAGCGTTACTTAATAAAGCGCAAATCTCAACGCTACACTCTTTTTGTTTAGCAATCGTCAAGCAGTATGCTTATGTGCTAGACATTGACCCAGGCTTCCGTATTGCAACAGAGGATGAGGTGGCGCTATTAAAGGATGATGCGCTGAGTAGTTTACTTGAGCAAGTGTACCAGGAGAGCGACATGGCAGTATTTCGTTTAATTGATAGTTTTACCTCTGACCGTAATGACCAAGCGATTGAGGTATTAATTGAGCGTTTATACGAAATGTCGCGCGTCCATGCTAATCCGCAGGACTGGCTGATGAGTATCGTCAATTTATACGAGGTAGATGGTATTACAACCGTTGATGACCTTGCTTTCACACCTATTATCCGCGAGGCTATGCTACGTCGTATTGAAGCGATTGAAGCATTAAATGAACGCTTTATAGCAAATAGCGAATTACCTAATGGACCTTTTGTCCATGCTACAAGCGCACAGGATGTAGCAATCTTTACGCAAGAGGCTAGGGCTTTACTTGAGCAAGCATCATGGACAACGCTCTACGAGTTTTTCACTAAGGCAAGCTTTAAACGTATTGCTACGCCTTCAAAAGCGGATGATGTTGACAAAACGCTCCAAAAAAAGGGCACAACACTTTACGGCGAAATGCGCGAGCAACTGAAAGCTATTCAAACAAGTTATTTTGTGCGTAGTGAAGCACGCTTGCTAGAGGAAATGCGCCTTATGCAACCTATGTTACAAACGCTATGTGAGTTAACTTTACGCTTTGAGCAGGTGTTTAGTGCGCTTAAGCGTAAGCGTGGCATTATTGATTTTTCGGATTTAGAGCATTTTGCGCTTGCCATTTTAACGCAAGAGGTAGACGGGGTTACGCATCCTTCACAAATTGCGCTTGATTATAAGAAGCAGTTCCATGAAGTGCTAGTGGATGAATACCAAGACGTTAATATTTTGCAAGAGACGTTACTGCAACTTGTAAAAAGTGGCGACGAATCCTACGGCAATATGTTTATGGTAGGCGATGTAAAGCAAAGCATAGTGCGCCCATAAGGGTCTTGTATGTATCACCAATAGGCGGTGAATAAACGACAGAAACCGTTTATCTATCAACCGACTTATCTTGGCGGGAAACCAAAGAGGGAGTGTAGCATGTCGGTTAAAGTCATAAGTTAGCCTAAACGGAGAGGCTACGACTGAATGGCGAGATAGAAAAGATTCATATAAGGAAGAAGGCTAAACTGCTTAAAGAATAGTCCGAGTGGGGATATGTCTTACCTTCTAGGAAACCGTTTGCCACCTAGAATCTATTCGGTTCAGCGTATGATATGCTTGCGACTGAACATAAACGAACGCTAAAATATAGCGTTTGTATAGTTTCTGATCAATGAAAGAATAGACACGCTTCTAACTTGAAGAAAAGGACGAATATTCCTTCCGATAATGAATTGAGCCCACGTACATTATACTAAATGGGGATTACCTAAGTTGGAACGCCGCTAGGCTATGTACAATGGTACTGAATATCCAATACGGTAACGGAGCTCTCGTAGTAGTCTGAGATAGGGAAAGCCTATTACACGGCGAAGGGGAGCAGCTTATAACGTATAACACAATAAAGAAAGGAGCGAAATGCTCTATGCAAAGTTCGGAAATTGTCTTATACAATCTATCAAAGCAAGCAATGAAAGACGACTTTCAATTTAATCGTCTTTACCGACATTTATACAACGAAGATTTTTATATAACGGCTTATAATAACCTAAACAAAAATACAGGTAGCGTAAAAAATAGCGACGTAACGATTCAGGCAATAATAGCGTCATTACAAGACGAAAGCTATCAGCCAAATCCTATACGTCACACATCTATCCCAACAATTATGGATCGTTTAGTACAAGAGGTTTGTCGCATGGTATTAGTGGCCATCTACGAGCCGAAGCTTTCTCAACATACACATAGTTTTAGACCTAAGCGAAGCTGTCACACTGCATTAGCAGAAATACAACAAACCTTCACAGCAGTCAATTGGTTGATTGAGGGGAATATACACGAATTTTTTACGACAATGAACCATCACCTATTTATAAAACTTTTACGAAAGCATATTAAAGATGAAAAATGGATTCGTTTAATGTGGAAGTTTTTAAAAGCAGGGTATATGGACAACTGGCAATTTCAACAAACTTATAGTGGAACGCCGCAAGGAAAATACCTTAGCCCCGTTATGGCTATGATTTATTTAAATGAGCTGGATGCATATATCAAAAACGACCTACAGCCTTCTTTTAAAGCGATAAAATATGTGCGTTACGCAAATGCTTTTATCATTGGTATTAATGGGAGTAAGGCAGACTGTAAAAAAGTACAACAAGCTATAGCTAACTTTCTAAACGACCAGTTACAGCTTACCTTATCAGCAGCACAAACTAGCATTACTCATCGTACAAAAAACGCGCGGTTTTTAAACTATGATATTTCCATTAGGGATGATGGACGTGTGCCCCAAAGTAATCGCGGGCGTGTACACTTGCGCATGCCTAATGGAACAATCGAAAATGTAATTGTAAAAAATAAAATGGTTAAAAATATCGATGCTAAGCAATGGGATATGCTACATCGACCAAAGCTAGTTGGCTTACCTGATTTAGCTATCGTCGAACGATATAATCGAGAGCTCCTCGGACTTTACCATTACTATGCACTAGCAGAAAATGTGAGTCGGAAAATGGGGCAATTACATCATGTCATGAGCTACAGCTGTTTAAAAACACTTGGAAATAAATACAAATCCACAGTACCTAAAATGAAAAAAGCGTTACAGCAAGGTAAGTACTGGGGCGTAACGTATCAAACAACGCAAGGCGAAAAAATAGCGTATTTTTATCACGATGGTTTTAAAAAGGGGACAGCCGCCCTTCAACCAGAAGTGGACCAACTACCAAATTTGTATGTATAACATGTCATAAAAGATAGATAGATTATAAGTGGAGAGCCGTATACTTTGAGAGGAGTACGTACGGTTCGGGGAGAGGTTCTTTGGAAACCGACTACAGCAATGTAGCAAGGCGCTGAGTTCCTACTCTACTATGGTTTTCGTTTGGCGGAGCCAGGGCTATTTTTGGATAAATACAGCCGTTTTGTAGAGGCGCCAATAGATAGCGGGCTACGCATTGATTTAAATGCTAACTTCCGTAGCCGTAAAGAAATTTTAGCGGCTACAAACTTTATTTTTGAGCAAATTATGAGTGAAACCGTTGGTGATATTGCCTATGATACGAAAGCGGCATTACATGCAGGTGCTGCGTATGATGACAAGGTAGTGCCTGTAGAGCTTGCGATTATTGAAGCAGATGCTGAGGACGCTAATGACGAGCTAACGCGCAAAGACCAAGAGGCACAGTATATTGTAGCGCGTATTACAGAACTGATGCAGGCTAATACAACTGTCTATGATACTAAAACGCAAACAGAGCGCCCACTAACGTACCGCGATATTGTGATTATTACGCGTTCTATGAGTTGGTCTAATGAATTAGTAGAGACTTTCAAGGAAGCTAACATTCCACTTTATGCAGAGACAGCAGGCGGCTACTTTGAGTCGTTAGAGGTAATGGTGATGCTTAACACGTTAAAGTGCATCGACAATCCTTACCAAGATATTGCGCTTGCCTCAGTATTACGTGCACCGTTTATTGGCTTGACGGAAAATGAGCTCGCACATATTCGATTAACGGATAAAAATGCACCGTACTATGATGCATTGTTGCAATTTGTGGCGCAGGAGCAAAGTGGTATCGCACCGCAAACAGCACGCAAGCTTACGATCTTTTTACTTAATTTTGACAAGTGGCGTCAATTGTCCCGTCGTGGTTCACTTGCGGATTTAATTTGGCAAGTGTATAACGATACAAATTATTATGACATGGTAGGGGCAATGGCTAATGGCAAACAGCGCCAAGCTAATTTACGTGCGCTACATGACCGCGCACTTGCCTATGAAAAAACGTCCTTCCGCGGACTGTTTCGCTTTTTACGTTTTGTGGACCGTATGCGTTTGCGTGGTGATGATTTGTCATCAGCGCGTGCTATTGGTGCACAGGAAGACGTTGTGCGCTTAATGACCATCCACTCATCAAAAGGGCTTGAGTTCCCTGTAGTGTTTGTGTCAGCACTTGGTAAGCAGTTTAACGAACAAGATTTGCGTCAGGCCTACTTATTTGATCAGCACTTTGGTTTAGCGGTAAAAGCGGTTGACCCTGAGGAGCGTATTAGCTTTGAGTCACTGCCTTATGTGGCATTACGTGAGAAGAAGCGGCTCGAAATTCGCGCGGAGGAAATGCGTATTTTATATGTAGCGATGACGCGTGCTAAGGAACGCTTGATTTTAGTAGGTGCAGTCAACAACTACGAAAAATCACTCGCTACATGGTGTGCCGCACAAAGTGTAAGTGATACATTACTGCCCACTTATATGCGTGCAGATGCACGTACGTATTTAGATTGGCTAGTGCCTGCTCTATCTCGCCACGCAGCGTTTGGTTTAGGAGAGCCAGGTCAATTACAGCATCACTCTGTATGGCAGTTAGCGAGTGTAACGCTTGAGGCGCGTGAGCAACAAGATCAAGAAGCGCATACGCGCGAGCTAGATGAGGTGCGTTACAATCAAGCAAAAGACATTATTGCGACACGTTTTAGCCAGCGCTATGCGCATGAGACGTCAACGATTAAGCGTACTAAAACCTCGGTTACTGAGCAAAAGCGTTTACGTAGTTTAGCAGAGCAAGAGGAGAGTTACATCCCGTTTAATGCGCCCACTACAGAGGCGATTGCCCCGCGCCCACAGTTTATGCAACAACAACAATTAACGGCAGGTGAGTTAGGTACAGCTGTGCATACGATTATGCAACATGTGCCACAAGAAGGATTACACAGTACTGAGCAGGCTGAGCAATTTATTACCTATTTATACGAAAAGCAATTGTTAACAGCAACTGAACAAAAGCTCGTACCTCCTGAATGGATTGCTGCATTTTTTGCAACACCACTAGGCGCAATGTTTAGTAATGCTAAACGTATTATGCGTGAGCAACCTTTTACGTGGCGAGTGGTGGATAAAGACGGGGACGCACAAATCCTTCAAGGGATTATCGACGTTATTGTGCAAGATGCTGCTGGCGATTTTTATATTATTGATTATAAAACGGACAATGTGATGCACGATGTTGAAGCTGTGATGCGCGAGCGTCATGGTGAGCAGTTAGCGATTTATGCCGAAGCGCTCGAAACTATTTTAGGTATTACCATTTCGGCAAAATACGTGTATGCCATGCGTACACAACAAGCCATTCGCATGTAAGTTAACAAAGCTATCCTATTACAGGGTGGCTTTTTTCTGAAGCAAAACTTGCCTATGGCGCAGTAATTTGTTGTAGTATGAGGAGTAGTTATGATTTAGGAGGAAAAAAACTGTGGAACTTACACCAACACCTAAGAAGGAACGTAACAAAACATTAGATGTATTACGTGGTTTTAGCCTACTAGGCATTGTTATTGCAAATTTACTGGCTTTTAATTTACCACTGCCACATATTGATTTAGGCTCGTGGTTTACGCTACCTAGTGATATTAAATGGCATCAACTGATTGATATTTATGTGCAGGGAAGCTTTTACCCATTGTTTGCGATGCTATTTGGCTACGGTGTAGCGATGCAATGGCAAAAGGCTGTCGCTAAGGGCGAGCCGTTTTGGGCGACAGGCACACGCCGCATGCTTGGTTTATTTATTATTGGGGCATTGCACGCTCTCCTCATTTGGTGGGGCGATATTTTAATGATGTATGCTGTATTTGGTACGCTGTTATTATTTTTCTTACGCATGCGTCCATTTCTATTATTTTTTCTTGCTTTTGCATGGAACGCCATCATTCAATTATTTATGTTGGTCTTTTCATCCCATGAGCTAGTAGATGATGTGTATTACTCTAATATTGTAGGGATTGGCGAGGCCTTAGCAGCTTACGGTACAGGCACATGGAAGGAAATCTTTTCACAGCGCATGGTAGATTTAGCTGTGCAAAACGATATGATGATGTGGTTTATGGCATTGTTTACTATTTTTCCGTATATGTTAATTGGCGTTGCAGCTTCGAAGTTACAATTAATTGAGCGTGCCGCACACTTTAAATGGCTATGGATTGGCTTAGCGGTGACGACATTCCCAATCGGTATTTATTTAAAAAACCTGCCGATTTTACAAGACCGCACGTTTTTCCTTGAGTATATTAAAACGTATGTAGGCGGGCCTTTAACGGCAATTGGCTATGCGGCAATTATCGTATCACTATGCTTACTCCCCGTGATGGCTAAACTATTAACGCCATTCGCTACGGTTGGGCGTGTATCACTTTCGACATATATTGGGCAATCTATTATTTTATCGGTATTATTTTACGGGTTTGGTTTCGGCTTGTATGGTAAGATTAACGTACAGTCTGGGGTTTTAATTGCGGTGACCATTTTTATTGTGCAAGTTGTACTAGCAGACCTATGGTTACGTAAATTTAATCAGGGACCTCTTGAAGCACTATGGCGAAAGTTTACGTACTTCAAATTACGTGTATAGAAAGTAAAAGGATAAAGGAGCGCTATAACCATGAAAATTTTATCATTCAAAGTGAATGAAGAAGTAAAGTTTGGACCGAAAGTAAAAAAACAGGAAGCTGTTTGGGACGTTCAGGCGATTCAGCAAGAGTTAAACGTACTTCCATCACTTGTACCGACAATCATTGAGGGTATTGCACAAGGCTTTGATTTTGTAGAAAAAATGCGTAAATTAGTTGAGGCTGCTGAGCAATCAGATAACCCTGAGCAATTTAAGCATGAGTTTTCAGCAATTGAGTGGCTATCACCAATTCCACGCACACCAAAGAACGTAATGTGCGTTGGGCGTAACTACTATGAGCACGCTGAGGAAATGGGCGGAGCAGAAGCGTTAGAAAACGTTATGTTATTTACAAAATCACCAACAGCGATTACAGCGGACGGCGCTGATGTACCTGCACATGCAGATTTAACAGCACAGCTAGATTATGAGGGCGAGCTAGCTATCGTTATTGGCAAGCAAGGTAAAGCCATCCCAAAAAATCTAGCGTATGATTATGTGTTCGGCTATACGATTGGTAATGATATTACAGCGCGCGACCTACAGACAAAACACAAGCAATTTTTCTTAGGTAAAAGTTTAGAAGGCACTTGCCCACTAGGCCCTTACCTTGTAACGAAGGACGAAATTCCAAATCCACATAATTTAACGATTGTAACGAAAGTTAATGATGAAATCCGTCAAAACGGTTCGACTAAAGATATGATGCACAAGGTAGAAGATTTAGTGTCGTTGATTTCACAACACGTAACACTTGAGCCAGGTGATGTTATTTTAACAGGTACACCTGCTGGCGTAGGTAAAGGCATGAATCCACCAACATTTTTACAAGTAGGCGATGTTGTAAAAGTGTCGATTGAAGACATTGGCACGCTTGTAAATCGTATTAAGTAATAATTAGTATCGTTTGAATAACACCTATACTCATGTTAGGATAGTTTTGATACAAAATTAATGAGGTGGGGAAAACTATGAGCTTTTTAACAGAAACAACGCACTTGCATATTACAACATGGGTAATCGGCGTTGTATTATTCATTGTTGCGGCTATGGGCGCTAAACCAAACAAAGGTTTACACATGGCGTTACGTTTGTTTTATATTTTAATTATCATTTCAGGCGCAGCATTATTCTTTAAGCACCAAAGTATTGATAACATGATGTACGGTATTAAATTCCTAATGGGTATATTAACAATTGGTATGATGGAAATGACATTAGTGAAGAAGGCAAAAGGACAAGCATATAACATCTTTATGATTTTATTTGCGGTATTCCTATTCATCACATTATTCCTAGGCTTTAAATTACCAGTAGGCTTTAACTTCTTAGGATAATAGTAAATCGCGTCAGCTTAGGCTGGCGCGATTTTTTTGTCACGAGTTTGTCAAATCTAAATTTGCGCTAAATTACATAAAAGATAGCGGTTACGTAGTGTTATTTGATAAACTTACTGTTGTATGATGTGAAGGAGAGGAAACGCTTTGAATATAAAAAAATGGTTGGGTACAGCGGTAGCGGGCGTGCTACTTGCGACGGCAATACAATTGCCAGCGTCAGCGGCTCAAGAAAAACGCACGATGCAAGATGAAAGTATTTACGACGTGCTAGTAGACCGTTATTTTAATAAAACGAGTAAGAATGATTACGAGACAGACTCTAATGATCCTGCAAGCTTTGCGGGCGGTGACTTTGGCGGACTGCAAGAAAAATTTAACTATATTTATGATATGGGTTATACGATTATTTCGTTAGGTACGGTATTTTCTACGGATAAATATGACGGCTCACTGCCAACAAGTCATACAACGCTTGAGCGTCGTTTTGGTACGCAAGAGGAGCTAGACGAATTAATTAAAACATATAAAAAATATGATATTCGCATGATGGTGGACTTCCCATTAGGGCAAGCAAGTGTTAACCATGAGTGGGCAACAAATAAAGACTGGGTAGCCTCTACTGAAGGTGACATGATTAAATGGGATTTAACAAATAAAAAATTGCAGCAAGCACTTATTGAGGCAGCTACAGATTTTGTTAAGCAAAATGACGTAGCAGGCATTCGTGCAACATACTTAGCTGATGCACCAACAGCCTTTTTAAATGATTTTATTAAAGCAATTAAAGCACAAGGCGATTACTATGTTATCGCTAAAGGCGAGAGCGATGCAGATTTTGACACGGATTACAGCAGTGAAACAAACAAAATCTTCCGCGAGGCTTTTAAAAATGTAAACGGTGATACTTCGGCAATCCCAGCGCTAGTAGAAGGCGATAAACCAATGCAATTAATGGTTGATGAGCTTGATACAAGCCGCTTTACGCATGATATTGCAGGTGAGGGCATGTTTGCGCCAACGCGTATGCGTATGATTTTAGGTACATTATTTACATTACCAGGTACACCAGTAGTGCAATACGGTACAGAAATTGCAATTAACGGCGAAAAAGCACCAGACACGCACCATGTCATGAACTTTAGTGTAGACAAAGAGTTACAAGGTAACTTGCGTAATGTCATGCAACTCCGCAATGATTCGCCAACTTTACGTAATGGTGATTTTGAGGTCATCGAAAATGACAACGGTTTATTAGTTTATACACGTACAAGTGAAGATGAACAGTGGGTAATCTTCGTAAATAATACAGATAAAACAAAGCGTGTTATTTTAACAGAAGAACAGCTTGGCAAAGATAAAGAGCTACGCGGTATGTTTGACCGTGATATCGTACGTGAACAAAACGGTGAGTATGCGTTAGTGTTAAACCGTGAAATCGTAGAGATTTATCAAGTTATTGAAAACCAAGGGTTAAATAAATCATATATGGTAGCACTTGGTGCAGTATATGTATTATTTGCGGCCTTTGTTATTATTGTAGTAAAACGTGCACGTAAAGGGAGAGCTAAAAAATGAGCGGACAATCACGTAGCGCGATAAAGCCAGGCTTACGTGTGGCGATTGTCTTAAAGCAAGACCAACGCACAGGTAAGTTAACGGAGGGTGTTGTTAAAGATATTTTAACAAACGCTGCTAACCACCCCCACGGTATTAAAGTACGCCTTACTGATGGGCAAGTGGGACGCGTACAACAAATTTTACAGTAAAAAAATAAGCAACTGCACATAATCGTGCGGTTGCTTATTTTTTATAATTTGAGGCGTTCTTGTAAGACACGCGCAATGCCGTCTTCATTATTAGAAGCTGTAATTTCATTTGCAATATTTTTTAATTGGTCAATGCCGTTGCCCATCGCAACACCAACGCCAGCAAAATCAATCATTTCTAAATCATTGTCTTCATCACCAAAAGCAATAATACGCTCACGTGGGATATTAAGATGTTGAGCAACGAGCGACAAACCAACAGCTTTATGCAAGCCGTTGCGTACAATTTCAATAATATGAAACGGTGCGCCCCAGCGACGTTGGTCAATGACTTCTGCATGAACGCTACTTAAATGTGAGCGGATTGAGGCAACGTGCTGTTCCTCTGCTTGGATTAAAAGTGTAGTAGGGCTTGCGGGTAAAGATAAATTAAGATCACCTTTGACAATCGTAGGCTTGCCCATAGTGAATATATCGAGTGACTTGTCATTATCTGCATGTAGGTAAACATCATCTTTAATTTCTGCGATGATGTTTTCGTAATCGTAACGATTAACCGAGTCTACTACATCTCGTACAATGCTTAAGTCAATGGGTGTGTGTTGCTCTTTGAAGCGGTTGTTGCGTGGGTTATGCACATAGGCTCCGTTAAAATTAACGATAGGTGTAGTTAATCCGAGCTCGCGGTAGTAGGGGTCACTTGCGCGGTACGGACGACCTGTCGCAATCATGACGTAGTGGCCCTCTGCCTGAGCACGTAGTAAAACTTCTTTCGTTTTTGGTGAGATGGTCTGCCTATCTGTAAGCAACGTACCATCTAAGTCTAAAACGATTAAATGAGGTTGAAAAATCATAACAAAGTCCCTCGCTTTCTTTCTAGCATCGTAACGTTACGCCAAAGATTTGGCAAGCGTTAAAGGCATCTGTTATGATTACAGAAGATAGGAGTGAAGCAAATGGATGCAGATATGAAAGAAAGTATTTTAAGTGTACTTGAAAATGTAATCGACCCTGAGCTTGGTATTGATATTGTTAATCTTGGCTTAGTGTACGATGTTAGTTTAGATGAAGAAGGCACAGCAGTGATAACGATGACCTTAACATCAATGGGTTGCCCAATGGCCCCAGTCATTGTAGACCAAGTGCAAACTGCACTAAGTGAATTACCAGAAGTGAAAAAGACAGAGGTTGACATCGTTTGGAGTCCACCTTGGTCAAAAGATATGATGTCACGCTATGCAAAAATCGCATTAGGCGTACGTTAAAACAAAAGCTACCGCTGACAATTTGTCAGCGGTAGTTTTTGTTTGTAAGGTTTGGCAGTCAGCAGCATGCGTATCATAAGCTACTACATCAATCAATTCTACAGACGGAGATAGGGCAATTTTCGCAGTCGATAGCGTGTTTGAGTTGGTCAAGTTGATGTACGGTGATATAGCCTTTATCAAAGGAAATAATATTGTGTTTTTTTAAATCATTTAGCATGCGATTAATCATTTCACGACTTGTGCCGCATAAATTAGCAAGCTCAGTATTTGTAAGGGCTAGGTCAATATAAACCGCATCATTGGCCAGTAGTACGCCATATGTATTGGCAAGACGTATTAATGTTGAAAACAAAGCACCTTTTTTACCATGTAGTACAAGGTCACGTAATAGACTTTGGTGCTTGAGATTTTCGATTTGTAGCCATTGCATATATTCAATCATTGTATGGGGCTGCGCGGCGACATGTTTCTCCATTATTGCCTTTGGTAAGACATGAAGTACTACGGTGGTCAGTGCCGTTGCTGAAAAAGGCGTTAGGGCAGTGGTCGAAAATAACGTAACATCACCAATCAGACTAGCCTCACTACAAATTCGGACAGTTAGTTCTTTGCCACCTAGTGTTTGTTGGGTAAGTTGCACATGCCCTTGGCTAATATATGCGATATGGTCAGCAAGCTCATCCGCCAATGGGATAAGTGTGTTTTTTTCGAAGGGCATGCGCCTCCCTTCTGTTAAAAAAATATCCTGGATTTGATGATGAATCGCTATCGTCATTTTGATCACCTGCTTCCTGTTAATCTTATATGTACATTTAGTTCCATCGTAACATAAAAATCAGAGCTAAGGCGATAAGGAAAAGGTAGCATAGTGGCAATTTTTAGTGCAAAAAAGATGGAGTGATATTTTGCAATTGGGGTAAAAAGGTTGTAAGATGTAATTAGTCAAAGATGGTCAAATAATAATCAAAGGAGAGAGTGCTATGCAATTTCAACAAACAGATAATAAAAAACCATTAGAACAATTTGGACGTAACTTAACTGAAACTGCAAAGAGTGGCAAGATGGATCCTGTTATTGGACGCGACGAGGAAATTCGTAATGTTATTCGTATTTTAACGCGTAAAACAAAAAATAACCCAGTACTAATTGGTGAACCAGGGGTAGGTAAAACAGCTATTGCAGAAGGTTTGGCACAGCGTATTGTAAAAGGTGATGTGCCTGAGGGCTTAAAAGAATGTGAATTATATGAGCTTGATATGAGCGCGATTGTTGCAGGTGCAAGCTACCAAGGGCAATTTGAGGAGCGCCTTAAAGGTGTATTAAAACAAGTTAAAGAGGCAGAAGGACGTATTATTTTATTCATTGATGAAATTCATACAATTGTAGGCGCAGGCAAAACGAGTGGTGCAATGGACGCAGGCAATATGCTAAAACCAATGCTCGCGCGTGGTGAGCTACACTGTATTGGTGCAACAACATTAGATGAGTATCGTATGCATATCGAAAAAGACCCAGCATTAGAGCGTCGTTTCCAACAGGTAATGGTACGTGAGCCATCTGTGGAAGATACCGTATCTATTTTACGTGGCTTAAAGGAACGTTTCGAGCTTCACCATGGTGTGCGTATCCATGACCATGCGATTGTAGCAGCTTCGGAGTTGTCAAATCGCTACATTACAGACCGCTTTTTACCAGACAAAGCAATTGATTTAATTGACGAAGCATGTGCCATGATTCGTACAGAAATTGACTCAATGCCACAAGAGCTAGATGCTGTCACACGTCGTATTATGCAACTCGAAATTGAAGAACAAGCATTGAAAAAAGAAACAGATAAAGCGAGTCAAAAACGCCTTGAGCAATTACGCGGAGAGCTAGAAGAGTTAAAATCATCATCTGAAGACATGCGTAAGCAATGGAAACACGAAAAAGAAGGCTTACAAATCATTCAGAAAAAACGTGAAGTATTAGATGGCTATCGTCGTGATTTAGAGGATGCAGAGGCAAAATATGATTTAAATAAAGCGGCAGAACTGCGTCATGGTAAAATCCCTTCACTAGAAAAAGAAATCCGTGAGTTAGAGGATGCAATGGAGGGTGATGGCACACGTATTTTACGTGAAGAAGTAACCTCAGAAGAAATTGCTTCTATTGTATCGCGCTGGACAGGTATCCCTGTAACAAAATTAGTAGAAGGTGAACGTGAAAAACTGCTGCGCCTTAAAGAAACACTAGAGGAGCGCGTAGTAGGTCAAGATGATGCTGTGCAATTAGTAACTGAAGCTGTATGGCGTGCACGTGCGGGTATTAAAGATCCTAATAAGCCTATTGGTTCATTTTTATTCCTTGGGCCAACAGGTGTTGGTAAAACCGAGTTAGCTAAAGCGTTAGCTGCACAATTATTCGATGCAGAGGAGCACTTTATTCGTATTGATATGAGTGAGTACATGGAAAAACACAGTGTCTCTCGCTTAGTAGGTGCACCTCCAGGTTATATTGGTTATGAAGAAGGCGGTCAATTAACCGAGGCTGTCCGCCGCAACCCTTATGCCGTTGTACTACTTGATGAAATCGAAAAAGCACACCCTGATGTTGCCAACATCTTACTGCAAATTTTAGATGATGGTCGCATTACAGATAGTCAAGGTCGCTTAGTGAACTTTACAAATACCGTTGTTATTATGACATCTAATATTGGTTCGCAGTATTTATTAGACGTACAAGAAACACCAAATGCAGATTTAGAAAATGTTATTATGGGCGCACTACGTCAGCACTTTAAACCAGAGTTACTCAACCGTGTGGATGATATTATTTTATTCCATGCTTTATCAAATGACCACTTCCATGCAATCGCTTGGAAGTATGTAAAACAATTGCAAGACCGAGTGGCACAACAAGAGGTAACATTAGCTGTTGATGATAGTGTGATTGATTGGATTGTAACAGAGGGTGTGGATGCACAATTTGGTGCACGACCACTTAAACGCTTTATCCAACGTCACCTCGAAACAGTAGTAGCACATGAATTATTAAAAGGTGACGTAGTAGCAGGCGAAACACTAACCGTAACGATGCAAGATGGTCAATGTGTTGTCAAAAAAGCATAATAAGTAACAAGGGGCTATGTGCTCCTTGTTTTTTTGTGCAATAAAAAAAGCAGCCGCATTTGCGACTGCTTAATTATTATGCTTCTTTACTTGTTTCAGGTGTTGATTCGTTAGGAATGATTGCTGCTACGATAAATACTAAAACAGCGAACACTACAGAAACGATTGCACCAAGTTGGAAGTCAAATGGCACAGCAAGCACTGAGCTTACTACGTAGTTTAACATCGATACTAATAAAAATGACCAAAAGAAAGTAACAATATATTGCATTATTATTTCACCTCATATAGATGTTTTTCGTACTTTTGTACATATACACTTATAATACCATACCATAAGGCGAAAAAAAATGAATACTTTACGTCAAAAAACTCGTTATTGTGTTTAAAAAAAGCGTGCGTTATAATTAGCACTAGGTACTAATAATTGATAATAGGAAGAGGGGTTGCCTTATGGGTGTAGGCATTATTGGTTTAGGAAAATACGTTCCAGCAAAAAAGGTAACAAATGTAGAGCTAGAAAAATTTGTAGATACAAATGACGAGTGGATTCGTACCCGAACGGGAATAGAGGCGCGCCACTTTGCGGCAGATGATGAAGATACATCTGATTTAGCAATCCATGCAGCTAAAGAGGCATTACAACAAGCAGCACTTAGTGCAGAGCAAGTAGATATGGTGATTGTTGCAACAGTTACACCAGATCAGGCTTTCCCAAGTGTAGCTAATATGGTGCAAGATGCAATTGGTGCAAAAAATGCAGCATCAATGGATATGAGTGCGGCATGTGCTGGCTTTATGTATGGTCTAGTAACCGCACAACAATTTGTAAAAACAGGTGCTTACCAAAACGTGTTAGTCATTGGGGTCGAAAAACTATCCAAAGTATTAGATTACGATGACCGCAATACCGCTGTATTATTTGGCGATGGTGCCAGTGCTGCAGTAGTAAGTAACGTAGCAGAAGGACGCGGCTTCTTAGCATTCGAACTCGGCTCGGATGGTAGTGGCGGTAAACATTTATTTTTAAATGAACAACGTCATATCGAAATGAATGGTCGCGAAGTATTTAAGTTTGCTGTACGTACAATGGGCGAGTCGGCCTTACGTGTTGTCGAAAAAGCAGGCTTGCAAAAAGAAGATGTGGATTATTTAGTGCCACACCAAGCAAATATTCGTATTATTGATGCAGCGCGCACACGCTTAGATTTACCAGAAGAAAAAGTATCAAAAACGATTCACCTTTATGGTAATACTTCAGCGGCTTCAATTGGTCTATCATTGTATGATGATGTGGCATCGGGTAAAATTAAAGATGATGATAAAGTAGTACTTGTAGGCTTTGGCGGCGGTCTTACATGGGGCGCCATTATATTAACATGGGGAAAATAAAGGAGAGAGTATAATGACGAAACGTAGAGTAGTAGTAACAGGTGTAGGCGTTGTAACGCCATTAGGTAATGATATCGAAACTACATGGGCAAATATTAAAGCAGGTAAATCCGGTGTAGGGCCATTAACGCGTCTTAACCCAGAGGATTTTCCGGCAAAGATTGCGGCAGAAGTTAAAGATTTTGTAATTGAAGACTTTATCGAAAAAAAGGACGCACGTCGTATGGACCGCTTTACGCATTATGCAATGGCAGCTTCAATTATGGCAATGAAAGATGCCAACCTTGAAATCTCTGAGGAGTTAGCGCCACGCGTGGGTGTATGGATTGGCTCAGGTATTGGTGGCATGGAAACATACGAGCAGGAATATTTAAAATTCCAACAGCGCGGAGCACGCCGTGTGAGCCCGTTCTTTGTACCGATGATGATTCCTGATATGGCATCAGGTCAAGTATCTATCCATTTTGGAGCAAAAGGTATTAACTCATGTTCAGTAACAGCTTGTGCATCAGGTACAAACTCTATTGGCGATGCGTTTAAAGTAATTGAGCGCGGCGATGCAGATGTAATGATTACAGGTGGCGCAGAGTCACCAATTGTTAATATGGCAGTTGCAGGTTTCTGCTCAAGCACAGCTCTTTCACTTAATACAGATGCAAGCAATGCATCACGTCCATTTGACAAAGACCGCGATGGTTTTGTTATTGGTGAAGGTGCAGGAATTGTAATTTTAGAGGAGTATGAGCACGCAGTGGCACGCGGTGCTAAAATTTATGCAGAGCTAGTAGGTTACGGCGCAACAGGTGATGCTTACCATATTACAGCGCCAGCGCCAGAGGGTGAAGGTGCGGCGCGCGCAATGAAGCAAGCATTACAAGATGGCGGCGTTGAGCCAACAAGCGTTGGTTATATTAATGCGCATGGTACAAGTACACCGTACAATGATTTATACGAAACGATGGCGGTTAAATCAGTTTTTGGAGAGCATGCGTATGATTTAGCTATGAGTTCAACAAAATCTATGACGGGTCACTTACTAGGTGCAGCAGGTGGGGTTGAAGCTGTATTTACAGTTTTAGCACTTAAAGAAGGTATTTTACCACCAACTATAAACTTGCAAAATCCCGATCCAGATTGCGACTTAGATTATGTAGCTAACCAAGCACGTGAGCAACAAGTTGAGTATGCGATGAGCAACTCATTAGGTTTTGGTGGTCACAATGCGAGTTTAGTATTTAAGCGCGTATAAGTTATAACAAATCGTCTCACATTTGTGTGAGGCGATTTTTTAACTAGACTTTGCATACACTGTAGGGTATTATGAAGTTATTATACTTGCGGGGGTATACAATTATGGCAGTAGCAGCAGCGGCAACAACCGGCTGTGAATTTTGTTTAGATTTACATAGCAAGGGTGCAAAACGTGCAGGCGCAACACAAGAGGAAGTAGCAGAAACTATTTTCATTGCTAGCGCATTAAACGCAGGCAGTGCTTATACACAAAGTGCTAAAGCATTAAAAAACTTTGATTAATACAGAAAGAGCAGTCGCTTTAGCGGCTGCTCTTTATACTTTACGGGGTATTAACGACGGCGACCTAGACCCATAGCATTTTCCATGCGTTTAACGGTAGCAGAAGCAATTTCATTTGCTTTAGCCGCACCCTCATCTAAAATATGGTCTAATTCAGCTGAATGAATTAATTCATTAAAGCGCTCTTGAACAGGTGTTAAATCAGCAATGACTGCTTCAGCAACGCCCGCTTTAAATGCACCATAGCCAAGTCCAGCATATTTTGCTACTAAATCATCAATAGCGACACCAGAAATTGCTGACTCAATTGTTAATAGGTTAGCAACGCCGGGTTTGTTGACAGCGTCGAAGGCCACAATGCCTTCAGAGTCAGTAACAGCACTTTTGATTTTTTTCTCGATTTGTTTTGGTGTATCCAATAATTTAATTGTAGCTTTTGTATTTGGATCAGACTTACTCATTTTTTTCGTTGGCTCTTGTAATGATTTAATGCGAGCGCCTTCTTTTGGTAAATAAATTTCAGGCACGACAAGCGTTTTACCGTAACGTTTATTAAAGCGCTCTGCTAAATCACGCGTTAACTCTAAGTGTTGCTTTTGGTCTTCGCCTACAGGCACAATATTTGTATTGTAGAGTAAAATATCAGCCGCCATTAATGGTGGGTAAGTTAGTAAGGCTGCGTTTACACTTTCCTTACCTGTTGATTTATCTTTAAATTGTGTCATGCGCTCAAGTTCGCCCATTGAGGCAACGCATTGCATCATCCAACCAGCTTGCGCGTGTGCAGGTACTTCAGATTGAATAAATAATGTCGATTTTTTAGGATCGATGCCTGTTGCTAAATACGTAGCTGCAAGCTTACGAATGTTGTCCTGTAATTCTTTTGGATCTTGCTGTACGGTAATAGCATGCTCGTCCACGATGCAATAAATCGCATTGCCCTCATCTTGAAACTTAGGGAATTGTTTAAACGCACCTAAATAGTTACCTAATGTAATAACACCTGTTGGCTGAACGCCAGAAAAAATTGTTTTCATATGATATACCCTCCTCAATTAAAAAACATCACGCATCTCTTCCGAAGAAGGGACGAATGATGTTTTAAATCCGTGGTACCACCCAGCTTGCTAAATTACTTTAGCCACTTTACCTCTTAACGCGAGGGGCACGAATAAAGCTACTGCAACCGTTCACCTTATCAACTCAAAAGTCCATTCAATGCATTGCCTTGTGTATTTTCACCAACCATACACTCTCTAAAAAGGTCAATTGCACCTACTACTCTTTGTCATTGTTGTTACAACTAGTATACCATTACATGACAATGTGAGAAAGTAGGAACTTTTCTGAAGAGAAAACGTAGTAGATAATAACAAGAAAACGTATTCTTCTCGATTGAAAAATAATAAATGAGAAAATAAATAAATAGGTTTGAAGGTTTTTTGACGGGGAAATGTATAACAGTGAAAATCTACAATAACAAGATTAGAGTTTTAAGCATGAAAAATGAGCATTTTAATTTTGAGTTGTCGCAAAAAATTCACACTGTGCTATATTCAAAAGTTGATTTGTATATTATAATAAGAGAAGAGTTTTAATTATAGTAATTCTAAATAATAAAAAACATACTTTAATATAAATATATGGAGAGGATGTGCAATTCATGATAGTTACATTATTTACTTCACCAAGCTGTACTTCATGTCGAAAAGCGAAAGCGTGGTTAGAGGAGCACGATATTCCTTACAAAGAACGCAATATTTTCTCAGAGCCACTAAGCATTAGTGAAATTAAAGAAATTTTAAGTATGACTGAAGATGGCACAGACGAAATTATCTCAACGCGCTCAAAAATCTTCCAAAAATTAAATGTAGATGTTGAGAGCTTACCGCTACAGCATTTATACGAACTTATTCAAGAGCACCCAGGGCTATTACGTCGTCCAATTATTTTAGACGAAAAACGCCTGCAAGTGGGTTATAACGAAGATGAGATTCGACGCTTCCTACCACGTAAAGTGCGTGCGTATCAGTTGCAAGAAGCACAAAAGATGGTAAACTAAATAAACAGCTAAGAGGCTGACCAAAAAGTTATTTGCTTTTTGATCAGCCTTTCGTTGTTAAACGATTTTACGACGATAGGCATTAACGATGAAGGGAGTTGGTGTATATGAATATCGAGCGTATTAATGATAATACAATTAAATTGTTTTTAACGAATCGTGATATTGAAGCGCGTGGCTATGATAGCACTACAGTTTGGTTAAATCCAGCTAAGAGTGATCAACTCTTCATGGAAGTGTTACAAGAGGCGGATGAACGCGAATACCTAGAAGCTGAGGGATTGATGTGGGCGTATGTACGCAACCTAGATGGTGGTGTAGAAATTGTTGTTACACGTTCCGATGCTATGAAGGAAATCGAAAAGATGTTTTCAACAATGTTTGAAGACAGTACAGATTTAGATGACGTTATGGGTGACTTAATGGATAACTCAGAGGGAATGCCGTTTGAGTTTGAAGAAACAGAGAGTGCTGAAGTATTTTATGATGCAGCATTAACCTACGCATTTAAAGATATTGATGACATCGTTCCGTTAGCCCATCGTTTAATTGCAGAAAATATAAAGACATCACTCTATACAATAGAGGGAAGCTATTATTTAGCTATTGATATAAACGAGATGGCACCAAAAGATATCGCGAATATTGATGCGAAGGTAAGTGAGTATTTGGCTAAGAGCCCTGTAACTATTCATTACCTTGATGAATATGGCAAACTAATTATGGAAAACAATTGCTTTGATACAATTGTTAGCCACTTTGCTTAATAATGATACGCTACGAGTTCAGCTCGTGGCGTTTTTTTATGCCAAAATGTAATTTTCAACGTTTAGCCGACATTGCTTTTCCGTTTTAGTATGGAGGCTTTATGATGTAGACAAGGAGGGGATACGATGTTAATGGCACATAATGAGCAAGGTACCTTAATTTATACTATGCAACATTCACGCCAAGCACTACAACAACTGCAGCAAGTGAGTACCTTTTTTTGCCCACAATGTAAAGCACCTGTACAGCTGAAACTAGGGGCAATTATGACACCACATTTTGCTCATAAAGTAGCAACGGGCTGTACTAAACTCTTTAGCGAAGGAGAGAGCGAGGTACATTTGGCTGGCAAAATTCAATTGTATGAATGGCTACAGCAACGTAAATTATTCGTTATGCTAGAGCCTACAATAGAGGGGGTAACACAGCGACCTGATTTATTGGTGATGTATGACGAGCAGGAGTATGCGATTGAATTTCAATGTAGCACGATTAGTGCTAGTACCATTAAAAAACGCAGTGCAGGTTACCGCGCTGTTGGTATTGTTCCTATTTGGATTTTTAAAGCACCTACGTTCGCTAGCTATCAAGCAGTAATACAACAACGCATAAATAAGATGTATCAAGCTGGTGCAAAGGACTTTATTTTATTTTACGCACCTAAAACCAAAACGTTTACCTATGCAAGTCACCTCTACCGTCTTTACCATGATCAATTTATTGTGCGCTTAAGTCGTATGCCCTTAACTAAGCAACATTTTCCCTTTTATAGACCAGCCCCGTTAACAGAGGAGCAACGCAGTTATTATGCCAGTTGTTATCAGCATGCTAACGCACATCTAGTAGCGAATTGCTTACGTTTTCCTAGACAACCACAAGCACTGCGTTTGCGTACCTGTGCAGCTGATTTGCGTTGTGCGTTGGTTGATTTTACTTACAGTATCCCTTGTGCACTACCTCACACACTAGGTGCAGATATTGTTTGGCAAAATGAGTTGCATGCTTATTGTAAGCAAGTAAGATGTGAGGTAACTGCAGTTGATCCACATGCTTTTTTGCAAACATATCGCTATCCTGTAACAGACGAAAATGAAAAGGTCCTTAACTATTATTGTAGTGAGTTTGCTAGGCTTAGTGATCAACCCTTGACTGAATTATTTGCTTTCTCTTAACTACAGTGGGAAAATAAAACAGAACTTTACTTTTCGACTTAAGGGGGAACAGCAATGACGGAATTAATTACTCGTCAAGAGGTACCAGTAGAAAAAACATGGCGCCTAGAGGACATTTTTGCAACGGATAAGGTATGGGATGAGGAGTTTGCAGCAGTAAGCGCACTTGTAGAAGAGGCTACGAAATTTTCGGGGCACTTAGGTGAAAGCTCGGATACGGTTTTGCAAGCATTGCAAAGTCGAGATGAAATATATGAACGTGCAATGAAACTTTATACGTATGCGCATATGCGCTACGACCAAGATACAACAAATAGCTTTTACCAAGGGATGAATGGACGTATTCAATCATTAGTGGCAACACTATCATCTGCGCTATCGTACATTACACCAGAACTATTAGCACTTGATGAGGCAACATTAGAAGGCTTTGTTAAGGAAAATGAAGCGTTAGGCTTATATAAACAGCACTTAGCAGAGTTAGCGCTAGAGCGACCACATACTTTACCAAAGGAGCAGGAGGCATTACTTGCTCAGCTTGCTGAGGTTACGGGTGCATCAGCTCAAACATTTGGTATGTTAAACAATGCAGATTTAGTATTTCCATTGGTGACTGATCCTGATGGCAATGAGGTACGTTTAACCCATGGTAATTATATTAAAATGCTTGAAAGCAGTAAGCGTGAAGTACGTGAGGGAGCTTTTAAAGCGATGTACGAAACTTACGGTAACTTTAAAAATACTTTTGCTTCGACGTTAATTGGGCAAGTGAAGCGCGATAATGTGAATGCTCGTATTCGCAATTATGATTCTGCACGTCATGCGGCAATGGCAGCTAACTTCATTCCTGAAAATGTTTATGACCAACTTATTGAGACAATTAATAAAAACTTACCGCTACTTCACCGTTATGTTGCTTTACGCAAAAAGGTGTTAGGTTTGGATGAGTTGCATATGTATGACCTCTTTACACCATTAGTGCCTGAGTTAGAAATGCCAATGCCTTATGAGCAAGCGACAAAGGTGTTAGTAGAGAGCTTAGCACCGCTTGGTGAACAATACCAAAGCATCGTAAAACAAGGATTAGCAAACCGTTGGGTAGACGTTATGGAAAATAAGGGTAAACGTAGCGGTGCGTATTCGTCAGGTACTTATGGAACGAATCCTTATATTTTAATGAACTGGCAAGATAATGTGAATAACTTATTTACGTTAACGCATGAGTTTGGTCATAGTGTGCATAGCTATTACACAAGACAAACACAACCGTATATTTATGGAGATTATTCAATCTTTGTAGCAGAGGTAGCTTCGACTTGTAATGAAGAGTTGTTAAATGATTACTTATTAAAAACGGTAACAGATGAGCAACAGCGTATTTATTTACTTAATCTGTGGTTAGATGGCTTCCGTAGTACGGTATTCCGCCAAACGATGTTTGCAGAGTTTGAGTTAATGATTCATAAAGCGGATCAAGAGGGCCAAGCACTTACAGCAGAGTCACTGACAGAGATGTACTATGACTTAAATAAAAAGTACTTTGGTGATGCGGTTATTATTGATGAGGAAATTGGGCTAGAGTGGTCACGCATTCCACATTTCTACTACAATTATTATGTGTATCAATATGCTACAGGGCAGTCTGCAGCAGTATCATTAAGCAAGCAAATTTTAGAAGAGGGCGAGCCAGCAGTAAAACGTTACATCGAAAACTTCCTACAAGCAGGTTGTTCAGATTATCCAATTAACGTATTGAAAGCTGCAGGTGTTGATATGTCATCCGCTAAACCAATCGAAGACGCATGTGCTGTATTTGAGGCGCGTTTAGCAGAATTAGAGCAATTAATCGGCTAAACATTCCCATAAAAGGTGATGAAAACGTTTTAACTATGACAACTTTGTGAAAGGCGTATGAATACGTTGCATAAAGGGTTGGCACATGATAAAGTATTGATTGTGAAATAAATCACAAAACAAACATACACCCCTTTGTTTGAACGTGAACATTTCTCCCATCCCCTTTGTGAAAAGAGGCGTTATTAGCGGTCGAGGCTAATGGCGTCTCTTTTGTTATTTTATTATAAAAAAGAGCGAGCTACCTGTTTAGGTAAGCTCGCTTTATATTTATAAGATTTGTGTTGCGCGCAAACGCCAAAATGTTGTTTTAGCGGATTGCTTACGCTCGACCTTCTGTTGTAACATGCGCTTCTTTAATTCACGCTCTACATGATGCAGTGGTAATGAATAAATAAATGCGATTTCATTTGTAGATAGTGTAGTAAAGCGTCTAAATAACTCTTCCATAGTAGGCAATGGGCGTCGCACCAATTGCTCTTCTAGCATTTCTTCTAAAATATGCTCGTAGACATTATAGTCATACGTGCCACTTACATTTAATCCTTCATCTTCTATACATTCGTTGAAAAATACAATGCTTGGTGTTTCATCGACTTCCATCTCTCTGCGTATGTACAAGTCACATTGTAATGCACGTGCTGCTTCTTTTGAACCGAAGTCAGATGAAAATTCTGCCATGTCTAGGTTAATATCTTCAGCTATTGCCATCATTGTTTCGTATGAAGTGATGTGCGGTACATTTAAACGAATATACTCCTGTAGCTTAGCTAGAAAATGTAAGCCTGCTCGCTTACCTTGTAGCTCTGCTGCTTTGATTGCTAGCGAGGGTAGCACAGGGTGGCTAACGCGCTGTTCTAGGCGTTGCCCGATATGCTCGCTGATACTATTTAATGACACTAAATCGGAGCTTAATACAAAGCGCCATGTAAAGTAATGGTCATATTCTAATTGTAATTTACGAATAGTTGCTAGCATTTCAAAGGCACTTTCGTGAAGTGGATTAATAAAAACATATAGCTCAATCGGCTTATTAAAAGATGCCACTGTTGTTATAGGCTCTGAAAGCATAGGACTATTAGTCACTTTATTTATCCCCCTCATCTATATTTGGTCGGTTAATCATATGATGAGCAGTTAATACTAAACGCTTGTAGTAAATTTCTTTGAATTTAGGAGCTAGCTCAACCTCATCCATTGCTTCATGCATACACTCTAGCCAAGCTTGTGCGGCATTTGGTGTAATAGCGAAGTTCATATGACGTGCGCGCATCATAGGATGACCATGTTCTTCAGTGAATAAGTTAGGGCCGCCTAAGTACTGCGTTTGAAATTGAATTTGTTTACGTATCGTCTCAGTTAGGTCAGTAGGAAAAATAGGAATAAGCACAGGATGCACAGCAACGCGTTTATAAAAGGCGTTCATTAGTTGCTCTAGTTTTTCGGCGCCAATCTCATCGTAAGGAACGGTATAATTTGGACTCATAGGTGTGATACCCCTTTGCAAAATAAATTAAAAAAATACAGTAGATCAAAAACGTATTGACTACTGAAAAAAACATCTCCATTTGTTATGGATTATACTCATTTTAGCAACGACTTTAGTATTAAACAAACAAATCGCTCACTTGTAGCCACAGCGCATTGTTAGAAAGCTAAAAGGAGCGCAAGGTATGCACTCCTTTTCCGTTATGCTCGGTAATAGCCAAGCACATTTTTTACATAGTTTTGTGTTTCCTTAAATGGTGGAATGCCACCATATTTTGCTACATTACCTGGCCCTGCATTATAAGCCGCTAACGCGATGGTAGGGTCATTGCCATGTTGCTTTAACATTTGGCTAATGTATTTTGTAGCACCCATAATATTTTGCTCATGGTCAAATGGATTAGTAACCCCAACATAACGCGCTGTGCCAGGCATTAATTGCATCAAACCTTGTGCGCCAGCATAGCTTACAACATTTGGATTGAAGTTAGATTCCTGCTTCATAATGGCGGCGATGAGTTTTTCTGGCACACCATAAGTGGTAGCCGCTTTTTTAATAATAGCAGCGTATTTATTAGCGCCTTCTAATGCACCTGTAAAGGTTGTAGCACCCATAACCTGACTAAAATCAGTCGTTGTAGTTGGTGAAAGGCTTTGTAGTAGTTGTGCTACTTGTGGATTGTTTTGCATCGCGCTTGAGTTAAGCATCCCCATCATGGCAGATGGCAACTTAGTATCACCTTGGTAGCGCAGTGCATCTAAATATGTAGTTGGTGCTTGATTAGCTTCAGCCATACTTTGAACGCCGCCAAACATATTACCTTTACTGTAGTTCTGCATCATTTCTTGAATCATAGATGAGAAGTAAGAGGAGCTACTGTTTGCTTGAAGCGGGTTAGACTGTGTACTGCCGAGCGTTTGTAATGCTTGAATTTGAAGCATAGTGCCCATTGATTTAATATCCATTAATTTTGCCCTTTCTGTGCATCTAAAGCGGTACTAAAGCGTGCAATTTTTTTAGTAGATGGACGCACGGGTATTTGATGGTGTTGTAAAAAATCCGCAAAGATTTTTTGCCCAAGTTGTTCGTCTTCTGCTTCATATTCTACCTCATAATCTTGTTGTTGCAAATAGCACGTGTGATCGAAAACGAGTAACCCTCCTTTGTAAGGAAGCTCTACGCGGTGCGTTTCGAGTGTACCAAAGCAAGCGATAGTAGCAAGTGGTACACCTTTAGTTTGCAGTGGTGTAGCAATGGCTTCAGGTAGTAGTGTTAGGTCGTTGCGCAATTGGTCAGCTTGAAGAGCCGTGAGTGGTACGTTAATTTCTGTGCTTGTATGTTTACTTGTAGCCTGTTTAAGTGTGCACTCAATGTAACTAGCTGTTTGACGAATGCGTAAGGCACTATGCAAATCTTTGATGGCAAGTGTGGGCGTATCAAAGTAATCATTGCGTAGCGTAATAATATCCTCATCAGCTATAGCAAAATGCGCGAGTAGCTTCGTGTATTCATTTTGCGTTAGCATATTTTTAAATTCAATTTCGGTTTCTTTCATGGAAGAACCCCCTCTTTTCGTAGATTATCGTTAACTTTTCGACAACGTGTGATAAAATATGAGAAGAAATATGTCGAAGGGAAGTAGGCAATTGCGTAAAATAATCGAAGTACAAAAAATTAATGAACAAACGTTTCAATTCATTGTAAACGAAAATGAATTGAATGACCAAATTCAAGGAGCAGGACAGGTCATTGCGGACTCTGATAATTTTGCATTTATTTATTTACTTGATGCAGGGGAGGCCTATGTCCATCTGCGTATTGAAGCAGAGCATTGGGCAACGTTAGTAACTATGCTACAAGCACCTGAGCTGTTTGTAACAGATGGTACGGTAACTTTACCACTACCTAACTTTAAAGAAGAATTAACAGCATTACTTTTTAATATAGAAGGAAATGATAATTACGGCACAGCTTTTGTAGCGCAAGTAGAAGCTACGTTTGAACAAGTCTTGCAGTAGTTGGTGACAGGGGGTTAAAAGATGGGACAATGGGAAGTTTTCTTAGGACCGTATAAGCAGGCAGTTGATGAGTTAAAGGTAAAATTAAAAGGTATGCGGACGCAGTTTAGTAATGCTAATACAAATTCGCCAATTGAATTTGTAACGGGGCGCGTAAAACCGTTAGCAAGCATTTACGAAAAGGCGTTGGAGAAGGAACTTGTCTTTCAACCATCTGTTGAGCTCGGTAAGGCATTACAGGATATTGCAGGCTTGCGTATTATGTGTCAGTTTGTTGATGATATTGCGACAGTGTCTGAGCTGATTCGTCAGCGTAATGATATGCGTGTGATTGAGGAGCGCGACTATATTACACATAGTAAGCCAAGCGGCTACCGCTCGCATCATATGCTTATTGAGTATCCTGTCGAAACGATTAATGGACGTGTCATTGTTTATGGAGAAATCCAAATTCGTACACTGGCGATGAACTTTTGGGCGTCTATTGAGCATTCGTTAAACTATAAATATAAGGGTGTATTCCCTGATGAAATTAAAAATCGACTGCAAAGCGCCGCAGAAGCAGCATTCCGCTTAGATGAAGAAATGTCGTCGATTCGCAGTGAGATTCAAGATGCACAAGCGTACTTTACGGAATATAAAGAGGCATCGAATGTAACGATTCGAACGAATGAGGAGCGTGAATCATAATGAGATTTTCAATTCAATCACGTCGCGATGAGCAATCAAATGAGCTAATGTCGTTAGCTACAACGTATTTGCAGGATTTTGGGCTAACATTAGATGAAGAAAATCCAGATGTGGTGATTTCGATTGGGGGGGACGGCACGCTACTGCATGCCTTCCACCGCTATAGCCATTTATTAGATACGGTTTCTTTTGTGGGTATTCATACCGGGCATTTAGGTTTTTATGCCGATTGGAAGCCATCTGAGTTAGAAAAGTTAGTGCTTTCCATTGCTAAGCGCGATTTTCGCGTGGTAGCATACCCATTGCTTGAGATGGTAGTAGAGCATTATAACTCACCAGCAGAATCACATTTAGCATTAAATGAGGCAACGGTAAAATCACCGGATGTTACGTTAGTGATGGATGTGGAGTTAAATGACGATCACTTTGAGCGTTTCCGAGGTGACGGGCTATGTGTGTCTACACCGTCAGGCAGCACAGCGTACAATAAGGCGTTAGGTGGCGCGATTATCCATCCAACTTTACCAGCCATTCAAATGACGGAAATTGCGTCGATTAATAATCGCGTGTTTCGTACTGTAGGCTCGCCACTTGTATTGCCAGCGCATCATAAGTGTGTGTTAAAACCTGTGAATGAGCAGAGCTTTAATATGACTGTGGATCATTTGCAATTAGTAAAGAAGGATATTAAAACAATTACATTTACAGTTGCCGAGAAAAAAATTCGTTTTGCACGTTTCCGTCCGTTTCCGTTTTGGGAGCGCGTGCATGAGTCATTTGTTTCGAATGAGTAATTTTACAATTACATTTACAGCGCATACGCCGCAACTGCTCCGTGAAGCAATTGCGGCGTATGGTGTTTCTAAGCGTGCATTAACGGCAATAAAGTTTACAGGCGGAAAAATTACAGTAAACGGTGCCGAACAAAATGTACGTTACCCTCTAAAAGTAGGGGATGAGGTTGTTATAACCTTTCCACCAGAGGAAAGAAGCGCAGGGCTCACACCAACCTATCAGCCATTACACATTGTCTATGAAGACGAGGCATTGTTGATTATTGATAAACCTGCTTACCAAAGCACGATACCTTCACGTGAGCACCCTACTAATAGTGTAGCTAATGATTTATGTGGTTATTTTGAGCAACAACAACTGCAATCAACAGCTCATATTGTTACGCGTCTTGACCGCGATACGTCGGGTTTAATGTGCATTGCTAAACATCGCCATGTCCATCATATAATGAGTGAGATGCAACAACGTGGTGAGCTAAGCAGACAATACGAAGCTATCGTAGCAGGTCACGTAGCAAGCAACCAATCAATCATTGCGCCAATAGGACGTAAAGAAGATAGTATAATTGAACGTACTGTGTGTGAACATGGGCAATATGCGCATACCGATGTTACAGTAGTATCGTATGCTTTTTTACAGGAGTTGCCCATTACGCATGTGGCACTTCAGTTATATACAGGGCGCACACATCAAATTCGGGTGCATATGGCTCACATTGGTCACCCACTTGTAGGCGATACTTTATACGGTGGCAGTGCAAAATTACCGCGACAGGCATTGCACTGTGCTTGCATTCAATTTAAACACCCACTCACACAGCAACCTATGCACTTTAAGAGCAAATTACCATCAGATATGGCAATAAGCTGATGTAATAAAAAAAGAGTTTGCCCAAATGACGAGAGACTACTATTATAAGTACAGTAGACAACGAGCTATTGGAAGGAGGAGACATCGTGACAACGGAAAAAACAGAACACGAAGAGATTGCCTATGACGAAGGACATTTATTAGAAATGTTACAAGACGCGGACAGCGCAACATTTCGTGATGAATTTTTATCTTTGCACTCGTACGATCAGGCGCAGTTTTATGAAAAGGTGGGGCCTGATATACGTAAGCAACTCTATGCGATTTTGTCTCCTAAAGAGATGGCAGATTTGTATGAGGGCTTAGAGGTAGACGATGATGAGTACGAAGCATTTTTACGTGAAATGGATACGGCATACGGGGCAGAGATGCTGTCACATATGTATACCGATGACGCAGTAGACGTACTTAATGAGTTAGATGATGACCATCGTGAAAGTTACCTTGAAATGATGGACGATGATGTTGTAGACGAAATTAATGAGCTACTTGGCTATGCAGAGGATACGGCTGGTTCTATTATGACAACGGAGTATGTCGCAATCCCTGAGGCATCTACTGTAGCAACCGCCATGACTATTTTACGTAAAGAAGCACCGAATGCGGAAACCATTTATTATGTATTCGTTGTAGATGAGGCGCATCGTTTAACAGGCGTTGTTTCGTTACGTGATTTAATCATAGCCGATCCAGCTGCACGCATTCACGATATTATGAACGAGCGTGTTGTGATGGTGCATGTAAAGGATGACCAAGAAGAAGTCGCACAAATTATGAAGGACTATAACTTCTTAGCAACACCCGTTATTGACGATGAAGGTGTGCTACTTGGTATTATTACTGTCGATGATATTATCGATGTTATTGATGAAGAAGCATCTGAGGATTACTCTAAATTAGCGGGTATCTCGGATATGGACAAGTTTGATATTAACCCATTTCAATCAGCAGCAAAACGTTTGCCATGGCTTGTGATTTTATTATTTTTAGGTATGCTTACAGCCAATTTAATGGGGCAGTTTGAGGCAACGCTCGAAAAAGTAGCTTTGCTAGCAATATTTATCCCTCTAATTGCAGGGACAAGTGGTAACAGTGGTACACAAGCGTTAGCAGTAGCTATTCGTGGTATTGCAACAGGCGATCTTGAAGAAGAAAGTAAGCTCAAACTTTTAATACGTGAATTATTTACAGGTATGATTATGGGTATAGTATGTGGGTTATTAATCATTGGTATTGTGTACTTTTGGAAAGGCGAGCTACTGTTAGGTATGTTAGTAGGCGCAGCGATTTGCTGTTCAATTATTGTAGCAACTTTAGCAGGCTCATTTATTCCATTATTAATGCACCGTTTAAAAATTGACCCAGCAGTAGCATCAGGTCCATTTATTACGACATTAAACGATATTACGAGTATTTTAATTTACCTTGGCTTAGCAACGGTATTTTTAAGTCAAATTGGTTAACCTACTAGGGTTGTTTAGTAAGCATAGCTTATTAAACAGCCCTACTTTTATATAGGAGGGCATAATGAAGCTAACATTTAATAGTAAACTAGCGTTAGTGATGACAGTATTCGTCGTCTTTGTAGGCACACTACTTACGATTGTCGTGTATACCTTTATGAAGGATGTTGTAAAAAATCAGACGGGCGACAGAGCCTTAGCTGTTGCTGAGAGCGTAGCCCATATTCCATCAGTGCGTGCGGCGTTTGATAGCGAAGACCCAACCGCTATTATCCAGCCTATTGTCATGCCTATTATGGCGGCAACAGGTGCAGAGTTTATTGTAGTCGGTGATAGAGAGGGCATTCGAATTGCACATCCTATTGCTGAAAATATCGGTAAGCCTATGATGGGTGCGGATAATGACCGGGCTTTTTTAGGTGAGTCCTATATTTCGGAGTCTGTAGGTTCACTTGGTGAGTCGTTGCGTGGCAAAGTGCCCGTTAAAAATGAAGCAGGTGATATTGTAGGCGTAGTATCCGTAGGTTTTTTTATTAAGGATATTGAGGCGCTAACACTCATTGCCACTAAAAAGTTAGGCTATATGCTACTCCTTATTACGATTGTAGGCGTGGCAGGTGTATTTACGATTTCTACCGTATTAAAAAAACAGCTGTACGGACTTGCCCCTGACGAAATGGCTAAGCAATTTATTGAGAAGGAAAATATTTTGCAGTCCACACAGGAAGGGGTAATTGCTACAAATAAAGACGGGCAGATTACACTTGCCAATTACCAAGCCGAAAAATTATTAGGTATTGATGCCACTTCCTTAGTTGGACAGCAAGTAGCACAAATTTTACCGCAAACGCATGTAGCAGAAGTTGTAGCTACTGCTCAAAAATTGCGAGACTACGAAGTTACCATTGCTGAGGATGTGCTGTTAATTAATGCGATACCTATGATGCAGGCAGGGAAGTTGCATGGCGTTGTAGCTACTTTTAGAAGTAAAAATGATATGGACTGGCTACAACAAGAGCTAACTAAAACACGTCAATATGCTAATGCCTTGCGTTCACAAACGCATGAGTTTTCGAATAAGCTACATGTGATTTATGGGCTACTGCAATTAAACGAGCGCGAAGAAGCAATGGCGATGATTAAACAGGAGAGTGAGCTCTCTACCACAATTGTTTATCGTTTGATTGATAATATTGTGGACACCTATGTCAGCGCGATGTTGATTGCTAAGCTCCATGTCGCACAGGAGAAGCATATTACAGTAGTTATTGATGATACGAGTGAGCTCACAACACAATTGAATGCAGCGCAGCGTCATGCTTTAATTACTGCATTAGGTAATGTGCTAGATAATGCGATGGATGCGGTCAGCGCGCAAGCCGAGCCACGTATTTATTTATACTTTACAGACATCGGTAATGAAATGATTTTTGAAGTGGAAAATAGCGGTGTTATGGAAGCACCATTGAATAAAGAATTAGTTTTTACACGTGGCTATACGACTAAGTCACAAGGTGAAACACATGGTGTAGGGCTCGCGGTATCACGTGAGTTATTACGCGGGGTAAACGGTGATATTTATGTGGAGGATAGTGAGGAAGACACGTGCTTTATTATTACAGTGCCAAAGGGGAGTTAACAATGTATGATGTGGTAATTGTAGAGGATGATTTTTATGTAGCAAGCCTGCATAAAAAATATGTTGAGCAACATGCAGATTTCAATGTGGTGTATAGTGCGCGCACAGGAGCTGAGGTGCTAGCGTATTTAGCTACGCATCCCGCGCCCCATTTAATTTTACTAGACCGCTACATTCCAGATGTAGTAGAACTAGATTTGTTATGGACGCTTCGTACAATGTATAAGTCAGTAGATATTATTATGATTACAGCCGCAAAGGATGGCGAAATGATTAGGCAAGTGCTACGAGCGGGTGTGCTAGATTATTTAATTAAGCCAGTAGAGTTAACACGCTTTACAGCAAGTCTTGAGCGCTTTGCGGCACGTACACATCAGTTGCAACAAGGACAACTGGGGCAACAAATGATTGATGCCCTACTTGGTATTACGCATGAAACGAAGGAGCAACAACAGTATCCTAAAGGTATTGATGCCTCGACGCTACATAAAGTAGAAGCGGCGCTACAAGTAGCTGAACAAGGACTTACAGCAGTTGCTTTAGCCGCGACACTTGGTATGAGTCGCTCAACAGCACGCCGTTACTTGGAGTATTTAGTTTCTGTTAATCGTTTAGTAGCAGAGTTACAATATGGCGATGTAGGTAGACCAGAGCGCCATTATAAAAAACTGTGAACAAAATGAACAAAATGCAACCTATTACCAAAATATTCACCAATAATTCTGACATATGTTAAGTTGAATACAGATTTTTAAAGTGAAATCGTTTTCATACAAGGGGGAAAGCATATGTTAAGCATTATTGGTTTAATTGCTATTTTAACAATTATTATTTTATTAATTAGTAACCGTGTAACACCGATCGTTGCTTTAGTACTTGTACCAATCGTCGCTGCAGTTGTGGCAGGTTTTGGTGCAGAGGAGATTGGTGAGTTCTTTAAAACAGGGTTAGGCTCTGTGATGAACGTAGTTGTTATGTTTATCTTCGCCATTTTGTATTTTGGGGTGATGCAAGATGTGGGGCTGTTTAATCCGTTAATTAATTTTATGATTAAAATTTCTAGAGGAAATATTATTGCGGTAGCTGTAGCAACAGTTATAATTGCAGCCGTAGCGCATTTAGATGGTTCAGGTGCTTCAACATTTTTAATTACAATTCCAGCTTTATTGCCGTTATATAAGCGTCTTCGTATGAGTCCGTATTTATTATTATTATTAGTAGGTATGAGCGCAAGTATTATGAACATGGTGCCGTGGGCGGGGCCATTAGGACGTGCAGGTAGTGTCATTGATATGGATCCGACCGCTTTATGGCGTCCGTTAATCCCTGTACAGTTAACGGGGCTTGCGATGTTAGTAGTGCTAGCTGTTTTATTGGCACTGCGTGAAAAACGTCGCATTGCTAAGCTACCACCATTAGCTGAAGAACCAGTAGAAGTAGAAGAAGCAAGTGTACTAGCTAGTGAGCTAGCACGCCCTAAATTATTATGGGTAAACGCCCTATTAACCATTGGTGTGATTGCTCTGCTAGTGAAAGGCATCGTGCCAGCAGGTTTTGTATTTATGGTTGGGTTAAGTATTGCCCTACCGCTTAACTTCCGTGGTGTAGACAATCAAATGGCACGCGTGAAGGCGCATGCGCCAAGTGCTTTAATGATGGCTTCGATTATTTTAGCGGCAGGTTCGTTTTTAGGTATTTTAAATGGTACAGGTATGCTTGATGCCTTAGCGACAGACCTTGTTAAAATTTTACCTGTAGCTGTTGTGCCATTCTTGCACATTATTATTGGTATTTTTGGTGTACCGTTTGATTTAGCGCTTAGCACCGATGCTTATTACTTTGCGTTACTACCAATTGTTGAGCAAATTGTTACAGGTTTTGGCGTATCTTCTGTATCAGCCGTAAATGCTTTAGTTATTGGTAATATTATTGGTACATTTGTCAGCCCGTTCTCGCCAGCACTATGGTTAGCATTAGGGCTAGCAGGTTTGGAGATGGGTAAGCATATTCGTTATTCGTTCTTTATTATGTGGATGTTTAGTATTGCACTTGTGTTATTTGCGGTACTAATCGGTGTTATAGGTATGTAAAACAAAAAAAGGAAACGCGGCTACGTTTCCTTTTTTAAATCGTTTTTTCCATTGAGCGATGAGGGATACCCGCATCTAAAAATTCGACAGAAGTAACGACAAATCCTAATTTTTCGTAGAAGGGAATAGCGTAACTTTGTGCATTAAGCTTCATTGCAGTGAATGGTAACGTATGCACATGCTTTTCGATTTCCTGCATAATAAGCAAACCAAGGTTTTTACCACGGTAGTCGCGGTCAATACAAACGCGTTCTATTTTGGCAACGCCTGGCTCACTTTCGCGTATGCGTGCTGCGCCGACCACTGTGTCATTTTCGTATAAAACGAAGTGCACCACATCATCACTCGTGTCGAAGTCGTCAATCTCTAGATGTAATGGAATACTTTGCTCTTCAACAAAGACTTTTTTGCGTACAGCAAAGGCGTCTTTTTTTTGTTGCTCGGTACGAGCGATAATTACGTTGTACACATTATTCCTCTCCTGTCAGTCGAAATGTATCGTAAGTTGACCAAGAACCGTTTTCTAGTTGGTACATTAGGTGAATGCGATCAATCTTTTCTTTAGCATCAACGCCAACCATACGGAGCTGACCAATAATATCATCATGCTCAGCATCTGATAAATCTTGTCCGATAGTAATGTGTGGTGTGAAAACATGCTTTTGTTTGTGCTGTAGCGTATCTACTAATGCATTATGAATCGCATTAATTTGTTCAGTTGGCTCAATGCGGAAATAAATCGCATTGGTTACTGGTGAAAATGTACTAATGCGCGTTGCATGGATATCAATTGGTGCAAAACGTTTAGCAATCTCGCTGACTTTATCCACAATTGTATCTAGCTCAGTTTCTTCTGCCGTAAATGAATCAATGAATGTAAAATGCGGCGGAATTTGTGAGTAATGTGTATCATAGCGCTTGCGATAGTGATTAGCTAAATCTTGAATTTTTTTGGATGGAAAAGCGACAATACCGTATTTCAATATTCGTTACCTCCCGATAAAAGCGTATTTTTGTCTAGTATAACAGAAAGATTCGTTAATTAAAATTTTTAATCAGCGCACGACGTAAGTCAGGCTTCCAGTATTTCCATGTATGAATGCCGTTAAACTCCTCGTAAAATAGCGGATAGCCACGCTCTACCATTAGCGCGTGTAACTCGCGGTTAGGTGTAAGGAAGTCCTCATACGTGCCAGCTGTTGTTTTAACGCGGTCTTCGCCTGTGCCAATGATATGATAAATCGAAATTTGCGTAGGTGTAGTAAACTCACGTACTGCTTGCATAACATCTTCATCCACATAAGGGGATTGTAAAATAGCTTTACCAAAAATATTAGGATACGTTAGTGCAGCCATTAAGGAAACCGTCGCCGCCATTGAGTCACCGATTAAGGCGCGCCCCATTGCTAGCTCATTGGTCGCGTAGTTACTATCCATATAAGGCACAAGCTCATCAGCTAAAAATTTTAAGTAGCTACGGTATTTACTGCCGCTTGGAATGTATTTATCTCTGCGGTCGTGCACATCGCGGTAGGGTACGAAAACAATAATAACGTCCTCAATTTCCATACTATCAATTAATTCGTCCGCTAAGCGTGTTATGCCACCAAGCTGAAAGTAATCGTTGCCATCGGAGGCGATTAATAATTGATACGCTGTTAATGGGGTGTAGTTAGCAGGCACATAGACATAGAGCTGGAGCTCCTCTTGTAGGGCCTCACTAAAAAATACAACATCTTGAATTGAACCTTTATCCACATCTGCCACTCCTCACATAAGTTGTATCGAAATTGTACCATATTAAAAAACTAAAGGTATAATAGAGGAGTTGTACGAAATAATTTTAAGAAAAGAGGACAAATTATGCATGACAAAAGTATCCGTGTACACTCGGAAGAAGTAACACGCGCAACGAAGGAAGCGTTAATCCGTCGAGGTGTAATGATCGAGGACATCGCAGACATCGTGTATGAAATGCAAAGCCCTTATAACGAAGGCTTAACTATGCAACACTGCATTAGTTCAGTGGACCGCGTATTAAATAAGCGCGAGGTACAGCATGCTGTGCTTGTTGGGATTGAGTTAGATGAGTTAGCAGAAAAGAAAATGCTCTCAGCACCTTTGCAACAAATTATTGAATCAGACGAAGGCTTATTTGGTGTTGATGAGACCATCGCGCTTGGCTCGGTATTTACATACGGTAGTATCGCAGTAACAACATACGGTCATTTGGATAAGCAAAAGGTGGGTATTATTAAAGAGTTGGATACAGTGCCTGGCGACCATGTGCATACATTTTTAGATGATTTAGTTGGTAGTATTGCAGCTTGTGCCGCATCACGTATTGCGCACCGCTGGCGTGACCTTGAGGAGATGGGACAAACATTTGCGTCTGTTGATCCGACAGGTTTTGGTAAGAAGGTTGAAACATTAGCAGAAATTTAAATGATATCGACAAAGTCTTTAGCGGCTTTGTCGATATTTTTCTTGTATAATGGAAAACGGAAAAAGAAAGGTGAGGAAATTAACATGAAAATGAAGGACGTTAAGTCGTTAATTTCAGGCGGTGCTATTTTAATTGGTATTGTACTGTACATGATTTTTGCGGATCCGCCACCCGATAAAGATGCATTACCTGACCATATTACGATTGAGCAGGTTGAGCAGGCTACGGGTAAGGAGCGTATTGAGGTTGACTTTGTTCAAGCGTATGATGGTGACACAGCGCAAGTTAAAGTGGATGGCAAAAAGGAAAAAGTACGCTTTTTAATGGTAGATACACCTGAAATGAATTACCAAAAAGGCGACCCGATGCCATTAGCAGAGGATGGCAAGTATTTCACAAAGAAATTATTAATGGAAGCACGCCATGTGTATGTGGTTTTTGATGAAGGAAAAGAAACAGACCACTATGACCGCTGGTTAGCTTATATTTTTGCGGATGATAAACTAGTGCAAGAAGAGTTATTAAAAGAAGGCTTAGCTGCCGTACGTTTTGTAAACCCAGGCAATAATACATTTGAAAGTGAATTTAAAGAAATTGAACAAACGGCAAAGGATGCTAACAAAGGTGTTTGGAAATACGATAATTATTTACAACGCGATGGCTTCCACCCAGAAGTAGTGCAATAAAAAATATGTGGCTCTTGGAGCTGCGTATTTTTTTGCTAAAAGTGTTTTGAATTCGAGGTAAGTGGTAATACATATACTAACGACACTTTAGGAGGAATTAGCATGGCAACTTATAACGTAGACACAAATCACTCAAGTATTGAATTTGTAGTAAAGCATATGATGGTGAGTAAAGTAAAAGGCTTTTTTGAATCCTATGATGCACGTGTAGAGGCAACAAACTTAGAAGATTTAACAACTGCAGCGGTAACTTTTACGATTAATGTAGACAGTATTAATACACACAATACAGACCGCGACAATCATTTACGTTCAGCAGACTTCTTTGATGTTGAAACACATCCAACGATTACATTTACATCAACGGCTATTACACGTGATAGTGATGATTATAAACTAACAGGCGACATGACGATTCGCGGCATTACAAAACCTGTTACCTTTGAGGTAGAGTACAATGGTAAAGGCAAAACACCAGACGGCGTAGAAGTGTACGGCTTTGAAGCAGAGGCTAAGCTTAACCGTGAAGACTTTGGTTTAACATGGAACGCAGCACTTGAAACGGGTGGCGTACTTGTCGGTAAGGATGTTAAAATCCGCGTACAATTAGAAGTAAATCCAGCATAACAGTAAGGGTGTTTCGCTTTGGCGAAATGCCCTTTTTTTTGCGTTGCAAAGGCAAAATGTAAATGCTATGGTAAACGCAGAGGTGAAGCGTATGAAAAATTATGATTTAGCGATTATTGGTGCAGGACCTGGCGGCTATATTGCAGCTATCCACGCAGCCAAAAACGGTATGAAGGTAGCGCTAGTAGAGCGTAAAAAAGTGGGCGGTGCTTGCTATAATGTTGGCTGCATCCCATCAAAAATTATGTTAGAACATAGCAAGCTTGTTCAATCAATTGAGCGCGGGCGCACATGGGGCATTAACACACCAAAGACAGAGATTGATTTCCCTAAATTAATGCGTCGTAAGGATACTATTGTAAATGAGTTAATCGACAACATCCAACACTACATCGAAAAAAACCAAGTGTTCTTTTATGCGGGTGAGGCAAGTGTTGCGGATGATTTAACGATAACAGTGGGCGAGGAATGCTTTACAGCAACAGATATTATGCTGGCTACGGGCAGTAAGCCGTTTGTGCCACCATTTAAAGGGCTAGAAACAACGAGCTATTATACAACGGACACATTTTTTGATATGACGGAGTTGCCAAAAGAACTTACGATTATTGGTGGCGGAGTTATTGCGATTGAAATGGCCTTTGCATTAGCACCTTTAGGTACCAAAGTAACGGTGCTTAACCATAGTGAGGATATTTTACAAACAGAGGAGCCTGATGCGCGCCCAATTATTAAAAAGCGCATGAAGGAGTTAGGCATTAAACTTGTGCTTGACTTTAAATTTGAGCGCTTTGAGGGTAATGTGATTTATACATCTATTGGCGAAATGCCATTTGAAAATTTATTATTTGCTACAGGTCGTCGTCCTAATGTCGAAATCGCTGAGGCGCTTGGTTTAGCGTTTGATGGACGCTTAATTGATGTTAATTTACACTGTGAAACATCTAAGCCGCATGTTTATGCGATTGGTGATTTAATTGGTGGCGTACAGTTAGCTCACTCAGCAAGCGCTGAAGGCATCCATGTAGTGGAGCATTTACTAGGACGTAATCCTAAACCTGTACAACAAGACGAAATCCCACGCTGTGTATATACACATCCTGAGATTGCCACATTTGGTTTGCTAGCACATGAGGTTAACGAGCCTTATACGATGATTGAGTTGCCTTTACGTACAAACTCTAAAGCATTAATGGAAGGTAATACGGAAGGCTTTGTTAAATTAATCGTAGCCGATAATGACCGTCGCATTTTAGGCGCTTGTGTCATGGGGGATAAATCTACAGAGCTACTTAACTCCATCCTAGCTGCTAAAACAGCAGGTGCAGATATTGATATGGTAGCAAATATGATTTACCCTCATCCAACGATGTCTGAGCATATTGGTGAAGCTGCGCGTGAAGTGTTTGGACGCGGCATTCATATTTAAAGCAAAACCACGAGCAAAATCGCTCGTGGTTTTTATTTATTCGATGATTAGGCTGCGCTTGTGGTCGTTAGGGCGCCATTCTAGTTCAATCTCAAATTTGTATTTACCGTTTCTTTCTTGGTATTCGACTTCTAGTAATGGTGATGCTGAGGGCTCGACCTCATGCGTTTGCTCACCTTGGGTTAAAGTAAATTTACCTTCTTGCTCAAGTTTGTCTGCAATGGTGCGTAAAAAGGTTGCTACCTCTTGCTTAGACATGCGTTGTTTGTAGTCAATCATGATGTTCGCTCGTGTGCTGTTTTTTGTTGTCATCACTATCACTCCTATCATGGTATTGCCTAAATTATATAATACTTAGCGTAGCATTTCCATAATACAATAATGGTGATAAAGACCGATATAAAGAGGAGGAGGGGATGAGATGTCTATTTTAGATAGCTTACAACGTATTAAGGATCAATTATTTAACCGCAAGCATCCATTTGCAGAGGAGAGCATTCGCTTTAAAAAAACATATGTGACAGGGTACACGATGCTACTATGTGTTGATGGCTACCCGAGCGAAATGGCCAAGGACGAGCTACATAAAACATTACAGCTATTTGATATTCCTGTAGACTTTGCTAAGCTAGCCATTCAACAAGCAATGGCGGCTGAAGAAGCTTTCGTGCATAATATTTTGCAAATTTTGCGAGCACCCGTACATAAATTAGTATTTATGCTAGATTTATACGCATCCGCACAGCGTGATAATAAAATTACTGACAAGGAGCAAGCTTTCCTTGTATTATTTGAAGAATTATTGCAGCTAACGTATGCCGAAATTCATTTCGTACGTAACTTCCGTATGGCCATGCTAAGAGATGATCATGATGTTGCAGGTAAGGTAGTACAAGCGGCGCTTGAGCAAGAGGTTGAAGTGCCATTAAATGAACTGAGTTATTTTTTACCAGGTTTTGTGTATGAGGAGCGCTTATCTACAATGTCGCTCTTTACAGGGCAAAAGCGTAAGCTAACTTATGCTACACAATTGCAAGGTGAGATTACAGTGGGGCAAGGGGCAGAGCTTGATTTAAATGGTATGACTGTAACCTTTGGCAACAACGCTTCTATTATTGTAGATGGTGGCGTAGTAAAAGCGGACGGCGCAACTTTACAAGCGTCAATGGATGCTAATCAAACGATGCTCTCAATACGTAATGTTGCCCAGTTAACTTTAACGGATGTAACGTTTAATGGCGCAAATAATGTGCGCGCATTACAAATGGATAATGCGCAAGTAACACTAGAGGGCTGTACATTTGAAAAGTGCTTTGCAGAGGAGCGCGGAGGCGCGATTTATTTTGCCAATAGCGAACAATTTGCATTGCGTGATTGTGCATTTGAGCAATGCTCAACTTTAGGCAAGGGCGGTGTACTTTATATTGCAGGTACAGAGGCGACGCATATGAGGTCACGCACCTTCTTCGGTTTTCGCACGGGTGGCAAGGTCAAGCGTGTTAATTTATTAATTGATAACTGTACGTTTACAACGAGCCGTGCAGAAATGAGTGGCGCATTGCATATGTATGAAGCAACAGCACAAGTGCGCAACTCTAATTTTACGGCCTGTACTTCACGTACAGGAGGTGCAGCCATTGATGCGTACGCATGTAGCGTTAAGGGCGAAAATAATACGTTCATACAGTGTCAAGCAGGGCTTAACGAGGCAGTTGTAGTTGTAAAAGGTGATACAATTGAAGCGCCAGCCGCATTTGGAACTTTTGAGGAGTGCGAGCCGCAAAATTTATTACAAAAGTGAGGATGATAATTATGCAACAACTCATTACTGAGCATATTACCGAACAGCGTCGTTATTATTTAAGTGGCGCAACGCGTGATAGTGATTTTCGTAAGCAACAATTACTCAAATTGAAAGCCACGATTTTAAAGTATGAGCAAGCGATTACGTCAGCCCTTTATGAAGATTTACACAAGAGTGAGTTTGAGGCCTATGCCACAGAAATTGGGCTAGTGCTAGAGAGCATTAATTATATGGTAGCCAATGTGGATGAGTGGATGACGCCAGAGACAGTAAAAACAGCACTACCTTATCAACCAGGTAAAAGTTTTATTATGCGTGAGCCTTACGGGGTAACGTTAATTATCGCGCCTTTTAATTATCCCTTCCAATTAGTGATGGAGCCGTTGATTGGTGCAATTGTTGGTGGTAACACAGCCGTCGTAAAGCCATCCGAAATGACTGCTGCAACAACTAAGGTAGTTAAACAAATTATTAAAGAAACTTTTGCGCCGCATTATATTGCTGTAGTAGAAGGTGAGAAGGAAGTTGTACAAGCATTAATTCATGCGCCCTTTGATTATATTTTCTTTACAGGTAGTGTGGCAGTAGGTAAAGTAGTAGCTCGTGCCGCTGCTGAACGGTTAACGCCGATTGGTTTAGAACTAGGGGGTAAATCGCCTGCCATTGTTGACCATACAGCTAACCTAACGATTGCTGCAAAGCGTATCGCATGGGGTAAGTTTACTAACGCGGGTCAAACGTGTGTTGCGCCTGATTATGTGATGGTACATCGCAACGTTGCTGAGCGTTTTGTAAAGGAATTAAAAAAGGCAATCCGCACATTTTATGGTAAGGATGCGAAGCAGAGCGAGGATTATGGCCGTATTGTTAATGACCGTCATTTTACGCGCTTAATGAAACTAGTAGGTGCAGAGCATGCGAGCATTTGTTATGGGGGGATGCATGACGCAGCTACGCGTTATATTGAGCCCACCCTTTTATACGATGTGGATTTTTCGCATGCGAGTATGCAAGACGAAATCTTTGGCCCAATCTTACCAATTATTATTTATGATGATCTAGGCTTTGCCCTTGCAGAAATCGCGACGAAGCCAAAGCCACTTGCGGCCTATTTCTTTTCAGAGCATAAGGGTGCACAGGACTACTTTTTAGCGGCGCTTAGCTTTGGTGGTGGTTGTATTAACGATACCATTACTCATGTGGGCAGCACGTCGTTACCATTTGGTGGTGTTGGCACTTCAGGGGTAGGTGCGTATCATGGTAAGGCTAGCTTTGAGAGTTTTACACATGCTAAATCCATTTACCAGAAATCAACTAAGCTCGAAACAAATTTATTATTTCCACCGTATAATGACCGGGTGAAGCTTGTGAAAAAAATTATGAAATAAAAAAGGAGACGCCCTTATTTTAGGAGCGTCTCCTTTTTATTGGTGGGGAAAGGCAATCGTTACTGTTGTACCAACATTGGCCTTACTATCAATCGTAATCGTGCCGCCATGTTCTTGCATAATTTTATTAGTAATAATCATACCGAGCCCTGTACCTGTTTGCTTAGTTGTGTAAAATGGACTGAAAATATGTTGTAATGTTTCCTCATCCATACCAACGCCAGTATCTGTAATGGAGATGGCAATCATATTTTTTTGTTCAAAGAAGCGGATGGATATTTCTCTTTGTGGCATATCTTGCAATGCTTCAATCGCATTTTTAATAAGATTAAGTAATACTTGTTTTACTTGGTTTTCACTGCCGCTAATTTGTTTTTGGTGAGCTTCCCAGCTAATACTAAAGTCAATTTTATGCTTATCAAAAGAATGTGTTAAAAATTCCTCAGTTTCGCGGAGCACATCATCTAAATAAAAGTTTTCGGGTACACGTGCTTGTGGCTTTGATAAAATTAAAAACTCTTCTACGATTAAATCAATCCGCTCAATCTCCTTTTGCATAATAGAAAATTGGTCATAGTAGGGTGAGTTAGTATCACTGCTCATCATTTGTACGAAACCTGATAATACGGTCATAGGATTGCGGATTTCGTGTGCGAGCCCTGCGGCTAATTCGCCAGCAAGATTTAGTTTTTCAGTTTCGCGGAGCAGGCGCTCATTTTCTTTTAAGTACGAGATGTCACGCGAGATTAAAGACGTTGCGGTAACTTCACCTTGTTCATTTAAAATTGGGGATAGTGAAATTTGCGCTTCAAAATAAGAGCCATCTTTACGTTGGTCACAAGTTTCAATGAGTTGATAACTTTCACCGCGCATTAGTCCTTGCCTGCGTATCTCAGCATCGAAGGCGTTTTCCTTAGGGACAAGCGGCAGTTTTTGGCCGATGCACTCTTTGCGTGTCCAGCCATATAAATCTTCAAAAGCGCGGTTAACTTGGATAATGCGCCCTTCTAAATCAAACACAGCAATACTGTCCTTTGCGGAGTTGAAAAATAAATGCAAGTAAGCATCTGACCAAGCCATTTGTTTTTCCTTAGAGTCATGCAATACTTCCATTGAACGCCATGAGCGTTTTAATAAATAAAATTGTAGCCACGCGAGTAGCGTCATTAAGGCTAGTGTAAATAATAAATAATACGTAGAAGTGATATCAATCAACACGTTTTGCGGTAAAATTTTTAATAAAATCACGCTTTCGGTGATGGCTACTATAGAGATGGTAATGTTAATAGCGAGTGACTCGTAAACAGATGCCATTAAAATAAATAAAACAAACCATGTAATGCCGATATAATGGCAGTGTAAATAGTTAAAAATTAAAATAGAAATATTACTGCCAATTAGTAAAATCCACTGCATAAATTGCGGCGGAATTTTTGTAAGATATAACCCTAAAAAGAGTAAGCAAAATAGCAAACCGATATAGGGTAAATGTGTGAAAAACGGAAAAATCGTTGTGAGTACAGCAAGTGAATAAACAATATTGCCAACGATATATAAAAAGAGAAAAAGCTTGTTACGATTATTTAAAAAAGTAAATTGTTCCATCACTAACTCCTTTTGTATGATGATATCAATCATACATGATTCAACAGTATCAAGAAATCAAAAATTTTGTTATGATTATAAGAAAAGAAGTGGCACATAGCGTTAGTATGTGAAATGGAGGAACGAACAATGTATGCAGGCGAATTATTAACAGTTTTACCTGTCAAACGCGTGATTGGTGAAGTACCGTCTCACGTTACAGAAATTGCGATTGACTCACGCGCCTTACAGCAAGATAGTATGTTTATTTGTATTAAGGGATATACGGTGGATGGACATGATTATGCGCACAAAGCAATTGAGGCGGGCGCAACAATTATTGTGACAGAAAGAGAGCTTGAGTTACCTGAGGGGGTTACGCAAGTTGTTGTGCGTGATACGACACGTGCGCTCGGTTTATTAGCCGCAAAATTTTATGATTATCCATCGCAAGATATGTTTATGATTGGTGTTACAGGTACTAACGGTAAAACATCAGTGACAGGCATTATTCAAAATATGTTACAAAGTATGGGTACTAAAGCAGCGTTAACGGGTACGATTGGTTTTAACCTTAATGGTATTTTGTACGAGTCGGCCAATACGACAAGTGATGCACTTAGTACACAGCAAATGATTTTCCGTGCCAAAATGGAGGGCTGTCGTGTTATGACGATGGAAGTATCGTCGCATGGCTTAGCACTTGGCCGTTTAGCCGGCGTTGACTATGACGTTGCAATATTTACAAATTTAACGCATGACCATTTAGATTTCCACGGTACAATGGAAGATTACGGTCAAGCAAAGGGTTTATTATTCTCTCAGCTTGGACAGGATTTAGAGAAAAATAAATACGTTGTATTGAACGCCGACGATCCTTGGGCAGAGCGCTATGCTAAAATGACGCCATTCCCTGTATGGCGTTATGGTTTTGATAGCCCACGTGCTGATTTTAAGGCAAGCAATTGCTCATATGAGGATTTTAAAACACATTTTGATATGCAAACACCAGAGGGGACCTTCCGCGTACACATGAACCTACTGGGTGACTTTAATGTATACAATGTATTAGCAGCGGCTACCACATTTTATGCACGCGGCCATGCTATTGAGCAAATCATTGAGCACATTGAAATGCTACCACCTGTTAAGGGACGCATGGAAAAAGTGCCGAGCGATTTACCAATCGAAATCTTTATTGATTACGCTCATACACCTGATGCGATTGAAAAGGCCATTCAAGCAGCGGAGCCATATAAACAAGGTAAAATCATTTTCCTTGTAGGTACAGGTGGTAATCGTGATAAAACAAAACGTCCTGCTATGGCAGAAAAAGCCTCGCGCGCAGAGTACGTTATTTTAACAACAGACGACCCACGTTACGAAGAATATGACAGTATCACAGGTGATCTTGCTAAAGGTATGACGCATGATAACTTTGCTTGCATTGGTGACCGTGCAGAGGCTGTACGTCATGCAATTGAAGTAGCCGAGCCTGGTGATATGATTATTTTTGCAGGTAAAGGGCATGAGGACTTCCAAATTATCGAAAACACGAAATACCCACATAGTGATGCAGACATTGCTATCGAAGCTGGGATGAAAAAATTTAACGTGTGAGGGGGGCACAGCCCCTCTTTTTATTTGCACAAATTGGTGAAAACAGTTGTCAGCATAAGGAATAATCTTTTATGATGGCTAAGATAGGAAAAGGAGATTACTAATGACTAATTTAAAACAAGAAATTGAAGCACGTCGCACGTTTGCGATTATCTCTCACCCCGATGCGGGTAAAACAACCATTACAGAAAAAATGTTGTACTTTGGTGGCGCAATTCGCGACGCTGGTACAGTTAAAGGTAAAAAGTCAGGGAAGTTTGCGACATCTGACTGGATGGAAATCGAAAAACAACGTGGTATCTCAGTAACATCTTCTGTGATGCAGTTTGATTTTAACGGTTGCCGTGTAAATATTTTGGACACACCAGGACACCAAGATTTCTCTGAGGATACGTACCGCACATTAATGGCAGTAGATAGTGCTGTCATGGTAGTCGATGCAGCTAAAGGTATCGAGGTACAAACGTTAAAACTATTTAAAGTTTGTCGTATGCGTGGTATTCCGATTTTTACATTTATTAATAAATTAGACCGTCAAGGTAAAGAGCCATTAGAGTTAATGGAAGAGTTAGAAGAAGTGCTTGGTATTCAATCGTATGCAATGAACTGGCCAATCGGTATGGGTAAGGAGTTTTTAGGGATTTATGACCGCTACAATAAGCGTATTGAGCAGTTCCGTACAGATGAAGACTCACGCTTCCTACCATTAGATGAAGACGGCGAGTTAGCGGTAGATAATGATATGAAGAAAACATCTTACTATACGCAAGCTATGGAAGACATTATGTTATTAGAAGAAGCGGGTAACCAATTTTCTGAAGAAAAAATTCGTCGCGGCGAATTAACACCTGTATTTTTTGGTTCGGCTTTAACAAACTTTGGTGTACAAACTTTCCTTGAAACATATTTACAGTTTGCGCCAATGCCGCAGCCACGCTTAACCCAAGAAGAAACAATCGTTGATCCAATTGAGTCACCAGAGTTCTCAGGCTTTATTTTTAAAATCCAAGCCAATATGAACCCAGCCCATCGTGACCGTATCGCTTTCGTGCGTATTGTATCAGGTGAGTTTGAACGTGGTATGAATATGACACTATCACGTACGGGTAAATCATTTAAAGTGACACAATCGACACAATTTTTAGCGGATGATCGCGAAACGGTAGATAAAGCAGTTGCAGGCGATATTATCGGATTATATGATACAGGTACGTACCAAATCGGTGATACAGTTGTTGGTGGTAAGAAGACGTTTAAATTTGAGGTGCTACCACAATTCACACCAGAATTATTTATGAAGGTAACAGCGAAAAACGTTATGAAATCGAAGCACTTCCATAAAGGTATTTTACAATTAGTACAGGAAGGTGCAATTCAATATTACAAAACATTGCACACAGAGGAAGTTATTTTAGGTGCGGTTGGTCAACTACAATTTGAAGTATTTGAACACCGTATGAAAAACGAATATAACGTTGAGGTTCATATGGAGCCAATGGGTAATAAAATTGCACGTTGGATTGAAAACGAACAAGATGTTAAGGAATCAATGTCATCAGCACGTAGTATGTTAGTACGCGATCGTTATGACAATTATGTTTTCCTATTCGAGAACGACTTTGCTATGCGCTGGTTTGCTGATAAAAACGACAATATTAAATTATATAGCTTACTGTAAAACAAAACGCGAATTAGGTACGTCCTTATTCGCGTTTTTTATAGAAAGGAATTGGTAGGATGAATATTAGTAATTTTTCGATTAAACGACCGACCCTAACGATTGTTTCGATGTTACTGATTATTTTATTAGGTGGCATTTCGCTACTAAAAATACCAGTAACACTTATACCAGAGTTAAATCCGCCAATTGGTGTAGTCGTTACCTCATACCCAGGAGCTAGTCCTGAGGAGGTTAATGAGAAGGTTACCAAGCCGCTTGAAGCAACGCTTGCTACCTTGCCAGGCATCGAGCGGGTACAATCAACCTCACAGGAAGGCTCTAACCTAATTGTGCTAGAGTTTAACTGGTCGACCAATATTCAAGACGTACAGCTTGATGTATTGCAGCGTATTGATATGACACCGTTACCTGATGATGCAGGAAAGCCGAGCTTTTTAAAGTTTGACCCATCACAGTTTCCGGTTATTCAATTAGCGCTACGTGCACAAGATACGGATGCAGATATACGCGTCGTGGCTGAGGAGTTAGAGCAAGAGCTACTGCGTACAGAGGGTGTAGCTAGTGTTAATATTTCAGGTAAAATTGTAGAGGAAGTTACGATTACGTTAGACCCTAAAACGATGGAAGAAAAGGGGCTAACGCAAGCGGACATTGTCCAAATTGTACAGGCTAATAATGTTTCCATGCCAGGTGAGCCTGTCGAAACTACAGATGGTCAGCTACTCACGACACGTATTATTAGTACGCTAACATCACCAGAGGATATGGAGGCACTCATTGTATCGGTTAATCCATTAACAGGTGAGGCATTAACCGTAGGTGACGTAGCAAAGGTAGCACGTGGTGAGCAACCATCTACTAGCGAAACTTATGCTAATGAGCGACCTGCTGTGCTAATGTCTGTGCTACAAGAGTCAGGAGCCAATACGGCAGATGTGTCGGAGCAATTTAAAGTAAAGCTCGACGAATTATTACAAGACGAACGTTATAAAGGTATCGAGGCAGATGTGCTATTTGACCAAGGTGATTATATTAATATCGCCATCGCAAATATTGGTCAGTCTATGATTGTTGGTGGCTTGTTTGCTATGCTTGTATTATTTGTCTTTTTACGTGGCATTAAAAGCCCTATTATTATTGGCGTAGCCATTCCTTACTCAGTCATTGTGACATTTGTGTTGATGTACTTTGCTAACTTCTCGCTTAATATTATGACGCTTGGTGCGTTAGCGCTTGGGATCGGTATGCTAGTGGATAACGCCATTGTAGTCATCGAAAACATCGAGCGGCACCTTGGCTTGGGCGAGGACCCTATCGAAGCGGCTAAAAAAGGTACGAAGGAGTTAGCTACAGCAATTACAGCATCGACCTTAACAACAATTGCCGTTTTTGTGCCTGTATTATTTATTGAAGGGCTCATTGGGCAAATTTTTACAGAATTTGCGCTAACGATTTCGTTTAGTTTATTTGCATCATTAATGGTGTCACTCACAGTTGTGCCAATGCTAGCGAGTCGTATGTTAAAAACAAAAACCGAAAATATTGTAGAGAAACGTAGTCGTTCAGGCTTTTATACACGCTATGCGCGCGTAGTTAAACAATCTTTAAATCATCGTGCACTTGTACTAAGTGTGATTTTTGTACTGCTCATTGCCTCAGCCTATGCATTAATGACGCGTGGTACAGAGTTTTTACCAGCGACGGATGAGGGCTTTGCCTCAATTAATGTACAATTACCCAACGGTGCTTCATTAACCGAAACAAAAAAAGTAGTGGATTTGGTTGAGGAGCGTTTAAAAGAGGAAAAGGATGTTGAGGTGTATGTTAGCTTAATTGGTTCAACACAGGAGTCGGCAGCACGAGGACAAAATGTCTCTAATCGTGCTGAGATGTATGTGAAAATGAAGCCAGCGAGTGAGCGTAAACGTACAATATTTGAGTTTGCTGAAGAAGTAGAGGGTGATATTGCTAAGCAGATTAATGAGGACGTAAGTGTACAATTTAATGTTTCGACGTCATCAGGCTCAGCGCCACAGCAATTGACCTTCCGTTTAACTGATACCAATAGTAAACGTTTAGCAGAGAGTGCAGATACATTAAAGGTTGCTCTTGAGAAGAAGGATGGTATAACAGAGGTCTCTCATGACTTAGAAAACACCATCGAAGAAATTCAAATTGAAGTGAACCGTGAAGCGGCTAAGGATTTAGGTTTTGTGCCTGCCCAAATTGCTCAAACGGTAAATCAAATGACGCGCGGTCAAGTTACAACGCAGATGATTACGGAAGACGAGCAGGTGCTTGTTGTAACGACAGGCTTTGGCGATGCTTATCGTAAAGATATTAATGCGTTAAAAGAAATGAAACTTCGTTCACCAGCAGGTACATTTGTTAAGTTAAAAGAAATTGCAGATGTAGAAGTAAAGGAAGGACCTGTTTCGATTCGACGTTCAGATCAAACTTCAGCCGTTGCGTTCTTTGTAAAATATGCATCAACTGAATCATTAGGTAGTATGTCGAAAAAAGTTGACGAAGTAATTGCAAAAACAAAATTGCCTGCGACAACTGACGTTGCCTTCAGTGGTGACCGTGAGCTTTATGATAGCTCAATTGATGACATGATTATGGCTTTGATTTTAGCTGTACTGCTGGTGTACTTTGTAATGGCAGCTCAGTTCGAATCGTTTAAATACCCATTTATTATTATGTTCACTGTACCATTAATGGTGATCGGTGTAGCAATAGCCTTCTTATTAACAGGTACAATTATTAGTGTAACGGCTGTTATTGGTATATTAGTGCTCGTCGGTATTGTTGTAAATAATGGTATTGTCTTTGTAGACTATATTAATCAGAAGAAGGCGCAAGGTGTACCTTCGTATGAGGCCATTATTATGACAACAGAGGACCGCTTACGACCTGTTATTATGACAGCAGCTACGACGATTTTAGGTTTGCTACCATTAGCGCTTGGTATTGGTGAAGGTACAGAGATGAATCAGCCAATGGGTATTGCGGTAATTGGTGGGTTATTAACATCAACCTTATTTACGTTATTTGTAGTACCAATTATTTATAGCTTGTTTGATAAAGAAACACGTAAAATGAATCGTCGTTAAACGAAGCAAAGGGGATGTTTTCGTTGAGAACTTATTTTTACACAGGTTTTCCTGGATTTATCACGAGCCGCTTAATTGCGGAGGCATTTGAACAAAATATTTGTGATGAGGCGTATGTGGTAGTGGAGGAGTGCCAAAGCTTAAATGCCGAGGTAGTTGCTGCTACGTTGTTAACACGCTATCCTACAAAGCAAATTCATATTATAGAGGGCGATATTACGCTTCCTAACTTAGGCTTAACAGATGTAGTAGTAGAGGAGCTAGCACCGAAAATTTCGGTGCTATGGCATCTTGCAGCGATTTATGATTTAGCTGTAACCCGTACCCTCGCATGGCGTGTGAATGTGCACGGCACATCAATGGTCAATGATTTTGCTAAGCAGTTGCCAAATTTATCGCGCTATATGTACTTTAGTTCAGCGTATGTGGCAGGTACACGCACAGGTAAGCTCAAAGAAACGGAGCTATCTACACCTGTAGCTTTTAAAAATTATTATGAAGAAACTAAGTTTGAAGCAGAGCTACTTGTTGAGGATTGTAAAGCAGAGCTACCAATTACTATAGTACGCCCCGGCATCGTATGTGGTCATGCTACAACAGGCGAGACAAATAAATTTGATGGGCCGTACTTTTTAATGAATCTGATTAATCGTTTAAGTAAACTACCCACTGTACCTTATATTGGTAAGTCAAAAGCAAAAACTGAGCTCAATGTCGTGCCTGTTAATTACATTATTGAAGCTGCTACGTATTTAGCGTTGACTGACGAAGCGATTGGCGAGACAGTTCATTTAACAGATCCTAACCCACACCCTATCCAAGAAGTTTATCGCATTATGGTGAAGGAGATGACAGGGCAATATCCATTTGGCAATATCTCATTAAATGTAGCTCGTCGAGTACTAGCAAATAAAAAGCTACGTATTTATTTTGGTGTTGAGCAACAAGCGCTCGATTATTTAGCATGGCAGGCAAATTTTGATACTACAGTAGCTGACCGTCTATTAAAAAATAGTACAGTGAAATGTCCTGATTTTATTGCTATTTTACCTGTGTTGATTACCTTTTACGAAGCACATAAAAAGGATAGTGCAAAGCAGGTTAACATCTTATAAAGTATTTGCGCTACTTATGTACGCATGCTATAATTATTGTACAAATGAATAGACCTTATTGACATTTCGTCAAAGGGGAGTAGCTATAAACGATACTTATCGTTTACTTTACGTTCGTCATTACGTGATACTATCACCGGACGTAATAACATTAACTTGTTTAGCAAGACCTTTGCCTATTACAGGCAGGGGTCTTTTTGTTTTGTATAAAACAAAAGGAGTTGTTGAACATGGAAGCAATATTATTAGAGTATGCATGGGTACTATTGGTGCTTGTTGCATTAGAAGGTTTACTGGCAGCGGATAATGCTATTGTTATGGCAGTAATGGTAAAACATTTACCACCAAAGGAACAAAAGAAGGCATTATTTTACGGGTTAATTGGTGCATTAGTCTTCCGCTTTGCGGCACTATTTTTAATCGCAACACTCGTTAAGTATTGGCAAATCCAAGCAATTGGTGCAGCATACTTATTATTTATTTCAATTAAAAGTTTGTATGGTATTTGGAAGCATAAAGATGTTGAGAATGCCGACATCCAACCGAAGAAGGAATCAGGTTTTTGGATGACGGTAGTAAAAGTTGAGATTACGGATATCGCCTTTGCGATTGACTCCATGTTAGCTGCAGTAGCTATCGCAATGACGTTACCACACTTAGGTAACTTTGATATTGGTGGCATTAATGGCGGTCAATTCCTTGTGATGTTCTTTGGTGGTGTGATTGGTCTAGTTATTATGCGTTTCGCGGCACAATGGTTTGTTAAGGTGCTTAACGATTACCCATCACTTGAAGCAGCAGCCTTTATGATTGTTGGTTGGGTTGGTGTGAAGCTTGTAGTGTTAACACTTGCACATCCTGGCGTAGGCTTAATTGCAGAGAGCTTCCCGCACTCAACACTATGGAAAGTAACGTTCTGGATAGTGTTACTGGGCATTGCTTTAGGCGGTTATTTTACTGGCTTACGAAATAAAAAGAAAGCTGAGAAAAATGCTTAACGTCTGCTAAAAATACGCTATACTGAAGGAAGAACAGTTTTTGAGCTGTTCTTCCTTTTATTTTGTAAGGAGGTTAGTTCATGCCGTGGAAGAAGGAAAAGAAGGGGATAACGCCGTTCCGTTTAATAGTATCGTATTACTTTATTGCGATGTCGATTTCTTTCTTGTTACTCCGCTTGCCGTGGGTACATCAGCCAGAGGTTGAAGTATCGCTGATAGATAGTCTTTTTACAGCGGTTAGTGCAGTAAGTGTAACGGGCTTAACGACTATTACGATTGCAGAGTCCTATACTACCTTTGGTTTTGTCATGCTGTTAGTTATTTTACAGCTTGGTGCTATTGGTATTATGTCGCTCGGTACATTTGTATGGTTGTTAGTCGGTAAAAAAATCGGCATGCGCGAGCGCCAATTAATTATGATTGATCATAACCAATCTAATATTTCTGGTGTCGTTAATTTAATTCGAGAAATTATAAAAATCTTATTTGCCATAGAGTTGTTTGGTGCAGTTGTACTGTCCATCCATTATTTAAAGTATTTTGATACATGGCAAGAGGCAGTTGTACAAGGGGTGTTTGGTGCAATATCTGCTACAACAAATGGTGGCTTTGATATTACAGGATTGAGCCTATTACCATTTCATAATGATTATTTTGTGCAATTTATTACTATGCTACTTATTACGCTTGGTGCAATTGGCTTCCCTGTATTAATTGAAGTTAAGCAGTATTTACGTAGTAAAAAAACAAACTTCCGTTTTAGTTTATTTACCAAAATTACTACATCGACCTATGCCATTTTATTTGTAGTAGGTGCGCTGGTGATTTTAGTGTTGGAGTCTTTCCAGTCATTTAAAAATATGACGTGGCATGAGGCGTTATTTTCTGCGATGTTTCATTCTGTATCAGCGCGTTCAGCAGGTTTAACAACGTTTGATGTTACTACTTTTGGCGAGTCCACCAATTTGTTTATTAGCTTTTTAATGTTTATTGGTGCTTCGCCAAGTTCAGTGGGTGGCGGTATTCGTACGACGACTTTTGCGATTGCGATTTTATTTTTAATTACCTTTGCACGAGGTAAAGAAGATATTCAAGTATTTGGGCGAGAGATTTATTTGATTGATGTTTTTCGTTCGTATGCGGTAATTATCTTAGCGATTTTTATGGTCCTGGTTGCTACTATTATTTTGTTAATCACAGAGCCACAGGCATCGCTAATGCAAATTGTGTTTGAGATAGCCTCCGCCTTCGGTACGTGTGGGATGTCGCTTGGTATTACAGGTGACCTTTCGACAACAGGGAAAATTGTAATCATGCTACTGATGTTTATCGGGCGTGTAGGGTTAATTTCCTTCTTGTATTCGATTGGCGGTAAAACAAAGAAGACCAAATTCCACTATCCAAAAGAACGTGTGATTATTGGTTAAACTAAAACAGGTAGACCGAATGAGTTGTCGGTCTACCTGTTTTTTAGTTGAAAGTTGTAAAGAAAGGCGAGCTATCTTTGCGGAAGTACGTTAATAAATACGTATCTTTAGGTACAATACGACCCTGTTTGAGGTAAGTCGTAACATCAAAGGCAAAAGGTACAACTAATGTATGCTTAAACAGCTCACGTTGTTGCACACCTAACGCCGCAAAGTCTTCACCTGCGGTTGTAGCATCGCGATCAAGGCGCTCGTAAATAGCCTTACGCGTATCGTCTGCTAAATGATTTTGCCACCAAAGCTTACGTGGTTGGAAGTGATGTGTGCTTAGGAAGTCAAGCTGCATCAAACTTGTGATGATGGCGATAGGTGCATCCTCACGTGTGTGCAAGAATTCAAGTAAGCGCGTAAATAAATCTTCTAACTGGTGACCAATACGTGACCAGCCTTTATTTTCCCAGTACGTACCAAAGTCTTGGAAGAAATCAAATGGTGTCTCAAATACTTCTGTTACTAAGTATTCGATTGTATGATCCATGCGGTGGTCATTCCAATATTTTTCGAGTACATCTTCTGCATGTTTAATACGTACGATATCATCAAAAGTAAGCACATTGTTTGAGAAGATTTCGTAAGGCGCTACATCAACATAGGTGTAGCCATATTTTTCAGCTTCTAAGCGCAAACCTGTACCGCGTAATAATTTTAAAAAGCCAAGCTGCAGCTCTTCAGGACGCATAGCAAAAACATCATTAAACGTTTGGCGGAAGCTAGTGTAATCCTCTTCAGGTAGTCCGGCGATTAAATCAAGATGTTGATCAATCTTGCCGCCTTCTTTTACCATCGTTACCGTACGCGTTAGTTTTTCGAAGTTTTGACGGCGTTTAACAAGTTCATTGGTTTCATCATTCGTTGATTGGATACCAATCTCAAAACGGAACAAGCCAGCAGGTGCATTGTCATTTAAAAATTGAATGACTTCAGGGCGCATAATATCCGCAGTGATTTCAAATTGGAAGACTACGCCAGGTTGACGCTCGTCAATTAAAAATTGGAACATCTCCATAGCATAGCTACGACTAATATTAAACGTACGGTCAACGAATTTAATCGTACGTGCACCATTATTCATTAAGTAGCGAATGTCTTCTTTAACTTTTTCACGGTTAAAGTAGCGCACGCCAACTTCGATAGATGACAAACAAAATTGGCAAGAGAACGGGCAACCGCGGCTCGTCTCGATATACTGGATACGTTTACCAAGGAATGGACGATCTTCTTCTAGACGGAAGGGGCTTGGCATTTCGCGTAAGTCCACTTTAGGTGCTTGAGGGTGGAGCTTTACTTTATTATCTACAAGGTAGCAGATATTAGGCACCTTTTCTAAAGGGATTTCGCCGTTTTCATAACGTAATAATTCTTTGAAGGCAATTTCGCCTTCATTCATTAAAATATAATCAATTACGCCATCAAGACGACGTAACCAATCATGCACATCGTAGGATACTTCAGGGCCACCTAGTACAATTTTTACGTTAGGTAGTACCGTGCGTAGCATGCGCGCGACGGTAATGGTTTCTTCGATGTTCCAAATATAGCAACTAAAGCCGATGACATCAGGCTTCTTTTGAAATAAATCAGAGACAATATTAAATGCAGGGTCCTTGATGGTATATTCGGCAATTTCGGGATTAAACTCAGGCTGTGCGGCTACTTTTAAATAGCGTAGTGCTAAGTTGGTATGAATGTATTTGGCATTAAGTGTAGCTAAAACAATTTTCATTAAACTATCTCCTTTTCTACTCTACTCATTGTAACAATGAAATAGTGCTCACTCAATCAACATATTCGTCTGTTTTGTTACTATATTGCGAAAAAACCAGCGCTTTGACAATCCTTTTCGAAAGTCGCTATAATATGTTAAGCATGAAGAAGTGAGAAGGTGAGTAGATTGGCGTCAGAAGAAGTGAAGCAATCACTGAAGTTATATATTGTATTGTCACGTGCGCACAAGGCTATTAATGAGGAGTTACACGGGTTTTTTCAGGCAAATGGTGTAAATCCTACCGAGTTTGCAGTACTTGAGCTGTTATATCATAAAGGTCGCCAACCGTTGCAGGTTATTGGCTCTAAAATTTTATTAGCAAGCGGCTCGATTACGTATGTTGTTGATAAGTTAGAAAAACGCGGCTACTTGAACCGCGTGTCATGTCCACAGGACCGTCGTGTGACATATGCAGAGATTAGTGAGGCAGGCGAGGCCTTTATGGCTGAAGTTTTCCCGCAACATGAGTTGATGCTACATGATTTGTTAGGCGCGCTTGACGAAGAAGAAAAGGCGCAAGCGATTACTTTATTAAAAAAATTAGGGCGTTCTATTAAAGATTTGTCCTATTAAAAAGAGGCTGGGACATAACTAGTGTTCAGCCAAAGAAAAAGAGAAATTGAGTGCGCTCAATTTCTCTTTTTCATTTTTTATGGGTATTCTTATTGATTGGCTGTGAACTTTCGTAAGTTCACAGCCATCAACGCCAGTCCCATTTCATTCGCAACCTTCGCTTTGCCGCGAACGGAGAAGCGAGTGAAACGCAAATTAACTTGTAATTTCATTTCAATATCTAAAGGCAAAATCAATTGATTCATGGTATAATTTTTAAACATAAGGACCCTTCTTTCTGTTGGATTTTGTTGTCGTGACTTTAGTTTAACAGAAGGAGTCCTTTTTTAACTACAAAAATCAAAGCCCTTGAACTTTTACATTGCGTAAAAGTTCAAGGGCTTTTCATTTATAAGACAGGTTTTGTCCCAGCCTCCTTTTTTGTTTATTTTTTTGTAATCGTTGAAGCCATTTGTAGGAATGAAGCTAGTGCTTGTGCATCTGCTTTATCATAAATTGTTAATTGACCAACTAAGCCATTTTGTTCGAAAGCTACAACATAAACTAAATCGTCATCAAATGATGTTTTCCAGCCAGTTGCATTACCAAGTGGTGCTAGCTCAGCTGCTGTTAATTCAGTTGGCTCACCAATAGCTTGCATATACATTAATGCATTATCTTTTACAGAAGCAAATGTATCTTCTTCTGTTGTTGCTACTTGTACGCGCATTGATAAGCTATTATTAGCAGAAGAAATAATTTGGTCACGACCAGGCTCTTCAGCATGTAATGTAAAGCCATTGTTTAATGCTACAGTGTAAGGCATTTGTGTTGAAGCTGTACCGTTAGCTTGTACCGTTTCTTTTGGTTGTTCAGCTTCTTTAGCTGGCGTGTTAGCTGTAGATTTTGTTTCGACTTCTTCTTTAGCCGTTTTTTCTTCAGTAGCCGCTTTTGGCTCTTCCGTTTTTTCGGCTTCAGCTGTTTCTTTCTCTGTTTCTTTAGCTGCACCCTGCTCGTCTGTTACAACTTCAATCGGCTCTTGCTCAGTTTCTTTAGCTTGCTTGGTATCATCACCTTGTCCACAAGCAGCGATTAGCATAGCTGACAAAGCCAATGTCATTGTAAGTGTTAACTTTTTTGACATGTTAAAAACCCTCCCTTTATTAACTATAGGACGTAATTTGTTCTATAGTAGTTTCATTGTAATGGTAAAACGAGAAACAGTAAAAGAATAAAAACAGTGTGTGTAATAATAATGAGGGGCATACTTCTTTTCCATTCATATAAAAAGCCCCAAAGTAAACTTACCGTAAATGCAGCCATCATCCCAGGAATAAAGCCGCTAGGGAGAAGTACAATAGCACTAAGTAATGCGGTTGTAACAACTGCTAGGCTTGTTTTCATCATGCTTTTTAATAATTGTTGAACATAGCCGCGCCAAAATAATTCTTCACCGATAATAATAATGAAAATGAGCAATACGTAATGCCCGATATGTGCTGGGGCAAAATCATTTAAAAATTTTGTGATGGGTTTTGCAATTTTAAATGAAAGCATTGGTGTAATTTCGTAACCTAGGCGGATAATGCCATAGGAGATTGTACCGTAGCCAATGCCAAATAATAAATAATGCCACGTTGGCAGCTCATCAAAAAATTTAGCGTTCAAAATGGCAACCGCTAAACAAACTAAAATTGTGAAAGTGTAAAGATACCAAAAGACCGCCTTATTATCAAATGTAATAAACAGCATGATCAACATAAATAGTAAGGAAAAGAGAAGCGTTCCCTTTTGTTTACTTGTTATTTGCATTTCATTAACCTCCGTTTACTATACTAACAAAAAAAGAGCTAGCCATCATTAGTAAAAATGGCAAGCTCTTGAACAAAGCGTTTGTACTATTGTGAGTCAGCAATAATTTTATAGCGTTTATGATTGATTACAGTGCGTTCTTCCATACCTAATTGCTCAAAGTTCTCCATGTACGTTAAGTTAACAATTACAGAGTTCTCGTTTATTTTTTCGACGATGCCTTGTAGTCCGTCTCTAAATTCGATAATATTTCCAATTTCCGCTACAATGATATCTTCTTCTTCTTTTTTCTCAGTCATCCCTGTCAGCTCCTTCATCGGCTAATAGTATATAGTCTACCTACTTTTTTGAAAAGGTAAAGCATTTTACTGCAATTTACTTAACGCTAGCAGCCGAGTACTATAAACTATAGTTTACACGAAAGTGAGCAAAATAATAAGGGAGGTGTTTTGAGATGACAGACTATGCACAACAATTAGAGCAACTAGCGAAAGGCGAGATGGTAAGTTTAACAATTACTAAAGAAGATTTTTTGGCTTTTCGCGAGGTATTAATTAAACATCCTCAGTTTAAACACTTTAGAGGCGAGGCACTACAAGGTGCTACCATTGTGTATACCTTTTTACAAGAAGCCCGCGCATAAGGGTTTATCTTTTTAGTAAATGGGAATTAACGTAACGCATACTTATTTTCCCCATTTTATTTATCGAGGCATTCGTCATTTGACGAATGCCTTTTGTGTTTGTATTTTTCTGAACTTTACACTACTATTTTGACAAAGGGGGATTTTTTATGACAGCGATTGCATTTATTGGTACGGGCGTAATGGGTAAAAGTATTGTCTTACATTTATTAAAAGCAAATCATGACGTAACAATTTATACACGCACAAAGGAAAAAGCGCAGTCTCTTATTGAGGCAGGTGCCACATGGGCAGCGTCACCAAAAGAAGCAGCACTTGGTAAGGAAATTATTTTTTCGATGGTAGGGTATCCACAAGATGTAGAGGAAGTACTATTAGGTGAGCAAGGTGCATTACAAAGTGCAAAAGCAGGCACAGTTATAATTGATATGACAACATCAGAGCCAACATTAGCTAAAAAGATTTATCAACAAGCGTTAGCGCAAGGTGTACATGCATTAGATGCGCCTGTTTCAGGTGGAGATATTGGCGCACAAAATGGCACGCTTTCGATTATGGTAGGTGGTGATGAGGCCGTCTTTCATCAAGTGCAGCGTTTACTCGAAGTCTTTGGCGAAAATATTGTATACCAAGGTGAGGCAGGTGCAGGGCAACATACTAAAATGTGCAACCAAATTGTAATTGCCTCAGGGATGATTGGCGTGAGCGAGGCAATGGCTTATGGACTGGCGGCAGGTTTGTCTATGGACCATGTACTGCAATCTATTACAACGGGTGCAGCGGGCTCGTGGGGGCTTAGCAATTTAGCACCGCGTATGATTGAAGGTGACTATGCACCAGGCTTTTATATTAAACATATCGTGAAGGATATGGGGATTGCACTGCGTGAGAGTGCACAGATGGGTATTACGTTACCAGGGCTAACTCTAGCTAATGACATGTATGAAAAATTAGTAGCAGAGGGTTATGGCGAGGAAGGCACACAGGCCTTAGTCCGCTATTATAAATAAAAACAGTAGCGCTCGTAATTAACGGGCGCTTTTTTACTCAAACAGAAGGTGAGGGCTTACTATGAAGCAAGAGCAACAACATCGCAATCAGCTCGCACTCTATTTATCACTCCCTATTTTATCATGGGCATTTTATGATTTTGCGAACACGATTTTCTCATCCAATATTAATACGATCTTCTTTCCTTTTTATATGGATGAGGTATTAGGGAAAAATGAAGTTATGCAACAAGTGGCGAGTACATTTATTTCATATGCCAACGCGCTCGCCAGTTTTTTTCTTGTGGTATTTTCACCACTGTTTGGTGTGATGGTGGATAAGACAGGGTATAAAAAACGATTTATTGTGTGGTTTGCTTCCATCTCTATTTTCTTTACATTTATGATGGGAGTTTTTGCACCGTTAGATGTGCCCTTTACGTATATGGGCGTACCAGGTAGTTTACTACTTGTTGTAGTCAGCTTTGTTATTGCAAAGTTTTTCTTTAATGCGAGCTTAGTATTTTATGACTCGATGATGCCAGACCTCGGTACGCGTGAAGAAATGCCGTTGATTTCAGGCTTTGGTGTAGCTGTAGGTTATTTTGGGACACTTGTTGGTTTATTGGTATATTTATATGTGGGGGATTCGGATTTCCACCATAGTTTTATCCCAACTGCCATTTTATATTTACTATTTTCATTACCACTCTTTTTTATTAATAAGGATACACCTATTCCTAAAGAGGAACGCGAAGCCTTTAAATTTTTTGATGGCTATAAGGAGATTTTTCAAACCTTTAAGGATATGAAGGGGCATCGTAATATTTTTACTTTTATGATCGCCTATTTCTTTTTAAATGATGCGATTGCAACGACGATTGCGATGATGGCGGTATATGCAACGGCCATTATGGGCTTTACGTCAGGGCAATTTATTGTGCTGTACTTAGTGTCCACAGTGTCTACAATTATGGGCTCACTAGCCTTCGGTTATATTACTAAGCGCATTGGTGCACATAAAGCGGTGTCACTGGTAGCCTTGTTAATGATTGTCGCGCTATGTTTTTCAGTATTTGCGACAGCACAATGGATGTTTTGGATTGCAGGTAGTTTATTTGGTGTATCACTGGGCTCAATGTGGGTAACATCACGTACGTTAATTATCGAGTTGTCACCAGAGGAAAAAAGAGGGCAATTCTTTGGACTATTTGCCTTCTCAGGAAAGGTCTCTTCTATCATTGGTCCTGCCATTTATGGAACCGTCACATTTGCCATGCGTGATTACGGAACGCTCGCAAGCCGCGTAGCACTGTCTACATTAATTGTTATGACAATCATTGGGCTCATTATTCATTTGCGTGTAAAGGATAATTCAGTAAATTAGCAAGTAGGAGAAATGTCTTGTGTGTGATACAATTAGGGTATATTACTAACCTATAAAGTAAAGGGGCGACTCTCTTGGAACAAACGGGAATTTTACTCGAAAGTGGCACAAATGAGCTTGAAATTGTGGAGTTCGATGTAGCCAATAATAAGTTTGGGATTAACGTTATTAAAGTAAAAGAAATCATTCAGCCAATCCCTGTAATTTTTGTACCGCACGCGCATGAGCATGTAGAAGGTATTATTCAATTACGTGGTGAGGTACTACCTGTTGTTGATATGCTAAAAGTGTTAGGCATTCATAATGTTGAGCGCAGCCCACAGCAAAAATATATTGTGGCAGAGTTTAATAAACAACGTGTGGTTTTCCATGTAGATAATGTGACGCAAATTCACCGTATTTCATGGGATCAAATCGAAAAGCCATCTGATATGTACCAAGGCGGTGCTTCACAAGTTATTGGTGTGATTAAGCAAAATGACCAAATGATTTTGCTCCTTGATTTCGAACGCATAATGCTTGAGATTAATCCAGAGTCAGGGATTAATGTAGAGTCTGTTAAAAAGTTAGGTAAGCGCGAACGCTCGGATAAAAAGATTGTAGTAGCAGAGGACTCACCTTTACTACGCAAACTATTGCATGACACATTAAATGAAGCAGGCTATGCTAATGTTGACTTCTTCGAAAATGGTCGCGATGCGTATAATTATTTAGAGACGCTTGTTAAAGCTGACCCAAACAAGGACATTACGCAACATGTGCAAATGATTATTACTGATATTGAAATGCCACAAATGGATGGTCATCATTTAACACGCAAAATTAAAGAGCATCCTAATCTTGCTGTATTACCTGTTATTATTTTCTCAAGTTTAATTACCGATGATTTACGACATAAAGGCGAACGTGTAGGTGCAGAAGACCAAATTAGTAAACCAGAAATAGCAGAATTAATTTTACGAATTGACCAATTAATTTTATAGTTGTGGTCCATCGCTAGTGTCAATCAAGTATAAGAACAATGCGTTGGATAGCTACAGGCTTTCTAGCGCATTTTTTAAATCCCAAGTGGAAAGAGGGGCTTCATTATGCCAACTAAAATGAAAACAGCCATTATTGACATTGGCTCAAATACCGTACGTCTTGTAATTTATGATTATGATGCACGCGAAGGGCTACATGAATTAGGCAATATGAAAGTAGTTGCACGCTTACGTACGCATATTTTACCAACGGGCGAGATGACAGCAGAAGGCATCACCTTACTTGAACATATTTTACGTGATTTTATTGAAATGATTGAGGATTTTGGCGTTACGGATGTGCGTGCAGCAGCTACTGCGGCGATTCGTCAAGCGGCCAATCGTGATGAAATTATAAAGCGTATGTCTAAGAAGCTTGGGTTAAAAATTGATTTATTGTCTGAAGAGCAGGAGGCTTATTATGGCTTTGCAGGTGTAGCCTATTCGCTTGCAACACCATCAGCTGTCACGATTGATATTGGAGGCGGCAGTACGGAAATTACTTTATTTAAAGACAAAGAGCTTGTGCATTCTCATAGTTTTCCGTTTGGCACGGTATCCTTAAAGCAAATGTTTGTTAAGGGAGATGTGCTATCAACAAACGAGCAAAAGCAATTAAATGACTATGTGCGTGAGCAACTCTCACAAATTGCATGGATTAAAGATTGCGAGCTACCTGTGATTGGTATTGGCGGTAGTGCGCGTAATATTGCACAAGTGCATCAGCAACGTCAAAACTATGGCTTAACGGGTGTGCATGGCTACGAAATGACAGCACAAGATTTACGTAAGCTAAATGATTACCTTGGCAATATGACTTATGATGAGCTAAAGCAACTTGACGGGTTATCCTCGGACCGTGCAGATATTATTGTGCCTGCACTATCTGTGTTCCGCATTTTACTTAGTATTGTTGGTACTACAAGATTTCAGTTAACTAAAAAAGGTTTGCGCGAGGGGCTTGTAATGGAACGCATCCTTGAAAAAGACCCACAAGCTTTTGATAAATATAATGTGTTTGATACACATGCTAAGCAATTGGCCGCTGAGTATCGTCGCAGTGATTTAGAGGTTGAAAACCTTGTTCATTTAGCTGAGCGCATGTATGAGGAGTGCTGTCGTCTTAACTTTTTTACCTACCAAGCAGCAGATAAAGAGCTGATTCGTAAGGCGGCTAAAGTATTTGCGATTGGCGAATATATTGAGCTTAGCTCGTCTAGTCAACATACATTTTACTTGATTGCAAATCAGGCGATCGATGGGCTTAACCATGTTGAGCGCATAAAGGTAGCCTTACTTGCATCTTATAAAAACAAAGATTATTTTTCTCATTTTGTAGAACCATTTGAATCATGGCTAGAGGAAGATGAATTACATAAGCTTCGAGACTTCGGTGCCATGTTAAAATTTGTGTACGCTTTTACGATTTCAAAGCGCGGTGTTGTGCAAGATTTAGTCATGACACATAGCGGTGATTGTGTAACCTTGACGGTGCAGCTGCAGAAAAATGCAGCCGCCGAAAAATACCAAGCAGAGCGTCACAAAAAACATTTAGAGCGCGTAATTAAAGAAGACATTATCATCCAATTTAACGAGGAAGGATTGAATAAATAATGACAGAGGCAATTGACGAAACACCACAAAACCAAATGAACTTATTAGAGGAGATTGCTAAACCTCAGTATTATAATAACCGCGAGCTTAGCTGGTTAGCATTTAATGAGCGTGTACTAGAAGAGGCTGAGGATATTCATAATCCATTACTTGAGCGTTTAAAGTTTCTCGCTATCTTTAGCTCAAACTTAGATGAGTTCTTTATGGTACGTGTGGCAGGTCTTCAAGATCAAGTACGTGCGGGCTTCCATAAGCCAGAAAACAAATCAGGTTTTACGCCTACCGAGCAGCTAACACGCATTGCAGAGCGCACACAGGCGCTCGTTAAGCGTCAATCTGAGGTGTATAATCATTTAATGCATAATTTATTGCCTGAGCATAATGTATTTATGAAGGATATTAATCAATTAACAGCAGAGCAAAACCAATTTGTGGATGAGTTATTTGCTGAAACGATTTTTCCAGTAGTGACGCCTGTAGCTGTAGATGCCTACCGTCCATTCCCAACGTTGCTTGGTAAAACATTAAATATTTTAGTGTTACTTGAGCAAGAAGATGCGGATCCGGAAAACCGTCAAAAGGTAGCTGTTGTACAAGTGCCGTCTGTATTAGGGCGTTTTATTGAGTTGCCAACCGAGCAAGAAGACCATAGCGAGTTTGTCTTGCTTGAAGACGTGATTACAAAGCATATTGAACAGCTATTTTATGGCTACAATGTAAAGTCAGCGCAAGCTTTCCGTTTAACACGTAATGCCGATTTAACAATTCATGAAGAAGGCGCACGTGATTTACTAGTAGAGATTGAAAAAGAATTAAAGAAACGTAAATGGGGCGTAGGTAGTCGTTTAGAAGTTCGTAAGGGCGAAATGAGCGACGAAGTGTTAGAGTACCTACTTAAAGAATTTGAAATCGAAGAAGCGGATGTATTTCATATTAATGGCCCGCTAGATTTAACATTTATGTTCCCATTTGTGAAAGCCATTTCTGTAGGGCGTGAGCATCTAGAGTATGAGAGCTTTATCCCACAGCGTCCATTAGATTTATGCTCAGATGAGGATATTTTTGAAAAATCTTTACAACAGGATATATTTTTCCACCACCCATACGAATCCTTTGCGCCAATTGTAGACTTTATTGCAGAGGCAGCAGTCAATCCAGACGTGCTAGCAATTAAGCAAACACTTTACCGTGTAAGTGGTAACTCACCAATCATTCAAGCATTAAAACTAGCGGCTGAAAATGGTAAGCAAGTTACAGTGCTTGTAGAGTTAAAGGCACGTTTTGATGAAGAAAACAACGTGCACTGGGCAAAACAATTAGAGCAAGCAGGTTGCTTGGTCATTTATGGCATGAATAACTTAAAAACTCACTCAAAAATTACATTAGTAGTGCGTCGTCGTCATGGTAAAATTGAGCGCTTTGTTCACCTTGGTACAGGTAATTATAATGATGCAACAGCTAAAATCTACACAGATATGGGTATCATTACAACGGACAAAGAGTTTGGCATTGACGCAACGAACTTCTTTAACTATTTGAGTGGTTACACTGAAAAACCTAAATTTAATCATTTAGTTGTAGCACCATTTGATATTCGTGATGAGTTTATTAAATTAATTGATGATGAAATTGCTTGTCACAAACAATATGGTAACGGACATATCCGTGCAAAAATGAACTCTTTAACGGATAAAGATTTAATGATGAAGATGTATGAAGCGTCAATTGCAGGGGTTAAAGTAGATTTAATTATCCGAGGCATTTGTTGTATTCGCCCTGGTATTCCAGGTATCAGCGAAAATATTACGGTAACTTCTATTGTTGGTCGTTTCCTTGAGCACTCACGTATTTATTGTTTCTACAATAATGGTGAGGATAAAATTTATTTATCATCGGCTGACATGATGACGCGCAACATGATTAAGCGTGTAGAAATTTTATTCCCGATTTATGACCAATCTGCTAAAGACCGTATTAATCATATTATGGATTTACAAATTGCAGATACAGCGAAGGCGCGTGTACAAGGTGCTGATAGTAAATATCGTTATAAAGATGCAGATCGTGGGCTAGATGCAAAATTAATTAATAGTCAGGAAATCTTTTTACAAGAAGCCTTGCGCCCATTAAATAACGAAGAATAAAGAAGAGGCTGCGACATAACTTGATTTTTAAGAGAGATATAAAATTTGAGCAGTAATTTTCTTGGCTAAACCAATCGTTTAATACCCTTGAAAGCAAAAAATGTGAGATGATTTTAAAAATCATCTCACATTTTTTCTTTTGTCCAACCTCTTTTTATTGTGTTGCAAATTGTTCGAGGTATAAAATATTAGCTTCTTCTTGTAAATAACTTGGGTTAGCTAACCCGGCTTGTTGATTAATCGTTTCACCATTAGAACGAATCCATCGAATCATTTCGCCATTTTGGAAGTAATAACGATTTTCAGCATCTACAGAGTTTACATTAGGGTAAGAGTAAACAAAAAATAATTCGTTATTCATGTAATAAAAATGAAAAGTCATTTCTTCATAATGATAAGTAACTTTGCGATAAACTTCTGACTCATAGGATGTACTAGAGTCGTTATGTGTGACGTTCATTTGATTAGCTTGTGCATTAGCCTCAATTTTATTAAACCATGTACGAATGACCTGTACCTTTGCTTCAACGCTATCATCAAGCATAGGTTTAGCATGATGCTCAATTAAGGCAATTGACGGTGAAGGAGGTACTTGTAGCTGCACGCGTTGTTTCTTTTTAGTTAGTATGACGCTATGTGGCGCTGTAGTAGAGCTACGAAAATAAACATGCCCAGCAATAATTTGTTGAGGGCGTAACTTTTTTATTTTTGCAAGATCTGTGCCGTGCTCATCCGCTGTAAGCCAGTCGAGCTCCCTGCCAATATCTTGTCCATTGACATCTACAATGACAACATTAGAAAATGCAGATTTGAGCGACACACTGTCGTTGCTAGTATTTTGCACAGTAACAGCAATACCTTGGTAGCTTTCACCATTAGGCGCTGTGTACGGTAGGCTTTCATTTAATGTAATGTACAAATCATTAAATGCGACTTCGGTTGGATAGCTAGTTGTCTCTGTCGTTGCATGTTCCTTCTGAGGTGCACAACCTGTTAAAAGTAAAATCATGCCGAGCATTAAGAGCAATGTTCGTTGTAACGATTGAAGCATGATGCGTAAACACCCTTTCTGTCTATTGATAATGGTAATCGAAAAGCTGGAATAAATACATAGTTTTTTGGATTTTTGTAGAGAAAAATGATTTTAAAAATGATAAAAAAGATTTTTCGAGAGAATATTGTATGACAAAATGTGTGTAGTGTAGTACGATTATGAATGAATATTCAGTAAATGAGAGAGGATGAGGAGTATGTTAGCAGGTAAAACAATTATTGTAACGGGCGGTTCGAGTGGTATGGGATTATACATGGCCAAGCAGTTTGTGACGGAAGGCGCTAATGTTGTCATTACAGGGCGTAACGAGGAGCGTTTAGCAGAGGCAAAAGCTTTTATTGGGGAAGCAGGTCATACTATCGAAACATTTGCGATGGATGTGCGTGACCCAGAGGCAGCGAAAGCTATGGTAGCTTTTGCAGATGAAACGTTTGGCAATGTAACAGGTTTAGTGAATAATGCAGCGGGTAATTTTTTAGTACCAGCCGAAAAGCTGTCAGCAAACGGCTGGAATGCTGTAATTGATATTGTATTAAATGGTACATTTTACTGCTCATCAGCCATAGGTAATTACTGGATTGAAAAAGGGATACAAGGTAGCATTATTAATATGCTTGCGACATATGCGTGGGGTGCAGGTGCTGGCGTGGTACATTCGGCGGCAGCTAAGGCAGGCGTGATGTCCTTGACGCGTACATTAGCAGTAGAATGGGGCAGTCAGTATGGCATTCGTGTTAATGCCATTGCGCCAGGTCCTATTGAACGTACAGGAGGCTCTGAAAAGCTGTGGGAATCTGAGCAAGCAGCAGAACGCACGATTAACTCTGTACCTTTACAACGCTTAGGCACACCAGAGGAAATTGGTAATCTTGCGGCATTTATGATGTCTGACAAAGCAACTTATATGAACGGCGAATGTGTAACGCTAGATGGTGGCCAGTGGTTAAATGCCCATCCTTTCTAAAAAAAGTCAGTGATTTCGATATAGTGTGATATATAATTATGGTATGATAGGAAGTGATTGACCTGTTCTCACGAGAGAGCGATAAAGGAGAAGACTACTATGATTGTTTCAAGAAATAGAGATTTGTTAAACATGGGGATTCAAGACTTTATTATTTCATCTGAGAAGGTTGCGCATGTGCAAAGTATGAACAATGCAGAGCATGCATTACTCGTGCTAACACGAACAGGCTACTCAGCAATCCCTGTGCTAGATATGAAGTATCGTTTGCAAGGATTACTAAGTATGAAAATGATTACAGAATCAATTTTAGGGCTTGAGCATATCGAATTTGATAAGCTAAGCACAATTAAAGTTGAGGATATTATGGACACGAATGTGGCTGTATTAAAAAATACCGATACGTTTCAGCGCGCATTAGAGCTTGTCATTAACAATGCTTTTTTATGTGTGGTTGATGAAGATAATATGTTTGTAGGGATTTTAACACGTCGTGTCGTTTTAAAACAATTGAAAAAGTACGTGTATTCAACGTAATATAAAGGTGCTCAGTTGAGCATCTTTTTTCTTTTAAGGAGGCAACATTGTGACTGCAGTAACAGAGGCAAAGCTACTTAAAATATTAGCAGAGGAGCGCAATATGCGAAAGGCAGCGGAGCGTTTGTTTTTAACACAACCCGCACTATCGCAGCGCTTAAAAACATTAGAAAAAGAATGGGGCGCGCAGTTATTTATTCGTTCGCAAAAAGGTTTGATGCCAACACCTGCAGGCGAGCTTGTGATTGCGCATGCAAATGAAGTACTAGAACAACGCGAACAAATTTTTGAAACAATACAGGGCTTAACAACGAAAGTTAATGGCACATTAAAAATTGCCTGTGCGTCCATTATTGGACAAAACTGGTTGCCTAAAGTATTAAAGGAATATGTAAGTCAGTTTCCTGATGCAAAAATTTCGTTAATGACAGGTTGGAGCTCAGAGATTGTGCGCGCACTTTATGATGGTGAGGCGCATGTAGGGATTGTACGTGGTCAAGTGGACTGGAAAGGGCCTAAGGTACATTTGTTTAGAGATACGTTATATTTAGTAGACCGCGAGCTAGAAACGCTAGAAGACGTATTGCAGACGCAACGACCCTTCATCCAGTTTAAAAGTGATTCCAATTATTATCAAGAGATACAACAATGGTGGCAACATCAATTTTCTTCTAACCCACATCGTCAAATTTTGGTTGATCAAATCGAAACGTGTAAGCAGATGGCGATGAATGGTATTGGCTATGCTATTTTGCCATCCATTACGTTAAATGGTGAAGAAAATGTTAATAAAATACCTTTGATTAATAATGATAGGGAACTCGGCTTAACGCGTGACACGTGGTTAATTGGCTATGAGTCAGCGTTTGAACTACGCCAAGTGCAGGCGTTTTCGGAAGTAGTGCAAAATCATGCACGTTGCTTATATGGACTTTATGATTAGCGTTCGCATACAATGCGAACGCTTTCTTAATGACTTCTTAAAAAAAACTAAAGCTTTGCGATATTGCACCTTTTTGCGCACAATAGCGTTTACACTATAACTACAAATGAAAAAAGGAGTGGAGTGTATGCGCCAACAAAACTGGCTACGTTTGCTAATTATTGTAGCAACAATTTTTATTTTTGTGCTACCTACAGCAAGAGCGTCAGCAAAGTCTACGTTAGAAGTAGAGATAGATTTTCCGATTACAGATAAATTAAAATATGATACGGCTTCGCCAGCAGTACTTACGATCAAAAATAATGGTGAAGATTTTTCAGGCGATATTGTTATTTCGACAGATAAAAATAATTACACAGCAACGACTGCGGAGTCAGTTGATATCGCGAGTGGTGAAGAAAAACAACTCCATGTAGAGCTGGGCGGTGCCATGATTGCACAAGACCCTAAGGATGCTTTACCTAAAATTATTAAATTTTATGCTGATGGTATCGAACAGGGCAAAAAAGTAAATGCGAGTTATAAGTTGGTTAAAACGCCACAACTTTATCCCGATGATACGCCATTTATTTTTACATTAACATCAAATCCAGACCGCTTACAGGCATTAAGCAATCAACTAAAAAAAGAAACGACAGAATTTGTGCAAGTACCATTAACGAAGGAAACATTCCCGAGTTATGCAAATGGTCTAGCTTTGGCTACTACAATTATGATAGATGATGTAGCTGTAGCAGATTTAACAGCGGCACAGCAAGACGCTTTGTTAGCTTGGGTAAAGCAGGGCGGCGCTATTATTGTAGGTACAACAGCTAATTCACTAGGTGCATTAGACGCGTACTTGCCATTAACTAAAGGTGCTAAGCAACAACTGGCACTGACAAAAGAATTAAGTGTCCCTGGCTATTTAACAACCATACAGCAAAATGCAACAGTTAGTAGTACAACAGCACAAGGCGAAACATTAGCGGCAAAACAAGTGCTAGGTAAGGGGAGCGTTACACAAGTAGCTTTTGCGCTAGGTGATCAGCCTTACAATAGCAATAAACAATATGGTGAGTGGCTCGTAACTAACCTAGCAGTTGGTTACACCACTACAGCAAGTGGTCAGCACATGGTTAGTGAGTATTACAAAAATGGTAGTGCTACATTTGATGCACTTAATATTTCGGCCTCGGGTATTTTACTCGCTATTATTTTATATGTTGTGATTGTTGGACCTATTTTATATGTTGTTTTAAAGAAAATTGATAAGCGTGAGTATGCATGGGGTATCATCCCAACATTAGCAGTAGTAGTTGCTGTTGCTTTATTTAGTTTTGGTGCAAAGGATCGCTTAGCTAAACCGCAAACACAGCAAGTAGCGACCTATATTATTAATGAGGACAGCAGCTTATCAGGCACGTACCTTACATCACTGTTAACAAATCGCAGTGGTAAGTTTGCTTTTACATTTGATGATACAACGACAGCATCAGCAATCGAAGCAACTAATTTTGGCACCAGTGTACAGCAATCCTATACGAAGGATCAACAGGTTGTATTTAAAGACGCGCGTTACTGGTCTATACAGCAAGTACAAGGTGATAGCTTTATCCCAAAGCTCGGCAAGTTTGATACGGCATTAGTTGTGAGTAATGGGCGAGTAGAGGGCACAATCAAAAGTAACTTCCCGTTTGAGATGAAGGATGTAGCTATTTCGACAGGGATTGACCGCATCCCACTTGGCACAATTAAACCAGGTGAGACAGTGCAAGTGTCAGAAGCTATCCCAAATCAATTTTTACAAAGTGCAGAGGTTACGATGGATGCCTATCAGCTAACGTCAAATGCAACAGGACAAAATATAACAGAGACGCTACATCAAGCAATCAGTGAAGCGGCTGTTGCACAAGTGCAGGAGTTGCAAACACCAGTAATTATTGCTTGGACAGACGAGCCACTCGTTGGTTTAACGTATGATGGTAAAGCTAAACAACAAACGCTTAACTATGTAGCGCAACCATTTACAGCAGGGCTTGAGTTACAAGGTGACTTTACGATTACAGGCGATGTATTACCTAAAAAAGTTTACGATGAGCAAAGTAATCAACTTTATACCGCACCTCGACAAGGGGATGATGAGTGGTATTTTGAAGGCACGCATACTATTGTTGAGCTACAAGTACCTGAGCAAATGTTAAAAGACATTGCGAGTATTAAGCAAATTGCTGTACAGGATGATAGCTCAGTTGCCAATGTTTTAATTTGGAACACGGCAACTAAACGTTACGAGGAAATTGCTAGCATGCCTAAAAATGCAAGTAGTACAAATTATATTGAGGGTAACCGTATTAAGCTACAACTTATAGCACCTGAACATCAAAGTTATACGTTACCAACGGTTGAATTGAAAGGAGTGGCACAATGATTGAAATTACAGGCTTAACGAAGCGTTATGGTGATTTTTATGCCTTAAACGATTTACATTTAACATTAGATGATGGTGTGGTATTTGGTTTTGTTGGCGCAAATGGTGCAGGTAAATCTACAACGTTTTCGATTTTAGCTACACTTCTTTCGCCAACTAGTGGTGATGCATTAATTAATGGTAAGAGTGTAATACGAGAGCCAGCAGCTGTACGTAAGGAGATTGGTTATATGCCTGATTTTTTTGGGGTATATGACCAACTTAAAGTAGATGAGTATCTTGATTTTTACGGTGCGAGCTACAATATTAAAGCGAGTGAACGCAAAAAACTAATCCCAGAGTTATTAGAGCTTGTTAACTTAACAGCTAAACGTTATGAGTATGTAGATTTATTATCACGCGGTATGAAACAGCGCCTTTGTTTAGCACGAGCACTCATTCATGATCCTAATGTGTTGATTTTAGATGAGCCAGCTTCAGGCTTAGACCCACGTGCACGTGTTGAGATGCGTGACATTATTCATCGTCTTAAAGATTTAGGTAAGACAGTACTCATTTCTTCTCATATTTTGCCAGAGCTGGCAGAGATGTGTGACGAAATTGGTGTGATTGATAATGGCACTTTAATTGCACATGGTAATGTAGCTCAAATTCAAGCAGAGCTACAAGGGGATGCACATATTACAGTAGAGTTAGGTTATGGTTTAGAAGAAGCGCGTGCCTTTTTTGAGGACAACCCACTCGTAACGGCTATGGTAGCAGACAAGGCTACGATGCAATTACAGTTTAGTTTTAGTGGCACTAAAGTTGAGCAAACAGAGTTGCTACGAGCGGCAATGATTGCTGATCTTGCCATTACAAGCTTTACAGAGCAGAAAAAAGATTTAGAGGATGTCTTTATGGCTATTACGAAAGGAGCGGACTTAGCATGATGGATAAATTATATAATCCTGTTTTGATGAAGGAAATGAAATTGCGTTTTCGTTCGTTTAAAAGCTTTTCAGGTCTCCTATTTTATTTAGCGGTCCTTTGCATTTTTATTACGGGATTTGTAATGGTAGCTACAGAGTTTAAGGGCTATGGCTATATTGAGCCAACGATGAGTTATGCATTATTTGTGTTGCTAAGTATTGTCCAAATGGCGTTAGTAATGTTTATTACACCAGGCGTTACCGCAGGAGCAATTAGTAGTGAGCGTGAAAAACAAACGCTAAATATCTTATTAACTACTACACAAAGTTCAGCTCAATTAATTATTGGTAAGCTATTGTCTTCTATCGCCTTTATTGTGTTAATGCTCGTGGCAGGTTTGCCGATTTATAGTTTAGTATTTTTATTTGGTGGTGTATCACCAAGTCAAATGCTGACGACGTTTGCTTTTTATTTTGTAACGTTAGTGACGATTGGGAGTATTGGTATTTTCTTTTCGACGATTACAAAAAAGACCATTGTCGCGATGATTGCGACATATGGTGCAATGATTTTTTTAGGCGCAATTACAGCCTTTTTATTTTTTGTAAGCATGGTGATGGCTGGCTCGGGCGTAGCTTCGACCTTAGGTGGTTATTTAGCTTACGCTTTTGCATCCATTAATCCAGGCGCATTGATTTTAACATTAACAACACCAGAGCTAAAGTTGGTATTTGAAGAAATGACAGGGGTGCATTTCCCTGTATGGCTAACGTATTTATTATTTTATAGTGCGGTTACTGTTTTATGTTTAACAGGCGCTATTAAAAAATTGCGCGCTAATATGAAAACACAACGCTAGGAGGAAGCACTATGACATTACAGCAATGGATAAGACGTGCGCAGCGTTATTTGCAAATGCAGCAGGCGCTACCACTTATCCAGTGGTGGTTGATGCTGATTGCACTTAGCTATGCTGTTAGTTTAGTTGTTTCGCGTTTATTTATTTTCACCTATTCCATGGAGGTTGCCGCTAGCATAGCTACTGTATTTACAGTAGCTATTGTTATATACGGGGTTATACAGCGCGTAACAAGTGAGCAAGCAAAACAGCGGTTAGATGCGCAGTTTTTACATAATGAATTAGTAACAGCGCTCGCTTTTTCTTCGAAGGAACTAGGAGAGGTTTTGCAACAGCAAGCATTAACACAAGCACCGCACGCTTACAAACGTCTTGAGCAACAACAGCCTAGCGCATGGCGACCACGCATATTGTTTTTTACAGGGCTTTTTGTATTAATTGCGGTAGCAAGTGTTGTATTTCCGTCCATTCCGCAACAGCAAGCAAGGGAAATTAAACTGACGACTGCTATTACGCAACAGTTGCAAAAAGACGTAGCAGCAGTAGCTGACAAGGCAGCTGATAAAAAGCTTGAGGAGCTTGCCGAAAAGTTAGCGGATATGAAGCAACTAGAGGATATGCTTGAGCAAGTTATGAAAGACCAAAAGGAACTTGCGTTATTACAGCAACAATTACAAAGCATGCCAGAGGCTGAGCAGCAAAAATTAGCGTCTGTCGTAGCCTCACAGAAAGATTTAACTGAGGCTTTGCAACAGGTGCAAACTTCACTTGAACAATCAGAGCTTACGTTGAATCCAGGCGTTCAGGCTGCGCTAACTAAACAACTGGTGCAGGCAAATGAAGCGCAGCAACAGAGCAAGCAACCTGCTCAAAACGGTGCAGGCGATGGCGCTGGTAACAGTGCTAGCAGTGGTGCAGGAGATGGACAAGGACAAGGCTCAGGCTCAGGAGATGGACAAGGTAGTGGTAGTGGTCAGGGCAGTGGTGACCGTGAGTTAGGTGAGCAAGCACCGCGTTTAGGCGAAGCAGGAGACACAAATGTAGATGGTGCAGACTTTACACCAACAGAAGAAACTAAAGAAGCGCGGGGCAACGTATTATCCACTAAAGGACAGGCGCGTCACTATCAACAAGCGATACAAGAGAGCCGTCAGCAGTTTATGGAGAGTGCAGAGCGCAAGCAACTACCAACGGAATTACAAAAGGCTGTACAGTTTTATTTTGATGCAGCTAGCAAATAGGAGGATATACCATGTATACAGCACAAGATTATGAGCAATTACAGCAACGTATGCAAGCCGTACGTGATGAAATTAACCGTTTTATTGTCGGACAGGATGAGGCTATTGATTTTACGCTTTACAGTATGCTAGCGGGTGGTCATGTTTTACTTGAAGGCTTACCAGGTCTCGGAAAGACGATGTTAATTCGAACAGTAGCAGAGGTAATGGATTTAAGTTTTTCGCGTATTCAATTTACGCCTGATCTTATGCCAGCAGATATTACAGGTACTAGCATGATTGAGCGTGATAGTGAAGGGCGACAGCGTTTTGTCTTTCAAGAAGGCCCGATTTTTAGTCAAATAGTGTTAGCGGATGAAATTAATCGTGCTACACCTAAGACGCAATCCGCTTTACTTGAAGCAATGGGCGAAAAAACGGTAACTGTGCTAGGTGATACAAAGCCGATGCGCAGCCCATTTTTTGTGTTAGCTACACAAAATCCTATAGAGATGGAAGGAACATACCCCCTACCCGAAGCACAGATGGACCGCTTTTTATGCAAGGTACAGTTGCCTTACCCAACTAAGCAGGCTCTTGTAGAAATTATGAAACGCACTACAGGCGCACAAGAAGTTCAATTAACGAAAAAAATGGACACAGAAGTGTTAGTACAGGCGCAACAAATGACGCGTGAAGTGATGATTGCAGACGAAATGTTAGCCTACGCTGTAAACCTTATTTCAGCTACTCACCCGCAGGCAGAAGATGCGATAGCAGAAGTTAAGCAACTTGTACTTTATGGCAGTGGACCACGTGGCTTACAAAGTTTAATTAAGTTAGCAAAAGCACGCGCTATTATGAACGGACGTTTTCATGTAGCGATTGGTGATATTAAGGCGGTTGCGCTACCCGTGTTACGCCACCGAATGATGCTAAATTATGAAGGAGAGGCTTTAGGGCATACAGCGGATGATATTTTACGTATTTTATTAGAGCGTGTGCCACAGGATGGTAAGCTATGAGTTTACTCACACCCGCACTTATTGCACAGCTGAGTCGTTATAGCCTTGCGACAAAAAGTAGGGCGCGAGGACAACATAAGGGAGCGCATCGCTCAAGTCGTGTAGGTACGTCATTGGATTTTTCGGATTACCGTAGCTATCATCCAGGAGATGATGTACGCCAAGTAGACTGGAATGTGTTTGCGCGTACCGAAAAATATTTTATTAAACGTTTTTTAGATGAGCAGGAGATGCGCATTCACATTATGTTAGATACAACAAAATCTATGCAATTGTATGGTAAGGCGGCATTTGCTAAAACACTTGCGGTAGCGCTAGGCACAATTGCCTTACAGCATGATGATCGTGTGAGTTTTTCTTATGACAGTAAGACTGCACCGTTTCGTCAAAAGGGAAAAACAGCGCGTAGTGCGCTCGCTCATTTTGTTGAGCACGCTACAGTGACACAGGATTTTATGGTAGATGCAAGGCAACAGTTGCCAAAAGATAGTACGATTATTTTTATACTTACAGATGGACTAGCTCCACTTACGCACTATGAGGGACTTGTAAAGCAAGCGGTGCGTCATGCAAAGGATGTGCGTTTACTTCGTGTACTAAGTGAGGAAGAAGAGATATTGAGTCTTAGTGGTGATGTACAACTCATTGATAGTGAAACAAATGAGCAAGTAAATGTATCACTAACGTCAACAACGCGTGAGGCGTATGAGCAGCGTTTTACAGCGCATGCACAGCAACTACGAAAAATCAGCGCACAGCATGGTGTGCTACAGCTTGAGCTAGTAGTAGAGCAGGGAATACCGCATGCTATCGCACAACTTGTACGCCATGCGTGGCTACAGTGAGGTGAAGGACAATGGGCTTTACAACGCCCTTATTTGCGCTGAGTGCATTACTGCCACTCATCGTCATTTTATATTATTTCTTTCGCAAAAAATATGACCCTACCACCGTATCCTCTACATTATTTTGGCAAGAAGTTATGCGTGAAACACGCGTGTCACCTTATATTCAACGCTTACAAAAAAATAGTTTACTGTGGTTACAGCTTGCGGCACTGTTACTTTGTGTGTTGGCATTAATGCAACCTTACAATAAAAAGGAAGTAATGGCGGAGGAGCAAGTAATTTTTATTGTGGACACGTCAGCTACTGTAACGGCAGATGCAACATTTACTAAGCATAAGGCAGCCATGCAACAATTACTTAAACAGATGACTAATAATGAAGTTACGATTATTACTACAGGTGCAACACCAACAACTGTTGTACAACGTGAGCGCAGTGCAAAAGTGCTTGAGCAACAAGTAGAAGCGTTGCAAGTAAGCTATGAGCGTGAGTATTTAGAGAAGGCGCTTGCCGTAGCACAGTCCTATGTAGGTAATAGCCCAACGGCGATTTATATTTTTTCGGATGGGGTAGACAGACAATTGTTGCCAATGGATAAAGATAATACTCGTTTTATAGTGAAGGGCAGTGACCCTAAGCTACAAAATATTTCTTTGCGTCGTTTTGTGGTGACTAAAGAGGGAGAGGGCATGTTAGGGCTTGTACAAATTGTTAATGACAGCAGTCAAGATGCCAGCGTGCCGCTGACTATCACAGACAGCAAGGGGCAACAATTGCTTCATAAAAAAATAGCTATCTCATCAGGCGAAACAGTGACTCAGACGTATGAGTTAGCACGTACGGCTTATGCGACAGCAACGATTGATGTGCAGGATGACTATGGCGCAGATAATACGAGTAGTGCGGTAGTAGAGGGCGAAACATTAGCGATTAGTATGTCACCTACGCTGCATGAGTTAATTATTAAAGGTATGCAAGCTGTAGCACCAGCAGTTAAAGTGAGTGCGACACCTACTAGCGAGAGTTTTTTTGTTACAAATCAAACGAGCGCACTGAGCCATGGACAACGTATTTTACTGATGGGGCGTGATGATGCTAAGTTAAAGAAAGTGACAGGAAAAGTTACTACTGAAGACGATACTTTATTTAGTTTTGCTACATTTCAAGATGTCGTTGTACAGCGTGTATATCCGCCGATTGAAGGCGCAACGACTATCGCACACGTAGGAGATGCACCGTTCATTCAACGCACGGCGAAGGGTGATATTGTTGTGCTAACCGAACTCACTGCAACAGACTGGGCTATGTATGCTGATTTCCCTTTATTTTTATGGAGCGTACAAAATAGTTTAACTACTAAGAGCTCAGCACTTGGGAGCTTTTCGCCTAATTACGAGGCAATACTTGCTGTTGAAGCGGGCGACTTTGATATTTACCAAGATGATAGTTATATTACATCAGGCACGGCAGGTCAGCCTGTGCATATGCCTACTAAGCCAGGCGTTTATCAATTGCGTCAAGGTGAGCAAGTACAGTCCTTTGTCGTTCAATTACAGCCCGAGGAGCGTATATTGCCAAAAGGTACAACTTTTGCATTGGGTGAGGCCAATCAAGCGCAAGGTAAAAAGAGTGCACAAACTTTTGTGCCATTACTACTTGTGCCGATTATTTTATTGTTAGTTATCGAGTGGGAGGTGCAACGCAGACGTGGATTTACGAATTGATTTCCCAGTAGCTTTACTGTTATTGCTACCATTAGCAGGCTATTTTATTTTTACGTATCTCCGTCAGCCATTGCGTAGCCGTCGCTTTAAAACCGTTTTTACATTACGTGTTACAGCAGTGACTTTGCTTGTAGTAGTACTCGCTTCGCCTTATTTATTATTACCAATCAAAGATGAGCAAGTTTTGTTTTTAGTGGATCGTTCAGCTTCTATGCAACAGCACGAAGCTGAAGCCTTACAGTTTATTGAGCAGAGCCTTATGCATAAAAAGACGCATCACCTTGTAGGTATCTATAGTTTTGGCGAGGGGTTTCAAACAGAGGCGTTGTTGTCAAAAAAGCTTAACAAGTTACCAGCACTCAGTAAATTTGAAGGGCGGGGTAATACCAATATCGAACAGGCACTCCAAGTGGCTAGTGGTGTGATTGATAGCAATAAAGCAACACGTATTGTGTTACTAAGTGATGGTAATGAAACAGTAGGTGAAGTAGCGCAGGCGTTGCAGCGCCTCAGCCCCTTAATTACAGTAGATACCGTGCAACTAACCGACAGCTACCAAGCTGATGTTGCTGTAGACAATGTAGCTTCACCTGAGCGAGCCTTTGTTGGTGAGCTACAAACCATAACAGCTGATATTAGCGCGACGGAGGCAACAACAGCAACACTTGGGCTATATGCAAATGATGTGCTTCGTCAAGAAAAACAAGTGGCGCTCGTTGCAGGTGATAATCAATTTACCTATCAAGAGCCAGCCGAAATAGAAGGCTTAGTACGTTATGAAGTACGCGTTAATCGTGAGCAAGATGCCATTATCGAAAATAACTCCTATGCTAGTATGACGCAGGTAAAAGCACCTCCACATATTTTAGTCGTACAAGGTGAACATAAGCCGACACCAGCGATTAGCCAAGCATTAGGTACAAGCATTAGGCACACAACACTAAAGGCTAGTGAACTACCACAGTCTCTTTCAAGCTACTTACAATATGATGCGATTATTTTTGATAATGTGCCAGGTTATAGTGTTGGAGAGGCGCGCATGCAAGTCATTGAGCAAGCTGTGCATAGCTTTGGGGTTGGTTTTATGATGAGTGGTGGCGAGATGAGCTTTGGTCTTGGAGGCTATGCTAAGTCACCTATCGAAAAAATATTACCTGTAGATATGGAAGTAACGGGTAAGCATAAGGTGCCGAGCACAGGGCTAGTTATTGTACTTGACCGCTCGGGTAGTATGAGTGGCGAAAAAATGCGACTTGCTAAAGAGGCAGCTGTGCGTGCTACAGAGATGTTACGCGAGGAAGATACATTAGGTTTTATTGCATTTGATGATAAGCCGTGGCGTATTATAGCTACTGTACCTATGAGCAATCGTGATGAAGCCATTGCTAAAATATTATCCGTAACAGTGGGCGGTGACACTGAAATTTATAGCTCATTAAAAGAAGCCTATGCCGATTTAGCACCGCTAGATTTACAGCGTAAGCATATTATTTTAGTGACAGATGGACAGGAAAACACGCGCAGAGATTACCGCGCAATGACGGAACAGGGGTTAAATGACCAAACAACGCTTTCTACCGTATCGATTGGCGCAGACGCAGATCCTAAAGTGCTAGAGAAGATGAGTGAGATGGGGAGCGGGCGCTTTTACAATGTGTTAGATGCCAATATGATTCCGACAATATTAGCACGTGAAACAGCTATGATTTCGCGCACATATATTGAAGACAATCCATTTTATCCACGCATTTATAATGTGCCAGCGTGGTCAAATTTGTTTGCTGATGGTGTACCACAAATGAACGCTTATATTGCAACGACTGTTAAAGAAGGCGCAACTGTTATTGCAGATAGTGCTGAGGAAGACCCTGTGCTTGCACAGTGGCGCTACGGCATGGGAACAAGCATAGCCTTTACATCTGATGCTAGCGGTGCATGGGCGGGTGATTGGGCGCGTTGGGACAAGTGGCAAAGCTTTTGGCAAAAGGCCGTAACTGAGTTATTACCCACATACAATGAAACACCGTATGCAATTAGCCAAATAGGGGATACCTTTACACTCGTTGACCCTACCAATCACGCGAGTTTGCTTGAGGTACATGCCGTAAATGAACAAGGTGAGCAACTTGAGGTGACACAGCAAGCAGTGACAGCAAGTAAACTTACATTCCAAGTGACCGCAACCTCAGGCACTGTATTTTTAAGTGTGGATAATGGAACGGGCGATATTTTCCGTCTTGGTAAAACCATTCCATATAGTGAAGAATATAAGCAAAAACCGATTAATGTACAACAACTTGAGCATATTGCGCAACAGGCGAGAGGTAAAGTGTTAACAACACCTAAACAAGTCTTTCGCAAATTAGCACAAAAAAGTGAGGCTATTCAACGTATTACAGTACCGTTAATTGCAGTAGCAATGTTGCTTTTCTTTATAGATATTACGCTACGTCGATTTACTGGTGTGATACGTCGCAAGCCCAAGCCTAAACAACAGCAAGCCACAACCATTATGGATAAATTAAAGCAATAAAAAAGAGGCTGGGACATAACTAGTGTTCAGCCAAAGAAAAAGAGAAATTGAGTGCGCTCAATTTCTCTTTTTCATTTTTTATGGGTATTCTTATTGATTGGCTGTGAACTTTCGCAAGTTCACAGCCATCAACGCCAGTCCCATTTCATTCGAAACCTTCGCTTTGCCCCGAACGGAGAAGCGAGTGAAACGCAAATAAAAAAGAGGCTGGGACATAACTAGTGTTCAGCCAAAGAAAAAGAGAAATTGAGTGCGCTCAATTTCTCTTTTTCAATTTTTTATAGGTATTTTTATTGATTGGCTGTGAACTTTCGCAAGTTCACAGCCATCAACGCTAGCCCCATTTCATTCGCAACCTTCGCTTTGCCGCGAACGGAGAAGCGAGTGAAACGCAAATTAGCTTTCAGGTGACCAAAAACAGGTTCAACATCGATTTTACGTTTTCGGTAAATCGCGCCTGTTTTTTCCGCTGAAAGCTTCGCTTTTACATATTTTTTTTGGTTTTCCCATTTTTCATTCACCACTAAGGTACGATGATTCCCTTCCTTAGCTTTTGTACAGGAGGCACGGAAAGGGCAGCCGGTACAATTTTCACATTGGTATACCTTGAATGTTCGCGTGAAACCGTTTCGGTCCGTTCGGACCGAGGGATGATGAAACGCTAGCGTTTGCTGGTTAGGACAGGTATAGCTATCTGTCGTTTCATCATAGGGCCAGTTAGCTGTATTGAAGGGGTTTTGTTGATACTTTTTCTTTTGTTCACGTAGGTAAAGGTTGTACGTTATGAGCGCTTCACGCTTGCGATTCGTCAGAATATCATCGTAATTTTGTTCGCTGCCATAGCCTGCATCTGCCACGATATGTTGCGGTAACGTAAAATAGTTCGCTTCAATTTCATCTAGAAAAGGGCGTAACGTCAAGGTATCCGTAGGGTTTGGGAAAATCTGATACGCAAGGGCATACTGTCCCTCAGTCGCAATTTGTACGTTATACCCTGCTTTTAACTGCCCATTTCTCATATAATCATCTTTCATCCGCATAAAAGTGGCATCTTGGTCTGTCTTCGCATAACTATTTCGTGTGCCAAAAATCGTCATGTCCTTGGCGTATTTTTGTTTACGTAATGCAAGGTCAATCAATGTTTTACGCATGGCTTTCGGGTGTTTACGTTGGCGGCGCAGGTGTTTTCTTTCCGACGCATCTGTCGATGCTTCTATCTGTTGATCCAAGTCTTTGACGACCTCATCGACAGCTTCAATGACTTGGACAAGTTCAGGTAGCGTCAGTTCTTCTTCGTTTTCACGTTGAATTGCCGGGATAATCGACTGGGTAAGTAATTCCTCATACACCGCCTGCGATTTTTCAATAAGGTTAGTTTGGTAACGTACAATGGCTTTTTTCCACACAAAGGTGAATTTATTGGCGTTCGCTTCAATTTTCGTACCATCAATAAAAATCGCTTCGTTATCAATCTGTTTGGTTTCGACAAGTTGGCAACGGAATTGGACAAAGCATTGACGAAGTAATTCCTTCATATCTTTATGAACACGGAAGCGATTAATTGTACGATAACTGGGTTCATACCCTTGCGCTAACCACATCATACGCAGACTATCTTTGAGTAAAGCTTCAATTTTACGCCCTGAAAAAACGGACTGCGTGTACGCGCAAAGAATAATTTTCAACATCATACGAGGATGATAAGCCGGACAACCCTCATTTCGAAGAAATGGTGCGAATGCTTCGTATGGAATACTTTCCACTAAGTTGTGGACATGGAAAGCAATATCGTTAGCTTGTAATTTCATTTCAATATCTAGAGGCAAAATCAGTTGATTCATGGTATAATTTTTAAACATAAGAACACTTCTTTCTGTTGAGTTTTGTTTTGGTGACTTTATTTTAACAGAAGGTGTTCTTTTTTAACCACAAAAATCAAAGCCCTTGAACTTTTACGCCATGTAAAAGTTCAAGGGCTTTTCATTTATAAGCAGGGTTTTGTCCCAGCCTGTTTTGGTGACTTTATTTTAACAGAAGGTGTTCTTTTTTTACCCACAAAAATCAAAGCCCTTGAACTTTTACATGACGTAAAAGTTCAAGGGCTTTTCATTTATAAGATGGGTTTTGTCCCAGCCTCTTTATTTTGCTTCTGCTTTTAATAAATGAGGTGCTTTTGTAGTGGTCCAAATAAAGGCCAAAAGGAAGCATCCTAGCAGTACACCTGTGCCGACAAAATACGGAATGGTGCGATTAATATCAAATAACGTTCCTGCGAGTGCAGGGCCAATCATATTACCAAGACTCATATAGGCATTATTTAAACCAGCGGCAAAGCCTTGCTCATTGCCAGCAAGTTTTGAAATTAAAGTGTTAACAGCAGGACGGATTAACGTTGTTGCTGTTGAGAAGATTGTTGCTACGAGTAAAATTACAGCAAAGCCTGACGCAAATAGCATAGTAATCATTGCTATAGCTGCGATAATTAAGTTAATTAAAATGATTTTCATTTCGCCAAAGCGTTTAAATAATGGCTCAATCACAAACATTTGTACTACAACGCCTACCGCACCACCTACAGTTAAAATAATAGCGATGTCCTCTGGTGTATAGTCAAATTTTTGTGTAACAAATAACGATAAGGTTACTTGGAAGTTGGCAATACCAAACGAGAAAATGAGCATAATTACTAGCATTACAAAGTAAGGCATATGAATAGAACGTGCCATTTGTTTAACGAGGTTCTCATTCTTCTTATCCACTTTTACCGTTGGTTTAATTGAAGGTAAAATAAAGAAGGATAGGATAACAGCGATGAGTGCAAACACACCTGCCATATAAAATGGGAAGTGCAAGCTAACTTTTGATAAAAAGCCACCAATACCAGGTCCAATCATAAAGCCAAAGGACATTGCAGCACCAATCATACCCATCCCTTTGCCACGCTCTTCATATGTTGTAATATCGGCTACAAAAGCCATAACGGGTGGCACAATAAAAGCTGAGCCTAAGCCCCCAAAGAAGCGTGAAAGAAATAATAAAGGAATTGAAGTGGCTAAGCCAAACGCTACTTGTGCTAAGCCATAGACGACTAACCCACATAAAATTAAATTTTTACGCCCGTAGCGGTCTGATAAATTACCAGCAATAGGCGAAAAAATAAATTGCGAAAAAGCGAACGTCGCAATTAAAAGGCCAAGCACTTGTCCGGCTACGCCAAATGTTTCGAGATACCTTGGCATAACTGGGATGATTAAACCAATACCGCTCATTGTAACGAACATCGTAAACATTAACGTATAAAGTGCAACCTTGTTTGAAGCTTGTGTTTGGGACATAGAAAGTCCCCCTTTCTTAAAAACTCATACATTTTATCATAAGATAAAAATACTAAAAAGTCGCTACATCATTAGTATGACATAGCGACTTTATTTAACGAATGCTCATTTTAAAACGCAGGAAGAGTTCATTGTAAATACCGATATACTCTAATCCTAAATTACGATATACCTCAAGTGTTTCACGTTGCTCAATGGTAGGGTAAAAGCGTTCGTCGTTAACAACGTCTTCATCCATCAAAGTAAGTGCTGCTTGGTTAGGTGTTGAGTAGCCAACATAGTCAGCGTTTTCAGCGGCTGAATCAGCTTCAAGCATGAAGTTAATAAATTTATGTGCGCCCTCTACGTTCTTAGACGTTTTTGGGATAACAATATTATCAAACCATAAGTTAGAGCCTTCATGTGGTACCGCGTAATCTAGCGCTTCATTTTCCGAAATCATATCTGCTGCTTGACCCGACCAAGTGAGAGCAATACTTGCTTCGTTATTAACCATGAGCTGTGTAGTTTCGTCACCAATAATCGCTTTAACGTTTGGTGCAAGCTCAGCAAGCTTTGCCTCAGCCTCAGCTAACTCTTTATCATTGGTTGTATTTAACGAATAGCCTAAATTATTTAAAGAGATGCCCACAACCTCTCGTGCGCTATCTACTAAAAAGACTTGGTGTTTAAATTTTGGGTCCCATAAATCATTCCATGAATCAAAATTAACGTTACCCACTTTGCTTGGGTTAAAGACTACACCTACTGTGCCCCAAAAATAAGGGATAGAGTATTTATTATGAGGGTCAAAAGGTAAATCTAAAAAGTAAGGGTCAATATTTTTTAAGTTAGGGAGCTGCTGGTGGTCTAGTGGGATGAGCATGTCCTCCTCTAACATTTTTTCAATAATATATTCCGAAGGCACTGCAATATCGTATGCTGTGCCGCCTTGTTTAATTTTAGTTAGCATAGCCTCGTTTGTATCAAATGTTTCGTAGATAACGTGAATGCCTGTTTCTTTTTCAAACTCTTTTAGCAAAGCAGGGTCAATATACTCGCCCCAGTTATAAATCGTTAAAATATCTTTACCCGTTTTACTACCACTAATATTAAGTAGTTTAACCGTGTAGAGCAGCCCACCAGAAATAATGAGAATCGCAACAGTTGCTTGAATTAATTGTTTCATGCGTTTTTCTCCCCCTTCCCTTTAGTGCGGTTTGTAACAAAGTAATAACCTACCACTACTAAAATCGTGACAAGGAACACTAAGCCAGAAATAGCGTTAACTGTTAGTGACACACCTGCACGTGCCATAGAGTAAATTTCTACGGATAGGGTGCTAAAACCATTACCCGTTACAAAGAAGGTTACGGCAAAGTCATCAAGCGAGTAGGTAAGTGCTAAGAAGAATCCTGCAAAGATACCTGGTTGGATATACGGTAAAATAACACGTGTTAAAATATCACGTTTGCTTGCGCCTAAATCCTGTGCTGCATCAATAAGTGAGGTATTCATCTCTAATAGCTTTGGCAACACCATCAGCACCACGATAGGTACGCTAAAGGCGATGTGAGCAATTAATACAGAGAAGAAGCCAAGCTTGATGCCAATCATTGTAAATAAGATTAAAAAGCTTGCGCCAATAATAACGTCAGGGCTAACAATTAATACATTATTTAATGACAGTAACGTATTGCGCATACGCATATTTTTTAGCGACACAATGCCGATAGCACCAAACACACCAAGAATGGTGGAGATTAATGCAGAAAGCAGAGCCACTACAACCGTATTAATTAAAATAATTAATAGGCGTGTATCTTCAAATACAGCAGCATAATGCTCTAGAGTAAAAGATTCGAATTTATTCATAGTGCCACCACTATTAAATGAATAGAACACTAAGTAAAAAATTGGGGCATAGAGCACAATAAACACAAGAGCTAAATAAATTTTAGCCGTTAGTGATAGTTTTTTCATCGTACACGCCCTCCTTTACTTTTTTGTCCTGTTACCATCATTACAATAACCATGAAAATAATTAAAAATACGGCAATGGTTGAACCCATGCCCCAGTTTTGTGTCACTAAAAACTGCTGTTCAATGGCTGTACCTAACGTAATGACGCGGTTACCTGCGATTAAGCGTGTAATCATAAACAATGATAAAGCAGGGATAAATACAACTTGAATGCCTGATTTTACGCCGTCCATTGTTAGCGGTAAAATAACGCGACGGAAGGTTGTAATAGGTGAGGCCCCTAAATCACGTGCCGCATCAATCAATGTTGGGTTTAATTTATCCAGCGAGTTAAAAATCGGTAAAATCATAAACGGAATAAAAATATAAACGGCAACAAACACAAAGCTAATGTCTGTAAATAAAATTTGTTGCTCAGGAATGCCAAATAATTTAACTACGGCATTGATTGGACCTGATAAACCAAAAATACCAATGAACGCATAGGTTTTTAACAGTAGATTAATCCATGATGGAATAATAATGAGCAATAGCCATAACTGTTTATGCTTCATTTTTGTTAATAAGTAAGCGGTTGGGTATGACACAACTAAAGTAAAGAAGGTAATTAAAAATGCATACCAAAACGAGCTAAGCGTCATTTTTAAATAAACTGACGAAAAGAAGGTCTGGTAGTTCACAAATGAAAAGTTACCATCTAAATCGAGCAGTGAGTAATAGCCCACCAAAGCGATTGGCGCAATAACAAATAGTACAATCCAAAGTGTATAAGGAATGAGCGCTGTTTTGTTTGCCTTATTCATCCTCATCATCTCCATACGCCTCAAGTCGCTTATCAAAATCTTCTTCAGATTCATTTAAGCGCATAACATGGATGGCCTCAGGGTCAAAATTAAGTCCGATTTGTTCACCCACCTCTGCTTTTTTCAATGAATGTACAAGCCATTCATTTCCATCATGGTCATAAGTTGATAGCTCGTAGTGCACCCCGCGGAATAATTGCGTATCCACTTTAACGCTCAGCTTACCATTTTCGACTGTTGTAATTTCTAAGTCTTCTGGGCGAATGACGATATCAATTTTTTCGTTCGGCTTCATACCAGCGTCGACACATTCAAAACGCTTACCAGTAAACTCTACGACATAGTCTTCAATCATTGTGCCAGCTACAATATTAGATTCGCCAATGAAATCAGCAACGAAGCGGTTAATCGGCTCATCATAAATGTCAACAGGTGTACCTGATTGCTGGATTTCGCCTTCATTTAATACAAAAATTTCGTCAGACATAGCCAGTGCTTCTTCTTGGTCATGCGTAACAAAGACAAATGTTTTGCCAAGGCGTTGCTGTAGCTCGCGCAGTTCATATTGCATTTCAGTACGCAATTTTAAATCTAGTGCAGAGAGAGGCTCATCTAATAAAATCACCTCAGGATCATTAACAATCGCCCGTGCAATTGCTACACGCTGACGCTGACCCCCCGACATCTCGGTAATCTCACGTGGGCCATAGCCTGCTAAGTTTACAAATTTTAATGCTTCTTCAACGCGTTCTTTAATTTCAGCTTCGGGACGTTTTTTAATACGTAAGCCAAACGCTACGTTTTCAAAAACATTTAAGTGTGGAAATAATGCGTAATCTTGAAACACCGTATTAATTTGGCGTTCGTTAGCAGGAACGGTATTGATTTTTTTATCCTTAAAAAAGACATTACCTGTCGAAGCTTCTGTAAAGCCTGCGATGATACGTAAAATGGTTGTTTTACCACAGCCTGAGGGACCAAGTAAGGTGTAAAACTTGCCTTGTTCAAGTTCTAGGTTAATATCTTTTAATACGACTGTGCCATCTTCATAAGCCTTTGTTACATGTTCAAAACGAATGATAGGTTGAGTTGTCATGATGAGCCTCCCTTTAAATAAGTTATAAGTATGAATTGGTCGCAACCCAGAACAGGCGAGACTGTCCTTTAGCGATATTAAATAATTGATGGTGCTCAGATGCATCAAAGTATAATGCATCACCAGCTACCGCAATATAATCTTCCTTGCCAATGACTAAACGAATGCGTCCTTCAATGACATAGATTAAAGTTTCCGCAAGTGAAGGCTCAAAGCGTTTAAATTCACCGCCTTCTTCAAGCGTTAAAAAAATGGGCTCCATTTCTTTTTCATTAGACGTAGGAATGAGCCAGCGTATTTCGTATTTATCGTCAGTATAAGTCGATTGGTCTTCACTTGTGTAGACGACTTTTTGTTCTGCACCATCATCATCAAAAAATTCTTTTGGTGTAGAACCAAGCACTTCTAGTATTGAAAACAATGTTTCAATAGAAGGAGAGTTTAAATCGCGTTCAAGCTGTGAAATATATCCCTTGCTTAAATCAGTACGTTCCCCAAGTTCTTCTTGTGTAAGCCCCTTCTTTAAACGCAGTGCTTTGATTTTCCGTCCAATTTGCATGCAACATCGCACTCCTTAAATCGTTTACTTTAACTAAACTTTTAAAAAGCGAAGTTTACTTTAACTAAACTTTAAGTTTAGAAATACGACATTCATTATACCGAAAACATATTTTTATGCAACCATTTTTGAAAAACAATTAAAAAAGGTCTTTGCTTGATAAACGCTAAAGATTTTGCTATCGTATAAGTGTATTCGTTATACGAATAATTACTAGATTATAATAATTATATTCGGAGGGATTTTTAATGGCAGAGCGTATGGTAGGTAAACAAGCCCCAGCATTTGAAATGCAAGCAGTACTAGCGGACAAATCTTTTGGTAAAGTTTCATTAGAAGAAAACATGAAAAACGATAAGTGGACGGTATTATTCTTCTACCCAATGGACTTCACATTTGTTTGTCCAACAGAAATCACAGCAATGTCTGACCGTTATGACGAGTTCCAAGACTTAGACGCTGAAATCATTGGTGTATCAACTGATACAATCCATACTCACTTAGCATGGATTCACACTGACCGTACAGATAACGGTTTAGGTGACTTAAACTATGCATTAGCAGCTGACACTAACCACTCAGTAGCTAAAGAGTATGGCGTTTTAATTGAAGAAGAAGGTATCGCATTACGCGGTCTATTCATCATCAGCCCAGAAGGCGAATTAAAATATCAAGTAGTTAACCATAACGACATCGGTCGCGACGTTGACGAAACATTACGTGTACTACAAGCGCTACAAACTGGCGGTCTTTGCCCAGCTAACTGGCGTCCAGGTCAAAAAACACTTTAATTTTTAATAAAATCCCCGCGTAATTGTGGGGATTTTTTTCACTACAAAGGAGGCAATCACATGAAATTACGTCAACCAATGCCAGAGTTAACAGGCGCAACAGCGTGGTTAAACGGCGAAGTAACACGCGAACAATTAGTTGGTGAGAAGCCAACACTTATTCACTTTTGGTCAATTAGCTGTCATTTATGTAAAGAGGCAATGCCAGATGTAAACAATTTCCGTGATCAATATAAAGACGAGTTAAACGTTGTAGCCGTGCATATGCCACGTTCTGAAAACGATGTAGACTTAGAGGAAATTACAAAAGTTGCAGCTGAGCATGATATTACACAACCGATTTTTGTAGATAGCGAGTTAAAATTAACAGACGCATTCGAAAATCAATACGTGCCAGCCTACTTTGTTTTTGATAAAGATGGCCAACTTCGTCACATGCAAGCGGGCGGTAGTGGTATGAAAATGTTAGAAAAACGCGTTAACCGTGTGTTAGACGAAATGCGTAACGCAGAATAATGCGTCTAAACTCCTGAGAATTTTTCAGGAGTTTTTTTGTTTGTTTTATGTAAAATAGGCTAAACTTACAGTAGTACATAAGGGAGGTTGTCGTATGAAGAAAGAATTTGTTGTTATTGGGTTAGGACGCTTTGGTGGGAGTATTGTGGGGGAGCTAATCAGCCAAGGTGCACACGTTATGGCAATTGACCATTCACCAGAGCGTGTAGATGAGTTTGCTTCGATTGCTACCCAGGCGGTTGTAGCTAACTCGACGGATGAGGCTGTTTTAAAATCGCTTGGTATTCGAAATTTTGAACATGTGATTGTAGCCATTGGTGAGGATATCCAAGCTAGTATTTTAACAACGATTATTTTAAAAGAAATCGGTGTCGAAAAAATTACAGTTAAGGCGCAAAATGATTACCACGAAAAGGTACTACGAAAAATTGGTGCGGACTTTGTTGTACACCCAGAGCGTGACATGGGGATTCGTATTGCTAATAATATGCTGTCAAATACTGTACTCGATTATTTAGAGTTGTCAGATGAACACTCCATTATGGAGCTCAAAGCGAATGATGCCATTGCAGGTAATACGATTATTGATTTAGATATTCGTGCAAAGTATGGCATCAACATTGTAGGGATTAAGCGTGGTACAGATATTATTGTGTCGCCTCAAGCAGGGGACGCGATTCAGTTAGGGGATATTATGTTAGTCATTGGTGCAGATGCAGATATTAACCGCTTTGTGAAGAAGGCAATGAAGGAATAAAAAACTTCTCATTTACGTAATGTAAATGAGAAGTTTTTTAACTTATACTTCCATAATGATTGGTAAAATCATTGGACGACGTTTTGTTTTCTCAAATAAGTAAGGTCCTAAAACGTCAGTAATTTCATTTTTAAGCTCAGACCATTGCGTTGATTTGCTACGTACAGCACTTTGCAAATGGTGGTTAAGCATTTTTTGTGCTTCATTAATCATTGCACCTGACTCACGCATATAAACAAAGCCACGAGAGATGATGTCTGGACCTGAAACAATTTTGTTTTTCTCCATATCAACACTTACAACAACAATCACAAGTCCTTCTTCTGAAAGGATGCGACGATCGCGTAGTACGATATTGCCGATATCACCAATGCCGTTACCATCAATGTATACATCACCTGATGGTATGCGACCAGCAGGGTGTGCTTCATTAGCACTTAGTGCAAGTACGTCACCATTTTCCATTACAAAGGAATTTTCGTAAGGTACGTCACATGCTGCAGCAAGCTGTGTATGCATTTTTAACATACGGTACTCACCATGAATTGGCATGAAGAATTTTGGCTTCATTAAGCGAAGCATTAATTTTTGTTCTTCTTGTGAACCATGACCAGATGTATGGATATTGTTTAAAGGCCCGTGAATTACTTCTGCGCCAGCACGGTAAAGTAAGTCGATAATTTTATTAACGCTTACCGTATTACCTGGTACTGGTGAAGATGAGAAGATAACGGTATCACCTGGTTGAATTGAAATTTGACGGTGTGTGCCGCTAGCAATACGCGATAGCGCAGCCATTGGCTCACCTTGAGAGCCTGTACATAAAATCATAACTTCGTTCGCTGGTAAGCGGTTTAAAGTTTGCACATCAACAAAGGTATCCTTTGGCGCATTAATATAGCCTAGCTCACGTCCGATTGTAATAGCATTATCCATTGAACGCCCGAAGATCGCGATTTTACGACCATATTTAATAGCAGCATCCGTAGCTTGTTGTAGACGGTGAATGTTTGATGCAAACGTTGCAAAAATCACACGGCCATCAACATTACGGAAGATTTCATCAATACTTTGCCCAACTTTACGCTCTGACATTGTGAAGTTTGGTTTTTCGGCATTCGTACTATCTGATAGTAAGCATAGTACGCCATCGCGACCAATCTCAGCCATGCGAGTTAAGTTAGCAGGTTCGCCAACAGGTGTAAAGTCGAATTTAAAGTCACCGGTATGCACAATGTTACCTGGTGGTGTTTTAACAACGATACCACAAGCATCAGGAATACTATGTGTTGTACGGAAGAAACTTACTGACGTTTTTCGGAACTTGAACACATCATCTTCATTAAATTCAATTAACTTTGTTGAGCGTAATAAGCCATGTTCATCTAGCTTATTGCGTAGTAAACCAAGTGACAGCTTTTCGCCGTATACTGGCACGTTTACTTGTCGCAGTAAATAAGGGATACCACCGATATGGTCTTCGTGACCATGCGTAATAAATAAGCCCTTAATTTTATCTGCATTGCGTACAAGGTACGTGTAATCAGGAATGACATAATCAATGCCTAGTAGGTCGTCCTCAGGGAACTTAATACCCGCATCAATTAAAATAATTTCATCTTGGAATTGTACACCGTACGTATTTTTGCCGATTTCGCCCAGTCCGCCGAGTGCGAAAACAGCTGTTTGGTCATTTTTAACGAATTTCATAATGACTTATAAATTCTCCAATTCGAAGTTTGGACTCTCTTGCTCGTGCGCTAAGTACTCGCCTTCAAGCAATTGAATGTATTCGATGTTGTAATCGAAATTTTGTAATTTAACGCGAACCTCGCGCTCAGATTGTGCTTCAAGATACATACTTCTAGTGTTTTCGCGAACTGGAATCTCGTGAGCATTTTCTTGGTAATAAACTTTGTAAATCATGCTTTTTGTCTCCTTTAAGGTCGATCATAAATAGTTGTAGCGCTACTATTATAGCTATACTTCTAATATACCAAACCGCGAGCCATTTAAACATTGCCTAAATAAGCTGCTTGTAAGGCATACCTCCGCGCTCCTCTCACCGAAAAAATTAGTGAGCATGAGATTATAGTATAACAGTAAAAACCACATTTCCTTTATATTATCATGCACTTACTTTAAAATAAAGAAAAGCCCTCCAAATAAATAGAGGGCGTAGCGTCAAATTATGCGATTGTTTTTTTATTTAACAAACCGTTGAGTCGTTTTAAAAGTTTCTTTTTAAGTCGTTTCAGCATCGTGCATCACTCCTTAATTTACATTTAGTATATAATGAATAAGGTGACGTGTAAAGTAATAATGCTTTATATAGAAGGGAAAGATAAATGATGAATCCGGCCAAAATTTTATTTTTTGATGTTGATGGTACATTGTTTGATAGTACCAAGACGATACCGCAATCTGCTAAGGATGCTTTAGCACAGGCAAGAGCAAATGGTTATGAATTAGCGATTGCTACAGGACGTGGGCCATTTATGATTGCGCCTCTACTTGAAGAGCTAGCGATTGATACATATGTAACATTTAATGGGCAATATGTTGTTTATAAAGGTGAGGTAGTTTATACCAATCAAGTTGATAAAAGTACACTTGATGGCATCGTAACATTTGGGGCAAGTCGCGGGGAGCATGCTGTATTTTTAGATGAAAATCAAATGGTAGCTTCTGTAGTAGGTGAGCCGAAATTAGAGGAAGCATTAGCAACGCTTAAATTTCCGTATCCTTTAGTAGACCCGGTCTACTATAAAAATAATGATGTATACCAAACATTAGTATTTATTGAGCAGGCGCAAGAAACATTGTATGAGGCGAAATTTCCTACGGTGCAATTTGTACGCTGGCATCCGTACTCATGCGATATTTTACCAGCGAATGGCTCAAAGGCAGTAGGTATTGAAAAATTACTCGTACGTCTTGGATTCACTATGGAGGACGCGGTCGCATTTGGCGATGGGCTCAACGATATTGAAATGTTGTCAGCCGTTGGCACAAGTGTGGCAATGGGCAACGGACATGCTGAGGCGAAGGCAGTTGCTACGCATATTGCGCCCCATGTTGATGAAGGCGGGCTCGCTACCATTATGAAAGAACTGCATTTAATTTAAAAAATCCCCGATGCCGTCTGAAGTGACCCCCAAAAGTTAGACACGGTTATTTCGCTTAGGCAGCTTGAGTAAAATGAGTTCGGTATTGTACTGGACTCATTTTTAATTTTGCCTTGATGCGTTTCGTGTTGTAATAGTGTATATAATTTTCAAGTTCCTTTTTAAAATGCTCCACACTTTCAAATTCCTTTAAGTAAAGGAATTCAGATTTCATAATGCCAAAGAAGTTCTCTATTACAGAGTTATCGTAACAGTTCCCTTTACGTGACATGCTTTGTATAATGCCTCTTGCTTCAATGGCGTGGCGATAGGGTTTCATTTGATAATGCCAACCTTGATCAGAATGCATCAGTAGTTGGTGTGCTTCAGGTAATCGTTCTAATGCTTTCTCCAACATCTCCGAAACCAACGAATAGGTTGGTCTTGAGCCGATTGTATAGGTGATAATTTCGCCATTAAATAAATTCTAAAACAGGCGATACATAAAGCTTTTCGCCAAATAATTTAAACTCCGAAATATCTGTTGTCCATTTTTCATTTGGCGCTTCCGCTGTAAATTGGCGGTCTAAAATATTTGGGGCAATTTTACCAACCGTTCCTGTATAAGTTTTATACTTTTTCATGCGAACGATACATTTTAAGCCAAGTTCTTTCATGATACGTTGAACCTTTTTATGATTCACTTTTTGTCCACGATTCGCGAGCTCATCGCGAATACGACGATAGCCATAACGGCCTTCGTGTTACTTGTAAATCGATTGAATATCATCTTTTAGTTTGGCATCTGGATCTGGTCGATTCATCTTCTTCACGTAATGGTAGTACGTGCTACGAGGAATGCCTGCGAACTTCACAAGCGCCTTCACCGAGTAGTTATGCCTTAATTCATAGATGACCTTTACTTTGTCTTCTTTGGTGATTTTTCCTTGGCTTGAACTAAGGCGTTCAACTTTTTTAAATACGCGTTTTCCATACGTAGACGGTTGATTTCTGCTTGAAGTGCTTCTGGTGAGCCTTCTACTAGTACGTGTTTTGGTTGTTTGTTCGTTTCTTTTTTCATGGATGGACGCCCTTTTTCTTTGACTGAAGGGCATCAAATCCTTTTGATTCAAACTGTTTTCGCCACTGTCGTATGGTTGACTGTGACGCTATCCGAAAGATAGCCGCTGTTTCATTTAAAGACGTACCGTTTTCAATCATGAAGTTTAGTACATCTAGTTTAAACTGCGCTGAGTAATTTGTATATCGTTTTACGAATGCTTCTACGCCGTTATACTCATATTGCTTCGCCCAATTAAGAATCGCTTTGTGATCTGTTCCAATCGATTTAGCGATTTCATGCGAGCTTTCAGTCCCCTTTAAATATCGTAAAGCTGCTTGTAATTTTTCTTCTGAAGTAAATTTAGCCATATAAAAACTGCTCCTCTAATTGTTAGTTGTGTCTAACAATCGGGAAGCAGTTCATCTTGGCATTGGGGATTTTCATTAGCCTTCGTAAGGTGATGCGTTGGGGATGTCACCGAAAGGATCTTCTTTGTTAATACGGTCGTAAAACATTACACCGTTTAAATGATCTAGTTCATGTTGAAAGGCAATTGCAGGCAAACCTTTTAAACGCATTTTATGGTCTACGCCGTCCATATCCTTAAATTTCACAGTAATACGCGCATGACGAGGTACATAACCTTGCACATCGCGATCAACAGATAGGCAACCTTCACCACCTGGTAAATATGTTCCTTCTACAGAGTGACTAGCGATTTTAGGATTAAAGGCAACAAATTCAAGTTGCTCGCCTTTATCATCTGTTAAATAAAGAGCAAACATACGCTTAGCTATATTAATTTGGTTAGCAGCTAAACCAATGCCACTGCGTAAATTATATTTTTCAGCTAATTCTTCATCTTGACTATTTTTTAAAAAAGTTAGCATGGCTTCAGCTGTTTGACGTTCCTCATCAGTTAGCGGGAATTTTACCTCGCTCGCTTTTTCACGTAGTGTAGGATGCCCTTCTTTAATAATATCGTCCATTGTTAACATCTAAAGACCTCCTTAAAATAACGAAAATTAATTCTTTTTCTATAGTATACAACAAATGAAAAACGTTCAATGCTTGAAGTGATAAAAGCAAAAGAATGTTATTGTTCGCTATAGATTGGGTAAAGTAATAAAGAATGCATAAAATAAATGTTATAGCACAGATAATGTGCAAATGTATAACAGACTAATACAGTTACTAATGTTAATAAATACTGCTTTAAGATTGATATTATATGATTGACCGACGAAAATTAATCAAGTATACTATTCGTAGTTAAAGTTGTACTATTAAAAAATAAAATAATAATAATACAGATATGAGGAGGATTTAAAAATGGCTAACACGACTAACCTTGATCCAACAAAAACATTACATGAGATTGAAGAAAAGTTTGAGATGTTCCAAATTTTAAACGAAGAAGGCAAAATTGTTAATGAGGCGGCAATGCCAGATTTAACAGATGACGAGCTAGTAGAATTAATGACTCGCATGGTTTATACGCGTATCCTTGATCAACGCTCAATTTCTTTAAACCGCCAAGGTCGTTTAGGTTTCTATGCGCCAACAGCAGGGCAAGAGGCATCACAATTAGCATCGCAATTTGCGCTTGAAAAAGCGGACTGGATTTTACCAGGCTACCGTGACGTGCCGCAAATCGTTTGGCATGGTCTACCATTAGAGAAAGCGTTTTTATTCTCACGTGGCCACTTTGTAGGTAACCAAGTACCTGAGGGTGTAAATGTTTTAGCACCACAAATTATTATCGGTGCACAGTACATTCAAACAGCAGGTGTAGCATTAGGTTTGCAAAAACGCGGCGAAAAAGCTGTAGCCGTTACTTACACAGGTGATGGTGGTTCTTCGCAAGGTGACTTCTATGAAGGCATTAACTTTGCTGGTGCTTTTAAATCACCAGCTATCTTTATTGTGCAAAATAACCAATTCGCAATTTCAACACCGCGTGAATTACAAACAGCAGCAAAAACAATCGCACAAAAAGGTATTGCAGCAGGCTTACCAAGTGTATTAGTAGACGGTATGGACGCACTAGCTGTATATGCAGTAACAAAGCAAGCTCGCGAACGTGCAATTAACGGAGAAGGCCCAACATTTATTGAAACAATGTGTTACCGTTACGGTCCACATACAATGGCAGGCGATGACCCAACACGCTACCGTACATCTGATATTGACTCGGAATGGGCGAAAAAAGATCCATTAGTACGCTTCCGTAAATTCCTTGAAGACAAGAGCTTATGGACAGAAGAAAAAGAAAATGAAGTCATTGAGCGTGCAAAAGAAGAAATTAAAGTAGCCATTAAAAAAGCAGATGCTACACCAAAGCAAAAAGTAACAGAACTTATGGATAATATGTATAAAGGCGATATGCCGTTTAACTTAAAAGAACAATACGAAATCTACAAAGAGAAGGAGTCGAAATAAGCTATGGCACAAATGACGATGATTCAAGCGATTACAGATGCGCTTCGTACAGAATTAAAAAATGACGAGAATGTACTCGTTTTTGGTGAAGACGTTGGTGTAAACGGAGGCGTATTCCGTGCAACGGATGGCTTACAAAAAGAGTTTGGTGTTAATCGTGTATTTGATACACCATTAGCAGAGTCAGGCATTGGCGGCTTAGCAATTGGTCTTTCACTAACAGGTTTCCGTCCTGTACCTGAAATCCAATTCTTCGGCTTCGTTTACGAAGTAATGGATTCTATTAGTGGACAGCTAGCACGTATGAGTTATCGTAGTGGCGGTGTTTACAATGCGCCTGTTACAATTCGCTCACCATTTGGTGGCGGTGTGCATACACCAGAGATGCACTCAGATAGCTTAGAGAGTTTAATGACAGCTCAGCCAGGATTAACGGTTGTTGTACCATCAACACCTTATGATGCGAAAGGGTTATTAATTTCCTCTATTCGTGATGACAATCCAGTTATTTTCTTAGAGCATTTAAAATTATATCGTTCATTCCGTGAAGAAGTGCCAGAAGAAGAATATACAATTCCTTTAGGTAAAGCGGATGTAAAGCGTGAAGGTAAAGACTTAACTATCATTGCTTACGGTTTAATGGTTCATGAGAGCTTAAAAGCAGCAGAAGAACTTGAAAAAGAAGGACATGCGGTTGAAGTAATTGATTTACGTACGATTCAACCATTAGATATCGAAACAATTATTGCTTCTGTTAAAAAAACGGGACGTGCAATTGTTGTACAAGAAGCACAAAAACAAGCGGGTATTGCAGCTAACGTAGTAGCAGAAATTACAGAGCGCGCTATTTTACACTTAGAAGCACCTGTATTACGTGTAGCAGCACCAGATACAGTTTACCCATTCCCGCAAGCAGAGAGCGTTTGGTTACCAAACTTTAAAGATGTAATGGAAACAGCTAAAAAAGTTTTAGAATTTTAATTGAAGGGACGGAGAATACTATGGCTTTTGAATTTCGATTACCAGATATCGGCGAGGGTATCCATGAAGGTGAAATCGTAAAGTGGTTCGTTAAGGCGGGCGACGAAGTAAAAGAGGACGATGTACTTTGTGAAGTGCAAAATGACAAGGCAGTTGTCGAAATCCCTTCACCAGTTGATGGCAAAGTAGAAGAAGTACTTGTAGACGAGGGTGTTGTAGCAGTAGTAGGCGATATTTTAATTCGCTTTGATGCACCTGGTTATGAGGATTTACAGCTTAAGGGCGATGCACACCATAAGCAAAATGAAGCATCAAAAACAGATGCATCTGAAGAAGAAGTTAAAGAAGAACCTAAGGCAGAAGCTACACCAACTGCAACGCAAACTGTAGAAAATCGTGTCATTGCAATGCCATCTGTACGTAAATTTGCACGTGATAATGATGTAACGATTCAAGAAGTTACAGGTACAGGCAAAAACGGACGCATTTTAAAAGCAGATATTGAGGCATTTATGTCAGGCGATACAGCTACGCCTGCGGCTGAAACTAAACAAGTAACAGAACAAGCGCCAAAGGCAGAACCGGCAAAACCAATTGTACCAGCAGGTGTTGACTTCCCAGAAACCCGCGAAAAAATTTCGCCAATTCGAAAAGCAATTGCTAAAGCAATGGTTCATTCGAAACATACCGCACCACATGTTACACTAATGGATGAAGTAGACGTAACGGAACTTGTTGCGCACCGTAAAAAATTCAAAGAGATTGCGGCTGAAAAAGGAATCAAACTTACGTACTTACCTTATGTGGTCAAAGCGTTAGTGAGCACACTACGTGAGTTCCCTGAATTAAACCGTTCATTTGATGATGCAACGAGCGAAGTGATTCAAAAACATTACTTCAATATTGGTATTGCAGCAGATACAGACCGTGGCTTACTAGTACCAGTGATTAAACATGCTGATCGTAAATCCGTATTCGTAATTTCAAATGAAATTAATGAGCTAGCTGTAAAAGCACGCGATGGCAAGCTTGCACCAGACGAAATGAAGGGCGCATCATGCTCGATTACGAATATTGGGTCTGCTGGTGGACAATGGTTCACACCGGTAATTAATCATCCAGAAGTGGCGATTTTAGGAATCGGCCGTATTTCTGAAAAACCTGTAATAAAAAATGGTGAAATTGTAGCCGCACCTGTGTTAGCATTATCATTGAGCTTTGACCATCGCATGATTGATGGTGCCACTGCACAACACGCATTGAATCACATCAAGCGTTTGTTAAGTGAGCCAGAATTATTATTAATGGAGGCGTAATAAAATGGTAGTAGGAGATTTCCCAATTGAAACAGAAACTTTAGTTGTCGGTTCAGGCCCAGGGGGTTATGTTGCAGCAATTCGTGCAGCACAAACTGGACAAAAAGTAACAATCGTAGAACGTGATACATTAGGTGGCGTTTGTTTAAACGTTGGTTGTATCCCTTCAAAAGCACTAATTTCAGTAGGTCACCGTTTTGAAAACGCTAAAAACTCAGACGATATGGGTGTTATCGCATCTGATGTTAAATTAGACTTCTCAAAAGCGCAAGCGTTTAAAGAGAGCGTAGTTAAAAAATTAACTGGCGGCGTCGAAGGTTTATTAAAAGGTAATAAAATTGAAATCGTTAAAGGCGAAGCTTACTTCGTAGATGCGAACACAGTTCGTATTATTGACGGTGAAAATGCGCAAACGTATACATTTAAAAACGCGATTTTAGCTACAGGTTCACGCCCAGTTGAAATCCCAACGTTTAAATATACGGAACGCGTAATTAATTCTACTGGCGCACTTAACTTAAAAGAGCTTCCTGGTAAGCTTGTTGTTATTGGTGGCGGTTATATCGGTACTGAGCTAGGTTCAGCGTATGCTAACATGGGCGCAGAAGTAACAATTATTGAAGGCGGTAAAGATATTTTAGCTGGCTTTGAAAAACAAATGACACAAGTTGTTAAAAAAGGTCTAAAGAAAAAAGGTGTTGAAATCGTTGTTAATGCATCAGCTAAAGGCGTTGAAGAAACAAAAGACGGCGTAGTTGTAACATATGAGGCAGGCGGCGAAGAAAAGAAAGTTGAAGCAGATTACGTATTAGTAACTGTTGGTCGTCGTCCTAACACTGACGAAATGGGTCTTGAAGAAATCGGACTTAAATTTGCTGAGCGTGGTTTACTAGAAGTAGATAAACAATGCCGCACAAATGTTTCAAACATTTATGCAATTGGTGACATCGTAGACGGTCCTCAATTAGCACATAAAGCTTCTTACGAAGGTAAAGTAGCAGCTGAAGCAATTGCTGGCGAAAAATCTATCGTAGATTATCTTGCAATCCCAGCAGTATGCTTCACAGATCCGGAACTTGCTACTGTAGGTTACAATGAGGAACAAGCTAAAGCTGAAGGTATCGAATACACAGCGGCTAAATTCCCATTTGCAGCGAACGGACGTGCATTAGCGCTTAACGCAACAGATGGTTTTGTAAAATTAGTAGCGCGTAAAGAAGATGGCTTATTAATCGGTGCTCAAATCGTAGGCGTTGGTGCCTCTGACATGATCGCTGAAATGGGCTTAGCAATCGAAGGCGGTATGACTGCTGAAGATATCGCGTTAACAATCCATGCTCACCCAACACTAGGTGAAATTACAATGGAAACTGCTGAAGTTTTACTTGGCAACCCAATCCATATTATTGCTAAAAAATAAGTAGTATAAGTCGCTCTCTTTAGTAGAGCGGCTTTTTTTGTACACATAATTTCGAATTTTCTATTATAATAGAGGTAGCATGATAAAAGGAGTGTGGGATAGATGGAGTTAGGCTTGCAAAATAAAGTAGCAATCATTACAGGTTCGAGTAAAGGTATCGGTTATGAAGTAGCATTACAACTTGTAAAGGAAGGCGCAAACGTGGTGTTGTCAGCACGTGGCGAAAAGCAATTGCGCGTAGCAGCGGCAAGCATTAAAGAGGCGACAGGTAAAGAAGTGCTTGTTGTGCCAACTGATGTGGCAAAAGAAAAGGAATGTAAAAACTTAATTGATAAAACCGTTGAACATTACGGTAAAATTGATATTTTAGTAAATAATGCGGGTACCGCTTCAGCTAATCCATTTGAAATTGTATCATCAGAGTTATGGCAGGCCGATATTGATTTAAAAGTATTTGGTGCCGTCCATTGTTCAAAATTTGCAGTACCTCATATGCGTAAGGAGGGCGGCGGTGCTATTATTAATTTAACGGCAGTGCTTGCTAAAACACCACCAGCAAGCTCGTTGCCAACAACGGTTAGCAGAGCGGCAGGTTTAGCTTTAACAAAAGCGATGAGTAAAGATTTAGGTAAAGATAATATTCGTGTCAATGCTGTATGCATTGGTTTAATACGTAGTGATCAAATTGAAAAACGCTGGAAGGCAGAGGCTCCTGAGCTATCATGGGAAGCATACTCTAAGCAAATCGGCGAGAGTATCCCACTTGGGCGTATTGGTGACACAGTAGAGGCAGCTAATGTTATTTTATTTTTAGCATCAAGCGCCGCAAGCTATGTTACAGGCACTACAGTTAATATTGATGGTGGCTCAGGTCACGCATTATAAAAAATCGGTGTGGCCTAATTGGGCTACACCGATTTTTTATAATTTTTAATTAGGAAGCGAAGCCACTGTAAGGCAGGTTCGTCTTGTAGGTTAGCTAGCATGCCGGCAATTAATGCTGGACTAGCGTTTTGTTTGTTGAGCTCAGTATATAATAGCTCAAGACTTTCGTGGAGGAAGGCATTGTCTTGATAGTTATCAAGCTGTGTTACTATTTCCTTGGAAATAAGTTCAAAAGAAATAGCTTCACAAGGAGGTAAGCTAATGGCATCGTCTTGTAAGAACCAAAGAGTAGTGTGCTCAACAATCGTATCAAGGCGCTCAACAATTGTATCAGCAAGTTTATCATAATCATATGCCGCACGATTTAATAAAATATGTTCACTATAGCCACGGATTAACCCTTTTAATGTTACAAGTATGTCCATTGTAACGCCTTCGATTTTCTTTTGGTACACCGTAATGAGCAATTGTTTGGTTGCTTCGTCAATTAAGCTATTGTAATGCGTAAATAAAGCAAATAGCGCTTCATTAGGTGTACGTTGCTGACGCATATACATCGAAATAAAGGGTAGTTTATCTTCAAGCACTTCAAAAAAAGTAATGACATAGGTGCGTAATTTTTTTGAGGCGGGGAATGACCCACCCTCTATGGCAGTAAAACGCCCCGCAATATCTTTAAAGAAGTGCTCAAAGATTTGTAGGATTAAATCATCCTTCGATTTAAAATGTAAATAAAATGCGCCTTTAGAAATCCCGCATTTTTTAGTAATGTGCTCAATTGATGTGGACTCAATCGAGTGCTCTGCAAAAAGCAGGGCAGCTTGCTCAATAATTAAGTTTTTTTTGGACACTGACGACACATCCTTTTGTGCATTAAAATTGACAATTGACTTAGTGGTCATTATTATAATTTAATATGACTACTAAGTCAAAACGAGAGTAGGTGCAAGGTTGAATTCAATTGTTAAGTTTGTATTGAAAAATAAGCTAGCGGTTTGGTTGTTAACATTTATCATAGCGGGTGCAGGGATTTATGCGGGCACACGTATGAAAATGGAAACCATTCCTGATATTTCGATTCCTGTAGTAACTGTGATGACTGTTTATCCAGGTGCAACGCCCGAACAAGTAATGGATGATGTCTCCGAACCTATGGAGAAGGCAGTTGCGAGTTTAAAGGGTGTAAAAAATGTAACCTCTAGTTCATTCGCTAATATGTCGAGTGTACAAGTAGAGTATCGTTATGGTTCGGATATGGCAGAGGCTGAGCGTGAAATTAAATCAGTCATTGACAACGTAACTATGCCAGACACTGTGCAAGCACCGACTGTTGCACGTATTACAATGAACGCCTTTCCTGTTGTTGCGTTAAGTGTATCAAGTGAAGAAGAAGATATTGCGCAGCTGACAAAAACAGTAGAAACTATTGTCAAACCGCAGTTTGATAAAATTGATGGTGTATCATCTGTGTCGATTTCAGGACAACATGTTGAAGAAATCGAAGTGCGCTATGATGAAGCAAAAATGCAACAGCTTGGGGTAACTGAGGATGATGTGAAGCAAATGATTCAAGCGATGGACGTGCGTGCACCACTAGGCTTATTCCCGTTTGAAGATAAGGAGCAGTCAGTAGTTGTTGATGGTAAAATGACAACACTAGACGAACTTGCTTCATTAAAAATTCCTATAACACCAAGTGCCACTAATCCTGTGCCATTTGTTGAGCTTAAAGATATTGCTAAACTTGAACAAGTAGGTAAGGTTGAGTCGATTGCACGTACTAATGGTAAGGATGCCATTGCCATTCAAGTAGTGAAAGGGCAAGAGGCTAATACCGTTGATGTGGTAAACGATGTTAAAAAGGTAGCTAAGGATATTGAAAAGAAACATAGTGACTTATCACTTGATATTACATTAGATCAAGGCGAACCAATTGAAAAATCCGTCGAAACAATGTTTAGTAAAGCATTATTTGGTGCAGGTTTTGCGATTTTAATTATTTTACTATTCCTACGTGATTGGCGTTCAACAATCATTTCGGTAATTTCGATTCCACTATCTATTTTAATTGCTTTTGTGATTTTGCATCAGTTAGAGATTACTTTAAATATGATGACATTAGGTGCTATGACAGTAGCAATTGGACGCGTAATTGATGACTCCATTGTAGTAGTGGAAAATATTTATAGACGTATTCATTTAAAGGATGAGCCATTAAAAGGTAAACCGCTAATCCGCGCCGCAACTTTAGAGATGTTTAGACCGATTATGTCGTCAACATTAGTAACCGTTGCTGTATTTGCACCGCTTGTATTTGTTGGTGGTATGGTGGGCGAGTTATTTATGCCATTTGCTTTAACGATGACGTTTGCGTTAGGTGCATCCCTAGTTGTAGCGATTACCGTTGTACCAGCGTTATCACATACATTATTTAAACGTAAAATGTATAGTCGTGCTAAGAGCGGACGCAAGCAAGCACCAAGTATGATGGCGCAGAGTTATAAACGCACATTAAATTGGACGCTTAATCATAAGTTTGTCACAAGTCTTTTGGCATTAGTAGTATTAGTAGCAAGTTTATTTTTAATTCCGAAGATTGGTTTTAGCTTTTTACCTGAAGAAGACCAAAAAACATTGTATTTAACATATACGCCTGAGCCAGGTGAGCTACGTGATCAAACGCTTGAGAATGTAGCGGTCGTTGAAGAAAAGTTGCTTGCACATGACGATGTTAAAACAGTACAAATGTCAATTGGTGGTAACGAAAATGCAATGATGGGCGGCGGTGCAGATGGTTCATTAATGTTTGTTATCTTTGACCCTGATACAAAAGATTTTGGGGATAAAAAAGAAGCTGTAATTAAAGAAGTAACTGCGATTGAACAGTCAGGTACGTGGAAGAACCAAGACTTTGCTATGTCGGGTTCAAGTAATGAAGTGAGCTATACGGTTTATGGTGAATCTGTTGAGACATTAGAAGAAGTGACACAACAAATCGTCGGCGCTATGGAAGAGTCAGATGAGGTTAAGGACGCTTCGTCAAGTTTGTCTGACCGCTTTGACGAATTTACATTACAAATTGACCGCGATAAAGTAGAGCAAAATGGGTTATCAACAATCCAAATTGCCATGATGCTAAATCCAAATATCCCAGCCGAAAACCTAACAACTATTGAAAAAGACGGTAAGGACATTAAGGTAATTGTTAAAAAGGAAAAACCAGCACCTAAAAACTTTGATGAGGTACTAGCGACTCAAATCCCTACACCACTTGGTAAGACGATTGCTTTACGCGACGTGGTAGAGGTAAAAGAGGGTAGTGCAGCAAATAAAATTGACCGTCAAAGTAACCGCTTATATGCGACAGTATCAGCTAAACTAGATGGTCAAGATGTAACGAAGGCAACTGCAGATATTAATAAACGCATTGACAAGCTAGACTTGCCAAAAGGCGTTGAAGTTGAGACAGGCGGTGTTGCTGCTGATATGCAAGAAGCTTTTATGCAACTTGCTTATGCGATGCTTGCCGCGATTGCGATTGTTTATTTCATTTTAGTGGTAACGTTTGGTGAGGGATTAGCGCCATTTGCGATTTTATTCTCACTACCGTTTACGGTAATTGGTACGCTAGTAGCGCTTTATATTGCAGGTGAAACGATTTCTGTTTCGGTATTGATGGGTATGCTGATGTTGATTGGTATTGTTGTAACTAACGCCATTGTATTAGTTGACCGCATCATTCATATGGAGCATGAAGGTAAGCCAATGCGCGAGGCGATTTTAGAAGCGGGCGTAACACGTTTACGTCCAATCCTAATGACAGCTATTGCGACAATTGGTGCTTTGATTCCATTAGCGATCGGCGCTGAAGGAAGTGGCTTAATTTCGAAGGGCTTAGGGATTACAGTAATTGGTGGTTTAGTGAGTTCCACATTATTGACACTTATTATTGTACCTGTAGTATATGAGTTTATTTCGAAGTTACTGAAGAAAAATCGACTTGAAATAGAAGAGGATTAATTTATTACTACTCAATGCCTAGTAAATAGTGCATTGAGTAGTTTTTTTGTTATCATTTATCATGGACAATAAAAATGGGGAGGCGTACAATGGACAGTAAACGTCAAGAGGGGGTTAGGTATACAAATGAGAGTTGTGCGTATTATTGTGCAAATCGCGATATTATATGTTTTTTATCTCGTTGGCACGTTTATTGTAACGCAAACCGGTCTGCCTTTACCGGGTAGTATTATCGGACTTATTTTATTGTCGTTATGCTTACAAATGAAATGGATAAATGTGAAGGCTATTCAAGATGGCTCGAGCTTTTTAATTGGTGTGTTAACGATATTTTTTGTACCTGCAACTGTAGGGATTGTGGAGTATCCACAATTATTATCAAGCGCAGGAGCTAAGCTTATTATTGCAGTAATGATTAGTACATTATTTACGATTTATGCAACAGGGCGCTTTTCGCAATATGTGGAGCGTAAAACAAAAAAGGATGGTGAAGTACAGTGATGACGGCTATCCTTGTAATTGGTTTAACGATTGCGATGTTTATGGCGATGACTAAGCTACACCACCGTTTTCCTACGCCACTATTATTGCCTATTGTTACAACAACGATTGTGTCCGTACTTGTATTAATTTATTTTAAAATCCCTTATGATACGTATATGATTGGTGGCGAATGGCTACAAAAAATGTTGGGACCAGCTGTAGTAGCGCTTGCCTATCCACTATACAATCAGCGAGCACTGGTAAAAAAATACCGTACAGCTATACTTTCGAGCATTGTCTTTGCGATGATGTCAGGTTTAATTAGTGTATCTGTGTTGACTTTTTTAATGGGGCTTGAAAAATCGTGGATTTTAACATCACTACCAAAATCGTTAACAACACCTGTAGCGATGCAAGTAAGTGAATCAATTAATGGTATCCCGCCGCTCACAGCTGTGCTCGTAATGGTAGCAGGCTTTGTCGGCGCAATTATTGGACCGTTAGTTATTAAATACGGCAAAATCGAATCAGCCATTGCGCGAGGCGTTTCGATTGGTAGTGCCTCACATGGTGTTGGTTTATCTTGTTTACAAGATTATGGCGAAAAAGAATTATCTGTAGGCTCATTAGCGATGGGGCTAAGTGCTGTAGTGGGCGCTTTTATTTGCCCAATTTTCGTTTATTTTGTATTTTAAAAGGGATTGCACATTTGTGCAGTCCCTTATTTTGTAGTGAAACGATATAATAGCGCAACAAAGATTAAATGAATGACAACCCAACCTGCAAAGGCTTCGGTAGTTAGTGTAATAGGGCGGACAGCTTGTTCACCTAAAATAAAGTACAGCACAGTTGAAGAAAAAATCGTGAAAATAAGCAGTGCAGGGATATACAATCGTGTGCGTGCTAACTGGATGAATAGTCCATAAATAATAAATGTCGTAATGGCATGGTAAAGAAATTCTTCAGCTAAGCTTGGCTGACGTACCGTATAATCGATTAAGAAATCGACATTTAGTAATAGGCGAGCTATTGGCGTGTTAAAAAAATCATCCCAGCACCATGCGAGTACGACGATGCTCATCACGAGCACCAAATAATGCAATATGTGTGTTTTCACTTGAACCACCTCAGGAGGAATGTATTATGCGAGCACAGCTCGAAAAACGTTGGCGTGAAGAAAAGTACGCCGTGTTATTTTATAGTCAGCGTCATTATCAAGCTATCCGTACTTATTTAAAAAATCCGCAAGCTAATGAGACAAAACTCAACGCTATAATAGAGGAGGCAAAGCAACAACCTTTGACGCAAGGTAGTATGCAAAATGCTTGTGCTCATATGTGGGGTTATTTTAAAAAGTATGCAACAGCTAGTGAGAGCGCTCGTTACAAGGAGCTGTTACTTCAGCTTACAGGAGATGCCGAAGAAATGCGATGCTTTTTAGCGCAACTGGCTGATAAGTATAGTGTGACCTATTTACAGAATAGTACGATTTTACAACAGAAATCCTTTGGTAAAATAGTAGATAAGGGCTATAATAAGAACGAGTACGACTAGAGGAGGAAAGCACTTTGAGTCAATCATTAAGCAAGGATAGCCTATACGCTAAACATATCCCAACAATCATTACGAGTACATTATTTTACTTATTACAAACGAGTCCTAGTCAAGTAAAGGCGGCTACAGATTTACAGGCACTGGGCACTTCCTACACGGAAGTGAAAGTTATTACACCTGCTGAAGTTAATCAATTATTTGCGCATTATATGGCAAATGTGCCGCTTTTTGAAGGCGTAACAATTGAGCTAGCAACACAGCAAGAGGCAAGCGTAACTTATGCGGTAATCGCGCTTTATGAGCAATGCAATAAACAGTACATAATGCCAGATGATTTTTTTGCGAGTTTACAACATGCAGAGGGTGCTAAGCACTTTGCTACATGGTTAGAGCAAGTTGTGCGTCTTGTAATTGATGTGCGTGTAGCAGTAGATGGTACGATTGAGGAGGAACAACCGATGGTAGTAACCGAAGTAGCACCTGTGACGAACAGAGGGCAAGCCATTCAATTATTAAATACACAAATGTTGGGGCTTTATCGTGTGAGTGATGAGATGCAGCGACAAGCTATTAAACAACTGCGTGCTGATTTATTTGAAATTGAGTTTGTAGTTGAAGAGGACGGCGAGTGGCAAGGGATGCTGTTAGGATTTCAAAATGAACTATTAGCATTAGAGCTTGAGGAAGTTAGTGCACTTAAGGCGCAAATCGCTATGTTGCGTATTGTCACAACATTACTACAATAATAAAAAAGGAGGTGCGCTAAGCACGTCCTTTTTATTTTTTGATAATAAATTGTATGGTATGTGCTAGTCCTGTATGAAGCTCGCCTTCACTGCGTTCCACTTCGCCTGTAAAGAAGTGAAGTATTTTATATTGGGCGCACCAATCTAGTAATTGCTTAGCGTCATACAACCAGTCTGTATCACGAGGGCCGCCTGTGCCATACGTAATTTGTGCAGTAGAGTAAAGCTCCATCATAATGCGTCCGCCAGGCTTTACAGAGTTTGCAATTTTATTTAGTACGTTTAACTGGTCGTCTTGATAAAAATGTCCAAAGACCATAATAGCAGCATCAAATTGAGCTACAGGTACATCATCCGTTAGTAAATCTGTGAGTTTTGTCGTAACCACTGTTTGGTTTTTAGTAGCAAGGCGCTCAGTTTTATCTAAGCCGCTCTGCGCATAATCAAAAGCTGTTACTGTATGACCAAGCTGTGCTAAAAAGACAGCATTACGTCCCTCTCCCTCAGCAAATGCTGCAATAGTCGCGTGCTCATTTAAATAGCCTGCGTGAGTACGGATAAACTCATTGGGTGTTTCACCATACATATATTTTTCTGTGTCAAAGCGTTTATGCCATGTGTTCAACGTGATCACTCCCTTCAATTATTGTAGCTAACTTAAGCTAAATTTGTAAACAACTTGCTTTTGCTCGAAAAAGAGGGTTTTTGTACACTGTGCCGAACTAATACAGTATAGAAGGAGTGGTTAACAATGAAATGGGAAACTAAAATTACAGCATTATTAGGAATTCAGTATCCAATTATACAAGGTGGGTTGGCGTATCTTGCCTATGCAGAGCTTGCGGCTGCCGTAAGTAATGCAGGGGGGCTTGGGCAAATTACAGCAATGAGTTTAGCAACGCCCGAGGAATTGCGTGCCGAAATTAATAAAGTACGTGAATTAACGGATCGACCATTTGGAGTTAACTTTGCAATTGGTAATCATGGCAAAGGTTACGAGGCAATGGTACGTGTAGCAGCAGAAGAAAATGTGCCTGTTGTGACAATGACAGGGGGGAACCCAGCACCTTTATTTGAATTGCTAAAAGATAGCACTTGTAAAAAGTTAGTGCTTGTTGCAGCTCGCCGCCAAGCCGAAAAAGCAGAGGAACTTGGTGCTGACGCAGTAATGGTAGTAGGGCAAGAAGGCGGCGGTCATTTAGGGCGTGATGATATCGGCACAATGGTGTTGATTCCTCAAGTTGTGGATGCAGTCAGCATTCCCGTAGTAGCATCAGGAGGCATTGGTGATGGTCGTGGTTGGATGGCTGCGCATGCTTTAGGTGCAGAGGGGATAGAGATGGGTACGCGCTTTATTGCCACGCAAGAGTGTGTGCATGCCTCGGCTGCTTATAAGCAAGCGCTACTTGATAGCACAGAAGCAGATACAACAATTATTAAACGTTCAATTGGTGCACCAGCACGCGCGATTCGTAACCCATTTACTGAAGAAATTTTAGCGATTGAAGAGACAACGCCAACCTATGAGGCCTTAAAGGAACATATTAGCGGTAACGCCAACAAAAAATTTATTTATGATGGCGATGCTTCACAAGGCTTTGGTTGGGCAGGGCAAGTGACGGGTTTAATTAAGGATGTCCCAACTGTACAGGCATTATTTGATCGAATGGTTGCACAAGCGGAGGCAATCCGTTTAAAATGGGGTAACTAAGTAAAGGTGGTTAGTAGCTTGGAGTATTCTTACCCATTGTTACCTGAATGGTCAACAACAGAAATGATTGATGTCGTTAAATTTTTTGAGGCGATTGAGCTAGCCTATGAAAAAGGTGTTAAGCGTGAAGTGATGATGAAAAATTATCGCCGCTTTAAAGAAATTGTACCAGCACAAGCAGAAGAAAAAACATTGTGTCGCGAGTTTGAGCAGAGCAGTGGCTACGTTGCATACCGTGTGATTAAAGAAGCAAAGGCGCAGGCTGATGGTACGCTAATTAAAATGAAATGAATGAACAAAAAGGAGTTACGCAGTTTTTTTGCGTAACTCCTTTTTTCTTATAGGTGAGGTGTAATTATTTCTTTTAGCGCAAGTACAGTATCAATACTGTCTGCAGGAAACTCACTTTGCACAAAAGGTATATCAAGAGTTGCGCACAGTGCTTGGCAGTCTGCGCCAATTTCAAAGAAAGACTCAACATCTGGTGCTAAAGATAAAAGCTCACATGTAATGATGCCTGTATGACCGTTATCAACAGCAGTTTGAATGGCTTCTTGTACGTCAGGACCTAACCATTTAGCGCGTTCTTTAGCGCTGCGGTAGGCAACCTGTGCTGCAGGTAGCGCGGCTGCTTCGGCAATGGCTAGTGCCATAGCCTCCATTTGTGCAATATAAGGCGCGTTACGTTCAGTGTCTAGTGGTTGACTATGTGCTGTGAAAAAGGTAATTGCTTTTTGTTGAGCCGCTTGTGGTAACCAATTGTTGGCACGACGTACGCGATTAGCATATAGCGCGATAATGGCAGGGTGCAAATGCCAATCATTTAAATGAACAACAGGTACAGCGCCATTAACAATAGTATCGACTTGAGCATGTACAGCACCGCTACCTGATTGCGAAAAGATTGGATTGATTGGTAACACAATAATTTTTGTGACCCCATCAGCAAGCATCTGTTGCACACTATCTTCAATGAAAGGTGCGGTATGACGGTAGCCTTTATAAATACGTGTAGTCGGTAATAACTGCTGAAGCCCACTAGCAATACGTGAGGTCACACCGCCAATCAAATCAGCTTTACCTACGCGCGCAAATTGATTTATGATGTTCGCCATCATTGGTGGTGGAGGTGTTTTACCATTTAAAACATGGCTAAAATAATCTGTTAAATCATCTAAACTTTGTGGTGCACCATAAGCAAAATGTAAAATACCAATCATAAAAAACCATCCTTTACTATGTAATAATTTACATTATAAATGATAGTGATAACTATTTTCAATTAAAATCTTGATAGGCTAATTGGTAAAGTGGTACTAAAGCATCGAAAGTACTTTCAATTTTTGTAAGTAGTGCTGTGCCATCTTGTAAAATAGGGTCGTCTTTTTTTATGTGACGTCCAATTAAAAACTCTGCTTTCTTAACATCTCTAAAGCGTTTAAGTGCCGCTTCTTTGTCAAGTGTAGCAAGTGGAGTAGCATCTTTTTTCATATGGTCTAGTGATACTACAAAATCGTTCGGCAATTCATCAAACATTCCTTGCGCATCGATAAAGGTCGAAGCAATTTGCGATTTATTTGGCAACTCATAAATAAAGGCTAACCAAATAAAAATATGGTCGTCAAAAATCCCTACTTGAAAGTGTGGGTGCTTTTTATAACCACGTTTATTATTAGCAATAGCTAACCACGTGTCTTGCGGTGGATTGACTGTTCGGCGTGCATGCTTTGCGATGTGCAAAAACATTTCTTGGTTTAATTGCATGCTGAGTTGATCCGTTGTACGTTGCCCAATATAACGAAACTTAGGACGAATACGTGTTTCGATTGCTTCCATACGTTCAGCTAAACCAGGGATCATAAATGTTGCAAAATCTTGTGGGGTAAATCCGTTAAATGTCATAATTTTTTTAACTCCTTTTCGATTGTATGTTTATTATGCGCAATAATAGGGCAAAAATGAAGTAAGAAGATATCAACAAGAGACGCAACAAATCCTACAAAACAAAAAGGATGGTGTTTAGTATGAAACAGGTTGTTAAAATGATACGTAAATCAGACATTGAGAAACAATATATGCGTATGTTAGAGCTAGAACTAGATTATGAGCTAGCTACACTATATGATGCGATGCAACAAAATGACGCAAAAGATATTGTACGCAGCAAAAAACGTTTAGCTGAAATTCAAAAAGAGCTAGAGGTGCTCCATGTATACGCATAAGCCATTACACATCACAAAATAAAAATCACTTGCATGCAAGACGGCAAGTGATTTTTGTTATACTAGGGGTGGGGGAGTAGCAGTGATGTTACTACTGACAAAGAAGGGTGTGAAGTGTATGGATATTAAGCAACTCGATAACTTTGCAAAGGAAATTATAAAAGAAGCGGGCGAGCGTATTCGTAAGTCATTCTCGTATGATTTAATTGTGGAGACAAAATCTAGTGCTAACGATTTGGTCACAAATATTGACCGTGAAACAGAATTATTTTTTATTAAAAAAATCAAAACATATAATGCCACGCATCGTATTTTAGGTGAGGAAGGTATGGGGGAAGCTGTACAATCGCTAGAAGGTGTCGTGTGGATTATTGATCCGATTGATGGCACAATGAACTTTGTAAAGCAACATCGTCATTTTATGATTACGATTGGTATTTTTATAGATGGTGTAGGTAAGCTCGGGTATATTTATGATGTTATGCGCGGTGATTTATTTTGCGCGATTGAAGGTGAGGGTGCTTGGTATAATGATTCACCACTGCGCAAGTTGCAGCCAGTTAAATTAGAAGAAGCAGTCATTGGTATTAATGCGAATTGGGTAACCCCAAATGGTAAAATTAATCACGAAAAATTAATTTCACTCATTAGAAAAGTTCGTGGTACGCGTTCATATGGTTCAGCTGCTATGGAGATTGCTTTTGTGGTTAGTGGTAAACTGGATGCTTATTTATCAATGCGCTTGGCGCCTTGGGATATTGGTGGAGGCACGATTATCGCTAAAGAGGTAGGTGCAGTGGCCACTAATTTAAATGGAGAATACTTTGATTTTTTAGGGCAAGATACTTTTTTAATCGGTAACCCTACTGTGCATAAAGAAATTTTAACAAATTATATCGAGCAATTATAAAAAAGAGCCTTGAGCGCGACAGCTCAAGGCATTGTATTTATAATAGATTTTGCTCTCGGAATTTACGTTTTAATTTGAAGCCCATCATAAACACGAAGCATACTGCTAGTATACCAGCAACAATCCCCATCCCGCTGCCAATGGCTACAGAATAACCAATGGAACACATCGAAAGTATCGCTGCAAGTGCCATAATCGCCATCACAATTTTTGCACGATTCACAAGAAAAACCTCCTCGTTAGACTAAAAGTTTGTAAAAAATAAGAAGTTCAAAAAGACAAGCTAATCATCTTATGCTATAATAGCACAGTTAAACATACGAAAAAAGAATATGGAGTGGAACAATGACTAAATTACGTCAAGATATTCGCAATATCGCAATCATCGCACACGTTGACCATGGTAAAACTACATTAGTAGACCAATTATTAAAACAATCAGGTACTTTCCGTTCAAACGAACATACTGAAGACCGCATGATGGACTCAGGTGATATCGAGCGTGAACGTGGTATTACAATTTTAGCAAAAAATACAGCAGTAAGCTATAACGATATACGTATTAACATTTTAGATACACCAGGACACGCCGATTTCGGTGGTGAAGTTGAGCGTATTTTAAAAATGGTTGATGGTGTAGTTTTAGTAGTAGATGCTTACGAAGGCTGTATGCCTCAAACACGCTTTGTACTAAAAAAAGCGTTAGAGCAAAAGTTAACACCAATCGTAGTAGTAAACAAAGTTGATAAACCAGCAGCTCGTCCTGAAGAAGTAGTAGACGAAGTGCTAGAATTATTTATTGAACTTGGTGCTGACGACGAACAATTAGAATTCCCTGTAGTTTACGCATCAGGTGTAAATGGTACAGCGAGCCTAGATCCAGACCCAGCAACACAAGAGCCAAACATGAACGTTTTATTCGATACAGTTATCGAACATATCCCTGCGCCAGTAGACAATGAAGACGAGCCGTTACAATTCCAAGTGGCGTTACTTGACTATAATGACTATGTTGGTCGTATTGGTATTGGCCGTGTATTCCGCGGTAAAATCCATGTAGGACAACAAGTAGCACTAATGAAAATCGACGGTACAGTGAAAAACTTCCGTGTTACAAAAATCCTTGGTTTCTTCGGTTTAAAACGTGTTGAAGTTCAAGAAGCATTACCAGGTGATTTAATCGCTATTTCTGGTATGGAGGATATTAACGTAGGTGAAACAATTTGCCCAATTGACCACCAAGAAGCATTACCAGCATTACGTATTGATGAGCCAACATTACAAATGACATTCTTAGTAAACAATTCACCATTCGCAGGTCGTGAAGGTAAATATGTTACAGCACGTAAAGTAGAAGAGCGTTTACGTTCACAACTACAAACAGACGTATCATTACGCGTAGAAGATACAGAATCTCCAGATGCTTGGATTGTTGCAGGCCGCGGTGAGCTTCACTTATCTATCTTAGTGGAAAATATGCGTCGTGAAGGTTTTGAATTACAAGTATCTAAACCACAAGTAATTTTACGTACAATTGATGGTGTTAAATCTGAGCCATTCGAACGCGTACAAATTGATGCTCCTGAAGATACAGTTGGTTCTATTATTGAATCAATCGGTACTCGTAAAGGCGAAATGTTAGATATGGTAAACAACGGTAATGGTCAAGTTCGTTTAACGTTCTTAGTACCAGCACGTGGTTTAATCGGTTACACAACTGAGTTCATGTCTATCACTAAAGGTTTCGGTATTATTAACCATACATTTGATAGCTACCACCCAATGCTAACAGGCCGTATTGGTGGTCGTCACCAAGGTGTACTTGTCTCTATGGAGACAGGTAAATCAACAACTTACGGTATGATGCAAGTTGAAGACCGTGGTACATTATTCGTTGAGCCAGGTACTGAAATTTACGAAGGTATGATTGTTGGTGAAAATACGCGTGATAACGATATCACTGTAAACATCACAAAAATGAAACAAAAAACTAACATTCGTTCAGCTAACAAAGACCAAACGAACGTTATTAAAAAACCTCGTATCTTAACACTTGAAGAAGCACTTGAGTACTTAAGTGATGACGAGTATTTAGAAGTAACACCTGAATCAATTCGTTTACGTAAAAAAATATTAGACAAAAACGAACGTGAAAAAGCAGCGAAAAAACTTCGTAACGCTGACCAATAAGTTGTTTTAAGTGAAAGGGAGAGATTAGTGTGAATTGGGTACTCCTCCAAGCAACAGAAATGAAGCAGGGAACGGAAGAAGCTGTATTTAATGATTTGACGGGGATTAGTCGTTTAATTTACGAAAACGCGCCAAATTATGATGTAGCAGGCTATATTACGTTTTTCACTGTGTTTATTTTATGTGCAGTCGTATACAAGTTAGGGTTTGCGCGTAGTCATATCAAACTTTGGCAAAATGCGATTATTTACGGATGCTTATTTATCGGCTGTATCGTCCTGACATTCTTTGCATTATCACTACCAATGATTGAAGGATTATTAGTAGCAGCAGCAATTTTAATTATTTATCGTATTCGTGTTAAGCACGATGACGAAGAAGCAGTACAATAAAAATAACCTGTGTAGCTTGTACGCTGCACAGGTTATTTTTTTAAAATTCTTTATCCAGTAATGGTGATGTTTTATAAAAAATAAAATGTCCCGTAGCAATACGTGCCTCAGTTTTCTTGGCAATACGGTCATGGCAAGTTGTGCACATAAACGTATTGATGGGACGGTTGCGTAGCTTTTTTGCTTGTGGTAAATCGTCATCAAGTTGCTCTAATGCATCACAAATTACGCATTTTACTCGCATGGCAAGCCTCCTTACTGAACGCGGATAGCACACACATTTGTAATGGGTGCATCCACATTTGAGCCGTCAGCAAGTAGTACATGAACAGGCCCATCTTCAACTAAAGGTTTGCCTTCGTCACTATATTTAAAAAGTAAAGACTTGGCTTCCTCTAGTGAAAAGTTGTGTTCCTTACCGGTTGTTGTTTCAAAAACAACAGTAGTTGCAGTTGGTAGCACTTCAGCATTTTTTAAAAAATGATTGAAATGAATACCAAATGTACCTGTTTGCATACCTTTACGGTCAAATTTACGTTCGGTTTTTAGTGTTGGTGGGAAGGTAGCGCCCTCCATGATTTCACGTGACCAATGTTTACCAACGGCACGCATATATTTAATATCCTCGTCCTCTTCTTCGTGTGTTTCTGTGAAGTAAGTTTTTAAATCAACTTTACGGTCATCAAAAATCCAGACTGTAGGATCTAAAGTAAGCGGGTATTTCACCGCACCTTTTAATGCAATAATTGTTTCCACGTAAAAATCCCCCTCTAGTTCTTTTACTCGTATAGTATACCGTTTTTTATAGCGAATGATAAGAAAATACGTACACAGATTTATAAAGTAGAGGTAGACACTTGCAATTTGTCTGATGAAAAGCTAAAATTTACTAAGATACAAACAGAATTAAAGATGATGGGGGCGTCCTCATGGATACAAAAACACCAGCTTCTTTTCAAGAGAAAGCGATGGAGCTTTTAATAGCTGATGCGGATAAAATTGCACGTTTAATTCGCGTACAAATGGAGCATTTAACAATGCCACAATGTCCGCTGTATGAAGAGGTACTAGATACACAAATGTTTGGCTTATCACGCGAAATTGAATTTGCTACAAAGCTAGGCTTAATTGAGCGAGAAAAAGGGAAAGAAATACTTGACTCACTAGAGAAAGAGCTTTCTGCTGTGCATGACGCGCATACGAAAAAATAAAAGAAAACTCAAAACGCTCAAGTAAGCGATTTTGAGTTTTTTTTCTACAAATGAGGTTTACGTATAATGAAAAGCCAATTAAAACGAATTGCAAAAGATATTGATTATCCGCTATTAATTGTATATGTCTTCTTACTATTGTTTGGGCTAGTGATGGTTTATAGCTCTAGTATGGACAAAGCAATTAGCAATGATAAGCCGTATGACTTTTATTATAACCGTCAGCGCATGAGTATGCTCGTGGCGTTCTTTGCATTTACAGTAGCATCTATTATCCCATATCGTCATTACGTGAAGCCAGCCTTTATTAAAGTTGGTATTGTGATTGTTGCTATCATGTATGTGCAATTAAAGTTTTCGGGAGCAGGCGCCGATATCGGTGGACAACGTTGGATTAAGTTTTTAGGTATTATTCAATTTCAGCCATCAGAGTTTTTAAAATTCTTTATTGTTTTGACGCTTGCAAGTGTGCTTGGTGCACGTGAACAAAGGCTAGGACGCTTAGAACTTAGCCACGTTATTGGAGCACTTGTGCCAGTTGTTATTGGTGCGGGTTTAATTATTAGCGAACCCGATATTGGTACAGCTGCAATTTACTTAGCGATATCTTATTGTATTTTCTTATCAGTACGATGGAAGCCAAAAGATTTTAAACGCTTAGCATTAGGTACAATTAGTGTGATCGGTGCAGGAGCGGTATTTTTATTACTCGGCGGTGGGCAACTACTATTAAGTGGTAACCGTGAGGGGCGTTTAAACTCCTTCCTAGACCCTTTTATGTATGCGCAGGGTGAAGGCATGCAGGTTGTCCAAAGTTACCTTGCATTTGCCACTGGTGGGCTTACAGGACAAGGTATTGGGCAATCTGTTCAAAAGTTAGGATATTTACCAGAGCCACACACGGATTTTATCATCGCAATTATTGCTGAAGAGCTCGGCTTAGTAGGTATTTTTATTGTCCTTGGTGGTTTAGGCTATTTAGTATTACACGCTCTTATGCTTGCTAACCGTGCAACAAATCCTAAAGAACGTTTTCTAGCTGTAGGCGTAGCTAGTTGGATTGGTCTACAAACTTTTGTTAATGTTGGTGGTGCAACTGGTATTATCCCATTAACAGGTGTAACGTTACCTTTATTAAGCTTTGGTGGTGTATCACTGCTAATGGTTTCTGCATCGCTTGGTATTGTAATGAATATTTCAATTAAACAAAAGATGGAAAGACGCAGACGTAAAGAGCTAGCTGAGCAACAATCATAAAAAAAGAGGTTGGGACATAACTCGATTTTTAGGAAAGATATAAAATATGAGTAGTAATTTTCTTGGTTAAACAAATCATTTAATGCATTTGAAAGCAAAAAAATGTGAGGCGATTTTTAAAATCGTCTCACATTTTTTCTTTTGTCCCAGCCTCTTTTTTATTATTTACGTTTACTTGCCTCGCTACGTGATACTAATAAAATCATGTAGCACAGTAAACCAAACAGTAACGTAATAAATAATGAGTGGAATAACGAAACAATGAGATTTAATCGTGTTGACACAACGAAAAGTCCAGCCACGATTTGTAAAATAACTAATACAAAGGCGATAATCCAACCCCAGTAAACGACAGGTTGATTTTTGTAGTGCTTAATCGCAATCCATGTAATATATACAATCCATACAAAGAAAATTAATACAGCGAAACGATGGCCCATTTGTACCCATTCATACATATTGTCGGGTAGACGGAAAGGGTCTTCGTTATAACAAAACGGCCAATCAGGACAAATTAAACTAGAGTCCGTATGACGTACAAGTGCGCCTGTATAAACCACAAGATAAGAATAGATTGTAATCCCGATAGTATGCCATTTTAAATTTGGGCCAATGCGTACATTGTCAGCATCAAATTTCTTATCAACCTCAAATACAATGAGCGTTAACAATAATACAGAAGCGAAAGATATTAAGGAAATCCCGAAGTGAAGCGCTAAAATAAAGTCGCCTTGTCCCCATAATACTTGTGCTGCACCAATTAAGGCTTGAGCAATTAGGAAGAACATTGCTAAGAAACCTAAAAATTTAACTTCCCTGATATGACCTAAGCTACGCCATGTCCAAATTGTTAAACCTAAAATGAAAAAGGAAACTGCACCTGTTACAAGTCGATGAGAAAATTCGATGATAACTTCTTTCGTAATCACGGTTGGTATAAGCTGACCATTACAGCCAGGCCAATGTCGTCCGCAACCTAACCCACTGTCTGTTTTAGTAACAAGGGCACCGCCAAGTAAAATTAATAGCATGCCAATGGTTGCTCCAACAGCAAACCATTTCATATATTTATTTTGTTGCATAAGAGTTTAGCCACCTACTTTTATCTGTCAACATCGCTCAAACTCTGAGCGTTTATGCTTCTTGATAATATCGAATTAAGTGCTAAAAGACAACTTCTTTACAGATTCGCTAAGGAACTGTCAAAGGCATTTCACAAATTGTTCATAATTTCGTGCTTTAACCTTCACAAATCATTTTAGAAAATGTTTTACTATAGATATGTTGATTTCACTAAAATTTCTTAAACGTTGATGATTTTTCACAACTTCATTGAAATTTCACTAAACGTCTAGAAATTACACGAGATTTTCGCTATAGTTAGGTTAGCGGAATATGCTTACAAAAATAAAATGAGAAAACACTTAATTACTTGTAGGATGACTTCAACAAAAATAGTGCAAGCTAAGATAATGTGAAAGTATGCTTCATAACTTCACAAAATCGACGTTTGTATGAAATTGTGAAACATCGTATGGTTAAGGAAGTGCTTACATTTTTATTGTTGTGAGTGAATTTTTGTTAATGGCGGCTAGAGAGCCGGTATGTGAGGGTATTACACGCTAGGTACCACGCGTAGCAAGTTGCACGAACCTTTAGCTACGCTTTAATAAGGATGCTTAAAAAAAGTAGATGCAAGCCTTATTATAGCAATGCACATTACTGTAGATGTTTTTAATGGACAAAAGGTTTCAACGTTTTTATGAATATATTCTATGAACAGTGAAAATACCTAACAAGTAATGGTGAAAAGTAGCACAGCTTCGCAACGAGCGTAGTACATACTCGTAAGTACACATGAAAATACAACAAAGAAAGAGGGGTTAATTAAGCTATGATGAAAGGGCTTAAAAAATGGGGACTGTTTTCGCTTTTAGCAGCGATGATGGTATTCCTTTCAGGTTGTGGTGAAGAATTTATTTCTGCACTTAAGCCGGCTGGTGAAGTAGCGCATGCACAATATAAATTGTTAATGCTAGCTATTTCTATCATGACATTAGTAGTAGTTGTTGTAACTGTAATTTACTTAATTGCTTTCTTCAAATTCCGTCGTTCAGTAGTTGGGGAAGACGTAATACCGAAGCAAGTAGAGGGTAGCCATACGTTAGAAATCATTTGGACTGCTATTCCTATCCTGTTATTACTTATCCTTGCAGTACCTACAGTAATGACAACTTACAAACTTGGAGACGTAGCAGCAATGGACGAAGTCGATGAAGACGGTAATCCTGTAGCGCTAACTGTCGACGTAACTGCAAAATTATATTGGTGGGAGTTCTCTTACCCAAAATATGATATCGTAACTGCACAAGAGCTAGTAGTACCAACAGGAGAGAAAGTTTACTTCAACCTTATGGCTGCAGACGTAAAACACTCATTCTGGGTACCGGCAATTGGTGGTAAAATGGATACAAACGTAGACAACTTAAACCGTTTCTACTTAGTATTCGACAAAGAGTCTGAAGACTTAAAAGACGGCGTATTCTATGGTAAATGTGCTGAGCTTTGCGGTCCTTCACACGCACTTATGGACTTTAAAGTAAAATCAGTTAGCCCAGAGAAGTTTGATAAATGGGTTGCAGCAATGCAAAAAACTGAAGGTAATACAGCAGATCCAGAGTCAACTGACTTAGGTGAAGCAACATTTGCTAACAGCTGTATCAGCTGTCACGCAGTATCAGGTTCTGGAGCTCCAGCATCTATCGTTCAAAACCAAGGTCCTAACCTTACAACATACGGTGACCGTAACCGTACAGCAGGTTTCCTGGAACACACTGAAGAAGCGCTACAAAACTGGATTAAAGATCCTGAGAAATACAAACCAGGTAACTTAATGACAGGTAAATACGGCGAACTTTCAGACGAAGAAGTAGAAGCATTAGCTTCATACATCATGGGTCTATCAGTAGAAAAATAATTATCGAGATAGTTTAAATTATCGAGGGAGGTAGAAGTTTGTGAGCTCGAGTACACAGAAAAAAGGTTTCGGAGCAACAATTTGGGACTACTTAACAACTGTCGATCATAAGAAGATTGCAGTGCTGTATTTACTTGGTGGTACTTTGTTCTTCGTTATCGCAGGCTTTGAAGCGCTATTAATGCGTATTCAGTTAATGTATCCTGAAAATACATTCGTTTCAGCAGGTTTCTTCAACGAACTTTTAACAATGCATGGTACGACGATGCTATTCTTAGCAGCAATGCCGTTACTATTCGCATTTATGAACATGATTGTGCCATTACAAATTGGTGCACGTGACGTAGCTTTCCCATTCCTTAACTCATTAGGGTTCTGGTTATTCTTATTCGGGGGACTATTCTTACACTTATCATTCTTCATGGGTGGAGCACCTAACGCAGGTTGGACTTCATACGCGTCATTATCACTTTACTCACCAGGACATGGTATTGATTTCTATGTATTAGGTCTACAAGTGTCCGGTGCGGGTACACTAATCTCTGGTATTAACTTCTTAGTTACTATCATTAATATGCGTGCACCAGGTATGACATTTATGCGTATGCCATTATTTACTTGGACTACGTTTGTAACAAGTTCTTTAATTTTATTCGGTTTCCCACCATTAACAGCGGCTTTAATTTTATTATTATTTGACCGTATGTTCGGTGCACAATTCTTTGACCACTTAATGGGTGGTAACACAATTATCTGGGAGCACTTATTCTGGATCTTTGGTCACCCTGAGGTATACATTTTAGTATTACCAGCGTTTGGTTTATTCTCTGAAATTATTCCAACGTTCTCACGTAAACGTTTATTCGGATACTCTTCAATGGTATTCGCAACAATCTTAATTGGTTTCCTAGGCTTCATGGTTTGGGCTCACCATATGTTCACAGTAGGTCTTGGACCAACAGCGAACGCAATCTTCGCGGTAGCTACAATGGCAATCGCAGTACCAACAGGTATGAAGGTCTTCAACTGGTTATTAACAGTTTGGGGCGGTTCTATCAAAGTTACAACACCAATGCTTTATGCACTTGGTTTCATCCCATCATTCGTAGCAGGTGGGGTAACAGGTATCATGCAGGCAACAGCGCCACTTGACTATCAGTTACACGATTCTTACTTCATCGTTGCTCACTTCCACTACGTTATCGTAGGTGGTATCGTTTTAGGTCTATTAGGTTCAACACACTTCTATTGGCCACTATTCTTTAACCGTATGTTAAATGAAACATTAGGTAAGATTACGTTCTGGATTTTCTTCATTGGTTTCCATATGACGTTCTTCTTACAACATTTCTTAGGTTTAATGGGTATGCCACGTCGTGTATTCACGTACATGCCAGACCAAGGTTGGGATACATTTAACTTTATCTCAACAATCGGTGCATTCTTTATGACTGCAGGTGTAATTTTACTAGTAATTAACGTTATTATTACAACAGTTAAAGGCGTTCCAGCGGGCAATGACCCATGGGAAGATGGCCGTACGCTAGAGTGGGCTATTCCACAGCCAATTCCATTTTATAACTTCCGTCAAACACCACTTGTTCGTGGTTTAGATCCTTATTGGATTGAAAAACAAGACGGTAACAAAGAGGGTATGCTTTATGCAGAGCCATTAGGTGATATCCACATGCCTAACAACTCTATTGTACCTTTCGTAATGACTTTAGGTTTATTCATTGCATCATTCGGTGCTCTTTACAGCCCACTAGGTGTGGCTGATGATTCACGTGTATGGGCTATCCCAGTATTAGTTATCGGTTTAGCAATTACATTCGGCTCTATGATTTACCGTTCTTTAAAAGACGACCATGGTTACTATGTAACAGTGGCTGAAATTGAAGCACTAGAAGAAGAGCTATACGGTAAAAAAGGAGGTAACAAATAATGGATACACTTAAGAAGTACACTCCAGAGACTTGGCCAGCACATGCTGAACAGGCTACACTGGAAGGTAAAAATAAGTTTGTAGGCTTCTGGTTATTCTTAGCGTGTGAGATTGTTTTATTCGCTAGTTTATTTGCTACTTACCTTGCGCTTAAAAACAAAGGTCCAGCAGGTATGGAATTCTCAACACAAGATTTATATGAATTACCACTTGCATTTGCAATGACAATGATTCTTTTAACTTCATCTTTAACATCTGTATATGCGATGTACCACATGAAGAACTATAACTTCAAGGGTGTACAATTATGGATGGGTATTACAGTATTACTTGGTTTCTCTTTCTTATGTTTAGAAATTTATGAGTTCAACCACTATGTGCACTTAGGTTTCACATTTGGTTCATCAGCATTTGCGTCTGCTTTCTATACGCTTGTTGGTACTCACGGATTCCACGTAACTGTAGGTTTAGTTTGGATTACAGCTTTAATCTTACGTAATGCTAAACGTGGATTAAACTTATACAATGCACCAAAATACTTCGTTGCGTCATTATACTGGCACTTTATCGACGTAGTTTGGGTGTTTATCTTTACAGTAGTTTACTTGATGGGAGTGGTAGGTTAATATGGCACACGACACACCAGTAGTAACTCGTTCAGCTGAACAGCAAAAGTATTACCGTGCAAATACTAAACAGTATATGCAGCGCCAAGTAACGAATTTCGCGATTATGATTTTCTTAACTTTAATCGCATTCGCTTCTGTAATGGCTGGGTTTTCTAAAACCCTTATCTTACCGTTAATTTTATTATTAGCTGGTATTCAAGTAGTATTACAACTTTATGCTTTCATGCATATGGAAGAAAAAGAAGCTCACGAAATGGGTGTAATTACAATGTTTATGTGGACAGGTGCGTTCTTCGCATTTATGATGTTCCTAGCATTCGTTACAATCATTTGGTGGTAATACCAAAAAGGCATCCTGCGTTTATGCAGAATGCCTTTTTGTTTGCTAAAGATGTATGTAAAATGTCACTGTTCGTTCATTGCAGTTATGATGTATGCGCTTTATAATAGACATATTGAATTTAAAGGAGCGCGGTTTATCATGTCGATAAGTATCTTCGGTTTTAGAGCGCTTTGGAGTCCAGGCTTAATGATTGTCACTGTACTTCTTATAGCGTTATACTTTTTAGTAACCGTTAAATTTCGTGACAAATTTAAAGAGAGCGAACCTTTAACACGAAGTGAAATTATCTACTTCTTATTAGCGATGTTATTATTTTATGGCATCAAAGGAACGCCAATTGATTTAATGGGGCATATTATGTTTACCTTACATATGGTGCAGATGGCATTAATGCTATTATTACTACCTATCTTTATAATTAAAGGTATACCATGGTGGGTGTGGAAACCATTAATTAATGCACCAGTCATTCGCGTATTATGGAATTTCTTTACGCGTCCAGTAGTAGCAATGTTAAACTTTATTGCGTTGTTTTCGTTTTATCATATTCCAATGGTACTTGATTATGTTAAATTAAATGGTGCGCTACATGGTGGCTACTCAGTTATTTTATTTATTTCAGCAGTATTAATGTACTGGCCAATTATTAATCAAATGCCTGATGGACCTAAAATGAAAAATTTAAACAGTATTGTATATATTATTGCCAACGCTGTTTTAATTACACCAGCTTGTGCATTGATTATCTTTGCCAACGACCCTATTTACGCTACGTATACAGACGGAGAAGCGTGGTTAAAGGCAATGGAGTTATGTGTACCAGCAGGCACGTTAGCCAATCTTTCTATTTCGATTTCAGGCCCTGAAATGTTTAGTTCACTAACAACAATTATGGACCAACAAATGGGTGGCGTTATTATGAAGATTTTACAAGAAATTATCTTTGGTGTTTTAATTACTGTATTCTTCATGCGTTGGTATCGCGAAGACCGTGCAACTGCGGATCAAGTAACAGAGGATGCGTTAAAGGCACATCAAGAAAAATGGCATCGTGAGCAAGCAAGTATTCGACAATCTCAATAAGTAAAAGAGGGGTATAAAACATGAGTATTAGTGTTCCTGTGTTAGCCACGATTAGTACTACGTTTATCGTTATTAGTGCGGTATTGGTAGCTATTGGTTGGGGGCTAATTATTAAAGGGAAAGTAGAAGCGCATAAAAAGGTTATGTTTGTAGCAGGTATTGCAGCGCTTATTTTCTTCATTATTTACGCAACACGTACCGTATTTATTGGTAACACAGCATTTGGTGGCCCAGCAGAACTTAAAAAGTATTATACATTCTTTTTAATTTTCCATATTACGTTAGCTACAACAGGTGCCGTTTTTGGTATTGTTAGCTTATTGTCAGGCTTTAAAAATAATCTTAAGTTACACCGTCGTATTGGACCGATTACAAGTATAATTTGGTTCTTTGTAGCGATTACAGGTGTTGCCGTGTATATGCTATTATATGTGTTATATAAAGGTGGAGACACAACTTCAGTGATTAAAGCGATTTTAGGTACGTAAAAAACGATGTGCGCCAATTACAGGCGTACATCGTTTTTTGCAAAAATAAAAGACTATAGCCTGCTATAGTCTTTTATGTATTATTGCGCTTGAATGCCTAATGCAGCGAATTCTTTTTGCACGTTTGCTAAGATTTCTTCACACTTTTTAACTAAATGTGCTGGGAATTCTTCGTTATCGTACTCTACACCATGTGGGTAGTAGTATTTGCCAAGAGCAGGCTTTAAGATACAAAGTTCAGCGTTGTTAGCACCTACATCACCAGATTTTGCGTAAGTGAATACGCGTAAATAGAAACGTCCTTCACGCACGTCAAAACGACGGTCGAAGGTTTTACGATCATAGTCCCACGCGCCTGTGCTTTCTAGGCCTTGCTTAGCCATTACATCTTCAACTAATTTTTGTTCAGCCACAATATTTTCAAGTTTTGTGTTTTCAAAATGCATTGAATAATCCTCCTTTAGCTTTTCGTACATATACTATACGCTCATTTTTATAATAGAGCAAAAAGGACTTTGTTGCAATGGCAAGATTGTGTCAACCGTGGGATACTTGTTATAATCAAACGTAATACATGTGAGAAAAGGAGCCAACAAATTGAAGGCGCTATTTAGAATTTTAGTTATTACGACAATCCTAACATTTGTTTTTTATAAGTATTCGCAAAATTCGTCAGCGCCGCCTCCTAAGCCTGACGAGGATGCAACCTATGCAGAGTGGCAGGAGTATGCAAGTGAGGCTTTGCCACGCCCTAAGAAGGGTGTTTCGACATTAATAGGTAAATCAAGCGTTGATATTTTAACGCAGTATGGTGAACCAAAACGTACGGAGGCATCAGCCTATGGTTACGAATGGTGGACATACAATGACGATGCCACAACATTTACGATGATTGCCTTGGAGCAGGATATTGTAAAGCAAGTATATATTGCAGGACGAAGTGTAAAGACGGATCCATTTACATTAGGTAGCACATTGGATGATGTGTACCGTACCTCTATTATTGAGCCAGAGGTAATGCTTAATTACGAGGAGCAACTCTACACCCTAGCCTTAACTGATTATGATTTAAAACATCGCCTACTTGTGAAGTTTGATGATATTGTGGCGCAAGTATTTGTAGATGCTCAACAAGAGGTTACAGCAATTCGTTTCTTTGATTATGCTACAATAATAAAATTACAGCCGTATGAACTAGCCTACTATGAAGGAGCGTTACAACGCCCTATTATGGATGCTGAGCTACAGAGTGAGGTAATAAAAGGGGTGGAGGCACAGGCTGCAGATTTACTTGCAGTACAACGCTATTACAAGCTACTGCCAGTGTACCGTAAGAATGAGTTGTTAAAGCAATTAGCCCAAACTACTGTGCAAGATTATGTTAAGCAACGCGAGAATGAAAATGAAGCTCGGCTCTCATTACAAGAACGAGCACAAGCGATAGGAATATTAACACCTCATATTGCTGAAGCGACAGAAGAAATTAGTTTTGATGCAATTGAAATGATGCATCGTATGTTTAATGAAGACGAGTCAAAAGAAGTATTGTTAAATAAAGAATATACGCATTATGGCATCGCATGTTTAACAGATGTGTGTACGCATATTGCTGCTAAGCGTGAGCAAGTAAAGCAAGCGCCAATGAACGAACAGTCTGAGCGTTAGACTGTTCGTTTTTGTATTACAAAGAAAGTAGCACTAGCTGTAGCTAAGCGCTTACCCGTATTATCTTCAATCATCGCTGACATGACAAAGGTCTGTTTGCCACGATGTACGAAGTGTCCTTTAGCCAAAAGAATAGGTGCTTTACTCGTAGCGATATAATTCATTGTAAGATTGGTAGTAACTACATTTTTACCGGTGGGAGCAGCACGAGAGGCTAGGCCACCCATAGCTGCGTCAGCAATTGTTGCGAGCACGCCGCCATGTGCCACTTGAATACTATTTTGAATGATGGGTGAATTAGGAATGCGTACCTCACTATACTCCTCGAAAAACTCACCTGTCATACGCAAGCTAGCATTAATATAGCGCGTGTGCATACCTTGCTGTTTCTCACGGAGTCCTGTAAGTAAATGATGTAAGGCTTCTTTGTCTTCAGTTGTAGCATCTTGCATGATTTGTTGCTAAAGTACTTGTAAATCCAAATTTATCAGCTCCTTGTTCTAAAATCAATGCTAATGTAACATATTTTTGGTATGATAAAAACGATTGGAGGCGTTTGAAGATGATGATGACATCCGAGTGGGCTTTTATTTTAGATGAAGTCGATGAGCTTAACGCTATGATTGATGCGTCGCAACTTGCGAAAAATTTGCGAGAGGCGAGAGATGCCGTTTATAAAGACGAACAGCTTGTGGCACAAATACGAGCGTTTCAATATATGAAGGAACAGTATGAGGATGTGCAACGCTTTGGTAAATATCATCCTGATTATAGTAAGGTTATGAAGGAGATACGCCAACAAAAGCGTGCATTAGACTTACATGATTTAGTAGCCAACCTACGTTTAGCAGAAAATGATTTTCAAGCATTGCTTGATGAGATTGGCTTATTAATTGGTATGAGTGTATCGCCTTCTGTGAAAGTTGAGACAGACAGTTTACTGACAAGTAGTTGCGGTACAGGTTGCGGCACTGGTGGCGGCTGTGCATGCTCAGCATAAAAACAGCGGCAAGGTCCAATGACCTTGCCGCTGTTTTTTATTGTTCTTTATATTTTTCGAATAATACTTGAGCGATGTCTGGGCGGTCTGTAACGATGCCTTTAGCGCCTAAGCGTACTAAACGATTGATTGTTACAAGGTCGTTAACGTCTGAGAAATGTACAGGTACATTTAAGCCTTGTAGGAATTGAATGAATTTTGGTGAATCTAATGGAATAAGACCAGATTTTGCCGGTACTTGGAATACATCAGCCGCTGGACTATATAAATGACCGAACTGGCTTGTGTAAGCTGTTACAGCTTTACGTACTTCAGCTTCGCTTGAGCCAAGTGCTACTTTGTCTTGTGCATATAAGTTAAAGCGCTCGATTTGTTCGTTGTAGAAGCTTGTTACAATAACACGCTCTTGTGCATCGAACTCTTCGATTAAGCGCCATAGCTTAGAAGGGATTAGGCTACCTTCGTAAGTGTCAGGAGCATCTTTAATATCAATACTTAGTACAAGCTCAGGGAATTTTTCAAATACTTCACGCAGTGTTACAGCGTCAACTTGCTTATCGCGGTAAGATAACTGACCTTCTAAGTCTTCAAAGTTATAGCCATGGTTCAAGGCTTTGATTTGCTCAAGTGTTAAATCAGCTACTAGACCTAAGCCGTCTGTTGTGCGGTCTACTGAAGCATCGTGGAACACTAAAATTTCTTCGTCTTTTGTAAGACGTACGTCTAAGTCTAGGCCATCTACACCAAAAGAAGCTGCTTTTTCAAATGCTTGTAATGTGTTTTCAGGAGCTAAGTGAGCACCACCGCGATGTGCGAATACGACAGGGCGGTTATGTTGTAGTACGGCTTTGCCAGTGCGTGCTTGTGGTTTTGCGATTGCTTTTGTGCCAGCCCAAGCCGCTGCACTTGCTGCCGCTACAGCTAAAGCGATTTTTGTTTTTTTACCCATGTGATAATCCTCCTCAAGAAAATAACTTACTCATATTTAGTAGTAGCCAATTACTACGATAAGTAAACGAAAATATAGCATTGACCATTCTTTTCTATTATAGCCGAAAATCGTATAGCTTGTCAGCTAAACGCTGTTGCTATCAAATTCCTCGATATGTTATGCTTGTTTACAGAAAAGAGGGAGTTAATATGAATGAAAGACAAGGGTTAATTGTCTATTTATATCACTTAAAACAAGCGAAATCATTGCGTAAATATGGCAATGTTCATTATATTTCACGCCGCCAAAAATACGTGGTGATGTACTGTAATCAAGCTGACATTGCGCAACTTGAAGAAAAATTAAAGCGCATGCCATTTGTGAAGGATGTTAAGCCATCCTACCGTCCATTTGTAAATACCGTATTTGAAAATGCTAAGCCAGATAAGGCGAAAGAGTACGATTATAAAATTGGCTTATAATTGAGGCAAATAGTTATTCATACGTAAGATGCCAATAATATGTTGGTAAAATAAAGCAGGCTCCTCAAAAGCTGAAGAATGTTTTAGCTCAACCGTTACAGGTTTACGATTTACGGCGTTAACAGCCTCCGTAAAGAGAGTAATGCGTTGTGCTAATTTTTCTTCATTATAAGGGATGCCTTCGCGGCAAATGTAAATAGGCATGAATTTACTGTCACCTGTAGGTTTAAAGGCTACAGCTAGTGAGGCCACATCACTGCCCTCATCTGTTGTAGCAGTAAAAATAAATGCTTGGTGGAAGCGATGTTTATTAGTATCGACTAACGCGATTAGCTCATAAACATCACCATAACCTTGTCCAAGTTCAATAAATTGTTGAATCATTTTGATACACTTCCTTTCACTTATAAGGATAATAGTAACATGTCGCAGGAGGGACAGGCACATGAAATTTGCAATGGGGTTATTTGCCGTGCTAGCAGGTATTATAGGAGGTACGTTATTTTTTCAGTACCAAGCATACTGTGCAGATTTAGAGGCAGGCAACCGCGCGTATTATTACGCACAGGAAATCGAAACGAGTTTTAGTAATGACGAATTACACGTTAAGCACCATTTTAAAGGGTTACCAAATCAGCGAATGGATATTATTTTACCTACACATGCTAAAGACGTAGCATGCCTTGTAGAGGATACAGCTAGCTGTACAAGAGTAGACGAAACAATGACATATTTAACAATGGGAGAGGCGACTACCCAGTCCATCTCATATACCGTTCCGATTGCAGGAGGTTTAGCAGAAAATAAATTGCTGCAAAATATGTTTGTGCAATTAAAGAATGGTGAAGTATCTTATTCAATTTTACATATGGCGACAGATAAGGTGATGGCGGGTAAATGGATTACGGGGCTACCTTTTGTCGGAGAGCAAAAATTAACAATGATTACCAACACGATGTTTAGTGGCGACGGCGATGTACGTGATTTATATTGGTCAGTACAGCCAATCGCACTACAGCAAAAAGAACAGCATTACGCTATCTATGCTAATGAAAAACCGAGTGCAGATTTTTTAGATGAGGTTGTCGAAGTAATGGGAGATACACATATCGCGATTGTGAAGGACCCAAAGTTTGTTACAGCAGATACGCAAGAGTTTTTGTTTTTAGAAGCTTTTGATGTGGCTACTATCGAAAATCAAATTTTATTAACACGCTTAAAGCAGAAGTATGATTTTTCGAAGGGTGAGCCTTGGTTAGTAGACGTAGTTGCTACCTTGGCGCTAGAGCGTGAAGTAGGCGGACAAAAGGCGCAAGATGTGCTACAAACGTTATATGAGGAAATGACGCCAGAGCAAGTAAATGAATTTAAATCACGTGTATTAGCTACAGAGGATCAAGCGATTACTACAAAATATTTGGATAGCATTTTACGCGAGATTTTTACTATGCCAACAACTTATTTTGAGCAAAATGCGGCTACTGAAACAGGCGTATTTCCTTTGTTATTTGGCGATGACCGCGAAATTTATGTAAATGATTACGTGAAAAATGATGTGAATCTTGTAATGAAGGATGGTAAAGTATATTATACAGCCGACACATTACTCCCACATCTTGGTTATACCGCAGGAGAAGGGAATAAGGGCTATTATGTTAATAGTGCGAAGAGTGCTTATCGTTTCCCACGCTTGCCAGGATTTTATGTGCATAATCAAACGCGTCATGAAGTAAAGTCAGAGCCGATTATTAAAATTAATGATAGTTACTTTATTGAAGAAGGTTGGCTACAGCGTATTTTCCATGTGGAAATTGATAAAAATGCAGGACGCATTCAAATGAAAGCAAATCTCGAATAAAGTAAGGTGAAGGATATGAGAATCGTAGCAGGAGACCGCAAAAGTATTCCGTTAAAGAGTGCTGCGGGTAAAACAACACGACCAACAACGGACAAGGTAAAAGAATCTTTATTTAATATTATAGGACCTTATTTTTCAGGTGGTGTTGCACTGGATTTATTTGCAGGTAGCGGAGGCTTAGGGCTTGAAGCGCTAAGCAGGGGTGCAGCGCGTGCTGTGTTTATCGAAAAGGACCCTAAATCTTTAGAGGCACTACGCAGTAATATTGCTAAGTGTCGTTATGAAGATGAAACAGAAGTATATCGCAATGATGCAACGCGTGCGATTGCTATGCTAATTCAGCGTCCACAGCCGTTTACTTTTGTGTTTGTAGACCCACCCTATGCACAAGTCGCTTATTATGATTTAGTGCAACAGTTGGTAGATGCAGGTAAGGTCACGGATAATGGTGTTATTGTGTGTGAACATGATAAATCTTTTACCGTGCCAGAGGCGTATGGTGATTTTGTGTGCCAACGTCAAGAAAAATACGGGGATAGTATTATTTCGATTTACGAAAAGGGAGAGTAGGATATGTCACATCGAACAGCAGTAGTACCAGGGAGCTTTGACCCTGTCACATTAGGGCATTTAGATATTATTCGCCGTGCGGCAGATGTTTTTGACAAAGTGTATGTAGCTGTATTAAACAATTCTTCAAAGCAATCCTTATTTACAGTAGAGGAGCGTATTGCCTTTATTCAAGAGGTAACGAAGGAGTTTCCGAATATTGAGGTAGATGCCTCGTCGGGCTTACTCGTAGACTACGCAAAGAAAAAGGATGCAAAAGCGATTGTGAGGGGCTTACGTGCTGTCTCAGACTTTGAGTATGAAATGCAAATCACCTCAATGAACCGTTTTTTAGATGAATCGATTGAAACATTTTTTATTATGACCAAAAACCAGCACTCATTTTTAAGTTCAAGCATCGTAAAAGAGGTTGCCAAGTATGGTAGTGATGTTACAGGGCTTGTGCCAACAATAGTAGCCGAGGCATTACAAGAAAAATTTAAGTAAAGGTGAGGAAGCTGTACAGATGAGTACAGCTTCTTGCTTTTTCCTAGGAGTGATATGATGAGAAAACCACTCGTATATATGATTATAATGATGATGCTGATTGCAGCACTAAGCCTTTATCGTTTGGATTATTATATTGTGAAGCCAGGTCACGCTTACGAGGTTAGTGAATTTATTGAGGTTGCAGATAGCCATAAGCATCAAGGTACGTTAAATTTAATGACTGTAGCAATGCAAGTAGCAACACCACTTAGCTATGCGCTGTCATGGCTTGATCCAACTAGTGAAATTGTAAAAAAGGAACAAGTGCGACGCCAAGATGAGAGTGATAAGGAATACGACTTACGTCAGCAAAAACAAATGACTGATTCGCAGTTTAATGCCAAGTACGTAGCATATAACAAGTTAGGTTTAAAAACCAAAGTAAATTTTGAAGGTTTGTACGTGTTGCATGTGGTAAAAGATAGTGCGGCGTATAAGCAATTGCAGGCAGGTGATGAGATTACACAAGTCGATGGTTTACCTGTGACTTCACTCGCTATGTTTACTGAGCATATTGCGCCAAAGAAAAAGGGTGACGAGGTGACGCTTGTTATTTTGCGTGACGGTAAGGAAAAAAGCTTTACCATTGCTCTTAAACCAATCCCAGAGGATGCGGAGGAACGCATAGGGTTAGGTATTTCATATACAGCGGCACAATCGCTCGAAACCACACCGCCACTAGAAGTAAGTGCTAGTGATATTGGAGGGCCTTCTGCTGGTTTAATGTTTACATTAGGTATTATTAATGCGTTGAGCGAAAAAGATATTACTAAAGGTTATGCGGTTGCAGGCTCAGGTACAATGAATTTAGATGGCACAGTAGGGCCAATCGGTGAGATTGGTAAAAAAGTGATTGCAGCTGACCGTGATGGTATGGATTATTTCTTTGCGCTATCAACACCTTATAGCGAAGAATATATGAAAGCTATGCCTGGGGCAAAAACCAATTACGAGGAAGCGCTTGCGATGGCTAAAAAAATTAACACGAATATGGTAGTCGTACCTGTTGAGACAGTCGATGATGCACTGACTTATTTACAGCAACTAAAAGCTCCTTCAACATCACGTTGAGGGAGCTTTTATAATGGGCGGTGTATTAAAATCTGTTTGTGTGGCACCTGTGGCTAAATTATAAATGGCTGTAGCTTTGCAATCAAGCGCGAGTAGCGCATCATGATGACCACCAACACGGCTAACAACAGGGAGTTTGCGTAACTTTTTTGTATACCGCATATAATGTTGCCCTTCGCTCGTCATACCTAATAAGCGGATATAGCTAGGGCTAGTGAGGGCATCACGCTCTTGCTGGGTAACTCCTAGTAAAATATGTGTGAGCATACGTTGTAAACGTGCTGTAGTGTAACGTTTTGATTTGATTTGATTTAAAAATTGTTCATAATTTGTTGCGTGCTTAGCCGCTTTAACTAATGCATACTCGATACCTTCATTAACATCAGCAAATTTTGTAATAAAATCAGGCGACCATTGCAATAAAGTATGACGTAGCAATGGATAAAAATCAGCCCAAGTTACGTGTTGCTTTGTTGTTAATAGCTTAGCTGTAGTAGGTGGTACAAAGTTTGTAATAGATGTAGTAGTTAAAAGCGCTTGACGTATCGCTGTAGCGCTTGCGATAGAGTTGTGGCTGAAATGGTCATCGTGATAATTTGCCGCCTTACGAGGGATTGTAATGGCTTGCATCGTGCTAGCTAAGGCAACGGCGCTATTTACATAGTGAAAACCTAAAATATTATTAGGTTGCGTTAAATCAATATACTGATTTGTTGGTGCAATCGTAGTAAATGCATTAGCCATAGCACGCGGGTAGCTCATGCCCGTTTTTACTGCTTGCTGAATGAGCTCGTCGTAGCGTTGTTGCTCACGTGTTAATAAATCCACAGTCGCATAAAAGTCTGCTGCCTCACCGCTTTCATTACCAAACGCAAAGGCATTGCAACACATTGCATCTAATAAAGTAATAGCACCTTTTGCGAAGTTAGGCGCATAGGCTGTGCTAAAAACATAAGGCAGTTCTATGACAATATCCACACCATTATCTAGCGCCATTTGTGTGCGTGCCCATTTGTCGATAAGTGCAGGCTCGCCGCGCTGTACAAAATTACCGCTCATAACTGCGACTACCACATCAGCATTAGCGCGTTGTCTAGCTTGTTGTGCATGATATAAATGTCCATTGTGAAAGGGATTATATTCTACAGTAATGCCAACTGCCTCCATACAATTGCCTCCTTATGTGTTATACTGTACATTATTATACGGAGGTTCAAGATAAGTGACAAGAAAATATCTTGACATCTAATTTCACACATTATATAATCAACATTGTTGTCTTGAGGTGATAAAACGTATGAAATGGTCAATTCATCAGTTATCTAAGTTTCGCCGAGACGGGATGCCAGTTGATACAATAGTTCAGCTGGACGATGTAATGGAGCGAAATTCTGATATTCGTAAAGTTTCGCCTATTCATGTAACAGGGCAATGTACATTCAGTACATCGCAAATGACTTGTCAATTGCACTTGTCAGGCGAGTTAGTGCTTCCGTGTGCTCGCACATGGGAGGATGTAAATTATCCGATTGAAGTCGATACAGTTGAAATTTTCAGCTTTGTTGATGAAGCGTTACGTGGCAATGAGGAAGACGAAGACATACACTATGTCGACGGCGAAGTTATTGACGCAACGCCTGTCCTTGAGGAGCTTGTGCTACTTGAGGTGCCAATGCAAGTGTTTAAGGATGATTCCGAACGACGCGAGCGTGACGGTAAGGGCTGGACGTATAAAACGGACGACCAACTCGTTTTGCAAAAGCAAAATGACGAACCAAAAGTGGATCCTAGACTAGCTGATTTAGCTAAGTTTTTAGATCAAACAGATGAATAAACAATCTGTAAGGAGGTGCCATTCATGGCTGTACCATTTAGAAGAACTTCTAAAACTGTAAAAAGAAAGCGTCGTACGCATTTCAAACTATCTGTACCTGGTATGGTAGCTTGCACAAACTGTGGAGAAGCTAAACTATCTCACCGCGTATGTAAAGCTTGCGGACATTACAAAGGTAAAGAAGTAGTAAGCAAATAATACAGTATTTGCGCTATACCTAGGCTGTTTCAGAGACCATGGCTCTGAAACAGCCTTTTTTTTATGCCATATTATGCTACAATTTTAGGCAAAGGGGGAATTATCATGGCTTACATAATCGACAAGCAAGATGGGATTTTAACATTTACTATTGACCGTGAGGAAAAACGTAACGCAGTTAATGATCAAGTCATGGATGGGTTACAAGAAGTCATTACGTATATTCAAACCAATGACGATGTGCGCTTTTTAGTGATTACTGGCGCAGGCGAAAAATCATTTTGTTCAGGTGGGGATCTTTCTGTATTTCATGCACTCGAAACTGAAGAACAAGCTTTTGGTATGCTGAGTAAGATGGGTAAAATTTTGTATGACTTAGCTACATTAAACGTACCAACGATTGCCTTAATTAATGGTGCAGCTGTGGGTGGTGGTTGTGAAATTGCAACAGCCTGTGATTTTCGTTTAGTGGCAAGTCATGCCAAGTGCGGATTTATTCAAGGAACATTGGCAATTACGAGCGGCTGGGGTGGCGGCACGTATTTATTTGAGCGAGGTTTGCGACATGACCGCGCATTAAAAATGTTAATTGATGCAAAGCCTTATGAAGCAGAGTTATTATATGAAATTGGTTGGGCAATGCGTGTTTTTGAGGGAGATAAACAACTAGCCCTTGATGACTTTATCGCTAATATGCGCAAAATCCATCCTTCTGTACATCAGGCCTATAAAGAGATTGAGCTACGTAAATGGCGCGAGCGCAATATGTATGAGCGTGTGATGGATGAGGTACGCTTGTGTGCAAAGCTTTGGGAAAGTGAAGCTCACCACGAAGCCGTTAATAATTTTCTAACGAAAACAAAAAAATAACGTAAAGGTTGCCAATACGGCAGCCTTTTTTGATGGAGGGATACGTATGAAAATAGCAATTATTGGGGCGGGTGCGATAGGTAAGCTACTTGCGACTTACTATGCACAGCAACACGAAGTAATCGTGGTCGTGAGGCGTGAGGAGCAAGCGCGTGCTATTATGAACAACGGGATTACAAAGCTCGCATCTACACAATGTGTGAATTACCGTGTACAAGCAACGACGACCTTGCCAAAGGCAGATATTTATTTTGTAACCGTGAAGTTTTACCATTTGATGGCACTTCAGCCATTACTGCAACAAGTGACTACTACACTCGTTTTTTTACAAAATGGACTGGCTCATCAATCCTTTGCCCAACAATTTTCTTGTGAAGTGTTAGTAGGTACACTGACAGTAGGTGCAGAAACGAAGAATGATACAACGGTGTATGAGCGTGGTGCAGGTACTATGAAGCTTAGTGCGCCGCAACAACATATAATTTGGCAACTTACAAGCGAGGCGTTACCTATTAGTTATGTAGCAGATGTGAATGAAGTGCTTTGGCAAAAGGCGATGCTTAATAGCTTAATTAATCCGTTAACAGCACTGCTTGATTTACCAAATGGCGAACTAGTAACTAATAAACACGCCTTTCACTTACTTAAAACTATCTATGAGGAGCTGATTACTGCTTTTCCTGATAAAAAACATCTAGTAGGATTTGAAGATGTGGTGCAATTATGTCACAATACAGCGATGAATACCTCGTCCATGCGCGCTGATTTTTTAGCCAGACGACCAAGTGAATTATCAACAATTGTTGGCGCGATTTTAGAGCAGGCATTAAACCAACAACAGGTCTTGCCTACACTGCATACACTGTATTATGCTTTATTAGCAATTGAGGAACGGAGGGCAAGTGAGTGAGCATTTTGCAAGCTATACTGAGTGCGCTAATATTTTTGCCACACAGTATTTTTATTGTACTGGTAGTACTTAGTAAAAAAGTGGAATTTATAACCGTGGGTAGAGCGGCAGATATTACTACTGTTTTTTTAATGGTTTCTGTACCGTTAGCACTGCAAGCATTGACTGGCGTACAGTTAGGCTATGCGTTGTTTAGCCTGCTCATTATTATTGCTATTTATAATACATTGCGAGTGTGGCGTTCAGAAAAGGACATTGAAATTATAAAACTAATGCGTAAAACATGGCGCATTTACTTTGTTATATTAACCGTACTTTATTTTTTAACCTTGCTTGTTGGTATGTTTTATCACAGTACAAGCAACTAGGTCGAGCAAAATTATTTTGATTTCGAGATAGAAGCGTTACACTATAGGATAAAACGAACATTATTAAGGAGTTATTTTTCATGCAAATTACAGCAGTTACACCACCACTACACAATCAACTCGTAGAAGATTACTGGACAAAAGGTTCTACGCTTCAGTCGTTCTTTAGCTATGCTTATGAGGAAGCGGCATTTACAGAGCGTCTTGCTTATTTACAAAACCAACATTATGAGCGTGAGCAACTTGCAGCTATTATGCGTGAGTCAATGAGTGTGTATCCATTATCTGCAACAACTGAACAACATTTAACGCAATTAGCTAGTGGTGCGTTTGCGATTGTTGGTGGACAGCAATCTGGCGTATTTACGGGCCCACTTTATTCTGTGCATAAAGCAATTACAGTAATTCAATTAGCGCGCAAGCAAAGCGTTGCATTAGGCGTGCCTGTAGTGCCTGTATTTTGGATAGCTGGTGAAGACCATGACATCGAAGAAATCAACCATACTTTTACGTATACAAAAGACGGGCTACATAAGCGCAAATATAAAGATCGCTTTATCGAAAAAACAATGGCCTCAACAACTGAGGTTACAGAAGAAAAACTACAGCAATTAATTGATGCGGTCATCGCGGATTATGGTGAGCAGACGTACACTAAAGAAGTTATAGCACAATTACGCGCAGCAGCTAAAGTAAGTACAACCTTTACGGCCTTTTTTACGTATTTAATGCACGGACTATTTAATGATGCAGGTTTATTATGGATTGATGCAGCTAATCCTAAGTTACGTAAGTTGGAGTCAGCTTATTTCATACGTTTGATTGAGTCAGCACCAGCGATTGCTAAAGTTGTAACAATGCAAGAAGAAAGATTACAACAAGCAGGCTATGGTACACCTATTTTTGCTACAACTGAAGCGGCAAATTTATTTTATGTTAAAAACGGTGCTCGTCATTTGTTGACACAGCAAGATGGTGTATTTACAACGGGTGAGGATACTTTCACCGAAGCACAGTTAGTAGACATAGCTACTGCGCATCCGGAGCAACTTAGTAATAACGTAGTAACGCGTCCACTTATGCAGGAGATGGTGCTACCAGTATTAGCTTTTGTTGGTGGACCTGGTGAGCTTGCATACTGGGCAACATTAAAACCGGCCTTCGATGAGATGGATTTGCAAATGCCGATTTTTGCACCGCGCTTACACATTACTTTAGTGACTCCGCATGTACAAAAGCAATTACAGGCTTTGCAGCTGACAATTGAGCAAGTATTTGCAGGTGAACACCATAAAAAGCGTGAAGCATTTATTGCTTCTGTACAACCAACTGAAGTATTAGATACACTAGCAACTACTAAGCAAGCGTTGCAAGCAAACTATGCGACACTATTACAACAAATGCCTGAAGCTTTGCTAACAATTACAAAAAAAAATCAAGAACTACATCTTCGTCAATTTGATTATTTACAGCGTAAAGTGGAGCAAGATACTTTAATAAAGCATGAGGTAGCATTAGCGAAATATGCTACGCTTGATTATGAGTTACTTCCTGATGGCGGCTTGCAGGAGCGTACGTATAATCCATACCAATATATTGCAAGTTGCGGTTGGGATTGGGTTAATGCATTGTGTCAGCAAAACCTACAAACCTCATATAAACATTATGTGGTTTCGTTGTAATAAAAAAGAAAAAATAAGTGAATTTGCAATAACACCTGATTTTTCAAGCGGGTGTTATTTTTTGTAGGTATATTGATACAAACCTCAATTGATAGAAAATTCTTAAATCTTTAGCTGTGCCCTATAAATATCAAATTCGGTGGAGGAAAGTGGGGATTTGTGGTACATTATTTAGAGTGATGAGGTGAAAAAGATGTTCATTGGTGAGTATGAGCACACGCTTAATAGCAAGGGTCGCATTACCATGCCTGTTAAATTTCGAGCGGCACTTGGTAGTACATTTATTGCAACGCGCGGACCGGACCAAAGTCTCTTTATTTATACCGAGCCTGAATGGCAATTCGTCATAAATAACATCAAACAGCTACTACTTATGGAGCGTAATGCTCGTGCGTTAACGCGTTTGTTTTTTTGCGCAACTGCACTTACCCTAGATAAGCAAGGCAGGATTATTTTGCCCAATTATCTCCTCGATTATGCACAACTCACAAAATTATGCACGATTATTAGTGTAGGTACTCGCATTGAAGTTTAGTCAACTGAAATTTGGCAGAGCTATTATGAAGTAGCTTCTACACAGCTCGATGGATTAACAGAAGATAGTTTAATTATAGATAGATAAATTGGAGGAATACGTTTTATGTTCGATCATACAACGGTCTTATTGCGCGAAACGGTTGATGGATTGAACATCCAGCCCGATGGCATTTATGTAGACTGTACACTCGGTGGCGCAGGTCACAGCGAATATTTAGTAAAGCAATTAAGTGATGAAGGTAGATTAATTTGCTTTGATCAAGACATTATTGCGATTAATAATGCAAAGGAACGTTTAGCACCCTACTTAAACAGGGTAACGTTTATACATGCGAATTTTAGATATTTAAAAGAGGAGCTTGCAGCAATTGGTATTACAGAGGTGGATGGTGTGCTTTACGATTTAGGTGTATCGTCACCACAACTTGATACAGCAGAGCGAGGCTTTAGTTATCATAATGACGCACCACTTGATATGCGTATGGACCAAAGTGCACCATTAACAGCGCGTGAAGTTGTAAATGAATGGGCTTACGAAGATTTAGTACGTATTTTCTTCCGCTACGGCGAAGAGAAGTTTTCTAAACAAGTGGCTCGTAAAATCGAAGCAGCACGCGAGCAAGCACCCATTGAAACAACAGCAGAACTTGTTGAATTAATTAAAGAGGGCATACCCGCAGCGGCTAGACGTAAAGGCGGTCACCCTGCAAAGCGTATTTTCCAAGCCATCCGTATTGCAGTGAATGATGAGCTAGGTGCAGCTGAGGATTCTATCACAGATGCGATTGAAGTATTAGCGCCTAAAGGACGAATTAGTGTAATTACCTTCCATTCACTTGAAGATCGACTTTGTAAGACGATATTTAAGGAAGCGTCATCATTACCTGATTTACCACCAAATTTACCTATTATCCCGGATCATATGAAGCCAACGTTACGTTTAGTAAATCGCAAGCCAATCTTGCCATCTGAGGAGGAGCTAGCGAGTAATAACCGTGCGCGTTCGGCAAAGCTACGTATAGCAGAGAAAAATACTAATTAAAAGGATGTGATACTATGGCACAACGCGCTTACCAGCAACCATTACACACACTTCCGCAACAACAAAATCCTGTTGCGCCCCAGCGAAAGCAAGTAAAACAGAAATTCCCTACAAAGTTTGAAAAATTACTAACAGTAACGTTTATTGTTGTGTTTATCGCTTTAGCTGTTATGGCAGTAACTCGTCAAGTAACCATTTATGACATGACGAGAGAAATTAAAGGTGTAGAGCTTGAAACAAAAGCGGTGCAACAAGAAAATCGTGAGTTAAAAGCAACGTTAACAGAACTATCACAGCCAGAACGTATTTGGAAAAAAGCAGAGGGTTTAGGGCTTACGCAAAGTGAACAAAATGTAAAAGTAGTGCCATCAAAATGACCAAACGAAAGCTATTAAGAAGTAAAGGCGCTTTTTTCCTTTTCTTTGCTTTTGGTATCGTCTTTTTGACGTTATTTACCCGCATTGTTTACATCCAAATAACCGGTGAAGTACAAGGTAATGATTTGAAAGAACGCGCTACAGAGATTAGAGCACGCAAAGAGGTATTGCCTGCAGAGCGCGGAAAGATTGTTGACCGTAAAGGCGCTATTATTGTGGAGGATACAACAACTTACCGCTTACAAGCGATTTTAGAAACACCACAAGCCATTAATATGAAAATTCCTTATGTTAGTAATCCAGAAAGCACAGCTAAAATATTAGCGAAGCATATTAAAATGTCTGAGAAGTCGATTTTGAAGCAATTGACGAGACCAAATGTAACGCAAGTAGAGTTTGGCAGTGCGGGTAAGGATTTAGATTTTACAACAAAGCAGGCGATTGATGAAGAGGGACTCCCAGGTATTAACTTTTCTAGTGAATCTAAACGCTTTCACCCTAACGGTACATTTGCTTCTCATTTAATCGGCTATGCAAGACCTATCGCTAACAAGGACGGTAAAATTGAGCTTGTTGGTGAAATGGGTCTTGAAAAAATTTACAACGAATTATTAACAGGTAAAGATGGTTTATTAAAGTATCAGGGGACAAAAATGTCATCAATTTTACCTAATAGCGAGCGGGATGTACAACCGCCTAAAAATGGTGATACCGTCCAACTCACGCTAATTAAAAACATTCAAAACTTTTTAGAAGAAGAGATGGATGAAATTTACAAAAAATATAAACCTAAAGCGATGTCCGCTGTTATGGTAGATCCTAAAACGGGTCGCGTTTTAGCTATTACTCAACGCCCAACGTTTAACCCTGAGACTTTAGAGGGAGAGGGGATGAGTTGGTTAAATGCGCCAATTGAACAAACAATTGAACCGGGCTCGACAATGAAAATGTTTACATTAGCGGCAGCAGTTGATACGGGTAACTGGATGCCTAACGCATATTACCAATCTGGTAGTTATAATGTGAATGGTACAGCCATTAAGGATCATAACCTTCAAGGATGGGGTACAATCACATATTTAGAAGGGCTTCAACGTTCTTCAAATACAGCGATTGCTCATATGTTAGATATTATGGGCACAGATAAATTTTACACTTACCTTGATCGATTTGGCTTTGGTAAAAAAACCGGCATCGATTTACCTAATGAGGCGAGTGGTGTGTTACTTAATCAAGAGCCAATCGAGCGTATTACTACCGCTTTTGGTCAAGGTAGTACATTTACACCAATTCAATTAGTGCAAGCAGCAACTGCTATTGCGAATGATGGTAAAATGATGCGCCCATTTGTAATCGAAAAAATTATTGATGATACAACGGGCAAAGTAGTGGAGCAACATGAACCTAAACAAGTAGGTCAGCCAATTACAAAAGAAACAGCCGCAACAGTACGTGATGTACTTGCTTCAACAGTAACTTCTAAATATGGTTCAGCTCAAAGTTACAATCTAGAGGAGTATGAAGTCGCTGGTAAAACAGCAACAGCGCAAGTGCCAAAAGAAGATGGAAGCGGTTATTATGCGTTTGATAATAATAATTTTCTTTATGGCTTTTTAGGTATGGCCCCTAAAGATGATCCACAAATTATTATGTACGTGGACATTACTATGCCAACTTTAAGCCCAGGTGAGTATGGCTCTAAACCTGTTTCTAAAGTATTTAACTCCGTTATGCGTAACAGTTTAAAATATTTAAATGTTAACACGACAGAAGTTGAACCTGTAGAGAAAATTCAGTTTGAGGACTATACAAAGCAAGCCGTACAAGATACTCAACTCGCACTAGAAGCTAAAGGATTAATTCCGGTAATTATTGGTGACGGTGAAACAATTACTGAACAGTATCCAAAAAAGGGGAGTACGGTCGTAAGTGGTACACGTGTATTTTTGAAAACAACAGGACCGAGTACATTACCAACGTTTACTGGTTGGTCCCAACAAAGTGTTTTAACTTATGAGGCGTTAACAGGTTTATCCATCGAAACAAATGGTGAGGGCTTTGTTGTTAGCCAAAGTGTTTCGGCAGGTACACAAGTTACAGAAAATACAACTATCGTTTTACGATTGCAAACGCCACAGGAGAGGTTTACGCCGCAACCAGAAGAGAAAACTGAGCAGCCGCTTGAACCAAAATTACCTGATGGCTATGAGGGCTTAGAAGAAGGAGAGTCATTACAGCAATTTGATAATCCAAATATTGAGCCAGGTGGCGTAGGATAGTAGTTAGCCTAATAAGAAAGGAGTTGTCATGTAAAATGACAACTCCTTTAGGTGTTTACATAAATGGATAAAAAGGAGAACGTATTTTCATGACAGTTTCAACGATTGCAATTGTGTTTGCAGCAGCATTTATTTTAACGGTAGCGTTAGCGCCGGTAGGTATTCCCTTATTACAGCGATTAAAATTTGGACAAAGTATTCGAGAAGAAGGACCAGAATCACATTTTAAAAAGGCTGGTACACCAACTATGGGTGGTTTGATTTTCTTAGTGTCAATTTTAGTAGTTACTATAGTGTTAGGTCTTGTCTTTAATTTCATGACTACTCAAACATCAACACTATTACTTGTATTTTTAGGTTTTGGTGTTATTGGATTTTTAGATGATGGTTTAAAAGTCATTTTTAAGCGAAATTTAGGCTTAACATCTATTCAAAAATTAATTGGACAAATTGTTATTGCAATTATTGCTTACGTATTACTGCGTGGTAACGAATTTGATACATCTGTAACGATACCGTTAGTTGATTGGTCAGTTGATTTAGGTATGCTATATGTAGGCTTTTTAATCTTTTGGCTAGTAGGGTTCTCAAATGCTGTTAACTTAACAGATGGCTTAGATGGTTTAGCTGCAGGTTTATCCGTAGTTGCTTTTGCAGCTTACGGTATTATTGCCTACATGCAAGAGCAAGGCGATGTGGCTTTCTTTGCATTTGTTGTAGCAGGTGCAATGCTTGGTTTCTTATTGTTTAATAAAAATCCAGCTAAAGTATTTATGGGTGACACAGGATCGCTAGCACTTGGCGGTGGACTTGCAATGCTCTCAGTCCTAACAAAGCAAGAGTTTTTACTACTTGTCATTGGTAGCGTATTTGTTATCGAAACGCTATCTGTTATTTTACAAGTTGGTAGCTTTAAATTACGTGGTAAGCGTATTTTTAAAATGAGTCCCATCCATCACCACTTTGAGTTATCAGGTTGGTCAGAATGGAAAGTGGTACTTGTCTTTTGGACTACAGGTGTTATTGCTGCCGTTGCAGGCATTATGATGGGGGTAATGTAAATGAAGCCATATACAAATTTACAGCATAAAAAAGTATTAGTACTAGGTTTAGCAAAAAGTGGCTTAGCGGCAGCAGAGTTATTACATGACCTGGGCGCTTTCGTAACAGTCAACGATGCAAAGCCTTTTGAAGAAAATAAAGAAGCGCAACAATTACTAGAAAAAGGGATAACTGTTATTTGCGGTCGCCATCCAAAAGATTTACTAGACGAAGGCTTTGAGCTTGTCATAAAAAATCCTGGTATTCCTTATACTAACCCGATTATTAGCGATGCTATTGCGCGTGATATCTCAGTATGGACAGAGATTGAGCTAGCTTATTTAGTAAGTGAGGCACCAATGATAGGGATTACAGGTTCAAATGGTAAAACAACAACGACCACACTTGTATATGATATGTTAAAAGAAGCACAGCAACAGCCAAAAATTGCAGGTAATATTGGTACAGTTGCATGTGGTGTAGCAAGAGAGGTAACACCAGCTAATGTGATTGTAACAGAGTTATCTTCGTTCCAATTGATGGGTGTATCACAGTTCAAACCAAAAATTGCGGTACTTTTAAATTTATATGATGCGCATCTAGATTACCACGGTACATTTGAAGGTTACGCAGAAGCGAAGTTTGCGGTTACTAAGCAACAAGATGCAAGCGATTACTTTATTTATAATGCAGATCAACAAGTTGTAGTTGAGTATGCAAAACGTAGTAAGGCTCAAAAAATTCCTTTTACAACAGCAGGACGTAGTGAACAAGGTATTAGTGCAGATGCTACAACAATTTATTGGCAAGGTGATGCTATTTTATCGCGTGATGACATCGCTTTACCAGGTGAACATAACTTACAAAACATTTTAGCAGCTGTTGCTACATGTATTTTATTAGGATGCGATATTAGACCACTGCAAGATGTACTTGCTCAATTTAGTGGTGTTAAACATCGTACGCAATTTGTAGCTACACAGCACGGGATTAAATGGTATAACGATTCAAAAGCAACGAACTGCTTAGCTACCAAGAGTGCCTTGTTGGCTTTTACAGGACCTACAATTTTATTAGCGGGTGGCTTAGAGCGTCAGCATAGTTTTGAAGAGCTAGGTGATGCATTGCAAAATGTTAAAGCAGTTATTGCTTTTGGGGAAACGAAACAACGCTTAGCTAATTTTATGGCAACTAAAGGAATTACAACTATACTTGTAGAAGATGTTAAAGAGGCGGTTGATGTTGCGCGCACTTTAGCTACAGAAGGTGATACGGTATTATTATCACCTGCTTGTGCAAGTTGGGATCAGTACGATAGCTTTGAAATCCGTGGCGACGCATTTATTGATGCCGTAATTAACCAGTAAGGGAGTTGGGCGAATGGGCAAAAAAGTTATTGATTTGGAGGAACGTATTCCTACCTTAAAAAGAAGACGGAAGCGTAAAACAAATATGAAGTTTTTTGGGCTGTTGTTAATATTACTTGTACTATTCGCCATCTTCGTTTACATGCAATCTCCCTACAGTAAGATTAAAGCCATTAAGGTCGAGGGCGCACATTTGCTAAATCAAGAAACATACTTAAAGCTCCTATCGTTTAAAGAAGGGGACTCTATGTGGCGTTTGCCTATTAAAGAAAGTCAGGTAGCAATTGAAGAAAAAGACATAGTGAAAAAAGTAAGTATTAAAAAGCAATGGCCTCGCAATGTTAAGGTTACAGTTAAAGAATGGAAAAATGTTGCTTATATGTTAAAGGACAATAGCTATGTAGGTGTGCTCGAAAACGGTACATTTTACGAAGGTACTCATTTAACACCTATGGACGCACCATTACTACATGGCTTTGACGATAAAGAGGAGCGAAGAGAGTTAAGTCAACAACTGGCTCAACTTCCGCCTGAAGTATTGGCTTTAATATCGCAAATTACGAATAAAAAGACAGAGACCTCGCCTTACCTTTTACAAATATTTATGAATGATAGTTTTGAAGTATTTGCGATGACACCAACATTAGCAGATAAATTAAAATATTATCCAGAAATTGTAGCGCAAATTCCTGTAGGTGAAAAAGGGGTAATTGATTTGGAGGTGGGAGCTTCTTATCGTCCTTATACCGAACAATATGGTGAGGTTGAATTAAAAAAGCCGATAGATATGCAAGAACAAACACAACTGCCATTAGATGAGTTACCACCGCCTGTTGAAGAAGGTAGCATAGAGGAGCCTGAAACGGTGCCAATTACAGAGGGTGTGGAAGAGCAATGAAACATTTTGTATTCTCTCGGAAACAATTTTTTATGCTAGTTGTTTGTATAGCGGCAGGCTTTATTATTGGCTATGCTTATAATTTAGCAAAAAAAGAACGTATGATGACGATAACAGATTTGCAAACGTATGAGCGTGAGGATAATTATCGTGAGCAACTGATTGACCAACAGGAACGTAATAAGCAACTAACGGCTGAAGTGCATGACTTAACAAATGCTGTGCGTGATTACGAAAAAAAGGTAGCTGACACGGACTATGAACAAGTGGTTGAAGAAGCAGATGATTTACGTCTTATGCTCGGTAATATTTCGACAAAGGGCAAGGGTGTAAAAGTTACCCTAGCAGACGCAGACTACAACCCTGCTAGCGTGAATCCTAATGAGTATATTGTACATGAAAGCCATGTTTTTACTGTTATTAATGAATTGAAAATTGCTGGTGCTGAGGCAGTAGCAGTAAATGGCCACCGATTACGAACGAACTCTTATATTCGATGCACTGGGCCTGTCATTGTTGTCGATGGTAAGCAGTTCCCAGCGCCATTTACAATAGAAGCGATAGGTGATAACGCTACTATCAATGCTTCGTTAAATTTGCGAGGAGGCGTATTAGATCAACTGCTACATGACAATATTGTCGTAACAGTCGAAGAAAATCGTATGATTGAAATGGTTGCGAATAAGCAGGGGGTGTGAGTGGAATTTACGAGGAGGGGTAATGAATGAACACATCATATTATAGTCGTATTACGATTGTGTTATTTATTATAGGTGTCATGATGGCCGTCCTTTATAACACCGTACAGCAACCAGTAGAGCGAGATACGCGAGACATTTGGGAAGTCAGGGAGGAATTAGCGCAAGAAAAAAGAAGGCACTCTGATTTATTAAAAGAAATTCGCACATTGAACGAAGTAATGAAACGTTATGAAAATGTAGCGCAAAGTAGCCCAGAAGTCGCGCTACGTGAAACTGTAGAACGTCTAGAGAGTGATGTGGGATTAACGACTTATACAGGTCCTGGTGTACAATTGATTTTAAAACCCTCGCCTGAAGCTATTGCTTTAGGCACAACTTTGCAACCAGTTCCACCAGGATTACTCATGCAACTTGTAAATTCACTATATGAATTTAAAGCTGTTACATTAGCCATCGATAATCAACGTATGATTCATACTTCAGCCATTCGAGATATTAATGGCAAAACTACAGTGAATGGCAAGCCTTTAGCAATGCCACCGCTAGCAATTCAAGTGGGGACGATGACGCTCGAGGAAGCAAAAAAACTGAAGTCTCAACTTGAGGCATCGTCTTTAATTGATAGTTTTTATTTAGATGATGTCATACTTGAAATTAGTGAGCCACAAGAAGATGTAGTCATTGCTAAGTATGCTAATGATGTTCATGTGGATTATTTACAACAAATGGACAAAGGAGACTGATAGCAATGTGGCTACCATTACTAGGTTTGCTGTTAGGATTGGTTTTAGGTCTTTTGTCTGATATGCAAATTCCTGTAATTTACCAAAACTATTTATCTATTGCAGTCCTAGCTGCACTTGATACACTATTAGGGGGTATAAGAGCTCAATTACAGGAAGTTTATGACGATAAAGTATTTGTATCGGGATTTTTCTTTAACGTCTTGTTAGCGGCAGGTTTAGCATTTTTAGGTGTACATTTAGGTGTAGATTTATACTTAGCAGCAATTTTTGCATTCGGTGTGAGACTATTTCAAAATATTGCTGTAATACGCCGAATTTTACTTGTTCGTTACGATGAGCGTAAAAAAAACAAAAAAAACCAGTCTAACCATAAGATTATGTGAAATTACTTAGACAAACGTTAACACATACAATAAAATGAACAAAAGAGACTTAATTCATAAGGAGGTGCAACGAATTTGGATTCGCAAAATATATATACAGCTATTGATATAGGTTCATCTAACGTAAAAGTAGTAATTGGTGAAATGCGAGGTTCACAGCTCCACGTTATTGGAGAAAGTAATATACGTTCGGAAGGTTTGCGTAAAGGTATTATTGTAGATATCGAAAAAACGTTGCAGTCAGTACAAGAGGCAATTGTACATGCGGAGAGAATGACAGGCTATCAAGTAAGAGAGGCGGTTGTTAGTATTTCTGCACATCAAGCAGAGATTCAACGTGTTAAAGGCGTTGTAACCGTGACGAGTGGTGAAGTTACTAATGCTGATTTGCAGCGTGTAATGGATTCAGCGAGTAGCTATAAACTTCCCGAAGGACGCGAATGTGTTAACGTTGTTCCAATACAATTCACTGTAGATGATTGTGAAGGTATTACAGACCCACGAGGCATGATTGGTGTTCGTTTGGAAGTTGACGCTATGATGATTACGACTTCTGCGACACTTATGCATAATGTTTTACGTTGCGTGGAGCGTGCTTCTATTAATATTCATGAAATTTATTTCCAACCATTAGTTGTAGGTCATGCTGCTTTAACTAAAGACGAGAAACATCAAGGTACAGCTTGCATTGATATTGGCGGTAGCTCAACAACAGTATCGTATTATGAAGAAGGTATTTTACAAAATGCTAAAGTTGTACCTTTGGGCGGCGATAATATTACGCAAGATATTTCAATCGTATTAAAAACATCCACAACACAAGCAGAGTATATTAAAAAACAATACGGACACGCTTTTAATAGTGATGCTTCGGATCAAGAGTTTTTTGAAGTCCCTATTGAGGGTACGGATACTGTAGAACAGTATAGCCAACGCTATTTATCAGAAATTATGGGTGCCCGTCTTGTTGAAATACTAGAATTTGCTATTGATGCGCTTGCACAAATGGGTGTTAGAGACTTACCAGGTGGTGTAGTTTTAACTGGAGGTTGTGCCATGATTGAAGGAATAGCGCCTCTTACTCGTCAAGTTATGCAAACGCGTGTTAGAATTTATACACCACAGTTCATCTCGGTGCGCGAACCAGGATATGCAGCAGCAGTCGGTTTAATTGATTATGCAACACAGCAAGATAATTTCTTCAATCGTGAAACAACAGCAACGATACAACCATCGCAACCGAATCATATAACTGAAGAAGTGTATTATGAAGAAGCTATTGACGGCGAAGAGTCCCCAGAAAAACGTCAAAGTTGGAAATCAAAAGTAAGTAAAATGTTTAATAGCATATTCGAATAATAAGGGAATTTTATGGTAGGAGGAAAATAGTATGTTGGATTTTGATACGAGTTTAGATCAGATGGCTGTAATAAAAGTAATTGGTGTCGGTGGCGGCGGTAATAATGCTGTTAACCGCATGATTGAACACGGCGTACAAGGTGTAGATTTCATCGCTGTTAATACAGATTCGCAAGCGCTAAAAGACTCTAAGGCTGATAACCGCCTACAAATGGGTATGAAGTTAACAAGAGGTCTAGGTGCAGGTGCTAACCCAGAGGTTGGTAAAAAAGCAGCCGAAGAAAGCCGAGAACAATTAGAGGAAATGCTTAAAGGCGCTGACATGGTATTTGTTACTGCTGGTATGGGTGGCGGTACGGGTACTGGTGCAGCTCCTGTAATTGCTCAAATCGCGCATGATCTTGGTGCGCTGACAGTAGGTGTTGTTACAAAGCCATTCAGCTTTGAAGGCTTAAAACGACAAAAACAAGCGCTTGGAGGCATTGCAGCTTTAAAAGAAGCGGTAGATACACTGATTGTTATTCCAAATGATAAATTATTAGAAATTGTAGATAAGAGCACACCAATGCTTGAAGCATTTATTGAAGCTGATAACGTATTACGTCAAGGTGTTCAAGGTATCTCAGATTTAATTGCAACCCCTGGTCTAATTAACTTAGACTTTGCTGACGTAAAAACAATTATGTCAAACAAAGGCTCTGCATTAATGGGTATTGGTATTGCAACAGGAGAAAATCGTTCAGCCGAAGCAGCTAAAAAAGCTATTTCGAGTCCATTACTTGAATCATCAATCTCAGGAGCAAAAGGTGTCTTGATGAACATTACGGGTGGCTCAAACTTGAGCTTGTACGAAGTTCAGGATGCCGCAGAGATTGTTGCAGCTGCGTCGGATGAGGAAGTAAATATGATTTTTGGTTCCGTTATTAATGACAATTTAAAAGATGAGATTATTGTAACAGTTATCGCAACAGGTTTTAGTGAAGATCAACAGGCACCTCCTGTAATCGAAAACATGGGAACGCAATTTATGCGTAAACCTCGTGCGACACAGCCGCCTGTACAGGAAACACCAGCACCTGTACAAGAGACACCTCCACACCAACCACAACAGTCGAATTACTCACAAGAAGACGAGCTAGATGTCCCAGCCTTCTTACGTAATCGTAACCGTCAATAATTTGTAAAAAATGCTCAGAAGCCCTTAACTAAGCGCTTCTGAGTTTTTTTATTGCGAAAGGTGTGCAGTTGATATATTACGGGGTGCTTGTTACAATGAGGATAAATTATAGATGTAAAGTTGGGAGAAAATTGACAAAAATCATTGATAATTTAAAGCAAATTAATCAGCAGGTAACAGACGCAAAGCGTGTTAGCCCATTTCAACAAGATGTTACAGTAATTGCAGTAACAAAGGCTGTTTCATTAGTGCGTACTCAAGAAGCACTAGAAGCAGGCATCTTGGACTTAGGTGAAAATCGTCCTGAAGGATTAGTTGCTAAGCAACAAGAAATCACAGGCGCAACTTGGCATTATATTGGTACATTACAAACACGTAAAGTACGACAAGTTATTAATTCAATTCACTATTTACACTCTTTAGACCGTTTAAGCTTAGCAACCGAAATTAATAAGCGTGCAGAGCAACGAGTAAAATGTTTTGTCCAAGTTAACGTATCCGGCGAGGATAGTAAGCACGGTTTAGCTGCGACTGAAGTAATTGAGTTCATCGAATCTTTAGCGACTATGGATAAAATTGAGGTAGTAGGGCTAATGACAATGGCGCCATTAAATGCTGATGAACAACAGATTCGTACTGTATTTCGTGACTTAAAACAATTGCAACAACAAGTAGCTGCATTACAATTACCATTCGCACCATGCAAAGAGCTATCGATGGGTATGTCGAATGACTATACAATTGCCATTGAAGAAGGAGCTACTTACGTTCGCATCGGCACAGCTTTAGTTGGTAATGAAAGTGAGGAAGCGAAATGACAAAAAAGAGTAAATGGAAAAGTTTTTTTTATGGTGATGAGGAGTTCGAAGAATTAGACGCTACACCTGAGCCACAGCAACCAGCGAATTTTCAGATGCAACAGCAAATGCAACAACAGCGTCCACGTGTTGTTAAACCACAGCATACAAATGACGGTAATAACGTTGTGAAGCTTCAAGCTGTTCCTAATCACCATCAACAGCATACACCTAAAGTTCGTGTGTTTGAACCAAATAGCTATGCAGAAGTCCAAGCCATTAGTGATTGTATTCGTGATGAGCAGACTGTTGTCATTAATATTCATTTATTGGATAGTAAGCAAGCTAAACGCGTTATTGATTTTATTGGCGGTGCAACTTATGTGATGGGTGCAACGTTTAAGAAAATAAGCACAGATGTATTTTTAAGTTCGCCGGCTAATGTTGAGATTGAAGGCGACGTACAACAGTTATTAACAAATCAGACGACCGAGTGAGGTAATATTATTGATGTATTATGAGATTCAATCCATCGTACTTAGTGTATTTAATGCCTACTCCATCTTATTAATTTTATATATTCTAATGAGTTGGGTACCAGCAGCGCAGGAATCAAAATTTGGTGAGCTTTTAGCTAAAGTTGCCGAGCCTTATTTAGGGCTATTTCGTAAAATTATTCCGCCACTTGGCATGATTGATTTTTCGCCGATTATTGCAATCTTTGCATTAAATTTAATTGCAACGGGTATTTTAAAAGTATTAAGTTGGATATTATTATAAGCAAAATCCTTACTTTGGTAAGGATTTTTTTAAAGGGAGAAAATAATGGACAATATTATACAGCATTTTAGAAGTGAAGAACGACCATTTATTGAGCAGGTAATGGGATGGCAACGTGAGGTAGAAGATCGTTACGCCCCTAAACTAACCGATTTTTTAGATCCACGTGAACGTTTTATTGTGCAGGCAATTATTCAACAACGAGAGGATATTGGTTTAGCAGCGGAAGGTGGTTTTGTAGGAGCAGAGCGCCAACGTATGTTGATATACCCAAGCTATTATGAACCAACCATAGAAGACTTTGCGATTACTTTATTTTCTATTCATTACGCAACAAAATTTGTAACTTTAGAGCATCCGCAAATTTTAGGCACCTTACTGTCAAATGGCGTTGAACGCAAGCGCTTTGGTGATATTCGCTTAGCTGATGATTGTGTACAGTTTGCGGTGAGTAAAGAGATGAGTGAGTTTTTACGTTTGCAAGTGACTTCAGTAGGGAAAGCTAAAGTGAGCCTAGAAGAAATTTCATTAGCCCAAGCATTGCCGCAAGTAACAGAAGAATGGCAAGAGCAGATGCATACTGTAAGCTCAATGCGTTTAGATGTCGTCTTAGCAAGCGCATTATCTATCAGTCGACAAAAAGTACAACAACTTATCACAGCAGGTCGTGTAAAAGTAAATCATACGGTGCGAGAAGACCGTGCATTTGAGTTGCAAGAAGAGGACCTATTGTCAGTGCGAGGCTATGGTCGTTTAAAGGTTTTAGCCATTGAAGGTCGTACACGCAAGCAAAAGATTAAAGTTATTTTAGGTACACTCCTGGCGTAATTTTACCGAATTGTTGTGTAAATATTTGATGCAAACGTGTATAATGTAAGGAAAATGTTAATTGGTTTAAAAGGAGAGAAGGATGCTATGCCGTTATCACCTATAGATATAAACAACAAAGAGTTCACACGTTCATTTCGTGGCTATGCTGAGGATGAGGTCAACGAATTTTTAGACCAAATCATTCAAGATTACGAAATTATTATTCGTGAGAAAAAAGAGTTGGAACAGCAAGTAGCCATGCTACAAGAAAAAGCTGATCACTTTAATACAATGGAATCAACATTACAAAAGTCGATTGTTATTGCACAAGAGGCCGCAGACGAAGTACGCCGCAACTCACAAAAGGAAGCTAAGTTAATTGTTAAAGAAGCCGAGAAGAATGCAGAACGTATTATTAACGAGGCACTAGTGAAGTCGCGTAAAGCAACTATCGAAGTAGAAGAATTAACGAAGCAATCAAAAGTGTTCCGTAATCGTTTTAAAATGTTGGTGGAAGCACAGCTTGATTTATTAAACACAGATGACTGGGACCATTTACTAGATACAGCTGAAAATGAGCTATTACCAACGATTAATGACGAAGAGGCTTGACGTTTGGTTGTGGTTTTTCTATACTTACAACAATTAGATAATTTAAAGCTTTGAAGGAAACAGTAGGGTACACAGTTATTATATAGCGAACTAGGGGTGGTGAGAGCCTAGTTAATACAAGTATTTGAACATCATTCCTGAGTTAAATGGCTGAATAGTAGTAAGCGATTTCGTTACGCAGCGTTAATGCGTCTAAGACATAGTGCGCGCACTATAAATTAGGGTGGTACCACGAAACTAGAGCTTCGTCCCTTTCCGGGATGGAGCTTTTTTATATTTAAGGAGGAAAAAACAATGGTTGAATACAAAAAAACATTATTAATGCCAAAGACAGACTTCCCAATGCGCGGAAATCTGCCAAACAATGAACCAAAGATGCAAGAAAAATGGGATGCTATGGACATTGACAAATTACAGCTTGAACGCACGAAGGATCGTCCACATTTTGTCCTGCATGATGGCCCTCCTTTTGCTAATGGCGAAATTCATTTAGGCCATGCTATGAATAAAATTTTAAAAGATATGATTAACCGCCATCGTTCAATGACAGGTTACCATGTACCGTATGTGCCAGGTTGGGATACGCATGGTTTACCAATTGAGCAGGCATTAACAAATAAAGGTGTTAAGCGTAAGGAAATGTCAATCGCTGAATTCCGCGAACTATGTGAAAAATATGCGATGGAGCAAATCGAATTACAAAAAGGTCAATTCCGTCGCTTAGGTGTACGTGGTGATTGGGATAACCCATACATTACGTTGCAACCAGAAGTTGAAGCGCGTCAAATCGAAGTCTTCGGTAAAATGGCAGAGAAGGGCTATATTTATAAAGGGCTGAAGCCCGTTTACTGGTCACCATCTTCTGAGTCAGCATTAGCTGAAGCAGAAATTGAGTACCAAGATAAGCAGTCACCTTCAATTTACGTAAGTTTTGCGGTAAAAGACGCGAAGGATGTTGTACCAACAGATGCTAAATTTATTATTTGGACAACAACACCTTGGACTTTACCAGCAAACCTTGGTATCTCTGTACACCCAGAATTTATTTATGCTGTTGTACAAGTAGCGGATACTAAATTTATTGTTGCCAAAGATTTACTAGACACAGTAGCTAAAGAGCTAGAGTGGGAAAGCTACGAAATCGTACAAGAAGTAAAAGGACAGGCGCTAGACCGTGTAGTAGCACAACATCCATTTTATGATCGTGATTCACTTGTTATGGTTGGTGAGCACGTAACAATTGATGCGGGTACAGGCTGTGTTCATACTGCACCAGGACATGGTGAAGATGACTACCAAATCGGTAAACAATACGATTTACCAATCCTTAGCCCTGTTGATAATCGTGGTGTGTTTACAGAAGAAGCACCAGGCTTTGAGGGGATTTTCTACGACAATGCTAATAAGCTTGTAACAGAAAAATTAGAAGAACTAGGCGCATTAGAAAAATTAACATTCTTTACGCACTCATACCCACATGACTGGCGCACAAAGAAACCTGTTATTTACCGTGCAACGCCACAATGGTTTGCATCAATTGATGCATTCCGTGACGAATTATTAACAGCAGTAGACAATACGACATTTACGCCAGCATGGGGTAAAACACGTCTTTATAATATGATTCGTGACCGCGGTGACTGGGTAATCTCTCGTCAACGTGCGTGGGGTGTACCAATTCCGATTTTTTATGCAGAAAATGAAGAACCAATTATTACGCCAGAAACAATTGCACACGTATCACAACTATTCCGTGAGCATGGCTCAAATATTTGGTTTAAGCGCGAAGCAAAAGATTTATTACCAGTAGGCTTTACACATGAAGGTAGCCCAAATGGTAAATTTACAAAAGAAAATGACATTATGGACGTTTGGTTTGACTCAGGATCAACACACCAAGGCGTGCTAGTAGAGCGCGGCATGAAATATCCTGCGGACCTTTACCTAGAAGGCTCTGATCAATATCGTGGCTGGTTTAACTCATCACTTATTACAAGTGTAGCGATTAATGGTGTGGCACCATACAAAGGTTTATTATCACACGGCTTTACGCTAGATGATAAAGGACGTAAAATGAGTAAATCATTAGGTAATACGATTGCACCAGTGAAAGTAATGAACCAAATGGGTGCTGATATTTTACGTTTATGGGCAGCATCAGTAGATTACACAGCAGATGTGCGCGTATCAGATGCTTTATTTAAACAAGTATCAGAAGTGTACCGTAAAATCCGTAATACATTCCGTTTCCTACATGGTAATGTTACAGACTTTAACGAAGCGACAGACCGTGTTGCCTTTGAAGATTTACGTGAGATGGACAAATATATGTATATGCACCTACAAGATGTACTAAAGGCAGTAGACGCAGCGTATGAGCGTTATGACTTTGCGGCAGTGTATCATACGGTAAATAACTTTGTAGCAGTTGAGCTTAGCTCATTCTACTTAGATATTGCTAAAGATGTTGTGTACATCGAAGGCTATGACAATGCAGCGCGTCGTGCGATGCAAACAGTGATGTATGATACGTTAATGACATTAGTTAAAGTTTTAACACCAATCATTCCACATACAACGGACGAGCTTTGGGCTGTAATGGATATGGAAGAAGCTTCTGTACAATTAACAGACTTCCCAGCACCAGTAGAGCATGAAGTATTTACAGAGCTACGTGCGAAGTGGGAAAATGTTATTGCCCTACGTGATGAAGTGTTAAAAGCTTTAGAAGAAGCGCGTAATGCAAAAACAATCGGTAAATCATTAGAAGCAAAAGTTACTGTATATGCAGATAGCGACGAAGCGGCTATTTTAACTAGCGCGGGCATGAATTTTGCAGAGCTATGTATCGTTTCGGATTTTGTAACATTAGACAAAGCGCAAGCACCTGCTGAAGCACTTGCTACAGGTAAGTTAGCGATTGTTGTTACAAAAGCTGAAGGTGAAAAATGTGAGCGTTGCTGGTCAATTTCTGAAACAGTTGGGGAGAGCGAAGCACATCCAACACTTTGTAAACGTTGTGCGGACGTTGTAGAAAATTACTACACAGACGTAGAATAACTAAAAAAGCGTTCCCTTAGGGGAGCGCTTTTTTATATGAATAAAAACTCCTGCGTATTGCGATAAACTTTGGGCGAAAAGCCGACATATTTTTTAAAGCTCATACTAAAATAATTGGGTGTATTAAAGCCGACTTTCGTCGAAATAATATCCAATTTATATTGATGTTTACGCAAATAAGGGAGCGATTTATTAATGCGTGTAATCGCAACATAGTCTACAAAACTTCTACCAACCTCTCGTTTAAAAATTCGGCTGAAGTGTGAGGTACTAAAGTTAAGGTGTGACGCTACTTGTTGAATGGTTAATGGCTCTGTATGGTGTTGCTCAATGTAAGAGATAGCTTGTTGCATTTGTTTATGTGCAGTAAGGTCCTCGTAATAACGCAAATGCAAATTATGCAGAGCAGGACGTCTGCGCGCGAGTTTGGCTTGGCGATAAGAGTGATGTAGATAAAGTGCATCGCGGTAAATTTTACCGACCCCAATAAAAATATAGCAGTTGTGCTCATCACGTAGCGTTGTGATAACGCTCTCTAAAATCGTGACCCCTTGTTGCCAATGTTTGAACGACGTAATGGAGGTAGGTACTTGTAGCAATACAACCAAATAGCGTTCTGCATGAAGAAAAGTAATTTGGGCAATAGGCGCAAAAGCTTGACGCAGACGTGTCAAAATTAATTGTTGTGCGTCTGCTGCTACCCCTTTACGATGGTCCGTACGACCGAAGCCTTGTAAAACAAGCACAACATTAGGTATGTGTTTAGCAGAAATAAAATGATAGGCTTGCTGCATTTCCTCGACATGCAGTACCTCATTTTTTATTAATCTACGTAAAAAAGCTTTTTGAAACGGAGTTGCAGAAGGCTGTATGTGTTTTTGAGCATACAGCTTTTTGGCGATACGTAGTAGTTTTTGTTGTGTAATCGGTTTAATAAGTAGTGCTTGTAATTGTAAATCAAGGGCAATCGCTGATGAGTGAGCGAGCTCTAGGGGAATGATTGGAACGACGATACAGTGTTTGCGTAAGCGATTAATTTTTACCCAATCAAATACTGTAGTGAGCTCATAAACATATACATCACAGGAGACATGGCAAGTTGCTGTTTGTGCAGGAAGCTGTGCTTCTACCCACTGCATTAATTGCTGTTGCTCCTGTGCATTGGTCATTTGCCAATAAATTTGTAGCATGAATATCACCTCTTACTGCATATTTTAACGTAAACGAGCAATAAAATATATAATTGTAGCAATATTTTGTATTTTTAGAATTAAATTATCGCGTAAAATAAAGCTGTAAACATAAATAAGGGGGAATGAAACATGGCAGAAAACAAAGATCACTATAATTATGTTGAACACGGCACCGTAGACTTTAAAGACCTACCACCGCTCGATCATGAGACTAGTGAGATTATGCACGATGAATTGCGTACAGGCGTTTCACTCACGGTATTTTATTTTGTTTTAATTTTTAGTATTCCTGTAATGAACTGGTACTTCCCAGCGTTTGCATTTAAACCAATTTGGGGCGGTATGACGATTACATGGTTTGTTACGTCAGTTGTAATGATGGCAATGGCATTTATTATTGCGTACGTGCATACCAAATTATACGAAAAACGTTTAGCGAAATACGATCACGATTAATACGGACAAGGGGGTTGGTTGAATGAGTATGTTATTTGAACCAAAAATGATATTAACGGTATTTTTGATGGGAACTATCGTTTACATTACGTATTTATCTAAAAAGAATGCAACAGCTTCTGATTTCTTCGTTGGGGGACGAAGTTTCGGTTGGTTTACCAATGGCTCAGCAATTGGTGGCGATTATTTAAGCGCAGCAACCTTTTTAGGTATTGCGGGCTTAACTTTCCAGTTAGGTTATGACGGCGCTTACTATGCTTTTTGTTTTTCCATTGGCTTAACGCTACTAGCGATTTTTGTTGCAGGTCCACTGCGCCGCTTCGGTGCATTTACAGTAGCTGATTTTTTAGGCTACCGTTTCCATAGCCGCCGCGCTCGACTCGCCGCGGTTGTGGTAGTACTATCGATTTCAGGTTTTTATGCAGCACCACAATTACTTGGCGCTGCGCAAATTTTAAGTATGTTCTTTGGCACATCTTATGAATTTGGTATTATTTTTACCTGTGTGGTGATGATTTTTTATGTAGGGATTGGTGGTATGAAAGGGACGACCATTAATCAAGCATTAGAGCTATGGATTCGGTTAGGTGCATTTATACTTATGCTAATAGCAGCAATGTACAGCGGCCTACACTATGACAAAATTTTATATGCGATTAATTCGTTTTCGGGGCCGATTGCAGGAACATCTCCGTATGCGCTTGATGGCAGTAATATTCAGTTTGATGGACAGGCATGGTCAGGTACGGGCTTCTATTTCCCAACGTTTTGGCAAACAATTAGTATGACAATTGGGTTAGCACTCGGCACAATTGGTCTACCACATATTTTATTACGTTTTTACACGAATCCAAGTGCAAAAGCGGCACGTAAATCCGCTTTAATGGCCATTGGTATTGCGAGTGTGTTCTTCTTACTAGCTGTTTATTTAGGGGTAGTAGGACGTGCTATCTTCCTAGCAGGTACAGCCTCAGAGGAAGTTATGCGTGACTTAGTTATTGGTGGTAATAACATGGTTATACCATCGACTGCTCAGGCCTTAGGTGGCGAGTGGTTGCTAGGTTTAGTAATTGCAGGCGCATTTGCGGCAGTGTTCTCTAATTTATCAGGGCTGTTTATTACTAGCTCAGGTGCACTAGCCCATGATTTATATGCAGAGTTTATTAAAAAAGATATTACACAACGTGAGCGTGTAATCGCAGGTAAAGCAGCAATTGTGATTTTAGGTATCTTATATGGTGGTTTAGGGTTACTAGTTAAAGATGCATCCATTGGTCATTTAGTTGCGCTAGCATTTACAGTAGCAGCAAGTACTTTTACACCAATATTTATTTTAGGTATTTGGTGGCGTCGCATGACAGAGAAGGGTGCAATTGCTGGTTTGGTTATTGGTTTAGGTGTATCCATGTTACTTATTTTCTTCCCAAGTGTTATGCCAGAATTTTTACAATTTAAAATTCCAGGCATAATTACAGTGCCTGTAGGCTTCCTATCTGTTATTATTGTGTCACTACTTGATAGACAAGTGCCTGCAGATGTGAATGACTTTATGAAAAAAGTTCACGCAAAGGGCTCAGAAACGGTATAATAAAAACAATACAAAACATTTCTACAGGAGTGTAGGGATGTTTTTTGTATTTTGCTAAAAAAACATATAGAATGTTACGATAGCGAAAGTACAGCGTATTGGAGGACGTTTGTGTGTATAAATTTTATGGCATTGCATTATTTGTTATTGCACTTGATCAATGGTCGAAGTGGCTAATCGTTAAAAATATGGCAGTTGGCGAGCGTATTATGATTTGGGACCCATGGTTTGCTATATTATCACACCGCAATCGCGGCGCTGCTTGGGGGATGCTTGAAGGACAAATGTGGCTCTTTACGATTATTACTCTTGTCGTAATCGGAGCGATTATTTATTTCTTTCACAAAGAAGCACAACATAAGCCCGTACTACAAGTAGGATTAATGTTATTATTAGGCGGAGCCATTGGTAACTTTATTGATCGTCTTGTACGAGGTGAGGTTGTTGATTTTGCGAGCGTATTAATCCCAGGAATTAATTATTACTTCCCTATTTTTAATGTGGCGGACGCAGCATTAACCTTTGCGGTTATCATTTTATTTATTGGGATGTTTATGGAAGAACGAAAAACAAAGAAACAGGTGAAAGCATGACGTTACAAACAGTAGTGATTACAGAAGAAGTAGCAGGATTACGTTTAGATAAGGCATTATCTATGTTAGAAGCAGATTGGTCACGTACACAAATCGGTACATGGTTAACAGAAGAACGCATTACATTAAACGGCGCAACACCAAAAGCAAACTATAAAGTTAAGCTTGGTGAAGTTTATGAGATAGATGTACCTGAGGAGGAAGTGTTTGAAATTATTCCTCAAGACTTACAATTGACCATTGTTTATGAAGATGATGATGTAGCTGTAGTTTATAAGCCACGTGGTATGGTGGTACACCCTGCGCCTGGGCATATGAAGGATACTTTAGTTAATGGTTTAGCTTTTCAACTTGATAAATTATCAGATATGAACGGTGAACTACGTCCAGGTATTGTGCATCGTATTGATAAAGATACATCAGGTTTATTAATGGTTGCTAAAACAAATGAAGCGCATGAAGGTTTAGTGCAACAACTTGTTGATAAAACGGTAACACGTAAATATACTGCACTTGTGCACGGTCATATTGCACACGATAAAGGTACAATCGAGGCACCAATTGGTCGCGATTCACGCGACCGACAAAAACAAGCTGTACAAGATAATGGTAAGCATGCTGTTACACACTTTACGGTGCTTGAGCGCCTTGGTGATTTTACGTTAGTAGAGTGCCGCTTAGAAACAGGGCGTACGCACCAAATCCGTGTGCATATGGACTATATTGGTTTCCCAATGGCGGGTGACCCTAAGTATGGTCCTAAGAAGACCATTGATTTCGGCGGACAAGTGTTACATGCAGGTGTGATTGGTTTTGTACACCCAGTAACTAAGAAATATTTACAATTTGAGCAAGAACTGCCGTCTGACTTTGTAGCATTAATCGAAAAGTTACGTAAATAGCATTGACGTTTGGTATTTTTCAGTCTATAATTAGCGACAGTCAATTAAATATTCACCTTTAATGGCAGTCCAGAGAGGCTGATAAGGTACCAAATACAACGCTACCCGTCTGCAGACGGCTACGTATGTCTTTTTGTGTGCAAATTCACCTCTTGAGCCAATATGCTTAAGAGGTTTTTTCTTTGGAAAAATTAAGGAAACTGAGAGGAGAGCACTACTTTGACAAAAACAGAATTGTTAGATGCCCAGTCAATGTCACGAGCAATCACACGGATTGCACACGAAATTATTGAACGCAATAAGGGAATTGATGAATGTATTTTAGTTGGTATTAAAACGCGAGGTGCTTTTCTAGCTAAACGTTTAGCAGAGCGCATTGAAAAAATTGAAGGCAAACCAATTCGTACAGGGGAGCTTGATATTACACTGTATCGCGATGACTTAACCCCTAAGCATGAAAACGCTGAGGCGTATGTGCAACAGGTTGATATTGATTATGTAGTAGCTAACCAAAAAATTATTTTAGTAGATGACGTGTTATACACGGGACGTACAGTGCGAGCAGCGCTTGATGCTGTAATGGATTTAGGAAGACCATCACAAATCCAAATGGCTGTTTTAGTGGACCGCGGTCACCGTGAGTTACCAATTCGTGCTGATTATGTAGGCAAAAACATTCCGACTGCTAGTACAGAAAAAATTGTTGTACATTTAACAGAGGTTGATGGCTTAGATAGTGTAACAATTCATAAGCAGGGAGAGTAATAGCGATGGCAACGAACGCAAGATTAGACGTTAGAGATGTACCAAAACCACTGTCGCTTATTACTTTAAGTGCACAACATATGTTTGCGATGTTTGGCTCAACGATTTTAGTGCCAACTTTAGTGGGCTTAGAGCCAGCTATTGCATTGTTAACAAGCGGTATTGCAACGATTTTCTTCTTATTAATTACACGCTTTGAGGTACCAGCTTACTTAGGGTCATCATTCGCCTTTATCGCACCAATTATTTTAGCGAGTAAAATTGACGGCCCAGGTAGCGCTATGATCGGTGCAATGGCGGTCGGATTAGTATACGGTATTGTGTCGCTCATCATTTGGCGTACCGGTTATAAATGGTTAATGAAATTGCTACCGCCCATTGTTGTAGGTCCTGTAATTATGGTAATAGGATTAGGCTTAGCGGGCACAGCAGTTGATATGGCGATGAATGTAAATGGTGAATATAATATGTTGCACTTCTCAGCAGCTTTAGTTACATTATTTACCGCCATTATCTTTACGGTCTTTTTTAAAGGGATTTTAAGTACGATGCCAATTTTAATGGGGCTTGTGGTAGGCTATCTTTATTCACTAGCAATTGGGATTGTGGATTATAGTAAAGTAAGTGAAGCAAAAATGTTGGAGATGCCGAAGTTTTTACTACCGGGCGTGGATTATAGCTTTACGGTAACGGCAGAGGTTTTACTTATCATGGTGCCCGTTGTACTCGTAACAATTTCTGAGCATATTGGTCATCAGTTAGTGCTTGGACGTGTTGTCAACCGTAACTACCTTAAAAGCCCCGGCTTGCACCGTTCATTACTGGGCGATGGGATTGGTACATTCGTTAGTGCGCTAATCGGTGGTCCGCCAAAGACAACCTACGGCGAAAATATCGGCGTATTAGCAATTACACGTGTGTATAGTGTGTTTGTAATACTTGGTGCTGCCATAATTGCAATACTTTTATCGTTTTCTGGTAAAACAATGGCGATAATTGCCACAATTCCGACATCGGTTTTAGGTGGCGTATCGATACTATTATTTGGTATCATTGCATCAAGCGGTTTACGCATGCTAGTCGAAAACCAAATTGATTTTGGTGAAAGTCGCAACTTAGTTATTGCCTCAGTCGTACTAATTATCGGTATTGGTGGAGCAAAGCTAGACTTGTCGTTAGTAACACTTGAGGGCATGGCACTTGCAGCCATTGTAGGTGTTATACTTAACTTAGTGTTACCGAAGTCACCTTACACAAAAGAAAATGAAAAATTATTAGATGAATAGCAGTACCTTTTAATAGATTGTCCAGAGAGGCAAAAAAGGGGAACTTGGTGAGTGAGCAAGCGTTTAGCGCTACAGCTCTATCTCGTCATGCCTCCCTACGCCTCGCTTACCTTAAGCGAGGCTATTTTTATAGAGACGGGAGCTAACGAATGTGAAAAACCTATTATCCATGGAGTATTTATCAAACGAAGAAATCTTACACATCCTAGCGCGAGCAAGTGCTTTTGAAGCAGGCGAGCCAAGTCAGCTTGAGCGCAACTACAACGTAGCGAACTTATTCTTTGAACCAAGTACACGTACAAAAACAAGCTTTGAAATGGCAGAGCGCAATGTTGGTTGTACCGTTATCCCTTTCGATGCAGGCTTTTCTAGTGCGATTAAGGGCGAGACAATGTACGACACGGTAAAAACACTTGAGATGATTGGTTTAGACGCAGTAGTCATTCGAGCTAAGGAAGATGAATACTACAATGAGTTGCTTGAAGGTATTAATGTAGCTGTAATCAATGCAGGCGATGGTGCGGGGCAGCATCCTTCACAATCACTGCTTGACTTATATACAATAAAAAAAGAGTTTGGCAAGTTTGAGGGGTTAAACGTTACGATTGCTGGCGACATTTCGCATAGCCGCGTAGCTAAATCAGACGCCATTGCACTAGAACATTTAGGTGCAAATGTGCGCTTCTTATGTCCGCCTGAATGGGCAGGCGATTTTGAAGCCCATCATAATTGGGATGATTTAATAGAAGATAGTGATGTAATTATGTTGCTACGTGTGCAGCACGAGCGTCATAAAGTCAATAAAGATTTCTCGAAGGAAGGCTACCATGCGCAGTATGGTTTAACGCTAGAGCGCGAGAAACAAATGAAAGACGGTGCAATCATCATGCATCCAGCACCAATTAATCGGGGTGTCGAAATTGATACTACATTAGTTGAGTGCGAACGCTCACGCATTTTTGAGCAAGTGCGCAACGGAGTCTATGTTCGCATGGCAATTGTTGAAACACTTTTGAAAGGGAGAGAATAAAATGAAAACAGTTATTCAAAATGTCAAAATGTTAAACGAGCAAGGTGAATTGATTGACACAAACGTGGCGATTGAAGCAGGTAAGATTGCTAAGATCGGAGACGTACAAACAGAAGGTGCAACAGTGATTGATGGTAAGGGTAACTTACTAGCACCAGGCTTTGTAGATGTGCATGTTCACTTACGCGAGCCAGGCGGCGAAAAGAAAGAAACGATTGCAACAGGTACAGCATCAGCAGCAAAGGGTGGTTATACAACAGTTTGCTCAATGCCAAATACACGTCCAGTACCAGACACAGTAGAAAACCTTGAGCTTGTGAATACATTAATTAAAGATAACGCTAAAATTCGCGTATTACCTTATGCTTCACTGACAGTTCGTCAAGCAGGTAAAGAGCGTACAGACTTAGCAGCTTTAAAACAACACGGCGCATTTGCTTTCACAGATGATGGTGTAGGTGTACAAACAGCGGCAACGATGTTTGAGTGTATGCAGGATGCTGCTAAACTTGATATGGCAGTAGTTGCACACTGTGAAGACAACTCATTAATTTATGGTGGGGTAATGCATGAAGGCAAGCGCAATAAGGAGCTCGGGTTAAAAGGTATTCCTTCTGTATGTGAATCAGTGCATATCGCACGTGATATTTTACTTGCAGAAGCAGCAGGCGCACACTACCATGTTTGCCATGTATCAACAAAAGAGTCCGTACGCGTTATCCGTGATGCTAAAAAAGCTGGCGTAAAAGTAACAGCTGAAGTAACACCACACCACTTATTACTATGTGAGGATGATATACCTTCAGATGATGCAAACTGGAAAATGAACCCACCATTACGTGGGGCAGAAGATTTACAAGCGCTACGCGAAGGTTTACTAGATGGCACAATCGACTGTATCGCAACCGACCATGCGCCTCATACGGAGGAAGAAAAATCAAACGGCATGAGCGATGCACCATTCGGCATCCACGGCTTTGAAATTGCGTTTCCACTACTGTATACACGCTTTGTTAAAACGGGCGAGTGGACAGTAAAGCAATTAATTGACTGGATGACAGTTAAACCAGCAGCAGTCTTTAACCTACCTTATGGTACGGTAGCAGAGGGCGCTGTGGCGGATCTTGTACTAATTGACCTTGCTAAAGAGCAAGCAATTGATCGCACGACATTTGTTTCAAAGGGGAAAAATACACCGTTTAATGAAAAGGTTGTACAGGGCTGGCCTGTTATGACAATTTTCGAAGGTGAAATCGTATATCAGGAGGACGCAAAATGAAAACACGTATGCTTATTTTAGAAGACGGTACAGTATTTAAAGGCTTTGCTTTCGGTAGTGAAGCTGCATCACAAGGTGAAGTAGTATTTACAACGGGTATGACTGGTTACCAAGAGGAAATCACCGACCCTTCATTTTACGGTCAAATTGTAACATTAACTTACCCATTAATCGGTAACTACGGCATTAACCGTGATGATTTTGAGAGTATTACTCCACATATCCGTGGATTAGTTGTACGTGAGCTAGCAAAGCATCCTTCTAATTTCCGTTGTGACGAAACATTAGACAACTACCTTGCGGCTAAAAACGTACCAGGTATCGAAGGTATTGATACACGTAAGTTAACACGCATTATCCGCAAGGCAGGAACGGTGCGCGCTATCCTTACAGCAGCAGATGAAGTAGTAAACGTGGATGAGATTGTAGCACAACTAAAAGCAACTGACCTAATTACAGACCACGTTAAGCAAGTATCACCAACAGCGGCTTACCCAAGCCCAGGTCGTGGCATGCGTGTTGTTGTCATTAATTATGGTATGAAGCATGGTTTACTACGCGAGTTAAATAAACGTGACTGTGACGTATTAGTTGTACCTTACAACACACCAGCTAAGGAAATTTTAGCATGGCATCCGGATGGTATTTTGTTATCAAATGGTCCTGGAGACCCAGCAGACATTCCTGAAGCAGTGGAAATTGTGAAAGAACTAATCGGAAAAGTGCCAATGTTCGGTATTTGCCTAGGTCACCAAATCCTAGCAATGGCAAGCGGTGCCAAGTCATTTAAACTAGCATTCGGTCACCGTGGCAGTAACCACCCAGTTAAATCTTTAGCAACAGGTCGTACAGAGCTAACATCGCAAAATCATAGCTATGCGATTGACGAGGCATCACTAAAAGCAACAGACTTAGAAGTAACACATATCGCTTTAAATGACGGAACAGTAGAAGGTATCCGCCACAAAAACTATCCAATCTTTGCGGTGCAATTCCACCCAGAAGGTTCACCAGGTCCAGAGGACTCTAACCACTTATTCGATGACTTTATTGAAATGATGGAAAATGAAGTAGAAAAGGGGAAACAAAATGCCTAAACGTACAGATATTGAAACTATTTTAGTAATCGGCTCAGGCCCAATCGTAATCGGACAAGCCGCAGAATTTGACTACGCAGGAACACAAGCTTGTCTTTCATTAAAAGAAGAGGGCTACCGCGTAATTTTAATTAACTCTAACCCAGCGACAATCATGACAGATACCGAAATCGCTGACAAAGTATATATCGAGCCTATCACTTTAGAGTTCGTATCTCGTATTATTCGTAAAGAGCGCCCGGATGCCCTACTACCAACATTAGGTGGACAAACAGGGTTAAACATGGCAATTGAGCTTGAAGAATCAGGCATTTTAAAAGAGTTAGATGTAGAAATTTTAGGAACCAAACTAGATGCTATCCATAAAGCTGAGGACCGCGATTTATTCCGTAACTTAATGTATGAGTTAGGTGCACCAGTACCTGAATCAGATATTATCCACAATCTAGACGAAGCAAAAGCATTTGTACAACGCATTGATTACCCAGTAATCGTACGCCCTGCTTTCACACTTGGTGGTACAGGCGGCGGTATTTGTTACAATGACCAAGATTTAGAAGAAATCGTAACGTCGGGTTTAAAATACTCACCTGTAACACAATGTTTACTAGAAAAATCAATCGCAGGTTATAAAGAAATTGAGTACGAAGTAATGCGTGACGCAGCAGATAACGCCATTGTAGTATGTAACATGGAAAACGTTGACCCTGTAGGTATCCATACGGGTGACTCAATTGTAGTAGCACCTGTACAAACATTATCTGACCGCGAAAACCAAATGCTACGTAATATCTCCCTAGATATTATCCGCGCATTAAAAATCGAAGGTGGTTGTAACGTACAGCTTGCACTAGACCCATACAGCTTCCAGTACTATGTAATTGAAGTTAACCCACGTGTCTCACGTTCATCTGCGCTAGCGTCAAAAGCAACAGGTTACCCGATTGCAAAGCTTGCAGCTAAAATTGCGGTAGGTTTAACACTAGATGAAATTAAAAACCCTGTTACAGAGTCAACATATGCTTGCTTTGAGCCAGCACTTGACTATGTTGTAGCAAAAATTCCGCGCTGGCCTTTTGACAAATTTGAATCAGCTAAACGTAACCTTGGTACACAAATGAAAGCAACAGGTGAGGTAATGGCACTGGGACGCACATTTGAAGAGGCGATGTTAAAAGCTGTTCGTTCATTAGAGATGGGGCTAGACCACCTAGAACTTAAAAATGGTGCGGAGCACGACGACGCATGGATTGAAAAACGTATCCGTAAAGCAGGTGACGAGCGCTTATTCTTCCTAGGTGAAGCACTACGCCGTGGTGTAACAATCGAACAAATTCATGAATGGTCAGCAATTGACTTATTCTTCCTAGAGAAGTTTGATAAAATTGTTAAAATGGAAAAAACGCTCGCTGACAATAAGCAAGATAAGGATACACTTTATGTAGCAAAACGTTTAGGCTTTGCAGACCGTAAAATTGCAGAGCTATGGGATACAACTGAGGCAGCTATTTATGCCTTCCGTAAAGAGCATGGTATTATACCAGTTTATAAAATGGTTGATACATGCGCAGGTGAGTTTGAATCAAGCACACCATACTTCTACGGCACATACGAAGAAGAAAATGAATCTGTAAAAACAGACAAAGAATCAGTTATCGTACTTGGCTCTGGTCCAATCCGTATTGGACAAGGTGTAGAGTTTGACTATGCAACTGTTCACTCAGTATGGGCAATTAAAGAAGCAGGCTATGAAGCTATCATTATTAACTCAAACCCTGAAACAGTATCAACAGACTTCTCGATTTCGGATAAATTATACTTTGAGCCACTAACAATTGAAGACGTAATGCACATTATTGACCTTGAACAGCCTAAAGGTGTTGTTGTGCAGTTTGGTGGACAAACAGCTATTAACTTAGCAGATAAACTAGAAGCAAATGGCGTAAAAATCCTAGGTACAACACTAGAAGATATCGACCGTGCAGAAAACCGTGACAAGTTTGAGCGCGCATTGCATGAGATTGGTGTACCGCAACCACTTGGTAAAACAGCTATTTCTAAAGAAGAAGCTGTAGTCATTGGTAAAGAAATTGGGTTCCCAGTATTAGTGCGCCCATCTTACGTACTTGGCGGACGTGCAATGGAAATTGTTTATAACGTAGACGAGTTAGAGCATTATATGGAGCATGCAGTTGAAGCTTCACCAGATCACCCAGTACTAATTGACCGTTACTTAACGGGTAATGAGATTGAGGTAGACGCGATTTGTGATGGCGAAAACGTATTAATCCCAGGGATTATGGAACATATTGAGCGCGCTGGTGTTCACTCAGGTGACTCAATCTCTGTATACCCACCACAAAAATTAACACCAAAACAAATCGAAACATTAACAGACTATACAACGCGCCTAGCACGTGGCTTAAAAATTGTTGGTTTAATGAACATCCAGTACGTTATTTCAGACGGTGAGGTTTATGTAATCGAGGTTAACCCGCGTTCAAGCCGTACGGTGCCATTCTTAAGTAAAATCACAAATATCCCAATGGCAAACATTGCAACAAAAGCCATTTTAGGTGAGTCAATTGTAGAACAAGGCTACCCAACAGGTTTAGCACCAGAGCAAAAAGGTGTGTTTGTTAAAGTACCGGTCTTCAGCTTTGCGAAGTTACGCCGTGTTGACATTACGCTTGGACCTGAAATGAAATCGACAGGTGAGGTAATGGGTAAAGATGCTACGCTTGAAAAAGCACTTTACAAAGGTTTAGTAGCAGCAGGTATGGAAATCCAAACACATGGTTCAGTGCTATTCACTGTATCAGATAAGGATAAAGACGAGGCCATTGTATTAGCAAAACGCTTCTCAACAGTAGGCTACCGTATTTTAGCAACAGAAGGCACAGCAAAAACATTTGAAGAAGCGGGCATCCGTACAGATGTTGTTGGCAAAATTGGTGCTGAGGGTACAACATTACTAGATGTTATCCAAAACGGTGAGGCACAGCTTGTAATCAATACATTAACAAAAGGTAAGCAACCAGCACGTGACGGTTTCCGTATTCGACGCGAGTCAGTAGAAAACGGCGTACCTTGCTTAACTTCATTAGATACAGCAGAGGCAATGCTACGTGTAATTGAGTCAATGACCTTTACAGCAGAGCAAATGCCAAAGGCGGAGGTACAATAATATGCAACAAGAGCGAATGACGGTCGTTCGCCAAGCTCAAATTGCAAAAAACATTTTTGAAATCACGTTACGCGGACAAATTGTTCAGGACATGTCTCCTGGGCAATTTGTTCATGTTCGCGTGACGGATGCACTTGAGCCCTTGTTACGACGACCAATTAGCATTGCTAATGTAGATAAAGAGAAAAGTGAATTTACAATGATTTACCGTGCTGAGGGGCGCGGTACACAAGTATTAGCTAAAAATCGCGAAGGTGAAGTTGTAGACGTACTTGGCCCAATTGGTAATGGCTTCCCATTAGATGTCGTACAAGCGGGCGATACAGCATTACTCGTTGGTGGCGGTATTGGTGTGCCCCCGCTGTATGAACTAGCTAAACAACTTAATGCTAAAGGGGTTAAAACGATTCATGTTATGGGCTTCCAAACAGCAGATGTTTGTTTCTATGAAAATGAATTTTTAGCACTAGGTGAAACACAATATGTGACAGTTGATGGCACACATCGTCATACAGGTTTTGTTACGGATGTTTTAAATAAATTGCAACCAAAGTTTGATGTGTTTTATTCATGTGGTCCAATGCCAATGTTACGCGCATTAGAGGCATACTACCCCGAAAAAGAGGGTTACTTATCATTTGAAGAGCGCATGGGCTGTGGTATTGGCGCTTGCTTCGCATGTGTATGTGATACAACAGATCAAGATGAGCGCGACTATATTAAAGTATGCTCAGATGGTCCAGTATTCCCGAAAGGTACGGTGGCATTATGAATCGCTTAGCTATGGAATTACCAGGTTTAGATTTACGCAATCCTATTATGCCCGCTTCAGGCTGTTTTGGGTTTGGTCAAGAGTATGCCAAGTTATATGATTTAGAGAAGCTTGGCGCTATTATGATTAAAGCAACGACAGAGGAGCCACGCCGTGGTAACCCAACGCCGCGTGTTGCTGAAACCGCAGCAGGTATGCTAAATGCTATTGGCTTACAAAACCCAGGGCTTGAGCATGTTATGAATAATGAATTAAAGTGGTTAGCACAATATGATGTACCTATTATTGCTAACGTGGCGGGTTCAGAGACAGCTGATTATGTTGAAGTAGCTAAACGTATTTCAACTGCACCTAATGTTAAAGCACTCGAGCTAAATATTTCCTGCCCAAATGTTAAGTGTGGTGGTATCCAGTTTGGTACAGACCCACAAACGGCTCAAGAACTAACAGCAGCGGTTAAGGCCGTATCACAGGTACCTGTTTATGTGAAGCTATCACCCAACGTAACGAGCGTAGTGGAACTTGCTAAAGCTGTAGAAGCAGGCGGAGCAGATGGTATTACGATGATTAATACATTAGTTGGTATGCGCTTAGATGAGCGCACAGGTAAGCCAGTTATTGCTAATAAAACAGGTGGTCTATCAGGCCCAGCCGTAAAACCTGTTGCTATCCGTATGGTGTATGAAGTATACAATGCTGTTAACATTCCAATCATTGGTATGGGCGGTATTACAGACGCACAAGATGTGATTGACTTTATGTCAGCAGGTGCTTCGGCTGTTGCAGTAGGTACAGCGAACTTTGTTGATCATTTTGTATGTCCAAATTTAGTTGAAGCATTACCAGCTAAACTAGATGCACTTGGCGTAACACATATTTCAGAAATTATCGGAAGGAGCCACCGCTAATGAACACCAATCCTATTATTGCGCTAGATTTTTCGACTGAGCAAGAAGTCGTAGCATTTTTACAACAATTTGATGAGCGTCTATTTGTAAAGGTTGGTATGGAGCTGTACTTACAAGAAGGCCCAAGCATTATTACAACCATTAAAAATATGGGGCATGATATTTTCTTAGATTTAAAACTTCATGATATTCCTAACACAGTTAAGTCAGCAATGCGCGGCTTAGCTAAGCTAGGCGTGGATTTGGTTAACGTACATGCGGCAGGTGGTCGTCCAATGATGGAAGCAGCACTTGAAGGATTAAAAGAAGGTACACCAACAGGGCAAGAACGCGCTAAGCTAATTGCTGTAACACAGCTAACTTCTACAACAGAAGAGCAAATGCAACGTGAGCAGAAAATTATGCTTTCACTTAATGATGCAGTAAAGCATTACGCTCAACTAACAAAAGAAGCAGGGCTTGATGGCGTAGTATGCTCCGTCCATGAAGCAGCCATGATTGGCGAAGCTTGTGGCGCTGATTTCTTACGAGTAACACCAGGCATTCGTTTAGCAGGTGGCGAAACGCATGACCAAAAGCGTATTGCAACACCAGACGGTGCAAAACGTGACGGCGCAACACAAATTGTAGTAGGACGTGCTATCACACAAGCAGCAGAACCACAACTTGCATACACAACGGTACGTACATTATGGGAGGGCAACTAATTATGACATTACAAAACGAAATTGCACACGCTATGCTTAGTGTAGGAGCAGTAGAACTTAATCCAACTGATTTATTTACATGGGCTTCTGGTATCAAATCACCAATTTACTGTGATACACGCCTAACAATCTCTGATCCAAAAGCACGTAAGCAAATCGCTAACGGTTTAGCTACATTAATTAAAGAAAACTTCCCAGAAACAGAAGTTGTAGCGGGTACAGCGACAGCGGGCATTCCGCATGCTGCGTGGGTAAGTGATATTTTAGATTTACCAATGGTCTATGTACGTTCAAAAGCAAAAGAGCATGGACGTGGCAATCAAATTGAAGGTAAATATGCACCAGGTCAAAAGGTTGTAGTAGTTGAAGATATCGTATCAACAGGTGGTTCTTCGATTACTGCTGTAGAAGCACTACGTAACGCGGGCTGTGAAGTAATAGGTGTGGTTTGTGTGTATACATACAATCTACCACGTGCCGAAAAAGCATTTGATGAGATTGGTGTAGCATATGCAAGCTTAACGAATTTTGATTATTTAATTGAAGCGGCAACTGAGGCAGGTTCAATTAAAGAGGAAAATGCACCTTTCTTAAAAGAGTGGCATGCAAAATTAAAAGCAGGCGAACTATAAAAATAAAAAAACATTTTTTTCGGTTATCGAAAAAGATGTTTTTTTATGCCTTACTCTATATTCTCTATTAGGATTCTATTATCTAAGGATAATATATACATGGCATGTATATATTTGTAGTCAAATAGTTAGAAATAACTGATTATTTATATGTAGTTAAATCCATTTTTCTAGTAATAATGCTACGTTTTATAGTTAGAAATTAACGAATACAATAAAATGTAAGTAAAACTGTTTACAATATTCTAAATTTACGGGATAATCGAACTTATCAGTATAATATTTAAATATTCTTTTAAGGAGGTTGCTGCGTTGAATAAGGCAGACATATTGCTGGACATTAAAAACCTAACGACCAGCTTTCGCATCAAAGATGATTACTTTGCAGCAGTTGACGATGTAACGTTAACACTACGCAAAAATGAAGTGTTAGCAATTGTTGGTGAATCGGGCTGTGGTAAAAGTACCTTAGCTACTTCGATTGTCGGGTTGCATAATCCAGACGACACCAAAACCGAGGGAGAAATTATTTATCATAAAAAAAATCTCGTTGCAATGACAGACGAACAATTCAACAATGTCAGAGGTGCAGAGATTGGGTTCATCTTCCAAGACCCACTATCAGCACTAAACCCACTTATGCGTATTGAACAACAAATTGAGGAATCGTTGATCTATCATACGAAGCTAAATAAGGATGCTAGGCATAAACGTGTTATTGAATTGCTAGAGCAAGTAGGCATTCCTAATCCGCAACGTACGGCTAAGCAGTTTCCGCACCAATTATCAGGAGGTATGCGTCAGCGTGTCATGATTGCGATTGCATTATCTTGTAAACCCGCAGTAATCATCGCAGACGAACCAACAACGGCGCTTGATGTAACGATACAGGCACAAATTTTAGATTTATTAAAAGAGCTACAGACAGAAACAGAAGCAGGCATTATTTTAATTACACACGACCTTGGTGTAGTAGCAGAGATTGCTGATCGTGTAGCCGTAATGTATGCAGGGCAAGTTATCGAAGAAGCGCCTGTCAATGAATTGTTTACCAACCCAAAACATCCTTATACACGCTCATTGCTTAACTCAATTCCGCAAATGAATGTAGAAGGTGAGAAGTTAAATGTAATTCATGGCATTGTGCCATCGCTTAAAAATTTACCTCGCACAGGCTGTCGTTTTTCGTCACGAGTGCCGTGGTTAGATACGTCTAGTCATGAGCAGGAACCACGTATGCATGAGGTGGCACCCGACCATTATGTACGCTGTACATGCTGGCAGACATTTCGTTTTGAAGAGGAGAGCGATGTGGTATGAGTTTTATGGAAATCAAAAACCTTTGCGTGCATTATCCAATTCGTGGAGGCTTTTTTAATAAGGTAGTGGACCAAGTATACGCGGTTGACGGGATTTCGATGGCATTTGAAACAGGTAAAACTTATGGACTTGTAGGAGAATCAGGTTGCGGTAAATCAACTACAGGTAAAGCGATTATAGGGCTCGAAAAAATCGCCTCAGGTTCTATTACGTATGAAGGACAGGACGTAACCAATCAACGCCGACAAAGAAATTCGAGCTATAACCGTGATGTACAGATGATTTTTCAAGATTCTCATTCAAGTATGAATCCGCGTAAGCGTGTCTTAGATATTATTGCCGAACCAATTCGGAATTTTACGACAATGACACCGGATGAGGAAAATCGCCGAGTAAATGAATTATTAGCGATTGTTGGTATGCCAGAGGATGCCAAGTATAAATACCCGCATCAATTTTCAGGAGGACAGCGCCAACGTTTAGGTATTGCACGTGCTGTAGCATGTAAGCCGAAATTAATTATTGCAGATGAGCCGGTATCAGCACTAGATTTATCGGTACAGGCGCAGGTGCTTAACTTTATGCAGGATATTCAAGATGAGTATGGGTTAAGCTATTTATTTATTTCGCATGACTTAGGTGTAGTTAAGCATATGTGTGATGATATTGCGATTATGTACCGCGGTCGTTTTGTGGAAAGAGGAACAAGTAAAGATATTTATACTAACCCTCAACATATTTATACACACCGTTTACTGTCAGCGATACCTAATACGGAGCCAAGTACACGTAAGGAACGTAGAGATGAGCGTTTGCGTGTTGAGCAACTCTATCGTGAAGAACAGCATAAATACTATGACAAAGACGGTAAAGTCTACTCTATCCGTCCCTTAACAAATACACATCATGTAGCAATTTTGCCAACGGGGGAGGAGCGATAATATGTGGAAGACCATTATTAGACGTATTTTAGTTATGATTCCGCAATTATTTGTATTGAGTATTATTATTTTCTTATTGGCACAAAAGATGCCAGGAGATCCTTTCTCAGGCTTAATTACACCAGAGACGGATCCAGCGCGTGTAGAGGAACTTAGAGAGCAAGCAGGACTTAATGATCCAATACCTGTACAGTATGTCAATTGGATTAAAAATGTTGCGCAAGGTGACTTTGGTAAAAGTTACACATATAAGCGCAGTGTTTCTTCTTTAATTGGTGAGCGTGCTTATAATACATTTTTATTGTCCTTATTAAGTGTGATCTTAGTCTATGCGCTCGCTATTCCATTAGGAGTTATTGCGGGCAGGTATAAGGATAGTTTTATTGACAAAACCATTGTGCTCTATAGTTTTGTAAGTTATGCCATACCAACCTTTGTGTTATCTCTAATTTTTTTATATGTATTTGGCTATCAACTAAGTTGGTTCCCAACGAGTGGCACAGTGGATGTTAATATCACAGAAGGTACTTTTGCTTATTATTGGAACCGCATACATCATATGCTACTACCAGCTATCACGTATGCCATTTTAGGTACGACAGGTATTATTCAATATTTACGTAGTGAAGTAATTGATGCACAGACGCAGGACTATGTGAAAACAGCACGTAGTAAAGGTGTACCACTACGTAAAGTATACACGCGTCATATTTTCCGAAATTCTTTATTACCAGTTGCGGCATTTTTAGGCTTTACGATTACTGGACTATTAGGTGGCTCTATCTTTATCGAAACCATCTTTGGCTATCCTGGCATGGGGCAATTATTTGTTAACTCTGTAATTACCCGTGATTATAGTGTAATTACTACACTTGTTATGCTATTTGGCTTTTTAACCTTACTTGGTAGCCTATTGTCCGACATCATTATGAGTATCGTAGACCCACGCATTCGCATTGACTAATAAAGAAGGAGTGAAGACGCTATGGAACAGGAAAAGCAACAAGAAGTACTAGCAGAAAGTGTACCACCAACAGGATTGAAAGTTGTGTTACGAGAATTTAAAAAAGATAAAATTGCAATGTTTTCATTCATCTTTATTACTGCTTTAATTGTGGGTGTTTATATTGCGAGTTACTTTTTTATTGATATTGATGAAGTCATGAAGGTTAAATTATTGCAGCGCTATGCAGAGCCAGGTGTTAACGGCTATGTGTTAGGGGCGGATGAAGCAGGACGAGATATTTTGATGCAACTCATTATAGGGGCGAAAAACTCTATTTTCATCGCGATATCAGTTACTCTCATTACATCAATTTTAGGAATTATGATTGGTCTAGCTGCAGCTTATTATGGTGGTTTTATTGATAATATTATTATGCGAGTGATTGATTTCTTTATGACATTACCAACACTAATGATTATTATCGTGGTAATTACAATCATTCCTAAATATACAGCTTTTCATTTGATTTTAGTAATTAGTATTTTTGGTTGGGTGAGTACGGCGAGACTTGTGCGCAGTAAGGTATTGTCTGAGGCAAAGCGTGATTACGTTAATGCTTCTAAAACGATGGGTACAAGCGATTTAGCCATTATGTTTAAAGGTATTTTGCCTAACTTGAGCTCAATTTTAATTGTTGAGCTAACCTTAAGTTTTGCAGGTAATGTTGGTATTGAAACAGGGCTATCCTTCTTAGGATTTGGCTTGCCGCCTTCAGTGCCGAGCTTAGGTACATTAGTAAGTTATGCTACAAACCCTGTAGTACTTGCAGGTAAGTGGTGGGTATGGTTACCCGCATCATTATTTATTTTAATTATGATGCTTGGTATAAATTATGTTGGTCAAGCGCTTCGACGTGCGGCTGACGCAAGACAAAGATTAGGATAAGGGAGGAATTATAATGAAGAAGAGAAGTCTATCACTATTAGCTCTACTCTTTGCGGCCCTACTAGCACTAGCAGCATGTAGTGGTGGCGGCACAGATAGCAGCAAAGACACTGGCAAGAAGGATGACAGCACAGAGAAAGAAGACAGCAAGGACGCATCAGCGGTGCTTCCCATGAAAATTGAAAATGACGGCGAAGCAGTTAAGGGTGGTACACTACAATATGGTATGGTAACAGACTCACCATTCCAAGGCGTATTCTCTTGGGAGTTATATGATGACGCTTATGATTCGACAGTAATGGGATTTGCCACAAACTCATTATTTGATACAGGAGAAGATTTTTTAATTACAGATGAAGGTATCGGTAAATTAGAAGTGGATGCTGATAGCAACAAAGCAACTATTACTATCCGTAAAGATGTAAAATGGTCGGATGGTGAGCCACTTAAAATTGAAGATTTAATTTATCCTTATGAAATTATTGCAGACAAAGATTATCCAGGTGTTCGTTATGACGGTGACTTCCGAAATATCGTTGGCGTTGAAGAGTTCCATGATGGTAAGGCTGACACAATTTCAGGACTTAAAAAAATAGATGACACAACGTTAGAAATTTCATTTAAAAAATTATCACCAGCTATTTATAGTGGCGGCGATGGTTTATGGGGCTACGCAGCACCAAAGCATCAACTAGAAAGCATTGCAGTAGCAGATTTATTAGCATCAGATGCTGTACGCAAAAATCCGGTAACATTAGGCGCATTTAAATTTGAAAAAATCGTACCAGGTGAGTCAGTACAGTTTACTAAAAACGAACATTACTGGAGAGGTGAACCGAAGTTAGACAAAATTGTTTTACAAACGGTACCATCATCTTCAGCAGCAACAGCTATTAAATCAGGTAAGTTTGATATTGTGGATTCATTCCCAGCAACACAATATGATAACGTAAAAGATTTAAAAAATATTGATTTATTAGGTCGACCAGAGTTAGCTTACTCATACTTATCATTTAAACTAGGTAAGTATGATAAGGAAGCTAAATTAAATGTTACAGATGAAAATGCAAAAATGAACGATAAAGATTTACGTCAAGCAATTGGCTATGCTATGGATATTGAATCTGTAACAAAAGAGTTTTACCAAGGCTTACGTGTGCGTGGTAACTCATTAATCCCACCAGTATTTGCATCATTTTATGATGATTCATTAGAAGGTATTACGTATGATGCAGAAAAAGCAAAAACCTTATTAGAAGAAGCGGGTTATAAAGACGTGGATGGTGACGGTATCCGTGAAGATAAAGACGGAAAACCATTTACGATTAATTTAGCTTCAATGTCAGGTTCTGATACAGATGAGGCAATTGTGGAATACTATCGTCAAAACTGGAAAGATGTTGGTTTAGATGTACAATTAACAACAGGTCGCTTAATTGAATTCCAAAGCTTCTATGACAAAGTAAAAGCAGATGACCCAGAGATTGATATGTTTATGGCAGCGTGGGGCACAGGTACTAATCCATCGCCAGCAGGCTTGTATGGTAAAGATGCAGAGTTTAACTTTGCACGCATTGTAACGGATGACTTAACAAAAATGTTAGCTGATATTGATTCTAAGGAAGCAATGGATGCTGATTACCGTGCAAAAGCTTTCCGTACATGGCAAGAATATATGGCTGATCAAGCGACAACAATTCCTACGTACTTCCGTACAGAAATTGTGCCAGTCAATAAACGTGTTAAAACCTACAACATTGACTATATTGATGCAACAAAATTACATGAAATTGAACTTGTTGCTGATACACCAGTGAAATAAAACATAAAGGGCTGTCCTATGCAGGATAGCTCTTTATTTGTTTATTACTATAATAAAAAAAATAGGTAAAAAACATGTAATAGTCGCATATTATAACAGGTGTGATACGAGATTTATAATATGTGGCAATGCTATTTATATGGTTTACTTACATAATAATGTAAAAATAAAGATTAGGTATAAAGAATTATTTTACAAGAAAAACCCCATAGTACAGAAAAATCAGAAAATAAAGAGAAAAAACCTTTGTTTATATATAAATGTAGTTAATAACGATAAAAGTAAAGTTAATATCAAAAAAATGATAAAAAGGTACTTCAATCTATTAATGTATTGAAATATAATTTATTGTTTAATTTTTTGTGAATAGTTTAATAAAAAGAAAATTAAATATTTTTGCTTTTCAATGTCGTAATTTTTGGTATATTTGATTAGAGCTTAGATTTCGGGCTTATAAAACATTAGGGGGATTTCACATGAATAAGAACAAAAGGTTTTTCTTATTAGCATTACTTGCAGCGTTCTCGTTAGTGCTAGCAGCATGTGGCTTTGGTGGCGATAAGGCTACTGATGACAAAAAAGGTTCTAATGGCGATGGTAAAGAAGGTTCAGGTAAAAAAGAACTTAATTTAGCAGTTGCCTCAGAACCACCGTCATTACATCCACAACTTGCTACTGATACAACATCAGGTGCAGTATTAAACCAGGTATTTGAAGGTCTTACACGTTTAGACAAAGATACAGTACCTCAAAAAGCAATGGCAGAGGATTGGGAAGTAAGTGAAGATGGCTTAACGTATACATTCAAATTACGTGATGCTAAATGGAGCAATGGCGACCCAGTAGTAGCTGGCGACTTTGCATACTCATGGGAGTGGGCATTAAATCCAGAGAATATGTCTGAATATGCATCACTACTTTACCCAATTAAAGGTGCTGAAGCGTACAACAACGCTAAAGGCTCTGCAGATGATTTAGGTATTGAGGTTAAAGATGATAAAACATTAGTTGTAACTTTAGAAAACCCAACAGCGTATTTCTTAGAGCTTACAGCGTTTAAAACATATGCACCACTTAACCAAAAAGTAGTCGAAGCGAATGAAAACTGGTATACAGATGCTAGTGAAGACTTCGTAACAAACGGACCATTCAAATTAGCAGAATGGAAACATAATGCTTCAATCACTTTAGAGAAAAACGAAGATTACTGGGAAGCTGATACAGTTAAACTTGAAAAAGTTAACATTAGCATGGTAGAAGGCGAATCAACAGCAGTAACAATGTTCAAAAAAGGCGAAATTGACTTCTTAGGTTCACCATTCCAAACGGTAGCACTAGATTCTATGGATGCATTCCGTTCAGAGGATAAATTAAATATTGCTGATAAAGCAGGCGTTTATTGGTACAAATTAAATACAAAAGACAAAGTAATGGCTAACGAAAATATTCGTCGTGCTCTAGCTTTAGCAATGGACCGTCAAGGTTTAATTGACAACGTATTAAAAGCTGATCAAACACCAGCATTAGGTATGGTACCAACAGTAATCAAAGGTTTTGAAGAAGACCGCGGTTACTTTAAAGACAATGATATTGAAGAAGCAAAAAAAGCACTTGAAGCAGGACTTAAAGAGCTTGGTATTGCTAAAGCATCAGATTTAACAATTGCTATTTCTTACAACACAAGTGAGGCTCACGCATCAGTAGCACAATACATCCAAGAGAGCTGGAGCAAAAACTTAGGTATTAACACAACACTAGATAACGCTGAATGGCAAGTTTATTTAGAGAAAGTAAACATGGGTGAATACCAGGTCGGTCGTATGGGTTGGATTGCTGACTACAACGATGCTTACACATTCTTAGAAATGTTTGCAACTGCTGAAAACGGCAACAACGATACAGGTTGGGAAAATCCTAAATATAAAGAGTTAATAGAAGCTTCAAACAAAGAAGTAGATGCTGAAAAACGTATTGAAATCTTAAAAGAAGCAGAAAAAATTGCAATGACAGAATTCCCTGTTGCACCTATCTACTACTACACAGATCCATCAGTAGTACAAGATAAAGTAAGTGGCATGGAACCTGATATTTTAGGTAACTTCCAACTTAAAAATGTTGACGTGAAATAATTTCACAACAGCGAAGGGCTGCCTCATAGCTGATACTTCGGTTTTGGGGTAGCTCTTTTTTCTATTAATGCGAAAGCATATATTTGTCAGAGGGCAAATAGAAGGAGGAGTCCAAAGTGATTAACTATATTTTGAAAAGGCTGATGTATATACTTCTCGCGCTTTTCGTCATCGTAACGGTCACGTTTTTCTTAATGCGTTTAGCACCAGGTAGTCCATTTGCAAATGAACGTAATTTCCCTCCTCAAATTGAGGAAAAGTTAAACGAAACGTATGGCTTAAATAACCCTTGGTATATCCAATACAAAGATTATTTAATCGATACGGCCACTTTTAATTTCGGTGAATCAATGAAGTATAAAGCGCGCTCTACTAATGATATGATTGCGGAAAGTTTCCCTGTTTCTTTAACTTTAGGTATAGAGGCAATGCTGTTAGCTATAGGTTTTGGTGTGCTAATAGGTGTCGTATCCGCGCTCTATCATAATAAATTCCCAGATTATTTGGCTACGTCCATAGCAGTGCTCGGTATTTCCGTCCCATCCTTTATTTTGGCTGGGTTAATGCAGTACTTCTTAGCTTATAAGTTAGATATTTTCCCGACGGCAGGGTGGAATGGTTTTATTTATAGTGTGCTGCCGGCACTTGCAATCGCTTTCACACATGCGGGCTTTATTGCCAAGCTAACACGCTCAAGTATGCTTGAGCAAAATAGCAGTGACTATGTGAAGATGGCTCGAGCAAAAGGGTTAGGCAAATGGACAGTTGTTTTCCGTCATACTTTGCGTAACGCATTATTACCAGTAGTAACGTATTTAGGTCCGTTAACAGCTGGTGTAGTAACAGGTAGTTTTATTGTTGAGCAAATTTTCGCCGTACCAGGGTTGGGTAAACACTTCGTACAAAGTATTACAAACCGAGATTATACGGTAATCATGGGGACGACTGTGTTCTATTCAATCATACTTTTATTTGCGGTATTCCTTGTAGATATTTTATACAGCATCATTGATCCGCGAATTAAGTTGAAAGGAGCGAAAAAATAATGACGCAACAACCGATTGATAAAGATTTATTTAAAGTAGTCGGCGTCAACGACGAGGCCTCTGATAAATTAGCGAAAAAATCTGTATCCTTTTGGAAAGAAGTATTTATTCGCTTCTCTCATAATAAAATGGCGATTGCAGGTTTACTAATTTTAGCAATTGTTATTGTAATGGCAATTGCTGTACCAATGTTGTCGCAATATAAATATAGTGACCAATTAGGTGTGTATAACTCACCACCAAGCGCGCAGTTTTGGTTTGGTACGGATGATTTAGGGCGAGATATTTTTGTTCGTATTTGGGCTGGTGCTCGTATTTCATTATTTATTGGTATTACAGCAGCACTGATCGATTTAGTTATTGGTGTGCTATGGGGTAGTGTGTCAGGTTTAGCAGGTGGACGTGTTGATAATATTATGATGCGTATCGCAGACGTGTTAACAGCTGTGCCTTACCTATTAGTTGTAATCGTATTATTAGTTGTTATGCAACCAGGTATTGTGCCGATGATTATTGCGCTATCAATTACAGGTTGGATTAACATGGCACGTATTGTACGTGGTGAAGTTTTATCCATTAAAAATCAAGAGTATGTACTTGCTGCACGCACATTAGGTGCAAGCACGGGGCATTTAATTGTGAAGCATTTAATCCCTAACGCATTAGGTGCTATTTTAGTAACAATGACTTTAACAATTCCTTCGGCGATTTTTACCGAGTCATTTTTAAGTTATTTAGGTTTAGGTGTACCAGCACCTCGTGCCTCATGGGGAACGATGGCGTCAGATGGTAACAAGGCAATTGCTGATTACCCATGGCGTTTAATTTTCCCAGCGGTATTTATTTCGTTAACAATTTTTGCGTTTAATGCTATTGGTGATGGCTTACGCGATGCATTAGATCCAAAACTACGTAAGTAAGGAGGTGGCTGAATCATGGAAACACGAAAAAAAGTAGTAGAAGTAAAAGATTTACGTATTAATTTTAAAACTTACGCAGGCTTAGTACAGGCGGTTCGCGGTGTGAACTTTGAGTTATATGAGGGCGAAACATTAGCGATTGTTGGTGAATCAGGTTCAGGTAAAAGTGTTACAAGTAATGCTTTAATGAAATTGATTCCGCAGCCACCAGGTATTTATGCTTCAGGTGAAATTTTATTTGATGGTAAAGATTTAGTGAAATTAACAGAGAAGCAAATGACAAAAATTCGCGGTAATGATATCGCAATGATATTCCAAGACCCAATGACAAGTCTTAATCCTACAATGAAAGTTGGGCGTCAAATTACAGAGGTGATTTTACAACACCGTTCAATGCCACGCAGTGAGGCTAAGCAAAAAGCAATTCAATTAATTGATCAAGTAGGTATACCTTTCCCTGAGAAGCGCTACAATCAATACCCACATGAGTTTTCAGGTGGTATGCGTCAGCGTATCGTAATTGCGATTGCTTTAGCCGCTGATCCAAAGTTATTAATTGCGGATGAGCCAACGACAGCGTTAGATGTAACAATCCAAGCACAGATTTTAGAGTTAATGAAAGAAATTCAGCAAACTTCTAAAACATCCATTATTTTTATTACCCATGACTTAGGTGTAGTAGCGAATGTTGCTGACCGCGTTGCAGTAATGTATGCTGGGCAAATTGTAGAGTACGGCACAGTAAATGATATTTTTTATAATCCAAAGCATCCATACACATGGGGCTTACTTGGCTCAATGCCAGATTTAGATAATGATGCAGAAGAATTACTGCATACAATCCCAGGCTCACCGCCAGATTTAACACATCCACCAAAGGGGGATGCTTTTGCGGCGCGTAATGAATTTGCGATGGCAATTGATTATGAGCAAGAGCCGCCAATGTTCCAAGTGAGTGACACGCACTTTGCTAAAACATGGTTATTACATCCAGACGCACCAGATGTTGCAATGCCAGAGATCGTAGCAAAACGTATTCGTACCTTTGCAGAGAAGGAGGCGCAATACAATGACTAAAGAAAAGATTTTAGAAATTAAAAATTTAAAGCAGCACTTCGGTTCGCCAAGTAGTCCAATTAAAGCGGTTGATGGTATTAGCTTTGATGTATATAAAGGGGAAACACTAGGACTTGTAGGCGAGTCAGGTTGTGGTAAGTCAACAACAGGGCGTTCGATTATTCGTTTATATGATATTACAGATGGCGAAATTATTTTTAAAGGTCAAAATGTGCATGGCAAAAAGTCGAAGGAAGAAGTAAAAGCCTTTAACCGTGAGATGCAGATGATTTTCCAAGACCCTTACGCCAGTTTAAATCCGCGTATGACAGCGGGCGAAATCATTGCAGAAGGTTTTACGATTCATGGCTTATATAACAATAAAAAAGAGCGTCAAATGAAAATTTATGAGCTACTTGAGGCTGTAGGGTTAAACCGTGAGCACGCCAATCGCTATGCGCATGAGTTTTCGGGAGGACAGCGTCAGCGTATTGGTATCGCGCGTGCGCTAAGCCTAGACCCAAGTTTTATTATTGCGGATGAGCCAATTTCAGCGTTAGATGTTTCGATTCAAGCGCAGGTTGTTAACTTGTTAAAAGAACTGCAAAAAGAGCGTGGGCTGACATATTTATTTATTGCCCATGATTTATCTATGGTTAAGTACATCAGTGACCGTATTGCGGTAATGTATCGTGGTAAGATTTTAGAAATTGGGCGTGCAGATGATATTTATCATCACCCTGTGCATCCTTATACAAAATCATTACTGTCTGCGATTCCTTTACCAGACCCACTATCAGAAAAGCGTCGTCAGCGTATTCCGTATGAACATACAGAAGTACCCGATAGCGCAACGTATTATGAGGTGGACGAGGAACATTTCGTTTATGGCACAGAGAGTTTAGTAACAGAGTGGGCAAAAATGCGCACAAAATAAAATGAGGAGGCGCATAATGCGCACTCTTCATTTTTTTAATTGCATAACTAATGCTTCGTCTGGGGTTACGTAAACTGTTTTTTGTTCGAAATAAATAACAAAACCTGGCTTTGCACCACTTGGTTTTTTTACATGTTTGATTTGCGTGTAATCCACAGGGATTGAAGAAGACTCGCGTGCTTTACTGAAATAACCTGCAAGTGTTGCAGCTTCCATAATCGTTTGCTCATCAGGCTCGTCGCTATGGATGACCACATGTGAGCCAGGGATGTCTTTAGTGTGTAACCATGTGTCAGTACGTTTAGCGATTTTAAAAGTGAGTGCGTCGTTTTGTTTATTATTTTTACCAACAGAAATAGCAATGCCGCTTGAAGACACAAATTTCTCGGGTTTTGCTTGTGTTGGTTTCTTTTTCTTTTTGAGAATGCGACGTTTTAAAAAGCCTTGCTCCGCTAGTTCCTCACGAATTTCCTCAATGTCAGTTGGCGAAGCTTGCTGTACTTGTTGCATAAGCATTTCGAAATAGCTAATGTCTTCAGTTGTTTTATCTAGTTGCTCTTGTACCATCACTAATGCATTTTTAGCTTTGTTATATTTTGTAAAGTAACTTTGCGCGTTATCAACAGGGGATTTACGTGGATCAACTGTGATGGTCACAGGTTCGTCCGTATAATAGTTAGTTACAGTTACTTCATTGACACCACGTTCAAATGTATAAATATTAGCCATTAATAGCTCCCCGTATAATTGAAAAGTCTCAAGGCGTGAAGCGCGCTCAAAATCTTTTGTGAGCTTTTTCATTTTTAGTTGGAGCTTACTAATTTCATTTTGTAGCCAGCGCTCTAAATCACCAGCTTGTTGTTTAACGCGGTCGCGCTCTGCACGTGCAAAAAAGACACGATCAAGTAGTGCGCTATTACTTTTGAAACTACTCGTATTTGCAATATGTGTGAGACGGTTAGATGAGAACACTACTTTATTGCCGATCTCAGCATAGGTTGGTTGCTCACCGCCTTGCGTAAAGGCTTGAACAAAGTCATTAAAGCTTGCTGTGCCACGTGCCAGCACTTCTTCTGCGTGGAGTAGGCTAAAGCCAGCGAAGTGCGAAACGATGTCTTTAGCTGTGCGCGGCTCAGTAAAAAAGTTATCATCGCCTAAAAATGGATCTACCTTATCCTGTGCAGGTGGTGCAATAAAGGGTTGTCCTGGCATGATAGTGCGGTGGCGGTTCATTAAAGGTGATAGGTGTTTAAGTGCTTCGATAATTTGGTTTTTACTAGGGTCTACTAATAAAATATTACTGTGGCGGCCCATAATTTCGGCATGAAGCTCACGTACAGTAGCGTCACCAATTTCGTTTGTGCTGTGAATTTCCATAATCATTATACGGTCACTGCCTACTTGTTTAATGGCATTAATAAAGCCACCTTCAATGTGCTTACGTAAAAACATGCAAAACATTGGCGGTTCGGCTGGGTTATCAATAGTATGTTCCGTTAACTGTACGCGGGCGTACGATGAATGAACGGATAATAGTAATTTATGGTTAGCTCCATTAGCACGAATGTGTAAAACAATTTCTTGTGCGTTAGGTTGGTGAACTTTTGTAATGCGTCCAGTGACAAGTTGCTGAAGCTCGGTTGTCATGGCGCGTGTAAATAATCCGTCAAATGCCATAGTAATTCACTCTCTCGTTTGTTATTGTGTAGTCTTGTACTATCTTAACACGACTATTCCCTTTTTCGTAACGGAGCTACTGCGAAAAAACATGAGCCTATGGTATAATGTACGACAGTATACGCATGAAGGATGTGACGAGCTTGGTACGTAGCATGACGGGTTTTGGCAGAGGTGTCACAACAACCAAGGCATTTCAACTAACTGTAGAAATGCGTTCAGTCAACCACCGTTTTTTAGAAGTACATAGCCGCTTCCCCAAGGAATGGATGGAAGCAGAGGTGCTGACGAAAAAAACAATTTCTACAAAATTAGCACGCGGTAAGGTAGATGTTACCGTAAATGTGAAAGAGCTTGAGCAGGCAGCACAAACGATTGCAGTAAATACAGCGCTAATTGAGGCCTATGCTGCTGCGCGTCAAGATGTAGCTAAGCTTGCACCACTAGCAGAGCAGTGGCAAATGAGTGAGCTGTTTTCATTAGAGGGCGCACTTGTGCAACAAAAAGACTTACCTACACAGCAAGTAAATGAAGCTGTGCATCAAGCATTACTAGAAGCCATGGATGCTTTGCTTGCCATGCGCGAGGCAGAGGGTGCAATGCTCAAGCAAGTACTCGTTGAGCAACAACAAGCACTAGCAGAGGAAGTTGCCACAATTACAGCATTGGCTCCGCAAGCAGTCGAAAAATACCGTACACGTTTGCTTGAACGTTTGCAAAGTGTAGCAGGACAAATTGATGTGGAAGAGCGCACCATTGCAGAGGTTGCGATTTATGCAGAGCGTGTGGATATTGCAGAGGAGCTTGACCGCTTACAAAGTCACTTTGTACAATTTGCTAAAACGCTAGAGAGCGAGCAAGCTATTGGGCGTAAGCTAGACTTTATTATGCAAGAGATGCACCGTGAAATTAATACCATTGGCTCTAAAAATCAATCAACAGTCGTATCAGTAGCTGTTGTGCAAGCTAAAACAATTTTAGAGAAAATGCGTGAACAAGTACAAAATATAGAGTAAAATGATTGCCATATATAAAGGAGAATGAAAATGAGTAAAGAACGCGGCTTACTTATTGTATTATCAGGTCCGTCAGGCGTTGGTAAAGGTACAGTACGCAAGGAGTTGTTTTCACAACCAAATACGAATTATGAGTATTCGATTTCAGCAACAACACGTTTACCACGTGAGGGTGAAGAAGATGGTGTGGATTATTTCTTTAAAACACGTGAGGAGTTTGAAGCACTAATCGAACAAGGTGGCTTACTTGAGCATGCAGAGTTTGTTAGTAACTATTACGGCACACCACTTGCGTATGTCAATGAAACGTTAGATGCAGGACGTGACGTATTTTTAGAAATCGAAGTACAAGGTGCTGCCCAAATTCGTGAAAAGGCGCCTCATGCCTTATTTATTTTCTTAGCGCCACCAAGCATTACAGCATTGCAAGACCGTCTAGAGGGCCGTGGCACAGAGCCGGCAGATGTCATTGCACGTCGTGTGGCAAAAGCTAGAGAAGAAGTAGAAATGATGAGTTTATACGATTATGTTGTAGAAAATGATGAAGTTCATAACGCATGTGACCGTATTAATGCTATTATTAAGGCAGAGCATTGCCGCCGCGAACGCGTCGAAAAGCGCTATATCGCTATGTTGAAAGGGGAATAATAACGTATGTTATATCCATCAGTTGATAAATTAAAAACCAAAATCGATTCAAAATACTCTTTAGTAAGTCTTGCATCTAAACGTGCACGCCAAATGCAAGAGTATGAGGGTACAGAGCAATTAGACACGTACCGTTCACACAAATTTGTAGGTAAGGCACTAGAAGAAGTTAGTGTCGGCGCACTTACACAAAAAGAACAAGATGCATCAGCAATTTACGAAGACGAAATTTAATCTAGGATAATACAGCTCCCGAAGAATACTCTTTGGGAGCTTATTGTTTAAGGAGGCATGAAAAATGGCGAGTAAAAATGTATTACTTTGTGTAACAGGAGGCATTGCTGTTTATAAAGCTGTAGCACTTACAAGTAAATTAACGCAGGCAGGCTATAATGTAAAAGTGATTATGACCGCTTCTGCACGACAATTTGTACAACCTTTAAGCTTTCAAGTAATGTCTAAAAACGATGTTTTTTATGATACCTTTGATGAAAAAGATTCACGCGTAATTGCACATATTGATTTAGCAGATTGGGCAGACCTTGTGCTTGTAGCACCAGCAACCGCCAATGTGTTGGCAAAGCTAGCACATGGTATTGCAGATGATATGGTCACAACCACGCTACTCGCAACAACCGCTCCCGTTTGGATAGCCCCTGCCATGAACGTTCACATGTATGATCACCCAGCTGTATTACGCAATATTGAGCAACTTCATCAAGATGGCTATCGCTTTATTGAGCCATCCGAAGGTTATTTAGCTTGTGGCTATGTTGGCAAGGGACGTTTAGAGGAGCCAGAAAAAATCACAGCACTTGTGCAGGCACATTTTGCTACAAAGCCTACCGCACATGTATTAGTAGTAGCAGGGCAAAACAGTTTATTAGGACAAACGATTGCTACGTATTTTGCACAGGCTAAGCAACCGTTAACTATTGTAACAAGTGAGCCACTAGCACTTCCTCACGAGTTAATAAAGGAAGTTATTAAAACAAAAGAAGCGTTAGTACCATACGTACTAGCTTGGCAAGATACTAATCCGACAGGTATTGTTATTAGCGCAGATGTCGCAGAGGATATTGTTTTACCGTTTGCTATTATGGTCAAAAATTTAGACGGAGCCAAACGTATTTTAGCACGCCTACAAGAAGGTACGCAGTAATGTTTGCAAGAGTAATTGTGGATGTACCAACCTATCATGTTGACCGTCCTTTTGATTATATTGTACCTGCAAAATGGCAGGGCATTATTGAAATTGGTAGCCGGGTAAAGGTCCCTTTTGGTAGACGACCAGTACTTGGTTTTGTTATAGCACTGACAGAAGAAACCGACGTACCAACAGGTAAGCTAAAGGCTATTACAGAGCTATTAGATATTGAGCCTGTGCTAACGCCTGAGTTATTACAACTTGCAGCGTGGCTTAAGCACGAAACCATTTGTTTTGAAATTGATGCCCTGCAGGCAATGCTACCATCAGCATTACGTGCCAAATACGAAAAAATGATTGAGGCGCTTGTACCCATCGATGAGCTTAGTAAGGAGCTTGCCACTAATATGAAGCAAGGGCGTATGAGCTATAAAGTGGCTGAACAAGCAAATTTATTAGCTGAAGTAAAACAAGGCGTACGCAAGGGACACTTACGCATAACGACTAAAGTGAGTCAGCGAGGTAAAGCAAAGCAAGTACGTTATGTAACCGTCGGCAATCTCGAACAGATTGAAGCGGCACAAACAGTAACTAGTACGCGTGCCAAAAAGCAACATGAGCTTTTGCAATGGCTAGCAGCACATAGTGAGCAGCAGTTTTTACCTCGTGATATCCCAGCATCTTCGGCGGTCCTTCAAGAAGTAATTAAAGCGGGAGCAGCACGTTTTACACAGCAAGAGGTTTACCGCGACCCATTTGCTACCACGGTTAACAAAACAACGGCGTTCACACTAACAGCCGAACAACAACAAGCTAAAGCGCAAATTGTATTACATGAAGCCCATACGTATTTACTGCACGGGATAACAGGTAGTGGCAAGACCGAAATTTATTTACAAAAAATCGAGCAGGTGTTAGCAGAGGATAAGCAAGCCATTATGCTCGTACCAGAAATAGCGCTAACACCACAAATGACGGAGCGTTTTCGCGGTCGCTTTGGTGACCGTGTAGCCGTGATGCATAGCGGGCTCTCCATCGGCGAAAAATTTGATGAGTGGCGTAAAATACAGCAACAAGAGGTACAAGTAGTTGTAGGTGCGCGCTCAGCTATATTTGCGCCGTTTACTAACCTTGGCATTATTATTTTGGACGAAGAGCATGAAGCGAGTTATAAGCAGGAGGATACACCGCGTTACCATACAAGGGACGTAGCTATTTGGCGCAGTCATATGCACCAATGCCCTGTGATATTAGGCAGTGCGACACCTGCACTTGAGTCGTATGCACGTGCAGTAAAAGGTGTATATACTTTGTTAACATTAAGTGAGCGTGCGATGCAACAAAGCTTACCTGCAGTTGAGGTAGTTGATATGCGGGATGAGTTACGTAGTGGTAATCGCTCCATGTTCTCACGTAGTTTACTTACTGAAATGACAGCGAGCTTAGCCCGTAAAGAACAAATTGTATTGTTTTTAAATCGACGAGGTTATTCATCGTTTGTGATGTGCCGAGATTGTGGTACAGTAGTGCAATGTCAAAACTGCGATATTTCATTAACTTATCATCGCAATCAAGAGCGATTGCGTTGTCATTATTGCGGCTATGAGGAGGCAGTTCCTACAACTTGCCCGCAATGCGCAAGTGAGCGCATACGGTATTTTGGTACAGGGACACAAAAAGTAGAGGAAGAACTGCAAAAGCATTTCCCTACAGCGCGTGTACTACGCATGGATGTCGATACAACGCGTAAAAAAGGCGCACATGAAGAAATTTTAAGTGCGTTTGGTCGTGGTGAGGCTGATATTTTACTGGGCACCCAAATGATTGCGAAAGGGCTAGATTTTCCTAATATTACGGTAGTAGGTGTATTAAGTGCAGATACATCGCTACATTTACCTGATTTTCGCGCATCTGAAAAAACCTTTCAGTTGTTAACTCAAGTAAGTGGACGCGCAGGCCGTCATGATAAAGAGGGGCGCGTCGTCGTACAAACGTATACCCCAACGCATTATGCTATTGAGTTAGCTCAACAGCAAGAGTATTTGCCTTTTTATGAGCAAGAAATGACACACCGCAGACGCGCTGGTTATCCGCCGTATTTTTATATTGCACTGGTGCAAGTATCCCACGAGGATGTACTGCAGGCAGGGCATTATGCACAACTTGCGACCAATTGGTTACGTGAGCAATTACCGCGCGTTCGGATAATTGGACCGACTGCATCTGCGATTAGCCGCGTGCAAAATAGATATCGTTACCAATGTTTGATAAAATATAAAATTGAACCAAATTTAATTCCTGTATTACACCGTTTAATTGCCATGTACCGAGCAGACTGGCAAAAACAAGGCGTACAGTTGACGGTAGATTTAGATCCGTCAATGATATAGAAAAGAGGCTAATAATGACAATTAAAGAAGTAGTAAAGCACCCAGCAACTGTGCTTACAACAAAAACTGAAGAAGTAACAGTAATTGATGAAAAACTCATCGCATTACTTGATGATTTATATGACACAATGGTTGAGCATGATGGTGTTGGTATTGCTGCACCACAAATTGATGTAGGTCTTCGTGTAGCGATTGTTGAAATCGGCGACGAGCGTGATATTTTAGAGATGATTAACCCAACTGTACTCGAAACAGACGGTGCAGAAGTTGGCATGGAAGGTTGCTTAAGCTTCCCAGGCTTATTTGGTGATGTGGAGCGCCCGACATATGTACGTATCGAAGCGGCAGACCGCGAAGGACAAATTTATGAGCTAGAAGCGGGTGGCTTTGATGCACGCGCAATTTTGCACGAAATTGACCATTTAGATGGTGTGTTATTTAATGATAAAATTACACGCGTTTATTCGGATGAAGAAATCGAAGCGATGTATGAGGAAATGGAGGAAGAAGCATGATTTCCATCGTATTTATGGGTACGCCAGCTTTTTCGGCGCCGATTTTACGTATGCTTCATGAGCAGGGCTATGATATTAAAGCTGTTGTTACACAGCCGGATCGTCCTGTAGGGCGCAAGCGTGTGCTAACACCTCCGCCCGTTAAGGCAGAGGCAGTTGCTTTAGGCTTACCTGTTATCCAGCCCGAAAAATTACGCGGCTCAGCAGAGCTACAACAAATTATTGATTTACAAGCTGACTTAGTCGTAACGGCAGCATTTGGCCAAATTTTACCGAAGGCGTTATTAGATGCTCCGCGTTTAGGCTGTATTAATGTGCATGCCTCGCTATTACCAAAATATCGTGGCGGCGCACCGATTCATCAAGCAATTATTGATGGAGAGAAGGAAACAGGCGTAACGATTATGTATATGGCAGAGAAACTAGATGCAGGTGATATTATTGCGCAGCAAGCGATTGCTATTGAGGCGGATGATCACACGGGCGCTATGTTTGATAAGCTATCTATTGTAGGCCGTGACTTATTACAAGCTACATTACCAAGCATTATTGCAGGGACAAATGAACGCATCGTACAAGACGAAGCCCAAGTGACATTTGCTAGCAATATTTCACGCGAACAAGAACGTATTGACTGGTCAAAAACAGCAACTGAGGTGTATAACCAAGTGCGTGGGCTTCATCCTTGGCCAACAGCTTATACTACATTAGATGGTGCTACGATTAAGATTTGGTGGGCACAGCCTGCAACAACAAGCGGTACACCAGGTGAGGTTGTCGCGATTCATAAAGATTACTTTGAAATCGCAGCTACTGAGGGCAGTGTAGCCGTTTATGATTTACAGCCTGCGGGCAAAAAGCGTATGTCAGCAGAGGATTACCTGAATGGTGTTGGCGCGAAATTACAGATTGGGGACCGTTTCGAATGAGCAAAAAAAGTGTAGTGATTTGGGACGGTAATGTACGCGATGCGTCATTATCAATTTTACTTGCGGTAGATAAAAATCAAGCGTACAGTAATTTACTTTTACATGAAACAATTAAACGTCATAAAATTGAGCCAAAGGACCGTGCGTTACTTACAGAAATGACCTACGGCACATTACAACATAAAATGACACTAGATTATTATTTAGCACCATTTATCCGTGGCAAGATTGACCATTGGGTACGCTGGTTACTGCGCCTATCACTTTATCAAATGCACTACCTAACACGTATTCCTCCGCACGCGGCTGTTAACGAAGCAGTGGAAATTGCGAAGCGTCGTGGACATAAAGGGATTGCCTCAACAGTGAATGGTATTTTACGTTCGATTTTACGTCAAGGTGTACGTTCAACGGACGAAATTACTGATCCAATTGAACGCTTAGCGATTGCAACAAGTCACCCTGATTGGTTAGTACAGCGCTGGGTAGAAGCATATGGTATGGCAACAACACAAGCTATGCTTGAAGAAAACAACGTGCCTCCTGTGCAAACAGTACGTGTTAATACAACCAAAGCAACAGTGGCAGATGTAGTAGCTAGTTTAACGGCAGAAGGCATTAAAGTAGAGCAAAGTACTTTACTTGCTGAATGCTTACACATTACTAGTGGACAAGCAGCGCGTACAAAAGCATTTGCGGATGGTTTAATAACAATTCAAGATGAGAGCTCTATGCTCCCAGCAACTGTTATGAATCCCCAGCCAGATTGGCGCGTATTAGATATGTGTGCAGCACCTGGTGGTAAAACAACACATTTAGCTGAAAAAATGAACGATGAAGGTTCTATTTTAGCTTTAGATTTACATCCACATAAATTAGAGTTGATTGACGAAAACACAGCGCGTCTTGGTTTAGAGAGTATAGATACAGCACCACTTGATGGACGCAAAGCACCTGAGTATTTAGCGTTGGAGTCATTTGACGCGGTACTTGTAGATGCACCTTGTAGTGGTTTAGGCGTAATGCGTCGTAAGCCAGATATTAAATATACAAAGCGCGAAGAAGACCTTGAGAGCCTACAGGCAATTCAGTTGAGCTTATTAAAAGCAGCAACACGCTTACTAAAGCCAGGTGGTTTATTAATTTATAGTACATGTACTGTAGATAAAACGGAGAATGAAGGTACGGTCGCACAATTTTTACAAGATGTGAAGAAGATGCAATCTACGCCACTGCAAAACTTACCTGCTGCACTAGATGCTAAGCAACAAGATGGTATGTTACAAGTATTCCCGCAAGATTTTGGAAGTGATGGCTTCTTCGTAGCAGCATTTCGTAAACAAGCCTAGTGAAAATTTGAATTAAAGAAGAGGTTTATAATGGAAGAAAAAACATTAAGTAAATTAAATGAACGTATTGATGATTTAGTTGAAGATATTGCAGAAAAACCAGCACGTACTAAAAAAGAAAAGCCAAACTTAAAAGAATCAATTTACTCCTTCCAACCAGAGCAATTACAAGATTGGTTAAAAGCTAATGGCGAAAAAGCGTTTCGTGCAGCACAAATCTTTGAATGGTTATACATTAAACGCGTGAAAACATTTGAAGAGATGTCTAACCTACCAAAAGGCTTACGTGATAAATTGGAAGTCAATTTTGCGTTAACTACATTAAAAACTATCATCCAACAAGAATCTAAAGATGGTACGATTAAGTTTTTATTTGAACTACAAGATGGCTATGCTATCGAAACGGTATTAATGCGCCATGAGTATGGTAATTCAGTTTGTGTCACAACACAGGTTGGTTGTCGTATTGGGTGTACATTCTGTGCATCAACGCTTGGTGGATTAAAGCGTCACCTATTAGCAGGTGAAATTGTAGAGCAAGTTGTAAAAGTACAACAATCATTAGATGAATTAGGCGAGCGTGTATCACATATCGTAATTATGGGTATTGGTGAGCCGTTTGATAATTATGATGCGATGATGAACTTCTTAAAAGTAGTTAATCATAATAAGGGATTAAATATTGGTGCGCGTCATATCACTGTATCAACATCAGGGATTGTGCCAAAAATTTATCAGTTTGCAGATGAGCAATTACAAATTAATTTTGCGGTATCACTGCACGCACCAAACCAAGAGGCGCGTCAAAAATTAATGCCTATTGCACGTGCTTACAAGTTAGATGAACTTATGGAAGCCGTTCGTTATTATACGAAAAAAACAGGACGACGTGTGAGTTTTGAGTATGGATTAATGTCTGGCGAAAATGATTCTGTAGAAGTAGCAGAAGAATTATCAGCATTAATAAAAGGGATTAAATGTCATGTTAACTTAATCCCTGTAAACTATGTACCAGAACGCGATTATATCCGTACATCTCGTAGCAAGATTTTTGCTTTCGAAAAAACATTAAAGAAAAATGGTATTAACGTAACCATTCGTAGAGAGCAAGGTTCTGATATTGATGCTGCGTGCGGCCAATTGCGTGCGAAAGAGCGAGAAGAAGAGACGAGGTGACAACGTGAAATACACAGTCGAAAGTGATATTGGGCGCAAGCGTTCAATTAACGAAGACCGTGCCGCATTTGTAACACGTGAGGATGGTCTTCAAATGGCGCTAGTTGCTGACGGTATGGGCGGTCATAATGCAGGTGATGTGGCAAGCCAAATGGCAGCAGAAGAAGCGCGTGAGTTATTTTTACAAGCAAAACCAAAAAACTTTGCAACGAGTGATAAAAAGAAAGAATGGCTACTCGAAACTGTAAAAAAATTAAATAAGACGTTGTACCGTTATGCTAGTAGCAATCCTGATTGTAGTGGCATGGGGACAACGCTCATTTTAGCGTTGATTGATGACTTACATTGCTTAATCGCACATGTTGGCGATAGCCGCGTTTATCATTTTTATGATAACAAGGTGAAGCAAATTACGAAGGACCATTCATACGTCAATGCCCTTGTGGAGAGCGGCGAGATTAGTGTAGAAGAAGCGAAAAACCACCCGAAGAAAAACGTTATTCTAAAAGCGCTTGGCACAGATATTCGTGTAGAGCCAGATATTTATGAAATTACATTAACAAAGCGCTCTTATGTGCTTGTGTGTTCAGACGGACTAAGTAATAAGGTAACGATGCGTGCAATGGGCGCTGTTATTTTTGCTGCGATTTCGCTTGAGGATAAAGGTAAGCAATTAGTACAGCTTGCTAATGAAAGCGGCGGCGAGGATAACATCTCCCTCGTGCTTCTAATGAAGGAAGGGGAGGGCTGATATGTTAGAAGGTAAACGAATTAATGACCGCTATAAAATCATGAAAATGATTGGCGGTGGTGGGATGTCAAATGTGTATTTAGCGCATGACATTATTTTAAACCGCGATGTTGCCATTAAGGTAATGCGCTATGATTTTTCTGACCAAGACGAACTACAGCGCCGCTTCCAACGAGAGGCACTGTCAGCAACAAGCTTAACGCACCCTAATATCGTGGATGTATACGATGTTGGAGACGAAGGCAACCTGCATTATATTGTAATGGAGTATGTAAAGGGCAAAACGTTAAAGCAGTATATCCATGAGTACGCACCAATTTCTCCCGCGCGCTCAGTTTATATTATGAAACAATTAACATCAGCTATTGCACATGCCCATGACAATGAAATTATCCATCGTGATATTAAACCTCAAAACATTTTGATGGACGAAAATGGCGATGTGAAGATAACAGACTTTGGGATTGCAATGACACTATCAGCAACTGCCTTAACGCAAACAAACTCTGTATTAGGCACTGTGCATTATTTATCACCAGAACAGGCACGAGGTAGTGGTGCTACCCATAAGTCTGATATTTATGCGTTAGGTATTGTACTATATGAACTATTGACAGGGGAGTTACCCTTTTCAGGAGAGTCTGCGGTATCTATTGCCTTAATGCATTTGCAAAGCGAAACACCTTCTGTACGTGCGATAGATGCAAGCATCCCGCAAAGTTTAGAAAACGTAGTGCTACGCGCTACAGCGAAAGACCCTTTTAATCGTTATGCTTCTGTTGAAGCAATGCATGAAGATTTGACGACTGTATTATCGCCCGCTCGTGAAAATGAAGTGCCATTTCATGTCGCAATTGATGACGATGAAACAAAAGCAATGCCTGTTATTAAAGACGTACCCATTAATAAAACGACGGATTTAAGTAAAACAGTAGAGCTTGATACAGCTCCACCTGTAAAAGATGAGGAGCCATCACATAATCGTAAGCGTTGGCGCTTTATTATTATTGGTTTATTTATAGCTGTTGCTGTGCCATTAATTGCAGCGCTATTATTTTCTGATACCTTCCAACCTAAAAAATCACCTGTACCAGATGTGGCAGGTTTAAGCGTGAATGATGCCACAAAAATAATTGAGGAGGCAGGCTTTTTAGTAGGTGATACTGTAGAGCGTCATGATAGTGACATCGAGGAAGGCAAAATTATTGAGACATCACCAAAATCAGGCACGCTTCGAATGAAGAATGCGGATATTGACTTGATTGTTAGTAAGGGCGAGGCATTAACTGAAATGCCAGATTATACAGGGCGCAAGTATGAGCAATTAAAGAAAAGTATTGATAAAGAAAACTTCAAAAGCGTACACATTGAAGAACAATATGATGATACGGTTGTAGCAGGTGTTATTATTACGCAGGACCCAATGCCTGGTAAAGAAGTTACAATTAAAGATACAGATCTTGTGTTAACTGTTAGCAAAGGGCAGGATAGCATTACAGTAGCAGATTTAACTGGCTATAATAATGCTGCACTCGAAAATTATGCGCAGTCTTCAGGTTTAAAAATTCATGTGGGTAGCGAAGAACACTCTGATAACGTACAAAAGGGCAATGTAATTCGTCAATCACCACAAAGTGGATCAAGCCTTGCTAAAGGGTCAACGATTAGTGTAACGCTTTCTAAAGGTCCAGCAGCAAAACCAACGAAAACGTATATTCAAACAGTAGATATTCCTTATGAGATAAAAGAGCCACAACAGCAAGAAGACGTTGAAGCTGAGGACGAGGCTGATAAGGAAGACAAGCCAAAAGCGCCACAGCCAAAGCGTAAAGTATTAATTTATGTACAAGATAAAGGGCATACAATGGCAGACCCACTCGAAACACTCGAAATTAATGCACCAACAAAATACCGAGTGCGTATGGAAGTCGAGCAAGGGCAAAAAGCCAGCTTCCGTATTATTAGCGAAGGCAAAGTCATTGCCGAAGAAACAATCGCGTACGACGATATTTAAGGAGGGTTTTAATGGCAGAAGGACAAATCCGTAAAGCATTAAGCGGCTACTACTATGTATTTGACGGTGAGCAATTAGTGCAGTGTCGAGGACGCGGGATATTTCGTAACCGCGGTGAGTCACCTTTAGTCGGTGATTTTGTAGAGTATAGCAATGAAACAGCGGGGTCAGATGGCGCTATTGAAGCCATTCTACCACGTCAAAATGAATTAGTACGACCACCTATTGCTAATGTTGACCAAGCACTACTCGTATTCTCTGTAAAAGAACCAGATTTTAATACAGGGTTATTAGACCGTTTTTTAGTAGTTTTAGAGTCGTATCATGTTGAACCTATTATTTGCTTAACTAAAATGGATTTGCTAACAGCGTCAGAGCGTGAGCAAATCGCAGCGTATGTACAAGCTTATGAGGATATTGGATATAAAGTAGTCACAGCATATATTGATGAGCCAACCTTAATGGAAAAGTTAACGCCAATATTGGTTGGTAAAACAACGGTATTAGCAGGGCAATCAGGTGTAGGTAAATCAACATTACTCAATACATTATTGCCACAACTCCAATTAAAAACAGGCGAAATCTCACATAGCTTAGGGCGCGGTAAGCATACGACACGTCATGTAGAATTAATTGAGGTAGCAGGGGGATTATTAGCAGATACACCTGGCTTTAGCTCATTTGATTTTGATACAATTGAGCGTGAGGAGCTCACGCAGTGCTTCCCGGATTTAGCTAAGCATGCGGAGCATTGTAAGTTTAGAGGTTGTTTGCATAAGCAAGAGCCAAAGTGTGCCGTTAAGGCCGCTGTTGAAGCAGGCGCCATTGCAGATTACCGCTTTAAGCATTACGAACAAATTTTACAAGAAATTATGGATAGAAAGCCGAGGTACTAACATGATTAAAATTGCACCATCTATTTTAGCAGCCGATTTTGGTAAATTAGTTGAAGAGGTAAAGGACGTTGAACGCGCAGGCGCTGATTTAATTCACGTTGACGTAATGGACGGTCACTTTGTACCAAATATTTCATTTGGTTCAATCGCTATGGATGCGATTCGACCACATACGGACTTACCACTGGATGTACATTTAATGATTGAAAACCCAGACCAATATATTGAGCAGTTTGCTAAAGCAGGCGCAGCGTATATTACGGTGCATGTAGAGGCATGCCCGCATTTACACCGTACGATTCAATTAATCCGTTCATTTGGTGTTAAGCCAGGCGTGGTATTAAATCCACATACACCAATCGAGTCAATTCAGCATGTGCTAGAGGATATTGATATGGTGCTATTTATGACGGTTAACCCTGGTTTTGGTGGACAGAAATTTATTCATTCTGTTGTGCCTAAAGTAGCCGCACTCTCAAAAATTATTAAAGAACGTCAGCTATCAATTGAAATTGAAATTGATGGAGGCATTAATGAAGAAACAATCATTCCTTGTGCAGAAGCAGGAGCTACTGTATTTGTAGCAGGCTCAGCCATTTACAATAAGGAAGACCGCGCCGAAGCTTTACAAGCCATTCGCAAAGCTGGAGAGCTTGCGTTAGCATGACGCGTGTTATAATTTGTGCAGGAGGTCCAGTTGAAGAACTGTGTGACCTCCTTTCTTATGTCAATAAAGAAACTGTGGTCATCGGCGCAGACCGAGGTTCTCTTTATTGCATAGCACAAGGCATCACACCAACGATTATGATTGGTGATTTTGATTCTGTTACAGCTGAGGAGTGGCAAAAATTACAGCAAACAAACGCTGAGATTGAGCGCTACCCTGCGGAGAAGGATGATACGGATACCAATTTAGCTTTACAACGGGCGCTTGCTTTAACGCCAACTGAGGTCATTGTGACAGGCGTGACAGGAGGACGGTTAGATCATTACGAAGCAGTGTTGCGTAAAATTTATGAGTTACAGCAAGACTATCCGCATATTACATGGCAAATTGCTAGTAGACGTAACCACATCCGTTTCTTATTGCCAGGCACTACAAAGCTCACTAAGAGCGACCTCGCCTATGTTTCATTTTTTGCGTATGGTGGTGATGTGAGCAGTGTGACAATCCGTGGCCTAAAATACGAAACAACAAATGAGCCAATGCCACTAACATGTGGTTTGTTTACAAGTAATGAATTTGTCGGTGAAGCGGCAACGATTTCATTTGAAGAAAATACAATTATGATGATTATGAGTGAGGATTAAGCGATGCAAGCACATCAACGATTAAAAGGATTCAACCTTATTTACTTCGGTATGTTAGCGTTGTTCATCCCATTTTTACCTGTCTTTTTAAGCGAGCAGGGGTTAACTACTAAGCAAATTGGTTTTATCGTCGGAACAGGTGGTTTTGTGACAATCGTTACGCAACCACTTTGGGGTATGATTAGTGATAAAACAAAAGCAATGCGTAACGTATTGCTTATATTACTAACGCTTGCTACAATCCTAGGTTATTTATTATTTACAGCTGAACAATTTGGTATGCTTGTGGCATTTTCCATGGGCGTTTATTTCTTTTTAATGGCCATAGATCCCTTAACAGAGAGTTTAAATTTCACTATTGCAGAGCGTGCAAAAATTAGTTACGGTGCCATTCGTACATACGGAGCGCTTGGTTATGCTTTAGCCTCACTTGCGGCAGGTTATGTTATGAATTGGTTTGGCATGAGTAGTATTGCCATATTTTTTGTGGTACTCGGTGTGTTAGGTATTGCCATTATGACAACAATGCCTAATGTAGCAGCATCCTCATCACCAGTAACACTAGGCGCACTTGCTACTTTTTTTAAAGATAAGAAGACTGTATTATTTTTAGTTTTAGTATTTATTAGTTCAGTGCCAGCACGTATGAATGACACCTTTTTAGGCGTACATATTCGTGCGTTAGGTGGTTCTACAGAGCAAGTTGGGCAGGCGTTTTTCTTTGCGGCAGGCAGTGAAATTATAGTTTTTGCCCTTAGTTTTTGGTGGTTACGTAAAGGTAAAGAATTACTAACCATTACATTTGCAGCATTCTTCTTTTTTGTGCGTTTTTTTGTTTCCGCTTTTGTAGTAGATCCACAAATTTTAGCGCTTGTGCAAGTGCTGCAAATGCTAACTTTCCCAATTTTTTATACAGCGGCTATTCAATATTTATACCGTATTGTACCAACGGAATGGCGTGCAACAGGGCAAACTATTTTAGCATTATTATTTTTCGGAGTGTCAGGCATCATAGCGTCATACGCAGGAGGTGTGCTTTATGATACAGTAAGTGGGCAAAATTTTTACTTTGTACTCGCTAGTATTTCATTAATTAGCACACTATTCGGTTTGATTTTATACAGAAAATTTGAATTAAAATAAAAAATTTCGCCTTCTCAATTTATGCTGAGAAGGCGTTTTTTAGTAAGTAAAATGGTTTAACTGATAAAAAATAGGTTGCTAATATCCAGTAATAGACATAAATATGATATAAAGCACAAAAATTATGAATAATAAGCATTTTTGGAATAGATAATGTTATTACGGTAGGTGAAATATCATGCTATATTTGATGGTGATAAAATTCGACAATGTGTTGAGTATTTTAAGGAGGCTATTCATGGAGGCAGAGAAAAAGAGGTTTTTCCAGAAATTCTTGAATGTTATTGAGAAGACGGGTAACCGTTTACCTCACCCTGTCACACTATTCTTTTTATTAGCAGTTGGTGTGTTAGTTTTATCAGCAGTGGTATCTTGGCTAGGCATTTCAGTTGAGCATCCAGGTAAACCAGGTGAGACGGTTGAAGTTGTTAACTTACTAAATGGCGAGGGTATTCATTATATCTTTACAAATTTAGTACCAAACTTTACAGGCTTTAAGCCATTAGGTGTTGTACTTGTAACAATGCTTGGTATTGGTGTAGCTGAAGGTTCAGGCTTAATTAGCGCAATTTTACGTGGCTTTGTCATGTCAGTGCCAAAACGTTTCATTACATTAGGTTTAGTATTTGCAGGGATTATGTCATCTGTAGCTTCAGATGCAGGTTATGTTGTATTACCACCACTAGGTGCGATTTTATTCCTAGCTTTAGGGCGTCACCCAATCGCTGGTTTAACAGCAGCATTTGCTGGGGTATCAGGTGGTTTTAGTGCCAACTTATTATTATCTGGTACCGATGCATTACTTGGTGAGTTTACGATTATGTCAGCTGAGATCATTGACCCAGCTTACGCAGCAAATATGACGATTGCAATGAACTATTACTTCATTGCAGCATCTGTACTTGTTTTAACATTCGTAGGTGCTTGGGTAACAGAACGTATCGTAGAACCTCGTTTAGGTGAGTATCAAGGTACACATACGGAAACAATGGATAAGCTAACACGCACAGAAATTAAAGGTATTGTATGGGCATTTGTAGCCGCACTTGTTGCATCAGTACTGTTTGCATTACTTGTGTTACTACCAGGTGCACCGCTACGTGGTGTAGAAGGTGATATGCCAATTGTTAAGTCACCATTTATGAAAGATGGATTAGTGCCAATCTTAGCGATTTTATTCCTTATCCCAGGTATTGTTTATGGTATGGTTACAAAAACGATTCGTAGTGATAAAGATGTAGCTAAAATGATGGCAGATACGATGTCTTCAATGGGTATGTTTATTGTACTATCATTTGTTATCGCACAATTTGTAGCGTTCTTTACAACATCAAACTTAGGTTTAGTGCTTGGTGTTTACGGCGCAGAATTTTTACAAAGTATTAGCTTAACGGGTATCCCGTTACTTATTATCTTTATTTTAATTGCGGCATTTATTAACTTATTTATTGGTAGTGCTTCAGCTAAGTGGGCAATCATGGCACCTGTTTTTGTGCCAATTATGATGCAGCTTGGTTATTCACCAGAGCTTACACAAATGGCTTACCGTGTTGCTGACTCATCAACCAATATTATTTCGCCGTTAATGACGTATTTTGCGATGGTTATTGCCTTTGCTCAGAAGTATGATAAGAAGATGGGTATTGGTACATTAATCTCGGTTATGTTCCCGTATTCAATGTTCTTCCTATTATTCTGGACAATTACGCTAATTGTATGGATGCTTCTAGGTATTGATTTAGGACCAGGCGCACCAATTTACTATACGCCATAATAAAAATGAGCTGCATATAAGCAGCTCATTTTTTTGTACAACGAAAAAAGACGCAGCGATTAATCGCTACGTCTTTTTTATAAGCGTTTATTAAACGCGCTCTACTTTACCTGATTTTAATGCACGAGCAGAAACCCATACACGTTTCGGTTTACCGTCAACTAAGATACGAACTTTTTGAAGGTTGGCACCCCAAGTACGTTTGTTAGCGTTAAGAGCGTGCGAACGGTTGTTACCAGTACGCGCGCGACGTCCAGTAATGACACATTGTTTTGGCATGTTGTGTTCCCTCCTTACTGTCAAATGCTGAAAAGTTTTCAGTTCGATATTTCACATACCATAATAATTTAACATACAGTTAAAATCAGTGCAAGACATTTTACACAACCTTTCAAGAAAAAAGCCTTTACACCATAAAATTGTGACAGCAAACTATCGCGAATAATGGTGTGACGTGTTATATTGCTTAAAGCAAAATGAAAATGGTACAATAGATTTTAGTGAAAATGAGTCAAGGAGGCATTGTTATGGCAATCGAACTTAAAAGCGAATTTGGCCAAATTGATATTTCGAACGATGTTGCCGCGCAAATCGTAGGAGGCGCAGCAATTGAATGTTACGGTATCGTAGGGATGGCATCTAAGCATCAAATTAGAGATGGCTTAACAGATATTTTACGAAAAGAGAATTTTGCAAAAGGTGTTATTGTACGCCCGCAAGAAGATGGCTTACATATTGACATGTATATTATCGTGAGCTACGGCACAAAAATTTCTGAAGTAGCTTATCAAGTACAATCTAAAGTAAAATACACAGTAAATAAAACATTAGGCATGGACGTAAAAGCAGTAAACATTTATGTGCAAGGCGTGCGTGTTATGAACGTATAAGGAGGAACTTTTACTAATGCAGTTTTTAGACGGAGTAAAGTTTGCCGAAATGGTGCAAATGGGAGCGCATCATTTATATCAAAATGCAAACTACGTAGATTCTTTAAACGTGTTCCCTGTGCCAGACGGTGATACAGGTACTAACATGAATTTATCAATGACCTCAGGAGCAAAAGAAACCGAGACGCAGGCAAGTGAGCATATCGGTAAAACAGCACAAGCCTTATCTAAGGGATTGTTAATGGGCGCGCGTGGTAACTCGGGCGTTATTTTATCGCAATTGTTCCGTGGATTTGGTAAATCAATTGAATCACTAGAAAAAATCGATGCAAAACAATTTGCACAAGCTTTCCAAGCAGGCGTAGATACAGCATATAAAGCTGTAATGAAGCCGGTAGAAGGTACAATCCTAACAGTAGCGCGTGTCGCAGCTGAAAAGGGTATGCAACTTGCTGAAACAGAGACAGATATTATTGCGTTAATGGAAGGCTTCACAAAAGAGGCTAAAATTGCGTTAGATAGCACACCAGATTTATTACCTGTATTAAAAGAGGTTGGTGTGGTTGATAGTGGTGGTCAAGGTCTTTTATTTGTGTATGAGGGCTTTTTAGCATCACTTAAAGGTGAGGCATTACCAGAGAAAAACGATGCCACATTAAATGATTTAATTAGTGCAGAGCATCACCGTGTACAAGATTTTATGAGCACAGATGATATTGTCTTTGGTTATTGTACAGAAATTATGGTGCGCTTTGAGGACGATAAAGAGCCGTTTAACGAAGATGATTTCCGTAATGCATTAGCAGAGCTTGGTGATTCATTATTAGTTATTTCAGATGATGAGGTAGCTAAAGTGCATGTGCATACCGAAACACCAGGTAACGTTATGACAATTGGTCAAAAATACGGTAGCCTTATTAAAATTAAAGTTGATAATATGCGTGAGCAACACTCAGCAATTGTTAACGAGGAGCAACCCGCTGCGAAGAAAGAAACACATCCCTATGCGATTGTAACAATTGCGATGGGTGAGGGTGTAGCTACGTTATTACGCAGCATTGGCGCTTCTTATGTTATTGAGGGCGGTCAAACAATGAACCCTTCAACAGAGGACATTGTAAAAGCAGTAAAAGAAATTAACGCAGAGCGCGTGCTAATTTTACCAAACAATAAAAATATTGTTATGGCAGCAGAGCAGGCAGTAGAATTACTTGATATTGAAGCGGCAGTTGTCGCAACTAAAACAATTCCTCAAGGGATGGCGGCAATTTTAGCGTTTAACCCAGAGGCAAGTGTTGAAGACAACCAAGCAACGATGACAGAGGCTTTTGCAGATGTGAAAACAGGTCAAGTTACTTTTGCAGTGCGCGATACATCAATTGACGGTGTCGAAATCCATAAGAATGACTTTATGGCATTAGCAGAAGGTAAAATTATTGCTTCAACGAAAACAATGGCAGAGGCGGCACAAACTGTAGCAACGCAGCTTGTGGATGAGGATACAGAAATTGTAACGATTATTTTCGGTGAGGACGCAACAGAGCAACAAGCTGCTGAGTTAGCAACGTTTATTGAATCATTAAATGAAGATGTTGAGGTAGAGCTGTTTAACGGTAAACAGGCACTGTACCCATTCATCATTTCAGTAGAATAATAGTAAGAAGCGGTGACGTCATGTCACCGCTTCTTTTTTTACCAATCACGCTCACGCAATGCTTCCTCAATGTCTAGTGTAATGGTATAGTGATCAAGCATCGTCATTACAGTCTCCGCAATGTCCTCACGTGCCACCGTTTCAATTTCACTATTATGCGCGTAAAATGTCTCAGCCAAATCGTTGATACTACTAATAGCCACATCAAGTGCTTGTTGTACACGTACTAAATCTTCGCTGTGATGTTGCATTACTTGCTCAGCTGTTTGCAAATAGTTTTTAATGCGATCCACTAAAAAATTAGGGTAGTAATCATCACGATACATATCTACTAAATAAAGTTCTTCTTTCATAAGCTAGCCTCCTCTATAACCTGTCTATTATTTGTACCATAACCGTAAAATTTCGACAATATGCACAAAAGTTCTTATTTTACTTGTTTCGTGATAAAATAATGGCAACGTAAATGAAGGAGGGTGCAAGATGAAATTTACATCCGTGTTTGATATTATTGGGCCTGTTATGATTGGTCCGTCATCATCACATACAGCAGGCGCTGCACGTATTGGTCGGGTGGCACGTGATTTATTTGGTCGTCAACCACAGCGTGTAGCCATCCATTTGTTTGGCTCGTTTGCCGAAACGTATAAGGGACATGGTACAGATGTTGCTATTATTGGTGGCCTACTTGACTATGACACACATGATGAGCGCATTAAAACATCATTTGCTGATGCAGAGGCGCAGGGGTTAGTGTTTGAGTTTATTCCTGAGACGGCACATACAGAGCACCCTAATACGGCGCGTATTGTGATGGAAGACGACGAGGGCGAAATGTCTGTTGTTGGGATTTCCATTGGCGGCGGTAAAATTGAGGTAAGTGAAGTGAACGGCTTTAAGCTACGCTTAACAGGTGGCATGCCAGCTATTTTAGTTGTGCATGATGACCGTGCGGGTTGTATTGCGAATGTGGCTAACTGTTTAGCTATGCATAGCGTAAATATTGGTCATATGGAAGTATCACGTATTGAACGAGGGTTAACGGCACTAATGGTAATTGAAGTTGACCAAAATATTGAGGATAAAGTGCTACAGCAAATCTCCTTAATTCCAAATATTAATAAAGTATCAAAAATTAATACGTAGGAGGCGCTAGAGATGGATGTATTATTTCACAACGTTAGAGAGCTTGTAGAACGCGCCGAGCTTGAACAAAAAAGCATCGCAACATTAATGCAAGAGCAAGAGGCAATGATTAGTGGGCGTTCAATTGATGATATTCGTGCCCAAATGAAAAATAACCTCGCTGTTATGGAGGCTGCGGTTGAGCGTGGGTTAAAAGGTGTGCAATCTGTAACCGGTTTAACAGGAGGCGATGCCGTACTCATGCAAAAGTATATCGCTAGCGGCAAAGGTTTAGCAGGAGATATGTTGCTTGATGCAGTGAGTAAGGCAGTAGCAACGAATGAGGTAAACGCAGCAATGGGTACAATTTGTGCTACACCAACAGCAGGCTCGGCAGGCGTAGTACCAGGTGTGCTATTTGCTGTTAAACAAAAATTACAACCTACAGAAAATCAAATGATTGATTATTTATTTACTACGGGTGCTTTTGGCTTCGTTGTAGCTAATAATGCCTCGATTTCAGGAGCCGAGGGCGGTTGTCAAGCAGAGGTCGGCTCTGCAGCAGCAATGGCAGCGGCAGGTGTCGTTGAAATGGCAGGCGGTACGCCACAACAATGTGCAGAGGGCTTTGCGATTACTATGAAAAACATGCTAGGCTTAGTATGTGATCCTGTGGCAGGTTTAGTCGAAGTGCCATGTGTTAAACGTAATGCAATGGGGGGAGCTAATGCAATTGTAGCCGCTGATATGGCATTAGCAGGCATTACAAGTCGCATTCCTTGTGATGAGGTTATTGGTGCTATGTTCCGTATTGGGCAGTCTATGAGTCCAAATTTAAAAGAAACGGCTCGTGGAGGACTAGCGGCAACGCCTACAGGTCGTGCATTAGCTGCAAAAATATTTGGAGGAGCTGTTACACAAGGTGAGTGAAGGCATTCAACAATCCATAACCGTCATAAAAGGTGTCGGCAAGGAAACGGCAGAAAACCTTAACACGCTCGGTATCGAGACAATTGAGGATTTACTTTTCACCTTTCCTGCAAGGCATGAGGATGTACGTTTAAAAGATTTAGCTGAAACACCACATAATGAAAAAGTAACGGTAGAAGCGCGCGTTGAGAGTGAGCCTACCGTTTTTTATACTGGACGAAAAAATCGCTTACAGGTGCAAATTTTAGCGGGTCGTTATTTAGTAAAGGCTGTGTTTTTTAACCAAGCCTATTTAAAAAACAAATTACATGTTGGTGACATTGTTACGATTACAGGTAAGTGGGATAAAGGTCGCCAAAGTATTAGTGCAACTAAAATTGATTTTGGTCCAAAGACCGAGCAGCTTGATTTTGAGCCGGTATACGCACTGCGCGGCAAGGTTACTAAAAAACGATTTGCGACCTTTATTCAAACAGCGCTCGAAACGTATAAGGAAGAGATTGTTGATAGCTTACCTAATGCATTACGTGAAAAGTATCGATTACTACCGATTGTAGATGCCTTGTATGCGGTCCATTTTCCAACGAGCGCTGCACATGCTATGCAGGCACGACGTCGCTTTGCTTATGAGGAGTTATTGCATTTTCAACTGCGTATGCAGGCATTACGCCAGTTGCGTTTAGAGCAGGAGGCAGGCACAGCTATTGCCTATGACTTAGCTAAGGTAAAAGCTTTTATTGCGAGCCTACCTTATGAGCTAACGAATGCACAAAAGCGCGTAGTAAATGAAATATTTCGAGATATTAAATCGATGCGTCGTATGAACCGCCTACTACAAGGAGATGTTGGTTCAGGTAAAACGGTAGTAGCAGCGCTAGCTTTATATGCAGCTGTTACGGCTGGTTACCAAGGTGCACTTATGGCCCCAACTGAAATTTTAGCTGAACAGCACGGCGCATCGCTTGCTGAGTGGTTAGCGCCTTTTGGTGTACGCTTAGCGCTATTGTCAGGTTCGACAAAGACGAAGGCGCGACGCGAAATACTCGCACATTTGGCGAGTGGTGACATAGATATTATTATTGGTACACATGCGCTCATTCAGCCTGATGTGCAATTTGCTAATCTTGGGCTGGTGATTACAGATGAGCAGCACCGTTTTGGTGTAGCACAGCGTAGGGTATTGCGCGATAAGGGCGAAAACCCTGATGTGTTGTTTATGACAGCCACACCGATACCTCGTACTTTAGCCATTACAGCATTTGGCGAAATGGACGTGTCGTCAATTGATGAAATGCCAGCAGGACGCAAAGTGATTGAAACACACTGGCTACGACCAGAGCAGCTGCCATCTATTTTTGAACGACTGGAGCGTGAATTGCAAGCTGGACGTCAAGCGTATGCCATTTGTCCATTAATTGAGGAATCGGACAAGTTGGATGTACAAAACGCCGTAGAGTTATATGAGCAACTAACGACAGTTTATGATGGCAAGTTTACGGTGGGCTTAATGCATGGTAGGCTACATGCGGATGATAAGGAGCGCGTGATGCGTGAGTTTTCAGAAGGGCGCATCCATGTATTAGTTTCTACAACGGTAGTGGAAGTTGGTGTTAACGTACCTAATGCAACGTTTATGATGATTACAGATGCTGAGCGCTTTGGTTTAGCGCAACTCCATCAATTACGTGGGCGTGTGGGACGTGGCGAACATCAATCCTATTGTGTTTTGTTGGCTGACCCTAAAACGGATGAAGGTAAGGAACGTATGACGGCTATGACAGAGACTAATAATGGCTTTGTATTAGCTGAAAAAGATTTAGAGTTACGTGGCCCAGGGGATTTCTTTGGGCGTAAACAAAGTGGTTTGCCAGAATTTAAAATGGCAGATCTTATTCAAGACTATCGTATTTTAGATGTAGCAAGACAAGATGCGGTTGCACTTTTGCATGAGCCAAACTTTTGGCATGATCCAATGTATGAGGGGCTACAACATATGCTAAAAACTAGTGGAGTAGCAGATGGTGAGCGCTTCGATTAAAAAATCGCTTGCAATCTAATTTATGAATTATTATACTGATGTTAGTACCAAGTGCTAATATCTGATAAAAGAAGGTGGCAGTTGACGTGAGAAAACCAAAGAAAGAACGTCAGCAATTGTTAGTAGAAACGATTACTGACAATCCATTCATTACAGACGAGCAGTTAGCCGCACATTTTGATGTGAGTGTGCAGACGATTCGTTTAGATCGAATGGAGTTAGCAATACCCGAATTACGTGAACGTATTAAAGATGTCGCTGCAAAAACATATGAGAATGAAGTGAAGTCTTTACCACTTGACGAAGTAATCGGCGAAATTATCGATATTGAGCTTGATAAACGAGCGTTATCTATTTTTGATGTGGGCGAGGAGCACGTATTTCAGCGTAATGGCATTGCACGAGGACATCATTTATTTGCGCAAGCTAACTCATTAGCTGTGGCTGTAATTGATGATGAACTGGCATTAACCGTACGCGCTGAAATTATTTTCACAAAACCTGTGCGTGCAGGCGACCGCGTAATAACAAAAGCAGTGGTCACAAGGCAGGATAGCGAAAAAAATCGCACCTATGTAACGGTGACATCCACTGTGGACAATAAAAATGTCTTTAAAGGTGAATTTGAAATGTATCGTACAAGAGGTGAAAATCAATGATTATTGCAGTAGATGGCATGGGTGGAGATAATGCACCACAAGCCGTAATTGAAGGCGTATACCAAGCACTAGAGGCGTTTCCTGAGTTAACCATTCATTTATATGGACAGCAACAAGTGATGCAACCATATTTAAAGACACATGAACGAATCCAAATTGTAGAGTGTTCGGAGGTTGTTGAGGCAACGGATGACGCGGCACGTGCTGTACGCCGTAAAAAAGATTCTTCAATGGCGCGCATTTTACAAGCTGTAAAAGAAGGGCAAGCGGACGCTTGCTTGTCAGCGGGGAATACGGGGGCATTAATGGCAGGTGGGCTATTTCAAGTAGGGCGTATTGAAGGTATTGCACGACCTGCATTAGCGACAACGCTTCCTACAATTGATGGTAAGGGCTTTTTAATGCTAGATTTAGGTGCAAATGCTGACCCAAAACCAGAGCATTTAGCGCAGTATGCAGTGATGGGCAATGTCTATGCACAAAAGGTGCGTAAACTAGCTACACCACGCGTTGGGCTATTAAATATTGGTACAGAGGAACAAAAAGGCAATGAGCTAACTAAGGCAGCATTTCCGTTGATTCAACAAGAAACACTTAACTTTGAGGGCAATGTGGAGTCACGTGAGTTATTAAACGGTGTAGCAGATGTGGTTGTTACAGACGGCTTTACTGGCAATATGGTGTTAAAGTCCGTTGAAGGTACAGCTGTAACTATGTTTACGATGCTAAAAGAAGCCTTCACGTCTTCTACTAAAGCTAAGTTAGGTGCTGTGTTAGCCAAGGATGGCTTACGCGGTATTAAAACTAAAATGGATTATACCGAGTATGGTGGTGCAGCGCTATTTGGTTTAAAAGCACCTGTTATTAAAGCGCATGGCTCGTCAAACGCAAAAGCAATTTTTAGCGCGTTACGTCAAGCTAAAGAAATGGTGGAGTATGATGTAACAGCTACAATTCAACAAACGATTGCAAAATCAAACTAAAGGGGTTTTTTATAATGGCAACAATCGCATTTATTTTTCCGGGTCAAGGCTCACAAACTGTCGGGATGGGGCAGCAATTTGTAGCGGAGCATGAAGATAGTAAAGCAATTTATGAGGCAGCAAACACGGCGCTAAATTATGATTTAGCTAAGTTAATGCTTGAAGGACCTCAAGAAGAGCTAACATTAACGTATAATGCACAGCCTGCATTACTAACAACAGGTGTTATGGTAGCAGAGCGCTTAAAGCAAGCTGGTATCGCACCTGACTATGTTGCAGGGCACTCATTAGGAGAATATAGCGCACTTGTTGCATCAGGTGTTATGCAATTTACAGATGCGGTTGTTGCTGTACATAAGCGCGGCTTATTTATGGAAGAAGCCGTACCAGCAGGTGAGGGAGCAATGGCAGCCATTTTAGGTATGGATGCTGACAAGTTAACAAGTGTGACAGAGCGCATTACTAAACAGGGTGATACAGTGCAACTTGCTAACTTAAATTGCCCAGGACAAATTGTGATTTCTGGTACTAAAGCTGGTGTGGATAAGGCTTGTGTTTTAGCTAAAGAGGAAGGCGCAAAGCGTGCGATTCCATTAGTAGTGAGTGGACCTTTCCACTCGTCGTTAATGACACCCGCAGCAGAAAAACTAGGTGCGGTACTTGCACAATTGCCATTGACAGAAGGAGCTGTGCCGCTGATTGGTAATGTGACAGCAGATGTTGTAGCGGTGAGTGATCTGCAACAAGAGCTTGTCGCGCAAGTTTATAGCCCTGTACGCTGGGAAGAAAGTGTACGTAAAATGCTTGATTTGGGTGTTGATACTTTTATTGAGTGCGGGCCTGGAAAAGTATTATCAGGTTTAGTGAAAAAAGTAGACCGTTCTGTAACAACATACTGCGTGTATGATGAAGCGAGTTTACAAGCAGTAGTAGAAGCGGCAAAGGAGTGGGCATAATGACAAAAACAGCAGTAGTAACAGGTGCATCACGCGGTATTGGTCGTGCCATTGCATTAAAGTTAGCACAAGACGGCGCCAATGTTGTCGTTAACTATAGTGGCTCACAAGCAAAAGCTGAGGAAGTTGTAGCAGAAATAAAAGCGCTTGGACAACAGGCAATTGCTGTGCAAGCTAACGTGGCAGATGCAGATGAAGTAAAAGCGTTGATGGGTGCTGCAATAGATGCTTTCGGTTCAATTGATATTTTAGTTAACAATGCAGGTATTACACGCGATAATTTGTTAATGCGTATGAAGGAAGACGAGTGGGATAGCGTAATGGATACGAACCTCAAAGGCGTATTTTTATGTACAAAAGCTGTAGCACGTCAAATGATGAAACAACGCGCAGGACGTATTATTAATGTTGCTTCGATTGTAGGTGTTGCAGGTAATGCAGGTCAGGCAAATTACGTAGCAGCTAAAGCAGGTGTTATCGGTTTAACAAAAACAACAGCAAAAGAGCTTGCGGCACGTAATATTTTAGTGAACGCTGTAGCTCCTGGCTTTATTGCAACTGATATGACAGAGGAGTTACCACAAGATGTTAAGGATGCGATGTTAACACAAATTCCGCTGGCGAAACTTGGACAGCCAGAAGACGTCGCTAACGTAGTAGCGTTTTTAGCATCAGAGGGTGCTAATTATATGACAGGTCAAACCTTGCACATTGATGGTGGCATGGTAATGTAAGCTGTTAAAATTGTGTAAAATTTATTATACTCATTTGAGGGGAGGTGACTGATTTGACTACAGTATTAGAGCGCGTAACAAAAGTAATCGTTGACCGTTTAGACGTTGAAGAGAACAAAGTAACACCAGAGGCTTCATTCCGTGAAGATTTAGGTGCTGACTCTTTAGACGTAGTAGAACTAGTAATGGAACTTGAGGACGAGTTTGAGATGGAAATCTCTGACGAGGACGCAGAAAAAATTACAACAGTAGGTTCTGCGGTAACATACATCGAAAGCAAATTAGGCTAATAAAGTCTTACGAGGCACCTCGCATCGACGCGTTCGATCGAGCGTGCCTCTTTTGTATGAAAAAGTGATGCGTTAACCAAGTTGTAAAAAGGCGAAATACTTTTGCACAATTACCTTAGAAAAGGTACACTTAACGTTAGAAACTGAGCAGAAAGGTAGAATGTGTATGATAAATAAAAGAAGAGGTACGGCACAGAAGCCAGGTGTCATCCCAGAGAAAGCGCGCGCGCAATTTGATGTATTGCAAGAGAAATTAAGCATCTCGTTTCAAAATAAAGCTTTACTATACCAAGCTTTTACACATTCGTCTTATGTGAATGAGCATCGACGTAAATTATTTACAGATAACGAACGTCTAGAATTTTTAGGAGATGCGGTGTTAGAGCTATCCGTATCAAAATATTTATTTGAAAAATACCCTGCTATGAGCGAGGGAGAATTAACGAAGTTACGTGCTTCAATTGTATGTGAACCTTCATTAGTTATTTTCGCCAATGAATTAAATTTCGGTCATTATGTATTGCTCGGTAAAGGTGAGGAGCTAACAGGTGGTCGTGAGCGTCCTGCGTTACTTGCAGACGTATTTGAAGCATTCATCGGTGCATTATATTTAGATCAAGATTTAGATACAGTTGTGCAGTTTTTAGCACGTATCGTCTTTCCTAAGGTGGATGTCGGTGCATTTTCGCACGCGATGGACTTTAAAAGTCAGCTTCAAGAGATGGTACAACAATCTAGCAGTGGTTTGTTAAATTATGAGATTATTGATGAGCGTGGACCAGCGCATAATCGTACGTTTGTATCAAGTGTCCTGTTAAATGGACAGGAGCTAGGTGTCGGACGAGGCAAATCGAAAAAAGAAGCCGAGCAACAAGCAGCACAATGTGCCATGGTTGTGATTAAAGAACAGCAAGGAGAGGCTTAAATGTATTTAAAGCGCTTAGACATGGTCGGTTTTAAATCATTTGCTAAGCGTACGAGTATTGATTTTGTACCTGGATTAACAGCGGTTGTAGGTCCTAACGGTAGTGGTAAAAGTAATGTTACAGATGCGATACGCTGGGTGCTCGGTGAGCAGTCAGCTAAATCGCTGCGTGGTGCAAAAATGGAGGATATTATTTTCTCTGGTAGTGATGCACACCGTGCGGTTAATGTCGCAGAAGTAACCCTCGTTTTAGATAATAGTGATGAGCGTGTTAAATTGCCTTATAACGAGGTGAGTGTAACGCGTCGTGTTCATCGTTCAGGCGAAAGCGAGTATTTACTTAATAATCAAGCTTGTCGTTTAAAAGATATTACCGACTTATTTATGGATTCAGGTTTAGGAAAAGAAGCCTTTTCGATTATTTCGCAAGGGCGAGTAGATGAAATTTTAAATAGCCGTCCCCAAGACCGTCGCGCCATCTTTGAAGAGGCTGCGGGGGTTTTAAAATATAAGCTACGAAAAAAGAAGGCAGAGCATAAATTATTTGAAGCGGACGAAAATCTTTTGCGAGTGTTAGATATTTTACACGAGCTAAGCGACCGTTTAGCCCCCTTAGAGCAACAAGCTTCTAAGGCACGGGATTATTTACAAATGACGGCAGATGTCCGAGATTATGATATTGCCGTAATGGTAGCAGATGCGACAGCGCAGTTAACAGCGATGCAAGCGCACCAAGCAACAGAGCAACAATATAAAGAACAAGAGCAACACTTTGCTAAGCAGCTAGCGGAGTTAGAGGTACTTGTGCAAAGGCTAATGAGTGAGCGTCAAACGCTTGATCAACAATACGACGCCACAAATGCGAGCTTATTAGAGGCAAGTACAGAGGTGGAGCGTTTAACAGGCTATCAAGCTGTTAGTGCGGAAAAGGCGCAAAATAAAGCGCAACGTTTAGCACAACTTGAAGCGGCAAAAGCACACCAAGCTACCAAAATTAGTGCATTAACTGAAAAACAACAACAGGAGCGCACGCTCTTTGCTACGCTACAAGCACAAGTGAAAGAACAAGAACAACAAGTGAAGCAATATGAACATGTACTACAGCGTTCTGCTAAAGAGATTGATAAAGAAATTGAGCAACAACGCAATCGCTACATTGACCTTATGAATGAGCAGGTTACTGTCAAAAATGATATGAAGCATATTGAACAACAAATGGCACGTCAACAAGCAATGACATCGCGTGTGAGCACTCAAAATGATGAGGCGAGTGAGCAATTGCGCACATTACAGCAACAGTTTAGTGAGCTTACACAACGCAATGCCACGTTACATGATAAATTAGGGCATTTACGTCAGCAGTTAAAGCAACAAACACAACAAGTGGATAAACAAAAAAATGCGTTTGAGAAAAAGCAAGCGATGCTTTATGAGGCGTATCAGCATCAACATCGCTTAAAAGCGCGCAAAGATACACTTGAAGAGTTAGCAGCGGATTTCACTGGCTTCTATCAAGGTGTACGTGCGGTATTACAAGCAAGAGCGAGCAATCAATTACAAGGTATTGACGGTGCAGTAGCGGAGCTATTACATGTGCCAAAGCAATATACACAGGCTATCGAAACAGCATTAGGTGCTTCAAGTCAGCATATTATTACTACAGATGAAAAAGCTGCCCAGTATGCCATTCAATATTTAAAACGTAAAAAAGAAGGACGTGCAACATTTTTACCACGTACCGTTATTAAGCCACGTCTTATCCAAAGTCATATCTTACAAGAAGTAGCAAGTCACCCAGCCTTTATTAATACTGCGTCCGCGCTTGTTAGTGCAGACCAACAGTATGAGGCTATTGTAGCTAACTTACTAGGTAGTGTAATTGTGGCGCAGGATTTGCAAGGTGCAACAGCAATTGCTCGTTTAGCAGGCTTCCGTTACCGCGTAGTGACGCTTGAAGGGGATGTTGTAAATGCGGGTGGTTCTTTAACAGGTGGTGCCGCACAGCGTCAATCTAATGTGTTTTCACGTAAATTAGAGTTAGATGATTTAGCGAGCAAGCTGACGCAAATTAATGCTCAAATTACGACAGCTGAAGCTGATGTACAGCAAGGTAAGGTAATGTTGCAAACACAGCAACAACAGCTTGTACAATTACGTGAAGACATGGAGAGCACGCAACAACAAGCTCATGCAAGTGCAGCGCAGGTAACAGCACTAGAAAATGATAAAAAACATCTAGAAGCACGTGTGTCAGTAGTAGCGACAGAGCGTACAGATGCTACAGAGCAAATTGCTCAGCTAACAGCACAGTATGAGCAAGCAACGGCACGTGTAACCGCATTAACACAAGAACTGACGCAAATTGATGAGCAGGTACAAAGCTTAACGAATCTCAAAGAGAAAAGTGAGCTTGAGCGTGATACATTACGTGCTCAACTAGATGATCTACGTCCAAAGCTTGCAGTTAGCAAGGAAAAACGAGCTCAAGCAGGCGAAGCCATTGCAGGCTATGAGCTAGCACTTGAACAAGCAAAAGCGGAGTTAGCATCCATTGCTGAAGACATTACTTGGTTTACTAAAGAGCAAGGTGAGCAAGATTCACCTGAGGTACTAACACAAAAAATTACAGCGTGGCAAACGACTAAGCAGGAAAACGAACAACGCCTGCAAACATTACGAGAAGCACGTGCAACAAATCGTGCGACGTTGCAGGATAAGGAAGTAATGCTACAACAATTGCGCATGCAACATCAAAGTTATGTTGAGCAACTTTATGATATTGCGCTAAAAATTGAGCGTGCGCATAGCCGCATTACGTATATTGAAGAGCAGCTATGGGAGCAATACGAGTGGGATTTACGCTCGCAGCATGATGTACCGAAGTTAACAATTGATATTGAGCAGGCACGACGTCGTGTCAAATTATTAAAACAATCAATTGAAGAACTTGGTACTGTTAATGTAGATGCTATTGCAGAATATGAACAGGTGATGGAGCGTTATACCTTCTTACAGGAACAACGTAATGATTTAGTAGAGGCGCAACAAACATTAAATGAGGCCATTTGCGAAATGGATAGTGAAATGACAGTACGCTTTAAAACAACCTTTGAAGAAATCCGAACACATTTCCATAGTGCATTTCGTGAGTTATTTGGTGGTGGTAATGCTGATTTGGTATTAATTGATCCAACCAATTTACTAGAAACAGGTATTGAGATTGTTGCCCAGCCACCAGGTAAAAAATTGCAAAGTCTATCACTACTTTCGGGTGGGGAACGTGCGCTAGTTGCTATTGCACTATTATTTGCTATTTTAAAAACGCGACCTGTGCCATTTTGTGTGCTCGATGAAGTTGAGGCTGCGCTAGATGAAGCCAATGTAACGCGTTATGCAGAGTACCTGCGTAAACTTAGTGGTGATACACAATTTATTGTGATTACACATCGTAAAGGCACAATGGAAGGTGCTGACGTTCTGTATGGTATTACAATGCAGGAGTCGGGCGTATCTAAACTTGTGTCTGTCAAATTAGAACAATATGAAGAGGAGCGACAATAATGAGTTTTTTTAAGCGCTTGAAAGATAAATTAATGGGCAATCCCGAAGAAGAAAAGAAGGACCCACGACTTGCAGAGCAAGCAGAGGAAGAAGCTACTACCTTGCCAGAACCGTCGCCAGAGGATATTGAGGAAACGGTCGAAGTAATGGAAGCAACACTTGCAGAGGAGCCTATAGCTGCTCCACCAATTGAGGAGGTAGCCGAGGCGCAACCTGTCAAAGAAGCGGCAGAAGAAGAAACTGAGCCTAAAGAAGTTGAAGTTGAAGAAACAGAGAAAAAGCCATCAGCATGGTCAATTACAGCAAAATTTAAAGCAGGATTAGCGAAAACACGCGACACGTTTACTTCAAAAGTAAATGACCTTGTAGCGCGTTACCGTAAAGTAGACGAAGACTTCTTTGAGGAATTAGAGGATGTGCTATTACAGGCGGATGTTGGTTTTGAAACCGTAATGGAGTTAATGGATAAATTACGTTTTGAGGTACAACGTCAAAATATTAAAGATACTGAGGGTATCCAAGCTATTATTTCGGAAAAACTTGTTGAGATTTATGAACAAGGTGAAGCAGATTCTATTGAATTAAACATTCAACCTAAAGGTGAGTTAACGGTTATTTTATTTGTTGGTGTAAATGGTGTAGGTAAAACAACAACTATTGGTAAACTCGCGCACCGTCTACAAAAAGAAGGTAAAACCGTTATGTTAGCTGCAGGTGATACTTTCCGTGCTGGTGCAATTGACCAGTTACAAGTATGGGGAGACCGCGTTGGTTGCGAGGTTGTTAAACAATCAGAAGGCTCAGATCCAGCTGCTGTAATGTTTGACGCAATCCAAGCGGCTAAAAAACGCAATGTGGATGTATTAATCTGCGATACAGCAGGACGCCTACAAAATAAAGTTAATTTAATGAATGAGCTTGAAAAAGTACACCGTGTTATTTCGCGAGAAGTGCCTAATGCGCCACATGAGGTATTATTAGCATTAGACGCAACAACAGGTCAAAACGCGCTTGTACAGGCGCAAACATTTAAAGAAGTAACGGATGTTACGGGCATTGTTTTAACAAAGCTTGATGGTACTGCTAAGGGCGGTATTGTGTTAGCGATTCGTAATAAGCTCCATATCCCTGTAAAGTTTGTAGGGCTTGGTGAGAAGATGGATGACTTACAGCCGTTTGATGCAGAACGCTATGTATATGGCTTATTTGCCGAGGGCTTAGAGCGTGAGTTAGAAAATAGCGAGGACGAGGCATAATCAAGTAGATTGCCTTGACAGCAAAGCGTGTCGTTCGATATGATACAGTAGATTAACGACAGGAGAGAAATGTGATGCTACTTGAAAAAACAACGCGCATGAATTTTCTTTTCGATTTTTATCAAGCATTGTTAACGGATAAACAGCGTAGCTATATGGAGCTGTATTATTTGGATGACCATTCACTTGGTGAAATCGCAGATTCATACGGTGTATCACGTCAGGCTGTATATGATAATATAAAACGTACAGAAAAAATGCTTGAAGGCTACGAAGAAAAGCTTTGCCTATTTGAAAAATTCGAAAAGCGTAAGCATATTTTGCAGCATTTACTAACAAGCATTGAACAAAACGGTAATAACGAGGAGCAAAAACAGCTCGTCGAACAGTTAAAGGAATGGGATTAGGAGGCGACTTAAGTGGCGTTTGAAGGATTATCGGAACGACTCCAGGAAACGATCCAAAAAATCAAAGGTAAAGGTAAGGTAACAGAGCAAGACGTTAAAGCAATGATGCGTGAGGTACGCTTTGCTTTAATTGAGGCCGACGTTAACTTACAAGTTGTGAAGCAATTTGTTAAGGCTGTCAGCGAACGTGCAGTAGGCGCAGACGTTATGAAGAGCCTAACACCTGGTCAACAAGTTATTAAAATTGTACAAGACGAGCTTACAACTTTAATGGGTGGCGAACAAAGCCCAATTAAATTTAACCCTAAACCACCAACCGTTATTATGATGGTTGGTTTGCAAGGGGCAGGTAAAACAACAACTACGGGTAAGCTAGCTAATGTATTACGTAAAAAATACAATCGTAAACCATTACTTGTAGCTGCCGACGTTTATCGTCCAGCAGCTGTCCAACAGCTTGAGACATTAGGTAAGCAACTATCTTTACCAGTGTTTTCGATGGGCACGGATGTATCACCTGTAGAAATTGCTGAAAAGGCAATCGAACAGGCAAAAGAAGAGCACAATGATGTTGTGATTATTGATACGGCGGGTCGTTTACATATTGACGAAACGTTAATGCAAGAGTTAAAAGACATTCGTGCGATTAAAGAGCCTGACGAAATCTTTTTAGTTGTTGATGCAATGACAGGTCAAGATGCAGTCAATGTAGCAAATAGTTTCAATGATGCACTGGGCATTACAGGCGTTGTATTAACGAAGCTTGATGGTGACACGCGCGGTGGTGCGGCGTTATCGATTCGTTCTGTAACACAAAAGCCAATTAAATTTGTTGGTATGGGCGAAAAGATGGACGCTTTAGAGCCATTCCATCCTGAACGCATGGCATCTCGTATTTTAGGTATGGGTGATATGCTTTCATTAATTGAAAAAGCACAAGCACAAGTTGATGAAGATAAGGCCAAAGAGCTAGAAGAAAAGTTTAAAACGCAAAGTTTTACATTTGATGACTTTATCGAACAACTGCAACAAGTTAAGAAGATGGGCCCTCTCGATGAAATTTTAAAAATGATTCCTGGGGCAAACAAAATCAAAGGTTTGGAGAATGCTAAGGTAGATGACAAGCAAATGGCGCACCTAGAGGCGATTATTTACTCGATGACACCTGCAGAGAAAACAAACCCTGATATCATTAACTCAAGCCGTAAAAAGCGTATCTCGCGCGGTTCAGGTCGACCAATCCAAGAAATTAATCGCCTGTTAAAGCAGTTTGACGAAATGAAAAAGATGATGAAACAAATGACGGGCATGGCTTCTGGTAAAGGTAAGAAAAAGATGAAAATGCCTGGTCTAGATTCGTTATTTAAGTAAAAAAAGTAGTGTGTTAAGAAAAAACACTTTACAAACAAACCAAACATTGATAATATACTATCTTGTGTGAAACTTATTCGGAGGTGCAAAGAAAATGGCAGTTAAAATTCGTTTAAAACGTATGGGAGCTAAAAAATCTCCTTTCTATCGTATCGTAGTAGCAGACGCTCGCGCGCCACGCGACGGTCGTCAAATCGAAACAGTAGGTACTTACAACCCACTTACTCAACCAGCTACACTTAAAATCGATGAAGAGAAAGCTCTTAAATGGTTAGCTAACGGTGCAAAACCATCTGATACAGTTCGTAACCTGTTCTCAGATGAAGGCATCATGGAAAAATTCCATAACCAAAAATTCAGCAAATAATCGGAGGTGACGTCTTTGAAGCAGCTGATTGAAACAATCGTTTTACCGTTAGTCGATTTCCCTGAGCAAGTACGCATTACTGCGGACGAATCAGATAATCGGGTTGTTTATAAACTTTTTGTTCATCCAGAGGATCGAGGGAAAGTCATAGGCAAGCAGGGGCGCGTTGCAAAGGCAATTCGTACAATTGTTTATTCAGCAGCAGGCAGTCACCATAAGAAGACTTACGTCGACATAGTGGATTAGAAAAGGGAGGAGCTTGCAAAAGTTCCTCTCTTTTTATTTATAAAAAGAGGTGAATATATGGAATGGTTTAATGTAGGGCGCATTGTAAATACACATGGTGTGCGCGGTGAGGTTCGTATTTTATCAACAACAGATTTTGAAGATGAGCGTTTTTATGTAGGTAATCGTTTAGGTGCATTTAAAAAGGGCGATAAAAAACCAACGTGGGTAACGATTGCATCGGTACGTCGGCACAAAAACTTTATTTTATTAACATTTGAAGGCATGCACAATATGAATGATGTCGTGCCATTTAAAGAAGGTCTATTAAAAATTACAAAAGACCAAATGGAAGAAGACGTGTTAGAAGAAAACGAATTTTACTTCCATGAAATCATCGGATGTACCGTTGTTGCAGAAGACGGCGAAGTAATCGGTGAAGTTAAAGATATTTTGCAAACAGGTGCGAATGATGTTTGGGTAGTTAAGGGCGCTAAAAAAGAGCATTACATCCCATATATTGAGGACATCGTACAAGATATTAATATTGAGGATAAAAAAATTACAATTCATGTAATGGAAGGACTTTTATAAATGAATATTCATGTGCTTAGCTTGTTTCCAGATATGTTTACGGGTGTGTTTGGTTCTTCGATTTTAAAAAAAGCGCAGGAAAAAGGTGCTGTAACATTAGATGTCACAGATATTCGTGAGTTTGCATATGACAAGCATCGTCAGGTAGATGATTACCCTTATGGTGGTAGTGCAGGTATGGTATTAAAGCCTGAGCCAATGTTTGAGGCGGTAGAGAAGCTCTCAGAGGGACGTAAGCCACGCGTTGTGTTGCTATGCCCACAAGGAGAGCGCTACACGCAAAAGAAGGCTGAGGAGTTTGCACAAGAAGAAGAATTGATTTTACTATGCGGGCATTATGAAGGTTATGATGAGCGTATCCGTGAATATTTAGTTACGGACGAAATTTCAATTGGCGATTATGTGCTAACGGGCGGCGAAATTGGCGCTATGACAATTGTTGATAGTGTCGTACGTTTGCTACCAGGTGTGTTAGGACAGGAGGCGTCTCATGTCAATGATTCGTTCTCTACTGGGTTGCTTGAGCACCCTCACTATACGCGTCCTGCAGACTTTCGTGGCATGAAGGTGCCTGACATTTTATTATCAGGTCACCATGCAAATATTGAGAAATGGCGCGAACAGCAATCGCTAAAACGTACGTTTTTACGCCGTCCTGATTTACTAGAAAACTATCCACTTACAGCAGAACAACGCGCTTACTTAGCAACATTAAAAAAATAACATTGCACTTGTTAAGCTGACAAATTTGTGGTATTATTCATTTTGTACTTCTTTGTAGAAGTGCCGGATTACGATGTTCCGCTGCAATTCAGTATTGTAAGAGCGTCTGTTATAAGGAGAGAAAATAATGACAAACATTATTACAGAAATCACTAAAGAACAACTTCGCACAGACCTACCTACTTTCCGTGCTGGTGACACAGTCAAAGTACACGTTAAAGTAGTAGAGGGTACTCGTGAACGTATCCAAATGTACGAAGGTGTTGTAATCAAACGTCGCGGTGGCGGAATTAGCGAAACTTTCACAGTTCGTAAAATTTCTTACGGTGTAGGTGTTGAACGTACATTCCCTGTACACACACCAAAAATCGCTCAATTAGAAGTTACTCGTCGCGGTAAAGTACGTCGCGCTAAACTTTACTACCTACGTAAATTACGTGGTAAAGCAGCACGTATTAAAGAAATTCGATAATCAACACGAAAAAGGAGTTCGCGTGCGAACTCCTTTTCTTTTTGCTTGTCATAGATATTATAATTCTACTACAATGTAGAGTAGTAAAGGAGTGGCATAAATGGCTGAAAAAGAAGTAGCCCCAAAGAATGAATTTTGGGAATGGACGAAAGCATTGCTGATTGCATTTGCAGTAGCAGCGCTTGTGAAGTATTTTTTATTCACACCGATTGTGGTGGACGGAGAGTCGATGACGCCAACATTGCAAGACCGTGACCGTATGATTGTTAATAAAATTGGTTATACTATTGGTGGGCCAGATCGCTTTGAAATCGTAGTGTTCCATGCACCAGCTGGTAAAAACTATATTAAACGTATTATTGGTTTACCTGGTGACAAAGTGGAGTACCGTGATGATCAGCTATACATTAATGACGAACCACTTGACGAGCCATACTTAGACGAAAAAAAAGCTATGCTACTCGATGGTACATTAACTGAGGACTTTATTATTGAGCGTGTGCCAGATGATCAAATTTTTGTAATGGGTGATAACCGCCGAGGTAGTACGGATAGCCGCCATATCGGGCCCGTAGCTAACGAAAAAGTAATCGGTCAAACAAGCATCGTCTTTTGGCCATTTAAACAAATTGGTAAGGTAAAATAAAAACGGGAAGCGTGTAGCTTCCTTTTTTTATGAGAAAGGATAGAAGAACAGATGACAATACAATGGTTTCCAGGGCATATGGCGAAAGCCCGTCGCCAAGTAACAGAAAAATTAAAATTAGTTGATATTATGTTTGAGCTTGTAGACGCGCGTTTACCGCTTTCTTCACGTAATCCGATGCTAGATAGCATTATTCATCAAAAGCCACGTCTCATCATTTTAAACAAGGCTGACATGGCAGATGAGCATGAGACACAAAAGTGGGTCGCTCATTTTGAAAGCACAGGTCAACGAGCAGTAGCTATTAATTCATTAGAGGGCAAAGGGCTACAAAAAGTAACGAAGGCAGCGCAAGAAATTCTAGCTGAAAAATTTGAGCGTATGCATCAAAAGGGTATGAAGCCACGTGCTATCCGTGCGATGATTGTTGGGATTCCGAACGTTGGTAAATCGACTTTAATTAACCGCTTAGCGAAAAAGAATTTAGCGAAGACAGGTAATATGCCAGGTGTTACAAAAGCACAGCAATGGATTAAAGTAGGCAAAGATATTGAGTTACTGGATACACCAGGGATTTTATGGCCAAAGTTTGAGGACCAAGAAATTGGCTACAAGTTGGCACTTACAGGAGCAATTAAGGATACGGTAACTAATTTAGAAGACGTTGCGGTATATGGGCTTAAATTTTTAGCGGAGCGCTATCCAACTCGTTTACAAGATCGTTACGGCTTTAATGTACTGCATGAAGATTTAGTCGATACATTTGACCACATCGGCAAGTTACGCCGCGTATTTGGACAAGGTGGCGAGATTGACTATGACCAAGTTGCGGAGATTGTTGTTCGTGATATACGTGGTTTAAATTTTGGTCGTTTAACATTTGATTTTGTTGACGAAATGATCCAAGAATAACAAAAAGAGGCTGGGACAAAACCCTAGTCAATAAGAAAAGACATTCACGATTTTATTCAAATCGTGAATGTCTTTTTTATCTGCTTGTCAGCCGTTGTTCATCGTTTCGGACGACGCTTTTCGCTGTC
>LN483075.1 GCA_000935965.1 Metalysinibacillus saudimassiliensis
CCGTGCCCGCGAAAAGCGTCGTCCGAAACGATGAACAACGGCTGACAAGCAGATAAAAAAGACATTCACGATTTGAATAAAATCGTGAATGTCTTTTCTTATTGACTAGGGTTTTGTCCCAGCCTCTATTTTTTACCGAACTTTGCTTTAATGATACCAATCACTGCTGGTAGCACCGAAACAAAAATAATAATTAATAATACAACAGAGAAATTATCCTTCACGACAGGGATATTACCAAAGAAATAACCCAAGAATGTACAGATGAACACCCATAGTACTGCACCAATTACGTTAAACATAATAAAGTAACGATAATTCATGCGGCTAGCCCCTGCAACAAACGGAATAAAAGTACGAATGAATGGCATAAAGCGCGCAATAACAATCGTTTTACCACCGTGCTTATTAAAGAAGTTTTGTGCAATCTCTAAACGCTCACGATTAATGACACGTCCAAGGAAACTGTTTTCAGGAATTGCCATGCCAACTTTATGACCAATGTGATAATTTACAGTATCACCAATAATAGCTGCACTTAAAAAGACTACTAATAAAATCGGTAAGTTAAAATGACCGAGCGCAGCAAATGTACCACTCGCAAATAATAGTGAGTCACCCGGTAAGAATGGAAAAATAACGAGCCCTGTTTCGACAAAGACAATCGTAAATAAAATACCGTATGCCCATGCGCCAAACTTCTCGATGATTTCGCCTAGGTGCACATCAATGTGCATAATAAAATCAAACAAAAAATAGATAATATCCATTGTATAGCTCGCTTTCATAATGTTGTAATTACTGTAACGTTACTGATTCAAAAAGGTTTCGGCTTTTATCATAGCATATTTTGCAAAAAAAAAATTCTTCTTACATTAGCATAAGAAGAATTTTTTTCATTTATGACTTACGTTGCTCCTTTAAAGAACGACGTAATATTTTGCCCGTTGTATTTTTAGGAAGCTCCTCAATGATTTCGATTTCCTTTGGTACACGGTATTTCGCTAAATGCTCTTTGCAGTAGGCCATCAGCACTTCTTCTGTTACTGCTTTGTCCTTCACTACTACATAGGCATGCACAGCCTCACCAAAATCAGGATCAGGGAAGCCAACAACTGCCGCTTCGATGACTTCAGGATGTGCATAAAATACTTCTTCTACCTCGCGTGGATAAACATTATAACCGCCTACAATAATCATATCTTTTTTACGGTCTACAATATAAAAGTAGCCTTCTTCATCCATGCGCGCAAGGTCGCCCGTGTATAACCAACCATCTCGTAAAGCAAATGCAGAGTCCTCTGGCATTTTATAATAGCCTTTCATAACATTTGGTCCGCGTACGATTAATTCGCCTACTTCACCAACAGGCACTTCCTCACCATACTCATTCACTACTTTATTTTCTACGTTGTTAATGGACATGCCAATTGAGCCTGCTTTGCGCTCGCGTACTAATGGGTTAAAACAGGTCACTGGTGAAGCCTCGGATAAACCGTAGCCTTCTGAGATGCGTACATTAAATTTATTTTCAAAGTTATGAAGCAGTGATACAGGCATCGATGCTCCACCTGATATAGCTAAGCGAATCGTTGCGAAATCAGCAACATCACTATTTGGTAATTGATATAAGAAGTTAAACATCGTTGGCACACCAGCAAATACAGTTGCCTGTTGTTCCTTAACTAAATGGAAAACTTCCTTAGGGCTAAACTTTGGAACTAAAATAATCGTTGCGCCACTGATTAATGGTGCATTAACCACTACGGTTAATGCAAAAACATGGAATACAGGAAGCGTTGCGATAACTTTATCATTCGCTGTGTATTGTAAATATGTTCCAATATCACGAGCGTTAGAGTACAGATTACCATGTGTTAGCATCGCTCCTTTTGGAACACCTGTCGTACCTGACGTGTATAAAATAACCGCAGTATCATCAATTGTCACAGATGTAATAGGCGCAACCTCATGCGTTGCGTGTAGCAATGTTTGGAATAATGATGTCTTGGCATGAATCACCGTAGGTAAAAGCTCTACACGCTCCATCACATCATCTTGTGTTTCACAAATAATATAATGCTCAACTTTCGGGAAAAGCTGCTCGCCTTCCGCCACTAAAGGTACTAGCAGGTCGAGTGCGATAACTACCTTAACATCCCCGTTGTTTACGATATAACTAATTTCACTTGGTGTATAAATTGGATTAACTGGAATTACTGTAGCGCCAATGCGCATGCTAGCATAAAGCGATACGATAAAGTGCGGCGTGTTACCAAGTAGTAAAGCAACATGGTCGCCTTTCTTTACACCAAGCGTTGTTAACGCCTGAGCAAATTTCCCTACCGCATGCTCTAATTCACCATAGCTCGTATCTTTGCCCATAAAGTGATACGCAATCTTGTTTGGCTGTTGCTCGGCTTGACTTTGTAAACTCGTTACTAAATTCATTACTACCATCCCCTTTGTGAAATGAATCGCCATTCAGCATTATTATACAAAAATAATCTTAGTAAAACAACATATTTCCGTCGTTAATGTAACATTTTACGTATTTTACGAGCGAACATGCGCAATATAGCGCCAACGAATCAAGTAAAAATAAATCACTTGAATAGCTACAAGGAAGCTAAATGCTAATAGCACTTCCTTCGCGATTGAAATATTTACAAGGTCTTTTAAAAAGACTTGTAACGCAGCAAAGGCAAAAGTACAGTGCAGTAAAGCTAAGCCCCACGGAATAAAGAACTGCGGGAATAAATAACGGTTCACTAATTTTTTTAGCTCACTGTCGGTTAACCCCATACGGCGAAGCACAGCAAATTGTTGTTGATTACGCTCTAAGGCTGCATGTAATTTAAAGTAAATAAAACTACCCGACGCTAGTAAAAATACCGTAGCAACAAGTAATACTACTAATGTAAATAATGAATACGTCGCCACAATATAGGAATAATTTAAGCCTGCATTTTCAAGCTTGTATGGCGGATTTTGCCCAAATATCGTACTCCCATCACTTGCGAGCGCAATATCCTTTGTTTCCATCCAGTTGTTAACATCAAACGTAAAGAGGTGATACACAGGTTGTGCTACAGTTGGATCATTTGTGGTATACCAAAGTTTTTCAAAATCCTCATCACTTAAAATAATAGAGTTTACGCTAATAACAGCTTTAGGAAAAATAACCTTTGGGTACACACGGTCAATCTTTATAGCAATATCATTTTCCTCCAGTACTGTGTGCACAACCTTATCTTTTAATGCACGTAAATCCTCCTCCGTATTTGGGATAAACATCGCCTCTCCCTCTAGAAGATTAACCATTGGATAGTTGTAAGAATAAAGCAGACGATTAATATCTGACTCACGCAATACTTCAACTTCATTTTTGGTTGCTGATGACGTCTGCTTAATTACCACAAAACGTGTTAAATGATAAGATAGCCCTCGCTCTTCAAGTTGCTCCGTTAATGAACGTATATGCTCACCCTCATAAGGATTGTCCGCATCTCCCTTATAAATTAAGCCCATTGGATTAATTAAATTATACTGTGTGGTATAGGACGACATCGTCGCTAATACACCTACAGATAAAAAGGCTAGTGTTGATACCATTGTGACAATGAAAAACATTTTGGCGTTATTTTTCATAATGTGCATTTGCTCAGCAATAGCTAATAAGCGAAAGCGTCGCCAGTTTACTTTGCGCTTGCGACGCACTGCATCTAAAATAAGCAACGTTGTATCACTAAAAAAGTAATACGTACCAAAGGTAATAAATAAAGGAACAAAAAGGGTCAATGTAATGTAATGCGTAAAGTAAGAAGTAAAAATAACAAGACCATACGCAAAGACAATATAAGCAACGCCCTTAATCGCACGTTTGACAGAGTAGCTTGAGCCTGTTTCGATTTGGTCAATACCACGCAGTAAGTCTAATACTTTGTGCTCCCGTGAAAACGATACACTTAAATACGAAATCATCACAAATGCGCTTGTAAATACACCAATTGTTAATAAAAATGGTGACCACCCTAAATATAAAGGCAAGTCTTCTAAATACAGCATTTCACGCACAATCATAAAGAAAAACTTTGAAAAGGAAAACCCAAAAATAATACCAATAATGATTGAGGTAATACCTATAAGCATTGTTTCGATAAATACGAGGCGGTTCAGTTGCATACGCTCCATACCGAGATGTAGCAATATCCCAAATTCCCTTGAACGTGCTGCTAAAAAAGCACTCATAGAATAAAATAAAAAGAATAGCGTAAATAGCACTAAAATAACTTCAGCGCCCGCCATCCCCACTAACGAAACTTCGCCAAGCACACCTGCGCCTAAAGCGGGGTGAAACATTAGCATTGAATAGATAAAAAATACCGCTACTGAAAAACAGCTCGCCATAAAGAAAGCTGCATAAATACGGCCATTTCGAAATACATTACGGTAAGCGAATTGTCGAAAGGTCACCGACTTGCCCTCCTCCAAGTAGACTTAGTACATTTAAAATACGTTGGAAAAACATTTGGCGGCGATCATCCTTATAAATCTCGTTATAAAATTCACCGTCTTTAATAAATAATACGCGGTCGCAATAACTTGCTGCGATTGGATCATGCGTCACCATAACAATCGTCGTCTTTTGTTCTTCATTAACATGTAATAATAGCTCTAGCACATCACGCGAAGTATTAGAGTCTAAATTACCGGTAGGTTCATCCGCTAAAATTAAACTCGGACGATGAATCAATGCACGGCCAATTGCCGTACGTTGTGCCTGTCCGCCTGAGATTTCATTTGGTCGCTTATGCAAAATGGACTGCAGATGCAAACGCTCTGCAATAACCGCTAAGCGCTCCTCCATCTCCTCTAACGGCAAGTTGTCTAATGTTAACGGAAGAATGATATTTTCTTCGACCGTTAAAGTTTGTAGTAAATTAAAGTTTTGAAATACAAAGCCAAGCTGGCGACGTCTAAAGTACGCCAGCTCGTTTTCTTTTAATTGGTGTGGGTTGACGCCATTCATTAAAATCGTACCTGACGTTGGCTCATCCACAGTAGAAATCATATTTAATAAAGTTGTTTTACCGCTACCTGAAGGACCCATCACTGCCAAAAACTCACCTTCCTCTACAGAAAAGCTTAATTGATTAATAGCACGATGGGTAACCTTACCCTCGTACACCTTCGTCATATTATCGATTTCTAAAATTGGCATCATTTACTCACTCCATTACAACTACTTTTGGTAATACTACTTCAAATGCAATTTCAAAGGTATTGCCGCTAAATGGTTTCGTTACGTCACCTTCATTCATTAATGAAAAGCAATGCTCCTCTACTACAATATCCCACGCATCTAGCTCACCTTTAATAATTTCACCTTGCACACAGTAATGCCCTGTATACATAATTTTTTGGCCTTCTACCTCAAATGCATTAATACGGCATGGATTTAATAAATCAATACCTAGCTTAGCAGCAAAAGCAATGACGCTTACTGCCATTTGCTCGGTAACATACCGAAAGTTTTTACACTCACCACATAAGCAGCAATTTTCCTTATTAGCATAGGCTGCTTGTGTTGCCGCTAAATCTACTTCTAGTTCCCAATCATGCACGAGAATGCTCGTCATGTAACTCCCCCTTAAATGTGACGGTTACTGCTGTGCCTTCACCCACATTTGAAGTTATCACTAAGCCATGCCCTAGCTTTTCGCATACCTCTTGTGCTAAATATAAACCCATACCCGTAGATTCGCCTGTTTTACGCCCATTTTCTCCTGTAAAAAATGCTTTCGTTACGCGGCTTAAATCCGATTTGGGGATACCAATGCCTTCGTCCCTAATTGTTAATGCCACCTCATCGCCTGTTGTTGCTGTAATATAAATCTTTTTATTTTGCTCAAAGGTATATTTTACAGCGTTCGTAACAAATTGGCTGATGACAAAACGCAACCACTTAGAGTCACTCGCTACGATGAGTTGCTCATCAACTTCAATTACAGGATAGACGCGGTTCGTAATAAAAAGGCGTTTGTTTTCATTAATAATACTGGTAATTAGTTCACGCACATTTACTTGCTCAACATGCATATCGTCCTCAAAACGCTCTAAGCGTGCATTAACAAGCACCATTTCAAGCCCTCGCTTTAAACGGTCAATCTCCTCTTGTAAGCTATGCTTATCAAGTTCGCCTTCTTCCTGCAGTAGTAACTCAATAACTGCAATCGGTGTTTTCATTTGGTGTACCCATTGATTCATAAATTCATCATGACGTTTTTGATTAGCATATAGCTCTTGTACTTCACGCTGGTAGAGCTTATACAGTTGCTGAATGTAGCGCTCTACATATTTTGCTTCTGCTGTGCTCGCATTTTTTTGGAGCACATCTTCAAGCGTCTCAGGTAGCCTTATGATTTTACGGTAATAGCGCTGACGCGGTATAAAGCGCACAATTAAAAAAGAGGCGAGCAGCACAAGGCTTATCGCCAACGAATAAATAGCTGTGCTACTGTTACGAAAGCCATCTAACCAGTAAATCGTCGTAATAAAAATAATGAGCACAAGTTCAAATATTATGAAGGAAACATGGTCGCGCAAAAATAATTTCACGCTACTCATTAATACTCCTCCTCATGTAAAATAAAACGATAGCCAGCGCCACGTACGGTTTCTATTGTAGATTGCACACCGTAGTCAGCTAACTTTTTACGTACACGCGTCATATTTACATTAAGCGTGTTTTCGTCTACAAAGGCCTGGTCATCCCAAAGCTCCTCCAATAATTGCTCGCGAGAAACTACTTTAGGTGCCTGTCCCATTAGTAACGCAAGAATAACGCACTCCTTTTTTTGGAGTGGTACTTCATCCGTCTTTGTATGTAACTCCATACGCTCAAGGTGCAATGTTAATTGACCAAGCTTAATCGTACGCTCCTCCTGACGAGCGGCATACTCGCCGTAAGTACGTCGCAAATGACTTTTAATCTTTGCAAGTACAATCTCATAGTTAAATGGCTTCGTAATAAAATCATCACCGCCATTTTCAAGCGCAAATACTTGGTCCATCTCTCCTGAGCGTGCCGAAATAAATAGTATTGGGCATGTGGTATGTTGACGTAGCTGACGACACCAATAATAGCCATCGTAGGCTGGTAAATTTATATCTAATAACACCAAATGGGGTTGAAAGGCCGTAAATTCTTCGATTAATGCGTCGAAGTTTTCAATGACTTGCACATCATATTGATACTTACGTAGTGTATCCGCAAGTAATGAAGCAATTTTTGTATCGTCTTCTACGATAAAAATGCGATGCTTATCCACAACAACGCCTCCTTCTCTACTCTATAGTATAGCAAAAAACAAATAACACTTAAAATTTCTACTGTCAATAGGACGCACTAAGCTTACTTAAGGTTCGTGAAAAAAATAAGCAACCGCGTCCTATACACGGTTGCTTATGCTTAATAAATTAACTGTAAGAAGGCTTGCTGTGTGACGCCACCAAATAATTTTTCGGTATCAAAAGGTGCAATCGCTTGCGCAATAGCTTCTTTACTATAAACCTTACCTTTGAGTGCCTCTGCTAAATCAGCTACTTCGCCCACACCGAAGAAATCACCAAAAATCGTAATATCCTCAATTAAGCCTTTACTTACCTCTAAACGAATATCTACACTACCTGATGGGAAGCGCTCTGTTTTTTGTAAGTTAAAGCGTGGTGACTTGCCATAGTTCCATGACCATTGTTGGTAGCGCTCTTGCGAAATTTTATGAATGGCTTGCCAATCTTCATCCGTTAACTTATAGTAGCGAATATTTTCTTCGCCACCAAAGATTGATTTTAAAATTTCCATACGAAAATCTTCAATTGGCATTGGTTGTTGTAAAAAATCTGCGATATTGGCTACGCGAGAGCGAATCGATTTGATTCCCTTAGAGGCAATCTTGTCCTGTTTAACATTAAGTGCAGCTACAACAGCATCAATCTCTGTGTCATACATCAGCGTACCATGACTAAACATACGACCGCGTGTAGAAAACTGTGCATTGCCCGAAACCTTTTTACCTTCTGCTAAAATATCATTACGTCCCGAAAGTTCCGCGTTAACACCCATTTTAGCAAGTGCATCTACTACAGGCTGTGTAAATTTTTTATAATCTAAAAAACTGTTACCATCATCCTTCGTAATAAAACTAAAGTTTAAGTTACCGTGGTCATGGTATACTGCGCCACCACCTGATAGGCGACGCACTACAATAATATCGTTGTCCTCTACATAATCTGTATTAATCTCTTCAATCGTATTTTGGTTTTTACCAATAATAATAGATGGTTGATTAATATAGAACAGTAAAATGGGTTCTTGTTCAACGTCCATTGTTTTAACTAAATATTCTTCAATCGCAAGGTTAATGCGAGGATCGTAATTTTTTTCGTTGTCTACAAATAGCATGGTATTGGCTCCTTCACCTGTTAATACTCTTTATTTTACAACATTTTTGAATTTTAGTGTTGACGAACGCAAACTGTTATAATACAATTGGGGATATCAAAACAGTATTAGTACAGATGATAATAGAGGAGGAAAACATTATGGTAGAAAACGTTGTAGAATTTTTCAAGAACTTACCGGCAAAGCAATGCACAGAGTGCGGTGAAAAAATCGAAGAACAAAGCGAATGCTACAGCAACACTTGCGAAAAATGTAACTGTCTATAAGCATTTGTCTAGTAACTGTTAACTTGGGCATGTGTTATTCCCTACAACAGCAGCCCCCGCAGTTCATGCGTACCCTTAACGCTTATGAATTGTTAATTAAATCTCTTACACTCAAACCCGCTCGCACAGCTCAAAAATTGCGTAGCGGGTTTTCTCATGCAAAAAAAAGAGAAGCCGCAGCTCCTCTCTTAGTTAACGCATGTCATTATTGTCATTTGGTCCCTCAGGAATAACCTCATCCATAGTAGGCTCACCAATTTTAATTTCCTGCTTTGGCATGACATGCATACCACTCGCTGTTGTATGGGCAAACATATAATAAATACCATCTTGTTCTGGCTCTACCTTTACTTGATAAATGCCATCGCCTTGATATTCACCATCTAACATATAACCCTCATCACGCAAGCCTGACTGCCAAAATTCAAATTGCACATGGGCATCCTCAAGTTCTTTGCCAGCTTGCGTTACACGTGCCTCTAATGTTAAAGGTGCAAGTGGCACCTCTGTTGGCGTTTGGATTTCTACTTCTACGATTTCTGGCACTTCAGGTTCGGCTGAGTTACTACTACAGCCCGCCACAAGTACAGCAGTTGTTGCGACTGCTAACCACATTTTTTTCATCGCTTATCATTCCTCCATTACTGGTACGTCCACTACTACAGTTGTACCCTTACCTACTTCACTCGTTATCGTCATCGTAGCACCTTGTTGTTTAACGAGCTGATCGACAATAGATAGCCCTAAACCGCTTCCACCGTCTGAACGGCTACGCGCTTTATTGACGCGGTAAAAGCGCTCTGTAATATGTGGTAGGTCCTCAGCAGGTATGCCAATACCCTCATCCTTAATCATAACACGAGCAAATTGACCATGTTGTGTTGCTTGTAGCGTAATACAGCTACCTTCACTAGAATAGTTTACGGCATTCTCGATTAAATTTATAGCGATTTGTTTAAGCTTTTCTTCATCTGCCATCACAATTAACGCATCGTCAAGCGTAACAGCAAGCGTAATGTTTTTCTTAGCCGCTACAGGAGACATTAACTGCTCTACTTCACGTAAAGTCTCAGCTAAAGGTATAGGGTACAGCACTAGCTCTTCCTCTTGCTCATTGTTCATACGCGCTAATTGTAAGAGTTCGTTCGTTAAGCGTTCCATACGATTCGCTTCACGTACGAGTAAACCAATTGTCTCGTCTTGCTCTTCTTTTTTAATCATACCACTTTGGATTGCTTCGCTATATCCTTTTACATAACTAATCGGTGTACGAAGCTCATGTGAGACAGTCGCTAAAAACGTTTTTTGCGCCTCATCTTCTTTATGAATGGCCTCAGCCATTTCATTAAAAGCTTGTGATAACTTACCAATCTCGTCCATAGAGCTTACAGGTACATGAATGTTATAGTCACCTGCTGACATTTTATCAACAGCCTGTTGTAAATCGCGTAGTGGGCGCATAATATGACGTAAACCTTTTGATACTAAAAATGCAGCTACGAGTGCAAATAAAAATGCACTGAAAAATAAAATTAATACTTCTTGATTGGTTAGCTCACTAATTTTTGCTAATGGGAAGTAAATATAAATAATCCCCTCAAGGCGATTTTGGTCCACTAACGGGAACATTACAGAAATCACCTGACGCTCAAAACGCGGCTCGTACCCCATTGAAGATACATACTCGCCCGCTAATAGTTTTTGACGCTCATCAACACCAATCAATGTATCATAATCAATATCAAAAGGTACGCAAGCGCTAAGCTCACGCGGATTACGTACCGCAAATACATTAAAGTTAGAATAATTGTTATACGTTTCGATATCTAAAATTAATTGGTCGTCCACGCGACCTCCCTTATACATCGTCTGTAACTTTGTACCAATCTCCTCCATGGAGCTTTCTGCATCTTGTACATACAATTGCAAATACAAAAACTCCGTTAGAAAATACATAAAAATTACAGTGAGCGCAATAAAGGTGACGATTAATAACCAAATACGTGTGGAGAGTTTCTTCATTTTTTCGGCTCGAAGCGGTAGCCTACGCCCCAAACAGTTTGTACATACTCACTCGCTTGCTTACCTAGTTTTAAGCGTAACGTTTTAATATGTGTATCTACAGTACGTGTACCACCCGCATAGTCAATATCCCAAATGCGCTCTAGCAATTGCTCACGTGAGTAAGCTGTACCTGGGTTAAGCATAAATAAATAAAGGAGCTCAAATTCTTTTAAAGTAAGCGGCACAACTTTATCCTCTACATATACCTTGCGCGCCACTTCATCTAATTTAATAGGATCAATGGCAATATATTTTTGTTGGATTTCTAACTCTGTTGCACCTGTACGACGTAACACCGCATTAATGCGCGCTACTAACTCGTCAATCGTAAATGGCTTAACAATATAATCATCTGCACCAATGGTTAGCCCACGTACCTTATCTTCACTCGCATCACGCGCGGTTAAAAAGATGATAGGTACTTTAGAAGTTTCGCGGATACGTGTGCACACCTCAAAACCATTTTCATTTGGCATCATTACATCAAGTAAAATTAAATCAACTGTATTATGACGAAGCGCATAGTAAGCTTCCTCACCACTGCTCGCTGTGATTGTTTCAAAATGCGAATTTTTTAACATCATCTCTATTAAATGGCGCATGTCACGCTCATCATCAACAATTAATACCTTTGTCAAAGTTAATCCTCCCTAACTAGCAGCTTGAACGGTCCCTTTTGTACATCCAGCGCCTTGGTTATTGTTCCATCTTGGATTGCATATAATTTATGGTCATCATAGCCTGCTACAAAAATGGTATCACCCACCGTAGCAATTGCGAAAGGATTAGCTCCCACATCTTGCTTCCATAATGCTGTGCCATCTGGCTTCACTGCGTAAACAGTATTACGTCCATGACTGACCACATATATTTCTTCGTTATGCTGTGCAAACTCAATTGGCATTAGTGGCATTTCTAGCTTGCCAAGTAGCTCACCTGTTTGTAAATTATAACGTTTTACATCCGCATTAGGACGTACACCCTCTCCATGACCACCTAGCCATAGCTCATTTGTATTGTCTGGCACAATTAAACCATTGGCTGATTTATCAATAGCAAAGCTACGTTTCTCTATCAACGTATTTGCATCTAGCACTTGGAGTATTGTGTCTTTATAGTTAATCACGAATAACTCATCGTCATGAATGAGCATAGACATCGGGTAGTTGCCCACTTGAAGTTGCTTAAGTGGCTCACCCGTTAAACTATACATATGCACGCGATTGGTGTCGCCATTAGCTATATATATTTTAGCTTGCTTTGTATTGTAATAAATATTTGTAACACCTGTACCTGTCTTCAACTCGTACTTCTTTTCGCCTGTCGCGAGTGAATAAGCAACTGCCTTATCTAAGCCAAAACCATAAAGAATTACGGTATCCTCTACTAAAGTTGCACCTGTATAGGCCTTATCCAAGTGCCAAGTCGCAAGCGGCTCACCCTGCGGCGTAAAAAATGATAGCGATGGCTCTAATATATTCACTGTTGCCACAAAGTTTTTTGCTGTAATTGGTTCATGGCGTTTAGCTGAGCAACCCACTAACATTATGCTAACTACTACTAGTAATAGCCACTGTTTTCGCATTGTTCTCACCTCTCGTATTATCATACTTCATAAGTGTGAAGTTTCCATGAAACAATGGCGCTTATATTTTGAACATGTTATGACGATTAAAAAAAGCAGTGGCTCTCATTTACATGAAAGCTACTGCTCGTAGGGTGCCAATAATTGCGCGGCGATTTGTTGTCCTTGTGCGACACATTCTGGGATGGATATCCCTTTAAATGAGCTCCCTGCAAGATGCACATTAGGATATACCTCGTGTAATTTTTGTTCGACGCGGGCAATGCGCGCCTTATGCCCCACTGTGTATTGTGGCATAGCGTCCTTCCAGCGTGTCACAATCGTAGTTAGTGGCTTACCATTAACACCAAGTGTTTGCTGTAAATCGGCTAATACATTTTGTTCAATCTCTCGGTCGGAAAGCTCTACAATTGCCTCATCACCCACACGCCCAATATAACTACGTAACACTACATAATCCTGTGGTGCTGTCGTTGGCCACTTTAAATTGCTCCATGTACATGAGGTGATGGTTAAATCACTATTGCGTGAAACAAAAAAAGCAAGTGCCTTCAAGTCTACAAATTGATCTCTTTTAAATACCATATTTACTGTGGCAATTGTTGCAGCTGTCATATCATCTAACTCTTGTAACATTTGCTTGTCCGCAAATAACCCCTGCGCTACATGGTAGGGTGTGGCAATAATAATATCATCTGCCTGCATAATCGGCTTATGACTTAACTGCACAGTCATTTCCTTGTCTGCATTATACGCAATTGCTTCAGCGCGTACTCCTTTTAGGATCGTGCCTGGTTTAAGCGTCGCTTCCATTGCTTCGACCATTGTTTCTAAACCATTTTTAAACGTATGAAAAATCCCTTCAGCTTGTTTAGGGATATCACCGTAAAAAAGGCTCGATTGCGCTTTACGCATACCGAGCAGTAGGCTGCGGTGCTTTTGCTCTACGTCATATAACTCAGGAAATGTGGTTTGCAAACTTAACTGCTCTACATCACCTGCATAAACGCTCGCTAACAAAGGCTCAACTAAGTTTTCTACGATTTCTGCGCCAAAACGACGGCGTAGGAACGGACCTACTGGTTGGTCAATAGGCAAATGCGTGCGCGGGATAACAAAATCACCCGCTGCACGCACTTTACCACTGACTGAAAATAATCGAGATGTTATAAAGGATGAGATATGCGGCGCATCGCCAGCTAACAAACTTTCGGGTACTGGGTACAGTTCATTGCCGAGTACAACATAGGTAGGGCCTAAATGGTTACCTACTATGCTGTCTTCGATATGCAAGTCCTGTGCCAACTGTTGCACACTGCCTGTACGGTCAAAAAAGGATTCAGGACCTTTCTCAACAATAATGCCATTTTTACGGTGTGTGTGAACTTTCCCACCTAAACGGAGTGAGGCCTCCACTAATGTGATGTCAATTGGCAATTGCTTAGCAACAGCAGCGCGCTGTAAATAATACGTTGCTGTTAAGCCTGTAATGCCGCCCCCGATGATTACAATTCTCCGTCTTCCCTTTGTCACTGTCATCATCACTTTCTGTTATTACTGTAACTTTTTATTGATGGCGCTTACCATCGCATCGATAAATAATGGATCTGTATTTGGCATAGCTGGGCGGTAATAGTTTGCCCCAACCTCGTCACAAACTACTTTACATTCATAGTCATTGTCATAGAGCACTTCTAAATGCTCTGTAACAAAGCCTACTGGTGTGTAAACAAATGAACGGTAGCCTTTAGTATTGTATAAATCACGCGTTAAATCCTGCACGTCTGGTCCTAACCATGGATCTGGCGTTTGACCTTCAGATTGCCAACCAACCTCAACATTTTTAACACCTGTTGCGTCTTGGATTAACTTAGCTGTATCATGCAATTGTTGCTCGTACGGATCGCCTAATAACTTAATTTTTTCTGGTAGTGAGTGAGCTGATACGATTAAACAAGCTTTTTCGCGCTCGTCCTCTGACATTGCATTAAATGTTTGGCTAACTTGATTAGCCCAGTATTGGATAAATGATGGCTCATCATACCAAGACTCAACACAAGTTACATTTAAGTTACCTACTTTTTCGGCTTCTTCAAGTACACGTCCATTATATGACTTTACTGAGAATGTTGAGAAATGCGGTGCTAAAACGATAGATACAGCTTCTGTAATACCATCTGCATGCATACTAGCTACGGCATCTTCAATAAATGGCTCAATATGCTTTAAGCCAATATATAATTTGTATTCTACTTCATCTTGCACTTCATTTAAGCGTGCACATAACGCCTCTGCTTGTGCCTCTGTAGCTTTCGCTAATGGCGAAATCCCACCAATTGCAGCATAGCGCTGACGTAAGTCTTCTAAATGTTCAGGTGCTGGCTTACGACCACCACGAATATGCGTATAGTAACGCTCGATATCTTCTTCTTTATAAGGCGTACCGTACGCCATTACTAACAATCCTCGCACTTGTGTCATGCGTGATTCACCTCTTTTTTAAATTAACCGCGTGCTGCGATTTGTTTTGCACTGTATTCATGAATAAATGTTGTTAAACGCTTTAATACCTTAGGGTCTACTTCTGGGAAGACACCATGGCCTAAGTTAAAGATATGGCCTTTTGCTTCCAAACCTTGGTCAATAATATCTTTAGTGCGTGCTTCAATGATTGACCAATCTGCAAGTAGTAGTGCTGGGTCTAAGTTACCTTGAACTGGCTTATTAACACCCTTCGCTAACGCATCCTTAATTGGTAAGCGCCAGTCTAAACCAACTACATCAATCGGCAGGTCATTCCATTCATTAACAAGATGGCTTGCGCCTACACCAAATTGAATAAGTGGAATATTTTCTTCACGTAGTGTTGAGAAAATGCGTGTCATTACTGGTTTAATAAATACACGGTAGTCTTCTACGTTTAATGCGCCTACCCAAGAGTCAAAGATTTGTACGGCTTTAGCGCCCGCTTTGACCTGTGCACGAATATCAGCAATAATCATGTCTGCCAATTTATCCATTAACGCAAACCAAGCTTTAGGCTCAGAAACCATTAATGATTTTGTTTTATTATAATTTTTTGAAGGACCGCCTTCAATCATATAGCTCGCTAGTGTAAATGGTGCACCCGCAAAGCCAATTAACGGCACGTTTAATTGTTGTTCCGTTAACATCTTGATTGTTTCAAGTACAAATGGTGTGTGTTCTTCTGCATTAAACTCACCTAGTTTTTCGATATCTGCAACGGTACGTACAGGATTAGAGATTACAGGACCAATGCCCGCTTTAATTTGCACATCAATACCAATGCCTGGTAGCGGCGTTACAATATCTTTATATAAAATAGCTGCGTCTACGTTGTAATTATCTACAGGTAAGCGGGTTACATATGCACATAACTCTGGCTGCATTGTAATTTCTTCTAGTGAGTATTTCTTTTTAATTTCACGGTACTCTGGTTGTGAGCGTCCCGCTTGGCGCATATACCAAACTGGTGTGTGCTCCACCTTTTCGCCGCGTGCTGCGCGAAGTAATGTATCATTAAATTTTGTCATGAATAACATCTCTCCTTCAAAATAAATAACTGATATGTAAAGCTAAACATCCTTATTCACTATATACGGTCGACGCCACTATTGTATAGCATCAACTGACAAATGTCATAAAATCGTTCTTTCTATGCGGTTCTTTTGACAAAATCTTGTATTATCGTTTAAATAGAAGATAAGATTCAGACTTTTTTCTTAAACACAAGGAGGCAATTTCAAATGAATATTTATTTAACTTCAGGCACACCAGAGTACATGGAACAAGTTCGTGCAAAATACCCTAATGAAAAAATGGTCGTACTCTACGGCGAGGGTAATGCTGTACTGCTTCACGAAACAGAAGGCAAGACGGTATTCCAATCACCACGTAAGTTTGAGGCCATTGATTCAATTAACGAATTACAAGGCACAGGCTACTATGTCTTAAATAATATTCCTGTCACTGAAGAGGGTCGCCCAGTATTTGAGCACCGCTTCCTAAGCCGTAAAGGATCAATTGAAAATGAGCCTGGTTTTGTAGCCTTCCGTTTAATGCGCCCTATTGGCGAAGAAACATACATCGTTTTAACAGAGTGGGTTGGCCCTGAGTCATTTAAAGCATGGACAGAGTCACAAGCATTTAAAAACTCACATGCTGACAAAAAACCTGAGGCTGCCGCAAAACCACCAGTAAATATTTTTGCAGCTGCATCCTATGTAACAACATACCAAACAGCTAAACAAGAAGACTAATTATACAAGCAGCCTAAGCAAACTTAGGTTGCTTTTTTTCTGCACAAAAAAACTGAGCACCATTCGGCACTCAGTTATCCTTATTTTTTCATCACTTGTTGTGTAAATAAACCAACTGCAATCATAATAACACCCGTCACATAAAAGTAAGGCTGTGTAACATGACTAAGCGTAACAATGATTGCCTGCACAATAATAAGCAGACGTACAATACTTGTAGCCGCTTCCTTCTTCTGCGTAGCTGGTACAGGATAAAGCATATCCATCCGGAAGACAGATTGATTGGTTAATGCTTGTTGTAACTGTAGCGCTGTTGCAAAAGATAAAGCACCTGCAATAATAAAACGCACAATCGTAATATCTACAAATGCTGCTAGCAATGCAGCAATAAAAGTTAAACGCACCCATAAATAAAAATGGTCATTTGTTCGTACGAACGTACGCCACGTTAAATAACGTTGCGTATTTTTTTTGCCGTACGGTGCTAGCACATAAATCATATCCAACCATTTTCGACGACGTATAGCACCGCGTAAATGTGGTACATCAGTAAAATAATTGGCGAAACGATAAAAGCGTAGCATACGATTTTGTTCAATCGTAATAAAATGTTCGTACGGGAACGGCTGATTTTGTACTTTAGCCTTTAACACGCGCATATAAATAAAGTGCGTAATAATACCAATAGCTAAGCCATAATACCAACCATTTAAATACGTAGCTAGCGTAAGTACTACGAGCCCAAAACGTAACAGACGGTCCACCCATACAAAGTGTCCGCGCATATAATAACGGAAAGCAAACTCACTATGAATGCTCATATATTTTAGCGCAAGTGCAATCGCGAGCCCCAGCCATAATAGTGCTGTTGATAGCGGCGTTACTACTTTTAATAAAGGGATAAAAGCCACATAGGCTACTACAATGACAATAATGCTTGTTGTAAAACTAAAACGTAAAGTTTGTGTAAAGTATTCATTCATTTTATTTTCGAGTGGTAATAAATACACTGCATCAGGCTCGCGCAGTAGCGTTGCTGGCTGACTAAACATAATAAGCACACCTAACACAACACCTACTAATAAAGCTGCAGGAAAGTCGGATTGCACCACATTAAGCCAAGCGCTATATTGATAGCCACCCGCGCCTAATAAAAATACTAATACAATAGCAATGTGCCCTGTAAAAATATAACGCATATACTTTTGTAGTTCGGCAGTATAATGTGTAAGACGTGTTTGCCAAACATCTTGTAAATTACGCATGGTCTTGCTCCTTCGTCATCGCAATATACAAATCATCTAGCGTAGCGTCTGGCATCGCAAAAGCTTTGCGTAAATCAGCCATTGTTCCCTGCGCACGAACACGTCCCTCATGCAGTAAAATAATACGGTCACAATAACGTTCAGCTGTTGATAAAATATGCGTAGACATTAAAATCGAAGCGCCCTCTTGTTTTTTTGCATCCATTTGATCAAGTAAAGATTGGATACCAAGTGGATCTAAACCTACAAACGGCTCATCAATAATGTATAGCGCTGGCTCTACTAAAAAGGCACACATAATCATAACCTTTTGACGCATTCCTTTTGAAAAGTGCGACGGGAACCACTTTAAGCGGCGCTCCATCCGAAACTCTTTTAATAATTTTTCAGAGCGCGTCTTCACTGTTGCTTCATCTAATCCGTAAGCCATACCTGTTAATGCTAAATGCTCCTCAAGTGTTAGCTCATCATAAAGCACGGGCGTTTCTGGAATATACGAAAATGAACTGCGATATTTCTCCATATTTTGTTGTAATGTAACACCTTGCAATGCCACTTCTCCTGCATCAGGCAGTAATGTACCAATAATATGTTTAATGGTTGTACTTTTACCTGCACCATTTAACCCAATTAAACCTACAAGCTCGCCCTCCCCAATCGAAAAGCTCACCTCTTTAATAACAGGCTTGCGTGTATAGCCGCCTGTAACGTTCTTTAATTGTAAAACTGCCATATCTTCCAACTCCTATTCTGTTTATAGTTTAGCAAATCTCAACGTTTTGTTCAGTTATTTGTATGATAGAATAAGTTTAATACAAACTAAAGGAGGAATTGCAATGAACGATTGTATTTTTTGTAAAATTATTGATGGTACAATTCCAAGTATAAAAGTATACGAGGACGAGCATGTGTATGCCTTTATGGATATTACACCACTTGCTAAAGGTCATACATTATTAATTCCTAAACAGCACGTAAAGGATTTATTTGAGATGCCAAGTGAGCTAGCAGGTCATCTGTATTCTGTTGCACCAAGTATCGCTAATGCCATCAAAACAGCTTTCAATCCAAAAGGCTTAAACACATTAAATAATAACGGCGCGGCAGCTTACCAATCCGTATTCCATTACCATCTACATTTTATTCCACGTTACGAAGAAGACGGCTTAACACTTGTGTGGGAACCAATCAAACCTGAAATGGCAGAGGTACAACAAGCAGCAGCTGCTATTGCGGATGCACTAAACGCTTAATTTTCTGAATAATCATTGCATTTATGCAAAGACACTTGTATAATTTAGCCAAGTTTCGCTAGCGCTCATGAGGAGACGTTAGGAGACCACAGTTTAGACTAGTTGAGGAGAGATGAGTTATGAAGACGAAGAATCTTGTTTTAATGGCACTATTAGTAGGTGTCGGTGCGGCATTGTATATGGTCGTACCTGGCTTTATTGGGGGCATGAAGCCAGACTTTATGCTGACAATGATGTTTATTGGCATTTTATTATTTCCCTATGCGAAGGAAACATTTTTGCTTTCATTAGCAACGGGTGTACTATCAGGCTTATTTACAACATTCCCAGGAGGGCTTGTACCAAATATTATTGATAAGGCAATTACAGGCTTGGTATTTTTAGGTGCGGTGACTGTGCTTGCTAAAGTCGTTCAGCATACTTTTGTACAGCTTGCATTAATTGTAGCTGGCACAATTGTATCAGGCGCTATTTTTTTAGGCACAGCATTATTTGTCTTCCAAGCAAATGTACCTGTTGGCTTTGCTGCATTATTTGTTGGGGTGGTACTACCTGCAACAGCATTTAACGCCATTGCATTCGCTGTTATTTACCCTATCATTACAAATTTAGTAAAGCGCTCGTCATTTAAAACAGCAGCAACTCATGCGTAAGCCAAAGCGACTTGTCTTGTGACAGGTCGTTTTTTCTTTTCGAACACAATATTATGGGTATAATAAGAGTACACACTTAACTTATTGGAGGAATGTTTTATGAAAGCAAAGAATTTTTTATTGGGTGTTACAGCTGGCGTAGTTGGTGGCATGGCAGTAGCGGCATTTATCGCCCCACAATCAGGTAATGACCTACGCACAACATTAAAGTCAAATACCACTAACCTAAAAGCACGTATTGCTGAGACACGTGATGAAGTAAATCATGTAAAAGCTTCTATTACTACACTAACTTCAGTTGCAAAAAATAATATTCCACAGATAGTAAATGAATTAAAAGAGACTATTCAACGTTTCCAAAAAGAAATCGAGCCAAACACAACACACCTACAACAAGAAATTGGTTCTTTGCAACAATCTATTGGCGAAATCGAGAAAAATATTAGCGAACTTAGAGAATCTACACAAAATTAAGCAAGCCTCGTTATAGTATTTTACTCTCACTAAATATTAAATAGTTGATATTTTTAATATAAATGGCGCGGAAAATGATAATTTTTCTGCGTCATTTTATTTTTTATTTTTTCTAACTTTAAAGTCTTTTCCTTTATTGCTATAATATTTTTAAAATGCTAAGAGAAAGTAGTAGGTGATTGCTATGTCAGATGAGTTATACACAAAAAAAGAGGCAATGCTATACAGCCAGCGCATTGCACAACTGTCAAAAGCGCTATGGAAAGCTGTCGAAAAGGATTGGCAGCATTGGATTAAACCCTATGACCTTAACATCAACGAGCACCACATCTTATGGATTTCATTCCACCTTAAAGGAGCGTCTATTTCTGATGTGGCGAAGTTTGGCGTAATGCACGTTTCTACTGCGTTTAACTTCTCAAAGAAATTAGAAGAACGTGGCTTCCTATCATTTTCGAAGCGTGACGATGATAAGCGCAACACATATGTTGAGTTAACACCTGAGGGCAAGCAATTAATCTTAGAGCTTAACGCCAACTACCACAACACACAACATACGGTATTAAATGGCTCATTAGCCCTCAAAGATTTATACGGCCGCTTTCCTGAGTTTTTAGATGTAATGGCTGTTATTCGTAACATTTATGGGGATGATTTTATCGATATTTTCGAACGCTCATTTCAACACTTTCGTGAGTCGTTCGACGATTTAGAGCGAGAACACTCGGATCATTAATACTAAAGGAATGTTGTCGCCTTTAAAAGCGCTTAACATTCCTTTTTATTTTTTCTATAATGAAAGAGAGGTGAATACGATGCACTGTTGGAAAATCTTAAATATTTATAAACAATATGGCTTACCCCGCATTTTATTATGGACGGTTATCGCATTTATTTTAACGCTTTGTACGAGCTACTTAGCCTTTACTTTTACGTATACACAACCATTTAATGATGATTACTTTCTTATTTTTGCAACGCTTGTCATTGCTCTTTACCCCATTCATAAATGTGTGCATTATTTAACACTGCTAGACTATAAGGATGAGGTTGAAACGGAGTGGAAAATAATGTACGGCTACGTACCTACACTACATCTGCGCATTAAAGAGATTTTACCAAAGCGACGTTATATTATCACACGCCTAGCACCTTTCACTACAATTAATAGTGCTATCATTATTAGTATGCTACTGGCACCTAATGTCATTCATTATGGTTCAATTTTACTCGCCTATCACACGAGTATTTGTGTAATTGATATTTTATATGTTAAAAATTTACTTCACTCCCCTAAAGAGGCTCAAATTGAAGAAACCCCGCGCGGCTTCGAAATTTTAGTACCCCCAAACATTAGGTAATGTTGCTTGTATTTTATTTCATATTTTTGCTATGCTAAGAGGAACGAAAGAGGGGAGGAATAGATTTGCTACTATTCTCTGTAATTCTATTCTCGGTATTTTACTTATTCCAAATTAACCGCATGACGTTTGCCCTTTGCGAACGTAGAGAGATTCCCGAAGAGAAGCAACCAAAAATTTATCGTACTGTTAATATTTTAATTACGATTTTACTGTTTTCTTTCTATCTCGAGGTCATTACAGCTGGATAAGCGAGCTAAAAGGAGTTGCTAAAGGCAACTTCTTTTTTTTGGATGGAACCATTTTTGTTTTAATTTCGTTTATGATATAGTGTAACTTGCATGAACTGAATAGTGGGGAGAGAAAATTATTTATGAAGAAAAAAGCATTAACGTTTACACTTGCTGCCTCGGTAGTAGCATTAGCTGCTTGTAGCGGTGGAGATAGCTCTGACCTTGTAACATCAAAAGACTTTGGTAAAATTACAACGGCTGAGTTTAACGATATGTCTAAGCAACTTACTGGACCATTCGTGTTAAAACAAATGATTACTGAAAAAGTGTTAGCTGATAAATATGAAGTTTCTAAAGAAGAAGTAGACGAAGCCTTTAAACCTGTTGAAGAGCAATATGGTGATGAGCTTAACTCAGCACTTGCTGCAAACGGCTTAACAGCTGACGGCTTTAAAGATTCATTACGTCTGCAATTATTACAAAACAAAGCGCTACAAGAACACGCTGTTACAGATGAAGAAGTTAAAAAAATCTACGAACAAGGCAAACAAGAACTTAATGGTCGCCATATTTTAGTAGAAGATGAAGAAACAGCACAAAAAGCGATTAAAGAAATCAAAGACGGTGCATCATTTGGTGATGTAGCGAAAAAATATTCGACAGACCCAGGCTCTAAAGAAAAAGGCGGCGAATTAGGTTGGTTCTCTCAAGGTACAATGCTTGAGTCATTCAATGATGCTGCTTATGCATTAGAGTTAAATAAAGTAAGTGAACCTGTAGCTTCTGACGTTGGCTTCCATGTTATCGAAATTACAGACAAGCGTGATGTAAAAGACTATCCTAAATTTGAGGATAAAGAAAATGAAATCCGCGAAGGTCTTGTAGAAAAAATGATGCAAACTGGCGAAGCACAAGTTGTGCTAGACGAAGTGGTTGGCAAAATGCTTAAAAAAGCTGACTTTAAAACAGAAGATCCGCTGTTAAAAGATGCGCTTAATTTATTCACTAAGGGTCCTGAAGCCCAAGCAGAAGAAAAAGCTGACGACGCTAAGGAAAAACCTACTGAAGAACCAGCAAAAGAAGAGAAAAAAGAAGACAAGAAATAAGCTAAAACACCTCGCCTACCTTATGGTAAGGTAGTGACCCCTTAAAGTTAGAGTTTTTATTATGCAGCTAATTGGCTGGCATGTGTCCGATATTTTATCGGGCTCATGCCGGCCAGTTTTTGTTTAATTCGATCATTGTTGTAGTAAGTATTTTTTCGAAACTAATTTCATTCCTAATGAACCTTCTAAATACTCTTGCACAACGCTCCATTTAAATTCTTCACTATATTTAGCCATAAAAAAATCACCCCAAAAAGTTAGTTTTTACTCTAACTTTTGGGGTGCAGCACCTAAACGAGGTGTTTTTTTTTGCAGACTCCCATAAAAATTGGAGATAGCGTACTGTCACATACCCCACCATTATCGTCGCAATTGTAGCTTCTATTATAATAAGCGCGGTTATAAAGTAATTGTTATAGCCAAAGTGCTCACAAGTTTGTAGCAAGGCCGTCGCACTAATCACAAGTGGAAAAGTAAACGCCGCATAACTCGGATAAAACGGTAGGCGCAGTAACTTTGGTAGTTGGGTTAATACGACTACATACAATACTTGAGCTAGTAGGAGTGTTACTAACAGTAATAAGGGTGAAGGCTCGCTAAAGTGAGCTAAGATGCCTGCTAAAATAAGCGATGTAGGTGCACATAAAATTGTAATAAGTGGTAACGCTGGCTGTTCTATATCGCGTAAAACAAAAATGCGTAGTATGACAGGTGGCAATAACACAAGCAAAAATGCCACACAAGTATAAGAAACTACTGTCATTAGCATCGAAGCTTGGTCGCCAGCAGTTAAAGGCATTACACCCATACCAATGTACATAATAAACCAGCTAGGATAAATTTTTGTAAGCGTTAGTGGCTCGCTCAACACAAAACGATAGGTAAAAAATAGCATCAGCGCAAAATGTAGCACCACAGCACACCACCAAATCATTTGCCATACTTGACTCGTGGTCATGTACAAACTACTTGCGACCATTACTGCCATTGTAAAGGTTGGCGATACAGCGGCAATTACAGGATTTTGTAACTCTTGCCATACTTTTTTAGGAAACAGCACTACTTTAAGTACCAAGCCCATACCAAGCAGCATCCCTGCACTATTTAGCATAGTAGTAACTAATTGAAGGTCAAACGCTAATAGCAGTTTAGCAAGTGAAAAAAGAGCCAGCACTAACCCACTCATAGGAATCGGTATACGACGAATAAAATTACGCATTCATTGTCATCTCCTTTGTTAGCTTTAGTATAAGCTACTCCTTATTATTTTAAAAATACATAAATCTAATTATACTTATTATAAAATCTAATAATAAGGATGTGTTAGTATGCTCGAACAGTTACGTATATTTACAAAAGTTTATGAACAGCGCAATTTCACTAAAGCTGCCGAATTATTATTTATTTCACAGCCTACATTGTCAGTTAAAATCAAGCAACTGGAACAACAGTTAAATGTCACACTATTTATTCGTCAAGGACCTAAAAATAGTATCCCAACTGAAGCAGCACATATTTTTTATGACTATGCGCTACAAACACTTGATATGTATGAACAAACAATTGCTAAGATGCAACGCGACGAACGCATGCGTTGCACTATTGGTTGTTCGCATACGATTGCTGTACACTATTTCCCTATGATTTTACCCAAGCTTGCGATGCAATTTCCTATGATTGATTTTTCGCTGTCATTACGTAACTCTGAACAAGTAGCTGAAGCCGTTACTCAGCACTCACTCACGATAGGTCTCATCGAAAAACCAATCGATACACACCCACTCGCTAAAAAAACAGTGGCTACTGACGAGTTAGTGCTTGCTGGGCAAAGTACGAGCCAACACTGGCTAATGCGCGAGCCATCGTCTGGTGTACGGTTTTTTAATGAACTCTATAGAGCTGAACACAATAGTACAACGCCTCTAATAGAAGTTGATAATAATGAAATGATTGTTGCACTGTTACAGCAAGGCTTTGGTAAAAGTATTTTATCAAAAGCAAGCTTACCAAAACATATCCCCTACGAAACGTTGCCTTCACGCTATAAACGTGAGTTGTATGTCATTTATCATGAACAACAATTACTCACTCCTGTAGTCCAAGCCATTATTGCAACGTTTGCCACCATCAAAGATAGTTAAAAATCAATGTAACAAAAAATGCACCCCCATTGTTAGTATGTCTAACAACGGGGGTACATCTTTTTATTTAATCAATCGTTGGTTTATAAAATGAACGATTATCTAAAGCAAATAAACGCTCCGTAAATTCGCCTGCTTCGGTTTGACGAAGCGCACGGTTTAACATATTCATTTTAGCATCAATATTATCTATATAATGTAGCATCTCTGCCTCTGCTAACATTGGCTTTTTAGGGCTTCCCCACTCTTCTTTACCATGATGAGATAGCACCATATGTTGCAGTAACATAACTTCCTCACCTTCAATGCCTAACTCTTTGGCTGCTTCGGCAATTTCAGAAACCATAATGGAAATATGGCCGATTAAGTTACCCTCAACTGTATAACTTGTACCAACAGGACCCGTTAGCTCCGTTACTTTACCAACATCATGTAGGATGATGCCTGCATATAATAAATCTGTATTAAGTGTTGGGTAAAGCGCGCCCATTGCCTTGCCTAAGTTAAGCATAGATACAACGTGGTCAATTAAACCTGATGCGTAGTCATGGTGATTGCGCATAGCCGCTGGGTAAACTAAAAAGGCCTCTTTATGCTTTTCAAGTAATAGTCGTGTAATACGCATAATATTTGGGTTTTTAATATCAAATAAATAACGTACGACCTGCTCATACAACTCTTCCTTAGGCTGTGCTGCTGAAGGAACAAGATCACTAATTGTTACACCCTCGTCTTCCTTTACTACACGAATTGCCTTCACACGTAATTGTTTACGTCCACGGTAATCTTGAATCTCACCGCCAACCTGTACGATTACACCTGCACGGTACATCTCTTGTTGTTCTTCTTTAGTATCCCAAAGCTTAGCTTCAATATCGCCACTTTTATCTTGTAACACTAAGGACATAAATGGCTTACCTACTGTTGTAATGCCTGCGCTCGCCTGCTTAATTAATAAAAACTGGTTAACCGCTTCACCAACTTGTAGTGTTGTAATACCCGTCATCATAGCCCACTCCTTTTATAATTGCTGTACCTCACCTTGTTGCCAAATATCTGGCGCCTGACAAGTGAAGTAAATAATTTGTCTTTCCTTACTAATTGTTCGTATTAATTGTACCATGTACATAAAACGGTTTCGATCGAAATGCACGAAAGGGTCGTCCATCATAAATGGTAATGGCGCGCTCTTTTCTAACGTTTTGGCTAACGCAAAACGCAATGCAGTATAAGCTTGTTGCTTGGTTGCTTGTGATAGCTCAATAATGCGATAACGCACGCCATCTACAGCTTCTACTTCAAAATAGCCATCTTCATTAACAAACACTTTTGTATAGTGGCGATTAGTTAATACCGAAAAATACTCACTAGCATAGGCAAGCACTTGAGGTAACTTACGCTCACGCAATTGGCTAAAGGTTTGCTCAATCGCCGTAATGACAGCTCGCTCTGTTGCCCATTGTGCTGTTGCCTTATAAAAAGCTGCTTTTTCCTGCTCATACGCCTGTACAATAATACCGTAGCTTTCGTCTTCTTCTTTGCTAAGTAGTAACTGCGTCAATGTTGCTTGCTCTTGCATCTTCTCTTGCAATGATTTTTCCGTTGCTTGCTCCTCATAATGTAACGTCTCTAATTGCAAAGCAATGGTTTCTGCATCTAAGGTAGTAGGTGTAGCTACTGTAATTTGTTCATTTAACTGAGTAAGTCGTTCCTTACGCTCTTGTACTAGCTCCCACTCATTGTATGCCTCGTATAACTCCCGCTCATCTGCCACTGTCATTTTAGCAAAGTACTGTTGTTGTTGTTGTGTACGTTCGTCAATTAGGGCTTGTAAACGGTCAACCTCTTTATCAATCGCCGCCATACGTTTTGTTGCACGACTATACGCCTCATAAGCTACTTGCATTTGTTCGCGTAGCTTATGCACACTCGGAAACGCCTCTGCTAAACTAACATCTGCCTCAACAATTTGTTGTACTTGTGCTACAAGTTGCTGCTGTTGTTGCTGTGCTTCAGCAAGTAACTCTTTTTTTGTAGCAATAGTTTGCGCATCTTCTTGCAGCTTACGTATACGAATAAATAATTCCTTCATTAGTGAGCGGTCTGTTACGGGCTTTGTATAAAAGGCTTGTACATACGTTTGCAATACTGCCTCTTGCTCATCTTGTTGTAGCTCTAATGTTTGTATATCCTCTTTGATTTTCATATAACGTTGTTTATAACTATCAATCTGTTGCTCCACAAACTGCTCAGAGGACATGCGTAAACGAAGTTGTACAATATATAAAAACACAAGTACGCAGGCAATACCTACAATAAAGGTATACACATTTTGCCACCACCATGACATAAGTAAAAATAACACGGCCGCAATAGCTGACATAAATTTTACAAATTGCATTTGGCGTATGCGTTGCTCACGCTCTTCTTTGCGACGCATACGTATCCCCTCTGTATCTGTTGTACCTTCTAATGCTTCTAACTCTTTATGTACATCATTTAACGTATGAATTTGCATAGATAGCTGTGCGTCGATTTCTTTTAACTGGCGCACCACTTGCTGAAATTGTTCTTCCTTTTCAATGGAAACATCCTGCGCCAACATAACGGCCTGCTCCTCCGCTTGATCAACACCAAGCAAACGAAACTGTTTCGCATTATCACGCTCTACTATCAAGATTTCTTCCTGTAAACGCGCGATTTTTTCCATAGTTTGGTGCCAGCGCGTTTCATGCGTCAGCATTTCATTAGCCTGTGTATAACGCTCGTGATTAAAGCTTAAAGCTGGCTCTTCTTGTTGACGCTCCTGCTGCAAATTACGTACAGCTGTTTCACTTTTTAAGATTTCTTCCTTGATAAAGGTAAAGTGCTTCATTTCGTCACGCGCAAAGTCTAGTACTTGTGCGACCTGTAATGCCGCTTCAATGCGTTCACGTTCAATTAATAATGGTAGCTGTTGTTGTAGCGTTACGTAATACTGCCAATTTTGATGGAGCTTAACCTTCTCTGCACGTAAACGCTCAATTGTACGCTCTACCTCTTGTAATGTCTTTGCTTCACTCTCGTAGCTCGCGATATGGCGTTTCATATCTTTAATTTGCTTTTCTAAATTACTAATTTTTTGCACATGCCTATCCAGTAGTTGAGTGGTACTAGCATCACGCGCTACTTGTTGTGCCATAGCTGTTAGTTTTTCGATATCTGTAGTGCCTGATGCCAACAGCACTTGCGAGAGCGCCTCTTCTGACAATCGCTCCATTCCCTGCAGCTCCTCTACAGAAAAAGCAAAGATTGCTTCTAAACTTTTGCGTGAGTAACCATATAATAAATGAGGTAAGAAGGCTTCGTCCTTACGCTCTTTTGTTGGCAGTGTGACTACTACATCACCACTTGGCTTTGTACCACGTACGCGCTCAATTTCGCACTCTCCGTAAGCTTGGTGAACAATGGTAATTTTACCACCATAACTTGCTGTAGCTCTAGGCTCATAATTACGCTGTGCTTCTTGCTTAGTAGGAAAGCCATAAAACACTTGTAAAATAAATTGTTGAATGGTCGTCTTCCCCGCTTCGTTATCCCCATAAATTACACTAAGCCCATCGTGCAATGTAATTTTTTTATTTTCATGCTTACCAAAGCCATAAATGTGAAGCTCTTTAATATACATGGCATCTCACCTCAATTTTCTTGCATTTTACGTAAAAATAATTGCTCTGCCTCATGCAGTAACGTATGCATATCTAAAGCCTGCTCTTGCATCAAACGTGCTACCGTACCACTTTGGTAAATATCAGCCAGCACATCTTGCCACTCATCTGCTGACCAGCTATGCATAGTATCAATCACCTGTTGCGCTGAGTTTGTAACAGGGCGCGGCGCTGATGTTACAGCATCAATTGCTGCTAACCATACGAGTGGTAATTGCTCACTCTCCATATCACGCAACACCGCTAACCACTCAGCAGGTTTAGTGCTATGCCAAAGTTTGCTCCCCTCTGCTGTGAGGTTAGTTAGTGTAATTTGTACAATCGTAGCACGGTATTTATCACGTAATGCATTACATGTTTTATGGCAAAGTACCATTAAATCATTAGCATAGCGTACCTCACTCGCATCTACCTCTTGTTTCACATACAAAATAGCAGATGTATGTACAAAGTGCATGGAGCAACTTTCCTTTGTTAATGTCACATCATAAAAACCTTTATTTCCGACCTCCGTTACACTCGTACTCTGCGGTGTACCACAATACACCATACGTGGTGACTCCTGTATAACGACTTGCTGATGGCGGCCACCTAAGGCAAGATAATCATAGTGTTTTGTTGCGGCTTCCGCTGGCTTTACTTCACCATATAGCATCGCAATATGTAGCATTTCTTTATCCGCCTGCGGGTAGGTATCTAGTAAAGCAGTAGGCATTTCTCCATGTGCGTAGCTACAGCCTGTCAGTTTAATGCTTTCATTTGCAAGGGGTAGCGTTAATGTTGTTGTTTTTGTTGGTAACACCGTAACATTATCAGGCAACGTAAAACGGGCCCACTCCCCCTCCGCATAATCGCTTGCCCCGTAACTTATAATAACGGGAATATTGTAGGCTTGTAATTGCTGTAGCCCCTTTTGCAATTCCTTTTGCGCGCGCAAGCTTCGCATGCTACCATCATAGCTATCTCCAACAAGCAGCACAAAATCTAGTTGCTCATCAATGGCGTACTGTACAATTTTTTGCCATGCTGAAAATGTACTTTGTCTAACAGCCTGCAAAGCACTACCGGACAACTCAGACAGCCCCTTAAACGGACGATCCAAATGTAAATCTGAACTATGTAAAAAGCGTACCATTATTTTCACCTCGTTCCTCATTATACTAAAAAAAAAGACGCTAGCGCATCATTCTACGCAAGCGTCCTTAATTTATTCTTTTCCGAGCTGAACAGCCTTTTTAATATCTTTTAACGAACGTGATGGTCCATACATTAATACGCCACCGCGGTAAACGCGTGCACCAAACCAACCTAATACACCGATAGTAATAAGCATGATAGCAATCGCAAGCAATGGCTCCCACATTGGTAAATCTAATAAACCAACGCGCATAAACATCACTAGTGGAGTAAAGAATGGGAAGTATGAAGCCCATTTTAAATAAGCGAGCTCTGGATTACCTAATCCTGTCATTGCAATAATAAAGGCAATCACGATTAAAATTGTCATGGGCATAATCATTTGTTGTACATCTTCAATACGGCTCACTAACGAACCAAGTAATGCTGCAAGTGTTGCATACAAGAAGTAGCCTAATAAAAAGAAGATGGCCCCGTATACAAGCGTCATCGGATTGACGTCACTAAACTTTATAAACTCGCCAATATCACCTGTTGCACTTGAAGTACGTACTGCAATAAAACCGGTAAGCCCTAGTAAAATCATTTGAACAATACCTAACATCCCAATACCAATCACTTTAGCAAACATATGCTTCACAGGGGACACACTAGAAATTAAAATTTCCATCACGCGTGAAGATTTTTCCGTTGCTACTTCTGTCGCAATCATACCTGAATATAAAATAACAGCAAAATAAATTAAAAACATTAGCACATAAACTAATACTCGCGCCTGACCAAGCTCTGCCTCAGACTTAGCAGAAGCTGAAATATTTTTTTCTTCAAACTGTACAGGTGCAAATAATGTTTGTACTTCCGTTTGTGTTAACGACAGTTTCTCTGCTTGTTTTTCAGTTTGAATGGCTTGCAAAATTTCTTGTAACATAGCACCCTTGTCATCCATCATGCTTGAGGTTTGATAGGTTGCTACAAGTTGCTCATCTGTCGTTAGTTCGACCTTAGCAAAAGCATCTAACTTCTCTTTCTTTACCTCATCAATTAACGCTTGTTCGTCCTTCTTAGCGCGCTTTATCGTAAAGTCATACGATTTATCATCAAGATGTTGGGCGATATTTTGGTATAGCGCATCATCCGCTACAAGTAAAGTAAGCGTATCTGCCTCACCACTACCTGTTAAGTCACTTACCTTATCAATAATAGTCGTAATATTCGTCATCAACACAATACCTAGCATCATAATAATGGTTGTAATAACAAAGGACTTCGTTTTAGCCTTGGTCATAAAAGCTTGTTTAAAAATTATCCAAAACTCACGCATGCTCTTTCCCCACCTTTGCGATAAAGATATCTTGTAAGGACGGCTCTTCAATTTCAAAATGACGGATTGGTCCTTGTGCTAGTGCACCTGTTAATAGCGTATTAGCTACGGCCTCATCATCAATTTGGAAGACAGCACCTTCTAATGATGTTTTCACTTCATTAACACCTGGTGTGTTAGCTAGCACTGCTAAATCAAAATCTGATTTAATGCGTACATTCTTTTTACCAAAATTACGCTTCACCTCACGCAGTGAGCCTTGCACAAGTTGCTTGCCATGCGACATAATTGACAGTTGCTCACAAAGCTCCTCTACATGGTCCATACGGTGACTCGAAAAAACAATCGTTGCACCATTATTACGAAAATCAATAATGGCATCCTTTAGCATCTCCACATTAACAGGGTCTAAGCCCGAAAATGGCTCATCTAAAATTAATAACTTAGGATCATGCATTAAAGAAGCAATTACTTGGATTTTTTGTTGGTTACCTTTTGAGAGCTCCTCGACACGTTTTGGTGCATACTCAGGCACCTCAAAGCGCGCTAACCAGTGAGCGATTGCACGTTTAGCATCTCCCTTGCTCATACCACGCAGCTGTCCTAAGAAAATCAGTTGGTCTTCAACTTTCATTTTAGGATAGAGTCCGCGCTCCTCAGGTAAATAACCAATTTGCGGGCTAGTTGCATAGGAGATCGGTTTGCCGTTCCATAGTACATGTCCTTCGTTTGGCGTTAACAAGCCTAAAATCATACGGAAGGTTGTTGTTTTACCCGCTCCATTAGCACCTAAAAATCCGTACATCGAACCTTGCTCAATCGTTAAATTTAAATTATCTACTGCTGTAAAATCACCAAAGCGCTTTGTTACATTTGTTATTTCTAATGTCATACCGTTTCACTCCTTTACTATGTGTACGATAGTATTGTCCATCACGTTTCATTTAATTTCGTTTACTTGCAATAACAGCACCAATTAGCCAACTACTAAAATGCACAATCCATAAAAAAGTTAGCACAAAAAATGCTGTGCCAATCGGTTCAATAAACAACACTACTAACCACACAATAGCTAAGGCTATTGATGTTACCATCCAAGCAAAAGAACGTCCCTGCGTATGAATCGTAACGTAGCGCTCATCTAATGCACGTTGTTTTTTTAATGCCCTACGCTGAAGCGGCAATACAATTGCTACAATTAATAAAGCTAAAGGTAAACCTAATAAGAAAGCGAGCCAATCAAAGTTTTCATACATCGTTTTTATCCCCTATTCTTCAATCGTTGGTAATACAGCCACTGCACTGCTAAATGAATAATATAACTAGCCAGTACAAGTACCGTTGCTAACGAAAATCCTTCAACAATATAAAGTACAGCAAACACTGCAACAAGTGTTAATGCTGTTACACCCCAAGCAAGTGAGCGCGATTGATATTGCATCACGATATAACGCTCATCATAACGTTTTTCACGCTCGCCCTTACGCTTAATGAAATAAACTGTCATAAGTGACAACACAACTCCTATTACGCCACCAATCACAAAAGGTATAACATCAAAGCCCTCTCTCATTAAGCTTCCTCCTCAAAATTAAATAATTCTTCAATGGTGCAATCAAATAATTTAGCTAAACGATAAGCAAGCAGTAGCGAGGGATTATAACGACCCTTTTCAATCGAAATAATTGTTTGACGCGACACATCTACAAGCTCTGCTAAATCATCCTGGGTCCAGCCTTTTATTGCACGCTTTTCTTTAATTACATTTTCCACTGTGCCACCTCACATCTTCTTAGTTACTATTAACAATGACACATATAAAATAAAAATTGTAGCTGGTAGTAAAATTTGCAGTAAAGTTGCTGCACTAATTTTTAGTACATCCGTATTAACAAGTAGTGATAGTACTAGCATGACTACAACGGTAGCATAAAAACTATAACTAGCACTCGTGCGTTTGATTGTTTTACTGCGTTCATCCGTACTATCTAAATGCTCACTAATTTGTGCTAGCACTAAACACATAAAAGCCATGCTATACGTCATCAATACATCAACCCTAAAGCCACTCGTCGTCAACTCGATGACTGTCGTAAATACAGCAAACACTAAAAATATAATACCTAGTGCAGTAAATATCCCCTTACTTTCTTTCACGTCATCACCTCCTAATGTAAAGCTAACTTTACGTAAAGGTTACTTTACATCTAGAACGATGTCAAGGAAGCTTTACTTATTTTTTTCGGTAAATAACGTATACTAGAAGTATCACGGGAGAGAGGATGATTCACATGGATTTATACAAAATCACATCTTTTAAACCAACAGGGGAGTTGGTTGTAGATGAAAGCTTCGAGGCAGAAAATGATGACGTGGCAAAAACAATTGGTGAGCAAAAGCTGCAAGAACTCGGCATTGCAGAAACTACACACCGCGTTGTATCACCACGTGGCAAATTAATTTTATTTCATGTGTAATAAAAAACCGTTCCCACTCAGTTGAGTAGGAACGGTTTTTACTATTATTTCTCTGGTGCTACGTCATCATCGTGATTAAATTTATCTTTAAACCAATGCTTGCGTGCTTCGCGACGTAATTCGCGCTCTGCTTTATGCGCCTCGTCGATTTCTTCTTGTACTGCAGCTGCTGAGAAGCGTACAACTTCCCCACCTAACTCTGTTTTAACAGCCTCATCAATCACATGCTCTGAGTATTCAGAAGCGATGGCAATTACACCAACTGAACCTTCAGTTAAAACGTTAGCCGTTTTTTGGAATGTAGACATTGCGCCTTTAACCTCGCCAATATCGCTAATGTTGCCGATAATTGAGCCTGTTGTCCAGCCAAGTAACATGCCAAGCGGACCACCAATGATACCAACAAATGCGCCGATTAAACCACCAGCAAAGAAGCGGTCACTGCCTGTTAAATCTGCAGCATCCTTCACTTCAAAACCTTTATCCTTAACATTTTCCACTACAGCAAGTTGTTCAATTTCTACTTTACCTTCAAGATGCAAACCTTTTAACTTTGAAAAGATTTCGTACGCTTGACTGTTCTCTTTAAATGTCATTACTACTACTCTTTTTTCCATTTCAATCGCTCCTGTCTTATAATTAAGTGGTAAGCTACGCAATCTCTTGCGTTTCCATTATCTTACCATACTGAATAGGAGGCTTCACGCGATGGCATTCGAAATTAAACCATTCCCTGAATTTTCATGGTCATATTCTCGTCACAAAACCTTTGCGTCTTGCAAACGCAGTTATTATTATACTTACTACGCAGGGCATAACGGCTGGCTACGCGGTAGCTCCGAGGCACAAAAGCATGCCTACCGCTTAAAAAAGATGCAGACACTACCGCTGGCTGTTGGGCAAATTGTGCACGATCTTTTAGCCAAAACCATCCAAGATATGTATCAAAACAATAGACATACAACAGCAGAAGCATTACAACAACGCGCCCGTCAGTTGTTAAATGATATATACAAAAACTCAGTGCAACCTGGTGCGTGGTTTGAACGCCCTTCAAAAAATCCAATCTTTCAAGAAATGTATTATTTTAAACAATTGGATAAGACGTTACTAAGCTATTATAACGGTTTACTGTTACCTTACTTCGAAAACTTTTTTGCTAGTCAAACGATGCAAACTATCACACAACAAGCTGTAACTTTTAAACAACTTGAGGATTTTAGTTATATGAAAATTGATGGCACTAAAGTATATGTCGTACTAGATTTACTCTATGTCGATGCTACTCAAAACTGGCATATTACTGACTGGAAGACTGGTAAACCATCACCTGAAGACCGGGAGCAACTTATGTTATATGCCTATTATGTACATGAGCATTACCAAGTACCCTATGCTAACATCCAACTCCATTTAGAGTATTTAACTACACGAAGCTGCGAAACATTTACAGTAAACGAAAAAATGCTAGCTAACATTTTTTACTTATTTGAACAAAGTACCTTGCATATGAAAGGGCTAATGGCAGATATGATAGAAAATGAGCCGCTAGCCGAAGAAGACTTCGACCCGCAGCCCACTAATGGTAAATGTATGCGTTGCAACTATTTAGAAATTTGTAATGCGCAGGATTATTTCCCTTCAAACTTAGGCTGACGTTTAGCAACAAAAGCCTCTATACCCTCTAAATGATCTGCAGTTTTACGCATGCGTGATTGCGCTGCCGCTTCTCGTGTTAAGATATTTTGAAGCATTGGTAGCTTTTGCGCATGTATAATTTTTTTTGTTTCAATCATTGCTAAAATGGGTGAGGCTAAAAGCTGTCCAATCATTTGGTCTGCCATTGCAAACACATCACCCGTCGGTGCCACATAATCAATTAAGCCAAGCGCTTGTGCTTTCTCCGCGTTCATTACCTCTCCTTGCCAAATCATTTGTTTTGCTTTCATCGAACCTAGACGCTCCGTCATAAAGAAATGACCGCCGCCATCAGGCACTAAGCCAATCCCAATAAAATTCATCGCAAGCTTACTTGCCTCATCCGCAAAAATAATATCTGCACCTAAAGCTAGGCTAAAACCAAGTCCTGCCGCTGCACCGTGCACAGCTGCTACCGTAATCATTGGTAGTGTATAGTAAGCTTCTACCATCGTTTTTAAATGCACCATCATCTCATCAATATCAAACACATCTGTGTCGTCTAGCATAGCCTTAATATCTCCGCCTGCGGAAAAAACCTTTCCTTCGCCTTTAATAAGTAAAACCTGAATAGTTGTCTCTTTTTTTAATTGTTCAAAACAATGCGCTAGTTCGGTTATCATCGTCGTATCCATCGCGTTCATTGCCTGTGGACGTTTTAATGTTAAAGTAGCACTTCGGTCTAGTCGCTCTAAAATAATCGTTTCATACGTCTTCATCCATCCCACTCCTAAAATTCATAATATAGTCATATATTCGACTTAACGTTCAAAATACCTTCTTTTTCGACATTTTTTACGCATACGCTTTACCCAACTACTACAAAAAATTATCTGTTTATTCATTTAATCAAGTACTATTTTTCTCTATGAAAGCGTTTTTTATTTCGCAAAAAACCTTTTTCTCTCCCTGTTCGCCCCAACCACTGTCCTCTGCAAAAACACGAATTATATTTTTATATAAAATTAATTCGTTCGTTATTTGGTGTTTTTCACAAAAACCTAAACAGCATTTATTATTATTTTTACTTTTATCGTTGACATAACTGAACAATAGGGCGTATGATGGTTTTAGTTCAACAACACATATACACACTTAAAAAATACAGTGATAGAGACATGCGACTTATGTAAAATCCTCAGAGAGCTAATGGTTGGTGCAAATTAGCGATTTTTTGAAGTACGTTCCACTCTAGATGTAGACAAGAGGAAATGCTTGTACGTTCATGCACGTTACGCATATTGCTAAGACTGACCTGCAAAGGTTGGTAACTTAAGGGTGGTACCGCGGATTATACAATTTGTAGCCTTTCGCCCCTTACAACACAATACTATTTTGTGCTGTAAGGAGTGAAAGGCTTTTTTTTTATCACTATCCACCCCATCATATTATTTTAAGGAGCTAATAAACATGACTTCACTTGACCAAATTAACATTTTAATCGCAGACCCACTAAGCGAGGATGGTATTTTTCCATTACGCGAAGAAAAAGATTTAAACTTAAACGTTGTCGTTGACACAGGCTTATCACAAGAGGAGTTAATCGCTAAAATTGGTGACTTCCACGTGCTATTAGTACGTAGCCAAACAACGGTTACTCCAGAAGTAATCAAAGCGGCTAAAAACTTAAAGTTAATCGGACGCGCTGGCGTTGGTGTGGATAACATCGACCTACAAGCTGCTACTGAGCACGGTGTAATCGTAGTAAATGCACCAGACGGTAATACAAACTCTGCAGCTGAACACTCAATTGCTATGATGACATCACTTGCTCGCTACATCCCACAAGCTTATAACTCACTTAAAAATGGGAAATGGGACCGCAAATCATACGTAGGTGTTGAGCTTAAAAATAAAACATTAGGTGTTATCGGTATGGGACGTATTGGTGCTGAGGTTGCCTACCGCGCTAAAGGTCAACGTATGAAAGTTGTTGCATATGACCCATTCCTTACAGAAGAACGCGCTAAAGAACTTGGCGTAACAAAAGGTACAGTTGACGAAGTTGTTGCTGCTGCTGATTTTGTAACAGTGCATACACCATTACTACCTGAAACACGCAACATCATTAATAAAGAGCGCTTTGCTATTATGAAGGACGGCGTACGCATCATTAACTGTGCGCGCGGCGGTATCGTAAACGAAGATGATTTATATGATGCAATTAAAGAAGGTAAAGTAGCAGGTGCTGCACTTGACGTATTCATTGAAGAGCCAGCAACAGATAATAAATTATTAACATTACCACAAGTGATCGCAACACCTCACCTTGGTGCATCTACGATTGAAGCACAAGAGTCAGTAGCTGTTGACGTATCAAACGATATTATTAAATTCTTTACAACAGGCACAGTAACTAACCCAGTAAACATGCCTTCAATCCCTAAAGAATTACTTGCGCAAGTAGAGCCATTCTTTGAGCTTGCAGAAAAACTAGGTACATTCGTTACACAATTAACAACTGAACCAGTAAAAGAAATTAACCTTTCTTACGCAGGAGATGTTGCTAACTATGATGTACGCCCATTAACATCAAACGCATTAAAAGGCTTACTATCTAAAAATCATGGTAACCATGTAAATGATGTTAACGCACGTTACTTAACAGAGCGTATTGGCGTTAAAATTAACGAACATAAAACAACAACAGCAAAAGGCTTCACTAGCTTAATTACTATCGAAATTAAAACAGCTAATGAAGTACACTCTGTAGCAGGTACATTATTAAATGGACTTGGTGCACGTATCGTTAAAGTTGAGGACTATGTAGTTGATGTAACACCAGAGGGTCACCTATTATATATCCGCAATACAGATAAGCCAGGTGCTATCGGTCGCGTAGCTACTAAATTAGCTGAAAAAGATATTAACATCGCTACGATGCAAGTAGGTCGTGCACAAGTTGGCGGCAAGGCTGTCATGATGTTATCAGTAGACAATGAGGTAACAGCTGAGGACTTAAACTTTGTAGCTGAACTAACAAATATCGACGAAGTAAAAGCCATTAGCCTATAAGACAAAAAAAGCAACTGCGAGAAATTATCGCAGTTGCTTTTTTTATGCATTAATTGAAACGTTTTTCACTTCTTTAGCTACTTGTGCAACACGCGCTAAGCCATCTGCAATAATTTGCTCAGCTTGTTGTGGTGCTGCGTTATGACCTTCAATAATTACTTCAGCCATAATTTCTTGACCAAAAATACCTGTTACTACATTACGCATATAGTTTACAGCCATTTCTAGTGGCGCTGCCTCTGGGTGAGAGTAAACCCCGCCGCGTGCATTTAGTAAAATAACTTTTTTGTTTGGTTGTAATGCAACCATTTGACCTTGTTCGTTATATTTAAATGTAAAGCCAGCTTGGAATACATAATCCATAAATGTTTGCAGTTTTGCTGGGATTGTTAAGTTCCATAATGGGAAAGCATAAACAATCACATCTGCTTTTGTAAATAAATCTTGTACTTTTTGTTGTGCTGCAAGCATTGCTTGCTCTTGCTCTGTTAATGCTTCACCTTGTTGTAGCTTACCAAAAATCGCGAAGAAATCTTGACCAAAGTATGGTGTATATTCTTCAAATACATCGTAAACTGTTACGTTATCTACGTCGATGTTTTCCATAAATGTTTCATACATTTTACTTGAAATCGCCTGTGAAGATGGGCGGTTATTTGCTTTAACTACTAATACGTTCATAATTGATTAACTCCCTTATTTTTCGATTATCTCGAATTCAAGATATATTACTATCATAAGAAAAACGCATTGAATTGTCAACGCGTTTAGCTTCAGACTTTTGACTGAACTTATAAATCGCACCCATCATCTGTACAAACGCCAGCGCCTGTACCACCCTGCATTTGAAGTTTACTACCTTCTTCTTCAGCAACTTGCTGTAGTGCTTGTTCAAACACTTCCTGTGGTTGTGCACCTGAAATCCCATACTTACGATTAATAACAAAGAATGGCACACCTTGTACGCCCATCTCACGGCTTTCTGCTATATCTGCTTGTACAGCATCCGCAAAGTCATTACTTGCTAATAAAGCTTTAACTTCTACCTCATCTAACCCAACTTCTTTAGCTAGTGTTAGTAATACCTCGTCTTGCCCTATACGCTGACCACCTACAAAATGACGATTAAGCAATAGCTCGTTTAATTCGCTAGCCTTGCCCTTTGTTTCAGCAAATTTTACAAGACGATGTGCCTTTAACGTATTTTCCTCTTTTAAATCCGAAAAATCATACGCTAACCCTACTTCTTTAGCACGCGCTACAATACCATCAATCATACCTTGTGCCTTCTCAAGTGTTACTTGATATTTGCGCGATAAACTATCTACTACTGCAACCTCTGAATCTGTTGGTGTTGTAGCATCTAGCATATAACTTTTAAATACTACATCAACATTATCCTCAAGTTTTAATGAACGAATAGCGTCCTCTAATTGTTTTTTACCAATATAACAAAACGGACATACATAGTCTGACCATACTTCAATTTTCATGTAAGTAGCCTCCCTTATTATCCCCCTCATTGTAACGAGCAGTCAACTACCCCCGCTTAAACGCTAAAGCGTTTTGAAGTGGGGGCTTGTGTCACCTAAAAAGGCGGGTTACTTACTTCGCAAGCAACCTTTACACTTATCCCTACCCAATAGTGCAAACGGTCTTACAGACCTCCTATCTTAGCGTGGTGGTATATAAGGACGGTTGACTTCGCCCCTACGGAAAAGGCTATACCTTAACCGTAACTGTATCTGAAATGTATGCCATTCCTTTTCAATACAGATTCATGGCACCGATGCGGTCGTCATTCGATTGATAAGAGCAGTTGCCACACGTAAATGTATGTGTTTTTTTATTGCGATTTCGCTTAGCTACATGACCGCATTTCGGACACGTTTGGCTTGTATATTTCGGGGAAACAACCATCACCTTATGTCCGTATAGTTGTGCCTTATATTCAAGGAATTGTCTAAATTGATAGAACGCCCACGAAACGCTAACATAACGGTTTTTGACATGGACTTTCTCGGTTGCTTGACGTACACCTGTTAAATCCTCTACTACATCATAGCTAGGGTGCTTGTAGTGAACAAGCGACCATTCATGTCCGTTTGATTGTGCTGATTTGTAGCTGGCAATGACCGTTTTCATGACGGATTGCGCCATTTGACTTTTCAAACCAAAGCGTTGGCGAAGTTCTTTATAATACAAGTTGTTTAATTGGCGTTGATTCAGATTTTTTGATACAACTACTCTCTCTGAAAGCCAATTACACGCTTTTTGATAGGTTTTACTTGTCAAACGTAGGCTTTCTGCTTGTGATTCATTCACGTAAAGTTGAATTTTAGCTGTAATTGTTGGCATATTTTCACCGCCTTTCACTAAAAATAGTATACTATTTTTAGTGAAGTTATAAAAAAGAAACTCAACCTATCTGCCTAAAAAAGAGCACTACGACTAGCGTAGCGCTCTCATTTTTATTGTAATCCTTCTGTTAATACAGGGACAATTTGCTTTTTACGTGATACTACTCCTGGTAATACAATACGTGAGTTAGTAAGAGTTGCATTAAATGCTTGCGCCGCTTGTGACTGTGCAGCACCTAAAACGATAGCTTCAGAGTTATTGTTTAAAATATCCGTTACTACGAAGAAGTATAAGCCTAAGCCCTCTTTTTCGATTAATGCAGCACCTAATTTTTCGACCTCTGGCTGACGTACTAATACATCATTTACATCAACTGCATTAACTTGCGCTACGATTGCTTTATGTTCGCCAAATGTAAACTCTTTAGCATCAAGCGTTAGTAACTCTTCAGTTGTTTTTTTACTTAAATCAGCGCCAGCTTTCAGCATAGCTAAGCCGTACTCTGCAGCATCTACACCAGCAATTACAGCTAACTCATTAGCTGCTTTAACATCTTGCTCTGTACATGTTGGTGATTTAAATAATAATGTATCCGAAATAATAGCTGATAACATTAGTCCTGCAATATTTGCTGGGATTTCGATGTTATTTTCTTTAAATAATTTATTTAAAATTGTAGCTGTACAGCCTACTGGCTCAATACGCATATATAATGGATCAGCCGTTACAAAGTTTGCAATACGGTGGTGGTCCACTACTTCTAAAATTGTTACGTCTGCAATATCTACAGCTGATTGTTGAAACTCGTTGTGGTCAACAAGCATTACTTGTGTTGTCTCTGCCGCTACTTGCTCTACTAGGCGTGGTGCTTCAAAGCCAAACTTGTCCAATGCAAATTGTGTTTCACCATTTACTTCACCTAAGCGTACTGCCTCAGCATCAACACCTAACTGTTGTTTTAAATACGCATGTACTAGTGCTGAAGAAATTGAATCTGTATCTGGATTTTGGTGCCCAAAAACTAAAACTTTCGTCATTTTATTGCCTCCTAAATGATTATCTACATTCATGTTTTATTTTATCACATTTAGGTGTAATTGAAATCAATGTCTACCAAAGAACACTCTCAACTTGTTGTACTTGGGGGTTTTTTAAATCTTGTCGTAGCCGTTCCTGTAAAGCTACAAAGCCGTTGACATCAATTGCATAACAAAAACGCACAATGGTCGACTCACTCACACCAATCTCCTCACTTATCCGGGCAATACTTTCCGTCGTTATTTTTTTAGGTTGTTTGATGATATACTGCGCCACAATCTTTTGTCCTTTGGATAAACGAATATATTTCGCTTTAATTTGTTCGTTGAGTGTCACGACTCTTGTCCCGCCTTTTCATTTACATTTTTTGTTCATTCTAACGTACCACCTTAACAATCTGAAAACAATGATTTTTCTGATAATTTACTAATTTAGACATAAAGCACGCCACAAATTGTAGCGTGCTCATTATTATGTTAATTCAATTTGTTTTGTTTCCTTACCTAATATAACCAGCACAACAACGCCGAGTAAAATGGCGCCACAAAAAATTGTAAATACCATACTAATATCATAACCACGAGCTAACATCGAACCAACGAGTAATGGCCCAAAAATACCGCCAATACGTCCACTAGCTGCCGCTAAGCCTGCACCAGTCCCACGTATTACTGTAGGGTATTGCTCAGGTGTATAAGCATAAAGTGCTCCCCATGCACCTAAATTAAAGAAGGATAAAAACATACCCGCAATTATTAAGGTAGTTGCTGTTTCTGCATTACCAAAAACAACTGCACTAATGGCAGTGCCTATTAGATAGGTAGCAAGTACAAATTTCCTTCCTACTTTTTCGATTAGCCAAGCTGCAGTAAAATAACCTGGTAATTGTGCTAGTGTCATGATTAACACATATTTAAAACTCGAAATTAAATCAAAACCTTTACCCATCATTACACTTGGTAACCATAGGAACATACCATAATACGAAAACACAACCGCAAACCATACTACCCAAAGCACAAAAGTTTGACGTGCATGCTCTTTTGACCAAACCTCTTTAATATTTTGCCATGCACTACGATTAGTATTTGCCTTCGCCGTAAACTGCGGGGAATCTGGTAAATTCCAGCGTAAGTAAATCGCATAAAAAGCGGGTAACGCTGTTAAAATTAAAGCTACACGCCATCCATACGTTGGGATAATGAAGAAAGAAATTAATGCTGCAACTAACCAGCCTGCTGCCCAAAAACTTTCGAGCAATACTACCATTTTGCCTCGTTCTTTAGCATCGACACTTTCTGCTACTAAAGTAGAAGCCACCGGTAACTCTCCCCCTAGCCCCATACCTACAAAAAAGCGCAGTAGTAAAAAGATAGCAAGTGTTGACGTAAAGGCCGACAGCCCGCTCGCTACAGAAAATAAAATCAGCGTTGCCATAAAAATATGTTTGCGCCCAACTTTATCTGCTAGTACGCCAAAAACCACAGCTCCTACCGCCATACCAATAGAGTTGACACTACCTATCCATCCCATTTCGGTTGGTGTTAATGCCCAGTCAGCTGCAAGCGCTGCAATAACAAAGGATAATATCCCAACATCCATTGCATCAAACATCCAGCCTACCCCTGCAATCCCTAGTAGTTTGCGTTTTGAAATTGTTTGTTTTTTCATGTTAATTCTCCTGTCTTGTCAGTATATTTTACACTATACGCTTCTTTTTTTTCGCTGACAATGGTGGTATCTTACAAAAGTCATGTGAATTTAACACATTGTTGCGACAATTTGTTGTATCCTATTGTATATAAGGGCTATTTACGTTAGAATGTCCTGTATACAAAAACAACTGTTCATCACAAGAGAACATTAAGGAGCTCGTTAGCTATGTGGAAAGGTTTAATCGAAGAATATAAAAATTATTTACCTGTAACAGAAAATACACCAGCACTAACTCTAAATGAAGGTAACACACCGTTAATTCATTTAGTAAATTTATCAAAAGAGTTAGGCATCGAACTATACGGAAAAATCGAAGGCGCTAACCCAACAGGTTCATTTAAAGACCGCGGCATGGTTTTTGCAGTAGCAAAAGCTATTGAAGACGGTAGTAAATGTGTAATCTGTGCATCAACTGGTAATACATCTGCAGCAGCAGCGGCTTATGCTACACGTGCTGGTATCCAATCAATCGTTGTTATTCCTAAAGGTAAAGTAGCGCTTGGTAAATTAGCACAAGCTACAATGTATGGCGCTAAAATTATTGAGATTGATGGCAACTTTGACGATGCACTTAACATCGTACGTCAAGTAAGTGAAACATCACCTGTTGCACTTGTTAACTCAGTAAACCCTTACCGTATTGAAGGTCAAAAAACAGCATCATTTGAAATTGTTGATGCACTTGGTAAAGCACCAGACTATTTATGTATCCCTGTTGGTAATGCTGGTAACATTACAGCTTATTGGAAGGGCTTTAAAGAATATAATGAGGCTAAACAATGTGGTACACCAAAAATGTACGGCTTTGAGGCTGAGGGCGCTGCTGCTATCGTAACAGGTCAACCAATTGCACAACCTGAAACAGTAGCTACAGCTATCCGTATCGGTAACCCAGCGAGCTGGTCATTAGCTGAAGCTGCTCGTGACGAGTCAGGCGGTATTATTGACGCAGTAACAGATGCTGAAATCATCGAAGCTTATAAAATGGTTGCTAGTAAAGAAGGTATCTTCGTAGAGCCAGGTTCGGCAGCATCATTAGCAGGTGTCATTAAATCTGTTAAAGCAGGTAAAATCGAAAAAGGCGCACAAGTTGTTACTGTATTTACAGGTAATGGACTTAAAGACCCTGACACAGCAATGGACGTATCAACAGTTGAGGTTAAATCACTGAAAAACGATGAAGCTGAAATTCGCACTTACATCGAGGGCGTACTATGAGTCAATGGCGCATCACTGTGCCAGGCAGTACAGCTAACCTAGGCCCAGGCTTCGACTCAATCGGGCTTGGCTTAGCACTGTACTTAACGCTGGACGTAAGTTTACAAGATAAGTGGGAAATTATTCACCTTGATGAAAATGGTCCTTCTGATTTTATACTGAAGGATCACCTAGTTTATAAAATCGCTAAAATGACTGCAGACAAGTACAATGTAACACTACCTGCTTGCCGCGTAGAAATGGCAAGTGAGTTACCATTAGCACGTGGCTTAGGCAGTAGTGCTGCTGCAATCGTAGCAGGTATTGAGCTAGCCAATCAGCTCTGTGATTTACAGCTTAGCACACAAGATAAACTCGATTTATCCTCTGCAGTCGAGGGTCACCCTGATAATGCTACAGCTTCTGTTTTAGGTGGGCTAACTATTTCTAGTATGCAAACTGAAGACACAACTGATACATTGCATATTAATGGTATTGATGCGGCATTTGTCGTCTATATCCCAAATGTTGAACTAAAAACTGCAGACGCGCGTTCTGTGCTTCCTGAAAAGTTTTTACGCGGTTATGCGGTCACAGCGAGTGCCAATGCAAATATGCTAGCAGCCTCTTTAATGGTAAAGGATTTTGAGCGTGCAGGACGCTATATGGAACTCGATAAATTTCATGAACCTTACCGTGCAACGCTAATCCCTAACTTTGCTGATATTAAACAAACTGCTAAAGAATACGGTGCTTACGGTACTGCGTTAAGTGGAGCGGGGCCTACGATGATTTCAATAGTACCAAGTACTGGTGCTGAAGACTTTGCACAAAAAATGCAACAAGCTTTCCCTAAACATCGTGTGATTTTAACAAAAGCAGATGAACATGGTATTCGTGTAAACTAAAAAAGAGGCATTGCGTAAATTCGCAATGCCTCTTTTTTATTGACGTTTAATTACACGCTCACGGTACTCGTACCAAAATACACTTAGCATAAACCAAGCAAAACCTAAACTAAAGCCACCTAGCACATCAGAGCCAAAATGACGGCTCTCAGCAATGCGTGATAAACCAATTAATATCGTTAAGATAACTGCCCCTAGCCATACGATATACGCACGCTTTTGAGATGTTGTATAATGTGAAAAAATATACGCTAAGGTAAATAAATAAATAATGCCGCCCATCGAATGTCCCGACGGAAAACTAAATGATGATAATTGCTCAAGGCGCTCCGGTCTTGGACGGTGTATCACATACTTAAAAGCTTGATTTAACACCATACCACCCGCGTTAGCAATGAGCACAAAAAACATCGCGCGGTAATTTTTACGTAACCATAAAAAGACCATTAATAGTGCAACTATAATTACTACAAACATAGGCTCACCAATATAATGAAATACAGCAAGTAGCTGATTGCCCTTAAACCAATGAGCTGCTGTAGTATCCAATTGTAAAATTGCATCGCTCTGTAAGTTTAACCATATCGCAATAAAAGCGAGTAATCCTACGCCACCTAAGGCATAAGCCGTTTTTTTCATTCTCTCAACTCCTCTACCTTAGTATACCCGTTTTTTTTGCACAAAAATAGGCATCCCACTTGTGTGGAATGCCTATTTTACTACTTAGAATGCTGCATCGATTGCTTTTACTTTTTCTAATTCAGATACTAAACCGCCACCTGATAAGTACCAGACTGTTGGGTCTAAGTAATAAATATCTTCGTTTTGTGCAGCTGTTGTTTTGCTGACAATTTTATTCTCGATTGCTTCTGCAGTTTTTGATTCTTCACCAATTGCTGCATCACGGTCGATAACGAATAAGATGTCTGGGTTTTTGTCTAAAATGTACTCAAATGATACTGAGTCACCATGACCTTCTACTTTAATGTTTTCGTCTACTGCTGGTACACCGTAAACATCATGTACTACACCAAAACGTCCACCAGGACCATAAGCGAATAACTCACCAGCTGAACCTAATGTTACTAATGCTTTTTTATCTGTTGCTTTTGCTTTTTCTTGTAATGCTGCTACTGCTGCATCAAACTCTGCTAATTTTTCTGTTACGATATCTTCATTACCAAAGATTTTACCTGCTAATTCTGAGTTAGCTTTAAAAGATTTAACATAGTCTGTGTTGTCTAAACCAATATAAACTGTCGGTGCAATTTTGCTTAATTCTTCGTATGCATCACCTTGACGACCTGAGATAAAGATTACGTCCGGTTTCATTGTTGCAATTTTTTCGAAGTCTGGTTCTTTTAAAGCACCTAAATCTTCGTATTTATCATCTGCATATTTGTTTAAATAAGAAGGTAATACTTTTTTAGAAACAGCTGTTACTTCAACACCTAATGTATCTAATGTATCAAGGAAACCATAATCAAATACTGCTACTTTTTCTGGCATTTTATCTAATGTTACTTCTTTAAAACCATCTGGTTGTGCAATTGTTAATGGGTAAATGCCTGCGTCTTCTTCTTTTGCTGTTTCTTCTGCCGATTTGTCGGCGTCTTTTGAAGTATCTTCTTTTGCTTTATCTTCTTTATTACCACAAGCTGCTAGTACTAATACCATCATCGCCATTAATAGCGTTAAAATCTTCCAATTTTTCATTGTAAATGTAATCTCCTTTTAAGTTAAGAATTAAAGTATACACAGATGCGACAGCCATTTTGCTCTTGCACAGGGATATCCATGTCGTAAATATCCTTTAGTGCCTCTGAGTTAATGATGTCATGTGTAGGACCATCTTTTACAACACGTCCATCTTTTAGTGCTACGATACGATCCGAGTACACGGATGCAAAGTTAATGTCATGTAATACGATGACAACTGTTTTACCCAGCTCATCAACAAGCTTACGCAAAATCTTCATAATTTGAACAGAGTGCTTCATATCTAAGTTGTTTAGTGGTTCGTCTAGTAAAATGTACTCTGTATCTTGTGCAATGACCATTGCGATAAATGCACGTTGTCGCTGACCACCTGATAATTCGTCTAAAAAATTATGCTGTAAATCTTCTAAATTCATGTACGTAAGGGCTTCGTCTACTTTTGCGTTATCCTCGTCATTTAAACGCCCCTTAGAGTAAGGGAAACGACCAAATGCTACTAGCTCACGAATCGTTAAACGAACGTTCATATAGTTAGATTGTTTTAAAATTGACACGCGTTTAGCAAACTCGTCGGATTTCCAACGACGAACATCTGCCTTATCAAGTAATACTTCACCTGTATCTGCGTTAAGCAGTCTACTTACCATTGAGAGCAATGTAGATTTACCAGCACCATTAGGACCAATGAATGATGTAATCATGCCTGGTTGAATATCTACTGTAACGTCCTCAACAACGGACTTGTTACCGTATTTTTTCGTAAGCTCTTTTACCTGAATCATTTTGCCGACCTACTTTCCTTCAATAATAAGTAAATAAAGTAAATACCACCGATAAAGTTAATAATTACGCTAAGCGTCGTGTTAAATGTAAACAAACGCTCTACTATAAACTGTCCACCTACTAATGCAACAATACTCATTAGCCCTGCACCAACGATTAATGTTTTATGCTTATACGTTTCAAAAAATTGATACGATAAGTTGGCTACAATTAAACCGAAAAATGTAATAGGACCAACTAGTGCTGTAGATACAGCAATTAATACTGATGATAGTACAAGCATCGTTTTAACGAGCTTGTCATATTGAACGCCGAGGTTAATCGCATTTTCGCGACCAAGCGTCATAACATCTAATGAGTTCATTAAGCGCCAGCCATAGATTAGCGTCACCGCAATAATCGCACCAGCGAACCATACAAGGTCACCATTTACGTTGTTAAAGCTCGCAAACATTTTGTTTTGTAAGCTTAAATATTCGTTAGGATCAATAATTACCTGCATAAATGTTGTAATACTGCCTAAAAACGTGCCTGTAATCATACCTACTAATAATAAGAAGTAGATTGGACGTTTTCCCGCTTTAAATAATAAACGGTAAAATAATAAGGCAAAGACAACCATTGCTACTACTGCTATTGTAAAGTTTACGTATTTATTCATGACGAACATCGAAACCCCGCCAAAGAAGAAGTAAATGCAAGTTTGAATAAGCATGTAGAGCGAATCTAGCCCCATAACGCTTGGCGTTAAAATGCGGTTATGTGTAATTGTTTGGAATATAACCGTCGAATACGCAATTGCCACACCTGTAAATGCCATTGCTACTACTTTAATGACACGTCGTGGTAGCGCATAATCATAGCTGCCATTTAAGCCATAAAAAATATACAGCAAGACGGATACTATTGCTAAGGCTACTAATACTATCATGCGAATTTTATTTGCTTTGACTCGATTAAGCATATGCTTTCCCCCTAAACAACATAATTAGGAAGATGGCACTTCCGATAACACCAACCGTTAAATTAATTGGTATTTCGTAAGGGTACTTAATCACGCGGCCTAAAATATCACATGCGAGTAAGAACGACATACCAAGTAGCGCAGTATGCGGGATTGTTTTGCTTAAATTATCGCCTTTAAAAATAGAAACGATATTTGGGATGATTAATCCTAAGAAAGGAATCATACCAACTGTTAGCACTACAGTTGTAGATACTAATGCTACTAGGATTAACCCTAGATTGACGATGCTCTTATACGATAAACCTAAGTTTTTCGCGAAGTCTTCGCCCATGCCTGCTACTGTAAAGCGCTGTGCATACACATACGACAAAATCAGTACAGGTAAACTAATGTAAAGTAGCTCATAGCGCCCTTGCATAATTAATGAAAAGTCGCCCATCAGCCATGCAGAGATATTTTGAATAATATCTGCACGATATGCAAAAAATGTCGTAATAGAAGATAAAATGTTACCGAACATTAAACCAATGAGTGGGATAAAGACGGCATCTTTAAATTTAATACGATTTAAAATTTGCATAAATAAGAATGTGCCCGCTAAGGCAAAAACAAAGGCAAACGATATTTTTTGAAAATAGGTTGCATTTGTAAAAAATAACATAGACATTAATATACCGAGTCTCGTCGCATCTAGCGTACCAGCCGTAGTTGGTGATACAAATTTATTGCGGCTTAGGCTCTGCATAATTAATCCAGCAATACTCATGCCTGCACCAGCTAATAAAATGGCCATTAAGCGTGGGATTCGGCTAATGTAAAAGATTTGTGCTTCTTCCGATTGAAAATCAAGTAAATCCTTTGGCGAAATGTTATACGCGCCAACAAATAAGGAAATGACCGCTAATACAATCGTTATAGGTAATAGATATCTTATTTTCATTATAATCCCCGGTAGATTCATTTTTGTATGCAATGACAAGTCAGTGAAAATGATTATCATTACTTACGATTTCAATTATAGCATGTTTATCACTTAGGTCAACAATAAGTGAGAATCATTATCACGTTTTGCGAAATAAAAAAGAATTTCTTGCTTTATTAACAAAATTAGCTACAAAGCGCGATATTCCATAAAGAAACCTTTTCCGTTTAAGTATAATTTCTCGTTGAAACGATATATTTCTGTAAGACTTTATCATTTAGCTCATAGCCAATCCCCACTGTTTGAGGCACTTTAATTTGACCATCTATCATCTCTACTTGTGGCGAAATAATATCCTCCTGCCAGTAATGGGAGGAGCCAGAGGTATCACCTGGTAAAGTAAACTGTGGCAATGAAGTGAGTGCTACATTATGAGCACGTCCAATACCCGCCTCTAGCATGCCACCACACCAAATGGCAACATTATGCATAGCACAGTAATCATGGATTTTGCGAGCCTCCGTTAACCCACCTACGCGCCCAATTTTTACATTAATTATTTTACAACTGCCTAAGCTAATTGCCCGCTTAACATCTGCTAAAGAGTGAATGCTTTCATCTAAGCAAATGGGTGTTGAAAGCGCACGCTGTAATGTCGCATGCTCTACAATATCATCGTAAGCTAGTGGCTGCTCAATCATTAATAAGTTATAGCGATCGAGTTGCTGTAATAAGGCTGTGTCTTCTAATGTATAAGCCGCATTAGCATCTGCCATTAATGGCAGATCAGGATATACCTCACGTATGGTACGAATTATATCCACATCAGCACCTGGTTTAATTTTAACTTTAATGCGTGCATAACCTTTTGACAGGGCTTGCGCTATTGCTGTCAGTAAAGCCTCCTTTGTTGGCTGTAAACCAATAGCAATACCAACATCAATGGCTGTTCTTGTGCCGCCAAGCGCATGAGATAAGGACTGCTTAGTTTGTTGACAATAAATATCCCACATCGCTCCCTCAATGGCAGCTTTGGCCATATTATTCATACGAATGCTCGAAAACAGCTCGCTAACTTCATCAGGATGTTGCAAAGTTTTGCCGATAAGCATAGGGATTAAAAAGTCTTCTAACATATGCCAGCAAGTTTTTACAGTTTCTTCGGTATACCAAGGCGCGACAAAGGCGACACATTCGCCGTAGCCAACTGTGCCGTCCTCGTCTGTCGCCTCTATAAGTAAAAATTCTTTTTCATTCATCGAGCCAAAACTCGTCGTGAAGGTAAACTTCATCGGCATTTTAACATGATGAATGCGAACACTTTGTAGCTTCAATGTAAACACTCCTTATAGTGCGAGTATTGCGCGCTTAACTAGCACATAATGATTCACATGCTCTGCTCCACGAATCACATCTACAATGGCATAGCCTTGCGCAAATAATGTGCGTAAAATTGTACGCATTTTATAGCGCCAATCTTCCGCAAGCTGTGGACTTTCGACTTTAAGTTTTTGGAAATACTGAGGTATTGCAACCGTATAAGCATCCTGCGTGTAGGCTTGTTCAGCATCAAAGCTTGTTAAGGCAGGTAAGCCTGCTGCTGTTACTTGCCAAGATACTACTGGTTTTGCTTCTTCTGCTAATTCTTCAATTACATCGTCGGCATGCGAGCGTTGTACCCACCACTCTGCAACAATACGATCAGACGGTAAACCACTATTAAAGTAATCTTCTAGCTGTCCATAATAATTATTAACATACGTTTGGCTAATGGCGCCAAGCTTTGCAAAACCAAGTGTCGCATTCGTTGACTCTAGCGGGTCAAATACCCAACGAATTTCGTCATAGCCACGGTCTTTTGCGATTTGCTTTTGCTGATGCTTTAATAACTCACCAATACCATGTTCGCGATAAATTTGCTTTACACCAAGCTTGTGAGAGTTAACATACATCTGCCCATCCTTAAAACCTATAAAGCTGTAGCTGAAGCCTATAAGCTCGCCTTGATAGTAAGCACCTAATAAAATACCACCATTTCGAATAGCACCAAGCGTTTGGTGTGTAGGTAATGCATCAGCCTCCCAAATTTCCTTGTCGAGCACTTGTAACTGTTGTAATTGTTCTGCTGTTGTTAATTCTTTAACCTCAACTTGTTGTAACATATTACCCCTCCTATTGTGCTTTTTGTATAGCTAATAGTAAAACGCGTGTTAATATTTCCACCCCTGTAATTAAGCGAGTGTGATTAAACTTCATGTGGGGGTGATGCAAACCTGGCTCTAGCCCACAACCTAAGCCAAGCATTGTTGTTTTTAATGTAGGTCGTTGTACCGCATAATGATGAAAATCTTCACCGCCTGGTGTGTGTACAGGTGGTCGTAAGTTAGCTTCACCTACGCTATCAATAATGGCTTGAGTCATAAGTGCCATTGCATCTTCATCTACCTCTGCAGCTACAATATCTGAGGCAATATGGGTATTTATTTTCACGTGGTATAACAACTGTTCTGAATCCATTACGCGTTGTACATTATCCTTTAACTCTTTCATTACACTATTTTCCTGTGCACGTACATCTAATGTAAACTCTGCACGCCCTGGAATGACATTGGCTGCTGAGCCACCTGCTTGAAAGCGTGTCATTTTAACAGAAGTTGGCACCATTGGATTTGTATACGTCGAACGAATGTCCTCAATAATTGCCGCGCCTACCTCAATCGCATTTTGTCCTAAGTGTGGTCGCGCCGCGTGTGCATCCTCGCCTACGATGTTTCCTTCTATCGTAACAGAGGCGCCGTGGTAAAGGGCTGCGCAGTACGTACCGTCGCTTAATTCTTCGATTGGTCTAACATGCACACCAAATAAATAATCTAAATCGTCAATAACGCCCTCTTTTAATACAGCTAATGCGCCAAGCCCTTTTTCTTCTGCAGGCTGAAAAATCACACGAATTGTACCTTTAAAAGACTGTGGTAATTGTTTTAATAATAATAGCGAGCCAAGCGCCATTGTCATATGCCCATCGTGACCACAAGAATGATTGGCTTTAAATACACCATCCACCTCTTGCCATAATGCGTCCATATCTGCACGTAAGCCAATATAAGGCGTACCACTGCCTACATCCACATATAAACCCGTACAATTTTTAAAGCGCTGTGGCGTATAGCCTGCCTCTATTAATGTACGCTCAATAAACTTTGTAGTGTTGTACTCCTCAAAGCTCACCTCTGGGTTAGCATGTAAGTGCTCAAATATCTCCATGATTTTTGGTCGCAATTCGGTCAATGGTTCTATCATTAAATCAATCCCCTCAAGTTAATTGTAAAACTATTATATACAATTTGTTAGTGTTACACGTCATATTCCCCTTTTTTCCATAAAAAAATGCCTAGTTGGCGCACCAACTAGGCAAAAACTTTATTTTACACCACGCATCGCTTTTGACACGATCGGCGAAATGATTAAGATAATAATACCGAAGGCAATTGCAATACCACCAATAATACCAAAGTATAAAAACTCAGATACTACTTCATATACTTTTGCTAGCTGTGCGTTAATTGCTTGAGCTGCAGCACTTGTTAAGAACCAAAGGCTCATTGTTTGTGCAGCAAAGGCTTTAGGCGCAAGCTGTGTTGTTGCTGATAGACCAACAGGTGATAGTAAAAGCTCACCTACTACTACAAGGAAGAAGCTAAGCACTAACCATAGTGGACTTACTAAAGTTGTACCACCTGATAGTGAAGAAGGAATCATCATTACAATAAATGATAGCCCCGCAAAAAATAAAGCATACGCAAACTTACGCGGAGTTGTTGGTTGCTTCTCGCCCCATTTTACCCACAACATCGCAAACATTGGCGCGAGTGTAATAATAAATAATGGGTTAAGTGATTGGAACCATGATGACTTTAATGTAATACCTAAAAAGTTTAAGTTAGTACGGTCATTAGCATAAGTCGCTAAAATTGTAGCACCTTGCTCTTGAATCGCCCAAAAAATTACCGCCGAAATAAATAACGGGATGTAAGCAAGCACGCGTGATTTTTCATCCTTTGTTGTTTTCTTACTGCGATACATCACGACAAAGAAAATCGTAGGGATTAAAATACCAAGTGCTGTTACAATTAAACCAAATGTATTTACAGTGAGTAGACCTTGCGTGTGCAATGCATACGCAGCCAAGGCAATACCTACTGCACCGCCTAGTGCCATCATTGCTGTTTTCTTACGTTCTTCAGGTTGAAGTGGGTTGTTAACTTGCGTACCCGCTACGCCTAAATATTTTTTCTCTGTTAATTTAAAAATAACAAGACCAAGGAACATACCTACAGCTGCGATACCGAAGCCTAGATGGAAACTGTATGTTTGACCAATGGTACCTACGATTAATGGTGCTAAAAATGAACCTGCGTTAATACCTGTGTAGAAAATAGAAAAACCTGCGTCACGACGGTAATCACCATCTGCATAAATATCACCAACGATACTTGATACGTTTGGTTTTAGTAAACCTGTACCAATAATGATAAATGCCATTGACGTAAATAACATTTCAATACCGCCGGGTAATGCTAATAAAATATGACCAATCATGATCAAGATACCACCATAGAAAATGGTCTTACGTGTACCTAAAATACGGTCAGCAATCCAGCCACCAATAATACCTGACATATATACGAGTGAACCATACAGCGCCATAATAGAGTTCGCTGTGCCTCGATCTAAGCCAAGCCCACCCTCATTTAATTCGTAATACATAAAGAAAATTAAAATGGCGCGCATACCATAATACGAGAAGCGCTCCCAAAACTCCGTGAAAAATAGTGTAGCTAATCCTTTAGGATGCCCTAAAAAGCCTTTTTGTGGCACACTTTTGACGATTTCATCTTTACTCAACATAAAAATACCTACATCCAATCCATCTTACATGTTTGATAGAATCTAATTTTATCGGAATAAATGATATTTTGCAATAATTTAAAAGTAATCTGAATTACTTATAAATTCAATAAATTCAATTACTTTACGCTAAGAATATAATATTTTACTAAAACAAATAATATAAAAACGATAATTACGCACAGGTAATTATCGTTTTTGCTATTTCACTGCATATATTCGCTAAAGCGTTTGGCATCCATATCATTTAATTCTACCAAAATTCTTGTGCCATCTTCTTCATAATCTGTTGACTGAATTGCCGCATTTTCATTTAAATAAGCGACTACTTCACCACGGTCATACGGTACAAGTAGCTCGCATTTTACATAATTAGCAAAGACATGTTGACTAATAATCGCTAGTAACTCATCTAAGCCGGCCCCTTCTTTAGCCGCGAGCCAAATATGGTCGCCACTTACAACAGGGTAAGGCTTATCAGTAACATCACATTTATTATAAACATGCACGGTTGGCACACCCTCCACACCAACAGCCTGTAAAGTTTGATCTGTTACTTCCATCATATAACGGTACTCCTCATGCGATACATCTACCACATGTAATAGTAAATCTGCGTTACGTGCCTCCTCTAATGTTGAGCGGAAAGCCTTTACCAAATGGTGAGGTAGCTTACTGACAAAGCCAACGGTATCTGTTAATAAAAAGGATTTTTTATCCACTAGCTCAATTTGACGCACGGACGTTTCGAGCGTGGCAAACAGCATATCCTTCTCAAATACTTGCTTATGTTCACTTTGCCCTGATTTTTCGAGTAGTTGGTTCATAACGGTCGATTTACCTGCGTTCGTGTAGCCTACTAATGATACAACGGGCAATGCATTACGTTCACGTTGCTTACGCTGTGTATCACGTTGTTCTTTTACATGCTCAAGCTCTTTTTTTATCTTACTAATTTGATCTTCGATTTTACGACGGTCAAGCTCTAACTTAGTTTCACCCGCACCACGGTTTTTAAAGCCACCGCCTGTGCCACCACCTTGACGTCCAAGCGAAGCACGTAAACCAATTAAACGAGGTAACATATATTGTAGCTGTGCAAGCTGTACTTGTAGCTGTGCCTCTTTCGTTTTCGCACGGCGCGCAAAAATATCTAAAATTAACATCGTGCGGTCAATAACTTTACAAGCTAACTCTTGTTCAAGATTACGGATTTGTGAAGGCGTTAGCTCATCATTAAAAATAACAACGTTAGCCTCGCGCTCTTCATAAAACGCTTTGATTTCTTCAATTTTGCCTGTACCTACATAGTAGCCAGGGTTAATACGCTCTAAGTTTTGTGTGACTGTGCCAACAACCTCAACATTTAACGCGTGCGCTAAATTTTCGAGCTCCTGCATGCCGTAGTCAAAATGTGTGTCTTTTTGTAATTGCACACCAACTAAAACCGCGTATTCCTTTAATGTATCGACTTCTTTCATTGGTATAGCCCCCTTAACGTTCAATATAAATTCATCTTAACATATGTTACAATTAACCCCATTACGAAAGGGGCGAACATGTTATGGAGTTTGCACAAATGCTAGAGGCGTTAAACGAACGCATCTTAAATAAACAATTAATCCACGCGACGATTAGCCAGCCACGGATGCGCTCAAATGAAGTAAAGCGTATCAAACTAAAACCGGTGATGGTAAAGGAGCTTTACCATATTCAAGTCGAATATCAATACGAACGTATTTTAAAGCATGATAATATTTTATTAGCTGACTTCCCCGCAAAACTAGAAGCCATTTTTGCTGATTTCCGTCAGGCACAATTACGCTTTACAGAGGAAAGTGTGCACATTCAGCTTTCAAAGAAAAACAAAGTACTTTGGAAACAAAATGCGGAACAAGTAACGAATGCCAGCCTTACACATAACCGCAAAAAGCAGTATGTACTTGAGGAAAACACCGCCTATCCTTTTTTAGTACGTCTTGGCGTACAAACAGCTGATGGTAAAGTGAAGCAAGCAAAGTTTGATAAGTTTAAACAAATTAATCGCTTCGTTGAAATGATTGATGACAGCCTTAGCTATTTACCTAAAGGCCGTACGATTCGTATTTTAGATTTCGGCTCTGGCAAATCCTATTTAACTTTTGCACTCTACCACTATTTAAAAATTGAAAAAGGCCTAGACATTCATGTTACGGGGCTTGATTTAAAAAAGGAAGTTATCGAAGAATGCGCGCAAATTGCGGAGGATTTAAACTATGAGCACCTTGAATTTTTAGTTGGTGATATTAATGATTATAACGACGAAACCGCTGTCGATATGGTCGTAACCTTGCATGCCTGTGATGTAGCAACGGATATGGCACTAGCACGCGCTGTACGCTGGGGTGCCAGTGTTATTTTAAGTGTACCTTGCTGTCAGCACGAACTTAATCGTCAGTTGCAAGCACCTGCGTTAGATGTAATGTTACAACATGGACTTGTTAAGGAACGCTTTGCTGCCTTAGCTACAGACAGTATTCGGGCCGAAATTTTATCGCTCGTTGGCTACGAAACACAACTACTGGAATTTATCGACATGGCACATACACCTAAAAACATTTTAATCCGTGCTTACTATACAGGTAAAAAGCCAAGTACTGAGCAATTTGAGCGTTACGAGCGTTTTACTCAACTACTACATGCACAACCCTTCCTAGCGAAGGAATTAAAAATCGAGCGACCATAAGCGGCCGCTCGATTTTTTATACTTCTTGACGTAGTGCCTGAATGACATCAATCTTTGTAGCTTTGCGTGCAGGACGCCAACCAGAAATCATTGCCACACCAATACTAATAGCAGAGGCAATAACGACAAGTTGCCACGGAATAGCAGAAAAAATCATTTCACGCTCGCCCATATCTTCACCCGTTGCCATCTCTAATACCATTGGTAGTGCAAAATTAACCGTAACGCTAATCACATACGAAATAATTACCGCAATTACTGTGCCAACAATGCCAATAAAAGCACTTTCCATTAAAAATAAACGTTGAATTAATTTAGGGCTTGCACCAATAGCCTTTAATACACCAATTTCGCGTGTACGCTCAGTTACTGCCATCGTCATCGTATTAAAAATACCAATAGAAGCAATTAATACGGCAATTGTGCCGACAAATAATAGCCCTGCCTTAAATACGGCAAAGAACACATTGATTTGGTCCATCTGCTCAATAACAGAGTATACACCTAAGCCTTCTTTTTTCAGTTTTGTTAGTAAAGGCTTAACGTTTTCCATTGAGTCCATATGAATAATATACTCACTTGGGAAAGAATCAGGTTGTAAGCCTGCAAAGAAGTTAATAGCTTTATCGCTAAATATAACTTGATTATCAATCATCCACTCATAGCTTGGCGCTTGTAGTACACCTACTACTTTAAATGGTTTAACCACTTGTTGTTCCTTATCATTTTCGACAGTAAGTGTTACGGTTTGCCCAACAATAGCACCTTTAAACCCTTCGTCTTCACCCATATAATTTTCTTGCTTTTTATTCGCCGCTTCTACTTTTTCGTTATAGACTTCTTGATCTGCCTCATTCATTAAGCGCTGTGCATAATGGTAGCCAACAACTATTTCATCTGCTGCCTTTGGATAACTACCTTGTGCTAACTTGCCATTTACCTTTTGGAAAGCAGTCATGTCATAAAACTTACCTTCACTATGTGCTTCGCGGTCATCAAGCTCAGATTTTAAAGCCATTGGCAACTGTGTTTTTTGTACAACCGCTTTAACATTATCTTCGTCTTTAAGTGATGCTGCTCGCTCTTTTGTTAAACTATCATCATAAAGCTGGATACGGGTCACAGCTTCGTCTGATAAAATTTCATTTTTAACGGTTTGTTGAAGCCCAAAACCAACAGAGGCAAGCACAATTAAAAAGGCACAGCCAATCGTTGCCGCAAGAATAGTCATAAATACACGCATTTTATTTTTTACAATATGCTGTTTCACAAAGTCCAATTGGTCTTTCAGTAACATTAAGCTTCCTCCTTTAATTGTCCGTCATGCATTTTTAATCTACGATGCGCAAAGCTTGCAACCTCGTCATCATGCGTAATAATCACAAATGTAATACCAAACGCTTTATTTAAATCTGCAATGAGCTGAAGAATTTCTTGTTCGGTTTCGGAGTCCAAGCTACCTGTCGGCTCATCCGCTAAAATAATTGGCGGGTTTGTAATCAGCGCGCGCCCGATACTGACACGTTGTTGCTGACCTCCTGATAACTCATTAGGATAATGTGCGGCGACTTCTGCTAATCCGATACGTTGCATAAGCACTTCAACACGGGATTTGCGTTCACTTGCTGATATGCCTTGTAGTTTTAAGGGTAACTCAATATTTTCAGCTGCAGTTAAACCTGGCATGAGCTGAAAATTTTGAAAAACAAAACCAAAGTTTGTTAAGCGAAAAGCTGCGTGCTCCGCCTCATTTAAGTCTGTTGTTTCCTTACCATTAATTTTTACGCTACCTGTATCAGCCTTCATAAAACCTGCCATCACTTGCAGTAATGTGGACTTACCAGAGCCACTCTTACCAACTATAGCTACGATTTCCTTTGGCTTAATCGTAAAACTAATTGCTTTTAATACGTGAATAGGTTGTTCTGCACCCTTTTTACCAATTAAAAAGGTATGCGCAATATTTTGTACTTCTATCATGTATGTACGCCTCGCTTTCATTACTTACTATACGAGGTAAATCTTAATGTTAGCTGTTGATAATTATTAAGATTCTCTGAAGAAAAAAACACCTTCACAATAAATGTGAGGGTGTTGAGCTGATGTAATACGTTGTATCAGCACTTGTGTTAATTTGTACAGGCTTAGGCTCGTAATATTTGAAAAACAAATAAATACTAAGCGCACAGCCTGCAGCTACTAAAATGGCGAGTACAATAATAAGTGATGCCATTTTCTTACCATTCATAAGGCTACCTCCTTATTGTTTTTTAAAGCCTTCCTCATAAAGATAAGCCTTTGCCTCTTCATACGTACCGAATGCTTCTTCAAAGTTACCATTATAATAAACAACCCATGAGCGTTGTTCAAATAATAATTTGATTTTATCGCCGCTTACATTTTCCCAGTCTTCCTCGACATTTGTGTCTTCTGATAAGTAGGCGATAGCTGCTGCAATAATTTCACGCAGTGCCTCCTCATCATAGTCACGAATATTTACCATACTTTTAACGGCTTGTTCGCTATATTTTGGCATATCTCCTACAAAGACAAAGCCATTACCGTTAGGATGTAATTTTTCTACGACAATTTTCTTTTCATATAGGCTTTCTTCAAAGTGATAGTTTACACGTTTTAATGAAATTTCTTTTTTTGTTAATTGGGCAAACGATTCAATAATCGCTTGTTTTTGTTCAAATGTTAGCACGTTGCCAACTCCTTTTCTACAATCTCTCTACAGTATAGCCGAAAAAAAGATGCTCGAATATGACTTCGAGCATCTTTTCATTAAATTGATTTAGTTGCAGCTTTTTTAATAGCTTGGCGAGAGTGATAAATATTAGTAACAAGTACCTTCATAACCGCATAAAATGGAACTGCGATTACAATCCCAATAAAGCCTGCAATTTTACCTGAAGCTAAAATAATTGTAATTACTGTAAGTGGGTGAATATCTAATGACTTACCCATTACTTTTGGTGTAATAAAGTTACTGTCTGTTTGTTGTGCAATAAGGGTAACTACCGATACCCAAATCGCTAACATTGGATCTTGAATTAAAGCAACAATTAATGCTGGCGTAAAAGCAATCCATGGCCCAATAAACGGAATGACGTTCATAAAGAACGCAAAGATTACAAGTAATAAGGCATAGTCAAGACCAATAATTAAGTACCCAATAAACATAATAGTTGCTAATAAGAAACTAATTAATAATTGCCCTTGGATATAGCTTCGTAATACATTATCAATATCACATAATGTTTTCTTTACCCATTCGCGGCGCTCACCAGAAAATAAGCGATAAATACTTGGCGCAAATTTTTCGTGATCCTTTAACATAAAGATTAAAAAGAATGGCACTAATACTGCAAGTAGCGATACTTGTACAACCGATTGTAAGAAGCTAACTAGCCATGTACTTGCCACAATCGCAATATCTTGTACAGAATTTGTAATATTATCAATAATCTCAAGTAATTGAGGTGGCAAATTATCTTTGTTGCGTAAATAATAATTTACACCGTCTTCTAACTGACGCCCAATCTTTGGTGCATTTTTCACAAGTTCATTTACTTGGTTAGCGATTGGTGTGCCAACAATCATCACGAAAGCAGTAACAAAGGCAATAATCGTTAATAAAATCGTTAGCGTACTCCAACCACGTGTAAATTTATGTTTTTCTAAAAAACGCTGCATAGGCTCCGTTACGTAATACAATACCCCGCCCAATAATAATGGTACAAAAATAGTTTTTAAAATCGTCAGTAACGGCGAAAAAATCCAATTGACCTCAATAAAATATTTTATAATCAGCAGGGCAATTAATATCCCAACCCCTACTTGAAACCATACCTTCCTTGTCAAGAAGCCACCTTCTTTCTATAGCTTACATTTTATCATCTTCTACGCTATTTAAATATACCTTTACAGCCTCAATTACTGCTGCTACTGTACCATCTTCAAATGGTGAATTTAAATTAGCTGATGCTACAAGCTGTGTAAAGGATTTAGATCCTCCAAGCTTACATAAACTCGTATAATCTTGCCATGCCGCCGTGAAGTCTTCACGCGACTTTTGCCAAAACTGCAATGCACAAATTTGAGCTAATGTGTAATCAATATAATAAAATGGACTGCTATAAATATGTTGCTGACGTTGCCAAAAGGCGCCGTCCTCTAAGTAAGCTAAGCCCTCGTAATCACGGTGAGGTAAATAAATTTGCTCAATCTCACGCCACTTTGCATTACGCTGTGCAGGTGTCATTGCGGGGTTTTCGTAGACCGCATGTTGAAACTCATCAACCGCAACGCCGTAAGGTAAAAATAATAATGCGCTACTCAAATGCCCAAATTTATATTTGTCTGTCTGCTCCTTAAAGAACAACTCCATCCATGGCCATGTAAAGAACTCCATACTCATTGAGTGGATCTCACATGCTTCATGAGTTGGCCAAATGTATTCAGGTATGCCAACATTACGGCTTGAGTATACTTGGAAAGCATGCCCAGCTTCATGTGTTAACACATCAATATCTCCTGACGTACCATTAAAGTTTGAAAAGATAAATGGTACTTCATAGTCTTCTATAAAGGTACAATAGCCGCCGCCTTCTTTACCTTTTTTCGCTACAAGGTCCATTAAATTACGCTCAATCATCATTGTGAAAAATTCTTTTGTTTCTACTGAAAGCTCACTGTACATTATTTTTGCATTGGCAACAATCCAGTCTGCATCGCCTTGGGGTGTAGCATTACCTGTTAAAAAGTTTAATCCCTCATCATAAAATGCTAACGTAGGTACACCAATGCGTTTGGCTTGTCGCTCATACAGTTTTGTAGCTACTGGTACAATTTCGTCACGTACTTGGTCACGGAATTTTTTGACCATTGCTGCATCATAATCTACGCGGTCCATACGAATATAGCCAAGCTCCACAAAATTTTTAAATCCAAGCGTTGTCGCAATTTCATGACGAAGTTTAACTAACTCATCATAAATCGTATCAAACTGTTGACGGTTTTGTGCATAAAAATTAAAGCGGGCCTCTGTTGCACGCTTGCGTACCTCACGCTCTGTTGACTCTAAGTAAGGTCCCATTTGTGCAAGTGTTAAGGTTTGCCCATCAAAATCAATTTGTGCTGACGCTACTAGCTCTTGATAGCTCGATATTAATTTATTTTCTTGCTGTAACATTGGCATAATGGCTGGCGAAAAAGCATCTACTGCATTTTGTGCTAATGCAAATAGTTGTGTGCCCCACTCTTGCTCTAACTCTGAACGAAACTGTGAACTAACTAATGCCTTGTAATATGCACTTTGTAATTCCTCAAAACGCGGACCATTATCATCAAGATAATCACGTTCTGTTTTATAAAACGCGTCGCGCGTATCAACACTCGCACGAATATAAACAAGTGTCGCATTTGTTTGGTAGTTAGCTGCAATGCTATTCCACGCACTAATTACTTCACTCTGCTGCGCTACAGAGTTAGCCGCCTTAAATTGTTCCATTAATGTTTTATGTTGCTCAGCTATAGCTGTTAAGTTTGGTCTTTCATAAGTAAATTGGTCAAATGTTTTCATTTTAGCTCACCTTTTTCTTGAATATTTGTACTTTTCTATTATCATACGAAATGCTGTAGCATGCAAGGAATGTAAGAGGTTAAGACCAAAAGAAAAATGGTAGACCAAAATGTATTGATTTACCATTTTTTCGTTTATCGAGGATGAATTTACTCCTTTGACATAACAAAGTTACGATTCGATGTGATAGTTTTTTATTATAATCGAGTTATATCCCAGCCTTTGCTACTAACGTATACGAAAACGTGCAATCGCTTCATTCAATGCAATAATCTCATCGCTTAGCTCATTTGCTGAACGCGTGACAATCGCAATTGCATTTTGTTGCTCCTCTACAGAAGCAGTTACCTCCTCAGAAGCCGCGGCATTCATTTCGCTCATACCTGCAATACTATCAATAGCCGCTGTCATAATTTCCTTTGACTCACTAATTGTACTTACACTTGTTAATACTTCATCAATAGCACCTAAAATATGAGTCACTGCTTGTTCAAGCTCCTCAAAAGCAAGCTCTGTGCTAGCTACTGATTGATTTTGTGCTTGGACAATCGTATACGTATTAGTCATTTCGTTTGTTACAACTGCCGCTTCCTCTGCAATCCCTCGTAGTGTTGTACGTACAGAGTCTGTCGCTGTTACAGTTTGGTCCGCGAGTTTACGTACTTCCTCTGCGACTACCGCAAAGCCTTTACCATGCTCACCTGCACGTGCCGCTTCAATGGATGCGTTGAGCGCTAATAAATTAGTTTGGTCGGAAATATCACTGATCGTACCGACAATGCTTTCGATTTCCTGCATTTTATTAGTAAGCTGTGCAAAAATGGTACGCATACGCTCAATAATTGTAAATGTCTCTGCTGATTTTACTTGTAGTGCCTGTAAGCTTTGTACCCCTTGCTCATTTGACTTCTTCATTTCTGTAGAAGATGCGTACATCACCGCATTACGGTCATGCAGTACATTAAGTTGCTCTGTAAATTGCTGTGCGGTTTCCTGTGTGCTCTCTGCATCGGTTGCCTGTTGCTCAGCACGTGCCGACACCTCTGTAATAGCGCGTACAATCTCATCACCATAAGCGGTTGTTTCTTCAGACACAGCCGATAGATTGCCTGAGGTATCTTTAATTAATACAATCGCGCCTTCTACTTCTGTAATGAGACTCTTTAAGTGCCCAACCATTTCGTTAAAATTACGGTTTAATGAACCTACCTCATCTCGGCGTTGTAAATCCTCTAGCGGCACTGTTAAGTTACCACGTGCTACTTCACGCACACGTTTTGTTAAACTAGCGAGTGGGCTAGATATATGTCGAGCTACTAATGAAACGACTACAATGCCAATAACGACAGCAATGGCTAGCATTAATAAAATGGTTGTTAACATGTTTTTCGCAGGTGCATTAAAGTCCTGCATATATGTACCTGCCGCAATAGTCCAACCCCAGTCCTTATCTGTTTTAGCATAGACTACTTTTTGTGCAACTGTTGTTTGAAACGGTAAAGCAAAATAATATTTAGTAAAGCCACCTGTCTCAGCCGCTTCAATAACGTGTCGAATAAAATATTCGCCGTCGGTATCTTTCTCCTCCCATAAACTCTCTCCCTCACGCGTAGGGTGCATTAACAGCACACCCTTGCTATCTACAATATAAAGGTAGCCCGTCTCTCCTAAATCGGCAGGATGTGTAATTTCTCGCTTGCCATCAGCTTGTTGCTTACCAAGCAATAACGTTTTAACTTCCTCCTGTGCTTCCTCTAATGTAAGATTACCCGCATAAAAATCACGCTTCACACTCTCTAATAGCTGCATAGATGTTTCTACGCTATTTTTCAGCACAGTTTCTCCTAGTGTGTTCAAACTATTTTTAGCTTGTGTGTAACTCACAAATGCCATAATCGCGCTAGGAATTAATAATAAGGCTAGGCATAAAATCGTAAGCTTACCTCGTATTGTATTCAAATATCCCAACATACCTACCCCCGTCATTAGTATTTTAGTAATATCCTTATAATATCCATGTCACGTCTAATTAATCAATACATTTATTATGTTTTTCGCTACTCTACACACGTTTTATATGCTTCAAAACAAAATAAAAGCAGTCAAACAATATTGTTTGACTGCTTTTTATACTAGGTTATTAGTTTAGGTCTGCGTTATGGTAAACCGATTGTACGTCCTCTAAGTCTTCTAGTACATCAATTAGTTTTTCAAACTTCACTGCATCTTCACCTGTTAATGCAACTTCAGTTTGTGGCATCATTGAAAGCTCAGCTACTGTAAATTCTTCTACACCTGCTGCTTTTAATGCTTCCTGTGTAGCAAAGAATTGGTCTGGCTCAGCGTAAACAATTACGTGATCCTCTTCTTCAAATACATCACGCGCATCAATATCTGCTTCAAGTAATACTTCTAACACTTCATCTGCTGTTTTGCCTTCTAGACCAAATACAGCTGTTGAATCAAACATGTAAGCAACTGAACCACTTACACCCATGTTGCCGCCATTTTTACCAAACGCAGCACGTACTTCAGAAGCTGTACGGTTTACGTTATTAGTTAGGGCATCCACGATAATCATTGTACCTGCTGGGCCAAACCCCTCATAACGTAATTCGTCGAAGCTTTCTTCGCCGCCGCCTTTTGCTTTTTCGATTGCTTTTTCAATAATATGCTTTGGTACTGAATACGTTTTGGCACGCTCTAAAACTACTTTAAGCGCACGATTAGCCTCTGGATCTGGCTCGCCAGATTTGGCTGCTACATAAATTTCACGTCCAAATTTTGCGTTTACGCGGCTTGTGCTTTGGTCCTTTGCCGCTTTCTTTTCTTTAATATTATTCCACTTACGACCCATGTTTGTCATCTCACTTTTCTTGTTTTCTGTCGTTTATTTTACTACTACTCTTAGCTATTTGTAAAAGAAAATCTTACAGCGCCTTTGCATTAAATGTGTCGCCACCTTGAATGGTACCAGTTTTGTATCCGTTTTTAAACCAGCGCTTACGTTGTTCTGAGGTACCGTGTGTAAAGCTCTCTGGTACAACATAACCACGTGCCTGCATTTGTAATGTATCATCACCAATAGCATTTGCTGCTGTTAACGCTTCGTCTAGATCACCCACATCTAAGTAGCCTGCATTTTTTTGGTGATGCGCCCATACACCTGCATAATAATCCGCTTGTAATTCTAGTTTAACTGTAGCTGCATTGTACTCTGCTTCACTTACTTTGTTGCGTAGTGCATGTACTTTTTGTGAAGTACCTAATAGCGTTTGTACATGGTGACCTACTTCATGTGCTACTACATAAGCCATCGCAAAATCTCCTGGTGCTTTAAAACGGTCTTTTAACTCTTTATAAAAACTTAAGTCAATATATAGTTTATGATCACCAGGACAATAAAACGGTCCGACAGATGCGCCTGCTACACCACAAGCAGATTGTACACTGTCACTGAAAATAACAAGTGTCGGTTCTTCATAAGTTAAACCATTATCTTTAAAAATACGTGACCAAACGTCTTCTGTATCTGCCAATACGACCGATACAAACTCCATCAGCTCGTCTTCTTCTTCAGAACTAATATAAGGACGCTCACTTTGCGGTGCTGTTTGTTGTACGCTATTGCCCACATTACTAATAACATCGCCAATACCGCCACCACTTAATAAAGTAAATAACACAACAATAATTAAACCAATACCACCAATGCCGCCGCCTACTTTACCAACACTCATGCCACGACGGTCTTCTACATTATTACTTTTGCGTCTACCCTCGTATTTCATTAGTCATCTTCCTCTCTTTACCTTTTCTGTTCACCATTTTGTGTTAATCGAAACACAGTAAAAAAATCAGGAATGACAATCACTCCTGATTCACTACTTATTTTTTCGACACTTTCGAAAGAAATGTAACTTCTTTTGTTAATTCGTCTAGTTTATCTTCTAACACATGTGTAAACTCATCGCGCCCTTCTTTACCTTTTGCTGTTACATAAAAAGGCTCACCAAAGATTAAATAACCTTTGTTACGCTTTAATACGTCGCCAACACCTTTAGCTCCAATATAAGCCGCTGGTAAAATAGGTGCTTTTGTTAATTGTGCAATCGTAATAGCACCTTGCTTTAAGTTAGCACTCTCTGCATTACGCGTACCACTTGGAAAAATGCCAACAATCTTGCCTTCCTTTAATAGTTGCCTTGGCACCTTAATCACACTTGGTCCTGGATTATCTCGGTCAACCGGAAACGCATTAAGCTGATCAATCAACCAGCCAATCCCTTTCATTTCAAACAATTGCTTTTTTGCCATGAAATGAATCTCACGTGGCAGTAAACTCAAGCCTAAATTAATAATATCGACGTATCCATTATGCGTGCAGGCAATAATAAAGCCGCCTTCTTTCGGGATATGCTTTGTACCGTATAATTTTGCCTTAGAGCCAGATACCGTTAAAATAGCATTTGCTACATTACCCATCAATTTATACACGTTGACTACCTACCTTACTTTTTTCATTACTCTTATTGTACTGATTTCAAGGTATTCATGCAATATGCCAAACTTTTCGTTACACTAGGAGTAAAGGAGCTGATAGTGTGGAACGTTTATTTATTACGACAGCTGAGCAGCAAGCTTGGCAACAAAAAATAGAGCAACTTGGTGAGCAGTTTGCACAAAATGCCGCGCAGGTAGATGCTACAGATGGTTTTCCCTTTGCTACAATTAATGCTTTACGCGCGATTCACTACCCTCGCGTCACACTGCCTAAAGCATATGGTGGAGAAGGGTTTTCAGTTTATGATATGTTATTGACACAAGAGAGACTTGGCAAATACGATGCGAGTGCAACACTTATTATGAGTTGGACACTTGGCGTTGTAGGCGAAATTTTTGAAAATAAAACGTGGTCTGAAGATAAACTACAAGCTTTTGCAAAAGACATTTGCAACGGTGCTATGGTCAACCGTGCAGCAAGTGAAGCCGCAACAGGTAGCCCAACACGCGGTGGTCAGCCTCAAACAACTGCTACCCGCATAAAGGATGGCTGGTCAATTACTGGCCGCAAAACATTTACGACGGGCTCTTATGCACTTGATTACATTATTGTCTCTGCATGGATACCTGAACTTTCACGTATTGGCAACTTTTTAATTCATAAAGATACGGCAGGGCTACGTATTGAAGAAAACTGGCAAGTTATGGCTATGAAAGGTACAGGTAGCCATGATCTTGTGCTTGAAAATGTGTGCGTTGCAACGGATGACCTTGTCGAATCAAACACATCGCGCCGTGCAAAATTAAATGGCTGGAGCTTACACATTCCCTCTACGTATTTAGGTATTGCACAAGCAGCGCGTGATTATGCGGTACACTTTGCTAAAACATATCAGCCAAACAGTTTATCAACAACTATTAGTGAGCTACCTAATGTACAAGCGCATATTGGTGAGATGGATTTATTACTCACTCAAGCACGCTTTATGTTATACGGTACAGCGTGCGCCTTTGATGACGAAAATAAACGCGCACTGCTTGGCAATGAAATTAACGTCGCTAAATATACCGTAACTAATCATGCTATTACTATAGTAGATAGAGCCATGCGCTTAGTTGGTGCTAAGAGTTTACAACTGGCTAATCCGTTACAGCGCTATTACCGCGATGTGCGTGCAGGTCTGCACAATCCACCGATGGATGATATGACCATTCAACGTTTAGCAGCTAGCGCACTGCAATAAAAAAATACCGCCTTCTGCAAACGAAGGGGCGGTATTTTTATTCTAACGCAAATTGTTGCATATTTTTTCGTTTTTCTGGCGTAAGGGCGAACTGCTCCGCTAAAAAATCGTTTACATTACTGTAACGTGTGTCAATGCCGTCAAAAACTGCTTGCAAATAATCCTCACGCGCCTGCATCAATGCGTAAAATTGCGCCATTTCCATTTCATCAGAAGTCTCACGCACCTTAGTCGCCATTTGCTCGACTGTTGCTTGTAACAGTGCATTTGTTTTTAAATAATCCTCAAAAATAGTTTCACGCGGTACATCTAATGCCAATAAAATCATAGCCCCGCCAATACCTGTACGGTCCTTGCCAATCGCACAGTGATGCAGTAAGCCAAGTTGAGTTGGATTTTGCGCCACTTTCATTAATTGTTGAAAAGATGGATTATCAAAAGCCATTTGGCTGTAAAGCTCTGTAAACATAGCAGGCGTTACTCGCTTATAAAAGCTTGTTGGTGTTTTTTCATTCGTTGGCATTTGTGCTAGTGTATTAAGCTTTGCTGGGATACGAATATTAGTTACATCCTCAAAAGCAGGGTCAGGATTTTTGCTTGCCTCCTCATCATCTCGGTAATCAAAAATTGTTTTAATACCTAGTGCACTAAACTTTGCTTTATCCGCAGGCGTCATCTTACCTAATGCTGCTGAACGATAAAAAAGCCCGCGCTTTACTTGGCGCCCATCATTTGTTGCATAACCACCCATATCTCGAAAATTTGGCACACCATCAAATTGTATGGTCATACGCTCACTCTCCTCACTCATTATCATAGGCAATTTTTAAAATTTTAGCTACTTCAAACGCATTACCTAGTTGTTGTTTCATTAATTTTAGACACAGTGTTATACTGTTCAATACATTTAACGCAAAGCGGAGGGAATCGAATTGAAAGAAATTTTGTTAATTTTAGTCTTACAACTTGTTTATGTGCCGCTGCTTACATTGCGTACCATTTTCTTAGTGAAAAATATTACATCACTTGCAGCCATTATTGGTGTTGCAGAAATGTTTATTTATGTCTTTGGCTTATCGCTCGTTTTTAGTGGTGATCAAAGCACAATGGCGATGGTCGTGTATGCTGTCGGTTTTGGGTTAGGAATGTTTTTAGGTACACGCATTGAGCAAAAGCTTGCTATAGGTTATGTGTACGTTACCATCAATACACAATCACGCAATGCGGATATGATTACTATCTTACGTGATCGTGGTTTTGCGGTTACTATTTTTGTTGGTGAGGGACGTGACAGCGCACGTTATAAATACGAAATTTTAGCCAAACGTAATCGCGAAAAAGAATTATTTGAAATTGTAGAGGAACTCGAACCTCGCGCATTTATTATTTCTTATGAGCCTAAATCCTTTAAGGGCGGCTTTTTACTTGAACGTATGAAAAAAAAGCCACAGAATCACTAACATTAATCGCATTACACTAATTTTTCTATGCTAAAATAGAACATACTATATGGAAATTAAGCAGGTGAACTAGTTTGAACAAAGCAGCCGTTAAAAAAACGCTTATTACAACGCTTGTCATCCTTGTATTGGGTGTCGCAGCGTACTTTATTATCCCCGTATCTGTACCCTTTATTTTAGCGGGCTGTACCGCATTTTTATTAGAACCAATCATCACCTTTGTCAAACGCAAATGGAATTGGTCAAGGCAGCTTGCTGTTGGTGTCATTTACACAATTAGTATCGCGTTTATTTCGTTTTTATGTTATTTAACTGTTACACAGTTAATCGCACAAGTAATTAACATCTCTAAGCAGATGCCTGTTTATATCGCAAAACTGACAGGGATTTGGGTGCAAATGCAAGGTAATATTGCGAAGTATACCGAAAACCTACCGGTTGAAGTGGCTGACTCCATTCAAAAGACGATGCTCGATTTTACTCATAAACTCGAAATGTCCATTGTCAATGTTTTTAACTATGAGCGTATTACAGCCTTTCTTGGTGAAATGCCAAGCTTTTTAGTTAGCCTGCTCGTTTATATGATTGCCTTGTTTTTATTTATGCTAGAGCTACCGCGTTTAAAAGAAGCTTTCTTTGCGCGTTTAAAGCCCTCAACTGAAGAAAAAACACGCATGATTATGAACCGCCTAAAAGACGCTGTATTTGGCTTTATGAAAGCACAATTTTTAGTTAGTCTATTAATCGGTGGCGTAGCGTTTATTGCACTACTACTTATCCATCCAAAATATGCCATTTCGATGGGGCTTGTCATTTGGATTATTGATGTTATCCCATTCCTCGGCTCCATTTTAGTGTTAGCACCATGGGCTATTTTTTACTTCTTAATTGGTAATACCGCTCTAGGTGTAAAGCTATTAATTTTAGCCACAATTTTATTAATCATTCGTCGTACAGTAGAACCAAAAGTGATGGGCTCTCATATTGGGCTATCGCCACTGCCTACTTTAATCGCAATGTTTGTAGGATTAAAGCTGTTTGGTATTATTGGCCTACTGCTTGGACCGCTCCTAATTATTTTAATTATGGCGTTAAAAGAAGCAGGTATTATTAAAATGCAATGGAAAATCTGAGTGAATGCTACCGCATTCGCTCTTTTTTGTTGCTATACTTGGGCTACTTGTGACAGCGCACCTTTCGGCTCGTATTATCAAAAGAAAAATTGCTAATCCAGACTTTATTTAGGTAAATTTACCATGATTGTTTAGTACGAGTAGAGGTATACTACTAAAAGATAGTAGATAGCAATTGGAGGTTAATTGAATGAATTTACAAGAACAAAACTTAAATGAATTTATCGTGCAAGCACTCGATAACAATATGGCCATTATTTTATTTGATAAAAACCGTACTATAAAATATGCTAGCGAGGCGTTTGCAAATCTCATAGGCTACACACCCCGCCAAATGATTGGCATGAAGCATAGCGACCTTTGCTTTCCTAGTTTTTCACAAACACAATCTTATGAGCGCTTTTGGCGTAACCTGTTATCAGGGCGTAAATATGAGGATAAAATTGAACGTCGTGATGCACGTGGTAATAGTATCTGGCTTGAAGCAAATTATATGCCCATCTTCGACGAAAGTAAGCGCATAGGTAATGTGTTAAAAATTGCATTTGATATTACCAAGCGCAATACAACAATCATGTCAGTAACGGATAACCTGAGCCATATGGCAGAGAATTTAAATAATTTATCAAGCAATGGCATCGAAAGTAGTAGTATCCTCGCAACAGGTATTGAACAAGTAGCTGCTATTTCAACCAATAATGCGCATATTATTTCCTCCTTAGAAAAACGTACAAAAGATATCCAGCAAGTTGTGCAGACCATTCGAGAAATTGCTGCACAAACTAATTTACTAGCGCTCAATGCAGCGATTGAAGCAGCGCGCGCTGGTGAGCATGGACGAGGCTTTAATGTTGTAGCAGACGAGGTACGTAAGCTATCCGTCAGCGTCGAAAAATCTATAATTGAAGTCCGCTCAAGCGTTGATGCAATTACTAATGAAATACAAGAAATGGCGACAGGTGTGCGTGACATCCATAACACAGTAGCAACAAATTTATCGCAAATTCAGACAACCTTAAATGATTTCAAAGTTATTACTGAAGCAGCACATTCGTTAGACAAAGAAGCAAAAAGCTTCACTTCTATTATTTAATTTAAATGAGTAGTCAATGACTACTCATTTTTTGCTTTACATAGTTGTTGATATCATTTATCATTGGGATTATCGAAAGTTGGTCTTAGGAAACTTCGACTTTTTTTTACTTCAAAAGTTGCACATAGGAAAATCAAATTTTTTTGCGCATTAAGTTGCGTTTAGGAAACTTTAAAGAGAAGGTGATGTTATGGGTCATGCCATAGAGGTGAATGACTTGTATGTTTCATATTATGGAAAACAAGTATTAAAGAAAGTTAGCTTTACTATGGAGCAAGGACGGCTAATTGGTATTGTGGGACCTAACGGCGCTGGTAAGTCTACATTGATGAAAGCCGTTTTAGGACTTATCCCGAAAGATCGCGGCAATGTGCTAATTGACGGGCAACCTATTAAAAATGTGCGTAATAAAATTGCCTACGTACCGCAACGTGCCACTATTGACTGGGACTTCCCCATCACGGTGCTTGATACGGTTTTACTTGGCACATATCCAAGTCTTGGGTTATTTAAGCGACCTAAAAAAGAGCACCGTGAATGGGCTTACCATTGTTTAGAAAAAGTTGGGATGGAGCATTTTGCTAAAAACCAAATTGGTGAACTATCTGGTGGTCAGCAACAACGTGTCTTCTTAGCACGAGCCCTCGCTCAAAAAGCAGATATCTTCTTTTTGGATGAACCTTTTGTTGGGATTGATGTGACAAGCGAAGCACTTATTATTAAAATCCTAAAAGAATTACGTGATGAAGGTAAAACAGCACTTGTTGTACACCATGATTTAACGAAAGTTAAGGACTACTTTGATGACTTAATTATTGTTAACGGCGAAATCATTGGTGCAGGCGCTGTCGAAAAAGTAATGGTGCCTGACACAATGAAGAAAGCCTTCAAAGCACAGTTTTCACTTTGGGATGCAATGGAGGTAGCACCGTCATGATGAGTTTTATTCAAGATATTCAACAATATGAGTTTTTACAAAAAGCATTATTTACTTCTGTTATTGTAGGTATTATTTGCGGTGTACTTGGTTCGTTTATTATTTTGCGTGGTATGTCACTTATGGGTGATGCTATTTCACACGCCGTACTACCTGGTGTCGCACTATCCTATATGATGGGCATTAACTATTTTTACGGCGCTGTAACTTTTGGTTTAATGACAGCGTTTGGCATTGGTTTTATTACACAAAACAGTCGTGTAAAAAATGACACGTCTATCGGCATTGTGTTTTCAGCATTTTTTGCGATCGGTATTATTTTAATTGGTAAAGCAAATACAAGTACCGATTTAACAAGTATTTTATTTGGTAATGTGCTATCTGTACGTGACTCAGATATGTGGATGACACTTGCAGTTGGTGTGGTTGTGTTAATTGCAGTTGGCTTATTTTATAAAGAACTACTTGTGAGCACTTTTGATCCAACGCTTGCAGCAGCTTACGGGCTACCAAATAAATTAATCCATTACTTCCTAATGGTGCTACTAACACTCGTTACTGTTGCGTCACTACAAACAGTAGGTATTATTTTAGTTGTTGCTATGTTAATCACACCAGCTGCTACTGCCTACTTATTAACTAACCGACTATCTATTATGATTACCATTTCAGCTATTCTTGGCGCATTGTCAGCAGTTATCGGGCTATACATTAGCTTTGTTTACAACTGGCCATCAGGCGCAGCCATCGTACTCGTTACGACTTCATTCTTTATCGTAGCGTTTTTATTCTCACCAAAACACGGTATTGTTTGGCGCCAATTACGTGCGCGTAAGCATAAAACAGCATTACAATAATTTAATCAAAAGGAGATTACACATGTTTAAGAAATTTTGGCAAGTTAGTTTATTAGCACTCGTAGCCGTATTTGCACTCGCTGCATGCGGAGATAAAAAAGAGGCTACAGATTCACCTAAGAGTGAAGAATCAAAAAGTGAAAAGCTTCAGCTTATCGCAACATTTTCTATTATTAATGATTTATTAAATGAAGTGGGCGGTGACTTAGTTGAGGTACATAGCATGGTACCAATTGGTCAAGACCCGCATGAATACGAGCCCCTACCTGAAGATATAAAAAAAGCTACAAACTCAGACGCAATGTTCTTTAATGGTTTAAACCTTGAAGGCGGCGAAAAAGGCTGGTTTGCTAAACTAACAAAGAACGTTAAAAAAGAAAATGATAAAGTTTTTGAAGTAATGAAAGGCGTAGAGCCAATGTACTTAGCTACAGAAGATGGTCAAGAAGAAGAAATGAATCCTCATGCCTTCTTATCACCTGTTGTTGGTATTCAAATGGTGGAAAATGTACGCGATGCATTAGTACAAATTGACCCAGACAATAAAGAAACTTACAAAAAAAACGCAGATGCATTTTTAGCTGAACTAACAGAGATTGATGATTTATACACATCTAAAATTGCCGACATCGACGAAAAAAATCGTATACTTGTGACAAGTGAGCGTGCTTTCCAATACATGACATCTCATTATGGACTTGATGAAGGTTATATTTGGGCAATTGATACGGAAGAAAACGGTACACCTGCACAAATTAAAGCACTTGTAGAATTAGTAAAAGAGAAAAAAGTCCCTGCATTATTTGTAGAGTCTAACGTAGACAGGCGTCCAATGGAAACTGTTTCGAAGGAAACGGGTGTTGACATTGCTGCTGAAATTTATTCGGATGAATTAGGTCGCTCTGGTACAGACGGGGAAACGTATACAAAATTCCTACGTTCTAACATCGAAAAAATCCATGATGGTCTAGTAACAAAATAATAAAGTTAAAAGAGTGAGGGATTGTTTCCTCACTCTTTTTTTTGTTAACTGGTAGTATACATGTAAAGGAGTGAGTGAAATGTATCGACATACTGAAGACTTTTTAGCGGAGTGGCAAAATGCCGCAAAAGGTGCAACTAAAGTAATCGAAGCCATTACAAATGATACGCAAGACACAGCTATTGTAGAAGGACATAACACATTAGGTTGGCTAGCTTGGCATTTGGTTGAAGTAGGCACGATGTTTGGCAATGCAATTGGTTGTACACTACCAACTGTTAAGGCTGACCGCGATATGGCGCACGCGATTGCGAGCTATACAACTATGCAGTCAACAATTGCTGATAAAGTAAAAACACTAACGAATGAAAATTTACTACACCCTGTGACATTGTTTGGCAATGATATGCCTCGTGGACAGGTATTACGTATTTTAGTTAATCATCAAACGCATCACGTGGGGCAAATGACGGTACTATTACGTCAAGCAGGTTTACGTGTACCGCCTGTCATGGGCCCAACTAAAGAAATGCAATAAAAAAAGCTAACGGCGTGGTCAGTTCAATTACCACTTCGTTAGCTTTTTGCTTATAGTGTTTTTAGTAAAGCTGTAAGTTCGGTTAATGATGACACTTCATAAACAGGTTTAACAGTTGTTGCTGTTGCACCCTCACGGTTAATCCAAACGTTGTTCATGTTAAGTCGTGATGAGCCTAAAATATCGGTATTTAAATTATCACCAACCATAATCGCCTCGTCCGCTGTAATGTCAGCTACTTCAAGCACATGCTCAAAAATCGAAACATCCGGCTTACCTTTACCAAAATCGCCTGAGATAATAATGTGATCAAAGTATGGTACTAACTCTGGTGTAATTCGTAACTTTAAGTTTTGTAGGCTAGGTGCACCGTTCGTTAACATAATTAACTTGTACTTACCCTTTAGCTCATCTAACACTTTAAATGTATCTTCATATAACTGTGGTGAAGCAATGCGTGTCTCAACAAAGTACTCACCTAATTCAGCACCTAATGCCTCGTTATCAATACCGCAAGCCTTTAAGCCTTGTGTCCAGGCGTCGCGTCGATATTGTGGCACAATGTCCTTCATTTTTTGGAAGGAAGGAGTCGGATCATCAAATGTGCCCCATAACCCTTCAAATGGATTGATACCAATTAATACGGTGTAATCATATGTTTCATAGCCTTGGTAAAGCTCACGTGCAGCTTGACGTGTTGCGTGCTCTAGTTGTGTAGGGTCAACTTCTACTTTAGTTGTTGCGTACGCACATGTTTTATCAAAAGCCGTTTGCACACTTTTTTTATCCCATAATAATGTATCATCTAAGTCAAAAATAACAGTTGTAATCAATGTCGCTATCTCCCTTACATGGTAGTTACTTTAGTTTACCATAGTTATTTACGTTTTTTATTGCGTAGTTTTTGCATTAGCGCATGTACCGTTGCTTGTGCATCTTCTGTTTGTTGTTGCTGCTGTTCAAAACAATAGCAGCCATTGTGTTCTGTAATCGTTACAATGTCCCCTACTTTAATAGCCTCAGGTACAAACGCTTGTTTAATAAGCAATTGCTCTTCTTCGTTAGGTCGCTGTAAAAATACAGCAAAGCCCTCATCAATACGATCTAGTGTGTAATCAGTCGAGTTCACTTACAACAGCTCCCTTCGCATCCTTTAAAATAGCAGCATCACCGTCATTTAACCAAATTTGTTTGCCTGTCCATTTAAGATGACTCTTGCCTTCTTTAGCTCCACTACCACTCGTTACTGTGATTTTTTTGCCAGGCTGGAGTGTGACTTTTGGGAAGGTAAATACTTGATTACCCTCGACAGAAATTAATTGCCAGTTATAAAGTGATACCGCTTCATTACTATCATTTGTAATATCGACTTCTTCCCCGATTAAATCCTTACGTGTGATACTTACGTCTGTTGGTTTTTTACCTTCTAAATGCTCAAAGGGAACGCCCGTAATAGAGTAATGAACCCCATCCGTTGCTGTAATAATCGTGCCACTCTCCGCTGTGGTGTAAATTTCGACATCCTCTGCAGTTAAGGCATCTACTACTTCTTTATGTGGATGACCATATTTATTACCCTCGCCATAACTTAAAATGGCTACTTCTGGTTGGACAGCTTTAATAAACTCATGCGAGCTACTTGTATTTGAACCATGATGGCCAGCCTTTAAGAATGTCGCTTGAACATCGCCATTTGCGAGCATTTCCTTTTCGAGTTTAATGCCTGCGTCTCCTGTTAATAAGTAAGATACCTCACCATAGCTAACACGTAATACAATAGAGGCATCATTATTATCTTTTGCCGCTTCGTTCGCATAAAGCACTTCTACTTTTACCTTTTTATCAAGCTGCCATGACTCACCAATGGTTGGCACCTCGTAATTGACATCATGCTCATCAATCAGCGTCAGCATATCAATAAAAGTTTGCGATGTGTGCTCCTTGCCTGAGTCAACAAATGTGCCGACTTCTAACTCTTGTAAAATAGGCACTAGCCCACCAATATGGTCAGCATCAGGGTGTGTAGCTACTACAAAATCAAGCTTAGTAATACCTAGTCCTTTAATATAGCTCGCTACATTACGCCCAGCTCCCTTTGTACCTGCATCCACTAGCATCGTTTTACCATTTGGTGCGATAACTAAAATACTATCGCCTTGCCCAACATCTAAAAACTGTACTTGTAAGGTAGCGTCTCCTTTAATTTCTGTAGTTTCCTTTTTTTCTTGCGGTACTTGTGTACAACCCGCAATTACTAAAACAACTAGTGCCAGGATTAGCCAGGTATATCTCTTCACATGCTCTCCTCCTCTAATTGTGTTAACAATGCTAACTTCTTCTCTGTATCCGCTTTGACAGTCATTGCGTATGCCGCAGGGTCCTTAGCATTATGGAACTGGGTAATGCGACCATTAGCATCTACAAGCTTAGACGAAGCCCCGCAGCCAATGCCAATAATCGTTTGGACTTCTTCCATAATAACAATATTGTAAATGCTCTCCTCACCGAGCTTACTATAACCAACATTTTCGAGATTACCTAAAATATTTTTTTGGCGGTATAAATAATACGGCTCGTATTGGTTACGCTTAGTCCAGCGCTCTGCCATATGCATCATTTCTTCGACAGTAGCACGGTCAGCAACACGATACTTATCTTTGTTTTGAGTCATCTCTGACGCGCGCTTAAAAGATAGTGTGTGTACAGTTAGGGATTCTGGTTGCATTTTCTCAGACTCTAGAAGGGAATGCTCAAATTCTTCAATACCTTCATTTGGTAAACCAATAATTAAATCCATATTAATATTATTCATGCCTTCCTCACGTGCTAGCCAAAATTTTTCAATGGTTTCTTCAACACTGTGATGGCGTCCAATAGCTTTTAAAGTTTCGTTAGTATAAGACTGTGGATTAACACTAATGCGGTCCATATCCCATTTACGTAATACCGCCAGCTTTTCAGGTGTGATTGTATCAGGTCTTCCTGCTTCTACCGTCACCTCACGAATGGCAGTTAAATGTGGGAAGTAATCATTAAATGTTTGGTAGAGTGCATCCATTTCGTCTGCTTCAATCGAAGTTGGTGTACCACCACCCCAATATACAGATGTGATTTTTTTGTTATGCGCAGTTAACCAATTACCAATCTCCTCTAGCTCATAATGTAGCGCATCTAAAAAGCCCATGACATGTCCCTTTTTACGATGGTGGCCAATCGCATAGGCCGGAAAAGTACAGTACGCACATTTGGTTGGGCAAAATGGAATGCCAATGTAAATACTTATTTCTTCTTGAATGCGGTCAAGGTCCTCAATAGTTGCGAGTTGTCGCGTAACAATCGTTTGCATAAGCTCAATTTTTTCGTCACTAATTCTAAAGTCTTCGCGCAGTGTTGTGGCAATGTCCTCATCGCTCATACCTGATTTACGCATTTTATGATAGAGCTTTGTTGGACGAATGCCCGTTAAAATCCCCCATGCTTGCTTCATGCCTGTGTACTGCTCAAGCACATCTAGTAAAACATGTGACAGCGCGCGCTTGCGACGAATATTTGTTTCGCGCTCGCTCACGTTTTGTTCATATGTTTTACTATAGGCATGCGTATACGTTTTACCTTCTACAAGTAGCGTCGCTGTTGTTGAGAAGGTTAGCCCCTCCACTTTTTCCGTAAAGCTAACCTGCATATCAGGTTGAGCCGCTTCGACTTTAATTTTACTGTCCTCAAAAAATAAATTCGCTAAGTGATTAAATACGCGAATAAAGTCTTCCTTGTAACTTTTATCTAACTGAATAATTTTCATAAGTGTTTTACGCTTCCTTTACTTTATGTTCTCTCTCATTGTAACAAAAAAAGCTGCTAACTACGTCATGTAGTTAACAGCTTGTGTTTAGTCTTCTTCTGTTTGTTCTTCTACTGGCTCTGGTAATTTTTTAACCTCAACATATAAAATGTGATGCCCATCTAATTCTTTAGCAGTGAAGGCATAGCCTTGTGCTTCAATCGTATCACCTTGTACAGCGTTGAAGTGGTTTGTCATAAACCAGCCACCAATTGTATCAATATCATCATCTTCAATTGAAATATTAAGTAAATCATTTACGTTTTCCACAATAACCTTGGCATCTAAAATATAGTGATCTGTACCAATCTTACGTACTTCTGCTACTTCATCTGCGTCAAACTCATCGCGAATGTCGCCTACAATCTCCTCAATAATATCTTCGATTGTAACTAAACCTGATGTACCACCATACTCATCAATTAAAATCGCCATATGGATGCGCTCACGTTGGATTTTTAATAATAAATCACTGATTGGCATAGTTTCCATAACACGAATGATAGGTTGCATATACGCGGTAATTGGCTTATTGCCGTTTGCTGGATTTTTAATATAGGCTGTTAAAATATGTTTCATATTAACAAGTCCTATAATATTATCCTTATCCCCATCAATAATTGGGTAACGCGTATATTGCTCAACACCCATCACTTCAAATACTTGCTTGATGGTTAACTCTTTTTCGATACCTACGATTTCGGTACGTGGTACCATGATTTCTTTTGCTAAGCGGTCAGAGAACTCAAAAATACTGTTCACGTATTTATACTCTGATGTATTAATTTGACCACCTTTTAAACTATCAGCTAAAATCATGCGCAGCTCCTCTTCAGTATGGGCTGCCTCTGACTCGTTAATCGCCTTAAAGCCAAATAGGCCTGTTAGTGCGCGAGCTGAACCATTTAATAATTTAATAAATGGATACATGATGTTGTGGAATAAAATTAGCGGACCAGCTAAGTAAAGTGTGATTGTCTCAGCTTTTTGAATAGCAATGGTCTTTGGTGCTAACTCCCCGATAACGACGTGTGAAAACGTTACAATCGAGAATACGATAATAAATGACAGTACTGTAGTTAAACGCGCATCTAAGTTTAAGAAATCAAAGAGTGGCGTTAGCATCACTTGAAATGTAGGTTCACCAATCCAACCTAAACCAAGCGCTGTCATTGTAATACCTAATTGACAAGCTGATAAATATTCATCCAAATTATTAACGAGCTTTTGCGCTTTAACCGCTTTTTTATTTCCTTCTAAAACGAGTTGATCAATACGTGTTTTACGAACCTTTACAATCGCAAACTCCGATGCAACAAAAAATGCCGTTAGGGCAATTAAGGCAGCAAATACTGCCAAGCGTATGGTTATCACCAATATGTCTCCGTCCAAATAAATCCTTTGTTCCCACAACGTGAAAACAAAGTGTACACCTCCTACAGTGAAAAAATGTTAGTTGTCTTCAATAATAAATTATTTAGACGTAAAATACAAATTTAATCATATACGTGAAACAGCATTAACTCATGCACCATATCTTTTACTTTTTGCTCATCTTCGGGCGCATTTTGTAAAAAGCGTATCGTGCCATCTTTCGCATATTCTGCCTCATAACGTTGTTGTTTATAAAAGAATGAAACGTACCAGCCAGGTAGCTGCGTGTTTTCAAACATTGGTTTAAAATTAAAATGTTGAATCATGCAAAATCTTCCTTTCTTTATCATGTGTTTATACAGTATGACGTAACACGCGCATTATGCCAACAACAACGGCGTATTTGTTTTCTTTTCATTACCCCGTTTTGCTATAATAACAACAGGATTTCTGTAGAAAGTGAGGCATATTATGAAAATTATTTTTACCTTAGCCTTTATGGCTTTCATTGGCGCTTTAATTGGTGGCATGACAAATCACCTGGCGATTAAAATGTTGTTCCGTCCACATAACCCCATTTATTTTCGCGGCAAGCGCTTACCCTTCACGCCTGGGCTTATCCCTAAACGACGCGATGAGTTAGCTAAACAACTTGGCGTAACGGTAACGAATTATTTATTAACACCTGAGACAATTCGTAAAAAGTTTTTTTCGCAGGATATTAAGGATAAGGTGCAAGATTTTGTTACGCAAAAATCAGATGAGTTATTGTTTGATGACCGCACTATCCAACACTGGCTAACAACAGCTGGCTTCCCTAATGTTGCTTGTGACATCGAAAAAAAAGTCGACACAGTAATTGTCCAGCAATTTGGTAGCTTGCATCATACGCTAGCAACTAAACCCATCAATCAATTATTATCAGATGATATTAAGGCAACAATTGATGGCAAAATCCCTTTAGCTGTTGAGCATATTTTAAACAAAGGGCGCGATTATTTTGTATCACCTGAGGGTGAAGCAACCATTAAACATATGATTGATGAGTTTTTAGGCTCTAAAGGCTCCCTTGGTAATATGGTGCAAATGTTTATGGGTGACTCAACTTCGATGGTATTTAAAGTACAAAAAGAAGTTGTTAAATTACTACAGTCTGACTCGTCTCACCAACTGCTAACTTCAATTTTCGAAAAAGAATGGCACAGCTTGCAAGAGCGTCCAGCACTTGATTTTTTACAGGACGTACAGTTTGAGCCTATTGTCGAAAAAGTACAAAGCTATGCAAAGCAACAACTTGCTGTGCAAGCACGTTTAGATAAACCACTTAAATATTACTGGCAAGATGGCAATACTTACATGAATGATACGCTAATCCCTAAATTAGTAGCTAAAGGATTTGTAGCGGCTGAGGATAAATTAGAGGACGTGCTAAAACGATTAAATCTACAAGAGGTTGTACGTGAACAAGTAGATTCATTCCCAGTGGCAACTCTTGAAGATTTAGTGCTTGGTATTTCCAAGCGCGAGTTTAAAATGATCACCGTACTTGGTGCGCTACTTGGTGGTTTAATTGGTATTGTGCAAGGCTTAATTGTATACTTAATAGGATAAATTATAGAGAAGAGGCTACGTATGATTAATATTTATGATGATTTAAATCGCCTAGAGGCAACTTTCCGTAAAACGGATGAATTTAAAACACTTGAAGAAGCTGTTAAAATTGTACAAGAAGACGAGGAAGCACGCGCATTATTTACAAACTTCCGCGATGTACAAATGCAGTTAATGCAAAAGCAAGAGGCTGGCATGGAGCTTGCCGAAGACGAATACCAACACGCACAAAAAGTAGCGTCACTTGCTCAACAAAACCCAAAAATTTTAACAATGCTTGAAGCAGAAATGGCACTAAGCGGCTTATTACAAGAAATCAACCGTGTACTAACGAAGCCAATCCAAGGCATGTACGATAATTTATAAGCAAAAAGCGTTCGTCGGCTGACGAACGCTTTTTCTTTAGCTTTCTGTTAAGCCATGCTTCACCGCATATAATGCTGCTTGCGTACGATCTTGTACTTCTAGCTTGCTAAATATATTAGAGATATGTGTTTTGATTGTTTTTTCTGTAACAAATAGAGAGCTTGCAATCTCCTTATTGCTTTTACCTTTTGTTAGCTCCGCAAGTACATCACGCTCACGCGGTGTTAAAGGGTTGGCAGTATGCGGTGCGTTTGCTAGCTCCTGTTGTTGTGCCTCTAAAGTAATTGTCGCATCAGGATGTAAAATATGTTCTCCTCCCATAATTTGGCGAATGGATTTGACTAATTCGTCAGGCTCAATATCTTTTAGCTGATATCCTGCTGCGCCTGCCTCTAATGCAGGAATGACATGGTCACGGTCCGAAAAACTCGTTAACATTAATACCTCTGTCTTTGGCAATAACTTCTTCACTTTAGCTGTAGCTTCAATCCCATTAAGCTTTGGCATAACTAAATCCATTAAAATAATATCTGGCTCAAGCGCAGTTGCTAGTTGCACCGCTTCTTCACCATTTGAGGCCTCACCTACTACCTCAATATCCTTTTGCGTCTTTAAAAAAAATAATAAACCACGTCGTACAACATGGTGATCATCCGCAATTAATACGCGTATCATACGCTTACCTCCTTTAATAGGGCAGGCGCACTAAAATTTCTGTGCCTTGCCCAATTGCACTTACCCAATCGGCAGTACCGCTCATTTCTTTCGCACGATCACGAATGGACTGTAACCCCATCGATAATAATTGACTACTAGCATCAAACTCAAAGCCACGTCCCTCATCACGAATTACTAATAATACATCAGTTGATGTAACCGTTACATATAATGTAGCTGTTGTAACGCCTGCATGTTTACGTATATTATTTAATGCCTCTTGTGTAATTCTAAATAATGCTTCTTCAATACGTGACGGAAATTGTAGCACGCCTGCTACTGTCACATGTAATGTTAGGCCAAGCACTTCGGCATAAGCTTTAATTGCCTCAAGTAACCCTGTCTCTAAACCTTTAGGGCGCAACTGCCAAATTAAAGCGCGCATTTCTGTTAAGGCATCTTGAGTCAGTGTTTGGATTTCTTTAAAAGTTTCCTTTACGATGGGGTGCTCCGCCATCTCCACACCTGCACGCGCAGTTAACGTAACAGAAAACAATAACTGATTAACTGAGTCATGCAAATCACGTGCTAACCGATTACGCTCTTGTGCTAATGCCACCTCTTGTGCCTGTTTGGTTAAGCCAATACGTTTAATTGCTGACCCCATTTGAAAGGCTACTGACTCAAGTAAGGCTAGCTCCTCATCCGAAAAACGTACCGTATTTGGCGAAGCAACATTTAACAAACCAAAGCGCTCATCGCCCGACTGCAACGGCACAGTCGCATGGTGCGTAATATCATTATGTTGTCCCACTTCTGCCGCAATAGCATTGTCAATGCGCTGGCATGCAATGATATTAGAGGCCTTCTCTAGTTTTTGGTTGCGGTAGCGTGACACACACCAGCACTCACCGTGCTCTAAATAATAGCAACCTTTATAGGATAGTGTTTCAGGTAAATTAGCTTGCGTAACTAGCTTTGGCTTGCCTAAGTCATCAATAAAAAATATCCAACCTGCTTCAAACGCTGTACCTGCTAAAAATTTATCGAGCGCCTTTTGCAACACAGCAAAAATTTCAGTACCTTCATTTAATAACTCTGCAATTTCCTTTAGCAATACAATATTAGATTGTTCTTCGTACATCTTATCTGCCTCCCTTTATCATAGCACTTGCTACTGTTATAATTTGTTCATACTTTTGGCGGAAAGCTGTGACCTTTTCATTTACAAGCAACTTACTAAGATTTATAATCAATAGCGAAATCATGGAGGTGTTTACCATCACAAAAAAATCAGAAAACCTACTCATTGCCATTTGGACAGTTTCCCTTGTTGCAACGCTAGGCTCGTTATATTTTTCTGAAGTACGCAACTACATCCCTTGTGAGATGTGCTGGTATCAGCGTATTTTAATGTATCCTATTTTACTACTATCAACGATTGCCATTATTCAAAAAAACGCCAAAATCGCCTTAACATTAGTAGTCTTTTCAGGTATTGGCGGCGCTATTGCGCTTTATCACTACGGCATTCAAAAGCTTAGTTTTTTAGCAGACACAGCACCTGCTTGTAAAACAGTATCTTGTACATCACAATACATCGATTGGTTCGGCTTTGTTACCATTCCATTTTTATCGCTGGTAGCTTTCGTTATGATTATCATAGCGTCAATCGCCTTAATGCGTGAAGCAAAATGATTTATACTTTAACGCACGACACCACCATCGAAAATGTCCTACGCAATGAGCTTCACTTAGGTAAAAAATATGTACATGCCTTGCGTATGGCAAAAGCAGTCAGTGTTAATGATGAGCTTGTTAGCTGGACAGCCACATTACCCGCTTCAACTGAACTTGTAATCGCAGTACCTGTTGCTACAAGCAACTATGTAACAAATGATACCCCCCTCACAATTGCCTTTGAGGATGAACATTTACTTGTTGTCAATAAACCACAAAATATGCCAACTCACCCTAATGAACCTGGGCAAAACAATACATGCATGAATGCGGTAATGAAATATACTGATGGTTATGCAGAACACGTCCATCGTTTGGACGAGGGTACAGGTGGTCTATTAGTTATTGCAAAGAACCCTATTGTAAAAGCAGCGCTTGATGCCGCACTTGCAGACAATAAGGTCACGCGTAAATATACTGCTGTTGTCGAAGGTGTGCTTCGTAAAAAGCAAGGCGTTATTACAAAAGGTATTGGCAAGGACCGTCATCACGGCTCTCGTCGTATTATTAGTAATGCAGGGCAAAAGGCTACTACGCATTATAGCGTGCTAGCACAAACCGCTGCCACAACTACAGTAGAGCTAACGCTTGAAACAGGTCGTACTCATCAAATCCGTGTCCACATGGCATCCATTGGTCACCCTATTGTAGGCGATACCTTATATGGAGCACAGCCACGTGGCAATACGTATGCACTGCAAGCTACTACAGTTGGCTTTACGCACCCCATTACTCATCAAAAATTAACGATAACAAAAAAATGAAATGGCGCTCTACGCCATTTCATTTTTATTTAAAGTGCTTCGCAAAATCCGGTAACTCAGGATTGACCCCAAAGCGTTTATTTTGATTTAGATTAGATAGTAAACGCATATCCTCATCACAGAGTTCAAAATCAAAAATTGTGATATTAGATTTAATACGTGATGGTGTTACTGACTTAGGTATTACAATTACATTCTGTTGCACATGCCAGCGTAAAATAATTTGTGCTGGTGTTTTACCATAACGCTTCGCTATTTCTGCTAGCACTTCATCATCTAGCACAACCCCACGACCAAGCGGTGACCAAGCTGTAATGGCAATATTACGCTCTGCACAGTAAGCACGTAACTCATTTTGTTGCAGGTAGGGATGCATTTCGATTTGGTTAACCATTGGCATCACATTTGCCTCGCGCTCTAAAGTAGCTAAATGCTTTTGATGGTGGTTAGATACACCTGGCACACGAATGAGCTTTTGTTCGTAGAGGCGTTCAATCGCACGGTATGTATCAACAAATTTATCTTCAATTGGCCAATGTGTTAAATATAAATCAAGGTAATCCATATTTAATTTTTTCAGTGACACTTCAAATGCACGTAGTGTACTATCATACCCTTGGTCATCATTCCACACTTTAGTTGTAATAAATAAATCCTCACGTGCTATGCCACTTGCGCGCACAGCCTCGCCTACTTGTTGCTCATTATTATAAAAAGACGCAGTATCAATCGCACGATAGCCGTCCTTTAATGCCTCATCAATTGCTTGTAATGTTTGTTTAGGGTCTGTCATTTTATAGACGCCTAAGCCTAGCTGTGGCATCTTCACACCATTTGCTAATGTAATAAATTCCATCTTCACCACTCCTTTATTTAGTAGTGTAAAGCATTATTGTTTTTTATGCTTAACATGATGCTCAGCATCCGTAAATTGCTCAGGATCTGCTTGCTTATGCTCTGCAACTAATTCAGTTTCATCATGCATTTGTTCCATCTCTTTACCTAACTTTTTTACTTCTTCAAAGTCATTAGCCATTTCGCCATTTGGGTTCTTTTTCATACAAACACTCCTCTCTTTTTATCCTATTCCCCCTTCCGAACGATTTATGCCATAATTTCGTACAGAATATCATTTCATTTTGTTTTTAGTTGAGCTATACTTAACTATATATTGTTATTACATGAGGAGGGTTCTTCCATGAAGTTATTACTAATTATTGGAGTTTCTATTTCATTCCTAACTGCTATCTTCACGGCAGGTTACGAAGGTAAAGGCTACTCAGCTGATAAATAATAGCGTAAAAAGAAGCGTCGAGCATTCGACGCTTCTTTTTTTATATTTTGGGATATAGTAAAAGCAAACAAAGGAGAAACAATTTATGAAATTCCATGAAAAACCCGCACATTACATTAAACATATAACATTGCATGTTAAAGACCTACATGCTATGACAAATTTCTACGAAAAAACACTCGGTTTTAAAGCTATTTTACGTAACGACTATGAAGTCGAGCTAAGCGCAGACGGTGTACATCCACTCGTAACATTGCAGCAACTAGCTAGCGCTACTGAACGAGAACACCGAACAGCTGGCCTCTACCATATTGCTTTTTTACTACCACACCGCTCAGATTTAGCTCATATTTTACAGCATTTTAATCGCATTGGTATGCGTCTTGGTGCATCGGACCACGATGTCAGTGAAGCGCTGTATTTAAATGATATTGAGGGCAATGGTATTGAGATTTATACTGACCGCGACCCTAAAGTCTGGGAGTGGTTAGATGATGGTATGGTTAAAATGAGTACGTCTCGTTTAAACGTAGCTGATGTCTTAACAGAAGCTACAGATGGTTGGCAAGGCATGCCTGAAGATACTATTTTAGGTCATATCCACCTTTCCGTAACGAGTCTTCCTGCTATGCGCGATTTTTATACTCAAGGCTTAGGCTATAACATTACAACAGCTTACGGTGATCAAGCACTGTTCCTCTCTACGGACGATTACCACCACCATATCGGTATGAATATTTGGGAGTCACTTGGTGCGCCAGCTAAAAAGGTCAGTGAAACTGGGCTCGCTCACTTTACGATTGATGTAGCTAATAAAGCTGAGGCGGATAAAATTATGCATAATTTACGCCCCTTTAATGCCGAAATTACACCACTTACAAATGGCTTTTCGACAATTGACCCCTCTGGTAATGAAGTACGTATCCTCTATTAAAAAAAGCGCCGAGCTCGGCGCTTTTTATTTTAAGCCTTCAAATCCGCGTTGACGCAATGCTTCATAAATTATAATAGCTGCACTGTTTGATAAATTTAATGAGCGCACATTATCGCTCTGCGGAATGCGCAAACACATATCTTTACGCGCCTCTGCAAAATCCTTGGGCAGCCCTGTTGTTTCGCGTCCAAACATAAAATAAATATCACGCTCTCCACTAAAATCATACGCAGAGTATGGCTTATCACTATACGTCTCAATTAAATAAACTTCTCCTTGTGCTGCATAAGCTAAAAAATCTTCCAGTGAATCGTGATAATGTACATCGACACTACTCCAATAATCTAATCCTGCACGCTTTAACATTTTATCATCCGTCGAAAAACCTAGCGGACGAATTAAATGTAGCGCGGTATTTGTACCAGCACATGTACGGGCAATATTCCCTGTATTAGCAGGGATTTCAGGTTGATATAATACAATATTTAATGACATACTTACTCTCCTAATATACGGGCAATTTCTCGTAGCACCGCTTCATCTGTCTCTCGTTCTCTCGCCTGCTCTAGTATTACTGTATCTTCAGTAATTTCACTAATAGCATAAGCTGCTGTAGCTCTTATATCTGGTCGTGAATCTTCAAACAATATTTTTTGCAATGCAGGCAGCGCACTTTGTTCTTTAAAGTGGGCCAGTGCAAGCATAGCATTACGTTGAATCGGCTTTTTGCCTCGCCATGAGCCTGACATATCACCGTACTGTTCTTTAAATTCGCGATTTGAAATCGTGAGTAATGGCTCTAACAAGGGCTTCACAAGCGCTGGCTCTGGTTTAAACTCTTCATGCCACATATTGGTCTTTCCCTTATTTTTAGGGCAAACCGTTTGACAAGTATCACAACCATACACACGATTACCAATATGCTTACGAAACTCAAGCGGCATCTCTTGCTTAGTTTGTGTTAAATACGCAATACAACGCTGCGCATCTAGTTGCCCTGGTGCTACTAGAGCTGTTGTGGGACATACATCTAAACAAAGCCTACAATCCAAACAAGCATCTTCTATAGGCTCATCTGCTATAAAAGGTATATTTGTTAGCATTTCGCCTAAGTACACGTAGGAGCCAAACTCGGGCGTAATAATCGAACAGTTCTTACCACTCCAACCAATACCTGCACGCTCTGCAACTGCTCGGTCTACAAGCGCACCTGTATCCACCATCGAGCTCAGCTCGGCTTCAGGCACACGCTCACATAACCATGCTTCAAGTTTTGCTAAGCGCTCACGCAATACCGTATGGTAATCCGTACCCCAAGATGCCCGGCAAAAAATCCCGCGTCGCTCACCCTTCTTACCTGCAACATGCTCTGTCATGCGTGAGGGGTAAGCTACAGCTATCGCAATGATGCTCTGTGCTGTAGGTAAGAGCTTAAGCGGCTCTGTTCTAAGTGCTATGTCACGCTCCTCAAACCCTGAAGCATAGCCTAATTTTTGTTGCGTATATAAACGGTCCTTGAGCTTTACAAAAGGCTCTGCCGTAGTAAAACCAATTTTATCAATACCAATTTCTTTCGCATACGCGATAAGCTCTCGTTGTAGCTGATGCACACGCATAACGCTTCTAGCCTCCTATATGTTATACTACATTTATTATTGCAAGGGGGTGCCCATGTGTTAGTAGGTACAATAAAATACACAGGCGTTACTATTTCAGATGCGCCTCAAATGATTAAAGGACGTGTTCGATTATATCAAGAAAACTTGCTTCTTGAAATGGATTTAACCCCATTATCTGAACGTGCTGGTGTTAAGTTATGGCAACATATCACACCTGAGCCTCATTTCATTCACCTATTTAAACAAATCCACCGTGGCGAGTTTTTACCAACACGCAACGGCGCACATGATATTAATGATTTCTTTATGCTACAGTATGAATCACCCGTACAACTTTTTGATACAACTAAACTTACGCATTACACAATACAAGACGTACTTTATACAACTAACCTAGCGCCCATTGATTCACACACAACAGCTATCACACAGGTATTTCTATTAAAAGATTTACCTAAAGAACGCGCACTGCAGTTACTAGCATCTGCAGCCAAAATGTTTTGCCAAATCAATGGTGGCGACTATACGATTGACGTAAAGGAGCATACCCAATGAACTTAGCTGAAGCAGTTAAACTAAAAAGTATTTTAAAATCAAAGTTTTCGGAGTATACAAGTGAGCTTCATCGCTCAGCCTTCGTTACAATTGAAAAAGATCAAGCACCTGTAACAAGTAATCGCTCAATGGAGGCTATTCATGCTGACCTCGAACGTGTACGTAAAGATATCCGTACACTTGACCGTTTAGTGTATGAGGCTAACATTGCTAATACTGTTACCTTTGAAGATGAAGAGCTAGCTTTAGTGGAGGCAATTGAACTGGCTTCACAACTTCGCGAGAGCGCTTCAACCTACCGTATGTTTGGTGAAAACGAAAAAGAAGAAGCACAACACGGTTATGGTGATACAGTGCTATATCGTATTGCACAGTTTGACCCTGCTACTTACCGAGAGAAAGCCGAAGTACTTGAAAAAAAAGCACATCGCCTATCCAATGCAATCAATGCGAAAAATTATAGCATTCAATTAACTTTTGATGATTCGATGTACTTCTAACGCCTAGCACGGTGAGACTCCAAGCTAGGTGCGCTTACGGCTATTACCTTATATGCAACCAATGACTCGTTACCTTTTACGTCGTTACCTTTGACCAATAACCAACCAAAATCAATGGAACCTCGTAGTTTATGTCACTAGCAAAATTTTATAGCCGTAGCAATAATAAAACCACTGCTCCCTTTGGGAGCGGTGGTTTTATCCATACATATAAAAGGAGTACCCTATGCGATTTCACCCTAGTTTATTATTAGTACTTGCCACATTACTTTGGGTTGGTAACTTTGTTATTGGACGTTCAGTTAGCGCTATAGGCTATGTTGGTATCTTTGCTTCTATCATTGCCTTTCTTATCTGGAATAGCGGCGGCGTTATACAAATCGGAGCCAACCGCGCTGGTATCTTTTTAAATTTCATTATGTAACTATCAAAAAAAATCGCTACGCACTTAAATGAACTGCTCCCTGTCAAGTAAACAGCGGAAATAATAAAAATGCTTTAAGCGGCTTGAGACCTGAATTCTAAAGGACTCAAGCCGTTTAATGTTTCTTGGTAACGTTCGTTGTTATAGAATTTGATGTACATATCAATCGCATGTTTTAAATCTTCATACGTCTCATATTTATGTAAATAATACTTCTCTACTTTTAATGTCCCCCAAAATGCTTCGATCGGTCCATTATCGATACAGCGACCGACTCTTGACATACTATGTGTCAGCTTGGCTTTCTCCATGATTCGTTTGAATTCTTTTGATGTATATTGATACCCTCGATCACTATGTAAAAGTGGAAACGCCTCCTTTGACAGCTGACGAATAGCGGGTCTCACCGTCTTAAAAACAAGGTCATTATTATTTGAATGGCCTAATACGTAACTCACAATGGACTTATCATAAAGGTCAATAATGGCGCTTAAATATGCCTTCTTGCCATTGCCATACTTGAACTCTGTCACATCTGTACACCATTTCTGATTTGGGTTTTCGGCTGTAAACTCACGTGCTAACACATTTTCAGCCACGTAATCGGGTTTCACTTTTCGGTACTTTTTCGGGCGACGTCGAATGACTGCCTGTAAATCACCAATTTGCATCAAGCGATAAATACGCTTCTTATTCACTTTCGCCAAGCCTGCTTTTTCACGTTGGCGGTTAATGGTCATCGTGATGCGGCGGTAGCCATAAATACCATCGACTTGGGTATATAAATGTTGGATAGAAGCCATTAGTTGTTCGTTTTCTCGCTCTTGTGCTGTTGGTTGACGCTTTAACCATTTGTAGTAAGCTGCACGTGAAACCTTCGCCAGTTGGCAGAGTAACACGATCGATAGATTTTCTTTTTCTGCTAATTCTTGAATCGCTAAATAAAGATTTTGCGTACGAATTCTACTTAACGACGCCTCCTTTCGATTTCCTCTAACTTTTTTAAAAGTAAATTTTCAGCACGTAAACATTCATTTTCACGTTCGATTTGTTGAATTTTTAAACGCAATTCATCTTCTGGTGTACGCTCTTCTTCAGGTTTTGTGCGGCCACGACGATCCTGAAGTGCTTCTTCACCGCCTTCTTCCAATTTACGTACCCATTGATAGACTTGTTGGTAAGACACCTCGTATTGTGTCGCTACCTCTTGATAATTCTTTCCGTTCGCTAGGCATGCTTTTGCGATATCAATGCGTTCTTCTACAGTCGTTTTTCTTCCTTTAGTCATAGTTTGGCTCATTCCTTTACCCGAATCTTTTAATTCACTATGACTAGTATACTTGCGAATCCAACGAGATAAAACGGAACGACTACTAATTTCATATTTTAAAACGATTGCTCCTTTTGAAAGTCCATGATTTAGATAGTCTAGAACGGCTGCCTCCATCAATTCTTTTGAATAAGCTTTCCAATAACTAGATTCTTTTAATCCTTCTAAACCAGATGTTTCATACTTCCTTTGCCACTGATAAAGCGTATCCGTAGATATTTGATAGATTTCACTGATTTCAGCCCATGTATGGGTTCCCTCTTTTAACATTTGAACGGCTATAACTTTTTGTTCAATCGTATGCTTACTTCGCCCCATAAAAAATACCCCCCAATAGATAAACAGATTTTGTTTTTTCATCTGTCTACCTATTGGGGAGCATATCAAAATAAGTACGTAGCGATTTTTATTTTGTTCCACCATAAATAATTGTGATATTATCATGTGTTGTTAACTGACTAGCAGGAAAATCCTCTGATAGCTTGCCTGTTTTTAGTTGCTCCATTGCCGCTAACTTACGCTCACCAAATGCTAGCAATACAATTTCTTTCGCATTCATAATGGATTGAATTCCCATTGTTACAGCATGCGTTGGTATTTCAGCGCCTTTTTCAAAGTAAATCGCATTTTCAGTACGCGTTGACTCTGTAAGCTCGACAACATGTGTTAAAGAATCAAATGATGTACCTGGTTCATTAAAACCAATGTGACCATTTACACCAATACCTAATAGCTGTAAATCAATGCCACCTGCTGCTGCAATACGCTTATCATAATTTTCGCATTCTGCTTTAAGATCCGTAGCAACACCATTTGGTAAATGCACATTATCCTCATTAATATCAACATGATTAAATAATGTTTCATGCATGTATGTCCAATAGCTCGCTGGACTGTTTTTTGCTAAACCAACGTATTCATCTAAATTAAATGTAGTAATATCTTTAAACGAAATATCTCCAGCTTTAACTTCTTCTACAAGCATTTCATATAATCCTACTGGTGTACCACCTGTTGCTAAACCTAGCACACTTTTAGGATTATCTTTCATTTGTTTACTAAATAACTCTGCTGCAATACGACTCATTTCTTCGTATGTAGTAACCTCTATCCATTTCACCATAATAGTTAAGTATCCTTCCTGTTTACAACGCGTTTATCTTAAATAAGAACGTTTATAAGTAAGTATTAGTTGCATAATTTAATATATTCATTTTACATTCTTAGACAGCATAACGCTATCTTTTTCCTTCTCGTACAAAAAAAGATTCTAGCCGCTAAGCTAGAACCTTTTAGGATACCGATGGCCGGGATCGAACCGGCACTCCAAAGGAATGCGATTTTGAGTCGCACGCGTCTGCCAATTCCGCCACATCGGCCTAATTTAAAGTAAAAAAAAATCGGAATTTCCGATTAGAATAATGGAGGCGGCAACCGGATTTGAACCGGTGATAGAGGTGTTGCAGACCTGTGCCTTACCACTTGGCTATGCCGCCTTATTATGGAGCGGAAGACGAGGTTCGAACTCGCGACCCCCACCTTGGCAAGGTGGTGTTCTACCACTGAACTACTTCCGCTAAATACTGGGGAACCAGGATTCGAACCTGGGCATGACGGAATCAAAATCCGTTGCCTTACCGCTTGGCTATACCCCAAAAATAAATGGGGCGACTGATGGGAATCGAACCCACGAATGCCTGAACCACAATCAGGTGCGTTAACCACTTCGCCACAACCGCCACAATACGTAAATCTAATTTTCAACTAATAAAATAAATGGGGCGACTGATGGGAATCGAACCCACGAATGCCTGAACCACAATCAGGTGCGTTAACCACTTCGCCACAACCGCCATAATTATATTAGATGAAATAAAAAAAATTGGCAGGGGCAGTAGGAATCGAACCCACACCAAAGGTTTTGGAGACCTCTATTCTACCGTTGAACTATGCCCCTATAAAAAAACTGGTGGAGAGGGGCGGATTCGAACCGCCGAACCCTAAGGAGCGGATTTACAGTCCGCCGCGTTTAGCCACTTCGCTACCTCTCCAGGTTAATAAGCTAAAAATAATGGTGCCGGCGAAAGGAGTCGAACCCTCGACCTACTGATTACAAGTCAGTTGCTCTACCAACTGAGCTACACCGGCAAATATAAAAGAAATATGGGTCAGGACGGAATCGAACCGCCGACACTTAGAGCTTCAATCTAATGCTCTACCAACTGAGCTACTGACCCATAATTAAAATGGCGGTCCCGACCGGGATCGAACCGGCGATCTCCTGCGTGACAGGCAGGCATGTTAACCGCTACACCACGGGACCTATTTGGTTGCGGGGGCTGGATTTGAACCAACGACCTTCGGGTTATGAGCCCGACGAGCTACCACTGCTCCACCCCGCGTTAATACTACTTATAAAAAATAATGGTGGAGAATGACGGGCTCGAACCGCCGACCCTCTGCTTGTAAGGCAGATGCTCTCCCAGCTGAGCTAATTCTCCTGGGTATAAATAATGGTGACCCCTACGGGATTCGAACCCGTGTTACCGCCGTGAAAGGGCGGTGTCTTAACCGCTTGACCAAGGGGCCATACTAAATTAGATTATCTGGCGGAGAGCAAGGGATTTGAACCCTTGAGACAACTTGCGTCGTCTACATGATTTCCAATCATGCTCCTTAGGCCACTCGGACAGCTCTCCAAGAATGGCTCCGAAGGTAGGACTCGAACCTACGACCGATCGGTTAACAGCCGATTGCTCTACCACTGAGCTACTTCGGAATAATATGAGTACTGCCTAGCGACGTTCTACTCTCGCAGGGGCTAACCCCAACTACCATCGACGCTAAAGAGCTTAACTGCCGTGTTCGGTATGGGAACGGGTGTGACCTCTTTGCCATTATCACTAGACTCACACAGATTACTGTGTTAGTACTCTATTTACCTAATTTGCTGCTTAATCTATATTGAAAGAAGTATTCTTTCAAAACTGGATAAACTTCATTGATATTGTAAAAGCTTTTGGTTAAGTCCTCGACCGATTAGTATTCGTCAGCTCCGTATGTCGCCACACTTCCACGCCGAACCTATCTACCTTGTCGTCTTCAAGGGGTCTTACTTACTTGCGTAATGGGAAATCTCATCTTGAGGGGGGCTTCATGTATTAGGCACGCCGCCAGCGTTCGTCCTGAGCCAGGATCAAACTCTCCATAAGAGAGCGATTAAGCTCATGTTGCTGGCATCAATTTTGATGTCCAAAATTTTGTTTCAATTTAATGAAACGATTTATTGATTAACGTTTTGCTTGTTCAGTTTTCAAGGTTCATGTTTGCGCCGTTTTGTTTCAGCGACTTTCTTATAATAACATCGGCTTCGATTATTGTCAACCGTTTATTTATTTTTTCTTTTCGTTAACGTCTCGCTAACGACAAATAGAATCATAACCCATAGCACAACAAACTGTCAACAGTTTTAGAAAAAAAGATTTGTATTTCGTCAAAAAGATTCGTTCAACAAATCTTTCTTCCTATTATATATTTTTATTATTTGATTTTGTTTATATTTACTTTATAGTGACGATGCATTACATTTCCACGCTTTGAAATAAACGGTTCTACTAAAATATAATCATGTTTAATTAAATATTCCACAAAGACTTCTAGGTCCTTTGAGTAAAACTCCAGCTCTTCATGCTCATGAAGCTCTTGTATTTTCCAGTATTCTTTTGCACTCATTACTTCTAAAATATGTGCAGCCCCATCTTCTGTACGTGAATGAATAAAAAATTCACTTGCTAAAAATAACAGCTCTAGTCTTTTTTGCAATGGTTCATCGCTTAAAACTAGTTCTTCATATAATTTATAAATTGCTGGTTCAATTTCTTTCACTTGTGCCCAAATTGAAACTTCGGGATATGCACCGCTATCAATAACTGACAAACGCCCTAAATGGTGGACAGAGGATAACACATGAATATAAGCATCTAAATAGTTGCCTTGTGTATATTGTTCTTTGCCCTCAAGGTAACGACGAATTAACTTCGCAAATTGAATACCTGTTTTAATATTTCGTCCATCATAAGGGAAAGTTTGCATTTGAAGTCGTAAACTTTGTAAATAATTGGTACGCTCAAACAATACCTCACCAAAGAGAACCCAATTAATAACCTTACGATTAGAACCGTTTTGCAACCATTTACGTAGCATTTTTTCGGTGACGATATGTGTTGCAATTTTTTGCTCACCCAAAATGTAATGCTTTGTTACAATTGGAGATTTTGCTTTGGCTACAACAATTAATAAAATGGAATCGAATGTATCAGTAATATTACTTTCATTATCTTTAATATCATATTGAATGACACCAAGTGTCTTTTCTTTTTCGATGCGCTCTTGGTAAATTGGTCTTAATAAATGATCCATTTTGTTTAACGCTCCTTATACTTTAATTACTATGAACTACTTTCGACAAACCTACACATTTCCCTCCTTTTTTGAAAGCCTTTTATGTTATAGTAAGTTTTAGACTGGAGGCTTTACGTAATGAAAAAATATAATAGTAAGATTAATAAAATACGTTCATTTGCACTTTCGCTAATTTTTATTGGCTTCGTTGTAATGTACGGTGCTATTTTCTTTAGAGAAAACCCTTGGCTTGTTGTAATCTTTATGTCACTTGGTTTATTATGTATTTTTGCTAGTACAGCTGTTTATTTATGGATTGGCTTATTATCGACCAGAGCCGTGCAAGTCGCCTGTCCAAATTGTGGCAAGCATACTAAGGTGCTTGGTCGTGTAGATATGTGTATGTACTGTAACGAACCTTTAACGTTAGACCCTAACTTAGAAGGTAAGGCATTTGATCAGTCTTACAATAAAAAATCAGAATAACAAAAAAAGTATCTAGCTAATTAGCTAGATACTTTTTGTTTTGCCGCTAAACACGTTGCGCATGTTCCGTACAGCTCTAAACGATGAGAATTCACTTGAAAGCCTGTAACCTGTGAAGCGCAGTGCTCAATCTCGTCGAGTCCTGGATACTGGAAGTCTACGATTTTGCCGCAATCCTCACACATAATGTGATAGTGATCATGCGTAACAAAATCAAATCGGCTTGATGCATCACCGTAATTTAATTCTTTAATTAAACCAGCGTCTTTAAACACACGTAAGTTATTATATACAGTTGCCACACTCATATTTGGAAATTTATCCTCTAATGCTTTATAAATTTCATCTGCTGTTGGATGCGACATAAATTGAATCATATACTCTAAAATCGCATGGCGCTGTGGCGTGATACGGATACCTGCTTGTTTTAGCGTGTCTAACGCTTCAGTTAAATGCAATTCAGACATCGCCATACACCTCTTTTCATAGCAATTACTATTTTATAATCGTTATAATTAGTTTAGCTGACAATACGATACACTGTCAACTTTTAACTACAAGGGGTATAACAATACGTTGTTGTTATGCGTTTAGTTCTGCTAATGCTGCTTTAACCTCTTCGTTATGGTCCTTCACTTTGACCTTGCGCCATTCCTTAACTATGTTGCCTTCTTTATCAATTAGAAAAGTTGAACGTTCAATTCCGTAATATTCTTTACCAAACATTTTTTTCAAAACCCATACACCATACTGCTCACATACTTTGTGCTCGGTATCTGCTAATAATGAGAATGGCAGATCATGTTTAGCGATAAATTTTGTATGACGCGTCTCATCATCTGCGCTAACGCCTAAAATTACTGCGTCCAATCCCTCGTACGTAGGATAATCATCACGGAAATTGCATGCCTGTGTTGTGCAGCCAGGCGTCATATCTTTAGGATAAAAATACAATACTACATAGTTGCCTCGAAAGTCACTTAGGCTAACGGCCTCCCCGTTTTGATTGTTTAATGTAAAATCTGGTGCTTGTTTCATCATTTTAATTTCCTCCTTACATCGTTTTCTACTCTAACTATGCCAACAATTGCACTGACATTCAAATTGTTTGGCGAATTTGTTTTATTACGTCTACAATAGAAGAGAGTTATAACTAGGAGGAATTGGCATGGATTTTACTAAATCAGAAGCTTTATATGAAGAAGCTCAAAAACATATTGTTGGTGGCGTTAATAGCCCATCACGTTCGTATCGCGCTGTAGGTGGTGGTGCCCCTGTAGCAATGGAGCGCGGCGAGGGTGCTTATTTTTATGACATTGATGGCAACCGTTATATTGATTACCTAGCGGCTTACGGTCCTATTGTAACAGGACATGCACATCCTCATATTGCAAAAGCTATCACAAATGCGGCAACCACAGGTACATTGTTTGGTACAGCTACAACGCATGAAGTGAAGTTTGCTAAAATGTTGAAGGAAGCTATCCCTTCGATGGATAAAGTACGCTTTAACAACTCAGGCACTGAAGCTGTAATGACAACGATTCGTGTAGCTCGTGCTTATACAGGACGCACTAAGGTTATGAAATTTGCAGGTTGCTACCACGGTCACTTTGACTTAGTATTAGTTGCCGCTGGCTCTGGTCCTGCGACACTTGGCACACCTGACTCAGCAGGTGTAACGAAGGAAACGGCAGCTGAAGTTTTAACAGTACCTTTTAATGACCCAGAGGCATTTAAAGCTGCTATGAAAAAATGGGGTAATGAATTGGCTGCAATTTTAATCGAACCAATCGTTGGCAACTTCGGTATTGTCGAGCCTAACAAAGGCTTCCTTGAGCTAGTTCACGAGCTGGCGAAGGAATACGGAGCACTAACGATTCATGATGAAGTCATTACAGCTTTCCGCTTCCACTATGGTGCTGCGCAAACTTTACTTGGCTTAACGCCTGATTTAACAGCGCTTGGTAAAGTCATTGGTGGCGGTCTACCTATCGGTGCTTACGGTGGCCGTAAAGAAATTATGGATACTGTTGCTCCACTGGGCCCAGCCTACCAAGCTGGTACAATGGCTGGCAACCCTGCTTCAATGCAAGCAGGTATTGCTTGTCTAGAAGTATTACAAACACCTGGCATCTATGAAGAAATGGATCGCCTTGGTAAAATTTTAGAGGACGGCGTTGTAGCGCTAGCTAAAAAGCATGGCGTTACAGTTAGCGTTAACCGTGTTAAAGGTGCTCTCGCTGTATACTTTACAGACGAAGTTGTCGAAAACTACGAGCAAGCTGAAAACTCAGATGGTGAAATCTTTGGCCGCTTCTTTAAATTAATGCTACAACAAGGTATTAACTTTGCTCCGTCTCGCTACGAGGCTTGGTTCTTAACAACTGAACACACTGAAGAAGATATAAATGAAACATTACGTGCAGTAGATTACGCCTTCTCTCAACTATAATTGATAGTAGCGGTTAACTTCGGTTGACCGCTACTCTTGTTTTACGTTACATTTACAGTAACTATTGTACAGAGAGGAATAACCGTATGAAATTAGGTGCTCGCGTTCTTAAAACGGGGGTCGCCATTGTCTTTGCTTTATTTTTAGCAGAGCTTTTAAACCTCCCCTCCCCAATCTTTGCAGGAATTGCAGCAATCTTTGCTATTCAGCCATCAATCTATCGCTCTTATTTAACTATTATTGAGCAGATGCAAGCCAACTTAATTGGTGCTACCATCGCTGTTATCTTTAGCTTAGTGTTTGGTCACCAAATTGTAGCGATTGGTATTGCTGTTATTTTAACAATTAGCTTGATGCTAAAATTTGGGTTAGAAAAATCTTTGTCACTTGCACTTGTTACAGTGGTAGCTATTATGGAAGTGCAAAGTGATGACTTCCTAACATTTGCGTTAATCCGTTTCGCCACGATTTTAGTCGGTGTGCTTGCCGCATTTGTCGTCAATTTAATTTTTATTCCACCACGCTACGAAACAAAGTTATTTAAAAAAATCTACTTTTTACAAGATGATATTATTCGTTGGACACGCCTCGCGATTCGCCAAGCATCTGAGCACACGTCAACTAAAACAGCGTTAGTTAAATTTCAAGAGCGTATGGATCGCGTCGAAACTTTTTATGGCTTTTATAAAGAGGAACGCAATTATTTTAAGCATAAAAAATATGTAAAAGCCCGAAAACTCGTTGTGTATCGTCAAATGATTACTACGTCTAAAAAAAGCCTTGAACTCTTGCAACGTCTGCACAAACACGAAAACGAAATTGCACAGTTGCCAGACCAGTTTCATTTAATGATTCAAGAACGATTAGATTTTTTATTAACTTACCACGAACAATTATTGCTTAAATATACAGGTAAGTTAAAGCCTGAACATAGTGAGTGGTATGATAAAACTGACTATATTCAGCGTACGGAGTTAATGGATATTTTTATCAAACAAATTTCTATTGCTTACGAAGAAGAAGAAACCGAATTTTCGAGTTATCACTTACTTTACATTTTGTCACGTATTCTTGATTACGAAGAAAATCTAGAGCATCTCGATACCTTAATTGTGGCTTACCAAAATTACCATGGTGAAGAAATCAACTTAGAACTTGAGGATGAAGTTTATTAAAACTAAAGAGGTTGAGACAAAAGAAAAAATGTGAGGCGATTTTAAAAATCGCCTCACATTTTTTTGCTTTCAAATGCATTAAATGATTTGTTTAACCAAGAAAATTACTACTCATATTTTATATCTTTCCTAAAAATCGAGTTATGTCCCAACCTCTTTTTGTACTACTTAATTTTTCATTTTAGGATCAAAAGCATCTCGTAATCCATCACCCATTAAATTAAATCCGAGAACTACCAACATAATAGATAGTCCTGGAAAAATCATCGTCCATGGCGCTGTTATAAAATAGCTACGCGCATCTGCAAGCATTTTTCCCCACTCCGGCTGGGGTGGTTGTGCACCTAACCCTAAAAAACCTAAAGCTGCAGCTTCTATGATTGCTGTTGCAATCGCTAACGTTCCTTGAACAATTACAGGAGTCATGGAGTTTGGCAAAATATGAGAAAATAAAATACGCATATCCGACATACCAATTGCTTTTGCTGCTGTAATATATTCTTCTTCTTTAATACTAAGAACACGCGAGCGTATCAAACGTCCAAAGTTAGGCACATTAATTATTGCAATTGCAATCAAAGCATTTTGTAATGACGGCCCTAAAACTGCTACAATTGCTATAGCTAACAATATACTCGGAAAAGCTAACAAAATATCAAACAAACGTGATATTACCGTATCAACCCAACGCCCATAATAGCCTGCTATAATGCCAAGTAGACTTCCAATAATTGCCGATGCAACCACAGAAAGAAAGCCAACTAATAATGAAATACGGGCGCCCAAAATAACACGTGAATAAACATCTCTACCTAAATCATCTGTGCCAAACCAATGCTCAGCAGAGGGTGCCTGTAATTTATTTGTAAGCATTTGTTCATTTATCCCTTGCGGTGCCACTATAGGTCCAAAAATAGCTAATGTTACGAAAAACAATACGATTGATGCACCAATGAGGGCAATTTTATTTTTTTTGAAGCTACGCCAGCCATCACGCCAAGGCCCTGTTTTACGCTCTTTCACTTGCTTTTTTGGTGTTACAACTGCTTCAGACATAATCAATCCCTCCTCATTTATATTTGATGCGCGGATCAATAGCACTATATAAAATATCTACAATTAAATTAATCATGACAAATAAAAATGCAATAATTAGTACACCCGATTGAATAACTGGATAATCACGGAAGCCGATTGCATCATAAACATAACGACCAACACCTGGCCAACTAAAGATAGTCTCTGTTAAGATCGCGCCTCCTAATAACATGCCTGATTGCAAGCCAATTACTGTTAATACTGGGATGATTGCATTTTTTAATGCATGCTTGTAAACAACTACAAACATTTTTTGTCCTTTGGCACGCGCAGTACGTACATAATCTGAACGCATAACTTCTAGCATGCTCGACCGGGTCATACGCGCTATAATTGCCATCGGTATGGTTGCTAAAGCCATTCCGGGTAAAATCAAATGGCGTATCGTAGCAATAAACTGATCGAAGCGCCCTTGTATTAAGGTATCAATTAAGTAAAAATGCGTAATACTTGTAACAGGGTCCCTAACATCACCACGCCCTGAAATTGGCAACCAACCTAACTCTGTACCAAATGCCCACTGCCCCATAAGCCCTAACCAAAATATTGGTACTGATACACCAATTAGTGCAATAATCATCGCAGCATAATCAAACCATGAATTTTGAAACCAAGCGGAAATAATCCCAGCATTTACACCCACTACAATTGCAATAATCATGGCGAAGATTGCAAGCTCTGCTGTTGCAGCTAGGTAAGGATAAACTTCTTCTACAATCGGCACCTTTGTTCGAATAGATTCACCTAAGTCTCCTGTTAAAATACCACCCAAATAATCAAAGTATTGTACATACCAAGGGTTATCTAATCCTAAACTTGCGCGCAACGCCGCTTTCGCTTCCACAGTTGCTTGTTGCCCTAAAATAACTTGTGCAGGGTCACCAGGAATAGCGCGGATCATAAGAAACACAATAAATGACATTCCGAGCAAGACGGGGATTAATTGTAATAATCTTTTTCCAATATAGTGAAGCATGCTCCTCACCTCTTTTTAATTTCTTGTTGTCAATAACTATGCAAAACAAAAGAAGGAAGGGAAGCTTCCCTTCCTTCTTTTCACAATCATTTAAGCTCTACTTCTAATAATTTATCCGAGCTCGTTGGGTGTGCTACATAATTGCTTACGTTTGCTGTTGCTGCAAGTAATGGTGTTGAATGTGCAAGTGGAATCCACGGTGCATCCTCATGAATAATTTCTTGCGCTTTTTTATACATCTCATTACGTTTATCTTCATCTACTTCTGTTTGCGCATCTATTAATAGCTTGTGTAGTTCATCATTTTTATAAAATGTATAGTTATTACTGCCAATATTATCTTCATCTAATAATGTATAAAGGAAGTTATCAGCATCACCATTATCGCCTGTCCATCCTAATAAGAATGAATCCGCATCGCCTGCAGTTGCTTTTTCTAAATATGTTGCCCACTCGAAAGATACAATTTTAGCTTTTAAACCTACATCTTCAAAATTCTTTTGAATCGCTTCTGCAATTTTTTGACCATCTGGCATGTATGGACGTGGCACTGGCATAGCCCACAACTCAAACTCTTCACCTTTATAACCCGCTTCTTTTAATAATTCTTTAGCTTTTTCTGGATCATATGGATATGCTTTAATATTTTCGTTGTGTGCCTCTAACACTGGTGGTAACGGTGTATTAGCTACTTCTGCATAACCTTCAAAGAAAGCATCTACAATTGCTTGTTTATCCACAGCATAGTTTGCTGCTTGACGTACTAACTTGTCATCAAAAGGTTTACGTGAAACAGTTAAACCAAAGTAACCAACATTCATTGAAGGTCGCTCAATTAATTGAAGCTGATCATTACCTTTAACACCTGCCGCATCCGATGGATTAATCCCATCTGCCACATCAATACTTCCTGCTGACAATTCATTTAAACGTGCTGAGTTATCAGGAATTGCACGATAAATAATTTTGTCTAACTTTGGTAAACCTTCAACATGGTATCCATCAAATTTCTCAATCGTTATAGCATCATTACGCTTCCACTCTACAAATTTAAATGGACCTGTACCTATTGGTGCCTCTGCCATTTTCTTTTCATCCGCTTCAAAAGCTGTTGGACTCAGCATAGCAAACGCTGACATCGCAATATTACGTAAAAACGGCGCTTGCGGGGTACTTAGTTTAAATACAACAGTATGCTCATCTTCAGCTGTTACTGACTCAATAACATCCTTTTCATCTAAGCGAAACTGTGAATGATAATAAGCAAACTTATCATCGCCATTTTTCCAACGCTCTACGTTTTTTACAACAGCCTCTGCATTAAAGTCTGTGTCATCATGGAATTTAACACCTTGCTTCAATTTAAATGTATATGTTAGTCCGTCATCACTTTTCTCCCACGACTCTGCTAATAGTGGGTTTAACTCCATATTATCTTTACCAAAATCAACTAGTGTTTCTGTAACATTTACGAGTACTTTATACGACTCTCCATCAGTTACAATCGCAGGATCTAGCGCTACAGAATCACCACCGCGCCCAAATACTAACGTGCCGCCGCCTTCGCCTTTTGTTCCACTACCAGTCTCACCCTCTTTACCTCCGCCAGTTTCTTTACTTTTATCGCCACACGCAGCTAACATCATAGTTAATACCAAAGCAATTAATAACCCTATCCTCATCACTCTTTTACTTTTCAAACTAACCCCTCCTCTTTAATCTATATCATTGCGCTCCATCATATAAATGACAGGCTACAGAATGACCTTGCTTTACTTCTATCATTTGCGGTACTTCTTGAAGACAGCGCTCCATTTTAAATGGGCAACGTGTATGGAATGTACAACCACTAGGTGGATTTGAAGCACTTGGTATATCCCCATCTAATAGCTTTACTTCTCGAGTGAAATCAGGATCGGGCACAGGCACAGAGGCTAACAATGCTTGTGTATAAGGATGTAGTGGTTCACCGTAAAGTGACTCACTCACCGCAAGCTCTACCATCCTACCTAAATACATGACACCCACTCGATTACTGATATGACGCACTACACCTAGGTCATGCGCGATAAATAAATAGGTAAGCCCTAAATCTTTTTGTAATTTCTGCATAAGGTTTAATACTTGTGCCTGTATTGATACATCTAATGCTGACACAGGTTCATCTGCAATAATTAATTTTGGGTTTGTCATTAACGCACGAGCAATTCCTATCCGCTGACGTTGTCCTCCACTAAATTGGTGAGGGTAACGATTAATATGATAATCACTCAATCCTACAATTTTTAAAAATTCTGAAACTTTAACCTTTCGTTCTTTTGCATTTCCTAAGCCATGCACGATTAACGGCTCTTCTAAAATCTTACCAATAGTATGTCGCGGATTTAATGAAGCATAAGGATCTTGAAACACCATTTGAATATCTCTACGCATGGCACGCATATCTTGTTTTGATAGCTCACTAACTTTTCGTCCATCAATCTCGATGCTGCCTCCTGTATTATCAAGTAGTCTCATAATCAGTCTGCCTGTCGTAGATTTGCCACAACCTGACTCACCTACAATCCCTAATGTTTCTCCTTCATAAACCTCAAAGCTAACCCCATCAACCGCTTTTACAACACCAGTTTTCCGTCCTAACATACCTGAGTGAACAGGAAAATGTTTTTGTAAATCTTTCACTTTAACTAATGGTTTACTCATACCAACACCTCCACCTGCTCTATTAAGAAGCAACGCGCCATTTGTCCACTTGCCACTTCATATAATTTAGGTGTTTCCGTTGTACAACGCGGCATAGCAAATTGACAACGATCAGCAAAACGACAACCTACTTCAATTGTTCCTGGTTTTGGTACACTACCTGGAATTGAATAGAGTGCTTCTTTTTTAAAACGCATATCTGGTACAGACTGTAGTAACCCTTGTGTATAAGGGTGTGCAGGGTTTTCAAATAAATCCTGAACATGTGCTTCTTCCACAATTTGTCCTGCATACATTACGATTACACGTTCACATGTTTCAGCTACTACACCTAAATCATGGGTAATTAACATAACTGCGGTATTTAATTGATCATTTAAATTTTTCATAAGTTGTAATATTTGCGCCTGTATTGTAACATCTAGTGCTGTTGTAGGCTCATCTGCTATCAATACCTTAGGGTTACATACCAAGGCCATCGCAATCATGACACGTTGTCTCATCCCACCTGATAATTGATGTGGGTAATCCTTTAGTAAGGCTTCTGCACGTGGTAGCCCTACCAATTTAAGAATCTCAATTGCACGCGCTCTCATTTGTTGCTTTGACCATTTTTTATGATGAATACGAATAGCCTCTAATAGTTGATTACCAATAGTAAATAAAGGATTAAGTGACGTCATAGGCTCTTGAAAAATCATAGCTACATCCTTACCACGGACACGACGCATTTCTTTATCTGTTAATTTAACAAGATCCTTGTCTTCAAATAAAATTTGTCCGTTAGTTATTTTACCGGGTGGACTTGGAATGAGCCGCATAACAGATAATGAAGTTACACTCTTACCACTACCCGATTCTCCCACGATGCCAAGTATTTCTCCCTCGTAAATGGAAAAGCTAATATCATCTACTGCCGGCACTGCACCATCATCTGTAAAAAATGTTGTCTCCAAATTTATAACGTCTAGCACTTTCCTTCTCTCACTCATTTACTCACCCCTAAAAAACAATAAAAACTACTTAGTTATCATAATATACTAAGTTTTCTTTATTTTCTATATTTTTTCACATTTTGTTCACTTTTTTATTTTCACATAAAAAAACTAGCTTGCGATAAACGCAGCTAGCTTATATTGTTAAGTTTTGAATTTTATACAAATCATAGTAAGCACTTTGTTGACGAAGCAACTGTTGGTGAGTGCCTTGCTCAATAACTTTGCCGTGCGAGATTACAATAATGCGGTCAGCATGGGTAATTGTTGATAGGCGGTGAGCAATCATAATAGTTGTGCGGTCAGCTGCTAATTTTTCTACGGATTCTTGTATAAGCGACTCACTCTCTAAATCTAACGCTGATGTGGCCTCATCTAATACTAAAATCGCAGGATTTTTTAAAAATACGCGCGCAATGGCAACGCGTTGTTTTTGACCACCTGATAGTTTAACACCTCGTTCACCGACCGTGGTGTCGTACCCTTGTGGCAAGCTTACAATAAAATCATGGGCATTAGCCGCTTTAGCTGCTGCAATCATCTGCTCTTCTGTTGCATTTGGTTGACCCATTAAAATATTTTCGCGAATGGTATCACTAAATAAAATAGTGTCTTGTAGCACTAAGCCAATTTGTTCACGTAGTGATTTGACGGTAACATCTCGCACATCATGTCCATCAATACGCACAGCACCTTCAGACACTTCGTAAAAGCGCGGGATTAAGTTAACAATGGTTGATTTACCACCGCCACTCATCCCTACAAAGGCTACTGTTTCTCCTGCTTTAACAGTAAAATTAACGTCATGCAAAATTTCGCTACCATCTGGGTCATACTTAAAGCTCACATGGTCAAACGCAATATCACCACGTGCGCGCGTTAACTCATGTGCGCCCTTTTTATCTTGGATTTCATGAGGCTCATCCATTAGTTCAAACATACGATCCATTGAAGCAATGGCCTGTGTTAATGTTGTCGAAGCACTTACTAAACGACGTAGTGGGCTATAAAGGCGTTCAATATACGCAATAAACGCTCTACCATCGTACCTACTGAAAGATGCCCGTGAATAACTTGATAGCCTGCGTAACCAATGACAAGTAAAGGTGCAACGTCAGTAATGGTATTGACTACCGCAAAAGACTTAGCATTCCAACGAGTTTGTTTAAGTGATGCATCAAGAAATTCGCCATTCACTTTCGCAAAATTTTCCTGTTCACGCTCTTCTAATGTAAAACTTTTTACTACACTCATGCCTGCTACTCGCTCATGCAAATAACTTTGTACACCCGCTAATGACTTAGAGCGCTCGCGCGTTAATGCGCGTAACTTACCAAAAAAGTAACGCACACTCAGTGCATAAAACGGGAATACAATGAGCGCAACAATTGTTAACTCCACATTAAGCGTTAACATAATGCAAACTGCAATAATAATCGTTGCTAGGTCGAGCCAAACATTCATGAGTCCTGTTACAACGAAATTTTTTGTTTGTTCTACATCATTAATTGTGCGCGAAATAATATCGCCTGTTCGTGAATTGGCATAAAAGCGTAAACTTAGCTTTTGTAAATGCTCATGCATATCACGACGCACATCGTACAGCACCTTGTTGCTGACATGTTGTGCTAAATACTGTCTAAAATACTCAATAGGTGGGCGAATAACGAAGAACACAAAAATAGTACCACCCAACCACCAAAATAATTGCGTTGTTTTTTCTGCGCTTGTTAAATCCGCAGCACCAATAATATCATCAATGACGATTTTAATAAGTAGCGGAATAAATAATGGGATAGCAAATTTAAAAATCCCAATAATAATCGTTACAATAACTTCCCATGTATACGGTTTAACGAAGCGCATATAGCGTTTGATATTATCCAATTTTTTCACGACCTTAGTAAATAAAAATAGGCATTATGTAAATGCCGTACATTTAATTATACCAAAATATTACCTAAAGCATAACTATCTCGCTTGAGCAACAAAATAAAAAACATTCGCCCCTAGATTTAGAGACGAATGTTTTTCATTCCATATTTTCTTTAATTTCACGTTGTAAACGATAGCGGCTCGTCCACACATCAATAAAATCTGGCGCAAAGGGCCCTCTTTTTTGTTCAATCCAACTAATTAGTTTGTCGACATTGCGCTTTAAAATTTTATCAATTACATCAGGATACGCCATTTCTCTTTTATGTTGCTCATACTCATCTTCATCAAGCAAAGTGTAAGACATATCAGGGAAAACTTTAATATCCAAATCATAATCAATATACTTAATCGCATCGTTATCAAAGACAAATGGCGAGCTTAAATTACAATAATAATAAACGCCGTCTTCACGCAACATACAAATGACATTAAACCAATGTTCCGCATGAAAATAACAAATAGAAGGCTCTCTTGTTAGCCATGTGCGTCCGTCAGATTCGGTTACAAGTGTACGTTCATTAGCACCAATCACGACGTTTTTTGTACCTTTTAAAATCATCGTCTCTTGCCATACACGGTGGATATGACCGTTGTGCTTGTAACTGTGAATTTGTACCGTTTCTCCTTCTATTGGTATTGCCATAAAACGCCCACCTTTACTGTTGCACTCTTTTTATACTTCATGTTCAATTATAGCAATCCTTGCAGTAAAGGTGTAGGGAGAAGTTCACAATTCTACTTGTTTCTTCACAGCGTCCAGCACTTTTAGCATTGGCACAGGCATTGGCAAACGCTCAATTTCTTCAATTGTTAACCATTTTCCTTCTTGTTGGACAGGTAGTTCAGTTGTAAGGTAACTCTCAATATGCCACACCAAATGGGAGAACACATGCTTAAAGTTTACTAAGGGCTCCCCAGGTTTGTAGCTCTCATACATAGGAAACTGCCATAAGTTAGCAAGCAATCCCTCTGCTGCACGTTGCTGTACAAAATACGTAGCACCGCGTTGGTGCACTACAACATCATAATTTAATGCCTTTACTTTAGTTTTCTTTGTTTTAATTGGTAACACCTCTGGGTCACCCGCTTCAAAACCAAGGCAAAACTCACGTACAGGGCACAACAAGCAACTTGGTTTACCTTTGGTACAAATTAATGCACCTAGCTCCATTAATCCTTGATTAAAATAAGAAGGATTAGCTTCGTCAATGAGTGCCATTACAGCATCCTCAAATATTTTTTTCGTTTTAGGCTTACTAATATCCTCGCGTATATTAAGTACACGGCTTAAGACGCGCATCACGTTGCCATCAACTGCATGCTCTGGTACACCGTATGCAATACTTAATACCGCTCCTGCTGTATACGGGCCCACACCTTTTAGTTTAGCAATATCATGACGTGTATTTGGTACAATACCTCCGTAGTTTTCGGATACTTCGCGTACTGCAGCTTGCAAATTACGGGCGCGTGAGTAATAGCCTAGCCCCTCCCAATGCTTTAATACTTCTTCTTCTTCTGCATTAGCCAATGCCTCTATAGTAGGAAAGCTCATCATAAAGCGTTCGTAATACGGAATTACTGTATCCACTCTCGTTTGTTGTAACATAATTTCGGATACCCAAATCTTATAAGGGTCGCGTGTCTTACGCCAAGGTAAATCACGATGGTCTTCACTAAACCAAGTAACTAAAGCTTCTTTAAATTGTTGCTTGTAAGGGTAATTCATTGTAACCTCCGTTGTAAATCATTTAATTTAATAGGAAAAGAGTATACAATATATGTATACACGCTTGTTAGTAAATAAGGAGTTGTTTTTATGGATTCTGGCACACACTTGGTCATGGGTATTTCACTTGGTGGCTTAGCGCTTGTTGACCCTGTCGTCGCAAGTGAGCCTGCAACATTTACCGCAGTCATGGCTGGTATGATTATAGGTTCACAAATTCCCGATATTGATACTGTTTTAAAATTACGTAATAACGCGGTTTATATCAGACATCATCGCGGTATTACACACTCCATCCCAGCCGTTTTATTATGGCCGATTTTACTAACGATTATTTTATCGTTTATTTTACCTGACGCCAATGTATTACACTTATGGTTATGGACATTTTTAGCGGTGTTTTTGCATGTCTTCGTTGACATCTTTAACGCTTATGGTACACAGGCTCTGCGTCCGTTCTCTAAAAAATGGGTGGCCTTAGGCGTTATTAACACCTTTGACCCTATTATTTTCGGGATTCATTGCTTTGGTTTATTGTTTTGGGCTTTCGGTGCTAACCCTGTTATCACCTTTAGCATCATGTACGTTATTATTATCGCCTACTATGTACTACGCTTTGCGGTACAAGGTGCTGTTAAACACGCTGTACACTCTGTAATACCAGACGAAAACTACGTAATTGTAGCACCAACTATGCGCTTCTTTGAATGGCGTGTAGCAGCGGCATCTGACACTCACTATTATGTGGGGCGCGCATATCGTCGCTCTGTAACAATCTATGATAAATTTAAAATTCATCCTATTCCACAAACACCAATGGTACAGGCAGCTCTTAAGGATAGTAATCTCGATTCGTTTTTATCCTTCTCTCCACTTTATCGTTGGGAAATTAGCGAGTTACCTAACGGATTAACAGAGGTGCGTTTAATCGACCTTCGCTACCGTAGTGATAATCGCTATCCATTTGTTGCTGTTGCGCATATGGATGAGGATAATAATGTTGTAACGTCTTACACAGGATGGATTTTTAGTGAAGACAAGCTACAAAAAAAATTACAAATTGGCTCTAGCCAATAAAGAGATATTAAATGAAGCTTGATATGGTTGGTATTATTGTACGCGACTTGCCACAGTCTATCACATTTTATTAACAACTTGGCTTTAGTGTAGCTGAGCGCCTTGATAATTATGCAAAGCTAATAAATAATGGCGCACGCATTTCACTTAATACTACGCAAATGATTACACAGGTTTATGGCTTTGAACTAACCTTAACAGGAGAAAAAATCGAACTTGCCTTTCGCTGTGATACACGTGTCGAAGTAGACACGCTTTGCTTAAAATTACGGCACACAGTAGTTAAACAGCCTCGGGATGCCTTTTTGGGGCAATATTATGCCATCATTAGAGACCCTAACGGTAATTTACTTAGCTTATTTCACGAGTAAAAAGAATAACAAAAGTAAAAAGTTGAAGCGACTTTAACATCGCTTCAACTTTTTTGTCGTTCTATCAACTAACAAGGAATACATCCCAGTTTCATTTTTATTGTTCTAACAATGCTGCAAACTTAGGGTTTTTACTAGCAAATAAATGCAATTTATCACCATAACTTGTAATGAGTTGGTCCACTAATTTTGCTGTGTGCTCGGCACTTTTATAATCATAACCTGCTTTTGCAGAGCTAGCTTCATAGTCACTCCATAATAGCTCGACCCACGTGCGGGCGCGCTCCTCGCTCATTTCAGGATTCATACTTGCAAGCTTAACTGTTAATTGTTCAATAAATTGTTGCATATTATTTCCCTACCTTCATTGGTGCTAACATCGAAATCGGAATCGCTTCCTCATATTTATCACTGCCTAAACGGTGACCCCATGCAAAGCGTCCTTTTAGTCGATCTACTTGGAAAAACTCTCCTGGCGCACCATCTAAACGATACATCTCACCAACAACAATCGTTGCTGGATCTATTAAATACGCAGCTGCCATTAATGCTTTGCGCTCATACACCGCGAATTCATTTACAATACCTAGTTGCTCAGCCTTACGTGCTTTTTCTTTTAAGTTAGCAATTTCCTGACGCAGTTCATGCTCGTCCATTGCAGCATATAACTCACTCATAGCGCACTCTCCTTTTGTTCAATAAACGTATCAATTATATCACTTGGGAAACCCTTTTGGTACAATGCCTGTTTGACTTTCATTTTGAGTTCGTAACCTGTTGTCTTACGTGCATACTTATCCCAAATTTTATCACCTTGTTTTTCAATCATTGTATCCCAATCTTCCTCATCGCGTGTAATAGGCGTTGCTGCAATCGCATTAGCAATCACTTCAAAGCTATAACCTTTACGCATTAAGTTATCTCTAATCTTTTGCTTTACTTGCGCTGGGGTTTTACTGTACTCACTACGCGCAATCTTTTGAGCAAGTTGTGTAGCAATCTCTACTTGTTCACCGTGCCCAAACTCATCAAGGACCGCTTCACGCGTTTTGTCACTAATGCCCTTGCGCTTTAAGTCTTGTGCAATTGCTCGAGGCCCTTGTTTTGCCGCATTCTTCTTTGTATTCATAAAGGCTGTCGCAAACGCCTCATCATTTAAAAAGCCATAGTCTTTTAATTTAACGATGGCTTCTAATATTACAGCCTCGCCAAAGTCATCTTTCAACTTCTCCTTTACCTCATGCTCACTACGCATGCGGAAAGATAAAAAGTGAAGCGCGCGATTAAATGCCTTCCGAATTTCGTCCTCGTAATTAATTTCTCCGATTTCTTCATTCGTTAGCATTTTATCCTTTGTTAACTCAAATTTAATTAACACTGCCTCATCTACAGGAAAAGCATACTCACCATCTAAAAAAATATTGTAACGCTCGGCATTATTTTTTTGACGGGTAATTTTAGTAATAACACGCATATACTCACCTCTCTATCTAGTTTAACAGATTTTTTACACATACTACGCGTAAAAGTTGGGTATAGTAGAGACAGTAGGTTTACTTAAAAGGAGGATGCATTATGAAAGTTGTTATTTCAGGAGGAACTGGCTTTGTAGGCAAAGCATTAACTGCTTTATTAAAAGACAAGGGGCATGACGTTATCATTTTAACGCGTGGCGAAAGTAAAGTGCAGGATGGTGTACAGTACGTACAGTGGCTAACGCCGACTAGCAGCCCTGCCACTGAAATCAAACAGGCTGATGCATTTGTTAATCTCGCTGGTGTTTCGCTAAATAGTGGCCGTTGGACTGACAAACGCAAATTTGAAATTTATGATAGTCGTATGCAAGCTACTATCACAATTGCCGAGATTATTGAAGCGCTAGATACTAAGCCAGAGGTACTTGTTAATGCAAGTGCTGTCGGCATTTACCCTACATCAACCTCAGCCATTTATACAGAATCAAGCTCTGTCATTGCTGATGATTTTTTAGGGCAAACCGTACACGATTGGGAACGAATGGCACATCGTGTTGAACGCTTTGGCGTACGCGTAGCTACGGGCCGCTTCGGCGTTATTTTAGGTCGTGACGAAGGCGCTCTCCCTATGATGGCACTACCTTATAAAATGCATGTTGGTGGCGTTGTTGGCTCAGGTGAACAATGGCTATCTTGGGTGCACGTTGAAGATGTTGCGCGTGCACTTTACTTCGCCATCACAACGACTGACTTAAAAGGCCCATTTAATATCACAGCGCCTCAACCACTTCGTATGAAGGAGTTTTCGTATGTACTTAGCGTAATTTTACAAGAAAGCAACTGGCTTCCTGTGCCCGAGTTACCTTTAAAACTTGCTTTAGGAGAACAAAGTAAACTTGTGCTTGAAGGGCAACATGTACTTGCGAGCAAATTAGAAAAGCACGCCTTCACATTTAACTACCCTACTGCTTACGAAGCACTAGAAAACATTTACGGTTAAAGATATATTCGTTATAATGAACGGATAACTATAAAAGGACGTGGATTTTTTGACACAAACCATCATGAAAGTCGGGCAACGATTTCCTCTAACGATTAAACGCTTAGGCATTAACGGCGAGGGTGTAGGCTTTTTTAAACGTAACGTAGTATTTGTAAAAGGGGCTATCCCTGGTGAAGTTGTTACTGCTGAAGTAACAAAGCTATCAAACAATTTTGCTGAAGCTAAAATTGTACAGCTCCGCGAAAAATCACCAGCACGCCAAACCCCGCCATGTGTTGTATATGAAGAGTGTGGCGGTTGCCAATTACAGCACATGACATATGATAAGCAGCTTGTGGAGAAGCGCGATATCATTGTGCAAGCTATGGAGCGCTATGCAAGTCGCCTAGCTGAAACAACCGAGATCCGTCCAACTATTGGTATGGATGAGCCTTGGCATTACCGTAACAAGAGTCAATTCCAAGTACGTAAAGAAGGTAAGCGTGTGTATGCTGGTTTATTTGCTTTAGGTACACATAAATTACTTAATATTAATGATTGTCTTGTACAACACCCTGTAACTTCTAAAATTACTGTGGCTACACGTAAAATTATTCAAAAACTTAACATCCCTGTTTATGATGGCAAATCATTAGATGGTATCATCCGTACAATTGTTGTGCGTACAGGCATTGCTACAGGGCAAACACAAGTAGTATTAGTTACGACGCGTAAAGATGTACCTCATTTAGAAGAGCTTGTAACACGTATGAAACGTGCAGATGATAGTATTGTATCCATCACACAAAACATTAACCGTGACAAAACAACTTTAGTATTTGGTGAAGAAACGATTACCTTATTTGGTAAAGATACAATCCACGAAGAGCTGGGCGAGTTTGGCTTTGATTTAGCATCACGCGCATTCTTCCAACTAAACCCAAAACAAACCGTTAATTTGTATAATGAAATTAAAAAAGCAGCTGCACTTACAGGAGAAGAAACAGTCGTAGATGCTTATTGCGGCGTAGGTACAGTTGGTTTATGGCTTGCGAAAGATGCTAAAGAGGTTCGTGGTATGGACGTTATTCCAGACAGCGTACAAAATGCGCGCGACAATGCTAAAAAGCACGGTCTTACACATACAAAATATGTGACAGGTACGGCTGAGGATGTATTAGCTCGTTGGAAGAAGGAAGGCTTTACACCTAACGTTATTACAGTTGACCCACCACGTACAGGTCTTGCACTTTCATTTATTAATACAGTTAAAAGCTTAAAGCCACAACGCTTCGTCTATACTTCATGTAACCCTTCGACACTTGCGAAGGATTTAAATGAATTAGCTAAGTTATATACAGTGGATTATATTCAACCCGTTGATATGTTCCCACAAACTTCTCAAATTGAAGCTGTTGTTAGCTTAAGCCTACGATAAAAAAAGCTTGCTTATTTCACCTATTGCTTTATAATAGGAATCTAGGTGCCAAACCTTAGTAACGAGCAATAGCTTGTTACAACCAAAGATGCCATAACAGCGCGGATAGCTGGGCATCTTTGTTTTTATGAGCGGGTGGATGAGCCCCGCTCTTTTTAATTTAATGAATTAAAGCCCTGATGACAGCTTGTCATCAGGGCTTATTTTTATTTATTATTGCTTACGCAACATGCGCAGGCCATTTAAAATAACTAAAATCGTACTGCCTTCATGTCCGATAACACCGAGCGGTAAATCCACAACTTGTAAAAAGTTTGAGATAATAAGTGCCGCAATTACAGTGATAGAGAAAATGATATTTTGTTTTACAATGCGTTGCATTTTTCGCGATAGCTTAATGGCATACGCAATTTTAGACAAATCGTTTTTCATTAACACTACGTCTGCTGTTTCTAGTGCAACATCCGTACCTTCACCCATCGCGATACCTGTTGTAGCAGTAGCAAGTGCTGGTGCGTCATTAATACCGTCACCAACCATCCCTACAAACTTATCTTCTGATAAATACTTTTTAATATGTGTTACTTTAGTTTCTGGTAAGCACTCCGCAACATAGTCATCCACGCCTGCCTCTTTAGCAATAACGCGCGCTGTTGTTTCGTTGTCACCTGTTAACATTACTACTTTAACGCCAAGCTCTTTTAAAGCAGCTACTGCCTCTTGTGCTTCCTTACGCACCGTATCCTTTAGCGCTACCATAGCGACAATGCCCTCAGTATCACTCATAAAGATAACTGTTTTACCTTCATTTGCTAAACGAGCGGCAGCACCATCCGCAAAGCTTTCTGCTTGTTCTTTACCTACAAAGTCTGGTTTACCTACTGTATAAGCATGATTATTAACTATAGCTTTTATGCCCCAACCTGGTACGTCTTCGATTTCAGGATGTACAAAGTCTGTTAAACCTTGTTGACGTGCATGCAGTGTGATTGCTTGCGCAAGTGGGTGATTGGATTGTGCTTCAATACTCGCTAATGTAAACAGCGCTTCATTATCAGCCACACCATCACGTACAAGTACATCTGTTACCACTGGTTTGCCTTGTGTTAATGTGCCTGTTTTATCAACTGCTAATACATTTAATACACTTAAGTGCTCAAGGTGTAAACCACCTTTAAACAAAATCCCGTTTTTTGCACCATTTGAAATGGCCGCAAGCGTCGCTGGCATAATTGATGCAACAAGCGCACAAGGAGAAGCTACAACGAGTAATACCATCGCTCGGTAAAATGTTGTTGTCCAATCCCAACCTAATAAGTAATGTGGTAAAAACATCATTACTACCACAGTAATTAAGACAATATTGACATACGTGCCCTCAAATTTTTCGATAAATTGTTGAGACGGTGATTTTTCACTCTGTGCCGATTGTACAAGTGCAATAATTTTTTGGAACAATGATTCATCATTTGATTTTGTCATCTCCATTGTAACAGCACCATTTAAATTTACAGTGCCCGCAAAGACATCGTCACCAACACTTTTTGACACTGGCAATGGCTCACCACTTATCGCTGCCTCGTCAATTGACGTGCTCCCTTTAATAATGACACCATCCGCTGGCACGCGCTCACCTGGTTTAATTAGTAGGTGATCACCTTTTACTAACGTCGCCACCGCTACTTTCATAGGCTCAAACCCTCCACGTACTAACCACGCTTCTTCAGGTTGCATATCCATTAATGACGAAATTTCCTTATGACTTTTATTCATCGCATACGTTTCTAATGCCCCACTCATCGCAAAAATAAAGATAAGTATTGCACCCTCTGCCCAGTAACCAATAATAGCTGAACCAATTGCCGCTAAAACCATAAGCAACTCTACATTCAATCGCTTATCCGCTAAAGTATCTTCAATACCTTCTTTTGCTTTAGCAAAGCCACCAATAATAAAGGCGGTTAAGTAAGCTATGACTGCCGATGTATGTAAGCCCACAGTGTCTAAGCGCCAAGCAATCAAAATAATAATACCTGAAGCAATTGCTGCGATTAATTCTGCATGTTCTGCTATTTTCTCATTTAATGATAATTTTTCTCGTTTAGAATTATTCATAGTATCCTCCTTGATAATGAATTTCAATTTCAAAACCTCTAATCAACAATGTTTATCACATATCGATTATCTATACGAGATTTCTTTAATTTATAATAATTATAACAAAGAAAAAATTACAATCAACCATTTTATACCGATAAACATTATCATTAAACACAAAAAAAGCGCTACCCCTTGATGCACAAAGGATAGCGCTAAAAAAGTATTTTTCTAATTGAGAATGCGCATTAATTAGAACACGCGTTCAGTATGTTTTGCTAATTTTTCTAATGAAGATTTATCAACATCCGCATGTAATGAGTTGCCATGAGAGTCCATTGTTACAACAGCTGTGAAATCTTCCACACCTAAGTGCCACATTGCCTCTGGAATACCAAACTCAATTAAATCAACACCATCTACTGATTTAATACAGTCTGCATAATACTGTGCTGCGCCACCGATAGCATTTAAGTATACGCCGCCGTGTTCTTTAAGTGCTGCTAATGTTTTTGGTCCCATACCACCTTTACCAATTACGGCACGGATACCGTAGCGTTTCATGATATCGCCTTGGTATGGCTCTTCACGAATTGATGTTGTTGGGCCAGCTGCTTTAACTGTCCAGTTATCATTGTCGTCTTTTGCCATTACAGGACCACAGTGATAAATGATTTGACCATTTAAATCTACTGGTGCTTCAACACCCTCACCCATTAAATGATGATGGATTGCATCGCGACCTGTGTACATACGACCTGTAATCGATACAACGTCCCCTACATTTAATTCACGAATTTGCGCTTCAGTAATCGGTGCTTGTAGTTTTACTACCTTTTGACCTATTGTATCTGCCGCTACTTCATCTTTAAATGTAATTTTTTCACCATCTTGGTAATGCCAATTCATAATTTCGCCAGTTTCAGCATTAATATCAATGGCCATACGACGGTAAGCCCAGCAATTGTACGCCACTGATACATAAAATGATGCAGGGATACGGTTCATGACACCAATTTTACAGCCTAATAATGTTGCTTCCCCACCAAAGCCCATTGTACCAATACCAAATGTATTTGATGTTTTAACAATGTAATCTTCTAGTTTTGCAAGATCAGCATTTGGATTTGTATCATCCACACTGCGGAATAATTGTTCTTTTGCAAGGTCATAACCAGATGAACGGTCCCCACCAATACCTACACCAATAAAGCCTGCTGAACAGCCTTGGCCTTGTGCTTGGTATACAGAGTGTAAAATACACTTACGAATGCCGTCTAAATCACGACCTGCACGCCCTAAGCCGTCAAGTTCTGTTGGTAAGCTGTATTGAATATTTTTGTTTTCACAGCCGCCGCCCTTAAGGATTAGTTTTACTTCTACATAATCTTTTTCCCATTGCTCATACTTAATAACAGGTAGACCATTACCTAAGTTATCGCCACTGTTTTCACCTGTTAATGAATCTACTGAGTTTGGACGCAGTTTTGCATCTTTCGTTGCTTGTGCAATCGCTTTCTTAATTACTGAAGTAATTTCCATTTGGTTTACGCCAACAGGAGTTTTAATTTTAAATGTTGGTAACCCCGTGTCTTGGCAGATTGGTGAAACATTATCTTCCGCCATTACGATATTATTTGTGATTGTGTCTAAACTCATAGCTGCACGAGTGCCTGCATTTTCCGCTTCTTTTGCTGCTTTAATGGCACGGCGCACGTCTTTCGGTAAGTTTGTTGATGTTTCTGTCACTAAATCGTAAATACTTTTTTCCAATGTTGCTAAGTTCATGGATTATTTTCCCCCTGTAAAAATAATAGTTACATCCTTACCTAGTATACTACCTTCTTGGTACGAAAAAAAGAGCACAGGCCTGTGCTCTTTAACAATTACGCTTCTTTAATTTTTTCTTCTAACTCATCCATCATCGAAATTAAACGGTCAATATCTTCAACTTGCGTCGTTTCCGGATCCATTCCATCAAGAATATCTAAAAATTTTTCTAGGCGTTCTTTTAAATAATTAACTTTAGTTGTTTCTGACATGTGTACGCACCTCTTTCATACCTTCATCGTAAAATAAAACACTAACAAAAAAATGAGCCAAAAGTAATGTATTTATAGACAGAAAATTAATTTTATTCACAGATATTACAAATATACATCTCCTCATTCATATTCCGTGAACAAATATTCATACGGAAATATGTTTATGCATTGCTTACTTTCATCAAGCTAAATACTTATTAAATATAGGTTTAACGCTTTTCTTCTTTGTGTTAGGATGTATAAAAAACAGCATAAAGTTTGGAGGCATCTTATGACAATACATAAAGAAGAAGCTAAGAGAAGATTTTGGATTATCGTTGCGATTGTTTCGATTTCTGGATTTTCTCAAGGCATGCTGTTACCTTTAATTTCGGTTATTTTTGAGCAAGCTGGCATATCTTCTACAATTAATGGGTTGCACGCCACTGGTTTATACATTGGTGTACTACTCGTCTCACCATTTTTAGAACAACCACTGCGCAAGTTTGGCTATAAGCCAATTATTTTGGTAGGCGGAGCTATTGTATTTAGCTGTTTGCTACTATTTCCATTATGGCAAAATGTTTGGTTTTGGTTTGCACTACGTCTATTGATTGGCGTTGGGGATCAAGCGCTACATATTTCAACACAAACGTGGATCACTAGCTCCTCAGCGCGCAGCAACTTAGGTAAGAGTATGGCCATTTACGGTCTATCCTTTAGCGTTGGCTTTGCAGTAGGACCATTAATGGTTAACTTACTCAACGTTTCGCAAGCATTTCCATTTATTTTATCATCTGTACTTTGTTTAATCGCCTGGTCGCTCGTCTTTTTTGTGCAAAATGAAAAACCTGAGCGCTTACGTGGTAATCCAGGCGAGGAGGGGCTAAAGCGTTATACAGTAACCATACTGATTGCTTGGGTCGCTTTTTTAGGTCCTTTTGTATACGGTTTCCTAGAGTCATCTTTAAATGCTTTATTTCCCGTATATGCCATGCGTAATGGCTTTACCCCATCATTAGTGCCCATAATGCTATCTATCTTTACATTGGGTGGCATCGTGACACAAATCCCACTTGGCATGCTCGGCGATAAAATTGGTCGCCGTAAGATTTTACTCATGGGCTTTTTTGTAAGTGGTTTTGTGTTTTTACTCGCAAGTTTCGTTGAACAAAGTGAATGGTTCGTGATGTTGTGCTTTTTCCTTGCAGGCACTGTCGTAAGCTCTGTATTTTCACAGGGGATTTCATATATGGCAGATTTAACACCTAAACATTTATTACCCACAGGTAACTTACTTTGTGGTATCGCCTTTAGTATAGGTAGTTTAATTGGGCCTATTATTGGTGGTATGTTTATTGAGCATGTTGCACATATTAGTTTTTTACTGTTTATAGCTGTAGTTTTATTTTTTATGTGGGCTATTTTATATTTCTTTGGCAAAGCACCAAAAAAAGCAGATGCATAACGCATCTGCTTTTTCTTATGATACAAATTTTAAACCTACAACACCAATGACAATTAATAACACGCTGACAATACGCCCCATACTTTTTGACTCTCCAAAGAAAATCATATTAATAATAACTGCACCTGCTGTACCAATACCAATCCATACTGCGTAAGCAATACTTACTTGCAAGTACTCAAATGAAAAGTAAAGTAAGGCAAAGGCGCCACCAAATCCTAATAAATAAATGAAGCCATTAAAAGCAGTCTTTTGTTCACTATATTTTTTTAAGCCAATTACGCCTAAAAACTCAAAGGCTGCAGCGAGTATTACTAATATCCAGCCAAGCGTTGTAGCAGATAAGCCTGGAACTGCTTCAACTACAAAGTCTAGGGTAGCGGCCGTTTCTTGTATAGTATTCATATTATGCTACCCCTTTCGATGCTTTTTTCTCGTCAATGCTATCCGCAATGTTTAAGCCCATAACACCAATAACAATTACTACGATAAACGCAATTTTTGCAACGCTAAGTGTTTGCCCGAAGAATAATACGTCCATTAACGCAACACCTACCGTACCAATCCCTGCGAAGATAGCATATACCGTACCTGTTGGTAAGCATTCGCATGCCTTCGTTAAGAAATGGAAGTCGATAAAGATAAAAATTATAATAAATATCCAATGCCACCACGCTGATGCAACATTAAAGCCGAAAATCCATACAAGCTCAAAGAAACTTGTTGCAGCAACATAGAACCATGCTCTTTCTTTTACTGTTTTCATTGTAAAACCGTCCTTTAATTTTTAAGTGCGTGCTGTAAAAGCTCATACACTTCATGTTGTTGTGCCTCCGCATGCGCTTCAGCATCACTATCATATAAATAAATTTGCTCTGCAGCAGACTCAATCAAACCAATCATTAACTTTGATACTGCCTCTGGCTTAACGCCCTGTCTCACAAATCCTGCTTCTTGTGCCTCTACTAACCATTGTTGAAGCCATTCATAAATCGGTGCATAAACCGTCTCCCACTCTTTTAAATGCTCTGTCGCCGCCAGCCCTGCGTAAATTAACGCTTGGATGTCATGATACGTCCGAGCTACTTCAAATATGGAGTGAATAATGTGTTGGAGTTGCTCCTTATGAGGCGCGCTTTTATCTATATTCTCGTTAACTACATCTAATGTTTTGGCCACCATGACCTCAGCAATCGCTGGCATTAACGACCACTTAGACGGAAAATATAAATAAAATGTGCCTTGTGCAATGCCAGCACGTTTCACAATATCCGAAATGGTTGCTTTGTGCACACCGTTTTCTTTAAATGCCTCAATCGATGCTTGAACAATCATTTGCTTTTTATCCATATACTCATCCTCCTGACTGACTGTCATTCATTTTACAGCATGTACTAATTTTTTGCAAGTAAACAAAAAGCTCACTGGCTAAAGTGAGCTTTTATTTATTCAACTGTTACTGCAATGGGTGCAATGCGAAGTGACGGACTACTGACGCGTGCAAAGCCTGCATATATGTCGTCTGCTACTGCTTCAATTGTTGTTAACAACTCAAAGAAATTACTCGCAATGGTCATTTGTTTAGTGGGGCCTACAATTTTACCACCCTCGATATAAAAACCGCTTGCCGCTACCGAAAAGTCTCCTGATATTGTATTAGCACCTGCATGTAGTCCAGCTAGATTGGTAATTAACACACCCTTATCCATCTCAGTAATAAGTTGATCCTTACTCACAGTCCCAGCCTGTAAAACAAATTTATGCGGTGCAATTGAAATAGTCCCTTTATACGAAGGCTTATACGCATTCCCTGTTGTCACTACACCCGCCTCTTCTGCGGTACGTCGGTTGTGCAGTAAAGTTTGCAATACACCTTGCTTAATAATTGTGCGCGGCATTGTTGCTACGCCCTCTGCATCAAAAGTAGTTTTGCTTAATGATTTTGTATAACGAGGCTCATCTGTAATGGTTACTTGTGTTGCGGCCACTTGTTTTCCTACTTTACCTTGTAAGCGAGACATCCCTTTTTGTGCTTCCTCTGCAGAAAAAGAAGAAGTAAAAACATTTAATAGTGCAGTTGCCGCTTCATTTTCTAAAATTACAGGGTATTTTGCTGACGCGATAGATAGTCCACCTAAACCAGCGACTGCTTGTGCAGCTACTCGCTTCGCAAAACGTTCAGTTGTAAACTGTGTTAGGTCGTCAATAATCTCAACTTCACTACCTGTTTTTGTTTCACCATTTGCCATAGCTACTGCGTTTGCATAAATAATTAAGCCATTACTTGCCTCGTGCAAATCAAGCCCCTTCGCATTTACTAAATGACGCTCACCTGTAAATAATTGCATCTGGCAATAACTCACACGCTTAATACGCTCATCTAGCGCTAGGATTTGCTCTTCTACTTGTTGCAATGTACTAATCATTGCTACTGGCGTAACAGTTGCTAAGTTGTCGTTATAAAATGCTGCCTGTGCATAATGCTCACTACCTGCAAAGCTCGTTGTAGTGTCTTCAATCTCAATGACATCAGCATTTTTCTTTACTGCTTCTACAAGAAAGTGAATAGAGCCTTGCTCAATTTTTTCAGTATAGGCATAACCCATTTTGTCATTAAAGCGAGCTCTAAAGCTAACGCCACCTTCTTCTGAGGTTTCGTAAGTATCTAGTTCGCCTTCATTTACTTTAATACTCGTAGCTGAACTAAATTCTGCATACACCTCAGCATCTTGCAAGCCTTCTGTCATTGCAGCTTTTAGTAGCGCTTGTTGAAATTGTTGTCGCTCCATTTATAACCCCTCCTTTGTACCGCCCACGGTCATTTCGCTTACACGTATCATTGGTTGCCCAACATTTACCGGAATACTGCCACTCAGCGAGCCACACATACCAGCACCGTGCGCTAAATTATTGCCTACACGGTCTACATTAAATAAGGTTTCGGCGCCATTGCCAATTAACGTAGCCCCTTTGATGGGTTGTTTAATTTCACCATTCTCTATAATATAGCCTTCCATTACTGCGAAGTTATAATCTCCTGTTGCCGGATTAACAGAGCCACCGCCCATATATTTGGCGTAAATGCCATACGCAGTATCCTTAATAATACTTGCCGGATCTGACGTACCATTTTCAATAAAGGTATTGGTCATACGTGATGTAGGATTGTATCGGTACGATTGACGACGGGATGAGCCAGTAGCTTCAGTATTCATACGACGCGCATTAAATTTATCTACCAAATAGCCGCGCAATATACCATCTTCAATCAACACATTACGACGGGTTTTTTCGCCCTCATCATCAACATTAAGTGAGCCCCACTCATTAGCTAATGTACCGTCATCTACATACGTTACTAAATCAGATGCTACCTTTTCGCCAATACGGTTAGCAAATACAGAGTTATTTTTTGCAACTGCTGTTGCCTCAAGTCCATGACCACAAGCTTCATGGAAAATAACACCGCCAAACTCATTATCAATAATGACAGGGAACTTGCCACTCGGGCACTCCTCAGCATCTAGCATGGTTACTGCAATACGTGCTGCTTCCTTAGCGTAATGTTGTAAATCTAGACCTTCAATAAACTCAAAACCCGCATGTGCACCAGGCCCGTAATGCCCTGTTTGAATGTGCTCACCATCTTTTGCTGTAGGTACAATCGTAAGGCGCGAGTGAACGCGTGTATCCTCTACGTGCTTCCCTTCACTATTAGCAATTAATACCTGTTGCTCTTCTTCAAAGTAGCGCACACGTACTTGATTGATTTTATCACTATGACTGCGCGCAATCTTGTCTGCATTACGCATCACCGCTACCTTTTTATTATAATCTACACTTTGTGGCATCTGTAAAATACGATTCACAATTGCCACCTCTTGCTTACTGAGTGGCTGTAATGTACCACCTTTACCATTTACAATAGCAATAGCTGCTCGTTTTGCAGCCTTAATTAACGCCGCTTCCGAAAAATCAGTTGTATACGTATAAACATTTTGCAAGCCTGAAAAAATACGAATACCAATACCGAAATCACGTCCTGATACGGCACGTTCAATTTTATGGGATTGTAGCTCTAAATGATTGGCAAAACGATCCTCTACAAAAATTTCTGCAAAGTCGCCTCCAGTGGATAAAGCCGCCTCTAATACATTTTCAATGGTTGATTGTTGTAACATGATGAAAACCCCCTTTGCTCCTCAGTATAACAAAAAAAGGCATGAGCCTGACAATGTCAGACTCACACCTCGGCTTTACGTACTTGTTTTGCCAATGTACGCTTTTGCATAGTGGCATTTAAAATGCCACCAAATATTAAAATCATACCTGTAAAATACAGCCATAGCATTAGCATAATAACGCCACCAATACTGCCATATGTTGCAGAGAAGTTACCAAAATTATCAACATAAAATGAGAAACCATATGTTAAAATCATCCACGCCGCTGTTGCAAATACTGCACCTAGCCAAACACTACGTAATTTTAAACGCGGATTCGTATTTGGTACAACCCAATACAAACCAATAAGTACTATAAAAATAAGCAATGGTGGCATTACCCAACTAATCACACCAAATAAGTTAACAAAGCTCATTTCAATATCAATAAATGATGTCATAAAGCTAATAATTTGTTGACCAAAAATAGGTAATACTAATGCTAGCAATACAACTATAACAAGCGCTAATGTAAATACTAATGATAGTGCACGATCCTTCATACCTGACTTACTTTCAGTTTCATACGCTTTGTTTAAGGCATTCATTAATGCATTAATACCTTTTGACGCTGACCAAACTGTACCTAAGATACCAATAGATAATAAACCACCATTACGGTTAGTTAATACATCTTTTAGTGTGCCCTCAATCATCGTATAAATTTCAATAGGCATGATTGTTGCTAGGAATGAATAAATTTGTTCGACCTGCAAATTTAAAAATGGTAGTAATGTTACTAAAAAAATAATCAGCGGAAAGAAGGATAATAAAAAGAAATACGCAAGCTGTGCGCCTAGTGCCGAAATATCCACACGTTGCACACGTAATAGTAAATCTTGCATAAATCCTTTCCCTGTTAATACATCAATATCCTCTAACTGTGGTGAAACGAGAGCTTTTACCTTTTCTATCGTTTCATTTTCTTTCTTTTCCTCAGCCTTAGCCATAACCATTCCCCCTAATTTTTAGTGAGAGGCGCTGTCTTCTTTATCAAATGCAGCTTTTGTATCGCTAACCATAGACTGAATTGTGCTTGGTGCATCTTTAAGTTGCTCTACTTGACTCATTAATGATTGAATGCCGTCATTTGCGCCGTTATATAAACCTTGCACTTGCTCGACTTTTTCTGAAATCATTTCTTGTAATTCGTCGCGGTTAGCGGCGTAATATGACACTGTACCAGCCACTGTTTTTGTTGTTTCAATTGTTTTCTCACGCGTTGTACGGTCTAGCATACTAATTGCTGCACCTGCTAACGCTCCTAATAGAATTGATGGTAGTAGTTTACTCTTTGCCATAATACTCTCCTCCTAAGTTATCTTTATATTCCCTTTTGCATTTACCTTAAACGCTCGTACATTACTATCTTACCAAAAAATACGCGACTGTAGATAATTTTTCAAAGTTGACTTTTTCTCAACATAATGGAATGATAAATTTAACGATACAGGAAGGCGGTTTTGTTTACTATGGATTTAACAACACCTACTAAAGAAAATGTGCAATATATGATTGAACAGCTAAAAGAAAAGCTACGTATGGTAAATGTCGATGCCATGCGCTCAGATAATTTTGGTGAAGACAACTATGAAGACCTTTACTACCTTTATAATATGGTAATGAAGCGTGACAATTTCAGTCCAAGTGAAATGCAAGCCATCGTTGCTGAGCTTGGTTCATTGCGTAAATAAGTAACAAGCCCTCATTTTTATGAGGGCTTGTTTTATGCGTTCAATTTCATATATAAAAAAGCAGGATGCTAAGCACCCCGCTCTACTTAGACAGCCCATACGCTACCATAAGTTATTCTTGCTGTTCGTCTTCCATTGTAACTGTACCATCCTCTAGTACACGCGGTTGAATTAATACCTCAACACGGCGGTTTTTCGCGCGTCCTTCATCAGTATCATTAGTATCAACTGGCTTGTTTTCGCCATAACCCTTAGCGCTAAAATACTTAGGGTCTAGCTGAGGATTGCTGACCATTAATTGCTGTAAAAAATTCACTGAACGCATTACAGATAATGACCAGTTGGATGGGAATTGTGCTGTACTGATAGGCACGTTATCCGTATGACCTGTGATTACCACGTTACGTGGTGGATCAAAAACTAAAATTTGCGATAGCTCATCTGCTACAGGCATATACTCTGCACGAATAGTAGCCTGTCCCATATTAAATAAGATAGAGTCACGAATTGTTACAAGTAAACCCTCGTCCGTTAATGTAGTGTCAAACATTTCTTCTAGCTCATTATTGGCAATAAAGCCGTCCACACTGTCTTTAATTTCGCTCAGCGCTTCTTGATCTTCCATATAGGCAGAACTTTGCATCATGTCTTCTAAATCTTGTGATTGCGTAGGTGTCATTGTGTCAACAGGTGACGGATGCTCCATAAAACCCGTACCTCCATCAAATACCTGATTAAATACCTGTGACATTCGTTCTAATTTTTGTTGGTCAACGGAGCTCGAAGCAAACAGTACAATAAATAGCGCTAATAGTAACGTTAAAATGTCGGCGTAAGGAACCAACCAGGATTCATCAACATGCTCCTCTCGCTTTTTACGCTTAGGCTTCTTGGCCACCGCCTCCACCTTCTCCCATAATTTGTTTACGCTCTGCCATCGTTAAATATGAAGATAGTTTTTGCTCAATGACGCGTGGTGCCTCACCCTCAAGTACGGATAAAATCCCTTCAATCATCATGTAACGTTGCTTTACTTCAATTGCGGATTTACGCTTTAATTTATTGGCGAATGGGTGCCATAAAACGTAACCAGTGAAAATACCAAGGAGTGTTGCAACGAAAGCGGCTGAAATCGCATGACCTAATTTATCAATATCATTCATATCCTTTAAGGCTGCAATCAGACCAATTACGGCACCAAGTACACCAAGTGTTGGCGCATATGTACCCGCTTGTGTAAATATGGCTGCGCCGGATGCATGACGATCTTCCATCGCTTCAACTTCCTCAGTTAACACGTCTCTTATGTAATCTGCGCTTTGACCATCAATAGCTAAGGTCAAACCGTTTTTCAAAAATGGGTCTTCTACTTCATTTGACTTGCCTTCAAGCGCTAGTAACCCCTCACGACGCGCTAAGTCAGCCCACTCCGAAAACATTTTAATTAGCTCAACATCACTCGCGAGCTTTGTTTCTGTAATTAAAATTTTAAATAATGTTGGAACATTTTTAAGTTCCTTCATAGGCACTGCAATTGTTACCGCTGCGATTGTACCAAAGATAATAATTAAGATAGCGGCTGGGTTTATTAAAGCATCCAGACCAACACCTTTTAATACCATCCCTGTTAATAGCGATGCAAATGCCAGTATAAGACCTACTACCGATGATATATCCATTATCCTACCTCCATGTATGATAGCCCCTGCGGGATTTACTAAATAATACTACTCTTATATTTTAACAACTTTTCACAGAAAACGGTTGATTTACTTATAAATCTTCTGCGATGATGAATTAAATTGTTACAAATTAATCACTATTCAAAGATATACTTTACCATTTTTACTGTGCAAGGCAGTTGTGAACTACCATTTCATATTTTAGCCTTACTTTTGCATAGTGTGTATTGTATACTTAAGTTATAATAGTTTTTAATTACCTAGTAGAGAGGAGTATTATTTCTATGTTTACTGCAACTATTTTAGGTTTCTCAGTTATTATTTTGATTTCTATCGTGTTCTTCATCGCTTACCTAATGTTCGGTTTAGACTCTTCATCAGCGTCTAAAGTAGATCCAGCTCCAGAAACTAAATAATCTGATTCCTAGCGAAAAACCCTTAGCTTATGATGTAGCTGGGGTTTTTTTAGTATGCATTTCTTTTACATTGTAAAGGATTATTCCCTATATTCCTACGTTTTTAAATCAAGATAAACCTAAAGTATGAACTAATAAATCAATAGACCTACAACTTTAGCCGAAATTTCGACTTTATTTTTCATAAGCACCTTATTATTTCACAGTTAATTTGACATATCGTTCTTTTTTCTTACTATGAATGCTCTTTAAAACTCCATTTTTGCGGCTCAGTAGTTTATCCTAGATAAACTCTGTATTATGTAAAGATTAGCTACTGTTTTTCATAATTTGTTAAAATTCAGTATTGTCTGTTTCTATTTTCTTTGTATTATTTTAAAATAAAAGAGATGGGAGAGGAGATATAGACATGACAATTTTACAAAATATTCTTAGCTTTAATAAAGATTTCGTTAATAACAAGGAGTATGAACCGTATATCACGACCAAATTTCCTGATAAACGCATCGTTGTTCTTTCATGTATGGATACTCGTCTCGTTGAGCTTTTACCAAAAGCAATGAACTTACGTAACGGTGATGTTAAAATCGTTAAAAGCGCAGGGGCACTTGTAAGTCATCCATTTGGTGCAATTATGCGTAGTTTGCTAGTGGCTGTGTATGAGCTACAAGCGGATGAGGTATATGTAGTGGGCCATTATGATTGCGGCATGAGTGCCGTTGACCCAGAAAGCATGATTCAAAAAATGATTGAGCGCGGCATTAATCCCGAAGTTATTGATATGGTGGAGTTTTCAGGTATTGATTTAAAAGACTTCCTACGTGGCTTTGGCGATGTAGCAACAAGTGTGATGAAAAGTGTTGAAACAATTCGTAATCACCCGTTAATGATTAAAAACATTCCTGTACATGGCTTAGTAATTGATCCAAATACAGGTCGCTTAGATGTTATCAAGGACGGCACTGTCGTTCGTGTATAAGTAGCAGAGAGATGATACCTAGGTATCATCTCTTTTTATATTGTTCTCTTACTATCGCATACATATAATGATCCTCCCATTGACCATTTAACCAAAGTAGTTGACGTAGTAAGCCTTCCTCTATAAATCCTGTCTTTACTAGCACACGACGCGACGCTACATTATGCGGTGCTACGTAAGCTTCAAGGCGATGAAGCGCTAGACGCTCAAAAGCAAAGCGTTGCACTAGCATAATAGCTTCTGTCATGATGCCTTGACCTACATAATTTTTATCCATCGCATACCCAATAAAAGCACTCTTATAAGGCATACGCTTAATACTATAGAGCGCAATATGCCCTACTAATATATCGCCTACAAACACGCCAAACGTAAACTCACGATTGCGCTGCGCTAAATAATTACCTTCAATGATTTTTTTACGCTGGGCTTGTGCGGTATAATAATAGGCTGAGTGCACTGGCTCATACTTTGACCATTCATTTTTATTATGTGCCAAAAATTGTGCAAGTACGTCAGCATCTGATGGTGTAAAAATACGAATAAAACAACGCTCCCCCGTAATCATTAAACGAGGTGAGCGTTGTGGTAAGAAACGTAATAACCAATTAAGCATTATTTTTCTTGTTTTTCTTTTTAATTTTTTCTTTAATCATTTCTTCCCCATTAGGTGTATTGCCTAGCGCGTCAGTTAATTTTAAACCGCGTTTTTCTAAGTTTTCTTCGATTAAACGCAGTGTTTCTTCGAGCACATGAATACGTGCGTAACGCTTGTTATTACCTGGCACAATTACCCATGGTGCATTAGCTTTGTCTGTCTTATCAAACATATCTTCCGCAGCAACCTCATACTTTGACCATTTATCACGATTACGCCAGTCTTCGTCTGTTAGCTTCCATGCTTTATAGGGATCATTCTCGCGGTCAAGGAATCGTTGTAATTGTTCTTCTTTTGACACGTGTAACCAGTACTTGACAATGATATAATTACCATCTGTTAGCATCTTTTCGAAATTATTAATTTCGTTGTATGCGCGTGACCATTCATTTTTTGTTGCAAAGCCTTCAACACGTTCAACTAGTACGCGACCATACCATGAGCGGTCAAAAATACCAATTTGTCCGTGCTGTGGTAGCTTGCGCCAGAAACGATGCATATAGTTATAGCGTAATTCGTGAGGTTGTGGTGCAGAGATTGGGTGTACTATGTAGCCGCGTGGGTCAATTTTTTCCGTGACACGCTTAATTGCGCCACCTTTACCTGCCGCGTCCATGCCTTCGAATACTAAAATTAAACCAATTTTATTTTTAAGTAGAAATTGCTGTGCATTTAGCATTTCGTATTGCAACACTTCGAGTTTTTTATTATATGTTGCTTTATCAAGCTTAGCGTTCATATCTAATTCTTTAAGGCGTTCTGACATATGATCACTCCTAAATTATTTGATAACTCTACTTTACTAAATTTTGAGAAATAATGATACCGAATTACATTTAATTAACCGATAAGGGGGGTTTTATGTGCTATATTTTTTAATGATGCTTACCACCTATTGTGGTTCCTTAGTTGCAGCTGTGCTATTTTATATTTGGCATATTACAACCATTGATGCGCTTAGCACTATTACACGTTATCCTGTGCTGTTATCACCAACGCACTTGTTGTATATGTTTGTTTTTGTATTATATTTCGTACTCGGCTATTGGTTACTAAAGGAAGCACGTCAGTATACACCAAAGCGCGCGATATTATTTAGTGCTAGTATGCTTTTACAAATTGCTTTATTTATTGTTTGGCACTTAGAGTTAATTCGCTATATGTTACTCATTAATATATTGCTGATGGTAACGTTATTTTTATTGTACCGCACGTATGACACAGCTAACATCAAAGAGCGTTTGCCCATCTCACTCTTTTTTGCTTGGGTAAGCTTTTCTACTATTTTTATTTTCGAACTAACCGTAGTATTTTATAGCTTTCACGGTTTTGGTTTAAGTAAGCAACTTTGGGTAATTGTATTATTAACAATTGGTGCCGCAATTGCATTGCATATGCGCTATCACTATAGTGACCGTGTGTTCTCTATAGTTTTTATTGTGATTTACCTTAGCATCGGTTTACATTTGCGCTTAGACGAAATGCTTGTAACTCTATGTACGTTATTTTTGAGTGGTGTGCTAGTTGCAGGTATTTTATATTTACACAAAAACACAGGACGCTTATAATAAGCGACCTGTGTTTTTTAGTCTTCTAATTTTGTTAAGATGATTGGCTCTCCCTTTGTTACTACGATAGAGTGCTCGATTTGTGCAACGCGTGATTTATCTGGTGTTACAAATGTCCAGCCATCACCAAGTTCTACAATATGCTCAGCTTTTTCCGAGATAAACGGTTCAACTGCTAGCACCATGCCCTCTTTCATAATTGTTGAGTCCCATGCATCATAATAATTAAGTACATGATTGGGTTCTTCGTGTAGTGAACGGCCTAAACCGTGACCCGTTAAGTTCATAATAACTGTTAAGTCATGCGCATAAGCTTCGCGCTCAACCGCTTTACCAATTTGGTTAAGCTTAGAGCCAGCTTTTACTTTTGTCATTGCGCGGTCAAATGATGATGCCGCTACATCACAAAGTTTTTGTAGTTTGTCGTCTGTACCAACTACAAATGAAATACCCGTATCTGCAAAATAGCCCTCACAAGAGCCTGACACATCAATATTAACAATGTCGCCCTCTTTAATTACGCGGCTACCTGGGATACCATGCGCTACTTCTTCATTAACGCTAATGCATGTATAACCTGGGAAGTCATACTCTGCTTTTGGTCCTGAAACAGCACCTAACTCATCAAACATACGACCTGCAATATCGTCTAACTCTTTTGTAGTAACGCCTGGTTTTGTTGCTTCCTTCATTGCCTCGCGGATTTGTGCCATAATACGTCCTGCTTTTTTAAATGCTTGTAATTCTTCATCTGTTGTAATAATCATTGTGAAACGTCCCTTTCCTATCATAAGATACCTTTAATAATAGCACAGTTTATTTTCGTGAAAAGTGTTTCGCTCCGCAATATCTTTGAAACTTTTGGTAATTGGTATACGTATAAATAATAGAGGAGTGATATTTATGGAAAATGAACGCGTACTTGCTTCACTTAGCTACTTTAGTATCTTTTTTGCGCCCTTTTTATTCCCTATTATTTTATATTTGATTATTAAAGATGAATTTATTAGGCATCATGCCAAACGCGCTCTATTCTCTCATCTAGTTCCTGTAGTGTTTGGCATTGTGTTAGCTATATTGTTTGTAACAGGTACATTATTTGCTGATATGAATGATAGTGCAGGCACAGGTATTGCCATTGGTTATGTCATTGGTATGGTTGCATATTTCGCTGTAACACTTGGTTTTTTAATTTGGAACATTGTACAGGGTATTCGTGTTTTGAAGTTTTAATTTACCCTTTTTAGGCTAAATACTAATAAAGGAGTGGTTAAAGTATGGCTAAAAGACAAACAAAAGCACAGCCTAATGAATCAAAGTTAGGTAAAATTATTCGCTTCGGAATGGTGTATGCGCCAATTATTATTCCTATTGCGCGTAAGGTAATGAATAACCGAAAGAAAACAAAATAACAAAAAGAGCTCGCAGCACGATGCTGCAAGCTCTTTTTTTATGCAAAGGTTACAGCTGTTGTGCTGTAGCCCTCCTTCATTTTTGTAACATGTAAAATGGCTGGCATCTCCTCTTTTAATTCAGCCACATGTGAAATAACCGCGATAGTGCGTCCTGTATCACGTAGTTCAATTAACGTAGTAATTGCTCGTCGCAATGCCTCCTCATCTAATGAACCAAAACCCTCATCAATAAACATCGTGTTAATTTGTACATTACCATTAAAGCTTTGAATCACATCTGATACCCCTAGCGCCAAACTTAAGGAAGCATTAAATTTTTCGCCACCTGATAAGGTTTTAACATCTCGTTGTGCATCAGCATAAGCATCGTATACGCTTAAATCTAACCCAGTTTGCGAACGCTTGTCACTTAACTCTGTAGTGCGTACTAATTGATACTGCTCATTAGAAAGTACGCGAAGACGTAAGTTTGCTGCTTCAATAATTTGTTGGAGGTAATACGTTTGCACATAACGTTCAAAGGATAAATTGAGTTCATTTTTGCCTGTTAATACATCTGCAAGATGGGCAATTTGTGCGCGCTCATGTTCTAACGTACCAATACGTTTTATAAGCGTCTCAAGCTGTGTGAGTAGCGATGTACATACGTTAATAAATTGTGCTACTACATCCATATTTTTATACGCTTCCCTCGCTGATTGCTCTGCTGCTTGCAGTGCTAGTGTAAGCGGTGTTAAATCTTGCGCTTGTTGCCCTTTATAATTAGCTAACGTTAACAGTTGTTTTTGTAAGTCATGTTGCGCTGTATCATACGCTTGAATTGCCTGCTCAAGTTGTTGCTGTAGAGTAATGGCTAGCACACTTTGTTCGTACACTCCAGTATCTGTAAAGCCTGCTTGCTGCATGGCCTCCTGCGCTTTTTGTTGTGCTACTTGCATTGTGCTATTAGCATGTGCTGTACGTTCCTCAGCCACACGTAAAGCAATTTCACTTTTGTGATAGTTTGCTGTGCTTTGTTGGTGGTGTTGGATTGCTTGTTCATAAGCTGTAACTAACGTTTCAAGTGATTGTTTGTCTTGCGCAATAACATCCATCAATTGTTGCTCACTTTTCTGTCCTAGCTCTTGTTGTAAAAGTGTTGCTTTAATTTGCTCCTGTTGCTTAGCTTGTTGTAACTTCTCATAAGAAGTTTTATAACGCTTCACATTTTCTTGATGTTGTGTCAGTTGCTCAGTTAATTCTTCAATTTGCGCACGTTGCGTAGCTAATGTTTTGCGACTAGCATTATGCGCCACATAGCCCTCCACTAACTCAGCTTGCAAAATTTCAATCGTCTGTAAATCACGTTGCGGTTCTTCAAGTTCCGCTATACGTGCCTTTCCATGCGCCACATCACTCATAGCTACTACTAAAGCATCCTTTGCCTGCTCATACGTTTGTTTTGTTGTTTCATAGTATGCCAAATCAAAGTCTGCTGGGAAGGTCGCAAGTTGGGTTGCTATAACGGTATTCGCACATACTGGGCATGTCTCCCCGTCATGTAAATGAGTTGCTAGCTTTGCGGCACGCTGTTGATTACGCTGTGCTCTTACTTGCTCATAGCGTTCCTTTGCCTTATGTAACGCCTGCTCACATGCAATAACCTCTGCTTCAAAAAGCTGTTGCTTAGCTTGGACATTCGTATAAATTGTTAACTTACGTTGTTCTTGTTGCAGTTGCGCTAATTCAAATTCGTAATTGGGTGCTGCCTCTACTTGTTGTTGAAGCTGTGATACGCATTGTTGTAGCTCGGTTAGTTGCTGCTGTAACGCTTGTTCTTTTTGCTCTTCAGCTTGTAATTGTTGCGTTTGCGCTGTTAATTGCTGTGTTAGTATTTTTACATCTGCTGTACACTTTGCGAGCGATTGTAAGCGTGGTAATTGCTGTTCATTATCTTTAATAGTAGTGCGTAATTGCTCCATTTGAGGTAACGTTTTTTGCACTGCTGTAAATGTCTCTGTTGATTGTTGGTATAACGTATTAGCTGTTGCGTACTGCGCCTGCACAGTTGTTAATTGTTGCGTTGCTTGCTGATATGCGAGCTGTGCTTCGTCATACGCCTCCATATAAGGGCGGATTTGCTCTGCTTGTTTGGCTAATGCTAGTTGTTGACGCTTAACTTCAATTGCTGACGCTTGTTGTTGCACGGCTTCGTACGCATTAGCAGCCTCCATATAATTTGCGATTTGTTCGTTATGTTTACGTCCATCCTCTAACTGCTCACGTGCAACGACTACCGCTTGCTCAGCCTGCTCATACTGATCTTTAGCAACCTGTACTTGTTGCTGGTAAAATGCTAGCTCTTCTTGTAAAGCTAGCATCAGCTGATTGGTATTAATCTCTTCTTGCGTTGCAATATCAGGTAATTTTGAAGCAGGGCGCGCATATAATGCCTCAGGGATTTGCTTCATAAAATATTGAAGCTCTTGTTTGCTCTCACGGTATAGGACGTCTTTATGCTTTTTATGCTCATTCATGTGGAGTGCAATTTGCTGATAGCGTACCGTCGCAAAGATTTTGCGTAAGATTTCCTCTTTATCTAATGAGTTAGAAGTTAATAATTTACGAAACTCGCCTTGCGGTAGCATTACAATTTGGCGAAACTGATCCGCATCCAAGCCAATAATTTCGATAATTTTAGGATCAATTGTGCGTTTATTTTGCTTTTCCGTACAAAGAAATGGCTTGCCATTTTTTATTTCGAACAACTCAATTTTGTCACCGGTTTTCGTTTTATTACCCTGTTTAACATGACCTAATTGACGGGTAATTTCGTACACACGGCTATGCATTTCAAAGCGAAGCGTTACAGACGTATGCAAGTTATCGTCTGCAAAGTCACTACGTAGCCCATCAACTTTACCACTACGGTCTTCACCACTAGCACTATCATAAAGCGCAAAACTAATGGCATCAAAGATAGTCGTTTTACCAGCGCCTGTTGCGCCTGAAATTGCAAAGATGCCTTGCTCATGTAATTTGGTGAAATCAATTTCCTCTTTATTTTTATAGGGCCCAAAGGCCGTCATTGTTAAATGAAGTGGCTTCATGCACGACGCCCTCCTTCCTCTAACTCATCTAATGCTTGTAAAAAAAGTGCCGCTGTTTCATCTGCGGGTAGTTTACCTAAAACTTCTTGGTAAAAACTTTCGAATAATTGCAGATCATTCATTTCTTCTACTTTTGCTGTTGTCATATGATTAGCTACAGCTGTTGCTGCCTCCCGTACGACATGCATAGCATTGGGATACACTGTACGTACACGCTCCATTGGCGAAGCTACAGGATGCTCATTAGTTAAGCGTACAAAAACATAATCCTCACAACGCTCGTGCTGTAAAATTTCTTCGATGTTGCCTTCAATTTGGCGTAAGTCATAGCGTGGCTCAAGCACCTGTTTGTTAACAGCTATCTCGCCAGTCGCATCAAGTTCAACGATATAATAACCCTTTTGATGTAAACGTTCAGACAAGGAGTATTTTAATGGTGTGCCTGCATAGCGCACTTTTTCGCTACTTACTTTATGTGCCTTGTGCAAATGACCAAGTGCCGTATAATGAAACGGCTCAAATAATGTAGCATCTACATAAGCTACACCACCAACAGTTAATGGGCGTTCAGAGTCACTCGTATTCGCTTCATCACCTTCCCCATTTTTAGTCACAAAGGCGTGACCAATCAACACATGGCGCGCTTCTTTATCCATGGTGCTCGTTATCGTTTCAATGGTTTTTGCCATTGCTGCTTGATGTGTTGTAATCGTTTCGTCTTCATGTGCAAGACGTACGACGCTAGGCTCTGTAAAGGGCACTAAATGAAAGTGCACTTCACCAAATTTATCATTGAGCACGACGCGCATAACTTCTTTTTGGTACTCGCCTGCAACATAATAGCCGCTCTTTGCCATTAACTCGCTACCAAAAGCTAGGCGACTAGGGCTATCATGATTACCCGCTACGCAAATCACAGGTATCTCAAGTTCATTAATTAATGTGTCGAGTGTTTCGTTTAATAATTGTACAGCCTCTACAGGTGGTAACGCGCGGTCATATAAATCACCTGCAATAATAATAACGTCTGGCTGTTGCGCACGCATCTGCGCGATAAACTGCTGTAAAATATAACGCTGGTCTTCCGTCATATAAACCCCTTGAACAATTTTACCTAAATGCCAATCGGCTGTGTGTACAATTTTCATTATTAAACTCCTCCAAAAGAAAAACATATGTTCTTGCATTGTAGCATAACTTACAAAAAAATACTGCCGCAACAGCACGCATTAGCGTAAACTGCTCCAACAGTATTGAATCTTTATACAAAATTATCGTAGCCCTTAAACACAGTTACAATATCTGCAATCGCTACACGCTTAGCTGGCTCATCTTGTTGCTCAGCCTGTTGTTGCGCAATAATATCTTTAAAGCTAAGCGGGTTTGGCGGTGGTGCTTGTGTAATCGCAAAACTATCAGAACCTGTGTAAGTACGCAAAAAGGCATTGGCCATGACACGGTAACCATCTAAGTTGGGATGGATATCCGCAGGGTTTGGTAAATAGCCTGTTGCTGTTAAACCAAAATCATCATAGAGTGGCACAAAGCTTGCACCTACACGGGTTGCCTCTTGCTCTAATATCGTATTGAGCTTTATAATTTGCTGTGCTGCCCCTTGTTTTTGATTGTCGTGCACATAAGGATAGGCAAAGTAATAACCCATCACATACACCTTAGCTTGTGGAGCTCGTGTTGCTAGCTCATCTAATAATACTATCATTTGCTTGCGTACACGGTTAAGTGCAAAGTCTGCATTCATTTGATTAAAACTAATCATGCCACTTGCTACATCTCTTGTGACAAGCGGCAATACGTCATTTGCACCGGCTGAAACTGTAATAAGCGTTGCCTGTTGTAATAATGGCTGTGAAGCTTCTTCTTGCACACGCTCAATTACGTCAGTCGTCGTAAAACCTGGAAACGCTAATTCTTTCGAAAAAAAAGCTACTCGCCCCGCGGCTCCTAGCTGGCTCGCAATTAAGCCTGCATAGCCATAATCAATTTCTTGATACGGCGTTTGCCCTGCAGCTAGTGAGTCCCCAATCGCAATATAATTTTCATTAGCATAGGCGGGTGTTGCCAATAACCAAATCATTACCATACTACTTAGTACGCGCTTCATTACAGTCCCACCTTTTTTAAAACGCCCAGCTACCCTTACGGAAGATTGACTCTGCTGTACCGTCCGCTAAAATGCCATCAATAGCCATCTCTGCACTACCAATCATAAAGTCTTCATGCGTAATCGAAATATTAGCGCCCACAGCTGCAAGCTCCTTATCTGTCATATCACGTCCACCTGCTAAACAAGTTGGGTATGCTTCACCAATGGCTAAATGGTTAGAGGCATTTTCATCAAATAATGTATTGTAAAATAAAATATTTGAAGCTGAAATCGGTGACTCATGCGGCACTAGTGCTACCTCACCTAAATAGCTTGAGCCTTCATCAACGCTCATTAACTGCTGTAATAAATCATTACCTACACCAGCCTCAGCCTTCACAATTTTGCCTTGCTCAAATGTCAGTGTAAAGTCGTCAATAATATTACCTTGGTAAACAAGCGGTTTTGTATTGCTAACATAACCATTTACACCTGTTTTATTAGGCAATGTGTATACTTCCTCTGTTGGCATATTTGCCACAAAAGTAACATCCTGTGGTGTTTTACTACTTGCTGCTAACCATAAATGCTCAGGTGCTAGTTCAATTGTTAAATCTGTGCCTGGTGCTGTGTAATGGAGCTTTGTATAATGCTTAGCATTTAGCATTGCTGCACGTGCCTCAAGCCCTGTAATGTGCTCACGCCACTTAGCTACTGCATCGCCTTCTCCAATACGTACGGTAGAAAAAATAGCATTCCATAGTGCTGTTACACGTTCTTCTTCTTTTAATTGTGGAAAGATTTTTGTTGCCCACTCTTTAGACGGTACAGCAACGATTGACCAAGCAATATCATCCTTCATTGCAGCAGCACGATAGTTAGCTAATGCCTTGCCACTTGCTTTTTGTTGCTTAGTTAAGCGCTCAACATCAATGCCAGCTAATAAATCTGGATTGTCTGCATCAATCCATAATAACGCACCATTTTTAGCTACTAACTCATCACGTTGTAGTGCTGCCCATTGTGGGTAACTCTCAATTTCTTCATCACTGGCATGCTCGTAAAAAGCGCGTACCATTACATCATCCGTAAGCTGCACATGCACACGACCTGCGCCTGCCTCGTAGGCTTTCTTTACAACTAATCGTGCAAAATCAAGTGCTTCAACGCTCGTATTTACTAATAAATATTGTCCCTGCTGAATGTTTACCCCAACTTTTACGGCAAGCTCTGCATACTGTGCTAACTTATCTTCAAATGTCATATTATTTACGCCCCTTTTTTGTAAGTGTTGTTGAGTTCCCTTCGATTAATTGACCTTCATGCCAAATTTTTTGGATTGGCTTTTTTGGTAATTCTTTTGTTAAACGACGGAAGTCACGCTCATCACGGTATGATAATAAAGTTAATACTTTACCATCGTTACCTGCACGGCCTGTACGACCTGAGCGGTGTAAGTATTGCTCAATTGTACGTGGTACGTCTACATGAATAACATGTGTTAGTCCTTCAATATCTAAGCCACGCGCTGCAATATCTGTCGCAATTAAAATCGTTGCATCACCTTTACGGAAACTATCTAATGCTTTTTTGCGCTCTTCTTTTTTCATGTCTGAGTGCAGTGTAACAATCGGTGCATTGCGGTAAGAAAGCTTTGTTTCTTTCATTAATACTTGGTCAATATTATTGACGAAAGCTAGTGCATGGATGCCTTCTGTATGTGCAAGGCGACGTAAGAAGTCTGTTTTATCACGCTCATCAACTTTTACAAATGCATGCTCTACTTTGCTTACATGCACCATGTCCTCAGGTTTAATAAAAATACGTACAGGCTCAAACATCATACGCGATGCAACTAGCTCGATTTCTTCAGTAATAGTTGCTGACACAACTACTACTTGGCGTCCAAATTTTGCCCCATCAATAAATGATTTAACAATTACACGGTACTCACGGCTAAGTAGTTGATCACATTCATCTAAGACAATTGTTTCGACATCTTTTAGTTTTAACTTACCTGAACGTACTAGTTCATTTAAGCGACCCGGTGTACCTACAACGATGCTTGGCTTCTTTTTTAGTTTTTCGACTTGGCGAGCCATATTAGCACCACCAATTAATTGTTGAACAGTAATGTCTGTGCCCGCAACCCATGTACGGATAACTTCAACAATTTGCATACCTAGCTCTTGTGAAGGCGCTACGATTAATGCTTGAATCGCTTTTCGATTACCATCTACCTTATTTAAAATCGGTAAGGTGTACGCTAGTGTTTTACCCGATCCTGTTGGTGACTCCGCTACAATATCTTTACCCTCTAACATTGCTGGAATCATATCTTCTTGTATTTTCATTGGACGTTCAAATGTCCATTTCTTCTGCAAATCTTCTTTTAATAAATCAATAACTGACATGCCTTGCCCCCACCTTACATTATAATAATTTATTATACCATTGTTTTATTATGGCATTGTAAAAAAAGAAATGCACCGATACAACTCAGTGCATTTCTCTTACCTTATAGCCGCTTGCTTGAATAGCATTAATCGCTAACACTACAAGCGAATCAATATATTGTTTACTCAATTGTAAATCACGATTAATAATAGATAGCTCTGTACAACCTAAAATAATATAATCACAGCCTGCATCCTGCATAGCCTGCTCAATAGGTTGCCACTGTGCATATGTAACACATTGCCCTGCCTTTACTTTATCATAAATCATTGCCATTACTGCATGCTGAACAGTTGGTGTTGGCTCAACTGCTACCATACCTTGCTTAGCTAATGCTGATTGGTAAACACCTGAGGCTAATGTGCCGTCGGTTGCTAACACACCTACACGCTGGGCACCAAGTTGTTTGGCTTGTAGCACGGTTTCTTCAATCATATGAAGAAGCGGTACACTACTGACACGGCAAATTTCATTATAAAATGTATGCGCGGTATTGCACGGCATAACTAACAGCTCTGCTCCAGCATCTATTAAGAGCTGGGCAGCTTGCTGTAGGTAAGGTATAGGATTTTGTGCTGTAGCGTCTAATACATACGCTGTGCGATCTGGTATTGTCGTGTCGTTATTAATAATGGTGTGCACGTGCTCTTGGTCCTTGCTAGCATCTGTTAGGCGTACAATCATCTCGCCTAAAAACATCGTCGCAAGTGGCCCAACCCCACCAATAACTCCCACTTTTTTCATTTACTCTGACAAACCTTTTTTATTAAAGTATTTTTTGTATTTACGGTAATGATTTAATGTATGCAACTGCAATTTAATCCAACGTTTTGGATTTAAATCCTTGCTGTAAAATAACGAGTTTGTTACTTTACCTGCTTTGATTAATTGCTTAGCTTTCTTTACCATTGCTGGGTTATCCGCATATTTAAATAACACACCATGCGGAATAATTGTCCATAAATGTTCGTCCTGTACATACACAAGTTCTTGCTCTTTATGCAACATATAATCATCCGTTACATATTTCATTAAATTATGACCACTCGCTGTTACATAGTAACTTGAACGTCCATTACGCAAATTAATCTCAAAGAGTTTGTATGTGCCATCGCGCTCGTCGTACTTCATATCAAAGTTAGCGAAGCCTGTGTAGCCAATATCTTCAAGGAAAAATTTAATTTTGTCCATTAACGCTTTGTCATACGTTGTAATAATTGCCGCATAGCTACCGATGCCTTCTGGAGAATGCTCTTCTAAAATTGGATTACCTAAACACATTAGCTTCACTTTGCCTTGCTCATTGACATAGGCATTTAATACACGCATGTACGAGTCATCTCCAGGGATAAACTCTTGGATAACAAGTGTATCCTTGTAAGTAGAAGCATAAATTGCCTGCAAAATCGCTTGCTTTTCGGCTTCATCATGCGCAATAAATACTTTCTTTTTACCAGGGAAAGCACAAGCCCAGTACGCTACAGAATTTGATGCTTTAATAATAATTGGGTATTGGAATGGCACCTCAAATGTTTGGTAATCATCGTATGTGCATAAGGTAGTTTTGGGATAAGCAAAATTATAGGTCTCACACATTTTATAAAAGTTTTCTTTTAATAAAATTTGGTCCATTAGCGCCTCGTCAATGTAGGGCACAGTAAAATACTTTTTAAGTTCGGGCTTGTTTTTAATAATTAGCTTGGCATAGTCGTCACCACACGCTAATAATAATAAACGTTTATCTTGACCATAAACTTGCGCTACTTGCTTTAAAGCTGCTAAAAATACATCTTGCTCATTTAATTTATCGATTTCATTAAATTCTAGAATTGAACTATGCTCTGTCGCTGATAATTGTGAGCGTCCTAAAACTAATGGCGTGATGCCATACTCCTCATAAAATGCGCGCGCCATACCATAGGCATTCATATCAGAACCTAGTAAAACGGGTAAAAAATCATACACCTTTTCCTCCACTACCTTTCAACATTATGAATCTCTGTTAGTTTTTTAAAAAATACTGTTCATACCATACAAGGAACATATACACAGACCAAATTTTACGCTGGTTTTGCGCTTCGCCTTTATAATGGTCAACTAATAATTTCATAATTTTATTTTGATCAAAGAATTGTGCTGCATACTCACTCTCAAACGCTTTTTTAACGGTTGTAAAGAAAGCTTCTTCTTGCAACCATACACGGATTGGTACAGGGAAGCCGAGTTTTTTACGTTTTACCCACTCTTCTGGTAAGGCGTGGCGTGATGCCTCGCGGAAAGCATACTTTGTATCAATATCATTAACACGGTACTCCAGTGGTAAACGCTCTGCTACTTTTAATAGCTCCCCGTCTAATAATGGCGTACGTACTTCTAAACCATGTGCCATTGTCATTTTATCCGCTTTTAATAAAATATCATCTACCATCCATAAATGGAAATCTAACACTTGTTTTTTTGTTGTGTCATCTTCGCCTTTTAATGTATCATAAATCGGTTTTGTAATGTCCTCAACTGTTGGTGCATCTTGGAAGCGCGGACGTAAAATAGCAGCCGCTTCAGCCTCATCAAAAATATGGGCTTGTCCATGGAAAGTTTGCTCCACTGGTAAACCACCACGCATTAAGAAGCTTTTGCCTTTAGCTCCTGCTGGCAATTGCTTAGCCACACTTGCAGCTGCACTACGTAAGATTTTTGGTACTTTTTTATATTTACGCATAGTTGGTGAGTCATTATACTCTGCATAGCCACCGAAAAATTCGTCTGCGCCCTCGCCTGAGTAAACAACTTTAACGTGTTCACGCGCTAATTTTGCTAGGAAGTATAACGGCACAATTGACGGGTTTGAGTGCGGCTCATCCATCATATACTGGATATCACCTAACGCGTCAATACACGTTTGACCATCCATAATTGTACTAATGTGCTCAATGCCAACCTCCTCAGAAAGTGCCTCTGCGCTTTCAATTTCCGAAAAGATTTTGCTATCAAAACCAACTGTAAACGTTTTAGCAGGTTTAGCTACTGCTACAACATAGCTTGAGTCTACACCACTTGATAAAAACGAACCGATTGGTACATCTGCCTTGCTATGTGCCTCAACTGATTCACGTACCGTTGCATCAATCTCATCTACAAAGTGCTCAAGTGGTAACGCAACAGGCTCAAATTTAACTGACCAATAACGTGTTGTTGTCACCTTATTATCTTTAATAAACGCATAATGCGCTGCCGGGAACTTAAAGACATTTTTAAAGAAGGTTTCTTGTAAAACTGGGAATTGGAATGTTAAATAGGGTTTAAGCGCTTGTTCGTTCAACTCTTTTTTGAAATGTGGGTAAGCTAAGAAGCTTTTAATTTCTGAAGATAATAGAAGTGTGTTGCCCACTTGGCTGTAATAGAAAGGTTGTACGCCAAACATATCACGCGCGGCAAACATTGTTTTTGTATCCTTATGCCAAATTAAAATGATAAATGCACCGCGTAATTTTTTTACGGCTGCTGGACCCCATTGCTCATAAGCCTTTAACACAACTTCGCTTGTTGCCTTTGTTGTGCAAGTTACGCCTTCTTGTTGCAATGCTTTACGTAATACATGTTGATTGTAAATTTCACCGATAAAAATAATTTCTTTTAAGCCATCTTCACTCGAAAACGATTGATGACCTGCCTCGTCGTGCACAAGTTGATTGCCACAAAAGCCAAGCGCAATATCCTCCGTTACAAAGACACCTTGTTCGTCAGGACCACGATGCTTAATTTTAGCTAGCATGTCTTGTACAATCTGTTCACTATTTTCAGTTTCTCCTATAAATCCTGTAAATCCACTCACCGTACAAAACTCCTCTCAGTTTTACGTTTTTACTTTATAACTATACCTCAATAGCGATATAATCACGATTAATACACCTATTGGTGCTATTCGCTTTCTACAGAATAGCATGTATGCATTTTACATATCAATCGACAAATAGCAAGCGGAGGAGAAAAATATGCTGTATGCAATTATTGGTGATTTACATAGTAATGAGACTGATACAATCGCTGTCTTAACGCAAATCAAAAAAATCGCACCACATGCCGAAATCATTGGGCTTGGTGACTTGTACGAATGCCATATCGGCAAAAAGAAAGCGCAAAAAAATAAAATTGTGCCACTTCAAAAAGCTGTAACACTTACACCATCCTTCGAGCGTTTGCTAACTTTTACATCTGTTATTGGCAATCAAGAAGAGCGCATCGCGCATGTTACAGGTGATACGCGCTTTCTAAAATTGCCGCAAACATTAGCTATTGAGCACGCGACCATTATTCACGGGCATCAATTTATGTGGGACGAAGCATGGCATCCTACCTTCCCTACTTTTACTACACCGCTTGTATTTTTTGGTCATAGTCATCGCGCTGCCATTTACCATAACGGTGAACGTATTACGATGCCGGCGAACACAATGCTAGATGTAGCTAACGCGCATTATATTATTAATGTAGGCGCTGTAGTCTTTCACCGCGAGTGGTGTTTGTATGACAGCACGAAAAAAACCATTCACTTTATGCGGGCATAAGGCGAATGGTTTTATTTTTAATTAAATTTTGTTTTATCTGCAATAATAATTTTGCGTAGTTCCTGTAGCTTTTCGACCACTTCATGCGAAACTTCAGTTAAATCTACTAACACCGTCTCAGCTTTCGCTTTGTTGCCTGCGTTATAAGATTGCACTGCTGAGCGGGCAAGCTCTTGCATACGCAAATAAGGCTGCTCTAAATCTTTAAAGGCCTGCTTATCCCCAAGTGTTTCCTGCCCTTTACCATAATACCAAGCACCAAGTCTTGACTCTCTAGCTGTACCAACCTCATCTAGTGTCATTTCATCAAAACCTAGCAATAAATTATAAATACGCCAGCGCCACAGTAAATGATCTGTGATGGCTAATGAAATAACATCCTCATGACTAATAATAAAGTTTTTCGAAATCGTTGATGAACGATACTCATCAATCATCTGACTTAATTTATAAATCGTAGCACCTGTGGTAAATACAATCTCACGGCTTTGCTCCATCATTTCACGAATGTTAGCGTTACGCGCCGTAATATCTGTTGCTGCTTCGTTTTGTGCCTGCGTTGTCTCAGCCATTTCCTCAAAGCGCTCACCTTGAAATTGTAAATTAGTATTAAGTGCGGTTAACGTATCCGAAATACGTGATGTTTCTGCTACACCTTCATGTAAGTCCGCCGCAAATTGACGCGTTAACGAATCAATATGATTAGTAATCTCTAATAGCTCACTAATATCATTTTGGATTGATTGTACAGATGTTTTAGTATCGTCAGCTAATTTACGTACTTCCTCTGCGACAACAGCAAAGCCTTTACCTGCTTCACCTGCGCGCGCTGCTTCAATTGAAGCGTTAAGTGCCAGCAAGTTGGTTTGGTCAGCAATGCCCTTAATTAACTCCATCAATGAGGTTACACTCGTTACACGCTCCACAAGCTTTGCTGTGTGTTGTTGCATAGTTTGTTGCCCCTCATCCGTCGTTTGCAAAATACTCGTCACATGCTTAAGTGAATCTAAATCTTTATTTAACGCACCAAGTGTTTCACGCGTTGTTTTAGCAATATCACCAAGTGTGCCTGATACATCCTCAATACTTTCATCCAATTGATGCATAGACTCATTAGCAGAAATAATATCTTGCTCTTGATCATCCTGAAATGCCATTAACTCTTTAATTTGATCAAGTTGTGTATTATACATAATAATTTCGCCCAAGCCATTTACAACAGAGCCTGCTTGAATTTCGATATACGTTTCAACAATAATTTGTTGGTCAATGGTTACTAAACTATCATAAGCAAGCAACACATCTAACATTTTTTGTGGTTCTTTAGCAAAGCGGTCCACAATAAGTGGAATGATCAATTGATTAACAAGCGTATACGCCGAAATCATCCAGTTAGGTAGTACGCCTAGGCGCGCATGTGTATAGGCAATGCGTCGTCTTTTAAAAACATAATTTAAATCTAACTCATCCTCAAACAAGCTGACAAAGTGTGCATCAAATGTTTTCTTTAATCTTTCGACCGTTGTGTGTTGACGTATAACTCTAGCAAAATCTGGTATCTCTAACAGACGATCATAAAAATTATCCAATATCACCACACGGTTTTCGGCATATAAATCTTTTAAAAACATAACGGACTCACGGCGAATACGTGATAAGGCTAAAAAGTCTAGCTTCTCCTGAAAACGCTCGTTCGTGGCAATGTCTGATTCTGTACTCTTATTGAAATATGAGTACAAATCAATTTTTTTCTTTTTAAATAACATGATTGTTCACTCCATTAAAAAACACTGATTTGGTTTGCTAACATTTGCTTCATCAAGTAGTATACTATGCTTTTTCGCGTAAGACTCAACTTTTCCCGATTCTCGCTCGTCTATTAAATTATGAAACATAATCCGTACTGTTTCGTACTACAGTATGGGCATTCGTTTGCACTAAATTAATTGGAGGTAAGCAATGAGTAAAACAAAAAAGATTGTACTCGGCATAATTATTGGGCTACTTATTATTGCTGGCATTGTATTTGCTGTGCTAAAGCTAAAAGGCAATAATGAAGGGTTAGAAGATTTTGATGAGCCTTTAATGACTGAGCCAGTAGCGAAGCAAGAGCTTGGTGAAACCATTTTAGTAACAGGTAAAATTATCCCTACTGATGAGCAAAAAGTATTTGCAGAAGCTGAAAATGGTGAAATCAAAGAATTTTTAGTAAAAGAAAATCAACAAGTTAAGGCGGGCACTCCCCTCTTCGCTTATGATGCAACAAAGGTTAACAATGAATACACGAAAGCTGTTCGCGCACGTGATTTAACAACAAGCCGTTTAAACATTACAGTAAATGAGCTTGGCGCAGCACGTAAGCAACTGACAGATATGAAGAAGAACCCTGAATTATCTAAAGCTGAACTAAATGCAGCGGCTAAAGAAATTGTATCCCTTGAAATGGAAGTTGAAAACATTAAGGGCGAGATTTCCTCTGCGCAAGAAACAATTAATGACTTAGCTGCAACAAAAGAAAAAATGGTTGTAAAGAGTAAGATTGATGGCATCATCGTAAAAATCAATAAAAACGTTGAACCAAGTGAAAATGGTAGTAGTGAACCTATCGTACATATTATTTCAAGCGGACCATTTAAAGTAATTGGATCGATGAGTGAATTTGATACGGTAAAAATCAAGCAGGACCAACCTGTTATTATTCGACCTAAAGTATTTAAAGACCGCACATGGAACGGCACAATTGAATCTGTCTCACACTTCCCAGGTGGCGAAGGTGGCGGCGATGAAATGGGTGGCGGCGGTGGCGGTAACGTTACAATGTACCCGTTCAAGGTAGCCATTACTGACGATACATCTGAACTGCGTCAAGGCTTCCACGTATCACTTGAAATCAATGTGTCAGACTTAGAGCAAAGCGAACAGTTAGCAATCCCACACATGGCAATTGATATTGACGAAAATGGTGAGGAATTTGTTTATGTCCTAACAGCAGACAATATCCTCGAAAAACGCTCAATCGTTTTAGGTGACTCTAGCGACGAGTTTGCAGGTATTGCAGAAGGCTTAGAAGAAGGCGAGCTAGTTGTTATTAACCCATACATCGTGGCGCAAAAAAATCTTGAGGTAGGTAAAGAGGTTAAAGCAAAAGACCTTCCTTCTGTAGATGAGCCATTAATGGATGAAGATATGCTTGAAGAAGATGCACCAGTAGAAGAAGTAATTGAAGAAGAAATGGAGCCTCAAGAAGAACCAACAGAGGAGGCGACAAAAGATGAAGCTAAGTAACATCACAAAAGTATACGGCTCAGGCGACTTACGTGTACCTGTACTGCATGGTATTGATTTAACGATTGCTGATGGCGAATTTGTCGCTATTATGGGGCCTTCTGGTTCTGGTAAATCCACATTAATGAATATTATCGGCTTTTTGGACAAGCAAACCGAAGGCACGTATTTTTTACACGGGGATGATGTTGGCAGTGCTAAAGAAAAAGATTTAGCCAAACTACGCAATGAACATATTGGCTTTGTCTTTCAACAGTTCTTTTTATTACCACGGCTTAACGCACAAAAAAATGTCGAAACACCACTCATTTATGCGGGTGTTTCAAAAAAAGAGCGTGCAGAGCGCGCCAAGGATCTGTTAGTTAAAGTGGGGCTTGAGGAGCGCATGGGGCATTTGCCTAGTGAGCTATCTGGTGGTCAAAAGCAACGTGTAGCGATTGCCCGCGCACTTGTAAATAACCCTTCAATCATTTTAGCAGACGAACCGACAGGCGCACTTGACTCTAAAACAGGTGTGCAAATTATGGAGCTATTAACTGAGCTTAACCGCGAAGGTAAAACCGTTATTATCGTTACCCATGAAGAAGAGATTGCAGCCTATACAGACCGCATCATTTTACTACGGGACGGCTTAATCGTAGAAGATAAGAAGGTGGTCAAGTGAATATTTGGGAAAGCTTTGTCCTTGCGCTCTCTTCTATTTGGAATCATAAAGTACGTTCCATCCTTACCATGCTTGGCATCATCATTGGTGTAGGTGCGGTTATTATCGTTGTTGCAATCGGTGAAGGTGCTAAAAAGCAAATGACTGATGATATGTTTAACGCTGATGATAATGCCATTTCACTTAACTTTGAGCAAACAACTTTTGACGAAACAGGTGAAATGGAATGGATTGAACCACCTGAAGTAACATCAGAACAGTTACTTCAATTAAAAGAAGTACCTGGTGTTAAAACGGTGATTGGTACTAATAGTGGCTGGGGTAACCTTGTCAACAATGACAAAACAGCTGAGATGCAAATTAAAGGGATTGATAATCAATACTTTATCGCCAAAGACATCCAACTACTTGAAGGTCGTCGTCTTAATACGCGCGATAATGACAGTTACTCTCGTGTAGCTATGATTGACTCTGTCACACGTGAAAAATTATTTAAGCCTGACGAAGATGCCGTTGGCGCTATTGTTGATATTGATGATAATCCTTATAAAATCGTAGGTGTGTATAAATCCACACTACCTGAAGAGCTTTTACAATTTGATGGCTTCTCTAGTGGTGAAATGCTAATGCCTCGTACACTTATTGCCTTAATGTTTGGCAGTCGCGAAATTGAGGAAATTGAAGTAATCGCAGATAATCCAGAAACATTAAGTGAAACAGGTAATGCCGCAGCCGAAAAACTAACTGCTATTGTGGGTAGCGAAGATGGCTACTATCAAACCAATGATATGTCTGAGTTCGTAGAGGAATTTGATAAATTCTACTCAACTATTACACTCTTCATTAGTAGTATTGCTGGTATCTCTCTACTTGTTGGCGGTATTGGTGTTATGAATATTATGCTAGTATCTGTTACAGAGCGTACACGTGAAATTGGTCTACGCAAAGCGCTAGGTGCTACTCGCGGGCAAATTTTATTACAATTTTTAATTGAATCTGTAACGCTAACTTCATTAGGTGGCTTGATTGGCATTGGCTTCGCTACAATTGTAACAACCATTGCCTCACAGTTCCTGCCATTCGCAGCTTCAATGAACCCTATCGTCATCTTAATTGGCGTAGCCTTTTCTTCATTGATTGGGATTGTATTTGGTATTTTACCAGCCAATAAAGCTTCTAAGCTTAGTCCTATCGAAGCATTACGTTACGAATAACACGCAACAGCACTCCACTTGGGGTGCTGTTTTTCTTTATATTTATTTTATAGTAACATTTTCCGCCCTAACTCTATCCTTTATTGTGTTTAATGACCAAAATTTCTTCTATTGCGTATCGAACTTGTTATCATAGTATACTATTGCTAAAATTATGAGTAATAGTAAAAAAGGAGGATTTTGGAATGAAATCGATTAAAATGAAATTGTTAAGCGCCTTTGCCATCATTGTTGTTTTCGTTGCTGCCTACAGTATTTATAGCTTTTCGGCTAATACTATAGTAGCGAATGAAAGTAAAACAATTGTGGATGAGGACCTTCGCTTACTAATGGCTAGCGATGAACTTGCAACATCTATCAATCTTCGTACAGCCGCAGTAGCAAATTATTTATTAACGGGTGACCCTATACATATCGAAACATTTAATCAGTATATTGATGTAGCAGAAGAACAAATTAAAGTTTTAAATGAGTTAACAGCACCAGAAGAAGCAGCCGCACTTAATGCCCTTGCAGATAAGGCACGCGACTGGCGCGAGCAAATCCAAACAGGTGTCTTTGCTGTGTATAAAAAGGACCGCACAAAAGCTGTAGCTAATGCCGAAAAAGCTGTAACACTTGGCACAGAAGTTAGCAATGGTTACCAGCAAATAGCTGAAGTAAGTAGTCAAAATATTACGAATCGCGGGCAAAAAATGACGGCTGATGCACAAAAGGCAAAAATCATTAGCCTGATTGTTGGTATTTCTGTTATGATTGCTTCTATTATCATTGGTATTGTAACGGCTAATTTAATGACTAAACCTATCCGTCAAGTTGTAAACTATATGCAAAATCTTGCGAATGGTGATTTACGTCAACCTCCACTTGTTGTAACAACCAAAGATGAAATCAGTTTACTTGTAGATGCTACAAACAGTATGAATGAGCAACTACGTGGTACATTAACCGTAATTAATGATGTAGCGCACACGGTTGCAGCTAACAGTGAGGAGATTGCACAGTCTTCTAACGAAGTACGAATAGGGGCTGAACAAGTAGCACGTACTATGCAGGAGTTGGCTGAGGGCGCTGAGCAACAAGCAAGTAGCGCAACTGATTTAGCGCAAATCATGGAAAAATTTTCTTCAACAGTTGTTGTTGCTAGCGAAGAAGGTGGAGAGCTTATGACACATTCTGATAACGTGCTTGCCCTAACCTTAACAGGTCAGCGCTATATGAACGACTCTACTAAGCAAATGAATGATATTGATGCAATCGTACAAGTAGCTGTACAAAAGGTCGAAGGATTAAATGAACAATCAAAAGAAATCTCTGAGCTTGTGCTTGTGATTGACTCTATCGCTAACCAAACTAACCTACTCGCATTAAATGCAGCCATTGAAGCGGCACGCGCTGGTGAGCAGGGGAAAGGCTTTGCTGTTGTAGCAGATGAAGTACGTAAATTAGCTGAGCAAGTTTCCTTGTCAGTTACTGATATCTCATCCATCATAATGCGTATCCAAGACGAAACAGCGGACGTTACTAAATCACTGCACGCTGGTTATGAAGAAGTTAAAAAAGGTACAGCACAAATTACCGAAACAGATGCTACCTTCACACGTATCTCTGAAGCAGTGAACGGTATGTCAACTAACATTCAAACTATTACAACTAACCTTGAAGGAATTTCGAGTACAACATCACAAATTAATCATGCAATTGATGATATTGCGGCAATTTCCCAACAGGCTGCCGCTGGTGTAGAAGAAACAAGCGCAACTGTGCAAGAAACAGCTAGTACACTTGATGAAGTAGCGTGCGGCACCGATCAGCTCGCAACACGCGCCGAAGAATTAAATCACCAAGTCAATTACTTTAAGCTATAACGAACTAGAGACTGCAATAGTCGCAGTCTCTAGTTTTATTGGGTAGCACTTGTAGCTACTGCAAGTAATGTCATAATATCATTGCCCTCTAGATGATAAAGTTGATGATCCATTTGCCACGTTATCACTTGATTATCGCCACCTTCTGCATCTGCATGTAGCAAACCAACTACAGGTGGTGGTAATAAATGAGTATCTAAATAATCTACAATTTCCTTCGCTAGTGTCACGCCCTTCTCTGAATTGGCTGTTAAGGCACGTACTGACATCGCCCAATTACCTTCATTCCAGCCTGTAAATACAGAGCCCGCACCTGCATCTTGATAGGCAGTAATCGATTTATTTAACTGTATAGGCTTCCCACCTGCTTGCGTATAATCTTGATGACCAACTAATTTCTTGACCTCTGCCTCACTCACAAATGAAGTCACCTTAAGGCGCGCAAGTAATTTCGCCTCTGCAAGAATTGTATCATCATTAATTACATAAGGCCTATCACTTTCATAATACGTGATTTGCGCAACATGCCCATTATCACTTACAGTTGTTGCTAAATAATTACCTTTAGCAACGGTTGGATTTGGCAAAAGTATATCTTGTTGCAATTGACTTTTAATTTGCTCACGCTGGTCATGTATATCTTCCTCGGATGAGGTTACAGCTTCAGCCATGGGCTCCTCCTCCACTTCAGCAGCTTCATTACAGGCACTCAATAACAGCACAGTTGCCACCCCTATACATGCATAAACTTTTTTCATCCCATTCACCTCCCACCCTACTTTTCCCAAATGACGAAATTTGCAAACAACACTCATAATTTTGGTATATACTAACAGTAAAGAAGGTTATATCATGAAACAATTAGCCATGGTATTCGCTGTGTTATTACTTACAGCTTGCAATGTCAAACCTGAAGCTGAAGCTCCTGTTGAAAACATAGAGCCCATCCGCGAACAAACAACAGTAGCACCTATTGAAAAACCTGTTGAAAAAGAAGAACCTAAAGTACAACCTGTAGCCGTACAAACCGAACCTGTCGTTGAGGAAGAGCCACCGCCTCCAGCGCCACCTGCAACAAGCGGTCTATCACGTCAGGAAATGAGCATGTACTTAATCCCAATCTCACAAGAAATCATGCAAGTGCTTTATGTGAATGCGAGTGAATACGACTTCCCACCATTCTATCAATTTGAGCACAGCATTTTGGCATTGGCTACACCAGAAATGACACAACAAGTGAGAGCTTTTTACAGATTTTCCGAACGTGAAAGCCCACTACAGTGCTATAGCACCCCCTTTAGGAGTGGGATGAGAGTGAGGTCAAATACGGAGTACCACGAATAAACCGAAGATTTGTGGTGCTTCAAGTATTTGAAAATTCCCCTCTTTTTTATTGGTTCTATGTTGCAGTTTATTATCTAAACGGATGCGATTATTCTATGAACGAATACAGAAGAACAAATACATATGTCGAACAACAAAAAACAAGGGGGTGAGGAGCAATGTCGCAAACCATAACAGTTAAAATCAAGCTACTTCCAACAAAAGAACAGGCTTCTATCTTGTCAGAAATGAGTGAAACGTATATTTCTACCATCAATACCCTTGTGTCTGAAATGGTTGCTGCAACGAAAAGTACAAGGAAATCAAGCAAGGATATTCCTGTTTCTTTGCCGAGTGCAGTTAAAAACCAAGCCATTAACGATGCCAAAAGTGTTTTTAAAAAAGTAAAGAAGAATAAATATAATGTTATTCCCGCGTTAAAAAAACCAGTTTGTATATGGAACAACCAAAATTATTCTTTTACTTTCAGCCATATTTTTATGCCTATCATGATGGATGGTAAGGTAGTCAGAACACCGATTCGTGCTTTGTTAGTCGATAAAGACATTTTATCCGAATAGTTCAAAGATAAATTGCGGGTGATTTTTCCTAAAAAGATTCTAAGCATATTCGGTCTAGCTGGTGGAATTGCATCCCAAACTCGTAAAAGCGTATCATTCACACATTCTTCCGCATCCTCACTGTTGTGTAAAATTCGAAACGCAATAGCATAACAGTACCTTGCATACTTTATTCGTGTTTTACTAAGCGCTTTCTCCGAACGTTGCCAAAATAATTCTACAATATTTTCATCATCCATTTTCATCACCCCCATTACATCATATTTGTGGCCTTCATTCATATACACCGGAAATTTAGTTAAACATTGCATATTTATTTTAAAATTAGCTCTCGTGAAATAAAAAAGTTCTATATTATTTACAGACCTCTCGTTTGTTAGATGTAGTTTTCTACAGTTGCATCGTCTTGTTTTTCGTATATTTCATGTAATATCAAACATTTTCTATAACCACTTGCCATGGTTTCACGATCTACTATCTTTTATTCTATATAGACATAAATTCCAGTCAATTATTAAAAGAAAGAACAATAAAAGCCTGCAAAAGTATATTACACACTTTCACAAGCTCATTTCTTCATTCTATATTTTAATTTCAACAATCATTCAGACTTAAATTCAATCTACAACTTTTCAGGATGAACAAGAAATTTCTCCAACCACCCTCCTGACAAGCTGCTCATCATACATTTCTAACTTATATATTTGCTCTTTTAATAACGTTGGTATCCGCTCCTATCGTTCTCTTTCATTATCCTTTTCCACTATCTCTAGTTGAAGTTGTTGTTTGTCTTCCCTTTGTTTGTAAATATTATCCACAACGCCATTATAGTCCTTGTTCGAATTCGCAAGGCTTCAAGTTCTTTTTCAACTTTCACCAGTTTATCGTGTAAATGACTTGATAGCATATGTGCAATATTTTGTTCTAAAACTTTGAGAATGTTGCTCCGATTTTTAAACAGTTCATTTATCGTTTGAATAACTGCTTGTTTTAAGTCCTCTTTTCTGACGGTTGGTGCATCGCGAAACACTCCAGTATTTTCTAACCTGCTAACGCAGCGCCAAACGATGGATTTCTGTCCTCAGTTGTTCCATTGCACCCTTCTAAATATTTCTCCACAGTTTTCACAAAATACAATCTGTTACAAACTATGGTTGCTGCATTATTCTAAAATCAAAGTTTACCTAATGATAACTATTCTCTATTTTCTTGAACTATGATAACTTTCTCAGTATTATAGAAATATCAATTAAATATTACCACTAGGGGTGCTTTAAAGAAGCTGAGAAAAGAAGTATATTCTTTAACCCTTTGAACCTGATTTGGCCAGTACCAACGTAGGGAAGTGAATGAAGCTTTTTTAATTATGGGTAACAAGCAGATTTCACTTATTTTAGTGATTCTGCTTTTTTTATTTTAGGATAATATGAAGGAGGAACTTCAAAGTGGAAGAAAAAATATCGATTGGATTAGAATGGTTTTTGAACCCTGACCATATTCCTTTAATTATTGGAATGGAAAAGGGATGGTTTAAGAAAGAAAATATTAGTATTAATATGGTGGAGCCTGAGGAACATTTCGATGCTATAAACGAGATTAAAAAGGGAAACATGGATCTCGCTATCACTGAGCCTCTCCATCTTGTTGAAGACCGTGCAAACGATGAATCTGTAATTGGATTTTCCCGGTTCTTACATACAAATGGTGGAGTAATGTATGTTAAAGACAAAGGAATTACCCGTCCCAAAGATTTAATTGGCAAGAGAATTCAATATCCAGGTGCTCCAGGATTAGGTGGTCTTGCAATTGTTAAAACAATGGTGGAATCTGATGGTGGTGTATGTAAACTAGAAGATTTTCTACCTGTTAACAATGGTTTTTATCATAGTGATGCTTTACTAGAGAACAAAGCTGATGCTGCCACACTTATCTTTCAAAACTTTGAAATCATGGAAGCGAAACACAAAGGGTTGGATGTTGATTACTTTGCACTAAAGGATTGGGGTATCCCTGACTTTTGCCAGTTGATTTTTATTACATCCCCAAAAATACTTCGCGACCGCAAGTCTGTTATTGCGCGATTTTTAAAAGTTGTTCGCCAGGCCATTGACTTTATTTATGAAAATCCTACAGAAGCAAAAAATATTTATAATGCGTTCACCAATACGGATAAAGATGACCCGCTTTCCAATAAAATTACAGACGCCACACTACCTTGCTTCACATATGACTTTTCAATGACATACGAATATTACGATGATTTACAAATTTGGCTAAAAAAATCTGGTAAAATCAACAAAACAATAGACCCTAAAGAATATTGGACTAATGAGCTTTCTCAGTAGAACGAATATACATCCCTTTTGAAAAATTAATCAAAAGGGATGTATTTCTAGTAAAGCCGCTGATACCCTGTATTACTCTCCACTTGTTCTAGGAACCAGGCGCCGACAATATTCTGAATTGTTCGGATGCCTGTGGTCGACCCCAATTTTCAGTACGTCTTTAGTCAATAAGAAAAAGGGTTTCACCTGTTTATTCAACTACCATAAACTTAGTGAAACCCTATAAATCTTGATATATCAATACTTCAACAGTTCTTATTCATCCACCCTAGACATCAACGCCACACACTCCACGTGCGTAGTATGCGGGAACATATCTACTGGTTGCACTTCTTGCGTTTTATAGCCGCCGTCTTCAAGTAAGCGAAGATCACGTGCAAGTGTTGCGGGATTGCATGACACATAAACTACACGTTTTGGGCGCTCGCTTAAAATAGTAGCGATTAGTTTTTCATCGCAACCCTTACGCGGTGGATCTACAACAAGTACGTCTGCTTCTTTGCCTTCCTTAAACCAACGTGGAATAACATCCTCTGCTGCACCCGCTTCAAATAACGTATTGGTTAAACCGTTAAGTGCGGCATTCTTTTTAGCATCTTCAATGGCTTGCGGTACAATTTCTACACCCATTACAAATTTAGCTTGTTGTGCTAAAAATAATGAGATCGAACCAATACCACAATACGCATCAATTACTGCTTCGTTACCTGTAAGTTGTGCATAATCAAGCGCTTGCTTGTAAAGCACCTCTGTTTGTACAGGGTTAACTTGGTAAAATGAACGTGCTGAAATCGCAAAGCGCACATCACCAATAGTATCTTCAATCGTATCTTTGCCCCACAACGTTTGTGTGTCATTACCAAAAATAACATTGGTTTTGGCACTATTAATATTTTGTACAATTGAAGTAGCCGTTGGGATTGCCTTGCGCACCGCTTCAATAACTGCCTCACGCTGTGGTAATTTTTTTTGTGCCGTTACTAATACAACCATAGCTTCACCCGTCGCGCGTGCCGTACGCACTACGACATGACGCAGTACATCGCGGTGTTGTTGTTCATTGTAGGCTGTAACATCTAGACGAGCCAAGTCATACTTTAACTGCGCTAATACGGCATCTGCTTCCTTACTTTGAATTAAGCAACGCTCCATATCTACCACATCATGTGATTGTGGACGGTAAAACCCTGCAGCTAAACCTGTTGCACTTTGCACAAAAGGAATTTGTGATTTATTGCGGTAGTGCCATGGCTCACTCATACCTTTTACTTCATGTACAGGGACATCAATTTTACCAATGCGTTTCATAACATTTTCAACCATCGAGCGTTTCCATTTTAGTTGACCCTCGTAAGACAAATGTTGTAGCTGACAGCCACCACACTTTGCAAAATATTCGCAAGGTGCTGCTACCCGGTCAGGTGATGGTGTAATGACCTCAATTGTTTTAGCAAAGCCATATTTCTTTAATGTTTTTACCACATGAATTTTCACTTCTTCTTGTGGCAATGCATCGCGTACAAATAGTGGGTAGCCATCTACCTTAGCTACGCCATTGCCATCATGCGTAAGATCCTCTATATAAACCGTTAATTGCTCATTCTTTTTTACAGGTGTAGACATGCTTCGTTCCTCCATTTCAATCCTTATATTGTAACATAACTCTACGTATGGCTAACCATTATTGCGTGTACAACTTAAGTTGTTTGTAAATTAAAATAATTCCATTTAAAGTTATTTTGCGGATGATATTTTTATGATGTATTTTATAATTTTATATGTAATGTAGGTTGTTTTGCACAATTTCATTACTTAAGGATTTTTAATTATTGTTAATCATTCTCAACTCATGTAGTATTATTATCGTATGAATATTATACTAAAAGGAGACATTAAACAATGACTAAACAACCACGACGTCTTTCTATACGCCTTAAATGGAGCATCTTTATTAGTTTAGCTATTGTACTTGCATTACTAGCGACTACTATAATGACGCAGTTTACAACGGGTAAATTTTTTAAAGAAGATGCCATCGCTACTAACGAAGCCTATACAGCAAACGTAGCCAAGCATATTGACCTCTCATTGCGTAATTACGAAAGCTCGCTTGATGTATTTAGTACACTTGCTGCTTCGTACGCTTCACAAAAGAATTTTGATGCCTCAATGAATAGTGCAATCAAATCAATTGCTGCTGATAATGAGCGCCTCGCTGCTGTGTACTACATGAACTTTATTACAGGAGAACTATTGCTATCCTTCTCAGGTGATATTGGTATTGATACACGCGAATCTACTACATACAAAAAACTAAAAGCCAATCCTGAGCTACAATGGATTGGTGTTAACGAAGATAAGGTAACAGGAGCCATTTTAGCATCGCTTGTAGCGCCTGTAATAAAGGACGGGAAAATGATTGGCTCTGTTGGCTATGATATTGATTTATCTCGCATTAGTGAAGTACGCAAAATGCTTGAACAAGACTCACCTAACTCCTTAATGATTTTGGATGATAAGGGAGTTATTGTATCATCCTTCCTTGAGGGGATGGACGGTAAAAACATTCGCCCTTCAATTAGTGGCGAACACCCTGCAGTAGAGGACATTCCAAACTTAGAAAACTATCAGTGGGTGGATGCTGTTTATCAAGGTGAAACACGCCAAACTGTAATACAGGATGGTAAGGGTTACGATGTTTATACTAGCACTATCCCTAAATTAGATTGGCAAGTTATTGCCTATCACCCACAATCTATTTTTGTCGCTAAAATGAATGAGCTACGCTTAACTGCGCTAGTTGCTATTATTATCGGCTTAATCATTGGGTTTGCTTGCGCAGGCTACTTAGCACAGCGCCTTACTAAAATGGTGCGTAACTTCCAAAGCGTACTACGTCGCACAGCTTCTGGTGATTTAACACATGAGTTTAAAGTGACTTCACAAGATGAAATTGGTGACTTAGCTAAGGAATATAATCAAATGCTTGCAAGCATACGCAACCTTGTGACACACGTAAAACATAATGTGCATACGGTGGACGCTTCTACTAAGGGGCTTAGCATTATTGCAGCAGACAATAATACTGCCGTTACTGAAGTATCTAAAGCAACGGAAACCATTGCACTAGGCGCACATCAACAATCTATGCAAATTGACCAAGGTGTAGCTACCATCCAACAATTAAGTGGCGAGATTGACGAGCTGTCACAGCATGCGTCTGCTATTGAAACTGAAGTGGATAATGTAATGGTGAATGTACAACATGGCACAGAGCAAGTACAGCATCTTGAGCTGTCCTACACTAATCTTGAACAGTCATTCCATAATGTAACAACCATGATTAAAAAGTTAGACGAAAAATCACAATCCATTTCGTTAGTGACCAATACAATTTCGCAAATCTCTGAGCAAACTAATTTACTATCGCTTAATGCTTCGATTGAAGCGGCACGCGCGGGCGAACATGGTAAAGGCTTTGCTGTTGTGGCTAATGAAGTACGTAGCTTAGCTGAAGAATCAAAAGCATCATCAACGCACATCCAACAAATCATTGCGAGTGTGATTACAGATACGGCTGAGCTTGTTGATGTTATGACCGAAACAAATCAAACGAGTGCTGAACAAAAACAAGCCGTTATTGCAGTAAGTGAATCGATTGTTAGCATGGCCCAGTCACTGCGTAGCATTTTAGCACGTGTTCAGCAGGAAACAGCCACTATCCGTTATATTGAGCAACGTAAAGACGGTGTATTACAAATGATTGAGGATATTGCAGCTGTCTCACAAGAAACAACAGCAACATCTGAAGAGATTTCTTCGGCAATGGAAGAGCAGGCAGCAGCTGCTACAGAAATTGCGAATTATACGCAACAACTTGATCAACTTGTCATTGAACTTGAACAAGCAATGCAAAGCTTTAAAGTTGTGTAATGAAAAAGCAGCAACCACATTGTGGTCGCTGCTTTTTATTTTACACGCTTATCTTTAGGTGCTACCCAAAAGGCCACCGCAATTGCGCCTGCAATTACAATAAAGGGTGCATAAAATATAAAGAAACTTGCCATACGAGCGCCTCCTTATGCGTGATGGTCTTCTTCACCACGTACATAGTCTTTATTAAATAAAAATAGTTTCATTAATAAATAAAGTGACGGAATTAAAAGTAACAATCCTAGCACAAAAGCAACGACTAATGCGATTGCCATCGCTTTATTGGTAAAGCTATCGTAAATAGTTAGGTGTGGATAGAGTAAGTACGGGTAATGTGCAATACCATACGCAAAAAATGCGAGTGCAAATTGCGAGATTAACGTAATTACTGCTGCTCCGTAATGCTTACCCTGCCATACAAGGTAAACCGTTGCTACAAATAAAATACCGGATGCTGCAAACATCGGCCACATCATAATCATGCGAGCAAATAGCTCCTTATTAAAGAAGTTGAGCTCATAAATAATGCCGCCTGCCGCAATCATTAAGGGCGCTGCCCACACAAGTGCGTATTTACGCATCAGCTTTGTCGCCTCTTTGTCACGCGCTTTGTCAGCATACCAAGTTAAAAAAACAGCCGAAATATAAAGCACGGCTACAATACTTAACACTACAATACTCCAAGCAAACGGACTTGTGTAAAGCTTCCAGTAGTCTAGTGTTGGTGCACCGTCCTTCATTTCAATAAAAGAGCCTGACGAAATCGCAAACACTACCGAAAACGAAGCTGGTATTAATAGCCCTGCAAGTCCATACGTTAACGCATAGCTTGTATTTTTACCTGGTGAGTACGCACTAAATGCATAATACGAACCACGAATACATAATAAAACAATGGAAATACTAACGGGTACTAATAGCACCGTGCCAAAATAATACGCTGTTTGTGGAAAGAAGCCGACGATCCCCACAAAGAAAAACACAAGGAACACATTCGTTACTTCCCATACAGGTGAGAGATAGCGGCTAATAATGTCCGTAATAATATGGTTTTTACCATTTAGTAAACTATAGGCATTAAAGAAGCCTGCGCCGAAATCAATCGACGCAATAATCACATAGCCAAATAAAAATAACCATAATACTGAAATTCCGAGTACTTCTAATGTCATAAGATGTCACCGCCCTTTTCAGCTTGGCGCTCTGCAATCTCACGCTCAATTGGATTTTTCTTAAACATACGCACTAATACAACCATACTACCTACGCCGAGCACTAAATACACACCGCAGAATAATAAAAACATTAAATCCACTTGACCACTTGTTGTTGCACCTTCAGCTGTACGCATCACACCGCGTAAAATCCACGGTTGACGACCAACCTCTGCTAACCACCAACCTACTTCAATACCTAGTAAGGATAGTGGGCCGCCTGCAACAACGATCCAGTAAAACCATTTGCGGTAAATAAACTGCCAACCACGCCATTTCGCTACAACATAAATGAGTGACACGAGCATCATCAACATACCAATGGACACCATAATATCAAATAAGTAATGAATATAGAGCGGCGGTACGTCTTCCTCAGCAAATTGGTCAAGCCCAATTACCTCAGCACGCGGATTATTATGCGCTAAAATGCTTAAGGCAAACGGAATTTTAATCGCATATTTTACCTCTCCGTCTTCTAACTTACCAAACAACACTAACGGCACGTCTTTACCGGTTTCGAAATGCCACTCAGCTGCAGCTAATTTTTCAGGTTGGTACTCAGCTAAATACTTACCTGAGAAATCACCAATTAATGCCGTTGCAATAGAGAAGATTAGCCCTAGCTTCATTAATAAATACAGCGCTTTTTTATGATAAATATGTGTAGAGCCGCGTAAAATAAGGAACCCTGCAATCGCCGCTAATACAAAAGCTGATGTCATGTAAGCTGTTGCTAATACGTGTGCAACCTTCGTTGGCATTGCTGGGTTAAACATAGCAAGCACAGGCTGGATATTTACTAGCTCGCCGTTGACCATATCAAACCCTTGTGGCGCATTCATAAACGAGTTAACAATCGTAATAAATACGGCTGACATTGATGCACCAATAGCTACTGGGATTAATAAAAGCATATGTTTTTTCTGACTTTCAAATCGATCCCATGTGTATAAATAAATCCCTAAGAAAATTGCCTCAAAGAAGAAAGCAAAAGTTTCCATAAATAATGGTAGTGCAATAACTTGCCCCGCAAGTTGCATAAAGTTTGGCCATAGTAGTGATAATTGTAGACCAATCGCTGTCCCTGTTACTACACCAACAGCTACTGTAATCACAAAACCACGTGCCCAGCGTCGTGCTAATAAAATATAATGTTCATCATTATTTTTATAGCCTGTCCACTGCGCTATCATAATCATTAACGGCACACCTACACCAATCGTTGCATACAAAATATGAAAGGACAGGGTAAGCTCCGTCAACATTCGACTCCAATATACTGCAGATTCGTTCATTTAATTTTTCCTCCTATCCTGCGAAAATTCGTCCTATGATGGAAAGCATCATAATACTCGCTACCACAAAACACACAATCATTAACCATTTTTCTTGCTTTTTGTACATCACGCTCGCCTCCCGCTTTGTTATTTTGCGCTTTTTTGGGCAAAAAAACCTCTACCATGCTCAAAAAAATCAGCCAAAGGATAGAGGTTTCAAAAGTTGTTCAATTTTATTACGCGAAATTGCCACAATATTAGGTGATATCTTACTAAAAATTACAATGATTCACTGCCTGTGTAGTTGCGTTCTTCTTCAAGCATAAGATGCAACGGCACAAAGAACTCCACATGTTGCTTTAAATTTACGAGCTTAGCCGGTACATCGCCGCCGTACTCACCATCTAAATTAAGATGAACTTCCTCTAGTGAGGTTACATTAATACGGCTAGCCTTTGTATAAATCACCCGCTCGTCTTGTAAATGCACACCACGTAGCGCCATCGTCGCAAGCTTCATAAAGTCTGCAATGCCGCATTTTTTTAGGATGATTAGCGTAAACTTACCGTCATTTAAAATCGCATCAGGGGCAAGTTTTTCAAAGCCACCAACAGAGTTAGTCAGTCCACATAAAAACATCATGGTCTCACCTTCAAATACCTCCTCGTCATATTCAATACGCATATGTGATGCTTTAACTGTTGGCATCATCTCAATGCCTTTCAAATAATACGCAAGTGGACCAAATACCGTTTTCATTTTACTTGGTACTTCATACGTTAGCTCTGTAATACGCCCACCCGCCGCAATATTAATAAAGTAACGGTCGTCATTCATAACGCCAACATCAATTGGCATTGTTTCGCCTTTAATAATAATATCAAGTGCCTCATCAATCGTACGAGGAATATGTGTAGCGCGCGCAAAGTCATTAGTTGTGCCCATAGGGATTAGTCCAATTTTTGGACGCTCCTCAAATACACTTACCCCAGAAACGACTTCGTTTAACGTACCATCGCCACCAACGGCGATAATAATATCAAATTTTCGGCGCACTGCCTCACTCGCAGCTTGTGTTGCATCCCCCTCACATGTAGTAGCGTGACAAGATGTTTCGTAGCCTGCAATTTCAAGGCGCTCTAATACCTCAGGCAAATGACGCTTAAAAATTTCGCGGCCTGAAGTTGGATTATAAATAATTCGTGCTCGTTTCATGTTCGTCTCTCCTCGCACTCACTTAGTGAATGCTTTTTCTACTACGCGTTTAAAATCTTGGTATACATATTGCCATTTCATTGGTGTCGTTAGGTTTTCATTACGAATTGCAGTATACATCGCCTGCTGTGCTTCTTTAAATGTTGGGTCGTCTTGTGCTGGTAGCTCGGCACGCTTGTCCATGACCTCTTGCTGAAGCTCAGGCGCACGTGGGCCCCATGTAGCAACAACCTCGCCTGCTGCATTTAAAATAATATAAATTGGAATGGCGCGACCACCATTTGTTAAATAGCGGTCAATTAAATCGGTATCCGCATCACGTAGTACAGCACGCATTGGTAAACCTGCTGCCTCTGCTAGCTTACGAATCACAGGGTTATTTAGCATGGCGTCGCCACACCAATCCTCAGTAATTGCGAGAATGTGCCAGTCTTGTTCAGCTAAGCGTTCAATAAAGCCATCATGTGGTACGTCAAATTTTTCGTAGATGGCATGGCTATCATCTTTAAGCTCTGTCATCTCTTGCATATACGTTGCGATTGGTTTTGCTTCTTCAAAATACTGTTGTTCTGTTTTCAAAGTCAACGCCTCCTCAATCATTATCCTTTTATTGTGCATCAAAAAGCCAATTCATACAAATAAAAAAGCCGACAACGTAAGTTGTTGTCGGCTTGTCATTTTATCGTTTTGCGATTTCTTCTTGTAAAATTTTATTTACTAGAGGCGGGTTCGCTTGACCTTTTGTTGCCTTCATAATTTGTCCAACTAAGAAGCCAATCGCACGGTCTTTACCATTTTTAAAGTCTTCGATTGATTGTGGGTTGTTATCTAGCACTTCTGTTACAGCTTGTAATAATACCGCTGGGTCAGAAATTTGTACTAAACCTTTTGCTTTTACGATGTCTTCTGCTTTGCCACCGTTTTTCACAAGCTCTGTGAAAACTTTTTTAGCAATCTTAGAAGAAATTGTACCGTCAGCAATTAGTTTAACCATACCTGCAAGGTTTTGTGGTGTTAAAGCTGTATCTTTTAATTGTTTTTGCTCTGCGTTTAAGTATGCTGATACATCGCCCATTAACCAGTTAGCCGCTAATTTAGCGTCTGCCTTTTCTTCAATCATTGCCTCGAAGAAATCCGACATATCCTTAGATATAACAAGCACGCCTGCGTCGTATTCTGTTAAGCCAAGCTCGCTCACATAACGAGCTTTACGAGCGTCTGGTAATTCTGGAATAGAGGCACGTACTTCTTCAAGCCACTCATCACTAATTGATAGTTGCACTAAGTCTGGCTCTGGGAAGTAGCGGTAATCATCTGCGCCTTCTTTCACACGCATTAATAATGTTTTACCTGTTTTTTCGTCATAACGACGTGTTTCTTGCTCAATTTCGCCACCTGAAGTTAATACTTCTGCTTGACGTTTTTCTTCAAACTCAATACCACGACGTACGAAGTTAAATGAGTTTAAGTTTTTAAGTTCTGTTTTTGTACCAAACTCTTCTTGACCATAAGGACGAATCGAGATGTTGGCATCACAGCGTAATGAACCTTCCTCCATACGCACGTCAGAAACGCCGGTATATTGGATGATTGATTTTATTTTCTCCAAGTATGCGTAAGCTTCGTCGGCTGTACGGATATCTGGCTCAGATACGATTTCTACAAGTGGTGTACCTTGACGGTTAAAGTCAACTAATGAGTGGTCGCCTGCGTGTGTTAGTTTACCTGCGTCTTCTTCCATGTGAAGGCGTGTAATACCAATACGTTTTGTTTCGCCGTTTACTTCGATATCTACCCAACCATTTTTACCGATTGGCTTATCAAATTGTGAGATTTGGTAAGCTTTCGGATTATCAGGGTAGAAATAGTTTTTACGGTCAAATTTTGTTTCTTGTTCGATTTCCATATTTAATGCAAGTGCTGCACGCATTGCATAGTTAACTACTTCTTCGTTTAACACAGGTAAAGCGCCTGGGTAACCAAGGTCGATTACTGTTGTGTTTGTATTCGGCTCAGCACCAAAGTGCGCTGGCGCTGGTGAGAAGATTTTTGAATTTGTTTTTAACTCAACGTGTACTTCTAAACCGATAACTGTTTCAAAGTTCATGTTAGTTTCCCTCCCACATTTGAGGCTTTTGTTTATGGAATGCTGTTGCTTGCTCAAACGCGTGAGCAGTGCGGTAAATAGTTGCCTCGTCAAAATGTTTACCAATGATTTGTAAGCCTAATGGTAGACCATTTTCAAAGCCACATGGGATTGAAATAGCAGGTACACCAGCTAAGTTCATTGGGATTGTTAAAATATCGTTAGCATACATTGTTAAAGGATCGTTGACGTTTTCGCCAATTTTAAATGCTGGTGTTGGTGTTGTTGGTCCAACAATAACATCAAAGTTTTCGAATACTTTATCGTAGTCTTGTTTAATTAATGTGCGCACTTGTTGTGCTTTTTTGTAGTAAGCATCATAAGAGCCTGCTGATAATGAGTACGTACCAAGCATAATGCGTAGTTTAACTTCATCACCAAAGCCTTCAGCACGTGAACGTGTGTAAAGCTCTAATAAGTTTTTCGCGTTCTCTGCACGGTAGCCGTAACGGATACCATCAAAGCGTGAAAGGTTAGAAGACGCTTCTGAAGAAGATAAAATGTAGTAAGCTGCTAATGCATATTTTGAGTGTGGTAATGACACTTCATCTACTGTAGCACCTAATGATTTTAATACTTCAATTGCTTCTTCTACTGATTTTTTAGCCGCTTCGCCAACACCTTCACCTAAAAACTCTTTAGGTACAGCTACACGTAAGCCTTTAATATCATTTGTTAAAGCCGCTGTGTAGTTAGCTACTTCAACGTTTGCTGATGTAGAGTCTTTAGCGTCAACACCTGCAATTACTTCAAGTAATGCTGCGTTGTCTGCAACATTATTTGTAATTGGACCAATTTGGTCAAGTGATGATGCAAAGGCAACTAAACCTGAGCGTGATACACGACCGTAAGTTGGTTTCATACCAACTACGCCACAATATGCCGCTGGTTGACGGATAGAACCGCCTGTATCAGAGCCAAGTGCAAATGGTACTTCGCCTGCTGCTACTGCTGCTGCCGAACCACCTGAAGAGCCACCTGGTACATGCTCGCTATTCCATGGGTTTGTTGTTTTTTTGAATGCAGAGTTTTCGTTTGAAGAACCCATTGCAAATTCGTCCATGTTAATTTTACCGATAACTACCATGCCTGCTGCTTTAATTTTATCCATAACAGTTGCGTCATAGATTGGCATAAAGCCCTCTAACATTTTAGAGGCACATGTTGTTTCGATACCTTCTGTTACGATATTATCTTTAATACCGATTGGTAAGCCAAATAATGGACCGCGGTCTGCCATTGGCATTTTGTCCATTTCTTCCGCTTGTGTAAGCGCAGCTTCTTTATTTAAAGTTAAAAATGCTTTTACGCTGTCGTCTAATTTCTCGATGCGCGCAAAAGCTTCTTTTGTTAATTCGACAATTGTTAGCTCGCCATTATGTATAGCAGCTTGCAACTCTTGTGCTGAACGTTTGAATAACGTCATGAGCGTGTAGCCTCCTTTTTATAATTAGTCCATGATTGCAGGAACTTTAACTTGTCCATTCTCGTGTTCTTTTACATTTAATAGCATTTTTTCGCGGTCTAAGCCTTTTTCTGCTACGTCTTTACGCATTACGTTTACAAGTGGTAAAACGTGCGTTGTTGGCTCTACGTTAGTTGTGTCTAATTCGCTAAGTTGTTCTACGTACTCTGTAATTTTACCAAGTTGCTCCGCAAACTTTTCTGCTTCTGCATCTGTAATTGCTAAGCGTGCTAATGTCGCTACGTGCTTAACTTCTTGTGTCGTTAGTTTTGTCATTTTTCACACCTCCGAATTCAATAACCATGCCTTTTATAATACCATTTTTCGATTTAAAAATCAGTTAGTTGCGTAAAAATACAAAAATCTTTCATCTATAGCAAAAGTGTTGCCCAACGGTTTGGTTAGGCAACACTCACTTTTACTCATTATACATATGCACAAAAGGTACTTTTTCGTCAGGCTTACGCACAATAAGTGCCTCAGGACCATCCATAGAGTTAATGGAAATCTCTAGTAAAATATTATTTGGGAAGTGTTTAGCAATTTCACTCGCTACAAATTGTGTAAAGCCAACGGTTTCGGTTTCACCAAAAAATTGAATAGGGATTTCTAGACTTAGCTTTTTAATCTCTTTATTTTGATAAAAGCCACGACCAATTACGCTTGTTGTATTGGAGAAATATTTATTAACGTCACGCTTAAAATTATCAAAGCTCGTATTAATTGCGCGATGCTCGTCATTAACATCTGTCGCAGGGAATAATACATACTCCTCCTCAATATCCGTCCACTCACCTAAACCTTTAGCGTCTGCTTTGCCAACACTATAGCTCATATATGCGCCAGGAATAATATCATTATTTGCTTTTTGTTTATACAATCCAATAACGATTGGCACATTTTTTAACTCATCACGCCCACGTAAGCGCTTATAAATTTCGTCCGCAATTTTACGTCCTTCTTCACGAAGCTTACTATCATCAATTGGTTGCTCATAATACTCACCGTACTGTTCCTTTTGGTAATAGTACACGCTGTTTAGTGCTAAACCAATTGAAATACCACCTAATGTTACTTTATCGTCTTTAGTTTTTGTTAAATAGTTTTGCTCTACAATATGAGCTAAATACATTGGCGCTTGCATAGCACGTTGCTCAGGCGTTAGCCCCTCATCAGAAGGGTTAAGCCCTTCCTCTGTTTTATTGCTACGCCCTAACCAGTTTTGCACAGTACCTTTTGCTAAATATTGCCCCTCTTGAATAAAGTAATCACTTGTTGGGTACTCACGTTGCGATAGGCGCATTAATCCTGTCTCTACCTCACGCGTATCGTACTTAGTATAAAGGTTGGTTACAACAAGTCCGCGACTTGCGCTCTCTTTAACAGGGATTAGCGTTTTGTAATACTCATCGCTTAACTGAATGCTAGGAATTTTAGTTGTTTCAACCTTTTTTTCAGCACCTTGCACTACCTCCTCATCACCTGGCTTTTGGGGTGATGCGCATGCGGTCATTAACATTGTTGCCGCGACAAGCGGCAAAAAGCGTGTCCATTTCATGCTTTTTTCTCCTTTACTTAAAGTTGCTCAAGCAGCTTTTGCTCTGTCCAAACTTCGATGCCGAGTTGCTCAGCCTTCGTTAATTTAGAGCCTGCATCTTCTCCTGCTACAACGATATCTGTTTTCTTGCTGACACTACCCGTAACTGTGCCACCTAATTCTTCTATTTTCGCCTTTGCTTCGCTTCGTGTCAATTGCGTTAATTTACCAGTTAGTACAATTGTTTTATTTGCAAAGATGCCGTCCTGCTCACTCTCTTTAGCAAGGGGTCTTCCTGTATACACCATATTGACGCCAACTGCGCGTAAATGTTCGATGACTTCACGTGCACCCTCGTTCGCAAAATAAGCTACGAGTGACTCTGCCATCTTGTCACCAATCTCAAAAATCGCGACAAGTTGCTCTTCAGTCGCTTGCATTAAGTTATCCATGGTTTCAAAATTTGCAGCTAAAATTTGTGCCGCTTTTTCGCCAATATGACGAATGCCTAAACCTACAAGTAGGCGCTCTAAGGAATTTGTTTTAGAAGCCTCTACAGCGGCAAGTAATTTATCTGCTGATTTTTCACCAAAACGCTCCAGTGCCATAACGTCTTCTTTATTTAATTCATATAAATCAGCCACATCATGAATTAAGCCAGCCGTTAATAATTGCTCAACAGCACGCTCACCTAAGCCATCAATATTCATTGCATTACGTGAGACAAAATGTTTAATACTCTCTGCAATTTGGGCAAAACATTTTGGATTAACACAGCGCAGCGCTACTTCACCCTCAATACGTACAAGCTCACTCTCACATACTGGACAGTTTTTTGGCATCTCGTACGGTATGCTATCTGCTGGTCGTTCAGCTACAATAACATCTACCACTTGCGGGATAATATCTCCTGCTTTGCGGATAATTACACGGTCACCAATACGAATGTCTCTTTCTTTAATTAAATCCTCGTTATGCAACGAAGCACGTTGTACAGTTGTCCCTGCTACTTGCACAGGCGCTAAAATAGCAGTTGGTGTGACAACACCTGTACGCCCTACTGTTAAATCAATTGCTAATAGCGTTGTTGTGACTTCTTCGGCAGGAAACTTATACGCAATAGCCCAGCGCGGACTTTTAGCGGTATAGCCTAACTCCTCCTGCTGATCATAACGATCCACTTTAATAACAATGCCATCAATTTCATACGCTAGGTCATTGCGTGATGCTGTCCATTGTGTGACAAAATCAATGACTTCCTCAATCGTTTGGCATTTACGGTACTCAGGGTTAAGCGGTAAACCTTGCTCCCCTAAATATGACAGCATTTCACTATGTGAAGCAATACCGTAGCTTTCGCCGTCGCCACCAATGGCATATATAAAAGTAGAAAGGTGGCGCTTAGCAGCAATTTTGGGATCAAGCTGACGCAACGAGCCTGCCGCCGCATTACGTGGGTTAGCAAATAGCTCCTCCTCGTTCGCTTTACGCTGTGCATTTAAACGCTCAAACGACACTTTAGGCATATATGCCTCGCCTCTCACTTCAAGCGTTAACTCATCTTTTAAACGTAGCGGGATGGCATGAATGGTACGTAAGTTTTCGGTAATAAGTTCACCTGTCGTACCATCACCTCGGGTTGCACCTTGCACAAATAGCCCGTCTTTATACTTTAATGAAATAGCTAATCCATCAATTTTCAATTCACATACATAACTTACTGTACCAACTTGCTCACGAACTTTACGGTCAAATTCACGCAAATCCTGTTCATTAAATGCATTAGATAAGCTAAGCATGGGTGTATCATGCGTAACCTTCGTAAAACGTGATAGCACCTCACCACCGACACGTTGCGTTGGCGAATCAGGAAAAATTAACGACGGATTATCCGCTTCAAGCGCAATTAGCTCTTGCATTAATTGGTCATACACACCATCTGCTACCATGGGTTGGTCAAGCACATAGTATGCATGACCATAAGTTTTTAATAATTTATTTAACTGCACAATGCGTGCTTCAATTTCATTCATTGCATAGCCTCCTTAGGCTTTCGTAATTGGCGCAAATTTTGCGAGTAGACGTTTAATGCCGTCATTTGGAAAGGCAATATCTAGCTCTGTGCTTTCACCTTCACCTTTTACACTCACAACCATACCAACGCCCCATTTTTTATGCGCGGCCTTATCCCCTACACGCCACTCTTCACTTGCAGCACCTGTTGAGGATAGACTGGATTTACGTGTCGTAACACTTGGGCCTGTATAAGCTGCACGGCGTGGTTTACCTGCTGAGCTAAACGGCGGTGGTGCAGCTTGCGATTTCGAGACACTTTCAATAATATCAGGCGAAATTTCCTGTAAAAAGCGAGACGGTGGATTATAACTCGTGCGCCCAAAAATCGAGCGGGTTTGTGCATGCGTTAAATATAAACGTTGTTCAGCTCGCGTTAGGCCTACATAAGCTAAGCGGCGTTCCTCTTCTAACTCATCGTCATCATCTAATGTGCGAGAGTGTGGGAAAATATTTTCTTCTAGCCCAATAATAAAGACAACAGGAAACTCTAATCCTTTAGCTGCGTGCATCGTCATTAAAATAATTTCGCCCTGACTTTCTTCATCAAGCTTGTCAATATCTGCAATGAGTGCAAGGTCTGTTAAAAATGCAACTAGTGATTGCTCTTCGCTTTGCTGTTCAAATGCTTGTGTTACCGTTAAAAACTCATTGATATTTTCTAAGCGGCTCTGCGCCTCAATTGATTTATCAGCTGTCAACATCTCACGGTAGCCTGTACGCTTTAATACTTCTTGTACTAGCTCAGTTAAAGGCAACTCATGCTGAAGCTGTGTAAGGTCTTGCATCATATTATAAAAACCATCAACAGCATTCGCAGCACGTGCTGTTAAGCCAATAAATAATGACTCACCTAAAGCTTGGTAAATTGGCATATCACGCTCAAACGCATAGCCTGCGATTTTATCAAAAGTAGTAGCACCAATCGCACGCTTTGGCTCGTTAATAATACGTGCTAGTGATAGGTCATCCGCATTGTTAGCAATCAAGCGTAAATAGGCAAGTAAATCTTTAATCTCTTTACGCTCATAGAAGCGTGTACCACCCACAATTTGATAGTTGAGGTTAGCCTTTACAAGCACTTCCTCCATTGCGCGTGACTGTGCGTTAGTACGATATAAAATCGCAAAGTCGCCCATTTTATATTGCTCGCGTTTCATTAAGCTTTGAATGGTTTGTACTACGTAGCGTGCTTCTTCTTGCTCATTATAAGCACGGTACAACACAATACGCTCTCCTTCGGCATTGTCAGTACGCAACGCTTTTGGGTAACGTGATGTATTATTTTCAATTACTTCATTAGCTGCACGTAAAATCGTTTTTGTCGAACGATAATTTTGTTCAAGCATAATGACCTTAGCATTTGGGTAATCCTTCTCAAACGACAAAATGTTTTTAATATCAGCGCCACGCCAGCGGTAAATAGATTGATCCGAGTCACCTACCACACATAAATTTTTAAATTTAGCCGCAAGCATTGTTACTAATTGATACTGGGTATTATTGGTATCTTGATACTCGTCAACATGTATATAATGAAAACGATTTTGGTAATAGTCTAGTACATCAGCATGTTGTGTAAACAACTCAATGGTTTTCATAATTAAATCATCAAAGTCTAGGGACTCATTGAGTCTTAAGAGCTTTGTATAACCGTCATACACATCTGCTGCTACTAGCTCAAATGGGTTATTTTCATTCATGTTAGCACGAAATTTTTTAGCAGAAATGCCCTCATTTTTAGCTGAGCTAATTACATTTAATAAACTACGTGGCTCATAACGCTTCGCATCTAAATTAAGTTGTTTTAATACATTTTTAATCGCTGTAAGCTGGTCACTTGTATCCAAAATAGTAAAGCTTTTCGCAAAGCCTAGCTTGTCAATATCACGACGTAAAATACGCACACACATCGAGTGAAACGTAGATACCCACATACTTTGGCTTGTACCTTCACCTAAAATACCATCAATACGTTCGCGCATTTCGCGTGCTGCCTTATTGGTAAATGTAATCGCCAAAATTTTAGAAGGATACACTTGCTTCTCTACCATTAAATAAGCGATACGGTGAGTTAGCACACGCGTTTTACCTGATCCTGCACCAGCCATAATTAATAATGGACCTTCTGTTGTCATTACGGCTTCCTTTTGTTCGGGGTTCATCCCTGTTACTAAGTTGGCTGAAATATGCTCCATCTTTATCATCCTCTCTCGAATGTTTGTTCTTATTATAACGTATTTTTAATTTTCACGGTTGAGAGGGCTGCGCGTAAATCATCATAAATAATATTGCCAACTACAATCGTATCAGATACTGCTTTCATTTCCTGTGCTTGTGCCAGTGATGTAATACCACCACCATAAAATAAACGAGTATCTGTTAGTACGCCCTTAGCTGCGCGCACCTTGTCCACGTCGCCATACATGCCGCTATACTCCATATAAAAAATAGGTAATTTAAAAAACTGCTCAGCCATACGAGCATAAGCACGCACATCCTCTACATCTAGGTCTGTGTTAGCTTTCGTAAGCTGCGCTACTTTGCAATTAGGATTTAGTACACAATAACCTTCTGCAATTAATTCTTCCCACACTAAAATATCGCCGTATTCTTTAAGCGCTTGCTGGTGCATACCTGTAATCCATTTTGCATCTGTACTATTTAATACCACAGGAATGCCATATGAATCATAACCAGGTGTTACAGACTCAAGCGTCGATGCCTCTAACATAACAGGCACTGCAAAACGACGCACACGCACTAAAATATCAAGCACATTATCTAACGTAACGCCATCTGAGCCACCTACCATAATTGCGTCTGTACCTGATTCACATAGTAATGCCAAATCCTCATCCGAAATTTCCTTCGCTGGGTCTAATTTAAAAACATGTTGCCATGCATTATAGTCAAATTCCATTATGTTACCACCTTTATAATTAGTTACAAAAAAAATAGAAACGTTGAGGTTATTCAACGTTTCCATTATATCATTTTGCTTGGAACGGCTTCTCTTCGGGATAAAGGCGTCCTAGCATTTTATCATACGTATCATTACCATAGTCAAAGCAACGTCGTACACGTGAAATTGTTGCTGTTGAAGCACCTGTTTCTTTTTTTATTGTTTCATATGTTTTTTTCAAGCGTAATAAATGTGCAACCTCAAAGCGCTGTGCTAAAGATTGAATTTCGCTAATCGTGCATAGATCATCAAAAAATTCGTAGCACTCTTCCATATTTTTAAGTTCTAGTACTGCCTTAAATAATTGGTCTGTTTGATGCCCTCTAATTTTTTCGATTTGCATAGTTTGTTCCTCCAATAAATTAATAGTTCGTTACAGCTGTTGCAAGCCCCGGTGTTGTCGAAACAAAATTAATCCATGTCTTCCCTGGTACGAGCTTTACATAAGAGCCATCTTGCTCTACCGCTACTGGAATACCGTTACGTAGCTTCCAGCGTACGTCACGCACCATCCCTTGCTGGTACACTCGTGCATTTCCGCCTGTGTGTAAATCTATTGCCTGACGACCCTCACTATCAATCGTCGTGTGTTGCATTTCATAAACTAAAACATTAGCTAGCTCAACCGCTTCACCGTCTAATAAATCTGTTGTGTTATAGCCGTTAGACGAACGAATATAGCTACCGCGTGTCTCGTCATAGCTATAGCTACTATTAAATGGTATGCCCCCACCAAAATTAATTGAAACATTCATAGCTGGTGTGCCCTCAAGTGCCTTTTCTTTTGGCTTATAAAACTCATGATACGTACGCCCGTCATAGGTTAAATCAGCGCCATTTATTGCCGCTGCCTTTTTAATATTGTCTTCACTAATATAAGAGTTATGCGGTGCTACGCGGTCATAGGAACGTTGAAACAACGTGCCATCATGGTCCATACCATTTACATTGTCCACTACATTATCACGCAACATTTGCTTAGCTTCTGGGCTAAAGCCATGCGCTACATAAAATGCATTATAACCTTTAGCAAGGTCTACAAAATAAGCACGTGCGCTACGTACAGGTCCTACTTGCGTTGGCATTTCACTTGCAAATAGAGCAAGCAGACGTGTAGTATTACCCTCTGCGACCATTTCATAAATGATGTCTGCTGCATTTAAGCCAGATTGCGGGCGCGCATCAGGGTGATTATTAACCGTTACAATAATTGGGCGCAGTGTAGGCTTCTCCTCTACTGCCTCTCCCGAAAATGGTGCATAAGTTGATGCTACTGTTGTTTCGACTTTCTTAATAGGTGGCGGGATACGATTTTTTTCTTCTTGGCTACCGCAACCTGCTAATAGCGCAATACTTAACCCCAGCACTGCGGCTAATGTTCTTTTCTTCACGTAATTAACGCTCCTTCATTTAACGCATTACTGCTGGCAGTAATACTTTGTCCTTCATTACATCATAAATCCCCTTAGGTGTAATGCGTACATAAGGTAAATGCGTAGACATTAAAAATAATAATGTGTAAATCGCATCGCCTTTTTCGTAGCCGCGTGTTGCTAATGCTTCACGCACTTTCTTTTCTCGTTCAATAATAACCTCAACCTTGTCACTTGAAAAGCTACCATTGACTTGTAATGGTAATGACGCAATAACATCGCCATCCTCTACAACAACCAGACCGCCTTTCATCGCCTTCATTTCATTAAAGGCATGCAACATGTCCTGCGCATTTTTACCAATAACAATAATGTCGCCTGTATTAGAGTAGGATGAGGCAAAGCCTTTAACAGCTGTTGCAAACCCCTTAATGACAGTATTTACACGCCATTTCCCTTTGCGATCAATTAATAAAAGATAGCTTTCATCATGTGTTGTTGCAAGCGCGCCGTCTGTTGCGAGTGTGACACTATATGGCTTCGTAATCACATCATTCACCATCATAATGCCAACAGGTGTCGAAAATTGAAAATCATCCATTGTCAGTGAAAAGTCAAGCGCATACTCACCAAACTCAGGATACGTAATACCACCGTCATAACAAGTTTCGCCGTCACGCTTCAGCCATTGCCCCTTTGAGAGTACGCTCACGGGCGTTGGTGTAAATTCGTCTTGCAAAATATTTAATGTGGCAAAGCGTCCTGTCGCAATTATGCCATGTAAGTTTGTCATATCGTAGTAGCGCGCAATATTGTAGGAGGCCATATGATAGGCATCAATTGGTGTAACGCCGGCATCAAGCACAATTTGAATACATTTATCCATAATACCTTGCTCATAAAAACCTGGCGTTGAGCCATCTGTTGTCATCATCAAATGATCAAAGACTTGTAGCTGTTTTGCTACGATACCCTCTACTAATTGTGGTAAATCTGGTCGAATAGACGAGTAACGCAATGTAACCCCGTAGCCTTGATGCAAACGATTTTCGACTTCTTCAGCTGTCATCGCTTCATGGTCACCATCTGCACCCATCAGCTTTAAACGTGCTAGTGTCCGCGGTGAACTGCCTGGTAAATGTGCCTCGACTTTTTTATGCATACGCTTAGCTAATTGCAAGCGTGACAACATATGATCATCACCACGAATTAAACGTGTCCAGCCTGTTAACTCCCCACCAAGTAGTACATCATCACGTGATAACCAATCAATGATACGCGTACTCGAAAAAATTTCTTCTTCATTTGGCATTTCCGTTTGTGAATCAAAACGCGCCCACCAATAAAAACTGTACGGCATTTTATTTAAGCGATCTAAAATCGCAAAGGATTGTTCATTTTTTAAGCTCAGAAAAAAATTCAAGTTATCTGAAAGAAACGTCGTCGTACCACTCTGTCCTGCAAAGCGTGCAAAATTATCAGGTCCATACAATTGAAATGGATGAACATGTGGCTCAATATAGCCAGGCACAATCGTCTTGCCTGCACAGTCTACAAGCTCTACTTGCTCACAGTTATTTGGCATCTTATGCCCAACATAAATAATACGATCATGATAAATCCATATATTTGCAGTTAGCCAAGTTTTAAAAATGCTGTGCAAATAACGAGCATTTGTTAAGACGAGCGTTGGCGCAACCTTACCATCTACTACGGCCACGTGCTGTCTAATTTCATCAATTTTCCATAAAGGTGCTACCATTTACGTCTTCCTCCTCACAACCTTACAATGTTTTACTATGCTACTACAACATAATCGTTCTAGTTAATCGTATCATAGCGCTTTCATAATGCAAAGTGTTAAAGTTTTTAAAATTCTCAGTATTGTACTACTATATTTTATACATAAGCGAGCTTTTTTGCACATGACGAATTGTAATATTAAGTGCACCACTCAAAAATAAATAAAAAAAGACCCATTCCCTATGAGCCTGTATAATTAAAGTTCCTACACCAAAATCAACAGGGGGCCATATGAAATGAGCTATTATCATCTTACCATAGCTGAACGTTCTAAAATAGAAGTTTTAAAAGGATTAGGGTATTCTTGTCGTGCCATTGCACGTCATCTGAATCGTTCGCATACCACGATTTCACGTGAAGTAAAGCGACTGAATGAATGGTCAGCTGAAAAGGCGCAATGGCACGCGGCTGCGCAGAAGAAAAAATGCGGTGCGCGTTCTAAGTGTACCGATGAGCTACGTGACGTCATCGAAGAAAAACTAACAGCGACATGGTCGCCTGAACAGATTATCGGTTCCTTATTTCAAGGAAAACTATCTTTCAAAACGATTTATCGCTGGCTCTATTCAAGAAAGCTTCGCGTGACGCTTCAAGTACTTCGTCAAAAAGGAAAACGTCAGACACCACGCGAAACACGTGGTCGTTTCAACGTTGGCACGTCTATTCAACAACGCCCAAAAGAAATTAAAACGCGGGAAACGTTTGGCCATTGGGAATTAGATACTGTTGTTTCAGCGCGCGGTACGAAAGGATGTATAGCGACGTTCGCCGAGCGAAAAACACGTTTTTATGTCGGCATTCAAATCCCTAATCGCTCGGCGCAATCAATGAGGTGGGCTATTGAACAGCTCCTGTCACGTTACCCAAGACAATGTTTTCAAACGTTTACGACAGATCGCGGAAAAGAATTTAGCTGCTACACCGAACTTGAAAAACAGTACGGCATCCCATTTTACTTCGCAGATCCATACGCGCCATGGCAACGTGGGACAAATGAAAATAGTAATGGTCTTTTACGCGAATTTTTCCCAAAACGAATGGATTTGGGGCAACTCACATCATCAAAAATAGAAAAAGCACTTTCATTGATCAACAATCGACCAAGAAAGTGCCTCGACTGGAACACCGCACAGGATTCATTTGACTATGAAGTGGTGCAGTTAATTTGACAATCTATCACATAAAAAAACGAGAGTGCATTTTACACTCTCGCATTATTTATTGAAATGTACGCCAGCCAATATCTTTACGGAAGAAGAACTTATCCCATTCATATTGTGCAATACCTGCGTATACTTTTTGCTGTGCTTCTTGCAATGTTGCAGCCTTAGCGCCGACTAAAATAACACGTCCACCGTTTCCAACAAATGTTTCGCCGTCAAGCTTTGTGCCTGCATGATAAACAGCAAGTGTTGATGATAGTTGAGTTAAGTCTGGTAATGGATTACCTTTTTGTAAATCACCAGGGTAGCCCTCCGCGGCAATCACAACACCTAGCATCGCTTCATCCGACCACGTTAGCTCAAAAGGTTGTTCCTTCATAAGCGCCATCATAAATGCACCAAAATCAGATGTCATGCGTGGTAGTACTACTTGTGTTTCAGGGTCACCAAAACGCGCATTAAACTCAATTACTTTTGGGCCACTGTTCGTTAAAATTAAGCCGGCATATAAAATCCCTGTAAACGAAGCACCTTCTGCCTCCATTGCTTTAACCGTTGGCACTACTACCGAACGATATGCTTCATCTACAATTGCTTGTGAAATTTGAGGCACAGGTGAATAAGCGCCCATCCCACCTGTATTCGGCCCTTTGTCACCGTCATATGCACGCTTATGATCTTGCGCGATAACCATAGGATAAATTTGTCCCTTATGCACAAAGGACATAAACGAAAATTCTTCGCCATCTAAAAATTCTTCAACAACAACGCGTGAAGATGAATCACCAAAACGTTGGTTACCAATCATATCCTCAACCGCTTCAATTGCCTCTTGCTCTGTCATAGCTACAATAACACCCTTACCTGCAGCTAAACCATCCGCCTTAATAACAATTGGTGCACCCTGTTCTTTGATATAAGTGACAGCCGAAGCTGCATCTGTAAAAGTTGCATGCGCTGCTGTTGGGATACCGTATTTATTCATAATATCTTTAGCATAAGATTTACTACCTTCAATTTGTGCGGCTACTTTTGTTGGTCCAAAAATAATAAGGTCACGCGCAGTAAAATAATCAACAATACCTTCAGCCAATGGTTGCTCTGGCCCTACAAATGTTAAATCAATGGCGTTGTCCTTAACAAAGTCCGCAAGCGCCTCAAAATCCGTTGCACCAATCGCAACAAGCTTTGCATCTTGCTTCATACCGTCATTACCTGGTGCTACAAAAACACTTTCTACTGAGGGCGACTGTGCAAATTGCTTAGCAATCGCATGCTCGCGTCCTCCACTACCAATAACAAGAACCTTCATTGATAAGCCTCCTCTATGTTAAAAAATGCGCGATGCATCATACACCGCGCTACTATATTATTTGTTTAAACGTGCTCCCCTATTAGTGCTTAAAGTGACGAACGCCTGTAAATACCATTGCGATATTGTACTTGTTTGCCATATCAATTGACTCTTGGTCTTTAATTGAGCCACCTGGTTGGATAATTGCTGTAATACCTGCTTTGGCAGCTGCCTCAACTGTATCGCCCATTGGGAAGAAAGCATCTGATGCTAATGCTGCACCTTGTGCTTTTTCGCCTGCTTGTTCGAAAGCAATTTTTGCTGCGCCAACGCGGTTCATCTGACCAGCGCCAACACCTAGTGTCATTTGTGCGTCTGTTACTACAATCGCATTTGATTTAACATGCTTTACAACAGCCCAACCTAACTTTAATGCTTCCCACTCAGCCTGTGTTGGTTCGCGGTCTGTTGCTACTTTAATACTTGCATCCGCAAAACCAAAACGGTCTGGCTCTTGTACTAATAGGCCACCCTCAACAGATACTACATTGAATGGGTCTTGCTTTGCCTGTTCAAATGGGATTGTTAGTAAACGAATATTTTTCTTTTTCGTTAAAATGTCGAGTGCCTCTTGTGAAAACGCAGGGGCAATAATAATTTCTAAGAAAATTTCGCTAAGCTTTGCTGCTGTTACACCGTCTACCTCTTGGTTAAGCGCAATAATACCACCAAAAATAGAAGTTGGGTCAGCCTCATATGCCTTATCAAAGGCTGCTTCAATTGTTGTGCCTGTACCAACACCGCAAGGATTCATATGCTTTACAGCTACAGCTGCTGGCATTTCAAATTCCTTAACGATTTGCAGTGCTGCGTTACCATCTTGAATATTGTTATATGATAATTCCTTACCATGCAGTTGTGTTGCAGATGCTAATGAGAAATCTGAACCTAAATGCTTTTGATAGAACGCTGCTTGTTGGTGTGGGTTTTCGCCGTAGCGTAAATTTTGTTTTAATTCATACGTTACAGTTAAATTTTCTGGGTACATTTCGCCCGTTGCTTGCGTTAAATAATTTGAAATATACGAGTCATACGCTGCAGTATGACGGAATACTTTTGCTGCGAGCTTACGTCGTGTTTCTAAAGTTGTGGCACCTTCTGCTTGTAGCTCTTCAAGTACTGTAGCATAGTCATTATGGTCAACAACTACGGTTACGTATTGATGGTTTTTTGCAGATGCACGTAACATAGCAGGTCCACCAATGTCGATGTTTTCGATTGCATCATCCATTGTTACGTTTGGTTTTGAAATTGTTTCAACAAATGGGTATAAGTTTACACAAACAACCTGAATTGGCTCAATACCGTGTTCATTCATTTGTGCAACGTGCTCCGCGTCATCATGCTTCGCTAATAGACCACCATGAATCATTGGATTTAATGTTTTAACACGTCCACCTAAAATTTCAGGGAAATTTGTTACTTGATCAACTGCTGTAACTGTTACACCATTGTCGCTTAATAATTTATGTGTGCCCCCTGTTGATAATACCTCAAAACCTTGCTCTACTAATGCTTTAGCAAAGTCTACAACGCCTTCTTTGTTTGATACACTAATTAACGCACGTTTCGTCACGTCGCATTTCCTCCTCATACTTACTTTAAAATTTGGTTTAACGCCTCAGTATATAATGCATGCTCTACTTGATGGATAGCTTGTGCTGTTGCTTCTACATCACCTTCAGTTACTGGTACGGCACGTTGTGCAATAATAGGCCCTGTATCCATGCCTTCGTCAACATAATGCACAGTAACACCCGTTACCTTGACACCATGTGCTACAGCCTGCTCAATGGCATCCTTGCCTGGAAAGGATGGCAATAAAGATGGATGAATATTAACAATACGGTTTGGATAAGCGTGCAGTAACACATCACTTACTAAGCGCATATAGCCCGCTAACACAAGCCATTCCACGCCTCGTTGTTGCAATGCTTCTACTACGACTTGCTCGTACATCGCCTTTGTAGCGAATGTTTTAGGCGAGAAGGTCAGTGCCTCAACGCCTGCTTTATTTGCACGCTCTACTACAAATGCCTGTGGCTGATCCGTAACCATTACTACAAGTTCAGCTTGCAAATCCCCTGCTTGTATCGCTTCATGCAACGCCTGAAAATTACTGCCGCTACCTGAAGCGAACACTGCAATCTTTGGTGCCATTACACTAAACTCCCGTCATGCTCGCCATTGAAGATTACGCCTTCGCCTTTTACAACACGTCCGATTGTATATGCTTTTTCTCCGTGCTTCCCTGCAATTTCAATAATTTTGTCAGCTTCTTCTGATTTAACAGCAATTACAAATCCAATCCCCATATTAAAGACATTGTATAAATCTTTGTCAGCGAGTTGTCCCTTTTCTTTTAAAAATTCAAAGATAGGTAGCACAGGCCATGTACCAAGGTCAACTTCTGCAGCTAAACCTTCTGGCATCATACGTGGTAAGTTTTCATAAAAGCCACCGCCTGTTACGTGTGCCATACCATCAATATCTGTTTCTTTTAGCATTTCCATTACAGGTTTTGCATAAAGTTTTGTTGGTGTTAATAAAGCTTCACCAATTTTACCTAGTGTTTCATAACCTTCTACTACAGCATCAATAGCGTAGCCGTTGTCTTCAAACACAATCTTACGTACAAGTGAGTAGCCATTTGAATGCACACCGCTTGATGCGATACCTACTAATACATCGCCCTCAGCAATTTTTTCGCCTGTTACGATATTTGCTTTCTCACAAGCACCTACCGCAAAGCCAGCAAGATCATACTCATCTTCATCATAAAGACCTGGCATCTCAGCTGTTTCGCCACCGATTAAAGCAGCTCCTGATTGTACACAACCATCCGCTACACCTTTAACAATTTGCTCGATTTTTGCAGGCTCAGCTTTACCAAGTGCTACATAATCTAAAAAGTATAATGGCTCCGCACCTTGAGCTACGATATCATTTACACACATCGCTACGCAGTCAACACCAATTGTGTCATGCTTATCTACCATAAATGCCAATTTTAATTTTGTACCTACACCGTCAGTACCTGAAATCAGTACTGGCTCTTTTAAGTTAAGTTCAGATAAATCGAACATACCTCCAAAGCCACCAAACGTACCCATAATACCTTTTCGTGCTGTGCGCTCCACGTGTGACTTCATACGCTTCACCGCTTCATAACCCGCTTCAATATTAACGCCTGCTTGCTCATATGCTTTTGACATGCAGATTTCCTCCTTAACGTAACAGTTCTTTTTCGTGTGGTAAAATCGTATCTGGGAAAATTTCCGTTGGATAGTTTTTAGTGAAACACGCCATGCATAAGCCGCCGTTTTCATCTTCATACTCTCGTCCAATCGAGTCTACTGTCCCATCTACTGATAAAAAGGTTAATGAATCCGCACCAATTTTTTCACGGATTTGTTCTACTGTATTATTAGACGCAATCAATTCTTCATGCGTTGATGTATCAATTCCATAATAGCAAGGATCTGTCATTGGTGGTGAGCTAATTACTACATGCACCTCTGCAGCACCTGCTTCTTTTAACATCGTAACAATGCGTCGTGAAGTTGTACCACGAACGATTGAGTCATCTACCATAATTACTCGTTTACCCTTTACTACTTGAATAACTGGCGACAACTTCATTTTAACACCGCGTTCACGTAGCTCCTGTGTTGGTTGAATGAATGTACGTCCAACGTAGCGATTTTTAATTAAACCAAGCTCATACGGGATACCGCTCTCCTCAGCAAAACCAATAGCTGCTGAAATACTAGAATCCGGTACACCTGTCACTACATCTGCCTCAATATGTGCACACTCTCGTGCAAGGCGCTTGCCCATACGTTTACGTGCCATATGCACATTAATACCATCAATGTTTGAGTCTGGTCGCGCTAAATAGACGTACTCCATCGTGCACATTGCACGTTTTGTAACGTCTGCAAATTGCTCAGATTTAAGACCCGCGTCTGTAATAATTAACAACTCACCTGGCTCGATATCTCGTACAAACTCTGCACCAATTAAATCAAAAGCACATGTTTCAGAAGCTACAACATAAGCATCGCCTAGTTTGCCAAGTGCTAATGGACGTAAACCATGCGGATCACGTGCAACTAGCATCTCATCCTTTGTCATAACTAATAATGAATAAGCGCCTTTTAATAAACCTAAAGCATTTTTTACTTTAGCTCTAAAGGGTGAGTGTGAGCTCTTTTTAATTAGGTGTGCCAATACTTCTGCGTCTGAAGATGTATGAAAAATACTTCCTTGACGCTCTAAGTATTGTTTTAAATGCGAGGCATTCACAATATTGCCGTTATGTGCAATTGATAAGCTACCTGTAGATGAGTGGAATAATAAAGGTTGCACCCCTTCAATTCCTGATGCACCGCCATCTGTTGAATAGCGCGCATGTGCAATGGCACGGTCTCCTTCTACTGAACGTAATTTCTCTTCATTAAACACATCATTAACGAGTCCTTCACCTTTTACCGCGCGTAGGTGCTGGCCGTCAGATACGACAATACCAGCACCCTCCTGTCCACGGTGTTGAAGCGCATGTAAGCCATAATAGCTTAAGTGAGCGGCATTTGGGTTTCCCCAAATACCGAACACACCACACTCTTCATTTAGGCCTCTTATTTCAGCAAGCATGCGATAGCCCCTTTCCAAGCGTCACGGAACTCAGCCGTCGTACCTTCTACAAGTACGCCATCCTCTCCGTTAATCGTAATCGTGTTGTCTGTTACAACGCCGATTTGTTTAGCATCTGTTACAATCGCTTCAAATGCTTGTGTATTTTCTTTCGCTACAGTTAGTACAAAGCGAGATTGTGTTTCACTAAATAATACCGTAACTGCTTCGCCTGTAAGTGTTACATCTAAGCCTAATTCATTACCAAATACTGCTTCACATAATGCTACAGCTAAGCCACCTTCTGATACGTCAGAAGCTGATTGTACTAAGCCTTTACGGATTGCAGCTAGCACGTCTTGTTGACGTTTTGCTTCTACAGCTAAATCTAATGCTGGTGCTTTACCTGCAATTTTACCTTCTAACATTTGTTGAAGCTCACTACCACCAAACTCAGCTTGTGCTTCACCCACTACATACACTACGTCACCTGCTCGTTTTGCATCAGATGTTACAACATGATTTAAGTCTTGGATTAAACCAACCATGCCTAATGTCGGTGTTGGGTAAATAGGTTTGCCATTTACTTCGTTTGATAGCGATACGTTACCACTAATAATTGGTGCATTTAGTGCTACACATGCTTCAGAAATACCGTCTGCTGATTTTTCTAACTGCCAAAATACTTCAGGTTTATCAGGGCTACCAAAGTTTAAGCAGTCTGTAACCGCGATTGGCTCTGCACCAGAACAAATTAAATTACGAGCCGCTTCCGCTACTGCAATTTTACCGCCTGTTTCTGGATCAAGGTATACATAACGAGAGTTACAATCTGATGTCATAGCTAAGCCTTTGTTTGTACCTGCTACACGAATGACACCTGCTGACGAGCCTGGTGCGACTACTGTATTAGCACGCGCCTGCGTATCAAATTGATTATAAATCCATTCCTTAGAAGCAATAGTAGGGCGTTTAAGTAACGCAACTAATGTTTCTTTATAATCTGTTACTTGTGGTGCTTTATTTTCCATCGCTTGGAACTCAGCAAAGTAGGCTGGCTCTTGTGAAGGCTTGTTATACACAGGGTTATCTTCTGCTAGCACATCTACAGATACCTCTGCTACTACTTCACCTTTGTGTAGTAAACGTAATAATTTATCATCTGTTACATGCCCTACTGCACACGCTTCAATGCCATATTTATCAAAAATTGCGATGATTTCGTCTTCACTGCCCTTTTGTACAACAATTAACATACGTTCTTGTGACTCAGATAACATCATTTCGTAAGGTGTCATACCTTCCTCACGCTGCGGGATTAAATCTAAGTTCATTTCCACACCAAAGCCTGCTTTAGCAGCCATTTCAGCTGATGATGAAGTTAAACCTGCTGCACCCATATCTTGAATACCAATTAATGCATCATGGTGTACTAGCTCTAGACAAGCTTCCATTAGGAGCTTCTCTAAATAAGGATCACCCGCTTGCATTACAGGTAGCTCATTATTTTCCTCTACTGCTACTTCTGAAGAAGACATCGTAGCACCATTAATACCATCACGACCTGTTTTAGCACCTGCGTATAATACTGTATTACCTACGCCTGAAGCTAATCCTTTTTGCATGTCTTCATGGTTAAGTAATCCTACTGCCATTGCATTAACTAATGGACGCTTTGAGTAGCACTGGTCAAACTGAACTTCACCAGCAATCGTTGGTACACCAACGATGTTACCGTAGCTTGCCATACCCGCTACTGCTTCTTTTAATAGGAAGCGGTCACGCGGCTCTGTTAAATCGCCAAGACGTAATGAGTTAACTAATGCAACAGGACGTGCACCCATCGAAAACACATCACGTAATACACCACCTGCACCTGTTGCTGCACCAATAAATGGCTCAATAGCAGAAGGTGAGTTATGTGACTCCATTTTAAATACTGCCGCTTGGTTATCACCAATATCTACAATACCTGCACCCTCACCCGGACCTTGTAGTACACGCTCGCCCTTTGTAGGGAAGCGACGTAGTACAGGTGTCGAGCTTTTATATGAGCAATGCTCAGACCACATAGCAGAGAATAAGCCGATTTCTGTATAGTTTGGAAGACGTCCGTGCATTTGCACAGCTAAATCGTATTCCTCTTCTGTCATACCTAATTGTAGATACAATTTTTCGTCTTTTACTTGTTGCGCTGTAGGTTCAAGCATTATTGTTCACTCCAATTTTTTAAAGTAGATTCAAAGAATGGTAGACCATCAATACCACCGATAATTTCTTCCACTGCACGTTCAGGTAATGGCATTACACCTAATACATTACCCGCTTCATTTACTACACCAGCAATCCCTGCTGTACTGTTAAATGACTCACCTGTATATGTGAAGACAACTTGATTATTGTCTTGTAATTGTTTTGCTGTCACTTCATCCACATAATACGAACCAAATTGCTGCGCATATGGCAATGCAATTACAGCATCTTGCTCATAAACTGAAGTGAATTTCGTACTATTATTTACACGCACAGTCGCTTTACCCGTTTCGAATTTTAATGAAGGATTCATTAAAAATGCACCTGGTAATAAGCCAAGCTCTACTAATACATGAAAACCACTACCTACACCAATGACTGGTTTACCTGTAGCTGCAAAAGCTACTACTTGCTTTGCTAACTCTGTGCTTTTTGCTAGTGCACCTGGACGTAAGTAGTCACCAAATGTTGCACCAGTTGGAATAATGATACCGTCGTAATCACTAATCACTGCATCCTTATGCCAAACGATTTCTGACGTGCCGCCAACTACTGTTGTTACAGCATGTTGCATATCGACTTCACAACTTGTCCCTGGAAATGTTAAAATTGCGAATTTCATTGTATTACTCCCCCTCGATTTCAAAGCGGTAGTCTTCAATAACCTTGTTGATTAATAGCTCATCACACATTTTAGTAACGTCTGCTTCAACCGTATTGCTTTCTACTTCTAGCTCGATTAGCTTACCGATACGAACATTTTTAACTGCGTCATGACCCATTGCTTGAAGTGCCTCTTTCGCCGCTGTTCCTTGTGGGTCTACAACACTTTCACGAAGTGTTACATATACATTTACTTTCGTCATTTTAATTTCCTCCTAAGAAATTGGATATAGTGTAACTGCTAGTTAGCAGGTGTTACTTTGACCAAATACCTGATGCATCGATTTCATTTAGCGTGGCATTAATATCGTCAGTCATAATTGTGACATGACCCATTTTACGATTTTCCTTTGCCTCTGTTTTTCCATAAAAGTGAACCGACCAATGAGCATACTTTGCAATATCATTGGTTAAAGGCATCACATGTTGCCCTAAAACATTTACCATAATAGATGGGGCCCATAACTTTGGCTGACGTAATGGCCAGCCGCAAATTGCACGGATGTGCTGGTGAAACTGTGATACGTTACATGCTTCAATTGAGTAATGCCCCGAGTTATGTGGGCGCGGCGCTAATTCGTTAATTAAAATTTCACCGTCTTCGAGCACAAACATTTCTACTGCAAGTGTGCCCACTAAATCTACAGCATTAGCAATTTGGATTGCTGCTTGCTCCGCTTTTTGTGCTGTGCTTGACTCAATACGCGCTGGCACAATTGTTTCATGTAAAATATGATTCACATGAATATTTTCACCAATTGGTAAACAGTAAGTTTCACCATCACGATTGCGTTGTACAATTACAGAAATCTCTTTCGTAAATGTAACAAATGCTTCAGCAACACAAGCTGAGTGTTCAAATAATGTTTTAGCTTGCGGTAAGTCTGACTCACTTAGTAATGTTTGCTGACCTTTACCGTCATAACCACCTCGTGCTGTCTTTACTACGCATGGGTAACCAATGGTAGCAATTTGAGTAACAAGCTCTTCATATGTTTGAGCAACAATATAAGGTGAAACTTTTACACCTGCTCCTACTAATGTAGCTTTTTCTATAATACGGTCTTGCGTAATACGCACAAGCTCTGCTCCCTGCGGAACATTAGCAATTTGGCTAAGACGCTTTAAACCTTCATAATCTATATTTTCAAATTCAAATGTAATAACATCACTTACTTCAGCTAATTCTTCTAAAGCCGACTCATCATCATAATTTGCTACAATACGAATATCAGCTACTTGACCACATGGTGAATCCATTGTGGGCTCAAGTACTGCAATCTTAAAGCCGCTTTCCTTTGCTGCGAGTGCCATCATCCGACCTAATTGTCCGCCGCCAATAATCCCGATTGTTTGACCTGGATAAATTATCTTTGTCACACTAAGTCACCTGAGCTTTCTATTACTTGTGCTTTTGTTCGTTCACGTCGTTGTTCTAAATTGGCTGTTATCATTTCATCAGTTGTCGCAAGGATTTGTGCTGCTAACAACCCTGCATTTGTTGCACCTGCTTTACCAATAGCAACAGTTGCTACGGGTACGCCACCTGGCATCTGTACAATAGATAGTAATGAATCTAAACCATTTAAAGCACGTGATTGTACAGGTACTCCAATTACTGGAAGTGTTGTTTTAGCTGCTACCATCCCTGGTAAATGCGCTGCGCCACCCGCCCCAGCAATAATGACATGAATACCGCGCTCTCTTGCTACTGTTGCATATTCAAACATTAAATCTGGGGTTCTATGCGCAGATACTACTTGCTTCTCATAAGCTACCCCTAGTTCGTCTAATACCTCACATGCGTGCTTCATTGTTTCCCAATCACTTGTACTACCCATAATGACACCGATTTTCGGATTCATGAATAATTCGCTCCTTTGAACAATTCCTTTTTGTTACAAAAAATCCCCAAACAACAGTTTTCATCTACATGAGAAAACAGTTGCTTGAGGATTAAACACTAGCGCGTTCGTTTCAACTCAAAGACTGATTTTCCTCATAGTCTAGCATTACGGTGCTAGGTAGATACTCCGAAGCCAATCCTTCAGATTATATGGGGCGTAACCTTTACCCTCATATTTTATCAACTATAAGAAACATCGTCAACGAATTAAACGAACATTTTATTTTAAACTCAAATAATCGTTCGTATTTTTAACACAAAATCTTTAATCTTTTATTGGAAGTGCTTTAAATTCGATTTTTTGACGCAATAGCTGTGGTTCTCCCTCTACTAGATGAAATAGTGGTTCTTCCCTTCTTCCCATTGCCATATAGCCATCCGCTGCCATTCTTGCTAAGCATTCGTCAATTGTTTCGTCTTCTTTTACTTCATACCAAATTGCCATATCTTTTACTCCTTACTTTTTTTTAGTGCTTGTTCTAACGAGTTTTTCAACGCAGGTGCTAATGTTTTCGCATAGGTTGCGGTTAAATGATTATTGTCACGATAAACCACCACATTACCAATAACAGCTGGACATGTGGTATCGTCACAAAAGTAATCTGTTAAATCTGCAAAAATCACATTACTAGGGATGCCTTCTGTTACTTCCCATGGTTTTTGTGCTGCAACGCCGTCTTCTCTAGAAATAGCACAATCTGCAGGATTTTCTGTTTTGGCTAAACACTGTGCAATATTTTCTGCCATACGTGGATTATCACGAATTGCAAATATTGTTGTAATACCATCTAACTTCTTCCATTGATTAATATATCCTTGTGGTACATCCGGCCGTTTATTTAATGTTGCGGTAGTAAACACTAAATCAGGTGGTGATTCCTGCAATTCTTTAATTACATTTTCATTCCATTCCAAGCAAGTTTCCGTTAATTGCTTTTGTTTATCTTGATCAGTAAACCTACACCCATCATGATTGTAGGAGTCAATACGAAAATCCAACTCTTCAGCTAAAATCTCTAAAGCTGGAAACCAATGAACAGAATGTGAGCCACCTACCATAGCTACTACATATTTAGGATTTTCTTGCTTACCAAATGAACATTTTTTCACTTCTGTGCTGTCTTTCCCTAAGCATTCTTTATATTGATAGAATGTAGGAAAATCTTTAACAAGATCAATTTCTGAAGGTATATACTCGTCAACTTGCTTAGGCTCTATTCCATAAAATTTTGCAATAGCTCCTGGATAATCTTCCATATTCCCTCTAATTTGCAATAACTTTGCTTGTGTAGCTTCGATTTTTTTATTAACACCAAAGCCAATAGCTAATGTGACAGCTAAAGAAATTGTTAAAATTACTACTACTTTATTTTTATGCGCTTTAATAGAGAGTGGGCGTACACTTGCCTCTACCACTCTAGTAGAAAATAACGACAACCCTAATGTTACAAGAAGTAGCAGAATGCCTTCAAATAATGTTAAACGAACTGTATCTGCATAGTGTTGATAAAATACAAGCAGAGGCCAATGCCATAAATAAATACCATAAGTTAACCCACCTAAATACATCAATGGCTTTAATGTTAAAAATCGCTGCACGCCATATTTTGGGCTATTATCTGTTGCAATAATAATTAGCAGTACACCACTGATTGGTACTAATGCTAAATAGCCTGGAAATACCGTAGATACAGGTAGTACTATACCCGTTAAACAAATAATTAATAACCCTACCCAACCTAGCACTGTATTTATATTTTTATTCCACTTTAAATAAGGTAATATTAAAGCTAGCATACCGCCTATACTAAATTCCCACGCTCGAGCAAAAGTATCAAAATATGCCCATGGTTGATTTACATTTGTTTTATAAATCGAATACGTTAATGATGTTATAAACAGCAACAGTAGGATTAGTAAAAATGTTTTTCTTACGGGTGTTTTACATATTTTTTTCGCCGCAAAATAACTTGCCATAATTAATAGTGGCCATACTATGTAAAATTGACCTTGTATACCTAAGGACCAATAATGCTGAAATGGACTAGTATCATTACCCTGTGATAAATAGTCTACTGCATCAAAAGCCAAGCGCCAGTTTTCATAATAAAAAACCGAAGCTAGCATATGAGGTGTGAGGTTCTGCCACATATGACTTGGTAAAATAACCAACGAAAAGAGTATTATTACTGAAACTACTAATAATGCCTGCGGGAATAACCGCTTGGCTAAACCTAATAAAAAATCAACTACTTTAATTGTGCCATCTCTTTCTATTCTAGCTAGTAATGATGTAGTAATCAGGAATCCTGATAGCACAAAAAATACATCAATACCTCCCGAGACACGTCCAAACCAAATATGATAGATAGCCACTAGCAAAGTTGCTATCGTACGTAAACCTTCAATTTCGGGACGATATCTTTTCATGGGTGTTTGTAAATCGTCACTAGTAATTTTTAGTCACTCCTTTTTTCAGTTAAACCTTTATAAGTATAACATTTCTTAACATAACAAAAAAAGCGTAACTCATATTTTTATGAGTTACGCTTTTTAGTTGTGCCTAGCGACGTTCTACTCTCGCAGGGGCTAACCCCAACTACCATCGACGCTAAAGAGCTTAACTGCCGTGTTCGGTATGGGAACGGGTGTGACCTCTTTGCCATTATCACTAGACTATTGAGTGTATTCACTCAAAACTGGATAAACTTCATTAGGCACGCCGCCAGCGTTCGTCCTGAGCCAGGATCAAACTCTCCATAAGAGAGCGATTAAGCTCATGTTGCTGGCATCAATTTTGATGTCCAAAATTTTGTTTCAATTTAATGAAACGATTTATTGATTAACGTTTTGCTTGTTCAGTTTTCAAGGTTCATGTTGCACAACTTGTTTGTTGCGACTTATAACAATATAACATGTAGTGATTTTGTTGTCAACCACTTTATTAATTTTTTTGTCGTTCGTTCGGAACAACGTTTATAAATATAACCTGTATCTTATTCTTTTGCAACCTTTTTTCAAAAAAAGTTTAATATTCTTTTTCTCTTCCTATTATATATAAAAAACCTCTTTCGCTATTTTTAACGAAAGAGGTCATTGTATTATTTATAAGAAAATGAAATAAGCTAAAAAGATACAGAATAGACCATACATAATTAGATGAATTTCTTTGGCACGACCCGCAACAATCATTGTAATTGGGTAAAAAATAAATCCAATGGCAATACCTGTAGCAATTGATGATGTTAATGGCATCATAATAATAACTAAAAAGGCAGGTACTGCAATCTCAAATTTATCCCACTCGATTAATTTAAGTGCGCTAGCCATTAATACACCTACAATAATTAAGGCGGGAGCCGTAACTGCTGAAGTAATAACGCTAAGCACTGGGTAAAAGAACAAGGCTAATAAAAATAAGACACCTGTTACTACGGAAGCAAAACCTGTTCTTGCACCTGCTGCTACACCCGCCGTAGACTCTACATAAGATGTTGTTGTTGATGTACCGAAGATAGCTCCTGTTACTGTGGCTAATGAGTCTGCTAATAAAGCTCGACCTGCACGTGGTAGTTTTTCGTCCTTAATTAATCCTGCTTGATTAGCTACAGCTACGAGTGTACCTGCAGTATCAAAGAAATCTACAAACAAGAATGTTAACACTACAACTAAAAAGTTAAGGGAAACCAATGAGCCAAAGTCGTTAAAAATTGGATCAAGTGCAGCACCAAATGTAGGCGATACAGGAGGAATGGCTCCAATGATTTTTTCTGGCATTGGCACAAGGTTAAAGATAATACCAACGACTGCTGTTAATAATAAGCCGTAAAACACGCTACCTTTAATACCTTTGGTCATGAAAATAACTGTAATAGCTAAGCCGAAAATGGCAAGTAATGCGTTGGGTGTTTCTACAATATTACCAAGCGTTACAAATGTAGCTTGGTCAGGCACAATAATTTCGGCATTTTTCAAACCAATAAATGTGATAAAAAAGCCGATACCTGCGCCTACTGCATGTTTAAGTTGCATCGGAATTGCATTAATAATTAACTCACGCAATCCTGTTAATGATAGAACAATGAAAATTAATCCTGAGCATAGCACACCTGTTAAAGCAGTTTGCCAAGGAATACCCATGCCTAATACGACTGAAAATGCGAAGAATGCATTTAACCCCATACCTGGTGCAAGCGCAATTGGATAACGTGCAATAATCCCCATAAATAGTGAACCTACTGCTGCTGCAAGTGCTGTTGCTACAAACACCGCTCCGTAATCCATACGCATCTCATCTGGTACACCTTCTATACCATCTAATGACAGCATTAAAGGGTTAACAACTAGAATATACGCCATCGCTAAGAATGTTGTTAGACCACCCATTATTTCGCGACGGTAATTCGTACCCAACTCTTCAAATTGGAAATACTTCTTCATAACTAATTTTGCCTCCGTTTGTCGTACGTAAGCTCTTATTTAATTTCGTAGTCAGGTCTTTTACGGTGACCTGGTAGAGACTATCGGACCTTATTACCGATATTATACGACGACAGTTTTTATTTACACTCGTAATATATCACCGCTTTTCACTAAAATCAATACCATTCACGAACATTTATATTTTTATTTTACATAAAGTTCGTGATTTGCCCATATTCTAGCAAAACGCTTATACTTATGGCGAGGTGAGGAGAAATGAAATTATACAAGGCAAACCAACAAGACGTGGCTTATGTTGCAGATTTATATAATCGCTCATGCGCACAACTAGAGGCAAACACTAACTACCCTTTATGGAAGCGAGGCGTTTACCCTAGTGAGGCTACAGCTATTAAAAGCTTTGAATCAGGCGATTTATTTATCTTTACTAAGGATAACGAACGTGTTGGTTGCGTCGTACTTAACCAAATTGGTGCACCTGCTTATAATGAAGGAGATTGGCAATTACAGGAGGCAAACCCTGTAATGATTCATGGACTTGCTAAAGATTTTTTACATAAGGTCAGTGGGACTGAGCTTGTAACATGCATTATAAATTGGGCAAAGACTGAAGGCTACGACAGCATTCGTTTAGATGCCGTTACACAAAATACGCCTGCCATTACGCTATATGAAAAACTCGGTTTCCAACGTGTTGGCAAAGTAGATTTACAGCTAGACTTCCCGTGGGTAAAATGGTTTTACCTTTATGAATTGGTACTAGCATGAAAAAGCTCTCCTTGCTACTCAGTTTATTACTGTTAACTGCCTGCAACAGTAGTACAACAGATGTGATTTACGAATTTCCTCAAGGTTTTGAGGGCGAATTTGCTGTAATTTACAATGTAGCCAGTGCACCAGCGCTCACTAAAGAGGATGATTATACAGTAGTAAAAATTAATGAACAAGGCTATATGCTAACCTCAACGCCTACACAGCAGTACGGGACAGTTACGGATAAATATTTTTATGTAGATGCTAATGGCAAACGCACAGCAGTTAGCGATAAGTGTGTGTTAGCTGGCAATACAGGCTCTTACGAGGGAGAAATTGCAGTCAACTTTTCGCAAAGTACACTTGTGAAGGATAATTGTGAGGAAGAGTTTCACTTGTTAACACCTAATTTTAATACGTTAGATATTGATGCATTACTCGCCAACGTCACAAAAGAAGCGACTCAACCTTGAGTCGCTTCTTTTTATATGGCTTTACGCGTAAATGACCACGTACCGAGTGCTAAAAATATGACAAAGCTACCTACTGTTACTAATAAGAACTGACTAAGTGGCACAAAAAAGAGACCACTGACATCATCTTGCATATACATCATAAAGAAAGGTTGTGCCCATGGAGAAAGCGGCCCAAAACGCTCTGAGTTAATAGCTAAAATACTTGGCAATGTAAAGTAGCGCAGTAAATTAGTTTGTGTTTGCGTCAGCATAATTTCCTCACTGTTTTCTTGGTTACGCACCTCAAAGTCCTTGGTATTAATGCTGATATGATGAAGGGTTAATACCTCATCCATTTTATTAAATCGGCGTAGCAGTACTTCAATGCGTGCCATAATCTCCGCTGGCTGAAAGGGCTTTGTCACATAATCATCCGCTATACTCAAACCTTCTAATTTATCATCTAACATGGCGCGTGCAGATAATAAAATAATGGGTAGCTCATCGTAAGTACGTTTTAATTTACGTGCAATAGAAAAACCATCTAAACCAGACAACATAATATCAAGCACTGCCATATCAAGTATATATTAATCTCCGCTTTGCTCATAAACTTCATAAGAAGGGTAACTATAAACCATGTAGTACTGTGCAAGCTCCGTTGTTAGCCACTGTGCAATTTGCGGTTCATCTTCAATGTATAATACGTTAATCACAACATCTCCTCCAATGCTTTTACTACGATAGGCAAGGTAGTAAAGCCATCACTTTGCATAAAATGGTTGCCTGTTTCTTGCGTAATAAATGTAGCATCAATACGTTTTGCTAACCGCTCACTACAGCTAAACGGTACAATACTATCATCTTTTGCCGCAATAATTGTACGCTTAGCTACAATCGTTTTAATGTGGGTATCATTAATGGGTAGCGCAAAATTATCAAGCTCAGCAAGGTGTGGGATTTTTTCGGCAAAGCCCGACACTAAAATAATGCCACCTAACGTTTGTTGTTGCATGGCGTAATGCAGTGTAGTTTGCGTGCCTAAACTATGCGCCACAATATACGTATCCTCATCTGCCTCACCAACCGCTTCGTTAATTGCTGCTAACCACTCCTCTAGTTGAGGTGCATGCGCATTAGGCAATTTAATAATTTCCGTTGGAATATGAGGGAACTGCTCCTTCAACCAAGGGAACCAGTGTTTTTCGGGGTAGGCATTATAGCCATGTATAATAAATAATCGTTTCATTTGTATCGCCACCTTTTTATATACTATAAAATCACTAGGAATTAAAAACAACTATTTTTTACGAGGTGACCACTATGTTTATGATAATTATTTTTATTGTCCTCGCACTTTATATCGCAGCCAATTACTTTGTTGCCTTACAATTTGCGACGATGTTTCCATCATTTGCGTTACTAAGCTATAGTATTGTAGCACTCCTAACACTTACGACACTCGCTACAATGCTTGTGCGTACAAAAAGTGTTGGCGCCTTTATTGGTAAGCTCGGTAACTATTGGATGGGGTTAGGCTTATTGGCATTTGTTATATTTGCGATTAGTAAGTTGCTACCCTTCCCTAGTTTTTATATTGCACTTAGCCTTACCCTACTCCTCTTTGGTTACGGGGTGTGGCATGCTAAACAAATCAAACTTACCAATTATGAAGTCACACTAAGTGCACCTACTGCTATCAAACACGCGGTACTCATTAGTGATGTCCATCTTGGCTATATTATTGATGACAAGCATTTTGCTAAAATTGTTGCACGTATCAATGTATTAGAGCCTGATGTCGTGTTAATTGCAGGTGATTTATTTGATAGTAATTTTGCGGCGATTAAACAACCTAATAAAATCGCTGCGTTATTAAATACTATTACAGCGCCTAGCTTTTTAATTTGGGGTAATCATGATGCAGGCGATACATTTGATGCAATGCGCGCATTCATTGCTACTACAAAGGTGACGCTCCTTGAGGATGAGGTCACAATAATCAATGGTCTACAACTTGTTGGGCGTAAAGACATCCACCCTATTGGGCAACAAGGTTTGCCGCGTGCCCCTATGCCCACTCTACAAGCGATGCCAACCATTGTGCTTGACCACCAACCATCTACAATCAATAACTACCACGATGTGGATTTAATTGTGTCTGGTCATACGCATAAGGGGCAACTATTTCCGTTTGGGCTAATCACAAAGAAACTCTTTACTGTTGATTATGGCTATAAGCGTTTACCTAGCGGTGTACAAGTCGTAGTATCCTCCGGAGTTGGCTTTTGGGGTCCACCAATGCGCATCGGTACAAAGAGTGAAATTGTTTCCTTAAAGCTCCAGTAAATACGCTATAATGAAAGTGTAATTTGAAAATTCTGATTTACAAGGAGATGGGACGCATGTACGAAAATATTTTACGCCACCCTGGTCCAACGCCAATTCCAAAACGTGTTGAACTAGCGATGAATCAAAACATTATGAGCCATCGTAGCCCAGAGTTTGTGACGCTTTACCGTAATGTTACAGAGCGTGTGAAAATGGTCTTTGGTACAACTAATGAAGTACTACTATTACCAAGTGGCGGTACAGCTGCCCTAGAAGCAGCTGCCGTTAATGTAGCTCAAGCAGGCGATGATGTTGTCGTAATTACAGTTGGCGCTTTTGGTGACTACTTTGTTGGGATTTGTGAGCAGTACGGCTTTAACGTACATAAGCTCGAAAAGCCTTGGGGTGAGGCTTGTACAGCACAGGAGCTTGCGGATTTTTTAGCACCACTTACTTCTATTAAGGCTGTCTTTATGACATACAACGAAACATCAACTGGCATTTTAAACCCTGTTGCGGAACTTGCAAAAGTGGTAAATGATACAACAGATGCACTTGTGATTGTTGATGGCGTAAGTGCCTTAGGTGGAGCACCTGCTGAAATGGATAATTGGGGTGTGGATATTTTAGTCACAGGCTCACAAAAGGCCATGATGCTTCCACCTGGGTTATCTTTTATTAGCTTAAGCGAACGCGCTTGGCAAGCTGTAGAAGCAAATCATACACAGGCGTATTATTTAAACCTTCAAAGCTATCGTAGTTGGGCACAAAAAGGCATGACGCCTAATACACCAACTGTTACGCTAATTTATGGCTTACAAGCTGTTTGTGACTTAATTGATGAGGAGGGTGGCTTTGCTAACACCGTTGCACGTCATGAACTAATGAAAGATATGACACGTGCTGCAATGCGTGCACTCGATATTGAGTTACTAACAGCAGATGCTTACGCTTCACCAACAATTACAGCTATCAAAACACCAAAAGGATTAGATTTAGCTGAATTTTTAAGTACCTTAAAGCAAAATTACCACCTAGATTTTGCAGGTGGACTTGGCCCATTACAAGGCGAAATTTTCCGCTTTGGACATATGGGCTATTGCTTCCCTAGCGATGTTTTACAGGCTGTTTCCTTAATGGAAGCTGCACTGCAAGACTTAGGCTATAACTTTACAGCAGGTGCTGGTGTACTCGCTGCACAACACGTATTTTTAACAAAACGTTAAACGAAAAGAGGCGTCGCATATGCAACGCCTCTTTTGCTTATTCTAATTCAATTAATAAATCACCTGTGGAAATCGTGTCACCTGCTGTTGTATAAATTTCTTTCACTATACCATCTACTGGTGCTTGCACGGTTGTTTCCATCTTCATAGCCTCAGTAATTAATAAATGGTCGCCTCGGCTAACTTTAGCGCCTTTGGATACAACTACTTTTAAAATTGTACCTGGCATAGTCGCGCCAATTTGTTTTGGATTAGCTGGGTCAGCTTTTACTGCTGCCGCATTATCTACTTCAACCGTCATATCTTGAATAATAATTTCACGTGATTGACCGTTTAATTCAAAGTACATCACACGCGTGCCATCATGTTGTGGCTCACCTACTGATACTAATTTAATAATAAGTGTTTTACCTTTTTCGATTTCAACCTCAACTTCCTCACCTAAACGTAAACCATAAAGGAAGGTTGGTGTATCTAACACTGAAAGGTCACTGTATTGATCGAATGTTTTAGTGTATTGCTCAAATACTTTAGGGTAAAGTGCGTACGCCAATAACTCTTGATTTGTTGGTGTGCGTCCTAAACGCTCATCTAATACATCTGCAAGTTGTTCAAAATTAATAGGCTCTAGTAAATCACCTGGTAAGTCTGTGATAGCTTCGCGGTCTTTTAAAATTAATGCTTGTAGTTCTTTTGGGAAACCACCATGTGGCTGCCCTAAATAGCCTTGGAAGAACTCAATTACTGAGTCAGGGAAGTCCATAGCAGCGCCGCGCTCATAAATATTTTGTTCTGTTAAATCATTTTGCACCATAAATAATGCCATGTCCCCTACAACTTTTGATGACGGTGTTACTTTAACGACATCGCCAAACATTAGGTTAACTGTAGCGTACATGTCTTGCACTTCATCCCAACGTCCGCCAAGTCCTACTGCTTTTGCTTGCTGTTGTAAATTACTGTATTGACCACCAGGCATCTCGTGCTTATAAACATCTGCATGTGGCGCATTCATACCTGACTCAAAATCAACATAATACTTACGCACATCGCCCCAATAGGCAGACAGCTTTTGTAGCCCGTCAATATCCGCGCGCACGTTACGTTCATTACCTGCCATCGCATAGTACAGTGAGTTAGCACTTGGTTGTGAAGTTAAGCCTGCCATTGAGCCTAATGCTGTATCAATAATATCGACACCCGCATCAATTGCACGCGCATAAAGGAAGTTACCATTACCACTCGTATCATGCGTATGCAGATGGATTGGTAAGTCTGTAGCATCTTTCAACTCCGAAATTAAACGGTAAGCAGCTTCTGGCTTTAATAAGCCTGCCATATCTTTAATGGCTAAAATATGTGCACCTGTTCTTTCAAGCTCACGTGCCATTTCTTTATAGTAATCAACGGTATATTTTGTTCGGCTTGGATCTAAAATATCGCCTGTATAACAAATCGCTGCTTCGGCAATTTTGCCTTGTGCTCGTGTTTCATCAATGGCAACTTCCATCGCTTTAACCCAGTTTAATGAGTCAAAAATACGGAATACATCAATACCTGATTGCGCTGACTCTTTAATAAATTCACGAATCACATTGTTTGGGTAGTTTGAGTAACCTACTGCGTTACTACCACGGAACAACATTTGGAATAACACGTTTGGAATTTGCTTGCGTAGCTTTTCTAAGCGCGCCCATGGGTCTTCACTTAGGAAGCGGTAAGATACATCAAACGTTGCACCGCCCCACATTTCTAACGAGAAGAAGTTGTGCAGTAAATGACTTGTTTCATCTGCAATTTGATATAAGTCCTGCGAGCGCACGCGCGTCGCTAGTAAGGATTGGTGCGCATCACGGAATGTAGTATCTGTTAATAGCACATCACGCTGCGCCTTAATCCAATTTACTAAACCATCCGCACCTTGCTCATCTAAAATCTGTTTTGTACCAAATGGTTTAAGGTCTGTAATAATTTTTGGTTTAACCGGGTGATCTAAAATTGGTTTTTTACGTTTTTCAATGCCTGGGAAGCCATTTAACGTAACATTACCAATATAATTTAATAACTTCGTACCACGGTCTTTACGCTTTTCGATATTAAATAACTCTGGTGTTGTATCAATAAAACTTGTATTAAACTCACCTGATAGGAAGTTTTGATGCGCCACGACATTGCTAAGGAATGGGATATTTGTTTTAACACCACGAATACGGAACTCACTTAAGTTACGTACCATCTTCGCCGCCGCTTCTTCAAATGTTGTACCCCATGTCGAAATTTTAACAAGTAATGAATCATAGTGAGGCGTTACTACCGCACCTTGGAAGCCATTACCCGCATCTAAACGCACGCCAAAGCCACCGCTTGAACGGTACACCATTAGCTTACCCGTATCTGGCATAAAGTCATTTTGCGCATCTTCCGTTGTTACACGCGATTGAATAGCAAAGCCAAATAGCGGTATATCTTGTTGCTGTGGCATATTAATTTCTTTGCCATGCAACGCGTAACCTTGCGCTACTTTAATTTGCGCGTGCACAATATCAATACCTGTAATCATTTCTGTAATTGTATGTTCAACTTGGATACGTGGGTTAACCTCAATGAAGTAAAATTCATCGCCTGCTACTAAAAACTCCACAGTACCCGCATTAATATACTTAATATTTTTCATTAGCTTAACAGCTGCATCACAAATACGCTGACGTAAATCTTTGCTAATAGAGTTTGATGGTGCAATCTCTACAACCTTTTGATGGCGACGTTGGATGGAGCAATCACGCTCATATAAATGCACAATATTGCCATGCGCATCACCAATAATTTGTACTTCAATATGCTTTGGTTCAACGATACATTTTTCAACATATACTTCATCCGAACCAAATGCCGCCTTTGCCTCTGACTTCGCACGCTCATATGAGGATGCAAGGTCTTCGATTTTTTGCACCATACGCATACCACGACCACCACCACCAAGCGATGCTTTAATCATCACTGGTAAGCCATTAGTATCCACAAAATCTTGTACTTCTTGTAAGCTCTCCACAGGACCATCTGTACCAGGGATAACAGGTATAGCTGCTACAATTGCTTGCTCACGTGCTTTTACCTTATCTCCGAACATGTCGAGTTGTTCTGATTTTGGTCCAATGAAAACAATTCCTTCTTCTTCGCAACGACGTGCAAAGTCTACGTTTTCAGATAAAAAGCCGTAGCCTGGGTGAATCGCATCAACATTCGCTTCCTTCGCGATAGCTAAAATGCCTTCGATATCTAAATAAGCATCAATAGGCTTTTTACCTTTACCAACTAAATATGCTTCATCCGCCTTATAGCGATGGTACGAGCCGCTATCCTCGCTAGAATAGATTGCAACCGTTTTCATTTTCAGTTCGGTACATGCGCGAAATACGCGAATCGCAATCTCTCCTCGGTTTGCGACTAAAATCTTTTGAATCGTTGTCATTTCTTTACCCCCTATGGAATCATGAATGATAGTACATTACTTTGTAAAAATGTCATTATACAAATCGCAAGTAGTAGCCATAAGCTGTACTTGAGTGTGAAACGCAGTAATTCTGACTCACGCCCTACTAAGCCAACTGCCGCTGCTGCGACTGCAATGGATTGAGGCGAAATCATTTTACCTGTAACACCACCAGATGAGTTAGCCGCAAGTGCAAGCACTGGGTCCATACCAACTGAGCCTGCCGTAACCTGTTGCAATTTTGCAAATAATACATTGGCAGAAGTATCCGAACCAGTAATAAATACACCAAGCCAACCAAGCACTGGCGAAAAGAACGGGAAGAGCATTCCTGTTTTAGCTAATACTAAACCAAGCGTCGTCATCATGCCAGCAGCATTTGTCACATACGAATAACCTACGACAAAACATATCGTGAGTAACGGATATTTGATTTCGTTTACCGTACTAGCAAAAATACTGAAGAACATTGACCACTTTACTTTAAATAAAAACTTCGTTACAACTGCTGCAAGTAAAATCGCTGTCCCTGCTGCGCCTAAAATTTCGAGCTTATAAAGTGCTGGGATTGGCTCATTTGTTGCGCCGTTAATGACAAGGTTATGCAAGAAGGGAACCTCAGGATAAAATGTTAACCACTTACCTAGTACATTAACACCTTGTAGTACAATATTATCGCCCTCGTACGCACCAATCAATGCCTTTTTAATAACAGGAATACCCCAGAATGAGATAAAGGCGGTTAATACAATAAATGGTGACCACGCTAATGTAATCTTACCTGCACTGTATTTTTCTTCTTGTGCTGCAACCTCATCATCAGATGCAAAACGATAAATTGTTTTAGGTTGCCATACCTTCATAAATAATGCTAACGCAAATAATGATACTAATGCTGATAATACGTCTGGTAATTCAGGCCCTAAGAAGTTTGAGCTTAAAAATTGTGTAATCGCAAATGATACACCTGACACAATAACAGCTGGTAAAACTTCGAGTGTCTTCCTAAAACCTACCATAATCATAACTAAAATGAACGGAATAAACACAGCTAAAAATGGTAATTGACGTCCAACCATTTTAGAAATCTCCATTGCTGCAATACCTGTTGGGCCCTCCATTGCAGTAATTGGTACACCAATCGCACCAAAAGCAACAGGCGCTGTATTAGCAATTAAACAAAGTCCAGCTGCTGTTAATGGGTTAAAGCCTAGCCCTACTAATAAGGCTGCCGAGATAGCTACGGGAGCACCAAATCCTGCTGCACCTTCTAAAAATGCGCCAAATGAAAACGCTACGAGTAATGCTTGAATGCGTCGATCTTCTGTAATGGACAGCACCGACGAACGAATAATATTAAATTGCCCCGTTTTGACTGTGATGTTGTACAAAAATACTGACGTTACAATAATCCAACCAATTGGTAGTAAACCATAAACCGCGCCTTGTGTTGCGGACATCAATGCGGTCGCTACTGGCATTTGGTAAGCAAACACTGCTAATACTAACGCTACAAGTAAGGTTGTAAAACCTGCTACGTAGCCTTTCATTTTCTTAATTGCTAATGCCCAAAAGAAATACAAAATCGGGATAATGGCTACTAATGCGGATAGCCAAAGGCTTCCTCCGACAGCTGTGAAATTCTGCGTAAAACTCATATTTTTCTCGCCCCTCTCATTTTCTTCTCCTTCCAACTCCCCCTCGCGAAGTCATCAGATGATTAGATGATATGATTATAGTTATTAAATTCTAAACATTCAATATGTTTTTTAAAAATTCTCAAATTCCGTAATGATGTATAATAAAATGAATTAGTATGTAGTGAGGTGTAAGGATTGGCTTATAAAAAAATTAAAACCAAAAAAATTTACGAGGAAGTTGCAGACGTCTTACTCGAATCAATTACCTCTGGCAAATTACAGCCAGGCGATCGCCTAGACTCTGTGGAGCAATTAGCCGAACAATTACAGGTGAGCCGCTCCGCTGTACGCGAGGCGCTTGCTGCTATCAAAGCAATGGGGCTAATTGAAATCAAGCAAGGCTCTGGCACATTTGTCATTGAGCCGCCCAAGCAAGATTTATTATTTCCCTTTGCCCCACAACTCAATAAAACTGATATTGAGCATTTACTTGAGATGCGCCAAATTTTAGAGATTGGCATTGCAGGCAAGGCTGCACAAAATCGTACGGCTGACGACCTTGCTGTGCTCAAAAATATTTTAACGAAGATGCAAAATACGCATGGTGACCACGAGCTAGGCGAAAGCACAGATTATAACTTTCACTCCGCTATCGCTCGCGCTACTCAAAATCCAATGCTTGAGCATTTATTAGCGCAAGTATCCGAAACGATGATTGATATTATGCGTGAAACACGACGCATTTGGCTGTACTCCGAAAAAACTACGACGGAGCAACTATTTGTACAACACAAAAATATTTACTTAGCTATACTCGCTCAAGACTCACTTGCAGCTGAAGATGCTATGCAATTTCACTTAGAAAATGTACGTGCTACTCTTATTCAACATATCGAGCAAAAATAACCTGATGCTATCACAGGTTATTTTTTTTGCCGAAAAACGCATTTTTTCACGCCCTATGTAAAATTTTTTGAAAATTTCTTTCTTTTCGATTGTGGTTTGTAGTATGATGTTTTCAAAGTCATCTGATGACCTGTCGATTTGATAAAAGGAGTGACAGTGATGAAAGTAACGTTATTCGCTACTTGCTTAGTAGATATGTTTCAAGGCAATGTCGGTAAAGCAACAGTTGAGCTATTGGAGAAGCTTGGCTGTGAGGTTGATTTTCCTGAAGGACAAATTTGTTGTGGGCAACCTGCTTATAATAGCGGCTATGTAGAAGAAACAAAAAAAGCAATGAAGAAAATGATTACCACATTTGAGCATGCGGAGTATGTTGTTTCGCCGTCAGGCTCGTGCGCTTATATGTTTACCGAGTACCCACACGTATTTAAAGACGATGCAGTTTGGCATCCAAAGGCGCAGGCACTCGCGGATAAAACGTATGAGCTAACGGATTTTATTGTGAATGTTTTAAACATTGTAGACGTGGGCGCTAAACTAGACGGCACTGCTACATACCATAGCTCTTGTCATATGACGCGCCTACTTGGCGTTAAAAATCCTCCGCTTCAGCTATTGCAAGCTGTTGAAGGACTTACGTATATCGAAATGCCAGACAAAGATCGTTGTTGCGGCTTTGGCGGTACGTTTTCAGTTAAGATGGGTGACATCTCAGGACAAATGGTAGACGAAAAAGTATGTACAGCTGAAGAAACAAGCGCTGATTATTTAATTGGTGCAGACGCAGGTTGTTTAATTAATATTGGTGGACGTATTACACGTAAGGGCAAGCCTATTAAAGTTATGCATATCGCTGAAGTATTAAATAATAGCTAAGGAGGTCGTACAATGTCGATGAAAACGAGTGATAAACAATTTAAAGAGCGCGTAACAGAAAATCTCGCTGATGATTTTATGCGCGGGGCGGTTTCTTCTGCACAGCAACGCTTTCAAACACGCCGCTTAGGCGCAGCTGAAGAGTTAGGCAATTGGGAAGACTGGCGCTCACACGGTGAGGAAATCCGTCAACATGTGTTGGCTAACCTTGATTATTATTTATATGAGCTGAGCGAAAACGTGGCGAAGCGCGGTGGGCATGTTTACTTTGCCGAAACAAAAGAGCAAGCTGCAAGCTATATTCAAGATGTAGCCAAAAAGAAAAATGCCAAAAAAATCGTTAAATCAAAATCAATGGTGACAGAGGAAATTCATATGAATGCCGCACTAGAAGCAGTAGGCTGTGAAGTAATCGAAACTGACCTTGGTGAATATATTTTACAAGTGGATGATCATGAACCACCGTCACATATTGTCGTACCTGCACTCCACAAAAATAAAGAACAAATTCGCGATGTGTTTAAAGAAAAACAAGGCTATACAAAATCTTCATTACCTGAGGAGCTAGCACTTCACGCGCGTGAGCAACTGCGTCAGGATTATTTAACTGCAGACATTGGCATTACAGGCTGTAACTTTGCGATTGCTGAGAGCGGCTCAATTACACTTGTCACAAACGAGGGCAATGCTGACTTAGTTGCGGCATTACCTAAAACACAAATTACCGTAATGGGCATGGAGCGTATTGTACCAACGTTTGCAGAGATGGAAGTACTCGTTAGTTTATTAACGCGCAGTGCTGTAGGACAAAAGCTAACAAGCTATATTACAACCTTAACAGGCACACGTGATAAGGGCGATGTAGACGGCCCTGAAGAGTTTCATTTAGTTATTGTAGACAATGGGCGCTCTGATATTTTAGGTGGCGAATTCCAATCGATTTTACAATGTATTCGCTGTGCAGCTTGTGTAAATGTTTGCCCTGTTTACCGCCATGTTGGCGGTCACTCTTATGGCTCGATTTACTCTGGTCCTGTTGGGGCTGTACTCTCACCACTGCTTGGTGGCTACGAAGATTATAAAGAGTTACCGTACGCCTCAACACTTTGCGGCGCTTGTACAGATGCTTGCCCTGTAAAAATTCCGCTTCACCAACTATTACATCAACACCGTCAAGTCATTGTCGAAAATGAAGGCAAAGCACCAATATCTGAAAAAGTGATGATGAAGGCATTTGGTTTTGGTGCTGCATCAAGCGGACTTTATGGTATGGCAAATAAAATGGCGGCACCGCTCATGTCACCATTTACTAAGGGCGACACGATTAAAAAGGGTCCAGGTCCGCTCAAGGCTTGGACAGAAGAACGTGACTTCCCTGCGCCAAACAAAGAAAGCTTCCGCGGCTGGATGAAAAACCGCTCGAAAGGAGAGAAGTAATCATGATCGAAAATCGCAATGAATTTTTAAGTAAAATCGCCAAACAGCTCGGACGACCACAACCTACTTCTCGCCCTGAGCGTAATTTTTCGTTTGGGCCACAGCACCAAGTATTAGCAAATGCTACGCAGGAGGAACTCGTTGATGTTTTAGTAGAGCAATGTAAAAACATTCATACAAAAGCAATTACCACAACGACTGCTGACCTAGTAGCTACCCTACAGCAAGTCGTGACTGACTATAAAGCTACCTCTGTCATTACTTCGACAGACCAACGCTTTGCAGACTTTGGCGTACTGCCACTTATTACAGAACACTGGCCGCAACAAGAGATTGCTACCCATCAATGGCAAGAGCGTTGTGGCCAGGATAATATCACATTTGCCGAACGCGCGGACGTTGGTATTATGGTAAGTGAAATGACACTTGCCGAATCAGGTACAGCTGTATTGTTTAGCGATAAAGATAAGGGCCGCTCGATTAGTTTTCTACCCCAAAACTCAATCGTCCTTATCCCAAAAAGCACAATCGTACCACGTATGACACAGGCTGCCGCTACTATCAGCGCAATGATTGAGCGCGGTGAGCAAGTTGCGTCATGCGTAAACTTCATTACAGGCCCAAGTAACTCTGCTGACATCGAAATGATCTTAGTAGTTGGCGTACATGGTCCTATTAAAATGACGTACATTATCATTGAAGATCAATAAACAAGCTAACTCCCCTTATTGTTTAACCTTAGATCAGCATAATGAACGTAAAAAAAGCACCCGTAGCGGTGCTTTTTTAATTAGCATAAAAGGTGACTAGTGTTTCGTTAATACTATGGGCTACACTTGTAAAACCTACTGCCTGTAATAACATTGTCATTTCCTCAATACCGTACCACGCTAATACAAAACGTGATAACTCTGTTTGAACGAGCGTACCTTGCTCTAGCTTTTCGTAGCGATGCAATGCTACAGTTTGTTGCTTAACCCAGTCCATTTCGAGTGAGGTACTAGTAAATAATATACCTGTCTGCTCAGCAAGTGGCAGTGTACGCTGATATACCTCACCTACTGTAAAATCTTGCGGTAAAATACTATCTATTATTAACGCACCACCTTCAACTAATTGCGCTTTAAATGCACGTAAAATTTGTAATGCCTGATTACGCGGCAATAAACAAAAACTACCTGTCGGCATAATAATGGCCTCGTATTTTGTTGGCAGTGCTAACTGTGTAAGATCTTGTTCATATAGAGGTGCTGTCAATTGATGCGCTTTTAGGTTTTTGCGACACTGGCTTAACATCTGCGAAGAAATATCCACACCCTCTACATCAAAACCTGCTTGTAGTAGTGGGATTAGCATCCGTCCTGTACCAACCCCTGCTTCTAAAATTTTGCCGGTAGTTGCACCAAGGTGTTCCTTATACGCTGTAATGTCACCATCAAGCTCCGTCCCCACTGGCTTTGTAGTCTCATAAAATAATGTACTTAACTCCCCGTATTCAATAAACATCTGTCTTCCCCCTAGTTTGCATTTAAGCTAGCGTGGTAAAAATAAATGAGGTGATTGTTATGAAAAACTATCAACACGCGCTTTTATTTTATCACACCAAATCTGGACAAACGGAAATCCATGACACATTAGGTCAGGCCACTGCCTACCTCTCGCAATTTTGCCAAACGCTTACCTTACATCAAACCATGCAAGCAGGCGATATCGAAAAACACTGTAGCCAGCTAAGTGCGGATATTGATTTATTAATTTCATTAGGTGGCGATGGTACAGCTAATGAACTAATTAATGGCGTAGTAAAAAATGAGCTAGATATAGCGCTCGCTATTTTACCAGGCGGTACTTTTAACGACTTTACGCGTACATTACAGTTAGCACCAAATGTAGCTACTGCAGCCGAGCAGTTAACGACAGCACAAGAGATTTACTATGATGTATTAAACATTAATGAGCATTACGCCCTTAACTTTGTAGGACTTGGTTTTATGGTGCAAAATGCCGAAAATGTAGATGCGGATGCAAAAAGTGCTATTGGTAAATTTAGCTATGTACTTTCTACACTTAAAACACTCGGTGAAGAAAATGATTTTACCTACAACCTAACAGTAGACGGCAAAACCTATGAAGGCGAAACCTTTATGATGATGATTGCGAGCGGGCTATTTATTGGCGGTAACCGTTTGCCCCTCACAGATTTAAGCCCAAGCGATGGTGTACTCAATGCTTTTATTTTTAACACTAAAACATTAGGTACCTTGCGTGACTTCTTTACACCTAAAGACAGTTTTGATTGGGGCGAGCTTGGCCAAAATATTACGGTACTAAGCGGTAAACACTTTACACTTACTACTACACCACCCCAAACGTTAGATATTGATGGCGAAATTATATTACAAACACCTATAGAAGTTAGCGTATTACCAAAGCGCGTACGTATTCTCACAAATAAAACCACCTAGCTAGGTGGTTTTTGTGTTAGCCATTCGTTACAACTAAAAATATACAAGGTGCTGCCGTATCATTACGCCAATAGTGTGGGCGCATAGAGCTATAAAAGCTAGACTGCCCAGCTGTTAGCACAAAACGCTCATCATCTAACGTAATACACAGCTCCCCTTCTAATACATAAATGAACTCATGTCCCGCATGCTGAATGTCTTGCCCGCGGTTTTCAAATGGCTTTAACATCACTTTTAATGGTTTAAAGCTCGCATCTAATACAGGACCTGATAAGTCCTCATATGTAAATGGTAATACCTCACCTTGCTCCTCGCCACCACTAAAGAAAGCGCTTGGATGAATATGTAAAGCATCTGCGATTTTTCGTAGCGTTTCTAATGTAGCACTACTTTTATTTAACTCTACTTGTGATAAAAAACTGATAGACACCCCCGTTTTTTCCGATAGCTCTTTTAACGTCATTTTCTCTCTTTTACGTATATTTCGTACCTTCTGTCCCAATGAATCTTCCAACAAACTTCACCTCACCTATTTACCATTATACAAAATATTATCCAAATAATAATTGACAGATTATTTAATACTATTATACAGTGTAATAAATTAAAGTAATACTTCAATTTTAACATAGGGGTGAACGTATGGACAAAAAGCAAGAGCGTAAAATATGGATAGCAAGTTTAGTTGGTAGTTCAATTGAATGGTTTGATTATTTCCTATACGCCACAGTTGCGGGTTTAGTATTTAACCAAGTTTTCTTTGTTGCAGATGACCCAACCGTCGGCTTATTACTTTCGTATGCATCACTAGCACTAGCTTTCTTTATACGTCCGTTTGGTGGTATTATCTTTAGCCATATTGGGGATAAAATTGGGCGGAAGAAAACTTTAATCATTACACTAAGCTTAATGGGTGGGGCTACATTTTTAATGGGGCTACTACCTACCTATCAAGCCATTGGCGTAGCAGCGCCGATCTTATTAGTTACACTTCGTTTAATCCAAGGCTTAGGCATTGGCGGCGAATGGGGCGGCGCGTTGTTACTCGCTTATGAGTACGCACCACCAGAAAAACGCGGATTGTATGGTTCTATCCCACAAATGGGTGTAACCATTGGCATGTTTTTAGGTACAGGTGCACTTACCTTTATTACATCGGTTGTTTCGCAAGAGGCCTTTGTGTCATGGGGATGGCGTGTTCCATTTATCTTAAGCGCAGCACTTGTGCTATTTGGTTTTTGGATTCGTAAAGGCATTGACGAAACACCCGACTTTAAAGCTATGCAAGAGTCTGGTGATGTGGTAAATATCCCACTCGTAGAAACCATTAAAACACACTGGCGTGAAGTATTAATTGCGATTGGCGCAAAGTTTGTAGAAACCGCACCATTTTATATTTTTGGGACGTTTGTTATTTCGTACGCGCCAAAATATTTAGGCTTTACGTATACCGAAACATTAATTGCTGTTATGATCGCAACCGTTATCACTACCATCTTAATCCCAATTATGGGAAGCTTATCAGATAAGGTGGGGCGCAAAAAAATGTACATTTACGGCACACTTGCGATGTTTTTATATGCCTTTCCATACTTTTGGATTTTACATCAAGGTACGTTTATTGCACTGTTAATCTCGACAATCATTGGGCTAGGTATTATTTGGGCTCCTATTACAGCAGTGTTAGGCACAATGTTCTCGGAAATCTTTGATGCAAAAATTCGTTATACAGGTATCACACTAGGCTACCAAATTGGCGCTGCCGTTGCAGGTGGTACAGCACCACTTGTGGCAACCGCACTACTCGTTAAATTTAATGACTCTTGGGTACCAATCGCACTTTATATTATGCTGACGGCTGTGATTTCATTAGTATCTGTTATCGCCATTCGTAGCTTAAATAAAGAGCAAATAACAGAAATCGAAATGATTGAGGAGTGGTAATTTGTTATTATTTAATCAACGACTTATTCAACAACACTACGGTATGAAAGAAGCAATCGCTGACGTGCGTGCCACACTGCGTGCGAAAAAAAATGGGCAAATTGATGCGCCAGAGCGCACAGTAGTTAACGTGGCTGAGTATAATGCCTCGGCACTTTACATGCCTTGCTTAAATCTTGCAAGCCAAATGGCGGCAATGAAGATCGTTTCGATTTTCCCGACCAATGCCGAAAAAAACCTACCTACTACGCAAGGCGCAATGTTATTAACTAATATGGAAAACGGTCAGCACATTGCACTTATGAATGCCTCGTACTTAACGCGCTTACGTACAGGCGCGCAATCTGCTATCGCAACCGAGCGCTTTGCGAAAAAGGATGCTGATACACTTGCCGTTATTGGCACAGGTGGCATGGCATTTGAACAAGTGCTAGGCATTAATGAAGTACGTCAGTTAACAACGATTTATTTATACAACCGCACTAAAGATAAAGCTTTTACTTTTAAACAAAAACTTGCTGATTTTGGTGTAAACGCTGAAATCATTGTGGTAGATAGTGCTGCTGAAGCCGCAAAGCACGCTCAAATTATTAACTGTGCTACACGCTCAACTGAAAGTGTTATTTTAAAAAGCGAAGTACAGCCAGGCACACATATTAATGGCGTTGGCTCTTACTTACCAGAGATGCGCGAGATTGATACTGCGCTTATTACAGCTGATAATCAAATTATTGTTGATGATGTGGAAGGCTTTAAACATGAAGCTGGTGAATTTATCGCAGCAGTAAATGATGGAACATGGGCATTTGACCAAATCTTTGCTTCACTAGAGGACGTGGTCACGGACGAAACCATTGTGCGTCGTGACGATGAGGTTATTACTATTTTTAAATCCGTTGGTGCTTCTTATTATGACCTTGCTGTAGCAGAGGGTACGTACCGCGAAGTAAAACCTTACGGCGAAACAATTACTATTGAATAATAAAAACAGCGTGGACGCATAACGTCCACGCTGTTTTTATTATTAGCCCAGTGCTACATCTAGCACCATCATTAATGTAAAACCAATAATTAATGACAATGAAGCTAAATCTTTATTGCCGTTTTCGTGTGAGCTTGGGATAACTTCCTCAGCTACAACGAAAATCATAGCACCTGCCGCAAAGCTTAACGCAAAAGGCAACAGAGGTTGCATTACGGTTACCGCGAGTACACCAATGACTGCAGCAATCGGCTCAACAATACCTGATAGTTGCCCATACATAAAGCTTCGGCTACGTGACATGCCCTCTCGTCGAAGTGGCATCGCAACTGCTGTACCCTCAGGAAAGTTTTGAATACCAATACCAATCGCAAGCGTTACTGCCGCTGCTAAGGAAGCGGACGGAAATCCCGCCGCTACAGCACCAAAAGCAACACCTACAGCTAAACCTTCAGGAATATTATGTAGCGTAATAGCTAGCACTAGTAACGTACTACGACGTCGACGCTCAGGATGAACTCCCTCAGCTTCTTTCATTTTCATATTAGGATGCAAATGGGGAATGAGCTTATCAATACTCCATAAAAATAATGCGCCCCCTACAAAACCAAGCGCTACTGAAAACCACGCGGGCATTGTTTTGCCCTCAGACATCTCAAGCGCAGGTGATAGCAGAGACCAAAAACTTGCGGCTATCATTACACCACCCGCAAAACCTAACATACCATCCATTACTTTTTGATTCATTGTTTTGGTTGTAAATACTAACGCTGCACCGAGCGCTGTCATCCCCCACGTAAATAACGTAGCGACTAGTGCCTGCATAACAGGATTAAGCGTTGCAAAAAATGCTACCATCTTCCATCACTTCCTCTACTGTTTACTTACCCAAACGTTTAGTAATTTTAACCTTCCATTCGTCAGCTAGTGCTGGGATTGTTAACAGATGTGCCATCGCTTGTTGGTCGTTAGTAAAATAAATTTGATTGCACTTTACTATAGAGAGTTGACCTTCGCCTTTTGTTTGTAGCGTAATACAATCATCAGCACGCACCACACCCTCTTGCAATACACGTGCTAAATAGCCCGTGTAACCCGTTTGCACAAGACGTTTCATCAGCGAGCTTGCTGACGTATACTTATCAATCGTGCTGCATGGCACACGTCCCTGTGTAATTTCGATCACTGCCTCGCCCACTGCATACACATCACCAATACAAACATCTTGTTCTAGCATGCCACGCACGGTGAGATTTTCACCAAAGGCACTTTTAGGTAGCGGCTTGCCAAACTCTTTTTCCCACTTTTCGTAATGCTCGATAGGATACAAGCAAACAGCACGGTCTGGGCCACCGTGATGCTTTTTGTCTGCTACATCATCATGCATAAAGCCTTGTTTAGTCAGCAATACCTCAGCCACTGCTGATTTTTTAATGCCTGTCACTAGCGTGCGATTTTCATCGTAGCGCATCTCCTTTGGCATACCCACAGCAAGCGTTACAATCTCTGCCATCTTACATCCCCCCTATTTTTCTTTTATCATACTAAAGGAATGTTTAAGAAGGAATATATTTTAACAAAATAAAAAGCCCTTCTTGATTTCTCAAGAAGAGCCGAAGTTTATATTATTCCCACTCGATTGTTGCTGGTGGCTTAGATGTGATGTCATAGACGATACGGTTAACGTGTGGTACTTCGTTAACGATACGACGAGAGATTACTTCTAGCACTTCCCAAGGGATACGTGCCCAGTCAGAAGTCATACCGTCGATTGATGTTACAGCACGGATACCTACTGTGTGATCGTATGTGCGTTGGTCGCCCATTACACCTACTGATTGGATGTTAGGTAGCACTGTGAAGTATTGCCAGATGTCACGCTCTAAACCGTGGTTAGCGATTTCTTCACGTAGGATAGCGTCTGATTCGCGTACGATTTCAAGCTTTTCTTCTGTGATTTCGCCAAGTACACGGATACCAAGACCAGGACCTGGGAATGGTTGACGCCATACGATGTGGTCTGGCATACCCATTTCTGTACCTAGTGCGCGTACTTCGTCTTTAAATAACGCAGCAAGTGGCTCGATTAACTCAAACTCCATGTCTTCTGGAAGACCGCCTACGTTATGGTGAGATTTGATTGTTTGCGCTGTCGCTGTACCTGACTCGATAATATCAGTGTAAAGTGTACCTTGTGCTAAATAATCAATACCTTTAAGTTTTGATGCTTCGTCATCAAATACGTAAATAAATTCGTTACCGATGATTTTACGTTTTTTCTCTGGGTCAGAAACGCCAGCTAATTTATCTAAGAAACGACGTTGTGCGTCTACTTTGATAATGTTTAAGTTAAAGCCATCTGATAATGTTTCCATTACTTGATCCGCTTCGCCCTTACGTAATAAACCGTGGTCAACGAAAATACATGTTAATTGGTCGCCGATTGCTTTGTGGATAAGTACAGCTACAACTGAAGAGTCTACGCCGCCTGATAATGCACAAAGTACGTTTTTGTTGCCAACTGTTTCGCGGATTTTAGCGATTTCGATGTCAATAAAGTTTTGCATTGACCAGTCGCCTTTAGCACCACAAATCTCAAATACGAAGTTACGTAATAAATCGTTACCATGTACAGAATGTTGTACTTCTGGGTGGAATTGTACAGCGTACATTTTACGTTCTTCATTTACCATACCTGCAATTTTGCAAGATGGGCTTGTTACGTTTACTGTAAAGCCTTCTGGTGCTGCCGTTACGTGGTCACCGTGGCTCATCCATACTACTTGGTTTGTTGGTAGGTCGCCAAATAGCGTGCTATCTGCTGTAAGGCTAATGTCTGCTTTACCGTATTCACGTTTATCAGAGCTTTCTACTTTACCGCCAAATTGGTGCGCCATTAATTGCATGCCGTAGCAAATACCTAAAATAGGTAAGCCTAAGTCAAAGATTGCAGGATCAATATGGAATGCATCTTCACCATAAACAGAGTTAGGGCCGCCAGAGAAAATAATACCTGTTGCATTCATAGCTTTGATTTCTTCTGCTGTTGTTGTATGTGAGTGTAATTCACTAAATACGCCGAACTCACGGATACGACGTGTAATTAATTGATTGTATTGACTACCGAAATCAAGTACAACGATTTTTTCTTGTTCTGTAATAATCGAACTGTTTGACACGTTTTCCACCTCTTTATAATTGTTAGGTTGCTTATTACGAAAAGACGCGCCGAAAAGATTCGTACGCGTCCATCATAGGCAAAAAAGCAGCTTGCTCTCTTGCCGTCATAGAGAAGTTATTTACGGTAACTTCATAGAAACATCTAGGCCATATTCCTAAACTTATATGAAAGCATATATTTGTTTAATTCTACTCTAAATAAGTGTGTAAAATCAACCAGTTGTAAGATTGATTAAATATTCCCAACTTTCGTGCAACTGCTCATAATTTGCTGATTGCCCACTCTCACTATACACGAGCTGCTCGTAAATTTCAGTAAGCTCTTGCATTTTTGTTGTTGCATAGGCTTCGTCGATGCGTTTTGCATATTGCTTGAGTGTTTCGCCTGTGCGACGGTCGTAACCAAAACGTGCAAACTGTGCAACTAAAACGGTATAGGTTGTCATAAAGTTTTCACGATTGCGTGCTTTGTTTTTAAACTTACGCACATAATAGCCTGGCAACCACTGCTTACGTAATATCACCATCGCAAGGACAGTTAAACAAATGACAATCAGAAGTACATAGTACAGCCAAGTGTTTTGTTGTAACCATGCGCTAATTTTTGACCACACGCTTGGTTTTTTCGTAACATCTTCAGCTGGTGTTGTTTGTTCTTCTTCTACTGGTTGCTCTTCAACTTCTGGCTCAGTCACTTCTGGCTCTGGCTCATCAACTGTATAATCAATCGTATCCACACCACTAAAGCCGATGGTTGGCTCAAATGGCATCCAACCAATACCTGGGATGTATGCCTCTACCCATGAGTGTGCCTCGTTATTGGTTACTTCATACTGCATCGCATCATTTAATGTACCTGGCGCAAAGCCTTTCGTCCAACGCGCTGGAATGCCAACAGAGCGTAACATTACAACCATTGCTGTCGAAAAGTTGTCACAGTAACCTCGTCTTGTTTCGAATAAAAATTGATCTACATAATCTTGCTCTTCTTTGGGCATTTCGATATTTTTTTTATCATACACAAATTGATTGTGTTTAAAATAATCTTCGATAGCTTGTGCCTTCGCTAGCACATACTCCTCATCCTTCGTAACGTCTTGTGCGAGCTCTGTAATACGCTGTGGTAATAGCGCAGGTAACTGCAAGAAGCGGTCAAACTCAGATGGTAACACCTCTAGTGCAAGCTCTGTCGTTTGCGGAATGTCTTGATAGATAAACTGCACCGGGCTATAAGTTGACTGGTAACTCGTTAATGGTTTTTCAGGTGTGATTTTTTCGGTCCCTTGATCAATAGTCATTGCACTTGCGGCTGCATCAATGGCTACTGTGGCATAAGGCTGTACAATAAAGCCTGCCTTTTTAGCAACTTCTGCATTATGAATGACCGTAGTTGCGATGTCCTCGCTATGCTCAAAGCTACTGTCAATCGGCTCACCGCTTGTGTAAGGTAATGTGTTTTGCTCGCTTACCTGTTGTACCCAACCCTTTGTTGTGTAGGTATCTTTTGTTTCGATACGCCAATACTGTGCACTTGGTGCTTCAGCTGTAAAAACTAGCGTATCATCATCCGCTACACTGCCACCTAGCTTTGTATCATCATTACTATAGCCAACGCGGCGATCACTGCTACTTGTACCATCACTGCCTGTAATAAAGGCTACAGGGTCAGCCCATGATGGACCTGACTTTGGTAAAAACACACCAATGCCAATGACACCAATTACGAGCATGACAAATGGTAAATAAAGACGTAGGCGATAGCCTAAGGTTAACTGATCTTGAGTTGTTGTTTCGAGGCGTTTAATAAACATAGCGCCTATTAATAACAAGCCAATAAACATTACGATAATAATCGACTGTTCACCATCATACTCTGTAAATGTATCTAGTGTGGCAATGAAAAATACAGTCATCGCAAAGAAGTAAAAAATATTATAGCCCATCGTTACCCATTGCTGTACCAAATACACCAACATCCAAATGAGTATAAATAAAAGTAAAGTACGAAATACGTTAGACACTTGCCCAAGCTCTAAATGAAAAATAGCACTTACATTAATGCGCCACTCTGTCGCAAAAAATTGCAAAGCATCCATCGAGAGTAGGGACAGGTTGTCGGTATACACGTAAAAAATAAATACTATAATATAGCTGATTTGTAGGATTGCCGCAATGAACCACGGCATCTTCACTAAACGAAGTAGTAGTGCCATGCCAACAAACCCTAAAATATATTCGGTGTAGCCCGTATTTGTTAGCTCGACAACAGGTATTAACCACTCTCTTAATAAGAAGAACAGCAAAATATAAATAAATAGTTGAGGGACAAATCGCTTCATCATTTACGTGTCACCTCCTGCAATACTTTGCGGTAGTTGCCCGCTGTCACTTGTTGTACTTGAACGTTTGGCGCAAGGCGCTGTGTTTTATTATGGCCAAGTACAAAGCAAATCACGCGGCAATTGTAATGAGCAAAAATAGCGACATCCTCATCCGTAAGCTCAGCCGTTACAAAGAGCATCGAAGCAAAGCCACGTGTATTGAGTGCGCGCAAATTACTAGCATCAGCTGTAGGCTTAACATTTGCTAGCTTGTGCATCACATCATCAAAATGATTTTTGTGGTGCAGATGTAAAACGTGTTGCAAAGCATCTGTTGCTGCATAAGCAAGCTCACCTTGCACCTCAAAAAATGTGCGGGCTAATGAGCCTGTTAACTCTACAACATCTTCAAACTGCGCTTGGTGACGCGTATCAATTACTACGCTGACCACCTCTGATTGGCGCTCCTCAAACTCCTTTGTACGTAATTGTTGTGACTTAGCAAAAGACTTCCAGTGAATCCACGACAAACGATCGCCCTGCTCATAATCACGCACACCTACAGCAATTGTAGAATCGCTTGTACTACTGCGCGGTGTGGTAGCTGCGCCCACTTCAAATACAGCTTGGATGGGTACATACGTAATAGGGTGAAGCTTAGGATACACAATAATTGATTTAGTGCTATCATCTGTCGCCTTTAACTTACCTAAACCAAAAAAATCGGTGCCGTAAAAATCTGCGCCCACAAAACGGTACTCGCCACGCGGCAAATTTTTTAACTCATATGTCCAAATAAAGTTACGGCTAAAGCTACCTATTTTAATAATGGGTGAAGTGTTATGTCTAAAATGTTGTAGGTTAGGCTGGTTCACATGTTCTTCAAGCATTGCATACGCAATAGGAAAGACCGTTTTACGTCGTACATGGACGCTCACCTCAACATCCTCACCACGTGTAATATGCGCAGGTGTAATAGTACGATGCACAAAAACAATTTTTTCGCGCCATACTAACATTACAAGCGCGTACAATAAAAACGGTGTTACCGTAAAGAAAATAAACCAGCTAACAAAGCCCCCTTGAAACATAGCAAAGCAAAAGACAATAATCTGCAGGATAATAACCTGCAGTAGCTTGCCCATCTTCATCGCGATGCAAAGCCTTTAGCCGGCACAGGTACATTCATTATCATGCGCTCAATGATTTCTTCAGGTGCAATTTCGTCGTAGCGGGCTTCGGGCTGTAAAATAATACGGTGAGCAAATACAAATGGCGCAAGGTACTGCACATCATCAGGCAACACATAATCACGTCCTTGAATAAAAGCATACGCTTTTGCGGCGCGCATTAAAGCAATTGAAGCACGCGGCGAAACACCTAAATAAATATAGGAATTGCTACGTGTCGCACTTGCTAGCTGTACGATGTACTCTCGCACTGTAGCATCTACAAATATGCTCTCTGCTTGTTGCTGTAAGCTACGTAACTCTGCTAAAGACATTACAGCCTCTAACTCATGGATTTGTGTGCCTTCTTGTACACGGCTTAAAATTTCGTACTCCTCCGTCACTGTTGGGTAACCCATTTTTAATTTTAAAAGGAAACGGTCAAGCTGTGCTTCAGGCAAAGGGTATGTACCCTCGTACTCAATTGGATTTTGCGTTGCCATTACAAAGAATGGCTTCTCGAGTGCCATAGTTTCGCCGTCTACTGTAATTGAGGCTTCTTCCATTGCTTCTAACAATGCAGATTGTGTTTTAGGCGATGTACGATTAATTTCATCCGCTAACACAATATTGCCCATTAATGGACCTTTGCGATATTCAAACTGCATCGTTTGAGGATTATAAATCGAAACACCTATCACATCGGATGGTAGTAGGTCTGGTGTAAATTGAATACGTTTAAAGCTTGCACTAATTGATTTAGCAAGTGAGCGCACCATCATCGTTTTACCAACACCAGGTACGTCTTCAAGCAACACATGTCCGTTAGCGAGTAATGCAACAACGCTTAACGTGGCAACATCTTTTTTACCAATCATGACACGTTCAATATTGGTAATGATTTTTTGTACTTCTTCATTCATACTTGTAGCCTCCTGCTCTTAAACTTCTCTTTAGCATAACGAAAACGACCTCACGTGACAACAAAGGACGTGACGGTAAAATACCAAGTCACGTCCTTTGTTTGATTTTCGCAAGCCATAATTGCTCAAGGTCTTGCGCATTATTTTGTTGTAGTACCCTTGTCATCTCGCCCGTTGCTATCACTTCGCCGTGATGTAAAATCAATACATCATCTGCTAAACTCTCCGCAAAATTAAGTAAATGTGTCGAAAATAATACGGTGCACCCTTTGGCGCGTTCCTCTGCCATCATTTTTTTTAGCTCAGCAATCCAGTAAGGATCTAACCCGTTTGTTGGCTCATCCAAAATAATAAGCTTGCCCTCACCAAGTAAACTTTGTGCTAAGTTAAGACGTTGTCGCATACCCTTAGAGTATTGTTGCACACGTTGTTTACGCACATCCCACAAACCAACACGTTCAAGTACGCGACGTTGCTCTTCTTTGCTTACTTTTTTTAATGCTGCAAGTAGCTGCAAAATTTCTTCTGCTGTAAGTGTAGCAGGAAAATCTACGTCATCAGGCATATAGCGTACCTCGCGTGAGTGATGCCAAATTAGCTCACCACTTGTTGGCTTATCCTGTGCAGTTAATAAACGAATGAGCGTACTCTTGCCTGCACCATTACCACCTGCTAACGCCATAATCGTACCTTCACGCAAGGTAAAGCTTGCTTGCTTTAGCCCACGCCCATTTTTATATACATTTGCGATTTCTTTTGCTTCGACAATCATGCTTCCTTCCCCTTTCGTGCTACTACAAATCTTGCGAGTACTAATGGCACACTAATCCACAACACTGTAACTAGCGCATAGGTGAGTTTGCCTGCTAGCGTTTGATAGAAGCTAATTAAATCAAAATAAGAAGGTCCTAGCACGCTTGCTTGCTCTGCAAATAATAAATAACCAAAACGTAGCCACTCCACAGGATTTAGGTGGATAACTACTACTGTAATTTTTTGTAGCATGTGACCTGCAATAACTGTGCCTAGTGCCATTAAGCCATACGAAATCAATAATAAAAAGATAGACCAAACAACTAGTGCCAATGCTAACGCATAGAGACGCGTTTTTGCTAGCACACCAATCACAATAGACAGCGAAGCAAAAATTAAAATGCTTAGTAAGGTAATACCAATAAATACAGGCGGCAAACTAACGCCACCTAAAAACCCACCCAGCAATAACACAACACTAAACGCTACTGCCACAACTAATAAAAAGGCTAGCACAGTTGCGATAAACTTCCCTATGACATAGTGTCGCATTGTTAAGGGATACGTTTTTAACAGAGAGAGCCAGCGTGATTCAATATCGCTCGCCACACTCATACTGCCAATTGTTAAAATAAATAACGGCAATAAAAATAATAGTAAATTTAAAAAGGAAGCTGTTTGGCGTGAAAAACCTTGTGCATCAGGCAATGCCATTTGCTGAATTACAACAATAGTAGTAAATACAAATGTAAATAATAGCCCCACCATTTGCATCCAGCGGCTTCTTAGCATTTGCTTCCACTCTAATTTAATAAACATCATTGATGAATGCCCCATTTAAAATCTTGTAAGTCATCAAACTTCATTAGCTTGCCGTAGCCTGCGTCTGCTTGGTAAGCTTCTGCATCTGCCGCGTCCTTAAATACAAGTACGCCGTAGTTCATTGGCGTCCAAAATTCTTTGTCATACAAATACGTTGCATCAAAAACATTAATCCACTCATCTGTTTTTGCATCTTTAATAAAAGCCGCTCCTACATCCGCTTCATCTTGTTCATCACGCGCGAGCTTTTCGACAAGGCAACCAATATCATCAAATACTTCATAGTCCCCGTTTTTTTCGATGATTTGTCCCGCAAACTCTTGATGTGCTACGGTCATCTGGCAAATTTGACAAATGTCTGTTTCCTCATTTAATGCATGTGGCTCATAGTTTTTTTCGCCACAGCCTACTAATGCGAGCATTGCCGTCGCAAGTAAAATTTTCTTCATCGTTTAACGCCCCTTCTCCATAGTAATACTGTACCTAAAAATAATAAGCCACCTAGTGTAGCCTGTTTATAATTAACGGCTTCCTTAGTAAAAGTAGCAGCCACTAACTTAGGTCGCTCATCTACTAATACATCTTGTGCCACAGCAGTTTGGTTATCAAGCTTGGTTAATAACTCCACACTCGGCGAAGCCACAAAATATTGATAGGCTGGCTGGCGTACCATCCACTGCCCAAAACTTGAGTATGCCATATAAGATGTGTCACCATAGCCATCACCATCCGCATCAATACCTGTATAATCGTCATAATAATTAGCATGTAAGGCTATGCCTTGCTTGTCCGAACGCGCTGTTAAAATATTACCTGTAAATGTATTAGCCATAACTAAACTCGTATCATCAATACGGGTTGCCTCAAGCGCTGTTTGATTGACTGAAAATTGATTGCCCTCTACCCGCACGGTATCACATTTTTGTAGCACGAGACCTAAACGATTTTCTGTAATTTCGTTATCTTCTAGCCGTGCATTTTTTACATCATAAAATAAAATACCGCTGCCGTTCATATCATTGTGATAGCGTGTATGGTTACCGCGCCCAATAAAGCCGTCTACCATCATAACCATTAAACCTGTCACATTATGCTCATACGTATTATTTTCTACGACACCATCATCACTATACATAAAATGTGTACCATAACGGCTATGTGTCACAGTATTATCCTCAACAGTAATACCCTTTACTTCTTCGATATAAATTCCGTCTTGCACCTTAGTGATGGTATTGTCATGTACATGTAAATTTTCACTTTGAAACAGTGCCAATCCATTACCTTTTTTAGCATAATGTGCGTCTGTTCCCTCTATTATATTATGCGCAAGCTCAATAGTAGTAGCGCGATGCAATTGAATGCCAATGAGCATCCCTGTAGCTGTAATGTTTTTAATCACTGCATCTTGCACATCTTTAATAACAATGGCTCGCTGTTGAGCCGTTACACTAATACCATCCACAACTACATCATGCGTCTGCTCAATTGTTAATGCGGGCTTCATCCCCTCACCACGAAGCGTTGCGTCTTTACCAATGAGGGTGAGTGGCTTTGTAATAACAAAGTTGCCCGTATGCTCACCTGTTACTTCTATTGTTGCTCCAGCTTTAGCTTCGTCAATTTGTTGCTGTAAGTTTGCAGAGGCAGGCATCATAAAAGCGAGCCACATCCCCACGCTCAGTATCAGTCGTTTCACTTTATCACCTCGCTAAACGCCGAAAAGACTAGAGATATTATCTCTAGTCTAGTCGCTTATTATTAATGTTTGTGTTCGCCGTGGTCTTCTTCTTTACCGTGCATATCGTGATCATGACCTTCGTGCTCGCCGTGCATATCATGCTCGCCTTCGCCTTCTTCAGCCATCTTCGCTTTTTTCTTTTCAAAGCGCTCTTTTGCTTCAGCTTGTACTGTTGCTAACTCAACCACTTCTGTACCTTCGTTATCAGCTACATATTTATCTGCATCTGCTTTATCCGCAAATGAAATATAGCCCCAGTTCATTGGTGATTTTAGCTCTGTTTTTACAAGCGTCGCATCATCAACTTGTACCCACTCTTTTGTATTGAAGTCACGAACAAACTTTGTATTTTGCTCTTCAAATTTCAGTTCAGCATTTAAAAGACAACCAATATCATCGTAAAATGCGTTTGTGCCGTCCTCTTTAATCGCTTGCGCTGAGAACATACCCATTTCGTGGTCTTTAACGTAGACCTTCATATTACATACTTCACATACTGTATCTTCTGTTGGCTCTTCTAGCTTAGCCATAATATCTTCTGTTTCTGTTGCTTCTGGTTTTTCTACTTCAGCTGTTGCAGGCTCTTCTACTTTTTCTGGCTCATCGGCCTTTTCGTTTTTGTCGTCTGCGCCACAAGCTGCTAAACCTAGTGCTGCGACCATCATTACGGATAACCCTAACTTTTTCATTTTCTTACTTCCCCCAGTTCGTTTTCTTTTCTATACTTCATACTTTAGCACCCAACTGTGAAGTAAGTTCGAAATAACTGTGAGGTATTTGAAAAATATGCACTTTTTCTTCACATTTTGAGCAAATTAGTTGACTTACTTACGCCAAAAATCGTCAAACACGGTAATTGGCAAATGACGCTTATGTGCTGAACGTAAAAAATGCCCTTCAATTTTTGCTTGTGCTACCGCACTTACTGCCTTGCCTTCTAAGTAATCATCAAGCGCCTCGTAGCTTACGCCTAATGATTCTTCGTCTGGCTGAGCGGGCTTTTCTTCTTCTAAATCAGCTGTTGGTGTTTTTTCGTATAAGTGAGGTGGGCAATCAAGTGCTTGCAATAATTGCTTGCCTTGACGCTTAGTTAAACGCCAAATTGGCATCAAATCTGCCGCACCATCACCAAATTTTGTGAAGAAACCTGTAACAGCCTCTGCCGCATGGTCACTACCTAGCACGACTGCATTCTTTGTTGCCGCAATCGAAAACTGTACTTTCATACGCTCACGAGCCTTTTCATTTCCCTTAGTAAAATCACTAATTGTAATCCCAGCTGTCTTTAGACTTTGTACACTTGCATCTACAGCAGGTTTAATATTAACTGTGTAAGTCACACTCGGCTTAATAAATGCGAGCGCGTCATTGCAGTCCGCTTCGTCAAACTGCACACCATATGGCAAGCGTACTGCATAAAAATTATAATGCTGCTCGCCAATTTCTGCATTTAGCTCATCAACAGCGAGCTGTGCTAGCTTACCAACGAGCGTTGAGTCCTGCCCACCTGATATTCCTAATACAAAGCCCTTCACAAATGAATAGGTTTTAGCATAGTCTTTTAAAAAATCAATCGAACGGCGAATTTCGTCTTGTGCATTAATAGAAGGAACTACTTTTAGTTCCTCAATAATTTGTTGCTGTAACGTCATTATAATTCCTCCAGTCGCTCAACCATTTCTCTTACGTCTTCAATGTTTTTCATTTTATTATCCCAACATTTTTGACTTAAATCGACAGGGTACTCCTCAGGGTTTAGTGAACGTTTATACTCATCCCACAGTAAATCTAAATTGCCCTTTGCGTAGTCACGGATTGCCATGAGTGTCGGTAGCTCGTACGTAATTTCTCCTGCTGTAATCGCTTGTGTATGCAAATTACGTGCCTCAAAGTTCGTTACAAATTTTGAAATAAACGTATGCACAGGATGGAACATTTTAATGCGCTCCTCTGCCTGTGGGTTTTCGTCAGCCATTGTAATGTAGTCGCCCTCTGCTTTACCGTTTTCTTTGTCAATAATGCGGTATAATTTCTTTTCGCCAGGGGTAGTGACTTTTTCAGCATTAGCCGAAATTTTCATTGTGTCACACATCACACCGTTTTCGTCTTCAATGGCTACCATTTTATATACAGCACCAAGCGCTGGTTGGTCATAAGCGGTAATTAATTTTGTACCAATGCCCCACATATCTACACGTGCACCTTGTGCTTTTAAATTTAAAATCGTATATTCGTCTAAATCATTAGAGACAACAATCTTGGCATTAGGGAAGCCCGCCTCATCTAACATACGTCGCGCCTCTTTTGACAAGAAAGCAATGTCACCACTATCTAAACGAATACCAACGAAATTAATTTTATCACCAAGTTCTTTTGCTACTTTAATTGCTGTTGGTACGCCTGACTTTAATGTGTTGTACGTATCCACTAAAAATACACAATCCTTATGGCGCTTAGCATAAGAATGAAACGCATCATAATCATTTTTATACGCCTGCACTAATGCATGTGCGTGCGTTCCTGCTACAGGAATATTAAATAATTTACCTGCGCGCACATTACTTGTTGCCTCAAAACCCCCAATAACAGCAGCGCGTGTACCCCAAATCGCTGCGTCCATCTCCTGAGCGCGTCGTGTGCCAAACTCCATCGCTGTTTCGTTAGGTATAATTTGCTTAATACGGCTCGCCTTTGTAGCAATTAATGTTTGGTAGTTGACGATATTTAATAACGCTGTTTCAATTAACTGCGCCTCTACAAGTGGTGCTTCAATACGTACAATTGGCTCATTAGCAAACACAAGTTCACCCTCTACCATTGAGTACATATCTCCTGTAAAACGAATGTCCTTTAAATAATTAATAAAATCATCCTTATAGCCAACCTCATCACGCAAGTAGGCAATATCTGATTCACTAAATGAAAAATCTTTTAAGTAAGAAAGCATACGCTCTAATCCCGCAAATACGGCATAGCCATTACCAAAAGGTAGCTTGCGGAAATACAACTCAAATACAGCTTTGCGATTGTGCATGTTGTCAGCCCAATACGCCTCAGCCATGTTAATTTGGTATAAGTCAGTGTGTAACGCTAAGCTATCATCTGCATAATTGGTTCTCATAAAAACCCCTTCTTCCCATTTTGATAGTCATAGTATACACTATTTCGTCATTATTCTTTCTGTCAACTACCCCCACTTAAACGCTAAAGCGTTTTGAAGTGGGGGCTTGTGTCACCTAAAAAGGCGGGTTACTTACTTCGCAAGCAACCTTTACACTTATCCCTACCCAATAGTACAAACGGTCTTACAGACCTCCTATCTTAGTGTGGTGGTATATGAGGATGGTTGACTTCACCCCTACGGAAAAGGCTATACCTTAACCGTAACTGTATCTGAAATGTATGCCATTCCTTTTCGATACAGATTCATGGCACCGATGCGGTCGTCATTCGATTGATAAGAGCAGTTGACACACGTAAATGTATGTGTTTTTTTATTGCGATTTCGCTTATCTATATGACCGCATTTCGGACACGTTTGGCTTGTATATTTCGGGGAAACAACCATCACCTTATGCCCGTATAGTTGTGCCTTATATTCAAGGAATTGTCTAAATTGATAGAACGCCCACGAAACGCTAACATAACGGTTTTTGACATGGACTTTCTCGGTTGCTTGACGTACACCTGTTAAATCCTCTACTACAAATAACAAGCGACCATTCATGTCCGTTTGCTTGTGCTGATTTGTAGCTGGCAATGACCGTTTTCATGACGGATTGCGCCATTTGACTTTTCAAACCAAAGCGTTGGCGAAGTTCTTTGTAATACAAGTTGTTTAATTGGCGTTGATTCAGATTTTTTGATACAACTACTTTCTCTGAAAGCCAATTACACGCTTTTTGATAGGTTTTACTTGTCAAACGTAGGATTTCTGCTTGTGATTCATTCACGTAAAGTTGAATTTTAGCTGTAATGGTTGGCATGTTTTCACCGCCCTTCACTAAAAATAGTATACTATTTTTAGTGAAGTTACAAAAAAGAAACTCAACCTAAAGGTTGGCGACAATTCCTCCCCGACTTACGCTTTGCGTTGAAGTCGGGGTATCCTTGTCGCAAATCTGATGAAGACTTGATGTGTATTTTACGCTATACTATTTTTAGGTACAAAATACTATTTTAGAGGATGAGAGGGCATTGAAGAAATACGAAATCGAAATCGCTGGATTAACGCGACTACTACCGCTAGTGGATATTGGTGACCATTTAGCGATCGCCAATTTTAGTTTACTTGGTGATGCCGAACTTACTACAGCCTCGGCTCAACAGCTGACTAATAGATTGCCATCTATCGATTAGTTAGTAACAGCTGACGCTAAGGGCGTCCCGCTTGCGCACGAATTATCACGCTGTCTTTTTAAACCTACATATATTGTGGCACGCCAAACTAAAAAGGCGTATATGCAAAATCCTATTACGCTCCCTAATGGCTCGCTAATGATTGATGAGCATGATGCCGCACTACTTAAAGGTAAGCGCGTGGCTTTACTTGACGATGTCATTTCAACAGGCGGCTCATTAGCTGCGCTTGAACAGTTAGTGACGCAAGTTGGCGCTACCGTTATTGCACGAGCAGCTGTGCTTGCAGAGGGCTATGCAGCAACACGCGAGGATATTATTTATTTAGAAAAACTCCCGGTATTTGATACACTATAGCTAGAGACGTCTAAGGGCGTCTTTTTATGCGAAAAGGAGTTTTTTTATATGACCCTACAGCTTCAAGATGTATCCTTTAGTATGCACAATAAAAATATTTTACAGCATATTTCAGGGCGCTTCATTAAGGGTAAAATCACTACACTTGTCGGCCCATCCGGTGCAGGCAAAACAACCTTACTCAAATTATGTAACGGTTTAATTAGCCCAACTGCTGGTACTATTATGCTTAACAATAAGGCACTAACAGCTATCGAGCCTACAGTACTGCGCCGCGAGGTTGGCATGGCGCTACAAGCAGCACCTATGATTACAGGTACTGTTTTTGATAACTTGCAACTGCCGCGTAAACTTGCAGGACAACAACTCACAAAAGACGAAGCCGCCGCTTCATTAGCATCAGTAGGGTTAACTACAGATTTACTCGACCAACAAGCAGACGAGCTCTCTGGTGGGCAACGTCAACGCGTATCTATTGCGCGTACACTCATTAATAAATCCAGCGTATTATTACTTGATGAGATTACTTCTGCGCTCGACCGCATAGCTGTTGCCGAAATCGAAGAGCTTATTGTTGAGCTTAATAAAGCATACGGTGTCACTATCATTTGGATTACACATAATCTACAGCAGGCAATTTCTTTAAGTCACGAGGTATGGGTAATGATTGACGGTGAGTTAGTTCAAACGGGTGCGCCTACTATTTTAACTACACCTACTAATGAACGGGTGCGTCAATTTGTAGAGGGAGGGCTAGCATGAGTTATTTTTCCTTATCACTCACCTTATTTTTTATTTTAATTCCACTTGTACTATCTAAAACACTTAATCTTGGTTTAGAGCGTGACGTTATTATCGCTACCGTGCGCTCCGTCATACAGTTAATTGCAGTCGGCTATATTTTGACGTTTGTTTTTGACGGAGACCACCCTGCCTATATGCTGTTGATGATTGTTATTATGATTACTACGGCTACACTTAATGCACGTAAAAAAGGCCAACATATTAAAGGCATCACTTGGAAGCTAGTCGCCACTATCACTACTGTCGAACTAGTCACGCAAGGTATTTTACTTGGGTTTAACATTATTCCGGCTACAGCGCAGTACATCATCCCAATTAGTGGCATGATGATTGGTAATGCCATGGTACTGTCGATTTTATTTTTAAATCGTTTTGATGCGGAAATTAAAGCGCATAAGGATGAGGTCGAATTAATCTTGTCTCTTGGTGGTACGCCTAAGCAAGCTATACACCATCAACTAATGAACGCTATTAAGGCAAGCATGATTCCCACCATTGAAAGCCAAAAAACTATTGGGCTCGTACAACTTCCTGGTATGATGAGCGGGCAAATTATTGGTGGTGCTGACCCTATGCAGGCGGTACAATTTCAAATCTTAATTATTTTTGCATTGTTAACCAATGCTACCATTTCTAGTTTAATGCTAGGCTTTTTGAGCTATCCCGCATTATTTAATGAACGAAAACAACTTCTCAACCTATGATATACTTAACAAAATAAAGTAGAGGTGGACATAACAATGGTTTTACGTGACATAACAAAGCAACTCGCATATAGTGATACGTTTACTAATGGTGTGCAAGCAATTGCACCAAAGCTTGGCTTTAAGCCGTATATCGGTGGTACAACACACGCTGAGATTATCGAAACATGTAAGGTGCTACAAGCTTCAGGTCAACGCATTGCAATTGATTACATTGGCAATGCAATTATTGATGCTGCTGATGTAACAGCCGAAAAAAAAAATGTGCGTTTATTAATGCAACAATTACACGCTGAGGGATTAAGCGCGGTCTTTACGCTTCAACCTGAGCAGTTTGGTTTATTACTAGATGTAGACGAGTGCTACAACATGCTTTATGAATTGGCCGAAGTTGCACGTACATATGAGCACTTCATTACCTTACAAACTGCTGAGTATGCCCATGTGCAAACAATTATTAGCATGACACAACAACTGCAAGAGAGCTTCGACCATATTTCGACGGTAGTGCAAGCTCATTTTTACCGTGCTCAAGAGGATGTCGAAACGTTTCGGGATGCAGCACTTACCTTAACAAAAAAAGTTTGCAATGAATCAGAGGCCGTTGCCTTCCAAGATAAAATGGATATTGATTTAAACATGATTGAATTAATTGAGCAACGCTTCCAAACAGGTAGCTATACGGTTATTGCTACGCATGATAAAAATATCATCGCCTTTGCAAAACGCCGTGCTGCAGAGTACAATTTGCCGCAAACATCATATGAGTTTCAATTTCATATTGGGCAAGACGTAGCCTTACAAGAGTCACTTGTGCAAGAAGGCTATAACGTACGTACTTATTTCCCTGCTGGTGCACACTGGCACACGCATTTTACAACACACGTTGCAAATCGCCCACAAAATATGAAATATGTATCAGACAAAGTATTTACTAAAAAAACAAATACCGTACTCGCTCTACTCGCAAGTGTATGGTTACTACGTAAATTATTAAAACGCAAAAAATAAGAGGCTTCGGGGATTGCTCCCCAAAGCCTCTTTATTTATTCCAACCCTTTTCCTTCACACGCGCAATTGCCTCAATACGATTAGTTACTTGGAGCTTTTCTAAAATCGTAGAAATATAGTTGCGAACAGTGCCAGCGGATAGAAATAAAGTCGAAGCGATTTCCTTCGTTGTTTTACCTTCAGCCACTAGCTCAAGCACTTGACTCTCACGATCCGTTAATGGATTTTCACTATCCACCTCGTAAACAAAGTCTACGAGCTCGGGTGCGTAAATGCGCTTGCCTTCCATAATATTTCGGATTGCCTGTACAAGTTCTTCAATTGGATTATCTTTTAATAAGTAACCTCGTACACCTGCTTTACGCGCTCGTTCAAAATAACCTGGGCGCGCAAATGTCGTTAAAATAATAATTTTACAATCTTCTGCTTGCAATGCCTCCGCAGCATCAAGCCCCGTTTTTAATGGCATTTCGATATCCATAATACAAATATCAGGTTTCATCTCATGCACAAGGGCAATGGCTTCCTCGCCGTTACGCCCAATGCCTACAACCTCAATATCATCTTCCATATTTAATAATGAACGTAATGCCCCTAGTAGCATCCCTTGGTCCTCTGCAATAACCACACGTATCATGTCCATCACTCCTTGTTATATAAAGTATCTACCTTCTCTGTTACATCCTGATGTGTTATAGCCACAGGAATGGTGACAGTTAATGCAGTACCTTGATCATTTTCTAATTTAAATGAGCCATTAATAAACTCTAAACGCTCTTGCATACCTTTTAATCCGTTACCTGTTTTTTTGTTTTTTAGCGTTACACCATCACCATTGTCTCGTACGACAAGGTAAACTTCTTTAAAATTTTGATGGAAGCCAATTTCACATTTTGTAGCATTACTATGTTTCACTACATTGGTCACAGCTTCCTTTAAGCACATGCTTAAGACATTCTCTACGAGCGGTGGCACATCGAGTGTTTCAATATCACCATCAAAGACAAAGGTCATCTCAGCTGCACGTAAAATTTGGGACACGCGTGTTAACTCGTCCTCAAAGCGTGTTGTACGCATATTGGCAACTAACTCGCGTACCTCCTTGAGTGCGATACTCGCGGTTTGTCGAATCTCTTTAATTTCGGTCAAGGCCTGTTCCTTATCACGCTCAATTAAACGCGCAGCAAGATCGCTCTTTAAGCCAATCATTGATAGCTTTTGTCCTAATGTGTCGTGTAAATCACGCGCAATACGCTGACGCTCCTCGAAGACGATAAGCTCTGCAATACGGTCTTTGGCTGTTTCGAGTTGCCCCTCTAATTTTTCGCGACGCGTTTTGGTATAAAGCGTAAAAGGCATTAACACCACACCGATTAATGTAAAAATCACAAACGGTAGTTGCGCAAACAATACATCAAACTTTAAAAAGAAAGTTACGCCCGTCGCAATGACGGTAAAACCAACATGTAAGCCATACATAATATAAAAACCAACAGGTCGTCGTATTGTACCAATAGAAAACGCCGTAAAAATAGCGAGGTAAACATAACCATAAAATACTGTCATGACTAAACTAATGACCATCTCGAAGCTAATCCACATATAAAGTAGCCCACTACGTGACATAGCTGAGCAGCGATTAAAAATCACATAAATAACAACTAACATACCAGCGACACCTATCTCGGTAGCACTCGCATTTTTAAATAAAGAGAAGAAGGGCAATAAACAAAAAATAATCCATAAATATAAACTAAGCCATGGACTATTGGGGATAATCGTATACCACTTTTTCATAACGGTATTCACAAACTTTCTTGTTTTTGCTTTAGTATAACAAAAAAGCTGTTCCATTAGCCGTATACACCGCTTAATGAAACAGCTTCCGCTTAAATATTTACTGCATTTTTCATACGCAGACGTTCAGAAGCTTCACGGAACGTGACAAACTTTTGGTTTTCTTCGTCGTATAATTTATAACGAATTGACTCTAGGCTTGTAACTAATGTGATGGTTGTTGCCTTTTGTAATGGCTTTACTTCTTCATGCGCTTTTTCAAGGTTATAGTTTGGCACACGTGGTGATAAGTGATGCACGTGGTGGAAGCCAATATTACCCGTTAAAAATTGTAGTACACGTGGTAATTTGTAGTATGAGCTACCTTCTACTGCAGCTTTTACATAATCCCACTCTGCGTCATTTTCAAAGTATGAGTCTTCATACGTATGTTGGATGTAAAATAACCAAATACCTAGTGCACCTGCAATAAATAATGTTGTACCTTGCACTAATAAAAATGCCTGCCAGCCAACTAAATAAATCATAGCCGCACAAATTGCAACAACTGTAAGGTTTGTTAAGTACGTATTTTTACGCTCTTTGGCTTTCGCATCTTTACGGTTCACACGGTTTAATACTAATACCATGTAAAGTGGGCCTAAGCCAAACATTACTAATGGGTTACGGTACATGCGGTAAGCGAAACGACGTAGTTTTGATGCGGCTTTGTATTCTTCAAGTGTTAGCATATCAATATCGCCAATACCGCGTTTATCTAAGTTCGAGCTTGTCGCATGGTGAATCGTGTGTTCACGCTTCCATTTTTCGTAAGGGAATGATGTTAATACGCCCGTCCAAAACCCTACGATATCATTAGCCTTTTTGTTTTTGAAAAATGAACCATGCGTGCAATCATGGAAAATAATAAATGTACGAACCACAAAACCTGCAGCAATTGCACTAACGCCTACTGTAATCCACGGTGAAATTGCGATAGTTTGGTAAGCAATCACCCATAAAATAAGTAGCGGTCCTAATGTATTAATGAGTTGCATAATACTTTTACGTGTATCTGACTTTGCAAACTGCGCTACATCTTTACGCAATTGATTTTTCTTTTCTGTAAAGCTTGTCATATATGTTGCCACTCCTTACGTGTTTTCTTTATGACCTAATCATAAGATACAGTCATCATTCACTGTAGATGAAAACGTCATGTGTTTTATATGACATCTGTCATAAAAAAAGAGAGAAGCGCAGTTTCACACTTCTCTTTCGTAAGTTATATATTAAAATAACGCGCATCTGGATGCGCAAAAACAATAGCTGATACTGATGCCTCAGGCTGCATCATAAAACCGTCTGTTAATTGCACACCAATATCCTCTGGACGTAATGTAGCAAATAATTTTTCTTGATCCTCTAGATTTGGACAGGCAGGATAGCCAAATGAAAAACGTTGTCCCTCATACTTTGCTGCAAAGCGGTCACGCATCGTAAAGTCAGTAGCATCTGGGAAGCCCCACTGGTCACGCATCTCTTGGTGAATACGTTCAGCTAAGCCTTCTGCCAATTCAAGTGCGGTAGACTGAAAAGCATGACTCTCTAAAAATTTACCTTGCTCTTTTAATTCATTTGCATAGGTGGTAACACCATGGCCTGCTGTTACACACATTAAACCTACATAGTCCATCTCACCGCTATCCTTTGTCTTTAAAAAATCTGCAAGACATAAGTAAGGTGCTACTTGTTGACGCGGGAAGGTAAAGCGTTGGATTTCTGTTGTGCCGTCTTCTGCATACAATACAACATCATCCCCCTCTGCTTGCGCCTTATAAAATTGATACATCGCAGCTGGCTTAAATAAATCCTCTGCAAGATAGCCTGTAACTAAGTCATATAAATCGGTGGCACGCGAGTCTTTATCTGCTAATGCTTTTAGGACATTCCCTTTAAAGCCTAAATGATGCCCAATTAATGTACGCATATTTACGTAAGGATATAAATGCTGTACAGAATGGGAGTGTCGCACATGGCGACGCAAATCACTTGGCATGCGCACAGTAGCATCAGCGATTGTACGCACAGGTTTTTCGGTTAAAGTTGGTGCTGGTTTTTGCGCACGTAGCTCATCAGCAACCTTACGTTTATCAATAGCCTCCGCAAGTTCAGCTAATAATAGCGCGCGGTCTACATCATCTTGCAAACGGTTAGCAATAGCTAAACCTTGCATGGCATCCTTCGCATAAAGCACTGGACCGTCATACTGTGCAGAAATTTTTGTTTCGGTAAAGCGACGTGATAATGCTGCTCCTCCAACTAAAATGGGTACATCAATACCTGCGTCCTTAAAGTCTTGTGCTGTAATTACCATCTGCTGTGCTGATTTTACAAGTAAACCTGAAAGCCCTACAATATCCGGCTTCTCTGCTTTAATCGCTTCGATTAACTCCATTGGCGTAACCTTAATACCAAGGTCAACTACCTTGTAACCATTATTACTTAAAATAATGTCCACTAAGTTTTTACCAATATCATGTACGTCGCCTTTAACTGTAGCTAGCACAATTTTGCCTTTACCCGCATCACTATCGTCCTTTTCCATAAAGCCTTCAAGGAATGATACAGCTGCCTTCATTACACCTGCTGATTGTAATACCTCAGCAACAATTAGTTGGTTGTCATTAAATAAACGCCCGACTTCAGCCATGCCACTCATTAATGGGCCATTAATGATTTCAAGTGGTGTGTCATATAACGCTAATGCTGCTTGTAAATCTTCAAGTAACCCTTCTTTTGTTCCTTCTATAATGTAGTACGCTAAGCGTCCCTCCACTGTTTTTGGTAGGTCCTCTTCTGTTTTTTCTTTCTTTTTATCACGGTAAAAATCCGTAAACTCAGCAAGTGTAGCGTCCGTTGTATGGAATAATAATTGATTGGCCATTGTAATTTCAGCTTCTGGTATAGATGCGTAGCGCTCTAGTTTTTCTGTATTAACAATCGCATAATCTAGCCCTGCCTGTGTACAGTTATATAAATATACCGCGTTTAAAATCTCACGTCCTACTGGTGGCAAACCAAAGGACACATTACTAACACCAAGCACAGTTAAACATTTAGGTAGCGCCTCTTTAATTAAACGAATGCCCTCGATTGTTTCGACAGCTGAGCCAATATATTGCGCATCCCCTGTCCCAACTGGGAATACGAGCGGATCAAAAATAATATCCTCCGCAGGAAAATCCCACTTTTCAACTAGCAAATCATGCGAACGCTTTGCAATTTCTAGTTTGCGCTCACGTGTTACCGCCATACCGACTTCATCAATCGTACCAACAACTAAAGCCGCGCCGTATTTTTTTGCAAGCGGTACAACCGCATCAAAGCGCTCCTCTCCATCCTCAAGGTTAATAGAGTTAATAATTGCCTTACCTTGCGAAAACTTTAACGCTTCCTCCATTACCTTTTCGTCTGTTGAGTCAATCACGAGTGGTACTTTAACCTTTTTTACGACTTCATGCATAAAACCTTTCATGTCTGCAATCTCATCGCGATCAGGGTTGGCTAAACAAATATCAATAACATGCGCCCCGTTTTTTACTTGAGCACGCGCTACTTCAGCCGCTTCCTCGTATTTTTCGTCAATGATAAGCTTTTTAAATTTACGTGAGCCAATAACGTTCGTACGCTCTCCTATAAATAGTGGACGCATAGAGTCATCGTATTGTAGTTGCTCAATACCTGAAACGCGGTGCTCAGCACGCGGCGATTGTGGCTTGCGCGGGGCAAAACCATCTACGGCCTCGCAAATGGTCTTAATATGCGCTGGCGTTGTCCCGCAACACCCTCCAACAATGTTAAGCCATCCCTTTTCAGCGAAACCTCGTAGCTTAATCGATAATGATTCAGGTGACTCATGGTAGCAACCTTCTTCGTCTGGTAAACCAGCATTAGGGTAGCAACTCACAAAGCTAGTCGCAAGCTCTGATAGTGAACGTAGGTGGTCCGTCATAAACTCAGGACCTGTTGCACAGTTTAAGCCAACAGATAATGGCTTAGTATGCGCGATTGAAATATAAAATGCTTCAATTGTTTGTCCTGCAAGTGTTGTACCCATCGGCTCAATCGTACCTGAAATCATAATAGGTAACTCTTTGCCCGTCACTGCAAAAGCACGCTGTACGCCAATTGTTCCTGCCTTTAAATTTAACGTATCCTGTGTGGTTTCGAGCAATAATATATCAACGCCACCCTCAATTAATGCTTTAGCTTGAATGTAAAAGTTTTCTTCTAGCGTTTCAAACGTTACACCACCTGTTACGGATAATGTTTTAGTCGTCGGCCCCATTGCGCCAACCACATAGCGTGGGTGCTCCTCTGTCGATACTGCATCTACTGCCTCGCGCGCAAGTTGGGCAGCACGAATATTAATCTCCTCTGCTCTGTCGCCAATATCATAATCATCCAATACCAGTGGTGTAGCACCAAATGTATTTGTACAAATTAAATCAGCGCCTGCCGCTAAATATTGTCCGTGAATTTTTAACAGCACATCAGGTCGCGTTAATACAAGATTTTCATTACAGCCATCTAATGCCTCACCACCAAAATCATCCTCGCTTAGCTTTTCGTTTTGTAGCATTGTGCCCATTGCGCCGTCCATTACTAAAATGCGTTGCTCTAGTTGTTGTTGTATCGTCTGCTTAGCCATTAATCGAAACCCCTTTTGCCGCTTCATCCATTTCCTTAATGTGAGCGATTAATTGTAATGTCATATCATATCGTAAAAATGGTGTAATTAAATAAATGCCTTTAAAGTATTTGGCTGCTGTATCTAACAGTTCTTTCGCAATAGCGATGCCCTCTTGTGTGGCGCGCTCCTTATCCTCACCACAATCGCGCATGCGTGTAAGCACTTCATCTGACAGCTTAATGCCAGGTACTTCATGATGTAAAAACTCGGCACTACGATAGCTAGTTACAGGCATAATACCAATATAAATTGGTACACTTAAATGCTTCGTTGCCTCGTAGGTTTCGATAATTTTTTCCTTTGTATAGACAGGCTGCGAAATAAAGTAATCTGCGCCGTGTTCAATTTTTTTCTCTAGGCGTGGCACAGCTCGTGCTACTACACGCACGTTTGGATTAAAAGCCGCCGCCACCGAAAAGTTTGCCTTTTTACGTAAAGGTTTACCTGAAAACGAAATGCCCTCGTTTAATTGCTTAATCAGCGCAATCAGTTCAAAGGAAGTAACATCATAAACACTCGTTGCCCCTGGGAAGTCGCCCACCTTTGTTGGATCACCCGTTACAGCTAAAATATCATGAATACCTAATGCATTTAGCCCCATTAAATGTGATTGTAGCCCAATTAAATTACGATCTCGACACGTAATATGTGTTAATGGACGTACACCCTTCTCTTTAATCATTGCGCCCATTGCAATATTACTAATACGCGGAGACGCAAGGGAGTTATCAGCCATCATCACTACATCAGCACCTGCCGCATACAGTTGTTCTGAGCCTTTAATAAAGCCCTCCACCTCTAAATGCCTTGGTGTATCAAGTTCCACAATAATCGAGCGCTCCTGTTTTGCCTTCTCATGAAGCGGTTTTACAGTACGTGGCTCAGCCTCGCGCACAAAGTCCACTGCAATTTGGCGCTTAGGCTTCTCGTTAATAGGTGTTAAACTCGCTACGTGTTTTTTAACAGCAGCAATATGTTTTGGTGTTGTGCCACAACAACCACCAATTAAGCGCACACCTTGCTTACATAATGTTGCTGCAGCTCGTCCAAAGTAATCATACTCCGACTCATAAACAATCCTACCGTCCTCTACATCAAGCAATGACGCATTCGGATAGGTGGATAAAAAAGCGTGCTGTGGCAAATCTACCTGCTCAAAAGCCTGTATCGTATGAAACGGACCAAGACGGCAGTTAACACCTACCACATCTGCACCATAACGCTCTAGCTCTGCTAATGCTTCATTTAATGGTTTACCATTTTGAAGCACACCTACTTCATGCATGGATACCTGTGCAATAATGGGTAGCGTCGTCATCTCACGTAGTAGCTCAAGTGTTGCCACTAGCTCATCAAAATCATAATACGTTTCGAGTAATAACCCATCTACACCCTCGGTTAAAAAAACTGTAGCTTGCGTCTTTACCCCCTGCAAAATTTCCGTTAGTGTAACATCCGTCTTACGAATATCACGAATCCCACCAATTGTACCTAGCACATAGACATTGCCGTCCGCTGCCTTTTTAGCTAAATGTGTTGCTGCTCTATTAATCTCTGTCACCTTATGTGCTAAACCATAGCGTGCTAACTTAATAGCATTTGCACCGTACGTATTTGTTTGAATAACATCTGCACCTGCCGCAATGTATTCATTATGAATTTTCTCTACTAGTGCTGGCTGTAATAAATTTAATTCTTCATGGCATGATGCTAAACCTGTCGCGTACAGCATCGTTCCCATCGCACCATCACCCACCACAATTGATGTTTGTAATTTTTCAAGCAAGCCCATACCCTATTCCTCCTAAAGTAAAATAAAAAAAGCCCTCTTTTTGTGTACAAAAAAGAGGGCTACGCATCGTATGTTTCCTCCTCATCTGCCTAGTAATTCACTAGCTGGATTTAGCACCTGACATCACTGTTGGTTGCTGAAGCTTCGTAGGGCCAGTCCCTCCGCTTCTCTTGATAAGAATGTTATGAAATTTCTAACTATTGTGAAGTATCATATCGCTAGGGCTCACTCACGTCAATACTATTATGCATTTTTAACAAAAAAGCTACCTATTGTACAGATGTTATCGTTTACAAAAAATCCACCAGTGCAAGTAAAGGCACTGGTGGATTTCAGTTTATAATTCGTTAGCGACCTTTTCGCCAATTGTTTTACCATTTTGAATGCAGGCGCCAATGCCTACACCATAATACGAACAACCCGCTAAATAAATTGTTGGGTACTGCTCAGCCATTTTTTGCTCCAAGCCTTGTAGAGCTTCGCGGTGAGCTAAATCATAGCGCGGCATTTGATTCGTCCATTTCGTAATATTAACAACACTTGGCTCTGCATCAATACCTAAACTACTTTTCACGTCGGCAATACCGACTGCTGCAAGCTCCTCCTCTGTCATAGCTTGGAGCTCCTCGTAACGAGCATTTATATTTTTATAAAATAAGCGTACTAATAAATTACCTTGTGCTGAGGTATGCTTCCATTTTCGGCTTGTCCAAGTCGCAGCGTTGCACACGACATTTGTATTATCCGATACAATATAACCCGTCCCGTCTGCTGGTAATAGCGCATCTGGTACAGTAAAACCTAAGTACATCGTAATCACTGAAGCTGTCGTAAATTTTTTAAAATAAGGTTGTAGCGCTTCACTTGGTAGTAGTTGAGCAATTACATCATTTGGTAGCGCTAGTACCGTAGCATCTGCTGTTAATGTTTCGCCATTTGTTAATTGCAGTGTACGTCCATCTTTAATCATTTCTACACCTGTGCCTAGCTTTACATCCACATCCGTTAATTTTTCGACGATACGATATAACAAACTATCTAATCCTTTTTTAAACGAAATAAATTTTTTGTCAGCAGCGCGCGCAAACTGTTCCTTATTAGCTTCAAAACCTTTAATAATACTGCCAAATTCATTTTTATAATCAATTAAGTAAGGTAATGTCGAAGCGATTGACAGCTCGTTTAAATTACCGGAGTATACGCCTGAAAGTACAGGAGCAATTTGTTTTTGTACTAGCTCTTCACCTAAGTAATACGTTAAAAATTCGCCAATCGAGCTTTCTTTCGTAAAGCTTTTGTTTGGCATATGTAAATCTTTTAGCGCCTCTGCCTTACCCTCTGCTGATACTAATGTACTCGCCTCTAGTGAAGCTAATGACATCGGGATACCAAACGTTGAGTCCTTCGGGATAGCGTGCAGTTCATTATTCGTATAAATAAATGATGTACCTGTTTCGTTATAAACTAGCTCATCCTCATAATCAACCTCACGTACTAATTCAATAACACCTGGGTGACGCGCTACAATAGAGTCTGCACCTGTCTCCATAATAAAACCGTCTTGCGTTTGACTATGGATTTTCCCACCCAAGTATTCGTTTTTTTCAATGAGTACGAGTTTAACATCCAATTTTTTTTCGTGTACTTGACGTTGCAAGTAATGCATTGTGCATACGCCGGTAATCCCGCCACCTACTACTGCTACTGTTTTCATTTTTCACTTTCTCCCTTCATACGTTCAATTGCTTCTGCTTGCTCACACCAATATTTAGCACGCGTGGCATCCGCCTTCACACCTAAACCTAGTTCGTAAATTTCCTCTAAGCGACGGCATGACAAACTATCACCTCGGCTTGCAGCCTCCTCATACCAAAAACGCCCTTTAGCGTAATCAATCTCGCCGTCTTGCTCATTGTTATAAATATAACCAAGATTATATTGCGCATCGAGATGTCCTTGCTGTGCAGCGAGCTGATACCAGTAAAGCGCTTTTGATACATTACGTGGCTTACCAAGTAATGCCTCGTAATAAATCGAGCCTAAACGGTATTGCGCCATCACATCGTTATACTTTGCAGACCGACGATACCAAAAATAGGCTTGCTCAGGTGCAACTACAACACCAATACCATTTTCGCATAGCAATCCTAGGGTAAACATAGCTTCATGTACACCTGCTTTAGCTGCTACTAAAAATAATTGAAAGGCACGCTTCGTATTTTTTTCGACATACTCTCCGTGCAAATACATATCTGCTAAATTATTAGTAGCATCGGGATGCCCAAGTGCCGACGATGCCTCATATGAACGAAAAGCATTTTCTAATTGCCCTTCCTCATAAGCAGCATTGCCTTGTAAATATAATTCTTCTGCTTCACTCACATCATCACTTCCTTACCAATAGCTACGCATTAGCAAAGCCATCATTAGCGTCACTAAAATAAATATAATAATATGATATTTTTTATTCATTTCGAGTAGCCCAATAAATTCTCGTGTAAAGGCATTTGGTACATAATAAAACGCTGTGCGTGAGCCAACGCCCTCCGCATCAAGCCCAGCCTTACGTGCATAAAGACTTGCTCTAAATAAATGAAACTCATTTGTTACAAATACTGAGCGATACTCGCGCTCACCGCTATGAGCATCCATAATTTTTTTAGAGAAACGCATATTTTGCTCCGTATTAACAGATTGATCTTCAACTAAAATATGCTCTGAAGGAATGCCGTATTTTTCGACAATATAATCGCGCATAGCCGTAGCCTCTGCTACTAACTCGTCACTACCTTGCCCACCCGACATTACTAAAATAGGTGGCACGCCCTTCTTTGCCGCGTATTTATAATATAAACTAACAGCCTTATCCACGCGACTGGCAAGCAATGGCGGTACCTTATCACCAATCAAACCTGAGCCAAGCGCAATAATATAATCTGGCTTATAAAAAATAGGCGTGAAATAATACAATGTAGCATACAGCACTACACAACTATATAAAAATAGCCCATAGCCTACCAACATCGCCAACCATACATATACTAATAAAATACGGTCATTTGCCGCCTGCCCTGAGAGTACCATAAATACAAAAGCAATAATCATAAACGAAATCCCAAAACCAATTAAGCCAAAAAATAAATTACTAAAGCGACGTCCTTCTTTCTCTAGTAAAATTTTACTATTAAAGAATGTCCCAATCGTCATACCAAATATCGCAATTGGCACGAGTGCCACTAGGAAGGCTAAATAAATCAATGATAAAATTTCAGATTGACTGCTGATAACAGGCAGTAAATTGGCTAATGCACTTAGCCCTAATAGCATCACAAAAATACCAAATACTACAGCATTCGCAAAACGTCGCTTCTCCTGAATATACATTATTAAAAAAACAATAAAAAATACTACTAGTAAAACCATTTCATTATGCCTCCTTTACCTTAAAATCCTATAGTAAGTATAACATTTGCACATTTTTCACGATATGAACATTTCTTAACGTGTTTATTGTTATTTTTCGCTCACTTCATGTAAACTAAACATACTAACTTTTTTGGAGGAATCACACACAATGAAAAAATTACTAGCAGCATTATTTGCAATGACGCTAATGTTTTCATCAGTCGGTGCTTTTTTACCTTTTGATGATGGCATGACAGCTGAGGCTAAAGGCTACAAATCAGGCAAGAAAAGCTTTAACAAAAGCAATAACTCTAACACTAATACAAACATCCAAAAGAAAGACCAAAACCAAACAACAAAAAACCAATCACCTGCTTCTAAAAACACAGCTAATAAAAGCGGCGGTTTAATGAAAGGTTTAATGATGGGTGGTCTTGCTGGGTTATTATTTGGTAGCCTATTTGGTGGCATGGGTATGTTAGGTTCAATCCTAGGACTACTTGTTAACGTTGGTGCTATTTTATTAGTTGTTTTCCTTGCAGCTAAAATTTGGTCAATGGTAACGAAAAAGAAACGTGACGAAGAGGAAGCTAAACAATGGCGATAATTTGTGAAGACGATATCATTAACGCAATCTGCCTGTCACAGGCTTACCACAATAATGTGGCACTTGAGCAAGTTGAAGTAGAGCTTGGCTATGACGAGGAGCAATACAGTGCTGAGGTTTTCTTACCAGGTAAATCAATCATGTTAGACGCTGGCGATATGGTTGGCGCGCTACGCATGTGGGTAAAAGAACAAATGCAGATGGACCCATTCGCTTCACGTATTCAACTTCAATTTAATGAAAATGACGGCATCTATGCAACTGTAGAGAGCTAATCAAAAACACCTAGCGAAAATTTCGCTAGGTGTTTTATTATACTTGATCTAAATACGTCGCAATATTATCACGAATCTTAGCCTTTAAAAACTTTCCTACTGATGTTTTAGGCACCTCATCAATAAAGACAATTTCATCAGGTAACCACCACTTTGCTACATGTTGTTCTAAATAGGCCATCAATTCTTCCTTAGTAGCAGCGCCTTCCTCCTTTAATACCACACAAGCTAAAGGACGCTCCTGCCACTTTTCGTGCGGCATGGCTACTACGGCTGCTTCAAAAACCGCAGGATGTGTCATTAAAGCATTTTCTAAATCGACAGAAGAAATCCATTCACCGCCTGATTTAATTAAATCTTTCGTACGGTCCGTAATGCGAATATAACCTTCAGGCGTCATAACCGCAATATCTCCCGTATATAACCAACCATTTTGGAACGCTTCTGCTGTTCGCTCATCTTTATAATAACCACTCGCAATCCATGGCCCTTTAATAATTAGTTCACCCATCGTTTCATTATCCCATGGCACTTCACCATGCTGATTAATCACACGCGTTTCAATTAGAGGTGTGGTTAAACCTTGTGTAGCCCGTAGCTCTAATTTATCTTCATAAGTCCAGTCGTCCATTTCCTCTTTAAAATTAGAAACACTGACAAGAGGCGATGTTTCAGTCATGCCATAACCTACTAAAAATGGCACGCCGTAGTCCTGTTCAAATTTACGAATTAAGCCTTTTGGCGACGCTGAGCCCCCACTTACTACAAGACGTAATGAGGATAAATCACGCGGCGCATTATCCTGCTCCTTAACCATACCTAACCAAATCGTTGGTACACCTGCAGTAATCGTTACCTTCTCCTGTTCAATTAGGTCTAGTAACAATGCTGGTGTAAATGCTGGACCTGGCAATACTTGTGTAGCGCCAAAGTTAACTGCCGCAAATGGTAGCCCCCAAGCATTAGCATGAAACATCGGTACAATTGGCATCACCACATCGCGCTCTGCAAGCCCAAGTGTATCTGATAAGCCACTAATCATACTGTGCAAGACAAGGCTTCGGTGCGTGTACACTACACCCTTTGGCATACCCGTTGTTGCGCTCGTATAACACATGCCCGCTGGTGTGTTTTCGTCTAAATCTTCTGGGAAAGTGAACGTTGCAGAGGCTTCAGCTAATAATGTTTCATAATCATAAAGTGTAATACCTGTCGGCGCTGGTGGTAACTTAGGTGTATCTTGCATAATGACAATTTTTTTAACTGTTGTAAACTGTGGCACTAAGGGCGCCATTAGCGTATATAAATCACTATCTACTAATAGGATTTCGTCTTCTGCATGATTAATTACATAAACAATATGCTCAGGTGCTAACCTAATATTAATCATATGCAATACCGCTCCTGCACAAGGTACAGCGAAATAGGCCTCTAAATGTCGATGATGATTCCATGCAAAAGAGCCTACCTTCATCCCTTTTGTCATCCCAATCTTTGTTAATGCATCAGCTAAACGCTTTGTACGCTCGACATATGTTGTATACGTAAAGCGATGTATCATCGTTTCGCTTGTGCGTGACACAATCATTTTATTAGGGTAATAGCGTCTAGCTCTCTCCAAAAACCCCGTTAATAATAAAGGTGTATCCATCATCATTAATCATCACTCCTTATATTTTAAACGTATTTTTCGATTACACTGCGCAAGCATGCTACAATCTAGAGAAAGGAGTTGTTACTATGGAAAAAGAAGTTTACATACTAGCGTCAGTCCGTACTAATAATTTTACAGATGATGCCTTGCAAGATAAAATCCGTGCAGTTTGGCACACGGCTCGCGAAAAAAATGATGGCGGCATGCTTTATGGTATTTACCATGATTACGAAAGTGACTACCGTGGGGACTATACGTTAAGTGTAGCTACCACATCACCAATTAGCGATGATGTAATGGCATTACCGCAAGCTACTTACACAACATATATTACTTCCGCTCCCCATATTTTTGATACATGGGAATCAATTTGGCAACGTGAGTCTGAAGGCTCGATTAACCGTGCCTACACCATTGATTTTGAACGCTACCTAGAAGATGGTCGTGTCGAAATTTTTGTAGCCTTTAAATAAGAAATTTACCCGTAGCCCTACGCTATGGGTTTTTATATGCCTAAATTTTTAGCAATAATGACCTTCATAATTTCATTAGTGCCTGCATAAATCGACATTACCGGAATATCGCGGTAACGTCTTGCGATTTTGTACTCCTCCATATAGCCGTAACCACCGTGCAATTGCATACACTCCGTGGCTATATCACGTGCCTTTTCGGTAATCCAATACTTTGCCATAGATACTTTAGTGACAACATCCTTGCCTGCAATATGGTCCTCAATTAATGACTCAAGAAACGTTTTACCTAACTCTAATTGTGTTGCCATCTCCGCCATTTTAAATTGTGTATTTTGAAATTGGCTAATTGACTTCCCAAAAGCTTCGCGCTCCTTAATGTAGGTCATTGTTAGCTCAAACATATCCTCAGCGGCAATTTGCGCTGAAATAGCTACAAATAAACGTTCTTGTTGTAATTTTTCCATTAAGTAGGTAAAACCCTTACCTTCCTCACCTAATAAATTAGCTACAGGCACACGGCAATCTTCAAAGTATAACTCTGCAGTGTCCTGCGAATGCATACCTACCTTGTTCAATTTTTGCCCTTTAGTAAAACCTGGTGTCCCTTCTTCAATTACAAGTAAACTTACACCGCGATGGCGCTCCTTTGGGTCTGTCTTTACTGCTACTACTGCCAAATTTGTATGTATCCCATTTGTAATGAATGTTTTTTGCCCATTTACAATATAATGGTCACCATCTCGAATAGCAGTTGCTTTAATACTTGCTAAATCCGATCCTGCCCCGGGCTCTGTCATTGCAATAGCAGTAATATACTCACCTGTCACACATTTCGGTAACCAACGCTCTTTTTGCTCTTCATTACCGTAGGCTTCGATATAAGGCACTACAATATCATTGTGTAAACCAACGCCAATTAAACCACTACCTACGCGCTCTAGCTCCTCACCTATAACTACGCCAAAGCTAAAATCTAAATCAAGACCGCCATACTTTTCTTCTACTTGAGGGCATAAATACCCCATCTCTCCAAGCTTGCGCCAAAAATCCTTAGGGATAAGGTGGTTTTGCTCCCACTCGTCGTAATAGGGCACAGCTTCCTCTGCTAAAAACTGGCGTAATGTTTTACGAAATAAATCATGCTCCTTTGTTTCAAATCGATAACGTACCATATCCCACACTCCTTTATTTTGGTTGCATACGAATTCCGCCATCAAAGCGGATTACTTCACCGTTTAACATCGTATTACGAATAATACTCTCTACTAAAAAGGCATACTCGGATGGCTTCCCTAAACGCTTAGGAAACGGTGTCATCTGTGCCAATGCTTGTTGTGCTGGCTCTGGTAGGCCCGCAAACATCGGGGTTTCGATTAAGCCTGGAGCAATCGTCATTACACGTATGCCATGGTCTGCTAACTCACGAGCAATAGGTAAAGTCATTGCTACTACGCCGCCTTTAGAGGCACTATATGCTGCTTGTCCAATTTGCCCATCAAATGCAGCTACTGAAGCTGTATTAACAATTACACCACGCTGTCCATCTACATCAGGTGTATTATGTTGCATACGGTCTGATGCTAACCGAATAACATTGAATGTTCCTACAAGGTTAATCGAAATAACTTGCTCAAATTGCGCTAATGTATGGATGCCTTTACGCGACAATAACTTAGCAGGTGGTGCGATACCTGCGCAGTTAATCACTACATTTATCTTGCCAAATGCTTGGATTCCCTTATCTAATGCCACATTAACAGAGGCTTCATCTGTAACATCTGTTTTGGCAAACACTATATTTGAAGGATTGCTCGCTACAAGTTCCTGCCCCCTTTGTTCGTTAACATCTACTAAGATAGCCTTACCTCCTGCTGACACGATATGTTGTGCCGTAGCAGCTCCCATCCCCGAAGCACCACCTGTTATAAAAGCTACAACTTCATTTAATTGCATATCCTTCACCCCTTATAATTTTTCAATGATTGTGGCATTAGCCATGCCCATACCTTCACAGATTGCTAATAAGCCATAACGTTGATTTTCGCGATGCATACGATAAAGCATTGTTGTTAATAATTTCGTGCCCGTTGCACCTAGCGGATGACCTAGGGCAATAGCGCCACCATCTACATTTAATTTACTCGCGTCCGCTCCTGTATCTTTAAGCCACGCAAGTGGTACAGGTGCAAATGCTTCATTTACCTCATACGTATCCATGTCGTTAATTGTAAGCCCAGCTTTTTGCAACACTTTTTCTGTTGCTGCAATCGGACCTGTTAACATTAACGTTGGATCTGAGCCTACTACCGAACGCGCTACAATACGAGCGAGGGGTTTAATACCAAGCTCTTTTGCTTTATCGCTAGACATCAAGACTACAGCTGAGGCTCCGTCGCTCATTTGGCTAGCATTACCTGCTGTAATCACACCATCTTCCTTAAAGACCGTTTTTAATTCAGCTAAACTTTCTCGTGTAGTATTAGCTCGTGGTCCCTCATCTGTATCAAAATGCTTGATGCCTTCGTCTGTTGTAACATCAAGTCCAACAATTTCTTTTTTAAAATGACCTGCGGCAATAGCTGCTAATGCACGTTTATGACTAGTGAGTGCATAGTCATTCAGTTTTTCTGCACTAAAACCCCACTGTGCTGCAATACGCTCTGCTGAGAGACCTTGATGAATAATTTCGTGCTGTACCGTTAACTTTTGGCTAGGCTTAGTATCCAAATAATTAGAGCCCATCGGCATGCGCGTCATACTCTCCACGCCACCAGCAATTACAATATCCATATCACCCGCTAAAATGGCCTGCGAGGCAAAGTGAACAGCTTGCTGACTTGAACCACACTGTCGGTCAATTGTTACACCTGGTACATGTACAGGGAAGCCAGCAATTAATAATGCTGTGCGTGCAACGTTTCCTGCTTGCTCTGCAGTTTGGGTAACACACCCTAAAATAACGTCCTCAACTTGCCCCTTTTCAATAGTAGCGCGACGTACCACCTCAGCTAACACCTCTGCTGCTAAATCATCTGCACGTGTTGTAGCTAGCGCCCCTTTTCGTTTACCCACTGCTGTACGAGCTGCCGCAACAATTACTACCTCTCTCATCCCAATTCCTCCCCTTCAAACAAAATTTTCTGATTTTTCTTTCTAATTAAAACTTTACCAATTTTTCTATTTAACATCAAGTTATCTATCGAAAAATAAAAAATAACATAAAAAAATGATGAGGTTCACCTCATCATTCCTACTATACAAATAACTCAATTGCTACAATAATGATGCCTGTAATAGCTAACCCCACATGACCAATACAAATACGGGGTTGCATCTTTCGCACAAGCTCCTCAGCACTATCGGTTGATTTGACTTTACAAGCTGTACAAAAATAACGATTCATCCTTTGCCACCTCTTAGCTAACTGTAGCATACAGTTTACTAAACTTGCGTTTTAATATACTCATCACGTAATTGGTATTTTAAAATTTTACCCGATGCATTTCGTGGTAATGCATCTTCGTATAAAAATTTACGTGGGATTTTATAGCTCGCAATATGCTCGCGGCAATAAGCAATAATCTCTTGCTCATCAATTACTACATTGGGCTTTGCTACAATAACAGCTGTTACACTCTCACCCCAGCGCTCATCAGGTAAACCAATCGTTGCCGCTTCCAAAATATGAGGGTGACTATTTAATACTTGCTCTACTTCTACTGAGTATACATTTTCGCCACCTGAAATAATCATATCTTTTTTGCGATCTACTACTGTAATGTAACCATCCTCATCAATTGTCGCAAGGTCACCTGTCATTAACCAACCATCGCGAAATGTTTTTTGTGTTTCTTCTGGCTTACGGTAGTACTCTTTCATAATAGTTGCTCCGCGCATAATAAATTCGCCAATTTCACCAGGCGTTACATCATTCATATCCTCATCTACCACACGCGTATTATATAAAAACATAGCTTTGCCACCTGCTCCAAGTTTAGTATCATGCTCCTCGGGTTTTAAAAATATGCCGCCTGGCCCTGCCTCTGTCATACCACAAAAATTATAAAATGAACGTGTACCAAACAATTGCATAGCACTCTCAATTAATGCTGGAGCCATTGGCGCTGCGCCATACATACATTTATCAATTGTAGATAAATCATATTGTTCCTTATTGGGTACTTGTAGTAATGACGTATACATCGCAGGTACACCAAAGAAAGCACTTAGCTTATATTTTTCGATATCTGCAAGCACTGCCTCTGGATTAAAATCACGATGAATCACGGTAAACATACCTAAATAAATCGCGGTTAATGTCATGCCATTTAATTGTGCGGAATGAAATAAAGGTGCAATACATAACGCACGATGTTCACTCGTTAAAGTTAAACATAATGTATAAGAGATATGCACATTAATAACCGTTTGATGATCAAACAAAGCACCTTTCGGATAGCCTGTAGTCCCTGATGTGTATAAAATTTCAGCATCATCTGCACCCGTAACTAAAACGCGAGGATAACTTGTATCATCTGTGCGTACTGTTGCCCAATCTATTGAGTCTGCATGCTGTGCAATCGGTTGCACTATAATGTCATGTGTGCGCTCTGTTTTTGCACTCGCTCCTACGACAGTTTCTTCGAACACATCATCACAAAATACTGCCTTAGCCTCTGACTGCTCTAAAATATACGATGTCTCCGTACTAGTTAACCTAAAATTAATGGGTACAGCTACAAAGCCAACACGTACAATTGCTAAAAAAGCTAACATAAAATGATCCGAATTTTTCATAAAGATACCAATTTTATCACCCTTATGATAACCCTTTGCTAATAAGCCATGAGCTAAACGGTTAACCTCCTCATTAAATTGACGATACGTGTACTCACGCCCCTCACAGGCAAAAATTAATTTATTTGGGTGTCTTGTTGCATTAATTGCTAGCGCTTCACTGACATGCATAATTATCACTCCGTTTTCTGAAAATTCTATATTTTTAATGATTGTAACAATTATTGCTAGTTTATTCAATTATCTTGTCGAAATAACCATATATTTTTTGTGTACCTTATCAATAAAGCAATTTACCTTGCTTTATTATGTAATATACTTTAAAGTTTCCTTTAGGAAACAATATTTCTTATAAGACAAAAAGGAGATGACGTTAATGTCTACATTTGTATTACCTAAACTACAGTATGCTGTAGATGCATTAGAACCTTATATTGATGCACAAACATTAGAAATCCATCATGGTAAGCACCATGCTACGTATGTAAATAATTTAAATGCTGCATTAGAGGGGCATGAGTCATTACAGCAAAAATCAATTAAGGAAATCTTAACAAACCTTAACGAAGTACCTGAGGAGATTCGTACTGCAGTACAAAACAATGGTGGTGGGCACTATTGTCACTCATTATTTTGGGAGTCTATGAAACCAAAAGGTGGCGGTGAGCCTACAGCAGATATTAAACGTGAAATTGAAAAATACTTCACTACGTTTGACAACTTCCAAAATGAACTATCAAAAGCAGCTATTAGTCGCTTTGGTAGTGGCTACGGCTGGTTAGTGGAACATGATGGCAAGCTAGAAGTACTTAGTACAGCCAATCAAGATACACCGCTTGCTGCAGATAAAAAACCATTATTAATTATTGATGTATGGGAGCATGCCTATTATTTAAAATACCAAAACCGACGTCCTGAGTTTGTAACCAACTGGTGGAACACGATTGATTGGGACATTGTAAACGAACGTTTATTAAAAACTACTTAATCTATCACAGCAACCACAACAAAAAAAGAAGCGGGCTTTTAAGCCTGCTTCTTTTTTATAGTCGTTGACGAATTAGCCATAAACGCTCTATAATGCCTTTTGTTTTATTGTGATTATCACGTAGCGTTACCGCTTTAGCAACTTCATTTGTGATGACAGCATATACATCATGCTCAATAAATTTTTTTAAATCTTTCTCACCTTCTACAGTCCAAACCATAACACCTTTATGCGCATCATGAGCTTTTTTTTGTAGGGTTTCATCTACATATTTTTCTTTTACACCTAAAAACTCTGCGGTAATATCGTACATATCCTTTTCTTCATCTTTCACTAAATAACTTGTCTTAATTGTAGGATCGGCTTTTTTGACATCTTCAATAGCCTGCTTATCTAGCGACTGAACAATGTAATCATTAGCTACGCCATACTCTTTAAGTAGCGCTACAATATCCTTTACATACCCTTCTTTTTCATGTCCATGAACTTTAATTTCTACAAGTAAGTAACTCTTAGTTGTTTTAGCAGCTTTTAAATATGCCTCAAAGCTTGGGATTTCGCCTTTCAATTCTTTCTTTTGAATGGCTGTTCCTGTTATATCTTGTGCTGTTGTTTTATAAATTTTTTGTTTGTCCTTTGCTAATCGTTTAAGTGACTCATCATGGTAGACAACAAATTTGCCATCCTTTGTTTGTTGGATGTCGAGCTCTACTAAATTAGCACCTGCTTTTGTTGCTTTTTGCATAGCTGGGATAGTATTTTCTAAAGCTTTTTGTGAATAACCTCGGTGCGCTACAATTTTTGTAGTGGGCTCATAAATACTATTTGCTAAAACATAACTGCTCACTGTTGCAATGATAACTGTGACTAGCATAGCAATCATTATAGTGTTCGTATGCTTTTGGGTTGGACAAGACTTTACCTTTGGTGCTGGACCTGTATAAACAGCTAAACGCATAATGAGTTGCGCCATAAAAATTTGGGCATAGGCATTTACTATAAAGAAAATAACTAGCAGTATACTTACCGTGATACCTGCCATAATAGGTAATCCCTTGTGCATCACAGCCTCTGCTATAAACAAGGGAAGTGCCACAACTAAAACTAACAATGCTAACAACAACACATAGACAAGTAGTGCTGCGATAAAAATTAGCAAACTTTGTGCTAGTTTAATGCGCGATACATATAAACTATGGCGCATCGCTTGTGCAAAAGTTGTATCATCTGCCATATAATAATACGCACTAAATAATAGGCGTAAGCTTAAGTATAGTATTAAGCCCATTAAAATAAGCCAAACTACTACACCAATCTTCGTAGTAAAAGGCGCTATAAAACCTGAACTACGTAATAATGTCGGTCCTATGCCAAATGGCGCATAGGGAATGACTAATAATATGCCAGCTGTCATTAAACCTGCAGGCAGTAAATAAAATCGACGCTTTTTTGAACGAAGCGTAGCAAAAATGGTTGTAGGCTTGGTCGTTTGCAAATGTGCGCTTATAAAATAATAGTTTAATGTATATTGATAGGCGCAACAGCAACCAAAAGCTAATAAAGTCACAATAATAAGCAGGCTTGGTGAATTGAGCCATTGCGTGATAGGCCCGCGTAAAAATCCCTGCATCCCAGCAATATCAACAATTTTATAATACAAAAAAAAGGCTACTGGTAACCCAAGTAGCCATTGCAGACTGTATAAATAAAACAGCCCCTTGGGATAGTTGTTACGATATTCAATGAATTGCTGGAAGCTTACTTTTAGTAAACGTTTCATATACTCACCTCTTTATCCAACTATACCCTTGTTCTTTTATTTAAACGCATTACGTTATATTATAAGCGCTCTATAATAATTTGAATTCGCTCATATAATGTTTTTTGCTTATCGTAAGAATCACGCACTTCAATAGCTTTATCCACATTATTTGTAATTAAGCTAAAGGTATTCATACGCACATACTTATGCAATAAGTTTTCTTTATTGACGGTCCATACCATAATTCCCTTGCCTTGCTCATCAGCTTGCTTTAACAAATCACTCGTCATCCAAAACTCTTCAATACCTAAGTAAGGCATTGGCACATCAGGCAAGCGCCCTATACTCATCGCTAAAATATAGCTTGTCGTAATCGTTGGATCATAAGCTAGCACACGCTCTAATGAAGCGCGGTCTAATGAGTGGATAATATAGTCGTTAGCCACACCTTTTGCGCGCAATAAATCTACGAGTTGTTTTTCCATATCTTGAGTTTCATGCCCATGTGTTTTAATCTCCACAAGCAATTTCATTTTTAATTCCTTCGCACGATCCACATACGCTTCAAAGGACGGGATTTCGTCCTTAAATTGATTATTTTTGATTGGCATGCCGACAAGCTCGTCTAAATTCATTTTATAAATCTGACCGCTTCGTCCTGCCAAGCGTGATAATGTAGCATCATGGTAGACAACAAACTTACCATCCTTCGTTTGTTGAATATCCATCTCTACAAAATCTGCACCTGCCTCTGCTGCCTTTTCCATAGCGGTAATACTATTTTCTAATGCTTTATTTGCATAGCCACGGTGTGCCACAATTTGTGTTGTAGGCTGATATACTGTTTTTTGCAGTGTAATATAATTGCTCATACATAGTACAATAAAACCTAGTACTAACCCTGCTTGTAGCAATTTATGGTCAGCAAGCCAACCTAAGATTTTAGGGCGTACCAAATGGCGCTCTAGTTGTTTAAGTGGCTGTTGCTCAGCCTTATGACTAATTGATGTTAAAGCCTCTGCTAATAGTGGTTGTAAAACAGCACCACCACAGAAAAATAAAATTTGAATAAAAGTTAATGTAATACCTGCAAACATAGGCATACTTAATTTAATTGTGCTTTCGATTATTATTAACGGTACTAATATCAAAGTAGTTAATACTGTCATCGTTAGTGTAAAGCTTATAATAATGCCACCTAATACCGATACTAATAGCCACATATTTTTACGTGACAGCTGCCAACTCTGCTTCATTGCCTGCAAAATAGTTGTATCTTTACCTGTCACAAAAAAACATAATACTAAAAATTAAGCGTAAGTTAATATAAAATAGTAGCGCCATTAACCCTATCCATAAAATTTGACCGCTTGTCGTTGTCATTACTTCATCCACAATAAAGTCAGGTACTTTAAGTTGCTCAGTAAAACTTGAGTTTAGGCCAACCATTGCCACAGGCACAATTAACATAAAATATAAACTAAATAATAAAGTATGCACACTCAAAAAATATTTAGATTTTTTATTTAACTGCTTAAAAATGGTACGGTACGTAAACGTTTGTTGCTTACGCTGAAAATCCGCTAGTAAAAAATAAAAACCTAACTCATAATAAATAAATATTGTTAATAATAAGATCAACACTACCAATAAAATAATGGCTAGGGGGCTGTGCACTAATTGTCTGATGTTACCATCTGTTATCCCCTGCATTCCTGCAGCACTTAACGCACGATGAAATAAAAATGATAAAATAGGTATTGCGACAATCCACTGTAGTAATTGTAAAATCATAAAGCCTATAATGTAATCACGCGGATCCGTAATAATACGGCGCACGCTCATCCGTACAATCTCAATTGTTTTTCCCACAATGTCACTCCCTCTTTTTACATATTGTAACCTAATTTAAGGAGGTTTTTAGATGGAAATGATTTTACTACAAGAATTGTATCGACGCTTTACAACAATTAAACAGCAAGGTGACGAAATGCTTACTGAAATTGCAGAGTCTGCCCTTACATGGCAACCTAATAAAGACTCAAATAGCGTTAGTATTTTAATCAAACACTTACACGGCAATATGCTATCACGCGCTACTAATTTTTTGCATACAGATGGCGAAAAGCCAACACGTAATCGTAGTGCAGAGTTTTATAATGATATTTCTTCCAAAAAGGAATTACTAGCACTGTGGCAAGAAGGCTGGGACAGATTACTTGCTATGTTACAAAACCTGCGTCCCTATGATGTTCATAAATATGTAGCATTACGCGGTGAGCAAATTTCGGTTATTGAAGCGCTAACACGTATGCTTGTTCATTATAGTGAGCATGTGGGGCAAATTATTTATATTACTAAATTAAAAAGAAGCTAAAACAAAACGAGCCGTCATCCAATGGATGACGACTCGTTTTTTTAGGCACTTACCATTAGCATGGCTGTGCAATATACACTACATGCTGTCGCAAAGGCTAGCACCAGAGATAGCTTAGCTGGTTGATTTTTTGTAAAGCCTTGAAGCAATAACGCACTAAATGCGAGCGTCGTTACTAAAAAGATAGTGCCTTCTAGCGTCCACCTTAATGTCGGTGCTGAAAGATTAGCATGAAATGCTTGATACAATGCAGCTGCCTTTTCTGTTTTGGTATCAGGTGAACTAATACTAAGAACGGCTGTTGCACTAAATATCGTTAGCATAATCACACTTTCTGCACGTAGCCACGCCTTACTACTCCGACGCTCACTACGATTAAGCACACCATTTATTAAAGCATATACTACTAACGGTACAATCAAAGCATGCTTGATTACTAATGCCTGACCATAAGGGATTTGCCATGCTGTTACATAAGCTGGTGTAATAATTGTTACTAACATCACACCACTTACACTCACTGCTAGTAACGCCATAAGAGCAATCGGTGTAAACCAACGTAAAAATGACTTACCTAATTGCTGCTCACTCGCAAATAAACTTGCTACGAGTAATACGCCTACCCAAATAGAAACAGCCATTGTATGCACAGTATGACTTATAAAACCTGTAAATTGATTAAATGAACTCGCATGGCTCGACCAACTAAAGGCAATAATCATTGCTAAAGCGAGCACGATTTGAACTACAGTAGAGCGCTGAGAGCTAAGTAATAATGCACCACCAAGTAATGCTACTACTAACCATGAGCGCCCCACTTCAAAAGTAAAGAGCACCATTTTAGTACTTGTTGCCACATCATACTGTGCATTTAAAAACAGTATAAGTTTAAGTACAGGCAGTGCCGCACAGCTCACTACTGTTACAACCGCAAGTGGCAAAACACTACGAGGTACTGTAATGGTTAGCGGGCTTAAGCGCACAATAATAACACCCATCATCACAGCAAGACCTGTGTATAAAAGTGTCTGTGTCACAATTAACATCAGCTTATTTCTTTCTGCGCATCATAACTACTGCTAGTAATAAAATAATGGCTAAACCGCCACCAATAAGTAAAGGCGCCTTAGATGCTTGTGCTTTTTCTTGTTGAGGTGCTTCTACTGTTTCAGTTGGTTGTACCTCTGAAGTAACTTCCGCTTTTTCTTGTTCAATAGGTTCTTCTGCAGGCTTTTCTACAGGTGCATCAACAGTAAAGGCAATGTCGCCCTCAATCACGTGACCATCTGCGCCAATAATATTCCAATGTAAATCATATGCACCATTTGCTAATGGTTCAGTTGTTGTACCTGTTAATACTGCATCGTCAACTGCTGTCGTTACCGCTACATCTTGACCATCTTGCTTTAATGTAAATGTGCTACCTGCTTCTAGCTTACCTTCAAATGTTAACGTTATTTCTTGTAATGGTGTTGTAATCACATCACCATCTGCTGGTGTTGAGCTCGCAATATGCGTATGCGCAAATGCTGTTGACCATGTTGTTGCTAGTAATAAAAATGTTAAGGCTAGTATTTTTTTCAATTCAATCTTCTCCTGTCTATGTGAAATCTTTTTTCATTGTATAAGACAGATGTGAACTTTGATTGAAATTTCGGTGTATTTTGCAAAAAAAATACAAAGCTACATATTTACTAGTAGCTTTGTACTATTTTACTCAGCCTTCTGTGCCAGCTGTATAAACTTCTTCAAATGGCTGGATAATAACAAAACCTTCACCTGAAAAAGCCATTTGGATAGACTCACCACTACCACGACCAATAAAAGTGCGGTAGCTAATATCTGTTTTAAATTCTGGTGTTAAATTACCTGACCACGCAACGGTTGCATTTGGATCTGTATAAACTGTTTCACCTGGCTTCACCACAAGTGTTAACGGCTCAAAGTGTGTTGTAATTGCTACTTTACCCGTACCATTTAGCGTAACGTTAAATAGGCCACCTGACATAATACCTGCCATCTTACGCATTAATTGAATATCCCAATTTACCGTTGGCTCAAAAGCTAATAAATCATTACCATTGACGCAAAGTGCATCCCCTTGCAAATCAAAAATCGTAATTTTTTTACCTTGATCAGCTAAGTAAAGACGCCCATTACCACTGGCCTTCATTAATTGTGTGCCCTCGCCTGTAAATGCCTTTTTAAACATTTTACCGAAGCCATGCTCTAATACACGCTCGCGTTCAAATTTAATAGCGCCTGTATAGGAAATCATTGCACCCATCTTTGACCACACTTCACCGTTCAGGTTAACTTCTAGCACACGCTCTGTTTCTAATTGAAAGTAATCATTTTTCGCTTCATCTTGTTGCGTTTGTTGAATGAAATCTCGCAGTGTTTTTGCCATTGTTCACCACTCCCTTTCTTTCATTTACGCATACTAGTCAAAAAAGTTCCGCTTTCTTTTTGTTGTTACGTTTACGGCGATATAAATAATATCCTCCGCCACCTACGGCTACAATACCTGCACCTGCTGCTAATGCACCGTTTTGTTTTTGTTTATACGCTTCATTACCAATAGCATAGTGATGTTCAAATAATGGTTCAGCATGCGCAAGCTCTGTAGGTAATTCGTATTTTTCGCCAGCTACACCACTTTCATAGGCACGTGTAATAATTGCTTCGCGCTCAGTGTTATTATCAAAGCCCTGTTGATGCCAACTTGCAAAAGGCTCCTCTTTTTGAGACTCCCACGGCTAAAGCCGCAAGCCCTTCACCTTACAGTGCACGGGTGGGATTCTTGAGTGATTTACCGTTCGCAATTCATTTCTGCTTTGAACAATCCTCAAGGTTAGGGCATCTCATTGCCCCTCCTAAGACAGACCCTATAGGTTCTTAGGCTGGTTGACTATTACCATCAACCACAGGTGCATATCGAATATTCATAGCACCAATTAAATCTCTATGTTTTTCTACTCCGCATTTACACTTGTATTTTCTACCTTGTGCTTTGTTCTTTTCAGAACAGTTAGGGCATATCTGACTGGTGTATCTCGGATTCACATATTCGACTTTAATGCCAACTAAATTCGCTTTGTATTCGATGAATTGAGATAGGCGATAGAATGACCATGTGTGCAAATTTTTTTCGTTTTTACGGCTTGTTCTTGCCGTCTGTCTAATATTCGCTAATTGTTCTAAACGAATGACAGCTACTTTATTTTCTTTAGCAAAATTGACGATTGTACGACTAATCTTATGGTCTTGGTCTTTCATCCATCGTTGCTCTTTGTCATTAAATTTGCGAATCGCATTTATTTTCTTCTTTTTCCCTAATGTTTTACGAAGGGAACGGAATTTCCTTTTCTTGAATTTATTTTGTCTGCCATTCCCAAAGAAACGTACTTTTTCATCATCAGTTACAGCAACAGCAGGTACTTTTAAGCCTAAGTCTACGCCCATGACTTTCATTCCTGTTTTTTGAACAGTGGAAATCGTGACAGAAATTTGGGCAATCCATTTATTTACTTGCTTTGTGATACGAAGCGTACCTAATTTATGTTTTAATAACTCAAAATTGCGATTGTCTTTATCGACTAACAAAGCACGAATCGGTGTTTTGACTACCTTACCATCCATCATGATAGGCATAAAAATATGGCTGAAATTAAAAGAATAATTTTGGTTGTTCCATATACAAACTGGTTTTTTTAACGTGGGAATAACATTATATTTATTCTTCTTTACTTTTTTAAAAACACTTTTGGCATCGTTAATGGCTTGGTTTTTAACTGCACTCGGCAAAGAAACAGGAATATCCTTGCTTGATTTCCTTGTACTTTTCTTTGCAGCAACCATTTCAGACACAAGGGTATTGATGGTAGAAATATACGTTTCACTCATTTCTGACAAGATAGAAGCCTGTTCTTTTGTTGGAAGTAGCTTGATTTTAACTGTTATGGTTTGCGACATTGTTCCTCACCCCCTTGTTTTTTGTTGTTCGACATAACGCTTTATCGTTTCACTTGATACATTTCCTGCGGTAGAAACGAAGTATGAGCGTGTCCACAAACTTGCCAAGTGCTGAAGATGCGGAAATTCTTCACGCAATTTTTTAGAAGTCACTCCTTTAATTTTTGCCATCATATCCGCAGGGCTTAATGATGGAAGTGCATTGAGAAACATGTGTGTATGGTCTTTATCGCATTCGAGAGCGACAATTTGTATTTGCAGCTCCTCACACACTTCATGTACTAACTCTTTGAATCGTTGTTCTACCTTTGCTTGCAGAAAAATCTTTCTTCTATACCGAGGGCAGAACACAAAATGATAGTTCAATAATGAGACAGTTGTATTTGTTCTTCTGTATTCGTTCATAGAATAATCGTATCATTTTATATAATAAACTGCAACATAGAACCCATAAAAAAGAGTGGAATTTCCAAATACTTGAAGCACCACAAATCTTCGGTTTATTCGTGGTACTCCGTATTTGACCTCACTCTCATCCCACCCCTAAAGGGGGTGCTATCGCACTGTAGTGGGCTTTCTCGTTCGGAAAATCTGTAAGCTGGTTCATAATCAATTGCTGTAAAGGCTAACGCTTCACCTTCTGCCTTGACCTTATCTTCAATTGCCTGCTTACCTTCTTTATAACCTGCTGTATAAGCTGCCATAAATTTTTGATCTAACTTATCTGCGGGTGCTAATTCAAAACCTTTATCATAACCTTGTTTGTGCAGTTGCTTTTCTTTTTGTTGCTTGCCTTCTTTATAGCCTTCTTCGTACGCCGCTTTAAAGCGGTCATCTACTTTAGCTGCTTCAGCTAATACAAGTCCATGCTCTTTACCTTGTGCCTTATGCTCTGTTATCTTCTCTTGCTCAGCCGCTTTATAGGCTGGTTTATAACTTTCTTGGTAGGCTTTTTTCACTTCATCAATTTGTGCAAACTGCTCAGGTACTTGCTCGGTTTGTAAAGCTTTACCTGCTTTCTCACCTGCTGTTTTTGCTTGCTCAATTTTTTGTTTGAGTTGTTGCTGTGCTTCTTCCATACCTTTTTTATACCCTTGTTTTTCCCTCTTTAACTGTTAATGAGGTTGCACCATAGGCCGCTCCTGCTGTGTACCCTGCATTTTGTCCTGCTGTTAGCTCTTGTTGACGGATCTCCTCTGCAGTTGGTTGTGGTGCAGCAACAGGTTGCGCTACACTTCCCCCTCCACCGCCTGACGAACCTCCGCCATTATGGTAATGATACTCACCGTATTGAAGCCCCCATTTTTCACAATTTGTACGACAAGTATGTCCACCATTACTATCTGTACGCCCTGGGTGTGCCTCCACTGATACTGCTGTGCTTACTAATAATGCCGAAAAACAAAGACCTACTAACTTCTTCATCCCTAACATCCCCTTTTTACTATTTGTTATACAAAACATTATCCAAATGTCCTATTTTTTTCTATTGAATTTGAATTTTCAACCAAAAATGCAACATAGCGCATAAAAAAAGAGACTAGGATATCATTCCTGTCTCTTAGCTAATTAATCTTTATATGGGTCAAACTCATTAGCACCTGCCATTGCTACACCAATTGGTCGCAATTTATGAACGACTTCTATAGTATCCGCATGTGCGTCTAATACCGTTTGCAATTTACGATAAACGAAGGGGCTCTCATCTGTGCCCGCACCACGTAGCTCTATACCATAAGCTTGTACCGCCTCTTGCATTTGATGTGGTGTGATTTTGCCACCACGACGCTTTTTTGTTTTCCAATTCATTTTACCTGCCGCTTCGGTACGGCTCATAACACGCCCTGCACCATGTACTGTGCTATACCATGCATCAGCATTTGCTGCATTGTCTTTACCACGTACAATAACCGAAGTATCACACATACTACCACCAATAAAACCTAGTTGGTTAGGGGCGCTTGGTGTTGCACCTTTACGTACAACAATAAAATCTTCACCATCATGTTGCTCCTGCCACGCAAAGTTATGGTGATTGTGTACAGCCTCAACTTCCCTTGCACCTAAAATCGCTAACACCTCATCCATCACAACATCACGTCCTGCATAAGCATAGCGCCCTGCTAAACTCATAGCCTCTAAATAAAGTTGGCCAAGTTCCGTAGTAGTGCTAAGCAATGTTGGTAGCTGTTCCATTGTTTCGCCTAGGGCACGGTCTAAAAAATTACGCCCTGCCGCAAGATTTAAAAAGCCACTTGCCGTCTTATGACCAAAACCACGGCTACCAAAGTGATTGGCTACCCATACCTCACTCGTAGCCTCCTCAACAAAAATATCAACAAAATGATTGCCAGCACCAACTGTACCAAGTTGCTCATACGCTAATTTTTTTAGTATGTCGTGCTCTTGTTGACCAAATGTGCGGTACACATCCCAGCGCCCATCATCAAACACTTCATGGTCAATCTTCTTTTTATTTTTACGACCAACGCCAAAAGAAATACGTTTAGCCACATCATCCATAATAACTTTCATATCCTCACGAATATCGTCATACACTAAGTTAGTACGCACAGCCTTATTACCACACGCAATATCATAACCTACGCCTGACGGTGCAACTTGCTCTTTATACGCAATAACCCCTCCTACTGGTTGACTATATCCATAATGCCCATCTGCGCATAGCACACCGCCCCCTACTTGACCTGTTGCTAAACAGTTATCAAATTGACGCAATGTACCCTCCTCATGCTGTCCAAAAATGGTTGTTTTCATGTAATCTCTCCTATTGTTGTTGCTATACAAATTTCTATTGCTTGCTGCTGATTTGTTAATACAGGCGGGATATGAATAAAGCCTGCAGGTAGTTGTTCATTTGTTATACTTAACAACTCATACATTACGGCGTTACACACATAGGTGCCTGCGGTATTCGAAATTTTTGCCTCAAAGCCTGCCTGCTCTAAAGCATCTACTATTTGATAAATTGGTAATGTCGAAAAATACGCCGCTGTATTACCAATCGGTTCATTTTGTGGGAAGTAGCCCTCATTATCAGGCGCACCATCCATACAATTAATCGCAACACGCTCTGGTGTAATTGTTGTACGATTGCTCGCTAAACCTAAGGCAATCACAATATCTGGTTGCTCTTGTTTTATTAAGGCACGTAACTTAGCACGCGCACCTGTAAACGTAACAGGTAGCACCTCTCCTATAATGATATGTTCTTTTATAATTGTATGGTTTAATGCTTGTACAATCGCCATTGTAGGGTTAGTTTTATTCGATAAAAATGGTTCAAAGCCTGTTAATAATACTTTTTTCATTGCCATCACCTCACTAGAATTTTAGCACCTTTATGTTTTGTTTTATAGCGCTAGGGTATACATAGTAGTGTAAGCAAATACAGTATATTCGAGAAAGGACGTAATAATTATGGCAGTTACACGTATAGTAGAAAACGGTGTTCAAGCAAGAGAAATTATTGATGGATTAGTGGACGAAGGTTACAAACGCGATGAGATTTATATTTTCGCACACTATGAAAAACGTTCAGAGGATATTACGAAAGAGCTACACACAGAATCTGTCGGTTTAAAAGAGCAAGGTATGATGGAAGCAATTAAAAACATCTTCACATCACGCGGCGATGAGCTACGTAGTAAAATGCAATCCGTTGGCTTAACAGAAAGTGAAGCAGCAGATGCAGAATCAGAGCTCGACAAAGGTCGTCTCGTAATTATTGCCAATAAATAAATAAAAAACAGCTAGGGTGCGCTCTAGCTGTTTTTTATTGTATTTTAATTCAACGACAAGTAATCATTTTTAATACCATATTGGATGAGTTCGTAGGATTCTTTTAAAGCTAATTTATTCATCATATTAAATTTATGGCGTTCAACAGTTTTCGTACTAATAAAGAGTTGCTCACCAATTTGAATGTTACTGTAACCTAATGCTACTAGTCGTAGTACCTCGCGCTCACGCGGTGTAAGCACAGAATGTTCATTATTGCCTTTTAATTTTTCTAATTGCTCAGCAGATAGCGGTGTGCGGTAATAGCGCTCTCCTCGCGATACGGTTTCGATAGCATCGGCTAACTCATTACCTTCACTATTTTTTAATAAATAGCCTGCAATATTATGTTGGAGTGCTTTTTTTATATAAGCTTCTTCGTCGTGCATGGTAAGTACAATAATTTTAGTAGAGGGCACAGTTGCTTGAATATTGCGCGCTGTTGTAAAACCATCTAGCCCACCTGGCATGGATAAATCTAATAAAATAACATCTGGCATATACTTTTGAGCTAGCATCATAGCAGCTGTACCGCTATCCGCTTCGTATACTTCGGTAATATAGGGTATACGCTCAAGTAATAAACGTACACCTTTACGAATTAATAAATGGTCATCTACAATTAAAATTTTCATTTAATCGCCCTCTCGTATGAGCTCATTTTTAGGGATGTAAGCCGTAATCTTTGTACCTTCACCCACTACAGATTGAATAACCGTCTTACCCTTTAACTGCGAAATACGCTCTCCCATATGTAACAGGCCAAGCCCTTCCTTTTCTTCCTCGACATTAAAACCTATACCATTGTCTTGAATAATGAGTTGTAAGCCGAAGCGGTCCTTTTCAAAAATAATTTGTACCTCTGTAGCTTCCGCATACTTCATAATATTATGCAGTGCTTCTTGTACCACGCGGTATAAATTAATTTCTGCCACAGGCGAAAGACGGTCATAGCAATTACTTACTACAGTAATATGTAAATCCACACGTTTTTGGCGCAGTGATTTAACAAGTGTTTCGATGGTTGGCAGTAACCCTAGCTGATCTAAGCTTTTAGGGCGTAATGACTGCGAGTAAAATTTTACGTCTTCCATAGCCTTACCTACCTCATCACGCACCTCTTGGATATAAGCCGCTAATTGCTCATCATCAATAGCCATCGACAAATTGTCCATCGCAATGGCTACACTATACAATGATTGCCCTACACCATCATGCAACTCTTGACTTAACCTTTTATGCTCTGCCTCTTTAGCCTCTGTTAAATGATGTAGCATTTTTTTAGATAGTCTTGCCGCCTCTTGCTGATTTTTTACTGTCACGTCACGCATCACTAATAAATAATGTTTGTCTCCATCATCTGCCTCATAAATCAAGGCATTACTCATTTCGACATTAATTAAATACTCTCCCATGCGCGGCATCTTTGACTCAAAGTACGGCACTTTACCTTGGTTAGCAATTAAGTAACAACGCTCCTCATGAGCCGCGAGCTTACGTGTTTCGCAGTAGGAGCAAAACGGTACAACATCTCCCACATGCCAACCCATTAGCTTTTCGGCTGCCTTGTTAATTTTACGAATTTGGCGCTTACCATCCATAATAATAATGCCGTCCTGTAAATGGTGAAATAATTCTTCTGTATAATCCACCGCAATCACCCCTTAGCTGTAGTGTACAAAAAAAGAGCGACGAAGTGTGTACTCGCCGCTCAAGGAAATTTAACGATGTTTATTAGCTACGGTTAAAAAGGCTTGTGCCATTTTCAATCCATCTTGGACAACAGGGTCCTTAATCATCTTCATCAAACCGAATACAGAAATGGGCGCGCTGTCTTTCGTGCGTGCAAATTCTTCCTTCGTTTCCTCAATGATTTCCTGCCCTTTATCAATTGGTACATATAAATTAACGGTCTCTTTAGTAGTAGTAAGTAATTGATCCACCGTACGTTTATCGCCCCATACGCTTTGTGCAAAGGACATCACATTATCTAGCTGTTGCACAACGGGTGCTAAGCGTGGTAGTAATTGTACAAGGTCCATCATGGCATTAATATGTGACTCATCAATATGCAGGCGCTCGATTTTTTCTTCGGTTTCTGCGGCAATCATTTTTAGGGAGCGTTCATCCTGCATCGATGCGGTTACAAAAGCAAGCTTATCCTCGGCTACTTTTAAGCTATCGACAAAGGTCGGCAATTTTTCGACAAGGTATTGCAGTGAGGCTAATTGTTCTTCACTTTCTAATTGGGCTAACACTTCAGCAATTTCTTTTTTCTCGGTCACGGTAATCCCTCCCTTTACATTGTGCCTTTAAGCATGCCGTTCCAATACATCATTGGCAGTACGTTTTTCTTTAGCATGTGCATACTATGGCGTTGCTTACGTTGGTCAATAGGGAATGACTCCTGTGCCTCATAGCCGTACACAAACTCTGCAAGCATTACAGTGCTATAGCCTGTTACTACTGGACAAGATGAGTAGCCATCATAGCTTGCCGTCATTTCTTTTTTGTTCATATGCGCAAGCAAGTTATCAACTGCAACAGGTGCCTGTTTGCGAATGGCTGCTCCCGTACGTGAGGTTGGTAAGCTTGTGCAATCGCCTGCGCCAAAAATATTTTCGTATTTCGTATGGCGTAGTGTATGCATATCTAAATCTACCCAACCTGCCTCATTTGCAATGGGGCTCTTTTTAATAAAGTCAGGTGCTGACATTGGTGGTGTAACATGCAACATATCAAACTCACGTGTAATCGTTTCACCTGTTTTACTATTTTTAAATGTTGCTTTACGTGCTGCGCCGTTCACTTCAACTAAATCCATAAAGTACGTTTCGCCAATACCTTTGTCGGCTACTAATTTTTTTAGGATAGGGTAGTAACGCTTAACAGGAAATAAATCGTCCATGCCTGAAATAAACTCTACCTTTGTTTTGTCACGCACACCCACGCGGCGGAAGTGCTCGTCTGCAAGATACATAATTTTTTGTGGTGCACCTGCACATTTTACAGGTGTAGAAGGCTGCGTAAAAATCGCACGTCCACCGTTTACTGCTTTCATTGCCTCCCATGTACTTTCTACATAATCTTGGTGGTAGTTACTGCACACACCGTTTTTGCCCATTGTTTCCTTTAAGCCTTTAACCTTATCCCAATCTAACTGGATACCAGCCGCTACCATTAAATAATCATACGTAATAACTGTACCTTTATTTGTTTCGATTTCATTAGTATCTGGTTTAAATGTCGTAACTGCTTCTTGTAAAAGTAATGCACCCTCTGGCACAACTTCAGCTTGTGGTCGCACATTATCTTCAAGTTTAGAGTCGCCGCCACCTACTAAAGTAAAGAAGGGTTGGTAGTAATGCTTGTCTGATGGATCAATAATTACAATGTTATTTTTTAAGTAAGATGCTTTACGTAAAAGCTGTGCTGCCATTGTTACACCTGCTGTACCCGCACCAACAATAGCGATTGTTTTTTTCATTTCCGTCATAAAAATCCTCCTCAAAATAAAAGTTCAATTTAACTCCTTTTATCGTAAGGGATTTTTACAACGCTTACTATTAGGGTATTCCCCCATCTTTGTGAAGCCTTGCACAAAAAAACGCTATCTGTATTAGATAGCGTCGCCTTTTAACATTTTTTTAGCATAGGCTACCATTTCCTTTGCCGTCTTGACATGGGCATAGTCAACATGTTCCCCCTCATACAGCATGGCTGTTACCCCTTGCTGCTTACCTTGTTCAAATGCCGCAATCATACCTTCATAGTAAGCGATATCTGTTAAGGTTGGTGCGTAAGCTTGATTAACGATAGGCGCATTACTAGGGTGTAAAATTAATTCGCCATCATAACCAAGTTGTCGATTAAAACTCGCTGCCTTTGTTAAGCCGTCTAGATCGTGAACATTTTGCCATAACCCACCAATCGGCATTTTACCAGCGGCACGTGCCGCCATTACGGTACGTGATTTTAAATATAGCGTCTCAAGCCCTTCTTCTGTCCAACGTGTGCCAAGTGAGCGCTCTGCATCACCGTTTTTTGAGCTAATGCCTGCAATACCCGCTACGCGTGGAATACTAGCAATATCATAAGCAAACCATAATGCTTGCGCGGTTTCGAGCATAGGTAATAATCGAATGCTACCAACAGCCAAACCTCTTGCTTGCTCAACTTGCGCAAGCTGGGCGCTTAAACCAATCACATCTGCTACATTTGCTACTTTTGGTACAACAATACCCGTTAACGCTTCACAAACAATTGCTTCAATATCTTCTAATGCATAGCCTTGCGTCGTTTTATTAATACGTACCCATAATGATTTTTTAGTTGGCATGTTTAATGCCTGTGCTACGAAGTCACGCGCTTGCGCTTTGCGCTCCTGTGGCACACTATCCTCTAAATCCATAATAATGGCATCCGCCACATTTTCATTTAATTTTGCTAACCATGTATCCTTTACCCCTGGTATAAATAACATCGAACGATATTGCCATTTCATCTCCACTTCCCCCTTGCCATAAATTTTACCACAAAAAAAGCACTCTCTATGGAAAGTGCCTTAGCGGTAATGATAGGTACTACGCTGTTTTTGATTAATTTTTTTAAACCACTCGCGGTTGCGTTCTTCCTTAGCTAATGTGCCTGTAATATTTTCGGCACAGTTTAAGCACAGACGCGTTTGAGTCACTGTACCACAACGCTCACAAGGTGCACCGATATTAGGAAAGATGGACGCTTTAAATTTGCCGTTCTTCGCCCACTTCGCTAGTAACTCACCAGACACTCCTGTTTTTTCTATAATTTCATCATTGGTCATATAACGATTATTTTTACGCAACAAGTAATGGTGAAGCTCCGCAAAAATATCTTCTTCTCTAATATCTAAGCGATTAAATTGAAACTTCATTGACTTCACCTTCTTTAACCTTTGGAGCTAACGTATATTTATAATCTTCCCAGCGATTGCGAGCGTATTTGCGATATTTATTAGACATATTACGGTCACCCATAATGCGTGAAAACTCCTTGCGTGCCTCGTCAATGTCACCAATACGTAGACTAATCTCCGCATGTAAATATTTAATGCGCTCCTCACCGTCGCGGTTAGAGGCGAAGGCTTTACTATAAAAGTCTCGTGCGGCTTGTAAATAGTGTAGCTCATGCTTAGTATCGTCCTTTAAGCGGTAGAGCCAGGCAATTTTTAGCGCAAAGTTACCCATTAATAAGGCTTCTTCCATTGCTGAGCGCGCCACTAAATAGGCAAGTTTATAACTCATAATCGCGTCATCAATCGTACGCTCACCACATAAATCAAAACTCGTTTTCAACTCATTAATGTAAAGTTCTTCAATCATTAATAAGAAGGGGCCATAGGTACGCGTCATAGATTTATGGTAGGCATAGCCGCAATGTGGGCAAACTGCTACTTCATAAAGTAGTGGGTTAAGTCCCTCATAAATCGGCATAAAATCTGTATCCTCGCCAATAATTTTGCAACGTACTGGTCGTGCTTTATATGTTTTATAGGTTTTTTTGCAGTATTTACACGCCACATCACTTTGATAATAATTGACATTAAATTTCATATGCTTATACTCCCTTCTATCAAATTTTTTATGTATTAATTTAGTTCTACCATTATATCGTACAATGTGAGCCATTCTATATAAATTTATATCTTTTTCACTAAAATATCTAGCTTTTAGCGTGTGTTTTTTAATAATTTCGTGACAAATTAAATTTTTATTGTCAATCCTGCATGTAAAAAGTAATGGTTAGCACAAAAAAACCACCTTTCAAGTATATACCTTGAGAGGTGGTTAAGGATAACTAATCCTAAGGAACTAGTTAACTTACATCATACCTGGCATGCCGCCCATACCAGACATATCTGGCATTGCTGCGCCTGCTGGCTCTGGGATGTCTGCTACTACGGCTTCTGTTGTTAAGAATAGTGAAGCAACGCTTGCTGCGTTTTGTAGTGCTGAACGTGTTACTTTGGCTGGGTCAACAACACCCGCATCAATCATGTTTACCCATTCACCTGTTGCTGCGTTAAAACCGTGACCAACTTCTTCACGTTTTAGACGGTCAACAATAATTGAGCCTTCTAAGCCTGCATTGTTTGCGATTTGACGTACTGGTTCTTCAAGTGCGCGTAGTACGATGTTAATACCTGTTGCTACGTCACCTTCTGCATTTTCTGCGGCTTTTTCTACAGCACCATATACGTTCATTAATGCTGTACCACCACCAGATACAATGCCTTCTTCTACTGCTGCACGTGTAGAGTTAAGTGCGTCTTCAATACGAAGTTTGCGCTCTTTTAATTCTGTTTCAGTTGCTGCACCCACTTTTACTACTGCAACACCGCCTGCTAATTTTGCAAGACGCTCTAATAATTTTTCTTTATCAAACTCTGAAGTTGTTTCAGCTAATTGTGCACGAATTTGACCTACGCGACCTTCAACTGCTTCAACACCACCAGCACCCTCTACGATTGTTGTGTGATCTTTTGTTACCACAACTTTCGCAGCGCGGCCTAGCATTGTAATATCAGCTGATTTTAAATCTAAGCCGATTTCTTCTGAGATAACTTGACCACCTGTTAAGATAGCAATATCTTCAAGCATCGCTTTACGACGATCACCAAAGCCTGGTGCTTTAACTGCTACTGCGTTAAATGTACCGCGTAATTTATTTACTACTAATGTAGCTAATGCTTCGCCTTCAATATCCTCAGCAATCATTAATAGTGGGCGACCCTGTTGTACAACTTGCTCAAGTAATGGTAGCACTTCTTGAATATTTGTAATTTTTTTATCTGTAATTAATACGTATGGATTGTCTAGCTCAGCTTCCATTTTGTCTGAGTCTGTCACCATATAGTGTGATAAGTAGCCACGGTCAAATTGCATACCTTCTACAACGTCTAACTCTGTTGTAAAGCCTTTAGATTCTTCAATTGTAATAACACCATCGTTACCAACACGCTCCATTGCTTCTGCAATTAATTCGCCTACTTCTTCATCTGCCGAAGAAATCGCTGCTACTTGAGCAATTGACTCTTTGTTTTCGACTGGGCGTGAAATTGCTTTAAGCTCTGTTAATGCTGCAGCGACAGCTACATCCATACCTTTACGGATGCCGACAGGGTTAGCACCAGCTGTTACGTTTTTTAAACCTTCGCGGATCATTGCTTGTGCTAAAACGGTAGCTGTTGTTGTACCATCGCCTGCGATTTCATTTGTTTTTTGTGCCACTTCTGATACAAGCTTAGCGCCCATATTTTCAAAGGCATTGTCTAACTCGATTTCTTTAGCGATAGTTACACCATCATTTGTAATAAGTGGTGAACCAAATTGTTTTTCTAGTACCACATTACGTCCTTTAGGTCCAAGTGTTACTTTAACTGTGTTTGCTAATTTATCTACACCTTGCGCCATAAGTGCGCGCGCTTCTTCTGCAAATTTAATATCTTTAGCCATGATAAAGTCCTCCTTAATATTTTATATTATTCAACGATTGCTAATACGTCTGATTCGCGTAGGATTAAATATTCTTGTCCATCATACTTCACTTTAGTGCCTGAGTATGTTTCAAATAAAATGCGGTCGCCAACTGTTACATCAAGCGCTACTCGCTCACCGCTTGGTAAGAACATGCCGTTACCTACTGCAATGACCTTGCCCTCTTGTGGCTTGTCCTTTGCTGTCTCAGGTAATAGTAAACCTGATGCTGTTTTTTCTTCTACCTCAATTACTTCGATTACAAGACGATCACCTAATGGTTTTAACAAGTGAAACAACCTCCAATTACAATTTTTATTTTTTAGCACTCATTTAATGAGAGTGCTAATACACTATTCATAATATAAAACTTTATTTTCTTTTGCAAGCAAATTACTTCAGTTTCCTCTACAATAGTGAAAGAGAACGAGCGAAAGGACGATTTTATGGAGTATAAGGTACAAGATTTAAAAAAATATTTTTTCATCTCATTAGCAGTCATTGCAGTCTATGCGTTTATGCAAGTATCTGGCTTATTTTTGCTTGAGCCTTTTTATAAATTACTTGTCGCGATTACAGGTGACGCAACGATTCAACCTACAGGCATTTACCTTGTAGTAAGTGCTGTAATCGCACTACTTGTGATGTTATTGTTAACGCGTGACAAAGGCTACTGGTATAGCGTCTTTAATGCACCACGCCTAAACTACATTAGTGTTGTTTTATGGGGTATTACAGGATTTATACTTGTTTTAGTGGGCCAAGGCCTAGCTGCTTATATCGAAACAACCTTCCTTGGTATCGAAATGGGCAGTGAAAATACCGCACAAATTTTTGAAGCAGCGAAAGCCGCTCCGATCATTATTGCATTAGTCGCAATTATTGGGCCTATATTAGAGGAGTTTGTGTTCCGCCGCAGTATTTTTGGTACACTACTTGGTCCTACTAACTTTGTGGTAGCGGCACTCATTAGCTCATTGGCATTTGCGGTTATTCATTTTGATTTTACACACTTACTTGTTTATTTAGTATCCGGCTTTATCTTTGCTACAGTGTATTACAAATCACGTAGTATTTGGGCGCCGATTATTGCGCATATGTTATTAAATACGTTTGTAACGATTGCACAGTTTTTTGGTGAGGATTTACAACGTTGGGCTGAAAATGTCGAGCAATTTATTTTCTTTATGCCATAAAAATAAGCATCGGTCAGCTGACCGATGCTTTTATAATGGTAATTTTACTACCATTTACCTCCACCTCATCACCCTCGCGTTTGCCAAGTAGGGCTTGTGCCATTGGTGACTGTATCGAAATCTTACCTGTCGCTACATCCGCTTCAAGCGCTGTAACAAGCTGATAGGTTTCGAGCTCGCCTGTCCCCTCTCTAAATGTCACTACTGCACCTACTCCAATCACTTCACCAGTTGCCTGTACAATAGTTGCTGTTTTTAACAAATAGGCGAGTTCTTGTGCTTGTTCACGCAACATAACATAATCATCAAATGCTTGCTGGTAGGTAGGGTCATCCGAAAAATCACAAAATGTACGTCCGTGCAGTACACGTTGCTCTGCTAATTTAATTTGTTGTTGTAGTTGTTGTAGTTTTTGCTGTAAATCGGCATGCCCCTGTGCTGTTACTTCCATGCTATCACCTCACCTCTCATGCTACGCATCACCTCGTATAAAATCAAAAAAACCGCCCTAGCTAGGAGCGGTTAATCTTCTTTATGTTGGATAGCCTCGATCTGAGCTTGCTGTGCGGCAAGTGCCTCTTCAATTTGAAGTTGTTGCTCTCGCTCTGTTTCTTCTTTAATGCGTGCCTCCTCAGATTTAAGATATTTGCGGAAGCCGTAACGCGCTACAATAATACTAATTTCGTATAAAATAAATAGCGGTACTGTTACGATTAAGTGGGATAACAGCTCTGGTGGCGTAATGAGTGCAGCAAGTACAAATAAAATAAAGTACGCATACTTACGGAACTTCACCATCCACATTGGATTTAATAAACCAATGCGTGACAAGAACAACATGACAATTGGCATTTGAAATAGGAAACCAAAGGGCAATGTAATCCTAAATAAAAAAGAAAAATATTCGTTAATACCGATGGTTTGCTGGATTTCTAAATCATCGGATAGCAGCATCATGAAATTCATCATATACGGAAATAAAATGAAATAGGAAAAGGCAAGCCCACCCAAAAATAAAATAAAAGAGTAAGGAATATAACTTAGCGTAGCACGACGCTCAATGTCACGTAAGCCCGGGCTAACAAATGCCCAAATCTGATATAAAATAATCGGTGACGTAATAATTAGTGAAATTAAAAAAGTCACTTGAATATAAATCATAAGCGGCGCGGTTACGTTAAAGGCATGGAGCTGTAAGTCGTGCTTAGTGCTCGTAGCCTGCAAATATGTGATGAGTGGCTTGGCTAAAAAGAACGAGCCAATTAAACTAATCACAAAGAAAACGGCGGATAATACCAGCCGCTTTCGTAATTCCTCTATATGTTCAATGACAGTTAGTTCTTGTTGATTCATTAGTCAAACACCCTAACTTACTTATCTAGTTCTTTCTTAGTGTCGATTTTCTTTTTATCTTCATCTTCATCTACTAAACCTTTTGTAGCGTGCTTAAACTCACGTAATGTCGAACCAAACGCCTTACCTAACTCTGGTAATTTCTTTGGACCGAAAATTAGCAGTGCTACGATGGCAATTAAAATAATACTACCCGGACCGATTGGACCCATGTCTAGCCACCTCCTCATTTAATATCTCTCATTTTACCGCAATTTATAACAATTAGCTAACGAATTTACTGTGAACGTCACTGCTGATTTCGGATTAAATAAATGAGTGCTTGCAATTCAACGGATAAATCAATATTAAGCAATTGCATTTTATCTGGCACATGAATGCGCTCTGGTGTGAAGTTTAAAATGCCTTTTGCATCAATAGAAGCAAGGCGATCTGCTGTAATTTGTGCAGCATGTGGTGGCACAGTTAAGATAGCCATCTCTGCGCCAAAGGCTACGTACTTTTCTTCGAGTAGCTCAGGCGGAAATACCGGAATATCACTGACGAGCTTCCCTTCAACTGGCGCTTTGGTATCAAACGCTACAACAATATGCGTGTTATGGTTTTTTTGAAAATTATACTTTAATAAGGCGCTACCTAAATTACCGACACCGATTAATGCAACCTTCGTTGGCTCTGCTTGGTCTAGCGTCTCACTAAAAAACGCCAGCAAATGCTCGACGTCGTAGCCATACCCTTTTTTACCAAGTGCCCCGAAATACGAAAAATCTCGGCGTATCGTAGCCGAGTCAATTTTCATTGCTTCACTTAATTGCTTTGAGGAAACGCGTTCTTGCCCCTCGTTCGCAAAGTTTTGCAGAAATCGATAATACAGAGGAAGGCGCTTTGTCGTTGCCTGTGGAATCTTTACTTCGTTTTTCACACATGTTCCTCCTACTTGTGTACATCTAAATTGTTTTTATCTTACATGACTCTGTTAAATCTGTAAAGGGTAGCCGTTGCCTTGCACCCTCTCATCTATTACACTTAATATGAACAGAGGTGACGACATGATTGTATTACAAGTCAATCAACTAACAAAATCATTTATTGCAGACGAAATCCTAACAAATGTTAAGCTCGAAGTACAACACCGTGACCGCGTAGCACTTGTCGGACGCAACGGCGCAGGTAAATCCACTTTACTAAAAATCATAGCAGGTCAGCTATCTTATGATAGCGGTGATATTATTATACCAAAGGATGTACGTATTGGTTACCTCGAACAACACGCCGGTTTAAATTCAACCCGTACGATTTGGGAAGAGATGATGACCATCTTCGAACCACTACGTGCGAAAGAACAACAACTACGTTCATTAGAGCACCAAATGGCTAGCCCTGAGGTATATGGTAATGCTGAACGTTACGCACAAATTATGGCGGAGTACGATCAACTTCAACATGACTTTAAAGATAGTGGTGGTTACCAGTACGAAGCAGACACACGCTCTGTACTACACGGCATGCAGTTTTTTGAAGAGGACTATCAAAAGCTTATTACATCGCTATCAGGCGGGCAGCGCACACGTCTTGCGCTCGCTAAACTTCTATTAAGCAAGCCTGATTTGCTCATTCTCGATGAGCCGACCAACCATTTGGACATTGCCACATTACAATGGCTAGAGAGCTATCTTAAAGGCTATGAAGGCGCAATCCTAATCGTATCCCATGACCGTTACTTCCTTGACCAAATCGTAACCATTGTCTATGAAGTTTCGCGTCAGCGTGTAACAAAATATACAGGCAACTACAGTGCCTACCTTGTCGATAAAGCTAAAAACTATGAGCGCGACATGAAAATGTATGAGCGTCAACAAGACGAAAAAGCACGCCTTGAAATGTTCATTCAAAAAAATATTGCACGCGCTTCTACAACAAAAATGGCACAAAGTCGTCGTAAGATGCTCGCCAATATGGATTTTATGGACTCACCTGATGGTGACGAAAAATCAGCGAGCTTTGGTTTTACTATTGACCGCCAAAGCGGTAATGATGTACTCGCAATTGACGATTTATCTATTGGTTACGGCGAAAAAATCGTCGCACAGCATATTTCTATGCGTGTGTTCCGCGAAGACAGCATCGCACTTGTTGGCCCAAACGGTGTAGGTAAGTCAACACTGCTTAAAACGATTGTGAATGATTTACAACAAGAGGCTGGCACAGTTCGTTATGGTACCAATGTCAAAATTGGTTACTATGATCAAGAGCAGGCTAAGCTCTCTAGTACTAAATCCGTCCTATATGAGTTGTGGGATGAGTGGCCACTAATGAATGAGGGCGAAATCCGCTCCGTGCTTGGGCAATTTTTATTTAGTGGTGAGGATGTTGATAAAATCGTTAATGATTTATCTGGTGGCGAAAAAGCCCGCCTTGCACTCGCTAAACTTATGCTCGAAAAGGCCAACTTCCTTATTCTCGATGAGCCGACCAACCACCTTGACCTAGACAGTAAGGAAGTTTTAGAAAATGCGTTACTAGATTATCCAGGCACACTGCTTTTTGTCTCACATGATCGTTATTTTATTAATCGTATTGCCACTAAAGTTATTGAGCTTTCGCCAGACAATGCCTTTGAGTACCTAGGTGACTACGACTACTATGTAGAGAAAAAACAAGAGCTTGAAGAACTTGCGGCAATGAAGCTAGCTAACTTGCCTAAAACAGAGGTAACTGCAGGAAAAACACCTTCCACTAAGATTGATAAGGAAGCAAAAAAGCGCGAACGCCAAATTCGACGTGCCATTGAGGAGCTCGAAGCCACAATGCATACAGAGAATGAACAAATCGCAAACTATGAGGCACAACTTTGTGAACCTGAAGTTTTTGCAGACCATCAAAAAGTAGCAGAAATCCAAGCTGCGCTAGATGCCGTTAAAGATTCGCATGAATCTCATGAAATGGAATGGCTTGAACTAAATGAACAATTAGAAGAAGTAGCCCAATAAAAATAAGCAATCCCATTACATTGTGGGATTGCTTATTTTCGTTATTGCGTATATATTGGTCAAGTGTAAATTTCATGTAAACTTCATTTTTCATTTGTAAAGCCCACTATATCAAGGAAATTTATATTATCCACAGTTGATAACCCACTCACAGCAACACTATATATAGGTTATCCACAAGTTATCCACAGGCATTACTTCGCCCAACTTGTTAATTCCATTCCTGGATTACCATTCATCGTTAAATTACCACGAACGCCACTGTCATACATTTTACTTGCCGCAGCACCAATCATGGCCGCATTATCTGTGCACAGTGATAGTGGTGGTACATAAAATGGTATACCCTCTTGTTCAAATGCTGTTGCTAGTGCCGTACGTAGCCCTTTATTGGCTGACACACCACCTGCCGCTACAACTTGCTTAACGTTATATTCACGCGCCGCACGTAGCGCCTTCGCTGTAATGACCTCAACTACACTATCTTGAAAACCTTTCGCTACTTCTTGTGGTACAATTTCGCCACCGCGCTGATCTACATTATGCTTGTAGTTAATTACTGCTGATTTTAAACCACTAAAACTAAAATCATAGCTACCTTCTTCTAGCCATACACGCGGAAAATCGACTGCTGTTGTTGCCTCGTGAGCTAAGCGGTCAATATGTGGGCCACCTGGATACGGTAAACCTAGCACACGTGCCACTTTGTCATACGCCTCGCCTGCAGCATCATCCCGTGTTTCACCAATTACCTCAAACGAACCATGCTCTTTCATAATAACTAGCTCAGTATGTCCACCTGATACAACAAGTGCTAATAATGGAAACACCATAGGTTGCATTAATTCATTTGCATAAATGTGCCCTGCGATATGATGCACACCTACTAAAGGTAAGCCATGTGCAAAGGCAAAAGCTTTCGCTGCATTAATACCAATCAGTAAGGCTCCTACTAATCCTGGGCCTTCTGTTACAGCGACTGCCGTTAAATCCTCAGCAGTGATATTAGCCTCGCGTAGCGCTTCTTCCATAACAACCGTAATTTGCTCAACATGGTGTCGTGAGGCAATTTCAGGTACTACGCCTCCAAAGCGCTTATGGCTTTCGATTTGCGAAGCTACTATGTTTGAAATAATATCGTTACCATTTTTAATTACTGCTGCTGCAGTTTCATCACAGCTTGTTTCAATTGCTAATATTAATTGATTTTCCATTATAAATTCACCCACATTACAAGAGCATCCTCTTGGTTATCTGTATAATATCCTTTTCGTATGCCACCGTCTTGAAAGCCTAATTTACGGTAAAGTGCCTGTGCCACATGATTAGACACGCGTACCTCAAGGCTCATATTTTCCATAGCGTGTGCTTTAGCTGTAGCCATTGCCGTTTGCATCAAACCTTCGCCAATACCTAAACCACGCGCCTTTTTAAGCACGGCGACATTGGTGATTTGCACATCACCAAAGACCATCCACATGCCACAAAACCCAATAATCTCATTATCCAATTCAGCTACTACATAGCTCGCGTATTGATTTTCATTCATTTCATAATGAAACGACTCCTCCGTCCAAGGCGCTGCAAAAACAGCTACCTCAATCGCATGCACAGCCTTAACGTCTGCTAGTGTCATTTTTCGATAGCGTACATTAGTTGCCATTCGACTTTTGCTCCTTCAGCCAGTTTGCCTCCGCTTCTGCAATGCGTCGGTATGTTGGTGTCACAGTATGAACAGTCGCGTCTTGTGGCTTTGTCATAGCTAAACGAATCACTTCACTCGCACGAGGCAAGTCAACCGTAAATGGTGCACGTATTGCCGCATCACCCATAATTTCTTCAATAATTGTCCAATACATCGTAACATCGCGTCCTACAAATAATACAGGCACGCCTAAATCTCGTAACTTTGGTAGTAAGTCAATCATAGCGTAATGACCGTCCTCAATTACTACCTCCTCGCCTTGATAAGCGCCACTATAAACATGTTGGCGACGCGCATCAATCATCGTACAAATTACGCCCGTAAAATAAGGTACATTATAAGCTAATGCTTGCAAACTCGAAACAGACACAAGCGGCTTTTGTAACGACCATGCTAATGTTTTAGCAATCGTTACACCAATGCGTACGCCTGTATAAGAGCCTGGACCTGCCGAAACAGCAATCGCATCAATATCTTTCACTACAAGTTTAGCACGTGTTAACGCTTCTTCTACCGCAGGCATTGCACCTACAGAATGTGTTAGCTTATTATTTTGTGTAATCTCTGCTACTAAAATGCCGTCTTTCACTACTGCTACTGATAGTGGGGCATTTGCAGTATCTATCCCTAACCAAATCATTATATTAACTCCTCACATAATTGCTCATAACGCTCACCTATTGCCGTAATTGTAAAGCGGCGCGCAGTATCTCCCGTGCGCTCAATACGAATAGCTAAACGCTCTGCTGGCAAGTCGGCTTCAATAAGGTGTGCCCACTCTACTATCGTGACCGCATCACCGTAAAAAATCTCGTCCCAACCTAAATCCTCATCACTATCTGCTAAGCGGTACACATCGAGATGATTAAAAGGCAGGCGACCTGTATATTGTTTCATAATGGTAAACGTCGGACTATTAACTACACGCTTAACACCTAGTCCCTTAGCAAACGCTTGGGTAAAGGTTGTTTTCCCAGCACCTAAGTCGCCCTCTAAAGTAATCGTATCTTGCGCCGCTACAAGCTGCGCTAATTTAGTTGCTAACGCTGAGGTTTCCTCAGGTGAAGCAATCTCTATAATCACTGTCATTTTCTTCACTCCCAAGCCTTACTGTCTGCTCTTAATGATACACTATTTTCATCAAAAAAAGATGATACGTTTACTCCGCATCATCCTCATCTGTCACTGCACCATGCAGCTCCACAATTTTTTTATCAATTACTTTATCTTCTTTAAATTGTATCTCATAGCCTCGTGTAATAAGCAGTTCATCATGCCAAAGGTACGTACCAGATTTTTGCTTTTTACCTGCACCACCTGCTGTTCGCACAACATCCATGTAACTCATGCCATTACTCACTTTGTCAAACTCTGTATCATTCATAAATCGTTGCCAACGGTAATCATTACTGCTTTCAACGGCCAGCAATTCATTTCCACAGCCACTAGCTAACACACTTGAGCTAATGAGTATGCCTAATATAATTTTTTTCATAGCGCACCTCCTAGCCTTTTCTAACTTTTACCCGCTAGGAACAGAAAAAAACCTTTAACACAAGGTTAAAGGTTGAAGTTTCTATTAAATGGCGGTCCCGACCGGGATCGAACCGGCGATCTCCTGCGTGACAGGCAGGCATGTTAACCGCTACACCACGGGACCAATTACTTAAGGACAAGATTTATTATAGCATATCCACAAAGGATTGCAATAGCTTTTTTTAACTTTTTTTACGTTATACTAAAGCTAGGAGGTGTTCATATGCAATCGCATAATTTACAAGCTTTTGATGTAGATTACACATACCGTTTTACCAAGAAGCTCGAAACCTTTAAAACAAATGACAAACTAGGCTATCGTACTGCTGGCTCTACTGCTGAATATCAAACAGGGGCAATGATTGCTGAAGAAATGAAACGCATCGGCTTAACTCAAATTACTAAGGATGCTTTCACTTTAGATACATGGGAATTTAAAAAAGCGGAACTTACCTTTACAACAGCAACCGGACAACCTTATACCGCTATTTTAGGTAGCTATCAAACACATTTTGTTACCAATGGGCCCCAAACCTACGACATCATCTACGGTGGACGCGGTACAGCTACTGACTTTGCTACAATTGATGCTACAAACAAGTTAGTATTAATTGATATTGATCAAGACCGCGATTGGTGGATTAGCTATCCTGCACTCCAAGCACATTTTAAAGGGGCTATCGCTATCATCGCTGTACAATCAGGCGGCTTCTCACAAGTAAATGCAGATGCCTTAAACGCTCAAGATATTTGTGGACCTGCTTACGCGCCCGCATTTTCGATGTCACAAAACGACAGTCTTTTATTACGCGAGCAACTTACTACAGCATCAAGCGTGAGCGTTTTATTGGATGCCTGTTCAATCGTTCAATCCAACGGTACTTCATATAACTATCATGGCAAAATAGAAGGTAAAGAAAAAGATAGTTATATTTTAATTTCTGCACACTATGATTCTTATTTCAGTGGCTTTCAAGACGACCACGCAGCTATCGCCCTCATGTTAGGGCTTGCCAAAAATTTAATTACTACTGGCTATCGCCCACAAAAAACACTTATCTTTTTAGCATTAGCGGCTGAGGAGTGGGGTGTGATTGATTCCCGTTATGATTGGTCTGTAGGTGCTTACAATCAAATTACAACGGTTCGACCAGACTGGCGTGGTAAGGTATTTGCTAATATTAATTTTGAGCTCCCTGCTGTTGCACATATGCCCGTTGATCGTATCCGTACCGTGTACGAATTGCATACGTTTCTTGCTCAATTTGTAGAACACATACCGCGCAGCGATGTTTATCCGCAAGGTATCGAGGTACTCTCACCACTTGCTACGACCTCTGATGATTTTTCATTTGCTATAGGTGGTATTCCGTCATTGCGTAATGATTTTCAAGACTCATCATTTATTCGCACACATTACCATTCGCAATTTGATGACGAAACAACATTCAATCCACAAGCAATGCTTTTTCATTTACAACTATACGATGCTCTTATTAAACGTTATGACGAGCTAGCTGTTGTGCCTGTAGATTTTAGCACTCGTCTTATCGCCATGCGCAAAACAGCGCCCGTAGCATTGCATACATTACTAGAACAGGCACTTGAGGTAATACGTTCTTTGCCTCCACTCACTAAAGCACACAATCCACAATTGCTCGCGATTTTTTATTTTATGGAAACACACTTTACTAAGTTAACATGGCAAGATGAGGTTATTTTTCCGTATGAGCATACTTTAACAAATTGCGCAGCACTGACACGTGCGATTGAGCGATTAAAGCGTGGGGATTACAAAGGGGCACTTCAATATGACCTTCACTTAATCGACAATACATGGCAAGCTTACGATTTTGATAGGGATGTTTATGATCATTTCACAAATTATGTTTGTGAAGCTGCGCCTGAGCGTTTACTATGGGGAGCTGGGCGCATTATGGGGCATATTGATTTATTCGACGTTGTACAAGCACTGAAATCAAAAACAGCTGATGAGAGTATGGCGGCTGAAATTCAACAGCTCCAACATGCCTTACAACAGCAACTACAACTACACGAAACTATTGTTGACGCAACATCACAGCATATAAAAGAGCTAATTCAATTACTCAAACAATTATAAAAAGGGCTAAACGCCCTTTTTTCGTACAAAAAAACCCTATTGCTTAAGCAATAAGGTTTTAATAAGCGGGTGATGAGAATCGAACTCACATCATCAGCTTGGAAGGCTGAGGTTTTACCACTAAACTACACCCGCATAAATGGCGCGCCCGAGAGGAGTCGAACCCCTAACCTTCTGATCCGTAGTCAGACACTCTATCCAATTGAGCTACGGGCGCAATATAAAATTATCAGTTTATAAATTTGATGCGGCCGAGAGGACTTGAACCTCCACAGGGTTTCCCCCACTAGGCCCTCAACCTAGCGCGTCTGCCATTCCGCCACGACCGCAAAATGTTACAACAAACACCAACATAAATTATAAAAACTGGTGAGCCATGTAGGATTCGAACCTACGACCCCCTGATTAAAAGTCAGGTGCTCTACCAACTGAGCTAATGGCTCTAAATAAAAACAAAAAAAATGGCTGGGGTACTAGGACTCGAACCTAGGGAATGACGGAATCAAAATCCGTTGCCTTACCACTTGGCTATACCCCAATCATTTTAAAATGGCGGTCCCGACCGGGATCGAACCGGCGATCTCCTGCGTGACAGGCAGGCATGTTAACCGCTACACCACGGGACCTCATAATAAAAACCCTAAAACCTTAAAACATTTCTTTAGAAAAAATGGTGACCCCTACGGGATTCGAACCCGTGTTACCGCCGTGAAAGGGCGGTGTCTTAACCGCTTGACCAAGGGGCCTAAATGGCTCCGAAGGTAGGACTCGAACCTACGACCGATCGGTTAACAGCCGATTGCTCTACCACTGAGCTACTTCGGAATAATAGTACGTCGTTCTTAACTCGACTTTTACTATTATAGATGCCATTTTTAAAAACGTCAATACCTTTATTCAATTTTATTTATTTTACCCTTACAACGCCCACAACGGTAACGTGTCGTATCTATTTTACGCTGACGCTGGTAGCTTGTAGCGCAACGTTCACATTGATATTTATGCGAGTACTTACGCGGTGCAAGTGGTTGACAAAAGCGTGGTGCTCCTACTCGCTTGGCTAGCTGCTTAAAATCCGCATCACGATGTTGATAACCTAGATTAGCTAAATGTAAATGGTAGTGACACAGCTCATGCTTAATAACATTAGATAATTCTTCTTCACCATAATTCTCATATACTTTAGGATTAACTTCGATATGATGAGTTGCTAGCATATAACGACCACCTGTTGTACGTAACCGTGGATTAAAATAAGCTTGATGAGAAAAAGACGTAGCGAAAAAGGTTAAGGAAAGCTGCCTAACAAGTGCCGTTAATTGTTCATTATTCATTTGGCGCAATCATCGTTAAACTAATACGATTTTTAGCTAAATCTAATTGCTCCACCCATACCGTAACAATATCACCTAGTGTGACTACATCTAATGGGTGTTTAACGCGCGACTTACGTAGTTTAGAAATATGCACAAGTCCGTCTTGTTTTACACCAATATCAACAAACGCACCAAAGTCTACAACATTACGCACAGTGCCTTCTAATGACATACCTACTTGTAAATCTTCTGCTTTTAATACATTTGTTTTTAGTAATGGCTGTGGAAAGGCATCTCGTGGATCGCGCATTGGTTTACGTAAAATAGTAACGATATCTTGTAGCGTAATCTCACCAACAGCTAATTGTTCAGCAAGTGTTGCCACTTGAACATTTGCTAACGCTTCATCTAACTCCTTTGTACCAAGTGCTTTTTTAGTCATACCTACTGCTTGTAGTACTGCTTCTGCTAAATGATAACTCTCAGGGTGAATACCCGTTGCATCTAATGGATTTTTAGCACTTGGAACACGCAAGAAACCAATTGCTTGTTCATATGTTTTGGCACCTAAACGTGGTACTTTTTTTAACGATACTCGAGAAGTATAGGCCCCACTTTCTCCACGCATTTTCACAATGTTTTCGGCTACAGTTTTTGATAGCCCTGATACATGCTGAAGTAAAGATACAGAGGCTGTATTTACGTCCACGCCAACTTGGTTAACAGCTGTTTCTACAATAAACGTTAATGATTCTGCTAATTTCTTTTGTGAAACGTCATGCTGATACTGCCCAACCCCTACTGCCTTTGGTTCAATCTTTACAAGCTCCGACAGCGGGTCTTGCAAACGACGCGCAATCGAAACAGCACTACGTTCTTCTACTTGTAAATCCGGAAACTCCTCCCGTGCTACAGGCGAAGCTGAATAAACCGATGCTCCTGCTTCATTAACAATGACATACGAGGCTGTCGTATCCTGCTCTTGCAAAATCTCCGCAATAAATTGCTCTGTCTCACGAGAAGCTGTACCATTACCAATCGCAATGATTTCGATAGGATAGCGCTTTAACAACGCTTCAACTTTTTGCTTAGCCTCACCACGTTGGTTTTTTATTGGTGGATGTGGGTAAACTACCCCGACTTCAATCATCTTACCAAACTCATCTACAACCGCTAACTTACAACCTGAACGGAATGCAGGGTCAACACCTAATACATATTTATTTTTCATAGGTGGTTGTAATAATAGGCTTCTTAAGTTTTCCGAAAAAATATGAATCGCCTGTTGCTCAGCGACTTCTGTCAATTCATTACGTAACTCACGTTCAATAGAAGGGTGGATTAATCGCTTAAAGGCATCTTCAATTGCTAACTTAACTTCTGCAATTGCTGGCGAATTACCTGTCGCAGGAATCCATTTTGTATACATTGCACGCATTACAACATCTTCCGGCAACGTAATACCTACACGCAACACCTCCTCTTTCTCTCCACGGTTAAGTGCTAAAATACGGTGCGGTACAATCGCATGCACGGGTTCAGTGTAGTCGTAATACATTTCGAAGACACGTTGCTCATCTTTGTCACCCTTCTTTACTGTTGTTTCGATGATGCCACGCTTGCGCCCTAACTCACGAATTTTTTCACGGATACTTGCATCGTCCGCAAAAGTTTCCGCTAAAATGTCACGCGCACCTGCGAATGCTTCTTCCTGCGTAAGTAACTCCGTTGCAGGATGTTGTTTATATAGCTCTTGTAAAGACATAGGAGTAAAGCGTAACAATGCACTTGCTAATGGCTCTAAACCTTTTTCCTTAGCCATTGTTGCTTTTGTACGACGCTTTTGCTTAAATGGGCGGTATAAATCCTCTACGCGCTGTAAAACAGAAGCTGCCGTAATGTCTTTTGTCAGTTGCTCCGTTAGTTTACCTTGTTCCTCGATTAAACGTAGCACCTCATCCTTACGCTCTTGCAATTGCACAGCATAATGGTAGCGGTCTTCAATTGCTTTAATTTCTACTTCATTTAATGAATGCGTAGCCTCTTTTCGGTAACGTGCAATAAAGGGAACTGTATTACCATCTTGCAAAAGCTCAATTACTGTTTTTACTTGCTTTGGTGTTATCTTAACTTGTTCAGCTACATGTTTAATCATTTTTTCTTCCACCTTAATCACTACCTTTCCATGCTCTATTTTACAATAAAAATAAGCTACCTTAGTAAGAAAAACCTACTGAGGTAGCTTATGTTAATTCAACAGCAATCATTGTTGCATCATCTTTAAAATCGACTGTCGGAATAACGGCTTGAATAATCGCATCTGCCGAGCTGTTATTTTTTAACAGCTCAGCAGGACGACGTATCGTAATACCATCGGAATGCATAAAGAACCGACTAATTGCCTGATAGCTAATACGATCTGTTTTAACAACTTGATGTCTACCCGACAAAAAACCTGCCTGTGGGATGGGATAAATTAATTTATCGTTTTCATTGACCATATACATTTGTACATTACCAATTGAGCTGTACTCAATTTGTTGTGTAGCGTAATGTACTTTAGCAATCGCAATTGCAGCACCGCGCCGGCCTTTTAATGCTGTATTACAGCGTTGCATAAGGCGCTCAACAGTCTCATCACTATATTGCTCAATAATAATGGGCATTACAGCTGCTGACTGTTGCGCCATTTCGCCACTGCCTAAACCATCTGCAATGCTACATATATAATAATCCTCACTATATTTTTCGAAGTATGCGTCACCCGCTACCGTAGCGTGTTGCTTCGCGGCTCGATACACCGCGCTTGAAATCATTGTCATGTAGATACACTGTCCTCTACTAAAATCGTATCTTGTAGCTTTTTAATTGCTTTACGTTGTAAACGTGAAACATGCATCTGCGAAATACCTAAACGTTCTCCCGCTTCTTTTTGACTCAACTGCTCCAAGTACGTTAACTGAATGATTTGCTTCTCACGCTCAGTTAATACCGACATCGCTTCGGCTACAATCATACGCTTATTGGTCTTCTCATACTCTTCGTCTGCTTGACCAATGACATCAAACAGCGTAATGGAGCTACCATCTGAGTCAGACTCAATCGAATGATCCATTGATAACGCTTGGTAGCTACGTCCCATTTCCATTGCTTCAAGCACTTCTTCATCTGTAACTTCTAGGCGCTCAGCGATTTCGGTAATGCTTGGCGAACGTTGGAGCTCAGTAGTTAACGTTTCTACGGTTGCTTTAATACGTGGCCCAAGCTCCTTAATACGACGTGGCACATGCACATCCCATGTTTTATCACGCAGGAAGCGTTTAATCTCACCAACAATTGTTGGCACAGCAAACGCCTCAAACGTGCGACCGAAATCCACATCAAATCGTCGAATAGCACCCAATAACCCCAGCATACCTACTTGCTTCATATCTTCTAAATTAGAGTAGTTGCTAGAGTATTTACGCGCAATCGAATCTACTAAGTACTGATAATTTAACACTAGGTTTGTTTGAGCTTCTTGATCTTCATTCTCTTGATATTGCACAATCCACTCAAATACTTGCTCCTTAGAAGCTCTCTTATTGTGTTGTGACTTTTTCGGCAACCTCATCCACCTGCTCTCTAGCGACATACTTCGTCATAAAGACTGTTACCCCACTATCGTTGTTTGCCAGTAATACCTCGTCCATTAACGCGTCCATTAAGTATAAACCTAATCCGCCTTCACGTAAGTTTTCAATGGACTGCTCATTATGGTAAGGGCCTACGGTAGCCTTCACTTTTTCATATTCAAAGCTTGAGCCATAATCCGAAATCATTAATTCGATTTTATCGTCGTATAAAGCACAACCAATAACCATTTCACCAGCACCTTCATATGCATGATGCACCACATTGGTTACAGCTTCGCTAATAGCAATTTTTAAATCTTCTATATCATCATAAGAAAACCCAATGCGGCTCGCTAGGCTCGAAACAGCTAAGCGTACAACACTTACATATTGCGATTTGGCTGGAAACTTCATTTCCACATAATCAAATTGTTTTTTCATCAGCTTAATTCCACCTTCTTCTCACCTTGGATATTCATAAGCTCACTTAAACCTGTAATCTCAAACAAACGTTGAATACGCTCAGACAGTCCAACAAGGCGTACGTCTCCGCCCTCACGTTGTACACGTTTATAAAAGGCCACAAAAACACCTAGCCCTGTACTATCGATATAATTTACATGTGTTAAATCCACTTCGATTTGCGTACCTTCTGTCACTTCTGCTGCATCTAAGCCTTCACGCAACTGTGGCGCTGTGTACGCGTCAATCTCACCTTCAACGAACCCACGTAAAATGTCACCGTCTTCTTTAAAATATACTTTCATATCCATGTATATGGACCCCCTCTGTAATTACATTCATTCAAATTAGTGTTCTGTACCCTTAATATTTTTTGATTAAACATTAATTTTTTTTAATTACAACTACTGTGAAGTCATCTTTTAAATTAAACTCATGCATTTCTTCGAGCTTTTGATATAAATACTCACAAATTTGCTGAGGTGCTAAATGCTTCACATCATTTATAAGCGAGGCAACTACACCGCGCTCATCAATAGTATCGTCTTCTCTAAATTCTGTCACACCATCCGTTACAATGACAATCATATCGTCCTTCTCTAACACCACTTCATTATCAATATAACGAGCTGTGGGAATAATACCTAGCAACATACCATTAGCCTCTAAATCATGAAACTTATCTTCCTTTGCACGATATAAAAAGGCAGGTTCATGCCCCGCTGAGCCGTAATAAAATTTGTTTTCTTCGAGGACAAAGCAACCATAAAACATAGAGATAAACATACTATCATCCACATTCTGCTCAACAATACGATTTAATACAGCTAGTACTCTCGAAGGAATATGTCCGGACTCTCGCATCGTCTCTAGACCATACTTTACCATCGACATACATAGTGCTGCAGGAACTCCCTTGCCTACAACGTCTGTGACTGCAATGCTAACGTAGTTTTCGTCATCTATAAAATGAACATAGTCACCATTAACCGTTTTCAATGGCGTCGATAACATTCCGATTTCTATTTCATTACTATTCGGCATCTTTGTTTGTAGCATAGTCTTTTGTACATTAGCAGCAATGTTCATTTCAATCTGTAGCTCTGCTTGCTTTTGTACCAGGCTTTGGTGCTCACGTAAGGCCATACCGTAATGTACCATCATTTCGATTAAAAAATCGTAAGCCGTCCGTAAGCCCTCGATTTCCTCTGGAAAAATCGACTCTACCGCCTCTTTATGTAAACTAACTACATCTTCTGGCGCTACATTACGTCGTATCAATTGTCGCACAAAGTTTTGTCCGATATATAAATTCCGCTCATTTTGATCCTTTACATAATCAGATAAAATTTTGTGATACTCACGTTCTAAATCTTTCATTTCATTCACACCTTATCGCAACCATTTAGTGATAGTAATGGTCGTACCTTCACCGCTTTTAGACACAATATCCATACTATCCATTAAACGTTTTACTCCTGGCAAACCTGCACCTAAACCACCAGATGTTGAGTAGCCATCCTCTAATACTTTGCGGACATCCTCGATACCAGCACCTTTATCGCTCGCCACAATTGAAATGCCTTTGCGCCCATCTTCATAAAGACGCTCAATATCCACGCGACCTACTCGCGCATATAAATAAATATTACGTGCCAACTCGCTAATTGCCGTTGTGATTCTTGCTTGGTCCACTGTGCCAAAACCAATTTCCTTAGCTTCATTACGCCCTAATTGACGTGCTGCAACGATGTCCCACTCCGTAATAATTTCCACTGACGTTTGCTGTGACATACTTAACCCCCCAGTTCTCTTTGGAGCTGTTCTAAGCCTTTTTCTAAGTCTAGTGCTGTAGAGCTGGCATTTAAGCTAATACCTAACTCAACAAGTGTAATCGCAACAGGAGGCTGAATGCCTGTTAGCACCAACTTAGCTCCCATTAAAGTAGCCATATTGATAGCATCTCCTATAACTTTGGCGATATACGAATCCATAAAGTCTACAAATGTTAAATCTAAAACAACGCCTCTAGCGCCTGTTTCATATAACTTACTTAGCAAATCTTCTTGAAACATCATAGCCATATGGTCATCTAATTCCCATTGAATTGAGACAATCAAGCAATCATACAATTTTAAAATAGGTACTTTTAAGCTCATGAATCTTTCACCTCAATAATTTTTCGATTAACGCTTCGTAAAGCTTTTTCTACCCCGCGCTTTAGCGTACTTTCTGTTTCAAAGTCATGCATCTGCACGCCTAAATTAACAATTGTTTGCGCAATTTCTGGACGAATCCCTACTAACATACTACGTGTACCAACTAAGCGTAACGCTTCAACAGCTTGCATCATGTAATGCGCTACCATGGTATCAACAACTGGTACTGCCGTAATATCAATTAACACTATTTCACTACGATGCGCTACAGCCCCGTGTAATAAGTTCTCTATAATTAATTTAGCACGTTCTGTATCAATTGTACCTACTAAGGGCATTACTGAGATTTTTTCAAAGATAGGAATTAAGGGCGCAGTTAGCTCTTTTAGTGCTAATCGTTGAATCTCTAAAGTGTTTTCCCACATATCAACATGCAGTTGTACAAATCGATTACGCAAAGGTATTACGCGCTTTTCTAAGGCGATTAATCGCTCCTCCTTTGTCATATCTTCAATAATAGCTAATTTATCCATAAGTTGATACACACTTAATCCAATACAGTCAAAAATATGCAAAACAGTTACAATTGACCACGTCAATCTTTTGCTACCTCGGAAGAAATTCTGTAATCTTTGTTCTTGTTGCTCATCAACCAACTCAATTAAATCTAATACTTCACTAATAATCGGTTTTAGTTGACTATCCTTTAATACCTCTTTAGGCACATATTCTGTGCCTAAACTTAATTGCTCAACAGTGTTTGCTATAATTTCTTCACGATTATCCCGTAAAACCATAAAAAATTGTTCGTTCATCCTGTCATTACCTCACTTTTTTACTTTCCCTTAATCATACGACGAAAGGCTAGCTTTCGGTACTAAAAAAGCATCGGTCACTAATAATAAAGTGAGTTCCGATGCTTAAAGCTGTATGTATGTTATAAATCGACTAACCCCAAACTAATCATTAATCCTGCATCTACTTTTCGCATTAGCGGCTTATCTAGACGTGTAATTTTATCAGTTAAGCGCGACTTATCGATCGTCCGAATTTGCTCTAGCAAAATTACCGAATCACGTTCAAACCCATACTCCTTAGCACTTATCTCAACATGTGTTGGAAATTTTGCTTTTGCAATCTTCGCAGTAACTGCCGCAACAATTACTGTGGGACTAAAGCGATTCCCAATGTCATTTTGAATGATTAGAACTGGTCGTGTTCCTCCTTGTTCAGATCCGACCACAGGTGATAAATCTGCAAAATACACATCACCACGTTTTATATTCAAAATTGTTAACCTCCGCTCACGGCTCGCTCAACAATACTTTCTACTTCGTATTCCATCGTAAAACACTCTGTCGCTAATTTCAGGTTAATACTATACATTTCCCTATAACCTTTAGCCATTACATCGTAATATGAACGGTGGCTAGTTGACGGATGAGTCCCATTTTTGGTACAGCTCCTTAAATCTCCTTGACAATGTTTAATACATTCAAATAGCTTCGCACACACAAAAACGTACCTCCAATCACAACTAACTTATAAAGTCGCAAAATTGATTAAGTACATTTTACCATTTTTATATAGTAATTTAAAGGCTCGAATAAGGCGTTTATCTGTCGAAAACACTATTATCCGCGCTTTTTTCCTCACTTTTAATCGTTTTTGTGTATTCTAGGCACTCTACAGGAGAGCGTACATGGAATCTCATAATTTATAGTATTTAGTCTTTCGGCCCATTCCTCTATATTGATAGTAGTATTTTGTTGTGTACCTATCAGTGTGACAGGCTCACCTATTGGGTAATTTTTGTTCATTGCAACCATACATTGGTCCATACAAATCTTCCCTACAATTGGCATACGCTGACCATCAATCAATACTTCCTGTCCAGCTAGTCCTCTTAATAAACCATCCGCATAGCCTATTGGTAAAGTACCGATAAACATACGTTCTTTAGCAGTAAAGGTAGCTCCATACCCAATGTGATCACCTGCTTCAATTTGCTTTACATGCGTTAACGCTGAATGTAAAGAAAGAGCAGGCTCCAGCGCAAATGGCGCACATGCTTGCACATAAGGCGAGGCAGCTAAACCATACATAGCTATACCATAACGCACCGCATTAAACTGATATGCTTTCGATTTAATTAGGGCTGTAGCCGTATTTGCTGCATGTATTAATCTAGGCTTTTTAGGCAAAAACGCCACCATAGTGCTAAATGCTTTGGCTTGCTGTAAAAAATATGCTTCATCTTGCTCATCAGCTGTAGCAAAATGTGTAAAGATACCGTCTACCTCAATGCCCTCACATTGAATAAACGTAACAACTGCCTTCATCTCTTCTTCATCTCTAATACCTATCCTGCCCATACCACTATCAATCTTTAAATGAACACGAATGTTACCTGAACTTTTATACTTCATTACTTGCTCTAGCCATTGTAAAGATGGTGCGGTAAGTATGATATCATTTGCAATTGCATCATTTACAAATTGCGGTAACACAATACCCAATACAAGGATTTGAGCTTCTTTAAAATGTTCTCTAATATGTAGCGCTTCTTCAAATGTTGCGACAGCTAATGTAGTTGCACCTTCTTGCAAAGCGGTGCGCGCTACCTCAACGTCGCCATGACCGTACGCATTAGCTTTGACAACTGCGATGATTTGCACACCAGCAGTTAAGTGTTGTTGTAGATTACGAATATTTTGTTGAATTGCCTTTAAATTTATACTAATTTTGGTTGGTCTATAATATTGTACTGAGCTCATTTTTTTCCCTCTCTCAGCTAGCCTAAACATAAACTACCCTAAAACCATACAATAAAACATAACCAACTTTTATTTTGTTCTATTATATATATCGACAATGTGATTTGTTTTTTCACATTTATAGCGAAATATTATGCTTAAACTAGGATAATTACTTGTGCAGCTGCATATTTTTCTGTATGCGTTATCGAAATAAAATCGTTTGTTAACTCTTTTTTAAAATAAACTTTAGGTGCTCCTAGTTCATTAGGTAATATCTCTATGTCTTGAAGCTCACACTCCATACCAATACCTGTTCCTAAAGCTTTAGCATAAGCCTCTTTCGCAGCAAATCGTCCACCTAAAAATTCCACTTTACGATGGGGCGCTAGTCGCTCATAAATCACGCTTTCACGCGCTGTTAAAATTCGATGTACAAAGCGCGGTGTGCGTTCAATAATTTGCTTGATACGTGGTAACTCTACGATATCTAAGCCAATTCCCTTAATCATAGCAATCTCCTTTGTACTCTAAGTTCAAATCTGTGTATAATGTAGTAACGAACTTGAGGTGAATAAAAATGTTTAAACGTACAGAAAATTTTAAAGAATACACCACTCTTTACCCTGTGGCCTCCACATTAATTGCCTTAAATATTATTATTTATTTAACACGCTTTATTCCAACATACGGTGATATTATTTTCGCTTTAGGCGCTCAATATAATTTAGCTATCGCCGAGGGACAATACTGGCGTGTTCTAACTAGCATGTTTTTACACGCTGACTTTATGCATGTGCTGATGAATATGTTTTGGCTATTTTTGTTCGGACCTGAGCTTGAACTCTTAATGGGTAAGCTGCGCTTTCTAACTATTTTTGTGAGTGCAGGGCTAATTGGTAACCTTGCTACGTTCATTCTTTATGACGCCAATTATTTAAGCGTGGGTGCAAGTGGCGCAATATTTGGGATTATGGGTGCATATGCAGCACTCATTTACTACACACGCAAAATGATGCCAGAATTGCGTCAATTAATTTTACCACTAATTTTAGTTAGTGTTGTAATGACATTTATCCAGCCCAATATTAATGCTGCTGCGCACCTTGGCGGCTTAGCTGGTGGATTTCTTTTGGGCTTAATTTATTTACATCCCAAACGCGTAAATAAATGGCGTGCTCGCTTATAATAGCCAAAAAATCATCATCTCCCTTTACTTGCGGAAATGATGATTTTTTTATTATACCTCTTTTTTATGCTCATACCATGTCAGGATATGATTTACATCTTTTGCTTCAAGTGCTGTTACAGTAGCCGTAGCACCAGTAGCACCTGACATTACATGCACACGCACATCCGACACATTTTTGCGTTGCTTAAAATAAGACTGACTCGCTGTTATTGATTGAATACGATGCTTTTCAGCAAAAAAAGTTACGCGGCTAAAAATACGATAGCGAAGCGTTAACTGCTTATCATCAATGGCATAAGCTGCCGTGCGATGTTGCCAAATGCCTAACGCAATCGTCAATGGTACTAGCAGTAAAGATAATAGCCCCCATGGCAACAAAAAATAGCTCAGTGCTACAATCAATGGCACAAGCCAGATAAAATCAATGCGATAAAAGAAAGGACGTGAGCGTTTAGGTGATGCAATCCATTGCTGATGCCAGTCATAATGTGGAAACAGTTCAGTAAGTGGATCCTGTAGCTTAGAGCGCTTAATTAGAGGAAAGATTACCATCGAGTCCTCACCACTATTACTTCCTGCACTCTCTACACTTACCGTAGCGTATTTAAACAATTGACGAAATGGATTTTCCACAATTTTTATCGCTTGTACTCGCTTTAACGGGATTGTAACACGTTTCTTTTCAAGTAAACCCCGAGTAATCACAAGATTTTCTTCTTGTACTACTACTGTAAAGCTGTAATATTTTAAGTAGGTTAATAGAACTGACGCAAGCCACCCCACAACAAATACAGCCAGTACTACTAAACTAATTAACAACACACCGTATTTCGCAAGTGTTGCAAGCTCTCCGTAAATTTTTTCGTACGGAATAATGTCCGAAACTTGACTCAGCACTGCTAGTAAACCCGAAATAACAACACCAATACCACCCGATGTCGAAGCCAAAACCAACAGGTCTTTTGTTGACATCTTATACATTGCTGTAACTTCTGCTACTGGGGCTAGTTCCTCTACTAGTTGTTCAGTTGGCTGTTGTTTAGCCTTACGCATCTCCGCTTCGATTTGATTAGCTGCTTCACGAGTTAGAGCAGTTAATACGACTTCCGCTTTGCCCTCAGAGCTACCTGCTGTTTCGACTTCTACTTTTACTAAGCCAAATAGACGATGAAAGATTCCCTCATGGTAATTTAATGTTTGAATGCGTTCAAATGGAATATAACGCTTCTTTTTAATAAATAAACCATACTTCACACGAAGCTCAGCATCTTCAAACCAGTAATAATAAGTCCACCAACGAATAATACTAAAAAATAAAGAAAATAAAATAACAATACTCCAAAAACCAATTAAAGCGAGTGAGCTCCAAAAGCCTGAACTTGAAAAATCTAATGTGAATTTTGAAAAATTAGCAACGAGCATAATCATTAATGGTACAAGAAACGCTCGAAAGGTTGCTGCCGCATCAATGACTACCGAGGCAAAGGGTAGTTTTTTATACATAATCTCAGACATCATCTTCCGCCACCCTTGCTAAGTCCGAGATGCGCGCGCGCATTTCGTCGGCCTCATCCATATTAAGCGCGGGAATTACATGTGTTGTTGCCGCTGTTGAAATCGAAATATTACCTAAATCATATTTTTTTAAAATAGGTCCTTGCGTCGTATCAACATGCTGTACACGCACCATTGGGATGATAGTACGCTTTACAATAAACAAGCCATGCTGTACTTCAATCTCATGCTCACGTACTTCATAACGCCAGCGCTCCCAACGCACCCTAGGAAATACAATCGTTGAAAATAGAATGCTTAGTGCCACTAATCCCCAGCCAACAAAATGACTCCATATTGGCCAATCAAAGCGTAGCGTTAAATAATCCACTACACCTGCAGCAATGGCAAGAATAACAGTTTGGATTACACCATATAAACGCCACACTGTTAAACCTCTACGCGATATTTTGTGCTTTGGTTTACTTCTCAAGTCTAATCGCCTCCTGTTTATTTACGGCTTATCTTATAAAATGTTTCAAAAAAGCCGCTCCCCTAAAGGAACGGCTTGTACTGTTATTATTGTTCTTCACGACGACGTGGACGACGATTGCCGTCACGACGGCCTCCGCCTTGACCACCTTCGCGACGTTGTTCTCCGCCACCACTACGGTTACGATCACGTCCGCCTTCACGACGTCCGCCACCACCGCCACTGCGGTTGCCACGGTAACGATTACCGCCACCACTACGGTTACCACCACGACCGCCACCGCTGCGATTGCCGCGCATTGGTAATGGACGTTCTTCAGTGATTTGGATTGGTGAGTCATCTGGCTCTTTTGTTAATGAACGTAATGCTGCTGCTACTAAGTCAGTTGCACTATGTTCTTCTAATAATTCAGATGCTAATGTACGGTAATCATCTAAGTTATTTTTTTGTACGATTTCTACTAATGTTTCCATCGATAAGCGTTGTTGACCAGCAAGGGCCTCACTTGATGATGGTGGACGTAGAGGTGTCATACGCTTTTTAGTTGTTTCTTCAACGATACGTAGGTAACCCATTTCACGTGGTGTTACGAATGTTACCGCTAAACCTGATTTACCAGCACGACCTGTACGTCCGATACGGTGAACGTAAGACTCAGGATCTTGTGGAATATCGAAGTTATAAACATGTGTTACGCCTGAAATATCTAAACCACGCGCAGCTACGTCTGTTGCTACTAAGATGTCAATTTTGTTTTCTTTAAATTGACGTAGTACAGAAATACGTTTCGCTTGGCTTAAATCACCATGAATACCTTCTGCAAGGTAACCACGAATTGATAGTGCTTGTGCTACTTCATCAACGCGGCGTTTTGTACGACCGAAGATGATAGCTAATTCTGGTTGGTGAACGTTTAAAAGACGAGCTAAGATATCAAATTTTTCGCGCTCTTGCGCTTTAACGAAATATTGGTCGATATTTTCGACTGTCATTTCTTTTGATTTAATCTTAACTACTTCAGGGTCTTTCATAAATTCTTCAGCGATTTTGCGGATTGGTCCTGGCATAGTTGCTGAGAATAATAGTGTTTGGCGCTCTGCTGGTACATGCTCTAAAATCGCATTAATATCATCAATGAAGCCCATGTTTAACATTTCGTCTGCTTCATCAAGTACAAGTGTTTGTACTTCACTAAGCTTTAATGTACGACGGTTAATATGGTCAATGATACGACCTGGTGTACCTACAATAATTTGTGGCTTATTTTTAAGCGCACGAATTTGACGTCCGATTTCTTGTCCACCATATACAGACAATAATTTAACGCGTTTATCGTAACCTAATTTGTAAAGTTCTTCTGATACTTGGATTGCTAACTCACGTGTAGGGGCAATAATTAACGCCTGGATTGCAGGGTTTTTTGGGTCAATTTTCTCGATTAGAGGGATACCGAATGCCGCTGTTTTACCTGTACCAGTTTGTGCCTGGCCAATAATGTCGCGACCTTCCATACCAAAACGAATTGTACCTTCTTGAATAGGTGTTGCTTCTTCGAATCCCATACGCTTAAGTGAGCGTAGTGTTGATTCACTTACATTTAATTCTGAAAAATTTGTCAAACTCTTCATTCTCCTTTTTTGCTTATAAGTTGACAAATGGTTACATTTTCAGATGAATGATGGCAAACTCGAGCCGATCTATTTGGAACGTTTCCGTCACTAATATGTCTCTTTACTAATAGCTAGTAAAGCTTTCTTGTTCATGAAAGGGAAAGCCCGGTCGTTGCCGAGCGGTTGTATTCTTTAGAATATAACCGTTAGTTCAAAAAAAAGCACTCTTCACAAGATTGTTGAAGAGCCTTCGCACAAAATGTATCCATTGCTTTCATTAGTCTATCACGCATAAGCAACGCATGCAATGGTTACGCCTCATTCTCAATTATCAGACTTTTATCATTGACAAACTGTGCGACTTTTGTAAACCACTTTTCACGATCATCACTGAAACAAATATGATGCTTACCATTTGGTGAATAATATAACCGCTTATCACGTGATGAGAGCATTGAATAAATTTTATTAGCTGTAGTGTAGGGCACCATGCCATCAAGTTGCCCCTGTACAATCATCGTTGGCACCGTAATATTTTTGACATAGGGTGCTGTCAATTTCACGACACGCGTAAAAGCAATTGCTGCACTAAGGGGCACTTTGCCAAATTTAAACGCATAGCGTTGAAAAGTTGGATTCATTTTTACTTGATAGCCCGCTGTCGCAAATATGGCAACATCCTTCACTAATTGTTTAGGCTCAATATAATTAAGCGCCGCACTAAGTAATATTAATTTTTTTACTGGGTAGCGCTGTGCCAAATATAGCGCCAGCACACCCCCCATCGAAAACCCTACCACAATTACCTCATCCACACGCTTTGCGAGTTTACGGTAACTAAGCTCAGCATCTTTTAGCCAATGCTCTGCCTTACACTGGCGCAAATGCAATACTTCGCCATGCCCCGTTAATGTAGGTGCTTTGGTAATAAAATCATACTGGGCTAAATAATTTTGTAGTGGCGCAATCTCATACGTCCCACCTGAAAAACCATGCAAATACAAAATACCAGTCGTCACTGCCCTGCCTCCTAAAAAAAGCGCTACTACATGTTAGTAGTAACGCTGTCGTTTAAATTAATCGTTCAAGTTTCATACCACGGGAGCCTTTAATTAATAGCAACGTTTCATTTGTTGCACTCTGCTCAATAATATTAGCTAGTGCAGAAATATCTTCAGCAGCATAATATAAATTAGCATCACTAAATTTATGAGCTAGCTCTTCATATAATACACGCATACGTGGCCCATACAATAACACTGTTTCGATATGTGCTGGATCAATAACATCCGCCAACTCTGCATGGTAAGCTAACTCATTTGGCCCAAGCTCTAACATATCTCCAAGCACTAGCCATTTTTTAGATCGAATAGTCGTTGTCTTCATAAATTCAATTGCCGCACGTACAGAAGTTGGTGCTGCGTTATATGCATCATTAATAAATAACACATCACCTTTTGGCACTAATTGCATACGCATATCTGTTAACGTCACCTGTGCTAGTGATTGCTTAATTTGCGCTGGTGTTAAGCCAATATGTTGCGCAACAAGCATTGCGCCTAACGCATTTTTCACTTGATGCTCACCCAGTATTGAAATACTCACATGCTCATCTATCATACCATGCACAGTAAACTCACTACCCGCTTCAGTTGCTAAAATATCCGTCGCATATAAATCGTTTGTTGCTTGCATACCAAAGGCTTTTGTATTCAATTGCTCTGTAATAAGCGCCTGTAATAATGGCTCATCCCCATCATAAAATAAAATACCGTTTGGTACTAAGCCCTCACTAATTTCAAACTTTGCTTTCGCAATACCTTCACGTGAGCCAAGGTCCTGCATATGTGCTTCGCCAATATTAGTAATGATTGCGATATGTGGGCGCGCTAACTTTGCTAAAAATGCAATTTCGCCAAAACCGCTCATCCCCATTTCAAGTACAGCTACCTCAGCATCCTCATCCAAATTTAGTATAGTAATCGGAAGCCCAAGTTGATTATTAAAGTTACCTTGTGTCTTTTGCACTTTAAAATATGGCGCTAGTAAGCCCGCTACCATATCCTTTGAAGATGTTTTGCCATTAGAGCCTGTAATACCAATAAAGGTTGCTTGATGCTCTGTACGGTACTGACGTGCTAATTCCTGTAACGCTAATTCTGTATCCTCTACAATAATTAACGGTATATCTGTTGGTGGATTAGGCTCATCTGCCTGCCACAACACAGCTGTTGCACCCGCTTCGATAGCTTGCTTTACATAGTCATGCCCATTAGAGCGCTCACCACGAAACGGTACAAATAAGTCACCCGCCTTAACTGTGCGCGTATCAATTGTTACACCTGTAACTTCAACCTCTGGCTGCTGAACCTTTGTTACTTGTAGCCAATCAGCTAATTGTTTTACTGTTCGTTTCATTTGCTCTACCTCTTTTATAAATTAAATTGGAGTTTTTGCTTTTGCGCATGACGCTCTAAGCCTAGCTCAATTAAACGGTCAATTAAATCACTGTATGCTACATCTGTTTTTTGCCATAGCAGTGGATACATACTCACTGGTGTGAAACCAGGTAGCGTATTTACCTCATTAATATAAATCGTATCATCAGCCGTCACAAAAAAGTCAGCACGCACTAAACCACTACCATCAATCGCTTTAAATGCTTTCTTAGCCATTGTTTGAAGGGATAGTAATGTGGCGTTTGAAATCTCTGCTGGAATAATTAACTCTGTTGAGCCGTCTGCGTATTTTGATTCATAATCATAAAAGTCAGATACCGCTTTGATTTCACCAGCTACTGAAACTTGAGCTACGTCATTACCTAATACAGCAAGCTCAATCTCACGCGCTACAATACCTTGTTCAATAACAATTTTACGATCATATTTTAACGCAACTGCAATAGCCTCTGTTAATTCTTCGCGTGTTTCGGCTTTGCTAATCCCAACACTTGAACCAAGGTTAGCTGGCTTTACATACATTGGGTAAGCAAGTTTATCTTCACATTGCTGTAAAATAACTTCTTGATTGTCTTGCCATTCTGCGTTAATGAAGTGAACGTAAGGTAATTGAGGTAGCCCAGCCATCTCAAATAACTGCTTCATTACTACTTTATCCATGCCTGTTGACGAGCCAAGTACATTATTACCAACGTAAGGTAAATTAAGTACCTCAAAAAAGCCCTGTACTGTACCATCTTCACCGTTTGTACCATGCAATAATGGAAAAATCACATCAAACTCACGTAATTCATTTGCTTCATTTACTAAAAATGACATCACATCATGCGGTTTGTCTTCTCCTGCTAAGCGCAGGCTCTCGATCGTTGTTAATGGCTCACTTACTGCATTACCACAGCGCCATTCACCTTGTTTTGTAATAAAAATAGGGGTTACTTCATATTTAGTAAAATCAATTGCACCAATAACTGCCAGTGCTGTTGATAGCGACACCTCATGCTCTGCTGATTTGCCACCGTATACTAATCCTAGTTTTTTCTTCATTAAAAAATCCTCCAATTATAAATGCCAGTATGTACATTTAGTTTAGCATGAAGCCACGGTTTATATAAGAAAACTCACTGGTATTTCAGTGAGTTTTACGTAATACGAATTAAATCGTCTGCTTCTTCTTTTAAAATCTGTTTCAAATCATCCCATATCTCATCCGGGAAATTATAATGCGATAAATTACGTACTTCAATTTCATACGCTGACTTTGTTTTATCCGATTTTGCTAAGGAAAATAATGCCCCCTCCTTAGCATAAGAACGATAGGCTTTTAAAAATTCTGGTGTAATCGAAGGCAGGCTACTTTTGGAACGACGTCGGAAAAATGACGAGACATTTTCGCGCTCACGTATAATTTGGTTAAACACATTAGCAATCAGCATATCTGCATCACTTAAATGCTTAAAATAAATTTTCGTTACCTTCTCACCTGTTGACGCTATGTAAACATAACGGTTTTGTAGTTTTTGGAAGAATGGCACACTAATCGGCTCACGCTTATGTGCGATATATAATAGCTCTGCTTGCTCTCTAGCTGTTAAATCATTTAGCTGGCGCTCGTACTCAAAATCAATCCAGCATAACTCTGCTACGTTATTTGCCTTCTTAACAAATTTTTTGATTTCCTCAGGCACAATATAATCATGCTGTGTATGATTATTAAACATGCCATCATCGTACGTATTTTTTAATAACAGTAGATTGCGTAAAGGATCAACAGAGGAAACAAACTGTTGTAATTTTAAACCACTAAAAATCACAAATTGATCAACATCATTCATATGAATGTAAATATGATAAATAAAATCGTCTGCTGCTCGCAACCTCTTTGCCACAGTTTATCCCCTCCAATCTCGTATATTTTAGTATATGATGAATTGACTAAATTTGAAATAGATACACTATACTAAAAAATCTCTTACACCAAAAATTTGGCGTAAGAGATTTTTTACATAGTATAAAGGTGTAAGCGATCACACCGAAGGGTCGTTAAGTTATGCGTTAAATTGGACTTGTGGTGTGGTAAGTGGTGGTGTTAATACTTTTAATAAATCTAATCTTGATTTAGTAACTGTTGCTTTTACACCTAGTTTAGACAAATTCGAAACAATCTTTTTTAAATCTACTTCTTTCGTCATCTGTTCCACCCCGTTCATTGGTAATTACTTTATATAACGTTTGACATTGATAGAAGGTTTCACTTTTCTGTAGATGTCAGACATGTTCAAACTATACTTGTATCATACCATCTTTCATGTAATTTAATTCTTTCAATTTTGTTACAAATCTGTGTGATTCACTAGAAGTCTTTTACCCGTAATTTACATTATTTACACTAGCAATACATCCTGCTATTGAGTAAGTTAAGCGCTACAACTACAATAATATATAACAATGCAGGAGGTGTTAGTGATGGAAAAAGAAACACAGTGCCGTAAGAGTCATCATTCTGAAGCAACTAAAAAAGATTTAACCACGCGTTTAAATCGTGTCGAGGGGCAAATCAGAGGAATTAAAGGCATGATTGCCAATGATGTCTATTGTGATGACATTATTACACAACTTGCCGCAAGTCAGGCTGCACTTAATAGTGTGGCGCGTATTTTGTTAGATGGGCATTTAAAGTCCTGCGTAAAGGAACGTTTGCTTGAAGGTGATGATGAGGTACTAGATGAGCTTGTTGTTACCATTCAAAAGCTAATGCGCAAGTAGTTTGTGGTAGATAGGTAAGGGTAATAGATAAACATATAATGTAATTAAAGGCAGGTGTCGTAATGAAAAAAGCTATTTTATTATTAATGTCTGTGCAATTTCTTGTCTATCTAGGCTTTGGTATTATTATTCCCGTGTTACCAGAGGTAATTGTGCAACAAGGTTGGCCGGATGTACACGTTGGCGGATTGTTAACTGTCTATGCGTTAGCCAGCTTTTTTACTGCGCCACTGTGGGGCTCTTTGTCAGACCGCATTGGACGTAAACCGTTAATTTTAGTTGGACTTTTAGGCTTTAGTTTAAGCTTCATTGTCTTCGCCCTATTTATTGATAACTTAACTATCCTTTACATATCTCGTATTATTGGTGGTTTATTCTCCGGAGCTCTTTATACATCGGTGACAGGCTTTATTGGTGATATGTCGAGTGACGAAGATCGGAATAAATATATGGGCTTTATGGGGATGTCAATTGGCTTAGGCTTTATTTTTGGGCCTGCAATTGGCGGTGTTCTTGGTGGGCACTTTAGTTTGCGCGCACCATTTATCGCCTCAGCTGTATTAATCGCATTACTATTTATTTACGCAAGTATGGTATTGCAAGAACCAACTCAGCGCAAAGACAATGTTAATAAGCGTACACTCGTACCTGTTGGTGCTACTACATTATTTAAATACCGCGTACGTTACTTATTTTTCTTCTCATTTTTAGTAACGTTTATGCTAGCAGGTGTAGAGTCAACGTTCCAATTATTCCAAATTGATCGCATCCAGATTACACCTACACAAGTAGGCTACTTGTTTATGTTTAGTGGCTTTGTTGACGCTGCCATTCAAGGCGGTGTTATCCGTCGTATTAAAGACGGAACAGAAACAACTTGGCTGATTGGCGCACAAATCGTTACAGCAGTAGGTATGATTTTATTTACCTTAACTAATGGGCTTGTTTTTGCAGGCTTTGCACTTTGTGTATTTACAGCAGGGAATGCGCTCGCGCGTACTTGTGTTGTATCATTATCCTCTAAAGAATCCGGCGGACGCTACGGAGCTGCGGCTGGACTAACTTACTCTATGGATAATTTAGGCCGTATTATTGGTCCTTTATTCTTTACTTGGATTTTTACACAACAAGCAAATCTAGGTTTTTATATTTCCGCTACTATTGCGGTGATTTCTATTACATTAATTTTTGCTTTCCGTGCATCTACTAAAACTTTGCGCCAATCTAAAGCATAAGCCCAAAGCACAAAAGGGGTCACATCCTTTTTGTGCTTTTTTTACAGCAATAGCATTTTTATTAGTTTTGAAGTATGGTAAATGAAAAGATTATTAAAAAGAAGGTGCTAGTTATGCTCAATTTTATCGCTGAATTTGATTACCTCTTTATTGTTTTATTGCTCATTAATATTTTACTAGCGATTACAGTCATTTTCTTAGAGCGTAAAGACCCCACATCAACATGGGCATGGGTACTCGTTTTAACTTTCTTACCTCTCGTAGGTTTCGTCCTCTATTTATTATTCGGACGCCGCCTCCGTCAGAAGCATTTATTTCGTTGGGACGGTCAAAAATATATCGGGATTGAAAAGCTAGTAAATTATCAAATGGATGCAATTCATAATGATAAATTTGATTTCCACATTCAAAACTCCGAAAAGTATAATGACTTAATTTACATGCATCTTCGCAACAATGAAGCTGTGCTAACTCAAGATAACGCAATTCAAATCTTTAACGATGGTGAAGACAAATTCAATCAGCTTATTAAAGATATTGAGCATGCTAAAGAACATGTCCATGTACAATACTATATTTTCCGCTTAGACGGTTTAGGTGCACGTATTGTTGATGCTTTAACTATAAAAGCAAAACAAGGTGTCAAAGTTCGGATTTTATATGATGAAATGGGCTCTCGTGGTGTTAAAAAACGTCACTTCCAAAAATTATTGGATGCGGGCGGTGAAGTTGAAGTATTTTTCCCTTCCATTATGCCACTCATTAATCCTCGTCTTAATTTCCGTAATCACCGTAAGCTAGTTATTGTTGATGGACGTATTGGTTATATTGGCGGTTTTAATGTCGGGGACGAATACTTAGGCTTAAAGAAAAAGTTTGGCTACTGGCGCGATACCCATTTGCGTATTGAAGGCAGTTCGGTACACCCGCTTCAGTCTCGTTTTCTACTAGATTGGAATCAAGCCGCACATCATAAAACACCTTACTGTGAGAGCTTTTTCCCTGCAATATCTAAAAAAGGCAATGCAGGTGTGCAAATTGTTTCAAGTGGTCCTGATGAAGATTGGGAACAAATTAAAGATGGTTATTTACAATTAATTAATAAGGCTAAAAAATATGTTTATATCCAAACACCTTATTTTATCCCTGATTTAAGTTTTTTAGACGCTGTAAAAATTGCTGCTCTTTCGGGCATAGATGTACGTATTATGATTCCTAATAAGCCTGACCATTTATTTGTGTATTGGGCAACGTATTCCTATGTAGGTCAATTATTGCAGGCTGGCGCTAAAGTTTATATTTACGAAAAAGGCTTTATCCATGCCAAAATGATTGTCATTGATGATGAGGCTTCAACTGTTGGTACAGCTAACATCGATGTGCGTAGTTTTAAATTGAACTTTGAAGTAAATGCTTTTATTTATGATAATGAAAAATCACATGAACTAGCTGAAATTTTTGAAAAAGATATGCTTGATGCTACAGAGCTTACTGTAGATATTTATAATAATCGCTCAAACTTAATTAAGTTTAAAGAATCTCTTTCACGCTTAATCTCACCAATTTTATAAACAACGGCTCCCTTACATGTGTAAGGGAGTTTTTTATCAACTATTCACTTTTTTCTAAGTTTGGTTATAATGGTATAATAACTATAATTTAGGAGAGATTTTGTTGAAACTCAAGCCGCGCTTTACCTGGATATTTGTTTTACTATTATTTATCGTTGCTTTCTTCACCACTTCAATGGCGTACTCACAAATCCGTGCAAAGGAGCCTACGCCAACACAACCACCTACGACTAGTAAAAAGATTGTTGACAAAGAACTTGTCACTACAACTTCCGAAGCAACATTAGGCATGATTGGGGATATTTTATTACATTATCCTATTTATACATATCCAGACTTTAATTTCGCTTTTGAAAATGTTAAAGAACAAATGGAAGGCATTGATATGCTACTAGCTAACCAAGAGTCTATGCCTGCTGGCGATACACTTGGACTAAGCACCTACCCATCATTCAATAGTCCACCACATATCATTCGTGATTTACAACTCAATGGTGTGGACTTTGTAACGCTAGCGAATAACCATACTTTAGATAAAGGCGAAAATCAGGTACTACTCAGCATCGAAAACTTAAAGCAATATAATATGCCGTATGCTGGTGCATTTTCTTCTGTGGAAGATAAACAACAAGCCCGCATTATGCATATTAATGATATTTCCGTCGGTATACTAGCTTACACGTATGGTACTAATACATTCGGTACAACGTATCCTAATAATAAAAGTTACCTTGTATCCTATTTAGAGGAGGAGCAGGTATTAAAAGATATTAAGGCCCTTCGTTCGCAAGTTGACTTCATTGTGCTATCACTGCACTGGGGTGAAGAATATAATACAGATAATAATGACTACCAACGTCAGCTCGCCACTACCTTCTTCGACGAAGGGGCAGATGCCATTTTTGGTCATCATCCACATGTCTTGCAACCATTTGAATGGATTAATAATAAGCCCGTCTTTTATTCTCTAGGCAATTTTTATTCTGCACAGCCTTGGGCAGCTACTAATGTTGGAGGGATTGGGCGCATTAACATTCGTAAAACTGTTACAGGTGAAAAAAGCACAATTGAAACTACAGCAGCTAACTTCTTCCCTACAACTGTTACGCGTGACGTTTATAACGGGGCTACAGATTCGCCAGCCTTTCGGGTAGTGCCACTTGAAATGTTTGGCAACCAAATGGGCTGGGACACTTCGTTTGTAGAACAGCACCTGGGATTACAATCTTGGTAAATAAAAACGACGTTGCCATTTTACTAGCAACGTCGTTTGTTATTTAATCTCCAAATATTCTTCTAATGTGCTGTTAGCTTTAGCGATTTTAGTTGCTATATCTTCGCCAACATATCTAAAATGCCAAGACTCATACATATAACCTGTAATATCTTCTTTACCTTTTGGATAACGCATAATAAAGCCATATTTATGTGCATTATCGCGAATCCAAATGCCTGCCTCGCTCTCACCAAATTGCTCTGTTAACCAAATATCTTCTTTACCCACTTCGCCAACATCATATACTAATCCAGTTTGATGCTCTGAATAACCAGGGCGTGCACTATAGCGGTCTGCTGCATCCTTACCATCACGTGCTACATAATTATTATAAAGCGTTGTTTGATAATCGTAAGAACGATAACCACTAAAAGCAGTTAGTGTAAAGCCTCGTTGTTTAGCTGCAGCAATTAACTCATCCATTGCTTTACGTGCCTCAGGCTGTTCACCTGGTGCAAATGTTTTAGGTAATGGATAACGTTTGCTCGCAATTAAAATATCTTTGATATAGGTTGGCTCTGTCGGTAACTCTTGCCCCTCCACATAACCATTATCATCTAATACCTCAGGTTCTTCTTTAACTTCTTTAGGTGGGGCTTGTTCTAGCTTTTCTGTCGGTTGCTCATGCACTATTTCAGTGTTTGGCTCAACTACTTTATTTTTTTGCCATATCACAACAACTATACTACCAATCAGTAACAAACCTATAAGAGTCACTATCACACTATACGTCCATTTCTTTCGTTTCTCTTTTGCTCTTCTGCTACGCATGCTCTTACCTCCTCAGCTTAATTGTAAAGTTTCTCTAACAAAAAAACGAGGCGCTACGCCCCGCTTTCCTAATTTACAACTTCTTGTGCTAATTCATTTAACTCAAAGCGATAAAACGGATAATTCGGTTTATCTCGGAAGTGCTTCGGTGTAACACCTGCATACTTTTTAAAAATACGTGTAAAGTAGCTTTGGTTACAAAAATGAAATTGATTAGAAATCGCCGTAATACTCTTAGTTGTATGACGTAAATAATATTGCGACTCTTCTACACGACGAATATTTAAATACTCAACTAGTGTAATCCCAACATGCTCTCTAAAAATACGTGAGAGATGACTTGTACTAATATGGAAATGCTTAGCAATATTTTCAACAGTTAAGTTGCTTTCAAGTTCATCGTTTATGTACATGATTACTTTATTCACAGTCTGATGACGATATGTAGGCTGCTTACGATCTGCAATAAAGTCAATATAAAACTCAATTAACTCATCTGCTACTTGTAAAAAACTTGCTTCACTCATAGTAGATATCACTTCTGTACAGGCAAAGTTAAAGGCAAATGCCTTTTTAGCTGGCACCTGATTATCTAGTAATTTGCGTGCAATGATAGATGACAGCACTATAAAATATGTGCTCATCCCTTTAATAGCTTCCTTGCCAAAGCGCTCCGTTAAAATACCAATGACCTCAGCCATTGTTACCTTCGCCTGTGCTTCCTCCAAATTATACACTTGGTGCAATAATTTTGTTTCTAATTTAAAGAAACGGTCTACTTTAGGGAAGTCACCCACGACATCTACTTCTTGAAAATAAGTTTTCGAAATTGCTTCAGCTATTGAATTATGTTTTTTCTCCATTGTTATCCTCTACTTTCTTACTGATAAGTTCTCTAACAATTACGTATATGTTGTAATCTTTAATTATGTATGGTAATGAAATAGATTAAATAAAAATAAAATTATTTCTTTAGTTCAGTAAAATCGTAACATAGTTATTAAGTTGCAATCAATACATTTATTGTATTATGGGCTTTTAGTACTCGTTGTCGGACATTAGGACCTTTATTGATTTTAATTATATTATTATTCTAACATATATTGTATTTTTCGAGAGCATTCTCGAGAATTTATTTACGGCATTTATAGTGTAACATTAGCTCATCGCTATCTTTTTTAGCTATGGTATAATCTCTCTAGTTCAACTTCCATTTTTCATCATATTAGAAATAGTAATTGGATATTTAGCACTATAATTATTCAAAGCACATATCACCTTTATTATCTATATATTCCGTGTACTGCGTTTTTCACTCTTAATCGTACTGGTAATTGGTGCGAAAAAAAATGAAGTTCACTCTTTAGACACATTTTAAGTTACTTATTACGCAATCTTCTCTATTTTAATTTTTACTATTTGTAGTAAAATAGATAGTAATCATTTTCTTTATTAAAAGAATACTAACGAGGTGTTAACATTGGATCCTAAACAAATTGAAGAAATCATGGACGTCATCAAGGAGTTCTTCCCTGAAAATACGTCAATCGCTATTTCAAACTCAGACGAGTATGTATATTATCAGCCTAGTAAAAAGGTTGATTTAAAAATCAAACCGGGTGACCCTGTTAAAGAAGGCTCTGCAGCACATAAAGCAATGAGCTATGGTCAAAAAATCAATTCTTATATTGAGCCAGATGTTTTCGGTGTATCATATTTCGGTATGAGTATCCCTTTAATTGATGAGGGTGAAACAAAGGGCGCAATTACAGCTATCTTCCCACAAAAGCCATCTCCGTTTTTAACAAACTATATTACTGTAAAAATTGATGACTGCTGGTACCCAATCAAACACGACCAAGTAATTTACCTAGAAACACAATTACGTAAGACATTTGTTAAAACGATGAACCGCGAAGGCTATCACCGTCTTAACTTAAGCGACCTTGAACTGTTTTTAGCGCCTGATTCATTCATCCGCTGTCACCGTTCATACATTGTTAATATTGATTATATTGAAGAGATTCAACCAGACTCTCACTCAACATTCCTATTAATCATGAAAGATAATACACGTATTCCAGTTAGTCAACGTTATGCGAGTTATTTCCGTCGCTCACTAGGCTTCTAATCATCAAAGCCCTTCCACGACATCATAGTGGAGGGGCTTTATTATGGTTATCTACTTTAAAACGCTTTACTTGTCGATTAAACACCAAAAAGCTCGTTTTTACTTTTTTTAAGCACTTTCATGCTATACTTAAAGTAAATGTGACAATTTGGTGATAATATAGTTTAAGGAACTATGTGAGTTCATAGTTAATAAACAGAAAATTCTTGCAAAATTGTAGGCTGTTTTTAACATCATTCCATACACAAAAAACTTTTAGGGGAGGATTTTTACAATGGATGCAACTTTACAAAAAAGATTAGGTATGAAAGAACTTGAGTCTAAAATCACTTCAGCTCAAGAAGCGGCAGCTTTATTTACAGACGGTGACGTAGTAGGTATGAGCGGATTTACACGTGCGGGGGATGCAAAGGTTGTTCCTATGGCTTTAGTTGAACGTGCTAAAAACGAAAAACTACAAATTGAGGTTTACACAGGTGCGTCATTAGGACCAGAGGTAGACAATTTCTTAGCTGAAGCTGGTGTTATTAGTAAGCGTGGACCTTTCCAAGCTGACCCAGGTATTCGTAACATGATTAATGCTGATAAAATTAAATATGTCGATGCTCACCTTTCTCACAATGCTGAGTTGGTACGTCAAGGTATCATCGGACCAATTAAATATGCAATCATCGAAGCAGTAGCTATTACTGAAGATGGTTTTATCATTCCAACAACTTCTGTAGGTAACTCACCAATCTTTGCTGAGTATGCAGAAAACATTATTGTTGAATTAAATATTTCTCACCCAGAAGCAATGATCGGTATTCATGATGTTTATGTACCTGCAGAACAAGGCAAGCGTGAAGCAATTCCGATGACTGATGTTACACAACGTATCGGTGATGTTGGTATTAAAGTAGACGTTAACAAAATCAAAGCTATCGTAGTTTCTGAAGAGCCAGATGCGCCTTCATTAATCGTTCCTCCAGATGAGGAAACACAAAAAATGGCTGATCTTTTACTAGAGTTCTTCCAATCTGAAATTGACGCTGGTCGCTTAACTAAGCAACTTATGCCATTACAATCAGGTGTAGGCTCTGTAGCAAACGCTGTATTAGATGGTTTTGCTAACTCTGACTTTGAAGATTTAGTAGTAGCTTCTGAAGTATTACAAGATGCTGTATTTAACTTAATCGATGCTGGTAAAGTTAAATTTGCTGCTGCAACTTCAATTACATTAACAAAAGAACTACAAGAAAAAGTATATGGTAATCTTGAGAAATATGCAGATAAAATTTGCCTACGTCCTCAAGAAATCTCTAACCACCCTGAGCTTATCCGTCGTTTGGGACTAATCTCAATCAATACAGCGCTTGAGTTAGATATTTACGGTAACGTAAACTCTACACACGTATCGGGTACACGTATGATGAACGGTATTGGTGGTTCAGGTGACTTCGCACGTAACGCGCGTTTAGGTATCTTCGTAACGAAGTCTTACGCTAAAGGTGGAGACATTTCGTCAATCGTACCAATGGTATCTCACGTAGACCACACAGAACATGATGTAGACGTAATCGTTACTGAGCAAGGTATTGCTGACTTACGTGGGCTATCTCCAAAAGAGCGTGTTCCACTAATCATCGAAAACTGTGCTCACCCAGAATATAAAGCACAATTATGGGACTACTACAACCGTGCTTTCGAAGCAACAGGTGGTCACCAAACACCACATTTACTTGACGAGGCACTTTCTTGGCACGTAAATCTTGCTAAAAACAAAACAATGAAAAAATAAGTACGTAGCCGTTTCTCAAATGTTGAGAAACGGCTCTTTTTTATTATTTTCAATTAGTGCTATAATAATGAGAATATATCTCATTAGATGGAGGCACTATGAAACTTTTTATTTATGCGATTATCTTTTTCTCGTTTTTTGATTTATTTACCCAACTTCCTGTTATTAGTACGTTCGCTGACTCTTTAGGCGCAACTTCATTTTTAACAGGCTTAGCTGTAGGTATGTATTCACTTTCTAATACTTTTGGTAATATTGTATCGGGTATTTTAACGGACAAAAAAGGGCCGTTCCGTATTTTAGTGGTTGGATTATTTACCACCAGTATTGCGCTTTTTCTTTATAATGTAGCAGCTGGCCCATATGTTTTATTAGTCATTCGTTTTGTGCATGGCTTAGTTGCAGGCTTTATTGTTCCTGCTGCTTTTACTTATTTAGCTAATGATACAACTAATGAAAAGCGCGGTAAGAGCAGTGCTATTTCAGGCGCGTTTGTTGGCATTGCAGCAATTACAGGGCCTGCTTTTAGTGGTATTTTAGCTAATCGTATTAGTGTGCCTTTTGTTTTTACTATTACCGCCGTAGCAATGCTTATTTTAGCTAGTATTGCTTTAGTTGTTTTACGCAAAACAACGATTACGCGCCCTAAAAAAGTGCCTTCAACTGACATTGAACCACCAATTCGTTCATTTTTTAAAAACCGTAATACTGTTAAAGCATTTAGTGGTGCTTTCTTTTTAATGTTTTCGCAGGGTGTTATTGCTTATTTACTACCCTTGCAGGCACAATCACTTGGTTATGACTCTCGCTTAGCAGGTACATTACTTAGTACGTTTGGGATTGTGGCAGTATTAGTATTTATTACACCAGTTAATCGCATTTTTGACCGTGTTGCACCATTAATTACGGTAGCTATTGGGATTGCATGCATGGGGGTAAGTCAAATTTTAATTAGTCAGGCCAATGACCAAGGGCTTTTATATGTCGCTATGATTGTATATGGTATTGGTTTTGGGTTATTATTCCCTTCACTTAATTCATTATTAATTGATTCAACGACACCTGAAGTGCGTGGTAAGGCGTATGGTTATTTTTATGCGTTCTTCTCCATTGGTGTTGTTGCAGGCTCTATTACGCTCGGTATTTTAGATTTAAGCCTTGCAGGTAGCTTTATTTTAACAGGTATTATTTTATTAAGCTTTGCGCTTTATACAATAATGCCAACAAAAAATCCGTAAGCGTGTAAACGCCTACGGATTTTTTTATTTTGTTTCGTTGTCTTGTTCTTCTTTATCATCTACTTTTTCGTTGTAGTATTGTACAGTTGTTTGAGCGCCCTCACTTAACATTTCGTTTTCTGCAATTGTTAAGTCATCAGGCTCTGCTGCAGCTTTCGCTTGCTCTTTAAGTGATTCGGTATGACCTTCATGTGCTTCTGGTTGCGCTTGTGGTGCTAGCGCTTCTTTTTGTGTTTCAACGAAATCTGTAACCTTTTCTTTTGCTACATTCACTGCACCTAATACCTTATCACGATTTTCAGGTTTGCTTAAATATGCTGCTGCACCTGCTACTAATCCTGCTACTACTACGCCTTTGCCTTTTAATTTTGCCATTGTTGGATTGCCCCTCTCTCGTCTCTTAGATACTTCTTCTTTACCCTCAGGTACGGAAGTGAAACCTACATTGTCGAAATCTTCTTGCATTGGTGTATAGCGCATATCTCTATGCGGTAAGCATTCGTGTATATAAGGTTCTGATACGGGTTCAAAGCCAAAGCGGCTATAAAAATTTGTTAAATAATTTTGTGCTTGAATAAAAACAGGTGGGTTGTCCCATTGTTCTTTAATCGTTGCCATAATAGTATTCATCATACGCTTACCTAACCCTGTGCCACGCGTTGCCTGTGTTGTAATAATACGGCCAAAAGAGGCTTCCTCAAATATTTCGCCTGGGGGAAGCATACGCGCGTATGCAACAAGTTTACCCTCATCGTCACGATGGAGTAAATGCAGCGCCTGCTGGTCATGATTGTCGAGATCTTCATAGTAGGTTTCTTGCTCCACAATAAAGACATTAATGCGTAATTGAATGATGTCATATAATTCTTCCTTGCTTAGTTCCTCATATGTTTTAATCATAAACATTATCCTCACACTCCTTGTCTTATTTTAACACGATTACTTCATATTTCTTTGGGTAATAGTTAAATAACTACTAATAAGGGGGAGGCATATGCGACGCATAAACTTTCATCATGTTGTGGACGTTAGCACATTGCTCGCAGCGTTTGCTTTATTAACTGCGATTGTAATGTCATTATTTTCGTGAAGGGGTAATTGCAAATGATAGACGAATTATAAAAGGCAATCTTACACGTGATGTGCAAGATTGCCTTTTGTGTTATGCTTTTACGTCGTCATACGTACCACGCTTAAATGCGGATACTACATATGAACAAACGGCTTCCATTTTGTAGCCCTCTGCACGTGCATACTCTGCGGCACGGTCGAGTAATTGCTTAGCTACACCTTGACCACGTAATGTGTCAGATACAAATGTGTGATTCATCGACATTACTTCACCTTTTTGCACCCACGAAATTTCAGCGATAACGTCATCGCCTTGCTTGTGCTCAAACGCAAAATTATTGTCGCCTCTATCTACGAATGTGAATTCCATGTTCTCACCCCCACATTCAGTTTAGCATAAAGCTTACTTGAACCACGAAGATACTGTATCAACTAAGCCTTGGAAAAATGCTTTTACCTTACCCCAGAAGCCATCCTCTGAAGTTAGGTCGCTAATTTTATCACCAAGCTTTGAACTTAAGTCATTTAATTGTTTAGACCATTTGTCAAAATCAATATTTAAGCCTTTAATTTTATCCATTAAATCAATCAGTAACTGTCGATCTTGTTCGCTTAAATTAATTTCTAGCTTGCTAAGCTGGTTATTGACAATTTGCTCAACTTCTTCGCGTGATTGCGGTGTGTTTTCAGCAATTTGCTTTTTAATTTCTGTTAATAGCTCTGCGACTTTTTCGTCACTAACATCTGAGTTGCTTGTAATTGTTGTAGCGACGTTTAACTCTTCATTAGCTACATCTGTACGGTTTGTGTCTAATGTTTCGCCTGAACGTTGTTCATATGCTTTATAAATCCCTGCAAGCGCTGAGTGTCCTGTTACTGGCTTTGGTGCTGCTACTTCTACAAGGGCATCCTCAATACCAGCTGTTAACATTGCGTTGGCATAAATATCGTTAGTAATCTCAGTAATGTTTGAAGGCGTTACAATATCAATAACTAAGCCTTCACCCTTATTTTTTAATGTAATTTTAGCAGAAGAAAACATTTGTGCATTAGGATTACTGTTCGTAATATAGCGATTTAAGTCGCTCCCTGCTACTGTGATTTCTTCGACAGTATCATCATTTGCTACATCTAATGCTTTTTTTACAGTTTGTTTTTCAGCATCCGTTAAGTTAGCACCGTACACTACAATAGGTACACCTAAACGCTCATCAATTACTTTAGCTGCTGATGCAACGGGTGTGCTAACCATTGTCATGATTAAGGCAAATGCCGCTACAAAAGCTAGTAGTTTTTGTTTCATATCCTAACCTCCCTAGTAATTACTACGAAAAAAGAATGAGAAGGTTTCACCCACTCATTCCTTATTATTACAAGTTAAATTTTTTCTGTCCAGCCGTCACTTTGTTTAATTTTACGTGCTTTCATTAACGTGCCTAGTGCACGTTTAAATGCTGCTTTACTCATATTAAACATTTCTTTAATTTCTTCTGGTGATGATTTATCCCCAAATGGCATTTTACCACCAACACTCTCCAAATAATCAAAGATTTTTTCGGCATCCCCACCAATACGTTCATGTTTACGTGGTAACAGTGAGCCGTTTAACGAATGATCGTCCTTTATATCAATGACACGAACTGTTAAATCTTGACCAAGGCGTGGCTCATTAAACATTTCACTTTCGTGTACAAAAATGCGGTATGGTTCTTCAACGCCAAGTAAAAACGCGCCTACAGGTAATAGGCGATATGGGCGTGCTAAAATATTTTTGTTATGCATGTCTTCAAATGCACCTTCATAGATTTCAAGCACTTTTTCTTCTGTGATTAGGCGACCGTAAAACTCACCGTTACGATCGACGCGTAAAGTTACATATAAATGATCACCTGCTTCAGGCCAAAGCTCTGGTAATACTGGTAAATCCTCTGCTGGTACTAACACTTCACGTGATGTACCAATATCAATATAAGCGCCCTCTTTTGTCACACGGTAAACGCGTGCCCAGTCGTAGTCGCCTTCTAAAATTGTAGGGATTGCTGTCGTGGCTGCTAAATCACCGCGGCGGTCTGTGAAAATAAAAGCATCTACCACATCACCAACAGCGATTTCGCCTGTGATTTCTGATGCGTTAACTGGTAATTCTACATCGCCATTTGTTAAAATCCATTTTGAGCTTTCCTCCGCTAATACTGTTAGCTTTGCAACTGCTCCTGATTGTAATTTATTCATGTTATTCCTCACCATCTTGTAATCGTATTTGTGCTAATTTTTGTTGAATGCTCTTGTCATCTTCCATTAACTGAACTAAGTCGGCGATACGGTCAATCGAATGCCAACTTAAATGATGCTCTATGCCCTCAACTTCATCATAAATCGTATTTGCGTCAACGCCAATCAGCTCTAAAAATCGCTCTAGCAGTTCATGGCGTTGTACTAAGCGCTTACCAAGTTTTTTACCTTTAGATGTGAGTGCTAAACCACGATATTTTTCGTAGTTAAGGTAGCCATCTTTATCAAGTTTTTGTACCATTTTTGTTACAGAAGAAGGAAGTACCGAAAGTGCTTCAGCAATATCAGATACACGTGCATATCCTTTATTATCAATTAATAAATAAATTTGTTCGATATGGTCCTCCATACTTGGTGTTGGCATATCGTATCCCTCTCTTTCTTATTGTCGTACTATATAGTGTACTACATTATATCGTGAAAATGTAAACAAGGGGTGACCATTTTAGGACACCCCTTTTGTTTGTATTTTATAAATGATTTGGCGCTTTGCCCACCGTATGAATGGCATGAATAATTGTACTGTTCATAAACTCTACCTGCTCATCTGTATTTAGCTTAGCAAACGCCTCATTACGCTCTTGTTCGTTTGTTACATAGTAGCTTGGCATGGCGTTTAATGTGGTCGCAATAATTTTGCGTTCGCATTTATCGCAATGGCAAAATGTTTGGTACTCCACACCTCTTAAATAAAATCCGACTAGCCCCACTACAATTTCTTCTGTCACATTAATTAATAACTTCGTTTCAACCACGTTACGTTCGCCCCGATTTCTTCACATTACACTAATCATAGCGCCTCAATTTATAAATATCAATGAAAATCCTTGTTAGTACACGTATTGTATACGAAATTTATTAAATTTGTCGGAACGATTACTTTTGTGTACGCATTAGACGTAGAGAGTTAAGCACTACAAGTAAAGTTGCTCCCATATCAGCAAATATCGCAATCCACAGCGTCAATAGCCCTGGAATCACAAGTAATAGTGCAATTGCTTTTAAGCCTAAGGCAAAAGCGATGTTTTCTTTAATAATACGTAACGTCTTTTTACTTAAGCCAATTGTGTAAGGGAGTTTGGTTAAGTCATCACCCATTAAAGCAACGTCTGCTGTTTCGAGTGCTGCGTCTGTGCCTGCGCCGCCCATTGCAATACCAACAGATGCTGTAGCTAATGCGGGTGCGTCATTTACACCATCGCCTACCATCGCTACGGTACCATACTGCTTGCGTAGCTCCTTCATAGCCGCTAACTTATCCTCTGGCAGTAGCCCCGCCCGTACATCTGTTAAACCTAACTCAGCAGCAATTGCTTTTGCTGTTGGTTCCGCATCACCTGTTAACATTACTGTATGATCAATATGTTGTTTGCGTAGCTTAGCAAGAACACTCTTACTCTCCGCACGTACTTGATCAGCAATACCGATGATGCCAAGTACTTTAGTGGCTGTAGCAGCCGCAATAACTGAATGTCCCCGCTCTTGCATACGCTGTGCCTCTTGTGTAATTTGTGGTTCTAACGCTACAAGGCTAGTAATCCACGTTAAACTACCTACATAAATAACTTCGTCGTTTACAGTAGCATAAGCGCCCTTACCTGTTACGGATTGGAAATCTGTCGGTTCACTCACTAATAGGTTTTGCTCATGTGCTTTTGTTAAAATAGCTTTGGCTAATGGATGTTGCGAAGGTTTTTCTACAGCTGCAATACGCTGTAATACAGAAGCTTCACTCTCACTAGCTGCTACTACAATTTTTGTTACAGTTGGTGTACCTTCTGTGAGTGTACCTGTTTTGTCAAAAGCAATGGCTTTAATATGACCAAGCTCCTCTAAGTGAATACCACCTTTAATTAGTACACCATTACGTGCTGCGTTACCAATTGCCGTAACAATCGCTACTGGCGTTGAGATAACAAGCGCACAAGGGCAACCAACGACTAAAGTAGCCAATCCTTGATAAATCCATGTTTGCCAATCACCTGTAAAGAGTGGCGGCACTACTGCTACAAGTAACGCAATTAACATAATCGCAGGCGTATAATATTTAGCAAAACGATCAACAAATTTTTGTGAAGGTGCTTTTTCCGCTTGTGCTTCTTCTACTAAATGAATAATTTTAGCAATAGTTGTATCCTCAACACGTTTTGTTACGCGTACTTCCATTGCCCCTTCTTCATTTAATGTGCCCGCAAATACTTCGTCGCCGATTGTGCGTGTGACAGGCACTGACTCACCTGTAATAGCTGCCTGATTAACCGTTGATAATCCTGTGATTACTACGCCATCCATCGCAATTTTTTGTCCTGGCTTAACAATCAATACATCATCAATTTGTATGTCCTCAGTGTTTACTTCCATCTCATGTACATGCTCACCATGCGCACGCTTAATAAGTGCTGTTGGGGGTGCGATATCCATTAAACCCTCAATCGATTGACGCGCCTTATTCATAGAGTAAGCCTCAAGCGCTTCACTCACCGCAAATAAGAATACAACTACTGCGCCTTCCTTCCACTCACCAATAATGGTAGCGCCAATTACTGCAATAGTCATCAATGTCTTCATATCAAAATCAAGCTTGGCTAAGTTTTTAAAGCCTGTTATAAAAATATCAATCCCGCCTACAACAATAGCCGTAAGGAAGATACCAATCGTTATGGCTGACTTTTCGCCAAATTGAGCTGCCGCAATATAGCCTGCAATAATAAAGACAAGCGCAAAAACAGCTAAAATATTTTCTTTGCGTTTATAAAATGGGATTGCCTTAGGTTTAGCTCGTACACTGGCCTCACGAACGGTAATGCCATCAAAAGCTCCTGCTTCCTCTAGTTGCTCAATCGTCGCATCACCTACAATGGTTAGCTTTGATGCACCAAAGTTGAGCTGTACATCCTCTACTGAGTCAATACAACGAATATTTTTTTCGAATTTAGCGGCACAACTAGCGCAGGATAAATTTTGTAAACGATACTCTTGTTTTGCTGTCATTTAGCTTCCTCCTCCATAGAATGCTCGTAAGCAATTTTTACGATTTGGTACACATGATCATCCGCTAAAGAATAAAACATTTGCTTACCTTTACGCTCTACCTTTGCTAAATGATGATCACGTAAATAACGCAAATGATGCGAGGCTGTTGCTACGGATGAGCCGATAATTTCTGCGACATCGCAAACGCAAAGCTCTTGCTCAATCGTTAGGGCATAAGCAATTTTTAAGCGTGTTTCGTCGGATAGAGCCTTTAAAAATTTTGCCACGCCTGCAAGATTAGGAATTTGCTCGCGAATATGTAAAACGTTTGTTTCCTCTAATGATGTTGAATCACCACATGTATGTTTTGCCATCTTTCGCACCTCATTCAAATGTTTATTTGATTATAATATAGCACAATTTCTTTTTTCATTCAAACAATTATTTGAATGTGTAGTCATTACGATTTAAAAAACACCTACGCCATTACAGCGTAAGTGTTAAATAAATTGGGCAGTGGTCACTACCTAGCACCTCATCGTGCATTTCGGATTGTGTAATATAAGGTGTTAATCGGTCACTCACAATAAAGTAATCAATACGCCAACCAATATTACGCTCACGCACTTTATTCATATAAGACCACCAACTGTAACGGTCTGTTGCAGTCGGATATAAATGACGAAAACTATCCGTAAAACCTGTCGTTACTAAGCGCGTCATTTTTTCGCGCTCCTCTACTGTACAGCCTGAGTTGCCCTCGTTTGATTTAGCATTTTTTAAATCGAGTGCTGTATGTGCCACATTTAAATCTCCACAATAAATAACAGGCTTATGCTGATTTAGCTCTTGCAAGTACGTGTATAAACGATCTTCCCACGCTAAACGAAATGGTAAACGTGCTAATGTACGCTGCGCATTAGGTGTATAAACATTAACAAAATAAAAATCATCAAATGTTAACGTAATAATACGCCCCTCTGCTTCGCTATCTTCTTCAATACCATAACGCACAGCGAGTGGCTCTTTTTTAGTAAAGACCGCTGTACCTGAGTAACCTTTCTTTTCTGCATCGTTCCAATATTGATAGTAGCCAGGTAAATCGAGCGTAACTTGCTCTGCCTGACACTTTGTTTCCTGTATCGCAAAAATATCCGCGTCTTGTTCATTAAAAAAATCCATAAAACCTTTTTTTAAACAAGCACGGATGCCGTTGACATTCCATGAAATAAATTTCATGCACTTACCTCCATATAAAAAAGCTCCGCCATTAACTCGGAGCTCTGCTACTTTATTTTTCGTCACCAACAATTTTCACTTCGCGTTCAAGTGATACCCCAAACTTCTCTTTAACAACGCGTTGCACCATTTCGATTGTTTGGATATAGTCCGTTGCAGTTGCGCCGCCTTTATTGACAATAAAGCCCGCATGCTTAGTTGAAACCTCTGCACCACCAACGCCTTTGCCTTGTAGACCGCTATCTTGAATCAATTTACCCGCAAATTGGCCAGGTGGTCGTTTAAAGACACTGCCAGCTGACGGAAACTCTAAAGGTTGTTTGGTTTCGCGTTGGTGTGTAAGGTCTGCTATTTTTTCGTCAATTGCTTGCTGATCACCTTTAGCTAACTCAAAGATTGAGGATAAAACATAGTAACCCTCCGTAGCAATACTACTCGTGCGGTAGCCTAATTTTAACGCTTCTTTCGACAGCGTAATAATCTCGCCCTCTTTGGTTAATACTGTTGATGAAACAATAATGTCATTAATTTCGCCGCCATATGCGCCTGCATTCATTGCCATTGCGCCGCCAATAGAGCCAGGGATGCCACAAGCAAACTCAAAGCCTGTTAAACTTGCTGCTGCTGCTTGCTTAGATACATCTTTAATTAATGCACCAGCCTCCGCATGTACAGTTGTGCCCTCTACACGTATTGCATCAAGCGCTGAAAATGTAATAACAATACCTCGCATACCGCCGTCACGCACCACCATATTTGAGCCATTACCTAACATTAATAATGGTATAGCGTGCTGATGTGCGTATGCTACAATTTGCTGTGCCTCCTCTGCTGTCTGTGGCAACACAAAAATATCCGCGTTACCACCTAGCTTAGTCATCGTATATAAATGAAGCGGCTCATCAACACGCAGTTGTGAGGGTGCTACGATTTGTTGTAAATCCTTAATCCATTGTGATTTTGTCATGTTCGACCGTTTCCCTTCCCTAATAAACTCCTACATAGCTTTAGTTTAACGACTTTTGCATAGAAAGTAAATTACACTACCCCACGCTAGAAAAAAGCATTTTATTAACGAATTTACGTATTTTACCTTACTTATGTCACATAGTCAGATATTTTCTCTGTTCTTTCACATTTCGAATTGTTTTTTGATACGCTTGCTAGTGGTTATTACTTATCACGAAAGAAGGTTATGCGATGCTTAAAAATAAAATGCCTATGCTTGTTATTAGCTTGCTAGTGTTGCTACTCGCTACCATGACCTTTGCCATTATTGTAGGCTCAGTAGCCATTACACCATCTATTGTTTGGCGCGTTATTTTTAGTCATATGCCCTTTTTTGGTGATGTTATCGAAGCCGACTGGACAAAGGCACAAGAAATTATTATTTGGGAGCTACGTGTACCGCGTACTATTTTAGCTATGATTGTTGGTGCAGGTCTTGCCATTTCAGGAGCTGCCATTCAAGCACTTGTGCGCAACTCGATAGCTGACCCGTATATTTTAGGTGTATCATCTGGCGCGTCCGTTGGTGCTACGTCAGTAATTTTACTTGGCGCTTTTTCGTTTTTAGGTGTATACGCACTATCTTTTGCGTCCTTTTTAGGCGCGCTACTCGCGGTCATTGTGGTATTTATGTTAGCGAAAGTACAGGGACGTATTTCTGTTATTCGCTTACTACTCGCAGGTATCGCGATTTCATTAGTGCTCTCTGCCATTACTAACTTTATGTTGCTCATGTCAAAACAAGAGGGCGGCATTAAAGCTGTTATGTATTGGATGCTTGGCAGTTTAGGCGGCGCGAAATGGAGTGTGCTACCTATACCACTCATTACCTTTATTATTGTATTTACTTTTTTATATTTACAGTACCGCAATTTAAATGTATTGCTAATGGGTGAGGAAGCTGCCATTACCCTTGGGATGAATATTGACCGCTTTCGCAAGCTATTAATTTTACTTGTTTCCTTATTAACAGGTGTTATTGTAGCCGTGAGTGGTGCAATTGGCTTTGTTGGGCTTATTATCCCGCATATTGTGCGTTTGCTAGTAGGCTCAAACTATAAGCATGTATTACCAATCAGCGCATTGGTTGGCGCTATCTTTTTAGTACTAGCTGATGCGGTAGCACGTATTATTATTTCACCAGAAGAAATGCCTATCGGAATTATTACAGCGTTATGCGGTAGCCCATTCTTTATTTGGATGCTACGCCGTAACTCCTATTCGTTTGGGGAGGGTGACTAATGGCTATTAAAGCTCAACACGTTAGCTACAGCATTATGGAAAAAGCCATTTTGCACGACATTTCGTTACATGTGCAACAAGACGAGGTCGTTGGCTTAATTGGCCCGAATGGTAGTGGTAAATCAACACTACTTAAAAATATGTACCGCCTACTCAAACCTCAACAAGGGCAAATCATTTTATATGATGAGGATATTAGTAAGCAAGCTGATAAGGAAATCGCAAAAAAAATGGCAGTCGTTGGTCAAGAGTCACCTGTACTGTTTGATTTTTCGGTGCGCGATATTGTGGCGATGGGACGAGCGCCACACCAAAAACTTTTTGCGATGGATGCTAAAGAAGATGCATTAATTATTGACCGCTCCTTAGCACAAGCTGGCATAACACACCTTGCCTCGCGCGATTTTAGTTCCTTATCAGGTGGCGAAAAAAAGCGCGCCATTATTGCGCGCGCACTTACACAACAAGCAAACTTATTAATTTTAGATGAGCCTACTAACCATTTAGATATTAAACATCAGCTACAGGTTATGGATTTAATTGACTCATTGCAATTAACTGTATTAGCCGCATTACATGATTTAAATATAGCGGCAGCGTACTGCGACCGTATTTATGTGTTACAGCAAGGGTGCGTTGTCACGAGTGGCACACCTGCAGACGTACTTACACCTCAGCTATTACGCGAGGTGTTTGAGGTGCACGCAGAGGTTATCACCCACCCTGTTACTAAGCGTCCAAGCATTACCTATTTATCCGAAAAACAATTAAGGGAGCGTTTATAATTGAAAAAAATCTATTTATTTTTAGTTATGGCATTAGCTTTAGTACTTGCCGCATGTGGCGATAAAGCCGAAGAAACACCAAAAGAACAGGCAACAGAACAAACAGACACTGTTACTATCGAAAATAATAAGCTAACATTTGAATATGACAAAGCACCAACACGCGCAATTAGCTTAAACCAGCACGTTACCGAAATTATGCTGGCACTTGGACTTGAAGACTCAATGGTAGGAACAGCTTATTTAGACGACGAAATCTACCCACCTTTAAAAGAAGCTTATGATAAGGTGCCAGTATTAGCTGCTGAGTACCCTTCTAAAGAACAAGTTATTGATGCAGAAGCGGACTTTTTATATGGGGGCTGGCCAAGTGCATTAGCCGAAAAATCTATCGGTACTGCAGCTGAGTGGCAAGAGATGGGTGTTAATAGCTACCTTCAAACATCATCTGTTATGAATGAACCTAAACTTGAAGATATTTTTACAGACATTCGTAACATCGCTAAAATCTTCCGCATTGAAGAGCGCGGCGAAAACTTAATTGAAGAAATGCAAACGAATGTAGACGCAATTCAAGCACAGCTTCCTGAACAAGATGATCCTGTACGCGTATTTGTTTATGATAGTGGCGACAAAGAGTTATTAACAGCTGCACAAAATATCATGAACAACTTTGTAACGCAAGCAGGTGGCGATAACATCTTTAAATCTATCGAAAAAGGCTGGACTAGCGTGTCCAAAGAAGACGTTGTCACACACGACCCTGAAGTAATTGTTGTTATGGATTACGGTGGCACACCACTTGAGGATAAAATGACATTTATTAAAAATGACCCTGCCTTAAAAAATACAACAGCTGTAAAAAATGAACACTTCGTAATTATGCCATTATCTGCGGCATCTGAGGGTGTACGTGCAGCTGAAGCAATTGAAACATTAGCAAAAGGCTTTTACCCGGACAACTTTTAAAAAGAAAAAATGTGAGACGATTTTTAAAATCGCCTCACATTTTTTGCTTTTAAGTGCATTAAATGATTTGTTTAGCCAAAAAAATACTACTCAAATTTTATATCTCTCCTAAAAATCGAGTTATGTCCCAGCCTCTTTTTGCTATGCTAAGCCTTGTCCTGCCGAAAACTCGCGATACAAAGCATGTGTTTTAAGTAATTCTTCATGCGTGCCACGCCCTGTAATGCGTCCTTTTTCGATAAAAATAATTTGATCCGCATGTAAAATCGTAGCAAGGCGATGCGCAATAACTAAAGTTGTACGCCCTTGCATTAAATGATGCAAAGCCTCTTGTACATAAATTTCAGAGCCACTATCTAAGTTAGATGTTGCTTCATCTAATAATAAAATTTGCGGATTGTGTAGCAGCGCACGGGCAATCGCAATACGTTGACGCTGACCACCAGATAGCTTCATACCACGCTCTCCCACTTCTGTATCAAAGCCTTGCTCAAGGTCTTGGATAAACTGCATAGCGTTGGCATACTTAGCTGCCTGTATCACAGCCTCCATAGGTGGTTGCTCCTTAAAGCCGTACGTAATATTATGCAAAATTGTGCCACTAATTAATGGACTCTCCTGCGAAACATAGCCGATTTTACCTCGCCAATGTGCCAGCGCAATATCATCAATCGCATGATTATCCATAGTAATTTGCCCCGCTGTTGCATCATAAAAACGCTCTACCAATGAAAAGATTGTTGTTTTACCGCCACCACTTGGTCCTACAAAGGCAGTAACCTCACCTCGCCCTGCTGTAAACGTAACATCCTGTAAAATAGGTTTGTCTGCAGTGTAATGGAAAGATACATCTCGAAAGCTAATCTCCCCATCTGCTACTTGAGCTAAGCCATCCTTTCGCTCCGCTGGCATATGCAAAATTTCTTGGATACGCTCTGTTGCACCCATTGCCTTTTGGAAAGCTGTAAAGAACATAGCCATTTGAGCAAAAGGCATAATGATTTGAAATAAGTAAAAAATAATAGCGACCAAATCACCCGCAGTTAAATTACCGTTAGCCACTTGTGAGCCGCCATAACCTAATATCACAACGAGTACACCCATCATAATGAGTGTCATCATTGGCGAAATAATTGCCTGGATACGTGCCTCTTTTAAGCCGAAATTAAAGAGATTTTTAATTGCTTTGTCACCACGTGCATCTTCTAATGGCTCTGCACGGTAAGCTTTCACTAAACGAATATCAGCTAATATGCGACCTAGTAAGCCTGAAAATGACGCCATTTCCTTTTGCCTTGCTGAAGCAATTTTATGCATAATGCGCCCAAGCGGAATAATAATAATAAATGCGACGGGCACACTCACTAATAAAATAAGCGTCATCTTCCAATCAATATAAAACAATAAAGCAACTGCCCCTAAAATAGATAGTACGCCTGACACGACATTAACGAGGTGTTGGGTAATTAAATCATTTAATGTCGACGTATCTTGGGTAATACGGCTCATCGTCTCGCCTGTTTCGTTTTCATCATAATATGTAACAGGTAAACGTAAAACTTTATGCCATAACTTTTCGCGAAGATCTGCTACAATACGTTCGCCTATAAATGTTAATAAATAAAAACTTACGCCCCCCGCAATTGCCTGCGCAATAAATACGACCGCGAGCAACGCCGTTATTTTCCAATTAAATACGGTTGTCGTTAGGGCGTTAACTAAATCCTTAGTAACTAAAGGTACGACTAAACTTGCCGCTGTTTGTATAAGCGTCAGCGTGAGGGCAATCATCATAATGCCCACAGGCCAGTTTAATGACTTTAATAATTGTAAAAAAGTTTTTACCGCTGATGGTTGTTGTTGTTTGTTCATAGCTCGCTCCTTTATAGCTAGTGTACAAAAAAGGAGCGCTCTCTTCCAATGAGAAGAAAGCACTCCTTGACTTCACTAAAGATGATTAGCGCTAATCGACAATTTAAGGACGACCATAGCCAACGATATATTGTTGCCACCAACTACCTAACGGCTCAACCGTAACACCGCTATTTTGCGAGTTAATCATCATATTATTTCCTAAATAAATCCCTACGTGCGCAACGCCCGAACCATAACTAAAGAACACTAAGTCGCCTGGTTGTGCTTGGCTTGCTGATACACGCGCTGTTGCAAGATATTGTTGTGCCGCTGTACGTGGCAACGAAATACCCGCCTTCGCATAAGAATATTGCGTTAAGCCTGAGCAGTCAAAGCTCGTTGCTGGCGAAGCACCACCCCAACTATATGGCATACCAATATATTTATGTGCTTCTGCAATTGCTGTACCTACGCCACCGCCTACTGCTGGCGCTGGTGTCGCCGCTTCAGGTGCTACGACTGCTTTAGATACTTCTGTTGTCGCATCTTGTTGTGTTGGTGCTGCTACAGTTTCAAGCTGTTGCTGTTGTAATGCACGTAATTGTGCTGCACGCTCTTCAGCCGCCTTACGCTCACGCTCTAAGCGCTCCTCTTCTTGCTTCGTTGCAATTTTAGCTTTAAGCTTTAATGATTTTGCCTCATTCTCTGCCTTTTTAACCTCAATAACACCCTCTTGCTCTTGAAGCGCTTGGAATTGCTTTTCTAGCTCTGCTTTTTTCTCAGCTAAAACTTTCTTTTCTGCTTTTAATTTATTATTGTCTTCTGTTTGCTCATCAATTAAAATTTGGTCTGCATTTAAATACGTCTTAACAGCTGACACACGGTCCACCATATCTGTAATACTTGATGCACTAAATACCGCATCTACATAAAGATTTACACCCGTATCTTTTGCTTGGTAAGCTCGCATACGGTCAGCTAATAATGCACTACGCTTTTCAATACGCTCTGTTGTCTCTGCAATGCTTGCGTCAACTTCTTTAATATCTGCTGCAACCTTTTCAAATACTTTTACTTTAGCATCTAGCTCTTTTTGTAATTTAGCTAGCTCTTTAGCTAACGCTTGTACTTCTTGGTCCACTTTTTGCTTTTGCGCAATCATTTCTTGAGACGACTCTTCTGCGTTTACTTGCATAGGTGCTACTGTACCAAATGTAATGCCACCTGCTAGGGCAATTGCTAACCACGTGCGCTTTGTATATTTCGAAACCACTTTTAATCATTTCCTTCCATCTAAGCTATATATATATTCCTTCACTAAACGTCTATTTTCACTCAACTTTATCCATTCTAGCACTTTTTACATGGCAAGCACACAAAACGCAATCTGATTTAATCTAAAAGTAATACTGCAACATTATTGTAATAAAAAAAGTAGCTACGAAATTCGTAGCTACTCCTTGGTGTTACGTAGCGCTTGAATGGACAAACGCACCAGTAATATTGCGCATAAAAATAATCCTAAATACGCGGTTGTATTTAAATAAACGGCATAAGGGGCATGAATGAATTGAGAAATGGCTAACAATGCTACAGAAATGATACCGAATGTAATACCAACAAATAGCAAAACCATTTGCGAAAATAATTGAGTAATAAACTTCGCATTGTGCTCATCCGAAAAAATATCATGATGTAAAATAATTTTTCCGCTTTCTACACGTTGTAATAAATGGTCAATGCGTCGCGGCATCTTACGTAGATTAGGTAACAACTGTGCGAGTTCTTCTTCAATTTTATCACGCGTTGCCCTCGGCTCTTTAAACGGCTTAAACAATACATCACGCATATAACGTGCTGAAAAAGCCTTCGCCTCTGTAAAAATATCAAAACTTGGGTCAATAACTCGCAATGTACCATCAAGTGTAACAAACGAGCGCAGTGCTAATGCAACGGATGGATAGAAGGCTAATTTAAAATCACGTACTACTTTAAATAGTGCATAAATTAATTCTTCTGTTGGGATACGATCTACAAAGGATACCTTAAGCAGTAGTTGATCAATCGCTTGCTCCATACGCGCGCGCTGGGTTGGGTCATTTTCTTCTACAAGTAAAGTCAGACCATCATATAAAATGCTAGCATCTGCCTGTTGGATGCCCATTAAAAAGAGCTTTAGCCCTTCCTGTTGTGGTGCACCTAAACGACCGACTGCGCCAAAGTCGATAAGTACAGGTTGCCCCGTACGCTCATCAATAAAAATATTGCCTGGGTGTGGGTCCGCATGAAAAATACCTGAGTATAGCATTTGTTCAAAAAATGAAAACAATACGGTACGCGCAAACGCTTTGCGGTCAATGCCAAGGCGTCTAAAATGAAAGTCAGCTTCCGCAACACTTGCCCCTTCAATAAACTCCATAACAATAATAGCGTCACCACAATACTGTGTATACATATGTGGGATGCGTACTTGATAGGCACTATTTTTTAACACATTACTTACTTGTACAGTATTACGAACCTCAATATCAAAATGAATTTCCTCACTTAAGCCATCCGCAAAGCCAATCGCAAGCTCCTTAAAGCCAAGGTTAGCTGCCCATGCAGACTTGCTCGCAAACCAACTCGCAAACTCTACGAGGATACTCACATCATTCATCATAATTTCTTTTACTTCTGGACGCAGTAGTTTAACAACTACTTGCTCACGTGTTGCTTTAAGCACTGCTCGGTGAACTTGACCAATTGATGCCGAAGCAATAGGTACGGTATTAAATGATGCAAACACATCATCCACCTTGTCTGGTAGGGCCTCTGCTAACACACGGAGAGACTCTGACTCACTCAGTGGCGGCACACCTTGTTGTAGTTTAGCGAGCTCCTCAATAAAAATTGGAGAAAATAACTCCTTACGTGTGGATAATACCTGACCAAATTTAATAAAGATGCCTCCGCACTGCTCAAGTGTGCGACGTAGTGCAATGGCTAGTTCACGTTCGTTTTCGCGTTGGCGTGCATATTTGATTGTTTGCACAACACCATTTGTTACAGCAATACGCAGCACTTGACGCAAACGCTTTTGTTGACGCCAATATAAACGAACACGCGCAAAAATTGAACGTTGACCGCGTGTTTCTTGCACATTAATACCAATTGGATCAAATAACTCAAAAACTAAATACAATAGCATGGCAATGAGTAACATACTGCCAATCCATACTAATGTGCTTACTTCAAAAATTGCATTAACTAAACTGCCCTCTAAAATTTTTGTATGCTGTAGATAGGAGTACCAATACACAAAAGTAGTAAGTGCTAAACTTAGTAAAACTGAAATTAAGCGCTTCGCAAAGCTCAGCTTCGTACCAATTAGGCGACCTGTTACTACATAAATAAATAACCCTACTACTGCTATTTCAATCGCAAATTTGATATATAGCATGTTTTCACCTCTTATATATTATACAAATTGTTGAAGCCCTTACCTACTATTACCCTTTACATACAAAAAACCAGCAACGCAAATTTGCATTACTGGTTAATAACTCGATTATTTACCAACAACTTCTGGCCAGTTAATTGTGCCATCTTTAACTTGTTGGCGTTTTTCTTTATCCATTACATCAGATGGACGTTTGATACCTGGGAAGTCTTTGTCGTGGTTTTTCCACTCTGGACGGTCTTGCGATAAAATAAATGCTGCTAAGTCTGCTGCTTCTTGGTCCGTTAACGTACCTGCTGCTCCAACTGGCATATTATTTTGTACATAACCCGCCATTTTACTTACGCGTGATAAACCTGCGCCGTCATTAAATGAATCTGGACCCCATAGAGCTGGACCTGTGTTAGCGCCTGTGCCCTCACCATCTGCGCCGTGACATGCGATACATGATTGTTGATACACTTTTTCGCCGTCTTCAACACTTGGTACTGGTACATCCTTCATATCATTTTTCATTGCCCAATCGCGGTCAGCACCCATTGGAATGCCTTCAGAAATGTAACCGAAGTAAGCAACCATTGCTTCCATCTCGTCACTGTCTACTTCAAATTTCTTACCGTTCATACTACGAACCATACATCCATTAATACGTTCCTCAAGTGTTACAATACCACCTGAACGACCAATATACTGTGGATATGCTGCTGATACACCAACTAAAGAAGAAGAATCTCGATCATAACCTGCACCTGCGTGACAGCTCGTACAAGATAACTGATTACCTACGAAGTCTGCTGCTACTACATTTGTTTCGTTTACTAATTCGTGTCCATAAAGAATTGCTTCTTTCATAGGACCATCCGGAACCTCTTCGATACTTGGTGGCGCATATTCAACAGTTGTTGAAGTTGTAGTTGCTGCTATGCTCGAAGCCGCTTGCTCATTGCTATTTAACATTTTATCTCCATAAATTGCACCGATTATCATCGCTCCAATCAATGCAAGACCAGCACCTATTCCTAAAACCATTTTCATAATATACCCCTCCTTGTATGTGTTGACTCTATCTTAAGGGACACATAAGAAAAGGGCTGTGATTTTTCTCACACTCACTTCATATTTTCAAAAAATTAAGCGCTAAGTCCTACTCATCCATTTCCGTTAATAACTTAATTAACAAATCATCAGTAACAGGTCCTGTAATTTGATGCTCAATTGCGCCTTCTTCATCTAAAATAAATGTTGTTGGAATCGTAATGATGCCATACTGTGAAGCAATCTCGCCTGTTTCATCTAATAACACAGGGAAATTTAGCGCATACTCATCTACAAAGGACTTAATACCACCAATACCGCTTTTTTCTTGTTGAGTAAGGTTAACCGCTACAATATCTGTATTAAATGCTTCTGCATCATTTTTTTGAAATTCTACCATATGTGGCATTTCTGCTTTACATGGTGGACACCATGATGCCCAAAAGTTTAGTACAACCTTTTTACCTTGATAAGAAGACAGTGCCTCTTTTTGACCGCCTAAGTTAGCCGCTACAAATTCTGGTGCGTAAATTACATCTGGTTGTTGTTGTGTTGTTTCATCTGCTGTCTCAGCTGCTTTCGCTACTCTTGCTTCCTGCGCTTCAACCTGTGCAGCTTGTTGTGCTTTTTTTGTTTGATTATTGTCATAGGCTGTATAGCCAACCCAACCAATTGCCACAAGCAACAATGCTAAAACTACATATTGAACTGGATTTTTCTTTTTTCCCAAGTAGTACCCTCCCATGTATTGTTTAACTTTTCACCATTCTGCCATACTAAAAGCCCTTAAGCAAAAAGGTTGCTTAAGAGCTTCACGTTATATTATTCACAATTCCCATTAATATCGCAAGTTGCACCGCTATTACCCATCATTGCCAAAGTTGGTGTATCTCCTGCAATTTTTGCTGCCTGATGCAATGTACGTACAAATACCTCATCTGGCTCAGCGCCTACAATGCCATAGCGATTTTCGAACACAAAAAACGGTACGCTCTGTACTCCAATCTGCATCGCATCATAGCGATCCATATCAATCTCTTGTTGATAGGCATCCGAATGATACACAGCTTTTGCCGCTTCTACATCTAAGCCCAGTGCCGCTACTTGTCGCATTACAGCCTGCTCGTCATTTAAATCCAAACCTTCTGTAAAGTAACCTTTAGTCATAACATCTACTAGCTGATTGCCTTTATCAAATGTCGCTGCCCATTTTGCTAAGCGGTGTAATTTTTCTGTATTGGCAATTTTCATAGCTTCAAAGTCATACGTAAGCCCAACTTCGCCTGCTCGCCCTTGAATACTAGCCATCAGCTCAGTCATTTTCTTTTCATTACCATTAAACTTCGCACGCAAGCTATCTAAATAATGAGGGGCTGCTGAAGTTGGTGCGCTCGGGTCTAACTGGTATGCCTTATACTCAATTTCGACTTGACCTTCATAACCCGCCTCACAAATTGCCTGCTCTAGTTGCACTTTGCCAATATAACAAAACGGACACACAAAATCCGTAAATATTTCGATTTTCATTACGGTTCCTCCAATACACTATAGGGTATATATATTAATAAAAAAAGGAGGGCTAAGCCGCCCTTTAGTAAATTACTTCTCCGCGCCAATCTAACATGCCGCCAATCATATTATAGGCATTAATATCAAATTGACGTAAATACATCGTTACGTTACCACTACGGCTACCACTACGACATACAATTACATATTTTTTATTATGCTCTTTTAATGAATCTACTGCGTTTGGAATGTCGCCCATTGGAATGTGTACAATACCTTCTATATGACCCACTTCAATTTCCTCTTGTTCACGCACATCAATTAATACAAGCTCTTCACCTGCTTCAAGTGCCGCAAGCACTTCATCTGTTGTCATTTCATACATATAAAAGTCTCCTTAAATAATTGAGTTTGACTTTAACTATACCACTTTCTAGCGACTTTTAACGACTAAATCCATCGCCGCTTGTACTGCGCCGTCCATTTTAGCTTGATCGCCCTCAGCACTACGTACACATTCTAGTAGGTTATTACTCACAATTACGCCAATTGCACGGTCTACAGCTGAACGTACTGCAGACAGTTGCATAATGACGTCCTTGCAATCTTGCCCTTCCTCCATCATGCGTAAAACACCACGGAGCTGCCCTTCCATACGCTTAACACGATTTAATGCTTTAGTATCGTATGCCATGTTTTGACCTCCCTTATTTTATTACCTTACCTCGATTTTAATACCCCTATCCGTATAAGTCAAAAAATCACTCCCTATAGAGAGTGATTTAGTCTGTTGTTGATAGTTGCCAATGTCGGTAACCTAGCAATTTGGTATAGAGGGCTTCTTCAGTTGCCTCTGTTTTTGTGCCTATAATAACACTTTGTCCACGCTCACCAAACATTAAAAAATGCGTGTGCATAAGCGCATTTAAATACGCAAAGCTCTGGGTATGAGTATCCTGAATAACAGGCTTATACATAACATATTTGTGCTGTGTAGCTACTAAAAAATTATTTTCTACCACATAGCGATAATTATGACGCAAGAAATGCATAAAATCCATAGCTGAAGTAATGGTCGCTCTAAAGCTTGGCACACCTTTATGGTAAATCGCATTTCCTTGACTCGTTAGTACCGTACCTATATCCCCAATCCACTCGATATTTTTAGCGGTAATAATTTCGCTACGTACGTCGTCATAGCCCTCAAATGTAATATAAAAAGGATAATGAAAGTAAACCTGCGCAAGCTCCACAAAAATTGAAGGTGCTGTCGCAATGTTGCTTGTAATTTCGTATATGCCATAATCGCCTTCCACAAAACAATACAACTTATCAGCAGTAATTTTGGTTATGTCCATAGGCCCTCCTTTGTAAAGCAACGCATCGTAATATGCTTAGCAGCCTCGCGCTGAGCTCGCTCGCATACATATTGCTTTGTTAAATTTTTAGGATTATCACTATACCGAATATCATCCAACATCTCCGATAGCTCAAACCATACTTCTAATGGCTCTGGTTGACCATAAGCGAGCCAAACATGCATCAGTTGAATAATGGCTTCTTCCCATTGCTCACCTTGTTGAATGTAAGCAATTTGTCCATTAATATAACTTGCCAATTGTTCATACGGCGTGGGGATTCCCATACGCTTTTGATAGTTATAAAAAGCATCTTCAATCATATAGGTGTAAGTGTCAGCTGTATAGCTTGCAAGTGCATATAAATTAACATCTTGCCTGCCGTTCATAATCTCATACAATGCCCAATCAATATAATCTTGATGCACCACAATTTTTTTACTTATTTTATACCAAAGCATACCGTAATCCACTGCCGCCACGTCCCTTCAAAAAATACTACTTTCATTATACCTTAGCACAAATAAAAACTGCCCCCAAATTTTGAAGGCAGTTGTCAAATTATTTTAATTGAAGCGTAATCGGTTCCATTTCATGCTCTTTTGCAATTGGCCCACTTTCTAGACCTGCATAGATTGCTGTTGGTGTTAAGGTTAAGGTTGTTGCTTGTGGATCAATCGCATTGAGTGTTGAACTTGCCGTTAATGTTCTGCCACTGTCATTGCTCACACCACCGTTATCTTCAATAGTATACGTATTACCTAAATTATCCGTAACTTTATCAAATATAATTGAAGCATTACGGTAACTATCTTGTAAGTCCTCATCTAATGTAACTGTATAGTAAAGAGTTGTAACTGATTTGGTCTGGTGTAGCTCGTTCATACTAAGCGTTACACCTTCTTCTTTATTAACTTGTTGCAATGGTATTGTGACAGCTTGCTCCGCATCTAGAGTAAAGGCAAATGACCAGTTACCATTAACTTTTTGTTCATTCTCTGTTGTTAATGCGCCTAACTTCCACTTAACATCTACAGCGCTGAACGTTTTACCATGTGGTGTTATCGTTTCAACACCTACATACGTTGTATCTCCAACTTTTGTTAGTGAGCTACTGCCACCACTTGCAGTTGCCCCTTTAATAGCAGGTTGATTTGTAAAGTATGGATGCTCGCCTAAATCTTCTTTAGACTCTACTGCATAATAAACTGTTAATGTTGTACCATCAAAGATGGCACGGTCTACCATTACTTTAATACCTTTATCTTCACTTACTTGCAGTAGTGCTGTTGCATTTTCACTTTTTGCTTCATCAAGTGGGCTGGCAGTAATAAACGCTACTACATTTTGCATAAATGGGATGCGCTCAGCTAACGCTGGTGAGGCAACGCCTGCTGCAGTTAAACCAGAAACAAAAATCACTGCGGCAGCTGATACCTTTGCAAATACACCCATTTTCTTTTTAGGTTGTTGTTTTGTAATATGTTGTTTTACGCGTGCTTTTTCCATGTCTGTAACCTCCATAGGTTCGATTTCATCAATATTAATATTTTCCCATTGTTCCTTCATGTCCATCGCTCCTTTAGTTGCCCTGCTAACGTTTGCTTACCACGGTATAAACGATTGTCCACAGCTGCTTTAGTTAACTCTAGACGCTGTGCTATTTCATTATTTGGTAGTTGCAAATAATACTTCATTAAAAAAATATCACGGTCTAGCTCAGGTAGCCCACTTAGCAGCAGTAATAGCTCATTACGCTCCTGCTTGTCATATATTGCTACTTGAGGTAGCTCCTTTTTTACTTGCTCACGCTGTGCACGTTTTGTTAATACGCGGTAATGGTCAATGGCCTTATACTTGGCAATTGTGCCAAGCCATTTTTTAAAATCGGCTGGCTCACCTTCAAACTTTGAAGCATTTTGCCAAACAGTTAAAAACACATCATTAATACATTCGTCCATACTATCCGTGCGCCCAATTGGCTGTAATATTTTATAAGCAATCGCTTTAACAAGTGGCATATATAAATCAATCACGATGGTTAATACCTTTTCATCTTGCTTTCTTAAACGTTTAAGTTGTTGTTTTGTAATCATAGCTATCTCCTTTGTACAAAAAGCGCTCTCACCTTATACAACGACAGCACTTATGAATTATTCTCAAAAAAACAAAAAAAGTTTATACTAAGTAAAGAAGGAGTGGGTTATTATGCATACATTAACGATGACTGCTAAGGAGCAGCCCGTTATTGAGCGAGCCTTAGTCATACATATTTTAGGTGTTATCTCTGCATTAGAGCACCGTAGTATTACAATAGAAGAAGCCGAAACATTATGGTTTTGTCGAGAGGTTACTACGCTTTTACAGCGCAAAGCCATTCGACATGAAATTGTACATATTTTACAGCTAGGGCGTGAGCTACGCCAAATCGAAAAATTCATCCCTCATGCTGTCCCTAAAAGCCTACATGATATGCGTACCCTTGCAACGAATTGGTTAATTTCTAATGATACGAAAATTGTAGCGACAGTTTGGCAATAATTACACAAAAAAACAAGAAGCCCAAGTAAATGGGCTTCTTGTTTTTTATGTTCGTTGCTCATGCTTTAAGCTTAAATAGGCCTGCTCATATTTTTTAGGGATGCCGAGCTTGCGGTTACTACGCTGAAAGACGCTATCAATACCCTTCATAAAAGTTAGATCAAAACCAATTTTTTCGTCGATTGGATTAAATAATTGGATATCCTTATAGCGCGTAGTTTTTGCGCCAATGAACATATTTTTAGTAATCAATACGACTGCGATACGATTTTCAATGGCACGTAGCTTTAATAATGCAATGGCCTTTTGCTTATTTGTAATATATTTATTGACGTGATAAACAATAATATGATGCTCACCTGGTGTAGATGGCTGATTGTGCACGTACAATCTATTTTTTAAATCTTTAAATGTTCCACTATGTATATGCACCCGCTCACCGTTCTTTTCAACAACAAATGAATTTTCGTGCTGCTCAACCTTCTCAAGCTTTGTTTTAATGCGCTTACGTCGCGAATCAAAGTATACGTCGGCTTCCACATCGTTACCAATTGTAAATGCCTCATACTTTTTATCACTATAATAATTTTTGTTTTTTTCTGGTACATACTCAAGGCATGCTAAATCAAATAAATGGCAAGCATCCTCATGGTCAAAGCTATCACCAACCATAAACTCAGGCACAATGCGTACGCCTTTACGGTAGGCAATAATGTCTGATGCCTGCTTTTGCTCAGGGTCATGCCCCATCGTACATAAAATGAGCGCTGAGGTTTCAAATGAACGGCCACGTAATACATTATGCCATTTTGACATTTTGACATTGCCCTCCGTTAAGTGAATCAACATGTCCATACCTTCACGCTCAAGACGCTCGGTAATTAACGGGAAAAATAAATCATGACTAATAATTGCTTGAAGTGCGTAATCTTTTAAATAGATCGGACGGTATACATCTTTGTCCATCAACACTTGTGGGTCATAATCAAAGGCTAATTTAGTTGCTGTTGAATGCTTCACAAATGCGGTTTCACGCGTCTCCCAATCTTTAGGGTTAGGGTTATAATAAAGTGCCCACTCTGAGCCATCGGCTAGGGACACGCCACTTAATAATGCCACACGTAATTTATCAGCCATCTTATACATAATTTTCATAGCGGCATCATAAGTCGCTGCTTGATAAAAGCTTTCTGGAAAAACGACGATATCCACCTCTTGCTGGGCAACGATTTTTTCTATCTTCGCTAGTAATGCGCGCACAGTAAATTGTGTATCATAAATCGGCTGAATCATCAAAATTTTCAAGTGATGCGACCTCCTATCACTACTGCATTTGTATTGTACTATAATAAAAAGGTAGAGGATTAATTTCCCTCTACCTTACATTGTATCAACAATTATGAATTAACGGTGTAAATTTAGCGTACTTTTTCAATATTTACAGTAACTTTAAATAAATCGCCGTCTACTGCAATATTCATCTTACCACCATGCATATCTACAATAGATTGTGCGATAGCTAAACCTAAGCCTGAGCCTTCAGTGTGACGTGATTTATCTGCTCGCTTAAAGCGTTCAAATAGTTCATCCACATTGCCACCAATTTCGTATTTTGCAATATTTTTAATAGCTAGCTCTGCTTGCCCTTGTTCATTTTCTTCTAGGGTGACATACACACGCGTATGCGCTAACGCGTATTTACGTACATTAATCAGTAGGTTATCAATAAGACGCCACATTTTTTGCCCATCTACATAAGCATAAATTGGTGCTTGTGGCATTGTCATACGTAGTTCAAGATTACTTTCGGCAAGCTCCTCTTCATGCTCACCAACGACTTGTGTTACAAGCTCCATTAAATCTACACGTTGTTTGTGTAGCTCCATGTTGCCACTTGCCATTTTAGAAACTTCAAATAAATCTTCAATTAAAATTTTAAGACGCTCTGATTTTTTGTCGAGTACCTCAACATAAGAACGACGCTCCTCTGGTGTAAGATTATCGTTTTTAAGTAGCTCCGTATACGTAATAATAGACGTTAATGGCGTACGTAAATCATGGCTCACATTGGTAATTAACTCGGTCTTTAAACGCTCACTCTTTGCCTGCTCATTCATCGAATCTCGTACACCTTCACGTAGCTCATTTAAATTTTGAGCGTGCTTTGCAAACACTGAACGCCCTTTAATAGCAATAGGTCGATTTAGCTTCCCTGCTGCGAGGTCTTCTGTATCTTTTACAATACGACTTAAATAGCCCATGCGTGCTAGGAATAAAAAGAAGCCCGAAAACCCTACAATGAAGCAAAGGAAGAAGATAAACATACCGCCACCACCATTAAGGATTGTTGTTGCTGCCATCCCACCAATAAATGAACATGATAGTAACAGTGTCGTTTGTAAAAACAATGAGCGATTTAACACAATATCATAGCAGGCCACTAGCATCTGACGTAAATAACTTTCCTTCATTAACTCAAAGAAATTACCCTTTAACTCTGCACGGTAAATTAAACTATTTACACTCGCCACTAACAAAGTTGTTGTAGCTATCACAATGAGTAACCACGGAATCAATGCACTGCCTTGCTTTAATAGTAATAAATTAGACACGCGCGAAATACTAATCATAAAGCCAAAACCTGACGCTAAAATAAGCGCTAAATGAACGTCTAGCTTTGTTTGATGGAAGAATGTTACGCGCTCATATACTTCTCGCAAGCGAGCCTTCATCAGCAATAAAATAAGTAAACTGATTACACCACTCGCTACAAAAGCTAAAAAGACATAATGCTTCATTAATACTTGTCGATAGGTGTTGTAATCATTAGATGCTTTAAATTTATTTTCATCAATCAATAGTACGCCTTTATAGTAATGCGTTTGATTGCTAGCCTCTCTTTTTTTTGACTCCGTTAGCATTGGCCAGTACGTATAATCACCATCTTGAAACACCCACTCCGCATTACGCGCATAAGTGTTAGCGACTAGCATTTGTGTTTCTTGATTAAAGTTGTATTTTTTAATCGCCTTCGCTTCAACATCACCTAATTGCTTTACTTCTCCTGTGTCTACATCTTTTAAACTATAGCTAATGTACGGAAAATTATTTATAAGCTCAGTGCGTTGTTCTTCTATTTGTGCTAAATAGCTTTCTACAACTTTTACTTTTTCTTTCGTGATTTTTTTCTTGACATGCTCGTCGTCTTCAAAGTTCTTTTTAATATCTTGTAATTTTTTATCACGTTCTTCTGTAAGCTGTACTTTACGCGCTTCATTACCATTTTGATTTGCCTCATTTATTGCTTCTTCATATTGTAAAGTAATGTCAGCAATTTGCTCTTCTTTTGAGCCGTAGCGATAGCGGTATTGATCAATCTCACTTGTCGAAACATCAATACTACGTACCATTGCCTCTTTAGTCGGAGGGTTTAATACAAGCGGGCCAACATCTATCAAATAGTCTTCCATAACATGCTCATACGTGTACTTGCTCGCAATATTGTCATAAAAATAATCTGGTCGCTCTAGGGCAACAATCGCCACAATTAATACCCATACCGCTAAAGCAACAATAATTTTTTGTCGCTTTTGATTTTTCATGCTTCTTCCTCCTAAACAATGCGACGCAGTAGTTGCATAACACTATCAAAATTTTCTTGGATATAGGTCAGTGTATGCCCCATAAATAAAACAATGCCAATAACAGCGGCACAAAATCCTAAAAATGTTATCATGCGCTCTATATTATTTTTCAATTTTATAGCCAATGCCCCACACCACTTTCAAATAACGCGGATGCTTTGGGTCAGCCTCAATTTTTTCACGGATTTTACGGATATGAACAGCTACAATGTTTTCGGCATTATATGCCTCCTCATTCCAAACACGTTCATAAATCTCTCGTGTCGAAAAAACACGGCCTGCATTTCGCATTAATAATTCTGTTATTTTATATTCGATTGGCGTAAGCTGCACAGGCTCACCATCCACAATTACTTCTTTACCTACTTCGTCTAAACAAAGCCCATTTATTTCAATCACATCATCGTCCTTCTCATACGTACCTAATTGTACATAGCGGCGTAGTTGTGACTTTACACGCGCTAACAGCTCTAAAGGATGGAAAGGTTTTGTCACATAATCATCAGCGCCTACGGATAAACCGTGAATTTTATCACTGTCCTCAGCCTTCGCACTTAACATGATGATTGGAATATTACGCGCTTCTCTAATTTTAAATGTTGCTGTAATGCCGTCCATTTTTGGCATCATAATATCTAAAATAAGTAAATGTACTTCATTTTCTTGGAGCTTTTGCAGCGCTTCTACCCCATCTGCCGCCTTAATTACGTTATAGCCCTCATTTTTTAAATATATTTCAATACCATCACGAATTGCCTGGTCATCATCTGTTACTAGCACCGTTAATTTCGTCATGATATTCACCTCACTCTCATATATAGTGTAAAATATAATTCTTAACAACTTATCTATTCAATTATGAAGATTTCCTTAAGACGTATTATAATCTAAGGAGGAAGGGAGCGCTTGCGATGTATAAAACAGCCGCTGAAACTGCGAACGACTTAAATATGCCATTGCACCAAATTGTACGCTATATTCACGAGGGACGTATTCGCGCTGTACATGATGGAGAGAGCTATTTAATTAATAGCGCACAGTTTGATACTTATCACGAACAACTAGAGCGTATTAAAGAGGAAATCGAAATTTGGAAGAGCACGCCGATTCCACCAGACATTGATATTAAGGATGAAGATTAATGGATATACTCGTTAACTACCAATGGTATTGGTTTTTGTTACTCGAAATAATTTCGACAATTGGGGCACTTACTTTTATTGTTATACGCTATAAAATAAAGAAACGTACATTAAGTCAGTTAGCATTAGCACTATTTATTGTACCGCTACTGCTCGAAGCAGGGCTTGCTTTACTGATTTATCAACAAACTAAAGAAATTACAACATTCCATATTGTGATTATGGTCTTTTTGCTTTATGCTTGTACATTCGGCGTTGCAGACTTTAAAAAGATTGACCGCATGGTTCGTATTTGGCTCGGCAAGCGAGCAGGCGAAGATTTATTAACAGCAACTGAACATGCACAACTTGCGCGCGAAAAAAGCCCACAGTATATACGTACAAAATCGCTACGCAATTTAGTTATCCACAGCGTGATTTTTGTTGCAGCAGTTATCTACATGTGGATAACTTTCGGCAATACTGACTTTACGTTAAGTCTTCATTGGGTAACAGATAGTGACCGCATACAACCGCTAACGAATGAAGTTGCGAATACGGTACTACGCGTCTGGCTCATTGCCTATAGTATAGATAGTATTCTTAATCTTTCATATATTTTAACGCCTATAACCAAAAAGAGGCTGGGACATAACTAGTGTTCAGCCAAAGAAAAAGAGAAATTGAGTGCGCTCAATTTCTCTTTTTCATTTTTTATGGGTATTCTTATTGATTGGCTGTGAACTTTCGCAAGTTCACAGCCATCAACGCCAGTCCCATTTCTGTTGGATTTTGTTTTGGTGACTTTATTTTAACAGAAGGTGTTCTTTTTTTACCCACAAAAATCAAAGCCCTTGAACTTTTACATGACGTAAAAGTTCAAGGGCTTTTCATTTATAAGATGGGTTTTGTCCCAGCCTCTTTTTCTTCAGTAATTCTTCAGAATTATGCACACTATTCCTACACAATTGCCTGCTACACTAAATGTCGAAAGGATGTTTGTTAATGTCAACATGACAAAAGTGGATAACAGTCACTTTATTTGCGATTTATAGTACGGTACTGCTTTGGATTATTTTATTTAAAATGCAATTTCACTACAGGATATTTCTACAATTTGTTATGTTAACGTCATACCATTTAATTAGCCCATGGTGACAAACGGCAAAGTTAATTATAGTGAGATGTATCTTAATGCTTTAATCTTTGCGCCCTTTGGTATGTATCTTGCCATGTTAAAACCAAAGTGGTCAATCCTAACACAGTTAGCACTAATAGCTCTCGTTAGCTTAAGCTTTGAGGTGCTACAATATATTTTTATGATAGGCTCTAGTGATAGTACCGACTTGCTAATGAACACAGCTGGAGGTTTGCTCGGTATTATTTTTTATAAAGTAACTGTCACTTTAGCTAACACACGCGCACATAGTCTACTTATTGGCTTTGCACTCATTGGTGGCTCTTGTTTTTAGCTATTGCTACATTGCTTATTATCGCCAATATAAAAAAGAAGCGACACATGGTGTGCTGCTTCTTTTGTTTACTAAATTCGGACAACAAAGCCCGCACGTTTACCAATAATTTCAGCGTAGTCTTCTACCATAACACTAGCTGTTGGGTACATCCCTGCACCAGGACCAACTAATGACAATGTGCCAATATAATTTGTTTCAAGCGCTACTGCATTATTAACATCATCCACTGGGTACAGCGGGTGCTCTGCATCTACAAGCATTGGGCCAACCTTAGCAAAAATACTGCCATCTTCACGTTTTTCGACTTCTGCTACGTGACGGTAACGCAAACCTTTAGCCGTTGCTTCTTCAACTTCTGCTGCTGAAATACTATCAATACCAATAACATCAACATTATCCCAATCTGGTTGCTCACCAAATGCTAAGGCACTTAAAATCATAATTTTTTTGAAAGCATCTTGACCTGACACATCATTATATGGATCTGCTTCTGCATAGCCAAGCTTTTGTGCTTCTTTTAATGCATCTTCAAACGTCCAGCCTTCTGCACGCATTTTCGTTAAAATATAGTTTGATGTACCGTTTAAAATCCCTTGGATGCAGCTAACATCATTTACGAGTAAAATATTTTTCATTGTTTTAATAACAGGTACACCGCCTGCTGTTGTTGCTTCGTAGCCGACAAATACACCGTATTCCTTCGCTAACTCTTGCAACTTTAATCCGTGCTTAGCAAACATTACTTTATTAGCTGTAATAACATGACATTTATTTTCGACAGCACGCTTTAAATAGGTATAAGCAGGCTCCTCATTTACGATAGCCTCAAATACAACTTGTAAGCCTTGCTCTTCAAAAATATCGTCAATATTTTCAGTCATTAAGTGCGCTGTACCAGGTACGCGCTCACGGCTTGCATCTGTTACAAGAATTTTTGCAACCTCTAGCTCTAAGCCTAATTTATTTTTTAATTCCTCACGCTTTTCGTTTAAGATATTGTAGATGCCTTGACCTACTGTGCCAAATCCTAAAATTGCTGCCTTTATTGTTGCCATAATTGTATTCCCTCCACAATCTCTCTAAACTTAACTTACTGAAAATTGTAACGTATCTATTTGCTTTTTACAACATTAATCTTTTCCACACGTACAGTTGTTTTTTTAAGATGGTCAGTTATTGGAGTTTCTTCTATTATAAAAGACCATCTCCGCAACTACGGAAATGGTCATTCGTAAAATTCGTCTCATGTAGCGACTAGTCGTCCAATTTTGCCTAACCAAATGAGGCTTTGGCTATTGGCACGACAAGGCATATGTTTAGTTTGTTGCTGCAGCAATCGCTTGGTCAAGGTCAGCAATAATATCTTCTATTGCTTCTAGTCCGATTGATAGGCGGATCAGCTCCTCAGATACACCTGCAATCTCAAGCTCTTCTTTTGATAGTTGTTGGTGCGTAGTTGATGCTGGATGGATAATTAATGACTTTGCATCACCCACGTTAGCTACGTGAGAGAATAATTTAACATTATCAATTAAGTTAGCACCTGCTTCACGTCCCCCTTTAATACCAAAAGTTAAAATTGAGCCGTAGCCATTTTTTAAATATTTATTAGCTAACTCATGCGTCGGGAAATCAGTAAAGCTATTATGATGCACAAATGTTACCGATGGATGCTCTTTTAAATACGTCGCTACCTTCTCCGCATTTTCGTTATGCTTAGCTACACGTAAATGCAATGTTTCTAAACCTTGTAATAAATTAAATGCCGCATCTGGACTTAATGTTGGTCCAAAATCACGTAATAATTGTACGCGTACTTTTGTTGCGAAAGCCGCTGCTGCCGCATCAATACCATAGCGAATACCATGATAACTTCCATCTGGTTCTGTAAAGCCTGGGAAGCGGCCTTGTGTCCAGTCAAACTTACCTGCATCAACAGCTACACCACCAATTGTTGTACCATGCCCGCCAATCCATTTTGTTGCTGAGTGAATTACTACGTCTGCACCAAAGTCAATCGGGTTAGCACCATAAGGGGAAGCAAATGTGCTATCTATTAATAATGGCAGGCCATTTTCGTGTGCAATCGTAGCTACTGCTTCGATATCTAATACTTGCAAACTCGGGTTACCAATTGTTTCGGCAAAAATAGCTTTAGTATTTTCATTGATTGCTGCTCGGAAATTTTCTGGGTTTGTTTCGTCTACAAATACTACGTTAATGCCGTAACGTGGTAACGTGTTAGCAAATAAATTATATGTACCACCATATAATGAGCCTGCTGCTACGATTTCGTCACCTGTGCCTGCGATGTTTAAAATTGAGAAAGCAATTGCCGCCATGCCTGAAGAAAAGGCCACTGCTGCAGTACCGCCCTCAAGTGCTGCTACACGTTTTTCAAAAACCTCCACTGTTGGATTCATGATGCGAGAGTAAATATTGCCGCCCTCTTCAAGTGCGAATAAACGACGTGCATGCTCTGTGCTATTAAATACGTAAGACGTTGTGCGATAAATCGGAACGGTACGTGAGCCCGTTGGATCTACATCCTGCCCTCCGTGTAATAATAATGTTTCTGGTTTAAAGTTTGTCATAAGTAATTGCCTCCCAATTTGTTTTACGAATAGCATCTTTAGAGGAGGTTTTACGAAAAAATAAAAAACCTCTTCTATGAATAAGAAGAGGTTGTAGTTACATTTTCCTCCCCTTATCTTCCAGACAATTGTCTGTAGGACTTAGCACCATTGTGATGGATCACTGGTTGCTGGGCATCTTAGGGCCTATTCCCTCCGCCGCTCTTGATAAGAGTTATTTGTTTGAATTGCCTTCGTTGTTACACAGTATATACCCAACTGTTTTACTAAGTCAACAAGTAATTTATTTTTTCTGAAACTTCAAAGTTATTACATGCGTATAGTATGAAGAATTTATGATTTACGAAAGGAGTGCTCAACTATGATTTTTACTAGCCTAGCCATTAGTATAATGGGATATTTTATTGGTTGCATTCATGGCTCTGCCATTGCACAAAAATTATCAGGCGTAAATTTAAAAAGTGTTGGCTCTGGCAATGCAGGAGCTTCAAATGCTACGCTCATGCTCGGTTGGAAATATGGTGTGCTTGTTGCTGTTATTGATATTTTTAAAGGTGTACTCGCTATCATTTTACTGCGGCTCGCTCTCCCGTACATTGACGTTAACCCTACTGAAGCCAATACATTGCTCTACCTAATGGGAGGTGCCGTTATTTTAGGGCATAACTTTCCGTTGCAAATGAAATTTAAGGGCGGTAAGGGCACTGCTTCCTTAATTGGTACTTTTATTGCGCTAGATTGGCAAATGGGTTTGCTTGGGCTCGCCCTGTTCGTCGTTATTGGTATTGCTACTAATTATTTAGTTATCGGCTTGTTGGCATTATACATTACCTTCATTACAATTACCGCTTGCTATTACGGCGTAATCCCAACACTTATTACTTTACTATTATTTAGCATTACCATTTGGTTACACATCCCCAACATCAAAAATATTTTTGCAAAAACTGAACCAAAAGTTCGCAATGCTTTTAAAAAGAAAGCAACGTAATAAATAAAACAACTGTTATTGCATCACTCCATGTCGCAATGACTGGGCTTGATGCACTAGCAGAGTCCTTAACTACATAGGGCAATATTGTACCAATTACTGAACTTAAAAAGATGGCTAATAACGTACAAAGCATTACCTGCCACACTGGCTGCTCTAAAACTACTGCTAGCATTGCTACTGCTACTGCACTTACTGTTGCTAGTAAACTTGCGACTAAACTATCTCGCAGTACTAATTTTTTAAAATCTCCTTCATTGCCTAGCTCTTTAACCCGTGTGGCAGCTGTTAAAGATTGTATGCCTGCGTTACCTGCGATACTCGCAATAAGGGGTACTGCGAGTGCAATGCTATAAGCATGCTGTGGATTTAAATAAATAAATACAACAGGAATCATACTAATTACAATAAGGCGCAGTAACCACCCCAACCTAATTTTTGTTGCCTGCATAACCCCAATATCTAAATCAATCGCACCACTTACACCTGCTAACTCTCCGAAATCTTCTTCGGTTTCTTCATAATACACGTCCATCACATCATCTACAGTCACAATACCTAATAACTTCCCTTGCTCTGTAACAGGTAAGGCTAATAGATCATAATCTCGTACAATATGCAAAACCGTTTCCTGGTCAATATGCGTTTCCACTGAAATTAATTTATCCTGCATGATTGCTTCTACTATTGTAGTGGGCGCTTCTAATAAAATATCGCGTAGTGACACCACACCTCGTAAAATTTCTTCATCATCGACAATATAAATATAGTAAATTGTTTCAGCGTTTTCGCCTTGCTCACGCACATGTAGCAATACATCTGCAACTGTATGTGTAATGTGCGCCACCATATACTCCGTCGTCATGAGTGCACCTGCAGTATGCTTACCATAACCAAGCATTCTTTTAACTTTCTCTGCCTCATGGGTTTCGAGTAAATTTAAATAAGGCACAGTTTCGGTTACAGAAAAGCCGCTCAAAAAATCTACCATCTCATCTGTGGGCATTGCACGTACCGTCTCCTGTACATACGCGGGTTGTAACTCCTCTACTACCATACGTTGCTCACTTGGCTCTAAGCGCCCAAAGATTTCAGCAAACTCTGCTGGCGCAATATAGCGATATAAGCGCTTGCGTGTATGCTCATTTAACATATAAATAAACGCAAGTTGGTCATTTGGATGGAGTGATAAAAACTGCTTACGAAAAGCGGAGCGTTCTTTATTTTTTAAGTGTAATGCTAAATAATACGAATACTCCTGCCAGTTTTTAATTGTTGTCATTGTTATCACCTACTTATAAATGTTCGACCTCCACGCTTACGACATGCTCAATTTTTTTAAATAAGTAATAAATCTCGGTGGTGTACTGATTTTCTGGTGCTGATAATAATAAATTCACATGCTGTGCTTCGTCGCTAACGTCTTTAATTTTGACATTACGTACGGAGATAGCCTGGCGCTTTTCTTTTTTTAGCGTGCGTGTTTTTCCCTCAATCGTTTTTAACAGCTCAGTCATTTTAGTATTTGGCTCCATTACAAGCTTTACCGCTACATCGCGCTGACGTAGTTGCTGTGGGCCAATTTTTTTCACTACAGGAGGGATTACATTCACCGCTAAAATAAATAATAAAACTGCATAGGTTGCTTCGACGTAAAGCCCTACACCAACTGCAATACCAAGCCCTGACGCTGCCCAAATTAATGCGGCACTCGTTAAGCCTGAGATTACATCATTATTACGACGCAAAATCACACCTGCGCCTAAAAAACCAACACCACTCACAATTTGTGCCGTCAAACGCATTGGATCCATATTGCGAAATACGGGCGTAGCGAAACGATGAAACGATTCAATAGAGACAACCGTAACTAAGCAGCTCGCTACACAAATAATCATCGTAGTCTTTAACCCTAATGGCTTATGCTTTAATTGACGATCAATACCAATAAATAAACCGAAAAACAAAGCAATCGTTAATTTCATCATAATTTCTGTGTGCGTCATCTCGCTACACCGCCTTTCTTATAAGCCTAAATACCAAGCCGCAATAGAGAAGTAAATTAATACACCTACAATATCTGCAATAGATGTAATCAGTGGTGCACTCGCTGTTGCTGGGTCTAGCTTTAATTTGTTGAAGATGAATGGTAGTGACATACCAATTAAGCTACCTACCATTACTACAATTGTCATTGTTAATGCTACAACTATTGCAATTTCAGCACCACCGCGCATGAAGCCTACAATAGATACGGCTGCTGCCATTGTAATACCAAGTAAAAATGAAATTGATATCTCTTTTGTAAAGAGCTTCATCCAGTCTTTTATTTTTACATCGCCAAGTGCCATAGAACGAATCATTAACGTAGCTGCTTGCGAACCGGCATTACCACCACTATCTACCAGTAAAGGCAGGAAGAATACTAAAGCAATATTATTTTCGATAACATCCTCAAAGTGCGCAATACCTGCACCTGAGAAGACGTTCATAAATACAAGCAACACAAGCCATGTAATACGTTTGCGGTAAAGTAAAACCGCACTCGCATCCTTCAAACTCTCACCAATTGGCGATACAGGTGCCATTTTTAAAAAGTCTTCGGTTGTTTCGTCCGTCATCACGTCTAAAATATCATCAACATGTACAACGCCAATCATTTGAAACTGCTCATTAATAACAGGAACGGATAATAAATCATCACGGTCAAAAATCTTTGCCAGCTCCTCTTGGTCCATATCAGACGGCGCAAAGGTAACATCCTTCGTCATCACACCATCAATACGCTCCTCTTTTTTAGCGAGCAGTAACTCTCGTACAGATAGCACACCACAAAGGCGACTATTGTCATCTGTTACGTAAAGGTAATGCAAGTTTTCCTTGTTCTTCGCATTTTTTCGGAAATATGCGATTGTGTTGTCCACTGTGAAATGAGCAGGCACTGTAATATAGCCTGTGTCCATGATTTCACCAGCTGACTCAAATTTGTATGGCTTTGTCATAAAAAAATCCTCCTAATCATTCACCTCCACATGCAATGCTGAGAAGTGAACATTTCCATTTATTTTACTCCGGCAATTCACTGAATCTGGGGAACTATCCAATTCCCACCACCCCCTTTTATAAAAAAACACCCCTCTACGAAAGAGGAGTGTAAAATAAGCGCAACAAAAAACACTTAAATAAACCCCCTTCGTAGAGTTTTAGCACTATATGACATAGGATATACCAGCTACATTAAAAATCACCTTAACTCGATGATTTCTGTTGACCCATTGGCGTCTTTGGACGTTTCTGGGCAGCAGCATGTCTTCATATAGGAGCCTCACCTAACGAGTGTTTACTTGTCGAAAGCATAAAAAAAGCATCCCTCTCTACAAAGAGGAATGCTTAACAAACATCACTAAATAAATGCTTATTATATAAATAAGCCATAGCAAATAGAAGCCTCTTTCGTAGAGTTTTAGCACTATATGACATAGGATTCTTCCAGCTACATTAAAAATCACCTTAAGTCGATGACTTCTGTTGACCCATTGGCGTCTTTAGACGTTTCTGGGCAGCAGCATATCTTCATATAGGAGCCTCACCTAACGAGGAATTATTATTTTTTACTACAATGTCTCTCGACAACTATAGTTATACGTCACCTAAAAACACTTGTCAACCTCACTTTTTATAAAAACCGTCTTTTCTAGACGTACAAAATTGCACCAACATGCATAACAGTAACGTTCTACATAAAATAGCAAACTTTCTTTTTTTGTACTAAAATAAAGGTGTAACACAGAGAAGGGACGGATTATATTATGGTAAAAGAACTTTTACGCAGCCACTCATCTGTACGCATTTATGATGGCAAACAACTTTCAAAAGAGACTGTTGTGGATTTGATTGAAACTGCTCAAATGGCAGCTTCTTCACATTTTGTACAGGCTTATAGCGTAGTTTGGGTAACAGATGAAACTAAAAAAGAACAACTTGGCTTACTATCAGGTAACCCACGTCAATACGAAACTTCAGGCGCAGCTTTTGTATTTTGCGTAGACTTTAAACGCCTACAAGCTGCAGGTAAATTAGAAGGTGTAGACATCGTTGCAGACTCGGCAGAAAACGTGTTAGTTGGTGTAGCAGATGTGGCACTTTTTGCACAAAACTTTGTCGTTGCAGCTGAAGCTGAGGGCTACGGTATTTGCTATATTGGTGGTGTACGTAATAAGCCTAAGGAGATTAGTGATTTATTAGGTTTACCTGATTATGTCTTCCCTCTATTCGGGTTAACTATTGGTGTGCCAGCACGTCGCAATGAGGTCAAACCTCGCTTACCTGTTGGTGCCGTACTACATGAAAATACGTATGATGAAAACTATGACGAACAACTACAAGCTTTCAATGCAACGATGGAAAACTATTATGGCAGTCGCTCCTCTAATCGAAAAATTGATAATTGGACAAAACAAATGGCTGATTTTTTAGTAGAGCAACGCCGACCTCATATTAAAGATTTCCTCGCAAAAAAAGGCTTTACTTGGCAATAAAATAAAAAAGGAGCAAGGCTGAGAAATTTCTCAGCCTTGCTCCTTTTATTTTATACTACAGGATTATCAAAATATTTCTTCGCCGCTTCATCATCAAAGCGACCTTCCCACTTCGCAATTACTACGGTTGCTAATGAGTTACCCATAACATTTACTGCTGTACGAGCCATATCAAGGATACGGTCAATACCTGCGATAAACGCTAAACCTTCAACTGGGATACCAACAGAGCCTAATGTCGCTAGTAATACAACGAAGGATACACCAGGTACACCTGCAATACCTTTAGATGTAATCATTAGCACAAGCACTAATGTAATTTGTTCGCCAATTGTTAACGGAATATTATACATCTGTGCAATAAAGATTGCTGCAATGGCCTGATACAGCGTAGAGCCGTCTAAGTTAAACGAGTAACCCGTTGGCACAACAAAGGATACAATATCCTTAGGTACACCAAAGCGCTCCATCTTTTGCATAATCTTTGGTAAAACTGTTTCAGAGCTTGATGTAGAGTAAGCTAAAATCAGTTCTTCTTTTAATACTTTTGCTAACGTAATAATACTAATACCAGCTAATTTTGCAATTGAGCCTAGTACAATAAATACAAATAAGAACATACATAAATACACGAGACCAGCGAGTTTACCCAACTGCCATAATGCACCTACACCGAATTTAGATACTGTAATACCAATTAAAGCAAACACACCAAACGGCGCAAATTTCATTACAGTATTCGTTACCCAAAACATGGCGTCTGCCACACCTGAGAAGAAGTTAAGCACGGGTTGACCACGCTCACCAATTGATGCTACCCCTAAACCAAATAATACAGAGAAGAAGATAATTGGTAACATATCCCCCTGTGCCATTGAATCAATAATATTTGTTGGTACAATACCTACGATTGTATCCGCAAAGCCTGAACTTTCTACTTCCTTTGTTGTTTCAACATAAGATGAAATATCTGTTTCTGTAATTTCACTCATATCAATACCAACACCTGGCTTAGCGATGTTCGCTGCTAATAAACCAAAAACGATCGCAATCGTTGTAACTACTTCAAAATAAACAATTGTTTTCGTACCTAAACGACCTAATTGTTTCATATCTCCTGTGCCTGCTACACCTAAAATAAGTGTAGAAATAATGATTGGCACAACAATCATTTTAATTAAGTTTAAAAAGATTGTACCAATAGGTTGTAGATAGGTTTCCACATTGGGGTTACCATAAAAAATCGCACCCACAGCGATACCTAGGGCTAAACCAATTAAAATTTGGTACGCCAGACTAATTCTAAATTTTTTCTTTTGCAAACTGCTTACCTCCTTACAAACATGTTTTCATAGAAAAACTTGTTGTTATTATATGAGGCAAACTAGCTTGTCCGACAAAATCCGACAAAAAACTTTGTAAAGTTCATATAAATTTTATGACTGATAGTACTTTTCTTTCGTTTCAACCGCTAATACTTGTAAAAACTTTTTAATATTTACTTTTATTTTTTTAGGCATCGGTTGCTCCTTTTGAACAGCTTGCATGCATAAACGCACCTCAGCGAACTCAAAATAGCGCGGAGCATAATACTCAAACTCTTGGCTGGCATAATCAACCGCACCCATAATCGCAATATTTTGGGTTGCGGTAATCACAGCACGTCGAATACGCTGTTCAATTGCCTTCGCCTCTTTTGCAATGTCTAGACTTGTATTGCGTGTAGTAGCTGCAAGGTTTTCGTAAAGATTTTTTAAAGGTGGTAATTGTTTAGGTATGTCCTGCTGTGTGCTCAACATCTCAATAATAGCTACAATATCATCACTACCTGACTGTCCGACAATGCCTAAATCATTTAAAATTGACAGCACAATATCTTTTACCGTTAGCTGGATTTCCTCTTTTGTATCTTTTTCGAAATGCACAAGCGAATCTCGAATTGTAAGTAACGACTGCTTTAATAAAAAGCGCTCTGCTGTTTTTTTAAGAACATTTGTTACTTCATTTTTATTAATAGGTTTGTGAATAAAAAACTCAATGTCTTTAGCATAAGCTTCACTAACCATATCCTTATCCACTACTTGTGAAATCATCACAAAATGCCCTTTAAAATTTTCCTTTTGTAATTGCTCAATTGTTGTAATACCATCTTGCTTTGGCATTAACAAATCAATCAATACAAAATCAGGATGACTCAGTAAGATAGGCGTAATGGCGTCTTCACCATTATCTGCCTCTCCTACTACAATGCCTAAATCACCATCTATAATAATTTGACTCAACATACGACGACTTACCGCATCATCATCAACAATAAAATAACGCATTTCTTCACTCCTCTATCCGACTTTTCGGTAGTGTTATGGTAAAGCTTGTACCTGTTTTAAGCGGCACACAGTTAACCTCTCCACCAAGGCGTTGTACTAAATCACGTACATGCGACAAGCCTATGCCTGTTGCGGCTACACCTGCTTGATTATATTTTGTAGTAAAACCTGGCTCAAAAATTAGCGCAAGGTCCCGCTCATCAATACCTTGGCCCTCATCCTCGATCCTAAACAAAACAGCCTCACCAATAGTGACACTCAAATAAATATTGCCATGATTCATCGCCTCTACAGCGTTAGCTACAATATTATTTAAAATGGTTAAGACAGCAATAGCCTCACCTACTACAAGGTCAGCATCCTGTGCGATATGAATCGTACAGCTCTTTCCTAAATGCTCAGCATAATTTTCGTTACTATTACGCACATGTTGTAATAGCTGGGATAGCTTAGCGGTTTGTACCATATCTACTGTGATTTTGTTAATGCCTGCGTAGATGCGCTGTGAGTCCTTTTTAACCTCATGGATTTCCTGTGCGATATGTAGTACCTGTTGATGCGTTGGGTGGTCTTGTTTTTTTAGCTCGCGGTAGAGCGTATAGCTATGTGCCATCACTTGCTCTACATGATTCATCAATTTTTTTAAGTAGAGGGTTTCCATATAAACATTCGCATTCACCGTTAAATCCGTTGTAAGCTGCCGTTGACCGTACGCCTGTGCAATCGAAAAATAAATACCAATGACAAAAAAGCTACGGAAGCAAGCTACCGCAATTACTAATAACCAGCCCTGTACATCAATGAGCTGGTGCGAAAATAAGAAACGTACAGCATGCTCACCGCTATTCGCAATAATCTCCGTAATTACGGCAAGTAGCCCTAGCGTAATAGCTCGCTCCTTATGCTTGTCCATGCGTAGCAATCTATAGCCAATCGCGTACACCATATAAAACACAAAGGTTGGCGCATTGCTAATAAAACTCGCGACTAACTCCTCACCACGCACACTAACATCAATCCCCGTACGAAATAACACCACCACAATACCCGTGACGATGCCTGTACGTACTACTCGCTCTGTTGGACGAATTAATAATAATAATAAAAATATAATACTGCCTAAGCCAAAACGAAAATTAATATGTTCAAATGGTAGCAGTTTAATTTCACTACTAATGGCTGTTAAACTTGCGATAATAACAATCCATATCCACTCATAATTTCTATGTGATAATTGCAATGAATTTGTCAAAACAGCAATCTCCTTCTTAGTCATGCATTTTTTTATTTTACCATAAGTCACAAAACAAAAGCCTCCACCAAGAGTTTAGGTGGAGGCTTGCGCTTATTCGTTTACTTTAATTGTAGTAATACTCATTTCCTTAACAGGTAGGAATTGCTCACCTGTATCACCGTATGTGATTTTTACATCATCGCCAGCTTCAATATAAATTGCAAGCGGCTCTGTTTCGGTACTAACCATGAAGTTGTCTTTTGTATCTAATAAGAAGTTAACGATCGTATAGTCACCAATACGCTCCTTATACACACGTACTACTTTACCTGCTGTCGTTTTTTCTTCGGCATCTGCTACGTTCTCTACAGAGCCACCACCACGCGTTAAGGCTGCCTTGTATAGTTTCAATGCTTCTTTTGGTGTATTTGCATAAACCGAAATCTCAGGGTTTGCTGCTGATACAATAAAGTAATTTTGCAAGAAGCCGTTTGAGTCCATTACTGGTGTTAGCCAGCTTGCCTCACCGTAGAAATTATACAAAATTGGCATTTGACCTGACCATTTTTTCTCGATAAATTTCTTTTCAATAATTTGCAGAGCACCTTGTGAGTCCATATATGACTCTGATAGATCACCCGTATAATACGTTGCTTGACCAGTATGTGCATGAGTTAATGAGTAACCTAGCATAGAGTCCACATTTTCTTTTGGACTTGTAAAGTCTGTGAAGTAGTACATCTCGCCGTTTTCATCAAATACAGGGCTAACATTTGCCTCTGTACCTTCATCTGACGGTAATTTAATATCCTTTTTGCTTGTTAATGTGTTCCAGAAGCCATGAACATATTTACCATAGTAGCTATTTTGTAAACTTACTACTTCTGGTGCTATAGCGCCATCAATCCATTTTGGCACATCTTTTAATGCATGCTTTTCTGTTTTACCTGTGTTAGCATCCACCATAATAATACCTAATACATCAAAGCCATCACGGGCACTAATATATTTACCATATGAACGAATATAATATGGTTTGCCCTCGTCATTTACTTCGAGCTGTGGTTTGCCATAAAAAATCATCGTCGGGAATTGTAAACGCATATGACGTGATAGGTTTTTGTTTAAATAAGCAGAAGGAATATAGCGCATTTCCTGCTTAATAAATTTAGGATTAGCTGTTGAGTCAGTGGCACTCATCATAAAGTAACCTGGTGTTGTATCACCTTTTAACCAACGGAAGAAACCTGAAAACTCTACAGGCGCAATATATACATAATCATCTTTTACCTTTTGGATTTGTAAACTACCTAACTCATAATAGCTTGCATCAGGTACTTGCCCAAAAGCTTTTTTCATTTTATTGCGTACAAATTTAGGTGGCACGCTCGCGGGTTTTTTTGTTTCGTCGAACGGTGTTAGCTCTACCTCTTCCTTCATCTCTGCAGATTTAAATTTAGTATCTGCATTAAAAACAGGCGCAGCTAAAATATAAATACCTAAACCTAAACTTGCTAAAAATAATACACCTTTAACTGTGCGCTCCGCACCACTCGAAAAAATTGCGCCTGCTAATGTTAATACAATTAACACAGGCCAAAATGCTAACCAGTTCATATCCATTTTTGTTACATAAACCGTAGCGGCTGTAATAATAAATGCGATAATAAATAAGCCAACTATTACTTTAAGACGTGTGCTCATAGAAGGCCCGCCGTCTTTATTCTTACTGAATAATGGTACAATTAATAACGCTGCTACAATCGCGACAACTGCAGAAGCAATTAAATATGGCATCATGAGAATCATTCCTTTCGTATAGTTTATTTACGTGATGTACACAAAATAGTTTCATTTTTTTGGAGGTGCTATGATGTTAACACTCGCCGTATTAATCGGCTTATGCTATATCTTTTTATTTACCCATATTCCGGAGTCTTTGACCTACTTTGTTAAAATACTGCCGATGCTACTAATTATTGCGTATACACTTCGACTACCACTAACTCGCACACCTTATCATCAATGGCTCATTGTTGGTCTAACTTTTTGTATGATTGGTGATTACACTTTGCAGTGGTTTATTGTGGGGCTAAGCTTCTTTTTAACGGGTCATATTTTTTATATTGTAGCTTTTATGCGCACTAAGCAACAACGTGCACCATTAGCTATTAAACTTGCTGTAACGCTTTATGCAGGGCTCATGATATTGTGGTTGCAGGTACAGTACTCGCCACAGGTGATACCGTTTTAGCGCTCGCTGTGAGTACTTATATTACCGTCATTGCGACGATGGGTATTACCTCTTTTCGCACAGGCTCACCACTTGCGATTAGTGCCGCATTTTTATTTATTTTATCAGACTCTATTTTAGCAATTGACCGCTTCATTACACCGCTCACTATTGCTCATAGTGGCGTGATGCTAACTTATTACGGAGCACAACTTTTATTTGCACTAAGCATTTCACAATATTCTGCTATTACAAAAAGTGATACAATTAACTCGACCTACAAAGGAGGAGTTTCATAATGAAAGAACAAGTCATCGAACGTTTAATTCGCTATACAAAAATTGATACACAGTCAGATGCAGCAAGCTCAACTACGCCATCTACACAAAAGCAATTTGATTTACTCCACGTATTACGTGATGAGCTAAAGGAAATTGGCTTAACAGATATTACACTCGACGAGCATGGCTATTTATTTGCCACACTGCCAAGTAATACAACAAAAGAAGTACCAACACTCGGCTTTTTAGCGCATGTAGATACAGCAACAGATTATACAGGCACAAACGTAAAACCACAGCGTATTAATAATTATGATGGTGGCGACATTCAATTAAATGCAGATTTAGTAATGTCACCTTCAGAGTTTCCTGAACTAAAAAATTATGTAGGGCAAACTTTAATTACAACAGATGGTACAACCTTATTAGGTGCAGATGATAAAGCAGGTATTGCAGAAATTATGACAGCTATGGCCTACCTTGTGCAAAACCCACAAATTAAACATGGTACATTACGCGTAGCCTTTACACCAGACGAAGAAATTGGTCGTGGCCCACATAAATTTGACGTAGCTGCCTTTAATGCTGACTTTGCCTACACAATGGACGGTGGCCCATTAGGTGAGCTACAATTCGAAAGCTTTAATGCTGCGGGGGCAACAGTTACTACAACTGGCGTTAGTGTACACCCAGGCTCTGCTAAAGATAAAATGGTCAATGCTATTACAACAGCGATTGCTTTCCAAAACCAAATGCCAGCAGATGCTGTGCCTGAAAAAACAGAAGGCTATGAGGGCTTCATTCATTTAATGGACTTTAACGGTAAAATTGAGCACGCTGAGATGAGCTATATTATTCGCGACCATGACCGTGAAAAATTTGAAGCGAAAAAGAAATTTATGCAAGATACCGTAAAAGCTATGCAAGCTACTTACGGCGAAACAGCCATCCAAATTGAAATAGAAGATCAGTACTACAATATGGGCGAAAAAATTATGCCTGTAAAAGAAATCGTCGATATTGCAAGCGAGGCAATGCATAAGCTTGGCATTACGCCAAACACGTTACCGATTCGTGGCGGTACAGATGGTTCACAACTATCTTATATGGGGCTACCAACACCTAATATTTTTGCGGGTGGCGAAAATATGCACGGCAAGTTTGAATACGTCTCTGCCGAAACAATGGAAAAAGCGACGCAAGTAATTATTGAGATTGTTCAATTATTTGAAGCACGCTAAGTTAAGTAGAACGAGGTATATACTTCGTTCTGCTTTTTTTGTTATAATTTCTGAATATTAGGTAAATTGGGTGGCGCTATGGAAATTATGATTGGCATTGTTTCGGCATTATTTTTTGCTGTAACTTTTATTTTAAATCGTGCAATGGAGTTAGATGGGGGAAGTTGGTTATGGAGCGCATCTTTGCGATATTTTTTTATGTTACCATTTTTGATTGTTATTGTAGCTATGCGCGAGGGATTGCGACCACTTCGTCAGGAGATGCGCCAACAACCACGCGCTTGGCTTGGCTTTAGCTTTATAGGTTTTGTGTTATTTTATGCGCCCCTAACCTTTGCCGCTGGCTACGGTGAAGGTTGGCTTGTGTCAGGCACATGGCAACTAACAATTATTGCTGGTATCTTGCTTGCGCCACTCTTTACCACAATACACAACGGCATCGTCCTTCGCGAAAACATTCCACGTGCCTCTTTAGTTATTTCTGGCATCATTATGATTGGAATTGTACTTATTCAACTTCCTCAAATGAATGAAGTGTCAGGCACTACGTTACTGCTTAGCTTTGTACCTGTAGTTATTGCTACTGTTGCGTATCCTTTAGGTAATCGTAAAATGATGCAAGTATGTAGTGAGGATATTGATGCCTTTCAACGCCTACTTGGCATGACCGTTGCCTCGTTACCCGCTTGGATTATTATGGCTGGCTACGCACTCTTTACAGTAGGTTTACCATCAAGCTCGCAGCTAGTTCAATCATTAGTAGTTGCGCTCAGCTCAGGCGTAATCGCGACCACATTATTTTTTATCGCTACAAATCGCGTTAAACATCATCAAGGGAAACTTGCCGCTGTAGAAGCTACGCAATCTACGGAAATTATTTTTGTTATTATTGGTGAAATGTTACTACTCCAAATTGCTCTGCCATCAACACTTGCATTCATTGGCATTGGGATTATTATGGGTGGTATGCTATTGCATAGTTACTATACGGCTTTACTTAATAAAAAAACTGCTCTATCAATCGTTCGTGATGATTGATAGAACAGTTTTTACTGTACGTACTCTCTAATATATGAGGGGGGTTAGGGAGCACTTCATGAACTAGCGAACTTCTGGAGAAAAGTAGCTAAAGTCCAGCCTCATTACACTCGTTTTGTAATTGAGGAGTAACTCTTACAATGATAATGATAATTGTTATCAATTAAATTGTCAACAGTTTTGCAAAAACTTTTATTTAGGAGGTTTTTTTGTGCCCGCTTTAACAATGGATCAAGTGCGTCAATTAAACAGTTATAGTATGTATACAACCGAGCCTAAGCGTACATTATTTACGCTAGCTAATATTAAACAAGATTTTTATTTAACTGACTTCCGTAATTTATTAATGGGCATTACAAGCGCGCCTACAGAAGCAGCGGCTGTTTCTCACTTTAGTCGACGCTATGGTATGTTTTTTGCTATGCAATTTTATATGCTAGCTGCTTATGATGAGGTGTGGGATGGCAAATTAGAGGATATTCGTTTTGATGCTACCGAAGAATTTGGTGCGCACACTGTTAGTATTTTTTTAAATCCTAATGATTGGCGTTATGTAGATGAAGACGAACGTATAAGTGTCATAAAAAGCATTTTATATAAACAAGGGCACGAAATTGTACAACAACTACGCAAGGTAACTACTATTTCGCCACTCACCATTTGGGAAAACTTTTTTGGCTACTTACTATGGCATTATCATATTTTATTAGAAAACCCCGGGCTTGCGGACCAAGCCATGGAAGATATCGAAATTTTGGAAGACCCTGCAACATGGGCATTATTTTCGAATAAATCTTGGTGGGCAGAATACACAGGTGGTCAAAGTCCTTCTACACTCGTTAATGTGCCTGTCCGTAAAACGTGCTGCTTCTCTAAAGACATGCCTGGACTTATGGCTTGTGGCTATTGTCCACTCAAATAAAAAAGATGCCAACTTAGGCATCTTTTTTATTTAATCAATGGTTGCGCGCCTTGCTGTGTAACCGCATAGCCCGCAATTTTCGTAGCATATGTGATTGCCTCTTGAAGCGGCTTATGGTCGCCAAGTGCTACGGCTAAAGCACCGTTAAAAGCATCTCCTGCACCTGTTGTATCTACAACCTCTACAGCTTGTGCGCTAATATAGCCCGAGGTTTCGTTTGTCATATAAAATGAACCATTGCTACCTAGAGTTACAACAACTGCTGCTACACCTTTGTGCAATAATTGCTGACAAGCTTGTTTAAGGCTTTCTTCTGATGTAATTGAAAAACCAGTCAATAAGGCTAGCTCTGTTTCATTAGGTGTGAGCACAGAAACACGTTGTAGCACCTCATCCGTTAATGGACGTGCGGGTGCAGGGTTTAAAATAATACGTGTACCTGATTTAGTCGCAAGCGCAACTGCCTTTTCAATGGTTAGCATTGGGATTTCGAGCTGGAGCAGTAAAATATCAGCTGACTCTACACAATCACAAACGTTATCTAATTGCTCAGGTGTAATGCTGTGATTAGCGCCTGGCACTAAAATAATAGCATTTTCGCCGTCTTGTGCAACTTGAATAATTGCCTGTCCTGTTATACCCTGTTGTTCGACAAATACTGTCTTCACATTTTTGCGCTCTAGATTAGAAATAGCTAATGCACCGTTTGCATCCTCACCTACTGCGCCTACAAAATAAACATCTGCGCCAAGCTGCCCTGCTGTAACGGCTTGGTTAGCTCCCTTACCACCAAAGTATGTTGCTACACTTGTACTATGCAATGTTTCGCCTGGTTGCACAATATGTGGTACATGGTACACAGTATCCATATTAATACTGCCTACAACTAAAATCTTTGCCATCTTGCTCACCCCTTAACTATTTTTCGTAGCGTACTACCCATTCATCAGCTAAGCGCATGCTTGTGCCTACATAGCCATCACAAATTAATTGTTGTTGCTTTACTGTGTCACTCATCACAACCTCAACGGCTACTGTATATTGTATCTTTTCACTGATTAAATCTTTCATAAACACATAACGCAACTTGCCGCCATATTTTAGCTTAAGTGCTACAATTTTAAGCCCTTGTGCAAACTTGTCTTTAAGGCTAGCAATATTAAATGGCATAACCGTTGCACAAACATAGTGGTAACGGCTAGTATCTACTTCATTCATAATTAATGAGGCTAATGTTTTTTGTAACCCGTAGCCACGGTAACTTGGGTGTACATTAGAAACTTCCTGATAAATGACGCTTGATAATTGTGCCTCTCTAAGCCCACCATCTCGACCTAAATGCTCATCGTCATCTAACGGATCTAGTAAAGCGCGAAAGGCAATTAACATATCTTCAACAAAAGCACCAAGCATTACGCCATTGCCGCCTAATATATTTTCGAGTTCACTACGGTCTAATGGTTGTAAACTTGCCTTGTCTTCTAATGCGGCTACAACATCTTGTTGCACCGCTTCAATTTGTGTAATATCAGCTACCGTTAAGCGACGTACCATATAACGTGTTGCACCTAGTGTACCCGTGCTAATCATTGTACGGTTACCTGCGCTACTGTTAATGCCGCAAGCTTCTGCTCATCAATCGTTACACCAAGTCCTGGTTTTTCATTTAATTGAATAAACGGCACATCATAATGCAAGTCACCAATCTCACTTGTAAACTTCAGTGGTCCTGTTAGCTCAACACTTGTAATGATTTTTTTAGAAAATGCCACATGGAAACCTGCAGCAGAACCAATCGACGACTCTAACATTGAGCCAATTTGACACTCAATACCTGCCATCTCCGCCATATATGCTAGTTTAGAAGCTGGGTAAATCCCGCCACATTTCATTAACTTAATATTGACTTTATGTGCCGCATTTTTTGCGATGATTTCACGCATATCACGCACACCTGTTAAACCCTCATCAATCATCATTGGGATTGTACTCTTTGCCTTTACCTCGACCATCGCATCAATATCACTTGCTTTAACGGGTTGCTCTAACCAATCCAGGTTTGCTGACTTTAATGCTTCGACACCGCGTAGCGTATTTGCTGCATTTACCCATCCTTGATTAACATCAACACGAATCGCAATATCCACACCGACACGTGCGCGAACTGCTTGAATGCGTGCGACATCCTTCATTACTTCTGTACCAACCTTCATTTTAAATGATGTAAAGCCTTCGCTCATTTTTTGAGCCGCTTCATCTGCCATTTTTTCTGGTGTACCGATGCTCAGCACATGTGTAATCGGAAATTTTTCGTGGTAGCGTCCTCCAATAAGGTTGTACACAGGTACGCCTAATTTTTTACCGGTTACATCAAAGCACGCAATATCAAGCGCTGCCTTTGCTGCAGGTACATTTAGCATTGCCGCATCCATAATAGTATGAATACGTTCAAAGTTCATTGGGTTTTCGCCAATTAGACGTGGGGCTAATTGATGTTGTAGTAGCGCATAAGTTGAATTGGGTGACTCACCTGTTACATGCTCATCAGGCACCGCCTCACCCCAGCCTACAAGCCCACATTCCGTCGTTAATTTAACAATAATAGAGGGCATTGATGGATAAGTGCCATAGCTAATAATAAATGGCTCGATTAAAGGTAAGTCAATTAGGTGAATATCAATTTTTGCAATTTTCATGGGGATAGCTCCTTTAGTTTACTGTCTCTAGTTGTTTAATCGTTGCTGCCTTGCGTAATGTAGCAGCGACGGCTGTTGCACCGTCAAATAATGCATGGTGATCAAATGTCATTTGTGGGTGATGTAGGCCTGGTGTTAAGTTAGCGCCAATCGCAATCATCGCTGCTTTTACATGTGGACATTTAATCGTATAAAAATGAAAGTCATCACTACCCGGCGTTACAATGGCTGGCGCTAATACTTCTTCACCAAAGGTCTCTGTAATTGCTGCTGCCGCTAGCTGTAATGATTCTTCAGCTACCTCTGCACCGGGCGTAATGTCATCCCAATCCCACGACATATCAATCTCATACTGTGCTTGAATGCTTTGCAAACCATGCTCTAACTTAGCGATAAGCTGATCAAGCACTTCATTTTTTTGTGCACGGACATCTAATGAAAATTGTGCGGCTCCAGGGATAATGTTAACGCTACCGCCATCTGCTACCATTTTCGTTACTTTTACCGAGTACGTCTCGGCTGGATTAATATAAACAGTCTTTGTTAGCATATGAATGGCTACTAATACATCAATCGCATTTTTCCCTTGATGTGGGCGAGCGCCATGTGCGTCTGCCCCCTTGATTGTACCTTGTAAAAATGCACCTGCACCATGATAAATTGCAGGCGCAATTTTACCTAGTGGTAGTTCATCTTGTGGACGTAAATGCACACCAAATAAATGTGTAACATCCTGCATCACACCGCGCTCTACCATAGCTAATGCACCGCCACCTGTTTCTTCTGCTGGTTGAAAGATAAAACGAATGCGTTTTTGCAGTGGCATGTCACGTAGCTCAAGCATTGCACCAAGTACCATTGATATATTAGCATCATGCCCGCATGAGTGATTTGCTTGCATTACACCATCTACCTCTTGCCACAGTGCATCAATATCAGCGCGTACCGCAATAACCTCCTCGCCTTCACCAATCTCAGCAATAACACCTGTTACATCCTCAAATGTATAATGTATAATGCCTTGTGCTTCAAAAAATGACGCTAAGGTTTTTGTTGTATTAAATTCCTGCCAGCTAATTTCTGCATTGGCATGAAAATGGTTAAACCAAGATAAAATTTCTTTATTACGCTGTTGTATATCCACTCACGTACACCTCTTACTTTTTATAATTTTCATTCCATTATACATGACCTCGCACTATTCGTAAAAATAACAAAAAACCGACTTTTCGCTTTGATTACTAGCGTAAAGTCGGTTATTCGTTATTAAAGACTTGTGAAGAAGCCTTCTGGGTAGTTGTTTGTATCATGTCGACGCTCTTGCGTTGTCTCCTCCTCCCTTAATTCTATGTGCTGGTCAACCAAGTAAGTTTCTAGTGACGATTGTAAAACACTCATGGCATCGTTCCCTTCGTTTTCATTTATCAGTATTTTCTGATTAGTTAAATAATAGCACACACTTTTTATTTTGGCAATAAAAAAATCTGAGGATTTTAAAAACCCTCAGATTAGTTATTATGCAGTGGCTTGTTGACGCTCTGCCTTCGTACCACCGTTTTTATTTTTTGTTGTAATTTGAATTGTTACTAATACTAAGAACATACCAATACCGACAAAGTCTGTAATACGTTCTGGCATAATTAATAATAGACCAGTAACAATTGCTGGGATACGCTCGAACCAGTACATTTTGCGATACCAGAAACCAATAATACCTGCGCCAATCGCTAACATACCTGTAACAGCTGTAATAACTACCCATAACGTACTATACCAAGTAGTATCAATCATTAACAACTCTGGTGAGAATACAATCATATACGGGATAATGAAGGCCGCAATGGCAAGCTTTGCGGAGTTAAAGCCCGTTTTAATTGGGTCACCGCCAGAAATCCCCGATGCAGCAAAGGCTGCAAGCGCCACAGGTGGCGTAATATCGGCAATAATACCAAAGTAGAATACAAAGAAATGTGCTGCTAATAAAATGGTTAATGGCACAGCTGCGCTTGGTACATCAGGCGCCATTAGTGCAATAATTGCTGGTGCTGCAATCGTAGATGTAATAACATAGTTCGCTGTTGTTGGTGCACCCATACCTAAAATAAGTGAGGCAATCATTACAAAGAATAATGTTAATAAAATACTACCACCTGCAAGCGCAACAAGGCTGTTTGCTAAGCTTAGGCCTAGACCTGTTTTAACAACAACACCTACGATGATACCAGCTGCTGCTGTCGCTGCCACTACACCAAGTGCTGTACGTGCACCATCTACTAAAGCATTGACAAAGTCTTTTGGCTTCATGCGTGTTTCTTTATCAAAGAATGATACAAAAATCGAAATTAAAATACCATATAACGCAGCATGCATAACGGGTACGCCAATTAACATTAATACTACGATTGATACGATTGGTAATAATAAATAAATCTTTTTAAACACTTCGCGACGGTTTGGCATTTGCTCATCTGTTAAACCTTCTAATCCAACACGTTTTGCTTCAAAGTGCGTCATAATCCAAATTCCTGTGAAATACAATAGTGCAGGAATCGCTGCCGCTTTAGCGATATCCCAGTACGTAATACCACGACCAATAAACTCTACCATTAGGAAGGCCGCTGCTCCCATAATTGGTGGCATTAATTGACCCCCTGTAGAAGCAGCTGCTTCTACTGCGCCCGCAAACTCTTTACGGTAGCCTAGTTTTTTCATCATTGGGATAGTATACGAACCTGATGTTACTACGTTTGCTACTGAACTTCCTGAAATTGTACCTTGTAAAGCACTTGAGAATACAGCTACTTTAGCAGGACCACCTACAAGCTTACCTGCTAATGCTACAGCTAAATCATTAAAGTATTGCCCTACGCCTGTTTTAACAAGGAAGGCACCAAATAATAAGAATACGAAGATGAATGTAGCAGATACACTAATTGGCGTACCTAAAATACCATCTGTTGTATAAAACATTAAATTAACAATACTTTCGATATCTTGACCACGGTGTGCCATGAAATCTGGGAAGTATGGACCGAAGTACGCATACAATAAAAATGCACCCGCAATAATTGTAATCGGTAAACCTACTGCACGGCGTGCTGCTTCAAGCACTAAGAAAATTGCAATCAAGCCAACATAAAAGTCCATGCTTGATAATGAACCAAAACTACGCACAAGTTCGGTATAATTTAGCGTCCAATAAGCACCTACTCCTACGGCTAGTAAAGCTAGTACATAATCATAAATCGCAATTTTGTCTTTACGTCCACCCTTGCGTGCAGGGAACAGTAAGAAAATAAAAGTTAAACCAAAGCCTAAGTGAATCGTACGCTGAATCTGTGCAGGAAACTGTCCAAAAATTGCTGTGTACAATTGAAATAATGAGAAGGCGAGTAGCCCAAAGAAAATAACATGCTTCATAACACCTGATAGTACGCGTGTATTGGATTCAATATCATATTTTTCTAAAATGGCTTGCTGTTCTTCTGCCGAGATTTGCTCAAACTCATCAACTTGTGGGTTATTTTTTTCCTTTGTCATAATAGTTTAGCTCCCTTCCATAATTGGAATAATGAAACGCGTTGCACTTTACATAAATACGCATGACCTCGCGTTAAATTGTCTTTTAATTGGTATTCTTTATTGTCATAACCTAAGGCAAGATCCATATCAATATCACCAATATGCATAACGAACTCAGGTAATGTTGTTTTTTCTTCAAAATATAAATGATACTTGCCATCTTTACGTGTTAAACGTTGTCCTTCCTCCGCATAGCCAGGTAAGCCAATAGCTAGGCTTTCGTAAACCATTTCAAGCATTTGCATCGAGAGGTCTTCTGTTACTTTGTAATACTCAAGCACATCTGTTTTATGAATGGAGTGCGTGTATCGTAGTAAAAACGCATCGCTACCATCCATCACTACATAATGTAGGCGTGGGCTTTCAACATGTGTTTCTGTAAACGAGATTACCTTTTGAAAAGGAAGAAATATCGCTACACCGATTACTACGGCCAGTAGAAGTACAATTATTTTTCGCATCGTATTTCCTCCAACTCAAAAGCTATTTAGCAAAATGTTGCTAAAAAATACATATAAAAAAGGAGCTCGAAGCTTGACGCAAACGAGCCCCTTCACGTATTTTATTTATTTACTTCGTCAAAGTATTTCTGTGCACCTGGGTGTACTGGAATACCGATACCCGTTAAACCATTCTCTGCTTTGATGAATTCACCTTTAGCGTGAGAGATTTTTTCAGCATTATCGTAAATAGCTTTTGTCATGTTGTAAACAACGTCTTCTGGAAGATCGTTACGAACTGCAAGCATAGCGATTACAGATACTGTTTCGATATCTTCTTTAAGACCATACGTGCCTTCTTTAACTGTATCTTTTGCATAGTATGGGTATTTTTCGATTAATGCATCTGCTTTACCCTCGCCCACTGGCACGATGTAAACATCTGCAGTAGCGTTTAATGCTTCAACAGCACCAGTTGGTGTACCAGCTGTAATAAATGCTGCATCAATTTGACCTGATTGTAAGCCATCAACTGACTCACCGAAATCTAAGTTTTGTGCTTTAATATCATCCATTGTTAAACCGTGGATTTCTAGTAATTGCTCAGCGTTTGCATACGTACCAGAACCTGGTGCACCTACTGAAACTTTTTTACCTTTTAAATCCTCGTATGTTTTAATACCTGATTTACCGATTGTAACTAATTGAACTGTCTCTGGGTAAAGTGCACCTAGAGCTGAAATTGAATCTACTTTTTTGCCCTCAAACATAAATTCGCCTTCAGTTGCATAGTAAGCGATATCTGTTTGTAAGAAACCGATTTGACCTTTGTCAGTATCTAAACCAGTTACGTTTGCTGCCGAAGCTTGTGAAACCTCAGCTGTTGTTTTAATCCCCGTACCCTCTGTAATTAAATCTGCAAATGTACCACCTAATGCGTAGTAAGTACCTTGCGTACCACCTGTTAATAAACTTAAGAATTTAATATCTTCAGTTTTAGCAGTTTCTCCCTCTTTGCTATCCCCATCTTTAGCAGGCTCTTCTTTCTTGTCAGTACCACAAGCCGCTAATACGAATACTGCTAATGCCGCAAGCATTAAAAGTAAACGGAATGATTTGTTTTTCATATAGTATCCCCCTCTGTCTTTGAAACCGAATTCAACTTAAAGCTATCAAAAGCAAACTGTTATTGTCAACTCATTTTGACAAATTTTTTAGTGAATTTATAAATATGCTATGTTTGCATATCAATATAAGCGTAAGCGGTTTCACATAAAACTGTTTGAATTAGATAAAAAATGCTTTTAATAGCATTTTCAAATCTTTTCAACAATTTATATTAATATAATATAGAAAATGAATTTTTTCAACATTTATTTTTCTTTTTTTTTGCATATTTTTTGAATAATATAAGTTTATACAAACTCATTCCATCCATGTATATTCCCCCTCAGTTGCTAGCATTAAACTATTCTGACAATAATTTTTCCACTTGAATTCAAACTCTTTTTTCATAAAAAATAGCCTACCACTTGTAAAGGTGGCGGCTATTTTTACTCAATAAAAGCTTCGATTTCTTCAATTAACTTAGGATGTAATGGCAATGTATCGTCTGTATATGTTTTGCGATTAGCCTCAAGCTCTGCAGGTGCCTCTTTTAATACATGGTTCATGCCCTCAATAATTGCGAGCTTGGCCTTAGGCTGTGCCTGCTTTAACAGCTCCGCATCTGTTGGTGGTACTTGTAAATCTGTTGTGCCATTAACAACTAATAAAGGCACCGTTAAATCTGCAATCGTCTCTTGTGGATTTAAACGCATCCATGAAGCCATGTAAGGTTGCACAGATGGACGGAATAAAATCTTTAACGGCTCACTTACTACATCTACACGCTCACCCTGCTTTAACTTTTCAATGATAATTTGTGCTTCATGCATTAATTTCGAGTCAAGGCGCGGCTTTAATTGCTCTAACAACACTTCATCAATCGGCCGCCCTGCACCAGCCAGTGAAATTAGGCGATTTACAGATTGTTGTTGTGCTACATTGAAAGCGATTAATGAGCCTTCGCTATGACCAATCAAGTTAACCTCACTAAAGCGTTCATCTTTCTTTGCCGCTTCTACAATTGCCACAACATCATCAATAAAGTCGACAAAGGTCATACGTTCCTCTGCTAAACCTAACTGACGGTTATCGCCAACGCCACGCTTGTCAAAACGGATACTTGCAATATTATCTTCAGCTAGTACTTCAGCTAATTGTAAGTAGCTATTATTTTTGCCCATGCCTTCTGTATTGCCATCCTTAGTAGTAGGCCCTGAACCACCAATAATAATATAAACAGGTAGTCTAGGTAGCTGTGGCGATAATAAAGTAGTTGTTAACTCACCACCTTTAACACTAACGTTAAACGGCTCTTCCTTACTATCAATCTCAAGCTCACCACGTACTAAAGTAAATGGATAGCTCTCCTCACTCACACGATATGTGCCCTCAAGACGATTATCCTTAAGCACTGCCTCTACATCTATCTCTTGCTCATCACGAATAATACTACCTGAGATACTATTTTCTTCATAAGTAATTTGCGAGAATTTCGCTTTTTGCTGTTCTTTTGTTGTCCATGAAATCTCTGCGGTTTCTGGTGTTAAATATGCCTCAATTGGTACATCCTTACCTTGCAGGCGCATTGTGCCATGCCAGTCACCAATAAACTCTTTCGTATAGTCTTCTTTCGTTGGCGGCTCAATTGGCTTTTGTGTGCAGCCAATGAGCAATAGTAACGCCATAATAACTACTACGTATTTTTTCATTGCATCATAACTCCTTCGTTACCATAGCGTTGGTTTTACTACCATCAGCCATAGCATAATAAGCAGTAAGCCAATATAAAGCCATACGGCACGTGTTAACTTCTGTACAAACTGCTGTTGATGATATGCAGGGGTTTGAAATGTTTTAATGGTGGGCTTAAATGCCGCCGCAAGGAAAAATACAGAGCCTACCATTACTGCTAGTGTAGCTACTGCCCAAGAGGTGAACCACGAAAAGCCACCTAACCAAATTAATAAAAAGCCTGTTGGTACCACCACATGTCCTGCGTGTTTAACAATCGTAATCGCTGCTTGAAATGCGACAAGGTAAACTTGCATTTGTTCAGCCGTCGCGGTTTTCATTTTCGTTAATAAGGGAAGTAATACAAATAGAGGCCCTATTGATAACACAGCGCTAAGGACATGTGCGAAGAGTAAAAACAAATATGCCATTTATTTTGGTCCTTTCCCGATTTTTGATTTTCATTATACCATGTGGCAATGTTAATTTCGTATGAAGCTCGTATTATGTTGCTGTTAAGCTTGTCAAAAGGGGCACATTTAGTACACAACATCAGCTATGCTAATAGCAAAAGGAGGTTATAGTTATGGGCATTCATCACTTTTTCACCAGCCTAAATGATTTAGAACGCATCATTCGCTGCCCGGGACGTTTTAAATTCGAGGAGCACAATGTCGCAGCACATTCTTGGAAGGTTTCGCAGTATGCTATGTTTTTTGGGACGCTAGAGGAGATGGAGGGCGCACATATTGATTGGAAGTCTTTATACGAAAAGACCATTAATCATGATTTTGCTGAAGTATTCATTGGCGATATTAAAACCCCCGTAAAACACGCAAGCCCTGAACTTAAACAAATGCTTGCACATGTAGAAGAGAAAATGATGGAGAAGTTTATTATTAAAGAAATCCCTGAGCGCTTTCAACAAATTTTCTTCGAGCGTATGAAGGAAGGTAAAGATACAACGATTGAGGGCCGCCTGCTAGAATTTGCAGACAAGCTCGATCAATTTTACGAAGCTTTTGCAGAGTTAAAGCGCGGCAACAGCGACCCTGAGTTTGTTAGTATGTATGAAGTTGCTTTAAAGAAACTTTTGGCCATTCCACTGTCCGCTAGTGTCAATTACTTCCGCGATACGATTTTACAAGACGCCATTGCAGAGGATACACAAATTAATATCCAACAGCTCACAAAAGATATTTTAGCAAACACGTAAGTTTTCGACCTTATTAGTAAGGCGAAAGCTTTTTTTATACCTAAAACAAGTATACACTTTAAAAAAGGAGGGATAGTCTTGAAAATCATTACACAAAAGCACTTTGATGACATGATGGAGGAGCTCACCTACCTCGAACAACAACATGTTATTTCCGCTGAGCAAATCCAAGCAGCCAAACAGCACTATCAAGTTAAACCGCCATTATCAATTCTGTCTATTATATTAACGGTTGGTGCTATTTTAATTGGCATTGGTGTGTTGATTGCAGTATCTACGAATTGGATGTACTTAGCTGCAATTACCAAATTTACAATCCTTATAGGTGCTACTGTAACAAGTTATGTGCTCGCTTTTAGTTTGCAAACAAAATTTGAGCGTACCTCTCGTGCTTTATACTATGTGGCGGTCTTTATTGCAGGTGCAAGTCTGTATTTTATTGAAGGCTTGTACACAAATATGGTCAACTTCACAACTACTGCATTACTATGGGCACTTATCATTGCTCCGCTAGCTTATTTTTTACGTGATGTCTTTTTATCACTACTATTTGCTGTAGCTGTGTTTATTGCTACTGTTAATTATTATGATGCTAGCTTGTTTTACATTAGTAGCCTATTGCCATTTATTGGAGCACTAGTGTGGTTTAATATGCGTAAACTGCGCAATAATGCATTACTGCTAGTAGCAGTTGTCGCGCTCACTATTATGTGGTTAACAACTTTTGGTGATTATTTTAATGCGCCTGCTTATAGCGTATTGCTTGTTGTATTTGGCTTTGGTTTAACTTTATTTTTCACTCGCTCAGCACAACATGCCACACTTACACGCTGGCTAGGTACTGCACTGCTTAGCTTTACAGGTGCGATGCTAATGAGTGATTTTTCATGGCAAAGTCTTCATCAAACAACTGCCACAACGCTTAGTATTATTTTTACTATAGGTTTTGCGGTGCTCGCTTTTAGCTTATTACGTACTGCTCACTTACAAGCAATCGTACTAATTGCGGTATTAATTATTACGGTGTACACCAACTATACGTTTGATCTTATTCCTAAATCCGTTTTCTTCGTAGTAGCAGGGTTATTATTAATTGGTTTTGGCTACTGGTTTGAACGCACTCGTCGGGAGGTTGATTCCATTGACTAAATTAACGAAAAAACAATTTAGTATCGTGCTGTTACTTCCTATTATATTTGCTATCGTTTTATCCCTACCACTTTGGCAATTACTATCATCAACAACAACGTACACTATCGAAGCCACAAGCTATGATAATATTAAGGAAGATACGTATATCAATATCCCACTACATGTAAAGCGTGACCGGCTTGAACCTAGCTTGCGTAAATTAACTACGCAACAAAATAGTGTGCGTAAAAAGGTATACGCTGTCTTTGCTGTTTCGCATAATAAAAAACTAACTTTACGTCATGTACAATTAACAAAGCCAAAGGGTGAGGTATACTTACCAGCTACAATGTATTTATACAGTATGAATGCTTATGAAAATCAAGATTTACCTATCACACTTGATGTAGGCCGCGCGATAAAATATGCAGATACGTATAATTACAGCACTACGACTGATTATAAATGGGATGCTACATTGCGTTATGCTAATGGACATGCTGTTATTACCGAATTACGAAAGCCAGCGCATTGACGCTGGCTTTTTTTATATTACATTGCTCGATGAATAATTCCCATTACTCTTTGTAAACGTGGTTTACGTGGGTTAGTTGCTGCTATTACGTCTTTCATAGCATTTTCAGCTAATATTTGAATCTCTACATGCTTAGCACCTAACTCTTCAAAACCTGAATGTAAGTAAATCTTTATCGCCACTACTATCTTCATATACTGGGATGTTAATCGGTTTTTCTACCACGAGTAAATGGTTATCTTCATATAAAATGTTCATACAATTGCCTGTTCTCTTTTAATTTTTTCGAGTAATGCGATGCTTGCTCGACGCACAAGGTCATACGTTTGCTCAAAGTCACCTGTGTAGTACGGATCTGGCACCTCTGTTAGCTCATCATCAATTACGTCTAGCATACGTAGCACTGTTGCTTTAGTATCACCAAAGACACACAACATGTTGTTCATATTGCTGTCATCCATTGCCACAATATAATCGTAGTGCTTACCATCTCTCGGTGTAATTTGGCGTGCATACATACCTTCTGTCGAAATACCATGCTCCTCCATTTTTGCTAACGTACCTTTATGTGGGCGCTCTCCTACATGCCAATCACCCGTGCCTGCAGAATCAATTTCGATTTGAGAGTCCAGGCCTGCTTCCTTAACTTGGTGACGAAATACGGCTTCAGCCATAGGTGAGCGACAAATGTTTCCTAAACAAACGAACAATACTTTTGTCATTTTATTTCCTCCTTTTCACTCTTATCATACTAGCATTTTGCAGGGGCTGAAACACGTTTAACTCTTAGCGCATGTGTTATAATCCGTTTATGAAATTTAATAAGGTGGGGTTCATGTTGAAAAAATCACTGACGATTGGTATGACAAAAGCTATTCAAAAAGCAAGTAAGTTAGCGGGTAAGGGTGGCAGTACAACGCCTGGTGTATTTGCACGTAAATTAAACCCTGCAATCTTAAAGCAATTACGAAATAATGTAGGTCACGTTATTTTTATTACAGGTACTAACGGTAAAACTACAACATCTAATTTGCTAGCAACGATTTTACAAGCTAATGGTAAGCGCGTTATTAACAATAAAGAGGGCGCTAACCTCATTACAGGTATTACTACAGCCTTCGTTGCACCTCAAAATTTGCGCGGTACGAAAAAATTTGATTACGCTGTTATCGAAATTGACGAAGGCTCAATTGCGCGCGTATTAAAAGAAATTCGTCCTGACTATTTTGTTTTTACCAACCTATTTAAAGATCAGGTTGACCGCTTCGGTACAGAGCATGATTTAGCTAACACATTAAAAGAAGTACTTGCGCAACATGATCTACGCCTCGTATTAAACGGTAATGACCCGTACGTTTCGCATATCGCAAGTGAACAGCAAGCCATTTATTACGGCTTTGCAAAAGATGCATTTAATTTTGATGCCATTAAAAATGAAGAGCATGTAACTTGCCCACGCTGTAGCGGCGAGCTTCGTTATGACTTCCAACTTTACGCAAACCTTGGTAACTTTTATTGTGCGAGCTGTGACTATGCTACAACGCCACCAAAATATACAGTGACAGATGTTGGCTCTAGTCAAGTTACGATTAATAATATGGATTACCACTGCGCACTTGAAGGGGGCTACAATGCCTTTAATATTGCTGCGGCTGTAGCGGCAGCGCGTGAACTTGGCTTTTCTGAGGAGCAAGTAAAAAAAGGGTTACGTGCCGTTGCGCTTGAAAACGGACGTATGGAACGCTTTACACTTAACAACACAGAAATCTTGTTAAACTTAGCGAAAAATACAGCAGGTTTAGATATGAGTTTATCTGCGATTGATACATTATCTGGTACAAAAAATGTTTATATTGGTGTTAATAACACGGAGTACGATGGCACAGATAGCAGCTGGGTTAACGATGCTAACTACGATTTAATTAAACGTGCAGACGTTAACGACATTTACTGTGGCGGTAGTTGTGCAACTGACGTTAAGCAGGCATTGCTAGCACAGGGCTTTGAGGAGCATCGCTTACACATCGTGACTGACTCACCACTCGCAGAGCAAATCGTACGCGGTGCGGATAGCGTGCTTGTCATTCCTAACTACACAATGCTTGAGCCTGTACGTAAACAACTTGTGAAATAAAGGGATTTTTACATTTTGCGGCGAAATAAATAGCGATAATACTTTGTAGGAGGAGATTTTATGTTATCAGATAAACTGCATAAAGCATTAAACGAACAAATGAACTTTGAGTTTTACTCAGCACATACCTATTTAGCTATGGCTGCTTATTGTACTGCTGAAAACTACGATGGCTTTGCTAACTTTTATTTAGTACAAGCAGAAGAAGAACGTTTTCATGCTATGAAGTTTTATAACTTTATTAATGATATGGGCTACCGCGCTACGATTAGTGGCTTTAGCCATCCTAGCAACGAGTTTAACTCTATATTAGATACATTTAAAACAGGGCTTGCACATGAAAAAGAAGTAACACGTCGTATTTACCATCTTGCAGATATCGCGCTTGAAGAGCGTGAACACGCTACAATGGGCTTCCTAAAATGGTTCATTGACGAACAAGTAGAAGAAGAAGCTTCGTTCGATAATTTAATCCAACGCTTAGAGCGCATTCAAGATGACTCTAATGCTATATTTATGCTTGATAACGAGCTTGCTTCACGCAAGTTTGATCCAGCAGCACAATAAAAAAACGCTCGGTGAAAATTTTCACCGAGCATTTTTTTATAATTTTTTAACAAACTCTGATTTTAACTGCATTGCGCCAAAGCCATCAATTTTACAATCAATATTATGGTCGCCATCCACTAAACGAATGCTTTTCACTTTAGTACCTTGCTTTAGAGGTGCTGAGCTTCCCTTTACTTTTAAATCTTTAATTATAGTGATAGCATCACCATCTTGAAGTACATTACCGTTAGCATCACGCACAACTGCTACTTCTTCCTCTTCTTCACTTGCATTTTGTAGCCACTCATGCGCGCACTCTGGGCATACAAATAAATCATCATCTTCGTATGTATACGACGAATTACATTTTGGACAATTTGGATACATATTTTACCGCTCCTTTAACTGATTATTCGCCTATATCATGGCATAATTTGTGCACTTTGACAAACTACCGTTTATTTTGCAAGCTAAAAAGGGTAGAGTGCTATGAAAGGACGTGACAAAATGTCAAAGAAAAAACTAGTATTTAACGTTTTAGCTCCTGTCATTGGCGGTAGTATAGTAGGTTATTTAGCTAATAAAAATGCGCGCCTGCAGTATGATAAATTAGAAACACCGTCATTTGCGCCACCAGGTAAAGTTTTTCCTATTATATGGCCTACGCTCTATACAATGATGGGCTATGCACATTACCGAGTGGCTCAAAAACCAGCAACTAAAGAAGCCAGTGAATGGTATGCCGCTCAACTTACATTAAATTATATTTGGTCATTTTTATTTTTTAAATTTAATTTACGTGGTACAGCACTGATTGAGATGGTTTTCTTCCTCGCTACGATTATTATGACGACTTACGAATTTTATCAACACGATACAATCGCCGGTACGCTTATGATTCCTTACATCGCTTGGGTAAGTTTTGCACTCACACTTAACTTCGAAACGTGGCGTCTCAACCGCTAATCATTTCACTTGCGCCCAGCGAAAAGTTAGCGTAATATACTATTTAAAGCTACATTGTTCGTAACATATTAAGTTTTAACCTTTAAGCTGTAACAGGGAGTTTTATATAGAAGTTGGAATGACGGGCCTCACCCCCTAGTGGTGAATGAGGATAGGCAGGAAAACTTTTGCGAACACCCACTTTGAGGAGTGGTGGTTTAAAACTTTCTATACTACTTACGGCAATTGTGGCTTTTTTTATTTACAGACATTAAACCTACAGCCTTTACGTTGTAGGTTTTTTAATACAAAAATATTATCTTGAATTCGAGATAATTTATAAAGGGGTGCAATTTATGCAAACAACTGGTCATCACCACATTTCAATGCTGACAAAAAACGCGCAACAAAATAATCAATTTTACACAAAAGTACTCGGCTTACGTCGCGTTAAAGTTACGGTCAATCAAGACGACCCTTCGATGTATCATTTATTTTATGGCGATACTACAGGTAGCCCTGGTACAGAGCTCACCTTTTTCGAAATGCCGATTGCTGGGCGCACAACTGAGGGTACAAATGCAATTAACCGTATTGCACTCTTTGTACCTTCTTACGAAAGCCTAGTATATTGGCAAGAACGTTTACAAACTGACACCCAAATTACAACTTACGCTAATCGCGATGCCCTACATTTTAGAGACCTTGATGGCTTAGCGCTAGTGCTCGTTAATCACAATAGTAATGAAGCTCCGTCCACACCTTGGGATGGGAGTGATGTGGATGCTGACCACCGTATTTTAGGTATGGCTACTATCGAAATTACAGTGCGCGACTTTACAAAAAGCCTTCACTTTCTAACTAAACTACTCGGCTATAGTGTAATACAAATGAAGCCTAATGAGGCACTGCTACGTACAAGTAATGACCGCTATAGTGAGATTAAACTCGTACAACAAGATGGGCCTACTCAGCGCCCTGGGCGAGGCAGTGTACACCATTTAGCACTTCGCGTAACTGATACAAACACCTTACTCGCTTGGCAGGAGCGCTTAACTGAAGCAGGCTTTGTGACATCTGGCGTCATTGACCGCTATTACTTCCATAGCCTGTACGTTAACGACCTTAATGGCATTACCTATGAATTAGCTACAGATGGACCTGATTTTTTGCGCGACCAAAGTGTTGAGCAATTAAGAGCACAACTCGACTTACCACCTAAGCTAGAAGCTAAGCGTGCAATTATTGAAGCTAAGCGTGCAATTATTGAAGCTAAGCGTGCAATTATTGAAGCTAAGCGTGCAATTATTGAAGCTAAGCGTGCAATTATTGAAGCTAAACTACAACCTTTTGAGGAGTTAATGTAATGGAATTTGGTATTTATTCAATAGGCGATCATATTCGTAACCCACATACAAATCAACGCATTTCGCAACAACAACGGATTCAAGAGTTAATTAAAGCTAGTGAGCTAGCCGATGCGGCAGGCTTTGATGTCTTTGCGGTTGGCGAAAGTCATCAATCACACTTTACTACACAAGCACATACTGTGATTTTAGGCGCAATTGCACAAGCTACAAAAAGCATTAAAATTGCTAGCTCTGCAAGTGTAATTAGTGTGGCTGATCCTGTACGTGTATATGAGGATTTTGCGACCATTGATTTAATTTCCAATGGACGTGCCGAAATTATCGCAGGTAAAGGCTCTCGTTTAGGGGCTTACCATTTACTTGGTTATGATGTAAATGATTACGATACATTATTTGAAGAAAAGTTTGATTTATTATTACAGCTTAATCGTGAGCAACGCGTTACTTGGCAAGGGCACTTCCGCTCTGAGCTACGTGATGCGGTAATTCATCCGCAGCCACTACATGGTCAATTACCGATTTGGCGTGCGGTAGGTGGTCACCCTGCTAGGGTCATTTTAGCAGGACGTGCAGGTGTGCCTATGACCATTACAACTTTAGGAGGCCCAGCGGGTTACTTTACAGAGGCAATTGATGCTTATCGCGCTGAGGCAACGATTGCAGGCTTTGATGCTAAAATATTGCCTATTGCTACAACGAGCTTATTTTATACAGCACCTAACTCACAAGATGCTGTAAACGAATATCACCCACACCTTAACGATGGTATGTTAGCGTTACGCGGTAGTGAGTACCCCCGTGCTCAAATCGAAGCTGCTACCGATGTTCAAGATGCACTTATGATAGGTAGCCCCGCACAAATCATCGAAAAAATTCATTATCAATTTGAGCTTTATGGACAGCAGCGCTTCCTAGCTCAACTTGATTTTGGCGGTGTGCCATTTGATAAAATCCAACGTAACATTGAATTAATTGCTACAGAGATTTTGCCTACTGTACGTAAATTAACTGAAAAATAATAAACAAATGATGAGGTGCTAATAACAAGCTACTTCATCGCTTTTTGCATTTGCAGTTATTTTTGTTCATTCGTAGGTAGTCGTCACAATTAAAGAGGCGTATGATAGGTTACCTAGGAGGAATTTGCAATGAACGAAACATCAAAGAAAATACAATGGACGGGATCAACGATTATTTTAGTGCTAGGTATTGCACTTATCGCCTCTACCCTACGTACACCACTGACTGTAGTGGGTCCTATTATAGCTTTCATTAAAGATGGCTTACAAATCTCTAACGTATTGGCAGGATTTTTAACAACCATTCCGTTACTTGCCTTTGCGGTAGTATCACCTTTTGCACCGAAGCTATCTAAACGCTTTGGTATTGAACTAACACTATTTTTATCTATGCTATTGCTAGCGCTGGGTATTATCATGCGCTCTCTTGGCATAACTAGTTTACTAGTAATCGGAACAATTTTAATTGGTGTTGCGATTTCTTTTGGTAACGTATTAATGCCAAGCTTTTTAAAATTAAAATTCCCTATGCAAGTGGGGATGATGATGGGGATTTACTCCGTAGCGATGAACGTCTCTGGCGGTATCGGCGCTGGAATTAGCCACCCTATTGCTGTAGGATCCACGCTAGGCTGGCAAGCAGCGCTGGGATTTTCTGTGGGCTTAGCTTTGTTAGCTGCGCTAGTTTGGGCTCCTCAACTTAAACATAACAAACCTGCTCCTCAATCAACACAAACTACATTAAAGCCTACAATCCCTTTATGGAAGTCACCTATTGCTTGGGCAGTAGCTGCTACAATGGGATTGCAGTCGATGATTTTTTATACTTCATCTGCTTGGCTACCTGAAATTTTCATTTCGCAAGGGCTAACTGCTAATAAGGCAGGGTGGATGGTATCTATTATGCAGCTCGCTCAGCTACCTTTAACTTTTGCTATCCCAATTATTGCGGATAAATTAACTTCGCAAAAGCCATTAGCTATTTTAGCAAGCGTATTGTTTACCGTCGGCTTTTTAGGTATCGCTCTTGAATTTACTTCGCTGACCGTTTTATGGATGATTTTCTTAGGTTGTGCAGGTGGTACTGCTTTTGGTTTAACTATGATGCTATTTACATTACGTACTAAAACGGCATTTGCTGCTGCTGACCTTTCTGGTTTTGCACAGTCTACTGGCTATTTATTAGCCGCAATTGGACCTGTTGCTTTTGGTTACTTGCATGATGTAACAGGTGGCTGGACAATTCCTGTATGGACATTTTTACTTGCCACGCTGGCTTTCTTTATCACTTCATACATTGCGTCAAAAGATGTGTTTATTGACGAGCAAGTATAACAAAAAGGAGCTACACCTCATTGGTGCAGCTCCTTTTTTACGTCCCTTTTAAATATTCACTTGGGTTACAGCCAAAATATTTGCGAAAGGCGATGGTAAAATTACTCATGTTACTGTAACCAAGCGTAATAGCCGTATCTGTTACACTTAGCCCTTCAACTTCCAATAACCATGCTGCTTTCTCCATGCGTTGTTGGCGCACAAAAGTAATAATAGGGACATCAAATAATTGCTTAAAGCCTTGCCTTACTTTATTTTCGGGTAGACCAACACGTGCTGCTAGCGTTTTTACCGTATGGGGCTGGTCGAGCTCAGCTAAAATAATCGCCTTAATTTGCTGTAATTTTTGTGCGTCGGGCATATTAGGCAAGCTCTGGCGCTTAGCTTTCGCAAAAGTTGCTACGAGTAGCTCCATTACCTTAGCTTCAATATACAGCGCCTTAAATGAACTTTTATAGGAGCAGTGCAAAATTTCGTACACACGTTGCTTAACAAAAGGCGTAAGGTGATGCTGTGTAATTTGGCCAAGCTGATGTTGCAAGAAGTGGGCAATTTGCTCACGGTCTGTTGCCTCAGCAAAATAACTTAACAGGCGCTCTGGTGTCATCCGAATTTCGACCTTTTGCACACGTTGCTTTGCCGTTGTTTTTAAGGTCACATTAGATTGATGAAAATAGGACAGTGCTTGTGTTGGCCCCTGCATGCGAAAAGGTTCATTATTGACGCTACAAATTAAGTCACCTGCTAGCACATAGTTAAACTCTACCATTTTACTATCCTCATGAAATTGGTCTAACTGGTCTTGTAGCAATTGAATGTCTGTTACTACTACGGTTAATGACTCACGTATGGTCACGGTAGCTACTGTGCCCTCACCAATTTGCGCGGGTAAACTAATTGTCGCTGTTGCAGGATTATTTTCATGCGCTGTGATGGAGGCAAACTGTGCGAGCCGTTCATTATATTGCATTGCTTTCACCTCTGTTTTAAAAAAACAGCACCCAGAAAGAGTGCTGTAGTTGTTGCTTATTTCTTTTGTTTAAATTGCTCTACTGTGTATAACAAGTTAAAGAATAATTTAGCTGCTTGATTACGTGTTACATTTTTTGCAGGGTTGTAGTTACCTGCATCGCCATTAGCAATCGCATTGTCCTCAAGGAAGCCAATAGCTTTGCGTGTTTCGTCGTTTAATTTAGTTGTATCTTTAAACGTCGCTGTTGGTGATGTATACGTTGCATTTACTGTTTTATAGGCACGTTCAAACATTAACGCCATTTGTGCGCGGGTAATTTTTTTATTTGGATTAAACTTACCGTCCACCCCTTTAACAATACCTGCTTCGTATGCTGCTGCAATGGCTTGTTTAGTTGTAGCATCTGCACCTGCAATATCTTTAAATGGTGCATCGCCCTTTGCCTCTAATTTTAACGCGCGCGTTAGCATCTCTGCTACTTGTGCACGTGTTAAGCCGTTATTACCATTAAATTTCGGTAATGGTTTTAGGATGCCTTGTGTTTGTAAGTTTGCAATGAATGGGTACGCCCAGTGATTAACATCTACATCTTTATATGTAGTTGTTGTCACGATACGCCCCTCGATTTGTTGCGTCACATCGCCAATCTCACCTAAGCGTGTTGCGAAGTTTTCCCAGTCACTAAAGCCTGGCTCACTTGCACGTCCTTCTTCATATGCTTTACCTAGCGCTTCAAAACCATCGCCACCGCGTGCTGTAAATACGTTTGTTGCTGCTTTATAGCTCGCTGTACGGTCAATATCTTGATCGCCCACTTTTAACGATACAATACGCTTGCCTGGCTCTTTGCTTGGATCAAAGATTACTTTCATACCTGCAACATGAAGGAAGCCGCCTGACTCTTTAGGGTACTCCTTAACAGCGTGCTCAAATGTATCATAAAGCTCTTGACCTGTTAGCTCAATAATAGCTAACGGATTACCAAACGGTAGCACATTTAATACTTCACCAAATGTAACGTCACCTTTATTAATAGATGTACGAATACCACCGCCATTTTGGAAAGCAATCGTTACATCTTTATCAATTGTCTTTGCTTTATCTAGCATACCATCTGTAATAATGTTACCTAGGTTTGTTTCACCCGCGCGTACGCCACCTAAGCCACGTAAACCGCTTAAAAATACTTTAGCATCTGCCCCTGTAGAAGCGTTCATTGTTGCATTTACTTTCTCTGCATACTTCGCTAAAATTTTGTCTGCTTCGGCATCAGATGGTAGTAAATACTTACCATCCTTGTCCTTCTCACCAACTAAATTTAATTGACCTTTATAGTCTTCAACAACACCATTGTCACTAAATGTAATATTTAATTGACCTACGTATTTATTGTACTGGTTAGCTTGCACAATAATTACAGGTTCGTTTGATTGCTCGTTTATTACTTTAACAGGCTCTTTTAACTCTGTGTGTGTATGACCACCAACAATTACGTCAATACCTGCTACTTGTTTCGCAAGTTCTTGGTCATTGTCCCATTGTAGACTGTCATCAAAACCAATATGCGTTAGTGCAATAATTTTATCCACACCTTGTGCCTCTAAGTCTGCAACTGATTTTTTAGCGCTTTCGATATAGCCTTTAAATGCTACTTTTTCTGGGCTAGCAATCGCTGTTGTTTCTTCTGTAGTTAAACCAAAAATGCCCACTTTTTCGCCGTTAACTTCTTTAATCATACCGTTATAAATTTGACCTGGCTTAGCATCTGCTGTTACTGCATCATGCTGTAAGCCATTAAATAATGGATCTTTCGAAAAATCCACGTTTGCTGATACAAATGGGAACTTAGCTTCTTTGACAAATGTCGCCAGTGCTGCGTGCCCTTCTGGTGAAAGTCCGAGGTCAAACTCATGGTTACCAAATGTCATCGCATCGTATTTTAAGTAGTTCATGATTTCTAAATCTGCTTTACCTTTCCATTCGTTAAAGTAAAGTGTGCCAGAAAAAACATCGCCCGCATCAAGTAAAAGGTTGTTAGGGTGAGCTGCACGCAATTGCTTTACTAACGCTGCGCGCTGTCCTGCTGTTTCAACATGAGCATGTGTATCATTCGTGTGGAAGATTGTCATATCCAGTGCCGCTGCTTGAACTGTGTCTGTTGATAAAACGTACGGCGCAACGATTGCTGAGCTTGCAATTGTAGCTGCTAAAAGTTTTTTATTCATCATTTGAACCTACCTTTTATTATTTTTTTGTGATTCTCTTCAAGACTAGCACTATCACCTTTTGAGTACAATGCTCGTTCGTTAATTTTTCGTAAAAAAATAAGGAAACACGCCAAAGCGCATTTCCTTATACTTTATAATTTTACACGTTGTAGACGAAGTGCATTTAACACAACAGAGACAGAACTAAAGGCCATTGCCGCACCTGCCACCCATGGTGCTAGGAAGCCTGCCGCTGCAATTGGAATACCAATGCTATTATAAGCAAGTGCCCAAAATAAATTTTGCTTAATATTTGCCATTGTTTTTTTACTCATCACAATAGCATCCGCAATCCCGTTTAAATCTCCGCGCATTAGCGTAATATCCGCTGCCTCCATAGCCACATCAGCGCCTGTACCAATAGCCATACCAATATTGGCTGTGGCTAAGGCTGGTGCATCATTAATACCATCGCCCACCATTGCTACTTTTTTGTTAAGCGCTTGGAGTTTACGTACTTCATCCGCCTTACCTTCTGGTAAAACCTCCGCAATAACATGTGTAATGCCAACCTGTTCGGCAATTGCTTTAGCCGTATGTTCGTTATCACCTGTCATCATCACAACATCTAGCCCCATTGCGTGCAGACGCTTAATTGCTGCTTTAGACGTATCCTTAACTGTATCTGCTACGGCAATAAGTCCAGCGTACACGCCATCAATCGCTACAATCATTGTTGTCTTGCCTTGTTGTTCAAAAGCCTGCATGGCTGTTGTGTCCTGTACCTCAATCGCATGATTGTCCATAAGGCGACGTGTACCTACGAGTACCTCTTTATTATCCACTACAGCGCATACACCATAACCAACAAGTGCTTCGAACTGTGTTGGCTCATTATAACGCACACCTTTTGCTTCGATGCCCTCAATAATAGCTTGGGCTAACGGGTGCTCAGATAATTGCTCGGCAGCGCCAACATAGCTTAGTAGTGTTACTTCATCACCAAGCGCAACCACATCTGTTAACACTGGTTTACCGTTTGTTACGGTCCCCGTTTTATCTAAAACGACAGTATCAATTGCTTGAGTTGCCTCTAAATGCTCGCCACCTTTAAATAAAATCCCAAACTCTGCGGCACGACCAGAGCCTGCCATGATAGATGTTGGTGTAGCTAAACCAAGCGCACATGGGCAAGCAATCACTAATACTGCAATAAATTTTTCAAGTGAATTTGCAAAATCGCCAGGTGTCACTGCAAAGTACCATACCATGAAGGTAATAACAGCTAGCCCTACAACAATTGGTACAAATATACCTGAGATAACATCTGCCATACGTTGAATCGGTGCTTTAGAGCCTTGCGCTTCTTCAACCACTTTAATAATTTGAGCGAGTGCTGTATTACGCCCAATACTTGTTGCTTTCACTTGTAGCGCACCGTTTTTATTAAGGGTTGCACCAATAACATGGTCACCTGCTTTTTTATCCACAGGTACACTTTCACCCGTTAGCATTGACTCATCTACAGCGGATGCACCACTTATAATTTCACCGTCTATAGGGATTTTTTCGCCAGGCTTTACTTGTACAATATCACCAAGTACAACCTCACTAATGGCAATGCACATTGCTTGCCCCTCGCGGATAACCGTTGCCTCTTTTGCTTGCAGTCCCATCAGCTTTTTGATGGCCTCTGACGAACGACCTTTAGCACGCGCCTCAAATAATTTACCCAAAATAATTAATGTAATTAATACTGCACTTGTTTCGAAATAAAGCGCCTCATGTTGCCCACTAAAAGCTAAATACACACTGTAAAAATAAGCCGCTGATGTACCAAGTGCAACAAGCACATCCATATTGGCACTTTTATTACGCAATGCTTTATATGCACCCTCATAAAACTGCCAACCAATAATAAATTGAATTGGTGTTGCGAGTGCCATTTGCACCCATGGGTTCATTAAGACATCTGGCACCCAAATAAAACGTGTAAAGCTAAAATGCGCGACCATCGTCCACAATAGTGGAAGTGCTAATATCAGTGATAGTATAAATTTACGCGTTTGTTTTTTAATCTCTACTTGGCGATGATCGGTGTGCTGCTCTTGTTGTTTTGGCTTTAAGGTAAAGCCTAACTTTGTAATGACTTGCTCCATATCACTCATCGAAACTTCCGCAGGGTTATAAGCTACACTTACTGTTTCAAGCGCAAAATTTACAGGTGCACTTTGCACACCATCCATACGGTTTAAACGCTTTTCGATACGATTGGCACAAGCAGCACAGGTCATGCCAACAACATCGAACTCTGCATGCTCCGTTACTACGTCATAGCCTAAGGCTTGCACCTTTTTAATAATAGTAGCTTCATCCACTACACTTGCGTCATATTTTAATTGCCCTTGCTCTAAGGCTAAATTAATCGTCGCCTCATCCACACCTTCAAGTCGTGACAAACCTTTTTCAATACGGTTCGAACAAGCGGCACAAGTCATACCTGTAATTTTTAATGTTGCTTCTTTTTGTGTCATATCCCTCACTCCTCTCTCATTTAGCTAAAAAGAAAACGTGCTACGAGAGCACGCTTATACTACGTCATATCCTTGGTCTTCAATCTCATTAGCGATAGCTTGCTGTGATGTTTTAGCATCATCAAAAGCAACCTCTACTTTTGCTGCATCTAAATCTACTTTTACTGAAGATACACCGTCTATTTTACCAACGCTTGTTTCGACAGCATTGACGCAGTGACCACAAGACATCCCCTGTACAGTTAAGGTGATTGTTTCCATAAAAAAACCCTCCTTATTTACTTTATACCCCCAATTTAACATACCCCTCATACGTATGTCAAAAACTCTAACTCGCAAAATAATAGGCAGTGTGGTAAATTAAATGTAATTGCATAGCAATCCACTGGAGGTGCCTTTTATAAAGGCTGAGATCAAAGTGTGACTTTGGGATTCCTGGAACCTGATCCAGATGATACTGGCGTAGGAAAGTGGTACGGTTTTTTTGATATGGATTTTCATGCCACTTTTCCCTTGGGAGAAGTGGCTTTTTTTGTGGAGAAAGGGAGATAATATGCAGCATGCGATTACTAAAGGGGTAGGTTTTACAGAGGCCAGCATCACGCAAATTCTTAACGTTTTACCGCAAGTTGATGCTGTTGTACTACGTGAAAAACAACTCACAACACAACAACTCGCAAATGGGATTGCAACTTTACTAACACGAGGTGCAGATGCTAAAAAATTAATTGTGCATAGTGCACCGCAACTTGCAGAGCGCTTTCAGTTACTTGGCTGTCATTTTGCAGCGGACGCTAACATTAATGGCAATGACTTTCCCTTTTTATGCGGGCAGTCCACGCATAGTATACAAGAAGCACTTAGCTGTGAAACGCGTGCACTTGATTATATTTACTTCTCTCATATTTTTCCTTCAAGCTCTAAACAGGGTATGCCACCACGTGGGCTTCAAGCATTACGTGAGGTATGTGCACTAACTACGTTACCTGTAATTGCGCTTGGCGGTATAACCAAAACCAACCAGCATTTACTTCCCTCAACAGGCGCAAGCGGATTTGCGGCAATTTCAATGTTTTTTAACTGAGGAGAGTTGGTATGCAAACGGATTACACCATTATCGGGGGCGGTGTTATTGGCTTAAGCATCGCCTATGAGCTATTAAAGAAAAACTTTAGCGTTACTATTTTTAATGTGACAGGGCCAACGACAGCTTCACTTGCAGCAGGCGGTATGCTTGGCGGGCAAAATGAATTTAGCGAGCCTTCGCCTTTATTTGATTTAGCTATTGAAAGTCGTGCGCAACATAGCGTACTCGCTACAGAGCTTGATGCTTTAACAGGTATTGATGTTGAGCTAATCCCATCTGGGCTATTAAAAGTAGCCACGCAACCTAGTGATATGCCTAGCCTAACTCAACAATATCAATTTTTAACTACCCAACCGGCAACGCCTGTACTATGGCGTAAAGCAAATGAGGTCGAGCCGCTTATGAGCGACTTAGGGCAAGGCATCCATATTACTGGTGACCACCAAGTAAAGGCGCGTCAGCTCACAAAGGCTTTAACAAAGGCTGTACAACTACTTGGGGGCACAATTATTGCCGAGCATGTACGTAAAATTAATACTGCTACATTAACGACAGACAATGGGCACTATCACTACCAACACCTCATTGTTGCCGCTGGTGCTTGGAGCAAACAGTTAGTACCGCAGTTACCTATGTATCCTGTTAAGGGTGAATGCATGATGTTGCGTGTACAGCGTGCCCCTCGCACCACTATATTTGCAGCAGACGGCTGTTATATTGTGCCTAAAAAAAACAATGAGGTACTAATTGGTGCAACAAGCTATCCTCATCAGTCTGATGCAGGCGTAACAGCAGGCGGCATTCAATCATTATTAACGCGTGCAATCGCTATGATGCCTAGCCTTCAGCACGCTCAAATCATCGAAACTTGGTGCGGTGTTCGCCCTCAAACAATAGATGAATTGCCAATAATAGGCGCGATTTCACCACATATTTATTGTTGCACAGGGCATTACCGTAACGGAATTTTACTGAGCGCTATTACAGGAAAACTAGTAAGTGAGGCTTTAATCGGTGACGTAAATGCTCAGCAGCGCCTCGCACCGTTTTCACCATATCGTTTTATATAAGGAGGGATGAGGGATGCAACTGACGGTTAATGGCCATGAGGTTACAGTACCATCAACAGTCACAAATGTCGGTGAACTGTTAACCCATTTACAACTCAATGCAGAACTTGCGATTGTAGAATTAAATCGCATTATTTTAGACCGAGCGGTACGAGATAACACCGCTATTAAACAAGATGACTATATCGAAATTGTACAATTTGTAGGAGGCGGTTAATGATGTTTACTATTGGACCATATACATTCAATTCTCGTTTATTTTTAGGCACAGGCAAATTCCCTGACTTTGCTACACAAAAAGAGGCAGTCACCATATCAGAAACAGAAGTGCTCACCTTTGCTGTACGTCGTATGAATATTTTTGAACCCACACAACCTAATTTTTTAGAACAAATTGACGTTAAAAACTTTAAACTCTTGCCTAATACGGCAGGCGCTAAAAATGCCGAGGAGGCTGTGCGTATTGCACGTCTAGCTAAGGCCTCTGGTTTATGCGATATGATTAAAGTTGAAATTATTGGCTGTGACAAAACACTACTACCTGACCCTGTCGAAACATTACGCGCTACAGAAATGTTATTAGCTGAGGGTTTTATTGTCTTACCTTACACATCAGACGATGTACTGCTCGCAAAACGTTTACAAGAGCTAGGCTGTCACGCAATTATGCCGGGTGCTTCACCAATTGGCTCAGGGCTTGGTATTATTAACCCTGTTAATCTCCACTTCATTATTGAGCAAGCTACGGTACCTGTAATTGTCGATGCTGGCATTGGTTCAGCCATGGATGCCGCTCAAGCGATGGAGCTAGGCGCGGATGCCGTATTGCTTAATACTGCAGTTGCTTTGGCAAAACAGCCTGTTAAAATGGCTTCTGCTATGAAGCATGCGATAATCGCAGGTCGTGAAAGTTTTGAAGCTGGGCGCATTCCTAAAAAACACTATGCTACCGCTTCTAGCCCTCTTGAAGGTTTAAGTAAATGACGCGCTACTCACGACAGGAACGTTTTACACCTATCGGCGAGGTCGGTCAAGCAGCGCTTGCTACAAAACATGTACTCATTATTGGTGCAGGCGCACTGGGCGCACCTACAGCTGACTTACTTGCGCGAGCAGGCATTGGTAAAATCTCGATAATTGATCGTGATTTTGTAGATTTATCTAACCTTCAGCGACAAACATTGTATACAGAGCGCGATGTAGTGAAACGGCTACCTAAGGCCAGTGCTGCAAAGCAGCGACTACTTACCGTTAATGCAGATGTACAGGTTGATGCCTATGACCAAGAAGCTACTGTTCATTTTTTAGAACAACTGTTAACTACAAAGACAATTGACCTTATTTTTGATGGTACGGATAACTTTGATACACGTTTTATCATTAATGATATGGCACACAAACACCAAGTACCGTGGATTTATGGCGCATGCGTAGGCGCAAGCAGTTTATCATTATTTATTGAGCCCAACCAAACACCATGCTTACACTGTATTATGGGTGGCTTACCTACGAGTGGCCCAACCTGTGACACAGTTGGTATTTTAGCTTCAGCCTCTCAAATTACTGCCGCCATGCAAGTTGCTGAAGCGTTGAAATATTTAACAAATAACAGAGAAGCTATGCGAGGTACGGTGTTTTCCTTAGATGTTTGGCAAAATACATTTTCCTCTATGGATGTAGCTAGCTTAAAAAAAGACGATTGTCCGACTTGCGGTACTTCACCAAGCTACCCATTTTTACATAAAGATGCTACTACACGCTTTGCATCTTTATGTGGGCGTGATACGGTACAAATACGCCCAACCCATACAACACGTGACCTAACTATGCTAGCTAACAAGTTAACGGGCGCAACCATTACACATCACAATGAATTTTTACTGACGTTTAAAGTGACAGGCTATACATTAACAGCCTTTCGTGATGGGCGTGTTTTTGTACATGGTACAGCTGATGTTACTGAAGCTAAAAAAATTTATTACCAATACTTTGCATAACAAAAGAGGCTGGGACATAACTAGTGTTCAGCCAAAGAAAAAGAGAAATTGAGTGCGCTCAATTTCTCTTTTTCATTTTTTATGGGTATTCTTATTGATTGGCTGTGAACTTTCGCAAGTTCACAGCCATCAACGCCAGTCCCATTTCATTCGAAACCTTCGCTTTGCCCCGAACGGAGAAGCGAGTGAAACGCAAATTAGCTTTCAAGTGACCAAAAACAGGTTCAACATCGATTTTACGTTTTCGGTATCCGTAGGGTTTGGGAAAATCTGATACGCAAGGGCATACTGCCCCTCAGTCGCAATTTGTACGTTATACCCTGCTTTTAACTGCCCATTTCTCATATAATCATCTTTCATCCGCATAAAAGTCGCATCTTGGTCTGTCTTCGCATAACTATTTCGTGCGCCAAAAATCATCATGTCCTTGGCGTATTTTTGTTTACGTAACGCAAGGTCAATCAATGTTTTACGCATGACTTTCGGATATTTCCGTTGATGACGTAGACGTTTTCTTTCTGGCACATCTGTCGATGCTTCTATCTGTTGATCCAAGTCTTTGACGACCTCATCGACAGCTTCAATGACTTGGACAAGTTCAGGTAGCGTCAGTTCTTCTTCGTTTTCACGTTGAATTGCCGGGATAATCGACTGGGTAAGTAATTCATCATACACCGCCTGTGACTTCTCAATAAGGTTAGCTTGATAGCGGATGATGGCTTTTTTCCACACGAAGGTGAATTTATTGGCATTCGCTTCAATCTTCGTACCATCAATAAAAATCGCTTCGTTATCAATCTGTTTAGCTTCAATAAGTTGGCAGCGGAATTGGACAAAGCATTGTCGAAGTAATTCCTTCATATCTTTATGTACACGGAAGCGATTGATCGTACGGTAACTTGGTTCATATCCTTGCGCCAACCACATCATACGCAGGCTATCTTTGAGTAAAGCTTCAATTTTGCGTCCTGAAAAAACGGACTGCGTGTACGCACAAAGGATAATTTTCAGCATCATACGAGGATGGTAAGCCGGACAGCCCTCATTTCGAAGAAATGGTGTGAATGCTTCGTGTGGGATACTCTCCACTAAGTTGTGGACGTGGAAAGCAATATCGTTAGCTTGTAATTTCATTTCAATATCTAGAGGCAAAATCAGTTGATTCATGGTATAATTTTTAAACATAAGAACACTTCTTTCTGTTGGATTTTGTTTTGGTGACTTTATTTTAACAGAAGGTGTTCTTTTTTTACCCACAAAAATCAAAGCCCTTGAACTTTTACATGACGTAAAAGTTCAAGGGCTTTTCATTTATAAGATGGGTTTTGTCCCAGCCTCTTGTTATTAAAATACCTGCTCTACTTCGATAATGCCTGGTACTTCTTCTAGTAGTGCGCGCTCAATACCTGCTTTTAACGTAATGGTAGAGCTTGGGCAACTACCGCATGCACCTAGTAAGCGTAATTTTACGATACCATCTTCAATGTCTACTAATTCGCAGTCGCCACCATCTCGTAATAAAAATGGGCGTAATTTATCTAATACTTCTTGCACTTGATCAGTTAGTGTTGCTTGTGTCATTTAACTCGACTCCTTTCATTATAATGATTATAATGTTAATGCAGTAAAAAATCCAATATTGAATCATGAGAGGTTGATTTTCCATGTCAAACAATGCTCCAGTAATCGAAATTTATGGTGCCGCTATTGCTTGTGCAAGCTGTGTAAACGCACCTTCATCAAAAGATACGTATGAATGGCTTCAAGCGGCAATTGACCGTAAATATCCTAATCAAGCCTACACGATTCGTTATGTCGATATCGAAGCACCAATTGAGAATGAACGCGATAAAGCATGGGCTGACCGCATTAATGATGATGAATTTTTTTACCCACTCGTATTAATTAATAATGAAATGATTGGTGAAGGCTATATCCAACTTAAGCCCGTTTATGCCAAACTTGAAGCACTCGGCTTTCAAGCATAAAAGAAGAGGCTGGGACAAAAGAAAAAATGTGAGACGATTTTAAAAATCGCCTCACATTTTTTTGCTTTCAAATGCATTAAATGATTTGTTTAACCAAGAAAATTACTACTCATATTTTATATCTTTCCTAAAAATCGAGTTATGTCCCAACCTCTTCTTTTTTATAATATGGTGCTTGTTTGCGCTGTGTGATAGTTGCTGTTTTATTTAAGCTTGTGTGGTTGGTAAACACGCATTGCCATCTTTCCTACCTTGGTAGCTGTTTGTACGACACCTAGTGCAAGCTATGCTGCGCGAGGAAAGCTAAAATAATCGCCCCTCCTCTGTAAAAATCAACAAGTAATCTGGACTGCTGTTCGCATAAAATGCTTGATTGACCTCTGCCGGATCCTTCTCCCAAAAAGCAACAAAATAACCTACCTTCTTAGTTGTACGTTTAGCTAAACGACTGCGATAACGAATGCCCTCTACTGTAAATGTACAACCCTCATAAGCTACATTTTGTGGCTCTTGTTGTATGGTCTCAAGCTGTGGAAATCGTTCTTTTAGCCATAATCCCTCCAGCAAAAAAAGCTGCCTCCTCTGAGACAGCTTTTTACATATTAATCGTTTTGACGCTTGTACATCCATAATAAACCTGACTTCATTAAACGTGCAATACGTCCTGTTAATGTAGTATCAGCTAAATGCACAAAACCTTGTTTTTTACCCAAAGAGCCCATAAAGCCTTTTAATTTAATTTCAGGCATTTTTTCTGGTAACTCCTCATGGCGCCAACGAGCTTTTAGTACACGAACAATATGTTCTGCTTGCTCCTCAGCTAGCTGTGCTGTTGGTGGTAAAGTTGATGACGCACAGTCTCCTACAAAGAACACATGCTCATCTTCTGGCGTATAAAAATACTGTGTTACGATTGGACGGTCAAATTTATCTTTTTCTACATCCATATCACGCACAATTTTTACAGGCTGTACGCCCGCTGTCCATATAACCGCATCTACATCAATAATATTATCGTGGTTATATAACTTACCTTGCTCTACTTTAGTAATATTAGAGTTGGCTACAACGTCTACATTGTGTTTATCAAACCATTGTTGTACATAACGGCTCAGCTTTTCAGGGAAGTCACGTAAAATGCGCTCACCGCGGTCAAATAATTTAATGTTTAAATCTGGACGGCTCTCACGTAGCTCACTTGCCATCTCGATGCCACTTAGGCCTGCCCCCACAATGCCTACAGTCGAACCTGATGGTAAGCCGCACACTTCTTTATATGTGCGACGTGCTTTGCCAATTGTTTGAATGCTATACGTAAATTCGTCAGCGCCTGGTACACCATGATATTTATCCTCACAACCTAAACCTACAACTAGCTCATCATACGGTACATGTTCGCCGCTCTCTAAAACGACCTCTTTTGTCTCGCGATTTACTTCAACCACTTCACCGTACATTACTTTAAGGCGCTCATGCTCAGGGAAGCTAACACGAATATCCTTATCTGTCGATGTACCTGCTGCCACTGCATAAAACTCAGTTTTTAAGCTATGAAACGGTGTTCGATCAATCAATGTAATTTGCATATCTAACGGAAGATTGTTGGGTAGTAGGCGTAATAAAATTCGCATGTTGCCGTAGCCCCCACCTAAAAGTACTAAATTTCGCATAGTTCGCTCCTTCTCCACTCCATTTTTTGTTCACAAAGTTTCCATATTTAATAGTATATATGATTGTGATACTTTTCACAATATCATTTTTTGTTCTTTGTCACTTGTCTATTTTATGAAAAGAGAGTAGCATAACTTTTGAAAGAGGTGACCCCAGTGAATCCGATGGTTGAATTTTGTGTAAGTAATTTAGCAAATGGCGCGCAAGAAACCTTTGAAGCGCTTGAACGCGACCCGAATATTGATGTACTTGACTATGGTTGCCTAAGCTACTGTACAAAGTGTGATAATACTTTTTATGCTTTGGTAAATGGTGAAATTGTTGAGGCGGATACACCTGCCGAGTTAACCAAAAATATTTATCAGTACATTGAAGATAACCCGATGTGGTAAAAAAAAGCTTCGAGCCAATTGGCTCGAAGCTTTTATAATAAATCCGTTAATTGAGCTACACGCTGCGTAGCGTGAATTGCATCTTTGCTACGTGTTACACCTGTATCTACATGAATCGTAGCAATACCATACGCAACTCCGCACATAATATCTGTATCATGATTATCCCCTACTAGCACCATATCTTGTTTACGTAGATGGTGGTCACGTGCAATCATTTTTAGCATTAAAGGTGAGGGCTTACCAATATAAATCGGCTTTACTCCTGCAACACCCGCAATCAGCTCTGTAAATGCTCCGTTACCTGGTACAAAACCAAACTCTGTTGGAAATTTTACATCCTGATTTGTAGATAATAGTGTTGCGCCATGCTGCACAGCTACAGCAGCTGCGGCAAGCTTCATATAGTTAACCTCACGATCAATGCCAACGACTACAATACTCCCACCTTGCTCTACAAGCTCAACACCTGCGCGCTGTAAGGCATCACGCAAACCATGTGAGCCAATTAATAATGCGCGCTCACCTGCAAAATTTTCGGTAATATATTTTGCTGTCGCTAAAGCACTCGAATAAATATGGTCTGCTTGCGCTACAATACCCATATCCTCAAGAGTTAACTGTAACTCAGCTACGGTTTTTGAGGAGTTATTCGTAATAAAAAACGGCTCAATCCCCTTAGCCTGCAATGCATGAATAAAAGTTACAGCACTAGCAATTGGCTCATTGCCGCGATATACTGTGCCATCTAAATCAAAGCAATACGCTTTGTACTGCATTATTTTTCGTCCTCTGGTAAAAATGCTGACACAGGCCCTAGCTCATTTATTAAATAATCATTTACTTTTGGTGTAAATGCCTTCATTGCTGGTAGGCTTACTGTTAATACTTGTAGCACCTTAGTATCGTCTACCTCCGTAAACTCGCGCACTAACATTTTACGTAAGCCTACAACGTCTTTTAATGGTGCATCCATTTCAGGTGTAATTACTTTTTCGTCTACTAAGATGTCAATGATGTCCTCATAACTACCTGGATCACGCATAATAAAGCCATCAATCATTAAATTACCAACATCCATCATGGCCTCCATTACATTGTGACCAATGCGTTGTAATGCGAGTTGCGCCACAACGTCCTCTTGCCAATCTGCCTTGCCTTCAAAAATAGCAAGCAGCTCATCTAAATGTTGTAATGTGTTTGTGATTTTGTTTCTGTCTACGAAATACACAATTATGCCTCCATTCAAATCTTTTAAAGTTGATTGTACATTCTCTTCTATAGTACCATATCTATATAATTGGAAGGGGATAAAACACGTATGGAACGCTTTTTCTTATATGACGATGTAGAGGATACCAAAACACGCTTCGTGGCTTTCGCAGGCGAAAAGCTACGTTATGATTTAGCCATTTTACAATCTACGCGCTTTTTTGGTAAAGTGCTCGTTTTAGATATTCAAACAAACCGTTTTGCGATTATTGGACCTGATGATGTGCAAGAGCCAGGTTATTTAGAGGCTGCTTACCATCGCACAGAAGCCGAGACTGTAGAGCTACGCGAATATTTAACAGAATTAATGGCCTAATAAAAAAACGTTCCCGCGATTAAGCGAGAACGTTTTTTTCTACTTCAGCCACTTCTTTCGGCTGCTTTTTTTCTGGTGCGATTTTTTTACCACGCTTTAAAATAAAATAGGCGCAGCCAAAGTTACAATATTCATATAAATAATCCTGCACTGTACTAATTTTTGTATCAAAGGCTGATTTAGGATGTTTGTCCTCGTAAAAACCTTTTAAACGAAGTTGATTATAGCCCCAGTCACCTAAAATATAATCGTACTTAGCTAAGATTTCGGAGTAACGTGCAACTACTGCCTCCATATCAAATGCCTCGCGGTAATCTGTGACAATCTCATACTCGTATTTATCTAACACAATCAAATGTGTCACCTCTTTCACTTCTCTGCTTGCAACTGGCGCTCCTTTGTTGCCGCATTTACCTGCTCGTCTGCATGATAGCTACTGCGTACAAGCGGGCCTGCCTCACAATGTGAGAAGCCTTTTTCCATTGCAATTTTACGTAACTTACCAAACTCAAGTGGTGAGTAATATTTTTTTACAGGTAGATGTTTTTTCGTTGGCTGTAAATATTGACCGATTGTCATAATATCCACGTCATTCGCACGTAAATCATCCATAACCTCTATAATTTCTTCTTCTGTTTCGCCTAGACCAATCATTAATGATGACTTTGTAGGAATGTCAGGCTGTAATTCTTTTGCTCGCTTTAAAAATGCTAATGAGCGCTCATACGTAGCTTTAGCACGCACACGCGGTGTTAGGCTACGAACAGTTTCGATGTTGTGATTTAAAATGTCAGGACGTGCATCCATTAACATTGTGATATTTTCGTCGAGACCACCTAAGTCAGATGGCAATACCTCTACTGATGTTGCTGGACTCTTGCGACGGATGGCACGGATAGTTTCAGCTAGCACTCCTGCTCCACCATCTTTTAAATCGTCACGCGCTACCATGGTAATAACAACGTGCTTTAAATCCATAATTTTAACAGAGTCTGCTACGCGCTCTGGCTCTTGTAAATCAAGCTCTGTTGGTAAACCTGTTTTTACGGCACAGAAGCGACATGCGCGGGTACATACTGACCCTAAAATCATCATTGTCGCCGTGCGACGCTCACCCCAACACTCGTGAATATTTGGACAGCGTGCCTCTTCACATACCGTATGTAAATTGTTTTCACGCATTAATTTCTTTAAGCCTTTATACTCGTCGTTCGTGTTTAATTTGATTTTTAACCACTCTGGTTTGCGTAAGTATTCGTCTTTTTTGCTAGTTGGTTTGCAAGATGTCATTTCCTACTCCGCCCCTATTCTTTGTTTATTGTATTCGTTGACAATGTATCACACTACAGGTCACTTCAACAACAGTTTTTACTTATTTAACACGTAGTCTGCTTCGATTTCTACAATTTCTAGTGTAGGCTGATCAATTAATGCTAATTCATGCGTAGCTTTTAAAATTTGATTGTCTTGCTCAAAAATACGCAACACAGGTCGCAGTGGATTAATTGGGTTTTGGCGCACAACAATACCACGCGCACCATCATTTAAACGGAGGATAGTACCATTAGGATAATGTACAACACTTTTACGTAGTGCATTTAACACGGTTGCGTCAAATGCTGTACCCTCACCTTCGTCCATAATTTTAAGACACTCTACAGGCAATATTTTTTTGCGATACACACGTGTGCTTGATAATGCATCAAAAACATCTGCTACTGCAATAATTTTTGCAAAGGGATGGATGTCTTTTTCAGTTAAGCCGCGTGGGTAGCCGGAGCCATCTAAGCGCTCATGATGTTGAAAAGCGCAATGTGCAACAAGCAATGGCATCGTATATAAATTACGAAGCAATTCAAAGCCATATTTTGTGTGCTCCTTCATTTGTGCATACTCTTGATCAGTTAAGCGCCCAGGCTTTTGTAAAATCTCCTGCGGAATACTAATTTTACCTACATCATGTAAAAGTGCTCCCATACCAATCGTTTTTACATCTTTCTCACTATACTTTAAATGCTTTGCAATGGCTAAAGCATATAATGTCACCTGAAACGAATGTTGATAAATGTATTCGTCGTATAAAAAGGCATCTGATAATACCATTAGTGCCTCACTGCTCTCCATAATAATGGCAATTAGTGCATCTAAATCTTTAGATAGAGCGAGTGCCTTTTGCTCAAGTACATAAGCGATTTTTTTACGGTCTGCCTTTTGTACAGCGTCAAAGGAGCTTTTAATTTCATTTACAACTTGATTACGTACAACTTGCGGCACGGTTTCTACAACTTCTATGCCTTTTGATAATGCCGTATCAATATATACATATTGCACGCTTAGTTGTTCTAGTCGGCGAATACTACGTTCATTTAAACTTACACCTTGTTGTAGTAGCGGGTGCCCTGCGTCGTTCCAAATTGTTTTGCCAAGCGTCATGCCGTCGCGTACGGCTTCTAATGCGATTAATTGCATAGCGGAAACCCCATTCTATTTATTTTCTTTATTCCGCAAAATTTTTTTGCCCATAGTCTAGTAGTAGCTCGCGTAAAAATGCAGGGAGGACATACTGTTTTTTGGCATAGTTAAACTGTGGATAAAAATAGCCAAAGGTAAATAAATCAAGCGTCACCAGTCGGTAGACACCGTCATCCTTTGCGAGTTGACCATTTATCACTAAACGACGATGCTCGTCTAGCTTAAAGCCATATGTAAGTATTTTGCCCAGTACTACACCACGAAACCCTAGGCCTTTTAGTGCCATGCGTGGCCACTCTTCATCTGTAGACTGTGCCAAAATTTCTTTTAATTGTTGCGCTGTCACTTCAATGATGCAAAGGTTGATAGGATGCGGTAGTAAACGGTGCAAATCTAAAGCGGTTACTGGTCCCTTTTGTAAGTCACTGAGGAAAATACCAGCATTAAATAATGCACAATCTGCTTTTGTTTCTTCTAGCATCACATGCGCAAATAAATCCGATAATTTGGAGTAATGGTACCACTCCTTATTATACGTTTTTGGTGCTGTAAATACGGCTTGCTGCATTAGTGCCTCGCCCTTTGCCGTAAGCTTAGCTGCTTGTAATGCTTCTTTTTCGAGTGGTGGTAAATCCGTACTCGCATGTAATCGTGTGCTCTTTTGAAGTTTGCCATCTTCAATTTGTAATGTTAGTTCACCTAAATAGCGCCCAAACATCCCTCCTCCGGTCAGTAACACACCATTAACTGTTTTGCCTGTTGGTAATACATGATGCGTGTGCGAACCAAAAATCACATCAATGATTGGACAAGCCTCCGCTAGTGCCTCATCTTCATTAATACCAAGATGAGAGAGACATAGTAAAATATCTACTTTGTCTTGCAAATAGTAAGCTAATTGTATGAGCTTTTCCTTTGCGCCACTAACATCCCAGTTCAGTTCGCGGTAGAACGCTTCAAAAGGCGCTGTAGCCGCAATGAAGCCTACCTTCGTACCTGCCGCCGTCGTTTTAATGACGTATGGTTTTACCCACGCTGGTGTTTGCCCTTCAATAGCTTTTAAATTAGCAATTACGACATCAAATGTCGCGTCTTCATAGAGCGCACTTAAATCTTCAAAGCTTAATGTAATGCCCTCGTTATTGCCAATTGTCACAACATCATAGCCCGCTTCATTTAATAGCGCTACATTACCTTTACCTAATGTTGCCTCGGTAAAAATAGAGGAGCGATCCATATGGTCACCAATATCGCACAGCCACACGGTATCACCTTGTTGCTCGTAAGCTATCTTGCGCGCTTGAATATACGCCTGCATTCTTGCCCAATAGGCAAAATGACTATGCCAGTCATTTGTATGAAAGATATGGATTTTTTCCATATAGCATCGCTCCCTTTAATTTACTAAGCCATCAATAATCGAACGGATACCAAGTAATAATAATACAATACGTAAAATCAATACTAAGGTATCAGAGTTTAAGCGCTTATTTAAACGCGCTCCTAATTTTGCGCCAATATATGCGCCTGGAATAACAGGTAATGTATACAACCAAGGTACATTACCTAAATAAATATGGCTCATTGAGTTAACAATGGCTGATAAAAATACCATAAACATTGATGTTGCAATAGCCACATGTGGTGGAAATAAAAATAAAATAATCATTGCTGGCACAATAATAGAGCCACCACCAATACCAAATAGCCCCGACATAATGCCAATAACGAAAGTTAAAATAAGTGCAAACCAAATAGGGTAACCATAAATAAACGTTTTACCATCAGGGTCTGTAAATTTACGCGCTTTACCATGGGCTACAAACCATTTTACAGGCTTTAATTTATCACGCACAATTAAAATCGTCGCTAAAATAATCAGTAAAATACCAAAATATAAATTAAATGAAGGTAAATCTAGTCCTTTATTTAACCAAGCGCCAATCATAGTGCCCGGTACACTGCCTAAAAAAAAGATAAAACCACTGCGGTAATCTACCGTTTTTGATTTCATATAGCTTAATGTTGAGGAAAGCCCTATAAAAATCATCATAATAACGGATAGACCTACTACGCTCTGCGGTGTAATTTCAGGTATATAGCCCAGGCTTACGCCAACGTATAAAGTAGCTGGCACTAAAATCACACCACCACCTAGCCCAACAAGCGCACCAACAAGACCTGATGCAAGAGCTAGCACGGCTAAAATTATATATTCCATTACCACTCACCCCCAAATATATCTAGCTGCCTTGGTGCGAGCCCCTCGTACGAAATATTTAATAAATGTTGTAGGCGCTTCGCATTAGGCGCTGCATCATGTGCGGAGTTATTGTTAAATGTCACAACAACATCCTTCCCTTGTGCTTCAAACTCCTTAATGACGTGCATAAATGTCGTTAGCTCATCATCATTATAATTATATAAAAAACGTACTTTACGCCAGTGCTCGGCATTACCTACATTACGCCAGCCATGTAAATTACGTCCGTGAAACCTAAACATCACTCGGTCCGTCGTTGCCTCTGGTACAAATGGAATACTGCCTACACCAGCTTGTGGTTCATCACAAATTACATTAATGATTTTTTCTTCACGTAAAAAGTTAAGCGTTGCTTCGCGGTGCTGTGGGTCAAACCATGTTTGATTACGAAACTCCACTGCCAATTGAAAATGCGTAAGACGCTGATTCATTTTACGAATATAGGCCATATTTTTTGGCATCGCATCATACCAAGGTGGAAACTGTACGAGCACTGCATATAATTTGCCTGCTTGGTGCATTGGCATTAAGCAGTCTTCAAACGTTTGATAAATTTCTTCAATAGAGCTAAATGTCCAATCTTCTCTGCGCTGATGTCCCGTCATGGCTTGGTGGGCCTTAACAATAAAGCGAAAGTTACTTGGGGTTTCAGCTACCCATTTTTCAATTGTGGCTAGCTTAGGTATCGCATAAAATGAGCTATCAATTTCGACAATGGGAAAATGCCCACTGTAGTCAAATAGCTTTGCGCTTGCCTTGGTCGTAGCCGAAGCAAGTATGGGATGGTCAGTAAAACCCGTTAAACCAATTCGTATCATATACTTCACCTCAGTACTATCATACATTACTATTTTGCCCTACGTCTTTAAGTTTATAAAAAACACCGAAGTTATTATCCTTCGGTGCGTGCATAAGTACTATAAATCAAACCGTTTTTTCGTAACTCTTTACCGCGCGCAATATCACACGCGTATCCATTATAGACAAACGAATACCCTCACCTAAAATAATTGGCATCGTGGCAATTTGGTACTCATCAATTAAATTAGCACTCACTAATGGTTGAATACTGCTAGCACCATCTACAAACCAAATTATACCGCCTGGCTGTTTACGTAAGCGTTGTACTAACGATACAACCGCTTCGTCAGTAAAGTGACTTTTCTTCTCTATAGTATGGATAGCCGCAATCCTCACAATAAAAAACTTGCTTTGTCATGACATTCACATCTTACTATTATGCTACGCAGCTCTGTTACCTTTAGCGAATAATTTGCTCACAAGCATACTTGTCCATGCCGCCATTGGAATGACAAGAGCAATACCAATGCCTGCTGTAAAGATAGTTAATACTTCTGCACCAAATACTTTTGCATTTACAATTTCACCAAAGGAGTAATGTAAATCTTTAAACCAAATGAGCAAGCCTAAATAGCCACCAAAAAAGGCAAAGAACAGCGTATTTGTATCTGTGCCTAAAATATCTCGTCCAATTAGCATACCATGCGCTACTAATTGTCGTGGCGTGCTCGTAGTATGACGCGCATACTCATGCATAGACGAAGTAATAGACATTGCTACATCCATAATCGCGCCAATGGTACTCATAATAATAACAGCTGCCGCTACTTGTACATAATCAATACCTATTAATAAATTATAAGCATCTAGCTCTTCAGTTTCTTCTTCACTAAAGCCCTGGATCATTGCAACATCCGTCACCCAGTAAATGACGCTAAGCAACATACCTAGCGTAAGAAATGTAGCAATAAAAGCAGCGACTGTTTTGCGATTTAAGCCATTAATATAAAATAAATTAACGGCACATAGGGCTGCACAAGCTACAAGTGTTAACAGCAAAATATTGGTTTGTGTATCCAACATAAAAAATACCGTCACCAGTAAAATAATGCCGTTTAAAAATAATGAAATAAATGAACGTACACCATTTATACCGCCTACAGCCACCATGAGTATTAATAAAACGCCTGCTAGTAAAAGTAACACATTCATTTACTGCACCTGCTTTCGTTGCATTAGCCATAATGAAATATATAAGCTAATAGGAATTGTACTTACCACACCAATACCACCTGCTAGCGCGCGCGCAATTTCGAGGGATAGGTTCATAGATAGGGTATAACCAAAAGGTAGCCCGTTTTTAAAATAAAGCAACAACATCGGAATAGAGCCACTCACATAAGCAAAAAATAAAATATTTGTAATGGTGCCCATAATGTCCTTACCAATCTCACGCCCTGACTGCTTAATCTCATCAAGTGTAGCTGTGTGTTGCATACTAAAGAGCGCAGAGGTCATCGTAATTGCTACGTCCATCACTGCACCAAGCGAACCAATTAATAAACCAACTAAAAATACCGTATGGTAAGGACGTGTTAAAAACTGCATTTCTTCATAATGAAGCCCTTCTTGTTTCGTAACAAACATAGCTAATGCCGCAACACTAAAGGCAATGCCTGTACCAAGCAATGTCGCAATGAGTGCTGCTGTTGCTTTTTGGCTACGCCCATTTACCATAACAATCGAAATCACCGCAAACAGCACTACAGCTATCGCACTCACGAATAGTAAACTGATGTGCTCATAGCGTACATACACTGTAATAGCTGCTACTAAAATTACCACATTAACACCAAAACTCATCAATGAATATACGCCTTGCTTACGCCCTACAACTACTAACATTGCGATAAAAAGCCATGCCGCCATTACAATATACTTATCTCGCTTTACGCCTAAAATATGGTCATCTGCGATAAATAACTCATCACCGCGTGTATAGTTTTGGTCAAAGGCGCGTGAGTCTGAATACGTATTATATAAAGTGTATGACTTACCTGCTTGATCTACTGCAGTGAGCTGCTGTACATATTGCTTATCCTGCTCAAGCGCCATAGTTTCTACTACTTGAGTAGCCGTTACCTTAACGATGGTATCGTCATACCATGCGTGATTGTGATAAACGGCATAAATGGAGAGTGCGCAAAGCATAACAGTTAATGCGACTAACCACTTTTTCATCTGCTTCACCTCAAACAAAAAAAGAGGCATTATTCCTCGCCTCTTTTATGAATTATTTTTTCTACAATACCATTTCGTGCTAAGGATGCAAAATAAATTTCATCCGTTTTCGTATAAAAGCCTGCTGTACCCATAGGCTGCCATTGATAATCATCATGAATTTGTAGCTTTTCGGTAATGGTGTCCTTTGTAACCTCGTACTTTACAAAGCCTGTAGGCGCTGTAGGATAGGTTAACTCAGCACTACCTTCTTTATTTTTAATTGCTGGGCTTGCCTCCCTCACAAATTGCGGTAAATTAAAACTGCCACGCACAATGCGACCTGTCTCGTTAATTAAATACATATAACCAGCACCGTCACGCGTATTACCTGTCACCACAAAGGTATCAATAGCCGGTATATAATCCACTTGGTATTCATAATAGGCATTATTAGCCTGTAATAATAGTGGACGCTTTTGAAACCGTTTGGCTGCTGGGTCGTATAAAGCATACATCACTTGCGAATAATTTTCGTCGTCAATATAACGTTGCCATACGACCAAAGCACGCTTTGGTGAAGCCGCAACTATTGGCCACCACTCGCGGTCTTTCTCACGTGTTGTAATAGCCTCCGTATCAAGTACATTGCCTGCATCATCATAAGCAGTGAGGCTTACTGTTTTACCCGTCCCTAAATTATCTATGCCACCGCGATTAATCCAGTCATCTGACCAAACAATTACGTGAGCATCCTTCGTTGAGGCAACATGCCCTGAATGTGCGCCGTCTTTAACGGTTTGAGGATAGGGTTTAATAATTTTGCCATTAGCGTCCGTCATCATAAAACGCTGAGCCACTTCATGTTTGGCTTGATTTGCGTCTTCAAAGGTAATCATACGTGTACCCGACTGCGTAGCACTTACGCTTACAGGTTCCTGTGCAAACGGAGCCTCAAGTAGCGGCTTACGTTCCTTTAAGCTAAGATCATCATGACGCACCACACCTGTCATCACATTATGCGTCCATTCGCTACTTTGGCCACCATCAGTTGTTTGTGACCAAAAAGCGTCCATATTGCCATCAGGTCGCTCAATAAATGTTAAACCATGGGCGAAGCGGCGGCCATCACCTTCATATTTTTGTTCATCATCTATCGAAATTGTTTCTACTTGGTAGGGCTGTTGATCCTGTCTCGCCAACCAAAAAACGATAAGGAGTATACCAACAACACCTACCGCTACAAGCACTTTTTTCATCTCATCACACCAAACTATTTATTCCGCGGGGGGTTTTATTATAATTTATCAACTTTACCACAGTAGCCAAAGCTTGTTTTCACCTTTTAGTGGGCCTCACCTTGTTATTTTATTTATTGTATTTAACTTAGCACTATTATTTTTATGCTTTCCCACTCATATTAAGCGCCCACCTGTTGCAACTCGCATACGTGTCACCCTAATCCTTATGCTTATTGTACAACAGTTTTTACTCTATAGTTGGTACGCTATGAATCATGAGTGGAATGTTTCCGACGCTTTACCACTCTACCCATGTCGCCTAACTACATTATTTGTCTTAATTATGCTCATAACACAACGGACTTTTTTGCTTAATTTTACGTTTTACTGGGGTACTATCGGGGCTTTACTAGCATTACTATCACCCGATACAAATCAGCTTGGCTTTCCGAATGCCATGTTCATTCAATTTTTTGTAGGGCATAGCGCGCTACTAATCGGAATTTTGTTTATTGTTATCACGACGGATTTTAAGGTAACGAAGAAAGGGTTATTACTTACGTATAAACAAAGTCTTGTATACTTTGCACTTATGTTTATTATCAATACTATTTTCGGTAGCAACTATGCCTATCTACGTACTTTACCGCCCTCACCTTTTTTAACTTGGGCCCCAAGCTATCCGTGGCATATTCCGCTTATTATCTCTGCCATCTTTCTCTTATTTTACGTGGTTTACTCGCTTTGTCGCAAGCGTCTAGCATAGCTTTTAAATGAAAGGGTATACTACGGTAGGAGGTGACGTTTTGTTTTTGAGTTTTTCATTTCGTGGCGGCCGTATTTTTAAAACGGCGATTGCGGTTTTTATTACAGCATGGCTTTGTACACTATTGGATTGGCCCGCAACATTTGCGGTCATTACTGCTATTGTAACACTAGAGCCTACCGTAACCGACTCTGTTAAAAAAAGTTTCGTGCGTTTTCCTGCATCAGCCATTGGTGCATTTTACACCGTACTATCCGTGTTTTTATTAGGGCATACACCACTAACCTATACCGTATCAGCCGCACTTACTATTGCGACTTGCTATAAATTAAAATTACATGACGGTCTGCTCGTTGCTACCTTAACTGCTGTGGCCATGGTAGACGTGGTACATAGCAACTTTTTAATTGCGTTTATCGTTCGCTTAGGTACAACTACTATCGGTCTACTCGTGTCTACTGCTGTTAATATGCTCGTGTTTCCACCAGAGTACTCTACAATGATTGCAAAGCATTTAGCAACGAGCAAGCAAAAGCTACAAGAGCTAACACCAAACGTTATACAAGCGCTAATTGACGGTGAAACAGATCGCTCCATACATCAATCTCAAATAACTGCCTTACAAAAAGATATGGCACTGACAGCAAAGCTTTTACAGTTTCAAGAGAAGGATACCTTCCACCCATTAGCAGCCAAAAGTAAATACCCTATTGCACCGCAAAAATCGCAGTTTCAGGCGCTTAAGTTAATGACCCATCATCTCGAAAACTTACTGGCATTACCATTAACTAAACCACGTTGGACGACTATCGAGCATCTGCAATTAGTAGAAGCAAACAAAGCACTAGCAACGCAGTGGGATACATTAGATGCCCAGCATTATAAAGAGCAACTAGCTATCATTACTGCACAGTTTTTTGCAGAGCAACGCCAAGCAACTGATACAACATTTATCCCAATTGAAAGTCTATTATTATTTGAAATTATTGCTCTCTATGAACAATTGCCCAAAGTAAAAAGCCAGTAGCGCGCTACTGGCTTTTTGTTACGACTTAATAAAAGTGGCAATGGTTGGTACAAGCGCCTCCGTTAACGGAAGTGTTGGGTTAAAATACGTTGCCATATTGCCTGCTGGGTCTGTTGGTGCATCTTTTAACACATGATTCATCTCTTTAAAATAAACGGCCTTATTCGCTGTAAAATCACTTAAACGTTTCGCATCTGCTGGCTTCACTTGTAAATCATTTTCACCTTGAATAATTAATGTTTTAGTCTTTGTCTGCTGCAGTAACACAGCTGGGTCATAAGCTAGCCATGAAATCATATAATCTTGAATAGACGGACGGAATAAAGATTGCAAAGCTGGTGCTATATCCGTCACATGCTCTCCTTGTTCAAGCTTGGCTAAGATTGCCTTTGCTTCATTTGCTATCGGTTTCGATTGTGCCTCTAGCTGCTCAATTAATACTTCACCAATTGGGCGACCTGCACCTGCAAGCGAAGTAATAGAAGCGACCTGCTTATGTTGTGCAGCTAATGATGCCATAAAGGCTCCTTCACTATGACCAATCAAATGAACTTCATTAAAACGTGCATCTTTATTTAAAGCTTCGATTAATGCCTCAACATCCTTAGCATAATCCTCTACAACTAAACCTTCCTCCGTTGTAAGTAACGCTGTGTTACTGCCTACACCACGCTTATCATAACGTAGCGTAGCGATCCCCTTATCCGCTAATCCTTCTGCTACCATTTTTAAGCTATTATTTTTACCTGCAACAGCTGAGTTACCATCCTTATCCGTAGGCCCTGAGCCTGCAATAATAATCGCTACAGGTACAGGTTTACTTACATCTACTGGGAGCTGAAGCGCCGCCTGTAAATTACCGCCTTCAACAGATAAGGTTACTTTTTCGTACGTAATAACCTCTGGCTCAACCGCATGAAACATCATATTAAACATTTGACCATTTTGTTTAAATACAGTTGCCATCGCACCATCCGCAAGCATACTCTCTAACGTCATCACTTGACTACCTAGTGTAACTGTCATAACAGCTACCTCACCTTTCATCTCTAGCGTTACGGGGTAATCTTTAATGCCTTGTGCTGGAATAGAAATCATTGCGCTGTCTTGCGTGATGTTTAATTGCATCGCTAACATCGCCTCAGTTAACGTTCCTTCCCACTGTCCTACAAAATCTGCACGTGTCGTTTGTTGTGCCATCGCACGTTGTAAAAACACAGCCATATGCGCGCGCGTCACTGGCTCATTTGGTTTAAATTTACCGTTGTCACCTGTTGTAATACCATGGCTTGCTAATATATCAATGTAATCCTTTGCCCAGTGGTCTTTAGCAACATCCGTAAAGTCGCCTTTATTTGTACGTGGTTGTAAATGAAAAGCTTGCACTAATAGTTTCGCCATCTGTGCACGCGTAATTACTTGCTTTGGTTTAAAATTGTCGCCTGCTCCGTCAATGACGCCTGCACGGTATGCCTTAGCAATCACATCCGCATAAGTTGCAGTTGCTGGTACATCTAAAAACGTCTTACCCTCACGTATTGGCGCTAGTGGTAAAGCGCGCGAAAGCATCAACAGCGCATGCTCACGTGATACAGCTTGCGATGGCTTAAATTGATTAGCGTTACCTGTAATAATGCCTGCCTCTTTCATCGCGCCAATTTCTTTAGCGTATGGATGATTAGTTGGTACATCATCAAATGGTCCTTCTGCCGCTTGAGCTACAACTGCAGGTATAACTGTTGTAGCTGCGAGTGTTGCTAAAAAGATTTTAGATTTCATAATTCATCGCCTCCTATTACTAAGTATACGCAACACTACGCACTTTGTTTCAATAAAAAAAGCTCGCCACTATAAAGTGACGAGCTAATTTATCATTAACCGATTGAACCTTCCATTTCATAGTTGATTAGGCGGTTCATTTCTACGGCATATTCCATTGGTAATTCTTTTGTGAATGGTTCGATGAAGCCCATTACGATCATTTCTGTAGCTTCAAGCTCAGAAATACCGCGGCTCATTAGGTAGAATAATTGTTCTTCTGATACTTTCGACACTTTTGCTTCGTGCTCAAGTGATACGTCATCATTTAAGATTTCGTTGTACGGGATTGTATCGGAAGTTGACTCATTATCCATAATTAATGTATCACACTCAATGTTAGCACGTGCACCCTTCGCTTTAGGACCAAAACGAACAATACCGCGGTAAGTTACTTTACCGCCGTGATGCGAAATTGATTTTGATACGATTGTTGAAGATGTGTTTGGTGCTAAGTGAATCATTTTTGCACCCGCATCTTGGTGTTGCCCTTTACCTGCTAATGCAATTGAAAGTGTAAGACCGCGTGCGCCCTCACCTTTTAAAATACATGCAGGATATTTCATTGTTAATTTAGAACCGATGTTACCATCAATCCATTCCATTGTACCGTTCTCTTCAACAACTGTACGTTTTGTAACTAAGTTATAAACGTTGTTTGCCCAGTTTTGAATTGTTGTATAACGGCAGTATGCGTCTTTTTTAACAATGATTTCAACTACAGCTGAGTGTAGTGAGTTTGTTGTATAAACAGGAGCTGTACAGCCTTCAACGTAGTGAACGCTAGCACCTTCGTCAACAATAATAAGTGTACGCTCAAATTGACCCATGTTTTCTGAGTTAATACGGAAGTACGCTTGTAGTGGTGTATCCACTTTAATACCTGGTGGTACGTAAATGAATGAGCCACCTGACCAAACTGCTGAGTTTAGTGCAGAGAATTTATTGTCTGTTGCTGGGATAACAGTACCCCAGTATTGTTTAAAGATGTCTTCGTTTTCACGAAGTGCTGAGTCCGTATCTTTAAAGACGATACCCATCTCTTCTAAATCTTCTTTCATGTTGTGGTAAACAACCTCTGACTCATACTGTGCAGAAACACCCGCAAGGTATTTTTGCTCAGCTTCAGGGATACCTAGTTTATCAAATGTTGCTTTGATTTCTTCAGGTACCTCATCCCAAGAGCGCTCTGTAGCTTCTGATGGTTTTACGTAATACGTAATTTCATCAAAGTCTAATGAGTTAAGGTCGCCACCCCATTGTGGCATTGGTTTTGAATAGAATGTTTCAAGTGCTTTTAAGCGGTAATCTAACATCCACTCTGGCTCTTGCTTCATATTCGAAATTTCGCGCACGATGTCTTCCGTAAGACCACGTTTCGAACGGAAAACTGATACGTCCTTGTCATGGAATCCGTATTTATAATCGCCGATATCTGGCATTTTTTTAGCCATCTTTATTCCTCCGTTCAGTATTTTAAAGTGCCAACACACATCATTATATCAATTGTGCTATGACTGCCCCTCAAAAACAATTACTTGTCTTCTGTAACGCCTTTTTCCATTGCCTTCCATGCAAGTGTTGCACACTTAATGCGGGCTGGGAATTTAGCAACGCCTTGCAATGCCTCAACGTCACCTAGGTCGTATTTTTCGTCGTCGAAGTCTTCACCAAGCATCATTTTAGAAAAAATATCTGCTAGCTCAACAGCTTCTTCAACTTTTTTATCTTTAACAAGCTGTGTCATCATTGAAGCAGAAGACATTGAGATAGAGCAGCCTTCGCCGTCAAACTTTGCATCTTTTACAATGCCATCTTCTACTTGTAACGTTAAATGAATGCGGTCGCCACACGTTGGGTTGTTCATATCAACTGTTAGTGCACCGTCCTCAATCTCACCTTTATTACGCGGATTTTTATAGTGATCCATAATAACAGAGCGGTATAACTGATCTAAATTATTAAAAGACATCGTTAAAATACTCCTTCGCTACACGTAGGCCTTTTACTAACGCGTCAATATCTTCTTCACTGTTATACATGTAGAAGCTTGCGCGCGCTGTCGCTGTAGCTTCAAGCCATTTCATTAATGGTTGAGCACAATGGTGACCTGCGCGGACTGCAATACCATTCATGTCGAGCACAGTAGCAACGTCATGTGGATGCACGTCATCAAGATTAAACGTTACTAATCCGCAACGTTTCATTTCGTCTTTTGGTCCGTAAATTGTTAAGCCATCAATCGTTGACATTTGATCCATTGCATAGCGAGCCATTTGGTGCTCATGTGCCGCAATTGTATCAAGACCAATTTCATTTAAGAAATCAATCGCTGCCCCTAAACCAACAGCGCCAGCAATAATTGGCGTACCACCTTCAAACTTCCAAGGTAGCTCCTTCCACGTTGACTCGTAAAGTCCTACAAAGTCAATCATTTCACCGCCAAATTCAACGGGCTCCATATTTTCTAAAATCGCCTTTTTACCATATAACACACCAATGCCTGTTGGTCCGCACATTTTGTGACCAGAGAATGCTAAGAAATCGCAATCTAAGTCTTGTACGTCAACCTTCATATGTGGCACGCCCTGTGCGCCGTCCACTACCATAATTGCGCCGTTTTCATGCGCAATCTTAGCAATTTCTTTAACAGGGTTAATTGTACCAAGCACGTTAGACACCATCATAACCGAAACAATTTTCGTTTTAGATGTCACGACTTTACGTACAGTATCAAGTGAGATTGTACCATCCGGCTCAAGGTCGATATATTTTAATACGGCCCCTTTTTCCTTTGCGAGTTGTTGCCAAGGAATAATATTGGAATGGTGCTCCATGTAAGTGATAACGATTTCGTCACCTTCTACAATGTTTTGACGACCATAACCTGAGGCAATCGTATTAATAGAGGTAGTTGTACCACGTGTGAAAATAATTTCTTGTGTTGAAGCTGCGTTAATAAACTTACGCACCTTCTCACGTGCTCCCTCATAATCGTCCGTTGCGCGGTTACCTAAAGTATGGACACCGCGGTGGACGTTTGCGTTATTAAATTTATAGTACTTGTCAATCGCTTCAATCACTTGGATTGGCTTTTGTGAAGTTGCTGCACTATCTAAATATACGAGCGGATGCCCGTTAATCTCTTGATTAAGAATAGGGAAATAGCTTCGAATAGTAGTATTCATCATTAGCGCACTTTCCTTTCAATAACCTCCGTCAGTTGCTTTTTAACGCCCTCAATTGGAAGTTGAGTTACAACTGGCGCAAGGAAACCATGAATGATTAAACGTTCTGCTTCTTGTTTTGAAATACCACGGCTCATTAAATAATAAAGCTGGCTTTCATCAACACGACCTACAGAAGCTGCGTGACCTGCTGTTACATCATCTTCATCAATTAGTAAAATTGGGTTAGCGTCACCACGAGCTTTTTCTGACAGCATAAGTACACGAGACTCTTGCTGTGCATCTGAGCGTGTAGCGCCTTTTTCAATCATACCAATACCATTGAAGATTGACTGTGCCGCATCTTTCATTACACCATGCTTAAGAATGTGACCTGCTGTATCTTTACCCCAGTGACGAATCTCTGTTGTAAAGTTTTGTTTTTGCTCTCCGCGACCTACAACTACTGTTTTACTATCAGCTGAACCATTATCGCCTACTAAGTGCGTAATGTTTTCTGATACTGTATTTGAGTCACTCATTAAACCAAGAGCCCAGTCCATTTTACCGTCACGTCCAACACGTGCACGACGGTTAACATATGTTGTAAAGCCTTTAGCTAATACATCTACTGCACCAAATGTTACTTGCGCGTTATCGCCTACAAGTACTTCAGCCACAATATTTGCTTGACCTTTTGCTTCTTCAACTGTAGATACATATGTTTCTACATATGTTACAGCAGCACTTTCTTCTGCAACTACGATAACGTGGTTAAATAATGATGCTTCTGCATTATCATGTAAAAATACTGCTTGTAGTGGCTCTTCAATAACAACATTACGTGGTACATAAACAAATACGCCACCATTTACTAATGCTGCATGAAGCGCTGTTAATTTATGCTCATCTACTTTTACAGCTTCTGTCATAAAGTATTTTTGTACTAAATCACTATGCTCACGCATTGCTGTGAAAATATCTGTGAAAATAACACCTTTATCCGTTAACTCTTGTGCTACTTTGTGGAACGCTGGCGTATTGTTGCGTTGCACATATACGTTATGTTGTGACTCGCCATCCACTAAAGCTGCTACTTCTGCTGGTAGTTCAGTTAAAGCATTTACTTTATCGCTCTCCACTGTCCAGCTTGGGAATGTTGTGAAATCCCATTTTGTAATATTTGTTTTGTCTGGTTTTGGCATCGCTAATTCAGCCGCTTGTGCGAACGCTGATTCACGTAGTGTAGTAAACCATGCTGGCTCGCTGTTTGTTTCAGAGAACGAGCGCACATCGTTTGCTGTTACAGCCAATTTCATTTCAACTGTCATGCTCTTTCGTCCCCCTTATTAAGCGTCTTGTTCTGCTTCTTCTTCGATACCTAATTCTTGTTTAATCCAGTCGTAACCTTCTGCTTCTAAACGTTGTGCAAGTTCTGCACCGCCAGATTTAACTACTTTACCTTGCATCATAACGTGTACTTTGTCTGGTGTGATGTAGTTAAGTAAGCGTTGGTAGTGCGTGATCATTAAGCAACCAAAGCCTTCGCCGCGCATTTCGTTAATACCTTTTGATACAACCTTTAATGCGTCAATATCTAAACCTGAGTCAATTTCATCAAGTACAGCGATTTTTGGTTTAATCATCATTAATTGTAAAATTTCGTTGCGTTTTTTCTCACCGCCAGAGAAACCTTCGTTAAGGTAACGCTGTGCCATATCCTCATCCATCTCAAGGAATGCCATTGTTTTATCTAATTCGCGGATAAATTTCATTAGTGAAATTTCATCGCCTTCTTCACGACGCGCGTTAATTGCTGAACGTAAAAAGTCTGCATTTGTAACACCGTTGATTTCTGATGGGTATTGCATCGCTAGGAATAGACCCGCTTTAGCACGCTCGTCCACTTCCATTTCAAGTACGTCTTCACCATCAAGCTCAATTGAACCTGAAGTTACTTCGTATTTAGGGTGACCCATAATTGCAGAAGCAAGCGTTGACTTACCTGTTCCGTTTGGTCCCATAATTGCGTGTACTTCATTTGTATTGATTGTAAGATTTACACCTTTTAAAATCTCTTTACCGTCGATTGCAACGTGAAGATCTTTAATTACTAAAGTTGACATTAACAATACCTCCATAGTCTGTTCATGAAATGGTTGCCCATCCCTAAATTATTATCATTCTAATTCTAACTGAAAATGCTCCAGCTTGCAAACCATTGAATTCTCAATCGTAATTATTACTATAAACGTTATAAACAAAGTATTCACAAGAATTTTCTCATTCGTTGCTACATCAGCTTTAGTGAGAATATATCTTCTTCATTTTCATTCGGAATTAGTTAATTGAGAATAGATATCATTTATAACATTACGATACTTTCTGTTACAACTATTGTTAGTTAACGCTTTTCGGCTATGCCAATAGGCTGTTTTGTTTTACTATAGAGTAAAGGAGTGACAGCTATGGAGTTACGTCAATTACGTTATTTTGTTGCGGTCGCTGAGCGTGAACATATTTCAGATGCAGCAATTGCACTCGATGTAGCGCAATCGGCTGTTAGCAGACAAATCGCAAACTTAGAAAAAGAACTAGGCACACCGTTATTTGAGCGTGTGGGGCGCAATGTACGGCTAACCGCCATTGGCAAAATTTTTTTTGAGCATAGTGTGCATGCTTTAAAAGCGATTGATGTCGCAGTGAAACAAGTTGAGGATTTTTTAGACCCTACACAAGGCGTTATTAAAGTAGGCTTCCCAACGAGCCTTGCCAGTTATGTAATGCCAAGCGTAATCTCAGCTTTTAAACGCGAGTACCCTGATATTGAATTTCATCTACGACAAGGCTCTTACCGCTTTTTAATTGATGCTGTAAAAAACAGAGAGCTTAACCTCGCTTTTTTAGGGCCGCTACCTAAAGGTGAGCCTGATATTGCTTCAACCGTATTATTTAGTGAGCAAATTTGTGCCCTCGTTGCTGCTAATCATCCACTCGCTAAACGTGAGAGCATTAATCTAATGGAACTACACGAAGACCCATTTGTATTATTCCCTACAGGTTATGTGCTACGTAAATTAGCAACAGATGGATGTAAACAAGCAGGCTTTATACCAAATATTACTTCTGTTGGTGAAGATTTAGATGCACTCAAAGGTTTAGTGGCGGCAGGTATAGGTGTGACGCTACTGCCTGAAAGCTCAATTTATGATTCTTCGGCACGTTTAACTGTTAAGGTGCCCATTAGCGCGCCTATTTTACAACGCTCTGTCGGCATTATTGCACCAACAAATCGCGAGCTTGCTCCGTCAGAGCTTGTGTTTTTACAATTTGTCGAAAACTTCTTCTCTCACCTTTCTCAATTTCGTTAAAAATGGTCAGCCTGTTGTAGGCCGACCATTTTTTATGCTTTCTTTTTACGCTTAGCTAGTAAATAAAGTATTACAATTAATAACAACAAACCTATAATAAAAATAGGGACAAGAGCCATAACTGATAATTTATTTTTCTTTTGGGTTGATTGTTCTTGCTGTGCAGGTGAGAACATTAATGGATTATCTCCCAACTGTACAGCAATTTCACTATTTTGCGTAACTTCTAATAATGTTGTAAAAAATTGTTTTTGTGAAGGTAAATCAGCTAAAGTAAATAGTATGAGCGGCTTATTTTTAGCCCAATGATTCTCTTGTATCATTACAGTATTTTTCGCATCATCATCTATAAAGAATTGCTGACGCTTTTCGATTAGTTTTGTAATAACGCCATCTTTATCCAAGGCTTCAAGTTCATTTGCATCACCAATCAGTAACAGTGGTTGCTTAAGTTCCTCAGCACTTACGGTAGTAGGCAATTGTAACGTTGTCTTAGCTACTTGCCCATTAACAATTAAACTTTTATAAAGCTCTACTAAAGCATTACTATCCGCTGTATCCTTTTGCTTCGGCACCACGATGGTTGCACCTTCAGTAAACACTGTTGGAAAATCGCGTAGACTATAACCTGTTTTTTCTTCACTTGGTTGCCAACTAATCGTACTATGCTCATCGATATATATCCAGTAACGTTCATTTGTGATTTCACAAGGATCGGATAAAGTAAAACCTGTAACCTCGAAATGCATTGCCGTGACCGTTTTTTCATTTAATGCATCTATAGGGATGGGTAGTTTCAAATTATAATAGCCTTCTTTATCATCCTTTAATTTACTTAAATCATATGCAATAGGCACTTGATTAATATACATAATTAACTCTACTTTTCTTTCATCTCTCGTTGTAGGTATCACATCTGCTTTACGTAGTTTTACGTTCATATATGCTTTACTGCCCTTTTCTAATTTAGGGAAACTATAATAATATTGAATAGATTGCTCCTTCCCCGTCGCAAGTTCTAAGTTCTGAATACCTATCTCCTGAAAAGTAACGTAATTAGCCTCCTCTAATGGAAATGTTGGCAACACATCTAATGGCATTTTTTGTCCATGCCATTGCTCATACATTTTAATATTAACAAGCCCTTCACTATTTTGGATAGCTCGTTCTTCTGTATCACCAATCATTTTGAGTACAGGCACTGATTGTTGTTGTTGTAATACGTCAACTTGAACATAGTTGCCAGCCTCTTTAATAACTTGTTTAGCAAATGCTGTTGTAAATTGCTCCTTTGCGCCTAATAAAATTACCGGCCCTGTAATGTTGTTATAATCACCCTCACGTACAATTTGAACGTTAGCAGTACCTTGCTTAGATAAAAATGCCGCTACTTGTAACGCTCTATTATGTAACGCTAAACTGCCTTCATTAGGAATAATAAGTGTGCTAGTTCTCTTTTTAGTAGGAATGAAAGATGCTGGGTATTCCTCTAATGTTATTTCATCCGACAACGTATTATTTAAAGAAAGATAAGAAGGCATTTCAATTACCAACCAGTTACCTAATTCACCTGGTGCAGCACAAACCCCTTCTTTCAGTAAACCTTTAAATGAAGCGGTGATTTTATGTGTACCTTTTTTAAGTGCTCTTTTAGGCAACGTTACTGTAACATTTTTTATTTGCTCATTTGTTAATGCTACACTTTCTATCGTGACATCATCTACTGCTACAGAAAATGTAGAAGGGGCAATCAACAGTTTAGAATAACGAATATCAAAAGACAGCTTATTTTCCCCATCTAATTGTTGTTCTGTAATTGTATAGAAAAAATCCATTCCATCTATCGGACCCTTTAACTCTATTGGTTGTCGAGATAGTAGCTGCTTTTGTTGATAGCTTGATGTTACCTCCATAGGTAAAGCTTCAACTTTAATTGTTTCTGCTTGTACAGGCATAGCTATCATAAAAATCAACCAGACCATAGCCAAAACCATTAACTGTTTATACATATTACTCACTCCTCTCGCTTAAATCGCTCTGTTTTATACCAACGTACTTCCTCACCTGTGAACATACGCTTTGTTTCTAAATAAAGTGAGTTAAGCACTAAAATAATCCACATTTGTGAATAGGTGAAGTACATCAATACTACATAAAAAAAGTTCTTCCACGTCATTTGTGACCTCTCAATACTTAGAGTAACCATGACCTCACCTAAAAATAATAATGCAGCCAAAATCCACAATACGAGTGAAACATTCCCTACAGTCAGTCCAATATCAAAAAATAAATTTATCAAAAATAAACTGTTAGATAAAATAACACCAAAGAAAAATAAAAAATAAGTAAAAAAGAAATAAAATAAATCAAAGATAATATTTTTTCGTTTCAATGTTGTAAATTGTTTAAGAAACTTCAATACAACATACTGATTACCGCGCGCCCACCTTGTTCGTTGCTTCCACCAAACTCCTAATGTTTCTGGCTCTTGCTCCCAAGTAATAGCTTTAGGAAAGAAGCGAATATGCCACCCAATATTATAAACGCGAATAGTTAGCTCTGTATCCTCTGCTAAAGCTTTTACATCCCAGCCTCCTAAATCTTCTAACACACTACGACGAATAGCGAAATTTGTGCCTGGAATAGTTGCAACTTTAAACCATTTCCACCTACCACCTTGCGCCATCCATTGAAAACAAATTGTTTCTATATTAATAAATCTCGTTAACCAGGTTTCATCTGCATTAACTACCCTAAACTTTCCTACTACTGCAGCGGCTTTAGCATCATTTACTAATCCCATAGCTAAATACCACACGGCTTTTTCTTCTGGCGTGTTGTCAGCATCATACACGACTACATATTCACTGTTTGATTGAGCAAGTGCCGTATTTAATGCTGAGGACTTGCCCTTCCCTTTATTTTCTCCTTCTGTTTCAATGGCTCGGATAAAGGGATATTTTTCTTCATATTTTTTTGCAATTCCTACTGTATTATCTGAGCAATTATCACAAATGACAATAATTTCGAGTTTATCTTTAGGGTAATAAAGACGAGACATTGCCGCAAGTGTTTGTCCAATAACAACTTCCTCATTGTGTGCTGGGATAAAGACGCTTAACGTAGGAACATCCTTCATGTTTTTTTCCCATTCTCTCATAGGTTTTTCAAAGCTTCTGTAATGCATATAGCCGCCTTGCATTAAAAACATATGATAGAGTAACATCGTCCAAATTAGAGTCAGTGAAATATAAAATAATATATCAGCCATGGTTGCTCCTTTCTTTAAACAATCTTTTACGTAAGGTTAGACGCATAAATAAAGTATTTATAAAAAATAAGATAACGAAAGCTAATACAAATAATGCCATACCCCACAATAATAGTTCTGCTGGATTATCTTGATAACGTTTAACAAGCATACGCCATTTCGGTGTATGTTGAATTATTTCAACACTTTCTCCTTGTATTACTGTCACATTTTCATTATCTATACGTAGTGGTAATTTCCGTAAATCTAGCCACTCATATTGCGCAATAGTATCTAAGCTAGCTATATATTCCTTTAGTTCACTGACCTTGCCATAAGCTGGGTATTGCAAAATTACTCCTACTGTATTTAAGCCTGTGTATGGACGTAGTTCTGCTGCAACTACCTCTTTAGCTACCGTGATATTCTCCACATTGTAACGTAAAACAATTGGGACATATTCAATGATAGCGCCACTCTTCGTTGGCAAATACGTATTAACTGTATTTTGTATACGCAATGGAATTCCCTCGTATTGATAGTTAGAGCCTATTGGGTATAGACCATCAATAGTAATCTCCTCAAAATCCATCGGTACTGAACCTAATCTTTCATTTTTCATAACAAATTTAGCACCATCTTGTTGTACTTGTCGCAACAATTTTATTAAAGGCTTATTATCGCGTAATTTAAAAATACGATTATTTTTATTATCTTTAATAGTTGTTTTAATTTGCAAAGTGATAGGTATATTCTCCTGTCGTAGAGCATCTATAATTTTTTGTAACCTTTCCACATTAGTATTGTAGTCAACATTTGTAATTAGCAGTAAGCTTGACTGTGCTATTACGTTTTGGTGATCCAATATTTTTTGAATAGCCTGTTTGGCAACTAGATGTGTCTTTTGTTGTAGAGCTACAGGTGCTAAATACAAGAAGCCTTCTTTTTGTATAACAGCTGGCACTTCCTTACTATAACTTGAAGCACTTGCAATCACTTCACTTTGCGGAGCAGTAAGCTGTCTAGTTAAAAATGGTTGATCTAGTGTTTTACCTGCCAGTTTATATACCTCGACTTCCCCAGCTCGTTGCCAATCAGTCATTTGAGTTAGCTGAGGTATAATGTCACCTACTACTATTTTTATAGCTTTGCTAGCATTAATTTCAGCCCATATTTTAGCATCCAATACTAATTCCTCATTACTTATGAAAGCAATCACATCACTACTCTTGATTTGTTCTTTTGTAGGCATAATAGTAGATTCGACTTGCCCATAAGCTGCTAACTCATGGACAAAGCCATCAAGTAGCTCCATTGACGCATCCTCACTCACTATCACTGTAATATGAAGCGGCTCTTTTGCCACAGCTGTAGGCGTCGCATATATCATTATAAAAAGCAAGACCATGAGTCGTTTATAATACATGCGACTTCATCTCACTTTCGGCTTCTACTAAAATTTGCTCTAACGTTTGCTCTTGTTTTGGATAATACGTATAAAAAGCTGTACGGTAAGACAAGGTAATCCATTTACTAGATAGTAACTGATGTTCTAAAATAACCTCTTTCAATTTATCGTAAATAACGTCACGATACTCATCTGTAGTAGATGTTAACAATATAACTAACTCATCGTCTTTATATCGGAATTTTTTATCTGTGACACGTGATTTTAACTTTATCTTTCGGGCAAGTTCTTGCCACAGATGCAACACTTCATCACTACTGTATAAGCGTTTAAATTCTTTATAGTCTTCAATTTTTAAAAATACCAAGGCAAATGTTAAATCATAGCGATTTGCCAGCTGCATCTCGTTAAAAATTTCATTCATCATACGTGTTTGATTATCAAACCCCGTATCAGTATCCACTGCTATGTATTTCATTAAGCGCTCCTCATACTGTTGTAAGCGCTTTGTTTGCTCCTTCATTTTGTCGTGGATTTTCCCCGCTACCATAGTTACTATCATCAACGTGATACCATAGTACAAAAACACATCTAAAAAGTATTGCACCTGGTGATTCATAGTAGTCCCTATGAGCATATTGTAAAATAAAATACTTCCACTAATGAAAAATAACGCCAATATTGCCATGAGTATGGGTAGCGCACCAAAATATAATGCCCCTATCATTAATAAGGCAGCAATAAATAACAGCAATAACCCTTCAATACTTCCCATTAACAAATATGTCATGGCACTGGTTATGCCTACTAATACTATTATCATTAACTTACTGATTGCTTCTTGCATTGCGATACACCTCCATTGCTAGCAGTGGCAATATATTATCAAATACATGGGTATCACCTGTATGTGGATTTATATACCCGCCATTTATTTGCATTTTTTCAAGCTTACTATTAAAGGTCTGGGCCATCACTATATCTTCTCGCTCGATATAATAAAGCAAAGCAAGCGCATAAACAGCCGGTGATTCATAAGTTACCGTAGGACGGTTGCTAATAATATCATAACGACCAAACAGTTTATGATCACTTTGCCAGTGTTGTTGTAGCCATTTTGCAAAATCCGTAGTATCTATTGACCAACGTTCACTATTGAGCGCAGTGTATAGCTGATCTACAAGATGTAACTCCTCCTCAGTGACATAGGTAGCCGTTGTAATATCATAGGCCTTCGCATACGTTGCTCCTTGCTTTGCCTGTTGTAAAACTTGTTTATGCTGGCGTAACATCTCATCATCAATAATACTAGCTTCATAGAATTGTTGAAGTGCAACTCCATCTATATAACTGATTGTTAACGTTTTACTATGTACGCCATTACTTATATCAACAAAATCTGTAAGTAACCCAGTTTCAACTTGCTTATGTTTCAATGCTTTGCCTATTTGTTGAGCTAACGCTTGATAACTAGGTTCGTCAAAACGTTTGCTAGCTAAATTTAATAAGCGACTAATGCGTAAATCATCTATCAAGGCATTAACCGTCGATGTTTTATCACCATTTATTTCCCAACTAATTAAATCATCCATTACATAATAGTGCCGTAGTACAGCCACTTGTTCTGCAAAACGTTCGGCATCTTCGCACTCGTACAAATAATTGAGCCATAAACCAACTGTCTCTGATAAATAATTTTCTTTACGTTCTTTTATATCTGTGCGTATTAAGCCTACAGATGTAATGAAATTTTCAATAATAAATTTCTCTAAAGGCTCTGTATCCTTGGGCACTGTATGATTATATGATGGTGTTTCTACAGCTTGACACCCTACTACAGTTACTGATGCTATACTAGCAAGATATAATATAAAGTATTCCCTTCTTTTCATTACTTCACTCCTTTAACTTTTATAGGTTATCTCCCAAATAATTGTTTCTATTCTTACATTACCCTTATTTAACTTACAAATTCCTATTAACAAAAAACTCTTTCACAATAGTATGTGAAAGAGTTTTTTGGTTATTTTTTACTAATTTCATCAACGACTATAGATAAAGCACCATCACCCGTAACATTAGTAGCAGTACCAAAGCTATCCTGAGCAACATAGAGTGCAAGCATTAAGGCAAGCATTGTTGTGTCAAAACCAAGCACTGTTTCTAAAATACCTAGCGCTGCAACAACTGCCCCACCAGGTACACCTGGTGCTGCAACCATAGCAATACCTAACATAAAAATAAATTTCGTATATATCATAACATCAACGCCCATGCCGTTCATTAACAACACACCAATTGAACACGTTACTAGCGTAATCATACTACCTGATAAGTGAATCGTCGCAAACAATGGTACGGTAAAGCCTGCCACACGCTCTGAAGCACCTGTTTCCTTCGTTTGACGTAGCGTTACAGGAATTGTAGCTGCTGACGACTGTGTACCAACTGCTGTAAAGTAAGCAGGTAACATTGTTTTCATTAGCTTTAATGGATTACGTTTTGACATTACACCTGCCACTGTATATTGGAAAGTTAACATCACCCAATGCATTACGATAATTAGAATAAATACAAGCGCAAATACTGATAAAACTTTTTTTACTTCACCCGCAAATGTCATATTCAAGAAAATCCCAAAGACATGGAAAGGTAGAAGCGGAATAATTACATAATTAATTACTTTTTCGATAATATCTTTAAGCTCCGCAAAGCCACGGTGTAGCACATCACTGTTAACAGCTGCCATACCAATACCCATCACAAAAGCAAATACTAATGCAGTCATTACACCCATCATTGGATCAATACCAATATCAAAATAAGAAGTTGCCATGCCTGCACCTGGCTCTACAACATCATCGACCTGCTTAGACACAATTGTAGGCAATACACGACTCGCTACACTATAAGCAAAAAAACCAGCAATAATAGTAGATGTATAGGCAATTGCTGTAGCTAAGCCTAATAGTTTACCAGAGCCTTTACCAAACTCTGCAATAGCAGGTGCAATAAAACCGATAATAATTAAAGGTACTGCGAAGTCAATGAACTCGCCAAATACCGTATTAAATGTTGCAAATACACGTACAAACATTTCTGGTGCTATACCACCGAGTAGTACACCGAGCGCAATAGCAATAATAATGCGCCCTAATAAACCTATTTTCACTTTCATTCTAAATGTCCTCCTAAAAAAAACAGCTGTACATATCCAATACATAGTAATTTACCATACTGACGTATTGAGTAACAGCTGTTAATTAAAGTTTAACTATTCTAAATAAAAAGAAAAATCTCCCGCGTTATGCGAGAGATTCTTCTTTTTATTTTACTGGTACTACTGAGCCATCCCATTCTTCAACGATGAAGTCTTGGATTTCTGTAGATGTTAGTACTTCCATTAGTGATTTAATCGCTGGGTTGTCTTTATCTTCTGAACGAACTGCAATGATGTTTACATATGGTGACTCTGCATCTTCAAGCGCAATCGCTTCTTTCATAGGGTTAATACCGTGATCAAGCGCGAAGTTAGAGTTAATTAATACTGCGTCACCCTCATTGTTTTGGTACATTTGTACAAGCATTTCTGGAGAAGTACCATCATCAAATTTAAAGTTTTTTGGGTTTTCAGCGATGTCTGAGATTTCAGCTTTTACTTTATCAACGCCATCTTTTAATTTGATTAAGCCTTTTGCTTCAAGTAATGCAAGCATACGACCATGGTCAGCTACTGAGCTACTTAATAAAATTGTTGCACCTTCAGGTAGCTCTTCTAATGTTTTATAGTCTTGTGAGTAAATACCGATTGGCTCGATATGTACACCACCTGCGTTAGCAAAATCATAACCATTATCTGCAACCTGTCCTTCAAAATACGGAATGTGTTGGAAGAAGTTAGCGTCTAAGTCGCCAGACGCTAAATCTTGGTTAGGTAATACATAATCTGTGTACGTTTCAATTTTTAAGTCGATACCTTTGTCAGCTAATAACGGCTTAGCTTGTTCTAAAATAACCGCATGAGGATTATCTGAAGCACCTACTGTTAATGTTGTTTCTTCTTTTTTTGTTTCATTATCAGTTGTAGCTGTTTGTTCGTCTTTTTTGTCTTTATCGCTTGCGCCACAAGCTGTTAATGCTAGCACAAGTACTGATAATACTAAAAATGATAACCACTTTTTCATTTGTTGCACTCCCTTTGTGTTTTATATGTTATCGACAATTGTCGGCATAACCTAACGTTTATCAACCTTGGCCGTAATAAAGTCACCAATCCATTGAATAATAAATACGATTAAAACAATAATTACGGTAGCCACTAACATGACATCTGTACGTGCACGCTGAAAACCTTGCATATATGCTAAGTGCCCAAGACCTCCTGCACCAATTACACCAGCCATTGCCGTATACCCTACAAGCGCCACTGCTGTTACTGTGATGCCTGAAATTAAGGCAGGTAATGACTCGGGAATCAGCACTTTAAAAATAATCGTTGATGTTTTGGCTCCCATTGAACGAGCTGCTTCGATTACACCTTTATCAATTTCTTTTAAAGCAATTAATACCATACGTGCATAAAACGGGGCTGCACCAATAATTAATACGGGTAGCGCTGCCGTAGGTCCGCGCATTGTGCCAAATAAAAATTTAGTAAATGGTACTAATAAAATAATTAAAATGATAAATGGTATCGAACGAAAAATATTGACAACAGACCCTGTTAAAAAATATACGATTTTATTTGCCCATACGTTATTACGTGAAGTCAAAAACAATAAAATACCTAGCGCTAACCCTAAAATAAAGGTAATTACAGTAGCTGCAACTGTCATATAAATTGTTTCATACATTGCCTCGAGCATCTTATCTAGTTGCACATTAGGAAACCACTCAGCTATCATGACATTACCTCCGTTTGGACATCCACATTTCGTAAAAATGCTAAGGATTGTTCGATATTTTTGGCGTCGCCATCAATATGTACGACTAATGTGCCGTACGGTCCTGACTTTGTTTGCGAGATGTTACCATGCACTACGCTAACGCTAACATCATATTGTTTTACTAACCGCGAAATTACAGGCTCCTCTGTACGCTCCCCTACAAATACTAATTTAATTAACTGCCCTGTTGGGTAATGAGCACGGATTGTCGCAAATGTTGCGTTCGTATCCTCTGTACCCGTTAACTGCGAAACAAATCGTTTTGTGATGGGTGCTTGAGGGTTACGAAATACTTGTAGTACTTCACCAGCTTCTACTACTTTACCCGCTTCCATAACCGCTACACGATTACAAATTTTTTGAATGACATGCATTTCGTGGGTAATTAACACAATTGTTAAACCAAGACGTTCATTAATATCTACAAGTAAATCCAAAATAGCGTCTGTTGTTTCAGGATCAAGGGCACTTGTCGCTTCGTCACATAATAAAACTTCAGGGCTATTAGCTAACGCGCGCGCAATGCCTACACGTTGCTTTTGACCGCCTGATAGTTGCGATGGATAGGCGCTACCACGACCATCCAAACCAACAAGGCTAATTAGCTCCTTAACGCGTGCGTCACGCTGTGCTTTAGGCACACCAGCGATTTCTAATGGAAAGGCAATATTGTCTTCAACAGTGCGTGACCATAATAAATTAAAGTGCTGAAAAATCATACTGACTTTTTGACGCGCTTCGCGTAGTTCTTTACCTTTAATATGCGAAAAGCGTAAGTCATTGACAATAACCTCACCATCAGTAGGTTGCTCTAAGCCATTTAATAATCGAATCAGCGTACTTTTACCTGCACCACTATAACCAATGATGCCAAAAATCTCGCCTTTATTAATTGTTAGACTTACTTGATCAACTGCTGTGAGAGGACCGCTTTTTGTTATATATTTTTTTACAATGTTTTTTAGTGTAATCATTAGCGACAACCTCCTTAGTAGTAAAAACCCCTCCACTATGTAAATTCGTGGAGGGGTTTGACGTAATCTATACGTGTAAACCGACCACTCATCTGTCAAAGATTGCTCTTTGTGTGAATTGGCACCTTTTCACTTTCGTGTTGGTTGCCGGGCTTCATAGGGCACTTCCCTCCGCCTCTCTTGATAAGAGTTCGATATATGTTTGTTGTTATGAGACACTTTACCATGTACATTTTACAGTGTCAATTAGTTTTTTAACAATTCGTACAAATAAGGTACAGATTGAAAAGCATAGACCTTTTTGGTAATTTCCCCGTCGTCTACAATTAGTAAGCAAGGCACACTTTCAATTTCATATGTTATTGCCAATTGCTCCTCAAAATTTAAATCGAGTGCGCCCACTTTACGATGTGGTACCAAGTGTGTCACAACTTCCATCATGCGCGAGGCAACCTGACACGTACCACACATCGGTGTGTAAACGTAGAGTGCTACCTTACCTTCTACTTTATATTGCTCAAATTGTTCTTTTGTCCATTGTTCCATATTGCCACAACCTTATATCCTATCAATTTTTACACGTATGCCTTCTCGCGCTAATACATTGGCTAAAAAGCGTTTAGGTGTCTCAGCTACTTGCTTATACATTTTAGTCGTTTGAAGCTGTATTGCCTCAGGATACGTGCGCATCATGAGCTTACGTAAGGCATCCCCTGATTTATCAGCATCAAAAAATGTGTAGAGTGTATAGTGCTCATAAGGTGCTAGTAGCTCCTCAAGTGCCGTTTGCCCGATTGTACCATTCGTACAAACAATCGTCACGTCCTCCGCTAATACACGTTGCAGACGCTCTTTATCCGAGCGCCCTTCAACAATAAGACACTTCATACCAACGCCTCCTATAAAAAAACGCCTCCGAAAAATTCGGGGGCGCTGTGTGATTATTCTTGTGTCATTTCGTCGTACTTGTCAGCATCCATTAAATCATCTAGTTGTGCTGCATCAGCAAGCTCAACTATTACCATCCACGCTTGCTCATAAGGAGACTCATTTACGTATTCTGGATTGTCTTCAAGCTCTGCGTTAACTTCTACAACTTTACCTGAGACAGGTGCATATAACTCTGAAACTGTTTTAACAGATTCAACGCTACCGAATGGCTCGTCGATTGTTACTGTATCGCCAACTTCTGGTAGCTCAACGAAAACGATATCGCCTAGCTCAGATTGTGCGAAGTGTGTAATACCGATACGTGCTTTGCCGTCTTCTACTTTTACCCATTCGTGTTCTTCAGAATAACGTAAGTCTTTAGGTGTTGTCATGTCAAAAACCCCTCCATTTTAAATGATACTTTGCACTTTAAGTTTGCCATATTTGCTAAACAAAAACAAGCATGACAAACCTTAGCACCAAGTTTGTTCAAACGTTTCTTCGTTAAAGCCCAATGTTACCTTTTGGCCATCTGTTACGATAGGTCGCTTGATTAGCATACCGTCTGATGCAAGAAGCGTTAATTGCTCGTCCTCTGTCATAGTAGCTAGCTTATCTTTTAAGCCGAGCTCACGATATTTCATGCCTGATGTATTAAAAAACTTTTTTAATGGCAACTCACTTGCCTGCCAAATCGCCTTTAGCTCCTCAGCACTTGGTGTAGCCTCCACAATATGCACCGCTTTAAAAGCTACATCGTGTTGCTCTAACCATTTTTTTGCTTTACGGCAACTTGTGCAATTTGGATATTGAATTAATGTTAACACAGGTCATTCCCCCTCTTTACAATACGCGTTGAGTATAGCAAAAATTTCGCACGCAGGGAACTATAAAAAAGCAGGCTAGGAGTAGCCTGCTTACGTTATTACACGACGTACTTTTCTGCTTCGATAATTTTAACAGAAGCCTCACGTTTTTTAGCAATTACGTCATACGGTTCATTGCGTGTTAATTTACGTAACGCTGATACCATCATACGTGCTTGATCACCATCTGTTGCGTGCAGTAATACGGTTTTTGCCTCTTGCTCAATTTGCGCAAAAGCTTCTTGTGCAAAAATTTCAGTATAAAGAACTTTTTGCGAAGCTTTTTCTACGCCGTCCTTAGCAATAGCTTTAGCTGTACGAACTACTGCCGATTCCATCGCATATAATTGATTAGCAATATTAGCAACACTCACTAGCACTTCTTGCTCATCATTTAATTTAGCACCAAAGCGTTGCGCTGCAAGACCAGCAGCTAGCACACCGATTTTTTTAGCATTGCGTACTAAATACCGTTCCTTCGCAAGTGGTTCGCTCCCAACTTGCTCTGGCATCATTGTTAAGATTTCCTGCTGTAGCTGTTGCGCTACTTGTAATAGAGGCAATTCTCCTTTTAAAGCTTTCTTCATAAAAGTACCAGGTACAATCATACGGTTAATTTCATTGGTACCTTCAAAGATTCGGTTAATACGTGAATCACGGTACATACGCTCTACTTCGTACTCTGCCATAAAGCCATACCCACCATGTAGTTGTACAGCCTCATCTACAACGTAATCTAGTGTTTCTGAGCCTACTACTTTTGCAATTGAGCATTCAATCGCATACTCTGCAATGGCTGCCGCAATTGTTTTACCGTCTTTTTGTGCTGCTTCGTCCATTTGACCAAGGCGATCCTCAAACAAACCAACTGTACGGTAGTTTAATGACTCCGATGCATAAATACGGGCTGCCATTGTTGCTAATTTATCCTTTGTTAACGAAAAATCAGAGAGTTTTGTTTTAAATTGTTGACGTTGATTTGTGTATTTCACCGCAAGCTCTAACGCTCGCTTAGAGCTGCCTACTGTGCCTACACCTAATTTATAACGCCCTACATTTAAAATATTAAAGGCAATGACATGGCCTCGTCCTACCTCACCTAATAAGTTCTCTACTGGTACCTTAGCGTCTTCTAAAATTAAAGTACGTGTTGATGACGATTTAATACCCATTTTCTTTTCCTCTGGACCAACCGATACACCATCATACGCACGCTCTACGATAAATGCCGAGAATTGATCGCCATCAATTTTAGCGTATACAATAAATACATCCGCAAAGCCTGCGTTTGTAATCCATTGCTTTTCACCGTTTAGTACATAGTGTGTACCGTCTGCCGAAAGTTTAGCTGTCGTTTTTGCACCTAATGCATCTGAGCCTGAGCCTGGCTCTGTTAATGCGTATGCCGCAATAAGCTCACCTGTTGCTAACTTTGGTAAGTATTTTTTCTTTTGCTCCTCATTACCAAATAACACGATTGGTAATGAACCAATGCCTACGTGTGCACCATGTGTAATTGAAAAACCACCTGCTACTGACATTTTTTCTGCAATTAATGCTGAAGAAATTTTATCTAAACCAAGGCCTTCGTATTCCTCTGGTACATCAGCACCGAGTAGACCTAGCTCACCTGCGCTCTTTAATAGGCGCACAGAGTGCTCAAATTCGTGGTTTTCTAAATTATCAACATACGGAAGCACTTCATTTGTAATGTAGTCCTCTGTCGTTTTTGCAATCATTTTATGCTCATCTGAAAAATCCTCTGGTGTAAATACGCGATTTACATCCGCTTCCTCAATTAAAAATCCGCCGCCTTTAATAATTTCTGTCATACTAAAAACCTCCCCAATTTGTGTTTAGATTATTTCAAATACGCCTGCTGCACCCATACCGCCACCGATACACATCGTAACAACACCGTATTTTTTACCTTGTCGTTTTAATTCATGTAATAACTTCAGTGTAAGAATCGTACCCGTTGCACCTAATGGATGCCCTAACGCAATTGCGCCACCGTTAACATTGACCTTATCAATATCAATGCCGAGTTCTTTCACTACTTGCAGTGATTGAGAGGCAAAGGCTTCGTTGATTTCCCATAAATCAATATCCTCAATGGTTAAACCTGCGATAGCTAACGCCTTTGGCACTGCTACGACTGGGCCAATACCCATGATTTCTGGTGGGACGCCGCCAACTGCAAAACCTAAAAACTTCGCCATTGGTGTCATACCTTGCTTCTCTGCTTCTTGTCGGTCCATAACGAGTACAGCTGCTGCACCATCTGATGTTTGAGAGGCATTACCTGCTGTCACACTTCCCTTAACATTAAAGGCTGGGCGCAACTTCGCTAAGCCCTCAACTGATGTACCTGGACGAACCCCTTCATCTGTATCAAAAGTAAATGTGCGTGTTTGCTGTTTGTTAGTAGCATCTACATAATGCTGGGTTACCTCAACTGGTACAATCTCATCCTTAAATTTGCCCTCTTTAATCGCCTTTTCGGCTAATGCATGAGAGCGAACAGCAAACGCGTCTTGCTCCTCACGGCTAACATTATATTTCACAGCCACTTGCTCTGCTGTGTGCCCCATGCTCATATAATATTCGGGTGCTTCTTCAACTAACTTAGGATTTAAGCGTACAGTATTACCTGTCATCGGAATCATTGACATTGACTCCACGCCACCTGCAACAATTGCTGTCGCATGCCCCATCATAATTTGCTGTGCGGCATAAGCAATAGTTTGTAAGCCTGACGAACAAAAACGATTAACGGTTAAACCTGGCACTGTATCTGGTAATCCAGCTAATGCACCAATATTGCGCGCTACATTCATTCCTTGCTCTGCTTCAGGCATTGCACATCCCATAATAATATCTTCAATTGGTCCATCATAATTTGCTCGTTGTAATGCTTCTTTCACTACTAATGCGCCAAAATCATCAGGTCGCATAGTTGCGAGTGAGCCTCGCTTTGCTTTTCCAATAGGTGTTCTTGCACCTGCTACAATTACCGCTTCACGCATAATCCATTTCCCCCTTTAGCTTAGTTACGTAATGGTTTTCCCTTTGTTAACATATGCTGCATACGTTGCTGTGATAATGGGTGCGCTACAAGCTGTAAAAATGCTTCGCGCTCTAAGTTGAGTAAATATTGTTCATCTACAACTGTGCCATAAGGTACTTCGCCACCTGCAATAACGTAAGCTAATTTTTTAGCGATTGCTAAGTCATGATCACTAATAAAGCCAGACTCATGTAACCCACGAGCACCCATATATAATGTTGCATAACCTGGTGCACCTGTTACTACGACTTTTTCACGCGCTGGTGCTGTATAACCTGCTTCGTATAATGCAAGTGCTGCCTGTTTAGCATCATAAATTTGGTGATCTGGATTTACCGAAATACCGTCCGCAAAATCTAAGAAATTATTATCACGTGCCTCTGCGCCAGATGTCGAAACTTTAGCCATCGCAATTGTTTCGAATACTTTGTTGGCGATCGGTTGGTAATCCACCTCTACGCCTGTTGGCAAACCTTTAAGGAACTTTTCGTATAACCCTTTATTGCCACCGCCGCCAGGAATTAAGCCAACGCCTACTTCTACTAGCCCCATGTACGTTTCCATTGTGGCTTGAATATGCGCGGCTGGTAAACAAACCTCTGCGCCACCACCGAGTGTCATACCAAATGGTGCAGCTACTACAGGTTTAGTAGCGTATTTAATACGCATCATCGCATCTTGGAATGATTTAATAATGAAATCGAGTTCGAACACATTATCATCCTGTGCCTCCATTAAAATCATGCCAAGGTTAGCACCTACACAGAAGTTTTTGCCTTGATTACCAATTACAAGCCCTTTGTAGTTTTTCTCGACTTCATCCACTGCGTAATTAATCATTTGAATAATATCTGGGCCAATTGCATTTGCTTGGGAATGAAACTCTAGTAATGCTATACCATCGCCTAAATCAATTAAGCTAGCACCTGCATTACTTTTAATAACACCGTGCTTCTTTTTATAGCGTTTCAGGTTAATTTCTTTATCATTAGTTGGTACTTTTTCATAACCTGCACCATTGTAGTACGCTAAGTCACCGTCTAACTCGCTATAAAATGTTGTAAAGCCATCCGCTAGCATTTTTTCTACGAAGGCTGGGATGTCATGCCCTTCTGCCTTCATTTTTTCTACAGATTGTGCCACGCCAAGCGCGTCCCAAATCTCAAATGGACCTTGTGTCCAACCAAAACCCCACTTCATAGCGTTATCAATGGCTACAATATCGTCTGCAATCTCACCGTGTAGTTGTGCAGCATAACGTAAGGTTGGGGCTAACACATGCCATAGTAACTCCCCAGCACGGTCATCTGCGTATGTTAGTAGCTTCACACGATTTGCTAAGCCCTTTACTTGTGTAGCTTGTGCCATGGAAGCTGTTTTTAGTTTTTTTACCGGGCTGTACTCAAGTGTAGTAGGATCAATCTCTAAAATATCGCGCCCCTTTTTAATAAAGAAGCCCTGACCTGCTTTAGCACCGAGCCACCCCTTCTCTACCATGTCACTAATAAACGCTGGTACTGCAAAGACTGCCTGCTCTTCACCCGTCGTTTGGTCATAAACGTTTTTGGCTACATGTAAAAATGTATCAAGCCCTACTACATCTAATGTACGAAAAGTAGCTGACTTTGGTCGCCCAATTAGTGGCCCTGTTACAGCGTCCACCTCACCTACGGAGTAGCCACGCTTAAGCATTTCCTGCACAGTAACTAATAAGCCATAAGTGCCGATGCGGTTAGCAATAAAGTTTGGTGTATCTTTAGCTAACACAACGCCTTTGCCTAAAACATCTTCGCCAAACGCTTTTATATATGAAACAACCTCAGGTGAAGTTGTTTTAGCTGGAATGATTTCGAGTAACTTTAAATAGCGTGGTGGGTTAAAGAAGTGAGTACCAAGGAAGTGCTCCTGAAATCCTTGCGAGCGTCCTTCTGCCATCGCATCAATACTAATACCCGATGTATTTGAACTAATAATGGTATGTGGTGCGCGTACCTTATCAATTTTTTCGTAAAGATTTTGTTTGATTGCTAAATTTTCTACAACAACTTCAATAATCCAGTCCACATCTTTTAACTTGTCGAGGTCATCTTCAAAGTTGCCTGCTGTAATTAACGCAAGGCTACGCTTTGTAGTAAGTGGTGCTGGCTTTTGCTTTGTTAGTTTTTGTAGCGCTGTTGTCGCAAATTTATTTCGAATAGCTGGATGCTCAAGTGTTAACCCTTGCGCCTGCTCCTCAGCCGTTACCTCTTTTGGTACGATGTCTAAAAGTAATGTTGGAATACCAATGTTTGCTAAATGTGCGGCAATACCCGAGCCCATAACGCCAGAGCCAAGTACAGCTGCCTTTTTAATTGAATAAGTCACAAGCATTTCCCCCTTTATTCCCTTTGAATGAACAGTCATTCATTTTTTGTGTAAAAAAATATAAACATCATTTCTGTTATTAGTGTAAATTATTTCTACAAATTACGCAATCCTTTTCCTCGCATAATTTTTATATAGCCTTCTTTACATGTTTTGAAACATATCATTTTATAGTGACGACAATTATGTGTACACTACATAAGAGGAGTGTGAATACAATGGAAAAAATCACAACAGTTGAACAGTTTAATGAAATTATTAACAGCGGTAAAGATGTACTTGTAAAATTTTATGCAGGTTGGTGCCCTGACTGCACACGTATGGATATGTTTATTGATCCTATTATTACAGCCTACGATAAGTACGTATGGTATGAAGCTAATCGCGACGACCTACTAGAGCTTGCAGAAAAATATGATGTTATGGGTATTCCAAGCTTATTAATTTTTAAAGATGGCGAAAAACTTGCACATTTACACAGTGCTAACGCTAAATCTCCTGAGCAAGTTACAGCATTTTTAGACGCTCAAGCATAAGAAAAAGCCTGCGAAAAATTTCGCAGGCTTTTTCTTATGCCGAATGACAGAATTGAACTGTCCTCTGATGCTTACCATGCATCTGTTTTACCACTAAACTAAATCGGCTCACTTATTTTTAATCTTAACAGATGCTATTGGTTATTGACAAGCCCTTGACAAATTTTTCTACGTGAAATAAATTCATTACATATGAAACAATTAAATTCTGGCGATGAGCTCTTAGCTGTCTTTGAAGCACTTGCCCACCCGCTGCGTCTCAAAATTATTGAGCAACTAACAAGGCAACAACAATATGTTAGTCAGTTGGCGCGAGATATGGGCATTAGTCGACCACTACTTTATCTACATCTCAAAAAACTTGAGGAGGCCAATTTAATCCAAGGACATAGTGAAATTTTAGAAAGTGGTAAGGCCGCAAAGTATTATACTTTACAGCCTTTTGACTTCGACCTCAATGCACAGCTAATTGCGCAGCTCGCCCCGTCCTTAACACTTAAAAAAAAGAAGGAGTGATCGCTTGTTAGTAACTATGCTTGTTAGCTTATTGCCTTTGTTAATTTTTATCGCAATTGCTGTTATTGTCATGCGTATTTTTAAACGTGCAGAGCAACGTGCTAATGAACGTTTAGAAATAGAGCGTGTGCGTGCGCAAGAGTTGCAACACCAAGTAGCCGAAATGAAATTACGCGTACATCGCATTGAAGAAATACTAGAAGAAATTTAAGGAGGTTTGTTATGTCAATGATTAATTTAGGTGATGTAGTAGCTACAACCGTTTTGCTACTACCTTTATTTGTAATTGTTATTTTATTTATACTAACGATACGTTTTATTAAACGCGCAGAGCAACGTAACAATAAAAAGCTTCACTATGAGCGTCAGGCCTCTGTTTTATTAACAGAAGATTTGAAAGATATTAACGAGCGTCTAGATAAAATTCAACGCTTACTACGTGTGTAATGGTTTCACAATATGACACGTCCGTTAAAGCTGCGTGGCGCGACTCTGCCTGCGGTCCGACTGCTACGCATATTGTATTGTCACATTACGGGCTTACATATTCGATTAACGAACTTTATCGTACGCTTGGTACAACGCGTTTGGGATTATTTACGCCATGTCTAATCCGTAATGCTAAACGCTTACTTGGCGATGACTTTGTTGTAGCACGCGCATCTGTTAAAACGGTAATGCAATTATTAGATTGTCACTTACCTGTACTTGCTAAATTTGATTGCTTTACCTCATGTACACCTTGGCGCAAAGCGTATTATCGCTATCACTGGGTAGTCCTTACTGATTATTACTTACAGCATGGCCAACTACATTTTATAGGTAATAGTAACGGTAATATCTTTACCTTTGATTACGCTACAAGTGCCCATGCCTTAACATTTGTACAACTAACAAAAAGAGACTCACCGCTTAGGTAAGTCTCTTTTTACTTGCTTATTTTTTCAAGCACTGCTTTAATTTCTGGTCCAATAATCGGAGCAAATGTTTCTGAGAAAGTTGATGTGAAGTGGTTAGAGTCAAAGTGTGTAATCATATTACCAACAACAGGGTAACAATACTCGTCATCACAATAATAATCTGTCACATCCATATACGTAATATTATCCGGTATATTTGTTTGTAGACTCATTGGACTTGGTTCTGCAATTGCCTCATTACGTGGCTTTTTACATTTTGTAGGATCGCCTGCATTTTCTTCGACACACTCCACAATATTATAGCCAAACCATACATTATCTCGCAGTAAAAACAATGGAATATCATGCTTATCAAGATATTCCCATGCTTTATTAAAGTCCTCAGGAATCGTTGGTAGTTGTTGCTTACCAATGTCAGCTACACTAAATAATAAATCGGGCTTGTCTTTAATAACTTGTTCAATCGCATCATCAAACCACGGGGCACAGTGTCCCTTATCCTCTGGACTATTAAATTGCAGACGACAACGCGGCTTAATATAAGTTACGATTTTTACTTTTTCCTTTTTACCGAACTTATTGAGCATAGGCACCCAGTGTGCGGAGTGTGAGCCTCCAATAATAGCTACCACATGCTCATAATTTTTTGTATCACCATACTCACATATCACTACATTTGTTTCATTAATTTTAGTAATACATTTATCAGGATAAACAGGCGATACATCTTGCTTAGCTACATCAACAGCTGGCGTAATTGTTTCGTCTGAGGTATACATTGGCTCATCCAAAAACTTAACCATAGCACCAGGATTATTAAATGAAATATCCCAATCCTTAAATTTCTTTTCGAGCTCGCGTTGCTCTTTAATCGCCGCTTTTTTACGCGCTTCTTCCTTCTCTTGAAGAATGCGCTCTGTTTCAGCAGCAACTTGCGCAATGCGCTCCTGCTCTTTGTGTTGCCAATAAAAATTACCTAATAGCACAATCGTCATTAATGAGGCAATTGTTATAAAAGCAGGCATCGTTTTAACATCCATCGTACGAATTGGTTTTTCGATGAAATTAATCGTAATATACGCTAGCACTGCAGACAGTACTAAAATACCTAAACCTGCTAGTACACTTACTTGCTCTACATCAAATAGTGCATAATAAAACACTAAAATAGGCCAATGCCATAAATAAAAGGCATACGAAATACCACCAAACTTCACTAACGGCTTAAAGCTCAACACGGCATAGGCACTACCTTTTTTAGCTGAGTCACCAGCTAGCACTATGAGTACAGCACACATTACAGGCCAAAGCGCTGCAAATCCTGGAAATACATTGCCCACTTGAAAGATGATACCGCAAGCAATTAAACCTAACAGTCCAGCCCAGCCAAATACAAACGCGACATTTTTATGTACGGTAATGTTAGCTGCTACTAATGCTAGTAAGCCACCTATACCAAACTCCCATAAGCGTGTAAACGTATGGTAGTACGCAAAAGGTTGGTTAACTGACGTAAAATAAACCGAAAAGCTAAATGATGCAATCACAGTTAATGTAATGATTAATGCTGCTACCTTTTTTATATTACGCGCCCGGAAGGCATGGTATATAAATATAACAAGCGTAAACAATACGAGCCAAATTAAATAAAATTGAAATTGAATGCCTAATGCCCAAAACTGTTGAAAGGGCGAAGCGCTATTGTTTTCGGCTAAATAATCAACGGAGCTAAACGCGAGCTTCCAGTTTTCGAAATACAATAAGGATGCCACAAACTCTTGCACAGTAGCTGCGCGATTGGTCATAGGTAAAATAAAAATGCTCAGTACCATTGTTATAATGGCAACAAACCATGCGGTAGGCATTAAGCGCTTTAACAGCTTAACTACATACGCAATGATATTTAATTTTTTTTGTTTTGCATAGACGGACAAAATAGATGTCGTAATTAAAAAGCCTGATACTACAAAAAATACATCTACCCCGCCAGAAATTCGATTGAACCAAATATGGTACACTGCCACTAAAATTGCCGCTACAGCTCGCAGACCCTCTAGCTCTAATCGAAATCTCTTTTTCTTTTGCACGTACAACGTAAATCACCTCTTTTAAGAGTATAGCAAAGATGATTTATTGTTTCATGGTTTATTTTGGTTAATGTGGCGTGCCAGTAAGCTAAAGCCATCCTGCATTAATTGCTCAGCTACCCCTTCATATGTAGGTAATGTAAGAGCAGTAAGTGCCGCATCAATTTGCGCATCACAATGAATCTCAGCGAGTTGTTGTGAGATGACTAGCATATCTTTGTCCGCTTCGATTTTACGTTGTTGTGCAGGCGTTAAAGTGGCTATTGCCTGCAACACGCCATCCACAGAGTTATGCTTTTTAATCAATTGAAGGGCTGTTTTTTCGCCGATACCTTTAACTCCTGGATAGCCATCACTTGTGTCACCCATAAACGCTTTAACATCTGCAAACTGTTCAGGTAAAATACCATACTCCTCCACAAAGCGCGCCTCATCATACATATTGTACTCAGAGTAGCCTTTCTTAGTTAATGCAATACGCACATTAGGACGCAATAATTGCAGTAAATCGCGGTCACCACTAATTACTGTAATGTCTGCTTCATGTTGCCACTTCTTTATCATAGAGCCAATTAAATCATCTGCCTCTAAACCTTTGACGCCAAAATTATGCCAGCCTAAACGCTCGGCTAGCTCTTTTGCCATATCAAACTGCGGTAGCATTTCTTCTGGTGGAGCTTGGCGGTTGGCTTTATAGCCATCATAAATATCATTACGGAACGTTACTGCTCCCATATCCCAGCAAATCGCCATATAATCTGGCTTAAAAATCGTGTTAGCTGTAATAACATGGCGGGCAAAACCCTGTGCTCCGTTAGTTGGTGTACCGTCTGGTAATCGAATAAAGTGACCCATTGCTGCCGAAGCAAAATACGAACGGAACAACAATGCCATGCCGTCTACAAGTACTAATTTTGGTTTCATACTATCCCTCTTTTATTGTTATCTTTACGTCAAGCGCAATGTCTACATTACCACGTAACGCGCGACTTATCATACACGTGCGCTCAGCCTTCTCTGCGATACGTTGTACGAGGCGCTCCTTACTAGCATCCTCAATACAAATCCTTGGACGATGTATGATTTTTTTATACGTCAGCAAGCGGTCTTGCTCTACAAAACCATCAGAGTTCATCGTAATTGTAGCCTTAATGCCAGAGCCCTCTAAAATAGCTGCTAAAGAAATAATATAACAAGTTGCAGCTGCGCCTAACAGCATTTCATCAGGATTTGTGCCCTCATCTGGTCCTGCCATCTCTACAGGAATTGAAATAGGCATGCTACTATGGCGCAATTGTAAATCACCTACCGCATTTCTACCACCTTGCCAATCTAGTGCTATCGTAAATTTATGCATATTTTATCCACCTTTGTTCGTGTATTTTTTTATAAAATTACATGATTGCTACATCTTATTTACTAAATTTTATTATACTTTTCGTCATGGTTATTATAAGATGAAACTACTACATCATCATGAAAGGAAGTTAATGACTATGGCTTTTTGGTCTAAACCTAAGCAAGTTTCTCCAATGGATTTACCTACTACACCTGCCGTTCATGCGGTATTACAAGTGACTGACCCTTCACTACGTAAGCAACTTGAGCTCATTCATTTTACTATAGATGATTTGCGCATGTTAAAACAATTGCAACCTTATATTAAAGAAGATATCGAGCGTATTACAGATGTCTTTTATGATGCCATTTTAGTTGTACCTGAACTCAAACAAATTATAGATGAGCGCACACAGATAAGCCGCCTTAAACAGACACTCATAGGTTATATCACGGATATGTTTAGTGGTGTACTAGATGATCAGACTTTACAGCGCAAGCAACGTTTAGCAAAGGTACACTTTCAAATTGGGTTAGCACCTAAATGGTATATTGGCATGTTTCAACAACTACAAGAAGAAATGATTGCACTCCTCGCTAAACGGCTACCTAATAACCAATTAAAAGGTGTATCCATGAAAGTCGTAGCCAAAGTAATTAACCTAGAAATGCAAATTGTTTTAGAAGAGTACGAAAAGGAAAATGTGCGCCTACGTGATGAACAATTTGATGCCGTAAAAAATGAATTAAAGCAAGGCACACTAGCGATTGTAAAAAACCTGCAACAATTAACAGAAGGTACAACAGAGACAATTACACATATTACAAACAACACATATACGATTGAACAAACCATCGCGGCTAATATTACTATTGTCAATGATGTGCAACAAGATGCACATAAAGGGCAACAAGATGTTGCACAGTTAGAAACAGAGATGGAACAAGTTACTGTACATACCATCGAAATGGCAAAAGTTATTGAGCAACTTAGCCATTCCTCACAGGAAATTATTTCGATTATTACGCTCGTTAAAACCATTGCAGAGCAAACAAATTTGCTAGCGCTCAATGCCTCAATTGAAGCAGCACGCGCTGGTGAGCATGGCAAAGGCTTTGCGGTCGTTGCTCAAGAAGTACGCAAGCTAGCAGAGCAATCACGCGACTCTGTCGAACGCATTACTGCGCTTATTGATACGTCTACTTCATTAACCAATGCAGCAGTCACTATGATTGAGGATATGCATAAAAACGTACGCACGAGTGTTGATGTTTCGCAAGCAACACAACAAACCTTTATGACAATTTCACAGGCTGTTAATCATAATAAGCAACAAATTTCGCAAGTAGCTAATGAAATTGCAGAGCTTGGTACAATGATCCAATCCATTAGTACCAACACGTTAGATGTTGCGACCACAGCAGATAATTTATACAAAGCTACTATGCACTTTTAACTACAATAGAATTGAGGTAAGATAATGAATCAATGGAGAACTATTGCATTGTTGTCATTAGGAGCTTGCTGCATTATGTTGAGTTTATTGATTATGGCTTTTTTATCGACAGATCAAAAACTCAAACAGAAAAATCAAGTTATTACACAGTTAAAAAAAGAACTAGCTACACTACATGAACCTGTAGCTGATTCTATTACAAAAAATGTGGAACCAATTAAGGAAGAAGTTATAACGGCAGCCCCACCTGCTCTAACTGAGGAAACAACAATGCAACCTATGTCAAAACAAACACCTGTAATTGCAGAACCTTCTTATAAAGAAGTACTAGCACAATATGCTCCTCACTTAACACAAATTTATTTTGTTGAAACATATGCATTTGATGGGGCTCCTCATGAAATGTTATATGAAATGTATCCTAACGCCGGGGTACGACACATCTATGAGGAAGCATACGGTCGTATACAAAATATTTTTAATGAGATGAATGATGTCTTACAATCTACACTTCCTCCGCAACAATTGGCTCGATTCAACGAAGAACAACAAGCGTGGCAACAAACTATCGATGCTACTGTTAATGAACTTCGTAGCCATGGTGGTAGTGCAGTAGGAGTAAATGTCGCCTCACACTTATACAGTGAAACTATGCTACGCTGCAAAGATATTTTGCATAATTACTTCGATGTCGTAGAAATTACAGGGCGCCTTGATTCTTAGCATATATCTATAATAAAAATCAAATAAAAAAGTAGACCCACTCTAACCTTGCGAGTGGGTCTACTTTTTATACACCTTGTCGATTACCCCACACTAAAGTATGGAGTTGCGGCAAGACATAGATTTTTTTTAGTACGTCACACGTATTAACCTTATCAATCAGCCATTCATAACGCTTTAGTAGCGCCATAGCTGTTGCTTGCTCATCTTGCGCTGTAGTATCTGCATTACCTGGTTGCACATAAAAAGTGACGTTAGGATAACGCACATATAAGAGCTTGACAAATGCATAGTCTGCATCATCAAACACTACAATTTTCATGCTAAAAGAATGTGTTTGTAGGCGCTCCACCCAACAATCTAGCACAGCTAAATCTGTAGTCATGCCACTACTTGGCGGTTTAGGTGATAATGTAACATCATCAATACGTAATAACCAATCTTGCCAAATGCTCGCTTGGGTTTCGACAGTTAGTGTTACTCCCATAGCCTTTAATGCCTCAACTAGTTCACCAAGGCTTGCGTGCAATAACGGGTTACCCCCTGAAAGTGTAACGTGCATTGTTCGTGCTAACCCTAATGCCATTAAGCGCTCCATTATTTCTGGTGCTGTCATCATAGTAGGTCGCTGTGAGCCGTCCCATGTAAAAGCAGAGTCACACCAGCTACAACTATAATCACAGCCTGCAGTACGTACAAATAATGTCTTGCGACCAATCGTCATGCCCTCACCTTGAATCGTGGGACCAAAAATTTCAAGAACAGGTACCTTACGCATCAAAGTCCTCCTCTTTTGGACGATAGCACACATAGCTCGTTGGCGTCTCGCGTACAAACACTTGTAGGCAGCGTGCATGATTACCCTTACTATCAAGCAATGCTTGTATCGCTTGCCAAATATATGCCGCTACCGCCTCTGTTGTTGGGTTTTGTGTACGAAAGGCAGGGTGGTCATTGATAACTGTGTGATCAAAAGCACCATGCACAGCATCTTTAAGCGCTTTAAAATCTATTAAAAAGCCAATAGCATCAAGCTCGTCCCCCGCAATGGTTAGATTAACAAAATACGTATGGCCATGCATTCTCGCACAAACACCTGCAGCTTCCGCAGGGATAAAATGTGCAGCCGAAAAATGCATATCTTTATTTAATTCATAACGAAACGGATGCGCAACAGTTGGGTAAATTTGTTGAATCATTGTGTAGCATCCTTACTTGCCAAGTATTGTACTAGCCCTTCACGGCGAAGCACACAGGCAGGACACTCCCCGCAACCATCTGCTGCAATACCCTCATAACACGTTAAGGTTTTTTCACGTACAAAGTCAAAAGCGCCGAGCTCATCTGACAATGCCCATACCTTAGCCTTATCGCGCCACATTAACGGCGTATGCAACACAAAGTCCGCATCCATCGCTAAATTTAGTGTTACATTTAATGATTTCATAAAATTATCACGACAATCAGGGTAGCCACTAAAATCTGTTTCACTCACACCTGTAATAATATGTCGTGCGTCTACCGCATACGCATATAGCGCTGCAAACGAAAAGAAAATATGATTGCGCCCTGGCACAAATGTGTTAGGCAAACCATCATCACGCTTAGCAATGGGGATATTTTTTTTCGTTAAGGCATTAGGTGACAGCTCGTTGATACTATGCATTGGCATAATATGAAACGACACACCAAGCTCCTTTGCGATTGCCTCAGCATGTGCTAACTCCTGCTGATGACGTTGCCCATAATCAAAGCTTAGCGTCATTACTTCCTTAAAGTTTTGTAACGCCCAAAATAAACATGTGGTGCTGTCTTGACCGCCGCTAAATACAACGACCGCCTTATCTTGATTTAATTGCATACTAACATCTCCTTAGTTTTTTATAGAGGGATGGTTACGAACCTCTTACTCTTAAAAGAGCATTAAAAGTATAGCACACTTACTTTTTCTTTAATACAACACCACTTACCTTTTTTGTTAATAAAAATAATGCTATTCATTAATTTTATTTTTTTAGCGTTCGCGTTAAATCGTCCTTTATTAATGCGCAAATCTCTTTTAAAATAAGCTTTGTTATTTTTTCTAACAATTCGAATTACTATACAAAACGCAGTCGTCTGTAATACAATGAAAGCGAAATGTGGAAACGCATTCATTTACAATTACAAGGAGGTTTTTATTTATGAAAGCAGCAGTTGTTACTAAAGATAAATCCGTAAGCATCGAGGACAAGCAACTTCGTTCATTAAAACATGGTGAAGCACTTGTTAAAACAGAATTTTGTGGCGTATGTCATACCGATTTACATGTTAAAAATGCTGACTTTGGCGACGTAACAGGTGTCGTATTAGGTCATGAAGGCGTTGGTAAAGTTATCGAAGTAGCTGAAGGCGTAACAAGCTTAAAAGTGGGCGACCGCGTATCTATCGCTTGGATGTTTGAAAGCTGTGGTAACTGCGAGTACTGTAATACAGGCCGCGAAACTTTATGCCGTACAGTTAAAAATGCTGGCTACACAGTAGATGGCGCTATGGCTGAAGAAGTAATTGTAACAGCAGATTATGCTGTAAAAGTACCTGAAGGATTAGACCCAGCAGCAGCTTCATCTGTTACATGCGCTGGTGTTACAACATATAAAGCAGTTAAAGAATCTCATATTCGTCCTGGTCAGTGGATCGGCGTATTCGGTATTGGTGGCTTAGGTAACTTAGCTGTACAATATGCGAAAAATGTATTCGGCGCTAAAGTAGTAGCTTTCGATATTAGCGACGAAAAGTTAGCATTCGCTAAAGAGTTAGGTGCAGACGTAATCGTTAACTCATTAAACGAAGACCCGGTAGCTAAAGCAAAAGAAATTACTGGCGGTAAAGGTTTAGATGCAACGGTTATTACAGCCGTAGCTAAAACACCTTTCAACCAAGCAATTGATGTAGTCAAAGCTGGTGCTCGCGTAGTAGCTGTAGGTTTACCAGTTGATAAAATGGACTTAGACATCCCACGTCTTGTACTTGATGGTATTCAAGTAGTAGGTTCATTAGTTGGTACTCGTCAAGACCTACAAGAAGCATTCCAATTTGCTGCTGAAGGTAAAGTAGTGCCTAAAGTACAATTACGTCCACTTGAAGATATCAATGACATCTTCGAAGAAATGGAACAAGGCAAAATTACAGGCCGTATGGTAATTGACTTCGCTAAATAAGTACAAAAAATCCCCGTCACGCACATGCGTAGGTAGTGACCCCTTAAAGTTAGAGTTTTTATTATGCAGCTAATTGGCTGGCATGTGTCCGATATTTTATCGGGCTCATGCCGGCCAGTTTTTGTTTAATTCGATTATTGTTGTAGTAATCGATATATTGCTCAATTCTCTTTTGTAACACTTCGTAGGAGACTAATTCTTCCCCGTAATACATTTCCTGTTTTAATAAGCCAAAGAAGTTCTCCATTGCGGCATTGTCTGCACACGTTGCTTTACGAGACATGCTTTGGAAAATCTTGTTCTGCTTTAAGGTTTTGACCCATGATTTATGTTGATAATGCCAGCCTTGATCTGAGTGAATTGTTGTACGATATTCAGCTCGTTCTTGAATGATTGGTAGCGCTTGTTCCAGTGATTTCATGACGAATTCAAGCGTCGGCCTCTTGGACATACTGAAACCGATAATTTCTCCATTATATAAATCCATTAGGGGACTCAAATAAAGTTTCTCACCATTTGTACATTTAAATTCAGTTACGTCAGTCACGAGTTTTTGAAGGGCGTATGGCGTATAGAAACGTCGGTTTAATCGGTTTTTTGCGATTTTTCCAACAGTGCCTTTATAAGATTTATAACGTGATTTACGTCCAAATTTCTCGCATTTCAAATTCAAATCCCGCATAATTCTTTGCACTTTCTTGTGATTAATCGTATAACCTTTCGCCTTTAGCTGTGAGTGAATTCGACGATAGCCATAACGACTTTCATGTTCCTCAAACAGCTCTATTATCAACGTTTTCAAAGCTTGATCTGGATCTGCTTTCGCCATTTGTTTCATGTGATAATGATACGTTGCTTCTGGTAAATCGACACGCTTCAATACATCTTTTAATCGGAATCCTTCTTCTTTGAGTTCAAAGGCAATCACTGCTTGTGCTTTTCGAGGAAGGTATCCGGGTTCTCTCGAAAAGCTTTCAACTTTTTTAAATAGGCGACCTCCAATCGAAGCAGTTCATTTTCACGCTCCAATTGCTCCTCACGTGACATTTCTTTTTCTTTTTTTAGTGATGTTGTTTTTGTTTTTTTAGACATAGATGGGCGCCCCTTTGCTTTTTCTTGCAGGCCCTCTATCCCTTCTTTAAGAAATTTACTGTTCCAATTGGCAATTACACTCGGGTTATTCAGCTTAAATTGAATCGCCGTCTCTTGATAAGAAGCACCTGTTTGTTTCATAAAGTGTAATACATCCACTTTGAATTGAACAGAATAAATCGTCTTCTTTTTCTTAACAGCTAATCCTTTACGTCCAAACGCTTTGTAAGCATGTACCCAACGTCTGACTATAGAATGATCAGAAAGTCCGTATTTTTTCGAAACTAATTTCATTCCTAATGAACCTTCTAAATACTCTTGCACAACGCTCCATTTAAATTCTTCACTATATTTAGCCATAAAAAAATCACCCCAAAAAGTTAGTTTTTACTCTAACTTTTGGGGTGCAGCACCGTAACGGGGATTTTTTTAATTGTAGCGGCGCATTATTTGGAGTAGCTCCTCACCATACAAAGCCACTTTCGCTTCACCAAGCCCATATACCTCAAATAATTCATTGCGCGTACAGGGCTTTTTATCAAGTAAATCATCTAATGTTTTATTACTAAAAATCTGAAAAGCTTTCTTTCCTTGAGCAGTGGCAGTTGCTAAACGCCACGCCTTTATAGCTTGCGCTAAGGTTTGATCATTAATTGGCTCAACGTTTACTTTTTGCTCTACGGGCACAACGTTATGCGCTGCCTTAATAGCCGCACTTATCTCCATCATATGATTATCTAACAAATATACAGGCGATTTATCGGTTAAAGCTTGTTTAATATAGCTCACTAACCCATCGGTTCGCATGACTTGTTGCTGAACCATTTCACTAGCTGCTGTTGTATCAAGTATTGTTTTATTATTAGAAAAAACAACGACATAACGCACAGGTAACTTATCAATAAGACCTTGCGCTATAAGATACCCACTTAGCACCTCTGCTTGGCGCTCCACTTGTCGTAATGGACTGTAAAAACCTTCTTGAAATACTAGTCGATTCCCTTGATAGACACATCGTAAAAATTCATCCTTAGCATTCACTACAATATTGCCAAAATAATTTTTTACTTCCACTAGTAAAATAAATTTACGAGTTAATACAACAAAATCAATTTGTGCCGTTAACTCATTATGTACAATTTGGATATCATGCAAAATATGTAATGGGAGAAATGCATTTTTTAATTCAAATAATACTTGAGCTTCACCTTTATTACCCAAATCTATCAATTTAACTTTTTTAGCTAGGGCTTCACTTGGGTTATTTGCTAACTCTTCTTTATATTGCTCAAGCTGAATTATGCTTTCTGTCCCCTCTTTTATTACTAGCGGTGTTGTCAGCTCTTCCGTATCTCTTATTGCTCTCATCACTCGAGCAAACAGTCCAGATTTCTTAACGTTCATAATCCTACTCCTTTATTACTACGATTGCATTTTCATCATAAATAGCTGCTGGTAGTAATACTACAGCAATACCTCGCAACAAATGTTGATACTTATCAAGTAATACTTCAAATGTACGCTCCTCAATCACAAAAAAATATTTCATAGTTGCTTCTGTAGCTTGTAGACGCATAAAATCTTTTTTTAAGCTTTGCTTTTGAGCAGCACCAAAATCTCTAGCGCCATAAGGATATGTTGTTTTTAACTCGCCAATAATACGCTCGCCACTACAAGTTACTTCATCAACATCCAACCCAGCCGCTCCCTGTGCTTTATTAAGTACGGTACAATTTTTTAATGAATAATTTTTTTGCAAAAAAGCCTCGATATAATAGCAACTCAATAAACTTAAATCATTACTAATATTTCCTAATGTGCGCGATAAGTTATGCACAAACTCAAACTGCTCATCTAGTGTTTTACTTTCAAATGGCTCAATATTTGCTTCAAAAAGCTCCGCTACACGATTCATTTTTAATGCTAATTTAGGTAACGCCTCTAGTTTAACCGTGGGCGATGTAACAAGTTGCGAAATGTTAGTAGGTACACCTTCTCTACGAAAACGTACGTACTGACCATAACTCACCTCCTCCACCAAATAACCTGCATTCATCCACGCACCTGTTTGACTAAGGTGCTTTTTTTGATTAGCCCACCACGCTGGGTACTTATATGCAGAGGCAGGTAGCTTAGTACATAACAACGCCTCGATTTCCTCGAAGCTTAACGTTATATTAGTTGCTTCAGTATTAATTAAGTATTGATATAACGGTAAATATTTGTCACCCATTTATTAATCTCACTCCTATTAAATAGATATAAAGTATTGTTTTTTGTATAATCATTACATTTATAATAAACGATTTACACAATAGGAGATAGTATTATTTGATGTGTTTGCTAATTTCGCAATAAATATCAAAACAGCTTAAGTTTTATTTTTTATACTGTAAGGAGAGGTGAGTAATTGATGTACAGCAAGCTAGTCCAACAAATTGTAGATACTTTAGAAGAAAATCTTTTGGCAGAGTGGCAACTTGAGCAATACGCTAATAAAATTGGCTACTCTAAATTTTATGTTACACGTCAATTTAAGCAAGAAACAGGTGTATCTATTGGCGCTTACTTGCGTCGTCGTAGGTTAGCTGTTGCTGCTTATTTACTTTTGCATAGTGACGAACCCTTGTTACATATTTCATTAACTTGCCGCTTTCAGTCCCAAGAAGCCTTTACACGTGCGTTTAAATCGCTTTATCAACTACCACCTGGCAAATACCGTAGCCTTATGCAAACCATCCATCACAAGGAGGACAAAACAATGACAAATCACGTAAAGGGCTGGCTATTAACTGGCTCACATCCCGAAAGTTACACGATTAAAGTAGACGATGAAATATTTCATACTGGCACTAAGTCAGGCTATCTAGGTAGCACTACGGCTGGTGTTGGTCAATTTGGAACGTTAATGCAATCCTTTCTTGCCACAGATTGGCTAGGCAAACGCATTAAACTTTCGTGCTATATCAAAACAAACAATGCCACACGCTGCGGTGCTTGGTGTCGTATTGATGACAAAGACGATGCTGTCTTGCAGTTTGATAATATGGATAACCGACCTATTACAGGCACAACCGATTGGAATTACTACACTATTGTGTTAGATGTGCCTATGGATGCCGCCTCTATTCATTTTGGCGTGCTACTCATTGGCTCAGGTGAGGTTTGGCTTGATGGCGTACAGTTTATTGAGGTTGACCGTAGCGTACCCACTACTCACCTACTAACAGAGCTAGCTAAGCTACCTATCACGCCAAGTAACCTAGACTTTAACGACAGCTAAATTATGTTGCCATTATAAAAGCCATCTGCACCTGTGTATGCGCCCTTATCCATATAACGATTAGTATCAATCACAAGCTTGCCGTCTTTATAACGTATGGAAGGTCCAAGTACGACACCTACATAATTCAAATCAAAACCTTGAATCGTATAAATCGAACCCGCCTCTGCAATGGTTTCTGGCTTCTCTGCCCACGTATATTTTGGACTTGTAGTGTTCCATGGCATTTGGTAAGTGCCGTTCGATTCCTTTACATAATAGGTACCACCATCTTTTTTATGTAAATAATCAAAAGTAGAAACTACTCGACTTAACCCATACTCTTCATTCTTAGCTTTAATTGCTTGATGCATTTCTTCTAACGTGGCAAAAGCTTGTAAATCATAGTTTGTATTTTGAGGTAATGGCTTTACCTCTTTTGCGATAAAATCGGAAATCCATGTCATTACAGCTTCATCCGCCTGCATCCTAAACTGATTAGTCAAGGCATAATGGGCATGATGCTCGCTCTTATCTTTTAAACTATCAAGCGTTGCAGCGCCCCATAAACTCTTTAACTTTAACACTTGATCACGGTCATAAATCACCACAACCACTTTAGCTAATTTAAGTAATTCCTCTAATTGATTATCTTGTTTAAAGTTGTTATACGTATCCGATTTTGTGAGTAAAAGATGTGCCTCATCTACTAAAATAATATCTACCTTTTTATTTTCGCGGTGTAAACGATTAATTAAAGGAGTAGGCTTATCAAAATTTTTCGCCTTTAAATGCTTCACCTGACGTGCAATATCTTTATATGTCTTAAACATTTCTTCATGGTTGACGACTAAATAGTTTTCCGTTCGGTGTAGTTTTGAAGAACCCTCACCTGCACGCTCCTGCAACGTATTAAAAATCGAACTGAGTACCACACTCTTACCAACACCTGCCTCACCTTCAATAACAAGTAGGCTTCCGTAAGTTTGATGTTCCTTAGGTATTTGCTGTTCACAAAAATCCAGCACCTTTTCTTTTAAATCAATCTGCTCTAGTGTTAACTCTTTAAATGGAGAAATTTTAAAAATATCTTTATTTTCAATTTGCGTCAAAGTATGTGTCACTAATTTTTGCTGTAATAACTTTTGCCACAGCTCTTCAAATACTTCGCCGTCATAATAAGGCTTATCATAATAGTTATGCGTAAAATCATTAGCTGTCTTACTTTTATTTTGTAATGTATAGGTTTCATCACCTAAAAAATAATTAATCAACTTCGTTTCCAAATGAAATGTCGCTGACCGATTAAATGCCTCATGCTTAATTAAGTTAATATAATCCACATTACGACGTGTCTTTAAATGAGCGTTCATACGGTTTTTGAAATGGACAGTCTCACCTATGTATGCTTCTTTTTCACCATTTAAAATATAAATAACAGGATAATTTAAAAAATCCTCATCCCGCTTAATATCACTCATGCTGCTTTTACTAAAAGGGAATTTCATAACCTCAATACCCAACCACTTCACCTGCTTTAATTTAATAAAATCTCAACAATTTCAAATATAATACAATTTAACCCTTTTATAAAGAGACGATTGACGCTACTCTGACTTAAAAGGCAGTTTGTGCTAAGTAGAAAAGAGGTTGAAAATGGGCGTGGCCTCTTATAATTTAAAACTCACTTTTAATTTAAATATGTGCTATCACCTAACTAATTTTCACCCTCAATATCAATAATTGCTTCGTATTTCTCCTTATGAATAATATTTATTCCATTCATAGAGTTTTTATTCTTCTCATATACACTATCAAAACCATACATATGCTGTAGATCAAAGCCAAATGATCTACCTGTAAACAACTGGACATCTTTATAGCGATTTGTTTTAGCTCCGATTAAATACTTAGGTGTTTTAATTACAACTGCTATTCTATTTTCAATTGCTCTTAACTTTGCTAAAGCAACTGCCTCATCGTAAGGTATAACCTCATCTAGCACATAGATGAATACATGATGTTCTTTTTCAAATCGAGGTTCATTAAATACAAATACTCGATTATATAAGTCTTGTTCCATTCCTATATGAACATGAACAATTTCGCTTCCTACTTGATAACGTAAATAGTTGGCTCATCACCATAAGTTGGGGTTGACTTACTAATAAGACCTTAATTTTCCAATAGTGTATAGAATAAAAGCGAAAACTCGTGTATCGTAATTGTTGCTGAGACAAACCACGATAGGAGTTTTCGCTTTGTACACTAAGTTTATCAAATTGATGCTACCGTTACCATCTTTTTTTGAAATCGATTTACCATCAGAGGGAGAACCAAATGTTTTTCCTGTGAAAATTGCACCACAAACCATTCCTTGTCCAATTTGCCAAGGGGCTACTGTTTGTCACGATCGTTCCCGACGTCGTTTTCGCCACGGGTATGCTTGGCATATTGGTGTTCTTTGGATTGAATTATTCATACCTCGTCAACGTTGTAAACAGTGTGGCTTTACGTTTACATTTGACTATGGATTGGGACTGGTACGTTCTTCAACGGAGTCCTTTCGTCGTGAAATCACAAAACGTTGCCATGGTCGCTCGATTGCAGACGTCGCACGTGAATATGCACTTCCATATACGACAGTTGAACGCTGGTTTTACATGTATGCACCCGAAGATATAGTTGAAGAAAATGCCAAACATATTTGTGTGGATGAATTCGCTTTACGTAAAGGACATAACTACGCGACAAGTGCCTTAAACGCTGAAACAGGAAGGATTTTAGCGATTGTACCTCACAGAGATCAAGACGCAATTGAATCACTTTTAAAGAAAGTCACAGGATCGATTCAAACCGTGGTAAGTGATTTCGCGGCGGCAATGGCAGGTGCCATCAAGTCTGTTTTTCCAACGGCAATTCATGTATTAGATCGATTTCATTTAGTACAGTTTTTTACCGATGCTCTACAGCGCAGAAGACGCTATTTAAACGATGCGAAAAAGCACCACAAATCTCGATTTATCGACCGTTGTTTAGCACGAAAGCCGAAAGAATTAACGGAAGAAGAACGTGGGTTTGTGCGTGAGTGGCTACGGGAAGATTATCATACACAACATATCTATCAGGCATTGAATCATATGCGCTATGTGTTAAAAGCGACAACCGAAACCCAAGCGGAAAAGCGCTTAAAAGCTTGGTTGAAACGGTATCAATTTCATACAAGTGGTGTTGTTTCAAAGATTGCCAAAACCGTAATTGCCCATGAAAAAGCGATAATTCATACAATCATTTCACCTTTCTCAAACGGTATTATGGAAGGCACAAATAATAAAATAAAGCTCATCAAAAGACGTGGGTTTGGCTACCGAAATGATGACCGTCTTTTCCTACGTTTACGCTTGGAAACCGGTCATTGAATTTGTCATCCCCGGGATTTGGTGATGAGCCAAATAATAAAATAAAGCTCATCAAAAGACGTGGGTTTGGCTACCGAAATGATGACCGTCTTTTCCTACGTTTACGCTTGGAAACCGGTCATTGAATTTGTCATCCCCGGGATTTGGTGATGAGCCAAATATCGATAGATGTACGTGTCGAAAAATATTTTTTGGCACTCAAAAAATGGCGCAAACCATTGACACATCAATATTTATAGAGGGAGTCGATAACATGAAGATTTTGTTAGCGCAACCATATGGAGATAACGGAACTTTAAAGCACGATTTGATTTATAAAGAGATTCAATTATTTATCAAAGAAACTAAAGAGCAAATAGATTTGATTATCTTTCCTGAAGCGTTTGAATTTGCAGAAGATATTGAAGAGCAAGGTTTAGATATGGTAATAAAGGTATCTAAATTTTTTAACATTCCAGTATTAATGGGCATATCAGGAGCTTGCGGAACAGAAGAGGCATATTATTTGATAGCATCTATGGTATATTGTCCGATTATTTTAAAAGGTAAAGTAATTCAAGTTTGCATTTGTCACGATATGTTTTATCCACTTTTAATGGAAAGACTACATCAGCATGGTATGGATATGTTGATTAATTTAACTGGAGGAAATGTAAAATTATCGAAATGGAATGCTTTATTAAAAGGCAGATCTCTTGAAATAGAAGGGCCAGTAATTTGCACAATGGGTAATCGTCCGTCGATGGGGCAAAAGTCTGATCGAATTGTGTTTGATAATGGTAAACAACTAAAAGCTAAATATCAGAAATTTAATGGTGTAAAAAATCATGCGTACTCCATATTTGATTTAAATAAATATCAGCAGTTAGAGCAACCATCTCCTTTTTATAGTGATAAGAAGTATGATCAATTAACAATCGGGTTTCAAAAAGAGGATATTATTTTTACAGATGATGGCATGATTGAATTTGCACTGGAGGAAATTGAAAGTTTTGCCAACTATTTGGCTCATCACCAAATCCCGGGGATGACAAATTCAATGACCGGTTTCCAAGCGTAAACGTAGGAAAAGACGGTCATCATTTCGGTAGCCAAACCCACGTCTTTTGATGAGCTTTATTTTATTATTTGTGCCTTCCATAATACCGTTTGATAAACTTAGTGTACAAAGCGAAAACTCCTATCGTGGTTTGTCTCAGCAACAATTACGATACACGAGTTTTCGCTTTTATTCTATACACTATTGGAAAATTAAGGTCTTATTAGTAAGTCAACCCCAACTTATGGTGATGAGCCCGATATTTTCTAGTTATTGATTTTTCTTACAATCTTTTCGAACGCTTCGCTAAAGGATGAACCATTAACTGGTAATGACCCTCCTAATCCAGTGCTGTATATCGGTGCACTTTTGGATCTCTGCGTTTCTTATGATGACGGACCCTCCCATGTCTCTAGGCGTCTGGTTGCGCGTACATTCCTTCGTTCGGTCTATTCATAAGGCAGAGGCTGGCGATGCTCCTTTAGGGACTCGTGTTTGCACGGTCGAATGGTGAAAATAATGCCGGCTTCTCCGTGTCATCCTTTTGTTTTTGACTGCTGATGGTGTCGCTTAGGCAGCCGTTTGAAGCTGAGTAAAATCGTTCATCATTTGATTTACGTTAAAATACGTTTTCTTGTTGCACAAGGCATGTAAAATCTTGAGTAGTTTGCCACACAAGACGACAATCGATTGCTTTTTACGCAGCGGATTGTTGGGGCGTGTGGTGTAATGCTCGTGCAGGGCTTTAAAGGTTGGATTATGTTGAATCAATGACATCATGACGCGGAACAGGAGTGCTCGGAGTTTCCGGCGTCCTCGTTTGGCGATGCGTTTTTGTCCTTTTTGCTGGCCAGAAGAGTTTTCACGCAATGTGAGTCCCGCTAGTTTAATGAATTGGCGTGGATGCGCATATTGTGTGAGGGAACCGACTTCTGAGAGTAAATCGACAATCGTTACGTCTTCGATTCCGGGTACAGATGCTAAGTATTCATAATCCGTCATTTGTTTCGCTAATTCGATTAATTGGCTCGTTAATTCGTTTAGCTGTGCCTGCATCATTTTGTGCTGCGCAAGGAGTGTGGCGATTTCAAAACGGGCCATCACTAAGCCTTCCGTCAAACCAATCGAATGAGGCGCAATGTCGACTAATTGTTTTGCCTTTGATAGATGAGGACTTTTCATCCCGTCTACTTGGCGATACAGGAAGAGGAGTTCTTCCGGTGATTTACCTTGAATGTCCATTGGCAATGGTGTTTTTCAAGCACCGCATACGCCATTTTCCCGAAGCTTTTAAACACTTGTGTAAACTCTGGAAAGAAACGGTCTAACCAACGAATGAGGCGGTTTTGAAGCGCGTTTAAATCTTCTTGGATTTTAGAGCGCAACGTGGCGCCATTTCGTAATTCTGCCTCCACACCTTCTAACAGACGTGGATAGCTGAAACGTCCATCGCGCATTAAACGGGCGATGACGAGCGCATCCTTCTGGTCATTTTTCGTTTGCAAGTTGTCGTCGAGTTCTTTCGAGCGATTGACGTGCATCGGATTGACCATCACAAATGGAATGCCATAGTGCGTTAAAAACGCTGCTAAGTTCATCCAGTAGTGACCCGTTGGCTCAAAACCAACGAGGATTTCTTGTTTTTCATGCGCCTGTGTGAGCGCAAGTAGACGTTCGTAAAACGCTTCAAATCCAATGCGCGATTGGAAAATCGGAAAGGATTTTTGAAGCACACGACCACGATCATCTACCACACAAGCAAAATGTTTGTGCTTCGCGATGTCGATGCCGATGACTAACGTATTTTCAGAAACTTGATTAATTTTTTCATTCGTATTAAAATTCATTGAATGGAGTCCTCTCTGTAGATGTGCGAGTCAATTGTCTGGTTGACACTCAAACATCATACGAGAGGGCTTTTTTGTTTTCAAGCCCCTGAAAATTCTTCTAACAGGAATGCTCCTTTTCATTCAAATATTCAACATCTCACAAAATAAACCTTTATTTAAGAGTAACTAAACCACTTCCGCCAAAACGCCTTATTACTTCTTTCATTAATAAAGCTCATAAATATTTCCTTGTTCAAAATCAACACCGTATTATCCTCCAAAATACTTTCTGGCGGTAAGTAGTTGATAATTTCTTCACGTTCTCGTTTCGTACGTTTTCCTAACACTTCACTGCGAACATATACTGTATTATCATTCCGTACATCAAACGCTTCTTTATTACTGATAAACAACTCATGCCATATCTTTTTCCCACGTTCATTGTAATCATCAAACTTTTGCGTTGAAAACCATTTCGGTAACTCTAATTCGCACTCCGCATGGTACTCCTTAAAAATTTCACGGGCGATAAACAAATAGTCTTCCGCTGTATAAAACATTTCATGATGCTTAATGCGATCCGCCAATCGCTCTGTAAAATCTTGATACAGCGTGGAGCTCACTTCACTCATAATATCCCCTAAATACTTACTTGATTCCGCTTGTTTTTGTTTATCAAACGTATTATCAATTTGAAGGTAATAAATCCGCGAGATTACTTGGGCAGTTGCATCAAAGTTTGTCGTGTTTGTTGTGCAAATAAATACAGGATGCTTACTGTCTAAATTGTTCGTTACATCTTTAATTAGACGCTCTCCTTTATCAGCAGCTGTACTTGTGAAGAATTTTGAATCCACTTCATCGACTAAAATCGGACTAACATTGGACGTGTAAAATAAATCAACAATCATATTTTTCTTGCTAATCTGTTCGTATGATAAATAAGATTGTGTATTACCAAGTAGCAAATTAATGAATTCCAATGCAGACGTTTTCCCTGAGCTTGTTCGACCTGCTAAAACTAAAAACAAAGGGATATTACGACGGACACTTTCTCGCCCTTCTTCTAATACATAATGATCACGTATTTTCCAAATGTGTGCGGACATAAATGCATACAAAATCGCTTCAAAAATACGGGTTTGCGTATCAGTAGAACTTTGCACTGTATACGTTTTATAAGCATCAATAAATGCATGAATCAGTTTTAGCTGTTTACGTAGTTCCTCTTTTGGCGCGCCCTTCGAAAATAAAAACATATTTTCCTCGTCAGCTTTTTTATAAAGCAAATGATTGCTGTCGTTGTATTCAATAAAGCCTCGCGTATCTACTTCTTCCGTTCGCTTATTCAGTCTCGAAAGTTTACTTTTAATCGTTATATTTTTCTTATCTAATTGGGCTGGCGGTAAAATGATATGATTACCTGTTTTGCGGTCTTTTTTTGTAATCACCTCGATAAGCTGCTTTACGCTTTCGAGTTGTTCTGTATTTGAATTAGCTTGTTGTGATGCTTCTGTCAATTCCTCAATTTGCGCTTCAGTAAACTCCGTCAGCACTTTACCACTCGTTACTTCTTCCATTAACGCATCAAATAATTGATCAGGATCTGCAATATTTATAGGCTCACCGATAAAGTTATGCTTATATTTCTCTGGTACAAAATCGACTGTTTCTTCATAAATTTCTTTGAAGCGTTGCTCGTATAAATCGAATAATGGCGAGTTATCGAATACTAATAACTCTTCATATTGTTTTCGTTGGCTAAACGCTTGCTCTGTAAAATTCGCAGAACCTAGCATGACACGGGTTTCATCCTTACCATCTAGCAAATAAATTTTGGAGTGAATTGGATCATTTTTCTTGGAATAGCGAACTTGGTAACATTCAGCACGAATACGCTCTTGCACTTCCACAGGCAAGCTTTGGAACAGATTGATACGTTCATCAATAGCAAGCAAAGCTTGAAGTCCCGTAATGAATGAGCCTGCTACATGGCCATCTTCAATCCCAAAAATCAGTTGTATGTCTTCAAAATCCTTCGTCATCTTGAAGAAAAATTTTGGAGATGCCACAAATGAAACAGCACGAATTCGGGTAAATTTTGTCGCATCAAATAATTCCTCTAACTCCATATCCTTCACTTCATTGTCTTTCACAACATGTAGGTAACGATTTGTTTTAACTTCATCGATTGCAAATAAGCTAAACTGTTCATTCGATTTCATTTAAGCACCTCCACTAAATTTTCACGAAAACTAATTCTGTATATTTAATTGGGTTCACTAAGGTGTCGTTGCAGCTGCCGTAAATGTAAAAGCCTACTTTGTTTAAAAGTTTGATTTCTTCATCAAATTTACCGATGAAAAAATGACGGTCCTCTGGTTCAACAAAATCAAACACTTCCATCATTTCCATAATCGTTTGCATAAACTCTTCAATTAATAATGTTTCCTCAAACTCTAATTGATTAGTTGGATCAGGATGGTATTCAAGATGACTACAATGAATTAAAAGATGCGCCAAGTCTCTCCCTGATTTCACATTGGGGACGTTAATGCTGCGATGTTCGCTTAAAATTTCGTCTGGATTGGCTTCTTTGAAACTTATATTTAGCACTTCGCATATATGCTTTAAATACGGACTGTGTTTGACTTCATTATTTTCAATTCTCCTAACCGTCCGTACATCAACATGTGCTCGTTCAGCTAATTGTTCTTGCGATAAATTCGCTTCAAGCCGCCTTTTTTTAACATATCACTAATAAATTTTTGCAAACTGTAACACTTCCTATTTCAACTATATTTATTACACTATTTTTTGAACAGGTCACTTGGAGGACAAGATGGTTTTATTGTTGTTAAATCCATTATTAATGTTTTTGAATAAATTGTAAAATTTTAGATTATTTAAAGGATTTATTTTTTTGTGGTTGAATAATAATTGTGAGGAGGTGAGATACATATGGCTAAATTTATCGTTAATACTGGTCCAGAGAAAGAAGTTCATCGCACTGCCTATACGGTTGCAGCATGTAAGATTTCTGAAATTAGCAAAGAAAATCGAATTGATACAGACGAGGACTACACTGTAAAATATCCAGCTGTATATGATGGTTGCGGGCATTGCTACAAAGAAAAACATCGAAAATAAAATGAAGGTAGGGAAGTCTGTGGCTTCTCTACCTTCATTTTATTGGCCCTTTATCAAATCTTTTTCAGCAAAATATTTATCCGCCAATTTTTTCGCGTGTTCAATTCCTTCCTCTGTCAAATAGACTGATTTTGAGCTATTGTTTCCTCTTATATAATCTGCCTCTTTTAGCTCATCTAAAATATGAAAAGGATAGCCTTTCCAACTTTTTTTCAACGTTATAAAATCATCATTATCCTCCCAAGATGTTAAATATAACAGCAATAATGATAATTCTTTTATTTTTTCATCCATTATAGCCCTCCACCGCTGCCTATCGATTAATCGATTATAATCGATTATTTTTTATCAGTACAAATAATCGATAGGCTATTTAAATAAAATGAACCGCCATTACAAACTTGATTAGGAGGTTCATTCGTCAGTTATCTTTATTAATAATTATTTTTTAGTAAGCAGCTTCATTTTATTAAGAAATCTTGCATTGATTTACATCTAGTTATTATGCTCATTATTTCTGTAACTACTGCTACTTGTGCTTTTTTCAAAAGGTAGTCCGTGACAAGCTCCAGCTCTTTCGCGTCAAGCTACTGTATTTTGTATCCGGCATACTTAAACTAATATTTAATTTGATGCTTTTGCATATTTTTGTAGAATAGCTTGTTTGAGCTGACCAGAAGTAATTTGGCCGTTTTCATATTGATGTAATAAATTTTGCGTAAATATAGAAGGCTTTCCACCATCGAGCGCCGCCATCCCTATCGCAAATTGAATTTGTTTTTGTCGTTCTAGGCGTGAATGATTTTTCATACGATACACCCCTTTGTAAATAGTAGTTTAATTATACTATTTGCGATTTATTTATAAAGTACATATACTTAACTTATAAAGGAGGGTTTATGATGGCAGTAGAAATGCGTAAACGTCCGGTAATTAAAGGTAACGATGCACTAAAATTTTTAAAAAGAGCTGAACAAAACAAACAGCGCCTAGAAGAACGCAAAGCACTAGCAATGAAGAAATGGACTGAACAACAACGTGAATCTGAAAAGTAGGTTAATTACACTTGAGGATTTTTAAAATGGACATCGCTCCCATATGCGGTATCCATTTTTATTTTGTAAAAGCCATTTGCACAAAAATTGGAGCTGCTTAACTTTTTAATCTATACTTAAAGCATTACATATAACCATCAATCACTGTGATTGAAAGGAGAAAGCTATGATTATTCAATGTACAAAGAAAGTACTAGATACGCTAAACGTTGATGCCAAACAATTAGTAGCACCAGATTGCTTTGACCAGTACCCTGAAAGTTTATTCGGCTGGCATGCCAACATCGTCACAATTTATAGAAGAAAAGTTTTAGTTTTGATGAATAACGAAACGCGATTTCCCGTAGTGATCAATCGTCTCTTAAAGAAGGACCTTGCTACTCTTGAGGAGTTAATTCACGAAGCGATTCGCGTTGCTCTGCGAATGGAAGGTGTTAGCGAGGCGGTTATCGATAAATACTTTGCTTTATCAAAAAGCCTAAGTTTTTCAAAAACCGCCAATCGAAGCATGGTCGCTAAATTGAATAATACTGTACGTGAGGTTGAATTTTGGGCAGAATTTATCGATAAAGATGCGACTATTCAGCGTTTTATTAGCCCACTCGTTAGTAAAATGATTCAATCAGATGCTCAAAATAAAGGCTTTTATCCGAATGAAAGAATGCTGGAGACCTTGACAAAAACAACTGAGGCTAAGGATGTTGCACAAATAATGGATGTTGAGCTCTATCAATTAAATATTCAGCTTGCGTTAGACGGCCATGACATTTGGCGACGCGTGCACATCCCGGCTAATTATTCGTTCAGAAGCCTTCACAACCTTATTCAAATCGTTTTTGACTGGCAAAACTATCACTTACACGAATTTTCTGTAGTACGAAAAGATAACAACAATCTTAAAATTGTTATGGATGACGACCCTGAGACAATGGAATTCGCTAATTTTTCAGGCAACGAAATTGCACAAGAGCGCTTTGTTTCGCTAAAGGACGTCTTCTCACAGCACCTAGAAGTCATTTACGAATATGATTTCGGCGACTCATGGAAGCATATTATTACACTAGAAAAAACAATCACTGCCACATTACAGCATGCAAAATTAATAGAAGGCAAAGGTGAACGCCCACCTGAAGATGTAGGCGGCTTACATGGCTTTAACGAATATTTAACAGTCATCAATGATCCAACTTCTCCTGAATATAAAAATATGCACGCTTGGGCTGAATCACAAAAGGAACGAACTTTTTCTCTAAAATATACGAACCATCGTTTAAAAAGCATTTTGTACAACTATCACTATAATGAAAACGCACAGTATTTAGATAACGAGGATTTTTTAGCAAGGTTTAAATAAGTGTTTTCGTGCTATTTTGCTGTTAACAGTGACTCAGACATAAAAATGAACCACCCCATCTCAAACTTGAGGTTTAGGCTGTGCACATTGCTACAAAGAAAAACAACGAAAATAAAGGTAGAGAAATCTGTATGGCTTCTCTACCTTTATAAATGCAGAATATTAATAACTTGGTCTCGCATTACAAGCTTCAACTAATTCGAGGCAAGCTGATACTCCTATTATTCTTGTAGCTATGGCTACTTCTTTTCCTTGGAATAGCTATTCGCGACAAGCTCCGGTTGCTTCGCGTCAAGCTTGCGTTAGTTCACGTCAAGCTACTTTATTTTTTACCTGACATACTTAGACTATTATTTAATTTGATGCCTTTGCGTATTTTTGAAGTATGGCTTGTTTTAGCTGAACAGAAGTAACTTGGCCATTTTCATAGTGATTTAATAAGTTTTGCGTAAATGTAGAAGGCTTTCCACCTTTAAGCCCTGCCATCCCTACCGCAAATTGAATTTGTTTTTGTTGTTCTAGGCGTGAATAATCTTTCATGCGATGCTCCCCTTTTGTAAATAGTTTATTATCTAAAATTAAATCACCAATATACTATTTTCGATTTATTTATCGGAACAAAAAATTGATGTACTAAAAAATGAACCACCATCTCAATTTGATGGCGGTTCATTCATCATTCAACTGCACTTATAACTACTTGTGGGAATCGCTCCTCCCACTCTTTTAAATCCATTACGTCAAAGCTAGAAATCACCTGTTTTTCAATCAATGGATCGTCTAACCTAAATGGCAATTGCTTTTCAATTTTTAACTTTAGTTGTTTGCGCAGCTTTTTATCTAAAATCGGATGCTCAATGATTAATACATACACAATCGGTAAGTTATTTTCATTGCCATTACGTGCCCAAAATAACAGTAAGCTGTCATAAAACTTCCGAGCGATTTTGTGATAAAACGTTTCATGCTTAATTTTTTGGAGCATCGCATCTGGATTGACTGCGTTTTGGATATTGGCATTTTTATATTCGATAAAAAGAACTTCTTCGTTTGTTTCGGTAATAAAATCGACATCACTTAATGCTGTTTTCGCCACTACATCATGGAATTCCCATACATAGTCAAGAGCAGAAAAATCAAACTGAAAGCGACCGTTTTCTTCAATACGAATTTTCGAATTAGTCATCGAAGTTCCCTTCAATTACTTCATCCAATAATTTCGCATCTGCTTCAATAATTGGATTGTCGTCTAATTGTCCAAAATAATGGTCACTCTCTACTTTCACACCCTGCTCTGTTTGATGTAAGTGATGGAATAGTACTTGCTCTGTCGATGTACGCTTAATCTCTAAATACTTTGCCAAATTGTAGCTATGCGTCGCAATAAATAGCTGCACACCTTTTCGTTCCAGCTCTAACATTAGCTCTACTAAAATTGGCATTAATTCTGGATTAATATTTGCTTCAGGCTCATCCCAAAATAACACCGTACCTTCTTCGAGAAGTCCGTTTTTAATCAGCTTCCAAAGCAACCCGAATTTACGCAACCCTTCTGCTTCAATTGGAAATTCAATTTTGTTGCCGTTATTTTTGACGATATAAAATGTTCCATTCTCATGCAACACTTTACCACCAATGACATTTGAAATTGTTGCAAGCAAAGTATTATTTAAATCAGATGTTTCACGCGCTTCTGGTAACTCTGCATTTACGATAATATCGATATATGTTTTATCGAATGGAATTTTGTATTTGTTGTACAGCGCTAAAAAACCTTTTGAGTGGGAGAGCATTTCTTTGGCTGGGATGAAGATGGACTTAGTTTTAAAGTCAGTTAAATTATAACTTACACCATCAGCAGCTAACTTCTTACCTTCGTGCATGATTATGTTAAAAGTAGCATCGTTATCTTTTTCAAACTTTAATTTAATAAAAGTTTTTATACTAGGATTTTCTCTTGTTCTAATAAGCTCAACAGGATTTACAGAAAAATATAATTGTGATAAATCATAAACTTCATTGCTATTATTTATACCTTCACATATCCCATACATCGCTTTCAAAATATGTGTCTTTCCAGTACCGTTCGTACCAATAACAACATTGATTCCTTTTGAAAATTCTACTTCTAAATTTTCAAACACGGTGAAATTCTGAATGTGCGCAGATTTTATAGACATTTTACTTCACTTCCTTCTCTAATACGTTCTTAATATTATATTCCGTTAGATTGTAGTTTAATTATACGAATACATACTAATAATGTAAAACTCACATTTAATACATCCTATTTTCCAACTCCCCAAACCACTCTAAATCCTCCACCTCAATCGCCAAGCTTTGCAATTCCCCTATATCCTCCTCCAACAATCGCACATCTTCCCTCGACTCAAGCATCTACACTGGTACTCATTTCGTATCCTGTTCACCGTTATTTCGGAATTGCACGAGACACTTCTGCTTCTCCTTATCAATCGCCAATACAAATCCATAAATATGACTAAAGCTCACCCACTGCCCTTCGTTAAAGTTCAAAACAATCTCCTCCAAACAAAGAAAACGCAAAAGCCCCAAGACCTTTGCGTTCACCGTTTAATTACTGCGTTCTATAAAAAAATCGATCAATTTCTGTTTTGGACACGCGTTTTACACCTTCGACTGTATTATGCAAGATAAAATTCCTTCAAAATGCAAACTAATTTTCCAGCACCCTTCGCTGATTCAATTTAGAGATTTATACTAGAATGTTGATAGCGATAACTTGGCCCTTGGAATGTAATTAAATGACTATGATGAACTAGGCGATCAATTAATGCGGCTGTCAATTTTTCATCATAGAAGATCGTTGCCCATTTGCTGAACTCTAGATTCGTTGTAAGAATTAAACTTTTACGTTCATAACAGGCTGAAACGACCTGAAAGAGTAGCTGAGCACCTTCGTGACTAAGTGGGAGAAATCCCCACTCATCACAAATAAGAAGCTCCGCTTTTTCAATCGTTTTTAATAGCTTTGCTAAGCGACCTTGCTGCTGTGCTTCAATGATTTCATTTACTAAAGCAGCTGTTCGATAAAATTTGACTTCCTTCCCTTGGCGACATTGTTCTACACCGATAGCCGTTGCTAAATGCGTTTTTCCAACACCCGATGGGCCATATAGAATGAGGTTTTGCCTCTCCTGAATAAAGCTCCCTGAACGGATCATTTCAACTGGCGCGCTTGATGGAAGTGAAACACGCGTAAAATCATAGTTTTCAAAGGTTTTGACGTTATCGAACTGAGCGCTTTTAATGAGCCTATTCGTGCGTGCGACTTCTCGATGTCCCACCTCAACCGCAAGTAGCTTCATTAAAAACTCTTCATGTGTAGCGGCTTCGATTTTGTCATACTCCTCACTCATTCGGCTACCTAAACGGAGGTCGCGACAGTATTTTGCGATTTGCTCTTTCATCCTCTCACCCCACCAGTCAATAGCGTATCGTATATCGATAAATCTGGATTTTGCTCAGGTTGAATGAACGCATTTGGCACTTGAATATCTTCGATATACGGTTCAGGTTGACCTAATCGATTCCACGTTAATCGAATACTATCTAAATCCTTCACACCTAGTTGGAGCGTCGTTGTTAATGCTTCGGTTGCACGGTCTAAGTCTTCTTCTTGCTTCATAAAGTCTGCTAAAAGCTCAATAGCCGGTCTCGGCTTTGCTTGTGCGTCAATAAAATCTTTCCATGGATCCGGTAGTGCTTGATAAAATAATGTTTGCTTTAATGACTTTGGTTTCTTCGCTATTAAGTGTAAATAAGGTGTCCATTTCATCGATTCTAAACCCGTTCCGTAAAGCCTTGGATGACGAACGATTTCTTGATAATCCTCTGTTAAAATGGAGACTGTATCATGTTTTATTTTTACCCACACTTTTGTATAGGCGAAGTCCGGTGTCGTTGAGTAATGATTTGTATCGAATTGAATTTTCCCGTAACCATTCGCTTTTAATTGAATCACGCGTTGCACTTCAAATGAAACGTTTGGCAAGGGCTTCAATGCTTTTTTATCCTTTACCATTAGCTGAGAAATCATTATTTGTCGTTTATAATGCGGGCGTTCTTGATCCTGCTCACATAATGTAAATAACGTTTGATTGTAAGCCTCTAGGCTTTCAAAAACAGGCATAGGGACGAATAAATTACGACGGTGATAACCAACTTTCCCCTCTACATGTCCTTTCTCATTTCCCTTTCCTGGGTTGCAGAAATTGCTTTGAAAACCATAGTGGGCTGCGAAGCGTGTAAACTGCTCGACTAGAACTCGCCCGCCATCTTTTTTGATTTGTTTAACAGCTGCTGATAAATTATCAAATAAAATAATAGTTGGCACACCGCCGAGGTGCTCAAAAATTTGCTGCATCGCCTGTAATAAACATTCTTGATTTTGCCCACGAAAAATTTGTGTATAGCCGCCATTACTGTAAGGGAACGAGAGATTGAAATAAAAGCCTTTAAAACGCTCGCCATTCTCTTCAAAAATAGCCTCCCCAAAATCTGCTTGTGCTTGACCTGGTGTGTGTGAAAGTGGCACCGCTGCTTCTTCTTTTTTCAACTGTAAATCTTTTTTTACTTCTGAAACAAAAGCTTGTACAGAGCGAAGGCTGATATCCAGTTCTTCTTTATGCTTAGCTTTCAAACGATCAAATACACGCTTTCCTGTATGGCGCTGTTTTCGTGGCATGTCTAAATCTGCCATCAGCCACTTCATAATGTCCTCTTTATAAGCATCGATCTTTTTCGAAACCGGTTTACGTTTCTCCAGCTTTAGATTGAAGTCCTGCTGTTCTACATACTTCTGTACCGTTTTAAAATCATGGCCTGTTTCTTCTGCTATTTTCCGTAAGGAATAGCCTTTCTCCTCATACAAAAATTTGATATGATGAACTTGTATCATTGTAAGCATCCTTTCATTTCCTCCTAATCGACTTTTCTGCCAATTAGAAGGTTAGTAGATTTGAAGGGTGCTTACAATGATATTTTTTTGCGCTTAATGGGACGCATCATTGCAGGGATTTTAGTTTGCATGTTGCTCCCTTTTTATTTTGCACTAAACAACCTTCGACTTCGCAAATCTTTAAACCGTAAATGCGAAACTTCATGAAGCTGTTATAAGAAACGCCTGCGTATGCGACGCCTTCCTTGAGCGTCATCTATTCCTTCGTGTGTCCTGTTTTCTTGCTTTCTTCAATGGCTAGGTGCGTCGCTGCAATAACAATCTGCTGTAACTCTGTTTCAAAATGGTTCGGTAAATCAAAACGTAACTCCATTTCGTTGCCTCCTATGCTCATTTAATTTCAAGATTAATCTTGATGAACCAAGAATATTACAAATAAACTTCAATATAAAGAATTTTCAAACTATTTATTTGAATATCAAAATCAAACGGTGTATGCTATGTGCAAGGAGGGCTGACAATGAACGAAACAAAAAGCTTTGGCGCGTCACTTCGGCAATTACGAAAATCCAAAATGCTATCACTCGTGCAACTATCCGAGCAATCAGGGGTTTCAAATCCTTACTTGTCGCAAATTGAAAACGTCAAATTCGTCCCATCACTCGAAATTTTGCGCAAGTTAGCCGTAGCACTTGATCACGATATTTACATACTCGCACTGGGTGCAGGGATTTATTCCGAAGAAGATTTAACGATGCTTCAACGTCACGACCGCAAAAGCATATTCACAGACGATGATTTCACATATGAGACTTACAAATCGCATTACCACGTATAACTCGAAGACTTTATTAAAGACTCTGGACGTAGCTTTTATATTGCAGGCCACAAATTGAACGACAACGAACTGCAAGCGCTCGTGCACCTATTCGAGGGCAAAGAAAAAAACTATCCGACTGAACAGCTACTGAAGGAAGGCTATGAAAAGTTAAAATAACGACCGCTAATCATACAAAGCAGGAGACACCATGGCAGTTATCAAACCGTATGAGAAAAATGGCAAGACCTTTTACATGTTCCAACTTTACATTGGCATCGATCCACTGACTGGCAAAGTTCGCAAAACAACTAGACGAGGCTTCAAAACGAAAAAAGAAGCCAGCTCGAACTCGCTAGACTGCAACTTGAAATCGACAAAGGCACGTATGTACGCCAACCCGCTGAAACGTATCGCGAAGTGTATGATTTATGGATTGTGCAGTACGAGAACACAGTAGAAGAAAGCACCTTCATGAAAACATTAAGCATTTTTAAAAACCATGTGCTACCTCAGCTTGGCGATTATAAAATCGATAAAATCAATATCAAAATTTGCGAGCAAGTAATTAATCATTGGTTTAGAAAGCTTGCACGTTATCGCATGGTAAAGGCGTATGCTTCAAAGGTGTTGGACTACGCAATAAAGCTCGAGCTCATTCAATCAAATCCAATGAAGCTCGTAACAATGCCAACGAAACGCGTTGATCCGACTGAAGATGAGGAAGAATTGAATTTCTATACAAAAGAGGAGCTACTGTATTTCTTAAAATGTATGGAGGAAGAAAATAACTTCAAGGCTTACACCCTCTTCCGCATCCTTGCCTTCTCCGGCATGCCTAAAGGTGAAGCACTTGCACTTACTTGGGAAGATATTAATTTCAAAGATTGTGAAATTCGAATTAACAAGGCGTTATCTCGTGGAAAAGATAATCGCTTGTACGTCAAAACAACGAAAACAAAATCCTCTCGTCGCACATTGAAGATGGATGAAAAAACAATGGAGATTTTAGCGGAATGGCGGAAAAAACAAAAGCAGGATTATTTAATACTCGGCTTTAACACACTACAACCAAAGCAACTCGTGTTCAGCAGTCGTGAAAACGGACTGATGCAACCAACAAAAACCCGTAAATGGATGCTGCACGTGCAACAGAAATACGGGCTAAAGGAAATCACAACTCGCGGCTTACGTCACACGCACTGTTCACTATTGTTTGAAGCTAGCGCAACGATTAAAGAGGTACAAGACCGTTTGGGACATGGCGATGTGCAGACAACGATGAATATTTATGCCCATGTGACGAAGAAAGTTAAGGCGGAGACGATACAGAAGTTTGTGGATTATTTGAATTTTTGAACCTTTTAAAGGTTCTTTTTTATTGCAAAAAAAGTTACACTATAAAAAATGCATAATTTGTAATTAAGAGGTGTTTAAAATTGTCTAACCAAATAATATTTGATAATGGTGGAGCTGAAGCAATAAAAGGATTTAATTTCCAAAAAGCTAATTTAATTCTAATAGCAATTAATAATTATCTAAAAGAAAATTTTCAGATTTATATAGAAGCTGAAGACGATATAGTTGTCTCATATACAGGCTATAAAACATATATTCAAGTAAAAAAACAAAAACATAGTATTTCAACACTTACAAAAAAGAAAACGAAAAAGATAAAAAATTCTGAAGGTGAAGAAATTACAATCTATGAAGATTCTATCCTTGAAAAAAATCTTATGAATGGCTCTGATGCTGATACTTTTAAAATTATTGTTAAGGAGATTGCCACGACAGATCTTAAAAAATTTCAAGAAGTAAAGTCAGGAAACATTTTTAATAGTAACTTTTCGCCTAACCAAAATACTAATACGATTTTAAAATCTAAAATTCCCAATTATAATAGAAATAAAATAGATCGCTTATTTATAAATATTTCACCTATATCTGATGAGCTTGCTGAAGCTATTAAATATTTAATAGGATGCCTGTCAGAAAAAAATATTTCTGTTGATAATAGGCAAGGTAGGGCTATAATTGCTGAATTGTCTTTAACAATAGATGAAAAAGCAGATGTAATTGTACAAAGCCCTAATCATTATGAATTAAAAGCATTAGACTCCCAATATCTTTCAACTATATTAATTACTAGTCAAAAGTTAAAATATTTCGATGAGATTTTATCCATATTAGGATATACGCATCTTAAAAATAAAAGCATAAAAAAAGCAAGATTAAATATAGAATTAAGTTACACTACATTGAAAGATCGAGTAAGAGAATTTATAAAAAATATGCCGAACATAGAGGATATACCTGAGACGAATATAATAGAAAGTGTCTTACAAGAGTTTAATACCCCAGATATAACTTCAAGTGTATTTCGCAAGTTAAATTTGAGCCACTTGTTAATTAAAATGTGAGCCACTAAAAGTTGCTCTGTTCCATCCATTCTTTCGTTTCTAAAATCCGATAAGATCCACCAATCATATTGATAATATGCGCACGATGGGTAAGTCGATCGGTTAACGCTGATGTTAAAACGGGATCATGGAAGACCTCTTCCCAGCGTTCAAATGTTAGATTACTTGTAATAATCGTTGCTGCTCGAACGGCACGTAACGATAAGTGCGTAAATAGAAGCTCTGCTCCTTCTTTATCGAATGAAATGTAGCTAAGTTCGTCAATGATGACTACATCATATTTTTCAAATTTCAGTTCAAACGAGCGTAACGTTCTTGCAGAACGGCTTTTCCTTAATTGGTTCCCAAGTGAGGCTACACTCGTAAAATACACTTTATAGCCTGCTAAACAGGCTTCAATACATTTTACGTGTGCATCCTGTACACAAACCATTGTTTCCGATTCATAGATTCGGGCATAACGATCATTGCTATAAGCTAGCGTAAACACAGCCATTGAAAGGCTTCTTAGCTTGCCATCAATGAATAATTTTACTTCTCCCCAATCAAACTCAATTTCACGACCAGCTGTTGGCTCTTGACGAATGAAGACTTCTTTTTCCTTCTTTTCCTCACGATTAACGAAGTTGCGAACCGTAGTGTAGCCAATTTTGAAACCTTCGTCTAAAAGTTTTTCATGTATATCAATAATCTTTAATTGTTGCTTATGCATATTCACTTCACGCTTATTTTTGTTCTGTTTCATCATTTCGCGAATACGTTTCATCACTGTATTTGTTAAAGCTCTCTTTTTTCCATTACGTTTTTTATATGCCGGAGGCGTAACGTAATTATCTGTGATGGGTAAATTCCTTGTGTCTTGCTGTCTAGCTGCTAGATCTTGCTCAATGTATTTTTTTACGGTATTACGAGACATTTTGAGCTTTTCTGCAATTTGACGTTGGCTCATATTGTGCTGATAGTACTCAATCAGTACTAACTGCTTTTTCTCCAAACTAATCACCCCTATATCCCCCTAACTTTTTATATTTAAGGTTAGTTTGAGATAAAATGTCTCTCATTTCAATTGCGTTGATGGCTCAGTTTTAGCTTAACAAAAACACAAGACGTTTAATTTTTCTTTAAGTAAAACATAATTAGAGTGTTTTGTGATATTGCATTCTGTATTTTCCATTAAGTCTAAATATGAAGTTATTTCTTTTATATAAGAATTGGTAAATTCAACGAGGTTAAAAGTATATTTACATTCCACTTGATTAGAGAATTTGTCGAAATTTGTAATTGAAATATTTGATGACGATTTTTCAAAAGTGTATGTGTTAGGATTGCCGAAAGTTTCAAGGGTTTGTTTCTTACCGTTCTTATTTAACTCGATTAATATATCACATAAAGCAATTAATATTGTATTGTGCATAGCTGTGGAGAGAAGTAGATATTCTTGCTTGCTATCTTCAATAAATAATTCTAGGTAGCTATCTAAGTAGTAATCATAATTAAAATTTCTGTCTTTGAGCACGGATACATCATTTTCAATAACAAATTTTATTTTCATTTAGTCATCACTCCTATTGTCACTTCTTAATTACGGATGTTCCACTTACCGAATAAGATGTTTTTATAATATTGTCTTTCATAACAACTGTGGTCATCTCTGATATTCCATGTTTTTTAGGATTATAAGTATACACTTTTGTTCCATCTGCATGAGTACTTTTCAGTGTTCCTTTTTCTAAAGATTCCATAACTAGATTCTTTATTTGAGCATCTCCTAAAGCTTTAGGGAATAAAGTTGTTCCCTTTGTTGCTGAGGTTCTTAAAACGTGTCTTTTGTATATGATAGATTGTCAAATTAACTGCACCACTTCATAGTCAAATAAATCCTGTGTGGTGTTCCAATTGAGGCACTTTCTTGATCGATTGTTGATCAATGAAAGTACTTGTTCTATTTTTGATGATGTGAGTTGCCCCAAATCCATTCGTTTTGGGAAGAATTCACGTAAAAGACTACTATTTTCATTCGTGCCACGTTGCCATGGCGCGTATGGATCAGCGAAGTAAAATGGCATCCCATACTGCGTCTCAAGTTCGGTGTAGTAGCTAAATTCTTTTCCACGATCTGTCGTAAACGTTTGAAAACATTGTCTTGGGTAACATGACAGGAGCTGTTCAATAGCCCACTTCATCGATTGCGCCGAGCGATTCAGGATTTGAACGCCGACATAAAAACGTGTTTTTCGCTCGGCGAACGTCGCCATACATCCTTTCGTACCACGTGCTGAAACGACCGCGTGTTTCGCGTGGTGCCTGACGTTTCCCTTTTTGGCTGACCCTTCATTCAGTCGCTTTACTTCACAAGAAATCGTGGTATGCGAACGATTCAGATGACGCGCAATGGCACGACAAGAATACCCTAATCCTTTTAAAACTTCTATTTTCGAACATTCAGCTATGGTAAGATGACAATAGCTCATTTCATATGGCCCCTGTTGATTTTGGTGTAGGAACTTTAATTATACAGGCTCATAAGGAATGGGGTCTTTTTTTATTTATTTTTGAGTGGTGCACTTAATATTACAATTCGTCATGCAAAAAAGCTTACCAACCATACTAAACCCCTATACTATATTACATATCGAAGCCAAAATAGAGAAGTAAGAAGAGACAAATAAGAAAAGGGATATTGCCCAAGAGTTCAACTCCCGTTCAATATCCCTAGTCTTTAAAATCATTGATATGACTACGTTTGTAGCCACTTTATGTATGGAGGCGGCGGGAGTCGAACCCGCGTCCAAAGACTCCGTTACTCCAACGTCTACGCGTGTAGTTTACCTATTTGCATTTCACGTAGCATTATGCCGATAAACTGGCGTCCTGTACGCTAACTTGGAAGTCTCTTGACGCTAGCTCAAGTTGCACTAGCGACCGTATCCCACTAAAGTTGGGCCCTACGTTATACACATGGGCGATGTATAGGTAGAGCGCTTAAGAGCTTACGCTGCGAAAGCTAAGTTTTGTTGTTTGCCAGTTATTATATAACTTCCGTTGATGACGAAGACGAGACCTCCGACGCGCAGTTAGAGCTCGAACCATCCCTGTCGAATCCGTAACGCCCCCTTGTTTGCCTCAAACAAGTGAGGGTCTAGCTAAACGGCTAGTACGGTAACAACTTTTTATACTGACTTTTATTAGTATAAAATAATTTTGGTCAGCTTGCAAGCAAATGCCTTATTACATTTGGTTTTTTGCTTTGAATGCGCGCTCCATTTCGCGTTTTGCTTCCTTCTTACGTAGGTCATCACGCTTGTCGTAGTTTTTCTTACCTTTACCAACGCCAATTAATAGCTTAGCAAAGCCATCTTTAATATACATTTTTAACGGCACAATCGTATAGCCATCTTGTTTAATGCGACCAATCAATTGTGCAATTTGTTTTTTATGCAATAGTAATTTACGTGAGCGCAGCGGGTCATGGTTAAAGCGGTTACCCTGATCGTACGGGCTAATATGCATATTTGAAATCCACGCCTCATTGTTGCGAATGCGGACGAATGAATCCTTTAGTTGCACCTTACCTGCACGAATGGCTTTAATCTCTGTACCATGTAGCACTAAGCCCGCTTCGTATGTTTCCTCGATAAAATAATCATGCCCTGCTTTTTTATTTTGCGCTAATACCTTACCTTCTCCTTTTGCCATATCCCTCTACTCCTCACTTACGCAGGCGGCCAAAGCCGCCCACTCGTTATTTACGTCGTCGGCTACGCTTGTTCTTTTTAGCGATGGCCTCATAAAATTTTGGTTTATCTTTATCACCTACGCGTTTGCCACGTGGGTCACGCTCTTGTTTAGCTCTTGGCTTGTCATCTGTTGAGTGACGGCTCTTACTACGCTTTGCAGGTTTATCATCTGTGCGGCGTTTTGGCTTATCCTCACTACGACGACGATTACTGCGCTTACGATCACTGCCACCTGTTCGGCGCTTGCCACGCTCTGCTTGAATAACACGCGGTGCCACTTTACGTGTGCGTTTAAAGGTCGGTGCAACACCATCTGTTACAATTTCAAAGTCAATCGCTGACTCTTCAATATTAACATTTGTGACAACTACCTTCACCTCATCCCCAATACGGAACTGGCGGTTAGTACGCTCACCAATCATAATCATTTGGCGGTCATTAAAGTTGTAATAATCATCATGCATATTGCTGATGTGTACTAAGCCCTCAATGGTATTAGGCAATTCAATAAACATACCAAAGTTCGTAATAGACGAAATAATGCCAGTATACTCCTCGCCAACTTTATCCACCATAAATTGTGCTTTTTTCAGTGAATCTGTATCACGCTCCGCCTCTACAGCACGACGCTCACGACCTGACGTATGGTCAGCGATCTCATCCATCATCTCGCTCCACTTTTTAATCGTTTCACGCGATGTATCACCTTTAATTAAATACGTACGGATTAAGCGATGTACAATTAAGTCAGGGTAACGACGGATTGGTGAGGTAAAGTGTGTATAAAAGTCTGTTGATAAACCAAAGTGACCTAGTGACTCTGGGTTATATTTAGCTTGTTGCATAGAGCGCAGCATCATTGTTGAGATGACTGGTTCTTCTGGCAAGCCTTCAATTTCTTTAATGATTTTTTGCATTGCTTTTGGATGAACACTGCTACCTGTCCCTTTAATAATTAATCCAAAGTTTGTGACAAACTCAAAGAAGCGCTGTAGCTTTTCTGGTTTTGGGTCTTCGTGGATACGGTATAAAAACGGTACGTTCATCCAGTGGAAGTGCTCTGCAACGGTTTCGTTAGCCGCTAACATAAACTCCTCAATTAAACGCTCTGCTACGGTACGCTCACGAATGACGATGTCTGTTGGCCAGCCATCTGCATCTACTAACACTTGGGATTCTTTAAAATCAAAATCAATTGCGCCACGGTCTGCACGCTTATTGCGTAAAATTTGCGCAAGCTCGGCCATATGCGTAAACATCGGCACAAGTGGTGCATAACGTGTTAATAACTCCTCGTCTTTCTCTTCAAGGATTTTATACACATCCGTATAGGTCATACGCTCTGTTGTATTAATAACACCCTCAAAGATTTCGTGCGATACTACTTTACCATTGCCATCAATCACCATTTCACATGACATTGTTAAACGGTCAACGTTTGGATTTAATGAACAAATCCCATTAGAAAGACGGTGTGGCAGCATAGGGATAACGCGGTCTGTTAAGTATACGCTTGTTGCGCGGTCATAAGCTTCCTCGTTAAGTGCTGTGCCCTCACGCACATAATAACTAACGTCTGCGATATGCACACCTAGTTTGTATGTGCCGTCCTCATTTTTAGTGACAGTTACAGCATCGTCTAAATCTTTAGCATCTGCTCCGTCAATGGTAACGATTGTTTGGTCACGTAAATCGCGGCGACCTTCGTACTCATTTGGTTGTACGGTATCAGGGATTGCGTTAGCTTCGTTCATTACTTCTTGTGGGAAGTCGATTGTAATACCATATTTATAAATAATAGATAAAATATCGACACCTGGATCATTTTTATGACCTAAAATCTTTGTAATATAGCCTGATACTGAGCGCTCACCTGTTGCCCACTCTTTCACTTCTACAACGACTTTATGCCCGTCCATTGCGCCAAGTGTATCACCCTTTGCTACAAAAATATCAAACGGTAATTTTTTATCATCTAAAATAACAAAGCCGTAACCGCGGTTATCTTGGAAAGTACCAACAAAGCTTGTTTGCTTACGCTCAATTACTTTTAAAATTGTACCTTCTTGACGGTCACCTGATGATTGGCGAGCCAGTTTAATTAATACCGTGTCACCATTGATAGCACCGTTAATTTCAGTTGGCGGAATGAACACATCATTCATGCCCTCTTGTTCAGGTACTACAAAGCCAAAGCCTTTAGCATGGCCAATAAAGCGACCTCGCATTTGGTTCATTTGCTCTGGGAGCCCGTACGTATTGTCGGCGGCACGCGCAATTTTGCCCATTGCCTCCATCTTAACTAATGTTTTTACTAACGCTTTAAATTCAGACGCCTCAATCATTTCAAGTTTGTCTTCAAATTCGCTAACCGTTAGTGGTTGGTAATCTTCTTGCTTCATAAGCGCAAGAATCATTGTTTGTAAATCTTGTGTTGTCATCTATTTCCCTCCTTTTACTTCCATTATGCTTGCCATGGTAGGCTTTCTAAAAATGCATAAATGTCTTGGTGTAATTGTTCTTTTTCTTTGCCTAAGGTAATAACGTGCTTAGATTCATCGTACCATTTTAGGTCTTTTTCGTCCGAGGATACGCCCTCATAAATGATACGTGCTGACTGAGGATCAATGACCTCGTCATGTGTTGCTTGTACAACAAAAATAGGTGCGTATACTAAATCTAGTTCGTCGCGCACAGCTTGGACTTCATCACGTAGTGTCGCGAGTGAAGGCATGCCTTGCGCTGTAATTTGTGCTACTTCATTATGGATAGTTTGCTCGTCCTTGCCTTCAAACTTTTTAAAGTTTTCGGCATAACGTAGCACGCCTTCAAACATTTTATCTGTAGTGCGCATCGTCATTGGCGCACACATGGTCACTGCTCCAAGGACTGGGCGTTGTGTGGCAAGCTTTAAGGTAAACACGCCACCTAGTGACAAGCCAGCTACTGCAATCTGCTCATAGCCATCGTCTACAAGCGTTTGGTAAGCAGTTACAACATCTTGCCACCAATCACTTGGCCCCGTTTGAATTAATTGTTCTGGCGCCGTGCCGTGCCCTTTATAGTGCGGAGCGATTGACGTGTAGCCTTTTTTTTCTAAAAAGCGACCTAGCTGGCGCACGTCTGCCGAGTTACCTGTAAAGCCATGCAATAATAGCACAGCACGCTTACCTGCTGTAAAATAAAATGGCTCCATTACTACTCTTTTCATCTAACCATCCCCTTATTAAAAAAACGCCTAACCACAACTTATGGTTAGGCGTAAGTATGCTTAAACTTTAGAAATCGCTAATGCTAAAACAAAAAATAGAACTGCTAAAACAATTGTCGTACGGTGAAGGACTAAGTCCATCCCGCGAGCTTTTTGCTTACCGAATAATTGTTCCGCTCCACCTGAGATAGCGCCTGATAACCCTGCACTCTTCCCTGATTGTAATAAAACAAGCGTAATTAAGCTTAATGAAACTACCATAAGTAATACTAAAAGAACTGTATGCAAACTACTGCACCTCCCAATAATGAAACTTCACAATACAACATATTATAACAAATTACAATGTTTGTTACAATGCTAGCGACAAAAAAGCGGTGATTGCTAATCAACCACCGCTCCTAGAAAATTATTTTTTAATGTTGTAGAACGATTGTAGACCTTCGTATTTCGCTGTTGCGTGTAGTTGGTCTTCAATGCGTAATAATTGATTGTATTTTGCTACACGGTCTGTACGAGATGGTGCACCCGTTTTAATTTGACCAGCATTTGTTGCTACTGCAATATCAGCAATTGTAACGTCCTCTGATTCACCTGAGCGGTGAGAGATAACTGCTGTGTAACCTGCACGTTTTGCCATTTCGATTGCATCAAATGTTTCTGTTAATGTACCGATTTGGTTTACTTTGATTAGGATTGCGTTACCAACGCTTTGCTCAATACCAGCTGCAAGTTTTTTCGTGTTTGTTACGAATAAATCGTCGCCCACTAATTGTACTTTGTCGCCGATACGCTCTGTTAATAGCTTGTGACCATCCCAGTCGTTTTCATCTAAACCATCTTCAATAGAAATGATTGGGTATTTTTCGCAAAGCTCTGCATACCATTCAACCATTTCAGCTGATGTTTTTACAACACCTTCGCCTGCTAAGTTATAAACGCCTTTTTCCTTGTCATAAAACTCAGAAGAAGCTGCGTCCATTGCTAAGCGAACTTCTTCGCCTGGTTTGTAGCCTGCTTTTTCGATAGCTTCGATAATTGTAGCAAGTGCTTCTTCATTTGAAGCAAGGTTTGGTGCGAAACCGCCTTCGTCACCTACAGCTGTGTTAAGACCTTTATCTTGTAATACTTTTTTCAGGCTGTGGAAAATTTCTGCGCCCATGCGTAATGCGTGACGGAAAGATTCTGCGCCAACAGGCATAATCATAAATTCTTGAATATCAACGTTGTTATCAGCATGCTCACCGCCGTTAACGATGTTCATCATTGGTACTGGTAATTGCTTAGCGTTTACACCACCAAGGTATTGGTAAAGTGGTAGGTCTAAGTAATCTGCTGCTGCGTGTGCAACTGCCATAGATACACCAAGGATTGCGTTAGCACCTAGGTTACCTTTGTTTTCTGTACCGTCAAGTTCGATTAATGCATTGTCAATGACAACTTGGTCAAGTACTGAGTATTGACCTTCTAGTTCTTGAGCGATTACTGTGTTAACGTTCTCTACTGCTTTTAAAACACCTTTACCTAAGTAGCGTGATTTGTCGCCGTCACGTAGTTCAACCGCTTCATACTCACCTGTAGATGCGCCAGATGGCACGATAGCGCGACCAAATGCACCTGATTCTGTAAATACTTCTACTTCTACTGTTGGGTTACCACGTGAGTCCATAACCTCGCGTGCATTAACTTGTGTAATAAATGGCATGATTAATTCTCCTCTTTTTCGATTAATGACGTACCCGTCATCTCTGTTGGTTGTGATACTTGTAATAAGTCTAACATGGTTGGGGCTAAATCGGCTAAAATGCCACCATTTCGTAACACAAGATTTTCCTTCGTTACGATAACAGGCACAGGGTTTGTTGTGTGCGCTGTCATTGGTTGACCCTCAATCGTTACAACTTCATCTGAGTTACCATGGTCAGCTGTAATAATAGCTACGCCGCCTTTAGCAAGCAAGGCATCTACTACGCGTCCTAAGCACTCATCTACTGCTTCAATTGCTTTAATTGTTGGCTCTAACATGCCGCTATGCCCTACCATATCAGGGTTAGCAAAATTTAAAATAATCGCGTCAAAGGCATCTGCCTCGATTTTTTCGACTAAAGCATCTGTTACCTCATAAGCGCTCATCTCTGGTTTTAAATCATATGTTGCTACTTTAGGAGAAGCAATTAAAATACGCTCCTCACCTTCAAAAGTAGCTTCACGTCCGCCACTCATAAAGAATGTGACATGTGGGTATTTTTCGGTTTCGGCAATACGCAGTTGACGCAACTTATTATCCGCTAATACCTCACCAATTGTATTTTTTAAATCCGTATTGGCATACGCCACATTTGCCTGCACCATATCGCTATAATGCATAAATGTTACAAACTCTAAATTTTGTGGATGCTTTGGTGATAATGCAAAACCATCAAACGCAGGGTTAGTAAAGACATATGATAGCTGAATTGCTCGGTCTGGGCGGAAGTTATAAAAAATTACTGCATCATTATTATCAATTGTCGCTACAGGCTTACCGTCGCGCTCAATAACAAATGGTAGCACAAACTCATCTGTCGCCTCTGTTTCGTACGAGGCAAGCACACCTTCTTTAGCAGAAGTTGCCGAGCCACCTACACCGTCAACAAGTGCATCATACGTTAACTTTACACGCTCCCAGCGCTTATCACGGTCCATCGCATAGTAACGACCATGAATAGATGCAAATTCGCCAACACCTGTTGCTGTCATTTGTGTTTCCGTTTGCTCAATATAAGTTAGCGCTGTTTTTGGTCCAACATCACGACCATCTAAAAAACCGTGAACAAACACATCTTGTACATCATGCTGTTTAGCTAATTGTAGTAAAGCAAACATATGATCATTGTGGCTATGTACACCACCGTCTGATAATAGACCCATGATGTGTAGCTTACTATTATTTTTTTTCACATGGTGAATGGCATCCATAAACGCTTGGTTTTCGAAAAAGTCACCATCTGTAATTGATTTATTAACACGCGTTAGGCTTTGGTACACAATACGTCCTGCACCAATATTTAAGTGACCTACTTCTGAGTTACCCATTTGCCCATCGGGTAAGCCAACACTACTGCCGCTTGCACCTAATGTATTATGTGGGTAGTTAGCATAGTAGCGGTCAAAGTTTGGTTTATTAGCTTGTGCTACTGCATTACCAAACACCTCATCACGAAAAGCAAAACCATCTAAAATAATTAATGCTACTGGCTTAGTCATTAACACGCGCCCCCGCTTCTACTAAAGCTAGGAAAGATTGTGGTGCTAAACTTGCGCCGCCCACTAATGCTCCGTCAATATGCTCTTTTGCTAAAAGCTCATCAATGTTTTCTGGTTTCACACTGCCACCATATTGAATGCGTACAGCATTTGCTGTTGCTTCATTATAGAGCTCAGCAATAACAGAACGAATCACGCTACAAACTTCGTTAGCTTGTTCAGCTGTTGCTGTTTTACCTGTACCAATCGCCCAAATTGGCTCATAAGCGATAACAAAGTGCGCTACTTGCTCTGCTGTAAAGCCTGCAAGTGCTTTCGTAATTTGTGTTGTTACTTTCGCTGCTGTTTGATTCGCTTCACGCTCCTCTAGCGTTTCGCCACAACAAATAATTGGCACGATGTCATACATAAGTGCTGCCGCGACCTTTTTATTTACAGCTTCGTCTGTTTCGTTGTAATATTCACGACGCTCTGAGTGTCCAAGTACCACATAGTCTACACCTACACTTGCAAGTTGCGCTGGGCTAACTTCGCCTGTAAATGCGCCCTCGTTTTCATAGTGCATCGTCTGTGCACCAATCGCTAACGCTGTATCTTGTGCGATAGCTGTTAATGTTGGTACGTACAATGCTGTGGCACAAATCACTGCATCCACCTTATCCTCTGACGGCACGTGCTCTGCTACTTCCTCTACAAAGGCAACCGCTTCGTCAAATGTTTTATACATCTTCCAGTTGCCTGCAATAATTGGTTTACGCATGAATATCCTCCTTGTTATTTATCGTTTAAAGCCGCGATACCAGGAAGAACCTTGCCTTCCATTAACTCTAGTGAAGCACCGCCACCTGTTGAAATATGATCCATCTTATCTGTTACGTTAAATTTCTCTACTGCCGCTGCTGAGTCACCGCCACCAATAACTGTATAGCCCTCAGTCTCTGCCATTGCTTGTGCTACGGTTTTCGTACCATTCGAAAATTTCTCCATCTCAAATACGCCCATTGGTCCGTTCCAAACAATTAGCTTAGAGTCTTTAATAATAGCTGCATAAGCTGCTGCTGTTTTTGGTCCAATATCAAGGCCCATCATATCAGTAGGAATAGCGTCAATTGCTACAACTTCTGTATGTGCATCATTTGAGAAGGTATCAGCTACTACAGCATCTACTGGGATGTGTAATTGAACGCCTTTGTCTTTAGCCTTTTGGATAAATGATTTAGCTAATTCAATTTTATCTTCTTCTAATAATGACTTACCTACATCATGACCTAATGCCTTTACAAATGTAAATGATAAGCCCCCACCTAAAATTAAGTGGTTAACCTCATCTAATAAATTATCAATTACACCAATTTTATCCTTAACTTTAGCACCGCCAATAATTGCTGTGTAGGGGTGTTGTGGTGTTGATAAAACTTGACCTAATACTTTAATTTCTTGTTCCATTAATAAGCCTGATACAGCTTCGTCTACAAATGCTGCAATACCTGCTGTCGAAGCGTGCGCACGGTGTGCTGTACCAAATGCATCGTTAACATAAATGTCTGCAAGGCTTGCAAAAGCTTTTGATAAAGCCTCGTCATTTTTTTCTTCACCTGCGTCAAAGCGTACGTTTTCTAACATAATAACGTCGCCATCTTGCATAGCAGCTACTGCTTGCTCTACTGCTTCGCCTTTCCACTCATTAAGCTTTGTTACAGGTTGTCCCATTAACTCACCTAAGCGTTTAGCTACTGCATCTAAACGTAGCTCTTCTTTTACTTCGCCCTTTGGACGACCAAGATGCGTTAAAATAATTACTTTAGCACCGTTATCGGCTAATTGTTTTAATGTTGGTAGCGAACCACGGATACGTGTATCATCCGTAATCTCACCATTTTCCATTGGTGTATTAAAATCCACGCGAATTACTACGCGCTTACCTTTTACATTTACATCATTAATTGTTTTCTTGTTATACATGAAGAAAACCCTCCTTCAATTTATTAAGTGCTTGCTCTATTATGTGCCTTACCACCTTGCTCGAACACATTTTTACGCGCACAACGAATTCATTTGTTATTGAAAAATTATCCTTATTTATTATAGCCGTTCACTTGTATAAAGGCTATACTTTTCACCATCAAATCCATTAATATGTCACACTTAATGAGAAATAGGTTATCGCAACAAACGAAAAAGCACGACCTAGCAAAGTTATGCTAAATCGTGCTTTTAGTAATTATTTTAAGCCGCGCTCAACTAAATACAGCGCTAAGTCCATTAGGCGTGTCGAATAACCAATTTCATTATCATACCACGCAAGTACTTTCACCATGCTGTTTTCTAATACCATAGTAGATAAACCATCGACAGTAGAAGAATGATGGTTACCATTGTAATCTATTGATACAAGTGGCAACTCGTTATAACCAAGAATGCCTTGTAGTTCATTCTCTGAGGCATCTTTTAAAGCGGCATTAATTTGTTCCTTTGTCACATCTTGCTTAAGCTCTACTACTAAATCTACGCATGATACGTTAGGTGTAGGCACGCGCATTGAGAAGCCGTCTAGTTTACCTTTTAATTGTGGCAATACTTGAGCTACTGCTACTGCTGCACCCGTAGTCGTCGGAATCATAGATACCGCACCTGCACGTGCGCGTCGTGGATCAGCATGTGGGAAATCTAAAATGCGTTGGTCATTTGTATAAGAGTGAATTGTAGTCATCATACCGCGCTCAATGCCAAATTTTTCATCAAGCACTTTAGCAACTGGTGCTAAGCAGTTTGTTGTGCAAGACGCGTTCGAAATCACATCGTCTGTTTCTGGATTATAGTCCTCATGGTTAACACCCATCACAAATGTTGGCATATCGCCTTTAGCTGGTGCTGATAAAATCGCTTTTTTAGCGCCCGCCTCAATATGCTTTTTCACGTCTTCCATTGAACGGAACTTACCTGTACACTCTAGCACAACGTCTACCCCAAGCTCGCCCCATGGCAAATTAGCTGGGTCTTTTTCTGCAAATACTTTCACACGCTTACCATTAACGACAAAGGCATCGTCCTCTGACTGTACATCGCCATCATAAATGCCATGCACAGAATCATATTTTAATAAATGTGCTAGCTGGTGAGCATCCGTTAAATCGTTAACTGCAACAACTTCAAACTCATCATGTAACATTGCTTCACGAAATACAAGTCTTCCGATACGTCCAAAACCGTTGATTGCTAATTGTAGTGCCATAATAAATTCCTCCAATTTTAGTTATAGTAGTAAAAGATACGATATAAGACATGATGTCAGACATCTATCTTTAATTATAAAGACTATACTAACAAAAGCAAAGATTAGCTACTAATGGCCTCTACTAATGTTACATAATCTAATTGACCATACTGTATAACCTCTTCCCCTTTTGTTACTACCGGAATCATTACCATGTACTTTTCGTGCAAAAAATCATCGTCCTCAATATTAATATAATTGATTGTTACTGCTGTCCCTTCAATCGCTAAAGCAAGCACGCGCTTTCCTTCATCGCATAATGCGCAGTTAGGACGACCGTAAAATGTTAATTCCATCTCCTCACCTCTCTATAAGTATACAAAAAACCACTCAATTATTTGAGTGGTTTTGAAGTTGGTGGCGTCACACGCTTAACAAAGAATGTTAAGACTAAGGCAATAGCCGCAATCCAAGTCGAAATATAAAACGAATAGTTAATCGCATCAAGCATTGCCTCAATCCCTAGTTTCGCTTGTAACTCAGCCGTCATTTGTGTACCTGCTTTCGCTGCATCCGTTACTAATGTTGTAAGGGTTGACTCTGTACGATTATGCATAATCGTTAATAGTAATGCCGTACCAATCGCACCTGTAACTTGTTGCAACGTATTATTAATGGCTGCACCATGTGGATTAAGCTCGCGTGGTAATTGATTTAAACCATTTGTCGAAATTGGCATCATAACCATCGACATACCAAACATACGCGTTGTATAAACCGCCATAATATAGTAGTAGCTTGTATCAATTTGTAGTGTGGATAGTAGGTATGTTGTGATTACCATAATACTCACGCCTGTAATCGCTAATAATCGCGCACCATACTTATCAAAAATGCGTCCCGTAATCGGTGACATTAGCCCCATAATGACAGCTCCTGGTAACATTAACAACCCTGCATCAAACGGTGAAATCCCACGAACAGTTTGTACATATAAAGGTGTTAAAATCATACCTGAGAACATAGCCATTGAAATGACACTCACAATAATAGAAGAAAGTGTAAACATATTGTAGCGATACACACTTAAATTAAGAAGTGGCTCTTCTAACTTCAATTGGCGAATAATAAACCACGCTAATGAAATCGTACCTACAATAATGGTACCGTAAACTTCTGGTGCTCCCCAGCCTTGTTCGCCTCCTGCAGAACTAAAGCCGTATAAAATCCCACCAAAGCCAAGGCTTGATAAAACAACTGATAGGAAGTCGAGTGATACTTTGCGATTAGGTGTAATATTTTCTAATTTAAAAATCGCTAGCACTAAACTTAATATGGCAAAAGGTAAGATTACTGTAAATAATGTACGCCATGTATAGTGTTCAATAATCCAGCCTGATAACGTTGGCCCAATCGCTGGTGCTACAATCATTACCATACCAAATACACCCATAGCTGCACCGCGGCGCTCCACTGGGAAAGCCAGTAACATAACATTCATTAATAATGGCATCATTACTGCCGAACCTGCCGCTTGTAAGAAACGACCCGTCAATAAAATCCAAAATGTTGGTGCTAACATCGCTGTTGCTGTACCTAATGTAAATAATCCCATCGCAACAATAAATAGTTTACGGTTTGTAAAACGCGTTACTAAAAACGCACTCGCCGGAATTAATACACCACTCACTAACATATAGCCTGTAATTAGCCATTGTGCAGTGGACGGCGAAATCGAAAACTCCGCCATAATTGTTGGTAGCGCAATATTTAATAATGTGTTATTTAATATTGAAACAAATGCGCCAATAAATAATATCCCTATCATAAAATAGGGAACTTTTTTCTCACTCATCGTATTCTCACTCCTCTAAATCACTTACTTATTTTATACACACCGTACAAGAAAATCAAACTTTTTATACCTTCAGTTCATTTTATAGGCTTTTATAGCGACCTGTGCGATAATACGAGTACATTAATTGAAAGGAGCGCTAGCATGAACGCGCGCAAACGTAAAGTCATTCAAGTCGCATTACAATTATTTTTAGAGCGCGGCTACGTACAAACTTCTATTCAGGATATTATTGAACACGCCGAGATTTCTAAAGGTACTTTTTATAATTATTTTTCGTCCAAAGATGATTGCCTAATAGCTATCATCGAAATTGGCCGCGAGCAAACTATGGTCAAGCGTAACGAGCTACTACTTGGTAAACAACGCAGTGATATTAATGTCTTGATTGAGCAAATTGTAGTAGGTATCCAACTCAACTATAATCAGAGCTTACTGCCACTACTCGAAAATGTTTTTCAATCAGGCAATCACGACCTTAAAAGCGCCATGCGTAATTACCATCTTCGCGAAATCAAATGGTTAGCCACACGCCTTGTTGATGTTTACGGGCAACAACTTAAGCCCTTTAAATACGATGTTACTATGATGTTATTTGGTAGCTTACAGAGCTTTCAAAAAATGTGGCGAACTGTCACACAAGAGCCTTTTAATGTAGCTGCCGCATTGCATTTTTTATTTGCTCAATTGAATCAAATCATACCAAATTTAGATGAGGGTTTTATGAGTAAAGAGATTAGCTCCTATATCATGCAGTATATTGCAGCTGAGCACATCTCAAAGGAAAGTATTTTAGAGGAGTTAGAAGAACTATTACCACTCGCTCAAAAAATCTCGAAGGAGAGCTATGAGCTGACTGACTTTTTACTTAAAGAGTTAGTAAAAAACGAACCAAACATTACGATTATTCGTGCAATACTCCCTTCTTTCTCAGGAACATTTGCTACAACTGCCTATACTGAAGAGGCGACTAATATTACAAGTTCGCTGTGGCGTTATTTAGAAGAAAAATGCAATTAAAAAACTACGGTGGCTCGAGCTACCGTAGTTTTTTTATATTAATATTACTGATGTATAGAAAGCGAGGCAGTAAACTACCTCCACTTCTATTTGCTTCACTATATTTTCAGGCTGCTATACTAAAAATATAGTGAATCCAATTATTCAAAAATATATCATTTAAAACAGTAAAATGGTGCCCTTTTTCAAGGACATAATTAATAATAGGCAAAAGCTCACAAAAAATCAACAACTTTTTCGCTATTACCTGCATCATTTCACAATTTCGTCATAAAGTAAAGCTTTTCCACTCGTTTATCTTTCTTCAATAGCACGCTTGGCTAATTCATCTGCTAATTCATTGTATAAAATACCGGTATGTGCTGCAACTTTAGTAAATGTAATACGGATTTTTGGTTTTGCTTCATTAATAAACTGCACATAATGTTGCGAGACAGGTTTGTTAGCACGCCAATCACCGACTGCCCATTTTTCGATACCTGCATAGTCATAAAAAATATGTACATGTTTATAACCTTGCTCAATAGCCGCTGTAATAGCAGCCTTAACACCCTCAATCTCCCCTGCTACATTGCGCGATTCAACATAACGCTCATCATTGCCGCTATCATGGCGCTCCTGCATACCTGCTGTTGTTAATAAAATAGCACCATAGCCATAATAGCGATGCTCTTTAGCATAACTCCCGTCTACAAAAGCAATCATGGTACTATCATCTAACTCATTTACTAATGCCTCTATGCTCGCATTGGTCATCTCTGGTTGTGGCTTAGCGCCCGCAATAAATGCCTCCGCCTCCTGCTTTGTAGCAAAGCTTTTATACACTGCGCCAGAAAACCCTTTGACTTGTTCCGTACAAGCTGCCCATGTTGTATAAACGCCAGGCGTTCGCCCTACACGCACTGCATAAAATTTAGCCATTGTTGTTCACCCTTTAATTGTAATACGCCCTCGGAGGGAATCGAACCCCCAGTGCAAGAACCGGAATCTTGCGTGTTATCCATTACACCACGAGGGCAACTGTTAATTATTATAACAAACTGGGTAATTTGAATTCAACAGGCATTACAGAGGGGTTTATATTTGACCTTCCTTGACTATTGCGTGTATGATAAAATTACCGTTGAGAGCAAAGCAACTCAGCACATTTTATAAGCAAATTTTAAGGAGGATTTAAACATGAACTTAATTCCTACAGTCATTGAACAAACAAGCCGCGGTGAGCGTGCTTATGACATTTACTCACGCCTACTAAAAGACCGCATCATTTTATTAGGTAGCGCAATTGACGACAACGTGGCTAACGCGATTGTTGCACAACTATTATTCCTAGAGGCTGAAGATCCAGATAAGGACATTCACCTTTACATCAACTCACCAGGTGGCTCAGTTACAGCTGGTATGGCGATTTATGATACGATGCAGTTCATTAAACCAAAGGTACAAACCATTTGCATAGGTATGGCAGCTTCAATGGGCTCATTCTTACTTGCAGCTGGTGAAAAAGGTATGCGCTATGCGTTACCAAACGCCGAAGTAATGATTCACCAACCACTTGGTGGTGCTCAAGGTCAAGCAACTGAAATCGAAATCGCAGCTAAACATATTTTAGCAACGCGCGAAAAATTAAATAAAATCTTATCTGAACGTACAGGACAAGATTTAGAAACAATCGCACGCGATACAGACCGTGATAACTACATGACGGCAGAGCAAGCGAAAAACTATGGCTTAATTGACCACGTTATTGAACGCAACCAATTAAAAGCCTAACAAAAATAAGCTAGAATAAAATAAAAATGTTAGACCAAGATGCATTGGTCTAACATTTTTTGTTTATTATGGAAATTTAATATTCAATTTTATAATTTCCTAATATAATCGCATTATACCCCTAGTCGCTTTTTTAGTTATCCGAAATAAATTGAGCTAACGTTTCTACTGCATCTTTTTCGTCATCGCCATCTGCAGCTAAAGTAATCATCGTATCCTTAGCAACAGCAAGGCTCATAACACCCATAATCGACTTGGCGTTAACACGTTTATCGCCCTTTTGTAAAAATACCTCTGAACGGAAACGATTAGCCTGTTGTACAAAATGTGCGGCTTGACGCGCTTGTAAACCTACCTTTAATTGTACACTTACTTCTTTTTCATACATCTTTAGCTCTCTCCTTTAGCCTTTAGCGGTACACGCTTTCCCCTCGGCGTAGCGAATCCGCAATTTCATCTATTTTACGTAAGCGATGGTTAACACCTGACTTACTAACAGTGCCTGACGATAGTTTTTCGCCTAATTCTTTTAACGAAACCTCTTTATACGCAACACGTAAGCGCGCAATCTCTTGTAAACGCTCAGGCAATTGGTCAATGCCAATCGTGCGATCAATATATTTAATATTTTCGACCTGACGTACTGAGGCACCAATGGTTTTATTGAGGTTGGCTGTCTCGCAGTTTACAATACGGTTTACGCTATTGCGCATATCGCGTAAAATCCGTACATCCTCAAAACGCATCATTGCTTGGTGAGCACCAATTAAGCTTAAAAAGTCAGAAATTTTTTCAGCTTCCTTTAAGTAGGTAACAAAACCCTTTTTACGCTCAATGGTTTTGGCATTAAGGTCAAACTCATTCATAATTTGCATTAAGCCCTCGCTATGTTCCTTATACAATGAGTATACCTCTAAGTGGTAGGCGGATGTCTCAGGATTATTAACTGAACCTCCCGCTAAAAAAGCGCCGCGTAAGTACGCACGCTTTTGCATCGTCTTGGGTATGAGTGTAGGCGCAATTTGGTTAGCAAATTGAAAGTCCTCCGTGAGGATATGTAAATCAATTAATAGCTCTCTTGCACCATCACGCACACGACAAATATATACATTATTTTTCTTCAACCGCATTTTACGTCGTACGAGTAACTCTACATTATACGTATAAAGCTTTTTTAAGTTCGTATACAAACGTCGTGCAATCGCTGCATTTTCAGTTTGAATATCTAAACTCAACTGACGATTAGAAAACGATAATGAACCATTCATACGAATAAGCGCTGATACTTCAGCTTTTACGCATGTTAAATCAGCATCAATTAACGTTAATTCCTTTTTCGTTTCTGAAGCGAATGACATAGCGCCCCCTCCTTTCTAGACCATCTGTTATAGTAGCCTACTTTTTTTGTGAGGCAATTGTGTTTCCTTGAGCATATATTCATAAAGCCACTTCGCTACTTCATTAGCCTCATGGCATAGTGTATCTTCACGAATTAATGCGATATCACGCTTAATCACTTTTATGCCCTGCTCTGTTAAACGCTGTTCATTATATGTAACAGGCTTGACCTTTCCAAGTGAGCAAATTGTTTCTGTTAATGTGGACTGTTCCAAATCATTAACGAGCACAGCATTAATAAACGGTGTACCTACATGATCATGTAATGCATTAATATGGTCTTCTGCATTATACCCTATCGTTTCGCCCAGTTGGGTCATTAAATTGCAAATGTACAATTTGGGCGCACGCGTACGTAATAAGGCACGGCTAATATTTTTTACTAATAAATTAGGAATGATACTTGTATATAAGCTACCAGGCCCGAGCAAAATTAAATCCGCACGTTCAATGGCACGAATCGCGGCTGGTAGCGGTTTCACGTTTGCTGGTTCTAAAAAAACGCGCTTAATACGCGATTTTGCAGTTGGTACTTTAGATTCGCCAGTAATAATCGTGCCATCCTCAAGCTCCGCATTTAAAGTCACTTTTTTATTGGCCGCTGGTAACACATGCCCATGTACTTGTAGCACACGGCTCATTTCGCTAATCGCATAACTAAAGTCGCCTGTGATATCTGTCAGTGCTGTCAACATTAAATTACCTAATGAATGACCATATAAATCATCAGAGTTAGAAAAACGATATTGAAACATTTGCTCTACTAATGGCTCTACATCTGACAGCGCTGCGATGACGTTGCGAACATCGCCTGGCGGTGGAATATCGTAATCATCACGCAACCGACCTGATGAGCCACCATCATCTGCTACTGTCACAATCGCCGTAATATCAAACGGAAAGCGCTTTAAGCCACGCAGTAAGGTGGATAGCCCGGTGCCACCACCAATTACAACCAGCTTGATTGGGTTCTTTCGCATGGCTTATACCTTCTTTCTTAATTCAATATCGCGGTGCGTTATAACTGTCATATCATTTTTAGCTAGCACATTACCAAAATACTCGGCTAGCGTCACCGAACGATGTTGCCCCCCTGTACAGCCAAAAGCAATGACTAATTGCGATTTGCCTTCTTCCTTGTATAGAGGAATCATAAAACTAAATAAATCTTTTAATTTTTCAATCAATTGTTGGGTTTCGGGCAGAGCAAGTACATAAGAAGAAACCTCTGTTTGTAGCCCTGTTTTATGACGTAAATCTTCTACATAATAAGGGTTCTTTAAAAAGCGAACATCAAACACTAAATCAGCATCAATTGGCATGCCATGCTTAAAACCAAATGACATAACATTTACCGTAAATACGGGTGTTGTAACACTCGCAAACTCGCGCTGTATTTTTTCGCGTAGCTCACGCGGCTTCATGTTAGACGTATTGTATACTGAGTCAGCACGTCCCTTAACCTCTGACAGTAGCTTGCGTTCCTTTTGTATGCCTTCAAGTGGTAAACCATTAGGGGCAAGTGGATGCGAGCGACGCGTTTCTTTATAGCGCCGCACTAAGGTATCATTAGTTGCATCTAAATATAAAATGCGTACCTTAATATCCTCCTCTTGCATGAGCAAATCTAGCGCTGCAATTAACTCATCAAAAAATACACCGCCACGCATATCCATGACTGCTGCAATACGGAAGTTACTCTTATCCGAATCATGCAGTAGTGTTAAAAAGGTGGTTAGTAAAACCGGTGGCAAATTATCAATACAATAGTAACCCAAGTCCTCAAAACTTTGAATCGCTACTGTACGACCTGCTCCTGACATCCCTGTAATAATTACTAGCTCATTTGCTGTATGTTGGTTTTCCACTATACCCCGACCCCTTTACAATTGTTCAGACTTCTGAATTTTTTCGCTTAGTAGCTCGAAATCTTTTGTATATTCAAATGTACCATATTGCATGCCTTTACGGGACACTGCGAATAATAAATTCGTCCGATCACCTTCTGCCATTGGCAATGTTTCTAACGCTTCGACTGGGTGCCAAGCAAGCGTACCTTCACGCGTTTCGGAAAAGGGCTCTCCTGTAATATCTGTAGTAACAAATGTGTATAACATCCACTCATCAACTACCTCATCACCTTCTTTAATTACCATAGTATAGGTACCTTTTAAATGAGCGTTGTTTGCTTTAACATTTGTTTCTTCGAAAAACTCTCGTGTTGCGGCTTCATAAATTGATTCGCCACTTTCCATTTTACCACCTGGGGCTACATACCAGCCTCGTCGTGGTTTTTGTAATAATAATACTTTACCGTCTTTCACGGCTATTAAATTTGCGATGCGCTGCATAGCTCACCACCTCCTAGCTTCAATCTATTTTAATTATAACAATTTTTTTGTTATACGACCAAAACAAGCGCGCATACAAAAAGAGATCACTGCCGCCTAGCGCGACAGTGACCTAAAATTGTTACTACGTGTAACCAGGGGATAAATCGTTACACCCTTAGTATAACCGTTTTTCATTACAGAGCAGTTACAATATCATCAACACTTTATTACATAACTTACTTTTTTATCGCTGTAAGCGATAAAAAAGCAATATTATACTAAGCTGTATTTTTCTTTAAGTTCTTCTACGTAACCTTGTGCTGCTTGTGCTGCAATACTACCATCACCTGTTGCGGTAACAATTTGGCGTAACATTTTTTCACGTACGTCACCTGCTGCATAAATACCTGGTACTGCTGTTTCCATATGCTCGTTTGTTTCGATATAGCCATTTTCGTTTAAAATATTTAAACTAGCAAATGGTTTAGTTAATGGTAGCATACCAACATAAACAAAAATACCATCTGTTTTAAGTTCTGTTTCTGTGCCATCTTGTGTATCTACTACTGTTAAGCTTTCAACTTTTTGATCGGCACTACCGTTAACTTGCTTCACTGTTTTATTCCAAATGAAGCTCATTTTTTCATTAGCAAATGCACGGTCTTGAAGAATTTTTTGTGCGCGTAATTTATCACGACGGTGTACTACTGTTACTTTGCTAGCAAAGCGTGTTAAGTACATACCTTCTTCAACGGCTGAGTCACCGCCACCTACAACGATTAACTCTTTGTCTTTAAAGAATGCACCATCACATACCGCACAGTAACTTACACCGCGACCTGTAAGCTCTTGCTCACCAGGTACGCCCATTTTTTTGTACTCTGCACCTGTAGAGATAATGATTGTGCGTGTTTTATATTCTTTAGCGCCTGATTTAATTACTTTATATTGTTCGCCGTCAATGATTTCTGTTACGTCGCCGTAAGCATACTCTGCACCGAATTTTTTAGCGTGCTCAAACATTTTAGTTGAAAGGTCTGGACCTAAAATATGTTCATAGCCTGGGTAGTTTTCTACTTCCTCAGTGCTTGCCATTTGTCCGCCTGGCATACCGCGTTCTAACATTAATGTTGATAGGTTAGCACGTGACGTATATACTGCTGCTGTCATACCTGCTGGCCCTGCTCCGATAATTACTACATCATAAATTTTTTCTTCTGTTGACATTCTTTATTGCCCCTTTCGATTGTCGTGCTTCTATTTTACCCCAAGCACAAGGGTAAGTCATTTACTTGATACTTTCACTTTACGGCATAGCGTTCGTTATTTCAATTTATATGCCTACAGGGGTATTATTACACATAAAAAAAGAGCGCTCACACGCTCATTCAATTACTGGTAGGTAATTTAATAAATCATCAATGTATTTGGTTAAGGTACTCGTGCTAATACTATATTTTTCGGCTAAGCCTTTTTTTGTAACAGGCTCATCATGTGCCGACAAAAATAAATATTCATTAGCTGCTGCAAGTGCTTTAGGATTTTTAAATTGATAACCTTGATTAATAGCATTTTCGTACAATACAAACCACAGCTGGTAAAGCGGTAATGTCGTTACATTTACCGGCACATACTCATATAATAGCTCAGCTACTTCACTCGCACGCATAAATATCTTTTCTAATGGTTCTTCCATTAAAAATTCGTGCCCTAAAATATAAGCAAGGTACATTTTTTCTAGACCTGTGTAGGAGCTTAAGTCAATTAAATCGGACTGACTTAAAATTTCAATTTTATAGTGCGACTTACTAATTAAAAATAAAGCAAGTAGGTGGTCACTGCTATATTCACTAGCTAGCTTGTCTTCGATAAAAGCAAGCTCTTTTGTTTCGGCCACATCATCACTATACTGTTGCTCCCATGGCGCATAGCCTTCCTTTTCAGGATCCATAGCAACTAAGCTCGCCCAAGCGCGCTCTCCTTGCTCCTTAGCTCCCGAAAAATAAGCGGCGTGTGCAAGCCAAAAATAAAAACCTGGGTCACCTTCGTAACCTCGCTTTTGCATACTGTTTAGCCATTTGTAAGCACCTGTATACTCACCAATTAAGGCTAATGTTGCGCCAAGTTTATAGCGGTTTTCCCATGCATAAGGCTGAATTTTATTTAATAACGTTACATAACTCCCAAGCGCTACTGTGTCTTTTTCGTAGTAAGCAATGACAGCTAAATTACAAAGCGCATGCAAATTCCCCTTGTCACCGCGTAAAACGGTCGCGAGTGTTTCTTTGGCATCATTAGCTTCACCAATGTAAAAATATGCGAGCGCTAAGTTATTATAAGCTGACCAAAATTCAGGGTATGTGATAAGTACATCCTCTAAAATCCCAATAGCCTTTTCAAACTCACCTTGCTCCATTAAAATGCGCGCTTTTTCTTGCGCTTGAATTTCTTCTAATGAGTGCTCCTCTGTCCCTGGCATGGCTTCCGCTTCGTAATCAAAAAATGTAATAATTTCTTCGGCTTCCTCTGCATAAGGCCCTTTTGGAGCGATTGCTAAATATTGTGTCGCATAGCTCTTAGCTTCTTGTACAAGCCCTAAGCAACCTGCGCTTTCAGACATAAAGAAAATAGCCTCCGCATTTGTAGGCTCTAGCATATGTGCTTTGGCTACAAAGTCGTAAGCTTCATGATAGTTTTCAACTTCTAAAGCTAATATCCCAAGCTGTAAAAAGCTTTTAGCATCTTCTGGTTCTAGCTCTACAGCTCGTAAAAAATACTTACGCGCTTTTTCTATTTGTCCAAAATGCATGGCATCCATGGCTTTTGTATAATAAAAATCACCCGTCGGAAGAAATGAAATAACGTTTTGTGGTTGTTGTTTATTATTTTTCAATCATTTTTCCTCCAAAACAAGAAATAAGGAACGCATGACACGTTCCTTTACAAAGTAAATTTTATTATACCATAGGTTGTTTATTTTTCCTCGTGACGTTTCTCTAATACTTGTAAAACATCATAGAAGCTAACTTTTTGTTCTTGCAGTAAAACAAGTAAGTGGTAAAGTAAATCTGCCGTTTCCCACTTTACTTCTTCTGCATCACGGTTTTTTGCGCCAATGACTACTTCAGTTGCTTCTTCACCAACTTTTTTACAAATCTTATCAATACCTTCTGTAAATAAATACGTTGTGTAAGCGCCCTCTGGCATGGCTTGTTCACGTTCAGCAATTATAGCCATTAAGTGTGGCACAATGCCAACTGATCCTGCTTTAGTATTTTCTTGTAGCAGTTCTGTAAAGCAAGAACGAGCCCCTGTATGACACGCTGGTCCGCTTGGTAATACTTCGATCACTAATGCATCTTGGTCGCAATCTGTACGAATACTTACAACTTGCTGTGTGTTACCACTTGTTGCACCTTTATGCCATAGTTCTTGGCGTGAGCGGCTATAAAACCATGTCTCGCCTGTAGTCATTGTTTTTTCAAGTGATTCTTTATTCATATAAGCTACGGTTAATACTTCTTTAGAGCGCGCATCTTGCACAACTGCTGGTGCTAACCCTTGTTCGTCAAATGTAATTTCAATCATCGTACCGCTACTCCTTTATCACGTAGATAGCTCTTTACTTCAGCTACACTCGTTTCTTTATAGTGGAAAATCGAAGCAGCAAGTGCTGCATCTGCTTGTACATCCCCTGTTAATACTTGATAAAAATCTTCTGCACTACCCGCTCCGCCACTCGCAATAACAGGTACGGTTACTGCCTCGCGTACAGCACGCGTTACAGCTAAATCAAAACCTGATTTTTCGCCGTCACGGTTCATGCTTGTTAATAAAATCTCACCCGCGCCTAAACGCGTAGCTTCTTGCGCCCAGTCTACAACTGACCAAGTCGTTTTATTACGACCACCATGTGTATACACCATCCATGTTTGGTCTTCCTCACTATATTTAGCATCAATAGCAATGACAATGCACTGTGCCCCAAACTTTTTAGCGCCTTCTGCTAGTAAACTAGGGTTATCAAGTGCAGCCGTATTGACAGACACTTTATCAGCACCTGCGCGTAAAATGCGTTCGATATCTTCAACTGTACGAATGCCACCTCCAACTGTAAAGGGAATGGCTAATGCTTTAGCTGTTTCACGCACAACATCAACCATAGTGGCCCGTCCTTCATGCGATGCCGAAATATCTAAAAACACTAACTCATCTGCACCTTGCTCATCATAGTATTTAGCCAGTGCTACAGGGTCACCTGCATCACGTAGGCCTTCAAATTGAATGCCCTTTACGACACGACCATCTTTAACATCTAAACAAGGAATAATACGTTTTGTCACCATTACTTTGCCTCCTCAAGTGCCTGCTCTAATGTAAAACGATTAGCGTATAGCGCCTTACCAATAATGACACCACCAACCGTTGTTGTAGTACTTGCCTCACGCACTGCTGTAATATCCTCAAGTGAGCTAATACCACCTGACACGATAATGTTAGCGCCTGTTGCTTCAGCTAATGCCTTATTAGCTGCAACATTTGGTCCTGCTAATGTGCCATCTTTTGCAATATCAGTAAAGATAAAGTGCTTAGCACCTGCCTCAACAAAATACTTACCTACATCAATCGCCGATTTATCGGAAGTTTCTAACCAACCATGTGTTGCTACCATACCGTCTTTAGCATCTAGACCAATAACAATGCGCTCTGCACCAAAATCTTTAATCATTTGTGCAACAAGCTCTGGCTCACGAATGGCTAAACTACCAATAATGACACGATCTACACCATTATTTAAATAAAAGCGTACGTCTTGTTCTGTACGAATACCACCGCCAATTTGCACACGTAAAGGTAGCTCTTTCGCTACACGAATAACATCTGCCGAATGCACACGCTCGCCGTCCTTTGCGCCGTCAAGGTCCACCATATGAATATTACGAGCGCCTGCTTCAGCAAATTTTTTTGCCATCTCAAATGGTGAATCACCATAAACGGTTTCTTGCTCGTAATCCCCTTTAAATAAGCGCACACATTTGCCGCCTAGCATATCGATTGCTGGGTAAATTTCAATTGTCATTTCGCCACGTCCTTTAACCATCGTTTAAGTAGTTGTTTGCCTAACTCGCCTGATTTTTCAGGGTGAAATTGCATGCCTGTAAAGTTAGCATATTGCACAACTGCAGGGACTTGTACATCCCCGTACTGAGCGCTAGCTACGATATCCACTTCATTTGTTTGCGTTGCATAAAACGAATGTACAAAGTAGACAAAGTTTGTCGTACTTTCTACGTACGGTTTATGCCAAGTTAACTCACTCCAGCCAATGTGCGGCACACGTACAGTTTTTGCATCAAACGTTGTAATATGTCCCTTAATAACACCAAGCCCACTTGTTGGTTGCACTTCTTCACTTGCCTCAAATAATAGCTGCATACCTAAACAAATACCAAGCACTGGTTTTGTTTGTTGCGTAATAAATCCATCAAGCTTTGTTGCACGTAACTTATCCATCGCATCAGGAAATGCACCCACACCTGGCAAAATTAATGCATCTGCCTCGGCTAGCGCTTCGCTGTCACCTGCAATAAAGTAATCGCAACCGAGGCGTTTAATTGCCTCGGCTACGCTAAATAAATTACCCATACCATAATCGATAATGCCTATGTTCATCCCAACAGTCCTTTCGTAGAAGGTACTCCTTTAACGCGTGGATCAATTTGGATTGCCATATCAATCGCACGTGCTAACGCTTTAAAGATTGCTTCAATAATATGGTGTGTATTATGACCGTATGGCACAATAACATGCACATTCATACGTGCTTCTAACGCAAACTTCCATAAAAACTCGTGTACAAGCTCTGTATCAAAAGTGCCGACTTTTTGCTTTAAATCAGGCGTGCGGATTTCTAAATGGGGACGATTTGAAAAATCCACCACCACTTGCGCTAACGCATCATCCATTGGTACAAAGGCGTTACCATAACGCTTAATACCCACCTTATCTCCCAATGCCTCACGAATAGCTTGACCTAATACAATACCTAAATCCTCTGTTGTATGGTGGTCATCAATATGTGTGTCACCATTTGCAATAATCGTACCGTCCATTAAGCCATGTTTAATAAATAAATCGAGCATATGGTCCATAAATGGCACGCCTGTTTCGATTTTTGATTGACCTTCACCATCTAAATTTATTTCAACTGCTACTTGTGTTTCGCTTGTAGTGCGTGTAATCTTTGCTGAACGTGTCATTTTTCCCATCCTCTCGATTCTACTGCGCGCGCATGTCCTTCTAAACCTTCAAGACGTGCTAGTCGTGCAATTTTAGGCGCGTTGTTTACCCAAGTTTTTTCGCTGTAATATACAATGCTTGATTTTTTGACAAAATCATCTACACCTAGCCCACTCGCAAAGCGTGCTGTGCTGTTCGTTGGTAGCACGTGGTTTGTCCCTGCAAAATAGTCACCTACAGGCTCTGACGAGTAGCGCCCAATAAAAATACCGCCCGCATGGCTAATTTGCTCAGCTACAACCTCTGCATGCTTTGTCATAATTTCTAAATGCTCTGGCGCTAATGTATTTACTGCCGCTATTGCCTCATCCATAGTTTTTGCTACATAAATTGTACCGAAATTTTCAATTGCTTTACGTGCAGTAGCCTCACGCGGCAATGCTTGTAGCTGTTGCTCAACCTGCTCGGCAACTGCTGTAGCTAATGTTTCACTTGTAGTTACTAAGATGGCACAAGCCATTGTGTCATGCTCTGCTTGTGATAATAAATCTGCCGCTACTTCATCTGCATAAGCTGTATCATCAGCAATAATCGCAATCTCGCTTGGCCCTGCAATCATATCAATGGCTACTTCACCAAATACTTCTCGCTTTGCTAATGCTACAAAAATATTACCTGGACCTGTAATTTTATCTACAGGCGCAATCGTTTCTGTACCATAGGCTAATGCTGCAATAGCTTGTGCACCGCCAACCTTATACATTTCGGTAATACCTAAAATATGTGCGGCTACTAACACACCTGCTGGTACAACACCCTCTTTATTAGCTGGTGAAGTGATTACTATACGCTTTACACCTGCAACCTTTGCAGGAATAACATTCATTAATACACTTGAAGGATATGCTGCAGTACCACCTGGTACATAAAGCCCTACTGCATCAATTGGTGTGATTTTTTGCGCAAGGTAAGAGCCATCTGCTAGTGGCATCGTATAGCCCTCGCGTTGTTGGTAACTGTGATACGCTCGAATATTTTCAGCTGCTTCGACAAGATCTTGGTAAAGTTGCTTGTCAAAGGCACTAACTGCTGCTTCTATTTCAGCTGGTGTTACTTGCAAGCTCGCTAACTCGAAGCCATCCCACTGCTTAGTGTAGCGCTTCACTGCAACATCACCCTGTGCTTTAACATCAGCTAGCACTTGGCGAACGGTTGTTAGTTGTTGTTCATTACCTTGCTCAAGTGGGCGCTTTAAAGACACACCCTGTTGTAGTGTTACGATTTTCATTTAACGCCCTCCTCAATTGTGTGTTTCAAGCGCTTTGCTAAATCTAAAATGCGTGCACTCTTCATACGGTAACTTACGGGATTAGCAATTAAGCGGGAAGAAATATCAGCAATATGCTCATACTCTATTAAGCCGTTTTCTTTTAATGTTCGACCTGTAGATACAATGTCAACAATACGGTCAGCTAGCCCAATCATTGGTGCAAGCTCAATCGAACCATTGAGCTCAATAATCTCTACCTGCTCGCCAATACCTTTATAATATTTGGTTGCGATATGTGGATATTTTGTCGCTATACGCGGTGCGATTTCGTCCATTTCTGTATGAGGTAACCCTGCTGAAGCTAAGTAACAAGCACTGATTTTTAAATCTAATAACTCATGCACCTCACGTTGTTGCTCAAGCAGTACATCCTTACCAGCAATACCGATATCAGCTACCCCATGCTCAACATAAGTTGGTACATCCATAGGCTTTGCTAAAATAAATCGGATGTTTTCTTCTGGTATTTCAATCATTAGTTTACGAGACATCTCAACCTCTGCTGGAAGGTTAAAACCTGCATCAATTAGCATTTGATAGGCTTCTTCAAAAATACGTCCCTTAGGCATCGCAATTGTTAACTCACTCATTTGTCATCGCTCCCTTTGTTGCTTGTACAATACGTGTAAAGTTATCCTCACTTACTTTTGTAGCAACGGCACTTAATGTAACACTTGTACCTTGTGCTCTTAACTCACGTGCCAACTGTAGCGCTGCGCCAAAGGTATCATCTGTAAAAGTAACTAATACACGCTCTTGTGCCACTACTGGTAACGGTAATACCTCAAGCAAGCGATCTACGCGTAGACCAAAGCCTGTTGCACCTGTTTGCACGTCAAACTCTGTAAGCAGACCATCATAGCGCCCACCATTACCTAATGCAAAACCACTGCCACTCGCAAATACTTCAAATAACATACCTGTGTAATAATTCATATGACTTGAAAGGGTGAAATCAAAATCAATATATGCGCCTAAGCCTGCTGCTGTTAATAGCTGGTCTAGCTTTTGCATATATTGTAGTGCCTCATTTTTACGCACATATTTTTCAATGTCTTCGATTTTTTCGATGTTCGTTGCCTCACCAATAAATTGCATGAGCGCATCTGATTTAGCTTTTGGTAAATCAAAAGCATACACAGCTTCCTCAAAGCCTACATAATTACGCTTAACTAATAAGTTACGTAGCTCATCAGCTTCACTTTGACTCTCTGTATAGTCACGTAGAACGCATTGTAAAATACCTGCATGCCCAATCGTCACCTTAAAGTCATTTACTTGCAATTCTTGTAACAACTCAATTGCTGTCGCCACTACTTCGGCATCCGCATAGACCGTCTCGTCACCAATTAACTCAATGCCCATTTGCTCAAACTCTGCAGGACGACCACCCTCTACTTCTTGCGCACGAAATACATTAGAGAAATAGCCTAAACGTAGCGGGGTTTGTTCTTTTAATAACTTGGACGATGCCGCACGGACGATTGGTGTCGTCATCTCTGGACGCAATACTAATGTGTTACCTTGATTATCAAATAACTTAAAGAGCGATGCATCTTGAATAGCTGAGGCTTTACCGATCGTATCGTAATACTCTACACTTGGCGTTTTGATAAAATCATAGCCACGAACGCGTAAAAATTCCCGTGTTTGTTGGCGCAGTGCTGCTGTTTTATCATAAATTTTTGGTAGCGTATCGCGCATACCGACTGGTTTTTCAAACATTTTAATTGAAGACATACTTGCCACCCTTTCACTTTAGTTCACTAGAGAACTAGAACATTAAAGTAATTTTATCGTAAACATTTTTGGAAGTCAACGGAATTTACTGATTATTATCTGTATTATCACATATTTCACACTTATTAATTGTTACTAATTACCGACGTTTATAAAAAAAGAGCCAGCATCGCGCTAGCTCTTAAAAAATGCATCGTTTTTACGACGCTCTTCCATCTGTTCTTTTGTATAAATAATTTGCATAGGGTTACCACCTGCTAAGCAGCCCGCTGGTACATCACGATGCACTAATGTCATAGCAGACACAATAGCACCGTCACCAATCGTTACACCAGGCAAAATGGTTGAGTTTGCGCCAACCATTACATTTTTGCCGATGATGACATCACCTAGTCGATATTCTTCGATTAAATACTCATGCGCTAAAATGGTCGTATTAAAACCAATCACACTATTATCACCAACTGTAATACGTTCTGGAAACATAGTGTCAGGCATTACCATTAAAGCAAGCGATGTTTGTTTACCAAGCGTCATGCCTAAAAATGTGCGATACAAAAAATTTTTAACACGCAGTGATGGCATAAAGCGCCCTACTTGAATTACAATAAAGCATTTCATCACCTTAAAAAAGGAAACGGTACGGTACAGTTGCCATAAAGAGTTAGATCCTTCAACGGTGTAGCGTTGTGTTTTACGCGCCATACTTACTCCCCCTTAACAAGAGGAATGAAATCACGCATATCTTGCACAATGTAAGTAGGGTTAAAACTACGTAAGTAGGCTTCTCCCTTTAGTGCCCATGCTACGCCTACAGAAGCAACGCCCGCATTATTACCTGCTTCAATGTCATGTGAGTTATCACCAATCATCAGCGCTTTGTCTTTTGTTACGCCTAATTGACGTAAGGCTAACTCAACAGGCTCTGGATGAGGCTTAACATGTCTTACATCATCTGAGCCTATCTTAACATCAAATAACGCAGTGATACCTAATCGTTGTAAGCCTAGTTCAATCATATCATTACGTTTTGTTGAAACAATTGCAAGCTTAGCTCCCATTGCCTTTAATGCTGTTAAGGTTTCCACAACATGCGGATACTCCGTAATTAACACATCGTGATTTGCTTCATTAAATGCGCGGTACGTTGCAATAAGTTGTTCCGTTTCACTTGGCGCAAGCGCATCAAATGTTTGCTTAAGCGAAGGCCCAATAAATTGCGCACAGTCTGCTACTTGGTATTGCCCAGGAAATCTTTCGTTTAGCACATGGTGAAACGATTGTAAAATCAATTCATTTGTATTAAGTAATGTCCCATCAAAATCAAATAACAATGCCTCATATCTCATAGCTGTCACTCCCTACTTATCTTTATAACGCACCACTGGTTTAATCATCGTACGACGGTAAACAAATAAAATAATACCTACCGCAATCGCAATAATTGATACAACTTGTGCTGAGCGTAATTCGCCCACTAAATACAAGCTATCCGTACGTAGCCCCTCAATAAAGAAGCGACCAATAGAGTACCAAACTAAATAGAAAATAAATAATTCACCACGACGTGGATTTAAACGTCGGATGGCTAGGACAATAAGTAAACCAATCACATTCCAAAAAGACTCGTAAAGAAACGTTGGGTGCACATAGCTACTTAATTGTTCGACATACATTTGTTCAATCAACCAATTTGGCAAATGTAGGCCCTCTAAAAATGAACGTGTCACCTCTCCACCATAAGCCTCTTGATTAATAAAGTTACCCCAACGACCAATAATTTGACCGACTAAAATACTCGGGGCAGCAATATCAGCTAATTTAAAGAAACTAATATTTTTTTTGCGCGTGAAAATATACGCTGTAATAAAGGCACCAATTAAAGCACCATGGATGGCAATACCGCCCTCCCATATTTGGATAATACGCTCAGGATGCACACTATAATAATCCCAACGCATAATTACGTAATACGCACGCGCTGAAAAAATAGCAATAGGCACTGCCCATAATAATAAATCGGCAATCGTGTCTTCTTCAAAGCCGAGCTTTAACGCCTCTCTTTGTGCCATCAAATAAGCAATAATAATCCCTGACACAATTAATACACCGTACCACTGTACAGGGATTGGCCCTAAATGAAAGGCAGTTGGGTCAATACGTAATAATAAAAATTCCATAACTTGCCCCTTCCTTAATAATCTTCACTTTCGTTGGCATTAATGACATCATCTAAACGGCGAGAAAACTCCTCTGCTGCATTAATGCCTAGACGCTTTAGGCGATAATTCATCGCCGCTACTTCTAATAACACTGAAACGTTTCGACCAGGACGTACAGGAATTGTCAGCTTAGTTAATTCAGTATCAATAATTTTCACTTTTTCTTCCTCTAAACCTAGACGATCATATACCTTTTCGTCATCCCATATTTCTAGCTCAACTACTAGGGTAATACGTTTGTATGGTCTCACAGCACTTGCGCCAAACAATGTCATAATATCAATAATACCGATACCGCGTATCTCAAGCAAATGTTCGAGCAAAGGTGGTGCACTACCTACTAAAAAATCCTCTGCTTCTTGTCGAATTTCCACACTATCATCCGCCACTAAACGATGTCCCTTTTTAACAAGTTCTAGTGCTGTTTCACTTTTACCTACACCACTCTTACCAACAATAAGCACACCGATACCATACACATCGACTAACACACCATGTACAGCTGTAGTTGGTGCTAGTTGGCTCTCTAAATAATTGGTCAACTTACTCGAAAAACGCGTAGTAGTCATCGTTGTTGTTAACACAGGCACTTGCATCTCATTAGAAGCTTGTATTAACGCCTCTGGTACACGCATATCACGCGCTACAATAATCGCTGGCGTATCAGGCGAGCAAAGCTTAAGCATGCGCTCTTTCTTTACTGAGTCGTCAAGCATGTCAAAAAAAGATACTTCGGTCTTACCTAAAAGCTGTACACGGTCGGCTGGATAGTGCATAAAATATCCTGCCATCTCTAGCCCAGGTCGCGATAAATCACTCGTCGCAATATACCTGCCAAGCCCCTCATTGCCGCTTACTACCTTTAAATTAAAGCGCTCCATTACATCTCTTGTCACTACTACTGGCATTTAATTCACTCCTTTATGTAAAAAAGGTTGTTGGCACATGCACCAACAACCTTACTGTTATTATTTTTGGTCAGCTAACCATGTTGCTACTTCTTTAGCGTCGTCGCCTTTAATAAGACCCGCTGGCATACCTGGAAGATCTGGGCTACCATTTTCAATGATGTCTTGTAGCTCTGCTGCATCTTTACCTGTGCCGATTAGTGAAGGCGCGCTGCCTTGACCTTTAAGGTCGCCACCGTGACAAGAGATACATTTTTGCTTAGCGATTGCTTCGCCTGCTGCTACCTCAGTTGTGTTGCCACCGTCATTTGCTGATGTGTCTTTGTCTTTAGCAGCGTCATCGCCACCGCCACATGCAGCTAGGAATAATGCTGAACCGAATACTGCTGTTAATAATGCTTTCTTCATTTGAACCCCTCCAAATAATAGTAGTAAAACGTACATCTCTTAGTATAGCAAACCTCTTTTATATTATTAAAGAGAAAGACCCCAGTATACAAAGAAAGCATACGCCTATACATTATATGTTCACAATTTTTGCATTATGCAAACGCATTTTCTGCCCATTCATTTGCTTCTTTATGAATTTCCTCTAGTTTTTTAGGGGTAATATCAAAGTAATGCATACCCTTATCAATCTTAGGCCAATCAATTTTATCCATACCTACTGCTAAATTTAAATAAGGTGACATTGTTGTTTGTTGCCCTGAAATCGTCTCCATAATTTCTTCGGAAAATGGCATTTGTTGCATAATCACATACATAGGGCGCTGTAATAATGTATCCATTAAAGAGAACATGCCAATTAAAAAATACTCGGAGAAGTTACTATGCTTATCATCTTTTGCTAAAATTTCACATACTTTGGCTCGGTAAAGCGCTGAATGCATAACCTCTGTAAAGACATCACTGTCATGATTTTTATTATTTTCGCGCATTGCTAACAAATAAATCCAGTTACGTAACTGCGCGATACCTAACATCATTACAGCTTGCTTAATTGAACGCACCTTTGTACGACGGCGTGGTGAGGTATTAATTAAATGTAGTAGTTTATAACTGAGTGAAATGTCTCGCTCAATACTCTCTGCTACGACATCCATATTTGGCTCTTCCTCACGCAATAACGAAATAAGCTGGAAATATTGAATTGTGTTAACTGGGATGTCTGTAGATATAATCACCTGTGGTTGCTCAAAGAAATAACCTTGAAACAACTCGTAACCCGACACTTTAGCAATTTCAAATTCTTCGCGTGTTTCTACCTTTTCGGCAAGTAACGTAATATGCGGGAAGGAGGTTTTAACGCGGTTTTCGATTTCTAAACGCTCTTTTAATGGCGAAAGTAAAAAATCCACCTTAATGTAGTCAATGTGCTCAAATAATTCGTCATAAATTTCTACAGACTCATCTAACACAAAGTCATCTAACGCCACTTTATAACCTTTTTCTTTTAATTTAATAACGCGCGCAATTAACTCATAGGTAATCGCAACGTCCTCTAATATTTCAATTACCACTTGTGATGGGTTTAAAAAATCTGTTAAATTACTCATTAAAAGATTTTCGGTAAAATTAACAAAGGCTGGGCGTCCCTTAGTAACCTCATCAATACCAATCGACAAGAACGAATTGATTAGCACATCTACTGTGGCTGCATCTGAGTCAACTAGAGGAAATGAATTTTTATTTTTACTACGATACAGTAATTCGTATGCTACAATCTTTTCATTTATATCTAAAATAGGTTGTCTGCCAATAAAAACTTCCACTACTATTCCTCACTTTATAATTAAATTATACTGCTTTATTATACCATTCGTTATTACTAAATACTTATTGTTTTTACTTTTATACTTTATTTTCCACATACTAGCTTTATATACCTAATCTATTAACTAGCTAGCATAAAAAAGAGGCTGGGACATAAGTGAAAATTCCAGCCTTTAATAGAGAAGGTGATGTCGAATTTGACATCACCTTCTCTATTTTTATGTATAAATTGGGAATTACCATTCCCGTATTGCGTACTTTGT
>LN483076.1 GCA_000935965.1 Metalysinibacillus saudimassiliensis
GAAAGTACGCAATACGGGAATGGTAATTCCCAATTTATACATAAAAATAGAGAAGGTGATGTCAAATTCGACATCACCTTCTCTATTAAAGGCTGGAATTTTCACTTATGTCCCAGCCTCTTTTTATGTGCGAAAAAAACAGGGGCATGTGCATTTAACTGTTGCATTAGCGTTTTGCTACGTTCGCTATGCATTTGCTTAATTTCGCCATTGGTTAATCGTTCTTTGTCGTCGTGCTTTTTACTTTCTTGTTCTACACGTAGCCAAAAGATTAGTTTTTGTGACAATAGCACACGTACACCATTTGGTTTTACTAAATAAACACGTTCAAAGCCATCCTCAAATACTGTGATTTGGCCGCCATCTTGTGTCTTTTGTGCTTGTTCGTAATGTTTGCGTTGGTCAGTGATAGCGTCATTAACGATGCGATTGGCGATTTGTGCAATTTCCATTCCTCTCACCTCAAGTAATGTATCGGATTAGAGAGGTTTTTCTTTTAGAAAACGATAAAATAACCGATAATAGGCATACGAATAAAGATTGAGGGGCGTAATTATGAAAACAGTAAAAGAAATTACACAAGCATTAAAAGAAGCGACAACAGAGCAAGCGTGGATAACGGAGCTAGCTACTGATGAACGTGCGGGCGTACAAAAGGCATTAAAGCAATTTTATAGTCGCTTGGCAAAAACACAAGAGGCATATCAGGCGCATCTAGAACGCGTAGCTTTTGATGATAGTTACCGTGCAAAATACGGTGCAGTTCTAGCAGGTGTAGATGAGGCGGGACGCGGCCCACTGGCAGGTCCTGTCGTAACAGCTGCAGTAGTATTACCGACAGATTGTAGTGCATTTGAAGGCATCAACGACTCTAAACAATTAACAAAAGAACAACGAGCAAATTATGCTGCTGTCATTAAAGCGAATGCTGTGGCATATGCTATTCATTTTCAACCTGTACAGGTGATTGATAAAATTAATATTTATGAGGCGACAAAGCGTTCTATGGCACGTAGTGTAGGTTTACTATCTGTGCAGCCTGATGGGGTATTGTTAGATGCGATGACGGTTGCGATTGCCCTGCCACAAGAAAATATTATTAAGGGCGATGCTAAAAGTTTAAGCATCGCAGCAGCTTCTATTTTAGCTAAGACTGCACGTGATGCTTATATGGACGAATTAGCCGAAAAATACCCAGCCTATGGTTTTGAACAACATGCAGGTTATGGTACACCACAGCATTTAGAGGCATTAGCTAAGCATGGTGTAACGGCAGAGCATCGCACGTCATTTGAACCAATTAAATCAATGGTACAAGGAGGTTGGCTAAAATGAATATGTCATTTCAAGCGGTAGGGGGCAATCAAGCGATCCAAGCACAGCAACAACCTCTAGCGCTTCGACAAGGACAAGTATTTCATGGCACAATTAAACAACTATTTCCTGATCAAATGGCAGAAGTACAAATTGGTGGACATAAAATGATAGCTAAGCTTGAAGTGCCACTTAAAGCTGGTGACGCACACTTCTTTCAAGTGACAGGCACTACACCGCAAACAGAGCTTAAAGTAGTAACAGGACCGATGGGACCGCAAATGTCGCAAAGCCAGCAAATGAATCAGCTACTCGATACTATGAATGTGCCAAAAACGGCAGACATGCAAAAGGTTATGGCACATTTTATGAAGGAGCAACTCCCGATTGCTAAAGAGCAACTTGTACAAGCAGAGTCATGGCTAAAAAATTTAGACGGGGCTGATAAGCAACAGGCATTAACAGCATTAACAAAAATGGTAGCATTAAAAATGCCCTTCACTAACGAAGTCTTTCAAGCATTAATGAACGGACAAAAAACGAGTGGTATGACGAGTACTATACAGCAAGTAGCAAATTTACTACAGATGGATACGAGCTTACCAGCTGACTTGCGTCAATCATTGCTTTCACAAATCAATCAATTAGCTAAACCTTTTGGTGTAGAAACAGGAGGTGTGATGTTAGCTAAGTTAGTGCAAACTTTGCAAAGCCCAGCATCCTCTGTAGCGGATAAATTACAAGCGCTACAGGTGCTGAAGCAGGCAGGAGCTGTACAACCAAATGCTACCATGCAAAATATTGCACCAAATACACAGCAAGGTCAGCCTTCTACAATCGTACAACAGGTAATGCAAGCAACGCCTAGCACAGCACAGGCAGTAGCTAATGACGTTAAGGCATGGTTAGCGACTCAGTCGAGCTTAACTACAGAAAATAAACAAGCTTTAACGCAGTTAGTAGAACGATTTCAACAATTGCCGGCCACACCACAAACCATTCAATCCTTTGGCAAAGAGTTGCAACACCAATTATTGCGTGCCTTTAGTGCTAATGCGGAACAACAAATTTTTGGGCAAGATCAAGGAGCAAAAGAGCAACTCCTATCATTACTACGTCCAGGTCTTACAGCGCCTCAGCAAGCACAACTGCTACAGCAACTCACAGAGCAACTCGCAAAGCCGCAGACACCTGTTATGCAAAATCTAATGACCACAGCAGAGGCACAAGTAGCAGCCGCAGTAGATAGTAAAGCTATGGAGCATGCGATGAAACATGTAATGCGTGGTTTAGGCGTGAGTTACGAGGCCATGCTTACGCAAAAGGCAGCTGATACACAAGCAATTGCACAAATGATTAAGCCACAATTACAAGCAATGCTAGAACAACCTATATCGCCTGAAATGCGCCAAGCGGGCGAAATGCTATTATCTCGTATGAACGGTATGCAATTATTATCTGGAGAAAATGGACCCCAGCAACAGTTAACTATGCAAGTGCCGCTAGAGTTTTTTGGTAAGCGTACAGATGCAACTTTGCAATGGAGTGGGCGTATGAAGGAAGACGGAAAAATTGACGCAGCGTTTGCACGCATTTTATTTTATTTACAAATGGACTCTCTACAAGAGACGATGATTGATATGCAAGTGCAAAATCGTGTCGTAACAGTGAACTTATTTAATGACAATCCTGTGTTAAAATCGCTTACTATACCATTTCAAGCGCTATTAAAAGAAGGCTTAGCGAAAAAAGATTATCAATTATCTGCCGTAACAGTTAAAACTTTTGAGGAGCAAAACGCGCCTAAAAAGCGTGTACTAAAACAGCCACAACCACCCACGACAGGAGTTGACTATTTCGTATGAGTGCAGAAAATCATAAGCGTAAAGAAGCTATTGCCTTAACTTACGTCCCAGGAGAGAGTGCAGGTCCTAAGGTTGTAGCGAAGGGTAAAGGAAAAATTGCAGATAATATTTTAACTAAAGCCGCGGAGCATGGCATTCCCGTCCATGAGGATCCAAGTCTTGTCGAACTTTTAGGGCAACTCGATTTAAATGAATCTATACCTGAAGAGCTGTACCAAGCTGTAGCTGAGGTCTTTGCTTTTATTTATCGTGTAGATAAGGAGCATAAATTAACGCGCCGAGAATAATCTGTACTATAAAAGAAAATATCATCCTAAAAGAACATTATTTGCTACTTATCAGAATTATCAAATTAATTTTTCGATGATATTTGTGCATAAAAGATTGTAAAATAAACATAAAAGAGGATTATAGACATTATCAGAATCTTTGTATAGAATAGAAGTTGTGAGTAGAATCATGCAATTGTCTGATGGGAGGATGGAATATGAATATCCATGAATATCAAGCGAAAGAAATTTTGCGTAAGTACGGTGTAGCCGTACCAAAAGGTAACGTTGCCTTTTCACCTGATGAAGCGGTGAAAGTAGCTAAAGAATTAAACGCTGACGTAACTGTAGTGAAGGCACAAATCCACGCAGGTGGACGCGGTAAAGCAGGCGGGGTTAAAATCGCAAAAACGCTTGAGGAAGTTCGTTCTTATGCAAAGGAATTACTAGGGAAAATTTTAGTAACGCATCAAACAGGACCTGAGGGTAAAGAAGTTAAGCGTCTTTACATTGAGCAAGGTTCTGATATTCAAAAGGAATATTATTTAAGCTTAGTCGTGGACCGTGCTACATCACGTGTGACATTAATGGGCTCTGAAGAGGGCGGTATGGATATTGAGGAGGTTGCAGCAGCAACACCAGAAAAGATTTTCCATGAAGTTGTTGACCCTGTATTAGGTTTGACAGCATTCCAAGCGCGACGCATGGCTTTCAATATGAATATCCCTACAAAGCTTGTAGGTAGCGCAGCAAAACTAATGATGCGTTTATACGACGCATTTGTTGATACGGATGCTTCGACAGTTGAAGTCAATCCACTAGCGATTACAGGAGACGGCGAAGTAATTGCGTTAGATGCGAAGTTTAACTTTGATGATAATGCGCTATATCGTCATAAAAATATCGTAGAGTTACGTGACTTCAACGAAGAAGATCCAAAAGAAGTAGAGGCATCTAAACATGATCTAAGCTATATTTCACTACACGGCAATATTGGCTGTATGGTAAATGGTGCAGGGCTAGCTATGGCAACAATGGATACCATTAGCTATTACGGCGGAACACCGGCAAACTTCCTAGACGTTGGGGGCGGTGCTACAGCTGAAAAAGTAACAGAAGCATTTAAAATTATTTTATCAGATGAACACGTTAAGGGGATTTTCGTTAACATCTTTGGCGGTATTATGAAGTGTGACGTTATCGCAGCAGGTGTTATCACAGCGGCTAAAGAAGTAGGCTTAGAAGTACCATTAGTTGTTCGTTTAGAAGGTACAAATGTAGAGATTGGTAAGCAAATGCTAAATGACTCTGGCTTAAATATCGTAGCTGCAGATTCAATGGCAGATGGCGCGCAAAAAATCGTAAAATTAGTAGGGTAATAAGGGGGATTTTTAGGATGGCTGTTTTTATTAACAAAGACACAAAAGTAATTGTACAAGGTATTACAGGTGAAACAGCGCTATTCCATACGCGCCAAATGCTTGACTATGGCACGAAAATTGTAGCGGGTGTAACACCAGGTAAGGGTGGTCTTGAAATCGAAGGCGTACCTGTATTCAATACAGTAGAAGAAGCTGTGAAAGCAACAGGTGCAACTGTATCTGTTATTTATGTACCAGCGCCATTTGCAGCGGATGCAATTTTAGAGGCTGTGGATGCAGAGCTTGATATGACAATTTGTATCACAGAGCATATCCCAGTACTAGATATGGTTAAAGTAAAACGTTATATGGAAGATAAAAAGACACGCTTAGTAGGACCTAACTGCCCAGGTGTTATTACGGCAGATGAGTGTAAAATTGGTATTATGCCGGGTTACATCCATACAAAAGGCCATGTTGGTGTAGTTTCACGTTCAGGTACACTAACGTATGAAGCTGTACATCAATTAACACAAGAAGGTATCGGTCAAACGACTGCAGTTGGTATTGGCGGTGACCCTGTTAACGGTACTAACTTTATCGACACATTAAAAGCATTTAATGAAGACGATGAAACATATGCGGTAGTAATGATTGGTGAAATTGGTGGTACAGCAGAAGAAGAAGCAGCTGAATGGATCCAAGCTAATATGACTAAACCAGTAGTCGGCTTTATTGGTGGTCAAACAGCACCTCCAGGTAAACGCATGGGGCATGCTGGCGCTATTATCGCTGGTGGTAAAGGTACTGCAACTGAAAAAATTAAAGCTATGAATGCAGCGGGTATTGAAGTAGCAGAAACTCCTTCAGTTATTGGCGAAACGCTAATTAAAGTGTTAAAAGAAAAAGGGCTATACGAAAAGTGTAAAACCCATTAATATGAAAGGTACAGCCATGTGCTGTGCCTTTTCTTTTGTTTTACGGTACTTTCTAGAGGAGGAAGTATTATGGATAAAATTACACAAGCCTTGCTTGCACTTCATTACATTACACCACTAACAGCTAAGGCTGTAGCGGCGCTTATACAAGCTAATCAATTAGAGCGCCTAGACACGCTTCAAGTTAATCAACTTACCCAAACCCTACGGATTACCCCGCAACGCGCAAGCGCCATCCTAACGCAATTTAAACAGCTTTATAAAGTTGATATGCAAAGCTATTATGCAGAAAATGCGATTGTCCCTATTCCTTTTTATGACGAAAATTACCCGAAATCGTTACTTTCGATTTATGACGCACCAGCTGTTTTGTATGCTAAAGGTAATGTAGGATTGCTAAAAAATCCTGCAATTGCTGTTATTGGTTCAAGGAAAGCTAGTTCTTATACGAGTCGCGTATTACAGCAAATTTTACCTGAGTTATGTGCGCAAAAAATTACTATTATTAGTGGATTAGCATTGGGTGCAGATACAATAGCGCATCGTTTAACTATGCAATTTGGAGGGCAAACCATTGCAGTTTTGGGGAGTGGGTTTTATCATATGTACCCGAGGCACAATGAACAATTAGCGCAACAACTAATTGAACAACACTTACTACTTACCGAGTATGCGCCTTATGTGAAACCTGCACGCCACCATTTTCCTATGCGTAATCGAATAGTTAGCGGACTATCGCAAGCATTAGTTGTAACAGAAGCTACCAAAAAAAGTGGCACGCTAATTACAACAGAGTTTGCTTTAGATGAAGGGAAGGATGTTTTTGTAGTGCCTGGACCTATTGACTCTCCGCTTTCTACGGGTACAAATTTCTTGTTAATGGAAGGTGCAATACCGCTGTTAAACAGCCAACAAATTATCGAAGCATTACAAGGAAAAATAGAAAATGAGTTGCAATAAAATGAAATGTGTTATACATTTTGCAACAGGTGAACTTAAAAAAGCAGTAATAGTAAGCCTCTAACTAAGGGGGAAAAATAAATGGCAGATTATTTAGTAATTGTGGAATCACCCGCAAAAGCAAAAACAATTGAACGTTATTTAGGTAAAAAGTATAAAGTAAAAGCGTCGGTAGGGCATGTGCGTGACTTACCACGAAGCCAAATGGGCATTGACACTGAAAACAACTACACGCCAAAATATATTACCATTCGTGGTAAAGGGCCTGTTTTACAAGAATTAAAAACAGCGGCCAAAAAAGCTAAGAAAATTTATCTCGCGGCTGACCCCGACAGAGAAGGGGAAGCGATTGCTTGGCACTTAGCGACAGCGCTTAATATTGATATTGAGTCAGATTGTCGTGTGGTATTTAACGAAATCACTAAAGATGCCATTTTAGAATCATTTAAGCATCCTCGACCAATTAATATGGATTTAGTTGATGCTCAACAAGCGCGTCGTATGCTTGATCGTCTTGTTGGCTACAATATTAGTCCGATTTTATGGAAAAAAGTTAAAAAGGGATTGTCTGCTGGACGCGTACAGTCAGTAGCTTTACGTTTAATTATTGACCGTGAAAATGAAATCAAACAATTCATTCCTGAAGAGTACTGGACAATTGATGCGGCATTCGCAAAAGGGGCAAAATCATTTGACGCATTGTACTATGGTACAGCCGAAGAAAAGGTTAAGCTAACGAATGAGGCACAAGTACAGGCTATTCTTAAACAATTAAAAGGTGACGACTTTACTGTTCAAAGTGTAACGAAGAAAGAACGTAAACGTAATGCAGCGCCATCATTTACAACGTCTTCTTTACAACAAGAGGCAGCGCGTAAGTTAAACTTCCGTGCTAAAAAAACAATGATGCTAGCACAACAGCTTTATGAAGGTATTGACCTTGGTAAAAAAGAAGGCATTGTTGGTTTAATCACCTATATGCGTACAGACTCAACGCGTGTATCTGACACAGCGAAGACAGAAGCAGTTGCATATATTAATGACAAATACGGTGAAGAGTTTATTGCGACAACAGAGCGTCAAACAAAGAAAGCTACAAATTCACAAGATGCGCATGAGGCAATTCGTCCAACGAGTACAATGCGTGCACCAGAAACGTTAAAAACGGTGCTAAGTCGTGATCAACTACGTTTATATCGCTTAATTTGGGAGCGCTTTATTGCAAGCCAAATGGCACCCGCTGTATTAGATACGGTGTCTGTAGATTTACAGCAAGGTGACGTGGTGTTCCGTGCAAATGGATCACAAGTTAAATTCCCAGGTTTCATGAAAGTATATATTGAAGGTTCTGATGACCAAAAAGAAGAAAAATCAACGTATTTACCTGATATGGCAGAGGGTGATGTTGTAAAGGCAACAGAAATTGAGCCAAAGCAACATTTTACACAACCACCACCACGCTTCTCAGAAGCACGTTTAGTAAAAACAATGGAAGAATTAGGTATAGGGCGTCCATCAACTTATGCGCCAACACTGGATACTATTCAACGACGTGGCTATGTGACACTAGATGCAAAGCGTTTCATCCCAACCGAACTCGGTGAGATTGTGCACCAATTAGTATTAGAGTTCTTCCCGGATATTTTAAACATTGAGTTTACTGCTCAAATGGAGCGTGACCTTGATGAAGTTGAAGAAGGTAATCGTAAGTGGGTAGATGTTATTGATGCGTTTTATCAAGACTTCGAAAAACACGTTCAGCATGCGGATGCAGAGATGGAGAAAGTTGTTATTAAGGATGAGCCCGCTGGTGAAGACTGCGAGAAATGTGGCTCGCCAATGGTTTATAAACTTGGGCGCTATGGCAAGTTTATGGCATGTTCTAACTTCCCAGAATGCCGCAATACAAAAGCGATTGTAAAGCTTATTGGTGTAAAGTGCCCAGATTGCGAGACGGGTGAAATCGTTGAGCGTAAAAGTAAAACACGCCGTATTTTCTATGGCTGTAATCAATACCCAGAGTGTGATTTTGTCTCTTGGGATAAACCAATTGCACGACCATGTCCAAAGTGTGAGTCGTTGTTAGTTGAGAAGAAGTTGAAAAAAGGTATTCAAATTAAATGTACGAATGATGAGTGTGACTACGAAGAAGCACCTGTACAATAAAGAAAGCGTGGTAGAGAAAATGACACAAGTAGTAAATGTAATTGGGGCAGGTTTAGCAGGCTCAGAGGCAGCATGGCAATTAGCAGAGCGTGGGGTACAGGTTCGTTTGTACGAAATGCGCCCTGTAAAACAAACGCCAGCACATCATACGGATAAATTCGCAGAGCTTGTGTGCTCTAACTCCTTACGTGCAAACGGTTTAACGAATGCAGTAGGTGTATTAAAAGAAGAAATGCGTGGTATGAACTCAGTAATTATGCAAGCTGCAGACAAGTGTGCAGTACCTGCAGGTGGCGCTTTAGCCGTTGACCGACATGAGTTTGCGGGCTACGTAACAGAAGCAGTTAAAAACCATCCACTTGTTGAGGTAATTAATGAAGAGGTTACATCAATTCCTGAGGGCGTAACGATTATTGCGACAGGTCCTTTAACATCAGAGGCTTTAGCAAAAGAAATTCAAGCATTAACAGGTCAGGATTATTTGTATTTTTACGATGCAGCAGCACCAATCATCGAAAAAGACAGTATTGATATGGACAAAGTCTATTTAAAATCGCGTTATGATAAAGGTGAAGCGGCTTACCTTAACTGCCCAATGAATAAAGAAGAGTTTATGGCATTCCGCGAAGCGTTAATTGCGGCAGAGGTTGTCCCGCTGAAAGAGTTCGAAAAAGAGATTTACTTTGAAGGCTGTATGCCAATTGAAGTAATGGCAACACGTGGCGAAAAAACGATGTTATTTGGTCCTATGAAACCAGTAGGTCTTGAGGATCCAAAAACAGGTAAGCGCCCGTATGCTGTTGTACAGTTGCGTCAAGATGATGCAGCAGGTACGCTATATAACATCGTTGGTTTCCAAACCCATTTAAAATGGGGACCACAAAAAGAAATTGTACAAATGATTCCGGGTCTTGAAAATGTAGAGATTGTACGTTATGGTGTAATGCATCGTAATACATTTGTTAACTCACCAGAGGTTTTAGAGAAGACCTACCAAATGCGTGATCATAAACACATCTTCTTAGCAGGTCAAATGACAGGTGTTGAAGGTTATGTAGAGTCCGCTGGGAGTGGACTTGTTGCAGGCATTAACGCAGCTCGACTGGTAAAAGGTGAGGAGCTGATTGTTTTCCCAAATGAAACAGCACTAGGTAGCATGGCGCGTTATATTACAGAGGCGCAAGCGAAAAACTTCCAACCAATGAACGTGAACTTTGGTATATTCCCAGATTTACCACCAGGTCGTCGTTCAAAACCAGAGCGCGCTGAGCTACATGCTACACGCGCACTAGAAGCACTAAAAAACTTTAAAGCGTCAACAACGATTTAAATGAATATAAAGGAGGCTACGTAATCGCTATAGATTACGTAGCTTTTCTTGTGATTGGCTAAACTTTGGACATAATTTACACGCAATTTCAATTAAAGATTGACAAAATTATCTTTTTACTTGCACAATTTGCCCAATAGGTATAGAGTTTCCTTGTGTGTTTCAAAAGATGTGGCAATAAAACAATTTGTGGTGGTGAAATTTGTTGTGAAGATTTCAACGGAGCAAGCAATGGAGCAATTTGTTTTATATATTACGGTCGAAAAAAACTTCTCTCCACACACTATTTCGGAGTACCAGGCAGACTTGCAGGACTTCTTTGTTTTCCTACAAACTGAAGCTGTCACACAATTGACAGATGTCACGTATTCTGTTGCAAGGCTATATGTTACACAGCTTTATGATAAACAGTTAGCGCGTACGACGGTGTCACGTCGCATTTCAGCAATACGTTCGTTTTTTCGGTTTTTAAATAAAACATACGCTATTGATGACAGTGCGTTTCACCTGTTATATCATCCTAAAAAACAACAGCGCTTGCCGCAATTTTTTTATGAACAAGAGCTAGCACAGCTATTTGAAGTAGTGCAAGGTAACACTCCTAAGGAACAGCGAGACTTAGCAATGCTTGAGCTATTGTATGCTACAGGGATTCGTGTTAGTGAACTAACAGCGCTAACTCTACAGGATATTGATTTCACTTACAGTATTATTCGTGTGATGGGCAAAGGACGTAAGCAACGTATAGTACCCTTTGGACAATATGCTGCAAATGCTCTTGAGCGTTATACTACACAAGGACGCGTGCGCTTAATGAAAAACACAGCGCATCAACAAGTCTTCGTAAATATGCGCGGTGCACCTATTACAGACAGGGGCGTGCGCTATATTTTAACGGATATTATGAAGCGAGCAGCTCTGCATAGTAAAATTCATCCTCATATGTTGCGTCATACATTTGCGACGCACCTCGTTAACAACGGTGCAGATTTACGAACCGTTCAAGAATTACTTGGGCACAGTAGTTTATCTTCAACGCAAATCTATACGCATGTTACAACAGAGCATTTACGTAAAACATATATGAACGCTCATCCAAGAGCGTAAATTGGAGGTATCATGATGGGACAAATTCATGCAACTACGATTTTTGCCATTCATCATAATGGTAAATGTGCCATGGCTGGCGATGGACAGGTGACGTTAGGCAATGCGGTAGTTATGAAACATACCGCGCGTAAGGTCAGACGTCTGTTTAACGGCAAGGTGCTTGCGGGCTTCGCAGGCTCTGTAGCAGATGCATTTACTTTATTTGAAATGTTTGAGGCTAAACTTAATGAATATAACGGTAATTTACAGCGCGCATCTGTAGAAGTAGCAAAGCAATGGCGTGGTGATAAAATGTTGCGACAACTAGAAGCGATGTTGCTTGTAATGGACGAATCAACTTTATTATTAGTATCAGGTACAGGTGAGGTTATTGAGCCGGATGACGGTATTTTAGCTATTGGCTCAGGTGGTAATTATGCATTATCGGCAGGTCGTGCATTGAAAAAGTACGCGGGTGACAATCTTACAGCGAAAGAAATTGCAGAGGCGGCACTTACGACAGCGGCTGATATTTGCGTGTTTACAAACCATCAAATTATTGTGGAGGCGTTATAAAATGGCAAAGAATAATTTAACTCCAAGACAGATTACTGAGCAATTAAGTCGTCATATTGTAGGTCAAAATGATGCTAAGCGTGCTGTAGCTATTGCGCTACGAAACCGTTACCGTCGTACACAACTTTCCGAGGCATTGCAAGCTGAAGTTGTGCCTAAAAACATTTTAATGATTGGACCTACAGGTGTAGGTAAAACAGAGATTGCTCGCCGTATTGCTAAGTTAACAAATGCACCCTTTATCAAGGTCGAGGCAACAAAGTTTACGGAGGTGGGCTATGTAGGTCGTGATGTTGAGTCAATGGTGCGTGACTTAGTAGAAGCTTCACATCGTTTAGTTAAAGAAGAGCTTATGCAAGGCGTTCAAGAGCAGGCTGAGCAGTTAGCTAATGAACGACTGGTCAAACTACTTGCACCGACTCAAAAGCGCAAACAACCTACACAAAATCCATTTGAGATGCTGTTTGGTGGGCAAACTGAGCAAGCGGACGAAGAAGACGGTGATGATACTGTAATTCGTTCAAAACGCGCACAGCTAGCTATTGATTTGCAAGCAGGTAAGTTAGAAGAAGAAATGGTTACAATTAAAGTGGAAGAACAAAATATGGCGATGTTTGATGCTTTACAGGGTGCTGGCATGAACAACAATCCAGGTATGCAAGACATGCTGTCAGGATTAATGCCTAAGCAAACGAAAAAGCGTCGTCTTAAAGTACGTGATGCGCGTCGTGTGTTAACGCAGGAAGAGGCAACAAAGCTTATTGATAGCGATGAACTAACACAAGAAGCTGTAATGCGTGCTGAACAAAGCGGTATTATTTTCATTGATGAGATTGATAAAATTGCAAGTCGCTCAAATGGTGGCTCATCAGCAGATGTGTCGCGAGAAGGTGTACAACGTGATATTTTACCAATCATTGAAGGCTCAACAATCACAACGAAGTACGGTCCCGTAAAAACAGATTATATGCTATTTATTGGTGCAGGTGCTTTCCATATGTCAAAGCCATCTGATTTAATTCCTGAATTACAAGGGCGTTTACCAATTCGTGTAGAGCTGGATAAATTAACGAAGGAAGATTTTGTTCGTATTTTACAAGAACCAGATCAATCTTTAACAACACAATATAAAGCGCTGCTAGCAACAGAGGGCGTAACAATAGAGTTTACTGACGCGGCTGTTGAACGCATTGCAGAAATTGCTATGGAAGTAAACCAAGAGACAGATAATATTGGTGCACGCCGTTTACACACTATTTTAGAGCGTTTACTAGAAGAAGTTTCTTTTGAGGCTTCAGAGATTGCACCAGCACATATTGAAATCACACCAGTTTATGTAGACGAAAAACTCGGTGAAATCGTTGGAAATAAAGATTTATCTCAATTTATTTTATAATTTTAAGAGGAATTAGTTTCGCTTATTTGAAAAAACCTTTAGAATATTAAGAAAATAGCGAATTACTAATTTAGGAGGAAATATACAAATGGATTTATTAGCAAAAACACGTACAATTAACTCAATGTTACAAGCATCGGCAGGTAAGCCAGTTAATTTTAAAGAAATGGCAGATATACTAGGTGATACAATTGACAGTAACGTTTATATCGTAAGCCGTAGAGGTAAACTACTTGGCATTTCAATTCATCACCAAATTGAAAACGAACGTATGAAAAAAATGTTTGAGGAACGTCAATTCCCTGAACAATACACACAAAACCTATTCAATATTACAGAGACGTCTTCAAACTTAGATATTGATAATGTGCACTCTGCATTCCCAATTGAAAACCGCGAATTATTTGCAAATGGTTTAACAACAATCGTTCCTATCATTGGTGGGGGCGAGCGTCTAGGTACATTAATTTTAGCACGCCTATTCGAAAAATTTGGCGATGAAGATTTAATCTTAGCTGAGTACGGTGCTACTGTAGTAGGCATGGAAATCTTACGTGAAAAAGCGGAAGAAATCGAAGAAGAAGCGCGTAGTAAAGCTGTTGTACAAATGGCAATTAACTCATTATCATTCAGTGAACTAGAAGCAATTGACCATATTTTCGAAGAACTAGATGGTACAGAAGGCTTGCTTGTTGCCTCTAAAATCGCTGACCGTGTAGGTATTACTCGCTCAGTAATCGTTAATGCTTTACGTAAATTAGAGAGCGCTGGTGTAATTGAGTCGCGTTCACTAGGTATGAAGGGTACGTATATTAAAGTGCTTAATGATAAATTTCTTGCTGCACTTGCAGAAGTGAAAATGAAGTAATTTCACTAAAATGTAGATTCCATACAGTTGTATGGAATCTATTTTTTCGTAAAAACCTGTATTTTTGACGAAATTATGAATAAAATAATCAATTTATCTAAAATAAAACTTTAGTCTCATTATATTGGTAAGTAAGGCTATGAGTAAAAATACATACTTGTGGAGAATGGCGGTAAAAGTGAGATTATTGAAAGAAACCTCGTATATTCATAATCATAGTAAAGGTAAAAATTCAGTTGTATATAAGGAAAAACACCTAAAAGTAGTCATAAAAACCTAAATGATAAGAAAAATGACTAATAGACACTACCGCATAACTTAATTACAATTAGAGTATACTGTGTATAATCGACTGGAAACTGTAATAGTGATGATTGAGGTGAAAGTATGAATTTATTTGGAGGTACAATACGTTCGCTAGAAAGCGGTTTAACGTACGCTTCGACTAAGCAAAAGGTAATTGCTCAAAATATTGCTAACGTGGATACGCCAAATTACAAGGCAAAAGATGTTAGCTTTAAGCGTATGCTAGCGCAACAACAGCAAGCTGTTATGCATGCCAATCGTACGGATGCGCGTCATTTCGACTTTACTTTTAATAAAAGCACGCCAGGTGTGTATAGTTATACTAACCTACGCTATCGTGCCAATGGTAATGGTGTTGATATGGACAAGCAACAAGCAGAGCTAGCTGAAAACGTAATTTACAACAATGCATTAATTGAACGCTTAAATGGTAAATTTCGGACATTGAATACGGTAATTAAGGGAGGTAAGTAAAGATGACGATTTTCCATGGCATGAACACAACGGCCTCAGCATTAACAGCACAGCGCCTTAGAATGGATGTTATTTCTTCTAATATGGCTAATATGGATACAACAAGAGCTAAACAAGTTAATGGCGAATGGGAGCCATATCGCAGAAAAACTGTGACAATGTCTTCTGCAGAAGGAAAGTTTTCTACATTTTTAAATGGGGCAATGGGCAAGCAAATTAAAGGGGCAGAAGGTAATGGTGTAAAGGTCTCTCGTATTAAAGAAGATACTGAAACACCGTTTAAATTACTTTATAATCCAACTCACCCTGATGCTAATGCAGACGGCTATGTGCAAATGACGAATGTGGATCCATTAAAAGAGATGGTTGATTTAATGTCTGCCACACGTTCGTATGAGGCAAATGTTACAGTATTTAATGCCAATAAAAATATGTTATCTAAAGCATTAGAAATCGGAAAGTAAAAGGAGAGTGAGTACATATGCCAATAAATGCGGTATCAATAATGGCACCACCTGCAATAACGCAGCCTACTAAGCCTACACTACATACTACGCCTGAAGTGGCGCAACAAAACTTTGCGGCATCATTAAAAGATGCTATCGCCAAAGTAAATGATCAACAAATAACATCAGATAAAATGACTAGTAAATTAATCAATGGTGGCAACGTAGAGTTACATGACGTAATGATAGCGTCGCAAAAAGCGAGTGTAACATTAAATGCAACAATTGAAGTTCGTAATAAAGTGATAGAAGCCTACCAAGAAATAATGCGTATGAGTGTCTAATTACACGGTTATCGCGAGTTATTCAATGTTGGAGCATTCACTATAACCGGAGGATTCGTAATGGATGAACGACTAACTAAAATAAAAGACGACGCGAAAGCCTTTTGGCAAAGTCGTAGTAAGCGGCAAAAGGGTGTTATGATCGGCGGGGTAGTTAGTGTGATTTTATTAGCCGCCATCATTACCTTTTACGCTACAAGAACAAATTTCGTACCGCTTTATAAAGATCTATCTACAGCAGAAATCGGTGGTATTAAGGAAGCCCTAGATGCACAGGCTACACCATATGAGATTGGCGCTGGCGGCACATCTATTCTTGTGCCACAAGAACAGGTGGATCAATTATTAGTACAATTAGCAGCAGAGGGTTACCCGCAAACAGGGCTAATTAGCTATGACTCGATTGGTAATACAGGCTTTGGTGTTACAGATAATGAGTTCCAAGTAAAAAAATTAGCAGCTACGCAAAATGAGTTGCGTAATTTATTAATGGTATTTGATGGTGTCAAGGGTGCCAATGTAATGCTGAGCTTGCCAAAGCAAGATGTTTTTGTTAAGCCTGCATTAGAAAGTAACGAGGCACAGGCTGCTATTACGTTAAATACAGCGCCTGGACAACAGTTTTCTGATGAGCAGATTGCTACAATGTACCGCATTGTAGAAAAAAGTGTGCCTAATTTAAAGCCTGAAAATATTCGTATTACCAACCAGTACTTAGAGGATTTTTCGATTACACCTAAAGCGGGTGGCGGTGATTTAATCGCAACACAGCTAGATACCAAGAAGAAAATCGAAACAGATTTACAAAATCGCGTGCATGCAATGTTGGGTACGTTAATGGGACCAGAAAAAGTAGCAGTTGTTGTTACTTCAGATATTGACTTTAATAAAGTAAATGAAACAGGTGAATATGTTGAGCCTGTGGATGAAGAAAATATGGAAGGCCTAAAAGTAAGTGTTCAACGTATTACAGAAAACTATACGGGAACAGGCGCTAATGCAACAGGGACGCCTGAAGCAGGTCAACCAACAGATAACTTTACCAATTATCAAGAAGGTGCTTTTGGTGACGGTGAGTATGAGCGTATTGAAGAGACGATTAACAATGATGTTAACCGTATTCGTCGCGATATCGAGCAAGCGCCTTATCGCATTCGTGACTTAGGTATTCAAGTAATTGTAGAGCCACCAACACCTGATGATGCTAATTCATTAGAGCCTCAAGTACGTGATGACATCGAAGCGATTTTAGCAACTGTTGTGCGTACGTCTTTAGATAAGGCAGCAGCTGGGGAACTAACAGAGGAAGCACTTCAAGACAAAGTGACATTAACCGTGCAAGAAATGCAGGGTAAAGTAGATTTCGCTGACAACGAGAAGCCAATTATTCCTTGGTGGGCTTGGGTAGTAGGCGGCATTTTATTAGCTGTTATTCTATTACTTGTATTCTTCATTTTACGTTCACGTAAAAAGGCGCAACAGGAAGAAGAAGAGCTAATCCTTGAAGAACAAGAGGATCTTGTTGTAGATGATTTAAGTGAAGAAGTGGAAACAGAAGCAACATTACGCCGTAAACAACTTGAAAAAATGGCGAAAGAAAAACCTGAAGACTTTGCGAAATTACTGCGAAGCTGGATTGCAGACGAGTAACTAGGAGGTTTCCTTTGTGTCTAAGACTAAAGATAAAGAATTAACAGGTAGACAAAAAGCAGCGCTCCTTTTGATTTCAATGGGACCTGAAGTGTCTGCTGCTGTATATAAACACCTGGATGAAGAAGAAATTGAACGCTTAACGTTAGAAATCTCTAGTGTTAAGCGTGTTGAACCAGGTGTAAAAGAAGAAATTATAGAAGAGTTTCATAATATTGCTCTTGCGCAAGACTATATATCGCAAGGTGGTATTGGCTATGCCAAAACAGTGCTTGAAAAAGCACTTGGTGAGGAACAAGCACAAACGATTATTAATCGTTTAACATCGTCATTACAAGTGCGTCCATTTGACTTTGCAAGACGTGCTGATCCATCACAAATTTTTAACTTTATACAAAATGAGCATCCACAAACGATTGCATTAATTTTGTCTTATTTAGAGCCAGAGCAAGCGGGTGTTATTTTGTCTTCACTTCCACAAGAAGTACAAGCAGATATTGCTAAACGTATTGCATTAATGGACTCAACATCGCCAGAAGTTATCAGTGAAATCGAATCGGTTCTTGAACGTAAGCTTTCATCAACTGTTACGCAGGATTACACGGAAACAGGCGGCGTAGATGCAGTAGTAGAAGTATTAAATGGTGTAGATCGTCAAACAGAAAAAACTATTCTCGATGCGCTTGAAATTCAAGACCCAGAACTTGCGGAAGAAATTAAAAAGCGTATGTTTGTATTCGAAGATATCGTTACACTTGACAACCGTTCAATTCAACGTGTGATTCGTGATTGCGAAAATGAAGACTTACTATTGTCACTTAAAGTATCAAGCGAGGAAGTTAAAGATATTTTATTCAGCAATATGTCACAGCGTATGGCAGAAACATTTAGAGAAGAAATGGAGATTATGGGACCTGTACGACTGCGAGATGTTGAAGAGGCGCAGACACGTATTGTTGGTACAATCCGACGCTTAGAAGACGCGGGTGAGATTATCATTGCACGCGGTGGAGGCGATGACGTCATTGTCTAGGATTATTCGTTCTTTTCATGTTCAGCCAAAAGAGGAAGATGTTCGAGAAATCAAGATTCAACGCATATTTGAAGAAGAAGCCTTACCTGAAATGGGAGAGGACGTAACACTGACGGTAGCTGATGTGCACCGTGAGCGAGATACATTATTAGCAGAGGCACGTGCGACGCTAAATGCCGAGCAACAAGCCTTTACCGAAGAACGTGCGCAATTGCTTGATGAAGTTGAGCAATTGCGACAGGCTTGGGAGGACGAGCGTCCACAACATGTAAATCAAGCATATGAAGAGGGCTTTGCACAAGGGTATGAAGAAGGCTCGCAAAAAGCAGAGGAAGCCTTGCGTGCAGATCTTGAGCAAGCTAATGATATTGTGCAACAAGCAACCAAAAATGCACAGGCTTACCTTGCTTCACAAGAGCAAGTGATTTTAGCACTAGCTATGCAAGCTGCAGAACATATTATTGGTACAAGTCTTGAACACAACAAGGAACTTTTTGTACCTGTCGTGAAACGTGCACTAAAAGAGGCACGTGAAATGAAAGAAATTAAAATTTATGTAGCACCTAAATATTATGAAGTGCTAACAGCAAAGCGCGATGAGTTAGCAGAGATATTCCCTCCAGACGTACCCTTGTTGTTATTTGTTATTGAGGAGTTTGAGGATACGGAATGTTACATTGAAACCAACCATGGACGTATCGTGGTGACGATTGATGAGCAATTAAGTGAGTTGCGTAGTAAGCTATTTGAGTTACTAAATCGTAAGGAGTGAGGGCAATGAAAGCTGCTGATTTATTAGAGCAAATCACGACATTACCTACCTTCAAGAAATACGGTCGGGTAATACGTGTTGTAGGCTTAATGATTGAGTCGCAAGGGCCAGAAAGCTCTATTGGTGATGTGTGTAAAATTCATGTACCTACTGTGCGCGACGGGGAACAAATTATTTTAGCAGAAGTCGTAGGTTTTAAAGATGAGATAGTAATACTCATGCCTTATACCTCACTTCGTGAAATTTCCACAGGTTGTTTAGTGGAGGGTACACGTGCCCCATTAGAGATTAAAGTTGGTTCAGAGCTTATTGGTAAAGTGCTAGATTCGATGGGTAACCCTATTGATGGCACGCTATTACCAAGCGGATTACCTACCGTACCGACAGAACAGGATCCGCCTAACCCGTTAACACGACCTCCTATTGATGAACGTTTAGAAGTAGGCGTTAAAGCAATAGACGGTATGTTAACAGTAGGTAGTGGCCAACGTATTGGTATTTTTGCAGGCTCTGGTGTTGGTAAAAGTACCTTGCTCGGTATGATTGCACGTAATACAAAAGCCGACTTAAATGTCATTGCTTTAATTGGTGAGCGTGGACGTGAGGTACGTGAATTTATTGAGCGTGATTTAGGCCCAGAAGGCTTGAGCCGCTCGATTGTTGTTGCAGCAACCTCTGATCAGCCCGCTTTAATGCGTATTAAGGGTGCATTTACAGCTACAGCAATCGCTGAGTATTTTCGAGACCAAGGGTTAAATGTCATGCTAATGATGGACTCTGTAACACGTGTTGCTATGGCGCAACGTGAAGTAGGATTAGCCGTTGGTGAGCCACCAGCTACGCGTGGTTATACACCTTCTGTATTTGCGATTTTACCAAAGCTACTTGAGCGGACAGGAACAAATTTACAAGGTACAATTACAGCGTTTTATACTGTATTAGTTGATGGTGATGATATGAATGAGCCAATTGCAGATACAGTGCGTGGTATTTTAGATGGGCATATTGTGTTAGACCGAACATTAGCTAATAAAGGGCAGTATCCTGCCATTAATGTGCTAAAGAGTGTCAGCCGATTAATGAACCATATCGCTACACCAGAACATCGTGCAGCAGCCGAGAGACTACGTAACTTGTATTACACTTACGATAAATCAGAAGACTTAATTAATATTGGTGCGTATAAACGTGGTACATCACATGAGATTGATGAGGCTATTCATTATGAACCGCTTATTACCTCCTATTTAAAACAAGGATTTATGGATAAGATTTCATTAGAGGATAGTGTTAATGAACTTATTAATTTATCTGCTAATGGTGGTCGCTAATGTATAACTATCGCTTTCAACAAATATTAACGATTCGTGAGCAGGAAAAAAATGAAACGGAAATGGCCTATAAAGACGCGACCAAAGCATTTGAAGATGTGGCTACTAAGCTATACGACTTACTAAAGAAAAAAGAAGACCTAATTGATTATCAACAACAGCGTTTAAAGATTGGTGCATCTATTGATGAGGTGCATCATTACGCACGTTTTATTGATAGTCTCGAAAAAACGATTGCAGATGCGCAACAAAAAGTAATACAAGCGCGTGCTAAAATGCAATGGTATGAAGAAAAATTGCTAGAGAAAAACCTTGAAGTGCGTAAGTTCGAAAAAATGCGCGAAAAAGATCAAGAACGCTTTAAGGAAGAACAAAGTCGCATTGAAATGAATTTTTTAGATGAAGTTTCTTTACAAACGTATAATAAAAAGGGAAATAGGTGACACTATGGCTAAAGAACAACAGTCAACACCTGAGCTTGAACCAAAAAAGAAGAGTGGATTCTTTAAAAAGCTATTTTTGTTTTTCATTGTACCGTTAACTTTTATTATAGCTGTGTTGTTAGTGGTGACACAGTTACTAAATGTTAATGTCTTTAACTTAAAAGATATGGACATTCCCTTTGTAACTTCACAAAAGGAAAAAACAAAACAGCAGGCAGTTAATAATGACGAAAAAGTATTAGAGCTGCAAGGCGTCATTGCTGAAAAAGAAGCGCAAATCGCTGAAATTCAAGCCCAATTAAAAACAGCTGAAGAGTCTAATGAAAAACTTTTAGCTGAACAAGAGAAAATAAATTTTGAATTAGAGAAAGTTAAGCGCGAAAAAGACGATACTAAGAGTGAGCACAGTGAAATTGTAGCTACATATGAAAAAATGTCAGCCAAGGCTGCTGCACCAGCAATTGTTAAATTAAGTGATGCTGAAGCCTTACGTATTTTAGCAGGATTAAAAACAGATACACTTGCTAAAATATTTGAGAAGATGACACCTGAGCAAGCTGCGAAATATACTGAGCTATTAGCTAAGCAGTAAAGGAGGTGAAAAAATTAAGTGAATATCCAACTTATGCAAATGGTGCAGGTGAAAAAACCTGATGCACTAGAAATTCCGAAGGCAGCAACTAAAAATGACTCTTTTGGCACTATGTTTAACAAGGCTGTTAATCAAAAGCCACTAGCAAACCAGCAGACTAACAAGACCACCCAAAAAGAAGGGCCAGCAGCTTTAAAGACAACCTCACTAAAAGAATTGCTTGATTTATTAGGTATTGAGCAAGTTGATGGGCTACTCCTAATTGATGAACAACTTGTAGCAGTAGAGGATTTATTGCAAGATTTGCCAATCTTGCTAGGAGCACTTGGCATGGAAGAGGAGCAGTTACAACAAATTGTTCAAGCTTTAACGGGTGAAGAGATAGAAGCACGTGATGCTTGGGATTTATTAACGCTATTAGCGGCAAATGATACTAATATTCAAGCACAGCTTTCTACTATGTTACAAGGTGAGCATGATGTAACCCCAAAAGAAGCCAATAAATTTTTAGAGTTATTAAAGTTTGTCCAAATGGCTACTAAAGAAGTGGACTTGACTAGTATGCAGGAGGCTAAGGTTCAGCCGTTAACGAACTTATTACAGTCACTCGTTACTACAATGACTAAGCCAACTGAAGCAGAGGTTAAGCCAGCCTTGCCATTTGAACATTTATTAGCACAAACTAAATCAGAAATTAAGCCGACTGGGCAAGAGGCTGTAACTACAAATACGGTGCAAACACGACCTAACACATTTCAAGTAACCTTGCCGCAGACACAACCTGCACAATCCGAGGCGCTACTAAAGGAAATGCAAGCCATTATTAATAAGGCGCAAATTTCGCAAAACCAAGGTATTACACGCTTAATGATTAAATTATACCCAGAAAATTTAGGGACATTGCGTATCGAATTAGTGCAACAAAATGGTATGTTATCAGCACGTATGCTAGCTTCTACAGCATCTGGGCGTGAAATGATTGACAATCAATTACATCAACTGAAACAGGCCTTTGTACAACAAGGTTTACAAGTAGAGCGTATTGATGTTGGTCAAACTTTACAAGATACGGATCGTAATAACCGTGAGCAGCAAGGTTTCTTTAATCAATTCTTTAAGCGTCAACAAGAAGAACAACAACAGGATAAAAAAGGTACTAAAGAACAACAAAGCTTTGAGGAGTTTTTAGAAAACGAGGAGGTATAATGAATGCCAGTTACAACAGTAGGTCATAACGGCAATAATGTTTCACGTACGAAGCCATTAGAGTCAGGCAAAATTACGGATGATTTATATTTAAAAAATTATAAAGCACCGGTAAAAGAGACAGGCAATTCAATGCTAGGTAAAGATGCGTTTCTAAAGTTACTAATTACTCAATTGCAAAATCAAGATCCTACTAACCCAATGGATGACCGTGAGTTTATTGCGCAAATGGCTCAGTTTTCTTCATTAGAGCAAATGCAAAATATGACTAAAGCAATGGAGTCACTACTGCTATCTCAACAGCAATCACAGTTAATGGAGTATACCAACTTCATTGGTAAAGATGTGAAATGGCATGAGCTATCTGAAGAGAAGGATAAAGAAGGTAACTTCATAGTCAAAGAAGGCAATGGTATCATTCAGTCTGTACAATTTAAAGATGGTGAGGCTATTTTTACACTGGCTGATGGTAAAACAATTGGTTCTGGTAATATCTCAGGTGTATTAGGTAATGGGGCAGTAAGTAACAATGAGTCACCACTTGTCCAAGCGAGTGCTTTAATAGGCAAGAAGGTAACTTATAAAGAAGACGAAACAGAAGTTGAAGCGCGTGTTATTTCTGTATCAAATAAAGATAGCAAGATGACATATGTCTTAAATAATGATAAGAAGGTTACAGCAGATCAATTTACTGTAATTAGTGAATAAGGTTGGTGAAGCAGTTGCGACATATGGTAGTACAACGTGTGCCTTTGCAACCTACGATGCCATTACCACCAAAAACAGCTCATAAAACGGCAAAAACTTTGTTTTCAGCTCATTTAGAGCAAGCGAGTACAAAGCAATTGAAGTTGAGCAAACATGCTTCAGAGCGCTTGCAAGAACGTCAAATTAACATTACTGCAAATGAGTGGCATAATGTGTCAGACAAGGTGCAAGAAGCTAGTTTAAAAGGGGTTAAAAACCCACTCGTTTTGATGGAACAAGCGGCATTAATTATTAGTGCAAAAAATAGCACAGTAATTACAGCGATGGATCGCATGGAAGCAAAAGAACAAATTTTCACGAATATTGACGGCACAATTGTGCTATAGGGCTGGACCTTCTTAAGCTAAGGAAGCCTTAGCACTTGCCGACTGATAGACGCAAGTGCGACGACAATCGAAAGGAGAACAATACATTATGTTACGTTCCATGTATTCAGGGATTTCGGGTTTACGAAATTTCCAAACAAAGTTAGACGTTATTGGTAATAATATCGCTAACGTTAACACACACGGTTTCAAAAAAAGTCGCGTTATCTTCAAGGATTTAATTTCACAAACACAATCAGGTGCATCTGGTGCAACGGCTACACGTGGTGGTGTTAACCCCAAACAAGTAGGTCTTGGTACACAAATGGCAGCAATTGATACGATGCACGGTGGCGGTTCAATGCAATCTACAGGTAACGTACTTGACTTAGGTATTGAAGGTGACGGTTTCTTTATGGTAGCTGATGCGAATGGTGCGCCCAACCCAGCGGAAAATAACACAATAGAAGAACCTGGCTTTTCAAACTATGTATATACGCGTGCTGGTAATTTTTATATGGACAACAATGGGTATATCGTGAATGCTGATGGTAAGTATTTAGTAGGGGTAAAAGCCGATGCTCTAGTATTAAAAAAAGGTGATCCAGGGGTGTCAGCAGATAGTGCACCTGATGTAGCTGGGGAGGAGTTAGAGAATTTATTTGTTGGTGAAGCTGATGAAGTTGCTGAATTGACACCTAACGCCGGTACGCTTGGTCCAATTCGTATTCCTACGACAGCGGAGTCTATGACTATTGGACAAGATGGCAAAATAACATATGTAGATTTAGAAGGTAGCTTACAATATGCAGGTCAAATTATTATGTCAAAGTTCCCTAACCCTGGTGGTTTGAATAAAGTTGGGGGTAACTATTATCAACCAACAGTTAACTCAGGTAATCCTTATGCACAAACAGCTACGGTAGCCGGTATGGGTACGGTACAATCTGGTTTCCTTGAAATGTCTAATGTGGATTTATCAGAAGAATTTACAGAGATGATTGTAGCGCAACGTGGTTTCCAAGCCAATACGCGTATTATTACAACATCAGATGAGATTTTGCAAGAGCTTGTTAACTTAAAACGATAGTAAATAGATAGAGTAATTTATTGTGAAGGAGGGTCGGGCCGGCTCTTCAAATGGTCCGGCCCTAATTCAATGATCGAAGTAACACGATTAAGTGGTAAAACGTTCACAATTAATGCGTTATACATAGAAACTGTCGAATCATTTCCAGATACGACAATTCGGCTTACGACAGGATCGACGGTATTAGTAAAAGAATCTGAAGAAGAGGTGCGAGAAAAGGTTAGAGCCTTTTATTTAACTATACAAATACTATCAAACCCGCACCTACGAGGTGAAGATGATGAAGAAAAATAAGACGATGACGATTGTAATAATTGCGCTAGTAGTAGTTATTTTAATCGGTGTTGTCATTACTGTGGCGTTAATGATGCGCGGTGGTGACGACAAAGAAAAGAAAGAAACAAGGATTGAACCATCTATTGAAGATATTTTATTAGCATCAGTGGATGTAGAAGAAATCACTACAAATTTATCTGATAAAAAGTTTGTGCGCTTAACATTAAAGATTCAAACAACAAGCGAAGAAGCGGCAGCAGAGCTGACACAACGTGATTTCCAAACGAAAAATATTTTAATTAAAGAACTTTCTGAAATGTCTTCTAAGGATTTAGAAGGTAAAGAGGGAAAATTAATGCTTGAAAACACACTGAAAACGCAGTTAAATGAGCTTATGCGTGTAGGTGAAATTAATGAAGTATCGATTACTTCATGTATTATTAGTTAATAAATTATTGAGTTAAATTGGAGGTGGGCAAATGGCGGGAGATGTATTATCCCAATCGGAAATTGATGCGTTGCTCTCCGCAATATCTACGGGTGAAATGACAGCTGATGATATTAAAAAAGAGGATGAGGAGAAACGTGTTAAAGTATACGATTTTAAACGAGCATTACGCTTTTCGAAAGACCAAATTCGTAGCTTAACACGTGTGCATGAAAACTTTGCGCGACTCATTACAACGTTTTTCTCAGCGCAGTTACGTACATATGTGCAGATTACTGTAGCATCAGTTGACCAAATACCGTTTGAAGAGTTTGTTCGCTCAATTCCAAATATGACACTAATTAATGTGTTCGAAGTGCCGCCTCTTGACGGTAACATTTTGATGGAAATTAATCCGAACATTGCCTATTCTATGCTAGATCGTATGATGGGAGGGGTGGGGGAGAGTCATAGTAATGTTGATAATTTAACGGAGATTGAAACAAAAATTATGACAAACCTCTTTGAACGTTCCTTTGATAATTTACGAGAAGCATGGGAAAGTATTGCAGAGATAGACCCAATGTTAGTAGAACTAGAAGTAAATCCACAGTTTTTACAGATGATTTCACCAAATGAAACAGTAGTTGTAATTTCCTTGAATACAGTGATTGGTGAAACTAGTGGTATGATTAATATTTGTATTCCGCATGTTGTGTTAGAGCCAATTGTGCCAAATCTTTCAGCACGTTATTGGATGCAAGCAAATACAAAAGAAATGTCACCAGAGCAAATTAAGGCATTAGAGACTAATGTTAAACGTTCAGAGTTACCAGTAAGTGTTGAGCTAGGGACAGCTGATATTACAATTCAAGACTTCTTAATGATGCAGTACGGTGATGTATTGCAGTTAGATAAACAAATTGATAGTCCACTTGTATTGAAAGTGGGCAACTTACCTAAATTTACAGTGCAACCTGGTAAGGTAAATAAGAAATTAGCTGTGCAAATTATTGAACCAGTGAAAGGGGGAGACGAAGATGAGTGATGAGATGATATCGCAAGAAGAAATTGATGCGCTATTAAGAGGGGAGTCTTTAGTAGATAAACAGCCTGTAAATGAAGCTGCTACTGATGACGACGTTCGTGTAGAGGATTATTTAAATGAGATGGAGCAAGACGCACTTGGCGAGATTGGTAATATTTCATTTGGTAGCTCAGCTACAGCACTATCTTCATTGTTAGGACAAAAAGTTGATATTACAACACCTAGCATATCCATGATAAACCGTAATAAACTAGAAGAGGAGTTTCCTCATCCTTATGTAGCCGTTCAAGTTGAGTATACAATGGGTCTGCTAGGTATGAACTTACTTGTGATTAAGCAATCAGATGCAGCAATTATTGCTGATTTAATGCTTGGTGGCGATGGTTTAAACCCAAATGAAGAGCTTGGCGAAATTCAATTAAGCGCAGTGCAAGAAGCTATGAATCAAATGATGGGTTCAGCTGCTACATCCATGTCAGCCATTTTTAATAAAAAAGTTGATATTTCACCGCCGTCAATTGATTTAATGAATATTACTAAAAAAGAGGGCGAGGAAAATATTCCAGAAGATGACTTACTTGTTAAGGTGTCTTTCCGCCTACGTATAGGAACACTTATTGATTCTAATATTATGCAGTTATTACCTTTACATTTTAGTAAAAATATTGTCGATTCATTATTAAATGGCGGTGCAGAAGAGGAAGAGGTTGTACCAACACCCGAACCAGTTACACCAACGCCAGCACCATCACTTGAAAAAGAATCTGTTGCACCACCACAGCAACAAGCGTCACCACAACAGCAATCGCAAATGCAACAAGCACCACCCGTGCAACAACAATATCAACAACCAATGTATGATTCAATGCAACAGCAATACCAGCAGCCAATGTACCAGCAACAACCACAGATGCAACAAGCACCACCTGTTAATGTACAACCTGCACAATTTGCATCATTTGAATCAACAAATTTAGGTCAAAATGAAAACAGAAATCTAAATATGTTGCTTGATATCCCACTGCAAGTTACGGTAGAGTTAGGACGTACGAAGCGTTCTGTAAAAGAGATTTTAGAACTATCTGGTGGGTCGATTATTGAGTTAGATAAATTAGCTGGTGAACCAGTAGATATTTTAGTTAATAGTCGTTTAATTGCTACAGGGGAAGTAGTAGTTATTGATGAGAACTTTGGTGTTCGAATTACAGATGTATTAAGTCAAGCAGAACGAATTAATCACTTACGATAAATGATTTGGAGGAAATAATTATGTCAAAAAGGATTTTAATTGTTGACGATGCAGCATTCATGCGCATGATGATCAAAGACATCTTGTCTAAAAATGGTTTTGAAGTAGTAGGAGAAGCAGCAGATGGTATGCAAGCTGTTGAAAAGTACAATGAATTAAAGCCTGATTTAGTTACAATGGATATTACAATGCCTGAAATGGATGGTATCGCAGCATTAAAAGAAATTAAAGCAAGTCATCCATCTGCAATTGTTATTATGTGTTCAGCTATGGGACAACAAGCTATGGTAATTGATGCAATTCAAGCTGGAGCTAAAGACTTTATCGTTAAGCCATTCCAAGCAGACCGCGTTATTGAAGCTATTCAAAAAGCGTTGAGTTAAGCCGATGCGAATTAACTTTGTGCGAACAATGTTACTCGCGTTGCTTATAATGGTTGTCATAATACCGACAGCTATGGCAGATGAAAAAATGCCTACAGCGAAGGATATGATAGAGGGGAATGCTGGGCAAACTTCGCCTAATAAGGCAAAAGAACCAGTAGTGGAAAAAACACCAGCACTTGAGGATGAAGCTCAAGTGTCTGGTGTTCCTAGTTATACCTTTTGGGAATTTATTAAAATTATTTTAGCATTAGCATTTGTCATAATTTTATTATATGCGGTACTAAAATTTTTAAATAAGAAAAACTTAAACTATCAGCAAAACCAAATGGTTCAAAATTTAGGTGGCGTCTCGGTAGGTGCACAAAAGTCGGTACAACTTTTGCAAATTGGCTCAAAAATCTACATTATTGGTGTAGGTGAAGATGTGCAATTGCTAAAAGAAATTACAGACGAGCAGGATATTGATACTTTGTATAAAATTTATGAAGATAAACAAGTATTAGCGGCAGCACCTATTAAATTAAAAGAAGTTTTTTCGAAATTCCGTAAAAAAGATACAACAAAACAGCCAGAATTTAATGACGTATTACAGCAACGCATTTCAGAAATTGAGAAAGAACGTAGTGCAGAAATGAAGAAATGGAAGGAAAAGGAGAAGGGTGATTTATGACATACATGTTAGCCGCATTTAGTAACGGCATTGACCCTGCAGATGTCTCCACTTCTGTAAAATTATTATTGCTACTTACGGTACTATCATTAGCACCAAGCATTTTAATTTTAATGACTTCATTTGCTCGTATTGTGATTATACTTAGCTTTGTGCGTACAGCACTAGCTACACAACAAATGCCACCTAACCAAGTTATAATTGGCTTGGCATTATTTTTGACTTTTTTCATTATGGCACCGACCTTTAATGAAGTGAATAAAGAAGCACTGCAGCCCCTATTTGCAGAAGAGATAGCCTTAGAAGAAGCCTACGATAAGGCGAGTGTGCCATTTAAAGACTTTATGAGTGAGCATACAAGGCAAAAGGATTTGGAGTTATTTATGAGCTATAACGGGATGACAGAGCCACCTGCAACTGTTGCAGAAATACCTTTAACAATGCTTGTGCCGGCATTTGCGTTAAGCGAAATTAAAACGGCTTTCCAAATTGGCTTTATGGTGTTTATTCCGTTTTTAGTAATCGATATGATTGTTGCGAGTACACTGATGTCGATGGGTATGATGATGTTACCACCGGTAATGATTTCATTACCATTTAAAATTTTATTATTTGTATTAGTCGATGGTTGGTATTTAGTGATGAAATCAATATTACAAAGTTTTTAGGGGATGAAGCATTATGACGGGCGAAATGGTAATATCTGTTGCAGAACGTGCGATTACAGTTGTGCTAATTACAAGTGGACCGCTTCTTATGATTGCATTAATAACAGGTTTAGCAGTAAGTATATTTCAGGCAACCACATCGATTCAAGAGCAAACTTTAGCATTTGTACCTAAAATTGTAGCAGTTCTTGTGGGTATGGTGTTCTTTGGACCGTGGATGTTATCGCAAGTAACGGAATATGCTAAAGATATTTTTGAGAATTTAGTTCGCTATATAGGGTGAGTAGATGAATGAATTACTACCTAATTTCACTGTGCTGCTACTTATGATTGTTCGAGTTTCGGCATTCTTTGTAACTGTACCTTTTTTATCTTACCGAACGATTCCACAACAGGTTAGGATTTCATTAGCGGTTGTGCTAGCATTTTTAATGTATTTTACTATGACTGATATTGAACCATTTATCGTTGATGGTACATACATACTTTTAATTATAAAAGAAGCAGTAGTTGGTTTATTTATTGGACTCTTAGGTTTTATGATTATGTCGGCGATTCAAATTGCAGGTAGCTTTATTGATTTTCAGATGGGGTTTGCGATTGCTAATATCATTGACCCTCAAACGGGGGCACAAAGCCCATTAGTGGGACAGTTCTTCAACTCGCTAGCATTATTATTGTTACTAGCCGTTAATGGACACCATTTAATTATGGATGGTATTTTTTATAGTTATCAATTTTTACCGATGAATCAATTGTGGCCAGCATTTGGCGAAGAGCGTTTGATTAGTTTTGTGTTAACAACGTTTACAGCAGTCTTTGCGGTTGCTTTCCAAATGGCAGCGCCTGTAGTAGCTACCCTATTTTTAGTCGATTTAGCTTTAGGTATTACAGCAAGAACGGTGCCACAACTTAATATTTTTGTGGTAGGTTTTCCTATCAAAATTACAGTAAGTTTTATTGTTATTGTGATTATGATACCTGTAATGATGGAAGTTGTAGCTAAGCTAATTTCAATAATGATAGTAGCGATGAGGGATTTAATGATTATATTAGGTGGTGGCTAGGATGTTATTGCGTTTAGATTTGCAGTTTTTCGCAGGTGAGAAAACTGAAAAGGCAACCCCTAAAAAAAGACAAGATGCCAGGAAGAAAGGTCAAGTTATTAAAAGTCAGGATATTACAAGTGCTATTGTTATGTTGCTAGTTTTTATTTTTTTAGTGGCATTTGCAGGTTCATTTACAGCTAATATCCAATCTTTTTTTAAGCAAACTTTTCTTCATAATATGCATATTCAAGAGTTAACTATAGAAGAAACCATGCAACTATTTAAAAGCATGCTACTTGAGTTAGCAATTATTATTTTACCGATTATGGGTGTAGCAATGGTTGCTGCACTACTAGGTAACTACATACAATTCGGGTTTTTATTTACGACAGAGTCGATGAAATTTGATTTAAAAAAGATGGACCCTGTTAAAGGGCTTAAACGTATTTTTTCAGTGAAAGCGATTATTGAACTATTAAAGTCTGTTTTAAAAATTGCTTTTATCGGTAGTGTGACTACTATTATTGTGTGGACAAATATTAAGGCAGTACTGGCCTTATCGTTTAAAAGCCCTGAGGAGACATTAGTAACAGTAGCTACATTAGTAGGTACAATGGGTATAGCGGCCTCATTAGTGCTATTATGTTTATCCGTTTTGGATTGGTCGTATCAAAAATATGATTATGAAAAAAACCTTAAAATGTCTAAGCAAGATATTAAAGATGAATATAAAAATAGTGAGGGTGATCCACTCATCAAATCCAAAATCAAACAACGTCAGCGTGAGATGGCTATGCGTCGTATGATGTCCGAGATTCCGACAGCAGACGTAGTTATTACTAACCCCACGCACTATGCGCTAGTATTGAAATATGATGAAGATGAGATGGATGCACCAAAGGTTGTAGCTAAAGGTACAGATTTTGTTGCCCAAAAAATTAAGTTAATTGCTAAGGAGCACGATATTGTAATGGTAGAAAATCGACCTTTAGCTAGAGCTATGTATGACCAAGTTGAAATTGGTGATGCTGTACCAGATGAATTTTTTAAAGCGGTAGCAGAAATTTTAGCATATGTTTATCGCATTAAGCGTAAAATTTAGAGGATTAAAGCAGGAGGAGAAAAAATGAAGTTTCGTGATATAGGAGTATTAGCTGCAGTTATTATGATTATAGCAATGCTCATCATTCCTCTACCTCCATGGATGTTAAGTTTTCTTATTGTGATTAACATTTCATTAGGATTAATGGTTTTATTAACGGCTATGAATATGAAAGAAGCGTTAGACTTTTCTATTTTCCCTTCAATCATTTTACTATTAACATTATTCCGCTTAGGGTTGAGTGTATCTACAACTCGTGCGATTTTAGCAAACGGTGATGCAGGTCAAGTTGTTGATACGTTTGGTGATTTCGTAGTAGGTGGTAATATTTTAGTAGGCTTAGTAGTGTTCTTAATTTTAGTATTAATCCAGTTTATTGTTATTACGAAAGGTTCTGAGCGTGTAGCAGAGGTAGCAGCACGATTTACATTAGATGCGATGCCAGGTAAACAAATGAGTATTGATGCGGATTTAAACGCAGGGGTTATTTCTGAGCGCGAGGCCCGAGAGCGACGTGAAAAAGTTTCAGGAGAAGCAGATTTTTACGGTGCGATGGATGGTGCTACAAAATTCGTAAAGGGTGATGCTATTGCCTCTATGGTTATGGTTATTATCAACTTACTATTTGGTTTAATTATTGGTGTTGTACAAATGGACTTAGAATTTGCAGAAGCAGCAACGAAGTTTTCTAAATTAACAGTGGGTGATGGGATTGTTGCGCAGATTCCTGCTCTTTTAATTTCTACAGCGACAGGTATTGTGGTAACACGTGCATCTTCTAAAGGTAGTCTTGGTGGAGATATTACAGATCAACTGTTTGCTCAAGCTAAATTAATGTATATTGCGGGTGGCACAATTGTATTACTAGGTTTATTCACACCAATTCCAATGTTAATTACGATTCCAGTAGGTGGCTCACTGATTTTAGGCGCTTATATGATGGGCCGTAAGAAGCCTGAAGACGCAGAAGAAATGCTTGAAATTGAAGAAGAGGAAGCTACGGATGTTATGAAAAGCCCAGAGAATGTGGTTAATTTATTGACTGTCGATCCAATTGAATTTGAGTTTGGTTATGGCTTAATTCCATTAGTGGATGCTTCGCAGGGGGGGGACTTATTAGACCGAGTAGTTATGATTCGTCGTCAACTAGCGTTAGAGTTGGGTATTGTTATTCCAGTAGTGCGTATTCGTGATAATATTCAATTACAACCAAATGAGTACCGTATTAAAATCAAAGGGAATGAGATGGCAAAAGGTGAGCTATTACTTGATCATTATTTAGCAATGAGCCCTGGTGATGATGACGCTATTGAGGGTATTGATACAATTGAGCCATCCTTTGGCTTACCAGCAAAATGGATTACTGAGCAAGAGAAGGAAAATGCTGAAATGTTTGGCTATACAGTAGTTGACCCACCAAGTGTTGTTTCGACACATTTAACGGAAATAATTCGTGCAAATGCACACGAATTATTAGGTCGTCAAGAAACAAAGCAACTGGTCGACCATTTACACGAGACATACCCAATCCTTGTAGACGAGCTAACACCAACACCATTATCTATTGGCGAAATTCAAAAAGTATTGGAGCGCTTATTACGTGAAAATGTTTCGGTGCGTAATTTACCTATTATTTTTGAGACCTTAGCGGATTACGCTAAGCTTACAAGCGATACAGATGTGTTAACAGAGTATGTTAGACAAGCATTAGCAAGACAAATTACCACACAATATGTTGGAGATCAAGAGGCATTAAAAGTTATTACGGTATCAGGAGCAGTGGAAAAACGTATTGCTGATAGCATTCAACAAACGGAACATGGCAATTATTTAGCGATGGACCCAAATGATTCACAACAAATTTTAGAGGCTGTTGCCGCTGAAGTAGAGCGTGTATCCTTTATGGAGCAAAACGCGATTATTATTTGTTCGCCAGCAATTCGTATGTATATGCGACAATTAACTGAACGATATTTCCCACAAGTTCCTATTTTATCTTATAATGAATTAGATGCAGCTGTAGAAATCCAAAGTGTTGGAGTGGTGAATGTAAATTGAAAATGAAAAAATATATTGTATCCTCAATGCCTGAAGCAATGAAGAAGATTCGTGAAGATTTAGGCGAGGATGCTGTAATTTTAAATACGAAGGTCATTACAAAAAAGAAAATGTTTGGCTTAATTAAACAAAAAAGTTTTGAGGTAGTTGCTGGTGTGGACGAGATGACACAGCCAGTAACACCTAAAGCCATGGTACAGCCTACAGTACCAGCTATGATGCAAGACGATGTATCGCAGTCTCTTAAGAAGGAGATTGACGATTTGAAAAAATTGATGCAGACAGTTCAGCAACAAACTAAGCAACAAGATGCTGTGCCAGAGCAGCTACAACCATTTGTTAGTTACCTACGACGCCAAGAGCTAGGCGAGGAGCTCATCACAGCAATACGTGATGAGCTTTTTGTGCATCTAGAAAATGAAGGAAATGTAACGGTTGAGCAGTTTGAGAAAATTAGTGGAAATGTGATTCGTCAGGCATTGGCTCATTTACCGATGGGCGGTTTAACATTTACAAAAAAACAGGTACATGTTATTGGGCCAACAGGTGTGGGGAAGACTACAACGATTGCCAAGATGGCAGCACGTGCGGTATTACAAGAAAAAAAGAAAATTGCTTTTATTACGACGGATACGTATCGTATTGCAGCAATCGAACAATTAAAAACATACGCTGGTTTATTGCAAGCACCAGTAGAGATTGCCTACACAGAGGAAGATTACCAAAATGCTCTCACAAATTTGTCACATGTTGATGTAGTGTTTGTTGACACAGCAGGACGTAATTACAAAGATGGTAAATATGTGAAGGATTTGCGAGAATTAATCGGTTTTACTGAAGATGCTGAATCATTTTTAGTATTAACGACTACAGCAAAAGAAAGCGATATGGTTGCTGTAATTGATCAATTTGTAGATATTCCCGTAGAAAAATTTATCTTTACGAAGGTTGACGAAACAAATTCTATTGGCACGATTATAAATTTAATGCTTAAATATAATAAAGGACTTGCTTACTATACTGATGGGCAAGAAGTCCCTGAAGATATTGAAGAAGCGACAATTGATAAATTACTACATTTATTATTTAAAGGTGAGCCGATATGAGAGATCAAGCTGAGGCGTTGCGTATAAAATTATTGGAGCAACAAGGTCAATTAGGCAAGGCTGTAGCTATCGTTAGTGGTAAGGGTGGTGTAGGAAAAAGTAATTTTTGTATGAACTTTGCCCTACAATTAGCACAACAGCAAAAGAAAGTTGTTATTATTGATATGGATATTGGTATGGGAAATATTCATATTTTGATTGGTGAGAGTGCTAGTTATAACCTTGGAGACTATCTTAAAGGTGAACGCTCATTAGAAGAAGTTGTATTTAGCGCACCTTATGGTATGGATTATATTGCAGGTGGCTCAGGCATGTCCTCTGTATTAGAGTGGACTGACAGTATGTTTGAACGATTAATTTTAGCGTTTGATGAACTATTAAAACGCTATGATTACTTATTGTTCGATATGGGAGCAGGCGCGACAACTTGGTCTTTGGACTTATTAATGTCGATTGATGACATTATAGTAATAACAACAGCAGAGCCTACAGCTATTACAGATGCGTATTCTATGATGAAGTATATTCATCTAAAAGACGATGCTAAGCAGTATTACTTAATCTGCAATCGTGTGCTAGCCAAGCAGGAAGGTGAAGAAACGACCTCACGATTGAAGCTAGCTATGCAACGCTTTCTCGAAAAAGATATTCGGGTACTCGGTACGATGCCTGAAGATTTAGTTGTCAGACAAGCAGTGCGTGAACAGGTACCATTTTCCGTGAGCTCCCCTAATGCGGCTGTAACTAAGGCACTACGCCTAATTGTGCTACGCTTTTTAGAAGAACCACAAATAGAAGTAGCGCAACAACCTACTACATTTTTACGTAAATTACGCAATATTTTTTCGAAAGGACGTGATTAGCTTTGAGTCTCTCAAAGAAAAATAAAGTGTTAGTCGTTGATGATTCGGCATTTATGAGAAAGCTAATAAGTGATTTCTTTGTTGATCACCCTACAATAGAAGTAGTGGGTACAGCACGCAATGGCAAGGATGCCATTAAGAAGGTACAACAACTAAAGCCAGATGTTATTACGTTAGATGTTGAGATGCCTGAAATGAACGGTATTGATGCACTAAAAGAAATTATGAAAATCAGTCCAATGCCTGTGGTTATGTTATCGAGCAAGACAAGAGAAGGCACAGAAAGTACATTAAGTGCTATGGAATATGGTGCCTTTGATTTTGTAGCGAAACCGAGTGGTACGATTTCTTTAGACTTGCATAAAATTAAGGAACATCTTGTTAAAACGGTAGAAGAAGCATTAAAAGTGCCAAAGAGTAAATTTAACTCATCCGTTAAAGTTACACGTAGCGTGCAACCAGGTCGTGTGGTAGACACACCAAAGCGTGCCGAGCCTAAACGACCTAATTTTAGCAATGCGAGTAAAAAAATTGTACTAATTGGTACGTCTACAGGCGGGCCGCGTGCTTTACAACATGTTATTACAAAATTGCCTAAAAATATAAAGGCTCCTGTAGTAATTGTTCAACATATGCCCGCAGGCTTTACTAAATCACTAGCTGAGCGCTTAAATCAGCTAAGTGAGATTACAGTTAAGGAAGCAGAGCATGGCGATATTTTACAAAACGGGCATGCGTATGTTGCACCAGGTGGTTATCACCTACGTATTAACAAAGTAGGGACAGCATATGCCATAGGACTGGATAACAACACACCAGCACGTTCGGGGCATCGCCCAGCCGTAGATGTAATGTATGAGGAAATGAGTCAATATAAAGAGTTAGATAAAATTGCTGTCATTATGACAGGGATGGGTGCAGATGGCTCTAAAGGGCTAATTGAACTTAAAAAAACAGGTAATACAATAGCAATAGCAGAGTCAGCAGAAACATGTATCGTTTATGGTATGCCTAAAGCCGCGGTGGAAACGCAGCTCGTTGATGAGGTCGTTTTTGTTGAAGATATCGCACAAACAATCATGAAATATTTGCCTTAAAAGGGGTGCTTTAGTATGGATGTCAATCAATATTTAGAGATGTTTATTGAGGAAAGTAAAGAGCATTTACAATCGTGTAGTGAGCAACTACTTGTATTAGAAAAAAACCCAAAAGATTTAGCAATCGTAGGAGAAATTTTCCGTTCGGCACATACTTTAAAAGGTATGTCGGCAACAATGGGCTTTGAGGATTTAGCAAACTTAACGCATAAAATGGAAAATGTGTTAGATGCCATTCGTAATGAAAAAATCGAGGTAACACCTGAAATATTGGACGTTGTCTTTGAGTCTGTTGATCACCTTGAAGAAATGGTCATGGATATTGCTGCAGGTGGGGATGGTAAACGAGATGTAGAGTCAACGGTGGCCTTACTGAAGCAAATTGAGTCAGGTGAAGAAGCGGTTACAATGCCAAAAGCTCCAGCAACACCAACTGAGCGTGTAGAAGCAACAGCACTAGCTTATGATGATTATGAGAAGGCGGTTATTGTTCAATCATTTGAACAAGATTATAAGGCCTATGAAATTAGCATCACGTTGCGTGATGACTGCTTATTAAAAGCAGCTCGCGTTATTATGGTATTCCAAGTGCTTGAGAAGGAAGGTGAGGTTGTTAAAACATCGCCTTCTATTGAAGAACTAGAAGAAGAAAAGTTTGATAGTACTTTCCATATTGCATTTTTAACGCAAACAGCTAGGGAAGACTTACAAACTAAAATTATGAATGTATCCGAAGTGGGTGCGGTGGAGATTACCGTGTTAACTGCAGATTCATTTAAAGAGCCTGAACCAGAACCAGAACCAGAACCAGTAGTAGAAGCCTCGACTGTAGTACCACCACCTGCTAAGAAGGAAGAAACGCCTGCTAAAAAGCCGCAAAAAACAACGGCTGTTGTGGGTAATAAAACAATTCGAGTTAATATTGAGCGCTTAGATATTTTAATGAACTTATTTGAGGAGCTTGTGATTGACCGAGGGCGTTTGCAATCAATTTCGACAGAGGTTAATCATAATGAACTAAATGAAACGGTAGAGCGTATGAGTCGAGTTATGGGCGATTTACAAAATATCATTTTAACAATGCGTATGGTACCTGTTGAAACAGTGTTTAACCGCTTCCCTAAAATGATTCGTCAGTTATCGCGTGAATTAAATAAAAAAATCAACCTTGAAATTAGTGGTGCGGAAACCGAGCTCGATCGTACTGTAATTGATGAAATTGGCGATCCACTTGTGCACTTAATTCGTAACTCTGTTGACCATGGTATTGAAAGCCCAGAGGCACGTATGGCTAAAGGTAAACCAGCTGAGGGCACAGTTGTATTACGTGCTTACCATAGTGGTAATCATGTCTTCATTGAGATTGAGGATGACGGAGCAGGGATTAATAAAGAAAAGGTACTTGCCAAAGCATTATCTAAAGGTGTAGTTACACCAGAAACAGCTGAGACGATGACCGACAAACAAATTAATGAACTGATTTTAGCATCAGGCTTCTCAACAGCCGATCAAATTTCCGATGTATCAGGTCGTGGTGTAGGACTAGACGTTGTAAAAACAACAATTGAGTCATTAGGTGGTAACATTTCTATTGAGTCTATTCAAGACTCAGGGTCAATCTTCTCTATTCAACTGCCATTAACACTTTCAATTATTTCGGTTATGTTAGTTGAGATTGAGCAAGAGATTTATGCGATTCCACTTTCTTCGATTATTGAAACAGCTATCATCAAAAAAGAAGAAATTTTAAGTGCGCATAATCAAAAGGTAATTAACTATCGCGGTACAGTTGTACCATTAGTATTCCTTGAAGAAATCTTTGAAGTGCCACGTACAGCGCCAGCAAGTGACGAGTTTCATTCAATCGTTGTAGTGCGTAAGGGTGAGAAATTAGCAGGACTTGTAGTAGATTCATTTATTGGGCAACAAGAAATTGTTTTAAAATCATTAGGTGATTACTTAACAAATATTTTTGCGATTTCAGGTGCAACCATTTTAGGTAATGGTAAGGTAGCATTAATTGTAGATTGCAACGCATTAATTAAATAATAGATTGAGAGGTGTCGTACTATGTCAACAGCTACAGAGCAAGAGAGCATGAAAGTTATTGTATTTCAATTAGAGGATAAAGAATATGCTATCCCTGTATCACGTGTACAAGGCATTGAGCGCTTAATGCACATTACACGCGTGCCAAAAACACCAAACTACGTTAAAGGTGTTATTAACTTACGTGGTGTTGTAACGCCTATTATTGATTTACGCGAGCGATTTTCTTTACCTACTTCTGATAATCAAGATGCTACACGTATTATTATTGTTTCGATTAAAGATACAGAGGTTGGCTTTATTGTAGACTCTGCTAATGATGTATTAGACATTTATACTAAATCCATTGAGCCACAGCCAGAGGTTGTTGGTACAGTAGAAGAAGAATTTATTTCAGGCGTATCACGCTTAGATAATCGCTTACTAATTTTACTTCACTTAGAGAAGGTATTAGTAACACTACAACAATAGGAGGCTAGGACGCATACCGTGGATAAGCAAATTACATCACTTCATTTAGATGTCTTAAAAGAAATAGGTAATATTGGCGCTGCGCATGCTGCAACTTCACTATCGATGTTGCTAAATAAAAAAATTGATATGCATGTTCCAAAGGTCGAAATGGTACCCTTTAATGACATGATGGAGCTTGTTGGAGGTCCTGAAAATGTAGTAGTAGGCATTTACTTACGCATTGAAGGGGACGCAAAAGGTAGTATGTTCTTTATATTGCCCGTCGAGCAGGCTGACCGTTTTATTCAACGCTTAATTCAAGACGAAGCGTTTAGCTTTAGTAAGATGCCAGTGGCGGAAATTGGACTATCTGCTATGCAAGAGATGGGCAATATTTTATCAGGTTCTTATTTATCCGCTTTTTCGGATTTTACAGGCTTAAAAATTTACCCTACTGTGCCAGGGTTAAGTGTAGATATGTTTGGTGCTATTATTAGCACAGGCTTAATCGAGCTATCACATGTGAGTGATCATGTGATTGTAATCAACACATCCATTTTAGAAGAAGGTATCGAACCAACAGAATCAGTGAAAGGGCACTTTTTCTTATTGCCCGAGCCATCCTCATTTACCGCAATATTTAATGCGTTAGGGGTTTCGTAAGCGTGTTTAGCACGAATAAGGTAGTTAAAGTAGGGATTGCACAAATGGATGTGGCGAAAGCGCCCGAAACCATTCGAACCTCTGGTTTAGGTTCGTGTGTGGGCGTGGTGCTTTATGATGAACGAAAAAAAATTGCAGGGTTAATTCATATTATGTTGCCTGACTCGACGCTAGGTAAGGTAGTACCAAGCAACGTAGCTAAATTTGCAGACACAGGTATAGATGCAATGATTAATGAATTAGCCAAGCAAGGGGTACAAAAGTTTAGTTTGAAAGCAAAAATTGCAGGCGGTGCACAAATGTTTAAATTTTCGTCTGAACAGGATGCAATGCGTATCGGCCCACGTAATGTTGAGGCGGTAAAACAAGCGCTCCGCAAAAATGGCGTGCGTATTGTAGCTGAAGCTACAGGCGGAAGCAGTGGGCGCACAATAGAGTTTAACCCAGACACAGCGATGTTAATGGTTCGCACAGTTAATCAGGGAGTGAGTGAAATATGATGTTTGGATCTATATTTTATAATCTATGGGGAGCACTACTGGCATTTTCCACATACTTCTTTTTAAATTTCATGGGTCCTACAGCACCGATAATGATTATTGTTAAATCATTTATTGCAGCGGTTATTGGATTTTTAGTTACATATATCATTCGCTTTTTAATTTCCTACGTATTATATACACCAGAGGAAGAACAAGCACTTGAAGAAGAGGTGGAAGAAACTAGCATGCCTTCGTCAGCAACTGCTGAGGAGTTTGCAGAAGAAAACCCAGAAGAGGTTGCAAAAGCCGTGCGCACTATGATGGATGATGAAAATAAAATAGCTTCATAAAATAAAGATTGCTTTTTTGTATAAATTTGTACAAAAAGCGATCTTTTTTATTTGCAATTTGTAATGGAGACATGAACTTTAAAGAGAAATTTGCTACAATAAGAAATAAAACAAATTTTTAGAAAGGCGGGATCATATGGCGCAAACTAATCGCGAAGAACAAATCCTTTGGCAACGTTGGGGCAAAACTCGAGATCCACAAGCGGGAGATTTATTAGTGAAGCGGTATATGCCACTAGTGTCTTATCACGTACAAAGAATTAGCGTCGGACTACCTAAAAGTGTGTCGCGTGACGATTTAACAAGTTTAGCAATGCTTGGTTTATTTGATGCATTAAATAAATTTGATACAAACCGCGACTTGAAGTTTGATACATATGCATCGTTTCGTGTTCGAGGTGCAATTATTGATGGTTTACGTAAAGAAGATTGGTTACCACGTTCAGCGCGTGATAAGGCAAAGAAGCTAGATGCTAACATTGAGCAACTTGAACAACGTTTGCAACGTCATGCTACGCCCGAAGAAATTGCACGTGAAATGAATATGCCTGTTGAAGATGTATATAAAACTGTACAAGAACATTATTTTGCTAACGTATTATCCATTAATGAGCAACAAGAGCTAGATAATTTTGAAGGTAAAGCGTTTGTAATTCGTGATGAACGCACACGCACACCAGAGCAACAAATCGTACATACCGAATTACTAGGTGAGCTGGTACATCATATTGAAAAACTCAATAAAAATGAGCAGTTGGTTATTAGTTTATTTTATACAGATGAGATGACTTTAACCGAAATTGGGGAGGTGCTTGGCTTATCTACGTCACGTATTTCACAAATTCACTCTAAAGCATTATTTAAATTACGTGAACTATTAACAAAAGATGCGATGAAATTATAAGGAGTGGTGGCTATGAGCTTAAAAGGTGTAGAATTACAAATTGCCATACCTAAAACATTTGATGCTGGTAAAATGCTTGATCAAGCACAGCAACAAAACCATGCCAACCAAATGAATGCCAACGAAGCCTTAAAAAAGGAAATTGAACGTCAACAAAAGATTGTCAACACATCTGAAGAGATGGGCGCAATTAAGGATGATGGCGAGGGCGGCCAGCAGTATGAAGCGAACCGCCAAAAAAAAGAACAGCAACAAAAAGATGCGAAAAAAAATATACACCACCCATTCAAAGGGAATTTCGTAGATTTTAGTGGATAGGGGTTTAATATGATTATTGCAAGTATCATCATATTGTTTATTTTGCAACTTTTGATGTTTTTCTTTATTGTGTTGTTACAACTTAAAGTAGCACGCTTTAACCAACTAGAAGAAAAGCAAAAGCGTTTAATGCGTGAGATGGACACAACAATTAGTACGTATTTAATACAGATGCAAGAAGAAAACAACCGCTTTATTGAGGAGTTAACCAAAACACCTAAAGCACCGGTGCAACCTACGGCGCATAAGCACACGAAAACCCCTACAGTAGATATTGTAGAGTCCACAGAAGTAACGTTACCTAAAGTACAAGAGAAGCCGCGTATGGTTGTGCCTAAAACAAAGGCGGCCAAAGCTTACCAACAACAAGAGGTAAAAGCTCCTGTTATTAAGCCACAGACAGTGGAGGAGCAAGCAGTGGCATTAGCAGCTCAAGGATTGTCAACAGAAGCAATCGCTAAACAGCTTCAAAAAGGCAAGACAGAGATTGAGCTGTTATTAAAGTTTAGGACATAAAATAGTTGCGAACACTAGGTAGCTGTGGTATATTATCACATGGTGTTATCAATACACACGTATTTTGATGTAGTAAGTGGTGCTCTAAAATTTAGAGTAGCTTGTTGCAATTGATAAATGCGGAGGAAATTAACCAAAACTAGGAGGAAACAAACATGTCAGTAATTTCTATGAAACAATTACTTGAGGCTGGTGTACACTTCGGTCACCAAACTCGCCGTTGGAACCCAAAAATGAAGAAATATATCTTCGTTGAGCGTAACGGTATCTACATCATCGACTTACAAAAAACAGTTAAAAAATTAGAGGAAGCTTATGACTTCATGCGCCAAGTTGGTGCTGATGGTGGTAAAGTTCTTTTCGTTGGTACGAAAAAACAAGCACAAGAAGCTATCAAAGAAGAAGCAGAGCGCTCTGGTAACTACTACATTAACCAACGTTGGTTAGGTGGTACTTTAACTAACTTCGAAACTATCCAAAAACGTGTTGCTCGTATGAAAGCAATCGAAAAAATGGAAGAGGACGGTACTTTTGAAGTACTACCTAAAAAAGAAGTAGTTCAACTTAAAAAAGAACACGAACGTCTTGTTAAATTCTTAGGCGGTATCCGTGATATGAAAGGTTTACCGGATGTAATGTTCGTAGTAGACCCACGTAAAGAGCGTATTGCAGTAGCAGAAGCTCGCAAATTAAACATTCCTTTAGTAGGTATTGTTGATACAAACTGTGACCCAGATGAAATCGACTACGTAATCCCTGCTAACGACGATGCTATCCGCGCAGTTAAATTATTAACTGGTAAAATGGCTGACGCATTAATCGAGTCTAAACAAGGTGAAGAAGAAGCTCCAGCTGAAGAATCAGCTGAGTAATTCTCACGTTTATGTGAAGGTGATAGGTGGCTCAAAACCCTTATCACCTTTTTTTAAAACATAATTACGCAACACAACTTTGAGGAGGAAATTAACATGGCAATCACTGCACAATTAGTAAAAGAACTTCGTGAAAAAACAGGCGCAGGTATGATGGACTGTAAAAAAGCTTTAGTAGAAACTGATGGTAACATCGAAGCTGCTATCGACTTTTTACGTGAAAAAGGTCTATCTTCAGCTTCTAAAAAAGCGGACCGTGTAGCTGCAGAAGGTACAACTTACATCTTAGTTGAAGGTAATGAAGCAATTATTTTAGAAGTAAATGCTGAAACGGACTTCGTAGCTAAAAACGATAAATTCCAAGCTTTAGTATCAGGTCTTGCTGAGCAAATCCTTGCTGCTAAACCAGCTTCAGTTGAAGAAGCTTTAGAATTAACTAACGCTGAAGGTGTTAAAGTTGTAGATCAAATTTCTACAGCTGTTGCGACAATTGGTGAAAAAATCACATTACGTCGTTTCGAAATTAAAACAAAAACTGATGCAGATGCATTCGGTCCTTACCTACACATGGGTGGTAAAATTGCTGTATTAACAGTAGTTGAAGGCACTACTGATGATTCAGTTGCTAAAGATGTAGCTATGCACATCGCTGCGTTAAACCCACAATACATTTCACGCGACGAAGTGTCTGCTGATGAAGTAGAACGCGAACGCAAAATCCTAACTGAGCAAGCTTTAGGAGAAGGCAAACCAGAAAACATCGTTGCGAAAATGGTTGAAGGTCGTCTTGGCAAATACTTTGAAGAAGTATGTGTACTTGACCAATCTTTCGTTAAAAACCCAGATCAAAAAGTTCGTGACTTCGTTAAAGCTGCAGGCGGCGAGTTAGTATCATTCGTACGTTATGCTGTTGGTGAAGGTATCGAAAAACGTGAAGATAACTTCGCTGAAGAAGTAATGAGCCAAGTTAAAGGTAACTAATTTAGACTGAAACGATATTTGCGTATCAGTTGAATATCGTTTAGCTAATTTAATACCAACTCATAAAGGGAACACAGTTACTTTCGTGTTCCCTGTTTTTTGGAAAAAAACGAAAGTATGTGTTTACATACAAGAAATAAATGTCTGATGGAGGGTTTAAGTAATGAGTGTGCCAAAATACAAACGAGTAGTCATTAAACTAAGCGGTGAGGCGTTAGCAGGTGACGCAGGCTTCGGTTTATTACCAGAAGTAATTAAGTCTGTAGCAAAAGAAGTTAAAGAAGTAGTAGACCTTGGAGTTGAAGTTGCAGTCGTTGTAGGTGGCGGTAACATTTGGCGTGGTAAAATCGGTAGCGAAATGGGCATGGACCGTGCAGCAGCTGATTATATGGGGATGCTAGCAACAGTAATGAACTCTCTTGCACTACAAGATGCTTTAGAGAAATTAGGTATTGAAACACGCGTTCAATCATCAATCGTTATGACACAAGTAGCTGAGCCATATATTCGACGCAAAGCAGTACGTCACTTAGAGAAAAAACGTGTAGTAATTTTCGCGGCGGGTACAGGTAACCCATTCTTCTCTACAGATACAACAGCAGCTTTACGTGCAGCAGAAATTGATGCAGATGCCATCCTAATGGCGAAAAATAATGTTGACGGTGTATACTCTGCGGATCCAAAAGTAGATGTAGATGCCGTTAAATACGACACACTCTCATACTTAGACGTAATCCAACAAGGATTGCAAGTAATGGATTCAACAGCATCAACCCTATGTATGGACAATGATATCCCACTTATCGTATTCTCTATTACAGAGAGTGGCAATATTAAACGTGCTGTACAAGGCGAAAAAATTGGAACAATTGTTAGGAGGAATGCATAATGGCAAACGCAATTTTAACAGAAGCTAAAGATAAAATGGAAAAATCAATTTCTTCATTTTCACGTGAACTAGCATCAATTCGTGCAGGACGCGCAAACGCATCATTACTTGATCGTATTTCAGTAGAGTATTACGGTGCACCGACACCATTAAATCAGATGGCGGGGATTTCAGTACCAGAGGCACGCCTTTTAGTGATCCAGCCTTATGATAAAACAGTTTTAGGTGAAATCGAAAAAGCGATTTTGCGTTCTGATTTAGGTATTACACCAACAAATGATGGTTCAGTAATCCGTATCATGATTCCTGCTTTAACGGAAGAACGTCGTAAAGACCTTGTTAAATTAGTAGGTAAAGAAGCTGAAAATGCAAAAATCGCTGTACGTAATGTACGTCGTGATGCAAATGATGATCTTAAAAAAGCTGAAAAAGCTAGCGAGATTACAGAAGACGAGCTACATGGTTTAACTGAAGATGTACAAAAATTAACAGACACATATATTGCTAAAATTGATGAAGTTGCAAAAGATAAAGAGCAAGAAATTTTAGAAGTATAATTAAACTTTTAACAGCGAGAGGCGTCCTATTTTGCAGGACGCTTTTTTTACTGAAATAAACAAGGCAAACTGATGTCATTTTTGATATGATTATGTAGTAAACGTCCGATTAATTGTAGTGGAGGAATTATCATGTTTAAAAACTTTTTAGGAAATAAAGCAAATATGGCGCAAACGATTGAAGAACGTAAAGAACAGTGTATGCGCGAGGCAGTTCCTTCTCATATTGCGATTATTATGGACGGCAATGGTCGTTGGGCAAAAAAGCGTGCGTTACCGCGTGTAGCAGGTCACCGAGAAGGTATGAAAACCGTTAAAAAAATTACACGTTGTGCATCAGATATTGGTGTTAAGGCATTAACGGTTTATGCATTCTCTACAGAAAACTGGAAAAGGCCAAAGGATGAGGTAGATTTTTTAATGCGTTTACCTGTAGACTTTTTGGATACCTTCTTACCAGAGCTCATTGAACGTAATGTGCGCGTAGAGATGATTGGTGACCCAAATGTGTTACCGAAGCATACACAGGCAGCTCTTTTTGAAGCAATGGAAACAACAAAGCATAATACAGGGTTAATTTTAAACTTTGCGTTAAACTATGGTAGTCGCGATGAAATGGTTAAGGCAATGACGGCTGTTATGGCACGTGTTATGGCAGGCGAATTAGAGTTAGCTGATGTGGATGAAGCGTGTATAACGGCACATATGATGACTGCGCACTTACCAGAGCCTGACTTATTAATTCGCACGAGTGGTGAGGTACGTTTAAGTAACTTTATGTTATGGCAACTCGCTTATACAGAGTTATGGTTTACGGATATGCTATGGCCCGACTTCGATGAAGTAGCCTTTTTAGAAGCAGTGATGAGCTATCAAAAGCGCAATCGACGCTACGGAGGTTTGAAAGGGGAAGAAACAAAGTGAAGCAACGAATTATAACGGCAATTATAGCGGCAGCTTTATTTATACCGTTTGTCGTTTATGGGAAGTGGCCATTTGCTGTATTAGTTTTTGCAATGGCAGCAGTAGGCTTTTTTGAAATTCTACGCATGAAGCATATTTCATTGTTATCAGTACCAGGTGTGTTAGGGTTAGTGGCATTAGCAGGCCTTTTATTACCAACAGAGTGGGCTGTAAAGGTCGGGGATGTTACAACGCTTGGCACCATGGAGATTTTATTCTTTACATTTATTTTATTATTAGTTTATACGGTAATCATAAAAAACACATTTACTTTTGATGATGTGGGCTTTATTATTGCGAGTGTATTTTATGTAGGGCTAGGCTTCCACTATTTTATCGAGACACGTTTTATTGGCTTAGAGTTTGTTGTGTTCGCTTTGTTGATTGTATGGACAACAGATTCAGGTGCATATTTTGTAGGGCGTAAACTAGGTAAAAATAAATTATGGCCAGAGATTTCGCCTAATAAAACAATTGAAGGTTTTGTCGGTGGGATTGTGATTGCGGTAATCTTTGCTGTAGGTATGCAGTTGATTTATCCGATTACAGACTCATGGTTAGCGTTGATCGCAGTTACCATAGTTGCATCGATTTTTGGACAAATGGGTGACCTTGTAGAGTCAGCGATTAAGCGTCATTATGATGTAAAAGATTCAGGCACATTATTACCAGGTCATGGTGGGATTTTAGATCGTTTTGACAGTCTATTATTCGTTTTACCATTACTGCACTTCCTACAATTTGTAGGATAATGAAAGGATAAGTGGCATGAAAAAAATTAGTTTATTAGGAGCAACAGGCTCGATTGGTTTACAAACCATTGATATTATTACAGCAAATCCTGAAGACTTTCAACTAGTAGCATTATCAGCAGGACGTAATATTGATAAAACAAGAGAGATTATTAAACAGTTAAAGCCAGCACTTGTTTCTGTGCAAGACGCTAAAGATGCACAAGTTTTGCAACAGGAGTTTCCAACTAGCACATTTACATATGGCGCTGAAGGTTTAGTTGAAGTAGCAACACATCCTGATACAACCGTGCTTGTTAATGCTGTATTAGGCAGTGTAGGGCTTGCATCAACACTTGCTGCGATTAAAATGAGCAAAACTATCGCTATTGCCAATAAAGAAACGCTAGTAACAGCAGGGCATCTTGTTATGGCCGCAGCGAAGCAATATAACGCACCAATTTTACCTGTAGATAGTGAACATTCGGCATTATTCCAAGCGATGAATGGCGAAAACCCGAAAAATATTTCGCGTTTAATCATTACAGCATCTGGTGGTAGTTTCCGTGATAAAACACGTGATGAGTTAATCGGTGTCACAGTTAAGGATGCGCTTAATCACCCGAACTGGTCGATGGGTGCTAAAATTACGATTGACTCAGCGACAATGATGAATAAAGGGCTTGAAGTAATCGAGGCTCATGTATTGTTTGATATGCCGTATAATGATATTGATGTGGTGCTACACCGCGAAAGTATTATTCACTCTATGGTAGAGTTTGATGATACAAGTGTTATTGCTCAACTCGGCACACCAGATATGCGTGTACCTATTCAATATGCGCTAACTTACCCTAATCGTATCCCGCTACAGGGAGGCAAACGCCTTAACTTAGCAGAGATTGGTAAGCTACATTTTGAAGAAATGGATTTTAAACGTTATAAAGCCTTACAACTTGCTTATGATGCAGGGCGTACAGGTGGTACTATTTTAACCGCTATGAATGCGGCCAATGAAGCGGCTGTTGCGGCATTTTTACGAGGCGAAATTTCATTTTTAGCTATTGATGAAATGATTGAGCGTATTATGCATGAACATAGCACAATTGCACAACCAAATCTTGAAACCATTTTAGCTGTAGATAGTGAAACGAGAAAACGAGTAGCAGACATGATAAAATAAGCACAGACTTATTACTTGAAGGTGGGATAGTATGCAAACAGCAATTGCATTTATCATAATTTTTGGCTCACTCGTATTTTTCCATGAGCTTGGTCACTTCTTGCTTGCAAAGCGTGCCGGCATTTTAGTACGCGAATTTGCAATCGGCTTTGGTCCAAAAATTTATGGTAATCAGCGTGGCGAAACGCTATATACAATTCGTTTATTACCGCTTGGTGGTTATGTACGCTATGCGGGGGCAGATTTAGATACGGTAGAGCTAGTGCCAGGGTATCGTGTGGCGCTTGCGTTAAATAAAGAAGACGTTGTAACAAAAATCATGCTTAATCAAAGTGAAAAACAATTATCAGACATTGTTTTCATGGAAGTAGAGAAAGCAGACCTTGTTCATGAATTATGGATTGAGGGTTACGACGAGGAAGAAAAATTTGTACGTTTTAATGTCTCACGTGAGGCAGTTGTCATTGAAAATGGGCAAGAGAATGTCATTGCACCGTTTGATAGACAGTTTGAATCAAAATCGTTATTTGACCGCTTCGCCACAATTTTTGCAGGTCCGCTATTTAACTTTATTTTAGCGTTCTTTATTTTTGTCGTAGCAGCCTTTATTGGTGGTGTATCAAAAAATGAACCTGTATTAGGGGACATTATAGAGGATGGCTCCGCGCAAGTCGCAGGGCTTGAAAAGGGCGATGTTGTTACTGCAATTGATGGTACAAAAGTTAATGCATGGGACAAAATGGTCGGCATTATTCAAGAGAGCCCAGATAAGGAAATTACTATGCACGTAAAACGTGATGGCAAGGAGCTTGATATCCCTGTTGTTGTAGAAAAACGTGTACTTGAGCAAGGCAAGGAGCGCATTGAGCAAGGGGCTATTGGTGTAATGTATGGCGGTGGCTTTGAGCGCGGTTTTGTAAAGTCGATCCAACAAGGTGGCGAACAAGTTTGGTATTGGTCCACACTTATTTTTACAATGCTAGGTAAGCTTGTAACGGGTCAATTTAGTATTGATGCATTATCAGGCCCTGTAGGGATTTACCAAGTTACAGATCAAGTGGCCTCTTACGGCATTTTATCTTTAATGAACTTTGCTGGTATGCTAAGTATTAACCTTGGTATTATGAACTTACTACCAATCCCAGCACTTGATGGTGGTCGCTTATTATTTATTGCGATTGAAGCAGTGCGAGGAAAACCAGTTGACCGCAATAAAGAAGGTATGGTGCATTTTGTAGGTATCATGCTATTACTTTTATTAATGATTGCGGTAACATGGAATGACATACAACGATTTTTCTTTTAATTGATGGTAAAGGATGGAGTAAACTATGAAACAAAGTAAAACGTATATTCCTACGCTGCGTGAAGTACCAGCGGATGCGGAAGTAAAATCACATAAACAATTATTGCGCGCAGGCTATATTCGCCAAAGCGCAAGTGGCGTATATTCATACTTGCCACTAGCAACACGTGTGTTAGCTAAAATCGAGGCGATTATTCGTGAAGAGCTAGATAATGCGAACGCAGTAGAAATTTTAATGCCAGCAATGCAAGCAGCAGAGTTATGGCAAGAATCAGGTCGCTGGCAAGCTTACGGTCCCGAGTTAATGCGTTTTAAAGACCGTCATAACCGTGACTTTGCATTAGGCCCAACACATGAAGAAGTTATTACAGATTTAGTACGTGACGAAATTAAATCATATAAAAAATTACCACTAACAATGTACCAAATCCAAACAAAATTCCGTGACGAAAAACGTCCACGCTTCGGCTTATTACGTGGTCGCGAATTTATTATGAAAGATGCGTATTCATTCCATGCTTCAACAGAGAGCTTAGATGAGACGTATCAAGCTATGTATCAAGCATATTCAAATATTTTCTCACGCCTTGGCTTAAACTTCCGTGCAGTTATTGCGGATGCAGGCTCAATTGGCGGTAGTGGCACACACGAATTTATGGTGCTATCTGAAATTGGTGAAGATACAATTGCTTACTCTGACTCATCAGATTATGCGGCTAATACAGAGATGGCTGAAGTTATTACAACCGACGTTGCGTCAGATGAAGCAGCAAAAGAGCTAAATAAAGTAGCAACACCAGATCAAAAAACAATTGAGGAAGTTAGTACGTTTTTAGATGTACCAACTAACCAAACAATTAAGTCATTAGTATTTAATGTAGATGGTGAGCTTGTTGTAGTATTAGCACGCGGTGACCATGAGATTAATGATATTAAAGTGAAAAATGTATTAAACGCTACAGTAGTTGAGATGGCAGAGGAAGAAGAAATCCGTGCAACATTAGGTTGTGGTGTTGGTTCAATTGGGCCAATCAAGTTACCAGTAGAGATGAAAGTTATTGCGGATAATGCCATTCGTTCAATGCGCAATGCAGTAGCAGGTGCTAATGAAGATGGCTTCCATTATATCAATGTTAATCCAGAACGCGACTTTGCGATTAATGCATACGAAGACATTCGTATGATTCAAGAAGGTGACCCATCACCAGATGGTCAAGGCGTTATTAAATTTGCTGAAGGTATCGAAGTAGGTCATATCTTTAAGTTAGGTACAACGTACTCAGCGAAGTTAAACGCTACGATTTTAAATGAACAAGGTAAAGCACAACCACTTATTATGGGTTGCTATGGTATCGGGGTTTCTCGTATTTTAGCCGCTGTTGCTGAACAGTTCCAAGATGATAATGGTTTTACATGGCCAAAACAATTAACACCATATGATGTGCATTTAATTCCAGTTAACATGAAGGACGAAGCACAAGTTGGTTTAGCTGAAGATATGTATGGTTTATTAAAATCGTATCGTTATGATGTATTATTAGATGATCGTAATGAACGTGCAGGTGTTAAATTTGCGGACTCAGACCTTATTGGTTTACCAGTACGTGTAACAATCGGTAAAAAAGCAGCTGAAGGTATTGTAGAAGTTAAAATTCGTCAAACTGGCGAAACATTTGAGTGGCAAAAAGAAGAGTTAATTGATAATCTAAACGAACTTTTCCGCGCACAATAATTAAAATGCCGACAAGATTTCTTGTCGGCACTTTTTTATCAGGAGGTAAAAAAATGGATCAGGAAGCACAACAACGATTGCTCATTTTACTACAGCAATTACGACTTACAGAAGATGAGTATATGCCATTTTTCGAACAGGGTGAGCTGACACGCTTAACTATTCATAAAGGGCAACGCCTGTGGCGCTTTGCGATAACTTTGCCTACGATACTCCCATATTCGATGTACGAACTACTGCAACTGCGCATGCATGAGGCGTTTTCGCATATTGCTAATGTGCATACGTCATTAGTGGCACGCAATCAAGCATTTACAGAGGCGCATATTAAGCAATACTGGCAAAGTGTTGTAGCTAATACAGAAGGCATTACGCCATTTTTAAAAGAGCGTTTGCAACTACAGTTACCACAAGTAGAAGGTAATAAACTGATTGTAACGTGTCGTGAGGAAGCAGAGTGTTTAATGTTGCAGAAGAAATACGAACCACTATTAAACCAATCTTTTGCAGCTTGTGGTTTCCCACAACTTAAAATTGATTTTGCAGTTAGTGAAGATGAGTCTGATATTAAGGCGGTTGAGCAGGAGCGCGAGGCGTTAGAACAAGAGCGTCAAGCACTTGAAGACGAGGCATCAGCTCGCATTGCTCAGCATTTAGATGAACGTAAGCAACATGGTGAAGAAGATGTACCAACTGGACCAATTCAAGTGGGGCGCCCAATTAAAGATGAGCCAACACCAATGGATTTAATTGTAGAAGATGAAAAGTGGGTAACGGTAGAAGGAGCAGTGTTTGATGTTGAATTGCGTGAGTTACGTTCAGGCAAAAAAATTCTGCAAATGAAAATCACAGACTACACAAACTCTTTCCTTGTTAAAAAATTTACGAACGGGCCTGAAGAAGATGCCATGTTTGAGCGCATTAAAAAAGGTACATGGTTAAAAGTAGCGGGGCCTGCGATTACGGATGATTATTCTCACGAGCTTGTGATTATGGCACGTGCTGTTATGGAAGTACAAAAGGAGCAACGCCAAGATACCTCGCCTGAAAAGCGTGTAGAGTTACATTTGCACACACAGATGAGCCAAATGGATGCAGTAACACCTGTAGGTCGTTTAGTAGAGCAAGCGGCAAAGTGGGGGCATAAGGCAGTGGCTATTACAGACCATGCTGTTGTTCAAGCTTTTCCAGATGCTTATGCTGCAGGCAAAAAGAATGGCATTAAAGTCATTTATGGGTTAGAGGCTAATTTAGTTGGCGACGGTGTACAAATTGTATATAACGAGGCACATCGTAATGTACAAGAAGATACTTACGTAGTATTTGACGTTGAGACAACAGGTTTATCATCGTCTTACGATACAATAATTGAACTTGCAGCTATTAAAATTCGTGATGGCGAAGAAATCGCCCGCTTTGAGCGCTTTTGTAATCCGCACCATCCATTAAGCGCCATTACAACCGAGCTAACAGGTATTACGGATGCTATGGTACAAAATGCACCAGAGGTTGAGGATGTGATTCGCGAATTTCATGCGTTTATTGGCGATGCCGTAACAGTAGCGCATAATGCGTCATTTGATATGGGCTTTTTATATGCGGCTTATCGCAAATATGATATTGCTACAACGAAGCACCCTACGATTGATACGCTAGAGCTATCACGTATGCTTTACCCAACGTTAAAAAGTCACCGCTTAAATACGCTGTGTAAACGATTTAATATTGAGCTTACACAACATCACCGTGCGATTTATGATACCGAGGCTACGGTACATTTATTTTTACATTTATTAAATGATGCAATGAAGGAAAAAGAAGTACGCTTCCTTGACGAATTGAATGGCCATATTGTGAGTAGTGAGGCGTATAAACGTGCGCGCCCTAGTCACTGTACATTATTAGCAACGAATGCAGTTGGGCTAAAAAATCTCTTTAAGCTTGTATCTATTGCTCATACTGAAACATTTTACCGTGTGCCACGTTTGCGTCGCTCGACGATTGAAAAATATCGCGAAGGTATTTTAATTGGCTCGGGTTGTGATAAAGGTGAGGTATTTGAAGCGGCGATGCAACGTTCTATTGAAGAAGCCGAGGATGCAGCGAAATTTTATGATTATTTAGAAGTGCACCCGCCTGCTGTTTACTCACAATTAGTAGATGGTGGTATTGTGCATAGTTATGATAATTTACACGATATTATTCGTAAAATTGTACGTATTGGTAAAAAGCTAGATAAGCCTGTTGTAGCAACAGGTAATGTGCATTACTTAAATGAAGAAGACGCCAAGTATCGTCAAATTCTTGTAGGCTCTCAAGGTGGCGCTAATATGCTCAATCGCCAAAAGTTACCCCAAGTACATTTCCGTACAACCAATGAGATGCTTGAAGCATTTGACTTTTTATCGCCTGCAGATGCAGAGGCAGTCGTTATTACCAACTCACAAAAAATTGCGGATAGTATTGAAGAAGTTAAACCGATTAAGGATGATTTGTATACACCAAAAATTGAAGGGTCTGATGAGGAAGTAACAAAGCTTACCTACGACATGGCGCGTTCGATTTATGGTGATACGTTACCCGAAATTGTAACAGCTCGCATCGAAAAAGAATTGAAGTCGATTTTAGGGCACGGCTTTGGTGTAATTTATTTAATTTCAGCGAAGCTTGTAAAAAAATCGTTAGCGGATGGCTATTTAGTAGGGTCACGTGGTTCTGTTGGCTCGTCACTTGTGGCGACCTTTATGGAAATTACCGAAGTTAACCCGCTACCACCGCATTATATTTGTCCAAACTGTCAGCACTCTTATTTCTTTACAGATGGTAGCGTAAGCTCAGGATATGATTTACCTAATAAAGACTGTGAGAAGTGTGGTACGCCTTACAAAAAGGATGGACAGGACATTCCATTCGAAACATTCCTTGGTTTTAAAGGGGACAAGGTACCAGATATTGACTTGAACTTTTCAGGGGAGTATCAACCTGAGGCGCATAACTACACGAAGGTGCTATTTGGTGAGGATTATGTATTTCGAGCAGGGACGATTGGTACGGTTGCCGAAAAAACAGCTTATGGCTATGTTAAAGGCTATGCGAGTGATCATAATTTACAGTACCGTGCAGCAGAGGTTGATCGTTTAGTACAAGGTTGTACTGGTGTTAAGCGAACAACAGGCCAACACCCAGGTGGTATTATTGTTGTACCCAATTATATGGATATTTATGATTTCTCACCTGTGCAATTCCCAGCAGATGCGCAAGACTCTGAATGGAAGACAACGCATTTTGACTTCCACTCTATCCATGACAATATTTTAAAGCTTGATATACTTGGGCATGATGACCCGACCGTTATTCGTATGCTACAGGATTTATCAGGTATTGATCCAAAGACAATCCCAACAGATGATCCCGAGGTAATGAAAATCTTTAGCTCACCAGAAAGCCTTGGTGTAACAGAGGAGCAAATTAATTGTAAGACGGGGACACTTGGCATACCAGAGTTTGGTACACGCTTTGTACGTCAAATGCTTGAAAGTACTAAGCCGTCAACCTTCTCAGAGCTTGTGCAAATTTCAGGGCTATCTCATGGTACAGACGTATGGCTTGGTAATGCACAAACCTTAATTGAAGAAGGTACTTGTGTATTAAGCGAAGTAATTGGTTGTCGTGATGATATTATGGTGTATTTAATCTATCAAGGTTTAGAGCCCTCACTTGCTTTTAACATTATGGAGTTTGTACGTAAAGGTCGTGGGTTAACAGATGACTTTGAAGAAGAAATGAAAAAGAATAAAGTACCTGCTTGGTATATTGATTCATGTAAAAAAATTAAATACATGTTCCCTAAAGCCCATGCCGCAGCCTATGTACTAATGGCTGTGCGAATTGCATGGTTTAAAGTACATTTCCCTATATTGTATTATGCTGCGTACTTTACAGTGCGTGCTACTGATTTTGATTTACTAGCAATGGTGCAAGGCCCACAAATGATTCGTGCTAAAATTGATGAGATTGAGGGCAAGGGACTAGAGGCATCAACTAAAGAAAAAAACCTACTTACCGTATTAGAGCTTGCGCTTGAAATGTGTGAGCGAGGTATGCGCTTCCAAACAGTTGATTTATATCGCTCTGAAGCAAGTGAATTTATTATTGAAGGTAATACATTAATTCCGCCATTTGATGCAATTCCTGGTCTTGGTACTAACGTAGCTAAGATGATTGTAGAGGCGCGTAAGGACGGCGAGTTTTTATCAAAAGAGGACTTGCAACAACGCGGACGTGTATCTAAAACGATTATCGAATATTTAGATCAGCTTGGTAGCTTAGGTGATATGCCAGATTCTAACCAGCTGTCACTTTTCTAAGCAAAACGCGCCAATTTGCATTAGGTAGTGCTTTATGGTAATGTTAAGGTAATAATTTGTTGATACATTCGCAGCGAAAGAGTGGGGCAATCCCGCTCTTTTGTGTTGTTATGTCCATTTATTATGAAATTGTCAGGAGGGTGACCAATGAGTCAAATCGCAACAATTATAGAGGAGCTAGCACTGCCAATTACAACTGAACTAAATCTAGAGCTAGTCGATGTTGAGTTCGTCAAAGAGGGAAGTATATATTTTTTACGTGTTTACGTAGATACTCCTGCGGGCGGTATTGATATTGACCAATGTGCGCTCGTTAGTGAACGTTTGAGTGTCGTGCTTGACGAAAAAGACCCAATTGAACCGAATTATTACTTAGAAGTATCTTCGCCAGGGGCTGAACGTCCCCTAAAAAAACCAGCAGATTTTGAAAAAGCTGTTGGCAAATACATTTATGTAAAAACATACGAAAAAATTAAAGACATGAAAGAGTTTTATGGTTATCTGACAGCGTATGATGAAGGTACACTAACATTAAACGTATTAATCAAAACACGTAAATTAACAGTAACAATTAAACCCGAACAAATCGCGCTTGCTCGCCTTGCAATCGACTTTTCGGCATAAGTACATTTAGGAGTGAAAAAATAGTATGAGTAGTGAATTAATGAAGGCGTTAAAAGCAGTAGTAGACGAAAAAGGTATTTCTGAAGAGGTGCTAATGGAAGCGTTAGAAGCAGCGCTTATCACTGCATATAAACGCAACTTTAACCAAGCACAAAACGTGCGCGTAGACTTTACAGACGGTTTAGCGCGTGTATTCTCACGTAAGGAAGTTGTTGAGGAAGTATTTGACCCACGCCTTGAAATCTCATTAGAAGATGCACAAGTGTTAAACGCTGCTTATCAACTTGAAGATGTTGTTGAACAAGAAGTAACGCCTGATGAATTTGGTCGCGTAGCAGCACAAACAGCTAAGCAAGTCGTAACACAACGTGTGCGTGAAGCGGAACGTGGTTTAATTTATGAAGAGTACATTGACCGCGAAGATGATATCGCAACAGGCGTTGTAGCACGTATGGACCCACGTAATATTTATGTTGAAATTGACAAAGTAGAAGCGGCGTTACCACAAAACGAACAAATGCAAGGCGAAACGTATACACCGCATGAACGTGTAAAAGTGTATATTACAAAAGTAGAGCGCACAACACGTGGTCCACAAATCATTGTTTCTCGTACACACCCAGGCTTATTACGTCGTTTATTTGAACAAGAAGTACCAGAGATTTATGATGGTATCGTAGAGATTAAATCAATTGCTCGTGAAGCAGGCGATCGCTCTAAAATTTCCGTTTTTGCACATGATGACGAAATTGACCCAGTAGGTTCTTGTGTAGGTGCTAAAGGTGCTCGTGTACAAGCTATCGTTAATGAGTTAAATGGTGAAAAAATTGATATTGTTGAATGGTCAGAAGATCCAGTAGTATTTGTAGCTAACGCACTTAGCCCGTCACAAGTATTAGATGTGCAAGTGGATGAAGAAGAAAAATCAACAACAGTAGTTGTACCAGACTATCAATTATCATTAGCTATTGGTAAGCGTGGACAAAACGCTCGTTTAGCAGCTAAATTAACAGGCTGGAAAATCGATATCAAGAGCGAAACAGATGCACGTGAGTTAGGGATTTATCCTACAGAAACATCATTTGAATACGAAAAGCCGGCAGAAGAAAACATTGCGGTTGATTTATACGGCGAAGAGTAATACATTCGTATGAAGTGAAGGGGGTGATGCTGGTGTCGCAACAAAGAAAAGTGCCGTTACGCAAATGTGTAGTAACAGGTGAGATGTTGCCGAAAAAAGACATGATACGTATTGTTCGTTCTAAAGAGGGTGAAGTAAGTGTTGATGCTACAGGCAAAAAGCCCGGGCGTGGTGCTTATATTAGCAAAACTGAGGAAGCCGTTCAACTAGCCAAACAAAAAAATACATTAGGACATCAGCTAGGCAGTAAAATTCCTGATGAAATTTATGACGAGGTTAGTTTATTGATCCGCAGGGAGTCTCTTTTATGAATAAACAAGCGATATTAAATTTTTTAGGTCTTGCCGCGCGCGCAAGAAAAATAATCTCAGGTGAAGAACTTGTCGTAAAGGAAGTACGCTCTTCTTCAGCAATGCTAGTCATCATCGCTGAAGATGCATCCGCAAATACGATGAAGAAAATTACCGACAAATGTAAGTATTATAATGTTGAGTATCATGTTTTTGGAGATCGTTATGATTTAGGACATGCGACGGGCAAGGAAGCGCGAGTAGCCCTTGCTATTACGGACAAAGGTTTTGCTAAGAAATTGTCTAGTCTACTCAACGAAAAATAATCGGGGGTGAGCAGATGACCAAAATCAGAGTTCATGAATATGCGAAGCAAGTAAATAAGTCGAGTAAAGATGTTATTGAACAGCTAACAAAATTAAATGAAAATGTTTCGAATCATATGTCAACACTTGAAAAAGAGGTAGTTAATAAGTTGGATAAAGTATTTAAAAAATCAGATTCATCACAGCGCTCGGGTAAACCGGCAAACAATAACCAAGGCGGTCAAAACCGTTCTAACAACAAACCAGCAGGTCAAGGTGGCGGTCAAAACCGTTCTAACAACAAACCAGCAGGTCAAGGTGGCGGTCAAAACCGTTCTAACAACAAACCAGCAGGTCAAGGTGGCGGTCAAAACCGTCCAAATAACAAACCAGCAACACAAGGTCAAGGCGGTCAAAACCGTTCTAACAATAAGCCAGTAGCTCAAGGCACAACAAACAATCGTCCAGGTCAAGGTGGCGGTCAAAACCGTCCAAATAATGGCCCAGGTGGCAACCGTCGCGGTGGCTATAACCAACGTCCACGCCCAGGTATCCACGGTGGTAAACGTCGTCCACCACGTCAACCAGTAGCACCAATGCCACCAAAAGAATTACCAGCAAAAATCACATTTTATGAGTCACTTTCTGTAGCAGAGCTTGCGAAGAAAATTTACCGCGAGCCATCAGAAATCATCAAAAAGTTATTTGGCTTAGGCGTTATGGCTACAATTAACCAAGAGCTTGATAAAGATGCAATTGAGTTAATTTGTGCAGACTACGGTGTGGAGGTTGAAGAAGAAATTCGTATCGACCGCACCGACCTAGAGACATACTTTGAAGAAGAAAACCAAGAAATTAATGAAGAGGACTATGTAGAGCGTCCACCAGTTGTAACAATCATGGGTCACGTTGACCACGGTAAAACAACACTTCTTGACTCAATTCGTCAAACAAAAGTTACTGCAGGTGAGGCAGGCGGTATTACACAACATATCGGTGCTTACCAAGTAACAGAAGGCGACAAAAAAATCACATTCCTAGATACACCTGGTCACGCAGCTTTCACAACAATGCGTGCACGTGGTGCGAAGGTAACTGACTTAACAATTTTAGTTGTAGCAGCTGATGATGGTGTTATGCCACAAACAGTTGAAGCAATTAACCATGCTAAAGCAGCAGAAGTACCAATTATTGTTGCAGTTAACAAAATGGATAAACCAACAGCTAATCCAGACCGTGTAATGCAAGAGCTTACTGAGCATGGCTTAGTATCTGAGGCTTGGGGCGGAGATACAATCTTTGTACCAATTTCAGCATTAAAAGGTGATGGCATTGATACATTACTAGAAATGGTGTTATTAGTAGCTGAAGTGGGTGAGCTTAAAGCTAATCCAAATCGCTTAGCTATTGGTACAGTAATTGAGGCACAACTTGATAAAGGTCGTGGTTCAGTTGCAACATTACTAGTACAAGATGGTACGCTAGAAGTAGGTTCTCCAGTTGTAGTTGGTAATGCATTTGGACGTGTTCGTGCTATGGTTAATGACCTTGGTCGTCGTGTAAAATCAGCAGGACCTTCTACACCAGTAGAAATTACTGGCTTAAATGAAGTACCTCAAGCGGGTGACCGTTTTGTAGTGTTTGAAGATGAGAAGACAGCTCGTGCTGTAGGTGAATCGCGTGCGACTAGTGCAATGCAAGCACAACGTACAGAAAAACAACGCGTTACACTTGATAACTTATTTGAACAAATGAGCCAAGGCGAAGTAAAAGAGCTTAACTTAATCGTTAAAGCTGACGTACAGGGTACAGTAGAAGCAATGGCCGCTTCACTAATGAAAATTGAAGTTGAGGGCGTAAACGTACGTATCATCCACACGGGTGCAGGTGCTATTACCGAATCAGATATTTCATTAGCAGCTGCATCAAACGCTATCGTAATCGGTTTTAACGTTCGTCCGGACGTTAATGCAAAACGTGCAGCAGCTGAAGAAGGCGTTGATATTCGTCAACACCGCGTAATTTATAAAGTAATCGAAGAAATCGAGTCAGCGATGAAAGGCTTACTTGACCCAGAATTTGAAGAAAAAATTATTGGTCAAGCTGAAGTTCGTCAAACGATTAAAGTATCAAAAGTTGGTACAATTGCAGGTTCTTACGTTACTGATGGCAAAATCACTCGCGAAAGCGGTGTGCGTGTTATCCGTGATAACGTAGTCATCCACGAAGGTCAACTTGATACGCTGAAACGTTTCAAAGATGATGTTAAAGAAGTAGCTAAAGGCTACGAATGTGGTATTACAATCGAAAACTACAATGACATTCAAGAAGGCGATGTTATTGAAGCATTCGTAATGGAAGAAATTAAACGATAATGATTGTTTATGCAGAATGCGAGTATTTTATTCCTACTGCACATTCATTAAAGGAAAAACGCGCTATATTACAACGTATGCTTACACGCACCAAGCAAAAGTTTAACGTGTCAGTTGCAGAAATTGACCATCAAGATACGTGGCAACGTACGCGGCTGGCGCTTGTAACTGTTGCGTCAGCACGTGAGGCAGCGGACCGCGAAATGATGCGGGCGCTACAATACCTCGCGTCTAACCCTGCGTGGGAAGAACTAAATGTATGGCGCGACTATGTTTAGTCAAGAGGTGAAACCATGACATTACGTTCAAATCGTGTAGCCGAACAAATGAAAAAAGAGCTTGGCGAATTAATTACTAGAAAAATTAAAGACCCACGCGTCGGCTTCGTAACTGTAACTGATGTAGAGGTAACAGGCGATTTACAGCAAGCTACCGTATATATTACTTCACTTGGCAATGAACGCGAACGTGAAGAAACATTAGAGGCACTTGTACGTGCATCTGGCTTTATTCGTTCGGAAATTGGTAAACGAATTCGTTTACGCCGTACGCCAGAAATTTTCTTTGAGTTTGACAGTTCTGTTGAGTATGGTAATCGTATCGATACATTGCTACGTCAATTACATGAAGATAACTAACACAAAAGGGTCTGCTGATGCAGACCCTTTTTTTAAGGAGGAAAATAGATGAATGGGATTTTACCATTATGGAAAGAGCGCGGTATGACTTCGCATGATTGTGTTTTTAAGCTACGAAAAATTTTAGGAACTAAAAAAGTTGGTCATACAGGTACACTTGATCCTGCTGTAGAGGGTGTATTACCGATTTGTGTTGGTACAGCTACACGTATTGCAGAATATATTACAGACAGCGGTAAAACTTACGAGGCTGTGATTGCGATTGGTACATCAACGACTACTGAAGATGCAGAAGGTGAAGTAGTTGCAAAGGATAGTAGTCATAAAACTATTACACGTGAAGCATTACTTGAAGTGCTAGACCAATTAACAGGAGATATTGAACAAACGCCTCCGATGTTTTCGGCAGTTAAGGTTAATGGCAAGCGTTTGTATGAGTATGCACGTAAAGGGATTGAAGTAGAGCGCCCAACACGCATTGTGAGTATCCATGAGCTAACATTATTAGACGAAGCTGTGAGTTACGAAGGTGAGGTTATTACCTTCCCGTTACGTATAAGCTGTGGTAAGGGGACATATATCCGTACGCTTGCTGTACAAATCGGGGAGAAGCTTGGCTATCCTGCACATATGCAGTCGCTCGTACGCACTTGCTCAGGTACGTTTACAAAAGAGCAGTGCTTTACGTTAGGTGACTTACAACAATTAAAAGAGCAATCACAATTACAAACAGCACTACTTCCTGTAGAATGGGCATTAACGGACTATCCATTTATCGAAATGACAGACGAGGAAGAGCGCGTTAAAATTTTAAATGGACAAGTGCTACCAAAACACGCATTATTAAATAAACATGATAAAATTGTATTTGGAGTAGACGGGTTGGCACGTGCGATTTATTATGCTCATCCAACAAAAGAGGGTTTAATGAAGCCAGACAAAATGTTTCCCGTTTAATTTAGGAGGCTTTTAGTTTATGAATGTAGTACATTTAAAATATCCATATCAATTAATGACAAGCAAAACCGAGGCTTATTCATTAGCGCTGGGCTTTTTTGATGGTGTGCATTTAGGACATCAAGCAGTAATTAAACAAGCAGTTGCCACCGCAAAAGAAAAAAACCTAACGCCAGCAGTAATGACATTTGATCCTCATCCTTCTATTGTTTTAGGTGGGCGCAGTGAAAGTGTTTTTTATATTACATTACTGCCTGAAAAATTACGCTTACTAGAGGCCCTTGGTGTCGAAACAGTATTTCTTGTACAATTTACTTCAGACTTTGCCAAACTTTCACCAGCGGATTTTTTACAAACCTTTATTCGTGATATGAATGTGCGCCACGTTACAGCAGGCTTTGATTTTTCGTTTGGTTGCAAAGGTGCAGGTAAAATGACAGATATGGCTGCGCTTAGCAACGGTGACTATGAGGTGACGATTGTTGACAAGCACACAGTGGCTGAGGATAAAGTAAGCTCAACACGCATCCGACGTACATTAGAGGATGGCGATATGGAGGCTGCACTGACGCTATTAGGACGACCATTTACTGTGGATGGCATCGTCATTCAAGGGGATAAGCGCGGACGCCAAATTGGTTTCCCGACAGCTAATGTACAAACAGCAGAGGGTTCATTTATCCCTGCAACAGGGGTTTATGCCGTACGTATTTTAGTACAGGATGTGTGGCATGACGGCGTATGTAACGTCGGCTATGTGCCAACATTTAAAGATAATAATAAAAACTTAACCGTAGAAGTGCATATTTTAGATTTTGACAAAAACATTTACGGCGAAGAAGTGCAGGTCGCATGGTATAAGCGTATTCGTAGCGAACAAAAATTTGATGGCATTGCTTCATTAAAGGCGCAAATTGCTAATGATAAGGAAGCAACAATTCGCTATTTTCAAAACTAAGGTTTACGCTTGCGGCGCTATATAAAATATGATAGTATTCATAAGTGCACATAGTGCTTAACCTCAGCTCGGTATCACGATTCTCCAACGTATACTGTGCTACAGGGGATACTTTATAATTAGGAGGCCAACTAACATGGCAATTACACAAGAACGTAAAAACGAAATCATCGCTGAGTTCCGTACTCACGAAAGCGACACTGGTTCACCAGAAGTACAAGTAGCTGTATTAACAGCAGAAATCAACGCATTAAGCGGACACTTACGTACACATAAAAAAGACTTCCACTCTGAGCGTGGTCTTTTCAAAATGGTAGGTCGTCGTCGTCACTTACTACGTTACCTACGTGAAAATGACGTTCAACGTTACCGTGAACTAATCAATCGTTTAGGTTTACGTCGCTAATCGACGAACTGAAAAAAGCGGGAGTAATCCCGCTTTTTCTTTATGGTTTGAATTATATTTCAGCATAGATGCATGAATTTTGATAAACTACATACATATCTGTAAAAAGGTGTGCAGTAAAGAAAGGGGTTCATTGAATGAACGAGAAAAAAGTCTATTCTTACGAATGGGCTGGTCGTCCACTTACTATTGAGGTAGGACAACTAGCGAAACAAGCCAATGGCGCTGTATTAGTACGCTACGGTGAAACAGCAGTGTTAGCAACAGCAACGATGTCAAAATCACCAAAGCCATTAGATTTCTTCCCATTAACAGTTAACTACGAAGAGCGTTTATACGCAGCGGGTAAAATTCCAGGAGGTTTCATTAAGCGTGAAGGTCGTCCTTCTGAGCATGCGGTATTAACAAGCCGTTTAATTGACCGTCCAATTCGCCCAATGTTCCCAGATGGTTTCCGTAATGAAGTACAAGTTATTTCTATCGTAATGTCAAACGATCCTGACTGCCCAGCAGACGTAGCAGCAATGCTAGGTTCTTCATTAGCACTTGGCGTATCAGACATTCCGTTTGAAGCACCAATCGCTGGTGTACAGGTTGGTTATGTAAATAATGAGTTTATTATTAACCCAACAACTGAGCAAACGGCTGAAAGCACAATTGCTTTAACAGTTGCAGGTAACAAAGATGCAATTAACATGGTTGAAGCTGGCGCGCTTGAAGTACCAGAAGAAACAATGTTAGAAGCTATCATGTTTGGCCATAGTGAAATTCAAAAACTAATTGCGATTCAAGAAGAGATTATTGCTGAAGTAGGCAAAGAAAAAATCGAAGTTACATTATTCGAACTTGATGAAGCATTAACAACTCGCATTAAAGAAATGTGCGAAGCTGACATGAACAAGGCTATCCAAACGGTAGATAAGCAAGAGCGTGAACAAAACATCAGTGCTGTAAAAGCAAGTGTAGTTGAAGTGTTTGAAGCAGAAGAAGCAGACGACGCTACAATGAAGCATGTACATGGCATTTTAGATAAAATGGTCAAAGAAGAAGTACGTCGTTTAATTACAGAAGATAAAGTGCGTCCAGATGGTCGTAAACTAGACGAAATCCGTCCATTAGCTTCTGAAACAACATTACTTGACCGTACGCATGGTTCGGCATTATTTACGCGTGGGCAAACACAAGCGTTATCAATTTGTACATTAGGCGCATTAGGCGACGTACAAATTATTGATGGCTTAGGCGTAGAAGAATCAAAACGCTTTATGCACCATTACAACTTCCCACAATTCTCTGTTGGTGAAACAGGCCCAATCCGTGGTCCAGGTCGTCGTGAAATTGGTCACGGTGCACTAGGTGAGCGCGCCTTAGTAGCTGTTATTCCAGATGAAGATGTATTCCCATACACAATTCGCTGTGTATCTGAAGTATTAGAATCAAACGGTTCTTCTTCACAAGCATCAATTTGTGCGTCAACATTAGCAATGATGGATGCAGGTGTACCACTTAAAGCGCCAGTAGCAGGTATCGCAATGGGTCTTATCAAGCAAGCAGATAACTACTCAATCCTAACAGACATCCAAGGTATGGAAGACTTCCTTGGTGATATGGACTTTAAAGTAGCAGGTACTGAAAAAGGTATTACGGCACTTCAAATGGACATTAAAATTGATGGCCTATCACGCAATATTTTAGAAGAAGCACTAGCCCAAGCTAAAATTGGACGTATGCATATTTTAGAATCAATGCTTACAACATTACCAGCAGCACGCGAGAAGCTTTCTAAATACGCACCAAAAATTGTTATTGTTAAAATTAACCCAGATAAAATCCGTGATGTTATTGGACCAGGTGGTAAACAAATCAATAAAATCATTGAAGAAACTGGCGTAAAAATTGATACAGAACAAGATGGTACAATTTACATCGCTTCTTCTGATGAAGAAATGAACGCACGTGCAAAAGAAATCATCGAAAATATCGTACGTGAAGCGAAAGCAGGCGAGTACTACTTAGCAACGGTTAAGCGTATCGAAAAATTCGGTGCATTCTGCGAAATCTTCCCAGGTAAAGATGGCTTACTACACATTTCGGAAATCCAAGAGGAACGTACGAAAGAAGTAGAAGACGTATTAAAAACGGGTGACGAGCTAATGGTGAAAGTAATTGAAATTGACCGCCAAGGTCGCGTTAACTTATCACGTAAAGCTGTCATTAAAGAAGAGAAAGAACGCGAAGAACAAAAATAAATACAACAAGGTGTTAGGTCACGTGCCTAACACCTTTTTTTGTAAGGAAAGAAGGATTTATTTGGTTAAAGAGTACAGATGTAAAAACGGTGTCCGTATCGTAGAAGAGCGCATGCCAACAACCCGAGCTGTTGCCATTGGTATTTGGGTGCGCGCAGGCTCACGCTATGAAACACCAGCTGAAAATGGAATTACGCATTTTATTGAGCATATGTTATTTAAAGGTACAACCACACGTAGCGCTAAAGATATTGCGGAGATTTTTGACCTTGTAGGCGGAGATTTAAACGCCTTTACGGCACGAGATAATACGTGTTACCATGCTACAGTGCTTGATGAACATGCAGAGCTAGCGATTGATGTACTGACTGATATGTTTTTTAATTCGACTTTTGATGAAGTTGCGATTGAAAAAGAGAAGCAGGTAATTTATGAAGAAATGGCGATGGATGATGATACACCTGACGAGTTTGTAGCAGATCACTTTTGGCGTGCGCTATTTCCTGAGCAGGCGATGGGGGCTCCAATTTTAGGAACAAAGGAAACACTAGCGACCTTTACTAAGCAAATGATATGTGCGTATATGGCTGCGCATTATTTACCTGAAAATATCGTTGTCTCTATTGCAGGTAATAGTAATGCTAAGCTCATTGCCTTAATCGAAGAAAAATTTGGCACTTTTACTGCTCAAGCAAAAAGCGTAACAAGTGAAGTACCACGCATGGTACCAACAACATTAACGTTAACGAAAGATGTGGAGCAGGCACAGTTAATGATTGCTTACCCGTCCTTACCACGCTCTGCGAAAAATAGTGCCTGTCTTACGGTAGTAGATACGATTATTGGCGGCATTACCTCATCCCGTCTCTTTCAACAAGTGCGTGAGGAACGCGGGTTAGCGTATACGATATATTCGTATAGCTCAACGTATTATGATAGTGGCGTATGGACTGTTTACTGTGCTACGCAACATCATCAATTAGCTAAAGTAATGCGTGTTATTGAGGATGTACTCCAAGATATAGCTATAAATGGTGTAACAGAGGACGAGGTAGCGCGTGCTAAAATGCATTTGCAAGGTAGCTTTGTCCTTAACTTAGAAAGTGCAGAGGCACATATGCAGCGCAATGGTGAGATTTATTTAAATCATTTGCCACATTATGATGTGGATGAAGTATTATTACGCCTCAAAGGCATTACGACTGAACAAGTGAATGAAGTAGCTAAAGCGATGCTACAACATACCCCGTCGATAGCGACGATGATAAAAGAAGCTTGAAGACGACTTCAACAAAAAGAGCAATGGCTGTGTAAATGCCATTGCTCTTTTTATGCTGAGTATTGAAATTCGTTATAATAAATTTGCTGATTTGCTTTGTGGTAAAAGTAAATGAATTTGACCAAACTACCTAACAATAGCAAAATACTTAGTTTCATACTAATAAGGAGTAGTAGGGAGTAGGCAATTACCTGTAGTGAAAATGCAGAAATATCTAAAGTAGTTACCTTTTTAAACGTTGCGTGGTAATAGGCCAGACTACTGCGAGCAAAAAGTATGATACTAAAAATCGCCAACAGTTCGTAACGATACATAGCAATATGTGTGGTACCAATTATCCAAACAAAAGGAAGCGTGAAAATAAGTGTATAAATTAGCTCTTTTATAAAAGCAGTGCGCACAATACTTAATTTACTGATAGGCATCGCTTGGTAATATAAAAACTGTGGCGACCAACCGCCAAAATCGGCGAGAGCGAGTATAATAACCCATGCAATAAAGCGATCTAGTTCAAAGGGTTGCGATGAAAAATTAGCAAGGCGAGGTACGGCTACCCATAATAATAAAATAACGAGTAGATAGCGAAAGCGCTGATGATAAAATTCTTCGTATAACAATGCACGCATAACGTCAACTCCTTTTACTATAATACAAAGAAAATAGTAGTGAGACACTGTAAAACACTGCTACAATAACTATCATAGTAGCTGAGTAAGGAAGTAGCTTAATCATAATTTGTTCTGCTGACATTTCACGTTTGATAGTTGTTACTGCTACTAGTAAAAGTGGTGCGACAAAGAGAGTTAAAAACACAACCTGACTTAAATTAGTCGACACAAATAAGTAAAGTGGTAAGGCGAAGCTAAGTATAAAAAATGTGAAGCACCAACTTAAAAGAAGGCTAAAAACGAGCAAGCTTAGGCTTTGCTTTGTTAGTAGGATAACAAGTAAAAGAATAGGTAGTAATAGGAGCGTAGCACTGCTAGCTGCAATTATACTGCCTGTGTACTTACTTACAATATAAGGTTTTGCGCCCATTGTGGCATAAACGAGTTCGTTATAGCCGCTAACTACATCTTCTTGGATAATAGCGACGATTTGTATCGTAACAAAGCCGATAAACAAACTTAACGTAAAAACGCCTTGTTGGGTAAAGAGACTCCAAAGGGTAAATAACAGTAGCCCAACTAACAAAGCTACTTTTTGTGCGTTAAAAAATATAAGGTCACGATAAAAAATAGCTCTCATTTGTGACCTCTGGCATAAAACAACATAATATCTTCAATAGTAGGTGTATGTAACGCAAATGCTGTATTCACTTTGTCTCGTAAAACTAATGCTTCTACACCTATTGATGTTTTGCGGGAGCTAATCACCGCATCCTCAGGTATAGCTATAAAGGCTTCCTCACTACCGCTAAATCGTCCATGATTATAAAATAAATCATCCTTTGTCATTGTAAAACGTATGCGTCCTTTATGGATAAAGGTAATCATATCTGCAATTTTATCTAAATCCGTTGTAATATGACTCGAAAATAAAATGGAACGTGTAGCATCTTCGTCCATAAACTGCACGAGTAAATCAAGTATTTTGTCACGCATAATCGGATCAAGCCCACTCGTTGGCTCATCTAAAATTAATAATTTAGGATGCGCTGCAAGAGCGAGTGCAAGCGCTAGCTTCATACGCATACCACGTGAAAACTTACTGACTTTTTGTTGGGTGGGTAAATTTAATTGTTTTACTAGCGTGAAAAAATAAGGTTCGTCCCAATTGGTATACGTTAATTTATAAAATTGATTGGCATGCTTAGTTGTAAAGTTTGCTGGCAAGTGAAGGTCATCAAATACTACGCCAATTCGTTGTTTCAGTGCCGCTTCATTTATATTGTGAGGTTCCCCAAATAGTTTGATTTCACCGTGATTAAGGTGATAAAGATTTAACAGGCATTTAATAAGTGAGGTTTTGCCTGCACCGTTTTCACCAATGAGCCCCATAATAACGCCTTCAGGTAGCGCTAAGTCAACATAGCTAAGTGTAAAGGTATTAAATAGGCGTGTAACTTTGTTGCATACAACTACATTCATGTTGCGTCCTCCTCATAAAGTTCGTTAATCAATGCTATTACATCGACTTTGGTCAGATTAGTTAGTTTTGCTAAATCAATAGCAGTGAGCAGGTGTTCCTCCATTTGCCGCAAATGCTCTTCTCGTATAAATGTCGTATTACGTGCTGCGACAAAACTGCCTTTACCTGCAAAAGTTTCGATAAAACCATCCCGCTCTAAATCTGCATAGGCACGCTTTGTTGTCATGACGCTAATTTTTAAATCTTTAGCAAGCATACGGATAGAAGGTAGTGCGTCGCCTGGTTTTAGTTCATTTGCTAAAATAGCTTGTTTAATTTGAATGGTCACTTGTTCATAAATAGGGCGACCATCCGTATTAGAAAGTTGGATGTTCAACTGTACATCACTCCTATAACTGTATAGGCACAGTATATACAGTTAAGAGGAAGGTGTCAACCACCTTTTGTTCTTCCCTAAAATACAGATGTACGCTCTAAAAAGAATAATTTAGCGCGCTATTGCAACAAATTTTCAAACAATTCAATAATAACGGTCCGTGAAGCGTGTAAATATGTTACAATAACTCTCATTATGTATTACAGTTTTGAGGAGAGATGAATAATGACAAAGCAAGTAGCAGTAGCGATTGTAGGCGCTACAGGAGCAGTTGGCTCAAAAATTATGGAGCGTTTAGTATCACGCAATTTTCCAGTAAAATCGATTAAATTTTTAGCGTCAGCGCGTTCAGCGGGTAAACCGATTGAGTTTAATGGCGAAACACATACGATTGAAGAAGCAAAACCTGAAGCGTTTGAAGGTGTAGATGTGGCATTCTTTAGTGCGGGTGGCTCAGTATCTGAAGCATTAGCTGAAGAAGCGGCTAAACGTGGTGCGGTAGTTATTGATAATACAAGCCATTTCCGTATGGCAAACGATGTTCCGCTAGTAGTGCCTGAGGTAAACCGTGGTGCATTAAAAGCGCATAATGGTATTATTGCTAACCCAAACTGTTCAACAATTCAAATGGTAGCGGCATTACAGCCCCTACGCGCAGCTTACGGTCTGACAGCTGTGATTGTGTCAACGTATCAAGCGGTGTCTGGCTCGGGTATTGCAGCAATTAATGAGCTTAAACAACAAAGCAGCGAGTGGGAGAAAGGTAAGGATGTTGAGGCAAGCGTATTACCTGTAAAGGGTGATAAAAAGCATTTCCCAATCGCGCGCAACGTTATTCCGCAAATTGATGTGTTTGAAGAAAACGGCTTTACTAAAGAAGAAATGAAAATGATTAATGAAACGAAAAAGATTATGAGCATGCCTGATTTGCATGTGGCAGCAACTTGCGTGCGTGTACCTGTTGTGACTGGTCACTCAGAGTCGGTTTATATCGAGCTTGAGCAAGAAGCAACAAAAGAGCAGGTGTTTGAAGCACTACGCACAGCACCAGGCTTAGTACTACAGGATGATATTACAGCGCAAGGCTATCCAATGCCAATTTTTGCAGAAGGCGAGGATCCTGTGTATGTTGGTCGTATCCGTCAAGACTTGTCCAACAAACGTGGTTGGCACTTATGGATTGTGGCAGATAACTTACTTAAAGGTGCTGCACTTAACTCAATCCAAATTGCTGAGGCAATGTTAGAAGATAACTTACTATAAAAATTAGGGGTGTGGGAGTAATGAATATTGGTCGAATTGCAACGGCGATGATTACACCGTTTAAAGATGACGGCGCTGTTAACTATGAGGAGCTAGAACGCATTATTAATCACTTAATTGACAATGGTACGGACTGTATCGTAGCGAGTGGGACAACAGCAGAAAACCCAACGCTAACTACAGAAGAAAAGCTTGAGGTTGTTCGTTTTACAGTAGAAAAGGTAGCAGGGCGTGTACCAGTGTTTGCAGGTACAGGCGATAACGAAACAAAGTACTCAATTGATATGACGCATGCAGCTGAGAAGAATGGTGCAGATGGTATTATGCTTGTAGCACCGTATTATAATAAGCCAAATCAACTTGGTATTTATAAACACTTTGAAGTAATTGCGCAAGAAACAAAGCTACCTGTTATGCTGTATAACATTCCGGGGCGCACAGGTATTAATGTTGAAGCAAAAACAACAATTGCTTTAAGTAAAATTCCTAATATCCAAATCATTAAAGAAGCAAGTGGTAACCTAGATCAAATGGCCGAAATCATCGACCATGTAGCAGATGATTTTTACGTTTATAGTGGTGATGATGGTTTAGCGCTACCACTATGGGCTGTAGGCGGTAATGGTGTGATTTCTGTAGCGGCGCATGTGATTGGTAACGATATGCAAAAAATGTTTACAGCATTTGATGAGGCACGTCATGAGGATGCAGCTTATATTCACCGTGCGATGCTACCATTAATTCGTGCTCTTTTTGCACAGCCTAACCCTTCACCTGTAAAGTATGCCATGACAAAATTAGGCTTTGATACATTAAATGTACGCCTACCGATGGTTGAGATGACAGACGAAGAAAAAGCGAACTTTGATAATGTTTGGGATACGTACCAAGCTAAAGCTAAAAATTTTAACTAACGTATAACTCCTCGGTAAATTTTACTGAGGAGCTTTTTTATGTAAATTCGCTGAAGCAAGCGCAAAATAAAGCGCATACCGTGTAATTTTGTTTGTGCAATTAGCAATGAAACCGTATAATACAAATAAGTGGTTGCTGTACGGGATATTTTTAGGAGGAAAAGTAAGTGACAAAAAAGAAAAATGAAGTGATTCGCGTTATCCCACTAGGTGGCGTAGGCGAAATCGGTAAAGCAATGTACGTAGTGGAAATTGATGACGAAATCTTTGTTTGTGACAGTGGGCTTATGTTCCCACAAGACGAAATGCTAGGCATTGACATCGTTATTCCAGATATTACGTATTTAGTAGAAAATAAAGAGCGTGTAAAAGGGATTTTCCTAACACACGGACATGAGTCAGCAATTGGTTCAATTGCTTATGTCATTCAAAAAATTAAAGCACCAGTATATGGTTCTAAATTAACGTTAGCTTTAGTGAAAGAGCGCTTAAAAGAGTTACCAGCGCCGCACCAAGTGAAGTTCTTTGAAGTAACAAACCGTAGCCGTATGAATTTTAATTCAACGTACGTAACGTTCTTCCATACAACACATAGTGTGCCAGATTCATTAGCGATTGTGTTCCATACATCTGAGGGTGCAATTGTGTATACAGGTGACTTTAAGTTTGACCAATCAGCAAAGGGCAAGTTCCGACCTGACCTTGGCAAAATGGCGCAAGTAGGCGAAGAAGGCGTATTTTTATTAATGTCTGAATCTGTCGAAGCAGATCGACCAGGTCATACAACGTCAGAGCTTGTTATTGAAACACAATTAGCTAAAACATTCCATGGTGCTGAAGGACGCATTTTAATTGCTGTGTATGCTTCAAACTTTAGCCGTATTCAGCAAGTGTTAACACAAGCACAAAAAGCGGGACGTAAAGTAGCACTAGTCGGTAAGAGTCTTGAACGTTCCGTAAACCTTGGTTTACAGCTTGGCTATTTAAAAGCAGATGAAGAAACCATGATTGCAGTTGGCGATATTGCAAAATACGATAACAACGAAATTATTATCTTAGTAACAGGTAATCAAGGTGAACCACTTGATGCACTTGAAAAATTAGTGCGTAAACATCACCGCGATATTAAAATCACTGAAGGCGACACTGTACTATTTACATTCACACCATCACCAGCGATGGAAGTACAAATGTCTAATACAATGAATCTACTTGCAAAAGCTGGCGCAACAATTATGACAGCAAGTAAAAATGTTCACGTATCAAGTCACGCAAGCCAAGAAGATTTAAAATTAATGCTTAACCTAATGCGTCCAAAATACTTTATGCCTGTACAAGGTGAGTATCGTATGCTAATTAGTCATACGAAGCTTGCTCATCAAATTGGCATTCCACAAAACCATATCTTTATTGCTGATAAAGGGGATATTGTGGAGTATAAATCAGGTCGTATGCGTATGAGTGGCCGTGTACCAGCAGGCAATGTTCTTATTGATGGTATTGGTGTAGGAGACGTAGGTAACATTGTATTACGTGACCGTAAACTATTATCACAAGATGGTATTTTCATTGTAGTTGTTACACTAAACCGCGGTCAAAAAACGATTGCATCAGGACCAGAGATTTTATCCCGTGGCTTTGTGTATGTTCGCGAATCTGAAGAATTAATGGAAGAATCAGCGAAGATTGCACGTAATGTTATTGATAAATATGTAGGTAAGGAAACATTTGAATGGACGAATATTAAGCAAGAAATTCGCGATTCATTAAACTCATACCTATTCCAAAAAACAAAACGACGTCCAATGATTATCCCAATCATTATGGAATATTAATAAATGAAAAAGGATTTTCTGCCATTTGGCTGAAAGTCCTTTTTTAAATAAAGGAAGTGAATACAGTGGCACAAGCAAGTCGCCCTAAAAAGCCAGCGCCAAAAAAACCTGTAAAAAAAACACCTTCTAAACCGAAGCCAACACCAACACCGAGTAAGTGGCAGGGAATTTGGCAGGTAATTGCATATGAAATTGCAGGTCTTATTTGTATTACAGCAGCAATTATTGGCTTTTTTGAACTTGGTATTGTCGGTCGCTTTTTTAAAACGGTTGGCTTATTTTTACTCGGAAATATGAATTTAATGATACCTGTTGCCCTGTTGGTGATGGCATTTTTATTAATGGTCAACCAGCAACGTGTGCAATGGAAAACGCCAGCACTACTTGGTATTGGACTCATTACGGCTAGCTTTTTAATTTGGAGTCACAGCATTTTTTATAGTCAATTTATTGATGTGCCAAATGCTTTGTCAGACTCTGTAATACGAGAAACATGGCGCGCTTTAATTGATAAGCAAGGTGTAGTGCTACGAAGTGGTGCGTTAGGCGGAGGTATGGTCGGTGCGGTATTATTTGGGGTGCTCCATGTACTTTTTGATACATTAGGCGCTAAATTAATCGCGTGGGTATTACTTATTGTTGGTATACTCGTGTTAACAGGTAAAGCCTTAATTCCTTTACTAATCGAAAAATCCAAAAATATCTGTTTGACTTTACCAAAAAAAGAAAAAGTACAGCAGGACGTAGCGTCTACACGTAAAAAACGCGGTAAGGCAGAGCCTGTAGCAGTACCTAAAGAGGCTGAGTCTCAACCCAAAAAGGACGAAGCACCTAAAAACACCAGTGCACCAATTATCTCAGACTTCACGAAAAACATTGAGCCTGAGGTAGCTGTGACAGAAGAAATTGTATTGCCGACTATGGCAACAGAAAACGAAAACTATGTACTACCTTCTATGCAGCTTTTGCAAATGCCTGCACAGCATGATCAAAGTAGCGATTATGATAGTCTTCAAGAAAATGCGAAAATGCTAGAGCAAACGCTCGCAAGCTTTGGTGTTTCAGCTACGGTAACTGAAGTACACTTAGGGCCAGCTGTAACTAAGTATGAAGTGCTACCTGCAACAGGAGTCAAGGTAAGTAAAATTGTAAGCTTACAAGATGATTTAGCATTAGCATTGGCTGCGAAGGATATCCGTATGGAAGCACCTATTCCAGGTAAGTCTGCGATTGGTATTGAGGTACCAAATAAAGATGTGGCGATGGTTACACTTAGAGAGGTTTTGCAAGGTACAGAAAGTAACCTTGATAAAAAGTTATTAGTCGCATTAGGGCGTGATATTACAGGAGCAGCGATTACAGCAGAGTTAAATAAAATGCCTCATTTACTTGTGGCAGGTTCTACAGGTAGTGGTAAAAGTGTATGTATTAACGGTATTATTACATCTATCTTAATGCGTACCGCTCCACATGAGGTTAAGATGATGATGATTGACCCTAAAATGGTGGAGTTAAACATTTATAATGGTATCCCTCATTTATTAGCACCTGTTGTCACAGATGCACGTAAAGCCGCACAAGCTTTAAAGAAAGTAGTAGACGAAATGGAGCGTCGTTATGATTTATTTGCCCATACGAATACGCGTAATATGGAAGGCTATAATAAGTATGTAGATAGTTATGTGCCAGAGGACGACGGCCCCACATTACAACGTATTCCATTTATTGTAGTAATCGTAGATGAGCTTGCAGATTTAATGATGGTTGCCTCTAAAGAAGTCGAGGACGCGATTATGCGTTTGGCACAAATGGCGCGTGCAGCGGGTATCCATTTAATTATTGCGACACAGCGTCCATCTGTAGACGTGATTACAGGCGTAATTAAAGCAAATATTCCTTCACGTATTGCTTTTGCTGTATCATCTGCAGTAGATTCTCGTACTATTTTAGATGGTGGGGGTGCAGAGCGTCTATTAGGTCGTGGTGATATGTTATTTTTACCATCAGGCGCGTCTAAGCCAACACGTATTCAAGGTGCTTTTTTATCAGATCAAGAAGTAGAGAGTATTGTGCATCATGTCATCAGTCAGCAACAAGCACAATACGAAGAAAAAATGATTCCTACAGATGAGGAAGAAGCGGTAGCAGAGGATGTAGACGAGTTGTATGAACAAGCAGTACAACTCGTGATTGAGTCTAAAAATGCTTCGACTTCCATGTTACAACGTCGCTTTAGCATTGGTTATGCGCGTGCAGCGCGTATTATGGATCAATTAGAGGAGCATGGTGTGGTAGGGCCACCTCGTGGTAGTCGTGGGCGTGAAGTGTTAGTAGATTAATGCATAGGCTACTTGCCTAAACATGGTGTTGTAGTACAAGTGATGCAAGAAATAATGGTAAAATAATTTTTTATAAATTAAAATTAATAACTAAAGTCTAGTTATGTGGACGTGACGTATAAATTATTTAACGATATTGATTAAATACAAGTGTTCCTCATCCGTTTTATAGAGTAAAAAATGTAATTTATGTTAGTGGATTAACCTAATACTTGGTAGTTGTATGTTGTGTGCTATAACGTTGATAATTATATTTGTATAATTAAAATGGAGTGGATTACATTGTATGATTTTACTTTTTGAGGCAGTAGTGGAAAAATACCTAGTAAGGTAGCCTATAAGTAATGGCAGTAAAGGTCAAGAAAAAGCCGAAATGTGGTCACAATAAATCATTTTTTTTGTAAAAGCGTTTATTTCACATGTTAAAAATGTTATATTATGAACGATTAGTGGGATTGTTGTACATCAGATGTCTGACTTTAAAAGGTGGTGAGTGAATTGACAATTCGAACAGATCACCGACATTTATATCTTCAAGTTATTGACCGTTTAAAATCAGATATTGATGCCGGGATTTTTAAAGAAAATGAAAAGTTGCCGTCAGAGTTTGAGCTTTCAAAGTCATTAGGCGTAAGTCGCGCAACTTTACGTGAAGCGCTCCGTCTGCTTGAAGAGGATAATATTATTGTGCGACGTCATGGTGTAGGTACCTTTGTAAATCCTAAACCACTTTTCACTTCCGGGATTGAACAACTATCGAGTATTTCATCCATGATTGAAGCAGTTAATATGACGCCTGGCACAATGTTACTTCGTGCCGAGGAGAGTGAGCTAACTGAACAGGAAATAGAGCGCTTTGGCTGTGCAGAGGATAGTCAGCTTCTCACATTAGAGCGTGTACGTACAGCAAATGATGAGCCTGTAGTTTATTGTATTGATAAATTACCAGCAAATTATTTACCAAAAGACTTTGTCGAAAATAAAGAAACTTCTTTGTTTTCAGCACTTGAGCAATCAGGTGCAATACGCGTAGCCTATGCTGTAACGTATATTGACCCAGTAGGTTATCATGAAGAAGCATCACCAATTTTACGGTGCGGGCCAGAAACAGCATTACTTGTACTAAAACAGCATCACTATGATGAGAACGACCAACTAGTGTTGCTATCAAAAAACTATTTCAGAGCTGATAAATTCAGCTTCCATGTCGTTCGAAAACGCGTGTAACGATTCTGCTAATTATAAAATAATAGGGGGTTCATTCAAATGAACAAACGTAAATTTGGTTTAGCATTAACTTCTGTAGTAGCAGCCGGTGCAATCTTAGGCGCTTGTGGCGCTAAAGATAAAGAAGAGGACAAAGGTAAAGACGAGCCAGCAAAAGGCGCAGAAACAACTGAAAAAGCGGATGGTAACTTCTCAATCGCAATGGTAACTGACGTTGGCGGTATTGATGATAAATCATTTAACCAATCAGCTTGGGAAGGTATCCAAGAGTTTGGTAAAGCAAACGGCCTAACTAAAGGCGATGGCGGTTTTGATTACCTACAATCTAAAGGTGAGGCAGATTTCGAGCCTAACTTAAATAAATTAGTTCGTCGTGATTTCGATTTAATTTTCGGTGTAGGCTTCATTATGGCGGATGCATTAACAGATCTTGCCGCACAAAACCCAGAGTCACACTTCGTACAAATCGATGCTGAAGCAGAAGGCGACAACGTAGTAAATGTTCTTTTCAAAGAACAAGAGGGTTCATTCCTTGCGGGTGTTGCAGCAGCTAAAATGTCTAAATCAGGTAAAATCGGCTTTGTTGGTGGTATGGATATCCCTGTAATCAACCGTTTCCACGCAGGTTACGTTGCAGGCGCTAAAGCTGTTAACCCTGATATCGAAGTGCAAATCAAATACACAGGTGCATTTGATAAAGCTGATTTAGGTAAACTGACAGCAAATAGCATGTATTCTTCAGGCGTAGATGTAATTTTCCACGCAGCTGGTGGTACAGGTAATGGTGTATTCTCTGAAGCGAAAGAACGTAAGAAAAAAGACCCTAATGCAGATGTATGGGTAATCGGCGTAGATGCTGACCAATACGAAGAAGGTAAAATTGATGACAAAACAAACGTTACCTTAACATCTATGCTGAAAAGTGTAGATAAAGCCGTTGTGGATTTAGCTAATCAAGGTAAAGAGGGCGAATTCCCAGGTGGCGAAACGTTAATTTACGGTCTTAAAGAAGACGGTGTTAAATTAGCAGATTCGCGCGGTGCGATTCCAGAAGACATTAATAAAATTATCGCAGAATATGCAGAAAAAATTGCGAACGGCGAAATTGAAGTACCTGCTGATGTAACAGCAAAAGATAAAAAATAATATGTAATTCTATTCATCATAGCGTTCATTGTGATGTGAGCGCTATGATGTTTTTCGTTATAAAATTACTACATGAAAGCTAATCTAAAGTGTTGACTATTGCGGGGCCTTTTTTGCGCAAGGTGAAAGCGTGTACAAGGTAGGATTTGGCTATAATGTTAATAAACAATGAAGTTGGAGCATCTACTACTTTAGTGGTTTTCATGTATTAATTTTTATAGATTAATATCAAAAAACTTTATATAAATAGCCTAAGGGAGTGATTGGTTTGGAATATGTTATTGAGATGCTCGGCATACGTAAGGAATTCGGAGGCTTTGTAGCAAATGATAATATTACTCTCCAACTAAAAAAAGGCGAAATTCACGCGTTACTGGGTGAGAATGGTGCAGGGAAGTCAACGTTAATGAACGTTCTTTTCGGTCTGTATCAGCCAGAAGGCGGAGAAATTCGTGTAAAGGGTAAGACAGTAAAAATTACTGATCCTAATGTAGCGAATGGATTAGGGATTGGTATGGTGCATCAGCATTTCATGCTAGTCGAAAATTTTACAGTTACAGAAAATATTATTTTGGGATCAGAGCCGACAACATTTGGCTACATCAAAAAGAAACAGGCAGCAAAAGAAATTCAAGCATTATCTGAAAAATATGGTTTAGATGTTGATCCATATGCAAAAATTGAGGATATTACGGTGGGGATGCAACAACGTGTCGAAATTTTAAAGACGCTTTACCGTGGTGCTGAAATTTTAATTTTTGATGAACCAACAGCTTCGTTAACACCACAAGAGATTACAGAACTCATGCAAATTATGAAACGTCTTATAGCAGAAGGTAAATCAATTGTCTTAATTACGCATAAGCTAAAAGAAATTATGGAAGTATCGGATCGCGTTACAGTTATCCGCAAAGGTCAAGGTATTGGTACGGTTGTTACGGCTGAGACAAGCCCAACTGAACTTGCCGAGTTAATGGTAGGTCGTCAAGTTGAGTTTACAACGGTTAAAACTGATGCTACACCTGGTGAAGTTATTTTAGATGTTAAAGATTTAGTAGTGAGTGATTACCGAAATATTAATAAGGTGAAGGGCTTAAATCTCAATGTTCGCGCAGGTGAAATTGTAGGTATTGCTGGTATTGATGGTAATGGTCAAACGGAATTAATCGAAGCCATTACAGGTCTTGCTAAAGTCAAGTCAGGCGAAATCATACTTAATAATAAAAAAATCACAAACCTTAAGCCACGTAAAATTACAGAAGCGGGCATTGGACATATTCCGCAAGACCGTCATAAGCATGGGTTGGTGTTGGACTTTACCATTGGTCACAACATTGTATTGCAAACGTATTACCAAAAACCAATCTCTACAAAAGGCATGATGGATTATAAGCAAGTATCCAAAAAAGCTAATCAAATCATTGAAGAGTATGATGTGCGTACAGGTAACGGCGAAAATACGCCAGCACGTGCGCTATCAGGTGGTAACCAACAAAAAGCGATTATTGGACGCGAAATTAATCGTAACCCAGATCTATTAATTGCTGCATTACCAACACGTGGGCTAGATGTGGGCGCAATTGAGTTTATTCACTCCCGTTTGATTGAGCAACGTGATAAAGGGAAAGCCGTATTATTAATTTCATTTGAGTTAGATGAGGTCATGAATGTATCTGACCGAATCGCGGTAATTTATGACGGCACGATTGTGGATGAATTAAATCCAAAACAGACGTCTGAACAAGAGCTAGGCTTGCTAATGGCAGGTCATAGTAAGAAGGGGGCGACCAACTAATGTCAAATCGCTTAGTTAATATTCTCGTTCCTATTATTTCAATTATTTTAGGTTTACTTGTAGGTGCTATCATTATGGTGGTATCAGGCTATGACCCAATCGAGGGTTACAAGGCTTTATGGCTAGGGATTTTTGGTGATGTATATTCTATTGGTAATACTATCCGTCAAATTACTCCATATATTTTAGCAGGTCTAGCAGTAGCCTTTGCTTTCCGTACAGGACTATTTAATATTGGTGTAGAAGGCCAACTTATTGTAGGTTGGTTTGCGGCAACTTGGGTAGGTTATTCATTTGAGTTACCAATGATTATTCACTTACCATTAGCACTACTTGCCGCAGCTGTGGCAGGTGGACTTTGGGCATTTATTGCGGGCTTCTTAAAGGCAAAGTTCCATGTTCATGAGGTAATCGTAACGATTATGTTAAACTACACAGCTCTATATATCGTGAATGCGTTAATTAAATCCGTATCAGATGGTGGTTTTAAAACACCTAAGATCCATGAGACGGCATCATTGCGTTCAGAGTTTTTAACGAGTATTACAGATTACTCTAGCCTACACTACGGTATTATTGTAGCGATGCTAATGGTATTTGTAATGTGGTTTATGTTAGAAAAAACAACAACAGGCTATGAACTAAAAGCTGTTGGTTTTAACCAAAATGCCGCGCAATATGCGGGTATGAGCGTTAATAAAAATATTATTTTAGCTATGACGATTTCAGGTATGCTTGCAGGTCTTGGTGGTGCAATGGAGGCGCTCGGTACCTTTGGACGTATGTCTTCAATGGCAGCCTTTACAGGTATCGGCTTTGATGGTATCGCGGTAGCTTTACTTGGGGCAAATACACCACTTGGTATTGTCTTTGGTGCTTCACTATTTGGTTCACTAAAATATGGTGCACTTAACATGCCCAATGCAGCAGGCGTACCAGAGGAAATTGTTTCTATTATTATTGCGGTAATTGTATTATTTGTAGCATCTGGCTACGTGATTCGTTTAGGTATTGAAAAGCTTATGAAGAAAAAGGAGGCGAAATAACATGAGTTTTCTTGATGTGTTATATATAATCGTCCCTTCGGCTATTTTATATGCAACACCTTTAATTTTTACAGCCATTGGTGGCGTGTTCTCGGAGCGCTCAGGTGTTGTAAATATTGGATTAGAAGGTTTAATGGTCTTCGGTGCTTTTGTGGGGATTTACGTTAACTTAACGTATTCAAGTGAGTTTGGTGCAGCGACGCCTTGGCTATCAATGTTAGCGGCATTAGTAGCGTGTATGTTATTTTCTATCATCCATGCAGTAGCAGCTATTTCGTTCCGAGCTGATCAAGTTGTGTCGGGAGTAGCCATTAACCTATTAGGTTTATCTGCTTCACTATTTCTTGTGCGTTTAATGTTTGATGGTCGTGGTCAAACGGATATTATTGACCAACCTTTTAGCCGTTTTGGTATCCCTGTATTAGAGGATATCCCTTTCATTGGTCGATTATTTTTCCATGAAGTGTACGGGCCATCTATTTTAGCCTTTGTGTTAGTAGGCGTAGCTTGGTTTGTATTATTTAAAACACCATTTGGTTTACGTTTGCGTGCAGTAGGGGAACATCCAATGGCAGCAGATACTATGGGTGTTAAAGTAAATCGTATGCGTTATATCGCTGTACTTATTTCAGGTGCGCTAGCGGGTCTTGGTGGTGCGTTTTATGCACAAACCATTACGCATGATTTCTCTCACTCAACTATTGTTGGTCAAGGTTTCATGGCGTTAGCTGCTATGATTTTTGGTAAATGGCATCCCGTTGGTGCAATGGGCGCAGCGCTATTCTTTGGTTTAGCACAGACGTTAAGCATTGTCGGCAGTACCATTCCATATATTCAGGAAGTACCAGCCGTATACCTACAAATCTTACCGTATGTTTTAACAATTCTCGCGTTAGCAGGATTTATTGGTAAAGCAACAGCGCCAAAAGCAAATGGTCAGCCTTATATTAAAGGTAAACGTTAAAATCAAGAAGGAAGCGCACAAAAACGTTGCTCTTCCTTCTTTTTTTGTGCATTCAGATGTATAGTAGAGAGTAGCGCTTTTTATAGAAATGGAGGGTTTCTCAATGTTTGAGAAAATCGAATTAGTACAGGGTGTAACGTTGTATGTACGCCCTACGACACAATTTAAAACGATTAGCTTTTCTTTTAAATTTCGTAATGAATTAACAAAGCAAAGTGCATCAGAACGCACAGTGCTAACAAATGTTTTACAACATAGTAACGCAGTTTACCAAACAACAGCGGCTTATCGTAGCGCACTTGATGAATTGTACGGTGCTGTTTTGTATTTTGATACAGCTAAAAAAGGTACAGCTCATACGCTTTATATGAACGCTGAAGTGGTGAACGACCATTATCTTTCACACGAAAAGGTATTAGCACCAATGATTGAAATGATGCAAACGGCATTATTTAAGCCTAATTTACAAGATGGTGTGTTTAAACCTTCAGTAGTAACGCGCGAAAAACAAATTATTCAAGAGCGAATTGAATCAGTATTTGATGATAAGGCGCGCTTTGCACAACAGCGCTTAATGGAACTTATGCGCCCTGACCATGTTGCATCGATTTCGGCAAATGGTACAGTAGCTGATGTGCAAGCGATTACACCCACTACATTAGTTGCGGCTTATGAGCGTATGCTAAAAGAAGATACGATTGATATTTATATCGTAGGTGATGTAGAAGTTGCCGCTATAACAGCAATAATGAAGCAGGCGTTTCCATTTACAGCACGTGAAGCTATGCCAGAAACACGTTCTACAACACCTGCCAAACAAGAGGTAACTTATGTGCGTGAACAACAAACAATGAAGCAAGGAAAACTGCATATTGGTTTTTCGACACCAGTACGCTTTGGGGATGTAGACTTTGCTAAGATGCAAGTATTTAATGGTATTTTTGGCGGCTATGCGCACTCTAAATTATTTATGAATGTACGTGAAAAGGAGAGCCTAGCCTACTATGCATCAAGCTCTTATGCTTCTCATCATGGACTAGTTTTTGTAACATCAGGTATTGAGGCTGTTAATGAGAAGAAGGCGTTTGATTTAATTAAAGCACAGCTAGCCGCAATTGCAGCAGGAGATATTAGCGAGCGTGAGATGACGCAAACAAAGGCTATGTTACAAAATCAATTACGTGAGGCGCTAGATTCGGCCCGAGGACAAATTGAAGTATACGATCAATATAAGGATTTAAACGAAATCTTTACCGTAACCGCATGGTCACAAAAGTGGCAAGATGTTACGAAGGAGGATGTTATGCAGATGGCACAGCAAGTCGAGCTTAAAGCGGCATACTTCTTAAGTGGAAAGGAGGAGGCGTAATGGAAGAATTACACTTCGAACAATTAGACGAGCGATTATATTATGAAAAAATGGCGAATGGGCTAGACGTTTATATTTTACCGAAAAAAGGCTTTTCGAAAACATATGCAACGTTTACTACAAAATATGGTTCGGTAGACCGTACTTTTACTCCACTTGGCAAAAATGAGCCCATTACTGTGCCAGATGGTATTGCTCACTTTTTAGAGCATAAAATGTTTGAAAAAGAAGATGAGGATGTATTCCAAAAATTTAGTGAGCAAGGGGCATCAGCTAATGCCTTCACTTCATTTACACGCACGTCATATTTATTTTCAGCAACAGATCAGTTATACAAAAATACGGAGACATTACTCAACTTTGTACAATCTCCTTATTTTACAGAGGAAACCGTAAATAAAGAAAAGGGTATTATTGGACAAGAAATTACGATGTATGATGATCAGCCTGGTTGGCGTTTATACTTTGGAGCCATCGAAAATATGTACCACACATACCCTGTTAAGATTGATATTGCGGGTACTATAGCGTCAATTGATGATATTACAGCCGAACATTTATATACGTGTTATAACACTTTTTACCACCCATCTAATATGCTGTTATTTATTATTGGTGCGGTTAATCCTGTGGAGATGATGGATTTTGTGCGTGATAATCAAGCAAGCAAAACCTTTGCACCACCACAACAAATTGAGCGCTTTTTTGAGTATGAGCCAACAGATGTAGCAATTAAGCATCGCACACTTAAGATGGATGTACAAAAGCCGAAAGTATATGTGGGTTTAAAAGCACGCGAAGTAACACTACAAGGGAAAGCTATGTTAAAACATGAATTAGCTATGGATATTGCCATGGAAATTTTATTTGGCCGCACATCAGCGTTTTACGAGCGTTTATATGATGAAGGACTAGTAGATGAGACTTATGATGCTGGCTTTATGCTAGAACAGGGGTATGGTTTTGCGTTAATTGGTACAGATACACGTGAGCCAGAGCGCTTTATTGCAGAGGTAAAAGCAGAGTTAGCACGTTTAGAGCAAAGCTTTGTATTAGATACTAAAGATGTAGCGCGTGAAAAACGTAAGCATATTGGTTCCATGCTACGTCAATTTAATTATATTGAGTTTATTGCAAACCAATTTACACGCTATGCTTTTAACGATATGAATTTATTTGACGTTGTACCGATACTTGAGGAGATTACGATTGCTGATATTGAAGGGGCATTTGCCTCGATTCAAGGAGAGTCACAGCAAACGTCATTTGTTATTGAACCATTAGGTGATGAAGCGTGAAAAAATTTGCCCTTGTAGTAGGTGCAACAGGTGCGATTGGTCGTGCGATTTGCCAAGAGCTCGCAAGCGATGGCTGGTCGCTCTATGTGCACTACAATCGTAACGAAGACAAGGGTCTTACATTAGTTAATCAACTACAAGCTGAGTACCCTACAAATGAATTTATGATAGTGCAGGCAAACTTTTTAGAGCCAGAAGGCGCCCTACTACTCGCTGAGCAATTATTTAGCCTACAAGCCATTGTTTTTGCCAGTGGTCAAGCGCATTATGCATTGCTTGAAGATACACAGGTAGCTGATATGGAAGCGCTTTGGCATGTGCATGTCCAAAACCCTATGCGCCTTGTCGCGCTTACTGCGGCTAAATTACGTCAGCATCCTGTAAGCTATATCACATTTATAGGTTCAATTTGGGGTGATATTGGTGCAGCTGGCGAGACGGTATACTCGGCTGTAAAAGGTGCACAACATAGCTTTGTGCGTGCTTATGCACAAGAGGTAGCTATGTCTCATACGCGTGTGAATGTTATTGCACCTGGTATGGTAGATACACCAATGAATGGGCATTTAGCTCAAGAGGAGAAGCAAGAAATTATCAATACAATTCCACTAGGCTATATGGCAAGTTGTGCAGACATTGGTGCAATGGTACGATTTTATATTAGTGGTCAAGCGGATTATGTCACAGGGCAAATTATTCGTGTGAATGGCGGTTGGCACATTTAAGCTTTTGTAACTTTTCAATAATGGTAAAATCCGCTATTATGGAACTAATACGGAAATTTCACGTTACAAGAGAGGAAGGGGTACAACAGATGAGCGATTGGTATTTTGAATATGAAATTCAAGTGAATCGTCCTGGCTTGCTAGGGGACATTGCATCATTGCTCGGTATGCTACGCATTAACATCATTTCAGTAAATGGTGTAGACGAGACGCACCGTGGCATGCTAGTTAGCTCAGATGAAACCGCAATTGAGCGTTTCCGTTCGATTGTGGCAGAGATGGAGCATATTAGCTTTACTAAGTTTAGAGTACCTAAACTACGCGACCGCTTGGCTGTAAGACATGGGCATTATATTGCGCGTGATAGTGATGAAAAAAACACCTTCCGATTTGTACGCGATGAACTTGGGATTTTAGTTGACTTTTTAGCGGAGCTATTTAAGCGAGAGGGTCATTGTTTGATTGGTGTGCGCGGTATGCCAAGGGTTGGAAAGACCGAATCCGTTGTAGCAGCCAGTGTGTGTGCGAATAAAAAATGGGTATTTTTATCCTCCACAATGATTAAGCAAACCGTACGTAATCAGCTAATGGGTGATGAGTTTAGCCCCAATAATATTTTTATTTTAGATGGGGTCGTAACGGCGCGTTCTACAGATGAGCGGCATGCACAGCTTGTGCGCGAAATTATGAGCTTACCAGGCACCAAAGTTGTTGAGCATCCAGATATGTTAATTCAAGCGGGTGAATACAAACTAAGTGATTTTAATTATATTATTGAGCTGCGTCACCATGATGGTGAGGAAATCACATTTGAGATGTTACGTAAAAACGACATGTTTAGTAGTGGAAATGCATTTGATAGTTTTAATTTTTAAAGAAAAAGTAGGTGTTTTTGTTGACAGAAATCGGAACGCGACTCAAGGAAGCAAGAGAAGCAAAGGGTTATACATTAAGTGATTTACAAGAGATTACCAAAATTCAAAAGCGCTATTTAGTAGGAATCGAAAATGGCGATTATGAAAGTATTCCGGGTGCCTTTTATGTACGTGCATTTATTCGTCAATATGCAGAAGCTGTAGGATTAGATCCAGACGAATTATTAGAAACCTACAAAACTGAAGTGCCAAGTACGCCAAGTATGGAATCAACGACAGTGATTCCTGCGCAGCGCCAAAAACGCGGTGGCATTGGTGGGGGTCCTTCTCGTCAAACGATGGAAGCATTACCTAAGATTATGGTTGGATTATTTGTTGTTGTTATTATTATTATTGTAGTTTGGATGTATTACATGCAAAAAGCAAAAACAGATATACCAAATGCAAATGAAGATCCTTCACAAACAGAGTATGCAGAGCCAGTAAAACCAATTGATACAGAAAAAGAACGCGAAAAAGAAGAAACACGCAAGAAAAATGAAGAAGTAGCGAAGCAAGAAGCGGCTGAAAAAGAAAAAGCTGAGAAAGAAAAGGCCGAGCAAGCAGCAGCAGAAAAAGAACAAGCAGCAAAAGATAAAAAGTCAGAGGAAGATAAAAAAGCTGACAAAGATAAAGCTAAAGATAATGAAAAAGCTAAAGAAAAAGAGAAGAAAGATAAGGACAAAGCTAAGAAGGAACCTAAAACAGAACAAACTATTGTAGAAGATGCCGCTAATTCAGGTGGTAATGTTACAACATTTACAGTGACAGGACCAAAACAGCTTAACTTAGACTTAGCATTTACAGGTGATGCTTGGATTGAGGTACGCGATTCAGCAACACGTGCAACGTTACTTGATAATGAGGGTAAAGTGTATACAGCGGGCGAAGAAATTAAGCTTGATAATGTAGAGTCAAAATCACTTTATATTGTCATCGGTAATATCAACACAACAGAAGTACAGTTAAATGGTGAAAAAATTGAGTATGTACGTCAAGGCTATCCACAAAGCCTCATCTTTAACCTACAGTAAAAACATAATGAGCTGCACTGCAATATACGGTGTGGCTCATTGTTATTTTATGAAAAAAAGGCGAAAGCTACCGATACACATGAAAAATCTGTTATTATAACATAGTAAATAAAAAGAGCTGTCTTGTAGGAAGATGGCTTTTTTCTGTAGATGAAAAGAAAGGTGCTTTGACATGAATATTCCAAACCGTATTACAGTTTCACGAATTTTGCTAATTCCTATTTTTGTTATCATTATGATGTTTAACTTTGGGATGGGCCACATGAACTTTTTAGGTGTAACTTTACCTGTAAATCATTTTATTGGTGGACTCATTTTTATGATTGCTTCAGCAACTGACTGGGTGGATGGCTACTATGCACGCAAGTATAATTTAGTGACTACCTTTGGTAAGTTTTTAGACCCATTAGCGGACAAACTACTCGTTTCGGCAGCGTTTATTTTATTAGTTGAAATGCAAATTGCACCCGCTTGGATTGTTATTGTTATTATTAGCCGAGAGTTTGCAGTAACAGGGTTACGTCTTGTACTAGCAGGCGGTGGTGAAGTTGTAGCAGCTAATCAGTTAGGTAAAATCAAAACAGTTACCCAAATCGTAGCAATTATTTTTGGCTTACTGCACAATGCAATTTTCGAAATGTGGCATATTCCATTTACGATGATTATGTTGTACGTTGCCCTATTTTTCACTGTGTGGTCAGGATGGGATTATTTCTACAAAAATCGCCACGCATTATTAGCTTCAAAATAAGGAGTGACAAAAATGAATGCAGAAATTATAGCAGTTGGCTCAGAACTATTACTTGGGCAAATTACTAATACGAACGCAACGTATATTTCAAACCAGCTTTCCGAGCTAGGTATTAATGTTTTTTATCACACTGTAATTGGCGATAATCCAACACGCTTAAAGCAAGCTATTGAGATTGCTGAAAACCGTGCAGACTTACTTATTTTTTCGGGGGGCTTAGGTCCAACAAAAGATGATTTAACAAAGGAAACGATTGCTAAACATATTGGCGCGCCATTAGTATTTGATGAAACCGCGCTCGAACAAATCGAATGTTATTTTGAAAAGCGCGGCATGGTAATGACGACTAACAATCGTAAGCAGGCATTAGTTTTAGAAGGTAGTGAAGTGCTAGCCAACTACCATGGTATGGCTCCTGGGATGTTAGTAGCACATGGCCGTCATACGTATATTTTATTGCCAGGCCCACCTAAAGAGCTTAAGCCAATGTTTCAGTATGAGGCAAAGCCAAAACTTGCGGCACTTTTAAATGAAGATAGTGTGATTACTTCACACGTCATGCGTTTTTATGGCATTGGTGAAGCAGCCCTTGAGGATGCCTTACAAGACTTGCTTGATGCTCAAACTAATCCAACAATTGCTCCTTTAGCGACTGATGGTGAGGTAACGCTACGTATTACAGCTAAAGCGACTACTACAGAAGAAGCTGAGCAATTAATCAACGCTGAGGTAACTAAAATACAGGCGCGTGTAGGGCATTACCAATACGGAGTTAATGATGATTCGTTAGCTTCTAAGCTTGTCGAAATTTTACGCGCTAATAAGCTAACGATTAGTGCAGCAGAAAGCTTAACAGCAGGGCTATTTCAAGCAGAGCTAGCTGAAATTACGGGAGTTGGTGATGTATTAGTTGGTGGCTTTGTAACATACACAGCTGAAGCTAAAGTAAAACAACTCGGTATTTCACCGGAGTTAATAGCGAAATATGGCGTAGTGAGCGAAGAATGTGCAATTGCTATGGCACAAGGAACGCAGCGTCGTATGGGAACGTCAATTGGTGTAGGCTTAACGGGAGCTGCAGGTCCAACAGCGCATGATGGTCAACCTGCGGGAACAGTTTGGATTGCGTTTACGATTGGAAATAAAACATATACGCATCATCTACAGCTATCTGGTATGCGCAATACTAATCGTATTCGTACAGCTAAATTTGCATATTATTATATTATTCAAGAACTACGTACATTAGGTTATGATGTAGCAATATGAAAATTAAAATTTGAGTGGTGAAAACTGCTCAAATTTTTATTTTGTAAATAAAACGAATAAACGTTCGCTTTTTTCTTGCGTAATATCTCAAAAAGAAGTATAGTGAAAACAGATGAAAAATGTAGTTAGTAACGAGGAGGAATTATTTTGGACGAAAGACAAGCGGCCTTAGATATGGCGTTAAAACAGATTGAAAAGCAATTCGGTAAAGGTTCAATTATGAAACTAGGCGAGAAGACAGACCTAGAAGTCGCAACATCTTCGAGTGGTTCATTAGCACTTGATGCAGCCTTAGGTGTGGGTGGTTACCCACGTGGCCGTATTATCGAAATTTACGGACCAGAATCTTCAGGTAAAACAACGGTAGCGTTACATGCGATTGCAGAGGTACAAGCAGGTGGTGGTCGTGCAGCGTTCATCGATGCAGAGCATGCGTTAGATCCTGTTTATGCTCGTGCACTAGGTGTGGATATTGACCAATTATTATTATCTCAACCAGATACGGGGGAGCAAGCGCTAGAAATCGCAGAAGCATTAGTACGCAGTGGCGCGATTGATATTTTAGTTGTTGACTCTGTAGCTGCGTTAGTACCAAAAGCGGAAATTGAAGGCGAGATGGGTGACTCACACGTTGGTTTACAAGCGCGTTTAATGTCACAAGCTCTACGTAAATTATCAGGCTCAATCAATAAATCAAAAACTATCGCTATTTTCATTAACCAAATTCGTGAAAAAATCGGTGTAATGTTCGGTAACCCTGAAACAACACCTGGTGGCCGTGCGCTTAAATTTTATAGCTCGGTACGTCTAGAAGTACGTCGTGCTGAAACAATTAAGCAAGGTACTGATATGGTTGGTAACCGCACAAAAGTTAAGGTAGTTAAAAATAAAGTAGCACCACCATTCCGTACAGCTGAGGTTGATATTATGTATGGTGAGGGTATTTCTAAAGAGGGCGAGGCTATTGATTTAGGTGTTGAACTAGACATCGTTCAAAAAAGTGGCTCTTGGTATGCGTATGATGAAGAACGCCTAGGTCAAGGCCGTGAAAACGCTAAGCAATATTTAAAAGAGCATCCTGAGATTTTACATGAAATCTCAAGCCGTATTCGTGATGCTTATGGCATTGCGGCAGCACCTTATGAGCTAGCTACAGCTGATAAAACTGACGAATCATTAATTGACCAAGAATAATATATGACCTGCAGTGTGTGATGCACTGCAGGCTTTTTTATACAAAATTAAAGTGTTTTCAATGGTGTGCTAACCTTGACATAGCCTAGTAGTAACTATACAATTAAATATGTATAATTTTCTAAATTATAATGTAAACTGGCGTGATAAATAGCTACGTTTTATGTAGTTTTTTTTGTGAAAGCCAATGAAAATTTTAGTAACATACTAGCAAGAGGAGGTGTTCGTATGACAGAAGCTATCATCTCCGCTTTGCTTGGCATCATGGTTGGTGCAGTTGTTATGTATTTTTATATGAAAAAAGTGAATAATGATAAAGTCAATGGCGCAAAGTACCAGGCCCAAGCAATAATCGATGATGCTCATAAAACAGCACAACGAGAAGCGGAGGCGCTCAAAAAAGAGGCAATACTTGAAGCCAAAGATGAAACTCACCAATTTCGAGTTGAGGCAGAAAACGACATTCGTGAACGTCGTTTAGATCTTCAAAAACAAGAGAACCGTTTATTGCAAAAAGAAGAAAATCTTGATCGCAAGGATGATGCTCTAAATACACGAGAAATCGGCTTAGAGAAACGAGAATCAACTCTAGCCAATCGACAACAGCATATTGAACAGATGGAAAGCAAAGTGGAAGAGCTTGTCGCTAAACAACAAGCTGAACTTGAACGTATTTCTTCATTAACACGTGAAGAGGCGAAGAATGTCATTTTAGGACAGGTTGAAAACGAACTTTCGACAGATATTTCGATTATGACAAAAGAGGCTGAAACACGTGCAAAAGAAGAATCTGAGAAAAAAGCACGAGAGATTTTATCTCTTGCACTACAACGCTTTGCAGCTGACCATGTAGCAGAAACGACAGTATCCGTTGTTAATTTACCTAATGACGAAATGAAGGGTCGTATTATTGGTCGTGAGGGTCGTAACATCCGTACACTAGAAACACTTACGGGCATTGACTTAATCATTGATGATACGCCTGAAGCTGTAATTCTTTCTGGTTTTGATCCAATTCGTCGTGAGACAGCACGTTTAGCGCTTGAAAAATTAGTGCAAGACGGACGTATTCACCCTGCGCGCATTGAAGAAATGGTGGAGAAATCTCGCCGTGAAATTGATGAGCATATTCGTGAAACGGGTGAACAAACGACGTTCGATATCGGTGTTCATAACCTACATCCAGATTTAATTAAAATTTTAGGTCGTTTAAAATACCGTACAAGCTATGGTCAAAACGTATTAAAACACTCTGTAGAAGTAGCTACGTTAGCTGGCTTACTGGCTTCAGAGTTAGGCGAAGACCCAGTGCTTGCACGTCGTGCGGGCTTACTGCATGACATCGGTAAAGCGATTGACCACGAAGTAGAAGGTAGTCACGTAGAAATTGGCGTGGAGCTTGCGACAAAATACAAGGAACATCCTGTAGTGATTAACAGTATTGCATCTCACCACGGTGATACAGAAGCAACATCTGTTATTGCAGTGCTTGTAGCAGCAGCTGACGCTTTATCGGCCGCGCGTCCAGGTGCTCGTAGTGAAACGCTAGAAAACTACATTCGTCGTCTAGAAAAACTTGAAGAAATTTCAGAGTCTTATGAGGGCGTTGAAAAATCATTCGCTATTCAAGCAGGGCGAGAAATTCGTATTATCGTTCAGCCTGATAAGATTGATGATTTATCTGCGCATCGTTTAGCGAGAGATATTCGTAAACGTATTGAAGAAGAACTTGATTATCCAGGTCATATTAAGGTAACAGTAATTCGAGAAATGCGTTCTGTAGAATATGCAAAATAAACAAATTCTCCTTTAACCGCGTGTTAGAGGAGATTTTTTTGTAAAGGATTGAAGAAAATGAAGATTTTATTTATTGGTGATATTGTAGGTTCAATTGGTCGAGATACTGTAGAAAAGTATTTACCTCGCTTACGACGCAAGTATGAAGTGGATGTTGTGATTGCAAACGGCGAAAATGCAGCTGCAGGACGCGGTATTACAGAAAGTATTTATCAAGATTTATTACAAGTTGGTGTGGATGTAATTACAATGGGTAACCATACGTGGGATAACCGTGATATTTTTAACTTTATTGATGATGCCGAATATTTAATTCGACCTGCTAACTTTTCTGAGGATGCACCAGGCAAGGGCACAGTTCAAATTACTAAAAATGGTGTGACATTAACAGTAATTAACCTCCATGGACGCGTATTTTTACCACCGCATGAAGATCCATTTGCTATGGTAGATGAGCTTGTAGTAGAAGCTAAAAAAACCTCACCACTTGTATTTGTAGATTTCCATGCTGAGGCCACAAGTGAAAAAATTGCAATGGGCTGGCATTTAGATGGACGAGCTTCGGCAGTGGTAGGCACGCATACGCATGTACAAACAGCGGATGCGCGTGTATACCCAGGTGGAACGGCATACATTACTGATGTAGGTATGACAGGTCCTTATGATGAGATTTTAGGTATGAAAAAAGATAGCGTGTTGTACCGATTTAAAACGAATATGCCAACACGTTTTGAAGTACCGAAATCAGGTCGAGAGCAATTAAGTGGCTTCTTTGTAGAGGTTGATGATAAGAGCGGAAAAGCTATACGCTGTGAGCGTGTTTATATTAATGAAGATTATCCGTTTAAAGGATAATAAATAGGGTACCTATTTAAAGAGGCGAGAGCGTAACTCGTCTCTTTTTTCTATAGTAAAATACCGCATTTTTTGAACAATTTGTGAACTTGTGGTATAATAGAAAGATATTAAAACAAAGGAGTGTTCATGAATGACAAAATTAACGTATTTAGCAGCAGGTTTATTTGTGGGGTTATTTTTGTTACCAAGAACGATGGGCATTCCAGGCTTTGACGCTTTACTCACGAAAGTGCTAGGCCCAGTAAGTGCAGTTAACATGACAATTGCACTGCTCATCTCAATATTATTGGTATCATTTATTTTATTAGCTATCTTTAAACAACCAAATCAAAAATATGAGGAAACTATAAAATGATAATCCACATGCAAGCATGTACTACACATTAGAGCAATGTCACTTTAACTAAAGGTGGCGTTGCTTTTAAATTTGCCTTTCTTAAGGTGTCGGTCAAAGGTCTGAAATTATTATTTTTGGGGCAATAACAATAGTGAGATGTGTTACTTCATGGTAAACTTGTGTAGGAAAAGTATATAAGACATAAGCTAAGGAGTTGTTTATATTGTTACATCAGCTTTCGTGGAAAGTCGGTGGGCAGCAAGGTGAAGGTATTGAGAGTACAGGTGAAATCTTCTCAATGGCAATGAATCGTTTAGGTTACTTCCTATACGGTTACCGTCATTTCTCTTCACGTATTAAAGGTGGCCACACGAATAATAAAATTACAGTGCGTGCAACAGAGGTTCGTGCTATTACAGACGATTTAGATATTTTAGTCGCATTCGACCAAGAGACGATTGACGTTAACTATCATGAGCTAACGGATAAGGGTATCATTTTGGCAGATGCGAAATTTAACCCAGCCCAGCCAGAAGATTGTAAGGCACCACTTTTTGCGGTACCATTTACTGAAATTGCAACTGAGCTTGGTACATCGCTTATGAAAAACATGGTAGCGATTGGTGCAACAGCGTCCCTACTTAATTTAGAGGACGAGGTATTCCAAAGTGTTGTAAATGAAATCTTTGGCCGTAAAGGCGAGGTCGTTGTTCAAAAGAATATGGAAGCTATTGCTAAAGGGCACGAGATAATGAACGAATTGTTAGGTGAGCGTGTAGGTGACTGGGAAGTAGTAAAAGCAGATGGTAAGCACCGTATGTTTATGATTGGTAATGATGCTGTAGCACTTGGTGCTTTAGCGGCAGGTGTACGCTTTATGGCAGCTTACCCAATTACACCAGCGTCTGAAATTATGGAGTATTTAATTGATAAATTACCAGAGGTTGGCGGCGCTGTTATTCAAACGGAAGACGAAATTGCAGCAGCGACAATGGCAATTGGTGCTAACTACGGCGGTGTACGCTCCTTTACAGCTTCGGCAGGTCCAGGTCTCTCGTTAATGATGGAGGCAATTGGTCTTTCAGGTATGACAGAGCAACCGCTTGTTATTGTAGATACACAGCGTGGTGGTCCATCTACAGGCTTACCAACGAAGCAAGAGCAATCCGATTTAATGGCTATGCTGTATGGTACACATGGTGAAATTCCGAAAGTTGTCATTGCACCATCAACAGCAGAAGAAGCATTTTATGATACCATTCAAGCGTTTAACATTGCGGAAGAATTGCAATTACCAGTTATTATTTTAACGGATTTACAACTTGCTTTAGGTAAGCAAACGGTAGAGCCATTTGATTATAATAAGGTAGAGATTCGCCGTGGTAAGTTAGTAGATAGCGTTGAAGCACCTGAGGTTGATAAGGCATACTTTAAACGTTACGAAACAACAACAGACGGCGTATCACCACGTGTTATCCCTGGTGTTGAGCATGGTATTCACCATGTGACAGGTGTTGAGCATGACGAAACAGGTAAGCCTTCAGAGGCGCCGTCAAATCGTGCAGCACAAATGGAAAAACGCTTCCGTAAATTAGATGCGATTAACTTTAAAGAACCAATCTATGCACGTACAGAGCATGAAGATGCGGATGTTTTAGTTGTAGGCTTTAACTCAACTCGTGGTGCAATTGATGAGGCTTTAGAGCGTTTAAATAATCAAGGTATGAAAGTTAACCACGCACAAGTGCGTTTAATCCACCCATTCCCTGTAGATGAAATGCAGGCATTAATGGCGAAAGCGAACAAGGTTGTAGTAGTGGAAAATAACTATACAGGACAGCTTGCGAACATTATGAAAATGAATGTAGGCGGTCATAATAAAATTACAACAATTAATAAATACGATGGTACACCATTCTTACCAGGTGAAATCGAAACTAAAGTGAAGGAGCTGCTTAAGTAATGGCAACATTTAAAGATTTTCGTAATAATGTCAAGCCTAACTGGTGTCCGGGCTGTGGCGACTTTTCGGTACAGGCAGCCATTCAACGTGCAGCAGCAAATGTTGGTATTGAGCCGCATGAGCTAGCAGTTATTTCAGGTATTGGTTGCTCAGGACGTATTTCAGGTTATATTAATTCTTATGGCTTCCATGGTATTCATGGTCGCGCATTACCAATTGCACAAGGGTTAAAAATGGCAAATCGTAATTTAAATGTTATTGCTTCTGGTGGTGACGGTGACGGTTTTGCGATTGGTATGGGACATACTGTGCACGGATTACGTCGTAACTTAGATTTAACATATATTATTATGGATAACCAAATTTATGGTTTAACCAAGGGACAAACTTCACCGCGTTCAGAGACAGGTTTTGTTACAAAATCAACGCCAGAAGGTGCAATTGAGCCAGCGGTAAAACCATTAGAGCTAGCTTTAACAACAGGCGCTACATTTGTTGCACAAAGTTTCTCTACAGATATTAAAGAGCTGACAGCCATTATTGAAGCGGGCATTAAACATGAGGGCTTTGCCTTTATTAATGTCTTTAGCCCATGCGTAACATATAACAAGGTAAATACGTATGAATGGTTTAAAGAAAATTTAACAAAGTTGTCTGATATTGAAGGCTATGACCCAAGCAACCGTGAGCAAGCAATGAAAACGGTAATGGAACATGATGGTTGGATTACAGGTATTATTTATCAAGATACAGAAACGCCTTCTTACCAAAAGAAAGCGGATCGCTACTCAGAGGATGCGCTATCAAGTGCAAACTTAGCGCTTGGTGAAGATAAATTTAACGCCTTAGTTAAAGAGTTTATGTAAATGCGAGGGCCGTCCAAATGGGCGGTCCTTTTTATTTGTGATACAATGCGATAGAACGGGGTGATGTTAATGGCAGAAATCATATCGCTTACGCAATTTAAGCAACAAAAGCAATTGCAAGTACATATTGCGCGTAACTGTAATTTTGATCAACCTGATGAAATTGATGCCTTAATTGTAGAAGGCTCTTTACGTGTGAAAAATCATACGGAGTTTTTAGCTTATTTGCATCATTTATACGAGCAAGAGCTAACACCACGCGAGGTTTTTTATGACGTATTTTATTTACAACCACGTCAATTTGCTAGACGCTACGGTTTGGATTGGTGGCGCTGTGTACAATACGCGGTAACTTTCTTAACTATCTTAAAGGAAAATGAGCGTGACGAGTATGTGACCTTCTTATACCGTTAAATCAGTGAAATACTTTGTTGTGGTTGTCCTTCTATGGTGCAATTCGTTATAATGGAACAATGAGAATTCGCAGCGACGAATTTAGCTCGAAAGGAGTTTCATTACGCAATGAATGAAGAACAACGATTAGCGAGTCAGCAATTCAAAACAGACAAGCAACCTGAAAAGGATTATAGTAAATATTTTGAGCAGGTGTTTACAGCACCCTCGTTAAAAGAAGCAAAAAAACGTGGTAAGGAAGAAGTGAACTACCACAAAGATTTTGAAATTGACGAGCAGTTTGCCAATATGGGTGTGGGTCGCAAGTTTTATATCCGTACGTACGGTTGTCAAATGAACGAGCATGATACTGAGGTTATGGCAGGTATTTTTATGGCGCTTGGCTATGAGCCAACCGACAATATCGAAGAATCGGATATTGTCCTGCTTAATACATGCGCAATTCGTGAAGGTGCCGAAAATAAAGTATTTGGTGAGCTAGGTTTCTTATTAAAATATAAGCGCAAAAATCCAGATATGCTTATTGGTGTTTGTGGCTGTATGTCACAAGAAGAAAATGTAGTGAAACGTATTTTAAAACAATACCAGCATGTTGATATGGTTTTTGGTACGCATAATATCCATCGCTTACCAACGATTTTAAAAGAGGCTTATTTATCAAAAGAAATGGTTGTTGAGGTGTGGTCTAAAGAAGGCGACGTAATCGAAAATCTACCTAAAAAGCGTCTTGGTTCCATTAAAGCCTGGGTAAATATTATGTATGGTTGCGATAAGTTTTGTACGTATTGTATCGTGCCTTATACAAGAGGTAAGGAGCGTAGTCGTCGTCCTGCTGAAATTATTCAAGAAGTGCGAGGTTTAGTAGCAGAGGGTTATCAAGAAATTATGTTGCTTGGTCAAAATGTTAACGCTTACGGCAAAGACTTTGACGACGTAACATATGGTCTTGGCGACTTAATGAAAGAGTTAAGCACGATTGATATTCCACGTATCCGTTTTACCACAAGTCACCCACGTGATTTTGATGATTATTTAATTGAGGTGCTTGCACAAAAAGGCAATCTTGTGGAGCATATTCATTTACCTGTACAGTCAGGCTCTAATGAAATTTTAAAAATTATGGCACGTAAATATACGCGTGAGCATTTCTTACAATTAGTAGATAAAATTAAGACAGCTATCCCAGATGTGGCTTTAACCACTGATATTATTGTAGGCTATCCAAATGAAACAGAAGAACAATTTGAAGAAACGTTATCGCTTTACCGCGAAGTTGGCTTTGAAATGGCTTATACGTACATTTACTCTGCACGTGAAGGTACGCCAGCCGCTAAAATGCAAGATAATGTACCAGAGGATGTAAAGAAAAATCGTCTCGATCGCTTAAACGATGTTGTGCGTGAGTACTCAGCGAAAGCGCTTGAACAATTAGTAGGTACAGAAGTCGAAGTATTAGTTGAGGGAAGCAGTAAACGCCGCGATGATGTATTAGCGGGCTATACACGCAAAAATCGCCTTGTTAACTTCGAGGGGCCTGCGGATAGCGTTGGTAAATTAGTAACAGTTAAAATTATTGAAGCAAAATCACACTCCCTAGTAGGCGAGTTTATTAAATAAAAGGTGGTAACTAACAATGACAAAACAATATACTAAAGATGATTTAATTATTAAAGCACGCGAAATCGCGCACATGATTGCCAATACAGAGCAAGTCGAAATTTTTAAAGCGGCTGAAGCTAAAATTAATGAAAACCAAGAAGTACGTGAAAAAATCGAAAGCCTAAAAGCACTTCAAAAGCAAGCTGTTAATTTTGAGCATCTTGGTAAAGAGCGTGGCGTTAAGATAATCGAAAGTAAAATCGAGCAAATCGAAAACGAAATTAATGAAGTGCCCGTAGTGCAACAATTTAAAATGACGCAAATGGATGTTAATGAGTTATTGCAATTAGTGTCAAATACAATTGCTAACCATGTAACAAACGAAATCGTTGAATCAACGGGCGGCGATGTACTGCGCGGCGAAACAGGTTCTTACGTAGAAAATAAGAGCGGTAGCTGCTCATAAAACAAATGCGAGTCGAGCGATATGTTCGATTCGCATTTTTTGTTTGTTATAATAAGCATACGTAATTTTTAAACAGGAGAGAAATGACAATGACATATACCCCTATGATTCAACAATATTTATCTGTGAAGGCTGATTATGAAGATGCCTTTTTATTTTTTCGTTTAGGCGATTTTTATGAATTATTTTTTACGGATGCAACGCGAGCATCACAAATTTTAGAGATTACTTTAACGAGCCGTGATGCTGGTAGTAAAGAGCGAATCCCGATGTGTGGTGTGCCGCATCACTCGGCTAAAAATTATATCGAAACACTCGTGCAAAAAGGGCATAAGGTAGCTATCTGTGAGCAAACTGAGAATCCTAAGCATGCAAAGGGCGTTGTGCGCCGCGAAGTAGTGCAGTTAATTACACCAGGGACACTTACGGAGGGCAAAACAGTTGATGGTAAGAGCAATCATTTTATTGCCGCAGCAGATGAAATAGCAACAGGTTTTAGCTATGCATATTTAGATATGGCGACGGGCGAGGCGATTGTATCAACGGTAGAGGGAGAGGCACGTGCTTTAGTGTTACAGCTCCAATCTTATGGGATTAAGGAAGTTGTGGTGCCCGCACAGTTAGTTGCTGTTATGTCGCCGTTAACCGCACAACTTGGTATTACACTGTCTGTAGAAGATGAAATCAAGGAGCAAGCCTATTCACTTATCCCGAAGGTGCTACATACGAGTTGTGGCAGATTATTACGCTATATTGAGCGTACACAAATGCGTGCACTTGCGCATATTCAAGATTTTCGTTACGAAGAAACAGCTAATCATTTACGCATTGATGCCTCGTCTAAGCGTAACCTTGAGCTAATCCAGTCCATTCGTGGTAATGACACAAAAGGAACGTTACTGTGGTTATTAGATGACACTGCAACATCAATGGGAGCACGTAAGCTTAAGCAATGGCTACATGAACCTTTAGCTACACAACATTTAATTGAAGCCCGCTTGCAAATAGTGAGTGATTTACTGGACGGCTTTTTTGTACGTGCGGAGTTACAAACAATGCTTAAACAAGTGTATGATTTAGAGCGTTTGGCAGGGCGTGTGGCGATGGGTAGTGTAGGTGGGCGTGATGTCGCGCAACTTCGTGATTCATTGCGTCAAGTGCCGTTTATTCAAGACCAATTAATTAATGCTGGTTATGATAGTCTACGCACGTTAGGTGAGCAACTTGATACTTGTGTGGATGTGGAGCAGTTATTAGCAGCTGCCGTTACAGACCACCCGCCAATTAGTATTAAGGAAGGCGATGTGATTCGAGATGGCTATCATGCACGTTTGGATGAACTACGTGATGCCTCGCGTAACGGTAAGGACTGGCTAGCTCAACTGGAGTTGCAGGAACGTGAGCGAACAGGGATTAAAAACTTAAAAATCGGCTATAATCGCATTTTTGGTTATTATATCGAAATTACAAAATCTAATATCCATTTAGCTGATCTTACACGCTATGAGCGTAAGCAAACGCTTGCTAATTGTGAGCGCTATATTACAGAAGAACTAAAAGAAAAAGAAGCGCTTATTTTACATGCAGAGGAAGAAAGCCTAGCCTTAGAATATGACTTATTTGTTGCGCTCCGCGAAAAGCTTAGTGCATATATACCGCGTCTTCAAAAGTTAGCGTCTGCATTGAGTGAGCTTGATGTACTTATGAGCTTTGCTCAAGTTTCGGATAATTATCGTTTTGTGCGACCAACTTTCCATGAGGGCAAAGCCTTACTTATTAAAGATGGTCGTCACCCTGTTGTCGAAAAAATGCTTAACAAGGATTCGTATGTACCAAATGACTGTGTGTTAACAGAGCAAGAAAATATGATGTTAATTACGGGACCTAATATGTCTGGTAAAAGTACGTATATGCGTCAAGTGGCTTTAATTACGGTAATGGCGCAAATGGGATGCTATGTGCCTGCAAGTGAGGCAAAGTTACCGATTGTAGACCAAATTTTTACGCGCATCGGTGCTGCGGATGATTTAGCTCAGGGGCAATCAACCTTTATGGTCGAAATGTTAGAGTCACAACATGCCATTGCAAATGCAACAGCACGTAGCTTGTTATTATTTGACGAGATTGGGCGAGGAACTTCAACGTATGATGGTATGGCTTTAGCGCAGGCGATGATGGAGTATATCCATAATGAAATTGGAGCTAACACGTTATTCTCTACGCATTACCATGAGTTAACAACACTAGACCAAGCATTAACGAGATTGCAAAATGTACACGTGACTGCAACTGAGCAAGACGGTAAAGTCGTATTTTTACACAAAGTAAAGCGTGGTGCTGCAGATAAATCCTACGGTATTCATGTAGCGGAGCTTGCTCAACTACCAAATGCCATTATTACACGTGCCAATGAACTGCTTATGGGCTTTGAGGAGCAACCAGCTGTAAGCACACCAATTGTTGAACAAGTAGCTGAACCCGTTGCACAGCTTAGTTTATTTGCGGATGAGCCAACATCAACTGAGCAAAAGGTACTTAACCAATTACAACAAGCTAATTTAATTACTTCAACGCCAATGGAGGCAATGAATTTATTATATGCACTACAACAACAATTAAAAAAATGAGGTGATACGAATGGGCTCAATTCAAATTATGGACGAATGGCTCTCTAACCGTATTGCAGCTGGGGAAGTAGTGGAACGTCCAGCTTCAGTTGTTAAAGAGTTAATCGAGAACGCCATTGATGCTGGGAGTACGTCTATTGAGGTGTTTTTACAAGAAGCGGGTTTATTATCGATTCAAGTGATTGATAATGGACGCGGTATGGATCAAGAGGATGCTAAGCACTGCTTTATGCGCCATGCCACGTCTAAAATTCATGATGAGCATGATTTATTCCGTATTCGGACACTAGGTTTTAGAGGCGAGGCACTCGCTTCTATTGCTTCTGTGGCAAAGGTAGAGCTCATCACATCTACTGGCGAAGTTGGTACGCGACTTGTATTAGAAGGTGGCAAGGTGCTTGTTAATGAGCCTGCTGCGGCGCGTCAAGGTACAACGATGACAGTGAGTCAGCTCTTTTATAATACGCCAGCGCGTTTAAAATATATGAAGACCATCCAAACCGAGCTAAGTCATATTATGGACTTACTTAACCGTTTAGCATTAAGTAATCCGCAGATTGCATTTCGTCTTGTGCATAATGACCATGAGCAACTACGTACCAATGGACGTGGCGATATACCACAAGTGCTAGCGGCAATTTACGGCGTAGCCAATGCGCGCAAAATGATTCACTTTGCTGGTGAGAGCAATGATTATAAAATTTCAGGTTATGCCACATTGCCTGAGCTAACCCGCGCTTCAAAAAATTATATATCGTTTTTTGTTAATCATAGATGGGTAAAGCATTATACGATGCAACATGCGATTATTGAGGCCTATCACACTTTCCTACCCATTAATCGTTTTCCTATTGTGGCATTGTATATTGAAAGTGACCCACAGTTAACGGATGTAAACGTGCATCCTGCTAAGCACCAAATTCGTTTAAGTAAAGAGAAAGAGCTCCTCGCGCTTATTACAACGACGCTACGACGCGCGCTACAAGAAGCGAGCCGTGTGCCGCATGTAGAGCCAGTAAAAAAAGCGCCAAAGCTAGTAAGTGAGCAAGTATCGTTATGGCAACCGCAAAAAGTATATGAGCAGTCGCCTAAGGTTGAGCCTGAAGAAATTGAGTGGGTATATCACCCACCTATAGAGCCACCTGTAATTGAACAAGAAATCCTTGCGCCACCACCACCTAAAGAGGTGTTGCCACAACTAGAGGTAGTGGGGCAAATCCACGGCACTTACATTGTCGCTCAAATGGAAGATGGTTTTTATTTAATTGATCAGCATGCTGCACAAGAGCGCATTAAGTATGAGTATTTCCGTGATAAGGTAGGCGAGGTAAATGCGAGTGAGCGTCAATCATTATTATTACCACTCACCTTTCACTATGCAGCAGATGAAGCAACGATTTTAAAAGAGCACACAGCTGTACTTGAGCAGGTAGGTGTATTTTTAGAGCCATTTGGGCAAAACTCATTTGTAGTAAGAGAGTACCCAACTTGGCTACCAAAGGATGAGGCCAACCAAACGATTGAGGGCTTAATTGAACAGGTGTTACAAACAAAAAAAGTAGATATTAAAAAGCTACGCGAAGAAGCGGCAATTATGATGAGTTGTAAAGGTTCGATTAAAGCCAATCATCATTTAACTAAGCAACAGATGGAGCAGTTACTTGAAGATTTACGTAAAGCAGACCATCCATTTACGTGTCCACATGGACGCCCCGTGCTAATTCATTTTAGTACAACGGATGTTGAGAAGATGTTCAAACGTATTATGTAAGGGGGAGTACGATGAAGACGTATGTTTTAGCAATTGACCAAGGTACAACGAGCTCGCGTGCCATGTTGTTTAATAAAAAAGGCGAGATTGTGCATGTGGTACAGCGTGAATTTAAACAGCACTTCCCGCATGCGGGTTGGGTAGAGCATAACGCGCTCGAAATTTGGGGTTCGGTATTAGCTGTAATTGCAAGCTTATTAACAGAGAGTAAGGTAGAGCCTGAGCAAGTTCACGCGATTGGTATTACCAACCAGCGCGAGACAACCGTTGTATGGGATAAGCACACGGGTATACCTGTTTATAATGCAATTGTTTGGCAGTCACGCCAAACACAAGATATTGTTAATGAGCTACGCGAAGCAGGGCATGAGTCTTTAATTCAGCAAAAAACGGGCTTGCGCTTAGATCCGTATTTTTCGGCCACAAAGGTAAAGTGGATATTAGATAATGTGGAGGGCGTACGTGAACGTGCTGAAGCAGGAGATTTATTATTTGGTACCATCGATAGCTGGCTAATTTGGAAGCTATCCAACGGTAAAGCGCATGTGACAGATTACTCGAATGCTTCACGTACAATGCTTTATAATATTAATGAGCGCCAATGGGACAAGACACTTTGTGAGTTGCTAACTATCCCGATGAGTATGTTGCCAGAAGTGCGTAACTCGTCTGAAGTATATGTAAAAACGGACCCGACTGTATTTTTTGGTGCGGCAGTGCCTATTGCAGGTGCGGCAGGTGACCAACAAGCGGCCTTATTTGGGCAAACTTGTTTTGATAAAGGTATGGCTAAAAATACGTATGGCACAGGCTGTTTTATGCTATTTAATACAGGAGATGAAGCCGTAACGTCAGCCAATGGTTTGTTAACGACGGTTGCGTGGGGGATTGATGACGAAGTAACTTATGCACTTGAGGGTAGTGTTTTTGTTGCAGGCTCTGCAGTGCAATGGTTGCGCGATGGGTTGCGTATGATTAAACATGCTACTGATAGTGAGGCTTACGCTAAAAAGGTAGCTGATACAGATGGTGTTTATATTGTGCCTGCCTTTGTAGGCTTGGGTACACCTTACTGGGATACAGATGCACGTGGCGCAATGTTTGGTATTACACGCGGTACAACAAAGGAGCATTTTATTCGTGCCACGTTAGAGTCACTAGCTTACCAAACAAAGGACGTGCTCCACGCAATGGAGGAGGATGCAGGCATCCCAATTGAACTACTGCGTGTAGACGGTGGTGCTGTACAAAATCAATTTTTAATGCAGTTCCAAAGTGATATGTTGCAAATTGATGTGGAGCTCGCTAAATTAAATGAGTCAACGGCGCTCGGCGCTGCGTACTTAGCAGGGCTAGCTACAGGGTACTGGGCAAATATAGAAGAAATTCGCACACTTTGGTCAAAGGGTAAATGTTATTCGCCGCAAATGGAAGTACAAACGATGCAAACATTGTATGATGGCTGGCAAAAGGCTGTAGCTGCCACACGGATGTTTAAATAAAGGGAGGAAGTATCATGTTTTCCTATAAAGAACGTACGAAAGTAAAGCAATTGATGAGCAATTATCATTTTGATGTCTTAGTGATTGGTGGCGGTATTACAGGTGCTGGTATTGCGCTAGATGCCGCATCTCGTGGGTTATCCGTAGCGCTTGTCGAAATGCAGGATTTTTCTGCAGGAACGTCAAGCCGCTCAACTAAACTTGTTCACGGTGGGCTACGTTATTTAAAAAATCTAGAGGTAGATGTAGTAGCAGAAGTAGGGCGTGAGCGAGAGATTGTTTACGAAAACGGTGTGCATATTACAACACCTGAGCATATGCTATTGCCACTTTATAAAAAAGGTACGTATGGGCCGCTCGCAACTTCAGTTGCACTAAAAGTATATGACCGTTTAGCGCGTGTAAAAAAGGAAGAACGTCGTACCATGCTATCAAAAGAGCAGACGTTACAGCTAGAGCCATTGTTAAAAGAAAAAGATATGCGCGGCGGCGGCTATTATGTTGAGTACCGCACAGACGATGCCCGTTTAACAATTGAAGTTATGAAAAAAGCGGTGGCTTACCAAGCCCTATGCTTAAACTATGCGAAAGCAACAGCATTTTTATATGACAAAAAAAATCGCGTAGTTGGCTCAAGTGTGCAAGATGTACTAACAGGAGAAACATTTGATATTAATGCAACACAAGTTATTAATGCGGCAGGACCGTGGGTAGATGATGTACGTAAGCGTGATGAGGTTTCTAACAACAAGCAACTGCGCCTAACAAAAGGTGTTCATATTGTAATTGACCAATCCGTATTCCCACTGCGCCAAGCTATTTATTTTGATACAGCGGATGGACGAATGGTATTTGCTATCCCACGTGATGGCAAAGCTTATGTTGGTACAACGGATACATTTTATGATAAAGACCCTACCCATCCGATTGCCACAAAAGAGGATGTTGATTATTTATTGAACACCATTCACTTTATGTTCCCAGAAGTACACGTTACAAATGCCGATGTAGAGTCAACATGGGCTGGCGTACGCCCGTTAATTTACGAAAAAGGCAAAGACCCATCAGAGATTTCACGTAAGGACGAAATTTGGGTAGCCAAAAGTGGGTTAATGACGATTGCTGGTGGTAAATTAACAGGCTATCGTCAAATGGCAGAGGATATTGTAGATAAGGTGGTAGGCATTCATAAATTTAAACACGCGCAAAAATGTGCTACCAAGCATTTATCCTTATCAGGGGCGAATGGTATTAACTCTAAAAACTTCCAAAGCTATATTGGCAATAAGGCCAAAGAAGGCGAAGGATTAGGAATTAGTTATGAGCGTGCTAAACGATTAGTATCTACTTACGGTACAAATGTAGATGAGGTATTTGGTTACCTTCGTCAAGTAAGTGAAGGCGATTTGCCACGCTGTTTACATGCGCGCTTGCTTTATGCCATTCACCATGAAATGGTCTATACACCGAGCGATTTCTTTATTCGCCGCACGGGGTTATTATACTTTGATATTGCTCAAGTTGAGCGCTATAAAGATGCGGTAATTGCTATTATGGCGAGTGAGATTGGCTATACAGAGGAGCAACGTCGTCAGTTTACCGAGGAATTAATTATTGCATTACACGAAGCAAAATACCCACAGTAAGGGGTGGAGCAATTGACATATATACGTATGAGCGATGGTCATGAGCTATTTGTACGTAGCTATGAGCCTGCAACTACTTGCCGTGGTCATGTGCATATTTTACATGGCATGGCAGAGCATAGTGGACGCTATGATAAGTTTGCACGCTTTTTACAGCAACAAGGTTATTATGTTACCCTCCATGATCATCGTGGTCATGGGCAAACCGCAGCGCGTAATGGTAAGTATGGCTATTTTGGCGCTGAAGCGGGCTTTCATCGCGTAGTTATTGATGCGCATGAAGTCATTGAAGCGGTACGTAAAGGTAAAAACTTACCGCAAGTGCAATTGATTGGTCATAGTATGGGCTCTTTTATTGCAAGGCGTTATGTGCAACGTTATCAAGTTGCAACAGTAATTTTAATTGGTACAGGTGAAGGTACACTACTGCATAAGGCAGGGCAAATTATACCTGCGCTGAGCGCTGTAAAGGACGAGCCAAATCCATTACTTGATAAATTGAGTTTTGGTAGCTTTAACCGCACAGTGTCTAAGCCTGCAACGGATTACGATTGGCTTTGTGCTAATCCACAAGCCGTACAGCAATATATAGCAGATGAACAATGTGGCTTTATTGCGACCACACAGTTTTATGCAGATATTATGGAAGGGATTGTGCTAGTTAGTACACCTTCCCAAATTGCACATATACCAAAGACATTACCAATTTTAATTATAAGCGGTAGCGAGGACCCTGTTGGTGCAATGACCAAGGGCGTCTTTGCGGTAGCCGAACAGTTTAATAAGGCAGGCGTGGAAAACGTCTGCACGTATATTGTGGAAGGAAAGCGTCACGAGATTTTAAATGAGGTCAACTACCTTACAACCTATCACGTGATACTACGTTGGTTACAAGAACATGAATGAATTAATCAAACAATGTAAACATAAAGAGGTCATTGCCATCGTTGGTCCAACGGCCTCTGGTAAAACGGCACTAAGTATTGCTTTAGCACAAGCTTTAGATGGCGAAATTATTAATGGGGACTCGATGCAAGTGTACCAAGGGTTAGATATTGGTACAGCAAAAATAACTGCAGCAGAAATGGACGGTGTACCTCATCATCTATTAAGTTTTTTAGCACCAACGGAAAGTTTTTCGGTAGCGGATTTTCAACAACTAGCACGTGCAAAAATTGCCGAAATTACCGCTCGTGGTAAAAAGCCAATTATTGTAGGTGGTACGGGTTTATATGTACAGGCTGCGCTATATGATTTTCGTTTTACTGAGCAAAAAATTGATGAGACAGCACGTCAAGAGTTGTATGATGCACTTGAACAGTATGGCCCTAAATATATGCATAATTTACTTGCTGAGCAAGATGCACAAACTGCAGCAACCATCCACCCAAACAATACACGCCGCGTGATTCGCGCGTTAGAAATGTTGCAACAAGGCACTACAAAATCAGATGCAGGAAAGCAACAAGGTGATGTGGCTTTATACGATGCAACAATTATCGGCTTAGATTTACCGCGTGCGCTGTTATATGAGCGTATTAATCAGCGGGTAGATGCCATGTTAACAGCTGGACTTGAAGCAGAGGTACGCAATTTGTACGACGCAGGTTTGCGAGATGTGCAAGCGATTCAAGCGATTGGCTATAAAGAGCTTTATACGTATTTTGATGGACGTGCAACTTTTGATGAGGCGATTGAGGCGTTAAAACAAAACTCACGCCGTTATGCCAAGCGTCAATTAACGTATTTCCGCAACAAAATGGACATACACTTTATAAATCCTTTAACAGATTTATGATTTTTGTTTTGCGAAAGCCTCTCAGTGGTAAAGAATACTACTACAGATAAAGAGGAGGCTATTAGCATGACAAGTAATTTACAAGAGGTAATGCTCAATCAAATGCGTAAAAATGAAACCTTTATCACTGTATTTTTATTAAATGGCTTTCAGTTAAAAGGCACGTTAAAATCGTATGATAATTTCACCGTTCTACTACAAGACGGGGAAGGCAATCAGCACTTAATTTATAAGCATGCCATTTCGACTTTTTTACCAAGCGAAACAATTTCGTATAGTGAATAGTTTTCAAAACCTAAAGCGACCGTGCTTTAGGTTTTTTTGTTATGATAGAAAGGAATGAAAAAAGAGGAGAGTTACGTAATGTATACAACGCATTTAACACCGCAAACCTTAGCGCTTGCAAAAGAAATTGAAGAACAAGTGAAAGACTATCATACAGCAGTCGATGACCATGCATTTTTTAACCAACAAAAAGTGCTTGCGGCTTTTCGTAAGCATCAAGTAAGTGATTATCACTTTAATCCATCTAATGGCTATGGCTATGATGATGAGGGGCGCGATAATTTAGAGCGCATTTATGCCACAGTATTTGGTGCAGAAGCTTGCATCGTACGCCAACAAATCATTTCAGGTACACATGCAATTTCAACCGCATTATTTGGTGTACTACGTCCAGGCGACGAACTGATGTACATTACAGGAAAGCCTTATGATTCACTACACTCGATTGTAGATGGTGGCGACAAAGATATTGGTTCACTGAAAGACTTTGGTATTAGCTATCGTCATATTGATTTGCAGGACGGTGGCATTGACTGGCAGGCTGTAGCACAAGCGATTACGCCGCAAACTAAGGTGATTGGTATTCAACGTTCAAAGGGCTACGCATTACGTCCTTCTTTTACGGTAACGCAAATTGCAGAAATGTGTGAGCGTATCCGCGAAATTGCACCGCATGCTATTATTTTTGTCGACAATTGCTACGGTGAGTTTGTCGAAACAATGGAGCCGACAGAGGTAGGCGCTGATTTAATGGCAGGCTCATTAATTAAAAATCCAGGCGGTGGCTTAGCGAAAATTGGCGGCTATATTGCAGGTAAGGCAGCGCTTGTTGAACGTTGTGCCCATCGTATGACAGCACCAGGTCTTGGTGCAGAAGCAGGCGCTAGCTTAAATACATTAGGCGATTTTTATCAAGGTTTCTTTATGGCGCCCCATACGGTAGCCCAAGCATTAAAGGGTGCTATTTTCACATCAGCAATGCTAGAGCGTTTAGGTATGACGACAGCGCCACATTATAGCGCTGTACGTACGGATTTAATTCAATCGGTATCATTCCAAACGGCTGAGCAAATGATTGCTTTTTGTCAGGAAATCCAAACAAATTCACCTGTTAACGCGCATTATGCACCGGTACCTGCTTATATGCCCGGTTATGAGGATGATGTGATTATGGCTGCAGGCACATTTGTACAGGGTTCATCGATTGAACTAACAGCTGATGGTCCAATCCGTCCGCCTTACACTGCTTTTATCCAAGGTGGCTTAACGTATGAGCACGTTAAATTTGCGATTTGTAGTGCAGTGCAAAAAATGAACGAGGGAGGCTGGGACAAAACCCATCTTATAAATGAAAAGCCCTTGAACTTTTACGTCATGTAAAAGTTCAAGGGCTTTGATTTTTGTGGGTAAAAAAAGAACACCTTCTGTTAAAATAAAGTCACCAAAACAAAATCCAACAGAAAGAAGTGTTCTTATGTTTCGAATGAAATGGGACTGGCGTTGATGGCTGTGAACTTGCGAAAGTTCACAGCCAATCAATAAGAATACCCATAAAAAATGAAAAAGAGAAATTGAGCGCACTCAATTTCTCTTTTTCTTTGGCTGAACACTAGTTATGTCCCAGCCTCTTTTTTTATGGCGTTCTTATCGTGTGTTCCAAAGTATGCGAGGCTAAACGTTGCCTTTCACTTTTGTCATCTAGTTGCAGCAAGCAACACCTCGCTCTTTTCACAAGCACCGAAGAAAATAAAGAGCATTTTCTCGTTGCTTGCTCCAAAGAATTCGGTGTTAAACGCTTGCTTCCACTTTTATCGTCTAGTTGCAGGCAACAGCCTCTTGCACTTTTCACCCACGCCTAAGAAAGTAAAGGGCGACTTTCTTGTCGTGTGTTCCAAAGTATGCGAGGCTAAACGTTGCCTTCCGCTTTTGTCGTCTAGTTGCAGCAAGCAACACCTCGCTCTTTTCACAAGCACCGAAGAAAATAAAGAGCATTTTCTCGTTGCTTGCTCCAAAGAATTCGGTGTTAAACGCTTGCTTCCACTTTTGATGTTAGGAAAGCTTACACGGATTTGACGTTTGTTTTGAGGTCGTTTAAAGTAGGGATAGTGGTGAGAGGAAGTGATGGATTTGCCAAGTGAAATTCGCCGTTCAATGCCGTTATTGTCAATTGGAGTTGTGATGGAGCTAACGGATTTAAGCGCAAGGCAGATTCGTTATTACGAGGAGCAAGGCTTCATTACACCCGCTCGAACCAGCGGCAATCAACGTAAATTTTCGTTAAATGATGTCGATGTCCTATTTGAAGTGAAAGATTTAGTTGAGGACAGTATGAATATGGCGAGCGTTAAAAAAATGTTTGAGCTGCGTGCCAAACAACAACAACAGGATAAATCTGATGCAGAATTACGTCGCATGATGCGTGAGGAGCGCCTAAGAGCGCAAAGATTAGGACGGACAGCCCCAACCAGAGGGGATTTGTCACGATTTTATTAGGAGAGTGGTACACTATGCCAAAGTATACAAGAGAAGACATTAAAAAATTAATCGAAGAAAAAAACGTAAGCTTTATTCGCCTACAATTTACCGATATTTTAGGAACAATTAAAAACGTAGAAATTCCAGTAAGCCAATTGGATAAAGCGTTAGATAATAAAATGATGTTCGATGGTTCATCTATCGAAGGCTTTGTACGTATCGAAGAATCGGATATGTATTTATACCCTGACTTAAATACTTTTGTAGTATTCCCTTGGACAGCTGAAAAAGGTAAAGTAGCACGTTTTATTTGTGATGTGTATACAGCGAAAGGTGAGCCATTTGCAGGGGACCCACGTAATAACTTAAAACGTATTCTTAAAAAGATGGAAGACTTAGGTTTTACGGACTTCAATCTTGGACCAGAGCCAGAGTTCTTCTTATTTAAATTAGACGAACGCGGTGAGCCAACGTTAGAAGTAAATGACCACGGTGGTTATTTTGACTTAGCACCAACTGATTTAGGCGAAAACTGCCGTCGTGATATTGTACTTGAACTTGAGGAGATGGGCTTTGAAATCGAAGCATCTCACCACGAGGTTGCGCCAGGTCAACACGAAATTGACTTTAAATATGCGGATGCCATCACAGCATGTGACAACATCCAAACGTTTAAGTTAGTTGTCAAAACAATTGCGCGTAAGCACGGTTTGCATGCGACATTTATGCCAAAGCCATTATTTGGTGAAGCAGGATCAGGTATGCACTTTAACGTTTCATTATTTAAAGGTAAAGAAAATGCTTTCTATGATGAGTCAACAAAGCTAGGTTTATCTGAAACAGCAATGCAATTTATGGCGGGTGTCTTAAAGCATGTTAAAGGCTTTACAGCGATCACAAACCCAACGGTAAACTCGTATAAACGTTTAGTGCCTGGCTACGAAGCGCCTTGCTACATTGCTTGGTCAGGTCAAAACCGTTCGCCGTTAGTACGTATCCCATCATCACGCGGTGTATCAACACGTATTGAAGTGCGTTCAGTTGACCCAACAGCTAATCCCTACTTAGCGATGGCAGTTATTTTAGAAGCAGGACTTGATGGTATTCGTAGCGAGTTAACACCACCAGCTGAGGTTGACCGTAATATTTATGTGATGACAGAGGAAGAGCGTGAAGAAAGCGGCATTGGTAGCCTTCCAGGTAACCTAGACGATGCTCTACTATTATTATCAAATGATAAAGTAGCACAAGAAGCACTAGGCCGTCATATTTATGCCAATTTTAAAGAAGCAAAAGAAATTGAATTTGATATGTATCGCACAACCGTTCACCAATGGGAACGCGACCAATATATGAAAATGTATTAAAATAAAAGTTGCCGATTTCGGCAACTTTTTTTATTGGAGGGAATGCAATGAAGGAAACAACCTATACACAGTTACCACAAATTTTTTATTCGTACATACGCCCAATGACGATTGAACCTAAAACAATTATTTGGAATGAGCAGCTTGCCAAACAACTGAATATCACACCACAAAATTTTTTTAACCCTGCAACAGAAACAATTGCACAAAGTTATATGGGGCATCAGTTTGGTCATTTAACAATGCTTGGTGATGGGCGCGCGATAGTACTCGGCGAGGCTGAGGGACAAGACGTTCAATTAAAGGGGAGCGGGCGTACACCTTACTCGCGTGGGGGCGATGGACAAGCAGGGCTCGGTCCGATGTTACGTGAGTATATCATTAGTGAAGCGATGCACGGATTAGGAATCCCTACAACACGTAGTTTGGCGGTACTCGCGACAGGTCGCGAAGTTGTACGTGACACGATACAACAAGGAGCGGCTGTTGTACGCACGGCAGCTAGTCATATTCGTGTAGGCACGTTTCAATTTGCGAGGCATTACGGTGAGTTAGCCGATGTACAGGCATTAGCTGACTATGCGATAAAAAGACATTACCCACAAGCGACGAGTTATCTCGAATTTTTTAATGCGGTAATGACAGCGCAGGCAAAACTTGTTGCCCAGTGGCAAGGTGTGGGCTTTGTGCACGGTGTAATGAATACAGATAATACAAGCATTGCGGGTGAGACAATTGATTACGGACCTTGTGCGTTTTTAGATGTTTACCAACACGATGCTGTGTTTAGTTCGATTGATGCCAATGGGCGCTATAGCTATCATAACCAACCGCAAATTATCGGTTGGAACTTAGCGCGTTTTATTGAATGTTTACTGCCATTATTTGCAGAAGACGAACAACAAGCACTAGCACTTGCACAACAGGCAATTAATGCATATGGACCTACGTATGAAGCGGCGTGGCTTGACGTTTTCCGTGCAAAAATTGGCTTACCACAAGCGGACGCTGCCTTCATCCAAGCTTTGCTTAATATTATGGAAGCTGAGCAACGTGATTTTACCGAAACATTCCGTGCATTAACACTGCAAGACGCGAGCCTATGCACAACAGAGCGCATGACCCAGTGGTATAAAGCATGGGCATCGCAAGTGACTGAGGAAGGTTTAGTTAAAATGAAACAAGCCAACCCAGCATTTATTGCTCGCAATTATTTAGTGGAGCGTGCCATTACCGATATGGAATTAATCGGGGACGACACAAGCTTGCAAAAACTGCTTACCCAACTAAAAAACCCCTACGCCTACAGCGCCGAGCAGCTTGCGTACAAGCTACCTAACGATGAACGGGGTAGAGGCTTTGTGACCTATTGTGGCACGTGAGTTATTGTTCTGTAAGAGGTTTAAGTTTGTATAAACTGTTTAATTGTTATATCTTGTTTAGGTTGTTTATCTACAGGTAGTAATAGTCCATTTTAACGGCTTTCCGAAAGAAGTCTCCCATCCTCAAGGAATGTGAAGGTGCGAATAGCACCAATGAGTAGGTGGGAGATGAATTTCGGTTGGCTTTGGCCAAAGCTTATAATATAATCAGTCTTAGATGTAACAAAGGATTGATATCACAATGAAATTAGATAGTAATAATCATTCAGTATTCTTAATGCATTATCATCTTGTACTGGTTGTGAAATATCGGATACAAGTTTTTGACAATGAATTATCTGATTTTGCAAAAGAAATGTTCATTAAGATTGGAAGTAAATACAACATTTCTTTAGTGGAATGGAATCATGATAAAGATCATATCCATATCTTATTCAAAGCACATCCAAACTCTGAATTATCAAAGTTCATCAATGCTTATAAGAGTGCAAGCTCTCGATTGATAAAGAGAGACTTCCCACATATTAGAAAAAAACTATGGAAAGAAATGTTCTGGTCAAGAAGCTTCTGCCTACTTACAGCAGGCGGTGCGCCAATAGATACCATCAAAAAATATATTGAAAATCAAGGTAAAAAGTGAGGTGAATTGATATGACTAAACAAAACAAAGCTTTCAAATTCCGTTTACTACCAAACAGAGAACAGGCAGTATTATTAGCCAAAACATTTGGTTGTGTTCGTCTTGTCTACAATAAGATGCTTGCGGAAAGACAAGCGACTTATGCAAAGAACAACGCATCCTATCTCGTAGAAAGAAAGGTTCTGCACGTTGGGAAAAACAACGTTTGAAGGTGGCTAAATTGCATGAAAAAACAGCGAATCAGCGCAGAAACTTTCTTCATCATCAATCAAAAGAATTAGCAACAACCTATGACGCTGTTATCATCGAGGACTTGGACATGAAAGGAATGTCTCAAGCCCTTCACTTTGGTAAAAGCGTTCACGACAATGGTTGGGGCATGTTCACTACATTCTTATCGTACAAGCTAAAAGAACAAGGGAAACAGCTTGTGAAAATTGATAAATGGTTCCCTTCGACTAAAAAATGTTCTTGTTGTGGTGCAGAAAAACCTATGAAGCTATCTGAACGTACTTACCGTTGTTCATGTGGGTATGTGGCATATCGTGACTATAATTCAGCCATCAATATCAAAAATGAAGGCATTCGCCTATTGGCATTAGCATAGAAACAAAAACTCTTGGAACAAGAGGGTTAGCTCGGTCAGTTTTCGTTGGCTAGTAAAAGCAACGATAAGTCGAGAAGCCCCCACTTCAATTAGACCGCAAGGTCAATAAGTGGTGGGTAGTTCACTAAGTATACGTCACAATACGAAAAAAGTTTCGCGTGTTATACTAGGTGTGAGGTGATGAAAATGAAAAAATTAATCGCACTATCTAGTTTAGCACTCCTGCTAGCAGCATGTAATGAGCAAGCTACACCTGTAGCACCAGAGCAAGAGGAGCCAGAAACACCAACAACTGAACAACCTGCAGACAATGAAACACCACAGCAACAAGTAGATACGACAATAGAAGGTGTCGAAGAAAAAGAACAAGCACTGATTAACGAAGCGGTAACAAATTTTGCAACAGCTTATGCAGAGTCTGTTAACACAGGCACTATCCAACCATTAATGAATGGTATCATCATGCATGGCACGGATTACAATATGCAAGTAGAGCAAGATGTGCTAGCTTTACATGGACAAGGCATTGCTGAAAAGCCAGTGTCTTCGGAAGTTTCCCTAATGAAAAAGATTGGCGATACAGACTACGAGGCGCAAACAGTAGAGCAGGTGGAGCATGTGCAAGATGGTAAAACACAAAATATTACGTATGAACGCACGTATTCGCTGTTTTATGACTATGTAGAGGGCGAACCCGATGCGCCTTCGTTTTTTAAAGTCACAAACGTAATTACGAAAATAATCGAATAGTTTTACTTAAAAGGTAAAAAAAGGTTCTATTAATTAGTCTTTTATATCTGCTTAACTGATTTTTAAGTAGTATATAAAAGGCTTTTTTTACCTCTATATGTGAATGTGTAAATTTCTTGGTCTGAGGGAAACATTTTTTCTGTGTACCTACACGGGTGTCATTTGTTACGATACATTCACCAACAGAAAGAGGGCGAGCATATGGATGTAAACAAACAAATTGTACGCGCAACGTGGATCGGTATTATAGCAAATATCTTTTTAACCGTATTGAAAGGTGTTTTTGGTTTTTTAGCAAATAGTAAAGCGCTGTTAGCGGATGCTTTGCACTCCGCTTCGGATATTGTCGGCTCTATTGTAATTTTATTTGGCGTAAAAGTTGCCGTAAAGCCACCAGATGAGGAGCACCCATACGGTCACGGTAAGGCCGAAACAATTGCTTCGATTATTGTGGCATTCCTATTAATTTTAGTAGGTGTCGAAATTTCGATTTCGGCAGTGAAGTCAATCATTTCGGGTGAGGTTGTTATTCCTAAACCTACTGCACTCGTTATTATTATTATTTCGATTGTAATAAAGGAGGCACTATTCCAATACAAATATCGTCTTGGTAAACGTGTTAATAGTATTGCATTGATTAGTGAAGCATGGCACCATCGTTCGGATGCATTTTCTTCAATTGCAGCATTAATTGGTATCGCGGCTTCGATAATTGGTAATCGCTTTGATATTAGCTTTTTGGTATATTCAGATGCCATCGCTAGTATCGCTGTAGCATTTATTGTTATTAAGATGGGTTACTCACTAGCAAAGGAATCATCAGTCGTGATGATGGAGCAAGTGCTAGACCCAACGCATGTGGCGCAATTTGAAGAAACCATTTACCAAAACCCTAATGTACGTAAAGTTGATAAAATTTATGCGCGTACACATGGTCGTTATGTCGTGCTTGATGTGCGCATTAGCGTAGACGCTGATTTAACTGTTGAACAGGGACATACGATTACAAAAGAGGTAAAACATGCGCTTATTGGACAGCATGAGGATGTGCATGATGCTATTATTCATTTAAATCCTTACCATACAGCCTAATAAAAACAAGCGAGCGATTACATAATCGGGCTCGCTTGTTTTTTTAGTTGCACTAGTATGTCAGACAAATGATTGGCAATGATGATATGTCGCGGTGGCGTTAGGAATGTTGTAGCTTCACCACCTAAAAATAAGGGTACAGTCGTTGTAGCCGCAAAATCGTCAAGTGGCTGAAGCACCTCAGGTTGAACTTTAGTTGAAGCACTTAATAATACGGCTTGAGGGTGGAAGTGTTGTACGGTCTCCTCGATGGCAAGGGGTGCAGGGGCAGGGCCAAGCATTAAGGTACGGTAGCCTGCGATGGCACAACGAATTAATAAAATTTGCATAGGTATTTCGTGGCGCTCTTGCGGCAGGCAGCTACCAATAATAAGTGGCGCTTGCTCGGTAACAAAAATATTGCGACGCGCATTAGCTAAAAAGTCGCGAATCGTTTGACTGCTTACGGCTTCTTGATAGGCAGACCAATCCTTTGTGCACCAAAGCTCGCCGATTTGTGTTAAAAAAGGCAGTAAAATGGTGTCAATCATTGTCAGTAAACCAAGCGTATTATGTGCTTTTTGCAGTAACTGCAATAATCGCTTCTCGTCGGCCTGAGCGCCGACATCTTGCAAGGCTTGGATAAAGTCATGTGTGCTAAAAGGCGTTAAGGTAGTTGTTGGTGCTAGCATTTGGCGTTTAGCTAATGTTGCAGCTTTAGCAATGCTATGCCCCTGTGTAATAAAGTGCTTAGTATAGCGCAAAATAATGATTTCAGCTTCGGTATAGTGACGGTAACCGTTGGCGAGCCGTGCAGGCTGGATGACGCCGTAACGGGTTTCCCATTTACGGATGACCTGCTTAGATATACCCGTTTGTTCGGCTACTTGTTGAATGGTATACGTTGTACTGTTCATGCAATCTCCTCGATTTTATTTTTGGATATATCTATTCAACGTAAAAAAGTGACGCTTGTCAAACATTGTACAACTTTTGTACAATGTTTGTATAAGAGTGGGGGGGAAGTAATGACTAAATTTTTTGAGAAGGGCCCGATGCGTGCTATTGTATTAGCGCTTTGGGTAGTGCTTGCGCTGTTGCTAGGTAAGTTGTTCCCACAAATTAATAGTATAGATAATGTGGCGCTCGTTAATTTACCAGCAGATCAAATGTCCACGCAAGCGGCGGAGTTAAAGGCAGAGCACTTTGCAAGTAATGCGGGGATTCCGCTATTAATTACGTGGCAACGTGATACAGGTTTAACAGAGGAAGATATTAAAGGTGTACAAACTTTGTATAAGGAGCTTGAAGTAAATCCACTCACAACGCAACAATTTATCCCACCATTAGGGACCATCCCAGCACAAGCGTTGATGGGATCAGTATCGGAGGACGGTAAAGCGCTAGTTACACCGATTTTCTTTAAGGAGGATGCGAGTACGGCCGCTTTAAAGGATAGCTTAGCGGATATTACAACGTTAACGAAAAAAATTACAGGCGTAAATCCCTATAGCGCAAAGTTATCAGAGGATGTACTACATGCTCGCTACTCAGGTCCTGTTGGGATTTCGGTAGATGCAACTGATTTATTTAAGTCCGCTGATTTTCAGCTAATGGCAGCAACAGTACTTATTATATTAGTAATTTTATTAGTGATTTATCGCTCGCCCCTTTTAGCGATTATCCCGTTAGTTGTTGTAAGCATTGCCTTTTTAGTTGTTAGTCCGTTGCTTGGGGCAATGACGGAGGCAGGTTGGCTAGTAAAAGATGCACAAGCCGTATCGATTATGATTGTCCTATTATTTGGTGCAGGTACGGACTATTGTTTATTTTTAATCACTCGTTACCGCGATACGTTATTAGTAGAGCCTAATAAATTAAAGGCGTTAACACAATCCCTTCGCGCAGCAGGCGGCGCTATTATTATGAGTGCAGCTACCGTAGTAATCGGCTTATTAACGCTATTACTAGCGAATTACGGAGCGTTTCATCGCTTTGCCATTCCATTTAGCTTTGGTATTTTAATCACGGCAATCGCTGTGCTTACATTACTTCCTGCAATTTTAGGTTTATTAGGGCGTTATGCTTTTTGGCCATTTATTCCACGTACAGAAGAAATGGCGCGTGCACATGCTAATAAGAAGGGTAAACCTTATGTAGCACCAAAGCCGCCGCATCGTATTATGCGTAAGATTGGTCGCTTTACAGTTAAACGCCATTGGTTAGTCATTACAATAACCGCTCTCATTTTAGTAGGGCTAGCGGCGGTTTCGCCAAAAATTGACTTTAGCTATGATTTATTATCATCATTCCCTGAGGAAATGCCGTCGCGTGAAGGGTTTGCTATTATTGAGGAGCACTTTACAGCAGGAGAGCTTGCCCCAGTAAGTGTGATTGTTAAAACAGATGAGGATATTACGGATGCGCTTGCCGCTTTACCTTATGTGGGCAAAGTAGCCAAGCCGCAACAAGCAGACGGCTATCAATTATATAGTGTTGATTTAAAAGAAAACCCGTATGCTGTGCAAGCAATGACAGATTTAGCGCAAATGAAGCAGGATGTCGGCGAACTTGTTGGCGCTGATGCCTTTTGGTTAGGCGGCGAAACGAGTGAACAAGTAGATACAAAGACGGTACAAGAAGCGGATGAAAAACTCATTCAACCAACGATGATTGTGATTATATTTGTGTTGTTAGTGCTTTATTTACGTGCGCCACTTACCGCAGTTAGTTTAATGGCAACCGTTGTAGTGTCCTTCTTTGCGGCACTAGGTGCAGGTTGGCTCATTATTCATTACGTATTAGGACAGCCCGCAATGGCAAGTGCAATCCCGCTTTATAGCTTTGTCTTTATTGTGGCACTTGGCAATGACTATAATATCTTTATGATTTCGGAAGTATGGAAAAACCGCCAAAAGGGTGTAGCCCATCATCAAGCGATTGAAAATGGGGTAGCCTCGACAGGTGCGGTTATTACTTCTGCAGGTATTATTTTAGCAGGCACCTTTATGGTTCTTGCTTCACTACCTATCCAATTATTAGTGCAGTTTGGAATTGTGACTGCCTTGGGTATTGTATTAGATACCTTTATTGTACGCCCATTGCTTGTCCCAGCATTACTTGCTGCTTTAGGAAAGGTAGTGTACTGGCCAAGCAAATTATGGCGCGATGGAAAGTAGGAGTGACATGGATATTGTACTAACACAAGAACAACCAAAACATTACAGTAATACAGAAGATGTGGTGCGCCTTGCTTTTGAGCGTGAGGCAATGAGTGATCATAAGGAGCATCAATTAGTATCACGTTTGAGATTAAGCGATGCCTTTATCCCAGCGCTATCTTTAGTAGCGCTACATCAGGAAGAGGTTGTAGGGCAGTGCTTGTTGACGCGCGTTCATGTAGGTGAGGCGGAGGCTTTAGCTTTAGCGCCTGTTAGTGTGCTACCGGGTTACCAAAATCACGGGCTAGGTACTCGGTTAATTGAAGCGGCTATTGCGCGTGCCCGTGTTTTAGGCTATCAAGCGATTATTGTGCTAGGGCACCCAACGTATTACCCGCGCTTTGGTTTTGTGCCAGCCGCGCAATTTAGTATTACGGCTCCGTTTGATGTGCCACAACAAGCCTTTATGGTATTGCCGCTACAAACACCGCTCTCTATGCGCGGTGAAGTACGTTATAGCAAGCCGTTTATGATGGATTAAAAAAGAGGCTGGGACAAAACCCATCTTATAAATGAAAAGCCCTTGAACTTTTACGTCATGTAAAAGTTCAAGGGCTTTGATTTTTGTGGGTAAAAAAAGAACACCTTCTGTTAAAATAAACAAAAACTCTTGGAACAAGAGGGTTAGCTCGGTCAGTTTTCGTTGGCTAGTAAAAGCAACGATAAGTCGAGAAGCCCCCACTTCAATTAGACCGCAAGGTCAATAAGTGGTGGGTAGTTCACCAACGCCATTAACTATAATGACTACGGATAGTGTAGCCAAGGATTTTCCGCAATTTTGTCATCGTGATGTGACATTGTTAGGGTTAGCTTTGAAAGGGGTGCAGGCATGACGCCAGAAATAAATTTACTGCCTAAGTTAACGCATAAGGATGAGGTTAAATCATATGCACCCTATGTATTGATTGCGAGTATTGCGATGTTGGTAGTCGCTTATTTTATTTATGTATATGCGACAGCAGCGAGTTCTCAAACAAAGCTCGAGGCGGAAGAACAAAATCTAGCGGCAAGTCTAACAGAGGCTCAACAAACGTTGACAACACTGCAAGCCCAAAATAAAGGCACATTAGAAGAGGCTACTTCTTTCGTGAAAGCTAATTCATACGCTGTATCACCATTGATGGATGAGGTGACGAAGCAACTGCCTGCTAATACGTATCTACGTGAATACGAATTTACTGATACAACGGTTACATTAACGGTAGATCTCGAAACAATGCGCGATGTATCATTTTATATTGAACGTTTAGTAATGAGCGATTATTTTATTGATGCACAAATTTCAACAGTAAATACATTTGAGCTTGGTAATAAGAAGGATGATAAGGACCCAAAACGTAAATTTGACTTCTTACCACGTTATACTGTGACAATTACAGCAGTAATTGATTATGCTTACCTTAAGGGTGGTGCAAGCTGATGGCAACCTCTCAAAAGAATACGGTTTTATTAGTAGGGCTATTGGTGATTGTTGTATTAGCCGCACTTTATTATTATGTCATACTACCAAAGTCTGATTATGTAGATGCACTGCAAAAAACGGTTGAAACGATGAAGAGTGAGTTAGCTACAACAGAAGCTGAGATTGCTACGTTTGAAGATAAATTACTTACACCAAGTGAAGCGGCACGGCTTGAAAAACAAGTGCCCTTAAATCGTGATGTAGCAGAAATTTTACGTGATTTAGAGGATATTGAAATGCTGACGCGTTCACGTATTGAAGCTATTAACTTCTCGGAACATGAAGCACCGCTTGTAGAGCGAAAGCTAGGTTTGACAGAAACCTCAGAAGAAGAGTTAGCCGCAAAACTAGCGAATGAAGAAGTAGCAGAGGAAGACCCCCTCTACCAAGAAATTTTAGCTGATGCACCGCAAGGCTTACAAATTGTGACTTATCAAGTAGAGTTGTTAACGCCTGATTATAAAACATTGCGTACATTCATTCGTGAAGTCGAAGGGTTAACGCGTATTGTTAAGGTGGATATGATTAAAATTTCGCAACCCGGTGAGGAAGTAAAGTTTGAAGAGGTTGTAGATTATACTGTATCAGCACCCTTACAATTAACGACATTCTTTTATAATGAGTAAGCAGGCGCACTGTGCGACCTGCTTTTTTAGGAGGGAAATATGTATACGGTTCTTGCTTTTATTTTTGGTTTAGTGTTTGGTTCTTTTTTTAATGTGGTTGGCTTGCGAGTGCCGAAAAAACAATCTATTGTATATCCACCTTCGCACTGTACAAGCTGTGAACGTCGATTAACAACGATTGATTTAGTACCTGTGTTATCTTATGTTTTATTGCGAGGGAAATGCCGTACTTGCCAAGCTACAGTTTCGCCTATTTATCCTTTTATGGAGTTGCTTACAGGTATTCTTTTTGCGCTTGCTTATGTGCACTTTGGCATAACGGCAGAATTTTTCGTTGCACTCCTCTTTATTTCGATGTTAGTTTGTATTACTGTATCTGACATCGCTTATATGCTCATTCCTAATAAAATTTTACTGTTCTTTTTACCATTGTTAGTAGTGGGACGAATTTTTTCGCCACTTACACCATGGTGGGATAGTTTACTAGGTGCAGTTATAGGTTTTGGTGTGCTTTATATTGTAGCGTTACTATCACGTGGTGGTATGGGCGGCGGTGACATTAAGTTATTTTTTGTGCTTGGTATTGTACTTGGTACGCTAAAGACATTGTTAACGTTAGCTTTTGCCTCTGCCATTGGTTTAGTTATCGGCATTATCGTATTGCGGATCACAAAGAAAGGGCGAAAAACACCTGTACCCTTTGGTCCTTCAATTGCGTTAGCAGCGCTACTGCTTTATTTTTACGGGGAACGTATCATAGCATGGTATTTAAATTTATTATAAAAACTAAGCAGAAGTCACGGGTAGTAGCTTCTGCTTAGTTTTTTATTTCAGCAACGCAATAATGTCGTCATAGCGTTTTTCGTGAAGGGCTTGGACAATAGTGCTACCAATAATGACACCATCGCATACTTGTAAAAAGTCAGCAATGTGCTTGCGTAAAGAAATGCCAAAGCCTGCATAGACAGGCACGGGGCTTTGTGCGCTTACTTGTTGCAATAATTTAAAAATGTCTTGTTCGTAACTTGCGCGTTCACCTGTTGTTCCTTTAACGGTTACAGCATAAATAAAACCTTCAGCATCCGCTAGTGTTTCCTTAATGCGTTCAGTAGTACTAGTTAAGGTAATGAAACGAATAAAAGGAATACCGAATGGGCGTAGTGCTTGTACAAAAGGTGTTTCCTCTTCCATTGGCACATCAGGAATGATAACGCCTTTAATACCAATGTCAGTGCATACTTGTGCAAAGCGTTCGATACCAAAGCGAGTAATAGGATTGGCATAACACATAATAACAAGCGGTATAGCAATGCGATTTTTATGTTGTTCAAGCTCGGCTAATACACCTGCTAACGTCACACCACTTGCCAGTGCACGTAAGCCCGCCGCTTGAATGACAGGACCATCCGCTACAGGGTCAGAGAAGGGGATGCCAATCTCTAACATTGTTGCACCGTTTTGTTGTAAAAATTCAATCGTTGGTAAGAGTGTTTCTAAACCGCCATCCCCTGCCATAATATAAGGAGCCTTCATTGTTGTTCACCTCGCAAAATTTGTTTTACCGTGTGTACATCCTTATCCCCTCGACCTGATAAACAAACGACAATGATATGTTCTTTTGGCAAAGTTGGTGCTAACTTTGCGGCATAGGCAATGGCGTGTGAGCTTTCAAGTGCAGGGATAATACCTTCTGTACGTGATAATAACTGAAAGGCTTGTAATGCCTCTTGATCTGTAACTTGTACATAGTTGGCACGTTTACTATCATGCAGTAGGCTGTGCTCTGGCCCAACACCTGGGTAATCAAGCCCAGCAGAAATCGAGTGTGCTTCTGTCACTTGCCCATGCTCATCTTGCATTAAATACATTTTACTGCCATGTAACACGCCAACATCGCCTTGATAAATTGCCGCCGCATGTTGTGTCGTTGTCACACCTTTGCCTGCTGCTTCTACACCAATAAGCGCAACATCATCCTCTATAAATGGATAAAACATTCCCATGGCATTACTACCACCGCCAATGCAGGCAATAATAGTATCAGGTAATTTATTTTCTTGTGTCATAATTTGTTCGCGTGTTTCCTTGCCAATAACAGTTTGGTAATCCCGTACAATCATAGGGAAGGGGTGCGGTCCTAATACAGAGCCCATCACATAATGGGTATCATCCACATGTGCTACCCAGTAGCGAAGTGCTTCATTTACTGCATCTTTCAGCGTTTTACTACCTTGTGTAACGCTTTCGACTTTAGCACCAAGCAATTCCATCCGAAAAACATTTAACTCCTGACGCTTTACATCCTCAGCGCCCATAAAAATAATGCACTCCATACCGAGTAAAGCGCAAACGGTTGCTGTAGCCACGCCGTGTTGACCCGCACCTGTCTCTGCTACAACTTTATGCTTGCCCATTTGTTTAGCAAGTAGCACTTGCCCAATCGTATTATTAATTTTATGTGCGCCTGTATGGTTTAAATCTTCACGTTTTAAATAAATTTTTGCGCCGCCGCAATGTTTCGTTAATTGCTCCGCAAAGTAGAGTGGATTATCACGTCCTACATATTGGCGCAAGTAATAACGAATTTGTGCTTGAAACGCCTCATCTTTTTTGCTTTCCTCATAGGCAAGTTCTAATTCTTTAACTGCTTGCATTAGTGTTTCAGGGATAAAGCGTCCCCCGTATTCACCGTAATAGCCGTTAGCATTCGGTTCATTATACATTTGTTTGGCTCCTCACATAGACAATAAATTGCTGTATTTTTTCATTATCTTTTTGTCCATTTGTTTCAACACCGCTCGACACATCAATGCCAATAGGTTGACAGGCTAGCGCTTGGTCCACCGTAGCGAGAGAAATGCCGCCAGCTAAAAAACTATTTTTTTGCAACTTTACCTTGCTGTAATCATAGCTTTTGCCAGCCCCTGCTTGCACATTATCAATTAAAGTAAATGTAGCAGGGAAGGGGCTTAGTACCTCATCTTTCGTAAATGCTTTAATAATAGGTTTTGTTAGTTGTTTGGCAAAGTTTTCGTCTTCGCCCCCATGTAATTGGATGTAATCTAACGGAACAGCAGCTGCAATGTCATTAATCCGCTGGCTACACTCTTGTACAAAAACCCCTACAACGGGAATGGTGAGTTGGGCTGCAATGGTTTGTGCTTGTTCAACTGTAATTTGGCGCTTACTTTCGGCAAAGACAAAGCCAATAAAGTCCGCCCCCGCACGTTCGGCAGCGAGTGCCGCTTCAAGCGTTGTGATGCCACAAATTTTAATGAGCATGGCGGGTTACCTGCAATTGTTTGATAAGAGCTTCAGGTGCCGTCGTACGCATTAATGTTTCGCCAATTAATAAGCCATCGATTTGAGCTTTCGCCAATTGCGCCGCATCTTGGGTTGTTACAATACCACTCTCAGCAATAATCATTTCGTGTTGTTTCGTAAAGTTAGCTAAAATCGTAGCTGAAATTGTTAAGTCTACTGAGAAATCATGCAAGTTACGATGGTTAATACCGATAATGCGAGCGCCAAGAGCTATCGCTCGCTCAAATTCTTGTTCATTATGCGTTTCTACTAACACATCAAGCTGTAAGTTACGTGCGTAATGGTAAAGTTTTTGTAAGTTGTCATCATCTAAAGCAGCTACAATAAGCAAAATCATATCTGCCCCGTAAGCATAGGCACGGTCAATTTGTTTTGTACTAATAATAAAATCTTTATTAAGTACGCTAATGGCAACAGCTTCTTTAACCGCTACCATATCTTGCATCGTGCCTTTAAAGTACTGTTCGTCCGTTAACACAGAAATCGCCCTAGCACCTGCTTGTTCATAAAGTAACGCTTGTTTAACTGGATCAACGTCTGCATTAATTATCCCTTTAGACGGGGAGGCACGCTTAATTTCCGCAATGATTGCCAAATTTGGTTCACCCACTGTATAAAAAGGTACAAGCGGGGCAGTACGTTTAGGAAAATCGTTAGGAAATTGAGCAATTTCTTCTGCTTTAGTTGCTAAAATTTTTTGTAAGATTGTCATTGTGTTACACCCTTTCGCTGTTTTGCAAATTGTTGAATCGCTTGTAATTTTGCAAGTGCTTGTCCGCTATCAATGCTTTGACGAGCTAAGGCAACACCCGCTTCAATGGTTGCTACATTACCGTAGGCAAACATTGCGAGTGCGCTGTTTAATAACACGGTATCACGTTGCGGTCCACGCTCACCTTGCAGGACACGCAATAAAATATCTGCATTTTCAATTGCTTCGCCACCTTTAATTGCTTCTAAAGGTGCCGTTTGCAAACCTACATCTGTAGGATGAATGGTCATAGTAGTTTGTTTGCCATTTTCCATAATAAGCAGGTGGTTATCTCCTGCAAGTGATGCTTCATCAACGCCACCCGCACCGTAGATCACGATGGCACGCTTACGCCCTAAATGATGCAGAGCTTCTGCAATCATCGGCATCATATCCTTGCGATATACCCCCATAATTTGTGTTTGCAACGCAATGGGGTTTGTTAATGGACCAATCATATTAAAGATAGTAGGGATTTTTAAATCACGGCGCACTTTCATAATATGTTTTAGCTTGGGGTGGATATGTGGTGCAAACATAAAGGCAATACCTTGTGTTTCTAGTAAGTGACTCGTTTCTTCTGATGTTAAGTCTAGCGGTATACCTAAATGTTCTAGGACATCCGCACTCCCTGTTTGACTCGAAACACTGCGATTACCATTTTTAGCGATTTTAACGCCAGCACCAGCTAATACAAATGCGCTTGTTGTACTAACATTAAAACTTTGCGAGCCATCTCCGCCTGTACCACAGTTGTCAATCACAATACCTGATGTCGCAATAGGTTGTGCATGAGCCGTAAGCGCTTCTACTAAGGCAGTGATTTCTGCGGCTGTTTCGCCCTTCATTTTTAGTGCCATTAATAATGCAGCAATTTCACTTTCGGAGGCCTCACCTTGTAGGATAGTATCCATTACAGCATGCATGGCCTCTGCTGTTAGGTTTTCCCCTATACTTAAACGCAGTAATTGCTCGCGTAAAGTAGTAGTTTGACGATATGTGCGGAAAAACTGTGCGAGTAACTGTTTACCCTCAGGTGTACCAATAGATTCAGGATGAAACTGTACGCCATAAATGGGGTACTGTGTATGTGCGATGCCCATTACTGCACCGTCATCAAGTGCATGTGCATTTACTTTAAGTTTGTCATGTAGTGAGCTTTCTACTACGACGAGTGAGTGATAGCGCATTGCCAGCATGGCTTTATCAAAAGCACCAAAGGGACCCGTACCATCATGCTGAATTAAAGAAGCTTTGCCATGCATAATGGTCGGCGCTGTTGTAATAGTTGCGCCAAATGCCGCCGCAATAATTTGGTGACCTAGACATACACCAAGCATAGGGTAGCGGTGGTACAATGCGCGTACGATTTCTAGCGATTGCGTTTTATCATATGGCGAACCAGGGCCTGGTGATAATACAATGGCCTCTGGCTCCATTGCTTCAATGGCCGCAATAGAAATTTCGTCATAACGTACAACTTTTACTGTTTTGCCTAATTCACTTATTGCTTGATAGAGGTTGTAAGTAAAAGAGTCATAGTGATCAATTAATAAAATCATTGGATTACCTCCAGTAAAGCCTTCGCTTTGTGTAATGTTTCTTCATATTCCTTTTGAGCGTCAGAGTCATAGACAATACCAGCGCCTGCTTGTACGCTTGCTGTGCCACCCTCAATGACCATCGTACGAATGGCTAAGGCAAAGTCCATTGCACCTGTCACAGAAAGATAACCAACGGCTCCTGCATACACTCCGCGTCGCTCGCTCTCGAGTTCATTAATAAGTTGCATCGCTCGTACCTTAGGTGCACCTGATACAGTACCTGCAGGTAGGCATGCCATAAGTGCATCAAGTGCATGTAGGTGCGGTAATAATTGACCGCGTACCTCTGATACAATATGCATAACGTGTTGGTATTTTTCGATTTGCGCGTAGCGTGAAACTTCAACTGTCCCAATATTCGCAATTTTACCGATGTCATTACGGCTTAAATCAATTAACATTTTATGTTCGGCAAGTTCCTTGTCATCAGCGAGCAGTTCGCGCGCTAAAGTTTCATCTTCACGTGCAGTTTTACCACGTGGTCGTGTTCCTGCGATAGGGTTAGTAATAACGGTGTTACCTGTTACTTTGACTAAGCTCTCGGGTGATGTACCAAGTACAGTGTAGTCACCAAAGGCTAAATAAAACATATAAGGTGATGGATTAGCTGTTCGTAATTTACGATAGAGGCTAAAGGCATCGCCTGTAAAATCTGCAGTAAATTTTTGTGACAGCACTACTTGAAATACTTCGCCTGCTACAATAGCTTGCTTAGCTTCTGTCACTAACTGCTTAAACTGTGCGGGTGCCATAGCTGGTGTAAATGTTAACGGTTCAGTTATATGAGGAAGCGGCCGTGTTGTGAGCGCTTGTGTCATTAATAGGTCAATACTTGCTTGTAATTGTGTCTCGGTGCGTTCTTCTAGAGCTACTGCCACAAAGGTAATGGTTTCTTCTCGGTGGTCAAAGACGATAAAGTTATCAAAAATGAGTAAATGTGTATCGGGTAACGCGTGTGTGGCAGGTAGCTTGTTGCCAATTGCCTCATAAGTAAAAATAGTTTCGTAACCAATATAACCAATAGCACCACCAAAAAAGGGGAAGGGATAGTCGCCTTCTAATTTAGGTAATAAATTTTTTATATAATCAATACTATGTTGTGCGTGTTCCATTACGCTACCATCCCGGTGCTGTATACGTGTAGTTGTATCTTCGCCAATCACTGTATAGAGCGGAGCAGCTGCTATAAAAGAGTAGCGACCACTTTCTTCGTGCTTTGCTGAGCTTTCAAATAATACTTTTTGATCCGTCAAATTATTAAATAATGCAATAGGTGTTGTAGTATCACCACTGATGGTGTGTAGTTTATAGTCCATTGTCATCCTCCTCAAAATAAAAAACGCCCCTTCGCAAGTATGCGAAAGGACGGAATAAGCCGCGGTACCACCTTTAGTTGAAGTGTTGCCACTTCCTCTTAGTGCGCATTAACGGGCGCGAGCCGTACCTTCCTACTTAGGTTCAAAAGGTCTCTCCAAAGTCCACTTCGGTATTGCTGTAACGTACTGGCTCTCACTATCCCAGCTCGCTGATGCGCACATTGCGATACGTACTCTCTTTGTCATCGATTTATATGTAAACACAAAAAAATCCCTCGTCTACAAAAGGACGGGGAATGCCGTGGTGCCACCTTAATTAGTCTAGAAAAAAGACTCACTCAAAACTGTCAATCAACAGTTTACCTTGTGTAACGATAAGGTGTAATCGCTAGCGCCTACTATTAATTTCGGACTAGAAGCTCAGAAGCCCATTCGCACGTTTTCTCATTATCAGCTTGCACCAACCGCTGACTCTCTTAAATGGAAAGTTCGTGTTACTCTTCTTCTTCAACGCTTAATTTGTAATTGACTTAATCATAAGGGCTCGTTATTTATTTGTCAACGGAATTTTCAGAAAAAGTATAAAAGCCGCAAAAATGCGGCTCTTACTCTTTTATAAATGTTTTTGTACTACGTACGGTGTCGATTGGGCGTACAATGCTTTCGATGTGTTCGCGTTGAGCCTCTAAAAATGGTGGTAACGAAAGTTTTTCACCAAGTGTTTCGTAAGGCTCATCTCCCATAAAGCCAGGACCGTCTGTTGAGATTTCAAATAATAAATGACGTGTAGCGCGCACATATAATGCACCAAAGAAGAAGCGGTCAACAAGTCCTGATGTTGTATAGCCAAATGATTCAAGACGCTGTTGCCATTGTGCTAAATCATCTTTGCTGTCCACGCGAAAAGCTACGTGATGAATCGCACCATAACCTTGACGACCTGCAGGCGATACAGGGTCATGGATTGCGATAACTTGTGCCCCGTTACCACCCTTACCCATAGTGAATAAGTATGCTTCATTGTCTTGTGCAATAGGTGTCATGCCAAATACATTTTGTAAAATATTTGAGAAATAATCCATGTTTGTTACTGCAATAGTAATTGGACCAAGCCCTGTAATTGCGTAGTGCAGTGGGATAGGGCCAAGTTGCCATGGTGTACCAGATGCTACACCTTCGTTTTCTTCATCTGAAATTAATTGGTAATGTTGATTGTCAAAATCATAAAAATTAATTACCTTTTTACCAAATTGTGTGCTAATACCTTCATGCATAACATTTAAACGTGTGAAGCGGTCTGCCCAGTAGTTAAGCGCCTCATCTGTTGGTACGCGGAAGGCTGCACGTTGTAATTCATTCGTACCATGTGTGCCTTGTGGGTTATTTGGAAAATCGAAAAATGTCATATCTGTTCCTGCTGTGCCCTTATCATCTGCAAAAAATAAATGGTACGTGCGAATGTCATCTTGATTGACTGTTTTTTTGACAAGGCGGATGCCTAAAGTGTATGTAAAAAACTCATAAATTTTTTCGGCGCTACTTGTCATTGCTGTCACGTGATGGATACCTTTTAGCATAAAAAATGCCTCCTTTAATTATGTTAGATTGAGTATACTATATATTTATCTCGAATTCGAGATAAATGCTCACAAGCAAAAATAAATATGGCAGGGGGCTTATACGCTATACTCAAAAGGGATTGTGAAATAACTATGAAGGAGTTGACAGTTTGAATCAATCAATTGAACATTATGTTCATGATACAGCCGCGCGTGAAAAATTATATAAACGCACACTTTGGGTTGTTATATTATCGCAAGTATTTGGCGGGGCTGGGCTTGCAGCAGGTATTACAGTAGGTGCGCTGATTGCACAAGATATGTTAGGTACGGATAGTTTTGCGGGTCTGCCTTCTGCTTTGTTTACTTTTGGATCTGCAGGGGCCGCATTATTAGTTGGGCAACTGTCGCAGCGCTACAGCCGTCGTTTAGGCTTAGCAACAGGGTTTTGGTTAGGAAGCTTGGGGGCAATTGGCGTAATATTTGCTACCATTTTAGCAAATATCCCCTTATTATTTGTATCATTATTAGTATACGGTGGTGGTACAGCAACCAATTTACAAGCGCGCTATGCAGGTACAGATTTAGCTACCGCTAAGCAACGAGCAACCGCGATTAGTATGGCAATGGTTTCGACGACCTTTGGTGCTGTTGCAGGACCAAATCTTGTGCAGATAATGGGTAATGTAGCTGATGGTATTGGCATACCAACGTTAGCAGGACCATTTATTTTAGCGGCAACCGCTTATGGGCTAGCTGGTTTAGTACTAGCTGTGATGTTACGACCAGACCCTTATCTCGTAGCAAAAGCAATTATTGCAAATGAACAACAAGCCAATGAAGCCGCGCAGATTGTGGCAAAGGAAACAAATCGTGAAGGCGTAGTAGTAGGTGCAACTATTATGATTGTATCTCAAGTTGTTATGGTCGCGATTATGACGATGACGCCCATTCACATGTCGCATCATGGGCATGACTTGCAACAAATTGGTTTAGTAATTGGGATTCATGTAGGCTCAATGTACTTGCCATCTTTAGTGACAGGTGTATTAGTTGATAAGATTGGACGCTATGCTATGGCAATTGCTGCTGTAGTAACCTTAATTGTAGCAGGCGTAATGGCAGCTGTTGCACCAGTGGAATCTATGTTTTGGCTAACACTAGCATTAGCTCTACTTGGTATTGGTTGGAATTTTGGGTTTATTAGTGGTACAGCTTTATTAACGGATGCTATTCATCCATTAGAGCGTGCGAAAATCCAGGGGCGTATTGATGTTTTTGTTGCACTTTCAGGTGCGGTAGGAGGTGTGCTATCAGGTGTAATTGTGTCGCAAACGAGTTATGCAACATTATCTTATGTAGGTGCATTAATTGCACTTGCAACTTTTGGTTTTATTTTATATCGAAAAAAAGGTTTCAATTAAAAAATGAGCAGCGAATTTTTCGCTACTCATTTTTTTAGTTAACGCGGCGGTATAATCCAACCACACGACCTAATATTGAAACACTGTTTAAAATAATTGGTGCCATTGTTACGTTTTCTGGTTGTAAGCGGAAGTGACCATCTTCTTTAAAGAAACGTTTTACTGTAGCTTCGTTATCTTCAGTCATAGCAACGACAATTTCGCCATTATTAGCGGTAACCTGTTTTTGTACAATGACATAATCACCGTTATGGATGCCAGCCTCAATCATAGAGTTGCCTACAATCTCTAGCATAAATAACGAGCGTTCGTCCCCGTATGTATTAGGTAGCGGGAAGTATTCATCAATATTTTCAATTGCCGTGATAGGAGAGCCGGCCGTTACTTTACCAATTAACGGTACATGAATGACCTCTTGCTTTGTAATCCCATCATCAAGCTCTAAAATTTCAATGGCACGTGGTTTAGTAGGGTCACGTCGAATGAGTCCCTTTTTTTCAAGGCGTTCTAAATGACCATGAACGGTTGAACTTGATGCTAGTCCTACAGCCTCACCAATTTCACGAACTGATGGCGGATAGCCTTTCGTGCGGACCTCGCTTTTAATGAAATCCATAATTAGCTGCTGACGTTTAGAAATTTTTACTGTCATTACAAATCACCTCTTTACTTTCTCCTATAATTTATGTTAAGTATAACAGCTTGATAGCTAACAATCAAACGTAAGTTCGTAAAAGACGTTGACAAAAACAAACGTTCGTACTATTATGAGAACAAACATTCGGTTAGGGGCGGTTAGTTATGAGTGAGAGACAAATAAAAAAAGAGATACTTTTACTTTTGATGTCAGTTATACTAGTTGTGATGTATGTCGTATGGTCATTTAAGTCGATTAGTTATGGCGAAATTAAAATCGAACAAGGTGATAGTCTTGTCACGTTAGCAGAGCAATATAAAGGGGCAATGAGTACGACAAAATGGGTTGATGTAGTTCGTACAGAAAATAATATTCATGATGATACAATAATTGCAGGAAAGACATTGGTAATTCCGATAGCTCAAAATAAAGAACAGTTAGCGAGTGATCAATAATGAAAAATGCAGCCGTAATTTATTGTCGTGTCAGCACAACAAAAGAAACTCAACAAAGTTCATTAGTACGTCAGCAACAAGAGCTCGAAGTTTTCGCTAAGCAACAAGGGTATACAGTTGCGGCGCGTTTTCAAGATCAGCATAGTGGTTATGATGTTGAGCGTGATGGTTTGCTAGAGATGTTAGATTTTATGAAGGAACATGAGGTAAAATGCGTGTTTGTTCAAGACGAAACACGCTTAGCGCGTGGTAATGCGCGTATCGCCGTGCTTCATTTAATTCAAAAAATGAATGCGCAAGTTTTAACATTAAACGAAGCTGGTCCGCTTGCCTTAAATGATATGGATACAATGCTACTGGAGATTTTAGCGATTGTAGAAGAATATCAGCGTAAATTGCATAATGCTAAAATTAAACGAGGTATGCAACGTGCAGTTGCGCAAGGCTATCGCCCGCAAGATAATCTTAAAAACCGTGGCAATATTGAAGGCGCACCTCGCATTGATGTACCCATTGAAGAAATTGTTCGATTGCGCGAGTTAGGGCTAACCTTTCAAGAAATTACAACTACATTAAATGGTTTGGGCTACGATGTTAGTAAAGCAACAGTCAATCGTCGTTACCTTGCGTATGAACAGGAGATGTCTACATAATGTAGGCATCTTTTTGTTTCAAAAGATATTACTTGCACTTCACGTATAATTTTCATACCTTTATAAAGAAGAAAGGTGTGATTGAATATGTTATCACAAGAAAAAATTGCCCGTATTAACGAGTTATCGAAAAAATCAAAAGAGGGTACACTAACAGAAGCTGAAGCAAAGGAACGCTCTGCGTTACGTAAAGAGTATTTGGAGACTTTCCGTAAATCAATGCGTAGCACAATTGAAAATGTGAAAGTTATGGATGAACAGGGAAATGATGTAACACCTGAAAAGGTAAAGCTGGCTCAAGCAAAGCGTAAAATGAATTAAGTATGTCACATTTGTAAAAAGTATGGCTTAAAACCGATAAAAGCATTGTTTTCTATAGGGATGTTGTCTACACTATTAAATGAAACTACTTAGCACGAGAAAGGATGTCACATACAAATGACGCAAACTCCGGATCAACTTGCAATTAATGCAATCCGTACATTGTCAATTGACGCAATCGAAAAAGCAAACTCAGGTCACCCAGGTTTACCAATGGGGGCTGCTCCAATGGCTTATACGCTATGGACAAAACACCTACGCCACAATCCGCAAAATCCAAATTGGTATAACCGCGACCGTTTTGTATTATCTGCAGGTCATGGTTCTATGCTTTTATACAGCTTATTACACCTTGGTGGCTATGACTTACCAATGTCAGAAATCAAAAATTTCCGCCAGTGGGATTCATTAACACCGGGTCATCCAGAATACGGTCATACGGTTGGTGTTGAAGCAACAACAGGCCCATTAGGTCAAGGTATTGCGATGACAGTTGGTATGGCAATGGCTGAGACGCATTTAGCAGCAAAATACAATAAACCAGGTCACAACATTGTTGACCATTATACGTATGCAATTTGTGGCGACGGCGACTTAATGGAAGGTGTAGCAGCTGAGGCAATCTCATTAGCTGGTCACTTACAATTAGAAAAACTAATCGTACTTTATGATAGTAATGATATTTCCTTAGATGGCGATCTTGGTATGGCATTCTCAGAAAACATCCAAAAACGCTTTGAGTCATACGGCTGGAATTACTTACGTGTTGATGATGGAAATGATGTAGTAGATTTAGAATCTAAAATCGAAAAAGCTAAAGAATTAAATGGCAAACCAACATTAATTGAAGTGAAAACAGTTATTGGCTTCGGTTCACCAAATAAATCAGGTAAATCTGACTCTCATGGTGCACCACTTGGTACAAATGAAGTTGCCTTAACAAAAGCTGCTTATAAATGGGAGCATGAGCCATTTACTATCCCACAAGAAGTGTATGACACATTTAAAGAAGCAGCAATGCGTCAAGGTACTGAGGAAGAAGTAGCTTGGAATGCAAGCTTTAAAGCATACCAAGAAGAATACCCAGAGCTTGCGGCAGAGTTTGAAAACGCAATGGCTGGCGATCTTCCAGCAGACTTTGCTAAAGATGTACCTGTTTATGAAGCGGGTCAATCTGTAGCAACGCGTTCTTCTTCTGGTGAAGTAATCAATGCACTTGCTAAAAACTTACCAACATTCTTTGGTGGTAGTGCTGACCTTGCTAGCTCTAATAAAACAATGATGAAGGGCGAAGGCGACTTCGGTCCTGATAACTATGCAGGTCGTAATATTTGGTTTGGCGTACGTGAATTTGCTATGGGTGCTGCACTTAATGGTATGGCATTACATGGTGGTGTTAACGTTTATGGTAGTACATTCTTCGTATTCTCTGACTATGTACGTCCAGCCATTCGTCTATCAGCATTAATGGGTCTTCCTGTAACATATGTATTTACACATGACTCAATTGCTGTAGGTGAAGATGGTCCAACACATGAACCAATCGAGCACTTAGCTTCACTACGTGCAATGCCAAACTTAAACGTGATTCGTCCAGCAGATGCTAATGAATCAGCAGAAGCATGGAAGCAAGCGGTAGTAGCAGTAGATACACCAACAGTATTAGTATTATCTCGTCAAAACTTACCAGTACTATCATCAACTGCTGACATGGCTGCTGAAGGTGTAGCACGCGGCGGTTATGTAGTAGCTAAAGCACAAAAAGAAACACCAGATGCAATTATTATTGCAGCAGGCTCTGAAGTTTCGCTTGCAGTAGAAGCGCAAAAAGCACTTGCTACTGAAGGTATTGATGTATCTGTTGTTTCGATGCCATCAACACATAACTTTGACAAGCAAGACGCAGCGTATAAAGAAAGCGTATTACCAAAAGCTGTAACAAAACGTTTAGCTGTAGAAATGGGCGCAACATTAGGTTGGCACAAATATACAGGGCTTGACGGTGATGTATTAGGTATTGATACATTTGGCGCGTCAGCACCAGGCGAATTAGTTATGGAAAAATACGGTTTCACAGTTGAAAATGTAGTAGCGAAAGTAAAAGCGCTATAATAGTAAAAGGGTCATCCGATTTTTGGATGACCCTTTTTTTATGGAGTTGCGCTTGCGCAACGAAATGTAGCAACATCCTACTAGCCATTTGCTTTATACTAACGTATAAGAGGAGGTAGGCTATCTATGAACGAACGATTACGTATATTGCGTGAGCAAGCAGGCCTGTCACAAGAGCAACTTGCAGGACAAATACATATCATGCGCCAGGCAATTTCGAAATGGGAGCTAGGACATGCAGAGCCAAGTATTGAGGTATTGATTGCCTTAGCACAACTCTATGATGTAACGATAGATTATATAGTGACTGGCAAACAAACGGAGGAGCCTGTGGCATTTATATTGCCTAAAACAACAACAGAGCTTGTCTTACATTTTGCACAAGAAAATAAAGGTATGATTATTGCAATTGTTGCTATTTTGTCAGGGCTTATTATTAGTATCAATTGGGCTAGTCATATAATGGTATGTCGTTTAGTGCGTGTAAAGGTGAAGATATTAAGAAGTACTGTAATGCTGAGTAGCGTTATAGCAGAAACAGTCACAGCTTGTGCGGTGTCCATTAATGCAGAGAAATCTTCAATCGCTACAAGGTATTGCGTATAGCGAATTTGACAAATGAGTGCAATCGCACATGCGAGCATGCTAACAACGGCAAACTGTCCCCAGTGAGTTTTATTTTTACGTAATAAATAGATAATAGGTAAAAACCAAGCGACTAAACCTAGTAGTAAGCTTGCGATATTTAACCATCCCATACAACAAACAACCCCTTTCGTTTAGTATATAGGGCGTTACAGTAAAGGGAAGGTTGCCATTAAGTAAAATAAGCGAGACAAACTAGCACTAGTTTGTCTCGCTTATCATTTGAGTTTATGTTGAAATGCATATACTACAGCTTGTGTACGATCCTGTACATCAAGCTTTGCTAAAATATTACTAACGTGCGTTTTTACCGTTTTAAGGGCAATAAAGAGTTCATCAGCAATATCTTGATTGGTTTTACCATCAGCTAGTAGTGACAGCACCTCTCGCTCACGCTCTGTAAGTTGCTCATGAAGCGGCTGTTCGATGCCGCGCATGCGCTTCATCATCTTAGTAGTCACCTCAGGCTCAAGTACAGACTCACCCGTTACGGTTTTACGAATAGCTTCGGCAATATGTTTTGCATTTGTTGTTTTAAGCAAATAGCTGACTGCGCCTGCTTCGAGTGCAGGATAAACCTTATCATCATCTAAAAAGCTCGTTAGCATCATAATTTTAGCCTCAGGCCATGCTTGTATAATTTGTTCAGCTGCTTCAGGCCCGGTCATAACGGGCATCACATTGTCCATAATAATTACGTCAGGACGCAGTGATAATGCAACCGCTACAGCCTCTTTGCCATTAATAGCTTCGGCAATAACTTCCATGTCGGGTTGTGCGTTTAAATACGCAGATATCCCAATGCGTACCATCTCATGGTCATCCGCATGTACAATACGAATCATATACGATCTCCTAACTGTGTTTTTACTTCAATCATTGTGCCCTCACCAGGCACGGAAACAATATTATAAATACAACCAATTTCAACGGCGCGCTCAGCGATGTTTTGTAGCCCGTAGCTTGTTGTTTTATCACGTGCCAAATCAAAGCCAACGCCATTGTCTTGGATGCGTAAAATAGCTGTGTTATTACGTTCAATAAACGAGAGCTCAAGTTCAGTTGCTTTTGCATGGCGCAAGGTGTTAGATAGCGCCTCTTGTGCAATACGAAACAAGTGATCCTCTTCAGCGCGTGATAGGGCAATTTCTTCAATATGATAATCAATAGGGAAGTAGACTTTTTGTTGTAACTCGACAATTAACTCCTCTAAGCCTTGGGCCAGCGTTTTATTTTTAAGTGCTACTGGACGGAGATGTAAGAGTAATGCACGCATTTCAAGCTGTGCTTGCTGTACAATATGCTCTACTTGCAATAACGTTTTATCTGGTATGTCTTCCTGTTCAGTTAGTGCAGATAATAGCATAGAGGCTGCAAATAATTGTTGGGATACAGAGTCATGCAACTCACGTGCTAAGTGTTGACGCTCTGCAATAATACGTTCTTGTGTGACTTCATCAACTGTTGCTGTTCGTTGTTCTGATAGCTTTTGTAAACTTTTACGTTGTGTTTCAATTAACGTTTGTGTTTGACGAAGAGATTTACGTAACAAACGAGGAGAACGTTTTATTTGTTTTTCTTGAAGCTCGTGCTTATTGGCCTTTTTTAATAAGCGAGAAGCTTGCGAGTCGCGTAGTAAAATAGTAATTGTCATCCAAAGCGCAGTTAAAAAGGCAGCTGTAGTAATAATAATCATAATAAAAACAAGGATGGGTGCTCCCTCAAAATGTTGTTCCCATAGTGGTGACCAGTTACGTTCGTTAGGCTCACCTAGTACAATAAACAGCGCGATAGCTACAGCGGTCATAAATAAAAATTGCAAAGTAAACCAACGAGAGAAAAATGCCATCATGCGTATATCACCTCCACGTCTCCAACTAATGCAGATACATGGATGACCATTTCACGCAAATTTTGCTCTGCAGGAATCGTAGTATGCCATGTGCTATTTTTTAATCGCTTTGTGGCCATAGGTAACTTAGCCTCTCCGTAAAAGGTAGAAAATACAAAGCGAACAGGTACATCATGCGGCAAAATAATTTGTACATTGCCGAGGAGTTGTTGCACTGTAATCACGGACGTACCACGTGGTAAAACAGTTTGCGTTGTATCAATGACAACTTTTCCGCCTAGACGTAGCATATTAATGTCACGCCAAGCGTAGGTTTCACTGTCTGTTTCAGTTTGAAAGAACGGATTACTTGTAACGCGTGAAGTATCAGTAGTTTCGTTAAATATTGCTTTTTTATGTGTATCTTTTTTATAGTAAAAATAAATATAATACAGTGCAATAATAACAGCCGCAATACGTAAGGTCAGCAGTGAAAACAATGTGATACCAAGTGCTACAAGCCCGATAGCAAGTAGGCTATTACGGTGGCGCTTAATGCCTTCGTATAAAAATAGCGCGGTAATCATCAATAAAATAATAGCACCATTATTAAGCGTAATGACCTCAATTAACACAGCAGCTCCAAAGAGTGCCAGTATTGATTTTAAGGTTGTAGTCGTCATAATTTCCTCCTTATATCACAAAGCGAGCTGCTCGAGGTGAGCAACTCTACTTTTGAAATTATAGCACTTTTTCAGATTGTTGTTGTAATTTTGCGAGACGATATTCGTACATCGACTCTTGTTGTCCTGCGGTAATATCAACAGCGAGGTTATCAATGTAACGCTCTGCAGACTCAAAGTTTTGTAGCGCGCTGTCTGCCTTACCTAGTAAAATATTGTTCATTGTATGATTGGCGCGTGTGACATTTTCTTTACCCATTAGCTGTAGCTGACGTACACGCATATCTTTAATTTTATGTTTCATTTCCTCATAGCGGCGCTCCATATCTAAATACTGGCTTGCGGTTAGGGTGATGCTGTCTTCGAGCGTTGCTTTACGATTTTGGTAAATACTCACTTCTTGAGCGGCAAAGGCAATCAAGTCTTGCTCGTCACTTTGCTCAGCTAGTTTTAACTGTGCCTCACGTTTAGTTAGCATTGTAGTAGCTGTTGCAAGCTCCTGCTCAAGCTTTGATTTTAATTGGGCTTGGCGAGCGAGTAATTTACCGGTTGCGGTTACTTGCTTTTCGGCGTCGTGTAAATATTTTGTTAGCATAACGGCTGGGTTTTTGCTTTCCTTTTTATCTAATGCAAAGTTAACCTCTGCTTCTACTGTAGTGAAAAATCGTTTAAAAATGTTTGTCATTGTATTTCGCTCCTTTTATTTTGTTAAGTTAGCCCATTCGCGTTCAAAACTTGCGAAAGGATCGACTGCTGTAATTTCTGGTGCTTGATTTGGTGATTTAAGTGATGTATATACGTAGTACACGCCATATAATGCGATTAAACCAAGTAAAGCCGGTAAATTTGACACAGCTGTAATGGCGCTAATGCCACCTACAAAAATATAGAACACTTTAAGTAGTGAAGATGTGGTGTAGTTAAATAAGTAAATGCTGCCTCCTGCAATAGCAAGTGATAATGCCAGTACAGCTAATGGTCCGATTGATGCGAATGCAACTAAGATGGCGATGAATCCTAAGCTTAAAAGTAAAAGTTTTTTCATGATGGTTGCTCCCTTCGATTTGTTGCTCTTATCTTATCAAGCGTATAAAAAGTGCGTAACGGGCGCAAAGTTGATTTTGCTCTAGGTCTTGAGGCTGAGACGTTATCAGACGTTTGCAAAGAAGACAAAGTTTAGGTTAATTTATGGTTAGGATATAGTAACAGTGCTTAATTTATTGTATAATGCAGTGTGGAGATAAAATCTCGGAAGAAAGTAGCGGAGGAGGTTTAGCAATAATGCAATTATGGCTTGCTATTTTACTTATCGTTGTAGCATTAATCGCAGGGGCAGCGCTTGGTTTTTATTTCGCCCGTCAATACATGATGAAATATTTAAAAGAGAACCCACCTATTAATGAACAAATGATTCGTGTCATGATGGCGCAAATGGGACGTAAACCGTCTGAAAAACAAGTGCGTCAAATGATGTCACAGATGAATAAATTCCAATAATACTAAAAAGCATCCTTTACGAATTTCGTAAAGGATGCTTTTATTATTCGGTAATTTTATAAGCAGGCACATACTCGTCTAAAAACTTAGTAACGACTTGTAAATATTCACGAGGGTTTTCGTTGAAGGAGTCTGCGTGTCCACCTTCTTCAAAAAGTTTAAGCATTTTTGGCCCTGATTTGGCTTCGTACATTTCTTTAGTCATCTCATGAGGGATAAATAAATCAGGGATGCTATGAATAAATAATACAGGCTTAGTAATGGATTTAACAGCAGTTAATGGTGCAACATCTCGTAAAGAGTAGCCATCACGCATGCGTAAAAAGAAATTAGCTAAGTGGAACGGCATAGACGTCGAAAATTTTAAATCTTTTTGTGCAATACGGCTAACGAGCGCACTAAAGTCTGAAAAGGCACAGTCGGCAATATAAAAGTCTGCTTGATCTTCTAAAAGCCCGGCATACAGTAAAGTAGTTGCCGCACCCATTGATTCACCGTGTACACCAATTACAGCATCGTCACCAACGACTTGGCGCACAGATTTAACTACAGCTTCTAAGTCCATTTTTTCGTAATAGCCAAAGCTTGTTGTTTTACCACCTGAGTTACCATGGCGTCGATGGTCATAAATAACAGAATTATAGCCGAGCTTTTCAAAAAGGCGCGCAAAGCGCACGGAGTTAATTTTATTTTCGGTTACCCCGTGGCAAATAATCATCGTGTTTTTTGTAGCTAATGGTTTTAATACGACACCACTGATGGTGTAGCCATTTGGCGATTCTATTGTTAGTTCCGTGTCTTTATATTTATTATACCAAGCCTCATCAAAGCGCTTAGCAATTGTTTCACGCTCCAAAATAAAGGCATCATCTTTTTTCTTAATGTACATTAAACGGTTAGATAATTTAATACCAAATATGGTTGTTGCAATAGTAGCAAGTGCAGTTGTGACAGCAGATGCTAGGAGCCATTTCTTTTTCTTTGTCATTGTTACGCCTCCTATGTAAGTACTCCTCATAATTGTAATAGAAGAAAAACTATGACGCACGTAAAAAGCATTACTGTTATCCCAATAAGGAAAAAGTGTGCCGTAGTAAATTTTTTCACTATTTGGTAAACTGAAAGTACATGTCAATGCAAAGGGTGGCATGAGAGAAAAGGGGGCAATTTATCATGACAGAGGTAGTAATTGTAAGTGCTGTACGTACAGCCATTGGTTCATTTCAAGGGTCACTAAAAGATGTACCAGCTACGCAGTTAGGTGCTATTGTAATTGAGGGTGCTTTAGCCAAGGTAGGTATAGATGGCGAGCTAGTAGATGAAGTGATTATGGGCAATGTGTTACAAGCAGGGCTTGGACAAAATCCAGCGCGACAAGCGTCGATTAAAGCAGGGTTACCACAAACTGTCCCAGCAATGACAATTAATAAAGTATGTGGCTCAGGTTTAAAGGCAGTCCATTTAGCTACACAAGCAATTAAGGCGGGGGATGCGTCGATAATTGTTGCAGGTGGCTTTGAAAATATGAGTCAAGCGCCTTATTTAATGCCAAAAGCGCGTCAAGGCTATCGCATGGGCGATCAAAAGGTCATTGATAGTATGGTACATGATGGCTTATGGTGTGCATTTAATGATTACCATATGGGTGTAACCGCAGAAAATTTATGTGACCAATTTATGATTACGCGTGAGGAGCAAGATGCTTTTTCTGCACGTTCGCAACAGCGCGCGGCACAGGCTATTGCGGCAGGGAAGTTTACCGACGAAATTATTGCGGTTGAAATCCCTCAGCGCAAAGGCGACCCTGTAATCTTTAAACAAGATGAGTATGTTAAAGGTGACACAACAGAAGCGTCACTGGCTAAATTACGCCCAGCGTTTAAACGTGATGGTTCAGTGACAGCTGGCAATGCGTCAGGCATTAATGACGGTGCAGCTGCAGTTGTTGTTATGGCTAAAGCTAAAGCTGATGAACTTGGTTTAACGCCACTTGTCACAATTGCTGGTAATGCGTCAGCTGGCGTTGATCCGGCTGTTATGGGCATTGGACCTGTAGAAGCGGTGAAAAAAGCATTAACTAAAGCAAACACAGCGCTAGACCAAATGGATGTAATCGAAGCAAACGAAGCATTTGCAGCACAGTCCATTGCAGTTGACAAAGCGCTGCATTTCGACCATGATAAATTAAATGTAAACGGCGGTGCTATCGCACTTGGACATCCAATTGGTGCAAGTGGTGCGCGTATTTTAGTGACGCTTATCCATGAGATGCAAAAGCAGGATGCTAAAAAAGGCTTAGCCACATTATGTATTGGTGGGGGGCAAGGCGTTGCAACGGTCGTTACACGCTAAAAGAAGGTGAATTACTATGGCAAAAAAACGCGGACAAAAAGTTGCAGGCACTGTTAAAAAGCAAGATGATGCTGTAACTATCGCTGACCAGTTAGGTGGCGATATGCTTGAAAAGCTTGCGCAAATGAAAAAAGATTTAACAAAGCAAGAGGAGCAACAAGCAATCGAGCGCGAGGAACAACTGCGACGTGAGCGTAAAGAACGTGAAAAAAACAAAACGTTTGAGGAACTACTCGACGAATACGGCGATATGGGCTCTAAATTCTAAAACAAAAGCAACTTCATTTTAACGTGAAGTTGCTTTTTGTTGCATTAAATTGCTGTAAGTCAGCCACAACACAATACCAAAGACTGCGCCTGCACTATCGAGCCAAACATCTTGCATGGTCATGGTACGCCCTGGCGTAAAGCTTTGTCTAAATTCGTCGCCAAGTGCAATGCCAAAAGCAATAATGAGCACAATGATAGGGTGTAAACGAAATTGCAGTAGCGCTACTGCGATCGTTGCAAACATTAAAAAATGCGCGCTTTTACGAATCAAAAATTCGACGAAGGCAAAGTAGCCACGCTCATCTACACTAACGATGGTATCCCAGTAAGGTATGGCAAGTTGGCTAAGTTGCGCTTCAAATGGCTTGGTACTGAGTGTTGTTTGTAAAAAGTGTTGCAGTGATTGTTGCTCAGCCGTCATGCTAGAAAAAATAACGAGCACAACTAATAGTATGCCAATAAAGTAAAACTTTTTCATCGGTGGGCGCTATAGCGTTGTAGCTGTGTTAAGGCGTTAGCTTGTGTTAAGTCAGTGATGTGCTGAGCACGCTCATACGCTTGTATGGTTTCGGTAAGTTGTGCTGTTTTACTTGCACCAATCACTGTAGAGGCGATGGCACTGTGTTGTAAATTAAAGGCGAGGGCAAGGGCATGAATGTCTCTGTAAATCTCTTTTAGTTGCTGTAAGGTTAGCTGGATTTCTTCTTCAGTATAGCTACCATAAGCTTGTGCACGCTGTTGCCACTCATTCGTTAAAAGCCCTTTAGCCAATGTGCCACGCGTGACAACGGACGTGCCTTGTGCTTCAATGAAATCAAAAAACTCTTCTGGCTGTCGGTCAAGTAAGCTATATTGCATCATGATGCTTGCAGCAGTAGCGCTCGGTAAAAAACGTTCAATCACATTAGGACGAATCGAAGAAATACCATAAGCTCGAATAGTGCCTGCTTTTTTTAAGCGCTCAAATACTTCAATAATGGCATCGAAGTCATCATCAATTGTGCCACCGTGTAATTGGTAAAGGTCAATATAATCTGTACCTAATCGGCGTAAGCTATCCTGTACAGCTTGTTCAATATAAGCGGGTGAGGCATCCCAGTGCCAGCCGTCTTCGCCTTTTGTAAAGCGGTTACCTACTTTTGTTGCGATTGTGAGATTGTGACGCTCACCTTTAACTAATTTGCCAACAATTTCTTCGTTAGCACCAAAATCGTATAAATCAGCCGTATCAAAATACGTAATCCCTTGTGCTAGCGCTTCAAATACAATAGGTTTAGCAGCAGTATAATCCTTTGGTAGTGACATACAGCCAAGTCCAATTTCGGAAATGGTTAGTGAGCTTGTACCTAGTGTTCTTTTTTGCATAAATATTTCACTCCTACATCGTTTTTTGTTAGCTTAATGGTACAATGAAAGAGTGTACCAGAACAAGTGAGGGGGCAGTTCAATGCCAAATTTTGAAGAAAAAACAATTCGTACGAAAAAAATATTTCAAGGTAAAATCATTTCACTGCAAGTGGATGATGTTACGCTACCTAATGGTAAGGAAGCAAAACGTGAATTAGTTAAGCACCCTGGTGCTGTTGCAGTCATTGCGATTACACCTGAGCAAAAGATGGTGCTTGTTAACCAATACCGCAAGTCGCTTGAACGTATGTCTACAGAAATCCCTGCTGGTAAAATGGAAGCTGGAGAACTACCATTACATACCGCACAGCGTGAGCTAGAGGAAGAAACGGGCTATAAAGCAAAGCATTGGGAGCATATACAAACCTTTGCCACATCACCTGGCTTTGCGGATGAGATTATTCATGTGTATTATGCGAGTGAGTTGGAGGCTGTGCTACAAAAAGCGCCGCTTGATGAGGATGAGTTTGTGGAGTTACAAGAAGAAACGCTTGATAACGTTTTTGCAATGCTACAAAATGGAGACATTGCGGATGCTAAAACGGCGTATGCAATTCAATGGTGGAAACTACAGCAGTTAATGAAATAATGTACTTAACTTGTTTTTCTTTTTATTGCTTTGGTATAATGATAAAAGTTTAGGAGGGCGTCGTATGGAAAGCCGCATCGATCGAATAAAAAAACAATTGCATAGTGCAAGTTATAAATTGACGCCGCAGCGAGAGGCGACGGTAGCTGTGTTGCTTGAGCACGAAGAAGATCATCTGAGCGCAGAGGATGTTTTTTTGCTTGTAAAAGAAAAAGCACCAGATATTGGCCTAGCAACCGTTTATCGCACACTGGAGCTATTAACAGAGCTTAAGGTTGTCGATAAAATTAACTTTGGCGACGGGGTTTCACGTTATGATTTACGACAAGAGGGCGCAACGCACTTCCACCACCATTTAGTGTGTGTTGAGTGTGGTGCTGTTGACGAAATCCAAGAAGATTTATTAGTGGATGTCGAAAATGTTGTCGAAAAACGTTGGAACTTTAAAATTAAAGACCACCGTCTTACATTCCACGGTATTTGCTGGCGCTGTCATGATAAGGAAACGAATGAATGAGCAGGCATAAAAGCCAAAAAGCACTTTATAAATGACCTCGGTCGTTTGTAAAGTGCTTTTTTTACGAGGAGATGACGAAATGTTTCAAGATGAAATTAATGATTATTTACACTTTATACGTGTAGAGCGTCAATTAGCAGATAATACGCTAGCTTCTTACCGCCGTGATTTAGAGGCGTATGCAAGCTCTTTAAAGGCACAGCAAGTGACAAGTTTACACGTAATTACACGTGAGCATATCGCAAAGCATTTACAGCAATTGCGTCAAACGACATCCGCGCGTACTACGTCACGTCACACATCCTCTATACGTGGCTTTCACCAATTTTTATTACGTGAGCGTATTACCGAACAGGATCCAACTTATCATATCGAAATGCCAAAGGTGACGCAGACATTACCTGATGTGTTATCACTTGAAGAAATCGAAAAGTTACTGGCTGCGCCTCATACTGTCAAGCCACAAGGCGTGCGAGATGTTGCTATGCTAGAGTTATTGTACGGCACAGGTATGCGTGTCAGTGAATTGATTGCATTAAATATGGAGCAAATTCATGCGTCTATGGGCTTTGTACGTATTATTGGTAAGGGGAATAAAGAACGTATTGTACCGCTTGGTCAAACGGCACTAAAAGCTTATGAGCAGTATATTAACGAGGCCCGCCCAAAACTGTTGAAAAATTATCCACCTACAGATGCTTTATTTATTAACCAAAGAGGGAAGAGATTAACAAGGCAAGGCTGTTGGAAACTATTAAAGCAGCACGCACAAAATGCTGGCCTAACAAAAACGATGACGCCACATGTACTGCGTCATTCCTTTGCAACGCACCTCGTAGAGAACGGGGCAGATTTGCGCGCTGTGCAGGAAATGCTTGGGCATGCAGACATTGCAACAACCCAAATTTATACTCACGTGAGTAAGGTACGCCTTTCAGAAGTGTATAAACAATTTCATCCACGCGCATAATTTTTACTTAGTCAGATGTCTGACCTTACTTATTTCTGCAATGTTTGGTAAAATAAAAAAATAAACGGAGGTAATTACTATGACAAAATTTAAAAAAATGCACGTAATTGTAATGGATTCAGTAGGTATTGGTGAAGCACCAGATGCTAAAAGCTTTGGTGACGAAGGTTCGCATACATTAGGTCATATTGCTGAGCATATGGACGGGATGAACATTCCTAACTTAACAAAAATGGGCTTAGGTAACATTGCGCCGCTACATAAAGTTGACGTGGTTGAAGCACCTACAGCCTTCTATGGCAAGATGCAGGAAGCTTCGGTTGGTAAGGATACAATGACAGGTCACTGGGAAATGATGGGCTTAAATATTGATAAACCATTTAAAGTATACCCAGAAGGTTTTCCGCAAAGTTTATTAGATGAGCTAGAGCGTCGCACAGGACGTAAAATCTTATGTAACTTACCTTACTCAGGCACTAAAGTGATTGAGGATTATGGAAAAGAGCATATGGCAACGGGTGCGTTAATTGTTTACACATCAGCTGACCCTGTAATGCAGATTGCTGCTCATGAGGATATTATCCCGTTAGAAGAATTATATAAAATTTGTGAAATTGCACGTGAACTAACACTAGCACCTGATTATTTAGTAGGGCGTGTAATTGCTCGCCCATTTGTTGGAGAGCCAGGGAACTTTACACGCACATCTAATCGTCATGATTATGCTTTAAAACCATTTGAGCGTACAACAATGAGCGAAATGAAGGATGCTGGCTATGATGTTATCGCAGTTGGCAAAATCTCTGACATCTTTAATGGTGAGGGTGTGACGGAGGCAATTCGTACAAAAAATAATATGGATGGCATGGATAAGTATGCAGAAGTTGTGCGTAAAGATTTTACAGGCATGAGCTTTTTAAATCTTGTAGATTTTGATGCAAACTTTGGTCACCGTCGTGATCCACAAGGCTACGGTGAGGCGCTTGAGCAATTTGATGCTCGCTTGCCAGAAATTTTACAGGCGTTAGGTGAAGATGATGTACTTATGATTACGGCTGACCACGGCAATGACCCTACCTTCTCAGGGACGGATCATACTCGTGAGTATGTGCCACTACTTGTGTATTCACCACGTTTTACCCAAGTGGCAGAAATGCCATTAAACGAAACTTTTGCGGATATTGCAGCAACAATCGCAGATAATTTTGAGATTAAAGCACCGAAATATGGCAAAAGCTTTTTAGCACTACTGGAGGCGACAAAATGAGATTTGTAGATATTATTGAAAAAAAACGCGATGGTCACGCATTAACGAAAGAAGAAATTGCATTCTTTATTGAAGGCTATACGAATGGTGAGATTCCAGATTACCAAGCAAGTGCGTTATTAATGGCGATTTACTTTGAAGATATGACGGATGAGGAGCGCGCTAATTTAACAATGGCAATGGTAGCATCAGGTGACCAAATTAATTTAGCAGCTATTGATGGCATTAAAGTGGACAAGCACTCCACTGGTGGTGTTGGTGATACAACAACATTACCACTAGCAGCAATGGTAGCAGCTGTGGGCGTACCTGTTGCTAAAATGAGTGGACGAGGCTTAGGTCATACAGGCGGTACGATTGATAAGCTAGAGGCGATTGAAGGCTTCCACGTTGAGCTATCAACAGAAGACTTTACGAAGCAAGTAAATGAAATTAAAATGGCGGTTATCGGGCAAAGTGGTAATTTAACACCTGCGGATAAAAAAATCTACGCACTTCGTGATGTAACAGGCACAGTAAGTAGTATTCCGTTAATTGCAAGTTCGATTATGAGTAAAAAAATCGCTTCAGGCGCAGATGCGATTGTGCTAGATGTTAAGACAGGCGATGGTGCCTTCATGAAAACAGTAGAAGATGCTGAACGCTTAGCTCATGCCATGGTGAAAATCGGTAATAGTGTTGGACGTAATACAATGGCGATTATTTCGGATATGAGTCAACCACTTGGCTTTGCGATTGGTAATGCTTTAGAGATTAAAGAAGCTGTTGAAACATTACAAGGCAAAGGCCCAGCAGATTTACAAGAGCTATGCTATGTTTTAGGCTCACAAATGGTAGTGCTTGGTGGTCATGCTAAAACATTAGCAGAGGCACGCACACAACTTGAAGCAGTTGTAGCAGATGGCTCTGCGCTTGAAGTGCTACGTGCTTTTATTACAGCACAAGGCGGTAACGCAGCAGTAGTGGATGATTTAACCTTATTACCACAAGCTAAGTTTGTGACAGAGCTTGCGGCAAAAACATCAGGCTATGTGGCTAAACTAGAAGCTGATGATATTGGTACAGCAGCTATGCTACTTGGTGCAGGACGTGCTACAAAAGAGTCAGAAATTGATTTAGCAGTTGGGCTTGTATTAAACAAAAAAGTAGGCGATTATGTAAATGCAGGCGAGTCCCTTGTTACCATTTATGCTAATCGTGAAGATATTACGGATGTTGAGCAAAAACTATATGACCACATTATTTTATCAGGTGAGACTGTAGCCGCTCCAAAATTAATCCATTCCATTATTACAGAATAACTAGCAACGCTCTCACAAGTAGTGTGAGGGCGTTTTTTTGTGCATCTTTTCTTTACTGCTTTAGTGTGGTAATGTTTTTATAGATATTTTTCGATTATTTTGACAAGGAAAGAGGAGAAGACAATGCATTTATATGGTACACAAGAAGTGAATTCACAAGGGCATTTACAAATTGGTGGAGTGGATACGATAACATTAGCAAATCTTTATGGCACACCATTATTTGTGTATGATGTGGCATTAATCCGTGAGCGAGCACAAGGCTTTGTAGAAACCTTTAAAAAGTTAGGAGTGCCTGCACAGGTAGCTTATGCATCTAAGGCTTTCTCAAGTATTGCAATGTATCAGCTAGCGTCACAGGAAGGCATGTCAATTGATGTTGTGTCTGGGGGCGAGTTGTATACAGCTTTACAGGCAGGTGTTGACGCTAAAAAAATTCATTTCCATGGTAACAACAAATCACTAGCTGAGTTAGAGATGGCATTTGATGCAAAGATTGGCTGTATTGTAGTAGATAATTTTTATGAAATTCAAATGTTAAAAACAATGGCAGCTGCCCGCCAGCAAACTATGTCAATCTTACTGCGCGTGACACCAGGTGTAGAGGCGCATACGCACGACTTTATTACAACTGGTCAAGCCGACTCAAAGTTTGGCTTTGATTTAAATAACGGACAGGCAGATGAGGCCTTCCTACAAACTTATGAAGATGCTTATTTAAAACTATTAGGCATGCATTGTCATATTGGCTCGCAAATTTTTGATACAGTAGCTTTTGGGGTAGCAGGCGAAAAGCTCGTAGACAAGATGGCAACATGGAAAGAAGTGTATGGTTTTACATGTACAGTGCTTAATTTAGGTGGTGGCTTTGGTATTCGCTATACAGCAGAAGACCAGCCATTGGCACCACAAGTGTATGTGGAGGATATGATTAAGGTTGTACAGAAGAAAGTAAATGAGGTAAAATTAACGATGCCGGAAATTTGGATTGAGCCAGGTCGCTCGCTTGTCGGGGATGCTGGTACATCGTTATATACCGTTGGCTCGCATAAAACTGTACCAAATGTGCGTGAGTATATTGCTGTGGACGGTGGCATGAGCGATAATATTCGCCCAGCATTATATGATGCAAAGTACGAGGCTGTTATTGCAAATAAAGCAAATGAGGCCGCAACAGAGACATACACAGTAGCAGGTAAGCTATGTGAGTCAGGCGATAAATTAATTGAAGACGCACAACTACAAAAGGCGCAATCAGGCGATATACTTGCGATGTTCTGCACAGGGGCTTATGGTTATGCTATGGCGAGCAATTATAATCGCGTCGCTCGTCCAGCTGTCGTATTTGTAGAGAACGGCCAGCACCAGCTTGTGGTAGCGCGCGAAACGTATGCGCATATTATTGCCAATGATAAAGCGTTAACGTTAAAAAAGGGTGAATAATCATTGCGAAAGAAAAATATTTTAGTATTACTAGCATTACTCGGTGTGATTTGTCTTTGGGTAGCAGTTTACTGGTTCTTCCTCGTGCCAAACGGTTACATTCAAGCACCACCAAAATAATTAGCAACAGGTAGAAAAAGAGGGGAAAATAATTATGTTAGTTCGTTATAAAAAATCGTTGCAAAAAATAGCGATGGGTTTGTTATCGCTAATGCCAAGTGAGAAAAATATAAAAACACTTACAGAAACGATTGACGCCTATGCGAAAGACGAGACGCAACATTTATACTTGTGGAAGCAACAAGAAGAATATGTGGGCATCGTAGGTGTCACTGTTGATGGTGAGGTAGCCACCTTACAGCATATTTGTGTTGTGCCATCTTACCGCGGTGAAGGCATTGCAACACAAATTTTGCAGGAGCTTACAGCCTTAGGCATTTATAAAGAAGTATGTGCAATTGATGATATACAGCCATTGTTTGATAAATGTATGGGCTGCATAGCGGAAAATAGATAAAGTGTTGCCTACTGAGTAAACGATTACTTCGTAGGCAGCGCTTTTTTTGGTTGGCGTGCCGCAATAATTTCGGAGCGGTCACGTAAAGTGTGCTTATGCATAATAAAGTGTGCATCAAGCTTAGGTAATTCAGCTACGCGTGTGGTGACAAGTGATTGTAACTCATCACTCATAGGTAAATTACGAGTGGCTACGAGTTGCTCGCGATTAACATACGTAAAGAAGACGTCATCTGCATTCATTAGGATGCGCTCTGCACTCGTGAGTAATTTTTGTGCGCCTCGTGTGTTGCCACGACGTTCGTGGTAAAGCCCTGCGGCTAGCTGAATATAACCAACAAGTGCATGCTCTTTATCGCCAGGTGCAAGCATTTTCCAGTATTCTTCTGCAACCTCGTGGCATTCAAAATAATCGCCAAGTGTAAAGTAGGCGCAGTAATCGATAAATAAGGGGTGTAGTTGTGGATGCATAACAAAACTCATTCCTTTATACTTTGATGAGATAAGTATAAAAGAAATTGACTAAAGGTGGTTAACGAATGGCTTATGAAGTAAGTGTAGAAGGTTTTTCAGGTCCGCTCGATTTATTATTACATTTGATTCAGCGCCTTGAAATTGATGTTTATGACATCCCAGTAGCGGAAATCACCGCACAGTATATGGCACATATCCATGCGATGCAAGTGCTAGAGTTAGATGAGGCGAGCGAGTACTTAGTTATGGCTGCCACATTACTCGCGATTAAAAGCCGTATGTTACTGCCTGTTCATGATACAGGCATGGATGATATGGTAGAGGAAGTTGACCCACGTGAGGAACTTGTACAGCGCCTTATTGAATATAAACGCTATAAGGAAATTGCTGCGCAACTTGAGGAGCAGAGTGCGAGCGTGATTCCGCAATATGTGCGTCCTGCTACTGATTTATCTGCGTATATGAAGGAGGAGCAATTGGCCTTTTTTGATATGGATGTTACTGTTTATGATATGCTAGCGGCCTTTGAAAAAATGCTCCAACGAAAAAAATGGCAACAGCCTTTAACAAGACGCGTAGCAAGACAAGAAATTGCGATCAAAGATCAAATGCGTTCCGTGTTTTCGTATTTAAAACGCGCAAAAGGACGCGCAAGCTTTGCTGATTTATTTGAGGTAGGTAATAAGAGTGCGTTAATTGCCACATTTCTATCTGTGCTCGAATTAATGCGCCAGCAGATGATTAGGATTGAACAACAACAAAATTTTGAAGAATTAACCGTTATTTTAGTGCAAGAGGAGTGGCAGGATGAATACACAGCCGAACTTGATTACCAAAATTGAAGCATTATTATTTGTTGTGGGTGAAGATGGCTTAAGTGATAAGCAACTCATGCAATTTACAATGGCAACACCAGCAGAAATAGAAGTGGCCTTAGTAGCATTACAAGCAAGTTACGAAGATGAGACGCGTGCCATTGAACTACGCCAAACAGCAGGTGTTTACCGCTTAGTGACAAAGCAGTCAGTCGCTAGCGTAGTCGAAAAACTAATCGAAGACCCACCGCTACAAAGTTTATCGCAAGCGGCGTTAGAGGTGCTTGCGATTGTAGCATATAAGCAGCCTGTAACTCGTAGTGATATTGAGTTTATCCGAGGTGTTAAGAGTGAGCGACCGCTAAATACATTAGCGGCAAAAGGGCTTGTTACAGAAGTAGGGCGTAATGAAGGTGCAGGGCGAGCGATTTTATACGGGACAACGACGGAATTTTTACATCAATTTGCCTTAAATGATATTACGGAGTTACCTGCGCTACCAGATGAGGAAGAAGTCAGCGACGAAGCAACAGACTTGTTTATGTCCAAGTTTGAGCAAACGTTTGACGAAAATTAAAAGCTATACGGAACGAAGAAAGTGTGACATAATTTCAACGACTAATAAAAGAGGTGGACGAACATTGGAAAGATTACAAAAAGTAATTGCTTACGCGGGTATTGCATCACGTCGTAAAGCAGAGCAACTTATCGTCGAAGGTAAGGTTAAGGTTAATGGGCAAGTTGTTAAGGAACTAGGTACTAAAGTGAGTGACACAGATAAAGTAGAGGTTAATGGTGTGAAGCTAGAGAAGGAACAGAAGGTGTACTTCCTATTATATAAACCACGCGCTACGATTTCAGCTGTAACAGATGATAAAAATCGTAAAACGGTAACCGATATTTTCAAAAATGTAGAGCAACGCATTTTCCCTGTAGGTCGTTTAGATTATGATACAACAGGCTTATTACTGTTAACAAATGATGGCGAATTTTCGTATCAATTAACGCATCCAAAATTTAAAATTGATAAAACATATGTAGCACGCGTAAAAGGCATCCCAACAATTGATGGGCTCAAAAAATTACAACGTGGTATTCGTTTAGAGGATGGTAAAACAGCGCCAGCAAAAGTTAGTATGATGTCAACTGACGAAGCGGCAGGCAAGGCTATTTGTGAAATTACCATCCATGAGGGACGCAATCGCCAAGTACGTCGTATGTTTGAAGCAATTGGTACACCAGTTGTCAAACTTAAACGTGAGCGCTTTGCATTTTTAGATTTAGGTAACTTAACACCAGGTGAGTATCGCCAATTGACGAAACATGAAGTGAAGAAGTTGCGTGTTTTAGCTGAAACGGGCAAATTGGACTAAGGAAAAGAGTCATAAATCATTCAAGTTTAAAAGCAGAGCATAAACGTAACATTTGATATAATGGATATGGTATTTACGCTTTTTAAGGAGGTTTTTACTTCATGGATAAAAAGAAAAAACGCTTAGTGACCCGCACAATTATTTTAGTATTATTGATTGTTGCGATTGGCTATGTTGTTTATTCCACAGCAACTAAAGATAAAACGAGTGTGCTACAAGTTGGTGACAAAGCACCTAACTTCTCGCTCGTAGACCTTGAAGGTAATAAGCATGTGCTATCTGATTATGAGGGAAAGGGTGTATTATTAAATTTCTGGGGTACATGGTGTAAACCGTGTGAAAAAGAAATGCCTTATATGAATAACCAGTATGCGCAGTATAAAGATCAAGATGTTGAGATTTTAGCTATCAACATTGCACAATCAGATTTTGAAGTACAAAAGTTTGTTGATCAATACGGATTAGATTTCCCAGTTGTTATTGATAAAACAAAAGGTGTACGAAACGCTTACAATATCATTGGTTTACCCGCAACAATTTTAGTGTCACCTGAAGGTAAAGTGACAAAAATCGTTACAGGTGAACTAACTGAGCAACAAATTGGGGCTATGATGGAGTCAATTAAGCCGCAATAATAAGGAGTGTCAGTCACATGGAGAAGGAAAAAATTACTTGTGCTTGTGGACATGTTAACCCTTATGGTACAAAGCTTTGTGAAAAATGTGGTAGACCATTAACAGAGGAAGAAAAAAACACCAAGGTTGTTGACATGCGTTATGACGGTAAAGCCATTCGTTCTAAAACGTATAACCGCTCAATCGTTGATAAAGTTTGGAATTTCTTCTCAAGCGTTAAGGTAGGGATTGCGTTAATTATTATTACGCTACTTGCAGCTTCGGTCGGTACATTTTTACCGCAAGAGTTTTATGTCAATGTAGGTACACTTGGCGACAAGGGCGCATACTATGAAAATACGTATGGCACAATCGGTAAAATTTATTATGCATTAGGGCTGTCAGATTTATATAGCTCTTGGTGGTTCCAAATACTTGTAGGTATGCTTGGTATCTCAATTATCGTAGCAAGTATTGACCGTGGTATTCCATTGCATAAATCATTAACTAACCAACGCGTAAAGCGACATGAGAGCTTTATGAAGCGTCAGCGTATTGTAGCACAAGGTGAAGTTGAAGATAATGAGCAAACACTAGCAACAATCGAAAAAGAAATGAAAGCGCTAAAATATAAGGTACGTCGTGATGGCGATGCGTTATTAGCTGAAAAAAATCGTTTCTCTCGTTACGGCCCGTATATTAATCACGTGGGCTTAATTGTATTTTTAACGGGTGTATCATTACGCGTTATACCTGGTTTATATGTTGATGAATCGATGTTAATTCGTGAGGGAGAAACAATCGAAGTTATGGGTATGCCAGGTTATTTCCTTGAAAATGATAAATTCATTTTGGAAATGCACGAAAATGATAAAGATGGCCTATCAGGTGAGCAAGTACGACAAGGTGTTAACGTGGTAGCGAAAAACTTCCAAACGAATGCCAAGTTATATAAGCAACCAGAGGGCGCATTACCAGGAGATACAGACAACTTAGAGTTAGTAAAAGAATACTCGATTCGTGTTAACCATCCGTTACAATATGATGGTTACTCACTTTACCAAATGGATTACCGTTTAGATGAGCTGTACACGATGACATTTGATTTAGTTAATAAAGAAACAGAAGACTCTTACGGACAAGTTACAGTTCAACTTGATAATCCAGAGGCAAAATATGATTTAGGCAATGGTTCAAGTGTGGAAATTTTAAACTACACACCTGACTTTGCGGGATTTAAAGATGGCGTACCACAAACTAATTTACCTGTACCAAACAATCCAGCTTTTGTCTTTAAAATGGTAACACCTGATACGCCAGAGGGTGAAACAAGCTTTGTGGCAATTCGTAACACCTTAGAGCCACTAGGTGAAAACAAAAATATGATGAAATTTGCTTCAGCAACAACGCGTAACTCATCAGGTTTAACAATTCATAAGGATAGTACGATTCCCATCATTGCTGTTGGTGGTATCATCTTTATGATTGGTGTAGCAATCGGTTCGTACTGGAATCACCGTCGTTTATGGGTACAAGCAACAAAGGACGGTAAGATTATTCTTGCAGCCCATACTAATAAAAACTGGTTTGGTATGAAGAAGGAATTAGATATTGTCACGCAAGCAGCACATTTACCAGCTTACGTTGACCAGCTTGATTTAAATGATTCCGAAGAAAAACAGGAAGGTGACGAAGCATAATGAGTTTAATTAGTCTTAGTGGTAACTTACTATTTGTAGCTTTCCTTGCTTATTTAATTGCAACTTTATTTTTCGGGGGTGCAGTCAAAAACACCCATGATAAAAGAGAAGCGGCAGCTCGCCATGCAGATAAGTGGGGAAAAATTGCGATTACCATCACGCTGATTGGTTTTATCGCAAACCTAGGTTATTTTATTACACGTTGGATGTATACGGGTCATGCACCTGTAAGTAATATGTTTGAGTTTACAACAGCATTTGGTATGTTTATTGTACTGGCATTTATTATTATGTACTTTATGTACCGTGCTACTGTACTTGGCTTAATTGCTTTACCTATCGCTGTATTAATTATCGGTTATGCGGCCATGTTCCCAACAGATGTTAGTCCGCTCGTGCCATCATTACAAAGTAACTGGCTGACAATCCACGTACTCTCTGCAGCATTTGGTCAATCTATTTTATCTATTAGCGCTGTAGCAGGTCTTGTGTATTTATTAAAAGTAGTAGATTTAACAAAACCATCTAAAGAGCGCACAGCATTAGAAGCATTAATGTTCTTCGTGGTAGTAGTCATTGGTTTTGTATTAGTAACATTAGTGTTCCGTGGCATTGGTTACGAGGCACAATTTACGTATATGGATAAAGACGAAATTCAACGTGAAATTACGTATGATGTACCAGCATTGTTTGGTATGAACGAATCTGTAGCCTTAACGGAAGGCAAAATGCAGCCGTTAATGGATACACCACCTATTATTAACGCTAAAAAATTAACAACGGTAGTTTGGTCACTGTTAGTAGGATCAATCCTTTACTTAGTCATTCGCTTAGTATCGCGTAAGCGTGTAAGTGAAATGCTTAAACCGTTTGTTAAGCGTGCTAACCTAGAGTTAATGGACGAAATTGGTTACCGCTCTGTATTAATTGGTTTCCCTGTCTTTACCCTCGGTGCTTTAATCTTCGCTATGATTTGGGCGCAAGAGGCATGGGGACGTTATTGGGGCTGGGATCCAAAAGAAGTATGGGCATTAATCACTTGGTTGTTCTATGCTGCATTCCTTCACCTTCGTTTATCAAAAGGTTGGGAAGGTCGCAAATCAGCTTGGCTGGCATTAATCGGCTTTGCGATTATGATTTTCAACTTAGTTGTTATTAACTTAATCATCGCGGGACTTCACTCATACGCGTAACGATTGGAGAAGCACATGACGAAAAATGTGCTTCTCTTTTCAATTTGTGAAGTAAATTGTACAATAGATATAGATGAATGTAGAAAGGGGTAACACAATGTCAGACAATATTTCTATCCTTGTAGTAGATGACGAAGATCGCATCCGTCGCTTATTAAAAATGTACCTAGAGCGCGAAGGCTACGAGATTGATGAAGCAGAAAATGGCGAGGAAGCACTAGCCATGACATTAGAAAAAGATTATCACTGTATTTTGCTCGACATTATGATGCCAGAAAAAGATGGATTACAAGTATGTGAGGAGTTACGTGAGCGCTCTACGACACCAATTATTTTACTTACCGCAAAAGGCGAGGAGGCAAACCGTGTGCATGGCTTTGAAATTGGCGCTGACGATTACATCGTAAAGCCATTTAGCCCGCGCGAGGTTGTATTGCGTGTGAAAGCTATTTTACGACGCTCACAAGCCTTTGCACCTGCAGCGAACGCATCAACTTCAAAAGACTTAGTTGTCTTCCCGCATTTAATGATTGATCATGATGCACACCGTGTCACAGCGGAGGGAGTAGAAGTTAACCTTACACCAAAAGAGTATGAGTTATTATACTTCTTAGCAAAATCACCAGATAAAGTGTTTGACCGTGAGCAATTGCTAAAAGAAGTATGGCATTATGATTTCTTTGGTGATTTACGTACAGTTGATACGCACGTAAAACGACTGCGCGAGAAGCTAAACCGTGTATCTGAAAATGCTGCTAAAATGATTGTTACGGTTTGGGGCGTCGGCTATAAATTTGAGGTTGTGAATGAATAGAATATGGAATAGTGTTGTCGGGAAGCTGTGGGTAACCATTTTGCTTCTCGTTTCATTTGTACTGTTTGTTTTTACCGTACTTATGCTTGAGTTTTTACAAAACTATCACGTGCAACAAGCGGAGTCGTCATTACGACAAACAGCCCATACTATTGCTAGTCTTTATGACGAGGAACAACTAGATAGTAAGACCGAAAGTATGCTTGAAGATATTTTGCCAGAAGGCACGAATGCCTTGGTAGCTAATACGAGCCGCGATATTGTAATGGCATTACAAGACGGCAAAAACCAAAAAAAGATTGAACAAACGATTTTAGATAATAAGGCGTTTGCCAAAGTATATTCTACAACTGAGCCAATTGTTAAAGAACTCTTAATGCCATCCTACTCTGAAGAAGAAGCAATGGATACGTATTTAGTATTAGCTTTCCCATTAAACGGTGAGAGCGAGATGCACGGGGCAGTCTTTATGTACCAAAACCCAGAGGCCTTACATAAAACTTCTCGTGAGACAACAAAAATTGTCCTATTAGCGGCTATTATCGCCTTTGTATTAACGACCTTCTTTGCCTTTTTCCTATCTTCACGTATTACACTGCCTTTGCGCAAGATGCGTGAAACAGCAATTGAGCTATCGAAGGGTAAGTTTGATAATAAAATCGTTGCGAGCCAAAATGATGAAATTGGACAGTTAGCAAATGCCTTTAACCAAATGGGGCGTCAGTTAAAGCATAATTTAGAGGTGATTAATCAAGAGAAGGAGCAAGTTTCTAATATTTTAACTTCTATGACAGATGCGGTGATTACCTTTAATAGTGACAGTACCATATTGCTGAGCAATCCACCTGCGGAAAAGTTATTGCAAATGTGGTTTGTAAATAAAGGAAGTCAAAGTAGTGAGCCATTACCACTTGAAATATATCACATGCTAGATCATGTATTAGTATTTGAGGATAAATTAGAAGAAGAAATTGAAATGCACGGCGCTTACTACAGCATTACGATAAGCCCGTTATACGGTGGTAACTCTGTACGAGGCGCAGTAGCCGTTATTCGTGATATGACTGAGCAGCACCGCTTAGAAAAGCTGCGCTCTGATTTTATTGCAAATGTATCACATGAGCTACGCACGCCGATTGCTATGTTACAAGGCTACTCTGAGGCGATACTAGATGAAGTCGTTACTACTGAGGAAGACCGCAATGAAATGATTCGTATTATTTATGATGAGTCACAGCGAATGGGTCGCCTAGTATCTGAGTTATTAGATTTAGCGCGTATGGAAGCGGGACATATGATACTTAATACAGAAACCTATCCGCTTAATACAGTGTTTGAACGTATTACACAAAAGTTTGCGCAAGTGGCAAAAGAAAAGCATGTTAATTTAATATTTACGAGTGAATTTGAGCCACATGAGACGGTAGTGTTAGATGAAGATCGTATTGAGCAGGTACTAACAAACTTAATTGACAATGCTATTCGTCATACACTTGAAGATGGTACAGTAAGTGTGAAAGTTGAGCGTGAGGAAAGCTTTGTTAAAGTACTTGTGCAAGACTCAGGCGTAGGTATACCACAAGAAGACTTGCCTTATGTGTTTGAGCGCTTTTATAAGGCAGATAAGGCGCGTACTCGCTCTAAAGGCGGCACAGGTTTAGGTTTAGCGATTGCCCGTAATATTGTGAAGGCACATTCGGGTAATATTATGGTAGATAGTGTAGAAGGACAAGGTACAACCTTTACATTTTATTTACCCTTACGTTAAACAAAAGCAGTAGTGCTTTACAATTCATTGTAAATTGCCTATGATGGTAGTGTAACAACTAAAAAATATGATTCATCTTCGGGGCAGGGTGCAATTCCCGACCGGCGGTAATTATGCGGTAGCTGTTCGACAGCAACCTATAAGCATACGAGCCCGCGACCTACTCATTTTTGTGAGTAGCTGACTTGGTGCAACTCCAAGGCCGACAGTATAGTCTGGATGGGAGAAGGTGAAGGTACGACATGTGTAATGTCTTTTTTAGCGTGCCTAATTCTCCCTACTACAATTTTGTAGTAGGGTTTTTTTATGCCACACATTTGTCGGACCTTTCTTCTTGCGAGATGTAATCAGCAAAGAGGAGAGAGTAACATGGAAAAGCAACGCAAGCGCACAAAGTATTTCGTAACAATCGGGATGTTGAGTAGTATTGGCTTTTTACTACATTTATTAAATTTTCCGATTCCACCATTTCCCGCATTTTTAAAGGTTGATTTTAGTGATATGCCAGCATTACTAGCAGTCATTACAATGGGACCAGCAGCAGGGATTTTAGTAGAGCTATTTAAAAATGTATTGGATTGGTTATTTACAGGTACTGAAACTGGTGTGCCAGTGGGGCACATTGCCAACTTTACCACAGGGGTATTATTCATTATGCCGGTGTATATGGTTTTTAATCGTTTTAAATCTGTGAGCGGGCTAATTACTGGCTTAATCGCAGGGACACTTGTTATGGCTGTCGGCATGAGCTTTTTAAATTATGCTGTATTTTTACCAATGTATACGTACTTTTTAGGTATGGATCAAGTCGTTGGTGATGCATTATACGTTATGATTATCAAAGGTATTTTACCGTTTAATATTATTAAAGGTATTATTATTACAGTTATTATGGTGCTGTTATATAAAGCAATGGATAAATGGATCATTCAGCAACAAAAGCAGTATCATTACCAATAATTATTAAAAAAAGCAGTGTCACGTTTTTCGTGTGGCGCTGCTTTTGTGTTTGGTGTAGCCTATCCTTTTTGTGAGCTTAAAAATTTGTTATACTTAGAACTAGTAAATTCACTTACGGGAGATAAAAATATGAGATGTCCTTCATGCCAATACAATGGTACGCGAGTTGTTGATACGCGACCAGTTGATGATAATAAAGAAATTCGACGTCGTAGAGAATGCGAGTCTTGCAGTTATCGTTTTACCACGTTTGAAAAAATAGAAGAAACGCCATTAATCGTTGTAAAAAAAGATGGTTCACGTGAGGAGTTTAGCCGCGAAAAGTTACTACGAGGTATGATCCGTGCATGTGAAAAGCGTCCAGTAGCTCTTGAGGTACTAGATGAGGTAGTAATTGCCATCGAAAAAGATTTACGCCAAATGAGTAATGGCGAAGTACAGTCTGATGATGTCGGTGAGAAGGTTATGGATCACCTTGCGTCAATCGATGAGGTAGCGTATGTACGTTTTGCCTCTGTGTACCGCCAATTTAAAGATATTAATGTATTTATTGATGAGATTAGAGAGATTATTGAACGCCAATCGAATGCTAAAAAGTAAGGAGCGTGAGTCTGGTGTCATTATTACCACAAGAGCTTCATCAAAATGATGTTTTTTTTGTTGAGCTACCGCAACAACTTTCCGTTACAGAGCGCCAACTACTAACTCTTTTTTACCAACCCATTGTTGGCGGTAAGGCGTTAAGTTTATATTTTACACTTTGGGCTGAGGGTGAGTTTCAAGCTCAAACACCAACGATGCACTATTTTTTAATGCAAACGTTAGATATGGGCCTACAAGAAATTTTAAAGGCTCGCCTAGCTTTAGAAGCTATAGGCTTAGTGCGCACATGGCGTACAAGTAGTGGTGAAGAACGCAGTTTTATTTATGAGTTAGCACGCCCGCTTGAAGCAGGTGTGTTTTTTGCAGACCCCTTATTGTCGATGATGTTATACAGTAAAATTGGTGAGCGTAATTATCGTAACTTACGTGCACGCTTTATGGAGCAACATAAAAGTCGTGAGCAATTTACGGAGGTTACACGAACATTTACAGATGTTTTTACGCCCGTTAATAATACAGTACCTACGGATTTAGTAATGCCGGTAGCTATGGCTGAAAGTAAAACCTATCCTTTTATGCAACAAAATTTTGATTTTGCGTTGCTTCAATCAGGATTACAAGAGCACCTAGTGCCTGCTGCAGCTTTAACGACTGAGGTGCGTGAAATGATTGCAAAGCTGGCCTTTTTATACCAGCTTTCACCGTTGGATATGCAAAAGGTTGTCATTATGGCATTAGATGATGATTTAGTGATTTCTGATAAGCAATTGCGTAAAGCCGCCGCAGATTATTATAAATTAACAGTATCCACAGTAATGCCTCAAATTACGCCTGTTTTTGATAAGACAGTAGTTGAGCCTACAGGGCAGAGTAAGCAACAAAAACATTTACATTATTTAGCGACAGCTAGCCCGCTTGAAAATTTGCGTCGTCTTCATAAAGGCGCAACACCTTCAGACTCTGCGGTGCAACTTGTTGAGAGTTTGTATATGCGTTATGGGTTACCAACGGGCGTAGTTAATGTCCTAGTAGAGTATGTCATGTTGATTACTGATATGAAATTACCAAAAAAATTTGTAGAGTCTATTGCAGATCATTGGCGTCGTAAGGATATTCAAACTGTAGAGCAAGCGATGCAACTTGCACGTAGTGAGCAGCATAAATACAGTAACTACAAAAAACAAATTAAAGAGCCAACTGTTAAGGAAGTTACGCAACCAGCTTCAACAAATGGTTACGATGGTATTACGCCTTATGCATTTTTAAAACGTTTAAATAACGGGCAAGAGCCATTTGATTTTGTTTTAGCGATGGCAGAGGGGCTTGTAACTAAGCATGGTATGCCAGTAGGTGTAGTAAATGTATTAATGGAATATGCGATGCATGAAACGGATGGTAAGGTATCACAAAAATTTGTAGAGACAATCGCTAGTAATTGGCAACAGCTAGGTATTGCAACAGTAGAACAAGCACTTGAAGCAACAACGGCACAACATGAAGCTTATCGCCCTCGTGTGACAAGAGAGCATATTATTTCTACTGCTACAACCTATGAAGCAATGATTCCTTATACATTTATGAAGGCGTGTTTAAATAATCAAGAGCCATTTCCTTCGATGGTAGCATTAGCTGAAAATCTAGTGCTAACTTATGGCATGCCAGTAGGTGTAGTAAATGTATTAGTCGAATATATTTTGCAAAAAGAGAATGGCAAGCTACCTAAGCGTTTAGTAGAAACTATTGCGAGTGAATGGCGACAACAGCAAGTAAATACAGTCGATGAGGCAAAGGCTATGCTTACACAGCATAAAGCACCTAAAAAATATCGTCCGCGCATTTTAATATGTGAAGAACAAGCGGCTGGTTATGAACGATATGCCATTACGCCATATGTATTTCTTTGTGAGTTACACAATGGACAGGAGCCGCTTGCAAAGGATAGTAAGCTCTGTGAAGATTTAGTGCTACAACATAAGTTGCCGATTGTCGTGACCAATGTACTAGTCGAATATGTTTTTAAACGTAAGGAAGGGTTATTACCACGTGCTTATGTCGAAGCTATTGCTAATCGTTGGAAACTAAATGGCGTTACTACAGTTGAGCAAGCTTTAGCACAAACAGAGCCAAAACCCTCGTATTCACCAACCATTACAACTGCACCACAAGCAGACAATGCTTATGATAGTGTAACACCATATCAAATGCTTAAACGCTTAGCTAATGACCAAGAGCCTTTTGCTAATGATGTTAAAGTTGCTGAAGAACTTGTTACATTATATGGTTTGCCAATGGGTGTTGCCAATGTATTAGTAGAGTATGTCTTTACATTGCAAGAAGGGCAGCTACCTAAAAATTATGTGAATACAATTGCGAGCAAGTGGCGTGCTAAATCTATTATGACAGTAGAAGCAGCTCTCGCTCATGTGGCGGAGCAACAAAAAGCTTATGAAGAAAGACAGCATAATGGTCGTCGTGTTACAGGTAAAGTAGAGCAAGTGCCAGAGTGGCTGAAGCCAACGCAAACACAAGTAGCTTCATCTACAGTTGACTTTGACAAAGAACGAGCATCCATTTTAGCGTCCATTGGTCGCAAAGAATAGAAGGTGAAGAAATTAATGGAACCTATAAAAAAAACACTAGCATCTCAAGTAAATACGCCCTCATTTCAAGCGAGGTATAATGCAGTGCGTGAACGAGTACTAAGTGATGAGCGTATTCAAGCCTTTATTAAGGCTAATGAGCAGACTTTGACAGACGAAATGATTGAGGATGCACTACCGAAATTTTTAGAGTATCTCGATCAAGCGCATACTTGCTGTAATGCGGGTAGTGTACGTGCGTGTACAAATGCCGTAGTAGGTTGTGTACCACGCCTTACGATGCAACCAAATGCTGTCGATGTTATGTATGCTACTTGTCCTCAAAAATATAAGGAAGAAGAAGAACGTGCGGTAGCGGCTATGATTAGTAGTTTACACATGCCGCGTGAAACGCTAACGGCTTCGCTTTCTACAATGGCAATGGACACAGGTGCCCGTTTAGAAATTGCACGCTTTGTTGCTAACTTTATTAATCAAATTAAGGAAACAAAAGAAATGCCCTCAAAAGGCTTGTATATTTACGGCGGTTTTGGTGTTGGCAAATCCTTTATTTTGGGCGCAGTAGCAAATGAACTTGCCAATATTCAAGTGCGCTCGGTGCTTGTCTATGTGCCTGAGTTTTTACGTGAAATTAAGCAAGCGATTGATGATAAAACACTACAACAAAAAATGGACTTTGTTAAAAAAGCACCTGTATTAATGCTAGATGACTTAGGCGCAGAATCACTAACGAGTTGGTCACGAGACGAAATATTAGGCGCGATTTTACATTACCGTATGGCAGAGGGGTTGCCCATTTTTGTTACGTCAAACTTTGACTATAAAAGCCTAGCGGACCATTTAACGTACGTACAAAACCACCAAGAGCCAGTAAAAGCTGCACGTATTATGGAGCGCATTCAGTCTACAACTGTCCCGATTCAATTGGATGGTACAAATCGTAGACAATATTAGTTTGCAAAAAGAGTAAGACGAGCGTATAATGACGTTATTCAAATAGTAAATGCAGTGATTAGGATATGGATTTTATCACACGACTTAACAGAGAGGGAAGGCTTGGCTGTAAACTTCCTAAGTACGCGGTAATTATTTACTCCCTATGAGCAGCAAGAGGGTTAAATCTCTTGCCGTCCCCAGCACGTTAGCTGATGTAGGAGCTTCGTCTGAACTTTGTTCGGAAGGAAGAAGGGTGGAACCACGAGCACAAGCCTCGTCCCTTTTGGGATGGGGCTTTTTTGTGTACAAAATTATGAGGAGTGTCGACTTATGGCAGAGATGATTAAATTAACTTTTCCGGATGGTGCAGTAAAGGAATTTGAAAAAGGCATCACAACAGACGAAATCGCAGGCTCAATTAGCCCAGGACTTCGCAAAAAAGCTTATGCAGGTAAAGTGAACGGAACACTTGTTGACTTATCTACACCACTTGAGCAAGATGGCGACATCGCTATTATTACACAGGAGGATGAGGAAGCTTTAGAAGTATTACGTCACTCATCAGCGCACGTTTTAGCGCAAGCAGTTAAACGTTTATACCCTGACGCAAAATTAGGTATTGGGCCAGTTATTGAAAATGGCTTCTACTATGATATTGATTCACCAACACCAATTACAGCAGAAGATTTACCTGTTATTGAAAAAGAAATGAAAAAAATTATTGCAGAAAACTTTCCAGTAGAGCGCAAAAATGTTTCGCGTAAAGAAGCACAGGCGATTTATACAGAAGTAGGCGACGAATATAAATTAGAGCTACTTGAAGCCATTCCAGAGGATGAACAAGTTTCAATTTACTACCAAGGCGAGTTCTTTGATCTTTGCCGCGGTGTACATGTACCATCAACAGGGAAATTACGTGAGTTTAAATTATTATCACTAGCAGGCGCTTACTGGCGCGGTAACTCAGATAATAAAATGTTACAGCGTATTTATGGTACAGCTTTCTTCAAGAAGGAAGATTTAAAGCATCACCTACAAATGCTTGAAGAAGCAAAAGAACGTGACCACCGTAAATTAGGTCGTGAACTTGAAATCTTCACAACGAATCAAACAGTAGGTATGGGTTTACCACTTTGGTTACCAAATGGTGCAACAATCCGCCGTACAATTGAGCGTTATATCGTAGACAAAGAGTTGTCACTTGGCTATCAACACGTATATACGCCAGTACTTGGCTCTAAAGAGTTATATGAAACTTCAGGTCACTGGGATCACTACCAAGACGATATGTTCCCAGCAATGGAGCGCGATAACGAAACATTTGTACTGCGCCCAATGAACTGCCCTCACCATATGATGGTATATAAATCAAAAATGCGTTCATACCGTGACTTACCAATCCGTATCGCAGAGCTTGGTAACATGCACCGTTATGAAATGAGTGGTGCAGTATCAGGTTTACAACGTGTACGTGGTATGACATTAAATGACGGTCATAACTTTGTGCGCCCTGACCAAATTCGTGATGAGTTAGTACATGCATTAGAGTTAGTACGTGCAGTATATAAAGACTTTGGTATTGAGGATTTCCGTTTCCGTTTATCATACCGTGACCCAGCAGATACTACGAAGTATTTTGATGATGATGCGATGTGGGAAAAGGCGCAAGCAATGCTTAAAGAAGCAGCAGATACTGTTGGCTTAGCATATTATGAGGCAGAGGGCGAAGCAGCTTTCTATGGTCCTAAGATTGATATTCAAGTAAAAACAGCAATTGGTAAGGAAGAAACACTATCAACGGTACAACTTGACTTCTTATTACCAGAGCGCTTTGACTTATCATACATTGGTGAAGATGGTAAACCTCACCGTCCTGTTGTTATTCACCGCGGTGTGGTATCAACAATGGAGCGTTTTGTAGCCTTCTTACTTGAAGAGTACAAAGGTGCATTACCAACATGGTTATCACCAGTGCAAGTACAAGTTATCCCTGTATCAAACGAAGTACATTTTGATTATGCAAAAGAGGTACAGCAAAAGCTAACAGCACTTGGCTACCGTGTCGAAATGGATCACCGTGAAGAAAAACTTGGTTATAAAATCCGTGAAGCACAAATGCAAAAAATCCCGTATATGCTTGTCATTGGTGATAAAGAGGTTGAAGCAGGTGGCGTGAATATTCGTCGCTATGGTTCAAAAGCTTCTGAAACAGTATCATTTGATGAGTTTGCAACAATCATTGCTCAAGACGTAGACAATAAATAAAAAATATCCCTATAGCGTGACCTATTAAAGGTCTGTGCTATAGGGATTTTTGTTAGTTTTTAAATTGGGCAACGGATTGTTGAAGTTCAACAGATCGGTCGCTAAGTTGCGCGGCAACTTGTTGCATTTCTTGTAGTGAAGCATTTTGTCCCTCAATCATTTCAAGTGAAGCGGACGAGCCTTCTGCTAAATTACTAGCATTTGTTGCGATTTCATTAACGGAAGCGGCAACCTCCTCAGCAGCTGCAGATATTTCTTCAGTAACTGCTGAAATATCTTCTACTTGATTTTGCATCGCATCAATTGCGCTAGTGATGTCCATAAAGGCGCTACCTGCATCATTAATAATTGTTACACCTTGTTCAACGGTAGTTAAGTTAGCATGCATAGCTTTGCCAGCATTACGTGTTTCGACTTGGATATCTGTAGTGAGCGCGCTGATTTGTGAGGCAGATGCATTAGATTGCTCGGCCAGTTTACGTACTTCGTCAGCTACAACAGCAAAGCCTTTACCATGCTCACCAGCACGTGCGGCTTCAATGGCAGCATTGAGTGCAAGTAGGTTTGTTTGGTCGGTAATATCTGCAATTACTGCAGTGATTTTTTCGATTTGTTCAGATTGTTCGATTAAGCGTTCAATCATAGCTGTCATTGACTGCGTTGAGCTATGGATTGTCGTCATCTGCTCTGCAGCAGAGCGGATAGTTGTACCACCTAAATGAGCAATAGCGGCTGTATCTGTAGCAGATTGTTGTAATAGTTGTGTTGATTCGGCAATGCGTTGTACGGCTTGAGCTGTTTCGTCCATCGCAACTGAGCTATCATTTGCTGCTTGTGACGTGCCAATCATATTATCTGTTACGGCACGCGTTGCACTCGATACGCGCTCAGATGTATCTGCAACTTCTGTGGTTGAAGCGGAAAGTTGAGCAGCTGTAGCACTTAAGTGATTGGCGTTATCAGCTAAAGAGGTAGTTAAGGTGATTAACATATGCTTCATTTGATTAAATGAGGCTGTTAATTGCCCAACTTCATCCTTACTAGCAATGGGTAAATCTTGTGAGCGTAAGTCGCCTGTAGCTACAATACTCACTTCTTGTTGTAAAGCACGAATAGGGTTAACAATAATACGTGTCACAAATATACCGATTAAAATACCTAAAATAACGGAGATGACCGCAATTGTTAATGCCACATAGCCTGCTTGAGAGGCTACATCGTCAGCTTGTTTACGAACATCGGTAATGGATGAACTAATCGCATCTGATAGTTCCTTTGTTGCTTCGCTAATAGTAGTATCATGCTTTGCCACTTTATCAACATAGGTAGCAAGTGCCTCCGTTGTTTTTTTATTATTATACATAGCAATCGTTGCTTCGCCATCTTTTATAAAATCAGCGTGCGCATTGATAACAGCTGTAATTAATGCTTGTCCACTTTCTGTATCTGCTTTACTTTGTAAATCCTTCAGTGTTTGTTGCTTATGTGCCTCTACCTTTGTAAAATTGGCTTCTGCACCAGGGACATCTAATAGTACGTTTTGCACAGCAGACATTTGTAATGAAAAGTCCTCATCTAATGAGCGCAGTGCTTCAAGTAAGGGTAGTGAAGCGTTGAGTGTTGTATCGTATTGATGTTCAACATTTTTGAGTTGCCAAAAAATCGTAGCACACGCAATAATCGTTAGCACATTAAGTACAGCTACAACCGCAATAAATTTTTGACGTATCGTCATGAGCCTTTCCTCCTTCAATCATAAAATTAGGAACTATATTTAATATACTATAGTAGAGACCTAGAGGGGTATAAAAAAATAATGAAATGTTATTGACAATTTAAAATGTGCATGATATTATAGTTAAGGTTAATGAATACAGATTGTGGTTGAAGAAGAGGCTGCCCGCTTCTCACCTGAGTTAGACGCTCGTACGAGTTGTTTACAGGTTTGACACGTTGAATTGTAACGCATACACTTTGCGTTTGCACATATAGCGGGCGGACATTTCTTACATGTCCGTCCTTTTTTTATGGACATCGAGAAGTGTACCGTTCAACAGGGCATATAAGCCCACTCATGTATTCGCGACAACACTTGGAGGTGGATTACTATTAGCAAAGACATGTATGTAAACGAAGGCATTCGCGCACGTGAAGTCCGCTTAATCGATCATAATGGTGATCAGTTAGGTGTGAAGTCACGCAACGAGGCGTTAGAAATCGCTACTCGTGTAAACTTGGATCTTGTCCTTGTAGCCCCTCAAGCGAAGCCACCAGTCGCTCGTATCATGGACTATGGTAAGTTTAAGTTTGAGCAACAGAAAAAAGATCGCGAAATTCGTAAAAATCAAAAGGTCATCAATATGAAAGAGGTTCGTCTGAGCCCTACAATTGATGAGCATGACTTCCAAACGAAACTTCGTAATGGTATCAAGTTCCTTGAAAAAGGAGACAAAGTCAAAGCTTCTATTCGCTTCAAAGGTCGTGCAATTACGCACAAAGAGATCGGTCAACGCGTATTAGATCGCTTTGCAGAGGCTTGTGCTGAAGTCGCAACGGTTGAAACAAAACCGAAGATGGAAGGCCGAAGCATGTTCTTAATTATGCAACCTAAGAACGAAAAATAATTTTCACTTGAGTTTAGGAGGAATTTCAAATGCCAAAAATGAAAACTCACCGCGGCGCGGCGAAACGTTTCAAAAAGACAGGTACAGGTAAATTAAAGTTTGACCGTGCATACGGTTCTCACTTATTCGCTAACAAATCTACTAAGCAAAAACGTCACTTACGTAAAGGTAAAGTAGTTTCTTCAGGCGATTTCAAACGTATCCGTACATTATTAACTTACATGAAGTAATAAAAACAAAACAAACACATTCATTCACATGAATTAGCAGGAGGTAATTGGTATGCCACGCGTAAAAGGCGGAATTGTAACGCGCAAGCGTCGTAAAAAGGTTTTAAAATTAGCTAAAGGTCACTTCGGCTCGAAGCATAGATTATATAAAGTTGCGAACCAATCAGTAATGAAGGCAGGTATGTACTCATACCGTGACCGTCGCAACAAAAAACGTGACTTCCGTAAATTATGGATTACACGTATCAACGCAGCTGCACGCATGAATGGTCTTTCTTATAGCCGTTTAATGCACGGTTTAAAATTAGCTAACATCGATGTAAACCGTAAAATGCTTGCTGATTTAGCTGTTACAGATGCACAAGCATTTGCTCAACTAGCTGAAACTGCTAAACAAGCAGTAGCAAAATAATTTACACAAGAGCCGACAAATTCAATACGAATTTGTTGGCTCTTTTTTGTTAAGGAGTTGAGTAAAGTGCATGAGGTTATACTAGGGTATATGGCGGTGATGTCATTATCACTCGTTATTTGCATGGGTTATGATAAATCACAGGCAAAAAAGCATAAATCGCGCATTGCAGAAAAAACGCTATTTACATTGGCGATTTTTGGTGGTGCTGTTGGTGGTGTACTTGGCATGTATTTATTTCGTCATAAAACACGAAAAAACAAATTTGCATTTGGCTTTCCGTTACTTGCAGCCGTACAAGTATTTTTAGTCGTTCAAATTTGGTCGTAGATTTGGTAAAGTAAATAGAAGTTGAGTAGTTGAGGAGAGTTGAGATGAGCAAAAAAAATGAGTGGTCAAGTAAAGTAGGTTTTATTTTGGCTTCAGCAGGCGCGGCCATTGGGCTAGGCGCTATTTGGAAGATGCCCTATGTAACGGCGCAAAGTGGCGGGGGTGCATTCTTTTTAATTTTTGTTGCGTTTACGTTATTAATCGGTTTGCCGATGTTGTTATCTGAATATATTATTGGGCGTAATGCACAGACAGAAGCAGTGACAGCGTATAAAAAGCTAGCACCTAGTACTAATTGGGTATGGTTAGGACGTATGGGCGTGATTGGTTGCTTTTTACTACTCACTTTTTACAGTGTAGTAGGCGGCTGGATCACACTCTTTACAGGTTATGCGTTAACCGGTGAGTTAATTGGTGATGGTATTGATGCCGGTCAAATTTTTGGTACCGTGACGAGTACACCAAGCACCACACTTTTGGGTTTAGCCTTATTTACATTAGCTAATGTAGTTGTTATTTCATTAGGTGTACAAAATGGTATCGAAAAGATGAATAAAATCATGATGCCATTGCTTTTTGTGTTATTTATTGTACTCGTCGGGCGTGCATTAACGCTAGATGGTGCGATGGACGGTGTAAAATTCTTTTTATATCCTGATTTTTCTAAGACAACAGGAGAGTCATTGTTATATGCACTGGGGCAATCCTTTTTTGCGCTAGCAGTAGGTATGTCATGCTTAGTAACGTATAGTTCATACTTAAAAAAAGATGTGAGTTTACCACAGGCAGCAGGCTCAGTAGTAACATTAAATATTTTAGTATCCTTACTTGCGGGTTTAGCAATTTTTCCTGTAGTATTTGCGACAGGGCTTGAGGCAAAAGCAGGGCCAGAGTTGTTATTTATTGTATTGCCAGCAGCCTTTGGTCAAATGCCATTTGGGGAAATCTTTTTAGCTTTATTTTTAGTTCTATTTTTATTTGCTACATTAACTTCATCGTTTAGCTTGTATGAAATTATTGTAGCAGCACTTGTTGAAAAGTTTGGGCTAACACGTGCGCAACTGACAATGATTTTAGGTGTTGTCGTATTTATTGCGGCGATTCCTTCAGCATTAACATCAAGTGTGTTAAGTGACGTTACGATTTTTGGTAAGACAATTTTTGATGCTACCGATTTTTTAGTATCTAATATTATTTTACCAATTGGCAACTTGTTAATTGCGATTTTTGTCATCCATGTGATGAAGCGTGAACACGTTAAAGTGGAATTGTTACAAGGGAGTAACGTGAGTCCTTTATTTTATACGGTGTACCGTGTATTGATGACGTACGTAGTTCCTGTAGCAATTAGTATTGTTATTTTGTATACAATTTATGAAAAATTTATAGCATAAGAAAAAGCTGAGGCACGCCTCAGCTTTTTTTATCCCATAATATTATAGCCACCATCAACATAGATGGTTTCGCCTGTAACACCGCGAGATAGTGGAGATAACATCACAAGCGTCATGTCTGCTACTTCATCTTGTTGTACATTACGTTTTAGTGGCGCAGTTTCTTCGATTTTGTGTAAAATTGTATTAAATGATGGAACACCTTTAGCAGCAAGCGTGCGAATCGCGCCTGCAGAGATAGCATTAACACGGATATTATCCTGACCAATATCAGCAGCTAAATAACGCATAGAAGCTTCTAGTGCAGCTTTAGCTACGCCCATTACGTTATAGCCGTCTAGTACGCGCTCTGCGCCTAAATAAGACATGGTAACAATTGATCCGCCCTCTGTCATATAAGGATGAGCAGCTTTAGCAGCTGCGATTAATGAGTAAGCGCTTGTATCTTGTGCGAAGGCATAGCCGTCACGAGAAGTATCTAAAAAGCGATTTTTTAAGTCCTCCCCGTTTGCAAAAGCTACTGAATGGACAACGCCATGAATGACACCGACTTTTTCGCCAATGGTAGTGAAAGCTTGCTTTGTACTCGCGTCGTCATTTACATCGCACTGTACAACTAATGATGTGCTTTGGTCATTCTTCTCAAGTAATTGTGTAAGCTTTTTTAATGAACGTTCTTGACGGTAAGTAAAGATGACATTAGCGCCAGCGTCAAATAATTTTTTTGCAATGCCCCAAGCAATACTGCGGTCATTTGCAACACCCATTACGACAATGTTTTTATTTGTTAATTGCAACATATGTAGCAACTCCTTTGTGATATCAGTTATTAGTACCAACTACTAATTATAGTACCATGCAAAAAAATGAGATGCAATAAAAAAATGCCTGCGCTTAGGCGCAGACATGTAGGTAAAGACTATTCAAATTTTAATGAGTCGCCGTCAAATGTTTCGTCAGCAACTTTGATTGAGTCAGTTGGGCAACCTTCAAAAGCATCTTGCATATCTTCTAGCAGGTCTTCTGGTACGCCAGCTGTACCCATGTTATCATCTAAAATAACGAAGGCAATACCTTCATCATCATAGTCATAAATATCAGGCGCAGCTGCACCACAAGCGCCACAAGCGATACATGTATCTTTATCGACAATCGTGTACTTAGTCATTTATATTCTCTCCTTTGCATTTCCGCTAATCGTTCTCTTATCATTTTAAAGATGTTCCGCACACATTTCAACAGTAACTATCGAAACGGAGGATTTTGCTGTGAATTTTCATCTATTAGTTCGACAAATTTTAATGATATTTAATGGTGAGCGTACGATTGCAGCGCCTTACCATTTATTAAAAGGAAAAAAATCATCTCAAACACTTGAAGATGTTGCCTTATTCCACTTGCATAACTTTTATCGCATTCTGCCGCAGTTAGAGCGTGCGGTGTATGAGCAGGCAATTTTGCAACTAGAGCAGGAAGGTGTACTGACGATAAGTAATGACAAATCTTATCGTATTGAGCCAATGCCATTAGTAAGCTACCACTTTAACGGCTGGCGCTACCAAGGGTTAGAGGCTATCTTTTTTAAACGTTTACAATTGACTGTACAAACGTTATCTCAGCATCAAGCGCAAGATATGAAATTCGCGCCTGTTGTGAGTGACACTACAATACAACAATTTACTCGACAATTTTTACAGCAAGCTACGTATCAGCAAGGAGAGTTAAGTGCAAAGCTCTACCAAGAAATCGTGACTACACTCAAACAAACAATTATGACAGAGGATCAACGCATGCTCATTAGCTACCGACTAAGCGGTTATGAGCAACCAGCGCAAACATTAACACAACTAGCGTTAGCAACAAATCATACAGTACTTGACGTGCAACTATTGTTAATAGAAGCACTTCACATTTGGTTGGATACGCTAGATACACCACTACTTTTTGCATTGCGTCAAGGGTGTGTGTGTGAGCAAGCATTAACTGAAACAGCAGCAAAAACTCATGTTTTACTTGAGCAAGGATACACTTTTGAACAAATTTGTCATTATCGCCATTTAAAAGCAAGTACCATTCAAGATCATATTGTAGAAATCGCGCGCAATATGGCGAGTTTTGACGTTACGCCTTATATAGACAGTGCAACACTGCAACGTGTCCATCAAGTCGTTAGACAGATGCAAACAAAGCGCCTAAAAGTATTGCATGAGCAGACAGGTTTGCCGTACTTTCAAATTCGTTTAGCACTCACAAGGGAGGGATAGAGATGTTACAACAAGCGCTACAACATTACTTTGGCTATGCTAATTTTCGTCAAGGACAGGAAGAAGTTATTACGCAATTACTTGAAGGTAAGGATGTTGTGGCTCTGTTGCCAACAGGCACAGGGAAATCTTTATGTTACCAATTAACAGGTAAAGTAAAAGGAACGCCTGTCCTTATTATTTCGCCACTATTATCTCTTATGCAAGATCAAGTAAATCAAATGAAAAAAATGGGCTTTAAACGTGTCGTTGCATTAAATTCCTTTTTAACACGCGAACAATTTACGCAGGCGCTTAATCAATTACCACATTACGAATTTATTTTTACTTCACCAGAGATGTTACAAAATGAATTGGTGACAAATAAACTTCGTGCTATGCCACTTGGTTTGATTGTGATTGATGAGGCTCATTGTATTTCTGAGTGGGGGCATGATTTTCGTCCGGATTATTTACGTCTTCAAACGTGGCTAAATTACTATAATCGCCCACCAATTGTTGCTCTAACGGCTACTGCAACACCTGCAGTAATTGCCGATATAAAGTATGTACTGCAAATGGAGCATGCGAGCACGTATATTGCAGCGATTGATCGTAAAGAAATACATTTACAACGAAAATGGTTTACAACTACGCAAGAAAAGGTAAATTGGATTGAGGACTATGTTAGTACAACGCTTGGGCCAGGTATTATTTATACAAGTTCAAGGAAGCGTGCAGAACAGTTAGCAGAGGTGCTTCGTAAGTGGCATATTACTGTAGCAGCCTACCACGGTGGCGTTAGTAATGAAGACAGACAGTTGATTCAAGAGCAGTTTTTAGCAGATGATATCGAATGGATTATTGCTACTAGTGCTTTTGGTATGGGCGTACATAAAACAAATATTCGTCATATTATTCACGAAACGATGTCACCTACTTTATCAAGTTATATGCAAGAGATTGGGCGAGCAGCGCGCGATGGGCAGGATGCCTTAGCTACTGTTTTGTGCACGCAAACAGATTATGATGTGTTGCAATTTTTAATGGACACCTTGCCAAGTGAGCACATGATTAAGCAATATTATGCAGGAGCTGACCAACCTCTGCGCGAGCTAGATCAGCGTCTGCTTGCTTATTGGCACTCAATGTATCGTTGTGACGAGGCTATTCACTACCGTAATCAGCTGTATTTAAGTAAACGACGCGCTTTTGACGCAACCCGAAATTATATGGAAACGTCTGCATGTTTACGTGCAACCTTAGTGCAGTATTTTGAGCAAAGCGTTCAAGTTGTTGACGCCTGTTGTACAAATTGCGGTTTGCAAGACGCTAGCTTTAAAGAACTACGTCGCATTACGCATTTATCAACGCAAAATCCACATTGGACATTGCGTTTACAGCAAATGCTGTTAAAATGATACAGTGCATACAGAAATATGGCTCATCACCATAAGTTGGGGTTGACTTACTAATAAGACCTTAATTTTCCAATAGTGTATAGAATAAAAGCGAAAACTCGTGTATCGTAATTGTTGCTGAGACAAACCACGATAGGAGTTTTCGCTTTGTACACTAAGTTTATCAAACGGTATTATGGAAGGCACAAATAATAAAATAAAGCTCATCAAAAGACGTGGGTTTGGCTACCGAAATGATGACCGTCTTTTCCTACGTTTACGCTTGGAAACCGGTCATTGAATTTGTCATCCCCGGGATTTGGTGATGAGCCAGAAATATTTACAAGCACAGCGTTTTTCGTCATAATATATGATAGTAATCTTAGTTGGAGGGTTGAATTATGGATAAAGATGATTACAAAGATAAATTTGAAGAACATCGCCAAACAATTGAGGGCGAAGAAGAAGCACCACAAAAAATGTCGCGAACTGAACGATACCGTGGCGATAAAAATGAAAAACCTGAAAAGAAAAAGCGTCACTTAATGGAGTATCTTTCTATTACATTTATCTTGATTTTAATTTCTATACTTATTTTTGTATGGTTATTTTATGAGCCAGGACAAAAAGTAACAGAGGTTAAAGATAGCGACGAGGTAGAGGTAGTAAAAGACGGTGAGCCAGCAAGCAAAGACAAAGATGCTGATAAAGAAGACAAAAAAGCTAAAGAAGAAAAAGAAGCGCTAGCTAAGAAGAAAGCTGAAGAAGCGAAAAAAGCTGAAGAAGAGCGTCAAGCTAAAGCACAGCAAGAGCAAGAGCAACACAAAGCTGAAGAAGCAAAAAAAGCGGAAGTAGCACGCCAAGCGGAAGCAAACCGTCAAGCCGAGGCAGCACGTCAAGCTGAAGAAGCACGAAAAGCAGAAGCAGCACGCCAAGCTGAGGCAGCACGTCAAGCTGAGGAAGCAAAAAAAGCACAACAACAACAGCAGCAACAACAAAAACCACAGCAGCCACAAGCAGGTACACATACTGTACAAGCGGGTGAAACATTATACCGTATCGGCGTAAACTATTATGGTAGTGGGGATGAAGCAACATTACAAAAAATCCGTGCAGCAAATGGTTTAAGTTCTAACAATATTGTAGTTGGTCAACAAATTACGTTGCCATAAAATTTAGTAAATTGTCGATGTAGCTTAATTGCTATTTCGGCAATTTTTTTATGAGAAGAAGGGTAAATGATGACATATTTAATTAGCATAGCGGTGTTATTGTTGGGCTATATGCTTGCGCTAGCACAACGTAATACAATTAAGATACATCATGCTGATGCACCTATCACAAAAGACTGTAAGCTGTATTTTATTTCGGATGTACATAACCGAAAGATTAACCAGCGTATGTTAGTGCGTGTAGGTAAAGTGGATGCTGTAATTATTGGTGGAGATTTTTGTGATAAGCGTACTTCTTTTGCACGCCTAGAAGAAAACCTTCGACGTCTTAGCACGTGTGGTAAGTTATATTTTGTGTGGGGCAATAATGACCGTGAGTTAAATGAAGTGAACTTGCGTGCAATATTTAAACAATATGATGTAACACTATTGGAAAATAGCGCAGTGCCATTAACAAAAGATATTTGGCTAAGTGCAATTGAAGATACTTCCTCACGTAAGTACAGCTTTGAAGCGGCATTGCAACATGTGCCAGAGGATGCCTATCGTATTTTTATCTCCCATAATCCAGCCGTATTTCCACGTGTGCTAGCTGCGCATACCGTAAATTTTTTACTCGCAGGGCATTGGCATGGTGGTCAAATACGTTTAGGACCACTAGGTGTACGTCCTAATGGGTCGTATGCTATTGTGCAAGGTGTGCCTACACTTATTAGCAATGGCTACGGCACTACGCTGTTACCATTACGCTTAGGCGCTGCACCACAAACGCATATAATTACGTTACATGCGACGAAGGATGTATAATAGAAGCTGACAAAGTAAAAGGAGTGTTAGGCATGAATAAAGTAGATGCGATTATTGTAGGTGGAGGGCCATGTGGCTTAGCTGCTGCTATTGCGCTACAAGAAAAAGGGATGCGTCCTATCGTTATTGAAAAGGGCAATGTAGTAAATGCGATTTACAATTATCCAACGCATCAAACCTTTTTTAGTACAAGCGAAAAATTAGCGATTGGGGATGTACCGTTCATTATTGAAGGACGTAAGCCGAAACGCAATCAGGCGCTTGTTTATTATCGTGAGGTCGTAAAAATGAAGGACATTGATGTTCATCGCTTTGAACGCGTTACGAGCGTAGTAAAAGAGGGTGAGCAGTTTACTGTTACAACGGATAAGGCGATGTATCAAACGCCTTATGTAGTCATTGCGACAGGTTATTACGACAGCCCTAACCATTTACAATTACCAGGTGAAGATTTACCAAAAGTGCATCATTATTTTAAAGAAGCGCATGAATTTTTTGATACAGATGTATTAGTTATTGGTGGTAAAAACTCAGCTATTGATGCAGCGTTAGAGTTAAATAAAGCACGCGCACGTGTAACCGTTGTTTATCGTGGCTCTTCTTATTCTTCAAGTATTAAGCCGTGGGTATTACCAGAGTTTGAAGCTTTAGCACGCACAGGTGAAATTACAATGCACTTTAATACAGACGTTGTTGCGATTTATGACAATTACGTTAAATTAAATGTGGACGGGAAAGAGCTAGAACTTAAAAATGATACTGTATTTGCGATGACAGGGTACCATCCTGACCACAGTTTTATTAAGGCAATGGGTGTAGAAATAGATGACGAAACAGGCCGCCCAACATTTAATCCAGAGACAATGGAAACAAATGTCTCAGGCTTATTTATTGCGGGTGTAATTGCGGCAGGAAACAACGCCAATGAGATTTTTATTGAGAATGGTAGATTCCATGGTGGCTGTATTGCGGATGCCATTATGAAGAAATAACAGCGAGGAGTGGGCAGATTGAAAAAGAAAGTAGCCTTAGTTACAACAGGAGGTACTATTGCGAGTACACGCAATGCTGCCAATAAGCTAGAGTCAGGTAAATTAAATGGTAACGAAATTTTAGCGATGTGTCAGCTTGAACAGGAGATTGACATTGTATTAGTAGATTTATTTCAAGTACCCTCAATGCATATGTCCTTTGAACATCTCAACACATTGCATAAAAAAATTATTGAATTACTACAAGACTCTAAGTTAAGCGGTATAGTCGTGACGCACGGTACGGACAGCTTAGAAGAAACTGCCTACTTTTTAGAGCTTACTATTATGGATAAGCGCCCAATTATCGTAACGGGTTCGCAAAAATCGCCAAGTGACCCAGGCACGGATGTGTATGCTAACTTGCGTAACTCATTATTAGTTGCAGCAGACGATGCGAGTGATGGTATTGGTACTTGTGTAGTTTTTAATGAAAAAATTGTTCATGCTAAATATGTGAAAAAAATTCACTCCTCAAGTATTAACGGCTTTGGTTCCATTGGTTATGGCATGCTAGGTTTTATTGATAATGATGAGGTAATCATTTACCAAAAGCCAACAAAGCGTGAGCACTATGCGATTCAACCAAGTTACCCACAAGTAGAGATTGTTTACGCACATTTAGGTGCAGGGGCAACGATTTTAGAGTTACTTGCTACAACGGATGTCAAAGGCATTGTACTAGTAGGTGCAGGGCGTGGACAAATTACACCTGCTATGACGGATGCTGTGCAAAAGCTATGTCAACAAGGCGTTAAAATTGTGCTTACGACAGCGACAGACGAGGGGCGAGTGTTCCCAACGTATGATTATTATGGTAGTGCTAATAATTTAGAGCAACATGGTGTTATTATGGGTGGCGATTTTGATGCAAAGAAGGCATGTATGAAGTTACGCCTTATGTTAGCTAACCACGACCAGCATTATGCAACATTTATGCATTGATAATTTATCATCTTTTTTGCAATAAAAATGGTATACTTAACGTATGTTTTTTTTGAAAGGAGCGTGCTTATGTTCATCTTGTTGTCAGCGGCGATTGCACCAAGTTTAGCTTTATTTAGCTATTTCTATTTGCGCAATCAGATGGCTACTGAACCGAGAAGAACGCTCTTTCATACGTTTATTTATGGTGTGTTAATTACCTTTCCAATCCTTTTTTTACAGTATGTTTTTGTAGAAGAGGGCGTGGTAGCTCATGGTTTTGCACAAGATGTTTTATTTTCGAGCACCATTGAAGAGTTTTTTAAATGGTTTTTGTTGCTTATTGCGATTTACAACCATGTGGAGTTTGACGATCCTTATGACGGCATCTTATATGGTGCAAGTATTTCTTTAGGGTTTGCTACAGTAGAAAATGTACTCTATCTTATTACTTTTGGTGTGGACACCGCATTTTTACGTGCGTTGCTTCCTGTATCAAGCCATGCACTTTTTGGTGTAGTAATGGGGTATTATTTTGGTCAGGCTAAAATTTCGCGTAATGAACGTAGTAAGGAACTGCTCGCTATTGCGCTTTTTGCGCCAATGGCATTACATATTATTTACAACGGCATTTTAACATTTAAAGGTCAGTGGATGTATTTAATTGTGCCCTTTATGTTGTTTTTATGGTGGTTTGGCTTACGTAAGGTCAAGCTTGCTCACCAAGACCTTGTGCGCCATTTGCATGAACAAAATAAACTGTGATGAGTATAATCCAAAGCGGAAGAGGAGGGTGCTGCTAATGTATAGCAGTGGACGATGATGGACTTAAAGGCAGGTACGATACTTTATTTAGAGCCTACACATAGCGAGCGTGTTGAGCGTTTTCGTTGTAAGGTAGCGGAGGTAAAGGAAGAAGGTATTTTTGTTGACTATCCTGTTAACACGTTGACAAAGAAGACCGCGTTTTTAGTGGATGGTATGCAATTTAGAGTAACGTTTTCAGTTGATAACCTGCACTCTTATGCTTTTTATACGGATATTATTGGTCGTCGTGTTGTAGGCAATATTCCGATGATGATTTTAGCGCTACCTAATCCTGCAGACGTACATAAAATTCAGCGTCGGGAATATGTACGTGTAGAAACACCTGTAGATATTGCACTAACGATTGACGGGCAGCATCATCAATATGTAACCGAGGATATTAGTGCAGGTGGTGTGGCGGTTAAATTACGAAATGATACAGCATTAACCGAGGGTATGGAGGTCCAAGCGACAATTGTATTACCCTTTGCGGATGGTAATATCTCGTATGTGACAACAGATGCCAATGTGGTACGTATTTTTGAAAAAGAACCGATGACGCTTGCTTCTGTACAATTTACAGATACTGATGACTTAGACAAGCAACATATTGTGCGCTTTTGTTTTGAGCGTCAATTAGCGGAGCGAAAACGGGAAGTAGAATTTTAAAGTTGCCTTTAGGGGCAACTTTTTTTTTGCTATGATACAATATTCACGAAAAAAAGAAGGTAGGTAAGTTGGATGAAGAAAATTCAAATTGCAATTGATGGACCAGCAGGTGCTGGTAAAAGTACGGTGGCGAAAATTGTTGCCGAAAAACTACAGTTTACGTATATTGATACGGGCGCGATGTATCGTGCAGTAACCTATCAAGCTATGCAAAATAATGTAGCATTAGAAGATGGTGCAGCACTTACGGCGCTTGCAACAACGATGGCAATTACTTTGCAACCATCAGTTGATGGACAGTTGATTTTTATTGATGGGAAAGAAGTTACACAAGTTGTACGTACACCAGAGGTAACAGCTAATGTATCGCAAGTAGCAGCACATGCAGGCGTACGTGAAGTGATGGTGGAATTACAGCAGGAACTTGCGCGCGCGGGTGGCGTCGTAATGGATGGTAGAGATATTGCAACACATGTACTACCTCAAGCCGAATTGAAAATTTATATGTCAGCCACTGTTGAGGAGCGCGCACGCCGCCGCTTTATCGATAATGAGCAGCGTGGTATTGCTTCAACGCTTGAAGAATTACAAGTTGCGATTGCAGAGCGTGATCGTCAAGATAGCGAGCGCGAGGCATCACCACTAATTCAAGCACCAGATGCGCTATTTTTGGATACAACTCACCTTTCTATTGATGAGGCTGCAGACGAAATTTTAACGCTAGCACACAACAAAATGGTGTAAAATCCACATTTTCTTACAAAATGGGGGTTAATTTTTGTTTTTAGGGGAAAACTCTACTAAGATAGGTAATGAAGGATGCGAAGGAGGGTTACATATGTCAGAGGAAAATAAACAAGTTCAGACGTTTAATGAAGGTGATATTGTAAAAGGTGTAACAGAGCAGGTGGATGCGAAATCGGTAACGGTATCAATTCCGGGAGCTCCGTTTGACGGGGTAGTTCCTATTAGTGAGCTTTCAAGCTTACACATCGAAGAAGCTTCTGATGCAGTAGCAGTAGGTGATACATTAGAGTTAATGATCACTAAAGTAGAGGATGATAACTTCGTGTTATCAAAACGTAAGGTCGACGCATTACAAGCGTGGGATACATTAACAACACAATTTGAGAACGGTGACGTTTTTGATGTTGTGATTAATGATGTTGTAAAGGGCGGTCTTGTTGTTGACTTGGGCGTTCGTGGATTTATTCCAGCATCATTAGTTGAAGATTTCTTTGTGGAAGATTTTGAAGATTATAAAGGGAAAAGCTTAGCAGTAAAAATTGTTGAGCTAGACCGTGAAAAAAATCGTTTAATTTTATCTCACCGCGCTGTAGTAGAGGTGGATAAAGCTCATAAAAAACAAGAAGTAATTGGTGAAATTACAGCAGGTGAAGTACGCGATGGTGTAGTTAAACGTATCGCAGACTTCGGTGCTTTTGTGGACATTGGTGGCGTTGATGGCTTAGTGCATATTTCACAAATTGCCCATGAGCATGTTTCTGATGTACGTGAAGCACTTGAAGAAGGGCAAGCTGTACAAGTTAAAGTATTGTCAGTAGACCCAGAGAAAAACCGTATTTCACTATCTATTAAAGATACACTACCTGGGCCATGGGCAGCTTTAGCAGATAAAGCGCCTAAGGGAGCTGTATTAGATGGTGTAGTACAACGCTTAACATCATTTGGTGCATTTGTAGAAGTGTTCCCTGGTGTAGAAGGTTTAGTGCATATTTCACAAATTGCACATAAACATATTAATACGCCACATGAGGCACTTAAAGAAGGCGACGAAGTACAAGTGAAAGTGTTAGATGTTAATGCGGACGAACATCGTTTATCTCTTAGCATTAAAGCACTGCTTGAAAATGAAGACGCTGAAGAAGTATTTGATTATGAGTTACCTGAAGAAAGCTCAGGCTTCTCATTCGGCGATGTTATCGGCGACCAATTAAAAGACTTCGGCAACGAATAAAAATGTGAGGCAGAGACGTACACAAGTCTCTGTCTTTTTTTGTTTGAAATAAAATATTTCGTTGCGAAAACAGCGCTAACACGCTATGCTTTCAAAGCGCATAGATGAAAGTTGATTATTTCTCATGTATAATAAAACGCATAGTAGAGTTTGGAAGGATTGAAGAAAATGACGAAACCAGTAGTGGCTATCGTAGGACGTCCTAACGTAGGGAAATCCACGATTTTTAACCGTATCGTTGGCGAGCGTGTGTCGATTGTAGAAGACGTACCTGGCGTAACGCGTGACCGTATTTATAGCTCGGCAGAATGGTTAACACACGATTTTAATATTATTGATACAGGCGGTATTGATTTAAGTGACGAGCCGTTTTTAGAGCAAATTCGCCAACAGGCCGAAATTGCGATGGACGAGGCAGATGTAATTATTTTTATGACTAATGGTCGTGAAGGTGTAACTGTAGCGGACGAAGAAGTAGCTAAAATTTTATACAAAACAAAAAAACCTATCGTACTAGCGGTTAATAAAATTGATAACCCAGATATGCGCGATATGCTTTATGATTTTTATACATTAGGCTTTGGTGAGCCATTCCCAATTTCAGGTTCACACGGTTTAGGTATTGGTGACTTATTAGATGCAGCAGCAGAGCACTTCCCTAAAGAGGACGAAGTTGATTACGGTGATGATGTAATTAAATTTTCACTTATTGGACGTCCAAACGTTGGTAAATCATCATTAGTTAATGCATTCTTAGGGCAAGACCGCGTTATTGTAAGTGATATCGCAGGTACAACACGCGATGCGATTGACTCGCCGTATTCTTATGATGGTCAAGATTATGTAATTATTGATACAGCAGGTATGCGTAAACGCGGTAAAGTATATGAGTCAACAGAAAAATACTCTGTACTACGTGCATTACGAGGCATTGAGCGCTCTGACGTTGTACTTGTTGTATTAAACGCAGAAGAGGGCATTCAAGAACAGGATAAAAAGATTGCAGGTTACGCGCATGAAGCGGGTAAAGCAATTGTTATTGTCGTTAACAAATGGGATACCATTGTTAAAGATGACAAAACAATGAAAAATTTCACGGACGAAATTCGTGAGAGCTTTTTATTCCTTGACTATGCACCGATTATTTTTGTATCAGCAAATACAAAGCAACGTGTACACCAAATCTTGCCGATTATTAATCGCGTAAGTGCTAACCATGCGATGCGTATTCAGTCGTCAATTCTTAATGAGGTGATTGAGGATGCGGTAGTTCGTAACCCAGCACCATCAGATAAAGGTAAACGTTTACGCGTGTATTATACGACGCAGGCGGCTGTTAAGCCCCCAACATTTATCGTATTTGTTAATGAACCAGAGTTAATGCACTTCTCTTACGAACGTTTCATTGAAAACCGTATTCGTGAGACATTTGACTTTGAGGGTACGCCGATTCATTTAATTACACGCGCGCGTACGTAATTAAGGGGAGGTAGTATGAATGGAAAAGGTAACTGTGCTCGGTGCTGGCTCGTGGGGGACAGCACTTGCGATTGTGCTTGCAGAAAACGGCCATGATGTTTTACTGTGGTCACATCGTGAGGAGCAGGCTGCTGAAGTAAATGAACAACACACTAACGAACGTTATTTGCCAGAAACGGTATTACCACAAAATTTACGCGCTACAGCGTCATTGCAAGAGGCAAGCGCACATGCAAATATCGTAGTGGTAGCTGTACCAACAAAGGCAATTCGTCAAGTGTGCGCAGATTTCTCTGTGCATTTAGCTGAGCCAACATTATTTATTCCAGTATCAAAAGGTATTGAGCCGCACACGCATAAGCGTGTGTCTGAAATGATTGCGGAGTCAATCGCACCACAATTTATGGATGATGTAGTCATTTTATCAGGGCCAAGCCATGCAGAAGAAGTTGTTAAACAGCATCCAACAACTGTTACAGCTGCTTGTATCAATCTAACTTCTGCTGAAAAAGTACAGGATTTATTTATGAGCCAGTATTTCCGTGTTTACACGAATGACGATGTGATTGGTGTAGAGATTGGTGGCGCATTAAAAAACGTTATTGCTTTGGCTGCGGGTATTACAGATGGCTTGCAGTATGGTGATAATGCTAAGGCAGCACTAATTACGCGTGGGTTAGCGGAGATTACACGTTTAGGTGTTAAGCTTGGTGGTAATCCGTTTACCTTTTCAGGCTTAACAGGCATGGGCGATTTAATTGTGACATGTACAAGCGTGCACTCACGCAACTGGCGCGCGGGTAATATGCTTGGTCAAGGCTATAAACTCAATGAAGTGCTTGATCAAATGGGCATGGTTGTTGAGGGTGTGCGCACCACACAAGCAGCCTATCAATTAGCGCAAAAGTATGAAGTTATGATGCCGATTACGACAGCGTTATATCAAGTGCTATTTGAAGACCAAGCACCTAAAGTTGCGGTTGACCAATTGATGATGCGTATGAAAAAACGTGAAATTGATGATATGATGCCACAATGAGTTCAGAGTATCCAACGAGCTTAGCTTATTGGATACTCTTTTTTTATGCAAATTGTAGTATACTGTTGTAGAAAACTTAAAAGCAGAAAGGTGGTTAGTATCATTGGGTCCGTTAGCTCATATGCCCTCACTTGATATTATGTGGGTGTCTTTTTATTGTTTAGGATTAATGATGGTATCAATCCTCTTAATTTATTTAGGTCGTAATAAAATTAAAAATGGTTTTTTACGTGCAATTAATAACTTAATTGCGTATATTTTATTTGGTTTAGGTTCATTTTTAATGGTCTTGATTGTTGCAACATGGCCAGCTTAATAGATTAAAGAGGTGGAAAAATGAAAAAGCATTATGCTGTAGGGCTAACACTTGTATTAGCCGTACTAATGCTGTCAGGCTGTATGTTTCCTGATAGCCAAAAAGCGCAAAACCAAGTACCTTACGCTGATCAATTAGCGTCGGTGCAACGTGCAGTAGATCAATTTAGAGATGATACGGGTGGGCTAGTGCCAATTAAAACACGTGATATGGATACGGATATTTTTATTAAATATCTCGTGGATTTTGACCGCATTGTGCCAAAATATATGCCAGAGCCTCCAGGCAATGCCTATGAAAAAGGTGGCATTTATCAATATATTATTTGGGACCCTGAAAATAAGGCAGAAGTAAAACTAGTAGATTTAAACATGCCAGAGCGTATTCGCGAAATCCGCATTCGTTCATTAAATCGTTATATGCCAATTGCCGAACCAATTAATGCAAAGGCGTATACCATTGATTATAAAACACTAGGCTTTAAAGAGCCGTTAACGGTTAAAAGCCCATACAGCAATCACCAATTACCTATCTTTATGACAGGTGACGGTAATTTGTATGTGGATTATACACTAGACTTAGCTGAGATTTTACGCGAGGAGAAGCCTGACGTAAAACCAGGTGATGATATTCGTGATTTACTAATTGACCGTTCTCCAATTGTTCCTGCATACTCGATTCCTTATACAGTGGACGAAAATAATGAACCGGTAATGATGTTTGGTAAAAAGCAGGAAGAAGAAGCGAAAGAGCGTGAAGTAACAGAGGATAGCACAGAAACTGAGTGATTTTTAGGTAAAAATCAACTAAATACTATTAAAAGCTTAAAAAATGAGTAAAGTAGTAAGGAATTCAGTTGCACCGCGGTTTGCGATGTGTTAATCTTTTTACATGCTCAAGATGCATATCCTTTGAGAGGAGGTGAATGGTGTGAATAAAACAGAACTAGTAAACGCTGTTGCAGAAGCTACAGAACTTTCTAAGAAAGATGCTGCTTCAGCAGTAGACGCTGTCTTCAATACAATTCAAAACACTCTTGCAAAGGGTGATAAAGTGCAATTAATCGGTTTTGGTAACTTCGAAGTACGTGAACGTGCGGCTCGTAAAGGTCGTAACCCACAAACAGGTGCTGAGATTGAAATTGCTGCAAGCAAAGTACCTGCTTTCAAACCAGGTAAAGCGCTTAAAGATGCAGTAAACTGATGCATCAACTAAAGTTGTAAAATAAAATGTATTTTACATAGAGGCGACCTAAAATAACATTTTGGGTCGCCTCTACTTTTTTTATACATAAAATTATGTAGAATCGAGTTTGCTTCATTTAATAACGATGCAAAGGGTGCTACAATGGACAATGGATTGCATTATTAAAGTGATGTTAATATGCTGTATTAACATGTGGGAGGATTAGTTTTATGTCAAAGGTAGATTTACCCAAAATTGAAGAAGCAGTAAAAATGATATTAGAAGCTGTAGGCGAAGACGTTAATCGCGAGGGCTTATTAGATACACCAAAGCGCGTAGCTAAAATGTACGCAGAAATGTTTAGTGGCTTACATGAAGATGCACGTGACTATTTCCAAACGGTATTCCATGAAAATCACGAAGAGCTTGTGCTAGTAAAAGATATTCCATTTTATTCGATGTGTGAGCATCACCTTGTACCGTTTTATGGTAAGGCACATGTGGCATACATTCCTCAAGATGGTGTAGTTGCAGGTTTAAGTAAATTAGGCCGCGCTGTGGAAACAATCGCACGTCGTCCACAATTACAGGAGCGCATTACGTCGTCCGTAGCAGAAGTAATTATGGAAACGCTCGGTGCAAAAGGTGTCTATGTTATTATTGAGGCTGAGCATATGTGTATGACAATGCGCGGGCTTAAAAAGCCAGGTGCTAAAACGGTTACATCCGTAGCACGTGGTGTTTATGAGCAGGACGATGTTCTACGTCGTGAAGTTGTATCATTTATTCAAATGTCTTAATCTAAACGTTACATTGTGATATGATGAACAAAGAAATCTGCCTAAGCAATACGAGGGCTAAAGGATGTGTAATGATGGCACAAACAGATTATATTGTAATTGAAGCAGAGGAAGATGGCGTTCAGTTAATTGGTTTAACACGTGGTACAGACACAAAGTTTCACCATGCTGAAAAGCTAGACAAAGGTGAAGTAATGATTGCACAATTTACGGAGCATACTTCAGCAATGAAAGTGCGTGGTAAAGCATCCATACACACCGCACACGGTATCATTACAAGCGAGTCTCGCAAATAGAGATTGATTAAATAGTGAAATGGAGCAAGGGCTATGAATGTAACAGACGCTCAAAAAGAATTACAACGATTTAAAGAAGCTGTTTTTAAGCATGTTCGTCATAGAACTTTACAACAGTTTACCGGGCAACCGATTGTTGATGAGAAGCGCATGTTTTTTGCGCTACTACCATTTTTCAATGGCGAAGCGACGACGCAGCATGAACGAAATGCAATTGTTTTAGGAGTTGTGCATGCTGCACTCGCAGCGCATGATTTAATCGAGGAGCAAGCAGCGATTTCAAAAGAGCAGCAACTTACCGTATTAGCAGGCGACTATTATAGTGGACGCTATTATCAATTATTAGCAGCCTCACATGATATCGCCTTAATTCAATCATTATCACAGGCAATTATTATTCGCTGTGAGCATAAGGCAAAGGCTTATGAGCAAGCCAATTTAACGGAGGTACAGTGGCTAACAGCGCTTCAGCAAATGGAGAGCGTATTAACAACGCATTACTTTGCTACAGAGCAGTTTGCCCACTACAGCAAGATCGCTGAGCAAGGGATGCTGTTGCAACGCCTATATGACGAGCAACAACAATTATCGCTACTGACAAAGCGCCTAGATGAGCCACAAAATGCAGTAGCAATTATAGCTGAACAAATCGCCACCCTAGAAAAATCGCTGCAACAGGAAGTCACCCAAGCACAATTTTTACAACCGACTGTTAAAGAGCTCATTTTTCAAATGGGTATGAAAAAAAGTGAGGCATAACGATAATGGCAAAAACAAAAGAACAACGCGTGCATGAGGTATTTGAAAGTATTTCAGGTAGCTATGACACGATGAATAGCGTAATTAGCTTTAAAATGCACGTACTATGGCGCAAAGACGTTATGAAGCGTATGCAAGTAGCAAAAGGCGCAAAAGTGTTAGACGTGTGCTGTGGCACAGCTGATTGGACAATTGCTCTAGCTGAGGCAGCGGGTCCAACAGGTGATGTGACAGGGCTTGATTTTAGTGAAAATATGTTGAGTGTGGGGCGTACAAAGGTAGCGAGCTACCCGCAAATTACACTTATGCAAGGCAATGCGATGGCATTACCATTTGAGGATAATACGTTTGATTATGTAACAATTGGTTTTGGCTTACGTAATGTACCAGATTATATGCAGGTATTGAGTGAAATGTATCGTGTAGTTAAACCAGGTGGCTTAGTTGTATGTCTCGAAACATCACAGCCAGAGTTACCGGTGTATCGTCAAGCTTTCCGTGTGTACTTTAAATATATTATGCCAGCCTTTGGTAAAGTATTTGCTAAAAGCTATGATGAGTATTCTTGGTTACAAGAATCAGCCAATGACTTCCCAGGTATGACCCAGCTAGCGCGTATGTTTGCCACAACAGGTTTTGAGCGCATTGAGTTTAAGCCTTATAGCGGCGGGGCAGCAGCGGGCCATTTTGGTTACAAACCTAAAATCTAATGGAGGAAGGATTTTTTACGTGGAAAAGTTGAAGTTGAAGTTACTCTACGCTGATTTAAAATCAGACTTAGATGTTATAGAAAAAGAGTTAGAACAAGCGTTAAACTCGTCTTCACACTTGCTAAACGATGCTTCTATCCATTTATTACAAGCAGGTGGCAAACGCATACGTCCGATATTTGTGTTACTTGGTGCCAAATTTGGCGACTATGATGTAGCAGAAATTAAACATGTTGCCGTGCCACTTGAGCTAATACATATGGCGTCACTTGTTCACGATGATGTGATTGATGACTCTGATATGAGAAGAGGAAGGCAAACCGTTAAGGCACAGTGGAACAATAAAGTGGCGATGTATGTTGGTGACTTTATTTTCGCTCGCGCTTTGGCGTATATCACTACGCTGCAAAACCCTCGTGTGCATCAAATTCTCGCACACACGATGGTAGAGATTTGTAATGGTGAAGTTATTCAAATTGAAGATAAATTTAGACTTGACCAAAGCTTGACGGATTATTTCCGTCGCATTAAGCGTAAGACAGCGCTGTTAATTTCATCAAGCTGTGAGCTTGGTGCAGTAGCGGCAGGCGTTAATGATAAGGATGTGCGACATTTACGCCGTTTTGGGTATTTTGTGGGCATGAGCTTCCAAATTATTGATGACATTTTAGATATTATGGCAACGGACGAGGAGCTAGGCAAGCCAGCAGGCAGTGATTTATTGCAAGGTAATATTACACTTCCTATATTGCTAGCAAAAAATGATCCAATGATTAAGCCATATATTGATAAAGTAGTAGCACAGCAAACGTTAACAGAGCAAGACCGCCATGCGCTACTAACATTGCTACGTAAGTCGTCAGCTATTAAAGAAGCGAAAAAAGTAAGTGATAAATACTTACAAAAAGCACTCAATGAAATCGAGCAATTACCAAAACATCCAACAAAAAAGAAGCTACGCGATATTGCTTTGTTTATGGGCAAGCGCAAGTTTTAAGATATATGTTGAACTATAGACGATAGTTTGATACTATTTATCGGTAGGTGTAAGCCTTCTGAGATAAACTAAAGGAGTTGTATACAACATGGCAATCGAAAAAACATTTTTAATGGTTAAGCCAGACGGCGTTCAACGTCAACTAGTTGGCGATATCGTAGACCGTTTCGAGCGTAAAGGTTTCCACTTACGTGGAGCAAAATTAATGACAATTACAGAGGAATTAGCTAAGCAACATTATGCTGAGCACTCTGAACGCCCATTCTTCGGCGAATTAGTAGAATTCATCACATCAGGTCCTGTATTTGCAATGTTATGGGAAGGCGAAAACGTAATTTCTGTTGGTCGCTTAATGATGGGTGCTACAAACCCACTTGAGTCTGCACCAGGTACTATTCGCGGTGACTACTCAACAACAGTATCACACAACGTTATCCACGGCTCTGATTCATTTGCATCAGCACAACGTGAAATCGCGTTATTCTTCGGTGAAGACGCACTATAATCGTTTATTATGCGACCTGCTCTCGTAGCAAGGTCGTATTTTTGTTTAAATGGTAAAGTTCCGTAAAACGGTTTCCGAAAATAGCGACATCAGCTATAATAATAGGTACAATAGAAGGAGAGGAAAGATGTAGCATGTCAGGTTACGAACAATTCGTTGAAGGCATAAAACGAAAAACAGGTATTGATTTGGCGCTCTACAAAGAAGCGCAAATGAAGAGACGACTAACCTCTCTCTATGAAAAAAAAGGCTATGCTAACTTTGTTGATTTTTTACGAGCTGTTGAGACAGATCGTGACATGATGAACGAGTTTTTAGATCGCATGACTATCAATGTTTCAGAATTTTACCGCAACGGCAAACGTTGGGAAGTATTACAAAAAAAGATTTTCCCGCGTTTACTGCAAAATAATCGTCGCCTTAAAATTTGGAGCGCAGCTTGCTCAACAGGTGAAGAACCTTATTCACTCGTTATGGTGCTAGCACAATATTTACCATTGTCGCAAATTCAAGTGATGGCAACGGATTTAGATGACAATGCGATTGCTAAAGCAAAGCGAGGTGTTTACCCAGAGCGTTCGTTAGCGGAGGTGCCAGCTGATAGTAAAGCGAAGTACTTTGAAAAAGAAGGCGAATTTTATCGTGTTAAAGATGAAATTAAACGCTGTGTAACATTTAAGAAGCATAATTTATTGAAGGATACATATGATAGTAATCATGATTTAATAGTATGTCGTAATGTAATGATTTACTTTACTGAGGAAGCGAAAGACCAAATCTACCAAAACTTTAGTAAAGCATTGAAGCCAGGTGGCGTATTGTTTGTTGGCTCAACAGAGCAAATTTTTTCACCAGCACGTTATCAATTTGAAGTAGAAGATACTTTCTTCTATCGTAAAATGCAATAAAGTAAAAGTGCGCTAATCGCTTAAGGGGCGAAGCGCATTTTTTTATCATAAATTGCGCAACTATTCGAATTTTTCTTTGTGTCAAACAATTAAGAATTTAGCGCTGTTTTTTAAAATAATTTATGTTATAGTGTAAGACATATACTTTAGTGAGTTGAAGGGAGAAAGTGCAGATGCGTTACTTAACAGCAGGAGAGTCTCATGGACCTCAATTAACAACAATTATTGAAGGGTTACCTTCATTATTACCCATATCATTAGAAAAAATTAATCATGATTTAAAACGAAGACAGGGTGGTCATGGCCGCGGTCGTCGTATGCAAATTGAAACAGATACAGCAGAAATTGTAGGTGGCGTGCGTCACGGTAAGACACTAGGCTCACCTGTAGCTCTAGTAGTAACGAATGACGACTGGAAGCACTGGACAAAGATTATGGGGGTTGAGCCACTAGAAGAAGGTGTGGACCCTAATGATATTAAACGTCAAATTTCACGACCACGTCCTGGACATGCCGATTTAGTAGGCGGTATGAAGTATGGTCATCGTGATTTACGTAATGTGCTTGAACGCTCGTCTGCACGCGAAACAACAGTACGCGTAGCAGTAGGTGCGATTGCTAAGCTATTATTAGCGGAGCTTGGCATTAATGTTATTGCTCACGTTATCGAAATTGGCGGCGTTAAGGCAGATACAACATTAGCGACAGGTAAAACAGTAGCAGAAATTCGTGAAATCGTAGAAAATGACCCATGTTATTGTTTAGATGCAACAGCTTCTAAAGAAATGGTTGCGATGATTGATGCAACAAAAGAAGCGGGCGATACGATTGGCGGCGTGGTAGAAGTTATTGTTGAAGGAATGCCAGCAGGTGTAGGCTCATATGTACACTATGATCGTAAATTAGATGCTAAGCTAGCAGCTGCTATGTTAAGCATTAATGCTTTTAAAGGTGTAGAGTTTGGCGAAGGTTTTGAAATGGCACGACTTAAAGGATCACAAGTACATGACGAAATTGTGTGGGATGCTGACAAAGGTTATACGCGTACAACTAATCGTTTAGGCGGCTTAGAGGGTGGTATGTCAACAGGTATGCCAATCGTAGTACGTGGCGTGATGAAGCCGATTCCCACCCTTTATAAGCCACTACAAAGTGTAGATATTGAAACCAAAGAAGCATTTGAGGCGAGTATTGAGCGCTCTGATAGTAGTGCAGTACCAGCAGCTTCTGTAGTAGCTGAGCATGTGATTGCATGGGAGATTGCCAGTGCTATTTTAGAGCAGTTCCATGGTGATCAATTGCCACAACTACAAGCACAAATTGAAGCGCACCGTCAGTACACGAAGGAGTTTTAATTATGGAGCATGTCAAGGTTTCGACAGCATCGCATAGCTATGATGTTGTGATTGGACAGGGTATTCTTACGGAGGCCATGCAAACACTAAGCAGTCAGCTAGAGAAGGCTGATAAAATTGTAGTCTTTACAGATGAGGCAGTATGGGAGGCGCAACAAGCTTATTTTACAGCTAACTTCCCTTATGCGTACGAACTTTTTATATTTCCAGGCGGTGAGGCTAGCAAAACATTTGAACAATATTTTGCTGCCCAGAGCTTTTTATTAGAGCTAGGGGCTTCGCGCAAAACATTAGCTATAGCCTTTGGTGGTGGCGCTGTAGGTGATGTTACAGGTTTTGTTGCCGCAACTTATATGCGTGGCATTCCATTTATTCAAGTGCCAACGACGATTTTAGCGCATGATAGTGCAGTAGGTGGTAAAACAGCGATTAATCATCCACTAGGTAAAAATATGATTGGTGCATTTTATCAGCCTCAAGGGGTCATTTATGATATTACATGTTTAGCAAGTTTACCACCACGAGAAATCCGCTCAGGCATGGCTGAGGTTGTGAAGCATGCGTATTTATCAGATGCAACTTGGTTAAATGAACTACTAACAATTAAGCAGGATGAAATGACGCTTTCGCGTTTAGCTATTGACTTGAAAAAGGGCATTGAAGTTAAGGCGGCTATTGTTTCAGAGGATGAAACAGAGCAGTCTGTGCGAAAATATTTAAATTTAGGCCATACGTATGGTCATGCAATCGAAGCTGCAGCAGGCTACGGTAAAATTGCGCATGGCGAAGCGGTTATGATTGGTTTAATCTTTACACTATTGTTGAGCGAGCAAGAGGGCACAATTACACGACGAGATACGCAAGCATTTATCGCTTATTTACAACGTAACGCATACCCACTAAGTGCAGTATTTGCCTATGATTTTGCGGAGCTTGCGACATATTTAATGAAGGATAAAAAGGTAACCTATGGTGAGCTACAATTTGTTGTGTTAACGGCAATTGGTAAGCCAGCAGTTAAAACCGTAACATTAGCACAATGTGAGCAATTAGACCGCGAGTTACGTGCATTAGTGAAGGAGGAAATTGCATGATTAGAGGCTTACGAGGCGCAATTACAGTAACAGCTGATGAGGCGGAGCAAGTATGGCAAGAAACAGCTAAACTTGTCGCAAAGATGGCAGCTGCTAACCAAGTGACAGCAGAGGATATTGCTTCTGTTATTATTTCAACGACACCAGATATTACATCAGCCTTTCCTGCGCGTGCAGTACGTTTAATGGAAGGGTGGCAATATGTGCCTGTAATGTGTATGCATGAGATGAATGTTGAACATGCTTTACCGCTATGTATTCGTGTGCTTATGCACGCTGAGGTACATGTAGTGCAAGCAGAGGTGCAGCACATTTATTTAAATGACGCGATTAAATTACGACCAGACTTAGTGAAATGAAGAGGAGACGGTACGAATGAAGTGGAAACAGCAAATTCATAATATGAAGGCTTACCAACCAGGTAAACCGATTGAAGCGGTAAAGGAAATGTATAACCTGCAAGAAGTTGTAAAGCTAGCATCAAATGAAAACCCATTTGGATGTTCGCCAAAAATCAATGAATTTTTACAACAGGCAGCGGTGAATCATGCGATTTACCCAGATGGCTATGCTCAAAGCTTGCGTACCGTGATGGCACAACATTTACAAGTAAGCGAAAATGAATTAATTTTTGGTAATGGCTCGGACGATTTAATTGCGATGATTACGCGTTCATTACTTTACCCAGGTGTGAATACAGTAATGGCAGACCTCACCTTCTCGCAATATTGGCATAATGCAGATATTGAGGGGGCAGAAGTTCGTAAAGTGCCCGTAGTAGACGGCGCACATGATTTACCAAAAATGCTTGAGGCAATTGACGACAATACTTCTGTTGTATGGCTGTGTAGCCCAAATAACCCAACAGGTGTTGTGATTGCAGATGACGAATTACGTGCCTTTTTAGCGCAAGTGCCTAAAGATGTTCTTGTAGTATTAGATGAAGCTTATTTTGAATATGTAGTCGATGAGCGTCACAAAAATACCCTGCCATTAATTCATGAGTTCCCTAATGTCATTATTTTACGTACATTTTCTAAGGCGTACGGCTTAGCAGGCTTCCGTGTAGGCTATGGTATTGCCCATCAATCTATCATTGCCAAAATTGACCCTGTACGCGCACCATTTAACAACACAGTGTTAAGTCATGAGATTGCCAAAATTGCAGTAGCAGACCAACAGTTTATTAAAGCGTGTGTAGCAGCTAATGAGCGTGGTAAGCGCCAATTTGAAGCCTTCTGTGACAAGCATGGTTTACACTATTATCCATCTGCAACGAACTTTGTGCTATTTGAAATTAAAACTGATAGCGATGTTGTTTTTGAAAAACTGATGCAACGCGGTTTTATCGTACGTAGCGGGCGCGCATTAGGTGCACCAGGTTACTTGCGTGTAACGATTGGTACGGAAGAACAAAATAATGCGTTCTTTGAACAACTAGAAGCGGTGCTACAGGAGCAAGGAGTGTTCATATGACACGTAATGTTTTAGTTATTGGGCTAGGGTTAATTGGTGGCTCAATTGCATTAGCGCTTCAAAAAGCACCAGAGGTACGTATTTTTGGCTATGATCGTGATGCTAAAACGCGAGAGCAAGCTACTATGCTACATATTGTTCATGAAGCAGTAGCAGACCCTAAAGCGGTTAGTGCGCAGGCAGATGTTATTATATTTGGCACGCCTGTTAACGCGACGTTAGAGTGGATGGAAGCTATTAAAACGTGGGAGCTTAAGCCAAGCGTTATTATTTCGGATACAGGTAGTACAAAGAAAGCGATTATGCAAAAAGCTGGTGAGTTACGAGCGATGGGTATTACGTTTATTGGTGGACATCCAATGGCTGGCTCACATAAAAGTGGTGTTTTAGCTGCTAAGCCGCATTTGTTTGAAAATGCCTACTATATGCTTACGCCGCTAGCTGGTGAAGAAATTATTAATATGGCTAAGCTTGAGAGCCTCTTAAAATTTACACACGCTAAAGTAGTAAGTGTGTCAGCACATGAACATGATCATATGACAGCAGTTGTGAGTCACTTCCCGCACATTGTGGCGGCTTCATTAGTGCATCAGCTTCGTACCGAAGACGATGATTACCCAATGACGCGCTCATTAGCGGCGGGGGGCTTTCGTGATGTGACACGTATTGCATCGTCTAACCCGATTTTATGGCGTGATATTACAATGCAAAATCGCAAAGAGCTTATGAAGCAACTGCAAGATTGGCAAAAGGAAATGACACGGGTACAATATTTACTTGAAGAAGAGGATGAGGCAGCTATTGAGGACTATTTTGCCTCGGCCAAGGCTGTGCGTGATGAGTTGCCTATTGGTGCTGGTGCATTCTTTACATCGTTTGATTTATATGTTGATGTACCTGATTACCCAGGTGTTATTTCGGAAATCACAGGCTTTTTAGCAGACGAAGCTATTAGTATTACAAATTTACGCATTGTGGAGTCGCGGGAGGATGTGTTTGGTGTGCTAGTCATTAGCTTCCAAAATGAAGAAGACCGCAAGCGAGCAGCAACGGCGATTGAGCGCCGCGCTAAATTTGAAACATTTATTTCGTAAAGGTGGCGTAGCTATGACAGAAAAAACATTACATTATTTAAATTGTACCCTACAAGGCGCCGTAACTGTGCCTGGCGATAAATCTGTATCACACCGTTCCATTATGTTTGGTGCTATGGCAACTGGCACAACAACAGTTGAGGGATTTTTACTAGGTGAAGACTGCCTTGATACGATTAAGTGCTTTCGCAAGTTAGGTGTAACGATTGACGTGCAGGGCACGAATGTGACTATTACAAGTCCAGGCATTGCTGCATGGCAAGAGCCGAGTGAAGTTTTATATACCGGTAATTCAGGCACGACAACACGTCTAATGCTTGGCGTACTGGCAGGTTCAAAGGTACACAGCATCATGACAGGTGATGCGTCGATTGCTAAGCGTCCTATGCGACGTGTAGTTGACCCACTACGTTTAATGGAAGCTGATATTCGCGGCCGTGCGAATGGGCAGTTTACACCACTTGCTATTCAAGGTAAAACACTGAAGGCAATTGATTATAAGATGCCTGTCGCGAGTGCTCAAGTAAAGTCAGCTATTTTACTTGCAGGTCTTCATGCTGAGGGTACTACAATTGTACGCGAAGATGTTGTATCACGTGACCATACAGAGCGTATGTTACGTCAATTTGGTGTCACTGTAGCTACAGAGGGTGGTGTGGCGTCACTCGCTGGCGGGCAAACCCTTACAGCTACACATGTAGCTGTACCTGGGGATATTTCGTCTGCGGCATTCTTTTTAGTCGCAGGAGCGATTGTGCCAAATAGTGAAGTAGTGCTTGATAATGTCGGCATGAATGAAACGCGTGACGGTATTATTGATGTGCTACGTGCAATGAATGTTAACTTACGTGTAAGCAACGAAATGAACGGTGCTGAGCCAACAGCTACGTTAACGGTCACAAGTTCTACATTGCAATCAACGACGATTGGTGGTGCTTTAATCCCACGCTTAATCGATGAGATTCCAATCCTTGCATTGCTGGCAACACAGGCGCATGGGACGACGATTATTCGTGATGCAGAGGAGTTAAAGGTCAAAGAAACAGATCGTATTACAGCAGTAGTAGATGAATTAACAAAACTAGGGGCAACGATTGAAGCTACGAATGATGGCATGGTAATTACAGGACCAACGCCATTACACGGTGCACATTTGCGTTCCTACGGTGATCACCGTATTGGTATGATGGGTGCGATTGCCGCATTGATTGCGGATGGTGAAGTTACTATTGATGATACCGCATGCATCGCTATTTCTTACCCTAATTTCTTTGAGCATATTGAACAGCTTACAAAAAGTCTCTCGTAGTAGAGGCTTTTTTTCTTGTCGTCTTACGGTCAGTCCGCTAACATAGAGGATATGATAAAAGAATGGGTGACATGATGAACGAACAATACGAACAATTAACCGAAGCCATTGCGCAAGGTGACTTAGCTACAGTTGACGCAATGCTTTCACAATTTATGATAGATGCTTTACCTGAGGACCAATATGCTATTGCTGAGCAACTTATGCATTATGGCTATTTAACGCAAGCGGATGATGTGCTACAAAATTTATTGTTTTTACTACCTGATGAGCCGCAATTATTAATTGACCGTGCAAATGTAGCGATGGAGTTAGGCGATGAGGATAATGCACTTGATTTTTTAATGCAAGTAAACGAAGAAGCTGAGGAGTACCCACAGGCGTTGTTAGCATTAGCTGACTATTACCAAATGCAGGGGCTATTTGAAGCTGCGATGCAACGACTTGAACAAGCGCTTGTTGTTTTACCACATGAGCCCTTATTACAATTTGCTAAGGCTGAGCTTCTGGCAGAGACTGGGCGCTTTTTAGAGGCCTCACGTCTTTATGAGGAGCTATACACGCAACAAACCCATATGGGTGGTTTATCATTAGCAGAACGTTTAGCAGACGTCTACCGCGCAGGAGCGGCTTATGAGGAAGCACTACGCTATTATAAACTTGCCTTAGACGAAGAAATTAAACCAGATACATTATTTGGCGCAGGCTATGCGGCGTTTCAATCTGAGCAGTATGCCTATGCAATTAAAACATTAGAAGAATTAAAAGAGCTTGACCCTGATTACTTCTCCGCGTATTTATTGCTGGCACAGTGCTATGAAATAGAGGAACGTTTAGCAGATGCATATACGACAATTCGTCAAGGCTTACAGCGCGATGAGTATGACAAGGCACTTTATTTGTACGCAGGAAAGTTAGCGCTCAAGCAAGGTTTAATAGCGGATGCAGAGCAACATCTACGCGAAGCAATTGCATTAGACCCTGAGTATATGGAAGCCATTATGACGTTAATGGCATTTTTAGCAGAGCAACAACAATACGAAGCAATTATTGAATTAAATGATACATTACATGCACAAGACTTTAAGTGGACAGCACTCTATCCATTTATCGCCAAAGCTTATGTAGAAGAAGAAAACTATACGAAGGCTGCACAATATTATGATGAGGCCTATGTTGATTTTTCCGAGGATGCGGCATTTTTAGCAGAATATGTTTACTTCCTATTAGAAGAGGGACGTCGTCAAGATGCACTTGCTGTTGCACAAAAATTACATGAGCTACAAGATTATGTGGATGAATGGACGGAGCTTGTGTCAACACTACAAGAGGAGGAGTGATACATTGAGTATTTCTGTTTCGGTAGAGGATAAGCGTCTTTTTATTAAATGGTTTTTAGCTAATCATGACGTCGTATCGCGCGAAAGTGTATGGATTTTAAATTATTTAGTGAGCGATGAAGAAGCACTAGCGCGCGTAAGTTTTGTTGAGCAGGCACATCATTGCCCACGCGCTATTATATTTGCTACAGAAGGACCAATTGCCTTTCAATATTATGCGCATGGTTTATTGGTACTTGATGCAGAAAAAGCATTTCATGACATACGCTTGCATGAAGAGCCTGTTTACATCGAAATGATTTTGCCAAATGCGATGCAGAATCCACACTATGTTGCCGTATTAGAAGAACATAGCTACGGGCCAGCAAAAGTAGAGACAAGCTACGGTATTGCTGAGCTTGCAGCGCAATTAGCTGTGCAATATAACGAGCAACAACTCCTTAATGAGCTTGATGCGGCACTTGATGCAGGTAACAGGGAACGCTTCTTACAATTGAGCGAACAATATGAACGCTTAAAAAGCTAAAAAAATAACGCTATTGTCGTGCTAAGTATGTTACATTAGGTAACGAGACTTTGCCGAACAATGGCGTTATTTTTAGTTGGAGGGGAAAATATGCTTTTTAATGTTAAAGATGTAGGCGATTTTTTAGCTAACAAGCAGTTTATTGATACAGTTATCGTACCGCTTGTACAAATTGATTTAACAGAGCAAGGGATTAAGCAAAGTAGCTCAGCTTCAGATTATTTGCTTAACCTAACAAATTTTATTGAACATCAATTTAAAGGACGCATTATGTTAATGCCACCTGTAACTTATTTAACAGGGGTAGACCAAAGTGGTGCTGTTATGTTATTTGAACAACAATTACAGGCAGCAGGCTTTAAACATGTCTTTTTTATGACATCTAATCATGCGTTAACAACTTTGCAACAAACCCATAATATTATATGGCTACCATCAATTCCTTTAGAATCAATGGATGCAACAGTTAAGAATAAAATTTTAGAAGACCAATTAGCGCAAGTTATTCCGGTATTTTCTGCAAAATGGTCGCAAGCCTAGAAAATACATTCAATAAATGTTCACAAACTTGCCAAATGAATTGAATGCGATATTGACCTACCTATTTTATTGATATATCATGGATATGTCCTAGTATTACTATTTATTAAAAGTATGTCCGTTGGACTGACCTTTAAGTTAGAGGGGGGAAAAAGATGAGTAACAATCGAGTTTCAAGACGTCAGTTCCTTAACTACACATTAACAGGTGTTGGTGGATTCATGGCGGCAGGTATGTTAATGCCAATGGTTCGTTTCGCGATTGACCCGGTTTTACAAAGTAAAGGTGCAGGTGACTTCGTTCCAACTGATCAAAAGGTTGCAGAATTAACTGAGACACCGGTAAAAGTTAACTTCTCATTCGAGCAAATTGATGCATGGTACAAGTCGGATGTAACTGCAATGGCATGGGTTTATAAAGATGGCGACAAAGTAGTAGCTTTATCACCAGTTTGTAAACACTTAGGTTGTACAGTAGGTTGGCAAGGTGATAAAAACCACCCCGATGAGTTCTTCTGTGCATGTCATGGAGGACTTTACCATAAAAATGGTGAAAACGTTCCGGGTACACCGCCTCTAGGCCCACTAGATGAGTTTGAAGTGGAAGAAAAAGATGGATTATTATTAATCGGTCCAGTACGACCAAATACGTTAGTTAAAAAATGATTGTAAGGGGGTACGAAATCAGTGCTGAATAAAATTTATGATTGGGTCGATGAAAGACTTGATATTACACCGATTTGGCGTGATATCGCAGACCATGAAGTACCAGAACACGTAAACCCTGCCCATCACTTCTCTGCATTCGTATACTGTTTCGGAGGATTAACATTCTTCATTACAGTAATCCAAATCTTATCAGGTATGTTCTTAACAATGTATTACGTACCTGACGTTGAGAATGCTTGGAAATCAGTTTATTACTTACAAAACGAAGTAGCATTCGGCGAAATTGTTCGTGGTATGCATCACTGGGGAGCTTCATTAGTTATCGTAATGATGTTCTTACATACGCTTCGTGTGTTCTTCACAGGTTCTTATAAAAAACCTCGTGAATTAAACTGGGTTGTTGGTGTAGGTATTTTTGGTGTTATGATTGGTTTAGGTTTCACAGGTTACTTATTACCGTGGGATATGAAAGCATTATTCGCAACTAAAGTAGGTCTTGAAATTGCGGGCTCAGTACCATTTATTGGTGATATGATTAAAGTATTATTAGCGGGTGACACGACTATTATCGGTGCTCAAACGTTAACGCGTTTCTTCGCGATTCATGTGTTCTTCTTACCAGCTGCCTTATTTGCATTATTAGCAGCTCACTTTATCATGATTCGTCGTCAAGGTATTTCAGGTCCACTATGATTTAATGAACTGTTTTTTTAAGTATATAAAGGAGGGGACACTATGCATCGCGGAAAAGGAATGAAGTTCGTCGGTGACTCTCGTATTAAAGCGAATCATCGTATGCCGAATCTTCCAAAAGATTATTCCGAATACCCTGGTAAAACAGAAGCGTTCTGGCCAGACTTCTTATTAAAAGAATGGATGGTAGGGGCTGTATTCTTAATCGGCTATCTACTGCTTACTGTTGGTCACCCATCGCCACTTGAGGGCCCTGCTGATCCAACAAACGCAGCATATATTCCATTACCAGACTGGTACTTTTTATTCGTGTACCAATTATTAAAGTACTCATTTGCTTCAGGTCCATATAATATTATCGGAGCAATCGTTATGCCAGGTTTAGCATTTGGCGCATTAATGCTAATGCCTTTCTTAGATACAACGCCAGAGCGTCGTCCATCTAAGCGTCCATTGCCAACAGCATTTATGCTTTTAGCAATCGCGTCTATTTTCTACTTAACGTGGGAGTCTGTTGTTAACCATGACTGGGAAGCAGCAAAAGCTCAAGGTGAGATTAAACCTTCTGATTTAGGTCAAGGTCCAAAAGTTGATATTGAAGACTTTAAAGATATGCCAGGTTATGAAATCTGGATGGATGAGACAGGTCCAGCTGCCTCATGTATCGGATGTCATGGTGGCGACTTAACAGGTGGCGCAGGTCCAATGTTAATTAACTCAGGTTTAGAAGCTGAAGAAATTGAAACTATCGCACATGAAGGTAGAGCACCAGCTATGCCAGGTGGTACATTTACAGGTTCTGACGAAGAGCTTAAACAATTAGCAGAGTTCATCTCTAGCCTTAAAGAAGAAGAATAAGATTTAGAGGTGTCAAATAAGTTGCATAAACTTAGCTGACACTTCTTTTTTTATGAGGAGATATGCTAATGCAATTACTAGCCCAGCTCAAATATATTGTAACGTCACGCAAGTTTTTATGGCTATTATTAGTGATCAATACTTTAGGCACAATTTATGGTTACTATTGGTACGGCGCACAATTAGCTATTACACGGCCGGTTTTTTATATTTTTGTGCCAGATAGTCCTACCGCAAGTCTGTTCTTTTGTTTTGTTTTAATTGCTTGGTTAATGGGCAAGCAATGGCGTTTAATGGAAGCGTTAGCACTCATTACTTTGGTAAAGTACGGGGTATGGGCAGTAGGTATGAATCTACTTATGCTCACTGAAATTGGAGAGCTTGGCTTTGATGGTTGGATGTTAGTCTTTTCTCATGGTGCGATGGCAGTACAGGCTATTGTATACATGGCGTATTACACTTTTACGTACTGGCATGTAGCAGTTGCTGGTATTTGGACATTGCATAATGATGTGATTGATTATGTATTTGGTCAAATGCCGATATATGGTCCATTATCCCAATATATGTCGTATATTGGTTATGTAACGTTCTGGCTATCCATAGCATGTATTGGAATAGCGATTTATTGCATAAAAAAGCGCGGATTGGTTGCCGAAACGATTCCGAGTAAGTAAACTAGACGTAGAGTTTATGTAAGGGAGAGAGAACAGTGGGAATTGGATTATATATCGTTTATTTTATTGTCATTTTGGCATTGCCGATGTATGCACAATTTAAAGTAAAATCGACATATCGCAAGTTTTCAGATGTGCATGCACAATCAGGTATGACAGGTGCAGAAGTTGCACGAAAAATTTTGGATGATAATGGTTTATATGATGTACGTGTTGTACCAAATCAAGGCTTTTTATCAGATCATTATAACCCTGCAACAAAAACGGTTGCGCTATCAGAAAGCAACTATTATGAAACAAGTATTGCAGGTAATGCGGTAGCGGCCCACGAGGTAGGTCACGCTATTCAGCATGCTGAAGCGTATAGTTTTTTAACAGTACGCAGTAAATTAGTGCCTGTAGCTAATATTTCTTCGAGTGCTTCATGGATTTTTGTGATGATTGGTTTATTTGCAAATCTTCCAGGGCTATTATTAGCAGGTATTGGTTTATTAGCAGCGGGTGTGTTATTCCAAGTAGTAACACTTCCTGTAGAGTTTGATGCTTCAAAACGTGCAATGAATCAACTTGTAGCAACAGGTATTTTACGTAATAATGAAGAGCGTAGCGCACGTAAGGTGCTAAACGCAGCTGCTATGACGTATGTTGCTGCCACATTAGTAGCTGTTATGGAACTTGCTCGTTTATTATTAATTTATTCAGGCATGCGTTCAGACGACTAAGTTAAAGACATCTCCTTGTGGGGTGTCTTTTTTTGATAGGTCAATTCTCTATATAGGCAAGAAACCATACGAATGGTAAGCTAATAGTATATAGTAATAAGGAGTGTTACAGATGACAAAACCAACAATGCAACAATTGCAAGCACGTGTGGATGAGTATATTGGTCAATTTAAAGAAGGCTACTTTCCACCGTTTGAAATGTTAGCACGTTTAAGTGAAGAGCTTGGTGAGCTATCGCGCGAGGTGCAGCATGTGCATGGTCAAAAAAAGAAAAAAGCAACAGAGGCAAAGAGCAATATGGCAGAGGAGCTTGGCGACTTCTTCTTTGTATTAATTTGCTTTGCTAATTCGCAAGGGATTGCAATGGATGAGGCACTTGACAAAGTACTACATAAATTTGAAACACGCGATAAGGATCGTTGGACACGAAAGGATGAGGATAATTGATTAAAGTAGCAATTGCAGGAGCACGTGGCAAAATGGGGCAAGAAGCGGTACATACCGTAATGAAACAAGAAAATATGGAATTAGTAGCTGTGTTAGATTATAAGGAAATTGGGGAAACATTAGCACAGACAGGATTATTTCCAACGGATTATACAGCACCTGTATTTACCGATTTACAGGCGCTACACACAGCGACAAAACCTGAGGTGTTAATTGATTTAACTAATCCTCAGTCTGTTTATGCACATACCAAGGAAGCGTTGGCACTTGGCATTCGCCCTGTAGTAGGTACGACAGGTTTTACAGATGAGCAACTAGCAGAGCTAACTGCTTTCGCAGAGGAAAAAGCGCTTGGGTGTATTATTGCACCGAACTTTGCGGTTGGCGCAATTTTAATGATGAAGTTTGCTAAGGAAGCAGCACGTTTCTTCCCGGATGTTGAAATTATCGAAATGCACCATGATCAAAAATTAGATGCTCCGTCAGGTACAGGGCTAAAAACAGCACAAATGATGCAAGAGGTGCGCCAAAGCAAACAACAAGGTCACCCTAATGAAAAAGAAACACATGCAGGGGCACGTGGTGCTAATTTTGATGGCATGCATATTCATTCGGTACGTTTACCAGGTTTAGTAGCACATCAACAAGTGCTATTTGGTGGAGATGGTCAATTATTAACGATTCGTCATGACTCATTTAACCGCGGCTCGTTTATGTCAGGTGTAGCTTATTGTGTCGAAGAAGTAATGAAGCAAAAAACGGTTGTTTATGGTTTGGAAAATTTAATTTAAGTGGGGAAAATCACATGAAAATAGCATTAATTGCACATGACCAAAAAAAAGAATTACTCGTGGAGTTTGTGATTGCATATAGCGGTATTTTACGTCAACATACTTTATATGCGACGGGAACAACAGGCAAGCGTGTTATAGAAGCTACGCATTTACCTGTTCAACGTTTTCGTTCGGGCCCACTTGGTGGAGACCAGCAGATTGGCGCTATGATTGCCAACAATGAAATGGACATGGTGATTTTCTTCCGTGACCCATTAACGGCGCAACCACATGAGCCTGATGTGTCAGCATTAATTCGTTTATGTGATGTTTATGATGTGCCGCTCGCAACAAATATGGGGACGGCAGAAATTTTATTAAAAGGTTTGCAAGAAGGTTTCGTAGATTGGCGTCTCATTCAGCAAAACCGCTCGTAGGAAAGGGATGACGCTATGCGAAAATTAAAAATAGGCATTACATGCTACCCGACAGTCGGAGGGTCTGGTGTTATTGCTACAGAATTAGGTAAATTATTAGCAGAGAAGGGACATGAGATTCATTTTATTTCGTCAAGTGTACCTTTTCGTTTAAATAAAATGTATCCTAATGTCTTTTTTCACGAAGTATCGGTTAATAATTATGCTGTATTTCAGTACCCACCGTATGATATTGCGTTAGCTAGTAAGATGGCGGATGTCATTCAGGATGAGGGGCTTGATGTGTTGCATGTACATTATGCTATTCCACATGCAGTATGTGCTGTATTAGCGCGCGGTATGAGTAAGCGGGATATAGGTATTGTAACTACATTGCATGGTACGGATATTTCGGTATTAGGACAGGACTCTAACTTAGCACGCGCCATTCAATACGGGATTGATGAATCAGATATTGTCACCACAGTATCTAACTCACTCAAACAACAAACGTATGAGCTGATTAATACAAAAAAGGCCATTGAAACGGTTTATAATTTTGTAGATGAGCAGGAGTACCATCCAGTAGAAACAGGTAATTTAAAAGCGCAGTTTGGTATTAAGGATAATGAACGCGTTATTATTCATGTTTCTAACTTTAGAAAAATTAAACGTGTGGAAGATGTTATTGCCACATTTATGCGTGTGCGTGAAAAAATGCCAGCAAAGCTTTTACTTGTAGGAGATGGTCCAGAGAAGCAACGTATTACGGACTGTGTGCGTACGTATGAGCATGAATCGGATGTGTTGTTTTTAGGTAAACAGGAGAGCTTAACAGAGCTGTATGCGATTAGCGATGTTAAATTATTACTATCCGAAAAGGAATCCTTTGGGTTAGTGCTACTTGAGGCAATGGCTTGCGGTGTACCGTGTGTGGGTACAGCAATTGGTGGTATTCCTGAAGTAATCGAAGATGGTGTAGATGGTTATATTGTGCCACTTGGCGATGTGGAATTAGCCGCTAAACGTGTGATGCAATTAGTGGAAGATGACGAAAAGCACCAAGCCTTTTGCGAGGCTGCTGTACAGTCAGTGTATAACAACTTCCATTCAAGTAAAATTGTAGCTGAATACGAAGCTTTGTATTACGAAGTGGTGAGCCGCTATGAACAGTAAGGAATGGCAAGCTGCCTTTGAAGTGATTGCGACGTTACAGCAAGCGGGCTTTGAGGCGTATGTAGTGGGTGGTGCAGTGCGTGACACGCTTCTTGGTAAAGCGGTTAGTGATGTAGATGTAGCAACGAGTGCGCTACCACTTGAGGTGAAGCCTTTATTTGCAACAACGGTAGATGTAGGCATCGAGCATGGTACAGTGCTCATCGTTCATCCGCTTGCACCTGTTGAGGTCACAACATTTCGGGTGGATGGTGAGTATACTGACCACCGCCGCCCAGAGCAAGTACAATTTGTACGCGAGTTGCGTGAAGATTTAGCGCGTCGTGATTTTACAATTAATGCGATGGCGCTAAAGCCAGATGGTACGGTCATTGATTATTTTAATGGGCAACAGGATTTACAACAACAAGTTATTCGAGCTGTCGGTAATGCTAAAGAGCGTTTTGCGGAAGATGCACTCCGTATGTTACGGGCAGTGCGTTTTACCGCACAGTTAGGCTTTACAGTAGCGCCTGATACTGAGCAGGCGATGGTACAGCACGCACAGGATTTGCAATTTGTTGCAATAGAGCGTGTAAAGCAGGAGCTTGATAAAATGCTCGTGGGTAAACATGTCACAGCAGCTATTGCACTGATGCAAGAAACAAGTATTGCTGACGTGCTACCTGGGGTTTGGCACGCACAGAAGTGGTTTGGTTTTATACCACGTACTGTAGTAGAAGGCTGGGCGTATATGTTGCACTTTAATCGCACACAGCTTGAGCTAATGCAACAATACCGTTTAACAAATAAAGAAAAGCGCGCAGTAAAACAACTATTACTAGCTTTTGATATCTTAGTAGAGCGCGGTTTTACACGAACAGATTATTATACATTTGATGAGGCTACGCTTGTAGGCGCAGTACATATGGCGCGTCACTTTGCTGCGGTTAATACGACGGAGCAGGAGGTGCTAGCGTATAAGCAAGCATTACCTATTCAATCACGTCAAGAGTTAGCCGTAAACGGTAATGACCTACAAGAGTGGCGCAATGAAAAGCCAGGTAAATGGCTACAACAAGCGCTAGCAACGATTGAGCGCGCAGTAGTATACGGTGAAGTTGAAAATACTAAACAACATATAAGGAGCTGGTACTGCAATGACAACGATGAAAGATAAAATTATTAAGCAATTACTTGCCTCAAATGGCGAGGCTGTGTCAGGACAAAAGTTAGCAGATGAATTTAATGTTTCACGTACAGCGATTTGGAAGCACATGAAGGCGCTAGAGGAGGAGGGCTACTCTTTCGAAACGATTAAGAAAAAAGGCTATGTTTTAACAGGCGTACCAAATACGGTGACGGCTGCGCAAATTAAAGCTGAGCTTGCAACACGTACGGAGGAGTTTGGCAATGAAATCTATTATTATGATGTAGTGGACTCTACGCAAACAGTCGCTCACAGACTTGTACAAGAGGGCGCTAAGCACGGTACAGTCGTAATTAGTGAAGAGCAAACAGCGGGTAAGGGACGTATGATGCGCCCGTGGGAGTCAACGCGTCGTAAAGGCATTTGGATGACGATTATTTTACGCCCAGACATTCCACCACACCGCGCGCCACAGTTTACACTCGTAACCGCAGTAGCGGTAGTAAATACAATGAAAGCCATGCTAAATATTAGTGACCCTAAAATTAAATGGCCAAATGATATTTTAATTAATGGTAAAAAGTGCACGGGCATTTTAACAGAGATGCAAGCAGAGTCTGATGTTGTACAGGCGTTACTTATTGGTGTTGGGATTAATGTTAACCAAGATGAGGAGGATTTTCCTGAGGAGCTACGCCCAATTGCGACCTCATTAAAAATTGAGGAGGGTGAAGAAATCGATCGCCCTGCACTCATTGCAAACTTCCTTTACTTCCTAGAGCATTATTCTAAAATGTATGTGAAACATGGCTTTGGTCGTATCCGTGAGCTATGGGAAGAAGCATCTTGTACAATTGGACAACGTTTGCATGTTACAACGCCACGTGAAGTATTTGAGGGCGAGGCTATTGGCATTAGTGCTGATGGTGTACTGCGTGTACAAAAAGATAACGGCGAGGTTGTTGAGGTTTATACCGCAGATATTAAGATTTTGTAGAAAAATTTAAAAAACTCTTGTATAGTGACAAGTAGGACTGTATCAAATGCGAACAGTACCTGCTTGTTTTTTTGTTTACACAATTATAGTCTGCCTTGATCCGTAGGGACAGGGACGGAAGAAAACACATGTAGCTAACACTACCCTTCTGTCCATTTTTAGATAGAAGGTTTTTTTTGTTTTCTTCCTCAATAAAAGGAGGAACTTAAATGAAAACAACAACTGATTTTTACAACATGAAGGCACAGCACGAAAAAATTGTTATGCTGACAGCCTATGATTATCCTGCCGCACGCCAAGCAGAGGAAGCACAAGTAGACATGATTTTAGTGGGAGATTCACTTGGTATGGTAGTGCTTGGCTATGACTCAACGCTACCTGTTACTGTAGCAGATATGGTGCATCACGCTAAGGCTGTACGCCGAGGCGCGCCGCATACTTTTGTAGTGGTAGATATGCCGTTTGCATCTTACCATGGCGATAGTAATGTCACGTTACAAACAGCAGCTAGTATGATGCAACAAACGGGTGCTAATGCATTAAAGCTAGAGGGTGCAGGCGATGTTATAGCTACACTGCATAAGTTAACAACAGCAGGCATCCCGTGTGTGGCGCATTTAGGTTTACTACCGCAGTCTGCTCAAGTGCTCGGTGGTTATAAAGTGCAAGGGCGCTCGGTACAAGCAGCAAAGCAATTGCTATCAGATGCAAAAGCTTGTGAAGCGGCTGGCGCTGTAGCACTTGTGCTAGAGTGTGTACCGTATCAACTTGCCCAGCTAGTAACTGAAGCTTTACACATTCCTGTTATTGGTATTGGTGCAGGTGCACAAGTAGATGGTCAAGTGCTCGTTTATCACGATGTGCTAGGTTATGGCAAACATCATGTACCGAAATTTGTAAACCAATATGCCAATGTTGACCCGTTAATGACGACAGCCCTTTGTGATTATACGCAACAAGTAAAGGCTGGTGTGTTTCCTACAGTAGCGCAAAGTTTTTCTATGGCAGAAGAAACCATAGAGGCATTGTATGGAGGGGTAAAAGCATGAAGGTATTAACAACAATTGAGGCGCTCCGTGCTGAACTAGCACCGCTTCGTGAGCAATCTATTGGCTTAGTGCCAACAATGGGTTATTTACATGAAGGACACCTAGCGCTCGTAGCCGCTGCTAAACAAGCAAACGCTATTGTCGTCATGAGTATTTTTGTTAACCCTACGCAGTTTGGGCCAAATGAAGATTTTGAAAGTTACCCACGAGATTTAGCGCGTGATTGCCAACTAGCTGAACAAGCAGGCGTTACATTTGTTTTTGCACCCAATGTAGAAGAAATGTATCCTACGCAAGGCAGTGTAGTAGTACAAGCTGGTGCAATGGCACGTGAGCTTTGCGGTAAATCACGTCCTACGCATTTTGATGGTGTTGTGCAAGTCGTCGCAAAATTATTTAATATTGTGCAACCTACACGCGCCTATTTTGGCCAAAAGGATGCGCAGCAACTTGCGATTATTGAAACAATGGTGCGTGACTTTAATTTCCCTATAGAAATTTGTCCTGTAGCCATTGTAAGAGAAGCAGACGGCTTAGCTAAGTCATCACGCAATGTTTATTTAACCGAAGAACAGCGAGCGAAAGCGCCAGCTATATTTAAAGAGTTAACACGCATTCAACAAGGGCAACAAACGATTGCTGAGGCGCGTGTTGCTATTGAGCAAGCAACAGGTGGTAAGATTGATTATTTAACACAACTTAGTTACCCTGACTTAGCCGCTCCAACAGCTTCAACTAAGCATCTTGTATTAGCTGTAGCTGTTTTTATTGGCAAGACACGCTTAATTGACAATATCATTTGGGAGGTTGTATAAATGTTACGAACGATGATGCACGCTAAAATTCACCGCGCACAGGTGACAGAGGCTAATTTAAACTATGTCGGCTCGATTACGATTGACCAAGATATTTTAGAGGCCGTTGGTATTTTACCAAACGAACTTGTAGCCATTGTTAATAATAATAATGGCGCACGTTTCGAAACCTATACGATTGCAGGCGAGCGAGGTAGTGGTGTCATTTGTGTTAACGGAGCAGCCGCGCGTTTAGTACAGCCGCAAGATATTATTATTATTATTGCTTATGCGCAAATGACAACAGAGCAAGCAATAAAAAATGTGCCGCGCATTGCGATTATGGGAGAAGGAAATACCATTACACAATTGGTATATGATGAGCCACCATTAACGATTGGGTAACGAAAAAGTCAGCATTTGCTGGCTTTTTTTATTTTGTTAAAGCTAAACAGAAGAGAGTTAACGTCTAATAAGTAAAGGAGGTGCGAGGTGTGGAGAAAACCGTTATGCGAGCTATAGAAGGCAATGAAAAAGCCTTTCGCCAATTACTCTATCAACATGAGGCCCAAATGTATCGCATGGCCTATATTTATGTGCAACATGAACAAGATGCCTTAGATGTCGTACAGGAATCGGCTTTGAAGGCGCATCAAAAATTAACCACGCTACAAGCACCAGCGCACTTTACGACATGGTTGACTCGGATTGTGATTAATACGGCTCATGATTTTTTACGCAAACGTGGACGTATGACATATGTTGACTATGATGACTTACCTGAGCCAGTACATATTGAAGAGTCTACACAATTAATTTTAGCTGACGTTTTACGCGTGCTATCACCTCAAGAAAAAGACGTCATCATTTTACGCTTTTATTATGATTATACAATTAGTCAAACTGCCGAAATGTTAAGTTTAAAACTAGGCACAACAAAAACAATTTTGTACCGCGCATTGCAAAAATTACGCAACGAGATGGAGGCGAGCGAATGAAGGACTTTAAACGACAAGTAGATGAAATCCCTGTGCCAAGGGCTGTACGTGGACGTATTAATCGGAGCATCGCGCCAAATAAAATGGCTAATCCCTTATGGTTAGTTGCGGTTGCTGCCCTGTTTTTTAGTATGATTGCCCTGCCTACTGCGCCAACAAGTGCTAGTCATAACACAACAACTACATTACAAGGTGGTTTAGCAGTTATTGTAGCCATTGCTTTAGTAGTAGCGTGGTGGCGCAAGCGTATCGTTTATGCCATCGCCGGGTTACTTGTAGTCGTTATTATTTATAATGTAAGTGTGTTTCAAGTAGCCCAAATTAAGCCGACCTTACTCGCAGATAGCACATTACAAACGGCTTATGTAGAAGTAAATAAACAAGACCATTTTGATGTGTATAGCTTAAATATTGGTTTGCTGCCCATTGCCGAACGTGCAACAATTCGTCAAATAGAACAGCACGCCTATACCGTAGTATATGAAATTACATTTACTCAGCCACCTGCTGTCAATAAAAAATATGTAGCGCTTGCCACATCGCATGGGTTACTACCTTTTACCAAACCTTATGCAAAAACAACCGTCAAGGCATTAACGATGCAAGGTCTATTTCAGCGGGAGCTTTCGCTAAAAGTAGATGAGCCTGTTACATTGACGGCTATTGCGAGCGATGCCCCGCTTTATATTGATGGTAAGCAAGTGGCATTGCCATATACACTTCCTGTAGATCAGACCGTTGTGCTACGTCTTGCTCATACAAAGCGGGTAGACCGTATTGCGCTTACAACGGACCAAGGGAAAATTATTTGGGATTATTATGAGGAGGCAAATTATGAATAGCTTAACTATTGGTTTACTGCTAATGGCACTACCACATCCACTTGCACAAATCATTGCCTGTTTTGTATTACTTCGAGCTAATACGTTAGCGGTTTGGGTTGTGCTGACGTCTGTTAGTTTAAGCCTTGTGAGCTATGCATTGCCGAGCTATAGTGGTGGCTTTGTGCTACTCGGTGCGCTATGGCTACTGTATGCTAGTGCTGTTAAGACCAAATCTCAAAAAGTAGGGTGGCTCCACGGCTTATTTATCGTCAATATTGTGCTTTACAGTTTCACCCTTAATGGTGGGCTTGATATGCGCGCACTATTAATCATGATTACGCTCCTCCTTATTATTTGGCAAGTAACAGTGTTACCACCGGTGTTCTTTACATTTATTTTACTGATGGGTATTGCTATTCAAACCTTTGCATTGTACAGAATATATACAAGCTTTCCTACGCCATATGTTTATGAAGTTACGTATATGACGAAAAGTGAGTTACCTATTACTTTTGTGACGCAAGACGAAACACTTACTCAAGTTAGCTTGTCAGACAAGGCGCAAAGTGTTGACCAACAAGTAGTGGAGCATACGGTCTCTAAACCTTATTTATCACTCGATACGGTTTCATTTGATGCTGAGGCTACGGCTCCTGCATCGAGTGGCGGCGAAATTCTTTGGCAAAATAATGGCCAAGAAGTCATGCATTACATTGTATCGCCAACATTTTTACCAACAACAGCACGCTTAGCTTTTGACGATGGTAGTGTCCGTTATTTATCTTTTGACCATACAATAACGCAACTAGAGGACGAAAAATTTACGAAACAAGGGGCATCATTTGCGGATGGTGCAACAAATATGAGTGTGAAAACAACAGAGGCATTAACTTTAGGCAAATTTCAATCGTATCGTAATTTAGTTGCACTTGAGCGACTTGTCATAGATGGTGTGCCTTATGACGAAGCGGACCTACCGCTTGATGTACCAAAAGGCGCAACCTTGTTTATAACCACGCATATGAAGCCATTGCCAAAAACAATAGCACCACGCGCAAAATTGGCTTTTGGCTTTGGTAGTTACCAGTTTATCGTACCAGTACAAATTGAGGATGTGCTTGAGACGTTAAAGACAGGTGTAAGTAAGCATAATAACGCACAGTATGATAAAATAAATGCAAACATTAAGTGAACTGTGAGTTGAAGTATAATGGGAAAAACTTATGCTGTAGTCGATATCGAAACGACGGGGCATTCCTCTAAAAATGGCGACCGCATGATGCAATTTGCGGTCGTTTTTGTGCGTGATTGGCAAGTAGTAGATCGGTTTACGACCTTTATCCACCCAGAGCGAAGTATTCCGCTCTTTATTCAAGATTTAACGCATATTACGGATGAGGATGTTAAAACAGCGTTACCTTTTACAGCACATGCAAAAAAAATATATGAATTATTAACGGATTGTGTGTTTGTTGCACATAATACGGACTTTGACTTACCGTTTTTACAAGCCGAATTTAAGCGTGTAGGTTTACCTGAGTGGCGCGGCGAAAAAGTGGATACGGTAGAGCTTGCTAAAATTTTATACCCAAGCGCGCTAAGCTATAAGCTAGGTGACCTCGCGCAAGATTTAGGTATTACATTAGCGCGCGCCCATCGTGCAGATGAGGATGCACTCGCGACAGCTAAATTATTAATTGCGTGTTATGACAAATTACGCGGCTTACCACAGCCTACACTTGAGGCAATGCATCGCTTAAGCTTTAATGCTAAAACCGACATTGCACAGTTATTCTTTAGTGTACTGGCATGGAAACGTACGCAGCTTGCAAGTGAAGACTTTGTGCAATACGGCGGCTTAGCTTTAAAAAAACTAACACAGCTTCAATCACAGCCAACAACTTTACGCTATCCTGCAACAGATGAGGCAAAGGAAAAACTGCTACAGCATGCGTGGCATAATTTCGAAAAACGCCCTGCACAGTTTCAGATGATGGACGAAATTTATCAGACATTGCATACACAAGGCGAGGTAGTGATTGAAGCTTCAACAGGTATTGGAAAAACGCTAGGCTATTTACTACCAGCGATTAGTTATGCGGTAAGTGAAGGTAAGCAAGTGGCGATTAGTGTGTACACATCGCATCTTGTGGAGCAATTATTTGCAGAAGACCTCCCAAAAGTCGAGCAGTTACTTGGTGTTAAGTTAGCGATAGCTATGGTAAAAGGTAAGCGGAATTATATTGATTTGACTAAAGTACAAACGATGCTTAATTATACTGAGCGTAGTTATGACGAAACCTTAACGCTTTTACAAGTTTTAGTGTGGTTAACAGAAACCGTAACGGGTGACAGTAATGAGCTTAATGTCTCCGGAGGTGGTCAACTTGTGGTTGATAAGTTACGTAAAGAACAAGACAGCGCACCTTCTAAGCCATTTGATTATTATAATTATGCGCTTGCACAGTGTAAACACGCGACAATTATTGTGACAAACCATGCAATGGTACTCGCGCATACAGAGCAGGCTGCGAGTGTTTTTGCGCAAGTAGATGGTTGGATTTTTGATGAGGCGCATCAATTAATTCAAGCGGCCATGCAACGGGAGACACAGATGTTTTCCTATACGTATGGCAAATATATTTTTGGGCAAATTGGTTCTTATGAGGACGATGCTACATTTCGATTATTATATGAAGCATCGCGTAAGTACGAGCGCGTTTCACCGTTTTTATTACAGGAAGCGGAGCGTTTGTTTAGCCGTATGGTAGAGCAGTTTGATACGGTTACAAATGCGCTTGCCAAAAATGCGATGAAACATTTTCCTAGAAAGCGAGACCATAAGCAGACATTATTTTTACCACAGTTGACGATACCGTTAACGTATTATACAAGCGTAGCAGATGCGATGCAGGCATGGCTTACGCGTGCACTTGAAATTACAGCGCAGTTTAGCAATGAACTTGTACAACTTGCGCCAAGTGAGCAACAAATTTTAGCGGATTGGCGTTACTTAGTACAACAAGTACAACTAATGCTACATCAGTGGCGTGCTTTATTTATCGAAGTTAACCCAAGCAATACAGCATGGCTTGAGTTGGATAAGCGCAGTGTGCCTAGCAGCTTGCGTATTGTCCAACATCCGCTTGATGTGGCGGCTGTTATTCAAGATGCAGTAACCAAGCTTGGCAAATGTGCACGTATCTTTACCTCAGGTACAATGACGGTGCCAAAGCAACCAACCTTTATTACTGCACAGCTTGGTTTGTCAGCAACGACACGTGTACTACAGCTTCATGCACCAGCGAGTTATTATGCTGGGGCATCCGCTTTTATTGTGACGGACATGCCCGACATTCAGCAAGTACCACAACATGAGTATATCGAAATGGTAGCTTATGCAATTACACAAACGGTGCGTGCTACAGAGGGGCGCTGTTTTGTTTTATTTACTTCGCAACAAATGTTAAGACAAACAGTAGAGTTAATACAGGAGAGCGAGTTATTACAAGACTATATGCTGTTTGCACAAGGTATTACGAGCGGCAGTCGCATGCGTATTTTAAAATCTTTTCAAAAATTTAAACGCGCTGTATTATTTGGTACTAACAGCTTTTGGGAAGGTGTGGATGTGCCAGGTGACGCACTTGCCTCAGTAATTGTTGTACGCTTGCCATTTTCTGCACCAGAGGCACCACTCTTTAAGGCACAGGCGGAGCGTATTACGGCAGCGGGGCATAATGCTTTTTATGAGCTGTCCCTACCTGAAGCTATCCTGCGCTTTAAGCAAGGGTTTGGTCGTTTGATTCGATCTTCACAAGATAAGGGTGCGCTAATTGTGCTTGATCGTCGAATTGAAACAAAGGCATATGGCAAAGCATTTATTGCCGCACTGCCGAGCATTCCTGTGCATAAAGTTCCATTAACAGATATGGTTTTACAACTCGAAAATTGGTATAATAAAAACGATGAAAGATAGCGCTTACGTTACTTTTGTAAATAAAGGAGATATACAATGAAAAAATGGTTGATAACGGTAGTATCTGTCGTAATCATTGCTGGTTTAGCTATTGGTATAACGCTACTCGTTAGTGCGCAGTCAAGTTATCGTAATGTCGAAAAAAAGGCGACGGATTTGGCGCTCACAGAAAAGGTCATAACCAGTGCTAATGATGCCTATGTATATAATGGTTCCTTAGCCTATATTACCGTGATTGGCACCGACAAAAATAACGATAAAAAAGCGATATTTGTACCCGCTAACTTTTCGAAAAAAGCCATTCAACAAGTGTGGCTTGAAGATGGCATTTCAAAGAGTGATGCGTTAACTAAGTTGCAAGAGCAAGCAGAAGTAGAAAGTGTACTCCACACTAAGTTAGGCTACGAGGAGCCTGGCGCTGTTTGGGAAATTACGTATATTGATAGCCACAATCAGTTAAATTATATGTACTACCAGCATGAAAACGGAGAGCAATGGAAACACATTACAGTAACTGAGGAGAATGATGACTTGTGAAGAATGTATTAGCAGAACGTGTGAAGACGTTAACACCATCAACAACTTTAGCAATTACAGCTAAAGCAAAGGCATTAAAAGCAGAGGGTATTGATGTAATTGGTTTAGGCGCAGGTGAACCAGACTTTAACACGCCACGCAATATTTTAGATGCAGCGATTGATTCGATGGAAAAAGGTTTAACAAAGTACACACCAGCAGGTGGTCTTCCTGTTTTAAAACAAGCGATTATTGACAAATTACAACGTGACAATAATTTAACGTACGCGCCAAATGAAGTAATGGTTGGCGTAGGAGCTAAGCATGTATTATACACATTATTCCAAGTGTTATTAAATGAAGGCGATGAAGTGATTATCCCAATCCCGTATTGGGTATCATATCCAGAGCAAGTGAAAATTGCAGGCGGTGTACCTGTTTATGTTGAGGCGACAGCTGAACAAAACTACAAAATGACACCAGCCCAATTACGTGCAGCTATTACAGCAAAAACAAAAGCGGTTATCATTAACTCACCAAGTAACCCGACTGGTATGATTTACTCACAAGAGGAGCTAACAGCGCTAGCAGCTGTAGCCGTCGAAAAAGATATTTTAATCGTATCAGATGAAATTTACGAGAAATTAGTTTATGGTGGCGTTAAGCATTTTTCAATTGCACAAGTCTCACCTGAAGTTAAAGCACGCACAATTGTTGTGAATGGTGTAGCAAAATCACATTCTATGACAGGCTGGCGTATTGGCTACGGGGCAGGCGATGCAGCAATTATTAAAGCGATGACAGACTTAGCATCACACTCTACATCTAATGCAACAACTACTGCACAGTATGCAGCAGTAGAAGCCTACAACGGTTCACAAGATGCAGTAGAAGAAATGCGACAAGCATTTGAAGCACGTTTAGAGAAGGTATTCCCACAGGTTGAGACAATTCCTGGCTTTAGCGTAATTCGTCCACAAGGTGCATTTTATTTATTACCTGATGTAACAGAAGCCGCACAAAAAACAGGCTTTGCTTCAGTGGATGAGTTTGCGAGTGCATTATTAACAGAAGCAAATGTTGCGGTAATCCCAGGCTCAGGCTTTGGTGCACCAAGCACAATTCGCTTGTCATATGCGACATCTCTTGATTTAATTGAAGAGGCAATCCGTCGTATTACTACATTTGTTAAAGCAAAATGGCAAGACTAATGCTTTACTAGCAACTTAGGAGGACAACATGAAAAAAATTATGATTCAAGATATGCCTAACCATATCGGCGAAACAGTTAAACTTGGCGCATGGTTAGCAAATAAACGTTCAAGTGGTAAAATTGCGTTTTTACAATTACGCGATGGCTCAGGCTTTGTGCAAGGTATTGTAGTAAAAGCTGAAGCAGGCGAGGAGCTTTTTGCTAAGGCAAAAGGTTTAACGCAAGAAACATCAATGTATGTTATTGGTGAAGTAACAAAGGATGAGCGCTCAACATTTGGTTGTGAGCTACAAGTGAAGGATATCGAAATCATTCATGAAGCCGATAACTTCCCAATCACACCAAAAGAGCATGGTACAGAGTTTTTAATGGACAATCGTCACCTATGGTTACGTTCTCGTAAACAACATGCGATTATGAAAATCCGTAACGAAATTATCCGTGCAACGTACAACTTCTTTAACGAAAATCACTTTGTAAAAGTTGACCCACCAATCCTAACAGGCTCAGCGCCTGAAGGTACGTCGGAGTTATTCCATACAAAATATTTTGATGAAGATGCGTACTTATCACAATCAGGTCAACTGTATATGGAAGCAGCAGCAATGGCATTAGGTAAAGTATTCTCATTTGGGCCAACCTTCCGTGCAGAAAAATCAAAAACACGTCGTCACTTAATCGAGTTTTGGATGATTGAGCCAGAGATGGCGTTTGTTGAGCATGACGAAAGCTTAGAAGTACAAGAACAATATGTCTCATACATCGTGCAATCTGTACTTAAAAATTGCCAAATTGAGCTTGAGCGTTTAGGTCGCGATACAACGAAGCTTGAAAAAATCAAAGCACCATTCCCACGTATTTCATACGATGAGGCAATTGAGTTTTTACACAAAGAGGGCTTTGAAGATATTAAGTGGGGCGATGACTTTGGCTCACCACACGAAACAGCAATTGCTGAGCATTATGATATGCCTGTATTTATTACATGCTACCCAACAGCAATTAAACCATTTTATATGCAACCGCACCCAGACCGTGATGATGTTGTGCTATGTGCCGACTTAATTGCGCCAGAAGGCTACGGCGAAATTATCGGTGGTTCAGAGCGTATTCATGATTACGAATTAATGAAGCAACGCATTAATGAGCATGACCTTGATGAAGATGCATATGCTTGGTATTTAGATTTACGTAAACAAGGCTCAGTGCCTCACTCAGGCTTCGGCTTAGGGCTAGAGCGTACAGTAGCTTGGATTAGTGGTGCAGAGCACGTGCGTGAGAGTATTCCATTCCCACGTTTACTAAACCGCCTGTATCCATAAATAGTAGGGATGTCGTCTTGTGCGGCATCCTCTTTTCATTAAAGGAGTTTTAGTATGGCGAATGAACAAACCTTTCGTGTTTGGCTAGAGCAACAACAAGTGCTCATCCCACAATTATTATTTCAGCACTATAAGGCAATTAGCATGACAGACGAGGAAGCACTTGTCATCATGCATTTAATTGCGTTTCAAACAGAGGGTACGAGCTTTCCAACCCCGCAACAACTCATGCAACGCTCCACCTTATCGACAAATGCTATTTCCACTATTTTGCAACGTTTAATGCAAAAAGGGTTATTAGAGATTGCGCAGATGAAGGATCAAAAGGGCATTATTTACGAAACCTTTTCGCTTTACCCGTTATGGGAGCGATTGACAGAACGTGTACAGCTTGACGAACAAGCGATTATTGAACAAAAAGAAACAAATGAAGAAGGCGAGCTCTTTAGCATGTTTGAAGCGGAGTTTGGTCGTCTCTTTTCGCCTATGGAGATCGAAACCATTGGCAAGTGGCTTGATGAGGACGGGCATTCCGTTGCGCTCATTAAGCAGGCACTAAAAGAAGCCGTACTTGCGGGCAAAATGAGTCTTAAATACATTGACCGTATTTTATTTGAGTGGCAAAAGAAAAATATCCAAACGCCACAACAGGCACAAGAGCAAACCAATCAGTTTAGAGAAAAAACCTACACACCACCTGTCTCACAGGAGCCGTTTGTAGATGAGGTACCTTTTTATAACTGGTTAGAGGATGAGGAGTAAGGAGAGGAAGCCGTGTTAACATTAAAGCAATGGCAGTTTTGCCTAGAGGAAATGGACCGCATGTTTCCTAATGCACATTGTGAGCTCGTGCATCAAAATCCTTTCGAGCTAACAATTGCTACACTATTGTCTGCCCAATGTACGGATAAGCTAGTCAATCGTGTAACTAAAGATTTATTTCAAAAATATAAAACGCCTGCTGATTATTTAGCCGTATCTTTAGAGGAGTTGCAAGAGGATATTCGCTCTATTGGGCTATATCGCAATAAGGCAAAAAATATTCAAGCGCTATCACAGCGCCTACTCGATGTTTATGATGGTGAAGTGCCAGCAACGCGTGAAGGGCTAGAGAGCTTACCAGGTGTTGGGCGCAAAACAGCCAATGTTGTGCTATCCGTTGCCTTTGGTGTGCCAGCACTTGCTGTAGATACACATGTTGAGCGCGTAGCTAAACGCTTAGGTATATGTCGCTGGAAAGATAGCGTACTACAAGTGGAAGAAACCCTAATGAAAAAAACACCAATTGATGCATGGACAAAAACCCATCATCAGCTTATTTTCTTTGGGCGCTATCATTGTAAGTCACAAAATCCAGGTTGCCATGTTTGCCCACTCTTTAGCGTATGTCGTGAAGGACAAAAGCGCTTTCGTAAAGGATTGGTGAAGCAAGATGCCTAATTTAGCAAAAGACAAAGTTGATGCGTGGTATGCAGAGTGGCAAGTACTTGAGCAAACCATTCATGCTTTGCATAGCGCGCGTGATAAGACTGTAAAAGCGGAGATGGAAAAAGCCATCGCGCATTACGAGGCATTTATTGACGAGAGTTTATTGCCTACTAATGGTCGTGAGCGTTTAGCATTTATTAAAGCACGCCCAGGGCAATATGCGTGCTACCGTCAACTAGATGAGCTATATAAAGAAACTAAAAAACGCATCGCACGTGTACGTATTCAGCGTAGCAAGTGAAAAGAGTTTACCTTTGGCATGATTGTTACTATAATCGAGTAGAGTTTAAATTGAGGAGGTTTTTTTGTGAAAAAGCTAGTGGCCATTGGCGGCGTTGTAATTGTACTATTAGTCGCTATTATTTTACTGACAAATATGTCGAATAAGGATAAGCTGAAAAGTGTTGATAATCCTTATGGTGACAAAAAATTACAACAACCTACAATAGATTTACTGCAAGATGAAAACTACCAAAACATTACATTACCAGAAGATTTAAAAGCAAAAATTGATAGCGGTGAAGAAGTGAATGCTTACTTCTTTAGTCCAACTTGTACGCATTGCCGTGCATTAACACCAAAATTAATGCCAATCTTAGAGGATAAGGGCATTGAAGTAAACCAAATTAATTTATTAGAGTATGATGAGTGGGATACGTACAATATTACAGCAACGCCAACCTTCATTCATTTTGATGGCGGTGCTGAGGTAGAGCGCTTTGAAGGTAACTTACCAGAAGAAGAGTTAGAGGCTTTCCTAACACCATATGCTAAAAAGTAAGCACAGTAAATGCCGCGCCATCGCGGCATTTTTTTTGTTATACTAACGTAAAAGGGGAGTGACATTGTGCATAAAATGAATGACTATTTTTATCGTGGTGCCATGATGAAATGTTTTGCGGAGGCGCAACAGATTGCTGCGACATCAACAGATGCAGATGAGCGAACATTAGCTGCTAAATACCTCGCATTATTTGAGGAGTATGAGTATGATAAGTACCCAAAAATTACGCATGATTTAGAGCGTCAGTCAATTGAGCGTGCAGATGAGAGTTATGAGGATTTAGATGAGGTGCAGTTTATTCGTACGCATACGGATGAAGCGGATTTTAAAGCGTGCATTGCACAGCTTGAGCAACGCGCAAAAGAAGGGACAGCTAATGAGCGTGCAGCAAGCTTTGTTGTACAGGGGGAGCTGTTTATTTTAGCGCACCATTACCCAGAGGCTGTACATTGTTTTCAACAAGCGATTGCCGCTAACCCTAATAAAGGCTTGTATTGGGGGCTAACAGGGCAAACTATGCACCGCTTTGGTTGGATGCCTTTTGATGCCCTTGGTTTTTTAGAGCAAGCGATACAACTAGACCCTAAAAACTCACGTTGGCAATGGAATCAGGCACTAGTTTTAATCCAATTAGCAAAAGATTTACAAGAGCCTGCCTTTTTAGCCAATGCGGCAGTAACATTAGAAGATGCTCTAACGTATTGTCGCGAGGAGCAAGCATCTTTAAAGGCTGCGATACAAACCACATATGACGAAATGGAAAACTACGTGTTTTCGTAATTTACAGTAAGGAAGTGACAGCATGTCAGAACTACAACAACAAATTGCTTCATGGGTAGAGCAAGGCTTTTACCAACTCGTAAAAAATGCAGAAGTCGAAAACTTTCAAACGATTATTCAGGCAGCGATTGATGATAAGCGTAAGGGGAGAGAGGAGCAGGCCTTTTGTGACCAGATGATGTTAAACCTTGCCTATTATGAGCGCAATGCGGCAGTATGGCATACAATTTTTAGCGCCATTTTAACAGGGCAACTTGCTTTTACAGCAGCTGTCGTCGAAACTGAGCTCTTGACAGGACAAATGCAAGTACGCCAAGAGGTGGACGAACAAACAGAAGTATTGCTACCTGTGTTTCATAAGGAGTACGAGGCTAAGGAGCTAACAGCGGAAATTATTATGTATGATTACGCCTATATGTCCATTGCGCATGCCTTGCGCGTTGATTTTTTAACCGTTTGCACAATGCAAGATAGTCGTGAGGCATTACTTGAAGGTGATGCTACAGAAACACTTCGTGTCATTGACGGCTATGTGAATTATTATGCTGATCAGTTTGCACGACAGCTTACATTACATTAATTAAGAGGGGGTATTTGCGTGAACACACCATTTACATTTACACATTATCGACCAAAAAACGAACAACCTACCACAACTTACCCAGCCATTTTTTTATTGCATGGTATGGGGAGTAATGAGCAAGATTTATTGCAATTACTAGATACAGTACCTGCACATATTTTTGCTATACGTGGCCCAATTGCGCATGGCAATGGTTATGCTTTCTTCACAATTGGTGAAGAGGAACAACCTGTCCGCGCTATTTTTGATAAAGTAGTTGTAGCTTTTTCGCAGTTTGTAGAACAAGCTTTAATCGAGTTTTCGATTAACCCACAGCAAGTGTATGTCGTTGGCTTTAATCAGGGGGCAGTAATTGCTCAGTCATCAGCTTTTGTTTTAGGTAATCAAGTAACAGGTGTTGCGGCACTTAGTGGCTTTTTACCAAATTTTGTACAAGAGGAGTATGTGAAGAAAGATATTTCACAAGTCGCTTTCTTTATTTCACATGGTACGTACGATTATATTTATCCATTTAAAGAAGCGGAGCAAGCAGCTGTATTTTTAGAGGCATGTGATGCCAATGTGACGTTGATGGCCTACGAGGATGGCCATGGTGTAACGCCACAAAATCGCGCAGATTTCAATGATTTTTTACATCAACATATCGCAAAAGTCTAAATGATTTCACAAAATGCACACACGGTTTTCACAACTGTGAGCGGTTACGTATTCATTTTCTGAACCAGCAATGTTATCATAGAAGACGTACGCTTTTCAAATCCAATGATTGAACATTAGCAGCGCATAATTTTACTTATTTGCATACAATGTGATAAAGAAAAGAGTAGAATAGTAAGGCAGCTATGAGCTGTCTGAGAAAGTTGGATTGATGAAAACAAATGGAAAAGGACTTAACGCATATGCACGATGAACAAAAAATTAGTATTGAGCCACAACTTCAGCCTAAAATGACAGACATGCTAGCGCAAACCGTTAAGACGGGTATTATTAAGTCAAACTTAATCCCAATGTGGGCGGGTTTAGCCTTAGCACTGTATCATACACAGGCAAATATAATGGATTATATTGTGCAAATTATTTTAGCGACAATAGGTAGTGCAGCTGTCATCGGCTCAGCTGGTGCCTTCAATAACATTTATGACCGTGATATTGATGCGATCATGCCACGAACACAGTCGCGTCCAACCGTAACGGGGCAAATGCCTGTTAAAACAACAGCCATTCTTGCAGTAGTATTATTAGTTGTTGGGATTATTGCATTATACTTTGCATCACCACTTGCAGCGTTCTTAGGCTTTTTAGGTGTATTTTTATATGTAGGGCCTTATACGATATGGACAAAGCGCTATACGATTTACAATACAGAGATTGGCAGTCTGTCGGGAGCAATGCCACCATTAATTGGTTGGGCTGTTGTGTCGAGTAATTTAACGCACCCTGCCATCTTAGGTTTGTTTGGTGTCATGGTAATATGGCAAATGCCTCACTTCTATGCTATTGCCATTCGTAAGCATGCAGATTATAAAGCAGCTAACATTCCAATGCTACCTGTAGCAAAAGGTATGAAACGTACGTATTACCAAACGAACTTTTATTTAATTATTTTAATTTTACTAAGTTTCTTATTTGGTTCACTTAGCGTTGGCATTATGCTAGTTGCGTTATTATTAAGCAGTGCGTGGCTAGTTATGAGTATTTATGGCTACCACACTAATACGGACCAAGTAAAATGGGCCACCAAAATGTTTGTCTTTTCATTACTGCACATGACGATTTTATTCTCTACTATTATTATTTATTGCCTAGTCGGTGTGATTTTTAAATTGTATTAATTAAAAAGCTGTGTTGCTCAAGATTGAGCGACACAGCTTTTTGCTTGCACAGAATATACACGCTTATTTGTCCAATCAAGGCAGTGTAGTTGTCCACCAAATGTAGCACCGCCATCAATCCCAATAATACGATTGGGCCCGTAATACACATCCGTATTATGCTTTGTACCATGTAGACGGTAGGACGGTGTGTGGCCAAAGACGATGGTTTTTTCGCCGTGGTAGCCCATATGAAACTCCTTACGAATCCATAATAGGGTAGAGATTGGTGTTTCGTCTAGTGGTAGCTCTGGGTCAACGCCGCCATGTACAAATACCACATCATCATAAGCTACATAGTAACCCATTGTTTCGATAGCTTGGAGGTGTGCGCGTAGTGGATGAGTTGTAGGTAATTGCTTAAGTAAAGGTAAGTTAGTTGTATCAAAATCAGCTACACGTAACCCATAGCTCTCAAGTGTTTCAACGCCACCGCAAACATTTATCCAATGTTCCCAAGGTTTACAATGGTTGGCGGTAAAAGCACGTAGCATAATGGCTTCATGGTTACCCATTAACAATGTAGCACCGTGTGTTTCGCGCAACGATAATACCGTATCGAGCACTTCTTTAGATTGTGGACCACGGTCTACATAGTCACCCATAAATAATAAGGTATCATCAGGTTGTAAAGCGATTTTATTTAATAATGCGACTAACATAGCGTGTTGTCCGTGTATATCACTAATTGCTAAAATACGTCCCATTGTATCAAATCCTTTAGTTATTATAGCCCTAGTATAAAAGAAAAGCCAAAAAAATGAAAAGAAATGCCATCGCTACAAGCGATGACATTTCAAAGTTGCTTATTTATTTTCGTTCTTTTTATCTTCAAATTTCTTTTCGATTTCTTCGACTTTGTTTGTTACAGCTTCTTTAGCATCTGCTAATTTGTGCTGTGCTGCACCTTTTAATTTATCAAGTTTACCTTCAGTTTGTTTACCAACATCACCTGTTGCTTTACCGTATTGCTCTTTTGCTTCACCTTTAAGTTCGTTACCAGTACCTTTTAAATCATCTGTAAATTTGTTTGACATGTTAATGTCCTCCTTTTCTTTGTCTATGGTTATAATGTTCCCAATGTGCAGAAGGTTAAACATTTTTTATATCAATTATTTCAGATTTTTTTGTAACTACACAACCAATCCATATAATGATTAGCCCTAAAAATACAATGCTTCCCGCAAAAATTAACGCAGCATTATAGCTACTATAGTGAGTAGCTAACTTACTTGCCGCAATTGGACCGATGATTTGACCAAAGGCATAAAATGTTGTCAGGATGGATACGACAGGACCACTCTTAGTAGGAAAAAGCTGACGAGCGTAGCCTGTTGTCATCGTAACGATGCCGACAAACGTCATACCAAATAAAAAGGCAGATAAAAATACGCTGAAGATAGATTGAGAGAATACAGGTAGTAAAATGCCAAATACTTGCAGTAAATAAGCGATGGATAAAATTTTAATTGGTGAGTATTTTGTAATCAATGTACTCCAAACAGGCGCTGAGGGAATTGCTGCAAGTCCTGCAATGACCCAACTAATGGAAGAGTAAGATTGTAATTCAGGAATGCCATGAATAATGTCCACTAAAAAAGTACCTGTAATAATATAGCCAAGGCCCTCTAAACCGTATGCCGCAATAAACCAAGGCATAAAGCCTTTTGTTAATTTTGGTGTATCGTCAGCGGGCGCTTTTTGGATGTTAGTAACCACAAGCTTGCGCCATAAAAAGCCGGTTATCAGTACGCAGAGTAATGATAATGCACCAAGCCCAAGCCAAGCGCCTTTCCATGTGTAAGCTGCCTCTAAAAATGGCACGAACAAACCAGAGAAGGCGATACCAAGCCCGATGCCACCAAATAAGTAACCTGACCAGCTTGCAAGAAAGTGTTGCGCTAAATAATCCATAACAATACTAGATGTTAAAACAAACACTAGGCCTCCTGTCACCCCTGCCACGAAGCGTAGTATCAACCAAATCGTATAGCTATCAATAATCCCCATTAAAACGACCGATGCTACGTTGATTAATACCGCTAGTAATAAAAAACCTTTACGATTTTTGGTAATAAAGCCAGCCCATAATGCGCCGATGAAGTAACCGATGTAATTACTAGAAGCTAAAAAGCCTGCTGTCTCTACGGAAAACCCCACGTCCTCACGCATAAAGGGCAAGATTGGTGTGAAGGCGAAGCGGCTAATCCCCATTGCCACTACTAAAAGTAGTACGCCTCCAAACACCACACTTATGTGATTTTTTTTCATGCCCATACCCCTTTGTTATTGTTGAAAAATATTTTATTCATTTATCATAGAGGTAATATTCGGAAAATTCAATACGAAAGCGTAAATATTATGGATTAAACAGAAAATAATTGCATGATTAACAAAAGGCGTAGGCGCTAAAAAGTTATACTTCACTTAAATGACACAGTTTCGCCATAAAATGTACCACCTTAGGTATTGTGTGAATAAATGATGAAATATTCTAATAAAATATTGTGCTGGGTGTAGAGAGGTGCTACTGTAACGTCACAAGACGAAGGGAGCGGGTAAATGATGACAAGCATTGCAACGACATTAGTGCAACTCGGAAATCATAGTGATAGTAAAACAGGCGCAGTTAGCACGCCGGTATATTTTTCGACAGCTTATGAGCATGCAGGTCTTAGGCAATCAACAGGATATGACTATACGCGTACAAAAAATCCTACAAGAAGCGTGTTAGAACAGGGTATTGCTAAGTTAGAGGCAGGCGATGCCGCTTTTGCCTGTAGCTCTGGCATGGCGGCCATTCAATTAGTAATGGGGTTATTAAAGGCGGGTGATCGAGTGATAGTGCCAAATGATATTTATGGTGGCACTTATCGTTTATTTACGTATTTAGCAGCGCATTATGGTATAGAAGTTAGCTATGTTAATTTTGCAGATGCAAGTGCACTAACTCAAGCATTGGCCACACCTGCTGCTATGATTTTTTTAGAGACGCCAACCAACCCTTTAATGCAACGTTATGATATTGCGCAGTTTAGTAATCAGGATGCTATTGTAGTAGTGGACAATACATTTTTAACGCCGTATTTCCAACAACCTTTAACTCTCGGTGCAGACATTGTGGTACATAGTGCAACAAAATACCTTGGCGGGCATAATGATGTGCTAGCAGGTCTTGTTGTAGCTAAAGGAGAAGAGTTATGTGAACGACTTGCTTTCTTGCATAATACTAGTGGCTTTACGCTGTCACCAATGGACAGTTGGTTGATTGTACGAGGCTTAAAAACATTGCATTTACGTATGCGTCAGCATGATGCGAATGCTAAAGCCGTTGTAGCCTTTTTACAAAACCATACTCAAGTGACAGATGTACTGTATGCAGGTGAGGGCGGCATGGTATCATTTCGGTTACAACGTGAGCAGGACATCGATATATTTTTGCGTAGTTTACAGCTTGTAACTTTTGCAGAGAGCCTAGGTGGCGTGGAGAGTTTTATTACGTATCCTGCTACTCAAACGCATGCTGACATACCATATGAAGAACGGATAGCGCGAGGTGTATGCAATCGTTTATTACGTTTTTCGGTAGGCGTAGAAGAAGAAGCGGATATTATTGCGGATCTAAAACAGGCATTTGCGGCATTATAAAAGGCAGAAGCGTTATGCTTCTGCCTTTAGTATTAAAAGTTTTGTTTAATCCAGTCACTGGCTTGTAACCATGACTTAACGCGGATTACTTGTTTAGGTGTGGCTTGACGATTATAGGGTGTATCAAATAATACGACAGGAATGTCTAATTCTTCGGCAAGCATAACAGCATTGTCGTGCTTATCTTCAAAGAACACCTCAACTGCCGCGTCCTTTGCCGCACGCAATTTATCATGGCTACCAATAAGCTCAATGCGGTCATACGGTAATTGTTGTTTCGTAAACCATTCCGTTGTAACATCAACTAAGCCATCATGGCGAGCTGAAATATAAATCAGCTCGTATTTTTTATGCCATTCATCTAATACGCGTTTCGCGTTTGGATAAACATCTGATACTTCATACATATGGCGTTCATTTGCCGCAAACCAGTTAGCAAATTCTTGTCGGTCAACTGGGTGAGGAAAGGCAGAAAGAAAATCATACTCTATTACATCATCTAATGTGAGGGTAACATCGTAAGCTTTGTTAATATGAGGCAGTAACGTATCAGGCGTCGTTACTGTGCCGTCAATGTCAATACCGAAGCGAGGCTTAAGCATTAGCTTGTTCCTCGTCGCGCTTTGCTTCCATTTCGGCTGCTAGCTTGTCGATTTCTTTTTTCAATTCTTCTACCATTGTTTCCTCAGGCACTTTACGAACGGTTTTCCCCTTCATAAACAATAGACCTTCGCCACGTGCACCCGCGATACCAATATCAGCTTCACGTGCCTCACCAGGACCGTTTACAGCGCAACCAAGTACAGCTACTTTAAGGGGTACATTTAATTTTGAAATATATTCTTCTACTTCATTAGCAATAGAGATTAAGTCGATTTCGATACGACCGCATGTTGGGCAAGAAATTAAAGTTGCCATATTTGATGCTAAGCCGAATGATTTTAATAATTCACGCGCTACTTTAATTTCTTCTACTGGGTCAGCAGATAATGAAATACGCAGTGTGTTACCAATACCTTTTGATAAAATTGCGCCAAGTCCTGCAGCAGATTTAATTGTTCCTGCAAATAGTGTACCTGACTCAGTAATACCTAAGTGTAGTGGGTAATCAAATGCTTGCGCCGCTTTTTCATAGGCTTCAATCGCTAAGTTAACGTCAGAGGCTTTCATAGATACGATAATATCATGGAAGTCTAAATCCTCTAAAATTTTAATATGGTGTAGTGCTGACTCCACCATACCATCAGCAGTTGGGTAGCCATATTTATCTAAAATATGACGCTCTAATGAACCAGCGTTAACCCCAATACGAATTGGTACGCCTTTTGCTTTAGCCGCATTAACAACCGCTTCAACTTTTTCACGACGACCAATGTTACCTGGGTTAATACGTACTTTATCAACGCCCGCTTCGATTGCTTTTAATGCAAGCTTATAATCAAAGTGAATATCTGCTACTAGTGGAATAGTAATGCGCTTTTTAATTTCTGCTAAGGCATCAGCCGCACGCTCATCAGGTACAGCAACGCGTACGATTTGGCAGCCTGCTTCTTCTAAACGACGGATTTCCGCAACGGTAGCTTTTACGTCATGCGTTTTTGTCGTTGTCATACTTTGAATGAATAATTCATTACTACCACCAATCGTTAAATTACCAACACGTACAGGACGTGTTTTTGAACGGTGAACAATTTCACTCATTTTTTAGTCTCTCCTTTTTCGACCATACATGGTCATCACTCAAACTATTTTAGCAGTGTCACAAATTTAGGACAAGGCAGAACCGCTAAAAGTTCCTATTTTGTCGTAGGTGGCAGCTTAGGGTATTTTGTGAGCCCGATAAAAATAAAGAGCATCGTAATAAAAATGGCAATACTCGTTGTAATAATTGCTGGGATAGGCACAAATTCAAAAACGATGCTGAGCAGTGTTGCCCATGTAATCGCAAACGTTGCTGTACGCCAAACATTACGGTATTCGCCGCGGCGTTGCATGCTATGCATAAACAATGTCCCGACTAATGCATAAAGACTAATACGTGCAAACAATAATAAAGTGTTTACAATAAATAATAAAATAAACGCTACAGGATACAATAGGAAGCGAATATCCTCAACATACTCCATTAGCCCACTCATATCTAACGTGCTATCTGTTACACCTGTAGTAAAGCGTGCGAATGAAAATACCGTTACTATGGTTACTAATAGGAAGGCATACTGCAAAACCTTGCCAATTGGCATGAAGCGCACAGCGCCTAATTTTTTAGGGCTTGTTAAGCTCATTATAAAAAGTTGTGTATGGGTCATCTGATTCTCCTCCAACGGTCATTTTACCATGACTTTTCACGCATTTTGAAACCTTTTGCTTTAACGGGCGTAAAAAGAGGGAAAAGACTTTGAAGGAATGAGGGGGAAACACTATGACAGTAATCGCATGGACACTCATTATTGCGCTGTTTGTAATCGCTTATATTGGGCTAATATATCCGATCATTCCGTCGGTACTATTTATCTTTGCAGGGTTTATCGTATACGGCTTGTTTTTCACCTTTAGTGCGCTACCATGGTGGTTTTGGTTAGGGCAAGTGCTACTTGTTATTGTGCTCTTTGCTGCTGACACAATCGCTGGCTTAGTAGGTGTTAAAGCGTTTGGCGGAACAAAAGCAGGTATGTGGGGAAGTACGATTGGGCTCATCGTGGGTCCCTTTATCATTCCATTTTTCGGGATTTTAATCTTGCCATTTGTGTTTGCAGTAGTGGCAGAGCTATTGATTACAAGAAGTACCTTTAAGGAAGCACTACGCAGTGGATTTGGTTCACTTGTGGGCTTCTTAACATCTATGGTAACAAAAGGTATCATTCAAACGATTATGGTCGTTATTTTTATTATCCTAGTCGTATAATTTCAGTCAAAAGACTGAATTGTAACAGAATGATGCTTTTTCATTGAATGGTTTGACCAACTTTGATAATCTAAAGTTGTAGCAAGATATTACTTACATTCCAAGGAGGAACTTAATCATGGCACATGAACTACCAAAATTATCTTACGCGTACGACGCACTAGAACCGCATATTGATGCACAAACAATGGAAATCCACCACACTAAACACCACAACACGTATGTAACGAACTTAAACGCAGCAATCGAAGGAACTGAGTTTGAAGGTAAAGAGCTTATCGCATTAATCTCTGACATCGACGCACTTCCAGCAGACAAACAAACTGCAGTACGTAACAATGGTGGCGGTCACGCTAACCACTCACTATTCTGGGAAGTTATCGCTCCAGGTGGCGCTAATGCACCAACAGGTGAATTAGCAACAGCAATCGACAAAAAATTCGGTAGCTTCGATGCTTTCAAAGAAGAGTTTACTAAAGCAGCAACAACTCGCTTTGGTTCTGGTTGGGCATGGTTAGTAGTAGACAACGGCGACATCGCTGTAATTTCTACACCAAACCAAGACTCACCATACATGGAAGGTAAAACACCAATCCTAGGCTTAGACGTATGGGAGCACGCGTACTACTTAAACTACCAAAACCGTCGCCCTGACTACATTTCAGCTTTCTGGAACATTGTAAACTGGGACGTTGTAGCAGAAAAATTCGCTGCAGCTAAATAATAACGTATGTTAACGAGGCTGGGACATAACTAGTGTTCAGCCAAAGAAAAAGAGAAATTGAGTGCGCTCAATTTCTCTTTTTCATTTTTTATGGGTATTCTTATTGATTGGCTGTGAACTTTCGCAAGTTCACAGCCATCAACGCCAGTCCCATTTTGTTTTGGTGACTTTATTTTAACAGAAGGTGTTCTTTTTTTACCCACAAAAATCAAAGCCCTTGAACTTTTACATGACGTAAAAGTTCAAGGGCTTTTCATTTATAAGATGGGTTTTGTCCCAGCCTCTTTTTTAATGCAACTTTTTAAATAGCCTACCGTTATAATAGTGAAACTTCACTTTTGTGGTGGTATACTTAAACGTATGTGTATAAATGAGTAGGAGGGCGTTTAATGCGTAGTAATGAGCCTAGCAGAAAACTAAAAGAACATAAGGCAAAACAGCAATCTACAATTAACTTTCGCATGAACGTTATTTTTTTCTTTATCTTTTTAATTTTTTCGACGCTAATTTTCCGCTTAGGTTATTTGCAAATTGTAAAGGGCGAGTATTATGTCAGTATGGTAGAGAGTACAGAAGAAGTACCTGTTAATACCAGTGTACCTCGTGGCCGTATTTATGACCGTAACGGACGAGTGTTAGTGGATAATGATCCACAAAATGCGATTACCTATACAAAATTACAATCAACTAAGCAATCCGAAATGTTAGACATTGCCGAACAGTTGGCAGAATTAATTGAACAACCAACGAAAAAAGTAACGCTACGTGATAAGCAGGATTTTTGGATTTTGCGTAATCCTGATGAAGCTATGAAAAAAGTGCCTGAGAAAGAGCGTGAAAAAATTCGTGCTAAGTTAGGCGAAGGCAGTGAAAAAGAATTTACTAAACAAGTAGATGATTTAACACGTGAACGTATTACTGAAGATGACTTGAAAAGCTTAGAAGGTCATGAGCTAGAGGTGCTAGCCATTTACCGAGAAATGGTGTCAGGCTATAACCTATCGCCACAAATTATTAAAAGTGAAAATGTAACAGATGCTGAGTTTGCGCGTGTATCTGAACGTCTATCAGAGCTGCCAGGCGTAAATACGACAACGGATTGGAAGCGTGTTAAACTTTCACCGCTCGCTATCCTTGGGCGTACAACAACGCCAGAGCGTGGGATACCAAATGACCAGCTTAATCATTTCCTAGCGCGTGATTATTCACGTAATGACCGCGTAGGTGATAGCTTTGTTGAGGCGCAGTACGAGGAGTTACTGCAAGGTAAAAAATCCGTAGTAAAAAATGTTACGGATAAATCAGGTAAAGTAGTAGATACAGAGACGGTATATGCGGGTGAACCTGGTAAAGATTTAGTATTAACGATTGATAGTGAGCTTGAAGATCGACTTGGTAAAATTGTTGAAAATGAATTACGTAAACAAAAGTCACGTTATGGCTCGCATTTATTAGACCGCACCTTCCTTGTAATGATGAATCCACAAACGGGTGAGTTATTATCTGTAATTGGGCGTCAAATTGACAACGGTAAAATGGAAGATATTTCGTACGGTGCTTATACAATGGCGTACGAGGCAGGGTCAACAATTAAAGGTGCAACAGTACTTGGTGGTTATCAAGAGGGTGCTTTTAATGTGGGTGAAGGCGTAATGGACCAACCGCTTTATATTGGCGGGCAAAAACGTACGTCACTTGCTAATACAAATGGTTATAATAATCGTTGGATGACAGATATTAACGCACTCGAAAGTTCATCCAACGTGTATATGTTCTATGTGGCGATGCGTATTGGTGGCATTCCTAACTATTACCCACGTATGCCATTTAACGTGAGTGATGATACGTACCAAAAAATGCGTAACATTTACCACCAATTTGGTTTAGGTGTTAAAACAGGTATTGATTTACCAAATGAGCAAGTTGGCGTAAAAGGTAGTGACAATTTACAAGAGAAAGGTAAAGTGATGGACTTTGCGATTGGTCAGTATGATACGTACACACCAATGCAACTAGCGCAATATGTTTCTACAATTGCAAATAATGGTTACCGTGTAAAACCTCATATTTTAAAAGAGGTACGCCAGCCATCACCAGATGGCAAAATTTTTGGTGATTTACTTGAGCAACGTACGCCACAAGTAATTAACCGCATTAACAATAGTAGTCAAGAGATTGCACAAGTACAAGCAGGCTTCCGTGCAGTATACGCAGGAGCGCGTGGTACAGCGCGTTCATTCTTCGCAGATGCGAAGTACCAAGCAGCAGGTAAAACGGGTACTGCCGAGACACAATACTTCGGCGTAAACGAAAACTACCGCGGCGCGTATACATTAAATTTAACGCATGTTGGTTTTGCACCATACGATAATCCAGAGGTAGCGTATGCTGTAGTTATGCCGTATATGACAACGAGTACGTTTGGCTATGACCAAGCGGCAAGTGATATTGCACGTAAAGCAGTAGATGCTTATTTTGAAGTAAAAGCGAAACATAATAAAGCTGGTGACTTTACACCAGATACAATTAAAAAAATACAACCTGCTTGGTCGGAAGAAGTTATCCGCGAAGGTGAGGGAAAATAAAGATCAGCAGTGCCTTTAGGGGCGCTGCTGATTTTTTGTTTACAAAGTAAAACATTCCTTTACATTCTCTTAACAGTTCATTTATATGCTATCAATAATCCATCCGTATAGTAAAGATTGTAAGGTAAAACTTTAATTATATGTCATGGAGGCAATGAATAATGAAAAAGTGGAAGTACTTAACGATGACAGCCGTATTAGGCTCAGCTTTAATGCTAGGTGCATGTGGTGGCGGTAACGCAGCAAGTGAGGGTGGCAACACTACAGACAAAGGAACAGAACAAACAGATACAGAAAAGCAATTACAGGGCTCTGTAGCGGGTGATGGTTCTTCTACGGTAGCGCCAATCGTCGAAGCAGTAGTTGAGGAATATGCAGGTGTTCAACCTAAAGTAGAAGTTTCTGTAGGTATTTCAGGTACAGGCGGGGGCTTTGAAAAATTCATCGCTGGGGAAACCGATTTTTCGAATGCCTCACGTAATATGAAGGACGAAGAAAAACAACAGCTAGCACAAGCGGGTGTGGACTTTACAGAACTACAGCTTGCGTATGATGGTATCTCTGTAGTGGTTAGTCCTGAAAACGACTGGGCAAAAGATTTAACTGTAGCGCAGCTCGAACAGCTTTGGGTAGAGGATGGCAAAACAAAAAAATGGTCAGATATTGATCCATCATGGCCAGACGAAGAAATTGTATTCTTTGCGCCAGGCACTGACTCAGGCACACATGATTACTTTGATGAAGTCATTTTAAAGGGTGAAGATTTTGTTAAAACAGCAACACTTTCTGCAGACCCTAATATGCTTGTACAAGGTGTATCTGGCGAGAAAAATGCACTAGGCTTCTTCGGCTATGCTTACTACTTAGAAAACAAGGATAAGCTAGGCATTGTAACTATTGATGGCATTGAGCCAACAGCTGACACAATTGAGTCACAGGAGTACTCACCGTTATCTCGCCCATTATTTACGTATGTTAAAAATGAAGCGATGAAAGATAACGAAGCCGCTTATGACTTTATGCACTTCCTATTGGAAAACGCAGGCGAAATGGCGAATACAGTAGGCTATGTAAGCTTACCAGAAGAAAAATATAAAGAAGAGCTAGCTAAGTTAGAAGCATTGAAATAATGATAACTTATAAGTGGGGGCTGTGATTATCACACCCCTCCTTATGCATTATAGGAGGAGTATGTATGAGTTCGCATAAACCAGGCGACCCTAGTGTTCAGGAACTAATCGCTAAATCGAAGGGTAAGAGCTTGAAAAATACGGTGGAGAAAGCCATGCCTATTTTATTATTTATGGCAGCAGCTTTTTCTGTATTAACAACATTTGCTATTTTATTTACATTGATTTTTGAGACATTTGAATTTTTTCAGAGAGTATCAATTACGGATTTCCTATTCGGGACCGAGTGGCTACCGTTCTCTGGTAAAGAGCCCCTGTTTGGTATATTACCTTTAATTGCAGGTACGCTGAAGGTAACGTTAATTGCGGTAGTAGTAGCAGTGCCATTAGGTATTGCATCTGCAGTATATTTAAGTGAGTACGCCAGTGAGAGTGCTCGCCGCATAATTAAGCCTATTTTAGAGGTGTTAGCAGGTGTGCCAACGATTGTTTATGGCTTTTTTGCCTTAACGTTTGTAACACCGATGCTGCAACAATTGATACCGTCGCTGAAAGTATTCAACGCGTTAAGCCCAGGTATCGTCGTAGGGATTATGATTTTGCCAATGATTACCTCGCTATCTGAGGATGCGATGTCGAGTGTACCTCAAGCAATGCGAGAGGGTGCTCTAGGGCTAGGCTCAACAAAATTAGAAGTATCGTTAAAGGTAGTATTACCTGCAGCGCTATCAGGCATTATGGCCTCAGTTGTACTAGCCGTATCACGTGCCATTGGTGAAACAATGATTGTGTCACTAGCAGCAGGCTCTACACCGAAGTTTGATTTAGGCGTGACAGACTCTGTGCAAACAATGACAGCCTATATTGTACAGGTGGCAACAGGGGATGCTGGTTATGGTACAACAATTTATTATTCAATTTACGCAGTAGGCTTTACGCTATTTATTTTCACACTCGTAATGAATTTACTTGCGCACTATATTTCAAAACGTTTTAGAGAGGAGTATTAATATGAAGTATATGGACGATGCGCTAGTAATGAAGCGGATGTCGAAACGCTTAGCTTACAATAAAATTTGGCGTGTATTATTTTTCTTAGCGACTAGCTTTGCGCTAATTACACTAGCGGTGTTGTTGTATCGTATTATGACACAAGGTGTAGGGTATTTAAACTGGGACTTCCTTACAAACTTTGCTTCACGCTTCCCAGCAAAAGCAGGTATTAAGGCGGCACTAATTGGCTCGTTATGGCTAATGGCAATTGTAGCGCCTGTGTCTATTATTTTAGGTGTAGGGACAGCCATTTATTTAGAAGAATACGCAAAGAAAAATAAGCTCAACGACTTTATTCGTATGAATATATCTAATTTGGCGGGTGTACCGTCGATTGTCTTTGGTTTACTAGGTTTAACGATTTTTGTTCGTACCTTTGGCTTTGGTAAAAGTGTACTGGCAGCAGGTTTAACAATGAGCCTACTTATTTTACCGGTTATTATTGTAGCAGCTCAAGAATCAATACGTGCTGTACCAAATGATCAGCGTGAGGCTTCGTACGGTATGGGGGCTACGAAATGGCAAACTATTGTACGTGTCGTATTACCAGCTGCAATACCAGGGATTTTAACAGGTAGTATTTTAGCGTTATCTCGTGCAATTGGCGAAACAGCGCCACTGGTTGTCATTGGTATTCCTGTAATTTTGCAATTTTTACCGAGTGGTATTATGAGTGAGTTTACAGCACTACCTATGCAAATTTATGATTGGGCAAAGCGTCCTCAAGAGGAGTTTCAATATGTTGCTGCAGCGGGCATTATTGTGCTGATGGCCGTATTAATTTTTATGAATTCGATAGCTGTCTTTATTAGAAATAAATTCCAAAAACGATACTAAGGAGTGTGTCATATGGTTATGCTAAAGGAAGCGCCTATGAAAGCAACAATTGAGACAAAAGATAAATTACTTACACCAACACAGCAAAATATTGTTTACGAAACAAAAGGTTTAGACCTTTGGTATGGTGAGCATCACGGCTTAAAAAATATTAATTTGGATATTTATGAAAACGAGGTAACAGCCATTATTGGTCCTTCAGGTTGTGGTAAGTCTACTTATTTAAAAACATTAAATCGCATGGTAGAGCTAGTACCAATTGTACGAACATCGGGTGAAATTTTATACCGTGAGCGCAATATTTTATCAAAGGATTATGCAGTAGAGGAGCTACGTACGCATGTTGGGATGGTATTTCAAAAGCCTAACCCGTTTCCAAAGTCAATTTATGATAATATCGCGTATGGGCCTCGTATTCACGGTATTAAAAATAAAAAAATCTTAGATGAAATTGTCGAAAAATCTCTGCGAGGTGCGGCAATTTGGGATGAAGTAAAGGACCGCCTTAATCAAAATGCCTATGGGCTATCAGGTGGACAGCAACAGCGTATTTGTATCGCGCGCTGTCTTGCGATTGAGCCAGATGTAATTTTAATGGACGAGCCAACAAGTGCACTTGACCCTATCTCTACGTTAAAAGTAGAGGAGCTTGTGCAAGAGATGAAGGAGAAATACTCTATTGTTATTGTTACGCATAACATGCAACAAGCAGCGCGTATTTCAAACCGTACAGCCTTCTTCTTAAATGGTGAAGTAATTGAGTATGATCAAACGGATAATATTTTCCAAAATCCTGCCGATCAGCGTACAGAAGATTATATTTCAGGTCGATTTGGATAAGGAGCCCATATTATGATGTCAGTAAGAGAACGATTTGATTCAGATATACAAGCTGTACAGGAGCAATTAGCCCTACTATGTACGATGAGTATTGCAACGCTACAACGCTCGTTTCAAGCGTTAGTAGAGCAAGATTTGGATGCAGCACTTGAAGTGATAGAGGATGATAGTGATATTAATCATTTAGAAGAAGAAATCAATGACCGCGTTATTTTATTAATTGCTAAACAACAACCTGTAGCAACCGATTTACGTCGCTTAATGGTCATTACTAAGGCAGCCTCTGATATGGAGCGTGTTGGTGATTATGCTGTCAATATTGCAAAGGAAACAATCCGTATTGGGCAAGAGCCAATTATTTTCCCGATGGTTAATTTGGAGGCTATGTGTCAAAAGGCAGTAGAGATGCTACAAGGCATTATGCGCGCCTTTATGGAAGAAAATACAACCCTTGCAAAAGAAATTGCAGACCTTGATGATTATGTTGATGATTTATACGGTGCTACGGTTGAGCTTTTGATTCGAGCTGGGGCAGAGCATCCTGATAAAACAAAGCAAATATCGCATTTGAGTTTTATTTGCCGTTACCTTGAGCGTTCAGCAGATCATGCAACTAACATTGCCGAGCATTTATTTTATTTAGTAAAGGGACGTCATTACGAATTAAATTCATAATAAAAAGAGGACGGGCGCATGCCGGTCCTCTTTATTTCGTAATTGCTACCGCAATATCTTCTAGTGTCATGTCGTCTGTAATATTGTATACGCCGACTTGGATAGAGCGCGCGTATTTTTCTGTGGAAAGAAAAATCTCTGCATCCTCACGGTCATCAATAATACCAGCAGTTTGCAAATCTGCCGCAATAGAAGTTGGTGTAGCACCGCTATAAATTTTAAGCTGATAAATGACGTCGCCTTTTGGTTGTTCAGGTTGCTGAGGCGCTTCTTTAGCCGGCTGTTGTTCAACAGGCTTCGGTTTTTCAGTAGCAGGTTTAGCAGGCTTTTCTTCCTTTGTCATAACTGCTTGATCAACTGCTGGTGCGTTTGCAGGTAGTTGTTCATAAAAAAATGCAAGCACACCCGCAACAAATAGCCCTATACCAAATGCACGTACTGTGTTGCGTCTCATTGTGAACCTCCTGTTGCAAGCACATAGCGTACTTGTTCCTCAGTTAGTGTAGAACGCGTGCTAATCTCAGCAATAGACAAGCCTTGTTTATTAAGTGCAATGACTTGGCTTTTTAAAATGTCGTGAATCGGTTTTGCAGGAGGCGTTGGCGCTTTTGTTGTTTTTGCCACACTTGGTTTTTTAACATGAAATTGTGGCTCTAATAGCAACTCCTCTTCGACAATTTTTAAGCGTTTTTTTAAGTTATTTGTTTCCTGAAAGACGCTGATAGATAAATCATCGAGCTGTTTTTCGGTTTGCTTAGCACCATCTTTTAAAAAGAAGGAGCTTACAATAGCAATTAGTCCTAAAATCATTAGGATTACGGGTAAGGTCATGCATCGTCACCTCATATGTAATAGTGTATTATAGCTATTTTAGCATATGCAAACTTAATATGAAATGATACTAGATTTTTTTAAGGATTATGTTATAATTGAAAAGTCGTATGAAACATGCTCATAAAAATTAAAATTTAACATATAGAGTGGGAGGGTTAATAATGCGCGTAAACATTACTCTAGCTTGCACAGACTGCGGCGAACGTAACTATATTTCAAAGAAAAACAAGCGTAACAATCCAGAGCGTCTTGAACTTAAAAAATATTGCTCTCGCGAGAAGAAATACACTCTTCACCGTGAAACAAAGTAATCGCTCTAGCCAAAGCCCTCGGTGGTTTTGGCTTTTATTTATTTTGGAGGTGTTTTAGATGAAGCAACAACTACGTAAAGAAGTTTTAGCTGAACTACAAGCAATGACCTACCGTACATACGTAAATGACTCACATGAGCTCGGACATAAGCTCTTAAGCTTACCTATTATAATGGAAGCAACTACAATCGCAATTACTGTATCGCGCCGACCTGAGGTGGATACAACAGCTATCATTGAGGCACTTTGGCAACTCGGCAAAACGGTTGCTGTACCAAAATGTGATACCGTAACTAAAACGATGCAATTTTATATACTCGAAGATTTTTCCGCACTCGAAACCGTCTATATGGATTTACGTGAACCTAATCCCTTAATTTGTGACAAACTAGCGGCAAGTAATATTGATGTTGTTATTACACCGGGTGTCGTATTTTCGCCTCAAGGTTACCGCATTGGCTTTGGTGGGGGCTATTATGATCGCTTTTTAGCCACAAATCCACTGCCAACAATCGCGCTAGCCTTTGATAACCAAGTGCGTGACAATGTGCCACGAGATGTGTATGATATACCTATTGATACGCTCGTGACAAGCACGGCCGTTATAAATTGTGTACGAGAGAGGGACAGCCAATGAAAACCATGGCAGATATTTATGATTTATTAAAAGGGTATGGCACGTTTATTTACACGCGTGACCCACTTGGCGATTTAACTCTAATGGAAGACGAAATAAAAGAGCTGTACAAGGCGCAGGTACTAGATGTTAAGGATTATCAAATGGCTTTATTGTTAATTCGCCAACGCGAAACAAAAGAACGCAACAAATTACAACAAGACGATGCGTAAGACACCTTCATATTACTAGGTGTCTTTCTTTATTTGTGTGAAAAGCTACTCACTTTTACATAAATGAAACTTTACCGTTACAAAAACGTATACTATTAATATAGGCGATACATTTTCCTTTCAGCGTAAAATTTGTTAAGCTGATAGATAATTATTGCGTATTTTTGTAAAAAAGATTACGATAGATTTTGTTTCACATGATTGCACTCGCAAACAACAGAGAAAGGATGTCGAGAATGGAGTCAAAAAAATGGCCAAAGCATTCGCTTTTAATTCTTGCCATACTAGCAACGTGGATTAAAACGGTAGTGGTATACTACACGAGTTTTGATATGAAAATTGAAAACCCGATGCAGCACTTAATTTTAATTATCAATCCACTTAGCTTTTTACTATTTATTTATGGGATTTCACTATTTTTTAAAACAACAAAGGGACGCAATCGTTATATTATTACGGTAGCTAGCCTATTGTCTATTGTGTTATATGGTAATGCCGCGTTTTATCGCTTCTTTAGCGACTTTGTAACGTTGCCTGTATTAATGCAAACCAGTAACTTTGGTGACTTAGGTAACTCAGCATTAGAGACCATCCAATTAACGGATATTTTCTTCTTTGCTGACGTGATTTTATTACTTGTTGCGATGAAGTTAGCACCAAAAATGCAAGAGAGCATGCTTAAAGTAAATGTAGAGTTCCGTCGTGCGTACTTTGTACTCGCTGTTGCGATGTTATTCTTAAACTTAGGCTTAGCTGAAACAGAGCGACCTCAACTATTAACACGTAGTTTTGATCGCGAATTATTAGTGAAAAATATTGGTACGTATAACTACCATTTATATGATATTTATATCCAATCTAAATCTTCAGCACAGCGTGCACTTGCAGATGGTAGCGAATTAGTAGAAGTAAATAACTACATTCGTTCAAATCAAGCAGCCGTTAATGCAGAGATGTTTGGTAAGTATAAAGGACGTAACGTTATTGCTGTATCATTAGAGTCACTGCAAAACTTTGTTATTAACAACGAAATGAACGGAGAAGTGGTAACACCTTTCCTTAACTCATTAACTAAAGACAAAGATACGTTTTATTTTGATGAGTTTTATCACCAAACAGGTTTAGGTAAAACTTCCGATTCAGAGTTTATTTTTGAAAACTCCTTATTTGGTTTAGGCCGTGGAGCTGTGTTCTTTACACATGGTGGTAATACGTATAATTCATTAGCTAACCGTTTAAATGAAAATGGCTACTTCACCAATGTGATGCACCCAAATAATAAATCTTTCTGGAACCGCGATATGATGTATAAATCATTAAATATTGATAAATTTTATGATGTTAACTCATACGAGATTGGTGAAGGCGAAGCTGTTAACTGGGGTATGAAGGACATTCCATTTATGGAGCAGTCAGCTAAGCATATTGGCGAAATGAAACAGCCATTCTATTCACGCTTAATCACATTAACCAATCACTATCCATTCTACTTAGATGAAGAGGATAAGATGATTAATGAGTATGATTCAAACTCGGGTACGTTAAATCGTTACTTCCAAACGGTACGTTATATGGACGAAGCTGTGAAAAAATTCTTTGACGAATTAAAAGCACAGGGCGTTTATGATAACTCAATTATTGTAATGTATGGTGACCACTATGGTATTTCAGAAAACCATAATAAGGCGATGTCTATGTATTTAGATAAAGAAGAAATTACACCTTATGATAGTGCGTTACTGCAATCTGTACCATTATTTATACACATCCCAGGTTCGGGAGAAGGTAAGAAAATGGATGAGGTCGCGGGACAAATTGATTTACGTCCTACTATTTTACACTTATTAGGTATCGAAACATCAAAAGACTTACAGTTAGGTGCAGATTTATTCTCAGCAGAGCACGAAGACTTTGTTATCTTCCGTGATGGTCGCTTTATTACAGATGAGTATGTGTATGCAGGCGAGGTGTGCTATGACCGTTCCACAGGCGAGCCACTTGAGGATGTTGCACCATGTCAGCCGTTTATTGACCGCGCGTCACTTGAGTTGAAAAACTCTGATGCTATTATTAATGGTGACTTAATGCGCTTCTATGATGAGAAGACGGGTAATCTAAAAGAATCTGCTATGAAATAATAAAAAGCAGTCGCTAATGCGGCTGCTTTTTTTGTGCGGTAGGTATAAAAATAGCGCCCGCCTAAGCGAACGCTATTTTTATACCGATTTTATAATGTTGGTGGGTAACCTTGTTCGATGATTGTCATTACTGTGAACCAGCCGAACACAGCAGCACTTGCCAAGTTGAAAACAATGCTTAATAAATTCTTTTCTTTAATTGCTTGGAAAGTACCTACTACAGATAAAATCGCTACTAAACCGAAAATAACCATTAATAAGTTCATGAATAGCCACTCCTTTCGACAATACTATGTATTATCGTAAAAAATATTCCTTCTTTATTGTAAATGGTAATATAACATTTGTCGAGGGCTAATATATGGCATTGTATGAACATTTATGGTCAAATAGCGTATACTATTAGTGAGGTGATGACAATGCTAAATGTAAGAAGTTATGCATTAGGGCCTGTTCAAACAAACTGTTATATCGTATCGAACAAGGCAAAAGACTGTTTAATTTTTGATCCAGGTGAGGAGGAAGAGCGCATCATTAAGGAGTTGCGCAGTAAAGGCTTAAAACCATTAGCGATTTTATTAACACACGCGCATTTTGATCATATTGGGGCTGTAGATGGCCTCAGACAAGCTTATGATGTGCCACTATGGTTACATGAGAAGGAAGTTAGCTGGTTAAGCAATCCAGATAAAAATGGCTCAGGTAAGTATGCCATGTTACCTAACTATACTGTGCAACCACCACTGCCCGAGCATATTATACGTGAAGAATGCACAATGACAATTGGTGATTTTACATTTCAGGCGGTATTTACACCGGGGCATTCACCAGGGAGTATTAGTTATATTTTTGAAGACGACGGCTTTGCTATTGTGGGGGATACATTATTTGAACGTAGTGTAGGTCGTACGGATTTATACGGTGGCTCTACAGATATATTAATGGCATCTATCCATGATAAATTATTAACGCTGCCAGAGTATACGGTCATTTACCCAGGGCATGGGCGTGATACTACACCTGCTGATGAGATGGAAAACAATCCATTTTTAAATGGATTTTAATGAAAAAAGCTGCTGTCATTGCTGACAGCAGCTTTTATTATCAGTGACCTGCACCAGGTGTGTGAATGAAAGTTGTATAGTACGTGAAGCCTGCGAAGAAAATCGTTAAATATGCTCCGAAAATGTACATATACATGCGTTCTGATAATTTTAAGAAACCTAATAAAATAAATAGACCAGTATTACCTAAGAATAATAGCGAAATCTCATTCATACCACCAAGGTAGAACATAACTGCAAAGATCCCTGTCCAGAAACCTAGCATTTTATACACGTTATCCATTCATAATTCCCTCCTTTTACAAAAAGACAAAATAATCTCTACTTCATTATAAGTGAACACCTCCATAGATGTAAACCGCAACTTCAATTAACTTGTGACAAAGAAAAGGATTTTGGCAAAATTGATAATAAAAAAGGCGCTAAAAATAAATTATCTCCTATCAAAATCACGCAAAATAAAATAATATGGCAAAAAAGACTAGCAAAATGTAACTTTCGTCGTTGGTCTTTTCATTTCGAAAGTAACGCTTTATACTGCAAGTAAGCACAAGCAGAAAGGAGCCAATCATATGGTAGTAGAATCAGTTATTGAAAAAAAGTGCGACCAGCTCTTGCAAAAAGCCATTCAATTTAACGCCTCTGACATTCAATTAACCCCACTAGAAACAAATTATTATGTGTACTTTAAACGTAATAATTACCGCATGGAGGTAGGGGAGATAACGACGGATTTAGCAGAGCGGATGATTTCCTATTTTAAATTTTTGTCCTCGCTTGATATTAGTGAGAAACGCAAACCTCAAAGTGGTGCTTTTAAGCAGCAGATTAGCACTACCCTCTACGCCTTTCGTGTATCCACACTACCAGCCGTCCAAATGAAAGAAAGCCTAATTATAAGGGTGTTACTACAAAATCAGTCTACAGAGCTAGAAACCCTTAGTTATTTTCCGCAAAGTGCTAAGTCATTGCTTGCGCTCACACAAAATGAGCAAGGTATTATTATTTTAACGGGTGCTACAGGCTCGGGCAAAACAACCTCACTTTACTCCCTTATTCATCACAGTGCACATGCACTAAACCGCAATGTTATTTCCCTCGAAGACCCTGTCGAAAGTAACCAACAAAATATTTTACAAATCCAAGTGAACGAACGTGCAGGTGTTACGTATGCCACGGGGCTTAAAGCTATTCTTAGGCACTCACCTGATGTGATTATGGTAGGCGAGATTAGAGATACGGATACAGCGAAGGTAGCGATTGAAGCGGCGCTTACAGGGCATCTCGTATTAACGACAGTACATGCTAAAGATACGGTAGGATGCTTATACCGTATGTTATCACTTGGCATTAGCTTTGAAGATTTGCGTCAAAGCGTAATTGGTATTGTTGCACAGCAACTTATAACAGTTGCTGATGAACGCACTGCAATTTATGAAATTTTGCAGGGTGATGCGCTCCGCGAGGCATTTAGTGCGATTCGTGCAGGGGACTGGTATAGCATTCCAACGGAGCTGTCTTTGGCTTATCAAAAACGCTGCATTGCCAACTTGGAGACGAGTTCTTGAAGCAGTGGCTAGCCAAGCGGCGCAGTAAACGTGATTTGTTTATTAAGGATAAGGTGAGTTTTATGAAAAAACTAAGTGAGTTATTAGCAGAAGGTTATCATTTTTCGGAGGCTATTATTGTGTTGCTACCGCATCATGTGAAAAATGTGGAACTGGCTACAACAACAATTATGGAGCAGTTGCGTGAGGGGCATGGTGTCGTAGAGGTAATGGAACTTTTTGCAGTAGCCCCGCATCATTTGATTACCTTTACCATTGCTGAGCGTGATGGAGAGATGATTGCTGCCTTTGCACGTGTAGCTGAACAAATTGCTACAGAAGAACGCCTTAAACAAAAATTTAGGCAGGCGATGCTATATCCAGCAACGTTACTTACACTCTTATTTTTTATGTTTTTAGTTTTTCGCACAGCCTTTTTTCCACGTATTGCTGCAATTACTGCAGAGCGACAAACAACTGCCGCTGATGAGGTGCGGCTATATGAGCTATTACTGTATTTACCTGACTTCTTTTTATTCCTCTTTGTTAGTATATCCCTCAGCATTATTGCAGTGACCTACTACATTCGTAAACAACCCATTGAACAACAACTTCGTATTCAGCGCCGTATTGTGCTTTGGCGCACTATTCATAAAACACGTTTAACAAGACAGTTTGCCGCCCACTTAGGCGCGCTGTTACATGCAGGCATCTCTTTGCAAGACAGCTTGCTAATTTTGCGTCAGCAAACGTACCACGCTTATATCCGCTATATTGCTATGACAACACATGAACAAGTGTTACAGGGCACGCCACTGCCAACAATTATTGCGTTAAGTGATGATTTAGCGCCACAACTGCTGATGTTTATTGAGCATGGCGAAAAAAGCGGGTTTTTAAGTAAGGAGCTCTTAATTTATAGTGAGTTGCTAGAGGAGCGCACAACAAAGTGGTTAGAGCGCTTAATTAGTGCTATGCAACCCTTGTTATTTGTAATTATTGCGCTTTGTATTGTGGCGGCTTATGTCAGCCTATTAGTACCTATTTATAACATGATGAAATTTTAGGAGGTTTTTTTGTGCGAAATGAAAAAGGTTTTACTCTAGTTGAAATGCTTGTTGTTTTATTTATTATTGCGATTTTAATTTTAGTGATGCTACCTAATATTGCCCAGCACTTTGGCATGATTGATAAAAAGGGGTGCGAGGCACATGTTGCGATGGTGCAAACGCAAGTTGAGGCCTATCGTATTGATCATATGGATTATCCTACAGTAGATAATCTAGTAGAGAAGAAATACATTAGTGAATCTCATAAGCTTTGTCCTGATAAAAAGACTGCTATTAAAATTGAGGACGGGCAGGTGAAAGTGAATCAATGAGCGTGGCTTTACTTTAGTTGAAATGCTATTAGTATTATTGATTGTAGCCATAGTAACGTTATTTGCAGCGCGCATTATCCTTTACCAAATGGCAGAGCATGAAGAAAAAAATTTCTTTGAACAATTGCATGCAGATATTTATTTTGCGCAAAGTTATGCATTAGCAGAGGCGGGGCGTGTGCGTGTTAATTTTTACGGAGATAATGGTTATGAAATTAGTGTGCAGGGAGAGGTAATTAAAGTAGTACCTTACCCAAAAACCGTATCCTATATTGTTACCCAACAATTTGCCTATATCGAATTTACTGATAAAGGTTCCATTAGTCGAATTTTAAAGCATAGTTTTGCACGTAAAAACAAAAAGAATTATGAAATTACATTTCATTTGGGGAAAGGGAGGCATGGCATATCAATGTAAAAGAACAGGGATTTTCGATGTTGGAGTCGTTGATGGGTGTTTTTGTACTCTTTATGCTAGCTACATTATTTATTCCGCTTCATTATAAAATGTATGACATACAACAAGAGCGTAAGCATGCGTTGCACGCCTCAGCGACGATGTTAGAAGCGGTAAAACAGCACGGTATCGCTACAACAGGGACACACATTATTGATGGCATTAGCTATCACTGGCGCTTAGAAGGGCAGCAGATTTGTGTACGCTATACGGATAAAAGGCCGCATGAACGATGCGTCAGTTAAATGAGCGTGGTTATACATTTATTGAGGCAATGGCGCAACTTGTAGTATTTACGGTGTTTGCTGGTGTGCTAGCATTTTGTATGCATTATTTATATCAATTTACACATAGCGCCTATGCGAAAGAGGAAACAGAGTGGGAGCTATTCGTGCAATATTTTGAAACCTATTTATATGATGTTGTGGAAGTGCATACGGCTTATGGTCACCGCGGTATTCAATTAGAAATGGATTTTAATACGGTTACCTTCGAAACGAGCGGGCAGGTCATTCGCAAGCAGGTGGACAATAAAGGGCATGAGCCAGCACTTATGCGTGTACAGGATAGTTATTATAGTTATGATGGTCAAATGATTACAATCCAAGTTACCTTTTTGAGTGGCTTAACAAAGGAGCGGTCATGGTATGTTGCAAAATGAGCGAGGGGCTATTTTACTTGTAGCATTGACGCTATTATTTTTAATTAGTACAGCCATTGTCGTTTATGCCGCGCTCTATACTACGCAAATGTCCACGTACGAAATGTTGGAAAAAACTAACGTTCGTGCTACGATAAATTTATTGAGACAAATTTCAATGTAACGTGTACAATCGTAGTTATAAAGAAGGTGAAGGCATGCAAAAAATATATTTAGTTGGCTTTATGGGGTGTGGTAAAAGTTTAATTGGGCGCAGATTAAGCTTTTATTTGAAATTGCCTTATTACGACATGGATCAGGAAATTGTAAGACGACAAGGGATGACAATCCCAGAAATATTTGAGCGTTATGGTGAGGCTCACTTCCGTAAAATTGAAACGGATTTTTTACGTGAGTTTCGTGATGAGGCTTGTATTATTTCGACAGGCGGTGGCGTTGCGATGAATACCGAGAATCGCAAAATCATGCGTCAAACAGGGCTTGTATTCTTTTTAGATGCGGCTTTTGAAGACATTTATAAGCGTGTGCGTAACGATAAAAATCGACCGATTGTACAAAGCTCAACTAAGGAGCAACTGCATGAGCTGTATCAATACAGAAGACCTTTTTACCGCCAAGCTGCTCATATTCGTGTATTGACAGAAAATCGCTCAGTGCGTCAAATTTTAGATTACGTAGCATTTCAAGTTCGTCGCTTAAAAGGCGCACAATCGTGAGTTTTAAATCTAAAATATTCGCTTTTTGCGTGGTTTATTAAAAAAAGATTGCCTTTTCCATTGTTTCACGGTAGGATAAACTCAAATGAGTGATTTTATATGACCAAGAGTACGCTCTTGGGCGGATGAATGTACGGGGAGAGAGCGCGAAGTAGCGCCGCCGAAGGAGCAAGTAATTTTTACGAATCTCTCAGGCAAAAGGACTCGTACGCGACGCAACTCTGGAGAGTGTTACGTGTCATAGTACAGCGTAGCCACCAAAGGGGAAAGCCGTTTGACGTAGTCGCGGTGTAACTTTCAGGTGCAAGGACAGAGAATCCTAATTAAGGGGTTCTTCTGTCTTTTTTTATGCAAAAAAGACAGAAAAGCCGCAATTTTATCGAGGAGGAATAGCCATGTCAGAACTAAAACGCACACCATTATTTGATGCCTACGCAACGTACGGTGCAAAAACGATTGACTTTGGTGGCTGGGATTTACCTGTACAATTTACATCGATTAAGGAGGAGCATGATGCCGTTCGTAATCGCGCAGGATTATTTGATGTATCACATATGGGAGAAATCACAGTAACGGGTAAGGATGCCTTACCTTATTTACAATATTTACTTACGAATGATATTGCTAAAATCGCAGTGAACCAAGCGCAGTATACCGCGATGTGTTACGAAAACGGTGGCGTGGTTGACGATTTACTAACGTATAAATTGGCAGAAGACTCTTACTTATTAGTTGTAAACGCTGCTAACACAGCTAAGGACTTTGATTGGATGTTAGAGGCAAAAGCAAACTTTGATGTGGAGATTAAAAATGTTTCTGCAGATTATGGACAAATTGCTCTACAAGGACCGCTAGCAGAACAAGTACTACAACGTTTAACAGCACAGGATTTAAGCGCAATTAAATTTTTCCGCTTTGCTCAAGATGTTGATGTAGCAGGTTACCCTGTGTTAATTTCACGTAGTGGTTACACAGGTGAGGATGGCTTCGAAATTTACGGCAAACCTGAAGCGATTGTTGCACTATGGGATAAGATTTTAGCTGAGGACGAAGTAGTGCCAGCCGGCTTAGGTGCGCGCGATACACTACGCTTTGAGTCAGGCTTACCTTTATACGGTCAAGAGATGTCAGCAGATATTACACCACTTGAAGCAGGGATTGGTTTTGCAGTTAAACTTGGCAAGGAGTCAGATTTTATTGGTAAGGATGCTTTGCTTGAAGTGAAAGCTAATCAACCACGCAAATTAATGGGTATTGAAATGATTGATAAGGGTATTCCACGTACGGGCTATAAGTTGTTTAAAGACGACAAAGAAATTGGTGTCGTAACAACAGGTACACAATCACCAATGACAAAACGTAATATTGGTAATGTACTTGTTGAAACGGCGTATGCTGTTTTAGATGAAGTTTATGAAATTGAAATTCGTAATAAGCGCCTGCAGGTTAAAACTGTAGCAACGCCTTTCTATACACGAAAAAAATAAGCGAAAAGAGGGTTAATCTATTATGAAGCATCGTTATTTACCAATGACGGAACAAGATAAACAAGAAATGCTAGACGTGATTGGCGTATCTTCAATTGACGCATTATTTGAAGATATTCCAGAACAAGTACGCTTTAAGGGTATGTATGATATTAAGCCTGCAAAGTCAGAAGCAGCTTTAATGAAAGAGTTAGCGCAAATGGCGGCAAAAAATAAAGATACAGCAACGAATGTATCGTTTTTAGGCGCAGGTGTATACAATCACTACAAGCCAATTATTGTGGACCATGTTATTTCGCGTTCGGAGTTTTATACAGCTTATACACCTTATCAACCTGAAATTTCACAAGGTGAGTTACAGGCCATTTTTGAGTTCCAAACGATGATTGCTGAGTTAACAGGTATGGACTTAGCAAACTCTTCATTATACGACGGCGGTACAGCTTTAGCTGAAGCAGGTATGTTAGCAGCAGGGCACACACGTCGTAAAAAGATTATTGTATCTGAAGCCGTACACCCAGAATACCGCGATGTAGTACGCACATATGCGGACGGTCAATCGATTGAGGTTGTAGTAGCACCCCAAAAAGATGGCGTTACAGATATGCAAGCATTAGAGGCGATGATTGACGATACTACAGCAGCAGTTATGGTGCAGTACCCTAACTTCTTCGGTCAAGTAGAGGATATTAAAACAATTGGTGAGGTAGCGCATGCTGACAAAGCATTATTTGTGGTATCAGCTAACCCACTAGCCTTAGGTATTTTAACACCACCAGGTAAATTAGGTGCAGACATTACCGTTGGTGATGCACAACCATTTGGTATTGCGGAGAGCTTTGGCGGACCACACTGTGGCTACTTTGCTGTAACGAAAAAGCTAATGCGTAAAGTACCAGGTCGTTTAGTTGGTGAAACTATCGATGAGGAAGGTCGCCGTGGTTATGTATTAACATTACAAGCGCGCGAGCAACATATTCGTCGTGACAAGGCAACATCAAATATTTGTTCAAACCAAGCGTTATTAGCGCTAGCAGCATCTGTGGCAATGACAGCACTTGGTAAAGAGGGCGTACGTGAAATGGCGAAGCATAATATCGTTAAGACACGCTATGCAAAAGAAGCCTTTGAAAAAGCTGGCTTTGAAGTAGCTTATCAAGGTGCTCACTTTAACGAAATCGTAGTAAAGGCCAATAAAAATATTACTGAGATTAATAAAGGTCTAATTGAAAAGGGCATCATTGGTGGCTTTGACTTAGGTCGCGTTGATGATAAGTTACAAAACCACGCATTAATCGCTGTAACTGAAATTCGTACTAAAGAAGAAATTGATGCATTCGTTGCGGAAATGGAGGCTCTTCATGCATAAGGATAATCAACCACTTATTTTTGAACTAACGAAGGAAGGCCGCGTTGGCTATAATTTAGAGGCACTTGATGTACCAGATTATGATGTAGCGGATCTATTACCAGCAGGTTATGCGCGTGAAGAAAAGGCAGCACTACCAGAAGTTGCAGAGCTGGATATTATGCGTCACTACACTGCGCTATCACGCCGCAATCATGGTGTAGACTCAGGCTTCTATCCATTAGGTTCTTGTACAATGAAATACAACCCAAAAGTCAACGAAACTGTTGCGCGCTATTCAGGCTTTTCAAATGTTCACCCCTTACAAGATGAATCAACGGTACAGGGTGCTATGGAGCTATTATATGATTTACAAACGTCTTTAATGGAAATCACAGGTATGGACGAGGTTACACTTCAGCCAGCGGCAGGTGCACATGGTGAGTGGACAGCACTAATGATGATTCGTGCATTCCATGAGGCAAATGGTGAGGGTCACCGTAATAAAGTAATTGTTCCTGATACAGCGCATGGTACGAACCCAGCTTCTGCAACAGTAGCCGGTTTTGAAACTGTAACTGTACAATCAGACGAAAATGGCTTAGTGGATATTGAGGACTTACGTAAAGTAGTAGGTGAAGATACAGCTGCACTTATGCTAACGAACCCAAATACACTTGGTCTATTTGAAGAAAATATTATTGAAATGACAGAGCTGATCCATAGTGTAGGTGGTAAAGTATACTATGACGGCGCTAACTTAAATGCGGTAATGTCTAAGGCACGTCCTGGTGATATGGGCTTTGACTGCGTGCATTTAAATTTACACAAAACGTTTACAGGCCCACATGGTGGCGGTGGTCCAGGTTCAGGTCCAGTTGGTGTGAAGGCTGATTTAATCCCATTCTTACCAAAACCAGTATTAGTAAAATTAGACGATGATACGTATCACTTTGATTACAATCGCCCGCAAGCTATTGGTCGCGTGAAGCCGTACTATGGTAACTTTGGTATTAACGTACGTGCTTATACGTATATTCGTACAATGGGACCAGATGGCTTAAAAGCTGTAACTGAGTATGCAGTATTAAACGCTAACTATATGATGCGTCGTTTGCAAGAGCACTTTGATTTACCATTTAATCGTCATTGTAAGCATGAGTTTGTTTTATCAGGACGTCGTCAAAAGAAACTTGGCGTGCGCACACTTGATATTGCGAAACGCCTGCTAGACTTTGGCTATCACCCACCAACAACGTACTTCCCGTTAAATGTAGAGGAAGCGTTAATGATTGAGCCAACAGAAACAGAGTCAAAAGAAACACTAGATGCTTTCTGCGATGCGATGATTCAAATTGCCAAAGAAGCGGAAGAAAATCCAGAAATCGTACAAGAAGCACCACATACAACGGTTGTTTCGCGCTTAGACGAAACACGTGCAGCGCGTACACCAGTATTACGCTACCAACCGACTGAAGCTTAATTAACTGCGTCGCACCTTGAATGGTGTGACGCATTTTTTTGTGCTACAATAGGCGTAGTTATGAAGGTGGTGGACATAACGAAGGAAATAAAAACATTAATCGCAACAATTGCAGAGGGTACGAGCGATGTGATGCAAGAGGAGCAAATGCTACTCGCTTTTGTAGCACAACAAGAAAATGTAGTAACTTTAACAAACCTTGCTTATTACTATGCGGAAGAAGCAGAGGATTTTACTAAGGCACTTGCTTATATTGAACGAGCAGTTAGACAAAAACCTAGTACGCCGCAACCATTTATTATTTATAGTTATGTGCTACTAAAGCTTGAGCGCTATGATGAGGCGTTACCTTTATTGGAGTATGTGTACAAGCATGCGCCAGGTCAAGCAACGTATTATAATGTAGCAGGGGCGTATTACCAAAATGAGCGCTATTTAGAAGCAGCGCGTGCTTACGAGCTGGCTGGAGTAGATTATGCCTATCAAGCAGCAGTGGCTTATAGTAAGGCAGGAGATACAACAAAAGCAACTCAGTTACTTGCTACGATACCTGAAGATGAGCCATTAGCGCGTGCAGATGTTTATGTGCTACTTGAGCGTTACGATGATGCGCTAGTAGAGATGGATCAAGCATTACCAACCTATGCGTTAGATACATGGTGCTTTATGCATTTACAATTAGCTAAACGTGTAGCCCCCGAGCGTTATACAGCTCTTTATGCGCGCTATGAACAACTATTACAAGCTGAGCTTTGCGAGGCACAACAACAAAAAGTAGATGAATGGACAACTGAGCAGGATATTGAGCAAGCTATTATACAAGCTAAGCAGGTCCTAGCGAAATTAGCTGCATTTGAACCATTAGCCGCAATTATGATTGATGAAGATTTTGCGAATGATGCGATGCTACCGTGCTGTTATTATTTTTGTCCTATGCATGATACCGCGTGTGATGGTGACAAGGAATGGGCGAGCTGTCAGACAACTACTATACAATAGAAGAAACACATAATAAAAAGGACTTACCCACTACGGGTGAAGTCCTTTTTGATTAGTTTTTACGTTTGATTTTACCTGTCCATTTACTAAATCCGCCGTCTAGCATGTACAGTTGGTTATACCCACGTTTCTTTAGGAATAATGCCGTACGTGCACTACGACCAGAGTTTTGATCATACATGTAAACGGGTAGATCCGGACGAATTTCTTTATGGCGTTGACGAAGCACTGTCATCGGAATATTACGAGCGCCTAAAATATGACCAGCCTCGTAATCCTTAGCTTCACGTAAATCGATTAGCTGAGCTTTACGGTAGCCTTTAATAAAGTCTTCCTGTGATAATGTAACAACAGCTTTTTTTAAACGTGCGCCACTTACTAAAAAGTAAATGATGGCTACGACTGCAACAATCGCAACCGTAATTAAAATTGATTTTAACAAAACGATGTGACCCCTTTCTTTCTTCTCTCCTATTATAAATTACCAACTAGCGATAGTCCAATGAGTTTGTTACAATACGAAAGAAAATGAATTTAGGGGGAGAATTATGACAACGTGGTATTTTTTAAATTCAGGAAAATGTAGCCCTTCTTATAATATGGCTTTAGATGAGGCGCTACTTGATTGGCACAGCGAGGGGTTAATTCCACCTGTCATTCGTTTTTATGAATGGGAGCCAGCAACTGTTTCAATTGGCTACTTTCAACAGGCGGAGCGCGATATTAACTTGGCTGCCGTACGCGAGCAAGGCTTAGGCTTTGTACGCCGTCCAACAGGGGGACGTGCAGTATTACATGAGCATGAGTTGACATATAGCATTATTGTAACAGAGAGCTATCCTAATATGCCTGCAACGGTAACGGAGGCTTACCGTGTATTAAGCGAAGGGTTACTGCTAGGCTTCCAAAATCTCGGCATGGAAGCGTATTTTAGCGTACCCAAAACAGAAGCGCAACAACAAGATTTAAAAAAACCAAAGAGCGCAGTATGTTTCGACGCCCCAAGTTGGTATGAACTCGTTGTTGAAGGAAAAAAAGTTGCAGGAAGTGCGCAAACAAGACAAAAAGGTGTTATACTTCAACATGGTGCAATTTTACTGAAGCTCGATTTAGAAAAATTATTGTCAGTATTTAATTTTTCATCTGACGCTGTAAAACAAAAAATGCGCATAAAATTACCAGAAAAAGCCGTAGCAATGGATACGTTAATTGACAGAGATGTGACAATTGATGAATGTGTTACAGCCTTTAAAGCTGGTTTTGCGAAAGCCTTAGCTATTGATTTTGAACCGATGGTCTTAACAGAAGCACAAAAAAACTATGTAAAAGAAATCGAAAAACGTAAATATGCGAATGACGAATGGAATTTTAAAAAATAGTTTTCCCTTGTCATTGCTCGCTTTCATCGACTAAGCGCAAAATAGTTGAAATTACAATAGTTGAAATCAAAAACTATATATAGTATGTTTATATACGACTTAACACAAGATGTAGTGCTTTCGAGTGCTGCATCTTATCTATTTATATAAACGGGGAGGCGACTTTGCGTGGCGTTCACACAAACCGAGCAAGCGACAAGTTATCAGCAGTTAAACGAGGATATTAAACAATTTAAACAAGTACATCCAATTACAGAGGATATGCATATTACTCATAAAGGCGTTTCACGTCTTGTTATGATTGACCGTTATTCATTTAAGGATACGGAAAAGAAAACATTAAAGGTAAATGATTTTGTAGTATTAACCGTAAAGGCAGATCCGCGTTTTCCAGCGCGTGGTTTAGGTACAATCACTGCAATCCATAATGATACAAATGAAGCGACTATTTTAATTGAGGAAGATTTCCGTTCGGCACTCGACAGTATCACTGAGCAAGAAACGGGCTTAATTACACGCTCACTTGATTTAATCGAAAAACCACTTGAAATCTTTTATGAGCAAATTGCAAAGCGTAATGCAACAGGGCTAGCATCTGTGGAAAAAACAGAAGAAAAACGCAAAGAGTGGTTTGATAAATTTTATAACCAACTCGTAAATCTTAATTTTATTCCTGCAGGACGTGTCATTTACGGAGCAGGTTCACAAACGGATGTAACATTTTTCAACTGTTACGTAATGCCATTTGTAGCCGACTCACGCGAGGGTATTAGTGACCACCGTAAACAAGTAATGGAAATTATGAGCCGTGGTGGCGGTGTTGGTACGAACGGTTCAACCTTACGCCCACGTAATACATTAGCGCGTGGTGTTAATGGTAAATCTTCAGGTTCAGTGAGCTGGTTAGATGATATTGCGAAGCTTACACATTTAGTAGAGCAAGGTGGTAGCCGACGCGGGGCACAAATGATTATGTTAGCGGATTGGCACCCTGATATTGTGGAGTTTATTATTTCTAAAATGCAAAATCCACGTATTTTACGCTACTTAATTGAAAATACGACGGATGATTCAATTATTCGTTTAGCAAAAGAAAAACTTGATTTTAAACCGTTGACACAGCAAGAAGAAGCGATGTATCAAGGGATTGTCAATTATAAAAATATTGCAGGTTACGGTGGCTTTGATGAGGCAATCATTCGTGATGCGGAGAACAAACTACGTGATGGCGGTACGTATAGCGTACACAATTTAGAGTTTTTAACAGGTGCTAATATTTCAGTTACGTTAACAGACGACTTTATGAAAGCTGTAGAAGCAGATGATGATTTTGAGCTTCGCTTCCCAGCCGTAGAAGAATACTCGCAGCAAGAAATGAAGGTATATAACGAAACATGGCATGAAGTTGGCGATGTGCGTAAATGGGCTGCGATGGGTCATAAAGTACGTACGTACCGCAAAATTAAAGCGCGTGAGTTATGGAACCTTATTAATATTTGTGCAACGTATTCGGCAGAGCCTGGTATTTTCTTTATTGATAATGCGAATGACAAAACAAATGCTAAGGCATACGGTCAGCAAGTTGTGGCAACCAACCCTTGTGGTGAGCAGCCATTAGCACCTTACTCAGTATGTAACCTTGCTGCAGTAAATCTTGCACAATTCGCTAATAAAGAGACAAAAACAGTAGACTATGCTGCACTTAAAGAAACCGTGCGCGTGGGTGTACGCATGCAAGATAACGTAATTGATGCAACACCTTACTTCCTTGAAGACAACCGCATTCAAGCGCTTGGTGAGCGTCGTGTGGGTCTTGGCGTTATGGGGTTAGCGGATTTATTAATTTATTGTGAGCAAGAGTATGGCTCAGATGGCGGTAATGAATTAGTCAATGAAATCTTTAAAACGATTGCAGAGACAGCTTACGAGGCATCAATTGAGTTAGCAAAAGAACGTGGTAGCTTCCCATTTTTACAAGGTGAAGATGAAGTAGCAACGCAAGCATTGCGTCAAGCGTTTACAGAAACGGGCTTTATGCAAGGTATGAATGAAGATATTCGCCGTGGTGTACTAGAGCATGGTATTCGTAATTCGCATTTATTAACCGTTGCACCAACAGGCTCTACTGGCACAATGGTAGGCGTAGCAACAGGTCTTGAGCCTTACTTCTCATTTACGTACTACCGTTCAGGTCGTTTAGGTAAGTTTATTGAAGTTAAAGCCGAAATTGTACAAGAATATTTAGACCGTCATCCAGAAGCGGACGGTGAAAACTTGCCAGCGTGGTTTGTGACAGCTATGGGCTTAGCACCAGAAGCACATGCGGATGTGCAGTGTATCATTCAGCGCTGGATTGACTCGTCGATTTCTAAAACAGTAAACGCACCAAAAGGCTATACTGTAGAACAAGTTGAACAAGTGTATGAGCGCCTTTATAAAGGTGGAGCTAAAGGTGGTACGGTATACGTTGATGGTAGCCGTGACTCACAAGTGCTAACCCTAAAGGCAGAAGAAAATGATATGGACCAATTATCACTTGGTGGCGACTTTGAGGAAGTAGAAGTTGAGCGCCCTGTCGTATTAGTAGATACAATCCAAGCATTAGAATCAACAACTGTTGTGGGTTCAGATGTTGGCAATACATGTCCTGTTTGTCGTAAAGGTACTGTCCAAGAAATTGGTGGTTGCAATACATGTACGAACTGTAATGCACAATTAAAATGTGGTTTATAATTAGCAACTCTCTCACAATTTTGAAGGGCACTGAAAAAGTCCAGTAAATGAATAAAAGCGATTGGGCGAACGGATTTCCGTTTGCCCAATCGCTTTTTACTATTCGTTGAATTTCTTTTCCATAGTATAATGAACGTAACTAATAAGAGGTGGTGCGACCATGATTTCTAAACAATTAAAATGTGGTTTATAATTAGCAACTCTCTCACAATTTTGAAGGGCACTGAAAAAGTCCAGTAAATGAATAAAAGCGATTGGGCGAACGGATTTCCGTTTGCCCAATCGCTTTTTACTATTCGTTGAATTTCTTTTCCATAGTATAATGAACGTAACTAATAAGAGGTGGTGCGACCATGATTTCTAAACAAGAAACATTAAATTTAAGTCCGTATATGGCGTTGTACGATTTAATCATCCCAAAAGACAATATACTTCGCCAAATCAATGAACTCGTGGATTTCTCATTCATTCTAGATGAACTTAAATCTAAATATTGTTTAAATAATGATCGTAATGCAATTTCACCCATTCGTATGTTCAAGTATTTACTATTAAAAGCGATTTATGACTTATCAGATGCCGATCTTGTCGAACGCTCTAAATATGATATGTCGTTTAAGTATTTTTTAGAAATGGCACCGGAAGAGGATGTCATTGATTCAAGTTCCTTGACAAAATTTCGTCGACTTCGCTTACAGGATATGAATTTATTAGATTTACTGATTAAGAAAACGGTAGAAATTGCGTTAGACAAAGGGCTAATTACGAGTAAAATGGTCATCATTGATGCCACTCATACAAAGGCTCGTTATCATCAAAAATCACCGAAAGAATTTTTACAAGAAAAACCAAAAAATGTACGCAAAGCGGTCTATCAATTGGATGAAGAAATGGTTGGAAAATTTCCAACAAAGCCTACATCAAATGAAATCGAAGAAGAAGTAGAATACTGTCGTCAAGTCGTCGAAATGGTGGAAACACAAACAAAGGTTGCACAAATCCCAGCTGTAAAAGAAAAAGTAAATGTTTTAAAAGAAGTCATTGATGATTACGAAAACCAATTGAGTTACTCAAATGATCCAGATGCACGAGTGGGACACAAGTCAGCCGACTCGGCTTTCTTTGGTTTCAAAACACATATTGCGATGAGTGACGAACGAATTATTACAGCGGCCGTTGTGACGACAGGTGAAAAAAGTGACGGGCAGTATCTTCAAGAATTACTTGAAAAAAGTAAAAAGGCCAGCATGGAAATTCAAACAGTTCTTGGTGACGCAGCTTATTCTGGAAAAGACAACTTACAATATGCAAAATCAGAAGAAATTCAATTAATATCAAAATTAAACACAACGATTACCAACGGTAATGGACAACGAAAAATTGAATTCGATTACAATAAAGATGCCGGAATGTTCGTTTGTCCAGCTGGACACATGGCAATTCGAAAAGCTCAAACGGGAAAGAAAAATGGAAATAAAAATCAGAAAGCTACCTATTATTTCGATATTAAAAAATGTAAGGTTTGTCCGATGCGTGAAGGGTGTTATAAAGACGGAGCAAAAAATAAAACCTATATTGTGACGATTAAATCACTAGAGCATGATGAACAAGCTTCTTTTCAAGAAACTGAAGAATTTAAACAACTTGCGAAAAACCGTTACAAAATCGAAGCGAAAAATAGCGAGTTAAAAAATCCGCATGGCTACAAAATGGCCAAATCCGCGGGTTTATTTGGCATGGAAATACAAGGTGCCACAACAATCTTCGCCGTCAATCTTAAGCGGATACTAACGTTATTAAACGAAAAAGAGTAAGCAATAGATAAAGAAATGAGGCTGGGACAAAACCCATCTTATAAATGAAAAGCCCTTGAACTTTTACGTCATGTAAAAGTTCAAGGGCTTTGATTTTTGTGGGTAAAAAAAGAACACCTTCTGTTAAAATAAAGTCACCAAAACAAAATCCAACAGAAAGAAGTGTTCTTATGTTTCGAATGAAATGGGACTGGCGTTGATGGCTGTGAACTTGCGAAAGTTCACAGCCAATCAATAAGAATACCCATAAAAAATGAAAAAGAGAAATTGAGCGCACTCAATTTCTCTTTTTCTTTGGCTGAACACTAGTTATGTCCCAGCCTCATTTTTGTCTGAAAAACTAAACTGTCATAAAAAACGTAAGTTTTTCAGTGCCCTCCAATTTTGTGAGAGAGTTTTTTTGGTCTTTATGGTAATATATGAAAAAGGAGGATGATTATGAAGAAACTACTATTTAGCGCTTTAACGGCAGGGGCACTTTTACTTGGCTCAACCGCTCAAGCTGCTAATTTTAACGATGTGCCAAGTAGCAATACCTTAAAGTATGAAATTGATTATTTGGTGGAGCAGGGGGTAATTAATGGCTATAAAGATGGCTCATTTCGCCCTAATGATATGATTCAAAAACAGCATATCGCCAAAATTTTAGTGAATTCATTACAGCTAGATACGAGCAACGTCGCTGACCCTGGTTATAAGGATATTCCAAAGACGCATATTTATTATAAGGAAATTGCGGCTGCACAAAATGCAGGTATTTTTGGTAAGGCTGAGTATTTTCAACCTAACTCTACGATTTCACGTGGCTTTATGGCACGTGTGCTAGTACGTGCCTATGAGTTAAATATGCCAAATCTAGCAGATTTTGAACCTACTGATTTTGTGGATGTCCAAAAAAATAATGCCTATTATAAAGATGTGAGTACACTTAGCGCGTTAAATATTACAAAAGGTTCGTATCGTGATGGTAATGCCTATTTTGATCCCAATAAAGCCGTTTCACGTGCACATTTTACCGCTTTTTTAGCGCGTGCCTCAACACTTACAATAGCTGATGTTGATATGGATACGGATGCCGTTTATACTTACCATATTACTACTGCGGATGGTGATACATATCTACGCTCTTATCATCACCTCGGCAATGATGGTAAAAATGAGGTGTGGGAAAATATCGAGGGTGACTTCCCTAATATTTTAACGTATTACGGCGTATCTGAGATAGGCTACTCAGCAATAAGTGAGGAACCCCACTATGAATTATATGCGCATTTGCCATTGGCGATTGGCGTAAATCAAATTGAAGGTCCTGTTCATAACGAGCGTACATCTGTTATTGCGACAGATGCTACAATCCAAATGAATAACGCTACGTATAAAAATGTTGTAGTAATTGAGCTACAAGGTTTTGACTTTGGTGGTTATAAAATGCGTTACTACATCAAGTCAGGTATTGGCGTTATTAAAATCGAAAGTTTGGTTAATCCATTTAAAATGGAATTAGTATCTTTGGCTAAGTAAGAAGTAGAGAAGTGTCTAGATTTTTCAGACACTTCTTTTTTTCGTAATAAAATATATGTTTTGTTACGGCATTGTAATGTAATTGTAAGGAAGACGCGTTAGTGCACATAATTTTGTATGTTACGCTAAGTGAGTTGGAAATATTTTAATAAAAGGAGAGAATCACTCATGAAGAAAATAGTAGCGACTTTTGCTGCTTTATTTTTAATGAGTACTTTCGCAATTACGGGCCATGCCCAAATGTTTAAAGATATCCCGAACAATAGTGATTCATTTTATGAAGTGAATTACTTAATTAATAAAGAAGTAATTAGTGGTTATAGTGACGGTACATTCCGTCCAACAGCACTAATTCAAAAGCAACACATTGCGAAAATGCTCGTGCAAGCATTACAGTTACCAACGGATAATGTCACAAATCCACATTACGAGGACATCCCAACAGATTTCCTCTATTATAAGGAGATTGCGGCAGCGCAAAATGCTGGTTTGTTTGATAAAGCGCCAACATTTAATCCAAAATCAACCATTACACGTGCAGCTATGGCAGAAGTGCTAGCACGGGCTTATAAACTACAGGCACCTGAGGGTTATGAAGATAGCTTTACGGATATTTCGGCAGATACACCGAGCTATGACGCAATTTTAGCGATTGCCTCATTAGGTATCACAATCGGTACACCTGATAAGGCTAACCCAGGCTATCGCTCATTTATGCCAAATAAAGAGTTAACGCGTATGCACTTTACCGCATTTTTAGCGCGTGCGATGACGTTACAGCCGTATACGTTTTCGTTAGCACAAAAATCACAGCATAATTATGATGTATTAATTCCAACAGGTACGACGCGTAATTTACTATATGAGCCAGCAGGTGAGGGTACTTGGTCAGTATCTAACTTAACGGATGGTTATATGTATAATTCGTATAAAGAGGAAGAAACAGACGAACGTTATGTGATGAGCCCTCCAACGGCTGATCAAAAACCACTTATTATTCAAAAACCTATCCGCATTGGTACCCAGTCTAAACTTGAGGATGCACCAAATGCTACGGTGACGATTATTTCAACAATGGCTAAAACGGTAGTGAATGGTAAAAAGTACGAAGACTTAGTATTAGTGGAGCAATATGACCGTGATACTAAAAATATTTATCACTATTTCTTTGCTAAGGATAAAGGGTTAATTAAGCAAGAGCTTGTAGCGATAGGTGAGCAAGCAAAGTTAACACCTGAGATGACGTTAGTTAAGCAATTAGTAGAATAAAAAAGATGGCGTCGCATATGCGGCACCATCTTTTTTAGTCATGATGTAGTGTTGGAATCACCTCAGGGTGTTGCTCTACTTCAAGTAATTTATTAAACGAGGCAATGGCAATCTCGGCTTGGTCGTCTTGTGGCTCTTTAGTAGTTAGCAATTGTAGCCATAAACCAGGATAGCCAAGAAAACGTAGCACAGGAATGTTGCGCACAGCGTTTGTTGCTTGCAGTACCTCAAATGAAATACCAAGCACCACAGGAATTAATAAAATACGATTGACAATACGTAACCAAAACGGGTCAGTTGGTACAAAAAAGTACACAAACATCCCCACGATAACTGTAAATAAAATAAAGCTACTACCACAACGGTAGTGAAGACGAGATTGTGCCTGCACGTTTTCTACGGTTAGGGGCAGGTTAGCTTCGTAGCAATTAATGACCTTATGCTCCGCACCGTGGTATTGAAAGACGCGTTTAATAAGCGGGGTGAGTGAAATAAAATACAAATAGCTTAGTAACAGCACGAGTTTAAAGCCACTCTCTAATAAAATTTGCCCCGTTTTACCTGGCACCCATGTAGCAAGAGCTTGTGCTAAAAAGACAGGTACAAGCGTAAAGACAAATTTACCAAATAAGAAGGACAGGATACCAACAATGGCAACACCTAAAATCATTTGGAGCTTAGAGCCGCTCTGCTCCTCCTCTACAACTTCCTCACCTGGTGTAACATCATAGCGATCACCTGAAAACTGCATATGGCGAGAGCCTACGCCCGTTGATTCGATGATAGCAACAATGCCGCGAATAAATGGGATTTTTTTAAGCTTTTGTAACGCAGGTCGTACTGGTTTTTCATAATGATAATAGTCTACGGAGTCGTCATTGCGTCGGATTGCGGTGACAGTGTGCTTTTTACCACCAAACATCACACCTTCTAGCAAAGCTTGACCACCATATACTGGTGTTTGATTACTCAAACAAAAACACCACACTTCTCTTAATAAATTTTACAAACAATACGGTAAGTGTACTAAATTTTCGACTAAAGCACTACTAATAAGTGCTTGTCTAAAAATTGTGATAAACTAGAGGGAGTACAACGAAAAGGAGAATGCGGTGTGAAGATTATGATTTTGAATGGGCCAAACTTAAACCGTTTAGGCAAGCGAGAGCCGGAAATTTATGGTTATGAAACATTAGAAGATGTACACAATAACTTACTGCGTGTAGCTGAGCGCTATTTAGCAGAGCTCGACTTTAGACAGTCTAACCATGAGGGTGAGCTTGTAGACTGGCTACATGAAGCGGCAGATAAAAGTTATGATGGTGTGGTCATTAACCCAGCAGCTTATACCCATACAAGCGTAGCGTTACATGATGCCGTTGCCGGTATTGATGTGCCGGTAATTGAGGTGCATATTTCTAATGTACATAAGCGCGAGGCTTTTCGTCACCATTCCTATCTTGCGCCTGCATGTCTTGGTCAAATCGTTGGACTTGGCACGTACGGCTATGAGTTGGCGTTGCAAACACTTTTACAAAAGGGAGAATCATCATGTTAAAACTAGACAAACTTCGACAAGCATTACAACAACAATCACTAGATGGCTTACTTATTACAAATGAGTTTAATCGCCGCTACATGACAGGTTTTACGGGGACAGCAGGTGTTGCAGTAGTAACAAAAGAAGATGCAGTATTTATTACGGACTTCCGCTATACATCTCAAGCAACTGAGCAAGTGGAGGGTTTCCGTATTGTACAGCATAACGGCTCGCTCATTCAGGAGGTCGCTACGCAAGCTGAGCAAATGGGTATTAAAACATTAGGTTTCGAAAAGGAAGCGATGACCTTTGGGACGTATGAACAGTATAAAGAAATCGTACCGTCACAATTCGTGCCAACTTCGGGTCTGATTGAAAAAATTCGCTTGATTAAGACGCCGCAAGAGATTACTATTATTAAGGCTGCATGTGCGATTGCGGATGATGCATTCACACATATCCTTGACTTTATTAAGCCTGGTAAAACAGAGCTTGAAGTAGCGAATGAGCTAGAGTTTTTCATGCGTAAGCAGGGTGCTACGTCTTCTTCTTTCGATACGATTGTTGCTTCGGGCTTACGCTCAGCCCTACCACATGGTGTTGCAACAAATAAGGTGATTGAAAAGGGCGATTTTGTTACACTAGACTACGGGGCATTATATAATGGTTATATTTCAGATATGACACGTACCATTGCGGTAGGTGAGCCATCTGAAAAGCTAGTGGATATGTATAATGCCGTGCTAGCATCGCAATTATTAGCGCTTGAAAAAGTTGGCCCTAACATGACGGGTAAAGAGGCGGATGCTGTAGCACGTGACTATTTAGCTTCAAAAGGTTACGGCGAGGCATTTGGGCACTCTTTAGGTCACGGCATCGGTTTAGAAGTGCATGAGTCACCGAGTCTTTCGGTGCGCGGCGAAACCGTATTAGAGCCAAACATGACAGTTACGCTTGAGCCGGGTGTTTATTTACCGGGTATTGGCGGCGTTCGTATTGAGGATGATATTTTAATTACTGCAACAGGTAATGAAAAGCTTACGCACTCAACGAAAGAACTTATTATTTTATAACTTGGAGGAATACAAATGATTTCAGTAAACGATTTTCGTACAGGCTTAACTGTCCTAATTGATGGACAACTTTACCGTGTAATGGACTTCCAACACGTAAAACCAGGTAAAGGGGCTGCTTTCGTACGTTCTAAATTACGTAACCTACGTAACGGTTCGGTAAACGAAAAAACTTTCCGCGCTGGTGAAAAAGTAGAGAAAGCACAAATCGACAACCGTAAAATGCAATACCTATATGCACAAGGCACAGACCATATATTTATGGACTTAGAGTCTTATGAGCAAATCGAATTACCAGAAAAACAAATCGAATATGAACTACAATTCTTAAAAGAAAACATGGAAGTTCACATCCAATCATACCAAGCTGAAGTATTAGGCGTGGAATTACCAACAACTGTTGAGCTAGAAGTAGCTGAAACAGAACCAGGTATTAAAGGCGATACAGCTTCAGGTGGCTCTAAGCCAGCGAAAATGGAAACGGGCTTAACAGTTCAAGTACCATTCTTCATAAACGCGGGCGATAAATTAATCATCAACACAACAGATGGTTCATACAGCTCGCGTGCATAATTACATAAAGGCTCTGCATAAATTTGCAGAGCCTTTTGTGTTTTTATTATTGAACAATAATAGTTTTTACCCTTAAGTTAGCATAGTTTAGCTAGATTAATAAGTATTTTACAAATAAGTTGTCTGAATAGATTGATAAAATCGTTAATACAGCGTAAAATGATTGTTAATGTCTTAATGATAGAGTAAAGATACAGGGGAATGGGAAAAGTGAGTAATGACACGGTAATGGGGTGTTTTAAGGTTAACGTTAAATTTAAATTAGTTAACTCATTTATCGCTGTGTTATATAGCAGAAAGAAAATGTGTGATACTTATTCGTAGCAGATGTGGTCTTTTTTGATTAGATATACTTATTTTTCATTTAACTATTTCAAATTGTATGAAAAAACTATAGAATAGACATTGTAAGAAGTAGATTTTATTCAATAAGGAGAGTTAGCAATGTTCAAAATCCAAGAAATTCGTGAAATTATCAAGTTAGTTGACGCATCTTCAATCGACGAGTTCGTTTATGAAGTTAAGGATGCAAAAGTTAAGTTAAAGAAAAAAGCGGGTGTTGTGGTAACTGACGTAGCACCAGCGAAAAAAGAAGTAGCAGCTCCTGTTGTACAACAAGCACCAGCGGCAGCTCCAGTAGCTCAAGCACCAGCAAAAGAGGAAGCTCCAGCAGAGGCGACACCAGTTAATGATGATTCATCATTACATAAAATCACATCGCCAATGGTAGGGACATTCTACGCAGCACCAAACCCAGAGTCAGAAGCATACGTAGCGGTAGGCGATAAAGTAGACGATGAAAAAATCGTTTGTATCGTTGAAGCAATGAAACTATTCAATGAAATTGAAGCTGAAGTTAAAGGCGAAATCGTAGAAATTCTTGTTAAAGATGGCGACTTAGTTGAATACGGTCAACCATTATTCCTTGTAAAAGCTGAGTAAGGAGTGCATATATAATGAAAAAGGTTTTAATTGCTAACCGTGGTGAGATTGCTGTACGCATTGTGCGTGCTTGTAAAGAGCTAGGCATTAAATCAGTAGCAGTATACTCAGAAGCAGATGCAGAAGCTTTACACGTAAAGTTAGCAGACGAAGCATACTGCATCGGTCCTAAATTATCTAAAGACTCATATTTAAATATGAATGCATTACTTAGCGTTGCTGAAAAAACAGGCGCTGATGGCATTCACCCAGGTTACGGTTTCGTAGCTGAAAACGCAGATTTCGCTGAAGCATGTGAGGACGCAAACATTAAATTTATCGGACCATCATCAGATTCGATTAAAGTAATGGGGATTAAAGACGTTGCACGTGACACAATGGAAGAAGCGGGCGTTCCTTTAGTGCCAGGTACAGGTATTGTTCCTGATATCGAAACAGGCGTTAAATGGGCACATGAAATCGGCTTCCCGGTTATCATCAAAGCAACAGCTGGTGGTGGCGGTAAAGGTATCCGCGTAGCGCGTACTGAAGAAGATTTACGTAAAGGTATTGATATTACACAAAAAGAAGCGGCTGCAGCATTTGGTAACCCAGGCGTTTACTTAGAGAAATTTATCGAATACTTCCGTCACTGTGAAATCCAAGTGCTAGCTGATAGCTTTGGTAACACAATTCACTTAGGTGAGCGTGACTGTACGGTACAACGCCGTATGCAAAAATTAGTTGAGGAGGCACCATCACCAGCATTATCTGACGAGCGTCGTCGTGAAATGGGTGAAGCAGCAGTTACAGCAGCAAAAGCATGTAACTATGAAGGTGCAGGTACGATTGAATTTATTTATGATTACCAAGCTGATAAATTCTACTTCATGGAAATGAATACACGTATCCAAGTAGAGCATCCCGTAACAGAAATGATTACAGGTGTTGACCTTGTTCAACAACAATTAAAAATTGCGTCAGGTGAGAAATTACCATATACGCAAGAAGATATTAAAATTAATGGTTGGGCAATCGAGTGTCGTATTAATGCTGAGAATGCTTATAAAAACTTCATGCCTTCAGCGGGTAAAGTAACAGATTACTTAGCTCCTGGTGGTTATGGTGTGCGTGTAGACTCTGCAGTATACCCAGGTTACTCAATCCCACCATACTATGATTCAATGGTAGCGAAACTAATCGTTCATGCTGATACACGTGACGAGGCAATTGCTCGCATGAATCGTGCACTTAGTGAATTCCAAGTGGACGGCGTTCATACAACAATTCCATTCCACGAAGCGTTAATGAATAATGATGTTTTCCAATCAGCGAAATTCAACACGAAGTTCCTTGAAGAAAACGATATTTTAAACGTTAAAAAATAAGCTACTTACCTGTCGCAGCTTGCGGCAGGTTTTTTTGTCTTATAATGAGGAAGTATAGTATAATGATTAACAGAAGTAACGTGTTTGTTATAAGGAAAGGATGATAGTAATGGCTGAAAAAGCGGGGCAATCTTTCGTACAACCGACACCGTCGGGCAAAGAAGAATTAGGTAAAATTGAAATGGCTGCAGAGGTGCTTGAAGTTGTAGCAGGTATTGCAGCGACAGAAGTTGAGGGCATTGCAGCAACACGCGGCAACTTTGCATCAGGTGTGGTTGAGCGTTTTGGTAAAAAGGTGCACAATAAAGGTATTAAATCAGGCGTTGCTGAAAACGGTGATATTATTATAGATGTATACTGTTCGGTAAAGTATGGCTACGCGATTCCTAAAGTAGCAAAAGAAATGCAATCACAAATTCGCCAAGCAATTCACAATATGGCAGCGATTGAAACAGCAGAAGTTAATGTGCATGTCACAGATATTGACTTTGAAACAACTGAATCCTAATAAAAACGCTTCGGATAAGCTCCGAAGCGTTTTTTTATATTTTGGCCTTAGAAAAGCCACGGCCTAAAATTTCAGAGGCGCTTAGGAAAATAACAAAGGAGTTAGGTTCTTCGTTAGTAATAATTTGTTTGAAATAAATCGCTTCGGCTTGTTCCATGACACATAATAAAAGTGCACGCTCCTTTTTAGAAAAAGCACCAAAAGATTGTACCTGTGTTACACCGCGCTCTACATGCTCGTAAATTAATGAAGTGACGCGTTCCTCATTGTCGGTAATAATTAACACAAGTTTATTGTCACCAGATTGTAATTGGACAAAGTCAATTACTTTACTTGTAACAAAAATCGAAATGAGTGCATACAAAGCAAGCTCAAAGCTAAAGACGAAGGCACTAGCTACAACGACAAAGCCATCGACAATAAGTTGCGAAAAACCGCTAGAAATCGAAGCATATTTTTTTAGGATTTGAGCAAGTGCCGCAGTTCCTCCAGTAGAACCACCGCCTCGGTAAACAAGTCCAAGTCCCACACCTAGTACAATCCCCCCGTAAATTGACGACAAAAAGGGATCATGTGAGCCTTTAGCGACTAAGGCTTCTGTTAAGTAAATGGTTAGTGGCACCATCATTGTGCCAAGCAATGTTTTATAACTAAAATCTTTGCCAAGTGCAATAAAGCCTACGACAAATAGGGGGAGGTTAATAATAGCTTGTACGAGCGCGGGCTTTGTACCATATAGCTCAAATAAAATCGTACTAATCCCTGACACACCACCAGCGGCAAGTTGTGCAGGAAGTAAAAATACATTATAGGCGATACCAACGAGCATAGCGCCAGCGATAATAAAAACATAATTGAGTGCGGTGTTGGTTTTCTTAAGTTGTGGCATAGTAAAAATCCTTTCTCTCTCTTCAGTTGCTTTAGTATAGCAAGGATTTTAGTTCGATTGGGCTTAAGTGCTAAAATAGCTAGCCTAGTAGCGCGTTAAAACATTAAAGAATCGCATAAAAAAGAGGCTACATAGCAGTAGCCTCTGTGCAATTAAAGTTGTGGTTTTTTCCAAAAAATTGCAATGCCAAGCCCTATAAATAGAGTGATTGTTGCAAAGTAGTAAGGGTAATCTAAATTAATATCAAATAGAAAGCCACCTAGTACGGGCCCAAAAATATTACCAAGGCTCGTAAACATAGAGTTCATGCCGCCGACAAAACCTTGTTCATTACCTGCCACATTAGATAGGTAAGAGGTGACAGCAGGGCGGATTAAATCAAAGCCAATAAAAATTGTAAAGGTTACGGCTAAAATCATAAAGTACGACGATACTAACGTCATAGCAAAGGCAAGCAGTGCAGAAACGAGTAGCGCAATACGAATTAAATTAATCTCGCCGATTTTTTTGACAATCGGATCAAGTAAAACAACTTGTGCGATGGCCCCAATAATAGCCCCACCTGTAATGACGATTGCAATATCTTTTGGCGTAAAGCCAAATTTATGGTCAACAAATAAACTAAATAAAGATTCGAATGTAGATAGGCCAAAGGTCGAAACAAAAATTACGACGAAGGCAATAAAGTATAAGGGGTGGAAGATACGTTGTAAGCCTTTGCGTTCCTTCTCATCACCGTTACGTGCAACGACTTCTTCAGTTGAGCGCTCTGGCTCTTTTAAAAATAATAGCGAAAGCAAAGCGGCAACTGCACCAAGCACACCAGCAGTATAGAAGGGTACGCGTGTACCAATTTCAGCTAAAAATCCACCGAAGCCAGGGCCGATAATAAAACCTGTATTAATGGCAGCGGACATATAACCAAGTGCTTTTGGGCGTGTAGCCATTGTGGTAATATCTGCAATAAAAGCGGTAACGGCTGGCATAATAAATGCTGCACTTAGCCCGCCTAATGCGCGAGAAATAAATAAAATCTCTACGGATTTACCTAGGCCAAATAAAAATTCGGATACCCCAAAGATAAATAAGCCCGTAACAATCATAGGTTTGCGACCAATTTTATCAACCCAACGTCCAGAAAATGGTGAAACAATTAACTGCACAATCGCGAAAGTCGCAACCATATATCCGACTACCTTACCACTAATGTTAAGCTCGTTCATAATCGTTGGTAGTACAGGAATCACAAGACCAATACCTAAAAATGCGATAAAGAGATTGGTTAATAGAATGGTGAGTGTAATTTTTTTATTTTTTGACATACATCATAGCCCCTTAGCGTAAAAAATACCCAAAACATTTGTTTAGGGCAAAATCGTCTTTTGATTATAGCACGGTAATAGCGATAACTAAAATTTTTCCTATAATACGTGGAAAATTAACGAAAATATGCGAGCTACGGTGTGCATTTGGTCAAAATATGCTATGATAAATTTTAATGCTATAAGTAGAAGGAGTACGCCTATTATGAAACGACGTGAAGCGCGCGAAAAAGCGCTACAAGCACTGTTTCAACTCGAAAATACCGAAGTGACAGTTAATGAAGCTGTTACACATATTATTGAGTCTGATAAACGCAACGAATTTTTTGAGCGTTTAGTATATGAAACAACAGAGCACCAAGAAGAAATTGATGCAAAGATTACAGCAAGTCTAGAAAACTGGTCTTTTGAACGTTTGCCAAAGGTAGAAAAGACCGTACTACGTTTAGCTGTGTTTGAACTCCTTTATATGGAAGAAACACCGAAAAACGTAGTCGTAAACGAAGCAATTGAGTTATGTAAAACATTTTCGGACGAGAAAGCAGCAAAGTTCGTTAATGGTGTTTTATCAAATATGGTTCAAGTGTAAAAGTTACGGAAGGGGATTTAGTCCAGATGTCGAAAATAATTAGTGGTAAAGAAATTGGTCAAAAAATTCGTGAGGACGTTGCAAAACGTGTAGAGTGTGTGAAAGAGCAAGGGGTAACACCAGGTCTAGCTGTTATTTTAGTTGGTGACAACCCTGCTTCTAAAACATATGTTGCGAATAAGCAAAAATCATGTGCAGCCATTGGCGTACATTCGGAACTAATCAAGCTACCTGCTGAAACTACAGAGGAAGCATTAGTAGCGGAGATTACAAAGCTTAACGAAGCGGCGCATATTCACGGCATTTTAGTGCAGCTACCATTACCAAAACATATTGATGAGGATACGATTATCGCAGCAATTGCACCTGCAAAAGATGTGGACGGTTTCTCACCAATTAGTGTTGGTAAAATGATGCTTGGCCAAGATACCTTCTTACCATGCACACCTTATGGCGTAATGAAACTACTTGAATATAGTGGTGTAGACGTAGCGGGTAAACATGCAGTTGTTGTTGGACGTAGCCATATTGTTGGTAAGCCAATGGGGCAATTATTATTGCAAAAAGATGCAACTGTAACGTACACGCACTCAAAAACACCTGATTTAAAAGCCATGACAAAGCAAGGAGATATTATTATCGCAGCTGTTGGTCGCCCGAACTTTATTACAAAAGAGCATGTAAAAGAAGGCGCAGTTGTTATTGACGTAGGTATTAATCGCGACGAAAACAATAAATTATGCGGCGACGTTGATTTTGCAGACGTAGAGCCTGTAGTAAGTAAAATTACACCTGTACCAGGTGGTGTAGGTCCAATGACGATTACAATGCTACTCGAAAATACAGTGAAATCGGCAGAAAATACGTTAAAGTAATAAGTAAGAAGCTGTCTGAACTTGTTTCAGGCAGCTTTTTTATGAGGAGGATGACAATGCCATCTTATTTAACGGTACATGCATTAACCCAATATATTAAACGCAAGTTTGACGCAGACCCTCATTTACGTAAGGTGTATGTGCAAGGTGAGCTTTCTAATGTAAAGCATCACCCATCAGGTCATATTTACTTTGTGTTAAAGGATGGGCATACGCAAATTTCGGCAGTGATGTTTAAAAAACAAGCATCGCAATTAGTTTTTCGCCCAGAATCTGGTATGAAGGTCTTTTTATGTGGTGATGTTACCGTTTATGAAAATTATGGTAGCTATCAACTTTATGCCAATGAAATGTTGCCAGACGGTGCGGGTGCACTCTTTGTTGCCTTTCAACAATTGCAGGAACGCTTAACGCAGGAAGGGTTGTTTAAGCAAGAGTTTAAACAAGCTTTGCCAAAATACCCAAGAGCGATTGGTGTGATTACAGCACCTACAGGAGCCGCAGTGCATGATATTTGCACAACGTTAAAGCGACGCTACCCACAGGCCCAAGTTTTTATTTATCCTACACTTGTACAGGGCAAGCAGGCAGCGCCAAAAATTGTAGAGAAAATCGAGCAAGCTAATCGCGAACAGCGCGTAGATATGCTTATTGTAGGGCGAGGTGGTGGCTCGATTGAAGATTTATGGGCTTTTAATGAAGAAATAGTAGCGCGTGCTATTTTTGAAAGTCGTTTGCCGATTATTAGTGCAGTAGGACATGAGAGTGATACGACGATAGCTGACTTTGTAGCAGACTTGCGCGCGCCAACACCAACGGCAGCGGCAGAGCTTGCTACACCAGATTACAAGGAGATACTTGCTAATCTACTCGCAATAAAATCGCGTATGACGGCAACTATACGTAGTTATATGCAACAGCAACGCCAGCAATTTAATCGCTTGAGCCAAGCGTATGTACTACAAGATATTACGCGTACACTACGACCATTTGTTGAGCGTCTTGGTAATTTGGAGCAACGTTTACCGACGGCTATGCAAATTCAGCTAATGCAACAACAAAAGGCATTGCAACAACTAACATTTAGGCTACAGCCTTATGAGCCTAAGCAAAAGCTACAAGCAGAAAAAGCCTATACAGCACGTTTGCAAGAACGTTTAACACGAGCTATGCAAGGTGTGCTACTAACAGAGCAACAACGCTTGACGCACACATGTCGCACACTAGCTGTGCTTAATCCGTTGCAAACGGTAGGACGGGGCTTTCAATTAACATATAAAGACAAATTACCTGTAACTTCAGTAGCTCAACTAGCCGAGCAAGATGAAATTCGTGTACAATTTAAAGATGGTCATATTAAAGCGACTGTTAGTGAAGTAATAGAGGGGGAAGGCAAATGAGCGAGACAGTAACATTTTCGGGTGCTTTAACTACACTTGAAGAAGTGGTACGCAAGCTAGAAAGCGGCGAGGCATCGCTAGAAGAAGCAGTTGAGCTGTATAGTAAAGGGATGCAGTTAGCGCAAGTATGTCAAGAAAAACTACAAGTAGCAGAAGATAAGGTAGCCAAAATTATTGATGACAGTGGTAATGTAGCCGTATTTGAGGAGGAGCAACGATGACATTAAAAGCCTTTATGGATGAGCAAATCCCATTATTAGAGCAAGAAATGTACAGCCAAGTTACACGTTTAACGATGCCAGAGAACTTAAAAGAGTCAATGCTATACTCATTAAAAGCTGGAGGGAAACGTATTCGTCCGCTATTCGTCCTAGCTGTATTGGACCTTTTTAATAAGCCATTACAAGCAGGTTATGAGGTAGGCGCTGCGCTTGAGATGACGCATACGTATTCTTTAATACATGATGATTTACCAAGTATGGATGATGATGAGTTACGTCGTGGTAAGCCAACCAACCATATTGTCTTTGGTGAGGCTATTGCGGTACTAGCAGGCGATGCCTTAAATACATTAAGCCTTGGTATTTTAGCAAATGTTACGGGCATTACAGCAGAGAAGAAGGTTGAGCTTGTGCAACTATTTAGCCGTGCATCAGGTGCAGAGGGCATGGTAGGTGGCCAAGTACTTGATATTGAAGGCGAGCAAAAGCAACTAACATTAACTGAGCTAGAGCAAGTGCATATTAATAAAACAGGTGCGCTATTACGTTTTGGTATTGAGTCGGGTGCAGTGCTAGCTGATGCTACACCTGAAGAACGCGCTTATTTAAACGAGTATGCACATCATATTGGTTTAGCTTTCCAAATTAAAGATGATATTTTAGATATTGAAGGTACGTCAGAGGAGTTAGGTAAAACAGCAGGTAAGGATGAAGCAAGCGAAAAGAGTACTTATCCTGCATTACTAACACTAGAGGGTGCGCATAAAAAACTGCAAGAGCATTATGACTTAGCGCTTGCGGCATTAAATAAAGTTGATAATGAGGCAACATTGTTACAAGAAATCGCGCATTATATCGTACACCGAAATAAATAATTGTTATAAAACACGTGCTTTAGTGTGAGACTATGCTAAAATATGTGAGTATATCAATGCGTAAAAAAACTAATGTGTTTTGTTTTGTGCATGACACTTACACTGTTATAATGTTGAAAACAACGGTGAATACATTTATGAAAAGGTGTGTGAGGAAGGTGGATTTAACTACGATTACTAGTCCATCCTTTTTGAAAGATTTATCGAATAAGGAACTAGAAGCATTAGCTCAGGATATTCGTACGTTTTTAATTGAGAAATGTGCACAAACGGGAGGACATATTGGACCTAACTTAGGTGTAGTAGAACTAACGTTAATGTTGCACAAAATGTTTGATAGCCCGAAAGATAAATTTTTATGGGATGTTGGCCACCAAGCTTACGTGCATAAAATTTTAACAGGTCGTGCGAGTCAGTTTGATACACTTCGTCAGTTTAAGGGGCTTTGTGGTTTTCCAAAGCTTGTGGAGAGTGAACATGATGAATGGGAAACAGGTCACAGCTCGACGTCTCTGTCTGCTGCTATGGGTATGGCAGCCGCACGTGACATGAAAAACGAAACAAACTATGTAGTTCCCATTATTGGTGATGGCGCACTAACGGGTGGTATGGCGCTTGAGGCATTAAATCATATTGGGCATGCAAAAACAAATATGACAGTAATTTTAAATGACAATGAGATGTCCATTGCACCAAATGTTGGCGCACTTCATAGTATTTTAGGGCGTTTACGCACAGCGAAGGAATACTCTAAAGCTAAAGAAGAAATGGAAACACTAATTAATAAAATTCCTGTAGTTGGTGGCAAACTTGCTTCTACTGCAGAGCGTGTGAAGGACAGCTTGAAATATTTAGTTGTGTCAGGCGTGTTTTTTGAGGAGATGGGCTTTAAATACTTAGGGCCAATTGATGGGCATGATTTTGAAGCACTTGAAACAAACCTTAAGTATGCAAAAGAAGCAAAAGGTCCTGTATTAGTACACGTTATCACGAAAAAAGGTAAAGGCTATAAGCCAGCTGAGGAAGATACAGTCGGTACATGGCATGGTACAGGTCCTTATAAAATGGAGACAGGTGCTTTTGTTAAATCCGCTGTTAAAGGCCCTGCATGGAGTAGCCTAGTGGCAGATACTGTAACGAAGCTTGCCGAAACGGATAAACGTATTGCGACAATTACGCCTGCAATGCCTGTTGGCTCTAAGCTAGAAGGTTTTGCGAAAGCGTATCCAAATCGCTTCTTTGATGTTGGTATTGCCGAACAGCATGCCGCAACAATGGCAGCAGGTATGGCAACGCAACATATGAAGCCGTTTTTAGCAATTTACTCAACCTTCTTACAACGTGCGTATGATCAAGTATTACATGATATTGCACGTCCTAACTTAAACGTCTTTATTGGGATTGACCGTGCAGGTTTAGTAGGCGCAGATGGCGAAACACACCAAGGTGTGTTTGATATTGCCTTCTTACGTCATTTACCAAATATGGTCATTATGATGCCTAAGGACGAAAATGAAGGACAGCACATGGTAAAAACAGCGATTGACTACAATGACGGTCCAATTGCCTTGCGTTACCCACGTGGTAATGGTTTAGGCGTACCAATGGACAAAACACTTCAAGCGTTACCTATTGGTAGTTGGGAAGTGTTGCGTGAAGGTAAGGATGCTAGCATTCTAACATTTGGTACAACTATTCCAATGGCTATGGAAGCAGCCGAAGCATTAGCTGCCCAAGGTATTGAGGTAGAAGTAGTGAACGCACGCTTTATTAAACCGATGGACGAAGCTATGCTACACCGCATTATGCAAAGTGGTAAACCTGTCCTTACAATAGAGGAAGCCGTACTTGCGGGAGGCTTTGGTAGTGGTGTGTTAGAATTTGCACATGACAATCACTATACAACAGCTATTGAACGTATCGGGATTCCTGATGAATTTATTGAGCATGGTAGTGTTAATGAGTTATTAGCTGAAATTAACGTTACAACAGAAGAAACTATTGCGCGTATTACACAACTCGTGCAACAAAAGTAGGTAAAAGATATGGCTACAAAACAACCTAAAGAACGCGTCGACGTATTACTCGTCGAACGCGGTCTTTGTGAGACAAGAGAAAAAGCCAAGCGTAATATTATGGCGGGACTTGTGTTTTCTAACGAGATTCGTATTGATAAGGCTGGCGAAAAAATTGCAGTAGATGCACCACTTCAAGTAAAGGGCTCAACGTTAAAATATGTGAGCCGTGGTGGATTAAAGTTAGAGAAGGCACTTGAGATTTTTGATATGTCGGTAAACAATAAATTAATGCTAGATATTGGTTCGTCAACAGGGGGCTTTACCGATTGTGCCCTGCAAAACGGCGCGCGTCATTGTTATGCACTTGACGTGGGCTCTAACCAACTCGCATGGAAAATTCGTTCAGATGAGCGTGTTACAGTAATGGAAAAAACCAATTTTCGTTATACAACAGCGGCTGATTTAACGGAGGGTTTGCCAGAGTTTGCGACGATTGATGTATCCTTTATTTCACTATCGCTTATTTTACCTGTATTAAAACAACTATTACTACCAGATGGCGACGTAATGGCACTCGTTAAGCCGCAATTTGAAGCAGGTAAAGAGTTCGTTGGTAAAAAAGGTATTGTGCGCGACCCTAAAGTGCACCAAATGGTACTTGAGAATACCGCTGCTATGGCAAGTAAAGTGGGCTTTATCGTCAAGGATGCTTCCTACTCACCAATTACGGGTGGCGAAGGAAATATTGAATTTTTATTCCATTTAGTGAATCCTACTGAAAGCACAGCTAATGTGTCTTATACAGCATTTGATACACTGGTTAAAGAGGCGCATAATCAATTGAAATAGTACGTGCTCACAAGCGTGAGCGCGTTTTTTCTTGTGTTTTATAAGGAAAAATGGTAGTGTAATTATACAATTATTTAACTATTTATAAGAGGTGAAAGTTATGAATAAAGGGCAACGCCATATTCGTATTCGCGATATTATTGCTAATCACGATATCGAAACACAAGATGACTTAGTAGAACAATTAAAAGCAGCAGGCTATAACATAACGCAAGCGACCGTATCACGTGATATTAAGGAGCTTCATTTAGTTAAAGTGCCATTGCAAGACGGTCGCTATAAATATAGCTTACCAGCAGATCAACGTTTTAATCCTATCCAAAAACTACACCGTGCATTAGCGGATGCTTTCGTTAGTATTGACGGTGCTACACATTTTTTAGTTATGAAAACATTGCCAGGTAATGCGAATGCTATCGCATCTTTACTAGATCATTTAGACTGGGAAGAAATCATGGGAACAATCTCAGGGGATGACACAATTCTAATTATTTGTCACAATGAAGAAGAGCGAGAGGAAATTAAAAAGCGCTTATTAGAAATGTTGTAATCGAGGTGGTAGCTGTTGTTAAGGGAATTAAGTATTCGCAACTTCGCGATTATTGAAGACTTAACGGTTAGCTTTTCAGATGGATTAACCGTTTTAACAGGTGAAACAGGTGCAGGTAAATCAATTATTATTGATGCTGTACATTTATTAGCAGGTGGGCGTGGATCACAGGAATTTATTCGACATGGCACGCGTAAGGCAGAGCTAGGTGGGTTATTTCAAATTAATGTGAGCACGCACCCTGTTTTTGCTCGTTTAGAAGAAGCTGGTATTGAGTGCGAGGAAGGAACGATTGTTTTACGTCGTGATCTTAATGATAGTGGTAAAAGTGTATGCCGTGTTAACGGTAAGCTAGTACCGCTTTCTGTACTGCGCGATATTGGCTCACATTTGATTGATATCCATGGTCAGCACGAAAACCAAGAGCTTATGGATGAAAAGCGTCATATCCATTTACTTGATCAATTTGGGCAAGAGGCATTAGGTGACAGTGTGGCTAAGTACCGCGAGCGCTATGCGGAGTTTAAGCAGTTGCGCCGTGAGCTAGAGGCTGTGTCAATTGATGAGCAACGTATTGCACAGCGCATTGATTTATTTCAGTTTCAGTTAAATGAACTAGAAATGGCAGGTCTTCAAGTAGGCGAGGAAGAAAGCCTGTTAGATGAGCGCAAACGTTTAATGAACTTTAATAAAATTTATGAAGCCTCGCATATTGCTTATGAGGCTATTTCTGGCGACCAAAAAGGGTTGGACTGGATTCGTCAAGCTATGCAATCTTTAGAAGAAGCAGCGCAAATTGACGAGCAGTTTAAAGAAGCATCAGAAGCGGTAGCATCAGCCTTTTATACGCTAGAAGACGCCGCCTATCAAACGCAAAGTGCAGTAGATGGCTTAGAATTTGACCCAGAACGTTTAAACGAGGTAGAGGAGCGCCTAACGGTTATCCAAACGATGAAACGTAAGTACGGTGCAACGATTGAGGATATATTAGCGTATGAAACGCGTATTGCTAGTGAGTTAGAAGAACTTTTACATCATGACGAAACCTTACACAAAAAAGAACAACAAGTGAAAGCCTTTAAAAAAGAGCTACGTACGCAAGCACTAGCACTGACGGAACTTCGTAAAGAAGCAGCACAGGGCTTAAGTGAGGCGATTATGCATGAGTTACGAGGTTTGCATATGGAGAAGGCAAAATTTGTCGTGCATTTTAAAGAAAATGTACAGTTTGATGATAATGGCTTAGATGATGTTGCATTTTATATTTCCACTAACGTTGGAGAGCCGCCAAAATCACTACCTAAAATTGCTTCAGGTGGTGAGCTGTCACGTATGATGCTGGCACTAAAAACGATTTTTTCTTCTAATAATGGTGTAACTTCTATTATTTTTGATGAGGTAGATACTGGGGTTAGCGGGCGCGTGGCACAAGCTATTGCCGAAAAAATTGCGGAAGTTTCGGTTAATTCGCAGGTGCTGTGTATTTCGCACTTGCCACAAGTAGCGGCAATGGCAGATCATCATTACTTTATAAAAAAAGAAGTAGAAGATAATCGTACGCATACTTCCCTAACAGAAATTGATGAGCAGGCACGCATTGAGGAACTGTCACGTATGATGAGTGGCGCAGAAATTACAGAGGCGACATTACGTCATGCAGCAGAGCTACGTGCAATGGCAAATGAGCATAAAAAAAGCTAGCTATAAGCCTGAGATGTTAGGGTTTACCTACATCTGAGGCTTATTTTTGTTAGTTTCCAACACCTATTTATGCCCTAAACATCGCAAACATCTTCTATATTGAATAAAATTACCTATTTCGTGCCGTATTTGTGGTTAGCTATACGTTTTTTTACTACAATGTATGGAATAACGTATAAACAATAGAGAAAGGTTTAAACTGATAGCTATACGGCTATAGAAATAAGTGAATTATTAAGTAAACGTTAGTTTTTTGTAAATAGACAGATAGAGGCAGAGAGGGGGCTGTGATATGACAAAGGTTAGAGTGGCAATCGCCGATGACAACAAAGACATCATAGATGGTATGCTGGCGTATTTTCAATCACACCCGCACATTGAGATTGTTGCAACAGCTTCAAATGGGCATACGTGTATTAAAATGATTGAAGAGCATAAGCCAGATATTGTTTTGCTTGACAATGTAATGCCACACTTAGATGGACTAGCCGTTCTAGAGCAAGTATCAAAATATGAACAAGAGCAACGTACAAATTTGCAAATTATTATGTGTACTGCATTTGCACGTGACGAGATTATGCAACAAGCAGCTCATCACGGCGCAGCTTATTTTATCTCTAAACCTTTTGCGTTTGAGCAAGTAGAGCGAAAAATATTAGCTTGTGTTGAAGAGGGTAAACGGTCTGATTTAAGCATAGAGCAACAAGTAACCGCTATATTAATTCGTTTAGGTATTCCATCTCATTTGAAGGGTTATACTTATTTAAACGAAGCGATTCAATGTGTGTACCAGGACCGTCATACGTTAAATTCAATTATGGGTGAGGTGTACTTGCCTATTGCTATGCGTTATAAAGTAACCGAACAGAGTGTAGAACGCGCGATACGCTCAGTCATTAATAAAGTATGGGAGCAAGACCCGCTTCCTCCCGAAATATGTGAGCTATTTTCAGCAGATGGTAAAAAACCGACAAACTCTGTGTTTATTGGGACAGTTGTAGACCGATATCGCTGGCAGTAAACTCAAGAGCTTGGAAATCCTTTTTATCGGATTTTCAAGCTCTTTTTAGGTATAAAAACCTTGTTAACTATTTAGAAATAGGAGTAAGGACCTTAAAAATAGCGTCATGCTAAACAAATGTCGCAATATTGATTATACTTACTACAGAGAGATAGGAGGGATAGCAATGACCATTATACATAACGATTATTTTGCCCTAGAAAGTAAAGGGGACAAAGTACTTATTCAAGTTGTACAAAGTGGCTTTTCATTAAAACAATTTGATATGATTTTACGCTCACATCCACGTATTAAGTTAACGAACTTTTCGTCATTAAAAAATGCACTTGAGCAGGCAAATGAGCAATGGATTGAAATAGGGCTATGGCTACCTACAATTGAAGTGGATATCGCCAAGGACAAGATGTCAGCAACCGTTACCATTTACGAAACGCTAGATGTGATTATGCGTGAGGAGGAGGCATTGCAGGCACAAATTACACAAGCTTTGCAACAAAGTAATGTAGTGTTTGGTGTAAAGCCTGTACCAGCGGCAATGATTGTGCCAGGCAAAGCAGTGTTAATTGCCCAGGGAGCTGAGCCAATTGATGGTGAGGATGCTAAGATTACGTATTTACCAAAGCCAGAGCGCAAGCCTGTGATTAAGGCAGATGGTAAAGCAGATTACTATGAAATGAATTTTATAACGGAAATCCGTGAAGGTTCATGGCTAGGCGAAAAAATCCTAGCCACAGATGGTACAGCAGGTACAAATGTGCTAGGGCAAACGATTCCTGCAAAAAAGGGGCGCGATTTTCCGATTCGTTATGATAAAAAATCATCGTATGAGGAAGAAGAACAAGGTAAAATTGTTATACGCTCTAAGATTTCGGGTATTTTAACTGATGATAAAGGGATGATTAAGGTTAGCCATCATTTACCCATCGCAGGCGATGTTGGTGTAGAGACAGGTAACCTACAATTTGATGGTACGATTACGATACGTGGGACAGTAGCTGCTGGCTTTCGTGTGATTGCCAAGGGTGATATTTCGATTGAGGGCGCAAATGGTGTAAGTGGCGCTGAACTCATTAAATCACTTGAGGGTGATATTTACATCCGAGGGGGCATTTTTGGCCTAGGTAAAACAAAAGTTGAAGCAGGCGGCAGTATTTTTGTAAAGCATGTTAATGAAGCGCAGCTCGAAGCGGGCGAAGCAATCAATATTGGGGTATATGCGGTAGGCTCTAATTTACGTGCGCATACGATTATGGTAGATGAGCGTAAAGGGAAGTTAATGGGTGGTGAGGCTATTGCTAAAAGTAGTATTATCACTGCGATTTCAGGCAATCACCTTGAACGTCGTACCAATTTAATTATTGATAGTGTCAATAAGCAAGAAGTATACAGCGAAATTCAACAACGTGCGCAAGCGTTTAAAGATAACCAGCAACGCCTCACAGAGCTAGAGGGTATGTTGGCTAAACTAGCACAAGTTGCACAGTTAGATAGTAAACAGCAAGTACTGCGTCAGCAATTACAGGAGCAACATGTAGCCTTATTAGATACACTAATGCGTGAGGACTTCGAAATTAAAGAAATGATGGAGAAGGTACGTCAAAGTGGTAAGGAGGAAATCCTTGTCACCAAACAGGCTCACCCTGGCACATATATTCAAATTGGTAAAAAATCATCACTCTTTACGAAAGAACGGAAGGGGCGATTCAAATTGGAATTTGGTGAATTAAATGTATAACAAACTAGATGTATATGCGCATCGCGGCGCATCATCAACCGCGACAGAAAATACAATGGCGGCATTTGAGGAGGCGCGTTTACTTGGTGCTACGGGTGTAGAGTTAGATGTGCATTTTTCAAGTGATAATGTGCCAGTCGTATTTCATGATGAGTCATTGCAACGTATGACAGGTGTACGCAAAGTCATTACAGAGGTGACAATTAAGGAGCTAATGAAGCTCAAACAAGGCAATCGCTTTACGCGTCGTATTTTAGGCAATCGTATTACGCTCTTTCAAGAGGTTGCGCAGTGGGCAGAGCAATATGCAATCCCATTAAATGTGGAGTTAAAACCTACGATGGTAGGTAATGAACAAGCCATTTTAGATTTTTTACACACGCTCGATTTACCAAAGGGTAGCCATATTTCGTCATTTGACGAAGTGTTACTAGCAACGGTACGCAGGGAGCGCCCTGATATTGCGGTAGCCTTACTTGCAACAAAAGCAACAGACTGGGAGGCATTAAAGGACAAAAATGTCCAGTTTGTGCATGCGCATAAGCGACACTATAAGCCGGAAAAAGTGCAACAGGTAGAAAAAGCTGGACTAACGATGCGTCTATATGGCATCGAAGGTACAGAGGACTTTTTGGCGAAGCCGCATGAAGCAATTGCAGGTTATATTACGGACTATCCTGAACAAGTATTAGCAGCGATAAAGAAGGTGAAACGATGAATATTGCATTATTAGGAGGTACTGGTCGCACAGGGCAACATTTTTTGCAACTTGCGCAGGAAGAGGGTCATACGATTACGATGTTAAGTCGTAAGCCCGTAACAGTTGAAGGTGTAAATGTAGTGGTGGGAGACGCTACAAACGAACAAGCACTAGCTGAGGTAGTGCAAGGGGCCGATGTTATTGTAAGTGCACTCGGTACAGACAATGCACATGTGTTAGAACGTTTTACAAAGGTAGTAATTGCGTTAGTTCCAACAGCACGTATTATTACGGTGGGGACAGCTGCTATTTTACAAAGTCGTTTAGATGCGACTAAGTTACGCTACGAAGCGGGTGATACGAAGCGTCGTTCTACTACGGCTGCAGAGGATCATCATAAGATGTTTACACAATTGCAAAATAGTAATATGCGCTGGACAATTGTTTGTCCAACCTATTTACCAGAAGGGCCTGTATCAGCTAATTATCGTGTTGAAGTAGATTATTTACCAAACGATGCTGTACAAATTACAACGGGTGAAGTGGCACATTGTGTGTATGACGTAATGCAACAAGCTAGCTATATTGGTACACGTATCGGTATTGCACAATAACATATAAAAAAGAGTTACCTAAGCCGCTTAGTTTGCGGAGGTAACTCTTTTTTTATTTCTTTGAAAAGCGTGGTGCTACCTTACCTTTTTTGCGGTCGCGGTGTAATAAAAATCCTGCAAAAAAACCAAAGCCTAATACAAAGCCTACAACACCAAGCACAAATTGTAGCCATAAAAACGGAATAGGGCTAATTAAGATACCGAATAATGTATCGCGCATTAATTTAATACCGCCAGCTGCCATGAGTCCAGGTATGAGCATGATGAGAAACGCTACAAAACGAGCCATCACTTTTCCTCCTCTATTTTAAATTACTCTTTGCCTTAGTATACCTTGCAAAGAGGTGCATTACCACTAACTCAGTTAGCATATTTAGTATGCGGAATAATACATTACAATAATAAAGCAAACAATAAAAGCTACGCTAAACAGCGGATAAAGTATTATTAACAGAAAATTCTACATTTTCGAAAAGTAATTTTATTAGTTGAAAATAGAGAAAATAGTTGCGTTTAAGCAGGATTATCAGTAATCTAAGATTAACACGCAAGCAAGAAAGCGCTTTAAAAGCGGACGTGTCAGGTTAAGTTAAAGGGGATGGCTTTTGTGAAAATTTTTAAGTATATGGAAACATACGATTATGAACAATTAATTTTTTGTCAAGACGAGGCATCAGGTTTAAAAGCAATTATTGCGATTCATGATACAACACTAGGTCCGGCACTTGGGGGCGCACGTATGTGGTCTTATGCCACGGAAGATGAAGCAATTGAGGATGCGCTACGCTTAGCACGTGGGATGACGTATAAAAACGCAGCAGCAGGACTTAATCTGGGCGGGGGTAAAACGGTAATTATCGGTGACCCATTTAAAGATAAAAATGAAGAAATGTTCCGCGCGCTTGGTCGCTTTATTCAAAGCCTCGACGGTCGTTATATTACAGCTGAGGATGTGGGGACAACCGTAGCTGATATGGATATGATCCATGAAGAAACAAACTATGTAACAGGTATTTCGCCAGCATTTGGCTCGTCAGGCAATCCTTCACCTGTTACAGCATACGGGGTATATTTAGGTATTAAGGCTGCAGCAAAGGAAGCATTTGGCTCTGATGATTTAAAAGGACGTAAGGTTTCAGTACAGGGACTAGGCAATGTAGCTTCACATTTATGCGATTATTTAGCAAAAGAGGGCGCAAAATTAATTGTTACAGATATTAATGAAGCGGCAGTAAAACGTATTGTTGATAAATATGATGCTATTGCAGTTGCACCCGATGCCATTTATGAGCAAGACGTTGATATTTTTGCACCTTGCGCATTAGGTGGTATTATTAATGATGACACATTGAAAGTGTTGAAGGCTAAAGTTGTAGCCGGCTCATCAAATAATCAGCTAAAAGAATCATCACATGGTGACAAACTACACGAATTAGGCATCGTTTATGCACCGGACTATGTGATTAATGCAGGTGGCGTGATTAACGTGGCAGATGAACTATATGGCTATAACCGTGAGCGCGCAATGAAACGTGTGGAAACCATTTACACAAGCTTAGAAAAAATCTTTGCGATTTCTAAGGAAAAGGGTATTCCGTCATACGTTGCAGCTAATCATTTGGCGGAGGAGCGTATTGCACGCGTAGCTAAATCACGCAGTCAATTTGTAAAGCACGAAAAAAATATTTTAAACCAACGTTAAGTTAAAAAGCTGCCTAAAACGAATAGTAATTGCGTTTTAAGGTAGCTTTTTTATAAGGAAGGAGCATGTATTATGGCGAGTGAGTATGATTTAGTCATTATTGGCGGAGGAGCAGGTGGCTATGTTGCGGCAATTCGCGCAGCGCAGTACGGCTTAAAAACAGCAATAATAGAGCATGTAGCAATGGGAGGTACGTGCTTACACCGTGGCTGTATTCCGAGTAAGGCGATGCTACGTAGTGCAGAGGTGTATCGTACACTGCGCGAAGATGCGGCAGACTTTGGTGTGCAAACAACAGGCGTTACACTACATTTCGAACGTGTACAAGAGCGTAAGGCAGCGATTGTTGAGCAATTATTTAACGGCGTTCGTACCTTAATGAAAAAAGGTAAAATTGATGTGTATGAAGGTTTTGGTCGTATTTTAGGCCCATCTATCTTTTCACCAATGCCAGGCACGGTTTCAGTAGAGATGGCAGACGGCACTGAAAACCAAATGTTAATTCCTAAAAACGTAATTATTGCAACAGGTACAACTCCGCGTGTACTAGCAGGTATTCCTGTAGACGGCGAAGTGGTTGTCACTTCAGACCATGCACTTAATATCCGTGAGTTACCAGCGTCTATTGTTATTGTAGGTGGCGGTGTCATTGGTGTAGAGTGGGCTTCGATGTTTATTGATTTTGGGGTTGAAGTAACCGTCATTGAGCAAGGTGATCGCTTATTGCCGCTTGAAGATAGCGAAATCTCTACAACATTGGCTAAAGAATTAACAAAGCGTGGCGTTAAAATTGTTACGAGTGCAACAGTTAAGCCAGATAGCTTCCAACGTACGGATGAAGGTATTGCCATTATGGCGGACGTTGCAGGTGAAATGCAGTCATTTACAGGCGAGCGCTTATTTATTAGTATTGGCCGCACAGGTAATGTTAAAGATATTGGTTTGCAAAATACAGAAATTGAAACAGAGCATGATTTTATTAAAGTAAATAAGCATTACCAAACGAAAGAATCACATATTTATGCAATTGGTGATGTTATTGGTGGTGTGCAACTTGCGCATGTAGCATCAAATGAAGGTGTAGCGGCAGTTGAGCATATTGTTAAGGGCGAAAATCGTTATATTGATGGCTTAGACATTCCGCGTTGTATTTATTCGTACCCAGAGGCGGCAAGTATTGGCTATAGCGAGGAGCAAGCGCGTGAGGCTGGCTTTACAATCAAAGTCGGGAAGTTTCCATTCCAAGGTAATGGCAAAGCATTAGTGTATGGCGATACAGTTGGTTTTGTTAAGGTCATTGCAGATGAAGAAACGAATGATTTATTAGGTGTTCATATGGTAGGCCCACATGTCACTGACATGATTTCGGAGGCGTCACTTGCAAAGGTTTTAGATGCGACACCATGGGAAATTAGCCTAGCCATTCATCCGCATCCGACATTGAGTGAAGTGTTTGCGGAGGCATCAATGGCAGTCGATAATTTAGCAATTCATAAGTAAGGGGGCAGTTGGGATGGAAGAAATTCGTTATGAGGATTTAGGTTTAACAAAGGAAGACGTACTTGCGATGTACGAAACAATGTTAATGGCACGTCGTTTAGATGAGCGTATGTGGCTATTAAATCGTGCGGGTAAAATCCCGTTTGTTATTTCTTGTCAAGGGCAAGAAGCAGCGCAAGTAGGTGCAGCTTATGCCTTAAATAAGGATAAAGATTATGTAGCGCCGTATTACCGTGATCTAGGGGTAGTTTTACATTTTGGTATGACAGCGCGTGATTTAATGCTGTCAGCTTTTGCTAAAGCGGAGGATCCTAACTCGGGCGGTCGCCAAATGCCAGGGCACTTTGGCCAAAAAGAAAACCGTATTTTATCAGGCTCTTCACCTGTAACAACGCAAGTACCACATGCTGTAGGTGTAGCGTTAGCAGGGCGTATGAGTGGCGATGATTTTGTATCATTTGTCACATTAGGTGAGGGCTCGTCTAATCAGGGTGACTTCCATGAAGGGGCTAACTTTGCAGGTGTGCATAAATTACCAGTGATTATTATGGTCGAAAATAATCACTATGCCATTTCTGTACCTGTAGCGTTACAACTAGCGTGTGAAAAAGTGTCGGACCGTGCGATTGGCTACGGTATGCCAGGCGTAACTGTGGATGGGCAAAACCCGTTAGCTGTTTATAAAGTAGTTAAAGAAGCGGCAGACCGTGCGCGACGCGGTGAAGGCCCAAGTATGATTGAAACGCTAACATACCGCTTAACAGCACACTCGTCAGATGATGATCAGCGTCAGTATCGTACAGCAGAAGACATTGAAGAGGGCTTTATTAAAGACCCTGTGCACTTATTTGAAAATTATATTTTAACAAATGAGATTGCGACAGATGATTTGTTAGCTGAAATTAATGAGCGAGTAATGGCAGAGGTTAATGATGCGACAGAGTATGCTGAGGCAGCACCTTATGCTAAAGCAGAGGACCTTTATCGTTATGTGTATGCAGAGGGGGATGAAGTCTAATGGCTGTAATGTCTTATATTGATGCGATTACACTAGCAATGCGTGAAGAAATGCTTCGCGATGAGCGTGTATTTATTTTAGGTGAGGACGTCGGACGTAAAGGCGGCGTATTTAAAGCGACAACGGGGCTATTTGATGAGTTTGGTCATGACCGTGTGCTTGATACACCGCTTGCAGAAAGCGCGATTGCAGGCGTAGGTATTGGTGCAGCGATGTATGGCATGCGTCCGGTTGCAGAGATGCAGTTTGCAGACTTTATTATGCCAGCCGTCAACCAAATTGTGTCAGAAGCGGCAAAGATGCGCTACCGTTCTAATAATGATTGGTCATGTCCGATGGTTATTCGTGCGCCATTTGGCGGTGGTGTCCACGGGGCATTATATCACTCACAGTCGGTAGAATCTTTGTTTGCGGGCACACCAGGGCTTAAAATTGTTATCCCTTCAACACCATACGATGCAAAAGGTTTATTAAAGGCAGCCATTCGTGACCCAGACCCTGTACTATTTTTTGAGCATAAGCGTGCATACCGCTTAATTAAGGGTGAGGTTCCTGAGGATGATTATGTATTGCCATTAGGCAAAGCTGATGTGAAACGTGAAGGTGAAGATATTACGGTAATTACGTATGGTTTAGCCGTTCACTTTGCTTTACAAGCAGCAGACCGCCTAGCAGCCGATGGTATTTCGGTGCATGTACTAGATTTACGTACCGTTTACCCACTTGATAAGGATGGTATTATCGAAGCGGCAAGCAAAACAGGTAAGGTGTTATTAATTACCGAGGACAATAAAGAGGGTAGCATTATTAGTGATGTGGCGGCAATTATTGCGGAACATTGCCTATTTGATTTAGATGCACCAATTAAGCGCTTAGCGGGGCCTGACGTGCCAGCAATGCCGTATGCACCAACGATGGAAAAAGAGTTTATGATTAATCCAGAAAAGGTAGAGCGTGCGATGCGCGAGCTAGCTGCATTTTAAGGAGGATATGACATGACGCAAAATATCGTAATGCCACAACTTGGCGAAAGTGTAACAGAAGGTACGATTGACCGTTGGTTAGTAAAACCAGGGGACACAGTAAAGAAGTATGACTCACTCGCAGAAGTAACGACCGATAAAGTAACGGCAGAAGTCCCCTCATCATTTGATGGTGTAATTGGTGAAATCCTTACAGCTGAGGGGGAAACTGTACCAGTAGGCGCAGTCGTTTGTACGATTGAAGTCGAAGGTGAGCTGCCACCAGCACCAAAGAAAAAGGAATCGAGTGTTTCATCTGCTATTATGAACGCAGGTGTACAGAAAAAGGCTGCAACTGAGCAACCAAGTATGAAGGTCGCACAACCTACAGGTGAAGGTATGAAGGCGCGTTATTCGCCTGCTGTGCTTCGTTTAGCTCAAGATAATGATATTGACCTTACACAAGTTACAGGTAGCGGTGCACAGGGGCGTATTACACGCAAAGACGTGCAGGCTGTTATTGCAGGTGGTAGCACCACTGTACAAGTCACACAAGCGCCAGTTGAAGAGCCTACATTAGCACCACCTGTAGCAGAACATGTAGCAGAGCAAAAGCCAGCACCTCAAGCTGTAGCACAACAGACAACAGAAGAAGGGGACGTTGTTATCCCTGTTACGAAGGTGCGCGCAGCTATCGCTAAAAATATGCAACGCAGTGTGACGGAAATTCCGCATGCATGGATGATGATGGAAGTTGATGTGACAGATTTAGTTGCATATCGTGACAGCTTAAAAGATGACTTTAAAGCGCGTGAAGGTTTCTCACTAACGTACTTTGCCTTCTTTGTAAAAGCTGTAGCACAAGCGCTTAAGGAGTTCCCAGCACTTAACTCAACATGGGCAGGCGATACGATTATCCAAAAGAAAGCCGTTAACCTATCAATCGCAGTAGCGACGGATGATGCGCTCTTTGTCCCTGTCATTAAAAATGCGGATGATAAATCAGTAAAAGGCATCGCTAAGGATATTTTTGAGTTAGCACAAAAGACTAAACAAGGTAAATTAACGCTAGCAGATATGTCAGGTGGTACGTTTACCGTTAACAATACAGGTTCATTTGGTTCGGTACAGTCAATGGGGATCATTAATCATCCGCAGGCTGCGATTTTACAAATTGAAAATATTGTTAAAAAACCCGTGATTTTACCTGGTGGAATGATTGCTGCACGCGATATCGTAAATTTATGTTTGTCATTAGACCACCGTATTTTAGATGGTCTTGTATGCGGTAAATTTTTAGCTCGCGTAAAAGAAATTCTCGAAAATACAAATAAGTCAACGATGTCAGTCTACTGATGAATTGCGAGGAAGCCTGTTATATAACGGCTTCCTATTTTTTTGTCCTTTTCGCTTTTCACTTTGTACGGTAGAATAGTTGTAGAAAACTACTAAGGGGGGAAGCTGTTTAGCGTCCACATGTCAAAAAACATGAAAGAAATTCAATTCGACACTGTCTCGTATGACAGTTGGAAAGAACATGCGATTACGGCACTTAAAGGCAAGCCATTTGAAAGTTTATTTACAAAAACTATTGAAGGTTTAACATTAGAGCCGCTATATACGCAAGAAAAGCTTTTTGAAAAGTTAGGTGAGCAATTAGATAAGCAAGTGTCTACGATTCGTTCCCTACGTGAAGACACGACGTTTAAAGTTGCACAGCAAGTGTATGCAACAAGCAGTGAGGAGTTTTTACACGATTTAAAAGAAAGTTTAGCAAGGGGTAACGAGGTTGTCACAATTGACAGTCGCGTAGTATTTGATTGGGATAAAGAAACGCTACAACAATTAGCGCAATATTTTACTGAATATTCATTTAAACTAACAGTTCAAGGACCAGATGATGCATTACTTAGTGTCTTTGACTTTGTTCAACATAAAGAAATTACAGGTTTAGTGTTAAGCCCTATAGCCGTTACGGTTGATTTCCCTAATGTGCGCACAATTGCGGCGGACACACTACCATTCCATAATCAAGGCGCTAACGCTATACAAGAGCTTGCCTTAGCATTAGCACTCGCTGCAAAATATGCAGATGAAGCCCAAAGCTTTGAAACATTTGCAAGTAAATTTTTCGTAACATTCGGTATTGACACACAATTCTTTACAGAAATCGCAAAGCTACGTGCGTTTAAGGTGTTATGGAAGGCGTTTATGTCAGCTTATGGCGTAACAGAGGACTTTATTGTCCCGACTGTAGCCGAAACATCAGTGCGTAGCTACTCGAAATTAGACGTATACGTGAACCTATTACGTGGTGGCAACGAAGCGTTATCAGGCGCTATTGGTGGGGCAGAGTACTTTACTGTGCATCCGCATGATGTATTAACCAAACCAACAGGCCAATCCGTTCGTATTGCACGTAACGTGTCACTTATACTAAAAGAAGAGACACACGTAATGCGCGTAACAGATCCAGCAGGTGGCTCTTATTATGTAGAGTCATTAACAGCTGATTTTGTGAAAGAAGCGTGGGCATTATTCTTAACGATCCAATCTAAAGGCGGTTTTGACGCATTTAAAGCATCAGGTGAACTACAAGCGATGCTTGACGAAACTTACCAACAACGTATTAAGGCAATTGAAACACGCAAAACATCACTAATTGGTACAAATATTTATGCTAACCCAGCAGATGAACTACCAACAGATACAAACCCTGTGTTTGAAGATGTTTTACGCTTAGCATTACCATTTGAAACATTACGTGCAGCATATGTAGCAGCGCAACCAAAAATAGCTATCCTCACGTATGGTGAGTTAAAGGACTTTAAGCCACGCGCTGACTTTGTAGCAGGTGTAGTAAATACAGTAGGTGTTATTGCTAGCCAAAGCGGTGCATTACAAACTGTAGAAGAAGCACAAGCGTGGTTAAAGCAAACGGACGCAAGCTATGTAGTAATTGCTGCAACAAACGACAATACCGAAATGCTCGTACCAAAGTTACTTGAAGTGAAACCAGCAGGTATGCAGTTAGATGTAGCAGGTAAATTTGCACAACTTGCTGATTGGCAACAAGCAGGACTTGATGATGCTGTTTTTGCAGGGCAAAACATTATCGAAAAATTACAAACCGTTTTACAAGGCATGAAGGAGGTTCAACAATAATGAAACCTAATTTTGATGCAGTTAATATTGAAGAAGTTTTAACAACAACACAGCCAGCCGCTTCAGAAGAAACCTTTTTAACGAACGAGGGCATCGACGTTAAAGATGTTTACACGAAGGAGGACTTAGCGGGTGTTAAGCACCTTAAAGACGTATCGGGTGTTGCGCCTAATACACGTGGCCCATACCCTACAATGTATGTTGCACGACCTTGGACAGTACGCCAATACGCAGGTTTCTCTACAGCAGAAGAATCAAATGCCTTTTATAAGCGAAACCTTGCGATGGGGCAAAAAGGTTTATCTGTAGCCTTTGACCTTGCAACACATCGTGGCTATGACTCAGATCACCCTCGTGTAACAGGTGACGTAGGTAAAGCGGGTGTTGCTATTGACTCAATCGAAGATATGAAAATTTTATTTGACGCTATCCCACTTGATCAAATGTCAGTATCTATGACAATGAACGGTGCTGTACTACCTATCCTAGCTTTCTACATTGTAGCGGCAGAGGAGCAAGGTGTAGGGCCAGAAAAACTTGCGGGTACGATTCAAAATGATATTTTAAAAGAGTACATGGTGCGTAACACGTATATTTACCCACCAGCAATGTCGATGCAAATTATTGCCGATATTTTTGAGTATACAAGTAAATTTATGCCGAAATTTAACTCGATTTCGATTTCGGGGTACCATATCCAAGAAGCGGGCGCTACTAATGATATTGAGCTAGCTTACACGTTAGCAGATGGCTTAGAGTACGTGCGTACAGGTTTAAAAGCAGGTATTGATATTGACTCATTTGCACCGCGTCTATCTTTTTTCTGGGCAATTGGTATGAACTACTATATGGAAGTTGCAAAAATGCGCGCGGCACGTCGTATTTGGGCACAAATGATGTCAACATTTAACCCTAAAAATACAAAAACGCTAGCGTTACGTACACATTCACAAACATCGGGTTGGTCATTAACTGAGCAAGACCCGTTCAATAACGTAGCGCGTACATTATTCGAAGCAAATGCTTCTTCAATGGGACATACGCAATCACTGCATACAAACGCACTTGATGAGGCAATCGCTTTACCGACTGATTTCTCAGCACGTATTGCGCGTAATACGCAGTTATTCCTACAAGAAGAAACAGGCATGACAAAAGTAATCGATCCATGGGGCGGCTCGTATTATGTAGAGAAGTTAACGGATGAGATTACAAAATCAGCTTGGGCATTAATCGAAGAAATTGAAGAGCTAGGCGGTATGGCTAAAGCAATTGACACAGGCCTTCCAAAAATGAAAGTCGAGGAAGCTGCAGCAAAACGCCAAGCTAAAATTGACTCTAAAACCGAAACAATCGTTGGCGTTAACAAATACCGCTTAGATGTGGAAGAGCCAATTGATATTTTAGATATTGATAATACACTTGTACGTCAAAAACAAATCGAGCGCCTTGACACGATGAAGGCTAATCGTGATGAAGCAGAAGTACAAAAACATTTAGCACGCTTAACAGCGGCGGCAAAAACAGGTGCAGAAAACTTATTAGCTGTAGCTGTAGATGCAGCGCGCGCACGTGCTTCGTTAGGAGAGATTTCAGACGCTGTGGAAAATGTATCAGGACGCCATAAGGCTGTAATTCGTTCGATTTCAGGTATTTACTCGTCTAACTTCTCTGATGAGGAGCAGTTAAGCGAAATTAAGCAGATGACAGAAGAGTTTGAAGAAAACGAAGGTCGTCGCCCACGTATTTTAGTAGCAAAAATGGGGCAAGATGGTCATGACCGCGGTGCTAAAGTAATTTCAACAGCTTATGCGGACATGGGCTTTGACGTTGATATTTCACCATTATTTATGACGCCAGCCGAAACAGCACAAATGGCGGTAGAAAATGACGTTCACGTTGTTGGTGTATCTTCATTAGCAGCGGGACATAAAACACTCGTGCCTGAGTTATACGGCGAACTAGATAAGCTAGGTCGCAGTGATATTGTGATCGTTTGTGGTGGGGTTATTCCTGCGCAAGATTATGATTTCTTATATGCTAACGGAGCCTCAGCGATTTTTGGCCCTGGTACAGTAATCCCTGTATCGGCACAAAAAACACTTGAAGAAGTGTATCGTCGCCTAGGTTACGAGGAAGTGTCGAAGTAATGAAGCAAGAAGAAAGTGCATTATATGTAATGGGCGGAGTAGGTACTAACCACGACGGTATGCAGGCGAGTGCACCAAAGAAGTTTCGTAAGAAAGAGCAAGCGGATTTAGATATTAAAGGCATTGCCGAGCGTGTGCGCGCCGGCTCTCGCCTTGATTTAGCAAAAGCGATTACACTTATTGAGAGCTCAAACTCTCAGCACAAAATTCAAGCACAAGCGTTGCTACAAGAGCTACTACCCTATACAGGCAACAGTATTCGTATTGGCATTACAGGCGTGCCTGGTGCAGGTAAAAGTTCGTTTATTGAGGCCTTTGGTACGATGTTAGCGGAGGCAGGCAAGCGCGTTGCCGTGTTAGCCATTGACCCTAGCTCATCTTTATCAGGCGGTAGTATTTTAGGTGATAAAACGCGTATGGAGGAGTTAGTTAAGCAACCTAACGCCTTTGTACGTCCTTCACCATCAGCGGGTACGCTTGGTGGTGTACACAAAAAAACACGCGAGACGATGCTACTTTGTGAAGCGGCAGGTTATGATGTGATTTTAATCGAAACCGTTGGCGTAGGGCAAAGCGAAACGTATGTGCGTGGTATGGTAGACTTTTTCCTATTACTTGTATTAACAGGTGCAGGGGATGAACTACAAGGCATGAAGAAGGGGATTATGGAGCTTGCAGACGGTATTATTGTGCATAAGGCAGATGGCGACAACGTTCGCTTAGCAAAACGCACAGTAGCAGAATACAAGCAAATTTTGCACTTCTTACAGCCATCAACACCAGGCTGGATTACGACAGCTGTGCCTGTTAGCTCTTATGAAGGGCGCGGCTTAGATACCGTTTGGGATATGGTTACAGATTTTAAAGCAACAGTAGAGGCTAACAATGTATGGTCTACACGTCGTCAAGTGCAAACCAAGGATTGGTTCCACTCGATGATTACGGATCATTTAATTGATACCTTTTACGGGGATGCAACAAAAAAACAACAGGTACAAGGTTTGGAAAAGCAAATTTTACAAGGCAAATTAACAGTTACACAAGGCGTGGAGACATTGTTTAAAAAATCGGAGTAAATCTCAGACATTCAGTAATGCATAATTATCAAGTAACTGCTATGATTAAGTGGTACTTGAAAGGAGCTAATCTACATGAATATGGATTACGATTTATTTATGCAAGAAATTACAAAAACAGCACGCGCTGAAATGGAAGCAGCGGGCTATGAGCAACTGAAAACCCCAGAAGACGTTGAGGCGGCAATCGCTCGCAAAGGTACAACGCTTGTAATGGTTAACTCAGTATGTGGTTGTGCGGGCAGTATTGCACGCCCGGCAGCAGCTCAAGCTGTTCATTATGACAAACGCCCTGACCATTTAGTAACGGTATTTGCGGGTCAAGATAAAGAAGCAACAGCAGCAGCACGCTACCACTTTGGTGAGGATCACTTACCATCATCACCATCATTTGTTTTATTAAAAGACGGTGAAGTTGTAGCTGAAGTTGGTCGCTACGAAATCGAAGGTCATGCAGTAGTGTCTGTAATTACTAACTTACAAGGTAATTTCGAAGAGTATTGCGAAGAAATCTAAAGAATAGGGGCATCTCGCCCCTTTCTCTACATTCAATTTTTGCAATATTTCACATATTGTATTATTTCGAGGAGGCGCATTGTTGAAACGCTTTTCCATCGGGTACCGTACATTGAAAACAGCAGTGGGCACTACCATTGCGATAGCATTAGCGAATTATTTTGGTCTTGATTACTATGTATCAGCAGGTATTTTAACGATATTATGCATTCAGCAAACACGAAAAAAATCATTGCATGCGGTATATACGCGCGCAGTGGCAAGTTTAGTAGGTATGCTTTTTGCTTTTATATTTTTTGAGCTACTAGGCTATCACCCTATAGTTTTAGGGGTTATGCTTATTGTCTTTATTCCAACCATTGTATCGTTAAAAGTATCGGCAGGCTTTGTATCAAGTGCCGTTATTATATTGCATCTCTTTGATGCGCAACATTTCACATTAGCACTTTTGCAAAACGAGTTGTCGTTAATGGCAATTGGTTATGGCACAGGGCTTATAGTTAACATGTATATGGGAGATATTACGAGTACGCTTGAGAAATATCGTATTAAAATCGAACGACTATATACCGAAATTTTCACAGAGGTCGCCTTGTATTTACGCACAGGTGAGTCATTATGGGATGGGCATCAATTAATTGAGGCGGAGCAACTACTTAATAAAGCAAAGTCACTGGCATTTAAGGACGTCGAGAACCACTTAACCCGTCATAGTAATAGCTATTATCATTATTTTGATATGCGGGAAGAGCAACTCGAAATCATCGACAGAATTTTGCCAAAAGTGACAACATTACCTGTTGTAGTACAAGAAGCAACGCTTGTCGCAAACTTTTTAGATGAGCTAGCCAAACATGTACATTCAGGCAATACAGCTAGTTTATTTCGTGAGCATTTGGAGGCAGTGCGTAAGGATTTTGCGCTAATGCCTATGCCAAAAAATCACGAGCAGTTTGTAGCGCAGGCTGCGCTCTATCAATTCATTGAAGAAATGGATAAGTATTTAGTCATTAAGCAGGGGTTTAAAGGCTTAGACATAAAAAAATAGCGTCTACTACAGTAGACGCCACTTCTTATAACATCATTGCTAGACCCATACCAATAGTTGATACTAGCATAATAATCACCATAGAATACACAACGATTTTCTGGAATTTTTTATTACTCATGCTCGCTCGCTCCTTCTTTTCATATTAACAGTTTAAACAAAACATGAAAATTTCTCAAGTGGTAGAATTTTCGGATAAAAATAGGTAGTATAGAAGATGTACCATAACAGAAGGAGATGTGACGGATGGAGAAGGTTGACCACATCGGGATTGCAGTACGAAATTTAGACGAACGTATTTCGTACTACACTGAGACATTAGGACTTAAACTTTTAAAAGTTGAAGAAGTTGAATCACAAAAGGTGCGCGTTGCCTTTATTGATGCAGGTAATGTAAAAATCGAATTGCTTGAGCCAATGGCTGAAACAAGTGCCATTCATGGCTTCATTGAAAAACGTGGTGAGGGGATTCATCACATCGCATTTGGTGTTACAGGTATTCGTGAACGCATGGAGGAGCTACGAGACAAAGGCGTACGCTTACTATCAGAAGAGCCAGGACCAGGTGCTGGCGGTGCAGAAGTAGCTTTCTTACACCCTAAGAGCTCTTATGGTGTGCTTTACGAATTATGCGATAAAAGTGGAAAAGGGGATAAGTAATCATGGATATGTTTGATAAAATTCACGAGTTGTATGACCGCAAAACAGAAATCGAGCTTGGAGGCGGTTATGACCGTATTCAACGCCAACATGATAAAGGTAAATTAACTGCACGTGAGCGTATTAACTTACTTTTAGATGAAGGTACATTTTTCGAAATCAACCCATTCATTACACACCGTACTGTTGATTTTGGTATGGAAAAAATGGAGGGGCCTGGTGATGGTGTTGTAACAGGTTACGGTAAAATTAACGGACGCCCTGTTTACTTATTCTCTCAAGACTTTACTGTTTTTGGAGGCGCTTTAGGTGAAATGCATGCTAAAAAAATCGCAACAGTTATGGATTTAGCAGCGAAAAACGGCACGCCATTCATCGGCATTAACGACTCAGGTGGTGCACGTATTCAAGAGGGTGTATTATCACTTGATGGTTACGGTCACATCTTCTACCGTAACTCAATCTACTCGGGTGTAATCCCACAACTATCGGTAATTATGGGACCATGTGCGGGTGGAGCAGTTTACTCACCGGCAATTACAGACTTTATTTTAATGGTTGATAAAACATCGCAAATGTTTATTACAGGACCAAAAGTAATCGAAACAGTAACAGGTGAAAAAATATCGGCTGAGGACCTGGGTGGTTCGAAAGTAAATAATGCGGTAAGTGGTAACGCTCATTTCCGTGCGTCAAGCGAACATGAGGCAATTAAACAAATCCATCAGCTACTTAGCTACTTACCACAAAATAATAAAGAAAAAACACCAATGCAAAAAGCGCCTAAGGGCGATAACTACCGTGCGGAAATCATTGATTCACTACCAATTGATCCAACACGTCCGTATGATGTACGTAAAGTGCTTGCGCATGTTGTTGACCCTGATTCATTTATGGAAGTACATGCAGAATTTGCGAAAAACGTTGTTGTCGGTTTCGCACGTATTGCAGGTGAGTCAGTTGGTTTAGTATGTAACCAACCAAAAGTACTTGCAGGTGGTCTTGATATTGACTCATCTGACAAGGCAGCACGTTTTATCCGCACATGTGATGCTTACAATATTCCAATCATCACATTTGAAGACGTATCAGGCTTCTTCCCAGGTGTTAAACAAGAGCATGGTGGTATTATTCGTCACGGTGCTAAAATCCTTTACGCTTACTCAGAAGCAACTGTACCAAAAATTACAGTCATTTTACGTAAGGCTTATGGTGGTGCTTATGTAGCGCTTAACTCAAAAGCCATTGGCGCGGACCTTGTATTCTCTTGGCCAAATGCGGAAATCGCAGTAATGGGTGCAGCTGGTGCAGCTAACATTATCTTTGCGCGCGAGATTGCTAACTCTGACGACCCAGAGGCAACACGTGCAGCACGTATTGATGAATATAAAGAGAAGTTCGCTAACCCATATGTAGCAGCTTCACGCGGTATGGTTGATGACGTCATTGACCCACGCGAAACACGTATTAAATTAATTCAATCACTAGAAATGTTACGCAATAAACATGAAGACCGTCCAGAAAAGAAACATGGTAACATCCCACTATAAGTAAGTGAACAGAGCGTGCTGACCCCAGTCAGCGCGCTTTTTTTCATTATACATGACGAAAAAATAGCAAAGTAACTATGTAGAGTAGTTGAGCACTTTTTAGTAATAGCGCAGACGATACGTGACAACATGCGCTTTACAGTTTTTAAGGGCACTCCCCAAAGTAAAAAAGCCCCTTTAATTGCCTTAACAATATTTATTGATAAATTTTGTGAAAATAATACCGCTTAAACTTATTTCTTATACGTAAATATACTATGATAAGGTATGACGATTTCGCTATCTCTTTTGTTTAGCTCTGGCAAAAGAGAAGCGGATTAACACAACCTGGCAAAGTTATTAGTTAATACTTACTTCATTCGTTTATTAAGTGAGTATCATACAAAGTGTATAATAAGGGAGGCTGACCTAATGGGATATGTAGTAATTGTAGCGGAGAAGCCGTCGCAGGCGAGAGCTTATGCAGATGCGTTTACTGTCAAGAAAAAGGAAAAAAACTATATTGAATTAGCAAAGAGTAGTATGTTTCCGCAAGGCGCATTTATTACGTGGGCGGTTGGGCATTTAGTAGAACTTGTTGAACCAAAAGCTTACGATAAAAAATGGGATCGCTGGTCGCTAAAAAATTTACCCATTTTACCTGAGCGTTTTGAGCATAAGGTGAGTTATAAAACACGTGAGCAGTTTCAAACAATTAAGCGTTTGGTAGAGCGCGCGGATGTAGATGTGCTCATTAATGCGTGTGATGCTGAGCGTGAGGGGTCTAACATCTTTCATTCTATTATTCAGCTCACTAAGGCAAAGCATAAGCCTATGAAGCGGTTATGGCTATCATCATTAGAAGTAGATGAGGTACGCAAGGCATTTCATCACCTGCAAGATGATGCGCGTGATAAGCGCATGTACCACGAGGCTAAGACGCGCCAAATTAGTGACTGGCTTGTAGGGATGAATGGGAGCCGCTTGTATACCTTACTGTTACAGGAGCGTGGCTTTGGTAGCTATTTACCAATTGGTCGGGTACAGTCGCCAACCGTGTATTTGATTTATGAGCGAGCGCAAGCGATTAAAAACTTTATCGTTGAAACCTTTTATGAGTTAGAAGCTACCTTTACTGCGCAGAGTGGCATTTATAAAGGGAAAGCAAAAATTAAAACGACAAAGCGTGAGGAAGTACTAGCACTAATTAAGCAGCACGGTTTGATAAACCCTGATGAGGGAGTAGTAGCTGAGGTAGCACAAGTCGTAAAAAAAGTAGCGCCGCCTAAGTTACATGCCTTGTCTACGTTGCAAACAGCAGCTAACCGTCGTTTTAAATATAGCCCGTCTAAAACGCTTCAGTTAGCACAGAGCCTTTATGATAAAAAATATATTTCGTATCCACGTACAGACTCTCAAGTTATTACACCAAGTGAGTATGATTATATAGCGGCTCAGTTTTCGGATTATAGCGCAGTACTTGGTATTACAGCGTCACCTGAAAACCGCCGCAGTCATAAGCGTTTTGTGCAAGCAAATGCAGGAGAGCATTATGCTATCATTCCGACTAAAAAAATCCCTAAACTTGCGGGGATGAACAAGGATGAGCGCAATATTTATGAGGAGATTGTACGCTCGGTAGTAGCGATGTTATTACCTTATTACGAGTATGAAGAAACGACCATTCGGACAATGGTCAAGCAATTACCGTTTACTACTATTGGGAAAACCGAAAAGGTGCTAGGCTGGCATCAAGTATACCCGAGTAAGACGAAGGACGTACTATTACCAACAGTAACTGAAGGTGAACAAGTAGCAGCTGTCCCTGCGATTACAGAAGGAAAGACAACACCACCTAAGCCTTATACGGAAGGTGATTTAATTGCCATGATGAAGACAGCAGGGAAGCAAATTGAAGACGAAGAAGAGGCAGAGTTACTTAAACAGGTAGAGGGAATTGGTACAGAGGCGACACGCGCTGGCATTATTGAAACGATTAAGCGTCATGAGTACATTAGCGTACAAAAAAACACCGTAACCCTGACGCCAAAAGGCGAGCTATTATGTCAAGCACTTGAAGGTACACTGCTCGCTAGCCCTTCTATGACCGCAAAGTGGGAAAAATACTTGCACAAAATTGGTGAGGGCGAAGGTTCACCGCAAGTGTTTTTACAAACGATTGGTAAATTTATTGAGCAAATGCTAATAGATGTACCACCACATATTGCAAAGCTTGAGTTTGATGCGACGCAGTTTCCTAAAAAGAAAAGTGCCTATGAACCAATTGCGCGTTGCCCTAAATGTCAGCAGGGGCAAATTCAGTTTAAGCAAAAATTTTATGGGTGTACGCGTTATAAGGAAGGCTGTGACCAAACTTTCCCGCTGTATATTGCGAGTAAAAAATTAACGGAAACGATGGTTAAATCACTATGTGAAAAAGGAAAGACCGCAAAACTCAAAGGCTTTACATCCAAGAATAAAAAGAAGTTTGATGCGGTGCTTATGTTACAAGAAGGCGCCATTACATTTGTATTTTAAGGAGGTAGACTTATGCGTATTATCGAAACAACGGATGCAGCACTTGTTTATACTCTCATGCAACAAGCGTTTGAAGAGTATGCTAAAGATGTTGTACCCTCAAGTGCGTTGCAGGAGCAACTTACAACAGTTGAGGCAGCGCAAGCTAGAGGGGAGCGTGCGCTTGTTGCTTACAAAGGTGATGGTGCTGTAGGGATGGTACGTTTTACGGAAGGTGAGTACATTGATTTTTACCGCTTGTCTGTTCCCCCGCGCTATCGTAGACAAGGCGTGGCCAAAGCACTTGTACGAGCTTTGTTACGTTATAACAAACCACTAGTATGTAAGGTGCGTAAAAAGGAAACCCGCAATATGGCATTGTATCAAGCGCTAGGCTTTAACATAACTGCAGAGTATAGCGTAAATCACGGCGCAGGTGAGCTTACAATAGTGAGGATGGAGCGCCCATGCGTTATAGTAAATGGCTAGTTGTAGTAGGGCTATGCTATGTGTTGTTACTTAGTAGTAGTATTGTACAGTTTGGCAAGATAACAGATAATACGCCAACGAACGCTGCTATTGTGTTAGGCGCTGCCGTGTTTGAAGACCAACCATCACCAGTTTTTGAAGGACGGTTACGCCATGCCGTATCACTCTACAAACAAGGTATCGTGGGTGCTTTAATTTTTACAGGTGGTCGCAGTACAGAGGATAGTTTAGCTGAGGCAGAGGTTGGCATGCGCTATGCGCTCGCACAAGGTGTGCCTAGAGAGGTTATTTATTACGAAACTACGTCAAAAATCACAGCCGAAAACTTGCACTATGCTAAAGAGCTGACGCATTTTTTGACCTATACTATTGTGAGCGATCCCTTACATATGAAGCGGGCAATGCATCTTGCCGCCCAACAAGGCATTGTGGCATATAGCTCGCCCACACCTTATAGCGCCTATCAAAGTTGGTATACAAAGTTGCCGTTTTTACTGCGCGAAACCGTATTGTCGCTTTTCCCTGTTGCTCAACGTATTAAGGGGTAGAGAGGAGGCGCGCTTATGGAGGAGTGGGTAAATGTATTGTCCGATATTGGCTTTCCGATTGCTGTATCATTTTATTTACTGCATCGTGTAGAGTCTAAACTTGAGGCAATCCATCAAGCTTTAGTGGATTTACCAAAAGTGTGAAGTTATGCTTCACAAAAACGTAGGAAAAGTGTCACGCAAAGCAGGTTGCTTGCGCTTACATTATTCGCTAAGATGGAGAGAGTTAAAGATGTAGGGGGCAAGATGATGAACAACAAGGCGGGGCTTGCGCTAGTCCTTTTACTAACGCTACTAGTGAGTGCTTGCAGTAATTATACATTTAAAGAAGATATGAGTGTAGAGCTTGCGGATTTTAATCATACCAATCAGCGCGGTGAAAAAGTAGGGCTTGAGGATTTAAAGGGCAAGCCATGGTTAGGTATGTATATTTTTACTAACTGTAATACGGTGTGCTTACCTATGATGGAAAACATGAAGGAAGTACAGGAGCGTTTTGTGCAAAAGGGAATTGAGGATTATGCGATTGTGGGCTTTTCAGTAGACCCAGCAAATGACTCACCTGAAGTGTTAACGGAGTATTTACGCCGTTACGAAATGCCCGATGACAGCAAGTGGCAGTTATTAACGGGCTATAATCAAAAATATATTGAGCAATATGCGTTTAAATCAACTAAACAATTAGTACGTGACGACCCAAACTCTGACCAAGTTACCCATTCGGTTACTTTCTTTCTTGTAGACGAAACAGGCAAGATGGTGAAGAATTACAGCGGTTACTCAGAGGAGACAGACGGTGTACCAATCGATTTAATTGTGGAGGATATGGGCATGTTGATTGATGAGCGATTAACATCAAAAGAAGCGGCTGCGAAATAAGCAAGCCGTTTTTTTTGCCAACTTTTTTAATCGGTGAGCCGTCTGTTAAAGGATATGTACGAAAAAGGAGCGCACGACAATGAAAAAATTACGGGCATTACTACTTGTAGTACTACTTACAGGTTGCTCTACTCAGCAACCAAGCTACAGCAATTTAGTGGATAAGGAGAGCCAAACGCTAGCGGCACAGGCTATGACCGAAGCGGGGATTAGTGAGGCAGCTGTAAAAACTTTTTTAACAAATGTGAATGATTATAATATGACCGTGGAAAATACTAGTCTAATTAAACAAGGCTTTGTAGATAAGATGCCGCAATATGATGAGCTAGCCCTTGCCGAAAAATGGGAGGATAAAAAGCAATTGTATATTGGTAATAACTGTCGTATGACATCGTATGGTTTAATGAACGATCTCATAACCATTAGCGATAAGACCACTAATACGGCTAATTTATTTATGGATAAGGATGCGATTAGCTATGCACCTACTGCCTGGTTAGACGAAGATACGGCACGTTTTACTACATTGTTTGGCTTTGTCCCAACGCCTAACACTAAAGATGTAGAAGTACATGTAGCCAAGTTACAGCAAGCATGGCAAGAGCGCGGTATTCATTTTAATGAGCAAGCAAAGGCTTCACTCATTTCGGTAGTGATGCACTCTACACTAGATGACCAATTATTTATTGGGCACGCGGGTGTGCTTGTGCCTCAGGCAAACGGCTATTTATTTATAGAAAAACTGTCTTTCCAAGAGCCTTATCAAGTCGTACAATTAGCTAATAAAGAGCAACTTAACGCCTACCTAATGGAAAAATACGATGTATCCGAAAATCAGCCAGAAGCAAAACCTTTTATTATGGAAAACGGTGAGCTACTCACCACTTATAAGGCACTGCGCCCATAAAAAATACAGCCTCGTGGTGCGGGGCTGTGTAACAAAATTAGTTTTGTTTTTTAAGAAGATCGCGGATTTCTACTAATAGCTCTTCTTTAACATCCACTTCTGGTGCTGGTTCTGGCTCTTCTTCTTTTTTGCGTTGTAGCTTAGATAAGATACGTACAAACATGAAGATGGCAAATGCGATAATTACAAAGTCAATAATTGATTGTAAGAACACACCAAATGCTACTTCAGCATCGCCTACTTTAAGTACGAAGCTCTTTGTAAAGTCAACGCCGCCGGTTAAGACACCAACTAAAGGCATAATGATATTGTCTACTAGTGAAGAAACAATTTTACCAAAGGCAGCACCAATAACTACAGCTACTGCTAAATCGATAACATTACCCTTCATTGCAAATTCTTTAAAGTCTTTCCACATAATGCGTAACCTCCTTATAATGAGAAGTCATTATTTTACTAGTAATTACTTGATATGACAATAATACAATAGTTTTCTTTTCAATGGAAAAGCAAAAAGAATTATGCTAGTTTTAAGTGATGGAGTTGATATGGTATGCAAAAGTTTAAAATGGGTCTTATTATTTTACTAATTCCTACCGCTATTATTGTATATGCTTTTTTATTTTTTGTTTGGCAAAGCTTAAAAGAATTACCCATGGTACAGCAATTTACTCAAGAAGAAGTTGTTACTGTACAATCCTTCTTTGATATGCCAATACCTGAGGCATACATCCCCATTTATATGGCAGCTGAGGCAAAGTATAATGTACCGTGGACATTATTAGCGGCACATCACCGTATAGAAACACGGTTTTCTACGATGAAAACGCTATTGTCACCTGCAGGCGCAGAAGGGCACATGCAGTTTATGCCTTGTACCTTTGTAGGCTGGCAACACCCAACGTGCAAGGATTTAGGTAAAGGGGCTATCTCTCCTGATGAGTTGAAGAGCCTTGCTGCCATTGAAAAATACGGTGGCTACGGGGTAGATGCTAACGGTGATGGTATTGCAGATCCGTATGATATTGAAGATGCGATCTTTAGTGCAGCCAATTATTTAGCCCATTCAGGTGCAGCGACAGGCGATATTGAGGGTGCTGTATTCCATTACAATCATAGCGATAAGTATGTGCGAGATGTGCTACATTTTTATCATTTATACAATAAGCATAAAGATGAATTAGTGGCGTTAGTAAGCGCAACAAAAGAGGAGGGATAATACACCCTCCTCTTTTTGCTATTATACTCTTTTGCCGCTCATCGCTTTTAAGATTAAGCTAACAACAAAGATTAATATAATTGCACCGATTAATGCTGGTACGATGTAAAAGTCACTTACCATTGGACCCCATTCACCAAGTAGTGTGCCACCTAGCCAAGAACCAATAATACCTGCAACGATGTTACCGATGATACCACCTGGTATATCTTTACCTAAAATAAGGCCTGCTAACCATCCTAAAATACCACCGATAATTAAGAACCATAAAAAGCTAAACATAAGACTTCATCTCCTCTTTGTATAGAAAGTATATTGTTCTGCTTGCTTAGTAGTATATTTCCTACTTTACAAAGAGTTAAACAAAAAAGATTAAATAATCGTGAAGCCTAATGAATTTTTAATGTGAGCTAGGGCAAAATCATGCGCTTGTTCGTTAAAACTAGCTACGCCAGCTTCATGTACAAAAGTTGTATAGCCAAGGTTATAGGCATCGATACAAGTGTGCAAAATACAAATGTCTGTACAAACTCCTACAATATGAAGCGTCTCGATATCACGCTCGCGCAATAACATAAATAAATTAGTACCTGCAAATGCGCTATAGCGTGTTTTATCAAGCCAAATGATAGCTGGATTTGCTTGGTAAATGTCATGTAATGCGCCGTACATATTACGTCCTGCTGTACCGCGAATATTATGTGGCGGAAATAACTTATGCTCAGGATGGAACGTGTCGCCTTCCTCGTGTAAATCATTAATGAAGAATACTGCGTCGCCTTGCGCTAAAAAATCCTTTGTTAATGTCGTAATGGCTTGTTCTAGCTTTTGTCCTGGCAGTCCGCAAGTTAATAAGCCATCCTCTGCTACAAAATCGACTGTGTAATCTACAACAAGTAATGCCTTCTTCATGTTAATCACTCCTTTATTTCTATTATACGCAAAAGCCCTGCTCCTGTCTTGACAGTAAAAATATTGTCGGAATTGTTTGATTTTTGTCGTTTTTGATTATATAATTATCGAAACAGCAGAAAGGGTGAGTATTATGGATATGGCGATGATGAAAAAATTAGACAAATACGGCTTATTGTTTGCGGGTGTGCACACATTAGTGTTCATTAACTTAGCCATTGATTTTTGGATAATTAAATAAGAGGAGTGTCAAGATGATAGACATAAGATAAAGCAGCTAACGTCAACTAACGTTAACTGCTTTTTTGTATAGATGTAAGAAAATAGATAATTTACATAGCGTGCTAGAGTAGGATAGGAATAGGGGATGTTAGTAAGTGCAGTGTGTACTCACTGTACTTTTTTTGCCTATTAGTAAAATATTCTGTTAATTTTAAAATTAATTAAAAAAGTGGTGTTAACGACAAGAAAGTGATTAGGCTAAGCAAGAAAGCGATTTCATTTTATCGCAATTGAGGGAATTGTCTAAACAATTAGAAAAATAGTGTTGACGGGTGTCGCTTTCCGTACTATGATAACAACAATTTCAATTACGTAATGCAAAACGCATTGCACGAAGAAATGCTTAAAGAGTAGGAGTCGTTGTAAATGAGAAGTGACATGATTAAAAAAGGTATTGACCGTGCACCTCACCGAAGTTTGCTGTATGCAACAGGTAAAGTGAAGGCAAAGGATTTAGATAAGCCATTTATTGGCGTATGTAACTCATACATCGATATTATTCCAGGTCACGTACATTTACGACAGTTTGCAGACGTTGTAAAAGAAGCAATTATTGAAGCAGGCGGTATTCCGTTTGAGTTTAATACAATCGGTGTTGACGATGGTATTGCAATGGGGCATATTGGGATGCGTTACTCGCTACCAAGCCGGGAGCTAATTGCAGACTCAGCAGAGACAGTTATTAATGCACACTGGTTTGACGGTGTTTTCTATATTCCAAACTGTGACAAAATCACACCAGGGATGCTAATGGCGGCCGTTCGTACGAATGTACCTTCAATTTTTGTCTCAGGTGGACCGATGGAGGCAGGCGTATCTTCGACAGGTAAGCAACTATCACTAACTTCAGTATTTGAGGGCGTTGGCGCACTTAAGTCAGGTAAGATGAGTGAGGCAGAGCTACTTGATATCGAAAATAACGCATGTCCAACATGTGGCTCATGTTCAGGGATGTTTACAGCTAACTCCATGAACTGCCTAATGGAAATGCTAGGTGTTACATTACCAGGTAACGGTACAATTGTAGCAACTTCAAATGAGCGTCATAAATTAATTAAAGAAGCGGCAAAGCAATTAGTGCGCATGATTAAAGAGGACGTCAAGCCACGCGACATTATTACGAAAGAAGCGATTGACGATGCCTTTGCACTTGATATGGCAATGGGAGGATCTACTAATACCGTTCTTCACACATTAGCTATTGCGAATGAAGCCGAAATTGACTATAACGTAGAAGATATTAATACGGTCGCAGAGCGCGTACCATATTTAGCAAAAATTATGCCAGCTTCTGATATTTCGATGGATGATATTGAGAAGGCAGGCGGTGTTAGCTCGATTATTAATGAGTTAACTAAAATCCCAGGCAGTATTCACCCTAATCGTATTACGGTAACAGGTAAAACGATTGGTGAGGACGTTAAGGATTTCCCTATTACCAATGATCAAGTTATTCGTACAAAGGACAATCCGTATAGCCCTGTAGGCGGCTTATCTGTACTCTTTGGTAACATTGCACCACAGGGTGGCGTAATCAAAGTAGGCGCAGTTGACCCATCAATTAAAGTGTTTAAGGGCGAGGCTATTGTTTTTGATTCACAAGAGGCAGCGCAAGAAAACATTGATAATGGTACAGTACGTGAGGGGCATGTTGTGGTCATTCGTTATGAAGGACCTAAGGGCGGGCCTGGTATGCCAGAAATGCTTGCGCCAACGTCAGCTATTCAAGGACGTGGCTTAGGTACAAAGGTAGCCCTTATTACAGACGGTCGTTTCTCAGGAGCATCACGCGGGATTTCGATCGGACATATTTCACCAGAAGCAGCAGAGGGCGGACCTATCGCACTTGTTGAAGACGGTGACGTGATTACCATTGATTTACCAAGTCGTACGATTGAGCTTGAGGTCGCTGAGGAAGTTTTAGCGGAGCGTCGTACAAAGCTTCAACCATTTGAACCAAAAATTAAGCGCGGCTGGTTAGCACGTTACTCAGCGTTAGTAACAAGTGCATCTACAGGCGGCGTAATGAAAATTTAATATTTAAAACGTTGATGAGGTTAAAGGTTATAGATATTTGTATTCACAGAGAGCTGGTCGTGCTGAAAGCCAGTAATACAACTATATCCGACATCCCCTCGGAGTGAGCTATTAAACGCGCAAGCCATTAGATAGCTTCGGGCACAACAGAGTGCCTGTTACAAATGAATATGTGCTACTTATAGCATGTATTCCTGAGATAGCAATTTGCTATGAACAAGGGTGGTACCATGAAAAGGCTTTTTTCATCCCTCGCACAAAGGTTTCTTTGTGTGTGGAGAAAAAGGTCTTTTTTATTTTGATAAAAACGTTACTTTATTGAGGGAGGAGTAATTGATATGTGTGCAAATACTTCAGTGGACGAAAAACAACCGATGATGCAACAAAACGAACAACAACCGAAAGATGGTGCTGACTTACTAGTCAAGGCGCTTCATGACCAAGGTGTTGAAATTATTTTTGGCTACCCAGGTGGTGCCGTATTACAAATTTATGATGCGATGTATCGCAATCCGATTCGTCACATTTTAGCAAGACATGAGCAAGGCGCTATTCACGCAGCAGAGGGCTATGCGCGTGTGTCAAATAAACCAGGCGTAGTTATCGCAACAAGCGGTCCAGGGGCAACTAACCTTGTCACAGGTATTGCAGACGCAATGATTGACTCAATCCCACTCGTTGTATTTACAGGGCAGGTGTCAACAGCCGTTATTGGTACGGATGCCTTCCAAGAAGCGGATATTATGGGGATTACAACACCAATTACTAAACATAACTACCAAGTGCAAGACCCAAAAGATATCCCGCGTATCGTTAAGGAAGCCTTCCATATTGCCAATACAGGACGTAAGGGTCCCGTTGTTGTCGATTTTCCGAAAAACGTATCCATGGCATTGTTTGATACAAATGATTTGCCAGACCCGGATGCACCAATTGAGCTACCTGGTTACCAACCAACCTATAAGCCTAACTATATGCAAATCCAAAAAGCGATTAAGGCGCTTAGTACAGCTAAAAAACCACTCGTATTAGCCGGTGCAGGTGTACTATTTGCAGATGCAAAGCAAGAATTAACAGAATTTATCGAACGTTATGAATTGCCAATCACTACCACGCTATTAGGTTTAGGTGCTGTGCATGGAGAGCACGACCTCAATCTTGGTATGGCAGGTATGCATGGGACAGCAACAGCTAACTATGCCATTACAGAGTGTGATGTCCTTCTTAACATTGGTGCACGTTTTGATGACCGCTTAACAGGTAATCTAGCAACGTTCGCACCAAATGCTACGGTGATTCATATTGATATTGATCCTGCCGAAATTGGTAAAAATGTACCGACAGAAGTGCCGATTGTAGCAGATGCTAAGCAGGCACTGCAAGCATTAATAAAGAAGCCGTTTGAAAAACCAGTGCTTACTGCTTGGCACGAACGTTTGCAGGCAATGCAACAGGAGTACCCATTATGGTACAACTTGCCTGAGGATGAACAAGAAATCTTACCACAGCAAGCGTTACAAGCCATTCACCGTATTACTGAGGGCGAGGCTATTGTAACGACAGATGTTGGGCAACACCAAATGTGGACAGCGCAGTATTACCCATTAAACAATGACCATAGCTGGGTAACATCTGGTGGGCTTGGCACAATGGGCTTTGGCTTCCCAGCAGCAATTGGTGCACAGTTTGCAGAGCCTGACCGCCGTGTAGTAGCAATTTGCGGGGATGCTGGTTTCCAAATGACAGCACAAGAACTTGCGCTATTAAAAGAATTTAACTTACCCGTTAAAATCGTTATTTTAAATAATAGCTGTTTAGGTATGGTGCGTCAGTGGCAACAAGCCTTTTACGAAGAGCGTTATTCGTCTTCGTTAATGCCTGTACAACCTGATTTTGTTAAATTAGCGGACGCATATGGTGTCAAGGGCTACCGCATTGATAATTTAAGTGATATGAATGCGACCTTTGAAGAGGCGCTACGTTCAGATGAACCTGCGTTAATTGACTGCCGTGTCAAGCAAATCGAAAACGTAACACCGATGGTAGCACCAGGTGCTGGATTACATGAAATGATTGGAGTGAAGCCACAATGAGACGCGTAATTACTATTACAGTTATCAACCAAAGCGGTGTGTTAAACCGTGTGACTGGCTTGCTCATGAAGCGTCAGTTCAATATTGAAAGTATTACAGTAGGTCACACTGACCAAACGAATATTTCGAAAATGACATTTATCGTAAATGTCGATGATGCACAGAAAGTTGAGCAGCTTATTAAACAGCTCTCTAAACAAATTGATGTGCTTAAAGTTAATGATATTACAGATAGCTCTATCGTTTTACGTGAGTTAGCGCTTGTGAAAGTGATTTCACCGCCAGCGTTACGCTTAGAAATGAACAGTATTGTTGAGCCATTCCGCCCACAAATTGTCGATACCGCTAAAAATATGGTGACGTATCAAGTGGTTGGCGACCCTGACAAAATCGACGCATTTATCGAGCTCATTCGCCCTTATGGTATTAAAGAGCTAACACGTACTGGCGCAACCGCTTCTGTCCGTGAAACACAAAAAACACAAGCACCACAACTATCTATCTTGAAGTGACGGCATACGCCTTAACGATATAAACCACACATATTAGGAGGAATTTAATTATGGCAACTATGTATTATGAACAAAACATTAACGACGAAATGTTAAAAGGTAAAAAAATCGCAATCATCGGGTACGGCTCACAAGGCCACGCACATGCCCTTAACCTAAAAGAATCTGGCTTTGATGTAGTAGTAGGCGTACGTCCAGGCGGTTCATTCGATGCAGCTAAAGCGGATGGCGTAGACGTAAAAACAGTAGCAGAGGCAGCAGCTGAAGCCGACATCATCCAAATTTTATTACCGGATGAGCGCCAAAAAGCTGTGTACGAAGCAGAAATCGCACCGAATTTAAAAGCAGGCGATGCATTAATGTTTGCACATGGCTTTAATATTCACTTTGGTCAAATCACACCACCAGCAGATGTTGACGTATTTTTAGTAGCTCCTAAGGGACCAGGTCACTTAGTACGCCGTCAATTCGAGCAAGGCGCAGGTGTACCAGGTTTATTCGCTATCCATCAAGATGCGACAGGTCAAGCAAAAGAGTTAGCACTTGCTTATGGTAAAGGTATTGGCTCGGCACGTGGTGGCTTACTAGAAACAACATTTAAAGAAGAAACAGAAACGGATTTATTTGGTGAACAAGCCGTACTTTGCGGTGGCGCAACAGCGTTAGTACAAGCAGGTTTTGAAACATTAGTAGAAGCGGGTTACCAACCAGAGCTTGCTTACTTTGAAACCTTACATGAACTTAAATTAATCGTAGACTTAATGTTTGAGGGTGGTATGGAAACAATGCGCTACTCAGTATCAGATACAGCTGAGTGGGGCGATTATGTAGCAGGTCCACGCATTATCGACGCTTCGGTAAAAGCGCGTATGAAGGACGTATTAACAGACATTCAATCAGGTAAATTTGCGAAAGACTGGATCAATGAAAATGAGACAGGTCGTCCAAACTACACGAAATATAAAGAAGACGGTGCTAACCACCAAATCGAAGAAGTAGGTAAAAAATTACGTGCGATGATGCCATTCATCAACGAAAACAAAAAAACTGTTGTTAGGGAAGTGAGCGCTAGTGCAAAAAATTGATATCTTTGATACCACATTACGTGACGGCGAACAATCCGCTGGCATTAACTTAAACACAGGCGAAAAAATTGAAATTGCAAAGCAATTAGAGCGACTAGGTGTCACAATCATTGAAGCGGGTTTTCCCGCTTCGTCACCTGGTGACTTTGATGCGGTACAGCGCATTGCAAACACCGTAAAAGGCTCAATTGTTACTGGCCTTGCGCGCTGTGTGCAAAAGGATATTGATACAACATGGGAAGCCATTAAAGGTGCAGCAAAACCCCATATCCATGTGTTCCTTGCAACGTCGCCAATTCATATGGAGTACAAACTAAAAAAATCACCAGAGCAGGTCGTCGAGCAGGCAGTAGAAGCTGTAAAGTATGCGAAGTCTCGCTTCTCACTCGTGCAATGGTCAGCAGAGGATGCTTTCCGTTCGGACCGTGAGTTTTTAGTAAAAATTATGAATGAGGTCATTGTCGCAGGTGCAACGACAATTAACGTGCCAGACACAGTAGGATACGCAACCCCAGCAGAATACGGTGCTTTATTTAAGTTTTTACTAGAAAACGTGAAAGGTGCAGAAAAAGTAAAATTCTCTGCGCACTGTCACAACGACTTAGGTATGGCTACCGCAAATACCATTGCTGCCATTGAAAATGGTGCGCTACAAGTAGAAGGCACGATTAATGGTATTGGTGAGCGAGCAGGTAACGTAGCCCTTGAAGAAGTAGCGGTTGCATTACAAGTACGCGGTGATTTTTATCCGTATGGTACGGACTTAAATTTAACAGAAATTAAACGTACTTCGCAAATGGTCAGCAAATTAACGAACGTAGTCATTCAACCAAATAAAGCTATCGTTGGTAAAAATGCTTTTGCACATGAGTCAGGCATCCATCAAGATGGTATGTTAAAACACCCAGAAACCTACGAAATCATGTCACCATCTCTAATTGGTGAGGGTGAAGTACCATTAGTACTTGGTAAGCACTCAGGGCGTGCGGCCTTCCGTGATCGTGCCGTTAAAATGGGCTTTGAGCTATCAGATGAGCGTTTAAATAAAGCGTTTGACGAATTTAAAAAGCTAGCAGATCGCAAAAAGGAAATTACAGAAGAAGATTTAATTACATTATTAACAGAGCAACAAGTGTTAATTGATGATGTACCATTATTTGAATTAAAAAGCGTGCAAGTACAGTACGGTACGGAAAACATTCCGACAGCGACTGTATCGGCTATTACACCAGAGGGTGAGCTAAAAACATTAGCGTCAACAGGCTCAGGCTCTGTAGAAGCAATCTTTAATACATTAGAGCAGTTCTTTGATGGCAAAATTAATGTGTTAGATTACCGCGTATCCTCTGTTGGTAAGGGACGCGATGCGTTAGGAGAAGCGGTTGTTAATGTGCGTTATAAAGATATGACGACAACAGGACGCGACGCAGCACAAGACGTTTTAGAGGCGAGTGCTAAGGCATATTTAAATGCTATGAACCGTCAGTTAATGCAAGCGAACATGCGAGCGCATGTCACAAACTAAAGAAAGAAGGGTGTAACTATGGAAAAGAAAATTACGGTACTACCTGGCGATGGCATTGGTCCGGAGGTAATTGCTTCAGCAGTAGAGGTACTCCAGGTTATTGGCAAGCGTTTTAATCATACTTTTCATTTAGCTTATGGCGCAATCGGTGGTGCAGCCATCGACCAATATAATAACCCGCTACCTGACGAAACAATTGCACTATGTGAGGAGAGCGATGCAGTGCTACTTGGTGCAGTTGGTGGTCCGAAATGGGATCAAAACCCACCAGAGCTACGCCCAGAAAAAGGCTTACTACGCATTCGTAAGCACTTTGATTTATTTGCTAATTTACGTCCCGTTATGGCAATCCCAAGCTTACTAGATGCTTCACCATTAAAGCGTGAAGTAGCAGAGAACGTAGATTTAATGATTGTACGTGAGTTAACGGGAGGCGTATATTTTGGTGAACCACGCATGCGTACAGCAGATGGTGCAATTGACACAACGGTTTACTCTAAAATGGAGATTGAACGCATTGTAGAGAATGCCTTCCAACTAGCGCGTTTACGTAGTGGCAAGCTATGCTCAGTAGACAAAGCAAATGTGCTTGAAACAAGCCGCTTATGGCGTGAAGTAGTAGAAGAAAAGAAAAAAGACTTCCCCGATGTAACTGTAGAGCATCACTTAGTAGACTCCGTTGCGATGAAGTTAATTACAAATCCTGCACACTTTGATGTCGTAGTAACAGAAAATATGTTTGGTGACATTTTAAGTGATGAGGCTTCAGTTATTACAGGTTCACTTGGCGTATTACCTTCAGCATCTATTCGTGGTGATAACTTTGGTTTATACGAGCCTGTACATGGTTCAGCACCAGAGATTGCAGGTCAAGGAGTTGCTAATCCAGCAGCTACGATTTTATCTGTAGCTATGCTAATGAAATATTCATTCGGCTTAAAAGAAGAAGCAGCAGAAATCGAGCGCGCAGTAAATGCTGTGTTTGAAGATGGCTACTTTACAGCGGATTTAGCAAGAGACGGGGACCGCGTATTAACAACAACAGAGTGGACAAATAAAGTGCTTAATGAGATTGATACAAGCTTTGTATCGGATAGCATTATGACTTCATATATTTAACAAGAGGTGAGTGGGATGGCGAAAAATATTATTGAAAAAGTTTGGGACAATCATGTCGTTTATCAGGAAGACGGGAAGCCAGACTTATTATATATTGACCTTCATTTAATTCATGAGGTAACGTCACCGCAAGCCTTTGAAGGACTGCGCCTTGCTGGACGCAAGGTGCGTCGTCCTGATTTGTGCTATGCGACGATGGATCATAACGTACCAACAAAAAATTTACCAACAATCAATGACCCGATTGCGCGTAAACAAATCGAAACGCTTGCTGAGAATGCAAAAGAGTTTGGTATTGAGTTAGCGGATATGGGCCACCCTGACCAAGGCATTGTACACGTTATTGGACCAGAGCTTGGCTTAACACAGCCTGGTAAAACCATTGTATGTGGTGACTCACATACGTCTACGCACGGTGCTTTTGGGGCAATTTCCTTTGGTATCGGGACTTCTGAAGTAGAGCACGTACTATCTACGCAAACACTTTGGCAAAGCAAGCCACGTACCATGAATGTACATGTCACAGGCGAGCTAGGTGCAGGTGTTGAGGCAAAGGATATTATTTTAGCTATCATTGCGAAATTTGGTATTGATGTCGGCACAGGCCACATTATTGAGTTTACGGGGGACGCAATCAAAAAGCTATCGATGGAAGAACGTATGACGATTTGCAATATGTCGATTGAAGCAGGCGCAAAGGCGGGATTAATTGCACCAGACGAAACGACAGTTGAGTACATTCGCGGTCGCCGCTATGCACCGCAAGGCGAAGCATTTGAACAAGCAGCGGCTTACTGGTTAAGCCTAGCATCTGATAAGGATGCGACGTATGATGCTGTACTAGAGATTGACGGTGCAACTATTGAGCCTGTGGTGACATGGGGTACAAACCCAGCGATGGGCGCAGGCATTTCGCAAAGCGTACCAACAAAAGCTGATTACAGCACTGCAGCAGATAAGGCGGCATTAGAGAAGGCACTTGCTTATATGGGCCTAGAGGAAGGACAAGCGTTAACGGATATTGCGATTCAGCATGTATTTATTGGTTCTTGTACGAACTCGCGCCTTAGCGATTTACGTGCTGCAGCTAAAGTTATTGAAGGGCGTAAAGTACACCAAAATGTAACAGCTATTGTCGTGCCTGGTTCGGTTTCGACTAAGTTACAAGCGGAGCAAGAGGGCTTAGATAAGGTGTTTAAAGATGCGGGCTTTGAGTGGCGTGAAGCAGGTTGCTCAATGTGTTTAGCTATGAATGACGACGTTGTACCAACAGGTGAGCGTTGTGCTTCAACTTCAAACCGTAACTTTGAAGGTCGTCAAGGTGCGGGCTCACGTACACATTTAGTTAGCCCACCAATGGCAGCAGCAGCAGCAATTGCTGGTCACTTTGTGGATGTCCGTGATTTTGTGAAGCAGGAGGTAATGTAAATGGAGCCAATTAAACGTGTAGAAAGTATTATTGTACCTCTCGACAACAAAAATGTTGATACGGATCAAATTATTTCGAAGGAATTTTTAAAGCGTATTGAGCGCACAGGCTTTGGGCAATATTTATTTTACCACTGGCGTTACAATGAAGACGGCTCGTTAAATGAAGATTTCATTTTAAATGACCCTACATTTGCGGACGCACGTATTTTAGTATCAGACGAAAACTTTGGTTGTGGCTCATCACGTGAGCATGCACCTTGGGCAATTTTAGACTATGGCTTCCGTGTTGTAATGGCACCGTCATTTGCGGATATTTTTTATAATAACTGTTTTAAAAATGGCATCTTACCGATTAGATTGCCGCAAGATGTCATTAATGACTATCTAGCACGCGGTAAAGAGGGGCTTACGGTAACGGTTGATTTAGTTAACCAGACAGTAACGGATAGTGAAGGTGCAACCGTACACTTTGATATTGATGAGTACTCGCGCAATATGCTGTTAGAAGGGTTAGACGAAATTGGCTTAACGATTCAATACGAGGACGCAATTAGCGCCTACGAAAATCGCCCAAAGCCTTATTAATATGAGGGGGGAGTATCCGTGTGGGTACTCCTATTTTTTTTGCTTTCACATAACTGTTACTTTAAAATGTAGCGTAACTATGCGAAAATGGATAGCAGTAGAAAGGAAGTATCGTTTTATGCAAACAGTAGTAAGACCGATTGACCCGTGGGAGCCTTATGCCGATATTGATAAGTACGGCAAGCTCACATTATCCAATATTGAATTTACCACAACAAATTTATGTAATATGCGCTGTGCACACTGCGCAGTAGGATACACCCTACAAACAAAAGAAGATGACGCACTGCCAGTTGAGCAAATGATTAAGGCGCTTGATGAGGTTGAGAGCTTACGTGTAATGAGCTTTACGGGTGGTGAGCCACTGATGACTAAGCGTGGCATTCGTGATAACTTATTGCCTTTACTGCAATATGCCAAGTCACGTGGCATTCGTACACAAATCAACTCTAACTTAACATTACCTATGGCGCATTACGAAATGGTAGCGCCTTATTTAGATGTTATGCATATTTCGCATAACTGGAGCGATGAGCGTGAGTTTGTCGAAACAGGGTTTGCGATGATGGATAAAAAACCGAGTGTAGCACAGCGCGTAACATTGTACCGCAATATTTTAGATAATGCGCGTGTTTTAGCAAATGGCGGGATGTTTGTATCAGCAGAGACGATGTTAAATCGTAATACCGTTCCACATTTAGCTAAAATCCATAATGAAGTGGCGAATGAAATGCTATGTCGCCGTCACGAAATCCATCCGATGTACCCAAGTGACTTTGCAAGTGACTTAGAAACAATTAGCTTAGATGAATACCGCGACGTAGTTAATGAGTTACTCGATATACGCAATGAGGATGTATGGATGCTATTTGGTACGTTGCCATTTTATCCATGTAGTACGGATGAGCGTGACCGCGCTGTGCTTGCGCGTATTAAGGCAGCACGTAATACTACTATTCGTAATGATGTGGATGGGCGCTCGCGTATGAACCTTAATATTTTTACGGGTGATGTGTCAGTGTCTGATTTTGCAGACGACGGAGCAGCACTAGGTAATATTAAAACCCAGTCATTGACAACCATTTATGACGAATGGCTAGCGACGCATATTTCGGATAGTATTAACTGTCATTGCCCTGCAGTAAAATGTTTAGGCCCTAATATTTTAGTGAAAAATATGTATTACCCTTCACATAACTTTGTGAGCGGTACGGTAAAATAATACGTTAGCAGAGGTGAGTAACCTCTGCTTTTTTTTGCATTTACAAACAACAGCGTGTACGCTATAATTATACTTTACAAATCGTAACGATTATGAATTAGAAAGAAGCGAATGCTATGACAAAGACGCTAATTGAATTACAGCATATTTCCTTCGCCTACGACAATACGCAGGTGTTAAAGGATATTTCGCTCGCCATCCATGAGGGCGAGTTTGTGGCACTACTTGGCCCAAATGGCTCAGGTAAATCCACTTTGTTAAAAATTATTTTAGGGCTATTAAAGCCTGACAGTGGCGAAGTAATTTTATTTGATACGCCCGCAAAGCAGTTTAAGGCACGCGAGCATATTGGCTATGTGTCGCAAAAATCGAACGCCTTTAACTCGGGCTTTCCTGCTACAGTACGTGAGGTTGTACGCAGTGGCTTAACCAAAAAGGTTGGCTTGTTTAAGCGCTTGCCTAAACATACAAATGAGCTAGTTGAGGATGCTTTAGCGGCTGTTGGTATGCAAGCGTTTAGTGAACGTAATATTGGTGAGCTATCAGGTGGGCAACAGCAACGTGTATTTATTGCGCGCGCATTGATTAGTGATCCTAAGTTATTAGTATTAGACGAGCCAACGGTTGGTATTGACCACGAAAATGTGCAGGCCTTTTATGATTTACTCGCAACATTAAACCGTGAGCGCGGCATTACGATGCTATTAGTCACGCATGATGTGGATGTCGTATCGAGTCATATTACGCACGTAGCTTGCTTAAACAAAACGATTCATTTCCATGGTTATAAAAATCAATTTGATGATATGTCACAAGAGGCGCGCGATGCGTGGTACGGACATTCAGTACGCAAAGTACATTAAGGAGCGGCATTATGATAGAGGCGATTTTTCAGTACGAATTTTTACAAAATGCAGTGATTGCTGGGCTAATTATTGGCGTTATTGCACCGCTCTTAGGTGTATTTATTGTAGTGCGAAGGCTGTCACTTATTGCGGATGCACTTTCACATGTGACACTTGCAGGGATTGCAGGGAGTTTATACCTTAGTCAAACGGTACCTGCACTAGCCTTACTTAACCCGATTTATTTAGGTATTGTATCGTCTGTGACAGGCTCGCTATTTATTGAGCGTCTGCGCCGCGTTTACAAACATTATGAGGAGTTAGCTATCCCTATCATTATGTCGGGTGGTATTGGTATTAGTGCGATTTTTATTTCACTCGCACACGGTTTTAATACGGATTTAATGAGTTATTTATTTGGCTCCGTATCTGCGGTGTCGCGTTCGGATTTATGGGTGGTAGTTGCGATTGCCGCCGTGGTTATTTTATTTTTACGCATTTTTTATAAGGAGCTTTTTGTATTATCTTTTGACGAAGAGTACAGTAAGGCAAGTGGGCTACCTTCAAAAATGATTCATATTTTCTTTATGATTGTGACAGCGCTTGTGATTGCTGCAAGCATGCGTATTGTTGGTATTTTGCTAGTGTCATCATTAATGACACTACCTGTAGCTGCGGCGATGCGTGTGTCAAAGGGCTTTAAACAAACCATTATCTATGCCATACTATTTGGCGAGGGCGCAGTTGTAGTTGGCTTAGTGAGTGCCTTTTATTTAGATTTAGCACCAGGCGGTACGATTGTTGTAACATCGATACTCATTTTATTACTCGTAATTTGGCTAAAAAAGTTGCAGGCAAAAATGCAACGTACAGGAGTTGAAGCGTAATGAATAGTGTTAAAGCGTGGGAGATTTTAAAAAATAACGGCTATAAGCGAACAGATAAGCGCGAGCGCTTATTAGAGATGTTTGATGCAACCGAAAAATACTTAACAGCACGACAATTACTTGATGTGCTAATTGCGGAATACCCAGGCATGAGTTACGATACGATTTACCGTAATTTATCGACCTTTGTCGAGCTAGGTATTTTAGACGAAACTGAGCTGTCAGGCGAGCGTCATTTCCGTATGCAGTGCGATGCGGCTGAGCACCACCATCATTTTATTTGTATGGACTGTGGCACTGTTAAAGCGCTAGAAATTTGCCCAATGGATATGCTAGGACCTAATTTACAGGACTATCAAGTAGAAAACCATAAATTTGAAATTTACGGCAAATGCCCACAATGTCATTAAGGAGTCACTATGGGAAAATCACTTCATACAGTAATTGGTATACTCCTCTTACTTATAGCTGCTACAATGATGACGATGACTTTTGAGGTAGTAGGCACACAGGTTGTGCTGTTTCGCTTAAGTGGCGTGTTATTATTTGTAGCGGGGATTTATTATTTACAGCGTAAGGCAGGTTTTGGCAACCGCCATAAAAAATCGTAACTTTTTCACCTCTCACTCGTAGTAGTAGAGAGGTGATTTTTTTATGGAATGGCACCAATTAGTTGAGGAGCAAGAACGCCTGCAACATTTATTGCTACGTCGTGACCACTTATTTCAGCAACAAATGTATATTGAAGCACAACTTACAACGTTACAGCAAACCTTGCAGGAACAACGTCAGGCGCGTCAGAAATTAGAGAAGGTAGTAGCGCCGTCATTTATAAAGCGTTTAATGACAAGTGATGCTAAATTACTGCGTAGTGAAGAGCAGTTGGCTACATTACTTGTGAAAGAACATGAAACTGAGCAACAACACGAAAAGTTAACGAATCAACTAGCGCATATTGTAGCAGAGCGTGAGGCTACTAAAAATACAGATGTATTGCTTGAAGATAGTACGGCGCTTGTAGCTAAACAGCGCATATGGCTTATGCAACATAATCCAAATAAAGCTAAAAAGTTTGATGCGCTAGAAGATGAAGCCTATCAAGTAATTGCGCTAAAAATTGAAGTTGGAGAAGCGATTGACGCAAGCTACCGCGCAGAAGAAGCGTTACACGCTGTTGAGAAAGCATTAGACGTAGCACATGGATTGAGTACGTGGGATTTATTTGGTGGCGGCATGTTTGTAACGTATTTAAAGCATAGTAAGCTCGATGCTTCAAAACAAGCATTAAGTGAAGCACAGTACGCATTAAATTTGCTACATAATGAATTGATTGATATTAAAGAAATGCAGACGGATGCGATTCAAGTGAGTATAGATGGCTTTGTACATTTTGCTGATTATGTATTTGATGATTTCTTTTCGGCGCTGTCTGTGCATAGTAAAATTACAAATGCTAAAGCACAACTTCAACAAGTGTTAGGTGAGGTAAATGGGATTCAGGATAAGTTAATTGGCATGCAGGAGGTATTATTAACGCGTCAAGCCAAAATAAAAGAAGCGCGTATAGCGCTTCTACGTTAACCCCAGTACATGGCTGTCACAAAAACAGCGTATAGCGATGTAATGACACCAAGGGGAATGATGCTCATAGCAGTGAAGCGTTCGATACCTGCTGCACCTTTGCTTACGCGTGCTACAAGTCCAAGCCAGCTCGCAAGAAATAGCCCAACGCTACAAACGGTAAAGAAAGTAAGGGCATAGGTTGGGCGAGAGGTAAGTAGGGCGAGAGATTCGCCAAACCAGCCAAGTAAAGTAGCCCCAATAATCGCGATTAAAATCATAAGATACGGTTTCTTCATGTCATCATCTCCTTGTAAAATGTTCACAAAAAATTGCCTAGCGGGGTATGTAAAATAAGCGTAAGATAGGAGGTGAAGTCACATCCCGTTAGGAGTTTACTTACATGTTATACATAACACTTGGTGTATTGATTTGTGTGGTATTTGTCGTGGGGCCTGTGCTCATGTTTATGAAAAAGGCAACCAATGTCAAAGGCGGCACTAACGTCATTGATCCAAAGCCTGAAAAAACATACCAACATAAAAAATAGCAGGAGGCACGAGCGTTTAGGCTCGTGCTTTTATTATGCGTTTTTCTAGCTCAGCCATAAATACTTCACGTTCGGTTGGTGAAATAACGAGATACCCAAAGCCTTTTTGATAAGTGATCGCAATGCCTTTACGCGCTGAAGCAATCACAAAACCTCCCGTTAGCCCGTCAAATGGCTCTACGTGTTTAATGCTTGTATAAGGGATATGCGAATAAATGGGACCACCACGTACGTATAATTCATCCTCGCGCAACTCATACCGAATGTCGAGTGCTGTCCATAAAATAAAGATTAATGAAACAAGCAAGGTGCTAAACAAAATGAGCGCCTCGATTTTACCTAACCCATCGTCTAAAGCAATAGGTAATAAAAAACATAGTGCAAGCGTAAGCACAGTGAGCCCTAAAACAATGCGGTAAAATTTATCAACTTTAGAATGAAAAACCAAAACAACCACCTCCTTAGTAGTATACTAAAAAAACGCAAACGGTGTGTGAATTACCATCGTTTGCGTTTAAATGATTTACGTAATAGAATATCGCCTTGCCAAAAAGGCTTAGGGATTACTTCTGTTTCGTCGCCTAAGGCTCCTCACAGAAAACGTATGCCTTAGTGTGGCATAAAGCAAGGGTAGAAGCTTAGAAAGTTAAAAATGATTGAATATAGTCTTTAACTTCTGAAATCGGCATGAAACCCCTTTTGTTTCGTCGCCCAAGGCTCCTCACAGAAGAAAGAGAAAAACCCTTTGTTTCGTCGCCTAAGGCTCCTCACAGAAAACGTATGCCTTAGTGTGGCATAAAGTAAGGGTAGAAGCTTAGAAAGTTAAAAATGATTGAATATAATCTTTAACTTCTGAAATCGGCATACGTTTTTGTTCCATTGTGTCGCGGTGGCGTACGGTAACTTGGTTATCTTCTTTTGTATCAAAGTCATAAGTGATACAGAATGGTGTACCGATTTCATCTTGACGACGGTAGCGTTTACCGATAGATTGTGATTCGTCAAAGTCTACTGGGAAATGTTTGCGTAGCTCTGCCCAAACATCGCTTGCTTCGTCTGATAATTTTTTAGAAAGTGGTAATACGGCTGCTTTAAATGGTGCCAGTGCAGGGTGGAAACGCATAACTGTACGTTTGTCATCGCCCTCTAATTGCTCCTCGTCATATGCTTCACATAAGAAAGCAAGTGTTACGCGGTCCGCACCTAACGAAGGCTCGATGCAGTAAGGTACATAGCGTTCATTTGAGACTGGATCAATATAAGTAAAGTCTTCACCTGAGTGCTCCATATGTTGTTTTAAATCATAGTCTGTACGGTCAGCAATACCCCAAAGCTCGCCCCAACCGAATGGGAATAGGTACTCGATGTCCGTTGTAGCGTTAGAGTAGTGAGAAAGCTCGTCGTCTTCGTGATCGCGTAGGCGCATGTTTTCTGTGTTAACACCTAAGTCTAATAACCATTTTTCACAGAAGTCTTTCCAGTATTTATGCCACTCTAGATCTTCACCAGGTTTACAGAAGAACTCAAGCTCTAATTGTTCAAATTCACGCGTACGGAAGGTGAAGTTACCTGGTGTGATTTCGTTACGGAAACTTTTACCTACTTGTGCGATACCAAATGGTACACGCTTACGCATTGAACGTTGTACGTTTTTAAAGTTAACGAAAATACCTTGTGCTGTTTCAGGGCGTAGGAAAATCTCATTACGCGAAGACTCCGTTACACCTTGGAATGTTTTAAACATTAGGTTAAATTGACGGATGTCTGTGAAGTCTTGCTTACCGCAGTCAGGGCATACAACGTCTAGCTCGTCCATTTTTTCTTTCATTTGGTCAAAGCTCATACCATCAACGATGATTTCCTTACCTGTTTTCGTAAGTGATGCATCTTCGATTAATTTATCTACACGGTGGCGCGCTTTACATGCTTTACAGTCAATCATTGGGTCGTTAAAGTTACCAATATGACCAGAAGCTTCCCATGTTTTTGGGTTCATTAAAATCGCTGCGTCAAGACCTACGTTATACGCTGACTCTTGAACGAATTTTTGCCACCATGCTTTTTTTACGTTGTTTTTAAGCTCTACACCAAGTGGACCGTAATCCCAAGTGTTAGCTAAGCCACCGTAAATTTCTGAGCCTGGGAAGACAAAGCCACGGTGTTTGGCTAAGCTTACGATTGTTTCCATTGATTTTGTCATAAAAATGACCTCCTCTAAACTAATAAAAGCACCCGTCTCCGGGCACAAAATATGCCCAGGGACGAGTGCATTACCCGCGGTTCCACCCTGATTGTTTACACATGTAAACCTCTTTAAGAAAAACATTGGCTCGAAGCTGCCGTTTCATTTTTTCGTGTAGACTTTCACCGTACTCTACTCGCTAACAAAGTTGAAAAAATTACTTATATGCTTGTCACTGCCTACTATATGCGATGAATATTATCAAACTCATTTGCTTCTGTCAACTATTGATTCTTTTCTTAGCAATCAACGCTAAAATAGTATATAATAATTAGGCAATAAGTATAACACTATTTGAGGCGGTGAGTGTAATCGAACTCAATCAACGTCAGGAAGAAATATTACGCATCGTTAAAGAAAACGGTCCGATAACAGGCGAGCATATCGCCGACCAACTCAACTTAACTAGAGCGACGCTACGACCTGACTTAGCAATTCTTACAATGTCAGGTTTTTTAGATGCGCGTCCGCGTGTTGGTTATTTTTATTCTGGTAAAAAAACATCGGCATCTGTCCATGAAACAGTCACAAAATTAATTGTAAAAGATTTTTATTCAACACCAGTTAAAGTCCAAGAGAATATGACGGTTTACGATGCAATTTGTCATATGTTTGCTGAAGACGTCGGCACACTATTCGTCGTAGATGACGAGGGCTTTTTAACAGGTGTTTTATCGCGCAAGGATTTACTACGCACAAGCATCGGCTCGCAAGACCTAACTAACATTCCGCTTCATATTATAATGACGCGCATGCCAAATATTTCGCATTGTAGTAAAAATGATACGTTAATGGTAGCTGCGCAAAAATTAATTGAGCGAGAGGTAGATTCATTACCTGTTGTGATTGAGCGCAAAGGTGGTTTAGAGGTCATTGGGCGTCTAACAAAGACAACCATCACCCGTGCGTTTATTTCCTTAATCGAACCAACGGAGTAGGAGGTAGCCTATGAAGCAATTACAAGTATTTATTATTTCCGACTCTGTCGGCGAAACGGGTGAGCAAGTCGCTAAGGCTGTGGTGACACAGTTTCGTCCTAACTATGAGGACGCGGTCATTCGACGCTTTCCTTATACGCGTACAGAGGAGGGGCTACGTAAAATCGTACATTTTGCGAGTGTCAAAGGTGCGCTTGTTATCTTTACTTTAGTGCATGCTAATATGCGTTTGTTGGCAACGCAACTATGCGAAGCACAAGGCGTAAAAGCAGTCGATGTGCTCGGGCCTATTATTGAGGCAATGGATGTGGTGGTAGACGAGGCTCCCCTCGAAAAACCAGGCACACTCCATCAGTTAGATGATGATTATTTTAAAAAAATCGAGGCCATTGAGTTTGCGGTTAAATATGATGATGGGCGAGACCCACGCGGATTATTGCAAGCAGATATTGTACTCATCGGCGTATCTCGTACATCCAAAACGCCTCTGTCACAGTACTTAGCACATCAGCGCTATAAGGTAGCCAATGTGCCGCTAGTACCAGAGGTGGAGCCACCTAAAGAGCTTTTTGAAATCGCGTCAGAGAAATGTGTCGGGCTTATGATTTCGCCAGAGAAGCTTAATTTTATTCGGCAGGAACGCTTAATGGCGTTAGGGTTAAATAATGATGCGCTGTATGCGCAGCACTCTCGCATTGAGCAGGAGCTAAATTTCTTTAAGCAAATTACCGAGCGCATTGGCTGTCATGTCATTGATGTAACCAATAAAGCAGTCGAAGAAACGGCAAACCGTATCATTCGACATTTGCAAAATATTAAACGTACTTAGCGTTTTGCTAGGTCGTTTTTTTAGTGGTCAAAACAGCAGTTATCTCGTATAATAGATAGGTTAAAAGCAAAAGCGACCTTATTTTTTGAAAAAAATAAAGGTTTTTTTCAATTTGTATCGAAAATAGTAACTATGAAGGTGAGTGGCGTGGCAAAAATACCTGAACATATTATTGAAGATGTGCGCAGTCAATCTGATATTGTTGACGTTATCAGCGAGTACATGCAGCTGACAAAGCGCGGTCGTAACTGGTTTGGGCTTTGTCCGTTTCATGGTGAGCAGACGCCGTCATTTTCGGTATCTACAGATAAACAAATTTACCGTTGCTTTGGTTGTGGTGCAGGCGGCAATGCGCTGACTTTTGTCATGGATATTGAGGGGATTACTTTCCCTGAGGCTGTGATAAAATTGGGTGAGCGTGCAGGCATTGCGATTGATAGCGCGGAGTTGCATGTTACGCCAGCTAAGCAGGTGTCACCAGAAGAAACCCGTATGCTTGAGGCACATGAGTTTGCGGCTTCCTTCTTTCATCACCTCTTACTTAACACAGAGGATGGTGAAGCGGCACTTGCTTATTTACAGGGGCGTGGCTTCTCGGAGGAAATGATTAAGGAATACCAAATCGGCTATGCTCTACCAAATTGGGAGGCGCTGTCGATATTATTAGAGCGACAGGGCTTTGAGCTTGACGAAATGGCAGCGAGTGGGCTGATTATCGCGCGCGAGGATGGTAGTTACTTTGACCGCTTCCGTGAGCGTATTATGTTCCCACTGCGTAATGATTTAGGCAAAGTCGTCGGCTTTTCAGGTCGTATATTACCTACAAGTGAGGAGGAGGCTAAGTATTTAAATAGCCCTGACTCACCAATTTTCCATAAGAGTGAGGTTTTGTACAATCTTGACCGTGCACGACCAAGCATACGTAAAGAGCGTCGCGTGATTTTAATGGAGGGCTTTATGGATGTGCTTGCGGCAGCAAAGGCGGGGGTAACAAATGCCGTTGCTACCATGGGTACATCGCTAACAGACCAGCATTGTCACAAATTAAAGCGGTTAGCTGAACAAATCACAATTTGTTACGACGGTGACCAAGCTGGTTTAGAGGCAACAAAGCGCGCCGCAACGCTCTTACAGCAAAAGCAAATGCAAATAGAGGTAGCCATCTTACCAGACGGGCTTGACCCTGATGATTATATTAAAAAGTACGGCGCGGAGCAATTTATAGAGCAAATTATTAATAGCCCGCATGCCTATCTTGCCTTTATTAAGTATTTTGCGCGCAAAGGCAAAAACTTTGCCTACGAAAACGATATTTTACAATACACGCATGAGGTATTAGTAGAGTTAGCCAAGCGTTCGTCCCCAATGGAGCGCGATTTATATATTCGTCAATTAGCACAAGAGACAAATATTTCTGAAGAGGCGATTTATGCTGATTACCACAGGCTAGAGCGCACAGCAGTACAAGCCCCAACTGTCGAGACACCACCGGTTATTGCACCGCTCGATCGTAAAATGACCACGGGCGTAGACGTTGCAGAGCGTATTATTTTAGCGCATATGTTACTAGATGCTAGCGTGGTATATGAGGTACGTACTGGCGAAAATACCAACGCGCCTTTTTTACGCGATGCGTATAATGCGGTCTTTGTGCATTTACTTGCCTTTTACGAAAAAAACGAGCCCAACTATCAGCGTTTTTTAACGCAACTTGAGGAGGCTGAATTACGTAAGATTGTAGTAGAGGCTGCAACGTTTGAAACAAACGAAGATCGCCGTCAAGAAGAGGTGGCAGATAGCCTTGCCTTTTTACGTAAGGAACGCATCAAATGGCAACTTGAAGAACTGAAGCAGGCTTCGCAGGAAGCCGAAAAAACGCAAGACTATGCAAAAACGATTGAATTAGCAAAGCAATATGTGGCGTTGCAAAAGCAACTTCGCCTTATGTAGCTTGGCGTGATTGTTAGAAGGAGGAAGGTTTATGGCGAACAAGTCTGAACGTTCAAAAGAGGTAGAAGTAGAAGTTTCATTAGATGAAGCAAAAAAAATTATCGCAGCAAATGCAAAGGCGGCTGGCGAGATTTCGATGAACGAAATCGCAAAAGGTTTAGCGCCGTATGAGCTAGAAAATGAGGATATCTTCCACTTTGCGGAGGACCTTGAAAAGAACCAAGACATTCAAATTATCGGTAAAGAGAAATTTGAAGAAGAAAGCTTACAAAAAGAAGAATCTAGTGAAGAAAAGTTTGACTTAAACGATTTAAGTGTGCCACCTGGCGTTAAAATCAACGACCCTGTTCGCATGTATTTAAAAGAAATTGGTCGCGTTGACTTACTTTCTGCAGAAGAAGAAGTAGCACTTGCAGAGCGTATCGAACAAGGTGATGACGAGGCACGTAAACGTTTAGCTGAAGCAAACTTACGACTTGTTGTTTCTATTGCCAAGCGTTACGTTGGTCGCGGTATGCTCTTCCTTGACTTAATTCAAGAAGGTAATATGGGTCTTATTAAAGCTGTAGAAAAATTTGACCATAGTAAAGGTTTTAAATTCTCAACTTATGCTACATGGTGGATTCGTCAGGCGATTACACGTGCGATTGCTGACCAAGCGCGTACCATTCGCATCCCTGTACACATGGTCGAAACGATTAATAAATTAATTCGTGTGCAACGACAATTACTGCAAGATTTAGGGCGCGAACCAACGCCAGAAGAAATCGGTGAAGAAATGGACATCACACCTGAAAAAGTACGTGAAATCCTAAAAATCGCACAGGAGCCTGTATCGCTTGAAACACCAATTGGTGAAGAAGATGACTCGCACTTAGGCGACTTCATTGAGGACTCTGAGGCACAATCGCCGTCCGATCATGCGGCATACGAGCTATTAAAAGAGCAATTAGAAGACGTGCTTGATACATTAACAGACCGCGAAGAAAACGTACTACGTTTACGCTTTGGGTTAGATGATGGTCGTACACGCACGCTTGAAGAAGTAGGTAAAGTATTTGGTGTTACGCGTGAGCGTATTCGTCAAATCGAAGCAAAAGCGCTTCGTAAATTACGCCACCCATCTCGCAGCAAGCGTTTAAAAGATTTCCTAGAATAAGCAAAAGGAGCCGCGTTAAGCGACTCCTTTTTTTTGTAGGGCGGGTTGCCCTGTAATACGTTCAAATAGGCGTTCATTAAACTTCAGTGCCCATTGTACAATAGGACCAAGCCCAAAGGCCATAATAACTGTGCCAATGCCAAGTGGGCCGCCGAGCAGTACACCAATAAGTGCTACGCTAACTTCCATAATTGTACGCGCTGTACTTACACTCAGCGGTGTATAATCCGTTAGCAACATCATAAGCGCGTCGCGAGGGCCTACACCGAGGTCTGCCGCGATATACATACCTGCGCCAAAGCCAATAGCTACTAAGCCTAATACAAAGGCTGCGAGTTGCATGGCTGTTGTTGTAGCAACAGGCAGTAACCAGTTAAAGACGTCGATAAAAACGCCTGTTAGCACCATATCCACCCATGTGCCAAGCTTTGGTAGTGACTTTGTAAAAAGCCCAATAAAAACTAAAATGCCAATGCCTAAAATAATCGACCATGAGCCAATCGTTAGCCCAACCGTTTTAAATAAACCGATGTGGAGCACATCCCAAGAGCCAACGCCAAAGGATTGCCCGCGTATCGTTAAGGTAACGCCAAGCGCTAAAATAACAATGCCAAGCAAAAAGAAGCCAATGCGCCAAAATACTGTTTGTTTCACAAAAAAACCTACCTTTAAAATATCTCCTTAAAACAGTACACTGCTTGCGGAGGATTGTAAAGTGAGGGTCTAAAGATTTAAGGTGATATGCTACTTTTGGAACATGATACTGGAAGTGAAATCGCATAAAATAGTAGTGATATAGAAAAAGAGCGTAGGACGTTTGGAGATTGATAGTATGTCAAAACCGAGAAAACAAATTATTTTAAATGAAATCTTATTTTGGAAACAAAATAAGCTCCTGCCTGAGCACTACTGTGATTTTTTAGCCACGCTATATACAGAGGGCGAACAGGAGGAAACCGAACAAGAAAAAAAGGCGAAGCAAGCAGTACTAGCTAAGGAAAAGCGTACGAATATTGTGATGACCACATTGCTTGCGATTGTGGGTATCTTGTCCTTTGTAGGGATGTTTGCGCTCTCAGCGTATACTGCAGTTTGTGCTATTATTGCGGCAGGCGTGACCGCGTTACTGTTTGTGAGGGCGGCAGTTGTTGCGCTCAAGCACCCATCACTCGCCGTACTGTATCATATTATGGCGGCACTACTTATATTTGGTATTACGATTTACATAAGCACAGCCTATTTTCCTAAAAATGATAACTTATTATTTTTGGCGTTATTATTTAACTGTGCCCTGTGGTTAATTACAGGCATTAAACAAAATTTACTGTATTTTACTTTGTCAGGCGCATTAGCTGGTATGATTGTTATTGGTTATTGGCTCTATCTTTTGCTGTAAACTTCACAAATTTTTCGCAATTCATGACAAATTTGTTACAGCCACTATAAAACTTCACGAATAGGGCTTTTCGTTTTCCAAGGAATGAAGTACAATATGAAGTGTTGAATGATTCTATAATATTTATAGATATCTTTATGAACTGATAGAGGGAGGTTAACACAATGAAAAACAGTCCAATCGTACCTTATTTATTAATCATGGCTATGGGTATCGCAATTATTTTCTTCTTATCTTTAGATGGCGCTGGTAAAAAACAAGAAGCTGCTAAAGGTGATGAGGGCGGCGCTGAAACAACTGAGGTGGATGGCGAGTCAATCGCTAAATCTAGCTGTATCGGCTGTCACGGTGGCGACTTAACTGGTCAAGGCACAAACCCTAAAATTGCAGGTTTAGATGCTGAGCGCATTCAAGACGTTGTGAAAAACGGTCAAAACGCAATGCCAGCAGGTCTTTTACAAGATCCAGCTGAAATTGAAGCTGTAGCTGAATACGTATCTTCACTTAAATAATTAACAAAAAGCGTTGTCTCCTCGTGAGGCAACGCTTTTTTTATGGTAAAGTAGAGGCATAACATTGTAAGTGAGGGTAAATTATGAATGCACAAAAACTATCAGAGCGTCTAGCGAAAGTCGCTTCTTATGTACCAACAGGCGCAGTAGTTGCCGATATTGGCAGTGATCATGCGTACCTGCCATGCTATTTAATCCATGAAGGCGTTGCAGAACGTGCAATTGCGGGAGAGGTTGTTCAAGGACCTTATGAGTCGGCAGTTAAGCAAGTGCGCCAAGAAGGACTGACAGATAAGGTAACTGTACGGCTTGCAGATGGGCTAGCGGCAGTAACAGCAGCAGATATGGTGGATACAGTAACAATCGCAGGTATGGGCGGCCCCCTAATTGCATCGATTTTAACGAAAAATCCTGAGAGCTTAACGCACGTTACACGTTTAATTTTACAACCTAATATTCATGCCATGGCGATTCGTGAGTGGGCAGTTGCCCATCAGTTTGCGATTTTAGAAGAAGCCATTTTAGAGGAGGACGACAAAATTTACGAAATCCTTGTACTCCAACGTGGTGATATGAAGCTAACAGAGGCAGAGCTATTATTTGGCCCCCATTTAATGCAAGCTAAGGAAGCACCTTTTGTTAAAAAGTGGACGCGTGAGCTTGCGCAGTGGCGCAAAATTTTAGCCAATACCGAAAACATCGAACAAACGGCAAGCATTGTTGAAAAGCGTGCGGAGTTAACACATAAAATTGCACTCACTGAGGAGGTTTTACAATGAAGGCAACAAATGGACATGAGGTTATTCAATTATTTGAGCAATGGTCACCAAAAAAGCTAGCATGTATGGAAAATGACCCGATTGGTTTAGCTGTAGGTACATTAAACAAGCCTGTGACACGTGTGTTAGTAACACTCGATGTTAATGAGGCTGTTGTTAATGAAGCCATTGCAGAAAGCTGTGAGCTTATTATTGCACACCATCCACCAATCTTCCGTAAGCTTGCGCATATTCGTACGGATACACCAGCGGGTAAGCTTTACGAAAAGCTAATTAAAAATGATATTGCCGTTTATGCGGCGCATACTAATTTAGATGTGGCAGCAGGTGGCGTTAATGATTTATTAGCAGATGCACTTGGTTTAATGGATACTACATTCCTCGAAAAAACGTATAGTGAGCCAATGATGAAGCTTGCGACCTTCATTCCTTTTGCGCAAGCATTTGAGTTGCGTGATGTGCTAGCAAAGGCTGGCGCAGGGCAACTTGGTGATTATGACTCATGTAGCTATACGACACAAGGTGAGGGGCGTTACCGTGCATTAGCAGGCGCTAACCCACATGTTGGTGAGATTGGGGAGTTACATACTGAGGCGGAGCAACGCATTGAGGTAGTATTTCCTAAAAGTATGACAGGGCGTATTGTGAAGGCTATGCTACAGGCGCATCCGTACGAGGAGCCTGCTTATGATTTATTTGAAATGGCGCGTGAAATGAACGTACAAGGCATTGGGCGTGTAGGTAAACTCGAAGCACCAATGACACTGCGCGAATTTGCGGAGCATGTTAAACAGTCACTTGACGTGCCATGTGTACGCATGGTAGGTGACGGCGAGGTGCAAGTGCAAAAGGTAGCGCTTGTTGGCGGTGACGGTAATAAATATATTAACGCAGCTAAATTTGCAGGAGCAGATGTCTTTATGACGGGGGATATGTACTTCCATACTGCGCAAGATGCCGAGGCAATGGGCTTAAATATTATTGACCCAGGGCATCATGTAGAGAAAGTTATGATTAAGGGCGTAGCGCAAAAAATGGCAACACTAGTTGAGGCCAAAAAGCTCGACGTACAATTTATTGAGTCAGCGGTGGATACTGAGCCGTTTCAATTTGTGTGAGGGGTAGTATAATGAAAAGAAATCCAAACGTAGGTAAGGGCTGGATGGTAATTGGTGCAGTCTTTATTGTTGTAGGACTTGTGATGATTATTTACCGTAACAGTAATTACGAAAAGCAAATCGAGTTTATGAAGGAACGCTGTGCAGGTGAGGGCGGCGAACTAATTGTTAAAGAGAAGGGTAACTTCTTTACACGTAGCTATGATATTGAATGTAAAAAATAACAAAAGGGAAATCGCATTGTTGCGGTTTCCCTTTTTTTAACGTGTGAAGGTTGTAGCGAGTAGTGCTAAAAGATGAACAAATGTCATATCGGCTTCAGGCTCAAGCGTATACGTATCACGCTCGCGTTGCCAGCCGTTATCAAACGTCTGCAAGCGTACGAGCGCACTATCGCGACAGTATAATGTTGCGTTATAGGCAAGATCAAGCTCTACCTTAAACGGCACGTCTGCCATCGTAAATTTACGCCCTGACTCCATGAGTTGTATTGGGTAATCCTTAACGACGACTAACTCATTTGTCGCATGCACAAATAATTCATAAGATAATAACTTATGACGTAGCGTAAAAATAGGGTTTGCCTCAGCATCATAGCTTGTAAAGGATAGCAGTAAGGGCAGTTGTAGTAAGGATGTAGCTACACTGACAATTTGTTTAGACAGTGGTAGCGGTGTAGGTTTAATATGTACAACACATTGCCCTTGGTCGTCATACAGCTGTCTTGCGGGATTGGCAGTGCTATAAGGTGCAGTAAACGTTGTCATTGAATCCCTCCCTGATAAATGGTGAAGTACAGGCTCGCAAATAACAAAAGTAACATTTCATCTTCTGTATAACATGTGACATCAAGTCCTCTGCTCGCTTTTTTAAATTGTACCACGCATTGTTCACCTATATAGAGGTGGTACTCCTCCTTGTAATTGCTGTCAATATGGCAATTAACACCTTGCAACATAAAGTGGTGCGTTACACGTCCAAGTGTATCTACCTCACTAGTAATGGGTAATAAGGTGTCTTGCACAATAAGTGTGCGTTTTGATGACCAAAAGTTAGCAGGTGCAACAGTACGGCTTACTTCATTGCCAGTAGCATCATAGCTTGCATAGCTACGCGGTAGCAATAGTTGTGTACTAATAAGCGAGGCGACATTACCAAGCAATTGCAGTTTAGTGAGAGGTATAGGCTTAATAAAGCCAACTGTAGCACCTTGTGCGTTAGTAATTTGGTGTTTGTAAACATGGTACATGATGTGTCACTTCCTTTAACGACTTTCCGAAAGAAGTCTCCCATCCTCAAGGAATGTGAAGGTGCGAATAGCACCAATGAGTAGGTGGGAGATGAATTTCGGTTGGCTTTAGCCAACGTTATTTTTCTAAGCCTTTTCGCAATAATTCGAGAATAGTTGCTGTTCTTGTAGACAGTCCGTTTTCAAACCAAAGCGTTGGCGAAGTTCTTTGTAATACAAGTTGTTTAATTGGCGTTGATTCAGATTTTTTGATACAACTACTTTCTCTGAAAGCCAATTACACGCTTTTTGATAGGTTTTACTTGTCAAACGTAGGCTTTCTGCTTGTGATTCATTCACGTAAAGTTGAATTTTAGCTGTAATGGTTGGCATGTTTTCACCGCCTTTCACTAAAAATAGTATACTATTTTTAGTGAAGTTACAAAAAAGAAACTCAACCTAAAGGTTGGCGACAAGGACACCCCGACTTACGCTTTGCGTTGAAGTCGGGGTATCCTTGTCGCAAATCTGATGAAGTACTACCACGCGCAGCCTTTTTCACCTTTACTGCACCATTTAACCTACTAGTGCTAACAGCCATTGCATCTAGTAGTTTACTGTTATTTGGCGTCCTACTCACATTTTTGATACCAGCTAGCTATATTCCTAGTGCCAATAGTGACTATCAAAATGCTTCCCTACTAGCTATTACAAGCATGATGCTTGTAGGTGCAACGTTTGAGGAGCTTTTATTTAGAGGGATTATTCAAAATTTACTATTGCTATGGTTAGGTAACAGTTGGCTTGCCATTGGCATTACTACACTCGCATTTGTCGCGTTGCACGGTCACTATTTTAAAAAACCCGTTATGCTACTTAACATTGCAATCCCTAGCTTAGTATTTGGTTGGGTTTACTTGCAAACAAATAATATTGTAGTACCAATCATTGTGCACTTTTTACTTAACATCGGCATCACCCTATTATTTAAATACCGTTGGCTTACACTAAAAGCCTAATAACGAGAGAAAGTTACCCCTCTCTTGTTATTTTGCCTACACGCCATCCCGTTATCGTCAATACTTTTTTTGAAACTTTACCCGTCGTTTGACGTATAATAGGGAGAGATACTATTTAGGAGGTTACCCTATGCTGACGTTCTTTCAAAACTTATTACGCCACACGATTACGCTAGTTACGAGTTTTTTAGCCTTTGGCTTTGCTGCAGATTCGCAGGATTCTAGTTTGTTAATGCTCGGCGCATTTTTTGGTAGTTATGTGGTCGTCAATTTTTCTATAAAACAATTGCAACTTTTCAATCGTCGTCGCAAAACTTCACTAACACGCAAAGAGTTTAAGCATGTAAATGCCCAGCTTAAAATTGCCAAAACAAAAATTAAAGCACTCAATAATGCCTACTTAAAGGTGCGTTCTATTAATTCCTTTAAGCAACTACATGAGATGACAAGTGTGGCAAAAAACATTGTGCGCCTTGTGCGTCAAACACCTGAGAAGTTTTTCGCGGCAGAGCCGTTCTTTTATGGTCACCTTGACTCAGCTGTACAGCTTACCGAAAAATACAGCTTCCTGTCTCGCCAGCAAGTGCGCGACAAGGAAATTACAGCGGCGCTATCCGAAACACACGCCACACTCGATGATTTAACAGACACGTTAAAACTCGACTTAAAAGAAGTGCTAGCTAATGATATTGAGCACCTTAATAACGAGCTAGATTACATCAAATATTCATCAGAAAAACGCAAAAAACAAATAGAATGGCGAGGCGACAAATAATGAAAACATTTGAACTTTTGCCTGAGGAAACTAAGCCATACGCGCTAAAAATCGCAGGCGAAATTGATATGAATAACTATGAGTCCATCCTTACACTGGGGCACAACACACAGCGCGCGATTTCACAATTTAGTGATCGCGTGCTGTACCATATTAAAAACCGCGACATTACTAAAGTCGGCAATACCTTGCAGCAATTAGTGGATACGATCACGAGTGTTAAAGTGGAAGAAAGTGATACAAATCTATTATCTCGTTTCTTCAAAAAAAAGAGCGCACCCTCTCCTGAACGTACGATGCATTATGAGCGTGCAAGCATTCAGATTGAGCGTATTGAGTTGCAATTGCACCGCGCACAAAAACAATTATTAGAGGATATTGAGGTACTAAACGAAATGTACCGCCTTAACCAAAGCTATCACGACGAGCTATCGGTCATTTTAGCCGCAGGTGAGCTAAAGCAATATGATTTTACGAGCCGTGAGTTGCCGCGCATAGAGGCCATGGCGGCACAAGACCCACAAAGCCTTGCACCGCAAGCATTTGAGGATGCCAAAAATCAATTACAACGCCTTGATCAGCGCCTTTATGATTTACAAATTGCGCGCGAGCTAACGGTACAAGCCGCACCGCAAATTCGCATGATTCAACAATCTAATCAAGTGCTATCCGAAAAAATCCAAACGTCTTTAATGACTACCATTCCATTATGGAAAAACCAAATCGCACTGCTCATTAGTTCACAGCGTGACCGCCAGCGTGCGGATTTACACCGTCGTTTAGCTTCAGCTGAGCAGCGTATGGAGGCACACTTTGATGCTACCGAGCTTCAACAAACGCAACAACGCTTATTGGCAGATGTTGAAGAAACCTTATTACTACAAGGGCAATCGTCGGTACAACAAGCCCAAATCGAACGCGAAATGCGTAATTTAAGTCGCGATTTATAACGACTAGCGCCACAGAAATAAATTTATTTCTGTGGTTTTTTATGCCTACGGTCACTACTCTCCGCTGAATGCCGCTTCAACTTCTCAAAATTCCTTACTAGATTTTTCTGAACATTCATGTATAATGGGTGTCACATACGAATAGTTTTCCTTCGGGGTCAGGTGAAAGTCCTAACCGGCGGTATAGCCCGCGAGCTCTTTGGAGCAGGATTTGGTGAAATTCCAAAGCCGACAGTATAGTCTGGATGAGAGAAGGAAGTAAAAGTTACGCGCTTTGCCGTAGCTTATTTTCTGACCCCACAAAACCTTTGTGTGGTCTTTTTTAACGGCTTTCCGAAAGAAGTCTCCCATCCTCAAGGAATGCGAAGGTGCGAATAGCACCAATGAGTAGGTGGGAGATGAATTTCGGTTGGCTTTAGCCAAAGTTATTTTTCTAAGCCTTTTCTTTAATTGGGTTAATTGAGAAGAACACGAATTGTAAGTCAAACCTTTTCCTGTTGCCTTATAAGTATCGTTCCATTTTGCGAGGAAATGATTGAATACAAAACGAGAACAACCGATTGTTTTAGCAATCAGTATTTCTTGTTCTTTGCTTGGATAGATGCGAAATTTATATGCTTTATTGACCAACATGACTTTCACCTCCTTGTATGCTATGATATACATATTATATCATAGTTGATATTCATTTTATATTATTTTGGAGGTGAAAACATGGAAAAACAATCAGTCGTATTACGATTTCCTAAAATTCTTTTAGATAGAGTGGACGCATACAAAAAGAAAAAGGGTTTTGGAACTCGTACACAAACTATTTTTCATCTATTACAGATAGCACTCGAACAGTCGGACAATCGAGATAGCAAGTAAGCTACCCCTTGTCCGAAAGCGATTCATCTCCCACCTACTCACTGGGCTACGCCCTTCACGTTCCTTGAGGTGGGAGTATTCTCGCCTATTTTTGATAAAATGGCCCACATAAAGCCAGACGACAATAAATCGTCAAGTGACGTAAGGTTGTGGATGCCCACAATAAAAATACTGCCTAAAAAGCAGGCAATAATCGCAATAACCGCGCGTATGGTCATTTTTTCGCCCAGAAATAATGTACCTAAAATTAGCACAAATACGGGGGCGAGGTTATAAATAGAGATGGCAACGGAAATCGCCATTTCTTCAAAGGCTTTAAATAAAAACACCCAGTTGAGCACGATAAATACGCCGCAAATTAGTGTGCGTAGCACTTCCTTTTTGGACCAACGCTCGGTTTTATGCCCACCTGTTAGCCACCACACAGCGCCTAAAAATAGTGTGGCACAAATACAACGGATAAAGACAAGCTCAATAGCGGGTAGCCCCGTGTGTACGGTGAAGAAGCCAATGGAGCCAAAAATCGCCATGGCTACGGTTAATTTAACAGCTTTCCGAAAGAAGTCTCCCACCTCAAGGAACGTAAAGGGTATAGCCCTGTGAGTAGGTGGGAGATGAATTTCGGTTGGCTTTAGCCAACGTTATTTTTCTAAGCCTTTTCGCAATAATTCGAGAATAGTTGCTGTTCTTGTAGCTATTCCGTTTTCTTCTTGGTATTTATCTAATTTCTCGATAATTGATTTAGGCATACGAATTTCTACACGTTCTTTATTATCTTTCAAAATTATCACCTCTCACTTGATTGTACGGTATTTCTATGATACAATCAATATATACGATATTATTCCGTACAAATCGAGGTGAATTGATATGACTAAACAAAACAAAGCTTTCAAATTCCGTTTACTACCAAACAGAGAACAGGCAGTATTATTAGCCAAAACATTTGGTTGTGTTCGTCTTGTCTACAATAAGATGCTTGCG
>LN483077.1 GCA_000935965.1 Metalysinibacillus saudimassiliensis
AAGAGGCTGGGACATAAGTGAAAATTCCAGCCTTTAATAGAGAAGGTGATGTCGAATTTGACATCACCTTCTCTATTTTTATGTATAAATTGGGAATTACCATTCCCGTATTGCGTACTTTCTTAAGTTTGTCGCCATTAATGCAAGGCCAATTTCATTTTTCACTTTCGATTTTCCTCGGACGGAGAATCGAGTGAAACCTAAATTAGCCTTCAAAAATCCAAAAACTGGTTCTACGTCAATTTTACGTTGACGATAGATCTCAGCTGTTTTTGGTTCCGAAAGCTTCTGTCGTATATATAATTTTTGTTGTTCCCATTTCGTGTTCACATACAGTTTTCGATGCGTGCCTTCGGCAGCTTTTGTACAGAGTGAACGTATTGGACAATTTGAACAGTCTTCGCATTGATATACTTTAAACGTACGTATATAGTCTGAACGATCCTTACGGCTCGCATGGTATTGATAAGTTAATTGTTTTTCATTCGGGCAGATATAGCTGTCTGTTTTTTCATCGTATGTCCAATTGCTTGTTTTTGTCGGGTCTTGCTGAAACTTCTTCTTTCCTTCTTTGCGATACATATTATAGGTGATGAGAGGAATGCGTTCATGTGTTTCTAACACGTTTTGATAGTTAACTTCACTGCCGTAACCGGCATCTGCCACAATATGCTTTGGTAATTCGAAATACTGGTCTGTAATCGTTTCTAAAAAAGGCACTAATGTTTTTGTATCTGTTGGGTTAGGATACACATCATACGCGAGTGTATATTGATTTTCAGTTGCCACTTGTAGATTATAACCTGGCTTAAGCTGCCCATTTTTCATATAGTCATCTTTCATACGCATAAACGTCGCATCTCTATCTGTTTTAGAATAACTGTTTCGCTCACCCATCAATTCTAAGTCTTGTTGATAGACTTTCTTTCGCGTAATCCAATCATGAATTTGTTTCACGATTTGTTTAGGTGTCTTTCGTTGACTACGTAATTGCTTACGTTCTTGCGCATCATTCGATGTTTCAATTTTAGCTGTGTAGTCGTCGACTACTTCTTCTACTTGCGATACGATTATTTCAAGTTCTTGAACGGAAAGCTCTTCTTCATTTTCTCGTGCGATGGCTGGGATGACTTGTTCTTCTAACAGTTGTTCGTATAATTGATTTGATTTTTCGATTAAGTTTGTTTGAAACTTTTCAATCGATTTTTTCCATTTAAAAGTGAACTTATTGGCATTCGCCTCAATTTTTGTACCATCAATAAAAATCGCTTGTTGATCAATTAGCTTTTCTTCGACAAGCTGACAACGGAATTGGACAAAACATTGACGTAGTAATTCCTGCATCTGTGGATGAATTCGGAAACGATTAATTGTGCGATAACTTGGTTCATAACCTTGCGCTAACCATTTCATACGGATACTATCTTTTGTTAAGTCTTCCATGCGTCGACCTGAAAAGACCGATTGCGTATAACCACACAGAATAATTTTAAGCATCATTTTGGGATGATAGGACGGACAGCCCGTTTCTTGATAAAAAGGAGCGAAAGCTTCTCTCGGAATACTTTCTACAAGATGGTGAATGTGAAAGGCAATATCATTTTTTTGTAATTTCACTTCTAAATCTAGCGGTAATGTGAGTTGATTCATGTTATAATTTTTAAACATAAGGACACTTCTTTCGTTTAAGATTTGGTAGTAGGATACTTAAATTTTAACAGGAATTGTCCTTTTTTCTATAAGGAATTTTTGATAGAAGTATATAAAAGTTGTTCGGAGTGGAGGACGCGACTTCTGCGGGAACAGCACGAGCGGAATATCCATTTTTTTCGCGCCCTCGCGAAAAAAATTAGATGGAGCCGTGCCCGCGAAAAGCGTCGTCCGAAACGATGAACAACGGCTGACAAGCAGATAAAAAAGACATTCACGATTTGAATAAAATCGTGAATGTCTTTTCTTATTGACTAGGGTTTTGTCCCAGCCTCTTTTTCACTCGCTTCTCCGTTCGCGGCAAAGCGAAGGTTGCGAATGAAATGGGACTGGCGTTGATGGCTGTGAACTTACGAAAGTTCACAGCCAATCAATAAGAATACCCATAAAAAATGAAAAAGAGAAATTGAGCGCACTCAATTTCTCTTTTTCTTTGGCTGAACACTAGTTATGTCCCAGCCTCTTTTGTTCTAGTAAATGATTACTCTTAAATTTGATAATTATATTCTTGAGGCAACACACGGCGTAAAAACTGTTTCGTACGCTCTTGTGTTGGGTGTAAAAAGATAGCATCTGCGTCCCCTTGCTCTACGACGCGTCCTCCGTCCATGAATATGACGTGATTAGCAACTTCTTTAGCAAAGCTCATCTCATGCGTGACGACAAGCATCGTCGTTCCTTCTTGAGCAATTGTTTTCATTACTGCTAATACTTCGCCTACAAGCTCAGGGTCTAGTGCTGATGTAGGCTCGTCAAATAAAATAATATCAGGCTCTAACACGAGCGCGCGAGCAATACCTACGCGTTGTTGTTGCCCGCCCGATAATTGACTCGGATATAAATCTTCCTTACCATTAAGGCCAACTTTAGCTAGTGCTTCTCGTGCCTTTTGTCGCGCCGCTTCTTTCGTCCACTTACGACCAATAACCAGCCCTTCTGTCACATTATCTAACGCTGTCTTATTAGCAAATAAATTATAGTTTTGAAAGACAAAGGCTGTTTTTTGGCGCACGGCATAAATTTCCTTACGTGTAGCCTTTGCTAAGTCGACTTGTAAATCCGAAAAAGTAGCCGTACCTTGATCGGCTTGCTCTAAAAAGTTAAGGCAACGCAGTAATGTCGTTTTACCTGAACCACTCGGACCTAAAATAACGACGACATCCCCTTTATTAATAGCTAAATCTACCCCTTGTAAAATTTTATTATCGCCAAATGCTTTATGCACATTTGTAACAGTTAACATGCAATCCCTCCTTGGTAACGACGTATGCGTTGTTCTGTTTTACGAAACGCATATTCAATAAGTAAGCAGATGAGTAAGTACACGATAAAAATAGCCGTATATGCCTCTACATAATGATACCCTGCATTTGCAGCTACTTTGGTACGTAGTGTAATTTCAGGCAAGGCAATCGCATAACCTAGCGACGTTGCCTTTACGAGATTAACGGTCGCGGTACAAAGGTTAGGTAATGCTACCGTTAACATTTGTGGGAGTATAATGCGACGATAAGCTTGCGGTGCAGTTAGCCCGACAGAATAGGCTGCTTCGAGTTGACCTTTATCCACAGTTTGTAGAGCACCACGCACAATCTCAGCTATGATGGCAGCCATGCCGAAGCTAAAGATAACAAAGGCATACCAAATTGGATGAATCGCATAAACATCAAATTTCCCTTTTGCCACGCCTGCTATGAGTAAAGGGATACTATTATACAGTACAAAAATTTGAATAATAACAGGTGTCCCACGTATGAAAGACAAATAAATACCAATGAGTTGATGAATCACTGGAATGCGATTCATGCGTATTAATGTAAGGAAGAAACCTACAGGTAATGCGATAATAAGTGTGACAACTGTAACGAGTAGTGTTAATGGTACGCCGCTAAATGCGATACCAAGTGCTTGTTTAAAAAATGCGATATCCAATTAGGCAACCCCCTTCCCTACGTGTAAGCGTCGTTCAATCCAATGGAATGTTTTATCGATAGCAATTGTTAAAATCCAGTAAATAAGCGCCAGTACAATGAAGATTTCTAGCGTATGTGTGCCGTAGTTATTGGCAATAATTAAATTTGCTTTTCCTACTATATCAATAAAGCCAATTGTGTAAGCTAGTGCCCCCTCTTGGAGTACACTAATAATGCCGTTTGCCATATTCGGTAGCGCAAAACGTAACGCTTGGGGAAAAACAATACGCTTGTACACGTGTATAGGTGTTAATCCTACACTAACGCCAGCTTCATATTGGCCTTTCGGTACAGCGAGTATACTAGCGCGAATCACTTCAGACATCATCGCAGCAAATTGTAACGTAAAAGTCGTTACTACAAAAACTGCACTAGGTACATCGTGTAAATTGATGCCAAATAAACCGTCGGCCATAGCCGGCACCCCGTAGTAAATTAAAAATAAGAGCACAATGGAAGGGGTACAGCGCATAATGGTAGTGTAACCGTTCGCTACATGTTGTGCCCATTTTGCCTTGCTTAACTTCATAAAAGCTAATACTAGCCCAAGTAGTAAACCAAGCACTACCGCCAGTGCAGTAATCCCTAAGGTGATTGGCAAATAGGGCAATAATTGAGGAATCGCTTGAAAGAGGTAACTGCTATCAAAATATTTCTCCATCCTGTCATCCCCTTATCGTTCGACTCGGTCTAACACCTCAAATAAATTACGACCATAGTGTTTCTCACTCAGTTTTTGTAATTCACCTGATGCTTCAATCTCTTGCATTGCCTCATCGTAAGCGTCCGCAAAAGCTTGTTGTTTTTTATTAAACAGCGGCCATGTTTTAATGACAGCAAACTCGTTGTATACGACATCATCTTTAAATGCATGGTATGGACCATCAGCTTCTTTTACTTGCTTATTAAACATCCCTTCAATAATTACACCGCCATCAACGCGCCCTTCGTTAACCCATTGTACGACGTCTACACCGAACTCTTCTCCCGCTTCTAATTTGACAGGGTTATTGGGATTTGCTGCATTGTATTCTGCAATTATTGTATACTGCGCATTATTTGCCGCAATAGGTGCTAATTTAAACTGTTTTTTAGCAAAGTCTTCTAGTGTTTTAATCGCTTCGTTTTGTTTATTTAGCACTAAACCGGCACTCGATAGCCCAATAAATTGTTTAGGATAAATGTATTTTTGTGCACGTTCTTCCGTAAAGAAGGCATTTTTTACACCCACTTGGTATTTCCCTTGTTCTACACCAATAAGTAAATCATCCGAAGTCGTTCCCACATACTCAAACGTATAATCTTCTAATTTTTCGTCAACGAGCTTCATCACATCAATATCATAACCCGCTGGCTCTCCTTTTTCGTCGACATACGTCATTGGTTTACTGCCAAGCTCAAAAGCCACTTTTACTTTTTCTCCTTGCGTTGCCTCTTCTTTATCTCCACAAGCAGCAAGTAAAAGGCTCGCTGCGATTGTAAGTCCTGCTAATTTTTTAAACATGTTGTTTGTCCTCCCATTGTTTATTCGCTTGCTTTGCTAGTAGTGATAGCGTCAAGTCATCCATCGGCGGATTATGTAACCCTGCACGCACATCGCGATAATAACGCTGAAGTGGATTTTGTAGTTGTAAACTTTTAGCCCCTACAATACGCATCGCCTTGTCAACAATTTGTAACGCATGATTCGTTACTGTATATTTGGCGATATTAATGGCATGTGTAGCAAAATCTTGATTATCTACGACATCAGCGGCTCCGTATAGGGTAAATCGCGCTTGTGCAAGTAGCGCCTCTATTTCCCCTAGTAATGCTTGCACATTAGGTAAATGGGCAATTGTCGTAGGTATACTATTAGGTTTATGACGATTAGCAAAGTCAACTGCATAGTCACGCGCAGCTTGTGCAATCCCTAAATACGTTGCTGAAATTAATAGTAGCCAACTATTAATTTTAAAACCTGTATGATAACTTGGTATTTCTACTAAAAATTTTTCTGAAACTTCGATAGCATCAAGCACAAGATCATGACTACCTGTACCACGCATACCGACCATTTCCCAATTATCTTCAATATGGAGGCCTTCTGTATCCTTTGGTAATAAAAAGAAGCCGATTTGTTGTCGGTCACTAAGCCAGGCCGATACTAAAAAGTAATCGAGTGCATAAGCACCTGTCGTAAAACTTTTGCGTCCTGTTAAGCGATAACCTGAAGCCGTTTTTTCGGCTAATGTCGTTGGCTTACCGCCACGTACAGGGCTCCCTGTGGCCGCTTCACTTACCGCGCGGTTAATGATTGCGCCGTTTTTCACTTCTTGTGCAAACTGTTGAAGTAGTGCTTCTGGCCAATATGCATTTTCGTAAAGTTCGCCAACTGTGAGGAGTGTCCAACTAACAACAAGCGCTGCACTACCATCGTAGCTTCCTAATGTTTCTTGTAAAGGTAGCATCTCACGTAAACTTAACCCTTCGCCTCCGTACGATTTCGGTAAAGTCAATGATGTGTAGCCAAGCTGTCGCAGTTGTTCAACACTTTTATGCGCAAACTCATTATGTTTATCATCTTCTACGGCCTGTGTTTCAATAAATTCACGGACTGTTGCTAATTTATTTAGCCATTCTTCTGTTGTAGGGTGCGCAATAAACGCCTCTTTCATATCAATCACTCCTTAATGGTTGTTCTTATTGTAAGCACAGCACATTACGATGTCAATAGTATTCCTAGTGATTTACTAAGTTTAATGACAACACTTATTTTGCTACTCACCTTTATTATTTTTCTGTCGCAGACTACCGCAACTTACGGAACCATTTACTTACAGTTACAAGTGGAATTCTTACCTTTCACTTTATCATCATATCAATATTATGTACTAAACCCTTATTTTCCCACGTAAAACCAGGAAAAATGAAACCTTTTTGGCGCGTTATCGTATAAAATAGATATACAGAGGAGGGATTGCAATGGGTATTTTTGATTTTATGCGCAATCAATTTATTGAGGTAATCGAATGGACAGACAATACATCAAACACATTGGTGTACCGCTTCCCTGTCGCAAACAATGAAATTAAAATGGGAGCATCATTAATCGTACGTGAATCGCAAATGGCGGTCTTTGTTAATGAAGGTGTTGTAGCTGATGTGTTTGGTCCAGGTCACCACGAGTTAGCTACACGCAACATTCCTATCTTAACGAAACTAAAATCATGGCCACAAGGCTTTAACTCGCCCTTTAAAGCAGAGGTATACTTTGTTAATACCAAGCAATTTATTGACCAAAAATGGGGTACATCTAACCCCATCATGATGCGTGATGCTGAGTTTGGCATGATTCGTTTACGTGGTTATGGGATTTACTCCTACCGTGTAAGTGATCCAAGCGTATTTTTAAAAGAGTTATTTGGCACAAGTGCAACCTTTACTACAGAAGCGGTTGAGGGGCAATTAAAGAAAATGATTGTTTCGGGCTTAAGTGATTTATTTGCGGAGTCTAAAATTCCTGCACTTGATTTAGCGAGCCACTATGATGAACTAAGTGAACTAGGTCGCCAAAAAATGATGCCACGCTTTGAGGCCTTTGGCTTTGCGTTAACATCACTGTACATCGAAAATCTATCACTGCCAGAAGAAGTCGAAAAGGCAATGGATACACGCACATCTATGGGTGTCATTGGGAATATGGGACAGTTTCAACAATACCAAGCAGGTCAAGCACTGCGTGAAGCGGCTCAAAATGAGTCGGGTGGTCTTGCAGGTGCAGGCGCGGGACTTGGTGCAGGTGCAGCACTTGGCGGCATGATGACAAATGCAATGAATCAAAACCAACAAAGCGTACAAACGGTTGCCTGCCCATACTGCCAGGCACAAATTTCACCAACGGCTAAGTTTTGTCCTGAATGTGGCAAAGCACCACAACCTGCTACACAGGCATGTATCGCATGTCACGCCGCTATTCCAGCTAACACGAAGTTTTGCCCTGAATGCGGTACGAACCAAACCGAAAAAACATGTCCAAAATGTAATCATGTCAACAGCCCAACTGCTAAGTTTTGTGCAGAGTGCGGCGAAACATTAGCGTAAGAGGTGAGAAAAAATGACGCATACCGATGTCACACGCTCAGCTACAGCTAACTTTAAATGTCCTAACTGCGGCGGTAATGCGCTTTTTGACCCTTCGATTAATGAGCTACGTTGCCCTTTTTGCGAGACGGTCATCCCTATCGAGCGCACGACACTTAATAACATAGAGCTTGACTACACTGAGGCATTACTAGCCGCAAATACAGCTTGGTCGGATGATTTACGAGTGTTTCACTGCAATAACTGCGGGGCTGAAACGATTTTGCAGGGGCAAAACGTGGCAGACTTTTGTTCGTTTTGTGGCTCCTCCCATATCGAAAAAACAGATGACAACGCAGGCATACGCCCCTCGCTCGTCATTCCCTTTCATATTGCACGCACACAAGCGGAAGCCATGTTTAAGGAATGGATTAGCAAGCGTTACCTCGCGCCTAGTAAACTAAAAACGAGTCATACGCTTGACCGTCTAACAGGGATTTATATCCCTTACTGGACGTATGATACACAAACTTCGTCACATTATACCGTTAAAATTGGTACACATTACTATGTACCTGAAACCTATACAACTACCGATGCAAACGGTAATACGACAACCCATACACGTATGGTTCAGCACACACGCTGGCATACAGAAAATGGTTACCACGAAGAATTTTTTGACGACGTATTAATTCATGCGACCAATAAAAATACCGACCATCTCTTACGTAAAATTGAGCCGTTTAAACTCCATGATTTAGTGGACTACCAAGACGCTTACTTGTCCGGCTTTATTGCCGAACGCTACGCTGTACCTATCGAAGCAGGTTGGCGACGTGCACGTGATGAGGTAGATGCAGGCATTAGCGCAAGCATTGAAGGTAAAACACGCGGTGACATCGTCATTGTACAGCACGTGGATACAGCGTATGATGCGATTACCTATAAACATATTTTATTACCGATTTGGCTGTCATCTTTCCAATTTAACGGCAAGATTTACCCTTTTATCGTTAATGGGCAGAGTGGTAAGGTCGCGGGAGATGCACCAACAAGTTGGGTAAAAGTTAGCCTACTTGTATTGCTTGGTATAGCGGTTATTGCGATGTTGTATTTATACTTTAGTAATCAATAAAAAGAAGCAACCGTAGCTGCGGTTGCTTCTTTATTTACGTAAAATTGGTTGGGTAATGAGCTTTTCAAACTCTGCAGCTGGTAAAGGACGACTAAAATAGTAGCCCTGCACAAATTCACAACCATGCCTCTCTAATACAGCTAACTCCTCTGGCTCTTCAACGCCCTCCGCTACAACATAAAGGCCAAGCGCATGCGCTAATGATATAATAGCCGCTGTCATAGCTATACCTGATGGCTCAGAAATAATATCTTGCACAAAAGCACGGTCAATCTTTAACGCATCAATCGGGAATTTTTTTAAATAACTTAAGGATGAGTAGCCTGTACCAAAATCATCAATCGAAATTGCGATGCCTAACTCGCGTAAACTTGTAATCGTTTGAATTAAGTCCTCTGTGTAATCAAGCATCGTCATCTCTGTGATTTCGATTTCTAACTCTTGCGGACGTAACCCCACTTCATCAATCGTAGCCTGTACGGACGCAACGAAGTTTTCCTGTGTTAAATGCATCGGCGAAATATTCACTGCGACATGCAGCGACGTCCCATACTTTTCATTCCATGCTCTCACTTGACGTGTAGCTTTATCAAGCACCCATACACCAATATCACCGATTAAACCGCACTCCTCAGCAAAAGGAATAAATGTATCAGGGTATACTTCTCCTAAATCCTCGTCATGCCATCGAAGAAGCGCCTCCATACCAACAAGTGTATCATTTGTAATATTAATTTTCGGCTGATAATGTAACGCTAGCTTATCCAATTTAATCGCATTATGTAGCTTTGTTTCCATCATGAGCCATTTATTATGTTCACGATTAAGATTAGGCTTATAGACTTGGTAATCACTAATTTTATGGGATTGTTTCGCACTAAGTAAAGCGGTGTCTGCATTTTTTAATAATTGTTCAGAATCATGCGCATCCTCTGTAAAAATACTAATACCAATACTAATTGATGCATAAAACTCAAAATCATCAATTAAAAAGCTCTCATCAAATAAGCCAATAATACGGCGTGCTGCACGGTCAACATGCGCTACATCCTTAGTAATAAATATAAATTCATCGCTATTATAACGAAAGAACATCTCCTCCGCTGTATTTAAACTCGCTAAACGTGTTGCCATTTCTTTTAAAAACAAATCACCCACTACATGACCTAGCCCGTCATTAATATTACGGAAGCGGTTAACATCAATAAATATTACGGCGAAAGGTGTTAGTTGATTAATATAGTCATTCATTGTGTTATTAAGTCTGCGACGATTCGGTAGATTAGTTAACTCATCACGATACGCAAGCTCTGTCACTTTTTTTATATCCTTTTGTGCTGTAATATCCGTGCGAATCGCAACATATTGGTAAGGCTTACCCTTTTCATTTAAAAAAGGAACTACGGTGGTCTTTACCCAATAAAGTGAGCCATCTTTAGCCCGATTACAAACGTCGCCCTTCCATGTCTTACCGCTACCAATCGTACGCCACATTTCTTTAAAAAAGGATTTGGGGTGGTAGCCCGAATTTAAAATGCGGTGATCCTGTCCAATTAGCTCTTCTTTAGTATATTTTGTAATATCGCAAAAATGTTGGTTAACGAACGTGATTTTCCCCTGCGGATTTGTGATGGCTACAATGACAGAAAAGTTCAGTGCAGAAATAATATTTTGCACTTCTTCCATTGTATAATCCCCATTATCCAAATCCTTTAGTACAATAGACTGGTTTTGCATAAAGTATTCCCCCACATTTGTGTAAAAAGTTGTGTATTAAAACCGCCAAAAGAAGACTTATGACATATAATACCTAGTATAACATGACCACTCTTTAAATTTCATCCTAAATAAACAAAAACCTTCAAGAATGAGTATTCTTAAAGGTTTTCATGTTATTTTTACTATCGTTTTAGTTGTATGTACTAGCTTATTGGCACTTTTATTGTAGGCAGCCAGCTGTTCCTCTGACAAAGTCATCATATAATAATGAAAATTAATCGGTTTTAAACCGTGCATCTCACATGCTTTTTGATAATAGTTATATCCTTTTCGATAATCCTGCATTCTAGCTACATCCTCCCTCAAATAAAATATAAGCCCTCCCGACGAAATAAATCGCTGAAGGGCTTACTGTAAAATTGCGGCATCGCTGTTTGTCACGACGTACACATCCTTTTTATTAGATTGCTGTAGCTAAAGCTTGGCGATTGTATGCCGAAAGCTGTTCTTGCGATAATTGTAATACGTAATAGCGGAATGGGATTGCCTCAATACCAAAATTCTCACACATCTCACAATAAAATCGATATCCATCTTTGTACATTGTCATTGTAACCATCTCCTAAAGTTTGTTGTATAACAGTTGCTGTTATTAATTAATAATATACAACAGTTTGTAGTACAGCGTCAACTCTTTTTGTTAAATTTTTTGACAATTACAACATTTCAGCTTGAAGCAAGAAAAAACAACCCATTCACTCATTCAATGGGTTGTTTTTAAGTACTTGTTGGAGCTGCTCGTCTTCGATATGTGTATAAATCTGTGTCGTTGCTACGCTTTCGTGCCCTAAAATTTGTTGTAAACTACGAATATCCGCCCCCGCTTGATACAACAAAGTGGCTGATGTATGACGTAATTTATGCGGTGTAACACCTTTTTTATTAACACCAGAAGTGGCATTTACCTCTTTAATAATACGGGAAATATGTTGGCGCGTGAGACGCGTGCCCTTTTGCGATACAAAGAGCGGTGTTTCGCCCGTGCCACGGTAACTATGTTTATACGCATTATACTGCGTAAGCGCTTCTTTACAAGCATCATTCAAATAAATAATGCGTTCTTTATTACCTTTACCAATAATCGTAATGTAATCTTGCTGAATGGAACTTTCGTTTAGGTTACATAATTCAGTTACACGTAAACCTAAGTTTAAAAAGAAGGTAACAATACAAATATCACGCGGATTTTTCGCACCAGTAATAAACTGCTTTGTTTCAGGTAATGTCATATAAATTGGCGCACGGCGTACCTGCTTAGGTGTTTCGAGCTGGGCAGCTGGGTTTTCTTCAAGCAAACGGCGTTTGTCACGCAAATAGTTAAAGAAAGATTTTAAGGTAGCTACTTTGCGTGCACGCGAGGCGACACCATTACCTCGCACTTGTTCGCAGTACTCCATAAATAAATACAAATCTTCGAGCGTTAGCTCTTTAAGTAAATCAATCGTTACTTCTTGAATAGATGTGATCTCCTCAATATCCTTACCTTGCTCCATAGATAATACAAAGCGTAAAAATAGGGTGAGATCATATTCGTATTCTTTGCGTGTACGCATAGATTTACCGCGGATGGTTGTAAGGTAAACGAGGAAATCTCGTAATAGTTTAGGTTGCAAATTCATCTCCCTTTCTCCCATAAATTATAGCATAAATAATGTTCCCAAATTTATATTTGGGAACATTATTAGTTTTTCATCGTTTTACCCTACTGTTACGTAACGCTGTGAGACGCATCGAATTCAGCTAAGATGGGTTGTTACCCATCTCGTTTCGTCTCACAGCGTTTTTAGAAATGAAACCTTTTTAAGGCTACGCCGTATACTATAGTAAGGCTATTACGAAAGCGAGGGAGTATTATGAACAAACGATTACCTACATGGGCTACAGTTTTGATGGTTTTTATCGGTATCAGTATGTTAATTAACGCCATTCCCTTTATTATAGGGATTGTTGGCTTAGTGGCCATTGTATACTTTGTAAAATATGTACTTGAGCGCTCGAAGGATGTTGTGGTCGAGACCAAGGAACAATTTGCTGCTTTTACACAGGAGCGTGACACAACTAACCGCTTACCCGCTTGGAAGGAATACAACTACATCGAAAAGCGTTTAATCGAAGATGACTCAAAATATGTAAAACGCTTACGTCACCAAATGTTTGAAGCAGAGCAAGATGGTTTTAAATATTTTAAACAGGAAGCAAAAGAGTTACGCAACTATATTAAAGAGGGCGATATTTCACGTGATGTATATTTAATATTTGATAAAAATGCGATTATTATTGCAGATATGGCGCGTGATTTAAAAGCGATTTCTTTAGATAAACAACCGTCACCTGTTGTAGAAGCTAAGATTAAAGTCATGTGGCGTGAATTACGCCATATGCATAATGAGTTAATCAACGCGATGAAAGCCCACGCTAAAATGATTGAAAATGATTACCTTGGCGAAGCACGTGAAGAACGTGAGGAACTCGAAAAATTAATGGCGGCGCGTGAACAGGAACGTCAAGCATTTGAACAATCTATGAAACAGTAAGGGAGAGATTTTTTCTCCCTTTTTTTATTTTGTTTACATAATATTGTTATGTAGATTAATATAGGAAAACCATTGTCATTATGTAATAATTAGGATGAGGTGATAAATCGTGGACAGTCTTATAGGATGGTTTGTCCTACTTGCGATTGCCTTCGCAGTAGTAAGCTTTATTATTACGGTGATGGTGACGTATTGGTTTGTAATTGCGGCAGTGACTGCGCTAATCGCTGGTATTAAACTTTACCCAACGCGTATCAAGCCTTGGCTTGAAGAAGTGAAGGTACAACTAGCTATTAAAAAAGCTGATGCAGCACTCAAAAAAAGTGGACAATTACTTGCAGGTTGGGAAGATTACATTACAGTTAACAAATTACTCCCCCCTTTAGTACAGCAACATAATGCGCCGCATTACTATGACATTATTGCTTATGTGAGAGATGGCGATATTAAACGCGAGGTATATTTTGTATTCGATAAAAATCGTATGATGCTACAAGATATGGCGAAGGATTGCCAAACATTTAGTAAAAAAACTACCATTTCGGCAGTTACGCAAAGTAAAATCACAGCACTTTGGCAAGAGCTACAGCTCATTAACACAAATATTATGGCAGAGATTATGAACCACGCACAAACCATTGACCAAGAGTACTTGGCGGACTCACGTGAGGAACGTGCCATTATGGATGAAATTATCGCAGAAAAAAAGCACTAAAACCCTTTTATTTTTAGTGCTTTTTTGATACTCATTAAAATATATACGGGATTTCATTTTTATAAAATCATATTTTTATTATTTTTGACAAATCAGCCATATCTACATTACCACCTGAAATTACCGCAACAATGTTTTTACCTTCCGATGGTAGCTTATTAAACATGCAAGCTGCGATAACTGTTGCGCTTGAAGGCTCAATCAATTGTTTCATACGTTCTAGCACAAAAGTAAAGGCTTCTTTGATTTCTTCCTCTGATACGAGTACAATTTCGTCTACATATTTTTGAACAATCGGGAAGGTGCAATCTCCTGGTTGAATGGTGCGTAAGCCATCCGCAATTGTTGTAGTACCTGCAATTGCTGTAATGGCACCGTTTTGTAGCGATAAGTACGTATCATTTGCACTAACAGGCTCCACGCCAATGACTTTGATCGCAGGGTTGCTTTCTTTAATGGCTGTCGCAATACCTGAAATTAATCCTCCGCCGCCAATCGGTACAATAACAGCGTCTATATTGTCGAGTTGCTGTAAAATTTCGAGCCCAATTGTGCCTTGCCCTGCCATAATTAATGGGTCATCATATGGTGGAATAAACACGCCATTCTCCGCTTCGGCAATGGCTTTTGCCCGCGGTATACGATCTGAAGACAAATAACCGCATTTTTCGACAGTGCTATTATAACCTTCAATTGCGCCCACCTTACAAGCACTTGCATCCTCAGGTACTACAATTTTTGCTTTAATACCTAAAGCTTGTGCAATATAGGCAACAGCTTGCCCGTGATTACCTGACGAAGCGGCCGTTACATAATTTGCGCCATCCGCTACAGCCTGTGTTATTTTGTTAGCTGCACCCCTAATTTTAAAAGCGCCTGTTTTTTGAAGGTGCTCACTTTTTAAGTAAATCATATTACCGCAGCGCGCATTTAGCTGACATGATGTCAATAATGGTGTCGGATGAATATAAGGTGCAATACGTACTTGCGCTTCCATAATGTTTTGCTTCGTTAACATAGTCATCCCTCCACCGCAAAAATAAAGTCAATTTCGACCGGTGTATCACTTGGTAACTGCGCTACGCCAACTGCGGTGCGTGCATGACGACCCGCTTCGCCAAAAATACGTGTTAATAGCTCACTCGCACTGTCTAGTACAATAGATGGTGCCGAAAAAGTCGGTGAAGTTTGGACATAACCTGTCACCTTAAGTACTTTTACGACCTTATCAAGTGAACCAATCTCAGCCCTAAGCGCACTCAAAGCTTTAAGCACACACACTTCAGCAAGCTTTTGTGCCTGCTCCACACTAACAGCTCCCCCAACCTGTCCTGTATAAGGCACTTCGCCGTCCACACGTGGCACTTGACCACTAACATAGGCGACACCGTTATGTATCGTTACAGGTACATAGTGAAACAGCGGCTTTGTTGGTGCTGGTAACGTTATCCCTAATTGTTGTAAACGTTGTTCAATCATCCAACCTTCTCCTCTTTTACATTGTAATTGTAAAGCCTTTGTCCACTTTAATCAGCTGCCAGTTACTTGATAGCATTTGACTAACCTGTACTTGTTGCTCATCTGTAAGTTGAAGCGCCGTAATTGCGCTGTCTGTGACGATAAAATCTCTGTCTTTTTGTAAGGCAAAGCGCTTAGCTAATAAATTAGTTAAACCAGGCATTGTAATATACGAAATGTTATAATCTCCCGCTAGTGCATGAGTGAATGCCGCTTCGTCTGTCGCAAGTTTAGCTAGCTCCTCCATTGGCCACTCACTAATGAGTGTTGCCCACTCTCCTGTTTGTTGGTCTTTTACTTGTTGTAAAATCTCCTCGTTACTGAACTCCTCTTGCAAGGCAAGTAGCTCATAAGCTTGTAATAAATTAATCGTTGTCATTGTAAAACACTCCTTATTTTAAGCGACGTTTACGTTCGTCAAGTACCCATTTACGAGCATAGCCGAAGCGCTCAATCGCATCTTGAACATCTTCTATTTGTGCGCGTTGTATAACAGCATAGCGCAAATCTGTTGCACGTACTGTAAAGCCCACGTCTTGTGAAATGGTCTGAAAAATACGCTCTACGGTTTTAACTGTAATGGGATTACCTTGTAGATTGGCATCACTTTGCCAAATATACGAAGAATCCGTTGTGCGCTCCAATTCAAATTCAGCCATTAGCATTAAATAATCCGCAGGGACCTCAATGTCACGGTAACTTTTCCCCCGTAAAAGACGTACCTTTTGCTCGTCATGTCGTAAATGTTGCCATTGCATACGCACTAGCTCTGCTGGCTTGCAACCTAATGTCAAAAAGGTAGTAACAATCAGTTGATTACGACGTGCAATACGGTAGCGCTCATCTGTATCTGCATACGCAAGGTAATGATCCCAAACATGCGCAATACGGTTGAGTTGGTCATCACTTAGTGCTGTAATTTCCTTTTTGGGTACTGTTTTTGGCACTAATATACTGAGGTATGCCTCACTCGTAATCCATTCACGTAGTAGGGCAAAATGGGAGAAGCGGCGTAAACACGCTACTTTTCGGTTATAGCTTGTTTCTTTTTCGTAGGTTTCGTCTAGGTGGTTGATGTACGTATATAAAAAGTCATTATACGTCGCTGCCTCAAAGGTTAGCTCATGTTCTTTAGCGAAAGCAACGCACTGTCTCGCATCAATTGCGTATTGCTTTTGTGTAGATTCGCTCATATTTAATTGGCGTAAATGAATTAAAAATGCATTCCAAGCTTGTTGAAAGCTCACCATATCGTCACCTTCCTTGTGTTAAAGTTTGTCGGATAATAGTATAGCAAATATTGTGAGAAAAATGAAATAGTTTGTCTTGAAACGTTAAAAGTGGCATAAGTGAAGCAAAATTTTTACGGTAAATCTGTTACACTGTTGTATAATAGAAGGAAGGGAGTTTTATTCATGCAAGTTAAAACGTTACACTTAGAGGCAGAGGAAGCAAAAATTATTTATCAGGAGACGGCGGGTTTAGCCATTATTACCATTTCTCGACCACAGGCAAAAAACGCATTAACCGCAAATATGTGGACACAACTACGTACGATTGCACTGCAAGTTTTAGACAACCCTAAAAATAAAGTATTACTCATTCGTGGTAAAGGCGAAAACTTTACAGCAGGCTCTGATATTAAAGAGTTTAACGCGATTTCATTAGATAAGGCAGAAGAAGCTTTTGTGCATATGGAACGTACGATTTCGACAATTGAGCGCTTACCTATCCCAACGATTGGTGTAATTAATGGTCCTGCAATGGGTGCAGGCTTAGAGTTAGCGCTTGCTTGTGACATCCGCATTGGCTCTGAAAAAGCAAAAATGGGCATCCCAGTGGGCAAGCTCGGCATTACGCTCAATAATAAATTTGCGCAACGCTTAGTACAGCTAATTGGCCCTTCAGCAACCAAGGATTTTGTTTTTACGGGACGTATGTATAAAGCGGAAGAAGCCTTTCGCGCAGGTATGTTAAATTATGTAGTGGCAGAAAAGGATCTACAAAAATATATGATTCGTATGGGCAAATTAGTAGCGGGTATGTCACCTGACTCGCTGTTAGCTGTAAAGCAATCTGTGCAAGAGTGTGTAGACAGTGTACCTAAATTATGGGAAGGCTCAACACCATTTGTCGGTAATGATTTCACAGAAGGCTGTGCAGCTTTTGTAGAAAAACGCCAACCTAACTTCACACGTAACAACTAAAAAACAGGTGGGCTTATGCCCAACCTGTCTTATTTTTTGGTTTCTTCTAATTGGATTTGCGCTTGCTGTTGTTCTTGCTCGGCAATAATCGCATAGTCACGGTCACCTAACGTGTCGCCTTGTGCGCGGTCACGCTTTAGCTCTTTTGTACCGGTTGTAATCTCATCAAGCGGCGTGTAACTTTGGTTAACCTTATTGCCTTTTACTAAATTAATGACTACGCGCACGATTGCCCATAGTAAGGCAAGTGGTAATAATAAAACTCCAATAATACGAATCATCATAGCACCTCTTTATTTTACTTCCATTATACCATAATAATGGTCTTTTTTACCGCGCAACTACTACAAACTAAAAAGTCTCCTTACAAGAAGGAGACTAGGCGTTATTCTTTATCCCAATAGGCAGTGTTTTTTAAGCCTGGGATGTTTTTAGCAATAAAGACCGGATCCTGTCCTTTTGTTTTTTGACGAATATAATCGACAAGTGCCGCATACGCATACTTTGCCAAGTATAAAATCGCCACAAAGTTCGTCATGACCATTAGCGCCATAAATAAATCCGCTAAGCCCCAAACGAGTTTTAAACTTGCGACAGAACCAAAGGTAATCATAGCTACTGCTGCACAGCGATAAATAAATACGGCGGCTTTGCTTTTTTTAATAAATTCAATATTTGTTTCACCGTAATAATAATTACCAAGTAGTGAGCTAAAAGCAAATAAGAAAATTAACACGGCAAGGAAGCTATTTGCCCAAGGCCCAATTTGTGAGCTTAGGGCCGCTTGAGTAAGCTCGATGCCTTTTAAATCCGTTGTTTCGTGTACGCCTGAGCATAGTACAATAAATGCGGTTGATGTACAAATTAAAAAAGTATCGACAAAGACGCCAAGTGCTTGAATTAAACCTTGCTTAACAGGATGCGATACATCGGCTGTTGCCGCGGCATTTGGTGAGCTACCAATACCCGCTTCAGTCGCAAATAACCCACGCTGAATACCAAACTTCATGGCAGCACCAATACCGCCACCAATCACTTGGTCCATACCAAAAGCACCTTTTACAATGCTAAGTAATACTTCAGGCATAACCGTAATATTTGTGATAACAATAAATACAGCTACTACAATATAAACAATAGCCATTGGTGGTACAATTAACGACGAAATCGTCGCAATACTACGAATACCCCCGAAAATAATTACCGCAACAAGCCCTGCTAATATAAGTCCCATTACCATACGGTCAATCGAAAAGGCATTTTCAAATGCGATAGTTACTGTGTTGGCCTGCACCGAGTTAAAAATCAAACCATACGTCACTGTAATTAATAAAGAAAACCAAATGCCCATGCCTCGGCTATTCATGCCGCGCTCCATATAGTATGCTGGGCCCCCGCGGAACGAACCGCCATCTGGCACTTTATAAATTTGTGCAAGTGTACATTCAATAAAACTTGTGGCAGCGCCAATGAGTGCAATCATCCACATCCAAAAAATCGCGCCAGGACCACCGTAATAAATCGCGATAGCTACCCCTGCTAAGTTACCAATACCAATACGTGCCGCAGCACTAATGCAAAACGCCTTAAATGGTGAGATGCTATCCTTATTACTTTTTTTGCGGTCAAAACCTTTCGTAATTAAGCGCATCATTTCGCCAAATAAACGAAACTGCACGAACTTTAACTTATACGAAAAGTACAAGCCTACGCCCATTAATAAAATTAGTAGCAAATAGCTCCAAAGGAAATCATTAATGGCGGCTACAGCATCGTTAAACGTCTCTACCATGTTGTGCACTTCCTTTTTCTAGAATACTAAAAAGTATAAAGGAGTACGTGCGATTTCGCTATTTATTCGTGGTATTTCGATGTTTTTTTGTACAAAGTCGAGAAAATTACAACGTCTTTGTATAATGCTGCATCATATCTGCTACCATCCCGACTTTTTTATACAGTGCCTTTGCTGGTGCATTAGTGGGCATTGTTTCAAGCGTGACGTAGCATGCACCTTGTGCTTTCGCAAAGCGAAAAACTTCTTGTAAGAGTTGTTCACCTAAGCCTTTATTGCGGTACGCGGCAGTCATATACATGTCATTTAAGATAAAAGCCTTTTGACACTGCAAAGACGAAAACACAGGATACAGTTGCACAAAGCCAATGGGCATACCACTGTCCTTCATGACAAGTGCTACTGACTCACCTTGTGTAATACGGTCATGCAAAAATTGGCGCGCAGCCTCCGTTGGTACTTGGTCATAAAAAGCACGGTAAGCTTCAAATAATAACTCAATTTCTTGTGGGTCCGTTACTTGATTAATTGTAATCATTCGATTTTCCCTACTTTACAGTTAATGGTGTCGGCAGTAAAGCCAAAAGTCGTAAGCATCGCTTGCTGCAGTTTTTGTTGCAGTGCGGTAATATCTGCAGGTAAGTTATAGCACACAGGTGCTTGGTAGATGAGTTTTAGCTCTACGACAAACTCACTCGTTGTGAGCACTTTAAGTTGCTCTACTCTCGCAATATGCGGGTGGTTTTCGGCAATATAGCGCACAAGTTGTGGGTATACACGTTTATGCACATTGACCGTTTGTTGATGAAAGTCAGGATGAACGATTGTTGTTTCGCCGATTTTCACGCGCTTGGGCGAAAAAATATCCCATCCTTTTTTAATCAACTTTTTAAAGAAGTTTTGGCTTACTTGGTCAGAGGATACGGGCATAACATGCTTACCTTCTGTTTCACGTACAAATTTGGCACGGCGAATTTCATTTTCACTACGGATGTCTGTTACATAAAAGTAGCGATTAATCTCCCCAAGCTCAAGTGCTTGCGCAATAGTACGCGTCATTTTATCAGACGTACCAATGACTAAAATGCTGTCCACTTCATATTTAGCCAGTGCAGCCTTCACTTCCTCAGCATGTGCACGCTCATTAAAAATAGCGCGGCGTACGGCAGTAACCGTGTTTTTTTCGAATTTAGCAGACGTGCCTGCGACGCGTTTACCTCGCACAATAAGTAGCCCGTCATCAATCATGGCGTCGAGTTTATGCGTATGAGCAAACGCTACAGCACTCGTGCTTTTGCCTGTACCACTTGCGCCACTTAATGAATATACTTTCATTGACTAAACTCCTTTTTCACATAAAGTTGTTATGCTATAATAATACAATACTTCGGATAAATTGTCCGAAAATTTAAGTAAGGAGTGTCAGCTTTTGAATATTGAACCAGCAAAGCGCATGGCTTTATTCGCACCATCTATTTTTAGCGATTTAAAAGACTTTGCCAACAAACAAAAGGCGAATGGAACGGACTTAATTGATTTAAGTCTAGGTAGCCCAGATATCCCGCCACACGAAGACATTAGAAATTTACTATCGGAAGAAAGCGCACTAGCCACTTCTTACGGTTATACGCTAACAGGCACACAGCATTTTTACGAAGCGGTTGCACGTTACTATAAGCGCCGCAGCAACGTAACATTAGACCCTACAACTGAGATTGTTCAAACCATGGGCTCTCAAGAAGGCTTAGTTCATTTACCAATGGCCTTTTGCGATCCAGGTGATGTAATTTTAACAACGAACCCTGCGTATGTTGCGTATGATTCGGGCATTCATGCCTCTGGCGCAACACCCTACTATATGCCTCTTACAAAAGAAAATGATTACTTACCAGATTTAGACGCTGTCCCTGAAACCATCGCACAGCGCGCCAAGCTACTCATTTTAAATTTACCGGGTAACCCTGTCCCTGCGATGCCATCTATCGCATACTTTACTAAAGTCGTTGCCTTCGCAAAAAAATATAATATTATGGTACTGCATGATGCGGCTTACTCAGAGTTTTACTTTGAAGGGAATGCCCCGCTTAGCTTCCTACAAGTTGAGGGCGCAATGGATGTCGGTATGGAAATTAACTCCCTATCTAAAAGTTTTAGCCTTGCGGGCACGCGTATCGCTTATATTGCAGGTAACGCCGAAATGATTTCGATTATTCGCAATTTTAAATCAAATATGGACTTTGGTATCTTCCAACCAATCCAAAATGCGGCAGCCTATGCCCTAGATCACGCAGAGCCAATTACCGATAATTTACGCGCTGTATTTTCGGAGCGTCATAAAGTATTAATGCAAGGTTTAGAGCAAATCGGCTGGGAAGTTGCCCCGTCACAAGGCGGCATGTTTGTATGGGCAAAATACCCGTATGATAAAGATTGCACTGATTTCGCTTTTGAGTTAATCGAAAAACTCGGTGTCGTTACTGTGCCAGGCACAGTATTTGGTACAGCAGGTGAAGGCTTTTTACGTCTAGCACTTGTGCAAGCAAAAGAACGTCTACAACAAGCGGTTGCACGTTTAGCAACCCTATAAATCAACAAAGAGGCTGGGACATAAGTGAAAATTCCAGCCTTTAATAGAGAAGGTGATGTCGAATTTGACATCACCTTCTCTATTTTTATGTATAAATTGGGAATTACCATTCCCGTATTGCGTACTTTCTTAAGTTAGCCGGTTTTTAATACGGACTCTCAAATGGTCCCAGAGGCTAGTCGACTTTCCTTCACTTCTACTATAAAAAAATAGTAGCACAAACCATGGCCTTGGTTTGTGCTACTAATCTTAGTCTGTTTTTGTTATTTCCACCAATTCATTTGCTCGGTATTTTTAAAGTTAATGACCATCACTGTAAGGATTGGCGCAAAAATCATACCAATAATACCAAACACTTGTAACCCAACAAACATCACAAACAAAGCAAGTACTGTATTGAGCCCAAGTTTTTGTCCTACAATTTTTGGCTCCATCACATTACGAACAATGGTTACCACACCGTAAATTACAAGCAACTGAATGCCAAGCGTTGTGTTGCCATTTAAAAAGGCAATAATAATCCACGGAACCATAATGCCGCCTGTACCAAATACAGGGATCATATCAAACACCGCAATGCCAAGCGCAATTGGTATCGCATTCGGTAGCCCAATAAGTAAAAATCCTACCGCTAACTCTACACAAGTAATGGATGCGATAATTAAATAGGCCTTCACATAATCCTTTACACTTTTACTAAAGCTTTGCACGACAACTGTAAAGCGTTTACGTGTTGCTTCAGGTAGCTGGCGCGAAAAGAATGCCACAATATTATCGTAATCCCACACAATAAAAATGCTCGCGAGTAACGCAAATGACACGGTTAAAAAGAAACCCGGTAGCGCTAACGAAAATGACGTTAAGCTAGAGGCAAGGTCGCCTGAAAGTGATAATGCTTTAGTTGTAATGGTCTTAACCATATCATTGAGCACGCCTTGGTACTGCGAAACATGTTCTGGCGAAATGCGTGCAAAAGCGTTCGTGCTAAACTCTTTTAAGCGCTCCAGTGCAGGTAAAATACTGTCCATATACAGCGTAGGTAAATGGGTAATAAAATCTGTCAGCCAGCCTAAAATTTTAAAGACCAACCACGTGACCAAACTCACAATTAGCCCATAGAGCGTAAAGATAACAATGAGTCCCCACACGCGCTTATTATGCAGTCTTGTACGCTTTGCGAGAAAGCGCACAATAGGCATACAAAGTGCCGCAATAAAAAAGGCAATGACAAACGGCATAATCACAGGAAACACATATTTTAAAAATAAAATAATAAGCGCAATAATCATCGCAATATAAACCATTTGTATAATCCGGTTACGTTTTTTTTCAATGTGTTGTTTGTCCATATAATCCCCCCCTTTTCTAACCATAAAGGAAACACTTACCAACTACAAAAAAACGCTCCCTTATTGGAAGCGTTTTAGTATTATTCGTATTTATCGAGTGGATCTTCTGCAAAGCGATTATAGCGTCGCTTGAAAGCTTTAAAGATGTGAGTTACTAATACTTTTAATACAGCATAACCTGGTATCCCTAAAATAACACCCGGAACACCAAATAATGAACCTGATACGAGTAATACAAAGATAATAGTAATCGGATGAATGGCTAGTGAACGCCCCATTACTTGTGGCGAAATAAATTTACCTTCTACTAATTGTACAACTGTCCACACAGCAGCTAGCTTAATTAGCATGACTGGTGACGTAACAATCGCAATAATAACCGCTGGTGTAATCGCAATAATTGGTCCGAGATAAGGTACAACGGACGTTACCATCGCAAGTGCACCCAGTAACACTGCATATTTCATACCAATAATTAAAAAGCCAATCGTTACCATTACGCCAATACAAAATGACACGATTAATTGTCCTTGAATGTATGAGCTTACTTTTTCGTCCATGTCACTAAGCACAGTACGGATTTCTTTACGTGCACGTGGTGGGAAGAATTTCATCATAAAGTCTGGCAACTTTTCACCGTCTTTTAATAGGTAAAATAAAATAAATGGTACAGTTGCTAAATGGAGTACAACACCTGTGACAGTTGATAGCACACTCGTAATCCCCGTCGCAAAACCTTGTATCATAGAGGTTACGGTTTCCTTAATGCTATTGCCTAAGTCACCTGACAGCTTATTCGTAATATCTTCTAAGTCAAATGTATCAAAGTATTTACTAAAGCGCGAGTGATTTAAAAAGGCACTTACACTCTCCGAGAAGGAGCTGTAATAATCCGGAAACTCCTGTACTAAATTCATAAATTGATCGCGTAAAAACGGAAAAACTAAAATAACTAATAGCGTAATAACGCCACCTGCAACAAGCAAGAGTAAAATAATCCCCCAAATGCGCTTAATGCCCCACTTTTCAAGTAGGCGCAGTATTGGGCGCAGTAAGTAATACATAATCCCCGCTACTACAATAGGTAGTACAATGACTTGAAATAATACGCGAAGCGGCTTAAAAATAAAATCTACTTTATCAAACACAAAAATAACGCTAGCTAGCAGCAATAAGATAATAAGGACAAATAATAGGTTTTTGCCGCCTAGAAAGCGTATAAATTTGGTCGAAAAAATACTATCCTTTTGTTCATTTGGTTCCATATTCACTCACCTCTTTTTCTGTAGTATACCTATTCCTTTAAAAGTTTAAAGCAAAACATTAAAAAACAGGCTACTTAAGCAACCTGTTTTTGTTCCTTTGCCAGCAATGCAATAATAATATGCATCATCACAATAATGACAATGAAAATAATATAAGCAAAGTACGTTTTATCTGTTTGGTCAATGACCACACCAATTAATAATGGCAGTACAGCACTTAACATAAAGCCGCCTGACAGTACCATAGACGACCACGTATTAGCTTCTGTATGGTTGCGTGCCGCATTAAGTGGTAATAATAAGCCAAGCGGAAACATCCCACTCAACATTAAACCAATTACTAATACACCAAGCCATAACCAAATGCCTGTTGTAGTCGCAAATAATACTAAACCAATAAGCGCAAAGAAGCTAAGCCCAAACAGCCAGTAAATGGGTTTCGGAAAACGCTCCACGAGCCAAGGTATGATTAGGTTACCTATCATTTGAATGCCCGAAAAGGCCATTAATAATAGTCCCGCTTCAGCTAAGGTAAATCCTTGTGCTACCGCTAATGGTGATAGCCATGTCATAAAGCTAAAGAATAATGCGGTTTGTAGCCCGAAAAATACTAAAATGAGCCATGCTTCGCGTTGCTTCCATGGGTTACGTCCCACCTCTTGGAGTTGCTGGTGTTGTTGCTCGATTTCGTCATTAGCAATAAAGAGCCATAATATAAAGGCAATGACACCAAGCACGCCCCAACTACCAAGCGCGAAGCCCCATGAGGTTTTTTCGTAAATAGCATAGGAAAAGCTCGCACTTAATGTAGCTCCTACACCAATACCAAAAGAGTAAACGCCTAGCGCACTAGCTGTACGTTCTTTAAATTTAGCTTGAATGCGTGCGTTCATAATCGGTCCAATAATCGCAATCGCAAAACCTGCCACAAAACTTGTAATAAATAACATGCTATACGTGGTGCTCATCATACGTAGCAATGTTGCCGCACTAATAAGCGCAAGTAATAATGGCATAATGCTCTTTGGCATACGCTTTGTTAATGGAAATGCCAGTGGCGCAAATAGCCCCATACAAAATACAGGAATACTGGTGAGTAGGCTCACCTTCGTGTTAGTGCTTTGTAAATCATCTAATATTACAGTAAATAATGGGCCAACCGACGTAATGACAGGACGCAAATTAAGCGCTACAAAAAAGATGGCTAGCAACCATAATGCGTGGGTTGACGCTGTTTTTCGTCTCATGCTGTACTTCCTCTCTCAAACTACCTCATCCATTGAAACATACGTTTTTACTCTACACAATACAAGGCTCAAAAACAATCGAAATTCGTTATGAATTAACGAAACAAACGTGCTATAATTGAAACACTGTGTAAAATTTTTTATTCAATAGGAGGATTTCAATATGATTCAAGTAAGTGAAGTAGGTCTTCGTTTTGGCGACCGCAAGCTATTCGAAGATGTTAACATAAAATTCACACCAGGTAACTGCTACGGTTTAATCGGCGCAAATGGTGCAGGTAAGTCAACATTTTTAAAAATTCTTTCGGGTGAGCTTGAAGCTCAAGAAGGTCATGTATCAATGGGTAAGGACGAGCGTTTAGCTGTTCTTAAACAAAATCACTTCGAGTATGAAGAGTATACGGTACTTGATACGGTCATTATGGGCCACAAACAGTTATATGATGTGATGCAAGCAAAGAACGCAATTTATATGAAGGAAGACTTCTCAGATGAAGATGGCATGCGTGCTGCTGAACTTGAGGGCGAGTTTGCTGAGTTAAATGGTTGGGAAGCTGAGTCAGAAGCAGCTACCCTATTAAGCGGTCTTGGTATTAAAGAAAGCATGCTAGACATGAAAATGTCAGAGCTTGAAGGTTCAGACAAAGTAAAAGTATTATTAGCGCAAGCACTATTTGGTCAGCCTGATGTACTATTACTCGATGAGCCTACCAACCACTTAGACTTAAAAGCTATCCAATGGTTGGAAGAGTTTTTAATTAACTTCAACAATACTGTAATTGTTGTTTCCCATGACCGTCACTTCCTAAATAAAGTATGTACACATATCGCTGACCTTGACTTCGGTAAAATCCAACTTTATGTTGGTAACTACGATTTTTGGTATGAGTCTTCTCAGCTTGCACAAAAGCTAGCACAAGATCAAAACTCAAAAAAAGAAGAAAAAATCAAAGAACTACAAGCCTTCATTGCCCGCTTCTCAGCGAACGCATCAAAGTCTAAACAAGCAACATCTCGTAAAAAAATGCTGGATAAAATCGAACTTGACGACATCCGTCCATCAAGCCGTAAATATCCTTTCATCAACTTCCAAATTGGACGCGAAATTGGTAACGACGTGTTAACAGTTGATGGTCTAACAGGTTCACACGAAGGCGAAACAGTATTTAAAGATATCCGCTTCTCTATGAACAAAGAAGACAAAATCATTTTATTAGGTAGCCCAATGGCAAAAACAGCACTACTTGATATTTTAATGGGTAAACAAGAAGCGGACGCTGGCACATATAAATGGGGCGTTACAACTTCTCAAAGTTACTTTGAATTAGATCACGACAACTACTTCGAAGGCAGCGAAAAAACATTAGTTGAGTGGCTACGCCAATACTCACCTGAAGATGAAACAGAAAGCTTCCTACGTGGCTTCCTTGGCCGTATGCTATTTAGCGGTGAAGAAGTTAAAAAATCACCATCTGTCTTATCAGGTGGCGAAAAAGTACGTTGTATGCTATCAAAAATGATGCTTTCAAGTGCTAACGTTATTTTATTAGATGAGCCTACCAACCACTTAGACTTAGAGTCTATCCAAGCGTTAAACGAAGGCTTAATCCGCTTTAAAGGCGCTATGTTATTTACATCACATGACCATCAGTTCATTCAAACGATTGCTAACCGCGTCATTGAAATCCAACCAGATGGCAGTATTTTAGATAAACAAAGCTCTTACGATGAATTCCTTGAGTGGAAAGAAAAGAACAACAAATAAAACCTTTTAAAACCCCTGCAAACGTTGATATAACAGCGTTTGCAGGGGTTTTGTAATTTGTGGGAATAGCCACAAAAACCCCATAAAACCCAATCTTTTTGGGGCTAAATTGGGGCTACGTTGGGGCTGGGTATAAAAAAACAGCAGAAGAGCTTTAAATTACGACTGTATTTTCATACAATTAATTATATATACGTGTAGAAATTAGTATAGGAAAACAAAAGCCGCTACATCTCATAACGAAAAGTAGCGGCTTAAAAATCGCATAAAAGCTATTCATATAAGGGCGCTTTACCATTATCTATTATTATTTATAGCATAATTTTCAATATCTCTGAAAACCTCATAAAATATCCATTTAGACGTCTCTGCTGAATGCTTCGTTTTTCTAGGTTCGCCATAACCCCATTTTTTTATAAACGCTGATGCCTCAACCGTATTGTTTACAAAGCCTTGTACATGCTCGGTTGCTTCAGGGCTGTTGGTCACGTAATCCATACCCTGCATTCTAAAAATAAATGCCTGGTAGTCACTACCTATAAAAAATGTAGGCGTTGTTATTTCCTCAAATACAGCAACCCAACTATCTGTCGCTAATTCTTCAAAATATGCTTTAGTAATAAAAAATGCGTCATATTTGTTTTGTTGCTGTTTTAAGTCATCTTTATTTATAAATTGAAAGCGAATCATTTCACACCCCTAGCTAATTTATTACTTTTTAAGCATTTATTCAGTTAAAATAGAAAATGTTGTATGCAGGGCAATAATATGGCTGTATAATAAATGCTACGGAGGGGATGAGATGAAAAAGAGAAAAATCAACTTAACTGGACAAATATTGATTGCCTTAGTTCTTGGGGCTATTGTAGGGATTGTGTTATATGGCATGTCAGATTCCTATGTTAAAGACACGCTATTGGTTGATGGCATATTTAAATTTTTAGGCACCGTTTTCATCGCAGCATTAAAGATGCTAATTGTACCAGTCGTGTTCTTTGCGCTTGTTGTAGGGGTATCGTCATTAAACGACATTCGACAGCTAGGACGCATTGGCACAAAAACGATGCTGTATTACTTAATTACAACAGCACTAGCAATTACGCTAGCATTAGGGGTAGCTTTTGTAATGAGCCCTGGCAGTAATTTTAAAATGCCAGTACTAGAAGAAACGGATGTTGCCATCAATGAAGGTGTGCCTTTTATTGATGTGTTAATTAATATTGTACCGTCTAACCCTGTTCAGGCAATGGCAGAAGCCAATATGTTGCAGATTATTTTCTTTGCGATTATGGTGGGCATTGCGATTACTATTATGGGTGACAAAGTACCAACTGTTCGTTTATTTTTGAATGAATGTAATGATTTATTTTTACGTTTAGTAACATTAGTTATGCTGTTTGCGCCACTCGGTATTTTTGGCTTAACAGCGCGTACCTTCTCACAATTAGGTTATGAGATTATGTTGCCGCTTAGTAAGTATTTGCTAACGGTAGTTATTGGGCTTGCCCTGCAAGTGGTGGTGTATATGATTATTTTACGTGTGGTAAGCGGATTAAATCCCATTTATCTTGTTAAAAAAATTACTTCACCTTTGTCTATTGCCTTCTCGACGGCAAGTTCGGCAGCTGCCCTACCTGTTACGATTCGTACAGCGGAGGAGCAATTAGGTGTAGATAAAAAGGTAGCTTCCTTTGCATTACCACTTGGCGCAACCATTAATATGGATGGTACAGCCATTATGCAAGGTGTGGCGACCTTCTTTATTGCACAAGTGTATGCAGATGGTCTTTCACCTTCGCAGTTTTTATTAGTGATTTTAACAGCGACACTTGCTTCTATTGGCACGGCTAGTGTGCCAGGCGCAGGTTTAATTATGTTATCGATGGTGCTAACAACAGTTGGCTTACCAGTTGAAGGTATTGCACTTATTATCGCAGTAGATCGTATTATTGATATGGCACGTACGAGTATAAATGTGTGTGGTGATATTGTTGGTACGGTTGTCGTTGCTAAATCTGAGAATGCGTTAGATAAAGAGATTTATTATACAACAAAATAACGAACAAGCATCGTGCAAGCGCGCGGTGCTTTTTTGTTGTGCTTTATGAGGAAGTAGGTTAATTTTACGAGCGGTTTGAATTATTTTTTTATACTAGATAGTGTCGCGTAACTTGTTATAAAAACAGCTATTGACATCGGTTAGCAGTCAGCGTACAATAACAAGCGTACAATAAAAAGAGGTTCATAGCAGATACCCTCTATAAAAAACTATGGAATGACGTCTTCTACGCCGCATCTCCCATAGGATGCGGCTTTTTTTATGGGCCAGCTAGAATCTCCTCATACGGAGGTAATATTATGTCAGGTAGATCTGAAGAAAATCTTGAGGGGCTTACCCTTCTCGGTAATCAAAATACGAACTATTTATTTGAGTACGCGCCAGAAGTTTTAGAAGCCGTGCCTAACCTACACACAGGACGTGACTTTTTTGTAAAGTTTAACTGCCCTGAGTTTACAAGCCTTTGCCCAATGACGGGACAACCCGACTTTGCGACAATGTACTTATCATTTATCCCAGATGAGTTGTTAGTGGAAAGTAAATCACTTAAGCTTTATTTATTCAGCTTCCGCAACCACGGAGACTTCCACGAGGATTGCGTCAATATTATTATGAACGACCTTATTCAATTAATTAACCCACGCTACATCGAGGTTTGGGGTAAATTTACGCCACGTGGCGGTTTATCGATTGACCCTTGGTGCAACTATGGTCGCCCAGGCACAAAATACGAAAAAATGGCAGAACACCGTCTAATGAATCACGATATGTACCCTGAAAAGATTGACAACCGCTAATGTTGTACTATCTAAATGGTATATTCGTTGGCTTTTTAATTTTGTCCAATATCCTTGCAGTGAAAGTATTTAGTGTGAACGAATGGATTATGCTACCAGGCGCGGCGATTTTAGTTGTGGTAACTTACCCGTTAATTGATGTCATTACAGAGGTTTACGGTAAAGAGGCCAGCAAACGAACGGTGCGCGCGGGCTTTATTACGCAAATTTTTGCGGCGTTGTTCATTTATATCGTTATTGCCCTGCCACCAGCGCCAGCCTTTACAGAGCAAGTTGCTTTCGAAACCATTTTAGGCGGCAGTGTGCGCGTTATTATCGCGAGCCTCGTAGCGTACTTTATTAGCGTTAATTTAGATGTTTACATCTTTAGCAAAATTAAAGAACGTCTTGGCGCTAAACGCCTATGGCTTCGTAACAATGCGTCAACTATGGTGAGCCAGCTCATTGATACCGCATTATTTGTAACGATTGCCTTTTACGGCATTATGCCTGTTTCTGTGCTTGTATCAATTTTTATTGCACAATATGCATTTAAGTTTGTAGCATCCATTATTGCTACGCCACTTGTCTATGCTCTCGTCTTTTGGGCGCGTAAGCTAGACGCATAAGACTAACGCTAGTGTACACATTTGTGCGCTGGCGTTTTTCTTTTTCTAATCATCAAATAACTATCATTGCTTAGTGCGACTATTTACCTTAATATATAGTATTGAAGAACCATTACTAAAGGAGTGGTAACCCTATGTTACAACCAGATGCATTATTGCAAGATATTATTACTTTTAATGAAGGCTATAGTCAAGAAGTTAAAGCTACCCAAAACGTAGTACGTGTACAAAATACTGATGCTTCTACCGAAATTATTTACGTGCTATCCGCTTCAGAAGTGCTCATCCACTTTGATGGCGTTGCTAATTTTGGCGACTACTATCAACTATTAAAAGCACGCAAAGCGGTAGATTTATTTGCGACACGCCAGTCCGACCGCCTTAAAAAGCAATATGATGCGATGAAGTATGATTTTGCTAGGCAAGGCTATACCATTTACCGCGGCGAGCAACTTGTAGATTTACCATCGCACCATACCTTTATGATTGGCATCCCTAAAAATAAATGGTCCGAACAAGCACACACACATGTACTCACAACAATTGTAGCGTTGCGCCAACAAGAACAAAAAATTTGCACTGCCGTTGGTGGCTACAAAGAACAAAGTGCACCACCTAGCATTAGCGTACACGCGCGTACACTCACGCGCCTTACCACCTACATAGAAGAAGCCGCAACGTTTGCAAAACATGTAACAGCTCAGCATAACGAGCGATTTGTTACTGCTATTAGTAAAAAGCTAACCGAAAAAATGACCCGTACACTATTACCAGACGGTAAAACCGTTCAGCTACAAAGTACCCGTTATACGATGATTATTAATTTACTGTATATACGCATTATTACTAACCAAAATGCCGTAGAAGAAGACGTTAATACCTTTTTTGGCGAAGAAATCTATAAACAACTGAAATACAATCAAAAAAATTATAGTAAGTTACAAGAAGCTTGCAAGGAAGGTGTAAAAAGCAGCCGCAACACCGTGCGTTGCGAACGTATTGAGCGCTTACTGACGCGCTATTTTGATGTACAGCGTATTGCTTATACTAGTACGTTTGACAAAGTACGTCAGCTTTATACCTTTACTGGTGAAGGTATTATAGCTAATCGCGGCATTCACTTACTCGTTCACCCTACTATGTTATTAGCCTTCAATGAAGTTATAACGAAAAGTGGCATGCGCTTACCATCACTCGACATCATTTATCAGCCTGACCATAAGCCAAACCTGCACTTTTTTGAAGGTCAAGGTCTCACAAATGGGCACGGTGTTCAAATCTTTTCGATCTATATGCTAGCTAAAGATACTCGTAAGGAGCTTGCCCACTACTAAAACAAGCAACCGCGCTACTAACGCGATTGCTTGTTAAAAGCAACGATAAGTCGAGAAGCCCCCACTTCAATTAGATTGCAAGGTCAATAAGTGGTGGGTAGTTCACTTGGTCATATCCTTAATAAATTGCTCAATTGAGCTTGCTTGCTGCCATGCATCAACTGCCCCTGCATCAAGATGCAAAAATAAATGATCTTTACAGTACGCATACTCCCCGTCCTCTGAACCTAAACCAAAGCGCTCAACCTGTAAACCTTTGCTCGCAAAGTGCGCGACTACTGCTTCAAACATAGCCTCACGTGCCGCAATATACTCTTTTGCCTCCTCAGGCGCTACACTATAGGCATCGACACGCACACCTACCTCCGCAAAACTTGGAGTGGCTACAGGTTCACTAAAGTTCGTAATGGGGTTAATAAATAATGAAGCCTCGCCTTCTGCATTTGTAAACATAAAGCGTGTAAAGACATACACATGATTATTATAAACAGCCTCATAATACGTAGGCACTTGCTCAATCGCTAGCGTATAATCCTCAAACGTAGTGTCCTCTACTTGATAGCTTTCCTTTTTAATAAATGGCACAGTCGCTAAAAAAGCTTTAGCATGCGCCTCCTCTGCAAACACACCAATCGTAAATGTGCGTTCGTCTTGATACATTTCAATTGTATACATATCCTTCACCTCTCCTACATTATACGTGTTATCATACTAAAAAGTTGCTATACTGTTTGATATAGATTGGAGGAATTTACATGAAAAAATGGTTAGTCATTTTAGGCGCAGCCTCATTACTAGCTGCGTGTACGGCTGAATCAACCGAGGAGCAAACAACAGCCAAGCCTCAAAAACCCGACACTGAACAAACTGAAACTGTAAAAAAACCTGAAGACAAACCACTTGAGACAACAGAAAAACCTGCCGAGGTCGAAAAGGACAAAGAAAAAGACAAAGAGGAAGTTAAAAAACCTGCGGATAAGGCAACAGGCGAACAATTGCCACTTAAGGAGTACTTCCTTAAAGACGGTAAAAAAGCGCATTATTTAGGTGAAGGCATTGAGTTTGCTACCTATGACGTCGAAACACGCTGGTTAAGCGATAACTATGTAGCGCATTATGTTAACAACGGAGGTGTAGAAGCACAGCGCGTGTACCGTATTACAGACACAGCCATTGAATTAGTCGTAGACGAAGTTGTGCAAGGTACAAAGCCGGACGTACCAAAAGTTGACTGGTTAGACAAAGTAAAACCACTTGAAATTGTACTGCAATCCCCACTAACAAAAGGTAGTAAGTTTGATAAATGGACAGTCGTTAAAACGGACGAAACCATTATTACACCTGTCGCTACCTACAATAATGTTATTGTGCTAGAAGACAAAGGCAAAGATTATACTGACACACGCTATTTTGCTAAAGGTGTGGGCGAAATTAAAACGGTTTATGTGATGGATATGGATAATAACGAAACCTACCGCACAACTTCTACACTCGATAAAATTTACTAAGTGAGGCGACTGCAATGAAAAAACTATGGTTATCCCTACTAACAGGTGCTGTGTTAGTAGGTGCGTCACCTGCAGAAGCGGCAAAAGCACCGCTTCATGAGTATGCGGAAATATTTACAGGCGAAGCAGCGATCACTAAAAAACTTTACGAGGGCTTTCCTGGTGCTACAATTGAAGTAACACGCATGGAGCGTTTTGCTACAACCATTATTGTGCATATTGACCGTGCTACATTTTTAGCCGCAGATAAATCAAAATTACCTGAGGAAGATGTAGCACTTATTTCCTTAGTATTAGCATCTACAAATGCCGCATCACGCGTAGCACTTGAAATTGCTTCTACCATTGCAGGCAATACCCATACAATGAATGTAGCTGTTATACGTGACGGCGCTGTTATGCATAAAGGTGAGCCAACCATCACTACACTGCAACGCTATCAAGGCATCATTAATCCGTTATTTACGGATATCGCTAAAAATGCCAATGCAGATGCCATTCGTCGCTTAGCACGCCTTGGTATTATTACAGGCACAACGCAATTATTTAATCCAAATGATGCGATTACGCGCTCACAGTTTACCGCAATGTTGCATCGTACTATACCTAACACAGAGCCATTTGAGGCCAATCCCTTTATAGACATTAACAAACACTGGGCAAAAGACGATATTGTTACAATGTACTCTTTTGGTGTTGTCAAAGGGCTAAATAAATTTAACCCAGGTGATGCGATTACACGTGCACAAGCAGCTGTAATGATTGCACGCTATATTGATATGCTTGGTATTGACGTTAGCAAAGTAGCGCGTACATCACCGTTTACTGACTTAACTAAACTACAACTAGAAAACCGTAACGCCATCGGTCTTATGTATAACTTAGGTATTATTCGTGGTACAAGCGCAACTACGTATAATCCCGCTGGGCAACTTACACGCGCACAAATGGCTAAAATTTTAGACGGTATTTTACACCTCGAAGTAGATATGTAAATACAAAAAAAGCTAAACCAACTCTCCTTGGTTTAGCTTTTTTGCTTAGCGCTTTACAAATTGCATCGGCTCAAGTGCAAGATCACTAAAATACCTACCTGCACGTACTTCAAAATGTAAGTGTGAACCTGTCGAACGGCCTGTTGTACCCATCTTACCAATAATATCGCCCTTGCGCACAGTAGCGCCGAGCCTAGCAACAAAGCTATCTAAATGAAGGTAGCGTGTGGATAGGGTTACACCGTCAATTTCATGCAACACTACTAAATAATTGCCTGCTGACTCATGGAGTGCTTCCTTTGCAATCACAATGCCATCGGCAGCAGCGTGAACATTAGTACCAATAGCATTGGCAATATCTTGCCCTGCATGAAACTCAATGCCACCTAAATCACGGTAGCCAAAAGGTGATGTTAAAATCCCTTGTGCTGGCATCATAAATGGCTTCTTTTGAGCAATGGCACTGTAAGCATCAAACTTTAAGGCACTTAGTATGCCTTTATTAATTTGCCCCGCACGTCCAGAGTTAGTATCTACCTTATCAAGGTGCTTAGCAATCTCTGCTTGTTGGTTGGCATTTGCTTTTAGCTCAAAAGTTTGCTCATTCGCAGTTGAACTAGGTGGTGTGGCACTAGTGCTCGGTGATAAATTTAAACTCGGTGCAGCCTGTGCTGTTAAAGGAACAGTCAGTAATGCTGCGGTTAATAGGATTTTTCGCATAGCTTTACCTCTTTTTTTATATTATCATAGCACGAATACACAAAGAAAATGTGTGACAAAAATCACACATCAATTTTTTGTTATAATCATAAAGCCTGTATCATATAAAGCGCCTTCCTTTAAAATCGGGAAACTATAATAGTACTTTATAGCGTCCTCAGAAACACGCAGCGTTTGCTTAGTAATAGTGCGTTTAAGCATAATATATGCACGCACCTCATCATCTAACCCATCATGGTAACTTCTTTCTACAATACGATTAATCTCCATCTTTACGCGATTAATATCATCATACGTTGCCTCGCGCCAGTCATTTTGCTCGGTGTGTAGTAATTTTGTAACCTCATAGGATGTGAGCTGATTCATCATACTCACCCTTTCTGTTCATCTGTAATATAGCGCGCTAACATATTTTTTGCGGGCACTTTCTCTGTAATTTTTTCAGTTTTTGCGGTAATCTTTTGCAACACATGCAATAACCCCTCATCACCTGACCAGTGCTTTTCGATTGCACTTGCGCCTAAACGATTGATTAATGTGTTAATGACGAAGGTTGCGACGATAATATCATCAACAAAGCCACCAAAGCCTAGCAGCCCTTCTGGTAAAAAATCTAGCGGCAACATAAAATAGGCTAGCCCTGCCCCAATCAGCGCCTTATCCTTACCCGCAATATCCTTGTCTAGCATGGCGCTAACTAACAAATGAAATAAATCAGGCACAAACAATAAAATTGATACAAATTTGCGGTCCTTGCCATTTTTCTTTTTTGTAAAAGCTACTAATTTCGCGCGTAATTTATCGTAAAAATCCATATAATTTTGCATCATTCTCACCTCTTTGATGCTCTTTAACCTTTAATACGTTTTTTCAAACAATTTTGTATCAATTGCCGCCTGCAAATCCGCTTCGGTTAGCGTCATAACATCGATTTTCGTTATGTTTTTAACGTCAGCTAATCGGTTGGATTGCATCGTCACTAATTTTTCGAAAATATTGCGCACATACCGTCCATTCGAGAAGTTTTCGGTTGTTGCAATATCAATCGTTTGCATCGCTTGTTGCAGTGCCACGGCAAAATCGTCGTTAAACATGTAGTCATTTTGCTTGCAAAGGCGAGCAAAAATTTGATACAGCTCCTCATGATTATAGTTAGGAAAGGCAATAAAACGATTAAAACGTGATTTAAAGCCAGGATTTGCCTGTAAAAATTCTTCCATGCGCCCTTCATAGCCTGCGACAATAATGACAAGGTCATCACGTAAATCTTCCATCGCCTTTAATAAACTATCTATCGCCTCTTGCCCAAACGCATCATTTTTATCATTTACAAGGGCATAGGCTTCATCAATAAACAACACACCACCTGTTGCTTTTTTTACAACATCTTGCACCTTGAGTGCCGTTTGCCCAACATAACCTGCGACAAGCCCTGCGCGGTCTGTTTCGACAAAATGTCCACTAGACAGCACACCTAAATGTTTATACAGCTGCCCAATAATACGTGCAACGGTTGTTTTACCTGTTCCTGGGTTGCCCGTAAATACAAGGTGATAGGTCATAGGAAAACTCGCTAAACCAAAATCTACGCGGATACCTTGCATTTTGATGAAGTTAATGAGTTGATCAAGCTCTTGCTTAACATCTGCTAAGCCAATTAAGCCATGCAGCTCATCGCGTAATTTAGTAATCTCCGCTTCAATTTCAGGTGTAATACGCATGCGCTCGCCATTAACAAACTCCCCGCTATAAATCATTTTGCCATCTTCAGTAAAATAATCCCCGCGGCCATGCGCCACACCACCTTCAATATTACCCTCGTATTTAACAGCACCACTTGGGTAAAAGAGCACGCCAGCGCCTGTCATCACATTGTCTTTAAACTGCCCTTCTGCTACCTTTATGCCTTCTTCATATAAAACGCCCTTGCCATGACGCGCATCATCAAAATAATACCCTTCATATAGCAGTGTAGAAGAAGCATCATCCTCAAACAATCGCCCGAAACCTTGGCGATTTTGCCACATAAACTCTCCTTCATACATCACGCGACCTGATGGGTAATACATAACGCCCTTCCCTTTACGCATACCTTGTACAAACTCACCCTTATAGTAGAGTTGTGTATCATTGGCGTAAAATAATTCGCCGTAGCCATCCATTTGGTCATTAACAAAACTGCCGCGGTACAGCAAATGGTCACCTTGGTAAAACTCCCCTTGCCCATGCTTTTGATTGCGCGCAAATTGACCACTATAACGTAGCTTACCCTTTAAATACATTTTGCCATCACCTTGACGCGCTTGTTCGACAAAATCCCCTTCATATAATAAATGCCCTTCTTCGTCGTAGAGCTTGCCAAACCCATCATATACATCATGACCAAAGTCATTCTTTTTTGTTTGCCCTTCATATTTTAATGCACCATCAGGATAAAATAGTTGCTGTTGTTGTCGATTTGTCATTTCCTAGCCCACTCCTTTAACAAATTTGTGATTAACACCCTATAAAAATGGTAAATATTATTAATTTTTTCGTTTTTAGTGCACTCTTTTAGCTATAATCTATTATAATTATACATGACATTAGATGATTGGGAGAGATACACATGAAGATTACAATTGGTAATAAATTAAAAACTGCCTTCACTGTGGTCATTATAGCAATGCTTGTGATATCTGGCATTAGTTATATGTACTTACAACGAAGCAATCAGGCACTTGCGTCGATTGACGAAGATACAAAACGCATTGATTTGTATAATGATGTGGCTTTTCAAATGGTGCGTGCTAACGCTTCCATCCGTGGTTATATGATGTATAAAAAGCAGGAGATGCTCGATAATCACTATGAAATTAGAAAAAGCCTACACCAAAGTGTAGATGCCTTACTCGCTAAAAATGAGCAAGACGAAGGTTTTAGTGAGTTTGTCGTTAACCTTGAGGCTTGGGAGGCAGCAATTGAAGCTGACGTACTTAAGCCATTACGTGCAGGTGACAATGCCCTTGCCGAAAAAAACGCCCTACCGATTTTAGGTAAAGGCTCACAAGCTTTAGTTGTATTTAGTAAACAGATGGCAACCGAAAATACAGCAGCCATACATAGTAAAATCCAAGCTTTACATAAAGGTGCAGCCGCACAACTGCGTACGATTATTATGATTTCGATTATTATCATTATTAGCAGTATAAGTATCGCAACCATTACAGGTCGCAATATTGGGCGACGTATGCAGCGCACAATCGATACGCTTAATGTATTTTCGACAGGTGATTTAACACAGCGCCTTGAAATGGGCTCGCGCGATGAGTTTGCCTCGCTAGCCGCCTCATTTAATAGCATGGCTGAAAAGTTAAGTGCCATGATGAAAACGGTAAGTCAATCTTCACATACTGTAGCGGCCACATCTGCAGAGCTTACAGCAAGTAGTGAAGAAGTTAGCAATGCCGCAATGAACGTAGCAGAGAGCATTCAGGCTATTTCGTCTAGCCTCGAAAACCAAGAGCATCGCACAAACGAAATGCGTGAGGTCACCGCGTCAATGATGGCTAAAATGGATGGCATTACAGCTAGTGTAGATGTAACAAATGATGCCATGAATCAAGCAAAAACTATGGCAGATGAGGGCGTTAACGCTGTAACGGCAGTCACTAAACAAATGGATACTATCTCTACCTATACTCTTGCGCTAAATGAACGTATGCAAGATTTAGCACATAATACGACTGCTATTGAGTTAGCCGCTAATGTGATTAAAGATATTGCTGATCAAACTAACCTACTTGCGCTGAATGCTTCAATTGAAGCGGCACGTGCTGGTGAAGCTGGTAAAGGCTTTGCCATTGTCGCCGAAGAAGTACGCAAATTAGCAGATGAATCTAATACTGCTGCGGGTAAAATCGACCAAATTATCGCTAGCATTACGGCTAACACACGTCATATTGAGCAAGACATCACAAACAGCCACTACTCTGTAACTACCGGGAAAAATAAAGTCGATGTGGCCAGCCAACTCTTTACACAAATTGTAACAAGTTTTGATGATGTGCAAGAGCAAACAGCAGTTGTAACTGCCGAAGTGCATAGCATCCATAAAGGGCTATCACAAATTGCCGCTCAAGTTACAGCGATTGATAGCAGTGCCGAGCGTTCGTTAACACGCGCTCAAGATGTAGCGAGTGCCGCAGAGGAGCAAACGGCTTCTGTACAAGAAATTGCTGCAGCTACTGCCCACCTCGCTGAACGTGCGCACGAACTTGCAGAAACAACAAAAACATTTACGTATTAATCACCTTAAGGAGCTGTCATGTACAGCTCCTTTTTGCTTGAACTTTATTACCAAAATTAATATTTAAACATAAAAATGCATAAAAAACCTAGACAAGCTCATGGTATTTTGTTACGATATAAAGCATAAATATACATATTTACATAACGTAAAGACAACGAGGTGCAACAACATGATGGCTTTCGAAAAAACATTAGAAAACGTATCTGGCTGGGTATGGGGCTGGCCAATGATTTTATTATTACTCGGTGGCGGTATCTTCCTAACTATCAAACTCGGCTTCTTCCAGTTCCGATACTTTCCGCATATGATTAGCCAAACACTTGGCAAACTTTTTAAAAAGACAAATGCAGACGGCTCGATTACACCGTTTCAGGCAACAACAGCTGCACTTGCTTCTACGATTGGCGCAGCAAACATTGTCGGCGTACCTGTAGCTATTGCTTTTGGTGGCCCTGGTGCTGTCTTTTGGATGTGGGTTGTAGCGATGATTGGTATGGCTACAAAATACGCAGAGGTTGTACTTGGCGTTAAATACCGCGAAAAAAATGCAGAAGGTGAGTGGGTCGGTGGTCCGATGCACTACATCGAAAAAGGGCTTGGGTGGAAACCAATGGCTATGTTCTTCGCCTTCTTCCTAATGATTGAAATTGGCGCAAGCTCGATGGTACAGTCCAACTCCCTATCTAAAAACGTAGAGGTTGCCTTTAATGTACCACCTGTAGTAACAGGGCTTGTTATTTGCTTCCTAGTCGCGTTAATGACAATTGGTGGTGTTAAGCGCGTTGGTGCAGTGACCGCAAAATTTATTCCATTTATGGTAGTGCTGTATTTAGGTGCAGCGCTTATCATTTTATTCACTAACCTAACCGCAATCCCGCAGGCTTTTGCCCTAATCTTTAGCTCTGCATTTGCACCTGCACCTGCCGCTGGTGGCTTTATCGGCGCTGGTGTGGCTATGGCCATTCGCTGGGGCTTAGCACGTGGTTTGTACTCTAATGAAGCAGGTATGGGAACCGCTTCTATCGCTCATGCCGCTGCACAAACGGACCACCCTGCTAAGCAAGGCTTATGGGGAATGTTTGAAGTAACCATCGACACATTAGTCGTATGTACCATGACAGCACTTATCGTGTTAACATCTGGCGTGTGGCAAAACGTCCCTGCTGACGAGGCGAATACGATGGTAGTTGTGGCTCTTGCAGAAGTTATTGGCTCTAGCTTAGCTGGTACATTTATTACTGTATGTTTATTCTTCTTTGTACTATCAACAATTGGTGTAATTGTATTTTACGGGGAAAAACAGGCTGAATATTTATTCGGTCCATTTATCGCAAAAATTATACGAATTAGCTATTTAGTGGCAATCGTAGTTGGTGCTATTGGCGGTTTACAATTCATCTGGCAGTTCCTTGATATTATGTTGGCACTTGTTGTATTACCTAATATTATTGCTTTAGTATTATTAAGCGGTGAGGTTAAAATCTTAACCAAAGATTATATCGCTAGTCTTAAAGTAAAATAACCATGACTACATCCTTAAAAGGGTGTAGTTTTTTTGTGCGTATATCTTCTCCTTTTCATTTTTATCGCCTCACATTATTCCTAGATCATATAACTATCAAACCTATTTAACGAACAATAAAATACGAAAACAAAATTTTATTCGTTTAAAGCGTTTTTATAGGATTTACTCTTTCTTTCTTTTAAGGTCATACATCCTACCACACAGACTTTTTGTTTAGGTTACCCTTGATTTTTTAATAATTTTCCATTAACATCTCTATGTAATCGTTTTCCCTACACTTTATTTTAATTGGCGTATAAATCACAACGTAGGAAACATATTCTGCAATATATTAGGAGGTTGTATATGCCGTATGTAATTTCGATTTTAGGTATTTTGGTTGTGCTATCACTCGCCTGGCTTGCGAGCTCGGATCGGAAAAAAGTGAAAATCAAACCTATTATCACGATGATTATTTTACAAATTGTACTGGCTATTTTATTACTTAACACAAGTGTTGGGCTATTTATTATTAAGGGCATGGCTATAGGTTTCGAAAAACTACTGAGCTATGCTAGCGAAGGGATTTTGTTCGTATTTGGTGGTCTCGAAAATACGAATGAATCCTCGTTCTTTATAAATGTCCTACTCCCTATCGTCTTTATGTCGGCATTAATCGGTATTTTACAATACATTAAGGTGCTACCTTTATTTATGCGCGGGGTAGGCACAATACTAAGTAAAGTAAATGGCATGGGTAAATTAGAATCTTACAATGCCGTTGCTTCGTTAATGGTGGGACAGTCTGAGGTATTTATCACCTTAAAAAAACAGCTTGGCTTGTTGTCAAAACAGCGTCTTTATACGCTATGTGCCTCAGCTATGTCTACGGTTTCGATGGCAATTGTTGGCGCCTATATGACAATGCTTGAGCCTAAGTATATTTTCACTGCACTTGTACTCAATTTATTCAGTGGATTTATTATTGCTTCAATTATTAACCCTTATGAAGTAGATCCGGAGCAGGATTTACTTGAAATCGAAACCAAAAACAAGCAATCCTTCTTTGAAATGCTAGGTGAATATATTTTAGATGGCTTTAAAGTAGCGATTATTGTAGGGGCTATGCTCATTGGCTTTATTGGCTTAATGGCTGCTTTTAACGGTGTGTTTGATGCGATATTTGGTATATCCTTCCAACAAATTTTAGGCTATGTCTTTGCACCACTTGCTTTTTTAATGGGTATTCCTTTTACAGAGGCAGTACAAGCTGGCTCGATTATGGCAACTAAAATGTTAACGAATGAGTTTGTAGCCATGAGTGAGTTAACAAAAAGTACATTTGCCTTTAGTGATCGTACACTTGGCATCCTATCGGTTTTCCTTGTGTCCTTTGCTAACTTCTCGTCTATCGGTATTATCGTTGGTGCAGTTAAAGGTTTGAACGAAAAACAAGGCAATGCTGTAGCACGCTTTGGTTTAAAATTATTGTACGGCGCAACATTAGTTAGTATGCTATCGGCAATTATTGTGAGTTTAATTCTTTAAACAAAAAAGCCTACGCGAACATTCGCGTAGGCTTTTTATACTATTATTTTGTAAAATCTGCATCTAGTGCTTGGTAATCTAGCTGATAGCGTCCGCCATCTGCAACCTCGCTATGGTAAAGTGCTTTTAATGCATAGTTTTTTTGTAAATCCATATCGCGCATTAGTACTTTTAAGCGGTCATGCAACTCGCGATTTTCATTCACTAAACGTTGCATTTGTGGTCTGAAGTATTTCATAATTTATCCTTCCCTTCTTGTACGACACGCTTAACAAACGCCTCTTTATGCTCTGTGTAGCCAACAATATTGCCATCAAATTTTGCGATATACGCTTTTTTAAGCGCTTCATATTCTGCACGTAGTGTCGCTGATGCGCGCAACTCATCCCGAAAAATCATAAAGTCCTGCCATTTCTCGCCTTTATATGCTACTAAATGAATAATATATGTTTTTACCGCAAAGGTTGTATCAACAAAGCGTGCGAGTATCATCTCATTTTCGCGCACAACACGCAAGCGATAAAAACCAATTGCTTTACACGCGTCAAAAAACGAGGTCGGCACATCTGCTAGTGTGTCCACCCCTACCATAATATCAATAATAGGCTTGGCCTCAATCGCCTCAACTGCCGTGCTCCCAATATGCGCAATACGGTTAGCCGCAAGCCCTGTTGCTTGCACAATTTGTTGTTGTACCGCTAAAAATGCCTCATGCCAACCCGCTTGATGTGGCACGACACGAATCTCATCGCCTTTTAACCCTAATTCCAACATTATCACCTCTATACGCTAGTATAGCGCGATTTGCGTTATTTGTGTATCTCCTGTAATGTCCGTTGCACATCTGCCTTTAATCGTTTTAGCGTCCCTGACAGTTCATTCATTTCCGTCTGCAATGTTTTCAGTTGTTTTAAATATTGCTTACGTTTTTTTGTTGATACAGTTTCATGTAAACTTATCATAGTGAACACCTCATTTCGTAATACCCTTACCCATTGAAGTTAATGGAAAAACCTCATTTATCTTTTCACATTAAATCTTCAGTTTATTATTACCTAAAAAAGCACTAGTCACAATAGGCGAATCCAATCATTTGTAATGTAATCCTTACCATAACAACGACTTATTACCTACTTTATATTTTTATCTCGCTTAACACCAAATTTGTATTTTCTGTATGTACAGTAATCCTTCAAAAAGGTAACGCTTCCATTACATAAAGGCCTCGTGTGTTCACTCTATACGTACAACTCAAATTTTCTCACTCAGACACATAGCTTTCTTACTTCGCCTAAAAATTGTGTCAATTCACTAAAAAGCACGCCAAAGAAAAACATAATGCGCTATACTAGAGTAGTAAACAAAATACATGACGAGGTGTAATGATGAACCGAGAAACTACGTATAATTTTAATGCAGGTCCTTCTGCATTACCTACAGTCGTGCTAGAGCGCGCACAAAAACAATTACTTAACTTTGAAGAAAGCGGCATGTCTATCATGGAGATGAGCCACCGTGGCAAAGTATATGAAGCTGTACATAACGCAGCTATTGAGCGCATGCGCAAACTGTACAACATCCCTGCGGATTATGAAGTATTATTTTTACAAGGCGGCGCAAGCTTACAGTTTTCTATGATCCCGATGAACTTTTTAGCTGAAGGCGAAAAAGCTGGTTATATTATGACGGGCTCTTGGTCAGAAAAAGCTATCAAAGAAGCAAAAATGGTAGGGTCAACTTATGAAGTGGCTTCTACAAAAGACAACCACTACAAAAACATCCCAACGACACTTACAGTCGAAGAAGGCACGCGCTATGTGCACATGACTTCAAATAACACAATTTTCGGTACACAATTTAAAACAACACCAGATGTCAATGTGCCTTTAATTGCGGATATGTCAAGTGACATCATGTCTAAACCAATCGACGTATCAAAATATGCCATGATTTATGCGGGCGCTCAAAAGAACTTAGGCCCTTCTGGCGTAACAGTTGCGATTATTAAAAAAGATTTCCTAGCGACAGCTAAAACCGAAAACCCAACCGTTTTACAATATGCAACACATGTAAAAAATAATTCACTTTACCATACACCACCAACATTCGGTATTTACATGTTAGGTGAAGTATTAACATGGATTGAAGAACAAGGAGGACTTGAAGCTGTTAATAAACAAAATGAAATGAAAGCTGCCCTAATCTACGATGTCATTGATGGCAGTAACGGTTTCTACACAGGTCATGCTGACAAAGAAAGTCGTTCACTCATGAACATTACCTTCCGCGTAGCTGACGAAGAACTCGAGAAAAAGTTCCTTGCAGAAGCAGCAGCAGCTGGTTTTGTAGGCCTTAACGGTCACCGTTCAGTAGGCGGTTGCCGCGCATCTGCTTACAACGCCGTACCAGTAGCAGCGTGCCAGGCACTAGCCGACTTCATGAAAAACTTCATGACAAACAACTAAAAGTGGAGAGGGCTTGGTCAATTCCGATAGACGTTGGAACTTCAGCGGCAAAGGTGCTCTCTACCTTTGACAGCTGAAGTGAAACGACATGAGGAATTAGCCCTCGGAACTGGATAAACCTAAAAGTGTAGCAAAGCGCTTAACGACGCAGGCACTGGAACACGTGCAGGAAAGGCGCTCTTTGCCTTTCACTGAACGGGTGAAGTGACCAAGTCGTTGCTTTGCGAAACTGGATAAACCCTAAAAGTGTAGCAAAGCGCTTAACGACGCAGGCACTGGAACACGTGCAGGAAAGGCGCTCTTTGCCTTTCACTGAACGGGTGAAGTGACCAAGTCGTTGCTTTGCGAAACTGGATAAACCCTAAAAGCGGAGAGGGCTTGAAAGCTTCGATGGATGTTGGAGGGCGCTAAATGTCAAAACGACTGTTCAACTTCAACGCAGTTGGAAAGCAGACATCGAAAGCGTTTTGTGCTTTCTGATGGCTGATTGAAACAGCGGAAGAAGTTAGTCGTTTAGACTAGATATGCGAGAAAGCGTTTCTTGCTTTCAATTGACTGAATAAAAACTAGCCCTCACAACCAATACAAAACCCCTAGAATGAAAAATTCTAGGGGTTTTGTATTGGCGTAATACTCATTAAAGGGTGGTAAATAGTATCATCTACCGAACGCGCAGCATCAACAAGCGATAGCTGGGCTACCGCAAGCGTCCGCCCAGTTGCGACTAGCTCAGTTAACTTTTCCTGTACTAACGCATCATGTGCCTTTTTATGCCCATTTAATAATAATTCATACGCGCGCTCAATCATAATAATTTCATAGTTGACCTGACGCCCTGCCTTATGCAGACGCGCAATTGTACCTTTAATGGTATCCGTATTCGTAAAAATAAGCGTTTGTGGTACGGTACGCTGTGCGAGCAAGGCAAAAAACGGCGCGTCAATCTTTACAACAGTAGAAGGAATAGCCTCGCCTTCAATTTGCGCAATATAATCCGTACATGTAAGGTATACCACATCTGCTTGTTCACTAAGTGCGGCTAACGTCGTTAAAATCTCTGCCTTCCGAATACGCGGCTTTACAACATGCTCAATATCATCAAACAAACTATCCATATACGCTTTATTTGAGCGATGTGCATGTAAGCAAGCAATTCGTGCTGTCATTGATTACTCCCCTTTGTCGTGAAAAAAGTCAGTCGCATTAAACGACTGACTTTACTGCTGTAACAGCAGCCTCTAGTGTAGAAACAATTACACCGTTTTGTTTAATTAAGCCCACCACAAATAAGTTACGATAGACAAATTGATTTTCTGTTGGGTCTTGTTGTAAAACCTCTAGCTTTTGTGGGTGCGTTGTACCTTGCTGGCGTACATCAGTAAATACCGCCACAATTGGACGGTTAAATGTCGAAAACACACCAATCTCGGCTGCGACACCTGAGTCAATTTCAATACCATCAATTACTGCAATTAATACATCACTTGCCGCGAGCGCAGCTAAATCTGCTTGTGCAATTGCCTCGCTTGTCGCAAAAGCGGATTTATCATTAATTGCAGGGTTTTCCTGCGGTACATATAAATCAATCGCTGGGATTGCCTCTCGTAGTTGACGTGCTAACACCTCATTAACATAACGATCACCCATTGAAAATAAACCATTGGCTAAGTATGCCTTCACTTCAATCACCTCTGCCATAAGTATATCATTTATGCCTCAACTGGCATACGCACATCTTGTAAATAATGTGCCAAACTCCCCTCGTACACAAGCTCTACGTATGTAAGCTCTGTAAGGCAAGCAGGTGTCATAAACGCAGGGTTTTCGCGTACTTCTAAACCACCACGTTGTAAAACGGTTGCCACAAACTGTGAGCAAAAATACGCACGCTCACGCTTAACTTCCTTATGCAACATTACGCCAAATAAACCAATGAAGTTGTATTTGTAACGATTGCGATTAGCATGCATATAACGGACTTTATTTTTCATTTTTAAATATTGGTGCGTGGAAACCGCAATGCGGTAAATGCGGCAACGCGCACGCTCAAAGAGACCAGCCTCTGCCTGTTCGCGTAAAAAGCCGCCGCTCAGGGGGTTATGTAATTGCAATCGACCAAAGCTGTACATTTCAAATAAACTCTCGTCAAAAGCGATGGAGGCGTGATTCATGGGCTCTTGTGTATACAAGCCAATCGCGCGCGATAATAGCGTGCGCGTTTCCGTTAATATGATATAAATCATTCTTTTCATTGTTCGTTCACCTACACTTTATAGCTACTTCCTTTACGCTAGTCATAATGTAAAGGTTTCATTTATCTTAGTATAGTCAACAAACCTTACGAACTTCTTTATCAAATCTTAAATATTCCTTAAGATTGTAATAAGAACAAAAAAGGAAGAGTAGCGACGGCGCGTTACACTTAGCTCTGTCCTGAGTATCCTTTGCGCTGATCGCCTTTTTTGTTATCGCGTGGCTGAAACCACTCTTCGTACGTATAATTTGTCACCATTTTGTTCACCTCCGCAGACAGCGTGTACTTTACATACGTTAAAACCATACTATTCCTTATGAAATACATGTAAATTTAATCACTATTTTCCTATAAAAACGTTATATTTATCTATTTTTTATTTTATTAAGTAAAACTATAACACTAATTTAATTAACATTAAACCATAACTTTAGATTCATTACATACGTTTTCTTACAAAATAAGCTGATTTTTTAATATTTTCTAAAAAAAATCATTACATCACTAACTACATAAATATCGGCTTTTATGCTTTTCCATTCGCTAAAATGGGCGTTATCACGTATACTGAATGGAATTCATTTAAGGAGCGACTTATGGAAACAAAATCACCACGTGTAATATTTTTCTCGTATTTAATTCCTTCACTTATCGGTATGATACTGATGGCTATCAATATTTTAGTGGATGGGTTGTTTGTTAGTCACGGTGTTGGCGACCGCGCGCTAGCTGGCGTTAATATTGCCGTACCTATCTACTCTATTTTACTATCCATCTCATTATGGATTGGTATGGGCGGTGCTACGCTGTACTCTATTAAAATGGGTGAAGGCGAGCCACACAAAGCGAATGCCATTTTTACACAGGCTATTATTGCCGCGATTGGCATTGTGGCTAGTATTATCGCACTCTCACTCGCCTTCGAAAAAGAAATGGCGTACTTCTTTGGGGCGAGCGACGCGATTTACCCGTATGTGCATGATTACTTGCACTACATTTTATTGTTTGGGCTTGTGTTTATCATCGAAAATATTTTAAGTATTTTTGTACGTAATGATGGCAATCCCGTACTCGCTACTATTTCACTTGTTGTAGCGGCATTACTTAATATCGTGCTTAACTACATCTTTATCTTCCACTTACATTTAGGTGTGAAGGGTGCAGCTTTTGCGACCATTATCGCCACATTTATTGGTATTGTTGTGCTACTGACCCACTTCCTAAAACCAACGAACTTACGCCTTGTTAAAACGCGCCTTGAGCCTAAAGTCGTGATGCAGGTACTAACGATTGGTTTGCCAAGCTTTATTGTAGAAGCGTCTGCTGCAGTTATTGTTATTGCCTATAATATGACGTTTAGCCATTTTGTTGGCGAGGTTGGTATTACTTCATTTGCGGTCATTAATTATGTACATGTGGTATTTATTATGATTTTCATTGGGGTAGGTGCCGCATTACAACCTATCACAAGCTATCATTACGGCGCACGTCTTTTTGAGCGACTCAATGTCTTTGTACGCATCGCTGTTATTACGGGCTTTGTCATTGGAGCTAGCGCCTTTATACTAGGGCTTGTCGCAAATGATTGGATTATTGCCTTGTTTGGCATTGATAACCCTAAGGTGGCAGCTTATACACGCAGTGGTATTGTACTGTTCTTTAGTGGTTATTTATTTTTAGGGGTTAATATGGTAATTGCGGAGTTTTATCAATCTATCGAAAAAATCCGTCTCGCTACAATTATTATTATGATGCGTAGCTTAATTTTATTTTTACCATTGCTATGGTTGTTACCAACATATTTTGGCGCACGTAGCATTTGGCTCGCCTTTCCCATTGCGGAAGGGCTCACAATGCTCGGTATTTTTGGCTATGTGACAATGAAAAAACGTTCAGGGAAATAAAACCCTGAACGTTTTTTTATGCTGGTCGGTATTTATTTGTAATGCCGCGTAAGTAGTTACGCGCAAAACTGTCGCCACACTCTTTATAATTGCGATGAGAGGGATTGCGTAGTAGTGCGCCGAGCTCTCCCTTAGAAACATTAATACCACCGTCATGCAGTATGGCAATCATGTCTTCTGTTGTAAGGGCTAGCGCAATTTTTGTTTTTTTAAGCAACATATTATTAGGTGCTTCTTTACCTGTAGCTTCTAGTGGTGGTTTGCCTGGTTGCGCCCCACGCTTAAACGTAATAAAACCGTTTAAAAAGGCCTCAAGTGTTTTATTATTACACGCTTTAAATTGTTCTGGTGCTTCTTCGTCCTCATATACTTTAATCAGCATATTTTGCACATCATCTTTTGTTAGCGTTACGCCACCTAATTTAAAAATAGCTACCATATCTATATTTTTAATATCAAAGGCATAGCGCAGACGAATTAAAATATCGTTATTTGTCATCGTTTGACCTCCTAAAGGTTTAGTATAACAAAAAAACCCCAAGCAAGCTTGAGGTTTTTAAGCCATTATGCGTACTGACGTTTTTTTGGTAGTACCTTGTATAAAATAATACCAATCACTAAACCAACTAACGCCGGTACTACCCAAGCAAGTTGGTGCTCATATAATGGTAGCTTCGAAATTAACGCTGTATACCACCCTAAAGGACGTGCCTCCGAATACAGTGCATCATGTAGCGCTACAAAGGCTGTTGGGATTAATGCTAAAGTATAGACTAAACTTGATTCATTGAAGTAATGGTCAATAAAAGATACTAGCATTAGCACAATCGCTAATGGGTACATAAAAAATAGTACAGGTACTGTAACTTCGATTAACTTTGTTAAACCAATGTTTGATAACATTGCACTAATAAATGTAAATGTGTAAATTAAGCCTTTATAAGAGAGCTTAGGGAATACACGATTAAAGAACTCTGCGTTAGCTACAATTAAACCAACCGCTGTTGTTAAACAAGCTAAAATGATAGTAGCAGCGAGTAACACTTTACCAAAGTCGCCAAATAGTACAGCGGTTGCTTGACGAATAATTTGACCACCGTTATCAAGGTAACCAATCTCCGCCACACTTGTTGCACCAATATAACCAAGTGAAATATAAACAAAGGCTAAACCTATTGCTGCTACAACAGCTGAGAAGATCATTGTCGTAATCTGGCGTTTAGGCTCCATAATGCCGCGTGATTTTAGCGTTTGTAAAATAACAATCGCAAATACAAGTGCTGATAATACGTCAATTGTAATATATCCCTGAATAAAACCTTCCGTTAACGGATTATCAATGTATTTACCTTTTGCCGCACCAGGTGTGCCCATTGGCGTAACTAAACTTTTAACAAATAAGATTAAGATGATTAGCAATAAGATTGGCGTTAATACTTTACCAATGCGGTCAACCATTTTAGTTGGGTTAAGCGCTAAATAAAGTACAATCGCAAAAAATACTAATGATGTAATAAATAACGGGATCCAGCTATCTAAAACGCCTGCTGGTAAATACTCTAAAAATGGTACAACACCAATTTCGTATGACACTGTAGCTACACGTGGTGTTGCAAATAATGGTCCGATTGTTAAATAAATTACAGATGTAAAGATTAAGCCATACATCGGGTGCACACGACTTGATAATGTATACAAGTCACCACCTGCACGAGCTGCTGCGATAATCGCAATTAGGGGTAAACCTACACCCGTAATTAAGAAACCAATCATGGCAAGTGTAATATGGTCTCCCGCCTGTTGCCCAAGTAACGGCGGCCCGATGATATTACCTGCACCTAAAAATAGGGCAAATAAAAATAAACCTACTGCGATGTTTTCCTTACTAAACTGCCAAAAATTATTCATTGTAAAACTCCTTACACTCTACTTGAATTTTCGGAATATTGAAACACTTAGGGGCGTTTTTGTTATTGCACCGATAATAACTCACCTTGTAATTTTCAGATAATTCCGAATGAAAAGTTTGTTCAAAATACTCATGTTTAGTACAATACACGCTAATGAATGCGTTGTCAAACAAATTTTTGACATAATCGAATATTATTTATGTATTAACGAGTTTTTATTATACATAAATAACAAAAAGATGCCCTAAGTAACATAGGGCATCTTCGTAATTAACGCTCCATCATCTGTTTCCAAACTGAACCTTGCGCCTCTTCCCCGCCTTCAATGCGGGCAATTGCCATCTCTACTTGTAACTTAACTTCAAACTCTTTATCATCTAGTGCCGCGCGCAGTGCAGGTAATGCCTGCTCAGTACCTGTCTCAAACAAGAACATGGCTGCTCGCCAGCGCACTAATTTATTTTTATCTTGCAGTGCTGCCATCATACTTGGCTCAAAAGCTACAAAGCCAAGGTCACTCACACAGTCACCTGCTGTACGACGCACCGCTGCACTCTTATCATGTAGCGCCTCTGTCATATAAGGTACAACCGCTTCGTCTTCTACCATACCAAGGTAAACTGTCGCAAGGCGACGTACGCTCATTTTTTCGTCTTGCAGGGCTACTGCAAGCATTGGTAAGTCCGCTACGGTTGGATCTACCATATTATCAAGTAGTACAAAACGCTCCTCAGAGCTTGCTTTGGTAAATGCTTCAAAATCAATTGGTGCTTTGCGTGTTGGTAGCGGCTCTTGTTTAGCAAGTGCTGCCTGTTGCAATTCTGTTAGTTTATCATCTGTCATCGTTAAATCAAGTTCTTTCGCAACTTCTTTTGCAACTTGTAATAAATCGCCGTAACGTACGCCATAATCTAGCCATTTACGTAAGAAAATATAGTTTTCGTCGTCTTCATCAGCAATAGTTGCCTCAAAAGCTTGCACAAAACGTTCAGGCATAGCTACGCGTTTTTCTTCGTCTTGTGAGAAGGCTTTAACTTGTAAAGGAATATTTTTGTAGGTTTGTACATGCACGTATACTTCGCCGTAGCTATCCGTAACCTGTGCTGTAACAGCCTCCATCTTCTCACCGAAGACAGCGCGCACATCGGCAAGCACTGTTTCCCAAGCGAATTTAGCATTACGCTCAATCGCAAAAAAGTCAGCTACACGAAATACACCTTTAATGCCTTCGACTTGTAAAAGTGCGGCAATTTCGTCCGTTGCTTCTGCCGCATTTGTTTTTGTAAAATTATATGTCTCGCCAAATGGTAGCTCATGGTCTACAACAATTTTCATAGAGTTTGGGCTTGGGGTTGGCTCAATTTTAATGATTTTCATAGTATTTGCTCCTATCCATTTACGATTTCTTCTAAATAACTCCAGCGTTCAATTAATGCCTCGTACCGTTCATTTAATGCTGTCTGCTCATCGGTTAACTCTTGTAGTAAGGTAAAGTTAGTACCTGCTGTTGCCATTTCGGCATCAATTTCTTCTAGGCGCGTTTCTGCCGCTTCAATATCTGCGCCAATGGTTTCCCACTCTTTTTGTTCTTTAAAGGTTAATTTTTTGCGCTCTTGCTTTGGTTTTTCTTGTACTACCACAGGGGTTTTTTCGACCTTTGGCGCTGCGGTTTGCTGGGCTAAAAATTCCGAGTACAACATTTGGTGCTCCACAACCTCGCCACCTTCGACATGCCAAAGTTTTTTGGCAATACGATCAAGGAAAAAGCGATCATGGGAAATGGTAATAATAACGCCTGGGAAATGCTCAATAAAATCTTCTAGCACGCTGAGTGTCTCAATATCTAAATCATTAGTAGGCTCATCTAATAGTAAAACGTTAGGTTGCTCCATTAATAAGCGTAGTAAATACAAGCGCTTGCGCTCCCCGCCTGATAGCTTGCCAATAATTGTGCCATGCACATGTGCTGGGAATAAAAAGCGCTCTAACATTTGTGCCGCCGAATAACGAATACCACTTGCGTCAGTAATGTCATTAGACGCCTCGCGAATATACTCAATCATACGTTCATTTTCGTTCATTGGTGGTAGCGTTTGTTTAAAGTGTGCACGCTTTACCGTTGAACCTACAATGACTTCGCCGCCGTCTGAGTCTAGCTCTCCTGCTAACATTTTAAGGAGTGTTGATTTACCAGCGCCATTTGCGCCGACGATACCAATGCGATCGCCTTGACTTAATAAAAAGGAAAAATCACGAATAATGACATGGTCAGCAAAGGCTTTTTTGACGTGTTCGCCTTCTAATACCTTGCGTCCTAAGCGTGTAGTCGCTAAATTCATATCTAAATCTTCGTCGTCAGACTGACGCACTAAATTATCTTTAATATCATCAAAGCGCTGCAACCTTGCTTTTTGCTTTGTTGAACGCGCCTTTGCACCACGGCGCACCCATTTTAATTCAGAGCGGTAACGGTTTTGTAGCTTTTGTTGACTTGATGCATCCATTTCAATGCGTAGCGCACGTGCCTCTAAATAATCACCGTAGTTACCTGTGTGACGGTACAATGTTTGGTCAGCTAACTCATAAATATGCGTTGCCACCTCATCCAAAAAGTAACGGTCATGGGTAATAAAGATGACTGCACCTTTTAAGCGCGTTACCATCTCTTGTAGCCATGCCGTAGACTCTGCGTCTAAATGGTTGGTTGGCTCATCTAATAAATATAAATCTGCTGGTTCAATTAATACTTTCGCAAGGGCTACACGCTTTTGCTGACCGCCTGATAGTTCTGTGACAGGTTTATCAAATGTCGTAATGCCAAGCTTTGTTAATGAAGATTTGGCAAGCGCGTTAACATCCCATGCCCCTTCTGTATCCATGCGTTGCTGTAAACGGAATAAATTCGTCTGCAATGCTTCAGACGTTGGGTTGGCAGTTAGCTTAACAAGCGCATCCTCGTAATCACGGTTGAGCGCTAGTACAGGTGAGTCACTTGCAAATACAGCTTGCAGTACGGTTTCACCTTCATTAAAGGTTGGCTCTTGTTGTAGGTAAGCAATACGGTATTTATTAGGATGGTCAAAAGTTACGTCGTCCGCATCCAAATCACCTGCAATAATCGACAGTAATGTAGATTTACCTGTGCCGTTAATACCAATTAGCCCCGCGCGCTCACCTTCATAAATTGTAAACTCAATTTGTTTAAAGAGCGTTTTATCGCCCACTGTTTTTGTTAGGTTTTGTACAATTAAATGGCTCATGCTTTACCGTCTCTTTCCATTTGTAGTTGCTGTAAAAACTGCACCATAAAGGCATGGCGACTAGCTGCCAGTTCTTGCCCTTTTGGTGTTGTCATTAAATCCTTTAGCTTTAATAATTTTTCGTAGAAGTGTGTAACACTTGCGCTGTTACGCGAGCGGTACTCGGCTTCTGTCATGTTTTCTCTTACTTCTTCTGTAGTGTCGTATAACTTGCGACCTTTAGCGCCTCCAAAAGCAAAGGTACGCGCAATACCCACTGCCCCAATGGCATCTAAACGGTCTGCATCACGTACGATTTTTGCTTCTAGCATTGTCGTTGCAATTTCGTTACCACCATTAAAAGAAACCGCTTCGATAATATGGCGCAACTTTACCTCGCGCTCTGCTGTTAACGTAAGCATGGCAATTAGGCGATCTTCCGCCTCCTTAGAGTCGGTATATTTTTTATCGCTCACATCATGCAATAATACCGCATAACGAATTAACTCCGCATCTGCCGCTGGCTCTGTTTGTAAAATCGCCTCTGCATTTTGCATAACGCGTTCAATATGATCAAAATCATGGCTTGCATCAAAGGCCGCATACGTTGCCTTTACTTGTTGTAAAAAGTCATTCATTGTTATTACCACCTCTTTAGTATGGCTTTATTCTATCATTTTTTAGTCGCTTTCGAAACAACGTAAGCTTTTCAATTGACAGATAATTCTGATTGTATTATAGTAGGGACAAGAGTTACCTAACTCTAGTGAAGCCAAAACAAGCTTTTGTGTATTTGGGTGAAGCTTTACAAACATTGGCTCACGACCAATTACCCCTTTATGTATCGTAACTCACGCAACTTACCTTTTCGCTTACCCTTGTAGGCGACCGCAAAACGTAAGTCGTACGAGGCTACAATACGCAACTGTTACCTGTTATAAGAAACCAAAATCCCAATTTGTAAATAAGCATTTGCTCAAAGAAAGTAGGAAGATAGTTTTGCAACCATACAACCATTCACTCAAATACACGAGATAAGCGCTCTCTTTCGATTATTGAAAGAGGCGCTTATTTTTTGGTACGACTAAGGAATGATAGACATTCTCATTGTAAATGTGCTAAAACAAGTAAGGGAGGCGAGACTTATGACAGAAAAAACTTTTCGTGCGCCACTCTCGCTCGTCATTATACTTGGTTCATTGACAGCTTTTGGCGCACTCTCTATGGATATGTACTTACCTGCACTGCCAATCGTGGCAACGGACTTACATACAACAACATCCCTAGCACAACTTAGTCTAACAGCCTGCCTTATTGGTATGGCATCTGGGCAATTAATTTTTGGTCCCCTAAGCGATAGGGTCGGGCGCCGTAAGCCTTTATTCTTTACCTTACTTATTTTTGCGGTAGCCTCTGTACTTTGTGCGATGGCCACTTCCATTTGGATACTCATCGCTATGCGCTTTATTCAAGGAGCATCAGGCGCTGCAGGTGCTGTCATTGCTCGTGCAGCCGCACGCGACATGTATAGTGGTAAAGATTTAACGAAATTTATTGCACTGCTATCATTAGTTAACGGGGCAGCACCAATTTTAGCACCTATCGTGGGCGGTTTTATTTTACAATTTACCACATGGCATACGGTGTTTTATATTTTAGCAAGCATTGGCGTTGCAGTATTTATTGCGGTCTTCTTTTATTTAGAAGAAACCCTACCCGAAGACAAGCGCTCTACAGGTGGCCCGCTTCAAACAATTAAAACCTTTGGTGTGCTCATTAAGGACAGCTATTTTATGCGCCTTGCCTTTGCACAAGCGCTAGGTATGAGCGCGATGTTTGCTTATATTGCAGGCTCACCCTTCGTTTTACAAAATGTGTATGGGCTCTCGGAACTTGGCTTTGCACTGTGCTTTGCGACAAACGGTATCGGCATTATTATTGCCGCACAACTTACAGGTCGCCTATCCGAGCGTATCCCTGAACTCAAACTCCTTGGATACGGTGTCGTGTTAGCACTAACAGGCGCACTTATTTTGACGCTTGCTGTCGTACTCCAACTGCACATTGCCTTTGTACTACTTGGCTTATTTGGTGTTGTGTCGTCAGTTGGTATGGTAGGTACATCAACTTTTTCACTAGCTATGCAAGAACAAGGAAGCAATGCAGGGAGTGCATCTGCTCTACTTGGTCTATTACCTTTTATAGGTGGCGGGCTGGCCTCACCACTTGTCGGTATTATGGGCGAAGCTAACGCAATGCCTATGGCTTTTGTTATTTTAGCTTGTACAGCACTAGCTGCACTAAATTATATGACCTTGCGCCGTGTGTAAGACAAAATAAAAATGCGAGGTGCTTTTCAGCGCCCCGCATTTTTTTAATTAATACCCGATGAGTACTTCTTGTTGTTCGTTAAATGCTACCGTATTACCGTATGTTTGCTCTAATGTACGGCGAACGTGCTTATCAAGCTGTGCATACGTTACTTCGACTTGCATACGGTCAGGTAAAATGGTAGTTGATGTACCTTGATTGCCTTGCAATGTCGCTGTGCGTAATTGCTCATACAGTTGCGACTGTGTGACGTTTGATTTACGTGCTGTACCTTGCAATAAAGCGTCAATATCGCGTTGTTGTTGTTTAAGCGCTGACGGTGTAATGGTTGGTGATGTTTGAATGGTTACATTTTTTACGTTAGCAAGCGTTGGTACTGGCTCATCTACTACTATACGCAGTTGCTCACCTTCATAATACATAAAACCAAGTGTATCAATCACTTCATACACACCTGCATCATTGACATGATAAGTACTTTTAATCGTGTTGGCTAAAGTATCAAATGCCTCCCACTGTGCCTCAGCTGTTGTGCCTTGTGCTTGCACTGGTGTACTTTGCAAACTTAGCACGAGCATTGGTGCACTTAGTAACATGCCAAACTTTGCCCATCGTTTACCCTTCATACTCTCCACTCCCCTGCGCAGTATACCCTAAATATACCATTAGGCATTAAAAATCGCCACCGCCGCCATCAAAGCTATCACTACTGCTAGCATCATCGCTTGCTGTCGCTGTAATAACAGCAGCCGCCATAATTGACGTCGTAGCAATGGTAAAATCATTGGACGAAAAACCATTTTGCACAGCATAATCGCCCACGTACTGGCAAGCTGAGTGCCAATCCTTCATCGTTACACTAGTCGTTGACACATATTGCGCGATTTCGGTCATAAAAGCTCTTGCATCTAGCGCCCCTGTAAGGCGCTGTTGACAAATGTGTGCAATAGCATCGGCATACTCCGGCTTATAAGAAGCAAGTAACAATGCCGTAACAAAACAATTGGTATCTCGCTCTGTTGCGCCTACTTTTTTACGGTAGAGCTCCATCTCCGCACGCAATGTGTCTTGCGGTTTACTTTTAACAAAAGTTGTGAAGGCAAAGGTCTCTTTACTGTCTTTGGTAAAAACTAATACTATAATTGCAAGCATTACCATAATAACGGTTACGATAACCATTAAAATAAACCTTTTGCTTTGCCATCAGCCGTTACGCCCATATTTAACGCAGCTGGCTGTTTAGGCAAGCCTGGCATCGTTAAAATATCACCTGTTAAGCATACAAGGAAACCTGCACCAAGCTTTGGAATAATGTCGCGAATAGTAACCGTAAAGCCCTCTGGTCGTCCAAGTAACTTTGGTTGATCGGATAGCGAATACTGTGTTTTGGCCATACAAATCGGTAAGATGTCCCAGCCAAATTTTTCGATTTGCGCCATTTGTTTTTTAGCGTTGTCTGTAAAGTGTACATCTGCACCACCGTACACTTTTTGCACAATCGTACGTGTTTTTTCTTCGATTGAAGCCGTTACGTCATACAGCACATGGAAGTCATTGTCTTGCTCAAGCACCTCAAGTACTTGTTTAGCAAGCGCAATGCCACCCTCACCGCCTTGCTCCCATACATTAGTAAGCGCTACTCGAATATCATTTGCCGCACACCAATTAAGTACGACTGCTAGCTCCGCCTCTGTATCGGTAATAAAACGGTTAAGCGCGATAATCGGCTCTATCCCAAACTGACGTGTAATGTCAACGTGTTTAGCTAAGTTAGCCATGCCCGCTTCAAGCGCCGCAATATCTTCGGACGCTAATGCATCTTTTGCTACGCCGCCGTGCATTTTTAACGCACGAATCGTTGCTACAATTACCGTAGCACTTGGCTTAAACTTCGCTAGACGCGCCTTAATATTCATAAATTTTTCGGCGCCTAAATCCGAGCCAAAGCCCGCCTCTGTCACCACAATATCAGCCAACTTACGTGCCGTTTGCGTTGCCATAATAGAGTTACAGCCGTGCGCAATATTAGCAAAAGGCCCTCCATGAATAAGTGCAGGTGTACCCTCAAGTGTTTGGACTAAATTGGGTTTAAATGCTTCCTTTAGTAAAAGGGTTAGCGCACCTTCTACTTGCAAGTCACGTACAAAAATCGGCTCACGAGCATACGTATAGCCAATTACAATACTTGCTAAGCGCTCCTGTAAATCTTCAAGGCTCGTAGCTAAGCAAAATACCGCCATAATTTCGGATGCTACTGTAATGTCAAAGCCATCCTCGCGTGGCATGCCCTGCACAGGCCCACCTAACCCAATAACAATATTACGTAGTGCACGGTCATTTAAATCCATCACACGCTTCCAAATAATACGACGCGGATCAATTTGTAAGGCATTGCCCTGATGGATATGGTTATCAATAATTGCAGCTAGTGCGTTATTTGCTGTCGAAATGGCGTGTAAATCGCCTGTAAAGTGTAAATTTATGTCTTCCATCGGTACAACCTGCGCGTGTCCGCCACCTGCTGCTCCGCCCTTAATGCCCATCACAGGCCCAAGAGATGGCTCACGTAATGCTACCATTACGTTTTGCTGTAATTTATGTAATGCATCCGCTAATCCTACGGTTACAGTAGATTTGCCCTCACCTGCTGGCGTTGGGCTAATCGCAGTTACAAGCACAACTTTTGCATCCTCACCGACAGCCGTAATTTGATTAGGGTCAATCTTCGCCTTATACTTTCCGTACTGCTCAAGGGCCTCAAACGGGATACCCGCCGCCTCGGCAATTTGTGTGATCGGTTGAAGCTCGGCTTGCATAGCAATGTCTAAATCCGTTACTGGTTTTGAATGTATCGTCATGATGAAACCTTCCTTCTTGTATAATATATTCATTATAGAATATTCATACAGTTTTCGCTATTACTTTACGTAGCCCCGTGCTATACTTTGAGGTGTTGAGGACCACGTGCCTCACTACTTAATTAAAGGGGGACTTTACATGTACCAAGGCGTTGTAAAATGGTTTAACAGTGACAAGGGTTATGGTTTTATTGAAGACAATAATGGCGATGATATTTTTGTGCACTTTACCGCAATTCAATCGGAGGGCTTTCGTACACTTGCAGAAGGCGACCGTGTAACGTATGACGTCGTTGAAGGTAACAGAGGTCCACAAGCTACAAATGTGATTAAAAACTAACGCACAGTTTCGTGCGTTTTTCTATGAAAGGATGAATTTTTTTGAAGAAGCTTATGTTGCTGCTTGCCGCATTAACCGTTGCACTAGCAGCTTGCTCATCAAACACACATACGTTTCGCGCTGTCGAACAAGATTGGAAAATCAATTTAACGGCTAAGCAAAGCGCAAACGCAACAAAGACGTACATACTCGAAATCAAATACGAGGGCGACGCATTAGCGGATATGAAAGGCAAAGTAATTGACTACACTGTCGAAACGCCACAAACGACGTATACCAAGCAAGAAGAGCTGTCCGTAGTGGGTACTATTAAAAACAGTGGCTTCTTTGAATGTCAAGACTGCACCATTTTAGACGAAGGTGATACGATTACTGTCAACTTGCATTATGACGATACAGACCACGTCTTTCAGCTAAAAGCAAAATAATAATAAAACTGTAACATAAAAAGTTGAAGTGATTTTATCATCGCTTCAACTTTTTTAGTTACAATATGATTGCGCTTACTGCGTAAAATACAAGCTGTAAACATCTACTTCTTCAATCGCATCACAAACCATTTATTCGACGATTACTTCTCTGCCACTCGGTTGGTATACTACCTGATTGCATAGCGTAAATTCTTCTTGGGTGATATGGTACTGCTCAAGCAAAATCTTTGCCGAGGCATCAGCTAAAATAGTAGCGTAGTAAATATCTGCATATGGTTGTAAATAAACATTAGCTTTAAGGTTTGATGGCTGATCCACATACGCATGCCCAAAATGGTTGCTATACTCAGCATCATGGTACATAACGCTAGCAACGACATGCGGTAATGGTTGCTTAACAGTACGTGATATTTGATAAACTCTTTGATTAAACCCCTCATCTACCTTCATACGCAAAGCCATTTCGCGTAGTGCCAAATGTATCCAACACAAATAAAACTTCATCGCCATCGCATGATTGCCCTTCAGATAATACGTCTTGCCCAGCGCTTTAAATAAAGCAAGGCTAGCTGTTGATGTTGTGTCATAACAATTCAAATCATCACCCCACTTTAATCATACAAATAAACCCTTTTATTTTAAATGATGTTAAATGCTCAATGTTGTTTATTTGGATTTGGGTATTTTTGAGTTATACTAAAAAGACTAAAGGAGTGTGGCAATATGACAAATTGGTTGAAAAAGATCGCATTAGCAACAACTGTGCTAGGCGCAACGACAGTAAGCTCTGTAGCTTATGTATTTCGCAAGGAGCTCGCAACACTTAAAAGTGTACAACGTATCGCACCAGGTTTATTTGAAATGACCTACTACGGGGATTACGGGCTTGAAACGTTTTTACAAACAGGCGCGCGTACAGATGCGGAGCTTATTCACTTTGTGACGCGCAATGTTATGAAGGGCTTTCCTGTTACACTTGCGATACCTGACCTTAGCTGCACGACCTTCCGCGCCAAGCACAGTGACGCAGGCTATCTTTTTGGGCGCAATTTTGATTTAGCACAAGGACCAACGCTTGTGATGCATACTGCGCCGCCAAACGGTTATGCGAGTGTTGCGATTACGCACCTGCCCTTTTTAGGTTTTGCTGACGACGACAGCTTAAAAGGCATGCATAATCGCATTACAACGCTTGCTGCTCCTTATGTGCCAATGGATGGCATGAATGAAAAAGGGCTGGCCATTGGTATTTTATTATTACCTGACACACCTACTGCACAAGAGCGTGGCAATATCCCTATCATGTGTACAACCGCCATTCGTTTAGTGCTTGACCAAGCAGCTACAGTAGAAGAAGCGATTGCATTAATGGCACGTTATGACATGCATGATTCAGCGGCGAGCGCCTACCATTACCAAATTGTTGATGCCACTGGTGCAAGCGCCATTGTGGAATATGTCAATCAGGAGATGGTCGTGTTGCGCCATAAAACAAACCGTCAAGCGGCTACTAATTTTTATCAACACCCTAGTAAAACGACTTTTGGCTATGGGCATGAACGTTACGGCAAAGTGATGGATAAGCTAGGCGCAAAAAATGACACACTTACCCCTGCGGAAGCGATGCAATTACTCGCAGATGTTAAATTGGTGGGCGAAGCGGATCCGTTTTCGAACCAACCGGCCTGGACGCTATGGAGCGCAGTTTATGAGCTTGATAAACGCAGTGTTACCGTTGCCGCACACCGCAATTACAACACCCTTCACACCTTCACCATTTAAAATCGTAAAAAGCAGCGCTTAACCTAGCCGCTGCTTTTTTTCGTAGTATTCCTGTTGGAGTATGGCATAGCTGTATTCATCCCACCACGTATCGCGGTACGGGATGCATTGTAAAAACAAGCCTTCACGACGCATACCAAGCTTCTCCATAATACGGTAAGATGCATGGTTTTCGGGTTGACATGTGGCTACCACACGGTGCAAACCCATTTCCTCAAAGCCATACGTAAGTACAGCGGCAGCCGCTTCTGTCGCATAGCCTTTACCCCAATAATCTTGATGAAACACCCAGCCAATTTCGTAGGAGTGATCACCAAAATAGCGCTCAAACACAATATGTCCAATTAAAGCATCACTCTTCTGTAGTACTACCGCATACGCCTCGTTTTTAGTAGCAATAAAACAGGCTACCTCCTGCCGAGTAAACGGCTCTTCAGGTAAATAATGCATCGTTTTAGCGTTTGATGTATAGCTATAGAGCGCATCCGCGTCACCCTCTTTAAACGGACGAATGACTAAGCGCTTCGTTGTTACTTGCATCCTTACACCTCCTACTCCTATCGTAACGAAAAAAAGCCAAGGTGCGTATTATTTCGCACCTTGACTGTCCATTATTTTTTAAATTGTTTTAGTAATTCGCGTAGCTCATCTGACATATGCGACAGCGTTTGGGCTGATGCATTAATCTCTTGCATCGAAGCCAGTTGCTCCTCTGAAGATGCCGCTACATTTTCGACATGTGAGGCGTTACGCTCTGCAGAAGCGACAAACTCCTCTGTCGTTGCCGCTACCTCTTGCACACCCGCTGAGATTTGTTGTGTAGCAGCCGAAACTTCCTCCATGCGTGGCACAATAACTTCCATACTATGCTCAATGGCGCGGAACTTAGTAATTGCCTCGTCTGACACACTTAAACCTTGCTGTACCTCATCTGTTACTTTAGCCATAATCGTAACCGCTTGTGAGGTATCTTGCTGCACATGTTGAATGACCGTAAAAATTTGTTGCACAGAACGCTGTGACTGCTCGGCAAGCTTACGCACTTCGTCCGCTACTACCGCAAAGCCTTTACCATGTTCGCCTGCGCGTGCCGCTTCGATAGCCGCATTAAGCGCAAGCAAGTTAGTTTGCTCAGCAATGCTTGTAATAACATCTAGCATTTCGCCAATCTCTGTTGAGCGTTTAGCAAGCGAAGCAATTTTGTCATTAGATGCTGCCACCGAATCATAAATCGATGCCATTTGCTGACGTGTATTGCCAACAGCTGTGCCACCCTCTAATGCTTGTGCTGTTGCATGCTCAGACTGTGTCGTTACATCTGACGAAATTTCCGTAATATGCATAATTGCTGTCGTTAACTCTTGCAATGCTTCGGCATTACGTGTCACTTGGTGCATTTGCTCCTCAGCACTTGCCGCAATCTCTTGACTTGCTGCGGTCACACGCTCTGTTGCTGTTGTGGTTTCTTCAGCGTTAGCTGATAACCCAGACGAAGCCTCCGCAACCCCTTGTGCATCTTGCTCAAGTGTTGTCACAAGCTCGCGTAAACTCACGCGCATTTTTTCAAAGGCGCGCGCAAGTTGCCCAATCTCATCATCAGAAGCTACCGCAATTGGCTTACGTAAATCGCCTGTGCTAATGAGCTTAGCGTCATCACGTAGCGCCATAATAGGACGTAGCAGTGAATTAACCATAAAGTGAATAATAACAGCACTAATCGCAATCGCCACTACAATAACAAGCATCGTTTGTTTTAAAATCGGAAACGCTGCCGCATCAATTTCTTTTTGTAGCACGGTACCTGTAATTTTCCACCCTGTTAATGCATTCGTCTCATATAATAGCGTGCGTGGCTCGCCGTCTTGCGTATAGTCTAGCTCACCTTTCTCTTGCTTAAAGGCTTTTTCGACCGTTGGGTTATCCACCACTTTGCCCTTATCAAGCGTCGGATGGGTAATTACTACGCGATTTTGCGAAAGAATTGCTGAAAAACCCTCGCGACCAATCGATACGGACTCCGCCATCTGCTGAATGGCATTTAATTTAACCGAAATCGCTACAACACCTTTTTTATCAAGCGACTGCTGGGCAATAGTCACTACTATATTTTTTGTAAAAGCCTCCTCGTACGGCTCTGTAATAATCGCCTTGCCGTTTGCGGCCATTGCTTGTTTATACCAAGCGCGCTGACGAGGGTCATAGGTTTTTTCGATTTTGCGCGGTGGTACGTTTAAATACTCACCCTTCTCTGTACCAATAAATACATTGAGTATATCACCCTGTTGTTGCTCATATTGCTCAAAAATGGTACGAATATACGTCTGCTGATTGCTAAAAGGGCCTGCGTTAATTTTATTAACCATCGCCTGTACATTTGTCAGCTTTTGATCTAATAGCTCGTCAATCACACCATTAATCGCACCTACACTTTGCTCCGCGCTATATAGGATTTCGTCCTCAACGGCATTTTTTGCTGTAATATACGATAACGCACCAATACTAATCGCTGGCACGAGCAAAATTAATGCAAATAATACATTGAGCTTTATACGAAAGCTCGCTCTTGCTTTGTTCATTACCATTCTCCTTCTCTTTCGTGATGTAATACCTACTATGTACGTACTAATGAAATAGCACTTTTTCATTATTACACAACCTAAAAGGAAGGTACAATGTTTTATCGGTTGGAATAGTATAGTATTTTTCTATTTTTATAAATCGTGCAGTAATTTGGTTTATTTTTGCTAGCTTACACAACAAAATGCAGTGGGCCGCACTGCATTTCACCTATAACCATTTGATTAATTGCTCGCGGTCAATAATAACAACATCATTCGAATCCGCAAGATTTTGTGCTTGCTTTGTAAGGTAGCTGTTAGTTACTACCCATGCTACATCTGCCTTATAATAAGCCACTGCAGGAATGATTTCTTGTACAGCTCGGATGCCTACATTATTTTTATAACGCTTAGCTTGCACTACAATTTTTTGCCCATCTTTGTGTAAAATTAAATCTGCGCCATAATCCCCAGAAGCACTTGTCACTTTTGTTTTATAGCCATGGCGCTTAAACATTTCACCTAAAAACTCCTCAAACTCGCGACCTGTCATCGCGTCAATCTCGCTTAACGAGCGCCTTTTGCTTGGCGTGAGCATACGCCATAGCAATAACGCCAAGGCTAACCCAATAAAGACACCAAAGAAAGCGACTAACCCTTGGATAAAATCGCCTGTCTGCCACAGTACAATCCCTGCCACAACAAGCGAAGCGCCTTGTGCAAGTGTCGCAGTGGTACTCGTTTTTTTACGACGTGCCATTATGCTAAACAGCGGAATAGTGCCACTGCCGCTTCTTCCTTACCATTCGCCTTAACAACCTCACCTGCGGCGTCAATAATCCAGTGCGGCTCGTGCTCACCGTATAATGATTTGGAGCTATTAGCTACCATAAAGGAGGCTTGCGAAGACTGCATACGCTTTGTCGCACGCGCAACAAGCTCTGCAACTTCTGTCGTTGCTTCTAATTTAAAGCCAACAAGTGTAACAGTAGGTTGCCACGTTTTAATTTGCGCTAAAATTTTTGGGGCTTTTTTAAAATGAATAATAGGTGGTTCGTCAGATGGCATTTTGCCTTGTTCGGTCATTTCATTACCGGATTGGTCAAACACTTTGTCCACTAGCCAGTCACTACCTGCGGCTGCCATAATAACGATGTCTACGCCTTGCTGTTGCACAGCATATTTTACCTTAGCACCTAAATCTTCAACGCCCTCAAAACCAACGAGCGTCATCTGCGCTGCATTTACAGGGAGCTTAGCAAAATAACCATGCATATAAATGACATTTGCTCCTTGCTTAAGCGCCTCCTCTGCTAAGTAACAGCCCATAACACCTTTTGATAAATTAGTATGCCCACGTACATTATCCCACTTCTCTAAAGTGCCACCACTCGTAATCAATACCGTCTTTCCTTGCATATTCATACATATCCCCACTCTTTCTATGATTGTTCGTCTATCCAGTCACGTAATATGCTAACAAATTTTGTAGCCGCTGGCGAAGGGTTTTTGCGTAGCGCAATACCAATTGTTCGGTAACTCCCTTGCATAAGCGGCACGACCTTTAAGCCCTTAGGCAAATAGGTAATGGACATTTGCGGCAAAATGGTAATGCCAATATGGTGCACAATCATAGACAGTACACCCATTTCTTCTGATAATGCAAAACGAATATTAGGCTTCACCTCATACTTATCCAACAACCGTAGCACATCATTATCTCCACGGTACGAAATCAACACAAAAGGCTCATCCTGTAGCTCATAAATATCTACCTTACTTTTTGTATAAAAGCGGCTCTCTTTTGATACTACGCAGAGCAGTGGATCTTTGCGTAAGGTAATGTATTGAAATTGGTCGGAGTTCATCGCATTTAAAAAGCCCGCATCAATCTCCCCGTTAGTTAACCAGCGCTCAATCTCATAATAATCACCTTCACGCAAATCAATGGTAATACCGGGGTAATGTGCGTCCATCATTTGGATAAGTCCTGGCATCCAGCTCGAAGAAATACTCGAAATAACGCCAATACGGAGCGTACCTGTCGTCATGCCTAGTAAATTCGTTGCCTCTTGTTGCACTAACTCCTCGGCCTCAAGTACGAGGCGCATTTTTCGTAACATGGCTTGCCCTTCATTGGTTAATGTTAACCCTGCACGATTGCGATGAAAGAGCACAAAACCAAACTCGCGCTCCAAACTTGATACAGCGTGACTCACCGCAGATTGCGTCATACCAAGCGCTTCAGCGGCCTTTGTAAAGCTATTTTCGAAAGCTACTTTGTTAACGATTTCATACTTAATTATGCTCACTCATGTACACTTCCTTCTCACATGAATTTTTTTCATATAACTTATTATAAACATTCGTTTTACTAATCACAAGCAACGTTTTATAGTTGTCATTATCAAACAACAACTGTTTTAGCACAGCAAAGAAATTTAGAGGTGATTACAGATGAACAAACAAGCAAAAGCCAACCTATTAATGTTCGTTGTTACCATGTTTTGGGGGCTGTCTTACACTTTCATGGTGATGGGCGCCGAAACAATGTCAACGTTTAATATTGTAGCACAGCGCTGCTTACTCGCATTTTTCGTAGCGGGCGCAATTTTTTACCCACGTATGAAAAAAGCCAATACACAAATGCTAAAGTACTCATTTATTCAAGGTATGTTTTTACTGCAAGTATTTGCTTTTAGCATCATTGGCTTAGCAACAACAACTGCCGCAAACGCAGGCTTTATTTTATCATTGACGGTTGTTATTGTACCGATTCTTTCAAGCTTCCTCGAAAAACAACTGCCTTCTCGCGCAGTTGGCTTTGCGCTTGTTTGTACAATGATCGGTATCATCGTCCTGACGGCTCAAGGCTCATTCACTTTCCGCCCAGGCGATCTATACATGGCGCTTGCAGCAGTGGGTTACTCGATTTATTTAGTATTAAATGGTCGCTTCACTAACAAAGTCGAAACCATCGCATACGGTGTTTACCAACTTGGCTTTGCAGGCGTTGGCGCACTTATACTATGCGTGATTTTCGACACACCACAGTTACCACAAACAACAAATGCATGGATTGCTATTTTAGGACTTGGCTTAGTATGTAGTGCATTTTGCTTTATTGCACAAGCTGTTGTGCAACAGCACACATCGCCAACACATACAGGACTTATTTTTTCGGCAGAACCTTTATTCGCTGCACTATTTGCGATGTTATTCCTTGGTGAGTCTTTAACAACACAAGTGATGATTGGCGGTAGCTTTATCCTCTTTGGTAACTTAATCGCGCAAATGGAACAGTTCCATGTTATGCGCTACTTTACAAAAAAGACCCCAACAAAGCTTTCACATGAATGAATAAACATCGACGCTTACATATAAAAATATGTAGGCGTTTTTCATTAGGTTGAGTTTCTTTTTTTGTAACTTCACTAAAAATTAAGCAGGGGTAGTTGACTTAAAATATAATTAAAAGGTTTAACCGTTTAGTAATTAAGGTATCTGTTAAGTGTTAAGTTAAACTGCATCGCCTATTTTAGGCATGAAGTTTTAAATGCATTAAAAATGAGGAGGAGAATGAACATGAACAATCGAGACAATAAATTGTATGGTATCTATGACACGGAAGCAGAAATTCAATCAGAGATGGACCGTCTACGCGCAGAAGGTTTTACAGAAGAAGATATGTATATCGTTTCTAAAAAAGATAATCAATATTCGATGCATCGTGGTTTTTCTGACTATGACACTACTGAGCATGTTTCTTGGTGGGACCGTTTTAAAGCTTCATTAATGGGCGAGGACATTGTGAGAGAGCAGCACTTTAACAATATGGGATTAACTGAAGAAGAACGATTACGTTACGCAAGTGATTTAGACGCAGGTAAGTACTTATTATACGTAGATAAAAATTACGGCACACACTATGACAACGCTATCGCTGCATCTGATGCACCTACAGATGTTGCCCGTACTGAAGAAGAGCGCCTAGCGTTACATGAAGAACAATTACACGTTGATAAAAAGCGTGTGCAAACAGGTGAAGTAGATGTTGAAAAATATGTTGTAGAAGATCAACAAACGATTGAAGTACCAGTAGAACGCGAAGAAGTTTATATCGAACGTCGTCCCGTTAACAAAGAGGCTACTGCACTTCACGATGATGATGTTACTAATCATGTGCATGCCTACGAAGAGAATGGGCGCATCCATATTCCTGTAACGGAAGAAGAAGTAGAAGTCACTAAAAAAGATGTGATTGCCGAAGAAATTGTCATTGGTAAAAAGAAAGTAGTAGATACAGAAACAGTATCAGAAACCGTACGTCGTGAAGAAGTAGACATTCACGATTCGACTCATCAATTACAGGACAATGACGGTATTAACCGTTCTGATCGTAAACTATAAACTAACTATACGAAAAAGCGAAATTGCGCGCACGCAATTTCGCTTTTTCTACTTTCACCTTAACGTATACTATTTTAAGATAGACTAGTGCCATTCCACAAATCACTAATTTTATTAGGTAATGCACGACCGTATTCGCTAGAACTAGCAAAAAAACACCACCTCCTATAGGAAATGGTGTTTTTTATGGATTCGTTATTTTTTCTTTTGATGTTGATCATAAGTAATAACGTCGTCTTTTATGCTTAGCTCCCCGTGCTGCTCAACAGGGCGATTGTCTACAACAAGCTTAGCGACGTAACGGTACTCCCCACTCACCTCTAGCGGAATGGCGCTAATAGATACCACTTGTAATGGGCTGTTGTATTTTTTAGCAACATTAATGGGCAGAGCGAGCGCATGGCTCGCTGCCTGCTCTTCAGCCAGCGCCTCCGTAATGAACGGCGCGAGCTTTTTGGCAAGCTCCTCCTCTGTCGTCGTTGGTGTTACCATATACTTCGTGGATAGGTAGTTGCCAATCACTTCTTTTTCTTTATCCTCTGCACTACTGCATGCACTTAAAACAATAGCCATAAGGAGTAAGATGAATAGCCGCTTTGCCATCTTATTTGCCTCCTAGCGTTTTAAGGTCCTCCACAATTACCTCTACAGGTACATCAATCCCGTCATAGGATTTAATCGCGTGTCCGTCAGGCGTAACTAAGTAAAAATATGTCGTATGAATGACTTGGTCAGAGTTGGGGTCATCCTTAACATGAGCTCTAAATGAATTGCGGGCATACTGCTCAATATATTGTTGATTATAACCCGTTAAATACTCCCATTTACTGTCATCAACAATGTCATAACCTGCTAAGTAATCGGTAATGGCCGTTGGTGTATCATTGTCAGGGTCAATACTAAACGCCACAATTTTATAATCGTCAACCCCAGCCTTTTGTAAGCCCTTTTGTACCTCAGTTAAGTTATACGTCATAGGTGGGCATACGGTAGTACAGTTGGTGAAGACAAAAGTCGCAAGCCAAGGGCTTCCCTTTAAATCATCAAGCGATACTTGTTCACCGCGCTGGTTTTCGTGTGTAAAATCTTGTACCTCAATATCCATATCGCCTTTGACTTTATAGTTACTGCAGCCTGCAAGCATCACTAAGCTAAAAGCTAATACTAAAAATCGTTTCATGCCAAATGGCCTCCTTATGTAGCAATACTCCTATTGTAGCATTGCAACAAGGCGCTGACTATTCGTTTGTTTGTCTTTTCATTACCCCAAAAAACGTCGGTGGTATGACGTTTAGTTGTTCCTTCATTTCGGCTAATAAGTTTTGTGTCGCTACAGCGCCTTTAGCTGCTGAGCGGTGCAATGTCTCCCCGTATACTTCCGAAAAGTTACCATGCGCATAGTGTAGGATATTATTGCGTAAGTGAATGACATCCTCCTCAAATGTGTGAAAGGCATCACTTTTAATGACAGCTACACTATCCCCTTTGGTCAACTTTCCGAGTAGCTCAAGCTTACTACGTACGGTGTTTAAAATATGTGGTGGCTCATAGCGAGGTCGTCCATATTCTAAATAGTTAAACACATCTTTATATTGGTTCCCCTTTAACTCCGAGGTTTCCTTGCGTAAATAATAGTTGAGCAATGCTTCGAATGAAGTAGCATAGCTTATAATGGCATAGCGCGAAAAACGACGCTTTAGCGTTAGCTCCTCTTCATTTTTGGATTTCTCCGCAAAGTATAAACCTTCATAATACATCTCTGTTGCAAAATCTTTGGCACTTGATCTTGGCATTACACTCCCCCCTTTATTATTTTACTCTTTCCCCAAAACATAATGAAACAATCAAAAAAATCGCAAGGAGGAAAAATACTCCTTACGACCTTGTCAATTGTATGCCTAATTGCTGTAGTTTTTTGCCGATAGAGCAGGCACTTATACAGAAGTGATGGGCGCCTCGTTTCCCTTTATCCTCACGTAAGGCTTGCTTAACTGGGCAATCGCGACAATACGTATCCTGCAGCGCGTCAATGTTTTCGACAATAGCTTTTGTCAAAGCACTTCCCCCTCTTTTTTCACGTTTTTCTATTGTAGCACACCTCGTGTTATAGTAGAACAGAGGAGTGACGTGAATGATAGAATTATTTACAGACGGTGCATCCGCAGGCAACCCTGGCGTAAGTGGTATTGGTATTTTTATTCGTGGGGAAGGTCACCTTAAACAACTTAGTGAGCCTATTGCCCCAACCAATAATCACATCGCTGAATTTAGTGCGCTCGTTCGTGGCCTGCAAGAGGTACAGCAACTTGGTGCAAGCTTTGTAGCCGCAAAAAGTGATGCGAAAATTGTCGTTGATGCCATTAACAAAAATTACGTAAAAAATCCTGCCTATAAGCCTTTTCTACAACAAGCAATGACCATCATTGCTACCTTTGACGTTTTTTATATTGATTGGATTCCTGATAGTCAAAATAAAGCGGCAGATTCGCTAGCGCGACGTGCGATACAGGCGCAAAAGCGTTAAAGTGTTTCGATTTGGCTAGCGCGCTGTACGCGACGCTTAACTATAGCGTACAGCCCTAGCACAACTAAAGCAAGTAGCGCCGAGCCAAGGTAAACGGTTTTATAACCACTCTGCATTGCTACAATCCCCAGTACATAAGAGCCGAGCGCAATACCCACATCAAACATCGTAAAATAGGTGGCCGTCGCATAACTGCTACGTTCAGGCGCAGTCGCTTGAATGGCTAATGCTTGTAAACTCGTATTTAACGAGCCATAACCAATGCCCACAAAAGCACCCGCTACTAAAAATAATGCCGCTCCTTCGACATAAGCAAGCATCGCAAGCCCTGCCGCAAAAAATAAAAAGGCTGGCACAATAACATAGACAGCACCTTTTTGGTCATAAAGCTTACCTACATAAGGACGCGTTAACAGCATAGAGGCCGCAAACACCGCATAAAACCAACTCGCCGCGGCAATCAAACCCTTTTGCTGGGCGTATACAGATAAAAAGGACAGCACACTCGCATAAGAAAACGCCACTAAGCTCGCAATCAAAGCTACAGGTAACGAAGGTCGCTCAAATAAATCGCTGAGCTTAAATGTTAGCTTTGCGCCTGTTGGCTGCTGTAAATCCTCTGTTTTAATAGTAAGCGCTAGTAACCCACCTATTAACACCACCACACTCATAATGGTAAATAACGTATTAAAATCACTATACTGAATAACAAGTAGCCCAATAAATGGACCAATGACAACAGCTAAATTGGTGGACATGGTGTAATAGCCAAGCCCTGCACCTTTACGCGCAGTTGGTACAATATCAGCTGCTAATGAGCCTGCTGCCGTTGTAATAATGCTAAACCAAATCCCGTGGAAGAAGCGGAGCGCCAGTAATAAAGGCAGTGGCTTAATCCATAAATATAATACCGAACAAATAAAATAGAAGGTAAGCCCTACAAGTAGTAACTTGTGCTTACCAAATACATCGAGCAATTTCCCCGAAAAGGGGCGCACAATAATCGCTGACACTAAAAATGCCGTCAGTAGTAACCCTGCTTCTTTATCGGTTTGTTTAAGTACATCTAGCGCATAAAGCGGTAGCGTTGTCACAAGCCCGTAAAATACAAAAAACACCGTTAAGTTCGTAACAAACAAACTCGTAAAGCGCTTGGTCCAAATTTTTTCGTGTGGCACATCCATCAACCTTTCATTTTTTCCACAAGCTGATACAACATTGCTTGCTCCTCCTTACTCAGGCGTGCAACTGCCGCCTGCTCAAACTCACGTACTGCCGCTTTAATCGCGGGCAGCTTATCCTCTGCTACTGGCGTTAATGTAATAATTTTTTCGCGGCGATCCTCACCCTCAACGCGCATTACCCAGCCGAGTTTTTCGAGCCGTGTTACTGTACGCGTGACGGTTGGGGCTTCTACCGATAGCGTTTGCCAAATTTGCGTAAGGGACTGTGCCCCGTTACGATGCAAAAAATAAACAATCGACCACTGTGCGCTAAATAAACCATGCGGACGCAATACTTCATTTAGGGCAATTGTAAGTTGTCGATTGTATTGAAATAATAATGGAAATAACGGATTCAACTATTTCACCTCGATTGTTTACCTAAGTAAATAATATACCTGTTCAACTAAAGTTGCAATAAAAAAAAGCTTGCGTTACTCGCGCAAGCTTGCTGTTTGATGCTCCATAATATTTAATAAGGCCCCAACCGCCCCTGCAAAACCATGATCACCAACAAAAACAGGTGTACGTTTTTTCGTACGGGTATAATTGCCAATCACCTGTTGTAAATGGTCATTATTACTTAGCGTCGAGCCAATATATACAATATGCTCTGTATTATGCGCCTCCGCATATTGAATGCTCATCGTTGTAATAACTTCGCCTACAAGTCCTTGCACAGTAGCTAAAACATCTGGCGTTGGGTGTTTAGCGATTTCTGTAATACCAACTTTACCAAAGTTACTTGCGGTTAAGTTACCGTCAATTGGTGTATCCATACCTTGGTAAATATCTTTAACGAGTAAATCAATTTGCTCACGCTTACCAAGCTGTGCCATCGTCCGAATATCCTTGTACTCCGTAATGCCTGTAGTTAAGGCAGATAGCCCGATTAACGTACCACCACCAATACCTGTACCACCAACACGCACATCACTATTGCCGCTCATATAGTGAACGGAAGTCCCTGTACCAATATTAGTAATAATACTTTCTTCAATACAGTGTCCTTCTTTTTTTAATAAGTAGCGCACCCCTTTTAGCGTCGCTTCAAACTCTACAATGTAATGAATTGCTTTTTCGTCGCGCAACTCTTCACGTAATTGCTCCGTACGACCACCCGTTACCCCAATATCCTCTAACCCTGGGTGTGCTTTTAGCCATGCCTTTACCGCTGCTAAATCATTTGACGGAAACGATACAAAATGCAACGCGTCCTGCTCATCAAAATAAGCAATCTTCGTTAGCGTTCCCCCCGTATCAATCCCTATCACCTTTGTCATAAAATTACTCCTTTATGTGTGCCTTCACTAAACTGTAACGCTACGTTATCCTTTTTGCAATTATACGTTTACCGTTTTAACGAATATTATGTACGAGCGCACAAAAGACGCATCATTTCGCACAATTGTTACATAATAACCTCTAGCGGAACTTCTTCATTATTTACTTTAACCATCACTGTGTCATAGTCCTTTGCAGTCTCTACGCGGAAAATATGTTGTTGCTCATGATCTTTACTGCCGCCTTCTGTAAGATTTACCGTTAATTGTCCGTTTTCGACGTGTACCTTACCTGATACATGTTTATCTGTTGTTATTACCACATAGCTACGGTGATCTAATGCCATATATTGTACAGCTTGACTAGTGTCCACCTGTTCGGCAAGTTTTGTTGGTACTTGGTTAACCTCTTTAATAGTCGTATCATATTCACACGCTGCTAACACGACAACCGCTAACAGTAACACGAAAAGCTTTTTCATCACAAATCCCTCCATTTTTGGCAAATAAAAAAAGCTAACATTTTACTGTTAGCTTTCATTAGTAGTTTAGCGTGCAGCGTAGCCACCGTCAATGACAAGTTCAGCGCCCGTAATATACGAAGCCTCGTCGCTTGCTAAAAACAGTGCCGCATTTGCAACTTCCTCTGGCTTACCTAGACGTTGCATTGGCGTTGCGCGCACTAGCATAGCCATTTGCTCTTTTGCATCCGTTAGCGCTTGCGTCATCGGTGTTTCGATTGTACCAGGGAAGATGGCATTAACACGAACATTAAAGCCACCTAACTCTGCTGCAGCTGCGCGTGATGTAGCACGCACAGAGCCTTTAGATGATGTATAAGCGTTCATGCCCATGCCAACAAGTGCTGTGTACGACGAAATATTAACAATCGCGCCTTGTTTGGCTTCCTTCATATAAGGGGCAACATGCTTAATGCCTAAAAATGGGCCGAAGCTATTAATACTATGCATTAGCTCCCAGTCTTTTGCTGTAATTTGGTCCGCTGTTTTTTCGGAAGAAATCCCAGCGTTATTAATTAAAATATCAATGCGACCAAATTTTTCGATTATAGTGGTAATCGCTTGCTTCCAACTTTCGTCTGCAGAAACATCTAACTTTACTGTAGTAATATGCTCGCCTTTAATTTTTTCAAGATTGGCTTCATTAATATCTGCCGCAATAACTGTTGCGCCTTCCTCAACAAAACGTTTCACCATCATTTCACCCATACCTGATGCTCCGCCCGTAACAACGGCGATTTTATTTGCTAAACGACCCATACTAACCTCTCCCTTAATCAAGTTTTCTTTCCTTCTATTATATCAATGCCTAGCTAAAAGCACACAAAATCCCCTCGCAAAAGATTTTGTTTTAACTTTAGCGTGTAATCAGTTACGATAGAAGAGAGTTTGTTACTTTGAACTGGAGGATATGTACGTGATAGATGACAAAAAATTATATAAAGAAGCGATGAATGTTTTAAAGGAAACAAGTCGCACCTTCTATATTCCCATTACTTTCTTACAAAAAGATGTAAAAATCACAGTAGCAGCCGCTTACCTTATGATGCGCGCTATCGACGAAATCGAGGACCACGACGACATTGCCAATGCCGACAAACATACAATGCTAATGGCAACGAGCGACCTGCTTGCCGCACCAACGTTTGATAACGAGGCATTTATGCAAGTCATTGCAAATGTTAAGGATATCCTACCTGAGGTAACCCTTCGCCTACACGACTGGATTACATTTTGTCCTGAGGGCTCACGCCGCATTGTGTGTGATGCTACAAGCGAAATGGCTACAGGTATGGCAAAATGGGCTGAGCGCAACTGGCAAGTACATACGCGCGAGGATTTAGACGACTATACGTATTACGTTGCAGGGCTTGTTGGCGTTATGTTATCAAATATTTGGGAGTGGGGCTACGGCATCACAACCGACCGCGAGCTAGCTATTGGTTATGGCCGCGGGCTACAAGCCGTTAATATTTTGCGTAACGAAGAAGAAGACATGGACGAGCGTGGCGTTAGCTTTGTACCTGATGGCTGGACACGCACAGAGCTATTTGCCTACGCAGACGAAAATCTCGCAAAAGGTGACCTTTATATGGAAAACATCTCCAAGCGTACGGTATTATTATTCTGTCGTTTACCATTAGCGTTAGCACATCGCACACTTAAAGCATTAAAAGAGGGTCGTGAAAAAATCACGCGTGCTGAAGTTGAAGAAACGGTAAAAGAAGTCGAAAATAGTTAACTATAAAAAAGGCTGCATCGAAAGTTTTTGCTTTCAATGTAGCCTTTTTTGTTTATTACTCATCTCAATTTGAGATGGATTTCACCACCTAATTAACTACATCCATGCATGAGCGTTTACTTTTTCGTCTGCTTCAACAGCCTATTGCTCATTTTTGGCAACTGAAATTGCGTGTTCACAAATTTGTCGAAATTTCGTTTCAAAGGCTAAATTATTTTCTTGCGTGCGTTTTTTTGGTCCTTTCGTGCGACCCCCAGCTCGACGTATTTGTTGCCCTAAATGACGCGTAAAAAGTAGCTGATCAATATTTTCATTTGTAAACTGTCTACCATTTTGATCGAGCACAAATCCCCCTTTCGCCAAAACCATCGCCGCAAGCCCATAATCTTGTGTAATGACAATATCATTTCGTGTAAGCGTGTTCAGTAGCGCAAAATCAACAGAATCTGGTCCCTTTGATACGGTAATCGTTTGCGCCCCCTCTCGCTCCATGACATGCGATGTATCGCAAAACAAGATAGGTTTAATCGAATAGCTAGATGATACGCGTAGCGCGATATCCGTTACAGGACAAGCGTCAGCGTCGATTAATAAATGAATCATTTCTTCGTTTTCTCTCCTTTTTCTATCTCAAAATTATATGATTTTACTATTTAAAAATAATTTTAAATCCACTTTGTTATGCTCACCATTTCACAAAATCAAAAATTTGAGCAAAGTATTTTATTGAATAGTGCGAAAAATAACGATACGATAATAACAAGATAAAAAGCCTGGAGGTAATGACAATGACAAAATTACAAACTGAACAATCAGCAGCAAAGCAATATATTGAGCATGTATACGCACAGCTTGAACAAATTTACGGTCATGAGACAGAGTTTTTACAAGCGGTTGAAGAAATCTTCCTATCACTTGAGCCTGTGTTCGAGCAACATCCTGAATATATTGAGCACAATATTTTACAACGTATCGCTGAGCCTGACCGCGTAGTGTCATTCCGCGTCGCGTGGCAGGACGACAACAACAAAACACAAGTTAACCGTGGCTACCGCGTACAATACAATAACGTAATGGGCCCTTATAAAGGCGGCATTCGCTTCCACCCATCTGTGAACGAATCCATCATGAAATTTTTAGGTTTTGAGCAAATCTTTAAAAATGCCCTTACTGGTCAAGCTATTGGTGGCGGTAAAGGTGGCTCTAACTTTAACCCTAAAGGGAAATCAGATGCAGAGATTATGCGCTTTTGCCAAGCCTTTATGACTGAATTATACCGTCATATCGGACCAGATGTCGATGTCCCTGCAGGTGATATTGGCGTTGGCGCACGTGAAATCGGCTACTTCTGGGGTCAATACAAACGCCTTCAAGGTGCTTACCAACCTGGTGTACTAACAGGTAAACGCCCTGGTTACGGCGGTTCACTTGGTCGTAAAGAAGCAACTGGTTACGGTACGGTTTATTTCGTAGAAGAAATGTTAAAAGACATTGGTCAATCATTTTATAATAAAACCGTTGTCGTATCTGGCTCAGGTAACGTTGCCATTTATGCTATCGAAAAAGCGCGTCACCTTGGTGCTAAAGTTGTAGCTTGCTCTGATTCAAGCGGCTATATTTATGACCCAGAGGGCATCAGCCTTCGTACATTAAAAGAAATTAAAGAAGTAAAAGGTGACCGCATTTCAACATATGTTGACTATCACCCACACGCAACGTATACAGAAGGTTGCAAAGGCATTTGGACAATTCCATGCCATATCGCCCTACCTTGCGCAACACAAAATGAAATTGACCTTGAGTCAGCACAAGTACTACTTGATAATGGCGTAAAAGTTATAGGCGAAGGCGCAAACATGCCTTGCTCAATCGAAGCCATTAACCTTTTCATTGATAACGGCGTATTATTTGGCCCAGCCAAAGCTGCTAACGCTGGTGGTGTAGCTGTTTCTGCTTTAGAGATGGCGCAAAACGCAACAGGCATCTTCTGGTCATTTGATGACGTAGATGAGCAACTACACAAAATCATGAAAGACATTTACGCAAACGCAAAAGGCTGTGCCGAAAAATACGGCTTCCCTGGCAACCTTGTAATTGGCGCTAACATCGCAGGCTTTACAAAAGTAGCCGACGGCATGATCGCAGAAGGCGTTTACTAATAAAAAGTAAAAAACGACGCTTAGCCCTGATTCGCTTTGGAACACATGGCAATGAAACGCTCTTTTGTTTCATTTGACATGTGTGAAAAGCATGAAGGGTTGGCGTTTTTTACTGGATTCAACAAAAAGTAAAAAACGACGCTTAACCCTGTTCTTACCACAACAAAAACAGGAGAATGTGCGCTAGCTGTCGCACATTCTCCTGTTTATTTCGTACTAAAAGCCGTTAGTCTGCAAATCGTTCAGCATTATCAACATACATTGCGACATAGCCACAGCTTGGGCACACGTAAACATGAGGGCTTTCCGCTACACGATTAAATAGCCCATGCCCCTTTTTTTGGATTTTAATACCATAGCCTCCGCCTTCAACGCGGATGGTACACTCTCCAACCATTGGTGTTTCACATTCGTGACACTTTCGTTCCTTCATTAGCCTTCAATCTCCTCTGTTAGCGTAATAAGTTCGTCAATTAAACTTCCGATAAACGCAATTGTCTCACGCAGTGGTGCATCTGTCGAAATATCGACACCTGCCATCTGTGCAAGTTCCTTTGGCGATTTTGTGCCGCCTGCTTTTAATACGTTTAACCAATCATCCACCGCTACTTGACCTTCATTTTTAATACGCTGTGCTACAGCTGTTGCTACCGTTAGTCCCGCGCTATACGTATAAGGATATAAGCCCATATAGTAATGCGGTTGACGCATCCATGTTAAGGCTGCCTCGTCATCAATCTCTACCGCTTCGCCCCAGAACTTTTCAAGCACTTCGCGTTTTAATTTCGTAAGTACGCTAGCATTTACGCTACCGCCCTCATCAATAATAGCATATACCTCACGCTGATAGGCAGCCTCAAGTAAATGCGTCACGAAGTTATGGTAATACGTACGCGACACAATCGATGCAATGACCCAACGTTTAAATTTAGGATCTTGTGAGCTTTTTAATAAATGATTTGCCATTAACATTTCGTTGGTTGTAGAAGGAGCTTCTATAAAGTAGAGCGATGGCTCACTATTAAAGATGTTTTGGTTTTCATGTGTTAAATAGAAATGACCTGCGTGCCCTAGTTCATGCGCTAGCACAAAAACATCCTCCATACTGCCCGTCCATGAAATTAAAATATATGGATGAATCCCATAAGGCGTTGAGCAAAATGCGCCTGTTGCTTTACCGATATTTTGTGCAAAATCCGTCCAACGTTCATCATACGAGCGTTTCATTAATGTTAAATAATCCTCACCCATTACACTAAGTGCATCAAAAATATAATTTTTTGACTCCTCAATCGTTACTTGTGGTTCATAGCTCGCATCAATTGGCGCTTTTAAATCGGCAAACGTCATTTTATCTAAGCCATTGACCTTTTGTACAAGCTTTGCGTATTTACGCATATGCGGCGCAAGCTCCTCCATAATAACGTCAATTTGACGATTATACATATCACGGTCCACATTTTGTTCAAATAATAAATAATCAATAACCGAATCAAAGCCGCGTAGTGACGCAATTGTTTTTTCCTTTTGGACTTGCGTATCGTAAGCCTTACCTGTCGTGAAGGCATAATCCTTTAACTTATCGTTAAATGCGGCAAAGGCTGCACGTCGTTTGTCCGTATCAGGATGCGAATCCCAAACGCCCTCAAACGTCACATAACTAATCGGGTAGGCTTCGCCCGCTACCGTAAAGTCAGGAAACTTGATGTCTACAGCTTTCATCATGTTGTATAAATCATACGGTGCTTGGAAAGTTGACGACAACGCAGCTAACGCACGCTCTACCTCAGGGTGTAATTGATTAGGAATGCGGCGAATTACCTCGCTTAAATGATGGGCATACTGCGGCTCAAGCTCAATAGCAGTCGCTAGCACTTCAATATCTAGTAATGACAACTGGCTATCTACAAATGCTAACTCCTTGCCAATTTGTGCAAACACATTGCTGAGCTTACTAATGCGCATTTGCGCCTGCTCATCCGTGCCATCCACACTTTCGGCTAATTGAGCATATGAATACACCGGCACAAAAGCCTGCTGTAACTTTTCGTAGTCACGTAGCATAGCAACAACTTGCTCCGCTGTAGAAAACTTATCCAGCCACGTATCTGCAAATTGCTCCACTTGCTGCTCAATGTCATGTAATGCTTGTGTATAGGCTTCTTCTGTTGCAAAAATATGCGCTAAATCCCACGTTTCGTTAATGTTAACGTCGGCACGCTTCGGTAAACTTTGTACCATAGTGTATCACTCCTTGTCTTCTTTCATTATAAGCGAAAAATCAAAATAATGCGTAAATTTTGTTCTAAATTTGCCATATTTACACGTTACTAATGGTATCATGGTGTGGAACACGTTTTTGGAGGTTGTATGATTTGATTAAGGAATGGGATTTACTGAGAGCAATTGCCTGCTTAAGTATCGTTACGTTGCACACGACAACGTGGATGACATTTCATAACGAGTTTTACGCTGAACATACGGCGCTTCACTTTATGCGCATTTTATTATGCTTTGCGACACCGACATTTATCGTCTTGTCGATTATTATTTTAGCGCACAAATACCCTAACCAATTGCCACCAAATTTTTGGTCAAAGCGCATTCGCTTTTTATTGGTGCCTTATATGGCTTGGGCGATTATTTATGCAGGCATTGCCGAAACAATTTATCGCAAGGATTTATTTTTCATTACTGTGCTACAAAATTTCTTTCGCGGAGATTTTGTTGGTTGGTTCGTGATTGTCATTTTACAATTATACGCGCTTTATGCATTACTAAAAAAATACCAGCTCGCAGACGTTGTTGTACTGCCGCTAACCATTTGTATTTCTTTAGTACATCATGCGCTCATTCAATTACCGTATCCTTTTTTTATGACGCATCAAACGCAATTTCGACTGCTACTTACAGGTTGGCTTGGCTATTTTGCGCTTGCCTACCTCGCAGGCAAGCACTACAAAAAACTTGCAGCAGCACTACTACGCTATCGCTGGTGGACACTTGTCACAGCGCTACTAAGCACGATGCTTATTTTCATTAATATGAAACTTGGGCAAACAGGCATTCATTCGAGAAGGCTTGACCTTATCCCCTTTGTTTGTAGCATAAGCGCCTTAATTTTAGCGTGGGGGCAAAAATTACCGTACTTTAAAATTGTGCGCATACTTAGCCGCTACGCCTTTATGATTTACCTCATTCATTGGCAGGTACTATGGTTTGGCTCTGGCTTTATTATGCGTTTTGGGCTGTCATTTAAGGTGACCATCGTTATCATTGTCACCTTAACCGTCGCCCTGTGTATTGCCATAGCATGGACCATCGCCCGCTTACCCTTCGGCCAATACATCGTCGGGGCCATTAAAAAGTAAAAACCACCGTTTAACCTCGACTGTTTTGGAAGGCTTCGCCAAGAAGTACCACTTCTTGAGCGGAGACTGAAAAACGTAAGAGGTTGGTGGGCTTTTACTAGATTCAACAAAAAGTAAAAAACGACGCTTAGCCCTGATTCGCTTTGGAACACATGGCAATGAAACGCTCTTTAGTTTCATTTGACATGGGTGAAAAGCATGAAGGGTTGGCGTTTTTTACTGGATTCAACAAAAAGTAAAAACCACCGTTTAACCCTGATTCGCTTTGGAACACATGGCAATGAAACGCTCTTTAGTTTCATTTGACATGGGTGAAAAGCATGAAGGGTTGGCGTTTTTTACTGGATTCAACAAAAAGTAAAAAACGACGCTTAACCCTGATTCGCTTTGGAGCACTTCGCAACGAAAACGGGTTTTTGGTTTTCTGTTGCGAGGGACGACAAGTATAATTCGAACAAAAAAAGCATTGCGCTAGGCAATGCTTTTGTTTATCGTTGACGTTTTTGCCAAACCATCGTTACGGCAATAATACTAAGTAAAATCGCTTGGGCTACTAATGTTTCGACTGTTGGGTAAAGCCCAATCACAGGAACCATTGGCACACCGTCCACAATATGCGTAGGCACTTTATTCATTAACTGTAGCGTATGCACGCTCACACCAATAATTTTAAAGGCCAACACATAAATAAATACTGTCGCAATTTTAAAGAATAAATGAATCGGAATTTTAACAGATGTTTTTACGAACATAAACGCCACAAGTGCTAGTACAACTACCGCAACTAACACACCTAATGCTAGCTCGCCCGCTGTAATGCTTGGCGCAATCCCCATATAAAAAATGACAGTTTCTGCACCTTCGCGGAACACCGACAAGAAACTAATCATAGCCATCGCGACAACTGACCCTGTCGAAATAGCGCGTCCCATTTGACGCTCAATGTAGTCATTCCATGCGTTGGCTGTTGATTTCGTGTGCAGCCAAACACCCACACCAATCATCATAGCTGCCGCAATTAAACCAACGTAGCCCTCAATAATTTCGCGGTTAGCATCCATACTGCTTGCCGAAAACACAAGTGACATCGCAAAAGCCGCTGCTACAGAAAGTACAACACCTGCTAATGCGCCAACATACACCCATTTCGTCAAGTGATGCTGGTTAGCACGTTGTAAAAATGTCACAAGCGCCATAATAATTAACATGGCCTCTAAGCCTTCACGTAGTAAAATAAGTGCCGCATCCCAAAACGTATAGTCGGTTTTTTCGGCAATTAAACTAATAGCTGTCGCAAACTCATCGAGCTGCGCATCAATTGCGTCCGCATCTACATCTTTCTTTGTTAAACCACTTACTACTAGTGGCATGGTACTTTCAATTTTTGTGTAAAGTTTACTATCACGCGTCGAAATATCCATCTCTACACGCGGCCACACCATAATAAACGCACGGATTTCATCAGCTGCCGCGTTATAATCTTCATCCGCAATTGCGCCTTTAGCTGCCGCGATATGGTCAAGTAATGTTTGCAATGAAAACTCGCCTTCTACAACTTCAGCGGTTTCTTTACCTGCTACAAAATCCGTAATAGATTGTTTTAGGGCATCAAAATTAGTTTGGATAGCTGCCATATTAGGCTCGTCCTCACTAATTGCAATGCGGATAAAAGCCATTTGTGTTTCGATTTGCCCATACATCGCAATACTTTGTTCACGCACAGGGCGTTCGTTTTTATTCCAGCTGGCATTAAACGTTTTATAAGCCGCATCTAGTGCTGCCACATCCTCAGCCGCTACTGCTTGCTCAAATGTCTGCAGTACTGGCTTCATCTTTTGCCCAAACTCCGCGCGCTGTGCCGCTTCATCTACAGGGTTTTCTGCTTTATCTAACGCTACAAGCGCATTAGATAAATCCGTTAATGCCGCCAAACGGTCATCATGCGAACCCGCACGTAACGCTAACGCTAGCGCCTCATCCACCGCTTTTTTTTGCGTTGCTTGATCTGAGGTTACACTTTGCCACTCCTCATTAAAACGAACAAGCGTTTTTTGTGCTTCTTCATCTTGTTGTTGCTTTGTTTGCATAAGCGCATCACTAATCGCAATAAAATAATGACGATATGTGCTCTGTGCTTGCACAGGTAAAGCAATGAGTAAAACCAGTATCATTAGTAAACTACTTAAATAGCGCTTCACCTAAGTAACTCCCCTTTTGTACACCGGGGAAGCAGGCAAATAACGCACTGCCGCGATGTGTAATGTACTCATTTAATTTATCTAAACGCCCAAAACTATTTTGCACATCAATAAATTGTTGCGGGTGTTTTTGGAAGGAAATAAATAATAGCCCTGCATCATGCGCACCGGTTTGTGTCATTGTACCTGATGCATACGAGAAGGAGCGACGTAACATACGCGCTTTTGTTTGACGCGCTAAATGGACATGTGACGTAGCAGGTAGCTCAGCCTCGTCCGTATTATCAAACTCGTCCTTCATCCCCATGGGCGCACCCGTGTCACGGTGGCGGCCGAAAGTATTTTCCTGCTCTTGCAGTGAAGTGCGGTCCCACGTTTCTAAATGCATTTGAATGCGACGCACCGCTAAATACGTGCCGCCCGTAAGCCATGCCTTCGACTCACCAGGTTGTACCCACACGACATGGTCCTCTTTGTCAGGTACAGGGTTTTCTGTACCATCTTTAAAGGCAAATAAGTTACGCGGTGTCCCTCCGCCAGGCGGAAAAGCATTAAAACCTGCTTGCGCCCACTTCACTTCTACTTTACCTGTGGCTACACGCACTAAATTACGCACCGCATGAAAAGCAACTTGCGGGTCATCAGCACAAGCTTGAATGCATAAATCACCACCCGTATACGCAGGGTCTAGCTGGTCTTTAGGAAAATGTGGTAAATCTTTAAATTCACGCGGTTTTTCGGCTGTAAGCCCTACTTTGTCAAATAATGACGGACCCACGCCAATCGTAATGGTACAATTTTTAGCGTCTAGTCCTTCAGCCTCGCCCGTATCATTTGGTGGGATATGTACATTAGTAGACGTCGCGACCTCCTCGCCAGCCATTAATTTTTCAATCATTGGCGTCCATAGCTGCATTAGCTCACGCATCTCCTTTTTTGTGGTAACGACAACATCAAGTGATGCAAAATAGACGTTGGTTTGCGAAGGTGTGGTAATCCCTGCTTGATGCTTGCCATAAAACGCAATACTGTTTTTTACTGCTTTAGGTGCTGTCAAATCGCTGCCCATTGCCTTCATAACGCCACCAAAGCCGCTTGCGCCAATAATAGCGCCAGCAGCTCCAATGCCCGTCATTTTTAACATGGAACGGCGAGATATTTTTTTCTCATGCCATTCAGTCATTTTTTATCACTCCATAATTACGCCCATTTGGCTAAGTGGTTCACCTAATTGGTTCACCGCTACAGCAAGCGCTTTAGTATCCTCATCTGTTAATTCTTCATACGACACATAGCCGTCTTCGCCTTGTTCATATTTCGCAAGTAACGCGTCAAGTGCCGCAAACTTCTCATCTAATGTTTTAACAAGGGCTGCATCTTTTGCTTCGATTTTTTCACGTAAAATCTCAAAGATTTTTTCTGCACCTTCAACGTTTGCCTTAAAGTCATATAAATCTGTGTGGGAGTAGATTTCTTCCTCACCTGTGATTTTTGACGTTGATACTTCGTTTAATAAGTCAACCGCACCCGTAATCATTAAATCAGGTGTAACTTCTACGGTTTGTACAAGGGCGTGTAACTCCTTGGTATCTGCTACTAGTTGATCTGCAATAGCCTCGTAACCTTTTGTTGTGTTATCCACCCAAAGTGCATACTCCAATTTATGGTAACCTGTCCAGTCTTCTTTACCTAAGCCTTCTTCTTCAATGTCAGCTAAACGTCCATCAATTTTAGGGTCAAGATCGCCAAAGCTTTCAGCGATTGGCTCAGAGCGCTCAAAATACATACGCACGCGCGGATATAAGTGCTTAGCCTCCTCTATCTTACCTTCTTTAAACAGCGTCACAAATTTTTCGGTATCTGTTAAAAAAGCATCCATCTGCTCAAGTGCAAATGCTTTATAAGCTTCCATTTCCTTTGTTAAGTCCACAGTATTTTCCGTAGCAACTTCTTCTGTTGCTGCCGTTTTATCTGCTGGCTTAGCATCTTGTGCGCCGCACCCCGCAAGCATTAGCCCTCCTACAAGTAATGCTGTAAGTAGTGGTGGTTTTTTCATCGTGTCATCAAACTCCCTTTTTATGTATTCCTCTTGGTAATGATAATCGTTTTCAATCACTAACGCAAGTATTTTTCTATAAAAATGGCACCCCTTACTATCAACCTACCGTTAGACGTAGCAGCCATTACTTTTGTTGCCATATGGACAAAATAAAAAAGCACGGTGCAATACCGCGCTTTTAACAAATTAATTGGCAATTTTCCATTCCACTTGGTCAAGGAAGTCAGCCACGTCCTCATTTACTTGATCACGTTCTTTACCGAGTGTAATAATGTGCCCTGAGTTTTGGTACCAAATAATTTCTTTTTCTTGTGCTTTAACCGTATTTAAAATCATTGGCGCGCTCTCTTGATATAGCTCATCATCTAACGCACCTTGCATAATTAACGTTGGCGCTTTAATGTTAGCTAATTGCTCGCGTGTTTCCATTGTGATTTCTGTTACGCTATCTAATGAATCTTTTGGCGTAATACGTAGCTCGTGTAACTCCGAAATAATTTGATCTTTTGATTTATTTTCAAATGATTTGTACAGGCGTGCGTAGTGATACAAGCGTGTAAATAAGCCTTTTGAGTTATCACGTGAAATAGGTGCACACATTGACACAACCGCTTTAACAGGGAATGTCTCTGCTACCTTTAATGAAAATACGCCGCCTAGCGAAATACCGGCTACTGCGATTTCCTTATAACCTTTTTGTTGAAGGAATTGGTACCCCTTCACAACATCTTGCCACCAGTCTTCTGGTGTTGTTTGTAATAATGCTTCTGGCTCAACGCCATGCCCACTGTAAATTGGTGCGTGTACGGTGTAACCACGTTCTGCTAAATGAAAAGCTAGCTTTTTAACATCCTTTGTGCTACCAGTAAAGCCATGCAATAATAGTACGGCTTTCGGTCCTTTTTCGATAGTTAGTGATTGTGGTTTGGCAATGTTCATATATGTGTATCCCCTTCTGCGGAAATGTTTTGTGTATATTTTGTGTCCTCATCATAGCACCGCAAGTCATAATGTACAATTTATTGTTTTCATCGTTTCGATACCTTTTATGCATGAGTCGAATGATGGTATACTAAATCAAAAAGTTATTCGACTTTTAAGGAGAAATGAAGGATGGAATGGCAACAGCTACACTATTTTAGTACATTGGCGAAGATTCAGCATATGACGCGCGCAGCGGAGGAGCTGTCTATTTCGCAACCTGCACTTAGTCGCTCTATTGCGCGTTTAGAGGAAGAGCTTGGTGTGCCACTGTTTGACCGCCACGGGCGAGGGATTTATTTAAATCACTTTGGGCAGTCCTTTTTAAAGCGCGTCAAAACAATGCGTCTCGAATATGACCGCGCCATTTTAGAGTTACAAGAGTTAAACAATCCTGATTATGGTATGATTTCACTCGGCTTTTTGCATACACTTGGCACAAATGTCGTGCCTGATTTACTGCGCGACTTTGGCAAACGTTTTCCGCACGTGCATTTTAAACTCACGCAAAACTATTCCTATGACCAACTCAAATTATTGCAGGCAGGTGAGCTTGATGTGTGCTTGCTTGCGGCAATTGATACGGAGCCGCCCGTTGTTTGGCAGGAGTTGTGGCGCGATGAGTTATTTATTATGGTTCCAAGCGACCACCCTTTAGCTGCGCGCACGAGCGTCACATTGCATGATGTGGCGGATGAGCCGTTTATTCATTTAAAAGAAGGTTATGCACTACGTAAAAATGTGGAGCGTTGCTTTGGGGAGTGTGGGATTACACCACACTGGGCATACGAGCTAGACGAAGTGTCTACCATTGCGGGCTTTGTAGCGGCTGGGTTAGGCATTACCCTACTGCCGCATGATGATAACTACAACCCCGAGCGTGTAGTATTACTACCTGTTAAAAACACCGTTTGCGAACGAATTATTGGCATGGCGTGGCTTAATCATAAGACCGCTTTGCCTGCCGCAATCGAGTTTAAAAAGTTTGCGAGCACATATTTTCAATAAAAATATGTGCGCTTCCTTTTCATTTTAGTAAATTAACGATATTATAGTACGTATGTTTGATATTAAGGAAGTGTTGAAATTGGTAAAACGAAACGATCCTTGCCCTTGTGGAAGCGGCAAGAAATACAAAAAGTGCTGTGAGCACAAAGAGGCTGTACAAGTAGCCGATATGTTTTTTGAAGAAATTGATCGCACCATCCAGTCATTTTTTGATGACTACCCAACCCGCGCAGAAATCCCTGCGTATAATGAATTAGTTGTTGAATGGCTACCGCAACTGCCAGGTCTGCATCCGCAGCTTGTCCAAGCGATTGCGCTTGAGCATTTCTTCTTTTTCCAAAAGCCAGAGATGTGGCAGTCTTATATGAAGAAAGTCCAAAAGCAAACATTGCGCCCCGTATCTCAGCAAGTTTACGCATCATGGACGTGCCCGCGTTTATTCTTCGGGGAAATTATTGACGTATCATCACCGCTTTATTTAAAAGTGCGTCATGCGATTACAGGCGAGGAAATCTTCCTACGCCGCGAAACAGAGCGCGTGATTCCTGAAGGGATGATGACCTATACGTACATCCTGCCAGATGGCACATTAGAGGACAATCACTACCTTGCGACATCCATCTTTATTTTCTTCGCACCAGAGCATAAGCCTGTGTTCGAAAAATTTGCGAAGTCACATCGTGCAGACGAGCAGTTACTCCTATGGCAAGCACTTGTTGCGAATGGTTATAACGGCGAGGAGTTTACGACATTTGAGTCTAACGTGCTAAAACATGCGGAGGACTTCCTTGTAAAGCATGAGCGTGACTTTAAAGAGCTACGCATTGTACTTGAGGACTATTTAGTAGAGGAACGCCCAGGCGCGCGTAAAGAGGCTGCTATTGCGGCTGGCGCTGTGCGTTATGCTAATGAAAACGGCTTAATTGAGCCGCTTCAAATGACAGTAAAAGATATGGCTGAACAATTCGGCGTATCTGCTTCTTCTCTAACAAAATATTACCAAGACATTATGGCTTACCGTAGTTAATAACTTGCCCCCACGTTTGGTGCTGCACCCCAAAAGTTAGAGTAAAAACTAACTTTTTGGGGTGATTTTTTTATGGCTAAATATAGTGAAGAATTTAAATGGAGCGTTGTGCAAGAGTATTTAGAAGGTTCATTAGGAATGAAATTAGTTTCGAAAAAATACGGACTTTCTGATCATTCTATAGTCAGACGTTGGGTACATGCTTACAAAGCGTTTGGACGTAAAGGATTAGCTGTTAAGAAAAAGAAGACGATTTATTCTGTTCAATTCAAAGTGGATGTATTACACTTTATGAAACAAACAGGTGCTTCTTATCAAGAGACGGCGATTCAATTTAAGCTGAATAACCCGAGTGTAATTGCCAATTGGAACAGTAAATTTCTTAAAGAAGGGATAGAGGGCCTGCAAGAAAAAGCAAAGGGGCGCCCATCTATGTCTAAAAAAACAAAAACAACATCAATAAAAAAAGAAAAAGAAATGTCACGTGAGGAGCAATTGGAGCGTGAAAATGAACTGCTTCGATTGGAGGTCGCCTATTTAAAAAAGTTGAAAGCTTTTCGAGAGAACCCGGATACCTTCCTCGAAAAGCACAAGCAGTGATTGCCTTTGAACTCAAAGGAGAAGGATTCCGATTAAAAGATGTATTGAAGCGTGTCGATTTACCAGAAGCAACGTATCATTATCACATGAAACAAATGGCGAAAGCAGATCCAGATCAAGCTTTGAAAACGTTGATAATAGAGCTGTTTGAGGAACATGAAAGTCGTTATGGCTATCGTCGAATTCACTCACAGCTAAAGGCGAAAGGTTATACGATTAATCACAAGAAAGTGCAAAGAATTATGCGGGATTTGAATTTGAAATGCGAGAAATTTGGACGTAAATCACGTTATAAATCTTATAAAGGCACTGTTGGAAAAATCGCAAAAAACCGATTAAACCGACGTTTCTATACGCCATACGCCCTTCAAAAACTCGTGACTGACGTAACTGAATTTAAATGTACAAATGGTGAGAAACTTTATTTGAGTCCCCTAATGGATTTATATAATGGAGAAATTATCGGTTTCAGTATGTCCAAGAGGCCGACGCTTGAATTCGTCATGAAATCACTGGAACAAGCGCTACCAATCATTCAAGAACGAGCTGAATATCGTACAACAATTCACTCAGATCAAGGCTGGCATTATCAACATAAATCATGGGTCAAAACCTTAAAGCAGAACAAGATTTTCCAAAGCATGTCTCGTAAAGCAACGTGTGCAGACAATGCCGCAATGGAGAACTTCTTTGGCTTATTAAAACAGGAAATGTATTACGGGGAAGAATTAGTCTCCTACGAAGTGTTACAAAAGAGAATTGAGCAATATATCGATTACTACAACAATGATCGAATTAAACAAAAACTGGCCGGCATGAGCCCGATAAAATATCGGACACATGCCAGCCAATTAGCTGCATAATAAAAACTCTAACTTTAAGGGGTCACTACCTTTGTAAAAGCGTGTGGGGCTTTTATGTATCAACTATCCTAAACGCGCATAAATTGACAGGTTTTTAGGTCCTACACCACTTATACTAACCAAGAGGAATTGATGGTAAGTGACAAGACATGCGGCGTGCCATCGTGTAGATCGAGGCAAATTTAACTGCGTATTTACAAAGAGTGACTACCTCAAAGCAACTACTGCGGGGTTTGAACGCTACACAGACGACCCAATGTCGGCTGCATGTTACTCGGAGATCTGGCTTGCTGTTTTATCATTTCCCCACAAAAAATAACCCATCATGCGATAGCATGATTATATTCTTTTATTTTTTTAAATCTTTAAGTACTTAGATCTTTTAAGTTCTTTAAAATCTTTAATTATTGAATCGGTCAATTTGGTCATACCGAATGGTTCATATTGAGCACCCCATTATTCATTTTGCATCGTTCCTGTTGTTCACTTTGAGCAGTTCCCCTTCTTCATGTTGAACTGTCCAATCTAGCGCGCCTAGTACCCAACTGTGACTTTTAGTAACCTGTTTCTCCTTTCTTACCTAGCAATACGTACGGCTTTTAAAAAAAGAGACAAGCAACTCATTTGACTAGCTTTACGTCTTTAGGGTATAGGTAAGAAGTTAGGAGGGGTTAGATGAAAAAGCTCGCAAGCTATCGTATTTTTATTATCGTTAGTATGTCTATGAAATTCTTTTTACAGGTGTATTTTTTTAAGCGGCGTCATCGCGGTGATAACTCCGCTGAAACAAATGCGAAATGGGAGCGCCTTGTTACTAAACAAGCGCGTGAATACAATAAAAAAGCACTTGCACTTGGCGGGTTAATGATTAAAGTTGGCCAGTTTTTAGCTTCACGTGCTGACATTATGCCCCCTAGTTTTTTAGCTGAGCTAGAAGGGCTAACTGACCGTGTACCACCCGTCAAACCTGAAGAAGCTATGGCCGTATTAGAAGAAGACTGGGGACGTCCTGTCAATGAGGTGCTCGATTGGATTTCGCCTACAGCTGTAGCCTCTGCCTCTATTGGCGAAGTATATAAAGGCACATTGCCAACAGGCGAAGCTGTGGCGATTAAAATCCAGCGCCCTAATATCGCACGCATTATTGCGATTGATTTTAAAGCGGTGCGCATCGTAATTTGGCTCGCAAAAAAATTCACAAGCTTTGGTAAACAGCTCGACTTCGATTTATTGTACAGCGAAATGCAGGACGTATTACTGCCAGAACTACACTTTTTACAAGAACTACAAAACGGCAAAAACTTTCAAGCGCGCTTCCCTGACACACGCATCCCGCGCTATTTTGAAGCATACTCCACTGACCGCGTACTGGTCATGCAATGGGTAGAGAGCAGCCGTATTTCGGATACTGCATTTTTAGACAACCATCAGATTGACCGCGCGAGTTTAACTGAGCAACTCGTTACATTATTTTTACAACAAGTACTCATTGGCGGTCAGTTTCATGCAGACCCACACCCTGGCAATATTTTAGTTGAGCCAGATGGTACACTTGTACTTATTGACTTTGGTATGGTTGGCACTGTTACAGACGCAGACGCTACTTCTATCGCTAAACTTGCAAGCGGCATTTTATTTACGAATTATGATTTAGTCATTGATGCCCTTGAAGAAATGGGCTTCCTACTGCCTAGCGCCGACAAAGAAGTATTAGCGAAAGCTATCGAAAAAGTCGTCAGTGCCTATCAATCCAATGAGTTAATGCAAATTAACGGCGCTGTCGTTGAGGAGCTAATGGAGGATTTACAAGAAATCGTACGCACCCAACCGGTACAATTACCTGCGCGCTTTGCCTTCCTTGGGCGCGCTATTTCTACCCTTGCTGGTGTGCTCTACATTGTAGACCCAAGCGTTGATCTTATGGAAATTGCTAAACCGCAAATTACCGAGTGGGTGAAGGAAGAAGCAAAACAAAAAGATACATTAAAAAACTTTGGCAAACAAGCACTAGACGAGCTTCGGCTATTGCAACGCCTACCACGTAAGCTCGAAAAACTGATGGAAGAGCCTGAAAAATGGCGCAAGGCGCTCGAAAAAAAAGATGGTCAAGCACTAAACGATAGCCGCCGCGTTATCGCAACATGCTTTGCGAGCATTAGTCTTGTTGCACTTTATGTCGGTATTTTTACAAGCCATGAGTTATTGCTGTATACCAGCGCCCCTACTTTTGTAGCTAGCACATGGTGGGCTATAAAAAAATAAAAGAAGGCGAGGCGATTGTTACTATCGCTTCACCTTCTTATTTTTATGAGGTGCGCTCTGCAAGTGCCGTAATATCAGCTAAACTTTGCTGTACATCTTGCTTAGTCGCCATAACCTCTTGTTGCCACTTAGGTAACGAACCAAGTGCTTGGTTTGCTAATCTTGCACGCTCATATTGCAGAGCTTGCGCAATGAGTTGTTTAAAAATAGGCACCGTATAAATTAAGCCATTATCTAAACGCGCGAGTAGCTTATCGTTATTTTCCGATAACATATACAACTGTACTGCAAGTTGGGTACTCACCGCACGCGCCATCATAAAATCTTGTCGTCTACTATCAAGTAGCTCACGCATTGCCTCTAATGTGCCTCGTTCAAAATCGTCCTTCGCATAATCTAGTTGACGCGCAAGCTCTACTCCACGCTCTGCTAGTGCTTGCTCATGTTGAAGCAAGAAGCTATAATACGCCGTATTTTCGTCAAATAGGCGCTGCAGCTCGTCATTATTTTGAACAATGGCGCGCTTATACTCCGTCATTGCAATAAAACCTTGCTGAAGCTGAGCACCAAGCCCTTCGTATTTACGCAAAACATTTACAGGTGGCTCAGGCTTTTTGCCAAGCATGCGCTGCATAAAGCTTGGGCTGTCGGCCGGCTTAGCTTCAAAATCGCTTGGGTCAAGCCCTTCCATCATCTTGCCCATTTGTGTTGTTACTGCTGTAAGCCCGTCGATTTTTTCGTTTAATAAACCTTTCATGGTGCGGTTAATAAAGCCATTAATTTGCTCAACCTTATCCTTACCAATCGTTAACACATCTGCGGGCGTTAGCTTAGCAAGGCTACGCTTTATAGGCGCAAGTGCCTGTACCGAACAATCCACCTGTTGACGTAAAATTTGCTCCATATCCTCCATACTAATCCCTCCTAAAACCTAAAAAACCTTTAAAAACATCGGTTAAGCTCGATTTTGTTTGAGGGGCGCGGTAAGCATAGTTAAAGCGCATCTCGTCAAGTAAATGATGATCAAATTGTGCTTTATCTATATAGCGCTCAAGATCATTAAGCCCCGCTGGATTAAACAACACAATATCAAGCCCTAGCTCATTTAACATAAGTAATGTAGCGGCATCAGCACGGCTTAATTCACCGTTGATTTCATTATTGTACAATATAATTTTAGGGACATCCTGCGTATAATCATAGCGCTGTAATAATGCACCTACTGCACGCGGCATTTGCATCGCTTGACTAAACGTATACAAACGAAGTGCGTCGTCTGTTTCGCCAGCTAAGCGTTTAAGACGAGGCGCCTCACATAACCGAATCATGGCTGCCGCAATGGAGCGTTGCACACCGTCATGCAAGTGCGTGTGTTGCCACCAATTGCTCGCAAGCATTTTATCAGCAACTAACTTACCATCGCGACCAAGCGCTTGCGTGTAGTGGTATTGATTATTGGCGCGATTTTCTTGTTGAAACGGAAACTCTTCTACTAATGTCGCATGGTCAAGCGCCACAAAACGATGGATTTGCGCCCAGTAATTTGCCTCATCAAGCGGCACGCCTGAAATTTTAGTAAAAAGTACAGGTATGTTAACCTGATGCTGCTTTACCTCAAAGCCAGGACGCACGAGTGCACGTTGCTCACCTAAAATTTCGATTTCATTATAGGTAGTACGTAGTGTAATCCCATGCGCCTCATGCTCACGCAGTGACCACGGGGCAAGATAGCCATCTTCTCCGCCTAATATCGTACTAATCTCGCGCTGCGCTCCGTATGCCACCGTTGTTTGTTGCTTCGGTGGTGCTGTCGGAAATTGCGCATCCGCCTGCATTGTAGGGTAACGCACCACTGACATGGTCGGCACGATTACAGCCGCTTCATTTGGTGTGATTAGCGCCACATCAAAGCCACAATTTATGCAGTAGCGTAAAAAATAGTGCTGACTGGTTGTCAATGCACCAAACCACACAATGCTTGGCGTTGCTGTCACCATATCAAACTGCTTCAACCACGGGTCAATATGGTTCCACATCCATTTAATTAAATCGAGTAACAAACGTCTAAAATCAGGATGGGTATAACGTGTCCCCTTATCCTGCTCAAACTGCTGTAAAATCGTAATAAATTGCAATCTAAGCTCGCGTTGCCAATCATTTTGATAGCGCGGTAATAACTGCTCCGCATCCAAAAATGCCACAAAGCGATTAAGGCTTAATGTAGGCTGTTTTTGCACGAGTTCATACATTTTTTGCAATGCCTGAAAACGTTCAGGCGGAATCGTTTTATCAAGGTCCTCCGATAAAATCGTAACACTGTGCTGTAGTGATAACTCATACAGCTCTTGGTAATATGCCGTCTCATCATAGGGAACGCCCTGTACATTGACCACTACTTGCTGATACTGTACGCGCTCCTCGGTATGTATATAGTCGGGGCGACTGCTTATCGGCTGTGTTAAACGGAAAGCCCAGTCTACCTCATTGACAGCTAACACTTGAAATTGTCGTAGCATAAAGGCCGACCTCCCTGTTATATCTTTCCCTTAATCATAGCATTTTCCATGTAAAAAAACCTCCCAAAGCTTACTGGGAGGCTTATCACTAATTATTAAAAAATGCTAGAATATCTACTTCATTTTTTAAAATTTCTTCTTCATTTATATCTAAAGCTTTCGCTAATTTCACACTATTACCCAGCAATACCCCAGACCTTTGAGATAAATCATAAGCATTCATTGTTAAAATATGAAGCTCTTCGTATTCATGATAGATTTGCTTTAGTATCAGTTCATACTGTTCATCAATTGTATTAATAGCATTATAATAGGATTCGCGCATTTTTTTTGCACTAGTAGTCATATCAAAAATAACTGCATCTACATAGTATGTTAACCCATCAAGAATTTTTGCAAAGTTATCAATAGCATAAACCACAGTTACTACCACTATACCAGTAATGATACTCCCAATTATACTTCCAATTAAATCTGCTAATAGATAAAAAGGTGTTGTTTTCAAATAAATAACAAAACTTTCTGTCATAATAACACCGAATGTTGTAATAATTGCTGTAGAAATTATTTTAGTTGCTCCTTTTATAGCTTCTTCTTTACTCATTTCTTCAGGTTTCATTACTAACAGTTTAACTGCCTTTATCAAGGAATGTATGCTTTCATTTAATAAACGAGCCATATTTTTGGCGGTTGTAGTAAATGTATTAATTAAAATCGTAATAAGATTGCTAATAAAGCCATGCAGGAATCCTTCTTTAAATGTTATTAATATTTTCTTTGCTTTAATAAGCATATGTTTCTTAACTTTTCCACATACTTCTGTGAATGCTTTTACTTTAGCAGAGATGGTAGTAAATGTTTTATAGTTTCTAAAGTACACCATCATCTCATTAAATAAAACATCTTGAAATTCATAAATGATTAGCCCTACTGCTTGCCGTTGCCCCATTGCCACACCTTGATTAATTCCTGTTTCTACAATTCCTTGTATATAATATTTTTCTTCAGCTTCGTCAATTGTACTATCAATATACTTCTTAGCCTGTTTATATTTCTTTATTGAACTTTTTGTATTAATATCATAATACTGAGCATTTGTTTTTTGTTTATCCTTACGATTTTCTTTCTTCAGCCAATCTTTAAAATCTTTTTCTCCTTTCGATTGATTTAAGCTACCATCTGTCCATGCAAGATTTTTATTGTCTGTTGCCATTTCTCCTCTTTGTTTATCAGTCATATATAAACGTGCTCGATTATTTTGCTGAATCTCACTTGCTGATACAATATGATCTCGATGTGTACGCCCATCTTTAATCAGATCTTTTTTAGTATAATCATCAATTATCTTTTCTTGTGTTTGAAATATTTTTTTACGATTTTTAGCAAAATCCTTCTCATAAACTTCTTTTCTCATAGACTGCGAATAATTTTTGTTAAACCTTGATTCATCTTCTTCATTAGCAAAAACACCACGCTGTGCATTATTCAGTGTTGTAAGGTTACCACCTTTTTTGTATATATCAAAAATCCTACCTAAACCAAATTGTTGAATAATAGAACTTACAGTCAATTCCTTATATTGAGCAAATAAGGCTTTAATATGATTTTCTTCAAAATGTTCTTCAACTACAGCTAAATCGTCTCCTATTTTCTTATCAACAAAATTCACAAAAGTATCCAAATAATCACCTCATTAATTTCCCGCACCAATTGTACGGTTTAATAGTTTGGCAAGTGACTTAGTATTATTTACTAATGTGCCTATTTGATTCATCAATTGTGGTTGTTTTTGAATCAGTGCCATATCTTGATTATAAGAAAAAGTACTTTCAACCAAAATATCTTTTAGCCGCATTAGTTTCTGACTATTATTATTTATCAAACTAGCAACTTCTGAAATTTCTGTACTAGTGATTTTCATAATTGTAGTTTGTTCATGTAATTCTTTTGCTTTTTCAAATGCCTCATCTGCTATTTTTTTATTTTTGCCTCGTGCCATTAAACCTGCTCCAGCAATTGCTGTTCCTCCAATAGCCCAACCGACAGGTCCTGCTAAGGCTAAAAACGCTGACCCCCCAGCCATGCCACCTCCACCGGCTGCTAGAGCTCCTCCACCTAACCAAGCTAAGGCTGCATTTGTTGCTGCCGCACCTCCAAGCCCACTAATTGCTGCTCCTGTAGAAGCTGTACCGAAAGTCATAGCTACAGACATAGCAGCTGCAGGTCCAAGAGCTGCTACACCTGCTCCAGCAACAACACCTGCTGCACCTAAACCTGCTGAATTTTGAAGATTTTTATCAAATTCTTTTTGAATAGACAAAATTGTATTTTCAAATTTCTTATATTCGATTTGAATTTCATTAAGAGTAAGTTGAAGATCTTCTGGTGTATTCCTAAACGAATTTAAAAAATCCCATGCTTTCTCTACTACGCTCTTAGCATGAACTTTTGTCTGTTGCAACTCTTCTGACAAAGTAACAATCTGCGTTTGACCAATCTCATATTCTTGATAACGTTCTTTATACATAGCGATTGCCTCTTTTTTTAATGCACCATTAAACACTTACAACACTCCTTAAATTTTATTAGGTATATTATATCAAAAACAATGGACATATTATGTCCTTATAACTAAATTATATATACTTAAGACCTCAAAAAAACCAAACACGCTATAGTGTTTGGTTTTTGACTCTCTACTGTTATGCATTTTTCTTCTTTTTACGAATAAAATAAAAAATAATAGCTGCCACAATAAGACCAAGGATGACTAAAGTTGTTGTATCATAAATCAAAAAATGCGAATCTTGAAGTTCATACATGCTCATCACCTACTTGTTGGTTATTTTCACATCACTGTGTTTCTTACTCTTAGCATAATACAAAATGCATTTAAAGGAAATATTTAGTTATCTATTTCCAACTCAAACGCATCTTGAGATTTTACCAGCCACAAAAAAACGCTCACCGCCTAGGGAAGCAGTGAGGGTTTGGTATTAGTAACTCGCAATAACTGTGACAAGCCCTTGTGGGTGACTATCACATCGAAGCTCGTCACCAATTTGGCTAGTAAGTAATGGCAATGCCATAATATAATCCACTAATTGTTCGTGACCATTACCGCGTGGATGCCAGTTCATATGATTATCATTTAGCTCCGAGATTTTTGTTTTGAAAGTCGCAAGTTCATTTTCTGCGTATTGCTTCATGTAAAATTGGCTGTAAAAGTCAGCTGTTTTACGTGTCATAATCTGTTCAAGCTCGGTAATATAGGCCTGGTAAAAGCAAATCACCATGGCTGTTAGACAGTCATTAACGCGTGCCGCACTTAAAATTGGCCTTGGCTCCCGCTCAAGACGTGTAATATTTGGCTTAGAACGTGTAGAGTCAATGCGCGTTAATAAATGGTAAGGCTCACCGTTTACTAAATACACAATCGGATTAGTTGGCATATACATTGTAAAACCATTTTTCTTGGTTTGTAATGCCACAGCATCAGACTCGCGGGCAAAAACATAACCGCTGCGCTCCGTCTCATCCTGAATCCATACAACTTTAGGGTGGTGCAGTACAGTTTCAAATAACACATTTTCGGCAAGCAGTTTGCTCGCTAACATCATATCCACCACATTCTCTACAGATTGGCGCGTTTTTTTGCCTTTACTGCGCTCCTCGTGGGGTTGTTTCTCTATTGTCATTGGACGTGCGGGCATTAATGGCAGCGCGCTACGTTGTTGTAAAAATCGATCTTCGTTAATAGCCATTCATCTTCATCTCCTTTTTTGTCAATAAAAAAACATCTTCCTATAGAAGATGTCCTGAGAGAGTGTTAGTCATCGTGCGAATGTGCGGGCGGACCTAATTGCCACCTAATCTGCTTCATTCGAATGACGCTAACGCTGAATGCGCGTGTAGTTGTCGTCATTATGAACACCTCCTATCCTCGTAGGTTTTTGTGGTACTCGAAAAAGGCAGGTCTCCTGGCTTGAGCTCATCGTCTGTGCTTGCCTTCCCATTCGTTGAACAGTGGCTTACTAGCACGACTCCCTCTTACAGTTGCGGGACAGCTACGGAATTACACCGTATTCCCTTTTAAATAAATGCACACTTACGCATTTATACCTTAATCGCTTGCGATATTTAATTGTTCGCTACTTGTTATTGTAGCGTTATGTCACAATATTGTCAAATTACGAAATAGACTGAATTAAACGCTGCACGTTAAGCTCGTAAAGCACAGGCAACATAGCACTATTATCAAAGCCTAACTGCGTAAAATCCGCTGAATCCCACGCAATACGTAGCCCCTCGACCTCTTTGACCTAGGCATCCCATTACTACGTTTACCCTTATCTCGCGGGTCATTATGTTTAATAAAGCGCGTTAATCGTATAGGGCTATCCACTGTAACCTTTACTACTATAATAGTTGCCGACATTTGTGGATTGCTATGTAAATAAGTCGCGTTATCAAGCTCCTGTTCAAATCTTGTTGTTACCCCTACAGATTGCCCAAGTGCTACATTCTCCTGCACAAGTTGTAACATCGTCTTATACACTAATGGACGCACTTTTTGTAGGTAAAAACCCGCCTCACGGTTATGACACCACATGCCACTAAGTCAATGTAACTATAGCCCTTCTTGCGCATAATTAGTTGACTTTTACCCACATCTGTCGCACTTGCCATAATGCCCCCCATTTGGTTTAGGCATCGCATTACCTCCCTGTACTATTCAAATTTTACCATGAAATTTGACAAAAAACGAACACGAACGTTTTTATAGTTTTCAGCTATTAATATTCGTGTTAAAATAAATTGTACTAACGAATTGGAGGGTTTTAACGTGGAATTAGTGTATAAAGGTAAAACGAAGGACGTATACAAACTAGAGGATGGCTTCTACGCACTACAATTTAAAGACGATGTAACAGGCACTGACGGGGTATTTGACCCAGGCGCTAACACCGTTGGCTTATCCATTGAGGGTGCAGGGCTTGCTTGCCTACGCATGACTTCTTACTTTTACAGCAAATTAAATGAGCAGGGCGTGCCTACACACTTTGTAGACGCTGATATTGCCAACAAAACCATGAAAGTTCGTAAAGCTACCGTTTTTGGTAACGGGCTAGAAGTGATTTGCCGCTTCAAAGCCGTTGGCAGCTTCCTACGCCGCTATGGTGCTTACGCAACGGAAGGTCAGGACCTACCTGCATTTGTTGAGGTTACATTAAAAGACGATAACCGCAACGATCCCCCAATCTCTGAGGATGGACTTGCGATGCTTGGCATTTTAACACACGAAGAATATGCCGTGCTTAAACAGCGTACCATCGAAATTTCGAAATTCGTTCAAGCAGAACTTGCAAAAAAAGATCTTGAGCTTTATGACATCAAGCTAGAATTTGGGCGCGATGCACAAACTAACGACATTATTTTAATTGACGAAATCTCTGGCGGTAATATGCGTGCCTATAAAAATGGCGAATACATTGAGCCATTACAACTAGAACAAATTTTACTAGCTAACTAAAAACGCACTAGCAAGCAAACTGTAGGACTCTATACGAGACCTACAGTTTTTTGAGTGTTGCCAATTGGTAACGCTGATTATATAAACTATTGGCGAGACCTTGCTGTGCTAAAACATGAACATTGCCCGCCTGCACAGCAGGTAGCTTGCACCACGCGGGGTGCGCCTGTAACGCGGCAAGCCACTCCGGAAAATCGGCTTCATAACCTGTTACGACATACAACACCTCGACATCTGCTAGCACCTCAATATCACAAAGCGCAATAGCATAGCGCTTCATTGCGTCACCTACCTCTGTAGTTTGTGCCATAATCGCGCTAATTTGATACTGTACTACCTCATAAAAAATGGGGAAAAAGCGTGCAGCATGCAACCACACCTTACCCTCATCTAGTCGTAAAACTACCGCACGTTTCGTAGGCGAATAGTATGGCTTTAACTGTTGTTTTTCGGCTTCATAATGCGCAATAAATTGCACAGCTTGGTCACGTTTACCTATCACTTGCGCTACTTTTTGTAAGCGGGCAACAGGATTCATATCCCAAGGAATAATAATGGTTGGTACAAATTTTTCGATTTGGCTCAGCTCATCACAAGCAATAGCATCCGAGGCAATGACAATATCTGGCGCTAGGTCACGCAATTGCTCAACATGGCAACACGTTGTACCTATCGCTATAATGTCTGATGGTGTTGTTGCCAATTGCAACAAGGTAGTTTGTAAATCTGCGATTGGTGTAATACCAAGTGCCAACGACTCTCCTGCATAGTGCAATGTCGCCACGCGTGGATTGGTTTGCCTTAATTGAATATAGCCTTTAGGTGAGCAACCCATTGCTTTTTTAAATAAGCGATTAAAATAATGCACATCATCAAAACCTACACATAATGCAATTTTTTGTACGCTATCTGTTGTTTGTAAAAGTAGCTCCTGCGCCCGAAAAATACGGTACTGATTAATATAAGCGATAGGTGTAGCTAACGTTAGCTTTTTAAAAATACGCGTATACTGCCGCCTACTTAAATTAGCTTGCTGTGCTAGCTGCTCAACTGAAAAAGGCAAGGCATAGTGCTTTTGGATATAAGTAATGCTCTCCTCTACCTTACTTTTTGCATCACCAAAAAATTGTTGCTCACTCGCTTGCCATACACGCTCAAGAAGTTGTAAAAATTGAATTTGGCATGCAAAATGCTGCTGCGCTTGCATACGCTCAAATAGCTGTTCAAGCTGCAAACTAAATTGACCAAATGGTCTTACCCTCACATATCGCCCTTGTGGCAATGCTTGTTTAGTTGCGAGTTGTTGAAACATTACGATATAACCCGTTGTAAGCTGTTGCCCTTTAAGCTGCAAAGAATGTTGGCAATCGAGTAGTAAACTATCCCCTTTATGCACTAAATAATCTTCGACATAACTGCAGGTCAAACTGCCTGTCGTTACTACCACGAGACAGTGAAACAAGGCTTCGCCGTATAGCAATGCTTCATCTTCAGCTAACGTAAATGCCGTTATGTTTGTTAAATGATACTGTGTGCTTGCCTGTAGTGTAGTATGGCTCATATCGTAGTAAGCGGTAATGCTAAGTGCTCTCGTAATGTTGCACCTTCATAATCCGCTCTAAAAACCCCCCTTCGCTGTAATACAGGTATCACTTGTTGCACAAACTCTGTCATAGCTATTGGCAATAAGTGAGGAATAAAGATAAAGCCATCTGCCGCTTCTTCATTTAGCCACTGCGTCATCGTATCAGCAATCTGCTCGGCTGTACCTACAAGTGTTAAATGGCTATTTTGAGCTGTAAGGTGATTATACAACTCACCAATCGTCTTTAGCCCTTTTTGTTGCGCTACTTTTAGTACAGTTTGATATATTTCGTTGTCTTTTGTCGCTTGTTTTGGCAATGGTGTAGCTAATGTAAGCCCGCTCATATCAAGCCCCATTAGCTTGGCAATACGCAGTGCCACTGTATCAAAACGCTCATAATCTCGTTTCTTTTGCTGTGCTTCAGCTTCTGTTGCACTTACAATAACCTGTAAACCAGGTAAAATAAGCACGCGCTCTGGATGAGTGGCGCGTTGTTTTACATCAGCATAAAACGCCTTAGCCTCTTGTAAATCATTAAGCTGTGTAAATAACACTTCCGTATTTTTAACAGCACGTGCGCGAAAGGCGGGTGATTTACCTGCTTGCATACAAACTGGTGCTCCCTGCGGAGAAGGGGCAACGTTAAGCGGCCCTTCTACTGCAAACCACTTACTCTTATGTTGCATAGGATGTACCTGACTAGCGTGAGCAAAAATGCCGCGTAAACGGTCTTCAACTATCGCAGTTGGTTCCCAACTACGCCAAAGTGCTTGTACAAGTGCAATAAACTGTGTAGCATGCTCATCACGCTCTGCAACGGTTGGACGGTGACCCGAAGAAAAATTAACGGCCTCTGTCTCACCACGAGAAGTGACAATATTCCACCCTGCACGCCCTCCACTCAATTGATCTAAACTCGCAATCATACGCGCTACATGATAAGGCTCATGGTAAGTAGTCGATAGCGTCGCTACAAGCCCAATACGTGTTGTCACAGCGCTCATAGCAGCGAGTAATGTTACGGGCTCAAGCCATACATTGCTATGTGCTGTTAGCTCCTCAGGTGTTGTTGCAAAAATATGATAGTAATCAGGTAAAAACATAAAATCAAGTTTGCCTTGCTCCGCTATTTGCATAACCTCTGTAAAATACGTGAGTGGCTGTTGGATAAAGGAACCTGCTTGCGGGTGACGCCAACCACCCTGTGCGGCACGAGGTGCTAATAAGCTAGCACCAATTTTTAATTGCTTCATTGGAGTAGTTGCTCCTTTACTTCATCTAATGCCCAGTCAAGCGTAGATACATCAGCCATCGAAAAACGCTCGCTCATTACGTACACTTGGTTTTTTTGTACAGCCGGTAAGTTTTTCCACACACCGCTTTGTTGCAATTGTTCGTATGTTGCTTTGGACTCGGCATCATTAACAATTAAAAAGATGCGGTCTACATCTGCAAAGTTTGGCAAGCTCTCCATCGATAGCTGTTGCTTAGCAAAACTCTTATCTTGCTGAAGCTCGGCTTGGTAATCGGATAATTGGAGCTGATAAGCATCAAAAATCGTTGGGAACGTTGCACTGCGATATAAATAAATATTTTTTTGTGCTAGCTGAAGTACAACAGCTTTTTGTTCGGCTAATGCTAACGACGCTACATCTTCTCTCGCTGATGCTACACGTGCCGTATACGCCTTCACCCAAGCCTCTGCCTCCTGTTGTTTATTTAAAATTTCGCCCATACTACGCAGTGATGCCATTGCTTCACCAAAAAAGGCTGTCGTAACTGTTGGCGCAATCTTTTGATATTTTTCAAGCTCTTCAGGCCTGGCTAGCCCATAAAGTACAATAAGGTCAGGAGCGAGCGCTAAGATTTTTTCGTAGTCACCGTTCACCGCATCTCCTATAATCGCAATATCTTCTTTTTCTTCTTCTGTAAAGAAGCGCATAAGATGCTCAGTTGAGCCAATTGGCTTGGTATTTAATGCCAACATCTCCCCTACTGTCCACAATGCTACAACACGTTTTGGTGTTACGGGGATTTCTACTTCACGCCCTAACGCATCTTGATATAATTTTGTTGCACCTACTTCTTCAACTGCTTGCTCTGTTGTTGTCACGCCCGCACTACAACCTGCTACTAGTAACCCTGCGGCTATACATGCGCTATACATCATTCGTTTCATACGGTATTGCCTCCTCTTTCATCAATTGATAACTATTCTCATTATGATTGATTAAAAGTGCTAGCACAATGGATAAATGGGACATAATAGTAGGGGTTATTCGGGAACTATTGCACAAAAAAAGTCTTAAACGCTGCTATTTCAACGTTTAAGACTTTGATTTAATCTCTTACTGCGGCGCGTCCCCATAGTACAATAATGGGTACGAATAAAATCATTGCCACAGTGAGTACGACGGTACGAAAAGCGGTACGTGCTACCATAACGAACGCCTCCTTCTAAAAAAGCGCTTATTTTGTGGTTTGTTTGACGATTTCGACTAGATATTCACCTAGTTTTTCGAGCTGTGCTACTGGGATGCGCTCATTTGTTGTATGAATGAACTCATAACCCACAGCTAAGTTAACCGTTGGGATACCAAAGCCTGCAATAACATTGGCATCACTACCACCACCTGAAATCTCAAGGCGTGGTGTTAAGCCAAGGCTTGTTGCTGCGGCCTGTGCCACTTGTACCACTTTGTCTTCTTCCGTTACACGGAAACCAGGGTACATGTATTTTACTTCAACTTCAGCGCGTGCGCCGTTTTCAAGTGCAATACGTTCATACGTTTCTTTCATGTGAGCTACTTGGATTTCAAGCTTAGCCTCATCAATCGAACGTGCCTCTGCTAAAATATTCACTTCATCACACACTATATTTGTTGCCTGCCCGCCTTCAAAGCGACCAATATTAGCTGTTGTCTCCTCATCAAGGCGACCTAGCTTCATGTTAGCGATACAACGCGCTGCAACTGTAATAGCTGATACACCTTGCTCAGGTGCAACACCTGCGTGTGCTGTTTTACCGATAATTTTCGTTTGTAGTTTCGCTTGGAATGGCGCTGCCACTACGATGCCGCCTACGTCACCCGTACTATCTACCGCAAAGCCATAAGCTGCTGTAATCATGTTAGGATCAAGCTCCTTAGCACCTACTAAGCCGCTTTCCTCACCTGCCGTAATGACAAATTGAATATCACCATGCGCGATATTTTCTTCTTTAAGACGGCGAGCCATTTCAAATAATGCCGCAATCCCAGCTTTGTCATCTGCACCTAAAATGGTTGTGCCGTCCGATACAATATAGCCATCCGCTGTAATGCTTGGCTTAATATTATTACCTGGTACAACTGTATCCATATGCGTTGTAAAATAAATTGCAGGTACATCTACTGTACCTTTCAGCGTTGCAATAATATTACCTGCGCCGTGACCATTGCGTGTATGTGCATCATCTTGCACTACCTCAAAGCCCATAGCTGTTAGTTTTTCGACAAGTACAGGTGCAATTAGCTCCTCATGCTTTGTTTCAGAGTTAACCTGTACGAGTTCCATAAATTCTTTTACAATACGACTTGTCATAAAAAATTGCCTTCTTTCTATTTAACGATATGGCAATTGTATCACAATTTATACGAAAGCGCTTACGACAGCACTGATCACTTCCTATCAGCAGGGTTGGGATATAGTAAAATAAAAAAAGCTCACTACCTATGTGAGTGAGCTTTAGTAACTTATTCTTGAATAGCCGCTTCAAGCGCTACAATAATCATGTCGTTGAACGTTGTTTGACGTTCTTCTGGTGTTGTAATTTCGCCCGTTAGGATGTGGTCAGACACTGTTAATACTGCTAATGCTTGACGACCATATTTCGCTGCAATTGTATAAAGCGCAGCAGCTTCCATCTCAACGCCTAGTACGCCGTAACGTGCTAATTTTTCGTTTTGGTTTTCTTCTGAGTAAAACATATCTGCTGTAAAGACGTTACCTACACGTACGTTTAGGCCCGCCTCTTTACTTGCCATATACGCTTTGTGTAATAAATCAAAGTCAGCTGTTGGCGCAAAGTTAATATTATTAAAAATAATATTATTTATGTTTGAGTCTGTTGTTGCGCTTTGTGCAATAATTACGTCGCGCACTTTTACGTCTTTTTGGATTGCACCGCATGTACCAACGCGGATTAATTTTTGTACGTCATACTCTGCCATTAATTCCGTTACATAAATCGAAATAGATGGTACGCCCATACCTGTACCTTGTACAGAAATGCGCTTGCCTTTGTATGTGCCTGTGTAACCAAACATATTACGTACGTCGTTATATTGAACAACGTCCTCTAAAAATGTTTCTGCGATGTATTTCGCGCGCAGTGGGTCACCTGGTAATAAAATAGTATCGGCGATTTCGCCCTTTTGTGCTTTAATGTGTACGCTCATCGTAAAATCCCTCACTTCTCTAAAGTCTTCATTTATCATACGTTTTTTTCATTAAAAATACAATGGTAGACGTCTAACAACTTAAACATATAATGCCCAAAGCGCATCAAATACAGCTGTGGTCATATGGCTGTCTTGTTGCATCTCTACATAATCACTTAGCTCGTTAAAATCTGTACTTTGTTTAGGAAAGCCGTGGTCCTCAAAAGCCGCCTCTGCAAAATACGCGAAGGCATCACTGCCCCCGCGAAAAGTTTGAACGAACTGGTAAAATGTTTTAGTCATCGCACAAACAATGATACGTACTCGCCGTATCCCTCAGCTTCTAGCTTGTCTTTTGGGACAAAACGGAGTGCCGCAGAGTTAATGCAGTAGCGTAAGCCGCCTGTTGCTTGTGGACCATCTTCAAAAACATGCCCAAGGTGAGAGTCTGCTTGTTGGCTACGTACCTCAACGCGGCGCATGCCGTGGGTTGTATCAAAGTGCTCTGTCACTTTAGCAATTGGCTTTGTAAAAGCTGGCCAACCACAGCCTGCATCATATTTATCTAGCGAGCTAAATAGCGGCTCACCTGATACAACGTCTACATAAATACCATCTTCAAAATGGCTGTCAAACTCATTACGAAACGGTGGTTCTGTACCGTTTTCTTGTGTGACATGGTACTGCATTTCAGTTAAATGATCGAGTTTTTTTGTCATACATTATCCCCCCAATGTTTAGTAATAAATGCTTTGCGCCCCGAGCCTGTTGCATAACTCGTATAATGCGCGGCATTTTTTTTATAATAACCTTGATGATACTCCTCAGCCTCATAAAAAGGCTTGGCTGGCAAAATAGGTACAGCGATTGGCTTACTAAAACGACCGCTTGCAGCTAAATCTGCTTTGGATTGTTCAGCCACTTCACGTTGCGCCTCATCTGCATAAAAAATGGCAGGTGCATACGACGAGCCGCGGTCAAAAAATTGCCCACCTGCATCCGTTGGGTCAAAGGTTTGCCAGTATAAATCCACGAGTTCACGGTAGCTAATTTGGGTATCATCAAATGTTACCTTTACAGCCTCCACATGCCCTGTTGTGTTTGTGCATACTTGTGCGTAGGACGGGTTTTCGAGTGTGCCGCCTGTATAGCCTGAGCGTACTTGAATAATGCCTGGGCGTTGCTCAAATGGCTCTACCATACACCAAAAGCAACCGCCCGCAAAAATTGCTGTTTGTTCCATACTTTACTCCCCCTTTGGAATCGTTACGTCAAAATGCACAGCGCCGTCCTTTAACTCAATTGACTTTGCACGTGCATGTAAATTATTTTCGAGTGGTGCTTTCTGTAAATCAATAATAATTTGCTCATCGCGTGGGTACATAGCTAACCAATCAGGTAGTGTTAATACGCGCTCAACAAGCCCCATTGCGATGCTTGGTGAGACAGCAAGTCGCCCTGCTTTAAAAGCTTTTTGCTCTAATACAATTTGCCCAGCTGGATTAACAATTGGTGCAAAGCTCATCGTCACATCAGTTTCGCCAAAAAATGTAGACACAGCAGTTGTTAAATGTAACAAATCATCGACTTCGACGCTAAACGGCACGTCCTTACCATCCAATGCTTTGGTAATAAAATGCGATGCTACTTGCTCAAGCTCCTCATTAGAGGTAGCAAGTGTTACGTCAAAACCATCCATTGGTTGAGCTACAGCTACTGGGGCACGTTCGCCCGAAGCAGTAATGGCATAATACGCCGCTCCCGCCCCACCAACTAATACAAGTACTAGCGTGAAAAACGCATACTTCCAAATATTCATTTACCTCTTCCTTTCACGCAATTCTATCATTTACTATACACAGTTTTTTTGCAGTTCGCACGAAATCTACTGCTCAATTGTGAGCTTTTCTACTGTGACTTGCAACGGGTCACTTTCTGCAACACTACGGGCATGTACGGTTACCGTTTGTCCAACGGAAATATGTGACACGTCCTTCATCTTACAAATTGCTAGCTCCCCTTTATCCATTTCAAGGGTAAAGCCTTTAACATCAATCGCAATAATTTTACCATGTAGCTCCACTAACTCGCCCTGTGCTGTCGTATCGGGCTTTGGTGGTGTGGGCTTTGCCTCGGGCGCGCTACACGCCGCTAGTAGCACGACAATAAATAGGCTGTATAGGATTTTTCTCATGTTCATCAACTCCTCCTAATCTATTGCCTTTTTGAAATAGATTCAATCCTTTTTAAGACAACAAAAGGGTGCTAGGCACGCGTGCCCAACACCCTCTGTCAATTACTCTGCAAAATATACGAAGCCAATCGCGCCTGGCCCTGTATGTGTGGATACAATTGGTGACGTAAATTGTACGCGCACATCGTGGTAACCGGTTGCCTCGATTTTTTCTTTTAATGGTGTACCCATCGTCTTCATGCCATGTGCATGTGAAATGGATGCCATCTTCACCGTTTTGCCTGCTGTATCCTCTAAAAATTGTTTAAATAAATGATTAACGACTTGTTTATGGCTACGCACTTTACCTACAGGATTATACGCGCCACCCTCAAGGTTAGCGATGACCTTAATATTAAGTAGCGAGCCGATGAAGCCGCGCCCTTTTCCGATACGGCCGCCTTTAACTAAGTTATCTAGCGTATCTACAATAACATATAAGTAGGTGTTATCACGCACAACCTCAAGACGCTTGATGATTTGTTCGAGCGTTGCGCCCTCGTCACGTAAACGCGCCGCCTCTAATAGCTGAATGCCTAAACCGCTTGCGATAAAGCGCGAGTCAATAACGGTTACATCCGACTCTGACATTTGTGCAGCTTGACGAGCAGACTCAACAGTACCACTCATGCCACCTGTCATATGAATGGAAATGATTTGATCGCCATCTTTTCCTAGCTCATCATACATCTCCTTAAATTTACCTGGGGCTGGTTGTGAGCTCTTTGGTAGCTCCTTTGATACCGCCATTTTTTCCATAAATTCTTCTGGTTGAATATCTACACCATCTGTATACGTCGCGTTATCAATTTGGATTGATAGCGGCACAACGTGAATTTGGTTTTTAGTAATTTCTTCTTGTGTTAAATCACTTGTAGAATCCGTTACGATATGAATTTGTCCCATGTTCTGACACATCCTTTTCCTTACCATTATAACATTTGATTACGTAAAAGAAATCATGACAATCGTAACTTTTTTTTACGCATCTGTCGATGATATGCTCTAGGTAAAGCTTTTTTGGGTAAACACTAGCTATAAGGACGGTGAAAGAGATGTTTAACCCCTACCAAGATGGTGGGCTGCGCGAAGAATTTTGGAGTGCCCTCACACATGGCTTTGGTCTTGTAATTAGTATTCCAGCCCTTATTATGTTAATCGTGCAAAGTTCCACAACACTACAAACTACAACAGTCAGCATTTTTGGGGCATCGTTAATTTTATTATTTTTAGCCTCTACCTTGCTACACAGCATGCCATTTAAATACAAATATATTTTCGCCAAACTTGACCACTCCGCCATTTATATTTTAATTGCGGGTACGTATACACCGTTTTTACTGCTCGCAGTAGGCGGCAAATTAGGGCTTGTACTACTCATTACGATTTGGACGCTTGCCATAATTGGCGTATTTGTAAAGTTCTTCTTTTTTACTATGTTCGAAAAACTCTCCACCTTCGCTTATATTGCGATGGGGTGGCTAATTATTTTTGCGGCAAAGCCTGTATACCTTCACCTTGGTTTTGAAGGCTTTATGATTTTAGTAAGTGGTGGGCTATGGTTTACAGTAGGTACGATTTTTTATGCGTGGCGTTCACTCCCTTACAATCATGCGATTTGGCATCTGTTTGTTATTATGGGATGTGTGACGATGTATTACTGTGTGCTTGTCTATTTATTATAGGGCTTACTTCACAAATGCCGCGTGAAAACGTATACTACTAACAGAAGGAGGTGAATCATTTGTTTCTGTCATTTTTTACAGACGCACTCTTTACCACAACGGACTTTTATATGTCCATGATGCTATTATTTATTGTGCTTACATTAACGCTTATATTAACCTCGCATGCTACACAGCTTGTGTATACACAGCATGTTACAGTACAAAATATGACGACACAACAAACCCAGCACAGTAGCGCTCCGTTTATTTACAATGCCGACGTAAAAAGCTGGCTAGCCTTAACCTTTAAACGTAGCGCGCAGCCAGATGATGAAGCTGACAGCTCTTGCTCTTAATCCATTATTTAAGAGGAGGCTACATCATTGACGAACAAATTATTCACTAAACAAACGGTACTTATGCTGTTATTGCTAAGTACAACGGTAGTATTATCAGGTTGCGGAGAGGCTGGGGTCTTTCATGATTATTTTGTGCACCCCTTCTCCTTTTTAATTGTTAAACTTGCGACCTTTTTTGGCGGTAGTTATGGCTATGCCATCATCGCTATTACACTAGGCGTACGCTTTATTTTATTGCCGCTCGTTATTAAACAAACACGCAGTAATAAAACGATGCAAGAAAAAATGAAAGTGCTTAAGCCTGAGATGGACGAGGTAATGGCAAAATATAAAGGTGATAAAACGCCAGAGTCACAAGTAGCTATGCAAAAGGAGCTAAGCGCGCTCTACCAAAAACATGGTACTAGCCCCTTTGCAGCCGTAAGTGGCTGTCTGCCGCTACTCATTCAGATGCCCATTTTTATTGCGCTATTTTATGCCATCCGCCAAACACCAGAAATTGCCACACACTCATTTTTATGGTTTGAGCTAGGCAGTCGTGACACGCCGCTTGCGGTTATTACGATTATGATGTATTTCCTTCAAGCGCGTATTAGCCTTATTAATGTAGCGCCTGAACAACAAAAACAAATGAAGATGTTGATGTATATTACACCCATTATGATGGGGATGATCGCCTTTACTGCGCCGTCTGCCCTCGCTTTATATTGGTGTGTAGGTGCTATCTTCCTTGTTATCCAAACACTTATTATTAAACGCTTAACATAAATGGCTGCTCACTGAGGTGAGCGGCTTTTTTTATCAAAAGGAGGTGGGCAGCTATGCCATTTTTACAAACTGCCGCGATTGGTGCACTAGGCGGCATACTATTTACCGTACTCCACTTGCCTATCCCGTGGTTGCTCGGCCCTATGCTTGCCGTCATGGTAAGCGCGCGATTATTGCCCTTTAACTTGCAGTGGGATAAGCGCATGCGTAACGCAGGGCTAATTGTTATTGGCTATGTCATTGGGCGCTCGCTTACACCTACCGCCCTAGCCGAAATCTTTAGCCAGTTTTGGCTCATGCTCGTCTTTACCGCTTCACTTGTGGCGTTGTGCATTGGTATTGCGTATATGATTACTAAACTCTCTGGACTAGATTTTAAAACGGCACTACTTGGTACGATCCCAGGCGGCATGACGCAAGCACTTGTCATGGCAGAAGAAACAGAAGGTGTAGACGTTGCTATTGTGACAATGACACAAACCGTTCGCTTACTTATTATTATTTGCAGTGTGCCTATTATTGTAGCCGTTATGCCAAGTGAGCCACTCACAGTAACAGAAGAAGTATTTCACTTTACACCAAGCTTTGTAGGCTATATGCTAGCCGCTACCATTGCGGCACTACTAGCTGCACACTTTCGCTTTCCTACGGCGTACCTCATTGGGCCTGCACTTATTACAGTTATCCTACAACTCATCTTGCCAAGTGAGCCGATGCCAGCACCTATCATCCACGTAGCGCAGCTCGCAATGGGGGTAAGTGTTGGGCTTATGCTAAAGCCAAGCGAGGGCAAACAAAAAGGAGCGCTCCTTTATGCGCTCCTTAGTGGCAGTATTTTATTTGTGGCGGCAAGCTTGCTCGCATTACTGTTTTACCAATTAACCGATGCCTCAGCCGCCACTAGCTTACTTGCCCTTGTACCAGGTGGACTTGATCAGCTCGGCATGGTAGCACACGCTGTAGGCGCAGATTTACCGCTCGTATCTGGCTACCAAATTTTTCGGTTATTTTTTGTGTTGCTTATTGTACCTTTTATTATGCGAGCCATTTTTAACCACATTGACAACAGCCACACCTCAACTTGAGATGTAGCTGTATATTTTTCGGGCAAACACTACAAGCAATACCAACAGTGTAACAAGTTGTAACGAACGAAACAGCCCGCCAACATTTGCTGTTGTTAACACAAACGCCTCACCAAAAACCTGTGCGCGCGCCACAGGTCCAAAATTACGCGAGTCAATCGACACTTCTCGGTTGTCACCAAGCACAAAATACTCATGCTTCTCTAACACATAAGGCAGTGCGGTAAGCATTGTACGGTCACCCCGTCTTCGATCTGCTAGCCCGTCCACATATAACACGCCGTGCTCAAACGCTACCGCTTGCCCTGTCGTAGCTACTACACGCTTAAGCAAAGACTCACCGCCCATGCAAGCACCTGCAACGGGCTTACCATCATGACAAAACGCCAACAAGTCATCACGTTCAATTTGTGTAAAAGGCATCACCCAAATTAATGAGCCTGACGGAACATTTGGTAACATAGAGTCACCTTTTGTTGGTGTAATGCACCATGCTGTAATTAACCACAGTAGCGCGGCCACATACCATAACTTATTTTTCATATACCGTATACGTAAACGTATAGCCTTCTGCTGTTTGCACCGCTGGCTGCGCGCTCACTTGTGTAAAATCGTCATAATTTGGGAAGTACGTGTCTCCCTCAAAGGCATGGTCAATTTGCGTAACATATAAACGTTCTGCCATAGGAAGGCATGTTTTAAAAATCTGCTCGCCACCAATAACCATCACCTCTGGCACATTGCCAGCAAGACGAAGCGCCTCCTCTACTGTCGAAGCAAGCTCAATGCCCTCTGCCTCATACGCCTTATTGCGTGAAATTACAATATTTCGGCGACCAGGTAGCGCTCGACCGATTGACTCAAACGTTTTACGTCCCATAATCATCGGCTTACCCATTGTCATTTCTTTAAAATACTGCAAATCATCTGGTAAATGCCACGGCATTTTGTTATCATTACCTATTACACGATTTTTATCATGTGCCACAATTAACGAAATCATCACGTCACCCCTTAATTTGTTGTACAATGAATATCATACTATAAGAAGGACTGACGAGACATGCATACACTACAAATCCCAAAGAAATTTATCGATACCCTTCCGCTGATCACACGCGAAACGGTTAACGGCGAACTACCAACAAAAGAAGGTACACTATTTAAACTCGTAGATAGCCAAGGCGAATACGTTGCTACAGCTTACTACGGCTTACAAAATAAAGGTGTTGGCTGGGTACTTTCTGAAGAAAACGAAGCGATTGACGAGGACTTCTTTACGCGTAAGTTCCGCGCTGCATTTGCTGAGCGCAGTGAGTTTTACGACAGCTTTGACACAACAGCATTCCGCGTCTTTAATGGCGAGGGCGATGGTATTGGTGGCTTAACGATTGAGTTTTTTGACGGCTACTATGTCATTAACTTTTACAGCGAGGGCATTTACGCTTTCCGCCACTTCATTTATGAGGCAATCGAAAATGTAGCGGACGTTCGTGCCATTTACGAGAAAAAACGCTTCGACACAAACGGGCAGTATATTGAGCAAGACGACTTTGTGCGCGGTGAGCCAGGCGAGTTCCCTATTATCGTCCAAGAAAACGGCATGAACTTTGCGGTGGATTTAAATGACGGTGCGATGACGGGTATTTTCCTTGACCAACGTAATGTACGCCGTGCCATCCGCGATAAATATGCAGAGGGGAAAGAAGTGCTTAACACGTTTTCTTACACAGGCGCATTTTCGGTAGCTGCAGCACTTGGTGGCGCACTGAAAACAACGAGTGTAGACGTAGCTAAGCGTAGCCTACCTAAAACGATCGAGCAATTTAGCGTGAACGCAATTGACTACGAAGCACAAGATATTAAAGTCATGGACGTCTTCAGCTACTTTAACTACGCGAAGCGCCATAACCTATTATTTGACTTAGTTATTTTAGACCCACCAAGCTTTGCGCGTACAAAAAAGGTAACCTTCTCATCTGCGAAGGACTACCCAAAGCTACTGGCTGAGGCGATTGCGATTACAGCTAAAAACGGTGTAATTGTCGCGTCAACAAATAACGCAAGCTTTGATATGAAAAAGTTTAAACAAATGATTGCGAAAGCCTTTGACGGCAAAAAATATCGCATTTTAGAGGAGCACCAATTACCAGAGGACTTCTCAACATTACCTGAGTTTAACTACTTAAAAGTAGTGTTTTTACAAAAGTTAAAGTAAGGAGAGGTAGTTGTGAAAGACAATAAACTAGACATTGACATTATGAAAAGCGTGTGGTTTCATCCCACATTAACGACACGTCACTTTTTAGAAAAAAACTCTTGGTGGACAGCAGCCTTTATCGTAGCGCTTAGTAGCCTATCACAAATGTTTATGACATATTTTAATTCAGCAGATGACCCTAACGTCAAATCAATCTATGAACTCGGCTGGTTTAGCTTTTTGATTGGCCCATTACTCGCACCACTTGCATTTTGGCTATCATCATTTACCATTTGGCTAATTTCTCGTCTATTTCGCGGTAAAGCAACCATTCGTCAAACGTATTTAGCAATGGCTGTCCCTGCGCTACTCTCCATCCCTTTATTACCTATACTCGCTGGATGGTTTGTCGCATCGCCTGAGTCCTTCGTTGATCCGTATCATTATGGCAACTTCGACTTATTTGCTAGCATTGTCGCCCTCTTATTAATTACTATTAATATGTGGTCATTTTTCACTAGCATTGCGGCAATTGCAGAAGCTAATAAAATTGGTAAATGGGCCGCGTTTTTCGTACTTATTATTCCGATTTCATTATTAATCGTAGTGATTTTAGTCATTTTATCGCTATTTTTTGTAGCAGTTATATAATACACAGAGGCTGGGACAAAACCTGTCTTATAAATGAAAAGCCCTTGAACTTTTACGCAATGTAAAAGTTCAAGGGCTTTGATTTTTGTAGTTAAAAAAGGACTCCTTCTGTTAAACTAAAGTCACGACAACAAAATCCAACAGAAAGAAGGGTCCTTATGTTTAAAAAGCGAAGGTTGCGAATGAAATGGGACTGGCGTTGATGGCTGTGAACTTACGAAAGTTCACAGCCAATCAATAAGAATACCCATAAAAAATGAAAAAGAGAAATTGAGCGCACTCAATTTCTCTTTTTCTTTGGCTGAACACTAGTTATGTCCCAGCCTCTTTTTTATGTTATCAGTTTTTTTAGTGAAGGAAAATCACTAAGCACAGCTTGCGCGCCCACCCACTCCTCTTGGCCACCATAGCCATAACCTGCGGCATAAGCCGTTAAACCGTTAACTAAAGCACCTTCGATATCTGAGCGGCGGTCACCCACAACACTAGCCTCTGTAATGCCTTGCTCTGTAAGTAATAAACGCATCAGCTCCCCCTTATCACCTGAAGCCACACGATCAATGCTATAAATCGCTGTAATATATGGCGTTAGCTCAAAATGCGTCACAATTTTATCGAGGTACGGCGCATTACCATTACTGACGATATAGAGCGCATGGTGCTCGGCAAGCGTCGCCAAAGTGTCACGCACCCCTCGATATAATGCGCCTTGCGTGTTAATCATTTCATGTAAGTGTTGTTGAAACAATATGTTACTTGCTACATGTTGCGCTGCAGTATGCGCTGGGCATAGCGTTTGCCACACTACCGGAAGCGGCACACCCATAATTTTAGTGTATGTATCAAATGGTGTTGCCCCTTGCCAAAGACCCGCCGCACGCAGTTCACTGAATGTTGCGTCTAATGCTGGCGCAAGAACTGTGTTTGTATCAAATAATGTGCCGTCCATATCAAATAAAATTGCCATAATGTCCTCCTAAATTAGACGAGGGGCACGCTCTCGGATGTGAGAACGTACCCCTCTAGTATTTTATAGGTGCTACCTGATCTATTATTTGGATTTACTCGTATCAACTCAATCATCTGAGGAAAAAATAACCTAACCGCGGTAATGTTTCACTGTGCCTTCTCGACTTAAGCAACGCAAACCCTACCTGCTTTTGCGTCCTTGCAGCCCCAAAGCTACGCCAGTGTGAATAAGTGTCGTCAAAGACATATGAAATGCCAATTGATAGCACCTAAAATAGCAATACTCTTAGTATACCACAATTTCGCCAAAATGAAACTTAGAAGTTTCACGAATGTGTGGAATAAAACCAAATTGCTTAAAATAAGGTGAGCGGAAGTGCGCCTTTAACACAACGCGCTTGCGTGCCACACGCTTGGCCTCGTCCACCCAGTCTTGCGTCAGCGCTGTATGCTCCCCTGCTTCACGCAGTGCGCTAAAATTAGTAGACTCCGCAATTAGCCCATCAAACATTGGGTCAAGGTACACCACATCAAAACACTTATTAGGCTGTGTACGTAAATACGCAAGCGCCTCACTCGCCACAACCTTAATATCGCGCATACAAGCAAGAAGTGGTGCATCTTGATAATCATAATGCTGCATACCTTCACGTACGACAAAAGCAATCGCCGCATTCGCTTCAAGCCCTGTAACGTGCGCACCCGCAAACTGCAATATGAGCGCATCTGCCCCAAGCCCAAGCGTACAATCAAGTACCGTGTCACCTGCCTTCACCTGAGTAGCCTCAAGCAATGTCTCTGACTCACCGCGTGCTAGCCGCTTCACGCGGAAGGCCGCCGTATTGGGATGAAAGAACAGTGGCTCTGTCGCCCCAAGTGCAAAATACTCATAACGCGCCTTACCCGCTACAAGCACCGCACAGCCATACTCACGTTGTAAACGTGCCACCGAACGCTTTTTTCGCACAACAAAACGCACAGCAAGGGCATTAGCCGCATACTGTGCGTAAGCTGTCGTGACGTCATCAGGACGCCCCGCCGTTGTAACAATTAGTTGCATGTTTGTTCAAGCACGCCAACCAAATGCCCTGTGATTTGCGCTGGGTCAAAGCCCTCAATTTGCTCACGCGGAATAAAGTACGCTAACTGACCATCTTTTAATACTGCCATAGATGGTGAGCTTGGTGACACTTCTTCAAAATAGCCACGCATTGCTGCTGTTGCTTCGCGGTCCTGCCCCGCAAATACCGTTACAAGGTGATCAGGCTTTACCTGTTCAACCGCCGCACGTGCTGACGGACGTGCTAAACCTGCCGCACAGCCACAAACTGAGTTAATCACAACAAGCGTTACACCTTTTGCTTCTGGTAAAAATTCGTGTACTTCTTCAGCTGTTGTTAGCTCTGTAAACCCTGCATCCACTAGCTCTTGACGCATTGGCTTCACAACTTCTTTCATATATTCATCGTACGCATTCATGTTTTCGCCTTCTTTCTTTTTCATTCACAAAGCCTATTTTGACTTCTCCCACCCCTAAAGGAGTGGGATTCCAAAGGAGATTGATTCTAACGAACCCTTATCCGAAAGCACACATTAAACAATGCGTACTCTTTGAGGGTGAGCCAAGCACCCTTTAGCTTGTAAGATACGTGTATCTATCAAGTTACTTTTGCGTAAAATATTTAACGCTCCGTTTATATCGGCATTGACAAGTATGCCTTTAGCGGTTTGATATAAGCCTCGCTTGATACGCTTCCCTGAAAATGACATGTTTTGTTTTTCCGCTGTCCACACTGGTAAAGCATCATTATCAAAGAAACTCGCCTTACTCGTATAGCTTTCCTCTTGCTCTACATAGTTAATGCCGTAATGCTCACATAGGTTATACAAATATTCACGCAATAAACCGAACGGAATTTGTGTGAATTGTTGGTTGTTCTTCTTCCCTAAATTCAGTCCACGCTTAAAGTCCTTGTTATAGCCAATGACAAGCGTTCCAATCTGTTGCCCTTTACATAGTTCAATAATGGAACGAGCAACTTTCCTCATGTAGTCCTTCACACGATTATTTCGCTTTATATCCATACTCGCTAACCTATTTGTATATTTCATGCCTTGCTTTATGGCGATTGATTGATACTTTGCCTTTTGTTTGTTGTAGTAATGGTTGATTGATTTTAAAGGTTTTCCATCGTACAAATACGATAGCCCATCACTTGTAACACAAGTAGCTACATTGTTTAAGCCAATATCAATGCTCATAGCCTTTTCTTTGTCCAGCATTACTGTTTCAAATGGTTGTTCGTATACATAGTGAATGTCAAAGCGTTTGCCTTTCGCCTTTGGAATAATGCGTACTTCCTTTAATGTTTTCCCAACTAATTGTGGTGGGAATTTTATCTTAATTTCTTTTAATCCACTTTTCTTTTTGTAGGCATTTGAAAGTGGTATGAAAAAATAACCATCTTTCACACGAATCGCATTTGTGCTTAAAATTAAAGGGAATAGTCCGTCTTTCGCTAAATACTTAGGTATTTTTACATCTTGAAAACGGTATTCACCTTGTTTTGCCTTCTTCATAAGATTGAAAAAGGATTTGAAACTACGGTCTACAACCTTTAAAATTTGTTGGGAAATACCCGCTTGCAATAGCTTATAGTTTTCATTATGTTTAGCAACATGATAATTTGACTCATACGTTAAAAACGACTTTTCTGTGAAGTAATGTTGCCTTATATTATACAAACTGACATTATACAAATTTTTACTAATACTACAAAGCTCTCGTAATACTCGATACTCTTGTTTTGTTAAACCTTTCATTCGATTTACTTGTGTTTTAAATGTTTTGTCCATCTTTTCACCTCCTTGCTATATAAATATTATATAGTAAAATCACGAAAAAGAAAAGAGAAAGCATCGAACAATTTGCTCGATACTCGCTATCATCCCACAGCTAAAGCAGTGGGTTTTCTCGCTCGTTCAAAGTATAACAAGGATTACAGGCGATATCTAGTGAGGCGACTTTCGCATTCTTTCACCCTTTTTCGGGCTTTCTGTGACTTTCCCGTGACTTTTTGTGACTTTTATGTGATTTTTCCGCCCAAAAAGTCACATCCAGTTATTTACTTATTTCAAAAATAACAAAAAATACCTTTAATAAATTTCTGCTATTTTTAGGGTGCAGCACCCTGATGATCTTTTTTCAATGAATGCCTTTCTACTCCTCATTTAAATTTGACTGTACTTTTTTAATTAGTTTGTGAAAACCCTTAACTAAGCAAGCTCATTGTACTTGGTTTTGTAATGTATCGTTCAATAATTGTTTAAATTTTTCTGGTTCATCCACTCTAATGGCGACTTGCTCATACTTCTTCACTCCCATAAGTAATGTGGCTTCTGTTGGGTGTTTTAATTTTAAAGCGAACAGCTTGAATGTCAACTAAAACTACCGAATTGATAATAACCTACGTAGTGATGATTTTTGTAGAACCATATTTTGCACCTCAATCGTTTTATGTTGTTAATGCCAATGATATCGTTAATCAAAAACAAAAACCCGCATGACACTAATGTGCCGTGCGGGTTTTGCGCTATCATGAACGTTTTGTGACTTGACGTATGCCAAAAATACTTATGATGCTAACTACTACAATACCGATTACAAAGAGTGTAAAAGGTAGCGAAGCATAAACAAGCCCTACTAATACAAGCATCTCTAGCGTAGCTAACATATAGCCACGGTATACCCACTTCATAGCGTTACGTGTTAGTGCTAGGATGAGTAAAATTACCACAAGTAGCGGGATAATAAAAATAATACCTGCTACTAAAAAATCAAGCGAAAATATAGATGTGCCTTCTGGTGTTGCGAAAAGTGAAAATGAGGCAATTAACCATGAAGTCATGGCAATAACTACCGTGATTGCCCCCGTTAATAGCCAGTGAATTACTTTATTCATTGTACATCCTCCTCATAATAATCAATCATTGTGCCAATGCTTGTGGCACGTATAAATGGTGCACTTGTTGCTTCATACAATTGTTGCGGGCTGCCAACAAGCACAACGCCCCTAATTTTTTGATGCGCTTGCCACTTTGTGATGGTGGCTTGTAGTTGCTTATCTCGCGTATCTTTTGCTAAGCGCTCAGCACTCTCTACAAAATGAGCTACGGGATTTTCTAGCCAGTCGCCCCCCTCATCCTGCAGGGAAATACCCATCGCAAAGCGTTCGTCAATGGGTTGGTCATCTACTGGTTGCTCATCATCAATCCAATAAGCCATTGTTATGTCGTTATGCGCTACTTTTTTCCACTCCTCAATGGTAAAACTACGATCAAAGGATACGGCAAGCTCCACACGTTTAGTTGCAGGCATATTGCGTAATATTTCACGGTCATTTGCTAACTTGGCATACGTTACTTCAGGCGCATACCATAGCTTTAACTTATGCCCATTTTGTAAATAGCGTGTCGTGTCGTTTGGTTCGATATATGCGCGCGGTGCGTTAAATGGTGCTTGTAGCATGGTAACGTCTACAGGGTGCCCTGCCACTAAAGAATAGGTCGGCGCTTGTGCAGTCGCGCCCCACGGTCTTACGCTCTCCTCAAAATTGCCGATGTAGCGGTTCATACCGTACACATCATACTCTAGCTCTGCTTGGATCATCTGTTGGTCTAAGCGCCAACTGTTCCATTGCCAAGCTAAAATACTACACGTGACAAGGCTCGTTACTACTACTACTGCGCTTGTCCAAATCATACGGCGATAACTTTTTTGTCGCGCCTTTTTGATGATAGTCGTATCTAGCTCAAAGGTTTCTCTTTCTTTCATTTTCTCGTTCCTCCCAACGTTGTTTAAATTGTTTGCGTGCGCGATATAAAGAGGTGCGTACAGCATCTTCCTTCATCCCTACTAATTGTCCGATTTCTTGATAGCTGTAAGCCGCTTCGTATTTTAATAGTAAAAGATGGGCATAGGACGGCTTCATTTGACCTAACAAAGCTTTAAATTCTTCCTGTGCTTCTTTGGTCAATAACAAGTTTTCACCTTCTAAGGTTTGTTCTTCTAACACTTGCTCCATAAAGGCATCGTCTACTTGTAAATGAGGGAAAGCACGGCGGTGACGATACAGGTCATAATAATGATGAATCGCAACACGAAATAGCCAAGCGGATACGTGATCTGTCGCAATATGAATCCATTGCTCAACGGCTTTCGCAAATGTTGCTTGCACAATATCTTCTGCATCTTCGCGCGGGCAACCGAGCTTGCGTAAGTAATTAAATATCAGCTGCGCCTTTTGTTCATAAAGCTGATGTAGTGTCTGTTCAGCCACTGAGTTTCCCCCTTTCATGCTTATAACGAACAACGAACGAAAAAGTATACACTTTTTTTAAAATAAAAGTTGTACTTCTACCGTATCCTTGACAGGTTATTACTATTCCCCCAAACTAAAGATGGTAAATTTAAACAACATAGAAAGGAAGTTAAATGATGACCTTAGTACTTTTAGTAATATGCCCATTTCTTTTTATTTACCAAAAGGAAACCTTTTATAGCACAAAAAATGTGATAGATTATGCGTTACTGCTTGGCTACTTAGTACTGTTAGCGCTTTATACCATTAACACAGCCTTTTACCATGTGCTATCTGACACTGTAGTTTTTAGCCTAGTATTGCTCCTTACTGTGTTAATTTTTAGTCGGTATTTACCGCAAAAAAATAATGCGAGATGAAATTAATCACCTCGCATTACATTTACTTTGTAGAGCGGCTTGTATAAAAAGAAAGTAGCGCCACTAAACAAAGTGCTGCTAACAATGTCCAGATATTAAAAAATAAATCATTGGTATAAGGATTAAGATAGCCGATTTTTTGTTCGAAATATGGTTGTGCCATCTTATTAAAGGTAATAATTTTATAACAAGTGTACCCTAGTAACACAAGAAATAAAGTCGTATACCCCGCCATAAAGCGCTTGCGGTTGACATGATATTTCGTATGCAACTTTTCAAAGACTACTACCATCGCAAATAAAAAATACAAAATAATAGGCATCGCAAATACGATAAAAAATAAAGCGGCATTGCCATTGCCTCCCATTTCATTTGTACCTGCAGCATCAAAAGTTGACGTAAAATGTTGGGTAACCCCAATTGCACCTACTGTGATAATCCCTGATAAAACGACACTAATGGTAAAAAGTAAACGCATGATTTCCCCCTTTATGGCGTCTTCGTTAAGTGTAAAAACGCCTCAACATCTTTTACAGCTAAGTCTACACCTTTTTGCCAAAACGCAGGCTGTGTAATATCTTCTCCTAAATGCTTCATCACAAGGTCCTCTACGTTCATTTTGCCTGTATCACGAAGGAGTGCCATATACTGCTCCTCAAACGCTGGGCCTACTTGTTTTGCTTTTGCATAAATGCTTAAAGAGAATAAATAGCCAAACGTATACGGGAAGTTATAAAACGGTACGCCTGAAATATAAAAGTGCAGTTTTGACGCCCAGAAATGTGGGTGCGTCGTTGCTAGTGCGCCGCCGTATGCTTCTTGCTGGGCTTCAGTCATTAATTCATTTAAACGTTTAGCGGATACAATGCCGTCTTTGCGTTCTTCATAGAAGCGTGTTTCAAATAAAAAGCGTGATTGGATGTTCATAAATAAAGCAACTGAACGTTGTACTTTATCTTCAAGCAATGCGATTTTTTCGTCGCCTTGTGCGGCTTCAACTGCGGCATCTGCAATAATCATTTCGGCAAAGGTTGACGCTGTTTCTGCCACATTCATCGCATAGCTCGCATTTAACGGATGCACTGGGCGTAGCGCATACGAATGGAAAGCATGACCTAGTTCATGCGCTAGTGTGGATACATTACTCATTGTGCCTGCATAGGTCATAAAAATACGTGATTGTTGGTCAAGTGGCGAGGTGGTACAAAAACCTCCAGGACGTTTATTTGGGCGGTCAGCCGCTTCAATCCAAGATTTTTCAAAGGCTTGGCGTGCAAAACCTTCGAGTTCAGGTCCAAATGCGCTAAAGTGTTGCAAAATAAAGTCCGCACCTTGTTGAAAATCAAGATGCTTCGTTGCGTCCGCAATAGGTGCTTCTAAATCAGCCCATGTCATTTTTTCTTTACCAAGTGACTGTGCTTTATAGTCTAAAAACTTAACGAACGGTGCACGTGTGTTAGAAATAGCACCCCACATCGCATCAAGTGTAGCACGCTTCATACGGTTAATGCGGAGCGGCTCGGCTAGTACATCATCCCAGCCACGTTTTTTGTATGCGGTTAAACGGAAACCTGCTAAATGATTTAGTGTATGGGCAAAAAATTGCTCCTTGTCCGCAAACGCTTGCTCAATCACTGCGTCTACTTCTGCACGTACTGCCGCATCAGGATGATTGCGCAAATTACTTACTTGACCAAATGAGAGCGATTGTTCTTTACCATCGACAGTTACGCAAAATGTCATGTCAGCGATAAGTAAATCATACATTTGGCTCCAAGCTTGATCCCCATTTGCACGTAAGCTCGTAATAATATCTTCCTCTTCTGCCGATAATAATAATTTCGTTTGTGTACGTTTTTCCGTTAAAATAAAGGCAAAGTCAGCTAAAGCAGGTGCTTTACAGTATGCTTCAAATGTTGCATCATCAAGTGTTTCAATCACTTTATCAAAACGGTACGTTAATTTTGCCATTTGCGCATATAACGGTGCCATATTGCCATAAGTAATCTTTGCTTGCTCGTCTGTCGTATCTTGCGCTGTTAAACAAGATAACATCACGCTAATCTTGCGCATATTTACCATTACTTCTGTTATCGCAGCTAAACCCTCAACAATGGTTTCTACCGTTGGCTGTTGCTCTACCGCCTCTACAGCTTGTTGTAATTGTGTAATCAATGTCGGGATTTGCGCAATATGCTCATGAAAAGCAGGCGAATCACTCGTACCTCCCGCATAAAGCGTAGTTAAATCCCAAATGTCTGAATATGTTGTCATGTTATTACCTCCTAATGATGTATCTGTATATAGTTTACCGCGCTTTGCTGTTATTTCATAGTTCTGAATATTTCGGTTGCGTTTTAACAATATAAAAGAGCGCTCGCTACAAGCCACGGCAGCGATGACCCCATTTATTTCCTAAAAAGCTGTCTGCACAACCTATCCTTTAAAGATGTGCCTAACCTAACGTCAAGCTTTGAACAAGCTGGCAAGTTTTTTACATAAACCAACGCCACTAACTAGCATCGGTTGGTGCGTTTTAATTTACCTAATAGCTCTTTGTACACAGTTGGCAAACTAGCTCCTTATTAACCATTTATTGAGAAATGTTTTATGTATATACTTAAGAGAACATAGATTAAGGAGGTTACATCATGCTAGCTAAACTGGCAGGCGTGCTGCTAACAGGGACATTGCTTTTAAGTGCCTGTGGTCTTGGCGCTACGCAAATGGAGCTACCTACTGCCACTGAACAACAACACGCACTGTATACGGAGCGTCAACACTTTGAAGAACGCTTAACTGCGCACACTACCGCAACGCTACTAGCCCTTACTTGTGAGGACAATGTAGATATTGCCACCTATAAGGTGGCAAATGAATCTTCAATGACCGTCAACTTACTTAAAGGTACACCTACGATTCAAGACATAACGCTACATATTGACGGGCCTGCTATTGGCAATGCCTTTCACTACGTAGCACTAGCGGTTGACCCTACGCTTACACTCAAGCAAGCTGCAACAATTATTCAACAAGCAGCACAAGGTGCAACCCAACATAATGGCATTACATATCAATTACATCACAGTGATGACGGTATAACACTTGTGGTAAACTAAACACAGCTGAAACTTCCTCTCCTTACCTTACGTATATTAGGTAGGAGGGGATTTTTTATGAAAACATTAACCAAAAAACGCGCAAAAGCATTTGCGATTGATATGGCAATTGCGACAGCCGTCACAGGTGTGGTAGAAGTGCTATTGCGTAAAAAAATGAAAAATGAATTTGTCCACGTCGTTGTCACACCTACCTTAGTAACCTACGGACTCGAATACGTACAACTCAAAAACAGCGGACAAACGATTGGTTACAAACAGCAAGGGCTAAAACTTGTCAGTGAAGACGGCGCACCACTTGAAGGTTGCGCGCTTGTGAAGCGTATGTTGTACCGTGATTATGTTAGCAGCTTACGCTATATTGCTGACCGCAAAAACTTTGCAAAGCACGACGGTGCAGTATTGCCACATGACGCAAAAACACATTGTTATGTGCAACAAAAAAACGACTAGGCTTGCTTAGTCGTTTTTCCAATGGGCATCAATAAACGCATCTCGCCCTGATTTTGCACGGTCCGCTTCGTAGCTCGCGGCATCCTTTTTATAAAAGTCTTGGTGGTAGGCTTCAGCTGGGTAAAATACTTCTGCCGCTCGTATATTCGTCACAATGGGTTTAGTAAAGCGTCCGCTTGCCGCAACTTGCTCCTTAGAGGCAATCGCAAGCTCTGCTTGCTCGTCCGTATGCACAAAAATCGCAGTGGTATATTGTTCACCACGATCATGAAACTGTCCACCTGCATCCGTTGGGTCTACTTGCGCCCAGTAAATCTCTAACAATGTAGTGTACGGAAAGACTGCTGGGTCAAATTCGATTTGTACTACTTCTAAATGTCCTGTATCTCCGCGCTTTACTTGCTCATACGTTGGGTTTTTAAGCTCCCCGCCCATATAACCCGAGGTCACCCGAAAAATCCCTTCATAGCTATCAAACGGCTTAACCATACACCAAAAACAGCCGCCCGCAAATGTCGCTAATTCTCTCATTTTTTCACACTCCCTTTGTATACCTTACCCTTTTATTTTACACTTAGTTAAGGAGGTGGCACTATGCCTTATTTACTTGTTGGTGTTGGTGGTATGCTTGGTGCTACATTGCGCTACGCTGTCAGCCTGATTATCGTGTCGCCTTTTGCGACCTTACTCGTTAATTTAATTGGTGCATTTGTACTCGCGGTAATTTTAACACAAACGAAGCGTTCTTTATTTTTTGGCACAGGCGTACTTGGGAGCTTTACGACTTTTTCGACCTTTAGCTACGAACTCACACAACTGCCGTTAATTTGGGCTACGAGTTATGTGGTAGTAACACTTATAGGTGGCGTACTTTGTAGCGCACTTGGTAGTCAATTAGGTGCGCGCTATGTTTAGTGTGGCCATTGGTGCATTTTTCGGGGCAATGTTGCGCTTTTGGGTGAGTGAGCACCTTACAAAAGGCACTTGGCTCGTTAATATCATCGGCTCATTTGTGCTTGGGCTTGTCATTAGTTCGCCGTATCACTCATTGCTCGCTATTGGATTTTGCGGCAGTTTTACAACCTTTTCGACTTTTAGCATAGAGGTCGTGACCCTTTGGCAACACAATAAAAAACAGGCTGTGCACTATAGTATCGTTACAACGACACTTAGCGTAGCAGCCTGCTTATGTGGTTTATTTATCAAACCATAATGGCGTAGTATCTTCTTCATCACCATTATAATTAATCGTGATTTCCTCGCCTGCCGCAATATCTTTGCGTGCAAAGAAGTCAAACGAATGATTGTCAAAATTAATATCATAGCGTGCATTAGCATCATAAGCATGGTTAAATAACATGCCGTAGCCTAGTAACATCGCTGTATGATTTTTGCCATATTCAAAGGCATAATCCGCAAGTAGTGTTTTTTCGATATGCGCATGCTCAGCATTAGGATAAGCAATTACAGGTGCTTGGTGTAGCAATGTCCCTTTTGTGATGGCTTGCTTTGCGAATACCCCGCGGTTAAACTCGCCGTCGCTCAACGTCGACGTTTTAATTTCTATCATGGTTGTCTCCTGTTCACCGTTAAAATTTCGTACGCCCTATTCTCTCATGCTTTACGGTGAATGTACACCGAAGAAGCGTAAAAGCCCAAACCTCCGCTCAAGGTTTAGGCTTTTATCTTAAATGTCTTGGATATTATCGAAGTTAACCTTCTTCATATCTAGCTCTGGCTCTTCTTGCTCCTTTGGTACATCTTCCTTAGCGATATACTCTACCGCAACCTCACCATAATCGCTTATATCAAGCCCATGTGCAGAAAGGTCTTCCTGCTCCTCATGCTCGCCAACGCCATCCCCAAACGATTTAGCTTCAATATCAACGATGCAATCAGGGTCAATATGACTTAAATCTACCATTACTTCTTCTTGCTCCGCAGGTACATCGCGCTTATCAATATACTCAACAGGTAGCTCTGTATAAGCATCAACATCAAAACCGGCTGCTGTATACGCTTGTGGTGTTGATTTATCCACGCCATCACCAAATGAGCGCCCTTCGATATCGGTAAAATCATCACTGTCATACGTTGTGTATGTGCCGTGGTAATCATGTTCCTCAACCGTTTGCATTATATCTTGACTAAAACTACCATCCGCAAACTCCGCATAATTATCCGTATGGTACAAATCCTGCTCAAGCGATGTAAATAAAATCGTACGCTTACGCAATACCTTGCCATTATCCGTTAACTGAATAACACACTTGCCACCTTTTGGTAAAATCGCTAATTTATCAAAGCGCTTCTCAGCCTTATACAGTAAATGTGCGCGCGGCACAATCGGTAGCATCTCATCAAAGTTTAATTTTGGTGTTTGGCGTAGCTCAGATGACCACATCAACTCATTATCTTTTACTACTTCTAACACAGCATTGCTCAACTGCGCCCCTGTACGAATAACGAATACGATATTCGCATGGTTTGCTTCGTCACCTGGTTGAATGCGGTGCAATAGTAGTTCTTGTTCTTGAATTACGTCACACATATAAATAAATGTAGCCATAATTCTCCCCTCCTCAAAACACGCAGTTAATTTTTTTAATTTTTACTCAATTCAAGTATAATTCTTTTTTGGTAAAAAATGAAGCAACATCGCTTATCACATAAAAAGAGCCGTCTGAAGTCCCTAAATTTAGGCACAACAGACAGCATTTTTTAACGTAATGCGTCAATGCGAGCTCGGTCAAAATCCCCAGAGCGTAGCATATCAATTTCGATTTTGTAAGGCGATTGCTTAGATTTAGGATTATCCGCTAATGCCACAAAAGGTGTTTCTAAGATTTTTGGTACAGCTGTAAATGCCTCATGATGCACGATGCTGTGCAGAGTGTCAAAACCAATATAGCCAAAGCCAATATTTTCATGACGGTCTTTACCTGCGCCGCGCTCATTTTTAGAGTCATTAATGTGTAGTACTTTAATGCGCTCTAAGCCTATAGTTGTATCAAAGTTTGTCAGTACACCATCAAGATCACCAATTAAATCATAGCCTGCGTCATGCGTATGACAGGTATCAAAACATACCGACAAACGTTCATTATGCGTAACGCCATCAATGATTTTAGCTAGCTCATCAAATGAGCGACCACATTCTGTTCCTTTACCTGCCATTGTTTCTAGGGCAATTTGTACAGGAAAATCTTGCGATAATGCTTCGTTTAAGCCCTCAATAATTTTAGCAATCCCCGCTTCAGCACCAGCACCTACGTGTGCACCTGGGTGCAACACGATTTGGTCGATGCCTAGTGCTGCGGTACGTTCGATTTCGCTTTGTAAAAAATCAACGCCTAAGCGGAAGGTTGCAGGCTTTGTTGTATTTGCGATATTAATAATATACGGTGCATGCACGACAGCTTTTTGCATGCCATGCTCTTGCATATGCAAAAGACCTGCTGGGATATTAAGCTCCTCAATCGGTTTGCGTCGCGTATTTTGGGGTGCACCTGTATAAATCATAAATGTGTTAGCGCCGTAAGAAAGAGCTTCCTCACTTGCACCTAACAACATATCTTTACCGCTCATTGAAACGTGAGAACCTATTAACAATTATCTCGCTCCTTATTTACCACGCGCGCGTTTGCGGCGTTCCTTACGTTTAATTTCGTCCATTTTCCAGCCCATTTTTTTCTTGTAGGCCGGTTTAACCTTTTTAGGTTTACGAACTTTTGCTTTAGCAATTTGGTCAATCTCATTTACTTGACGCACACGGTTTTTACGTGCATGACGGTCTTTAAGCTCAACAAACTCACCATTAACAAGGTCTTTATGTTGAAGCGGAATGCCCATCTTGTCTAAGCGTGCTACTGCATCCTCATCTGATGGCTCAAATAATGTAATGGCAGTACCTTTGTTACCAGCACGTGCTGTACGACCAACACGGTGTACAAAGAACTCTAAATCATCTGGAATTTCGTAGTTAATAACATGTGAAATCCCTTGAATATCAATACCACGTGCCGCAAGATCTGTCGCTACGATGTACTGGAACTCAAGATCACGGATTTGCTTCATTACTTTACGACGGTCACGCGGGCTTAAATCACCGTGGATTTGCCCTGTGCGTACACCATTTGAGTTTAAGAAGTGTGCTACGCTCTCTGCTGTTTTACGTGTATTTGTAAAAATTACTGCTAAATATGGATTAATAGCCTTCGCTACCTCTAGTAAACGTGCGTTACGTGATTTTGAACGTGTTGGCACAAGATAGAAATCAATATTTTCGGCAACCGGACGTTTGTCCTTCATATTAATATGAGTTGGCGCTTCCATATATTTTTTAAGGAAAGGTTGTAATTTCTCAGGGATTGTTGCTGAGAATACGTACATTTCAAGGCTTTCTGGCATGCTTGATGCAAAGCCGTCAATTTCTTCGATGAAGCCCATGTCAAACGCAAGGTCTGCCTCATCCACTACTAAAATAGTAGCTGTGTGTACATGTAGCGCATTTTCTTTTACAAGGTCACGAATACGGCCTGGTGTACCTACTACGATATGTGGTTGCACCGTTAATTTTTCGATATCACGTTTTTTATCCGTACCACCGATATATAGTTTAGTGCGGATGTCCGTGTGCGCTACTAATTGGTTAAGCGCCTCGTAAATTTGTTGTGCTAGCTCACGTGTTGGCGATGTAATAACCGCTTGTACCGTTTGCTCCCCTTCGTTAATACGCTGCACAATAGGTAATAGGAAACTATGCGTTTTACCTGTACCTGTATGTGCTTGTCCGATAGCACTCTTACCTTTTAAGATAAGCGGGATAATTTCCTTTTGAATTGGTGTTGGCTCTGTAAAGCCTAACTCAGCGATGGCCTCTTGTAAAAAAGGCTTAAATTGATAATCTGTGTATTTTGACATTGTAATGCCTCCTGACTGTTTCATTATTGTAACACGTTTCTACGCATTCGCCTATTATACATCATATGTCAAGCATTGCTTTCTTTGTACTATTAACTAGTGTCCGTTATAATAGGGGCATGTAACTATGAAAGGGGCACCATGATGCAAGTAATTAAAATTAATCCTCGTGGCTATTGCTACGGTGTTGTTGATGCAATGGTTATTGCACGCAACGCAGCACTCGACAAGAGTTTACCTCGTCCAATTTATATTTTAGGGATGATTGTACACAACAAACATGTCACGGATGCATTTGAGGCGGATGGCATTATTACGCTAGACGGCGAAAATCGCTTAGATATTATTCGTCAAGTTGATAAAGGCACTGTTATTTATACAGCGCACGGTGTTTCACCTGAAATTCGTAAAATCGCGAAAGAAAAAGGTTTAGTAGCTATCGACGCTACGTGCCCTGATGTAACGGTAACGCATGACTTAATTGCCGAAAAATCAGCAGAAGGTTATGACATTATTTACATCGGCAAAAAAAATCATCCTGAGCCAGAAGGTGCAATTGGCGTAGCGCCTGACCACGTTCACCTTGTACAAAATCCTGAGGATGCTGCAGCACTTCACTTAACAAATGAAAAACTACTGGTAACTAACCAAACTACAATGAGCCAGTGGGATGTCCTTCACATTATGGAAGTACTAAAAGAAAAATACCCACATATCGAAGTACACCAAGAAATTTGCCTTGCAACGCAAGTGCGTCAAGAAGCCGTAGCTAACCAAGCGGGCGCAGCTGATTTATTAATCGTGGTGGGCGACCCAATGTCTAATAACTCTAACCGCCTAACACAAGTATCAGAAGAAATCGCACATACTAAATCGTACCGTATTGCAGACGTTAGCGAGCTAAAACTTGAGTGGCTACAAGGTGTAGATACCGTAGCAGTAACAGCAGGTGCATCAACACCAACGCCAATCGTTAAAGAAGTGATTAACTTCCTTGACCAATACGATCCAACAAACCCTGACACGCATAAAATTGAACGTACGGTGTCACTAGACCGCATTTTACCAAAAATTAAAGCGCCAAAACCAGTCGAAAAAATCATGCCAACTGACTGATATGTAAGAGGACGAGCCACTGCGCCGTCCTCTTTTTTTGACTTTACTTGCCCACTCACCTATGGTTAAGAAGAAGCACTAGGGGTGCCTGTTTGGCTGAGAGAGTCCCTTAGAACCTGACCTAGCTCATACTAGCGTAGGAAAGTGTAACGCCCCTGCTTCAAAAAAGTTTAGGAGGCAATGGACATGCAATTTACTGACCGTTTATTTACTAAGGTGGCGCCTGTATGGCAAAGCTACCTTGAGCACCCTTTTATCAAAGGGATTGGTGATGGCACGTTAGCGCACGACAAATTTATTCATTACATGAAGCAAGATTATATTTATTTAATCGAATATGCACGCGTCTTTGCATTAGGTGCGGCAAAGGCAGACGACCTTAAAACGATGACGCTATTCGCCAATTTATTACATGGCACGATGAATTTCGAAATGGATCTGCACCGCGATTACGCCAAACAATTTGGCATTACGCCTGAGGAACTTGAGGCAACTGAGCCATCTGCAACAATGACATCCTACACGAGTTATATGCTTAGCCAAGCACAACTAGGCGGTGTAGAAAGCACAATCGCAGCCGTACTTGCTTGCGCATGGAGTTATAACTGGATTGGTACAGCTCTTGCAAAAATCCCTAATGCTACAAGCCATGAGTTTTACGGCAATTGGGTACGTATGTATGCATCAGAAGAATTTAGCGCACTTGCTAACGATACTATCGCGATGATGAATGACGTTACGCGTGACCTACCTGAGCATAAGCTGCAACAACTCGAAACCATCTTCATTACGACATGCTATTACGAATATATGTTTTGGGAAATGGCAGAGACTAAGGCTATGTGGCCACTTCCTGCCCTTGCACAGCCCTAAATAACATTAGTAAACAAAAAGAGGCTGGGACATAACTAGTGTTCAGCCAAAGAAAAAGAGAAATTGAGTGCGCTCAATTTCTCTTTTTCATTTTTTATGGGTATTCTTATTGATTGGCTGTGAACTTTCGCAAGTTCAC
>LN483078.1 GCA_000935965.1 Metalysinibacillus saudimassiliensis
TGATGGCTGTGAACTTACGAAAGTTCACAGCCAATCAATAAGAATACCCATAAAAAATGAAAAAGAGAAATTGAGCGCACTCAATTTCTCTTTTTCTTTGGCTGAACACTAGTTATGTCCCAGCCTCCTTATTTTATGCTAATAAAGTTGTAACGTCTACGTATGGTAAATCAAACGCTTCAGCCACACCTTTAAATACTACATGACCATCTAATGTATTAATCCCTTTACGTAAAGCTTCATTATCCAAGCAAGCTTTTTTAAAGCCCTTGTTGGCAATTTGAAGTGCATACATTACTGTATTGTTTGTTAAAGCTACAGTTGATGTACGCGGCACTGCACCAGGCATATTAGCTACTGCATAGTGTACAACACCATGTTTGACATACGTTGGCTCATCATGTGTTGTTACGCGGTCTGATGTTTCGAAAATACCACCTTGGTCAATCGCAATATCAATGACTACTGAACCCTCCTGCATTTCCTTAACCATTTCTTCTGTGACTAATTTTGGTGCGCGGGCACCAGGGATTAGCACTGCACCAACTACTAAATCTGAGCGCTTCACTGACTCTGCGATATTGTAAGGATTAGACATTAACGTTTGTACTTCGCGACCAAATACATCTTCTAACTGACGTAAACGCTCTGGGTTTAAATCAAGTACGGTTACATCCGCCCCCATACCAATAGCTGTTTTCACAGCACTTGCGCCTGCAACACCGCCTCCAATAACGGTTACACGACCACGTTGCACACCTGGTACACCACCTAATAAAATACCACGGCCACCATAAATATTTTCTAAGTACTGCGCACCAATTTGTGTTGCCATTTTACCTGCAACCTCACTCATTGGTGTAAGCAATGGTAGAGTATTATTTGGTAATTGTACGGTTTCATACGCGATACCGACTACCTTCTTCTCTAACATTTTTTCTGTTAATGCTTGCTCTGCTGCTAAATGTAAATATGTGAAAAGAATTTGCCCCTCGAAGAAGTAATCATACTCGCTTTCAATTGGTTCTTTAACTTTTAAAATCATTTCATATGACCAAGCTTCTTTAGCTGTAGCTACAATATGAGCACCTGCTTCTTTATAGTCCTCATCCTTAAAGCCTGAGCCAAGCCCTGCGTTTGTTTCGATATAAACCTCATGTCCGTTTGATACAAGTGTAACAACACCGGCTGGCGTCATCGCCACACGATTTTCATTATTTTTTAATTCCTTTGGAACCCCAATTTTCATTTTTCTTTTCCCCCTTCTCTAAAAAACCTGTCTACATAATGTGACAAGAGATTTTAAGTTTCTTCTCTATTTTAGCAAATCTTATCTGAAAATTCTTCCTAATTTTTTGAAAGCGTAAATTTGGTATACTAAAACCATGCCAATTAGAGGAGGTTGTTTATATGACAAATCACTATCACACTATTTTAGTCGCCATTGATGGCTCAACTGAAGCACACTTCGCCTTCCGCAAGGCCATCGCTGTAGCTAAGCGTAATGAGGGTGCTACATTACACATTGTTCATGTTATTGATACGCATGCCATTGACTCTGTCGATTTATATTTACAAAACATTCAAGAGGAAGCGCTACTACTATTAGCTGATTATAAAACAGAGGCTACTGAAGAGGGCGTTGACAATATTGTTGTCGCTGTTGAGTACGGGGCTCCAAAGAGTGTGATTCCTAAAAAAATTGCTAAATCCATTAATGCTGATTTAATCATTTGCGGCGCTACGGGTCTAAATACTGTTGAGCGTTTATTCTTCGGCTCAGTATCTAGCGCTATCGTGCGTCATGCAAGCTGTGACGTCCTTGTTATTCGTACACCTGAACAGTAAGTTGCAACTTTTCAACAAAGTTATAACAATTGCGCTATAATCCACACACTTTCGATGCATTATTAGCGATTTTTCTAAAATTTTCTGACATGGCTATTTCCTTTAACAAATCATTTGGTATAATCAAGGTATAAACATAGAGGAGGTAATTTTAATGGCTAATAATTATCAAAACATCGTAGTTGCAGTTGATGGTTCTCCAGAAGCTCACTATGCATTCCGTAAATCAATCGACGTAGCAAAGCGTAACCCGGGTTCTACAATTCACCTAGTTAACGTTATCGACACTCGCTCATTCGCAGCAGTTGAAGCTTATGACCGTTCTATCGCTCAACGCGCGAAGGAAAATTCGGATCAATTACTTGCTGGCTACAAAGAAGAAGCAGCAGCTGAAGGTGTAGACCAAGTTAACTTAATCGTTGAATACGGCGCACCAAAAAACATCATCACTAAAGAACTTTCAAACTTAGTAGAAGCAGATTTAATCATCTGTGGTGCAACAGGTCTTAACGCTGTTGAACGCTTTTTAATTGGTTCAGTATCTGAAGCAATCGTTCGCTCTGCGAAATGTGACGTACTTGTAATCCGTACGCCTGAAAAGTAATACATAAAAAGGATGTGCCGCGGCACATCCTTTTTACTTTTGCTCTTGCCAAATCTTCACTTTTTCGAAGAATAGGCCAAGGGCATTTTTATTTTGTAAGCTCGGTACTTTAGCTAATAATACTTCCTTAGGCGCGCGCATCTCTGCATGCTGTTTTTGTAAAATTAACAAGCTTTTTTCATGTGCACGGCTTGTAAACATACCGTCAGGTAACTGGATAACCGCCTGAATCCACGCATGAGACTTAATATATTTATGCAGCTGAGCTGCCTGCTCTGATTCAAATAGCGTAGCTGGGATTAAAAAGAACGCATAGCCACCCTCTTTTACATAATTCATGGATTGCTCAATAAATAAATGATGCGCATAACTCATCCCCTCAGTAGCACATAACTCATACTCAAGCGCTACTTCTTCATTTGGGTAATAGCCAACAGGTAAATCACAGACGACTGCATCTACAGGTGCTACTAACAGTTTTTCAAGCGAATCTTGACGGTATAAGGTAATAGGTTGTGCTAAAAGCTCGGCTGTTGCAGATGCTAAATGAATAAGTAACTCATCCACTTCAATACCCGTTGCTTCTACTTTTTCTACCATATTCATAATCGTAAAAACAAGATTACCTGTACCAAGTGCTGGGTCAAGTAATGTAACGTTGTCACTATCTTGATAAAACTGTTCAACAAAATAGCCTACTAAAAAACCAAGTGTGTCTGGCGTCATTTGGTGGTTAGGTTGAGATGCTTTACGCATACCTTTTAATACAGCAATTTGGACAGCTTTACGAATATCATCTTTCGTTGCATCAGCTGTTGGTAATACATAATCGCCTGCTAGTGCCGTATCTAGTGCGTCTAACACGCCCTCTAAATAGCTCATCTGTTGAGTATCTACAAAATGCTCTGCTTTCTCATTTAAGGCTGCAAATAATTGTTCCATTTTTTCCATTCATCAAACGTCCTCTCAAAAAAATAAAGCTGTTTAGCTCATTGCCGCTAAACAGCTAAAATTTTATGCTAATGCTTTAACTGCTTCAATTGCAGCTTCGTAATTTGGATGATTTGTAGCTTCTGGTACACACTCTGTATAAGTGACAGTACCTTCTTTGTCTACTACAAATACCGCACGCGCTAATAATCGTAATTCTTCGATTGCTACGCCATATGCTTTACCAAATGATAAGTCACGGTGATCTGATACCGTTTGTACTGCATCAATCCCCGCTGCACCACACCAACGCTTTTGTGCGAATGGTAAATCAACAGATACCGTATAAATGATTACATCGTCGCCAAGCTCTGCAGCCGCTTCGTTAAATTTACGTGTTTGTGCATCACAAACGCCTGTGTCTAATGAAGGTACTACACTAAATAAACGAATTTTACCTTGTGAGTCTGCTAATGTTACTGGTGATAAATCGTTTGCAAGCACCGTGAAGTCTGGTGCTTTGTCACCTACTTTAACTTCGTTGCCTAAAAGTGTTACTGGGTTATTTTTAAATGTAATTGTTGCCATCATTATGACCTCCTCGTTATATCCTTAATAATAGCATATACCACTCGTCTTTGACTCGCACTACGCACGGAAATTTGGAAAGCATAAAAAAGAAGCTACGCTAATTTGCGCAGCTTCTGTTGTTTAACTTTGTGTCGGTTTAACGTAAACACCTTCATGCACTACATACGTATCAGCAAAATAATCATGCAAGCCTTGATGCTTTGGCAAAATAGCTACAAAAATATACAGCAAAATAATAAAATTACTAATAAAGCGACCAATCCATTCGCGGAATATGATATCAAGTAACTTTGGCTTTTCGCCATTTATTTTCACCACGCGCAAGCCAAATATCATCTTGCCAAGTGTCTGCTGAAAGAATAGTGTCATGATAATAAAATAACCATAATACACTACTGCTGACGCTACAACAATCGGTGCATACCATAGCTTGTCGTCAAAAGATATCCCAAATAAATAAAACAAGGGGTTAACTAACAGCCCTGTTAATGCGACAACAAGGAGTGAATCCATAATAAAAGCAAAGAAGCGTATCCAAAAGCCTGCTGCTTTTACTTCGTACACATCCATCTTTATTACGGGAGTTTCGATATATGACATGTCTGTTTCGTGTGTCATGCTAGCCCCTCCTTAGTTATCACCATATAAGTACATCATTTGTGGTGTATTGTGATTTGTTAACATCTTCATCATAAAGCGTTCTTCTAGCGATGGGCCAAAGAAATCAGCCGTTTTTAAACCTAGTAGTGAACGCCAGTTTGTTGATGGGTCTTGGTACTCAATCACTTGTGCATCAGCTAAATCAAAATCTTTTCGCATAGCTTCAATCACTTGATCACGGTCAGCGATTTCGTCTACTAATCCTGCTTTAATTGCTTGCGTACCGCTCATAATACGACCATCCGCTACTTTTTTCACGTCTGCCTCTTTCATGCCACGACCTTCTTCAATAATATCAACGAAAGTTTCGTAAGATTCATTAATCATTTCCTGCATCATAGCACGCTCTTCAGGCGTTACTTGACGCATTGGGCTTAACATATCCTTATGCTCACCTGATTGGAAATTTTCATAGCGTACGCCAATTTTTTTAGCTAACTCTTGGTAATTAATTGTTTGCATAATGACACCAATTGAGCCTGTAATGGTTTCTTGCATTGCAAAGATTTTGTCAGCAGGTGCAGAAATATAATAACCACCTGATGCCGCCATTGCTCCCATTGTTACATAAACCGGAATGTCACGAGCTTCCTTCATCTCAATTAACTTTTTACGGATTTCAGCGGATTCGATAACACCACCGCCTGGTGAGTTAACGTATAATACAACGCCTTTGATTGTCTTATCCTTTTTGACAGCATCAAGCTGTGCTAAAAAGTTTTTATGATTATAACCTACAGCAAACGCACCTGTGTCTACTTTTTGAATTGTACCGTCTACTTGTAAGTAAGCAATTTTTTCTTTCGCATTGCCTGGCTCCATTACTTTCGTTGGCACACTACTTGATTGCTCTTCAATAATTTGATCTGCTGTTGCAGTAGCCGAAGATTTTAATGCATAAATGACACTATTGACACCAATCGATACCACAAAGAGCACTAATGCAATAACGAGTGCAGTCCATCTTTTGGGATTCATCTTAACTCCTCCTTATAATAAGTCGGCAAATTTATCCTCTGCCTTTTTCTTTTCAGAGTACACATAAACCTCACGATTTGTCACTGCGCGTTCAATTAGTTCCTTATAATTTGTACGCTCCTCGTAATGTACAACCTTTTCTACCTTTGGTTTTGTTTTTGGATTTGCTGGTGTAAAGATTGTACAGCAATCCTCATACGGACGAATTGACGTTTCGTATGTGCCGATTTTTTCGGCGATGTTAATAATATCTAGTTTATCATATGCGATAAGTGGACGCAGGATTGGTGTATTTGTCACATCATTAATCGCTGTTAAACTGTCTAAAGTTTGACTTGCTACTTGTCCCAAACTCTCCCCTGTTACGATAGCTAAAGCATTAATATCCTCGCGTACTTTATCAACAGCACGCAACATCATACGACGTGTTGCTGTCATTGACATATTTTCAGGCACATCTTCTTTAATTTGCAGTTGAATTTCCGTAAACGGAATAACATGCAGACGCACCTTTGCGCCAAACTTCGTTAGTTCCTTCGCTAAATCTTTTACTTTCTCTAATGAATTATCACTTGTATACGGTGGGCTAAAGAAGTGGACAGCATCTAAGCGTACGCCGCGCTTCATCATAAGGTAGCCAGCAACTGGGCTATCAATACCACCTGACAGCATAAGTACAGAGCGTCCGTTTGAACCAATCGGCATACCACCAGCACCTTGAATAACTTGCGCCATAATATAAACAGCATCCATACGTACTTCGATACGCATTTCGATTTGCGGTTTGCGCATTTGTACTTTTAGGTTTTGGTAAGTGCTTAATACCGTTGCCCCAATTACACGTTGAATAGCATGTGACTCTAACGGGAACTTTTTATCTGTACGCTTTACCTCTACTTTAAATGTGTATGTTTCATCTTCGTATTGTTTCATTACATCTTTCGCTAGTTGCTTTATTACCTCAATGTCTTTTTCACACGCAGCTACGGGACTAAATGATTGGATACCAAACACATGCTTAAGACGATTTACAAGCTCATCCTTCATTTCCTCATTATCTAATGCAATAAACATACGGTCATGCTCTGTACGAATTGTTAAATGACCTAAGTCGGCTGTTGAGTAACGAATATTTTCGCGTAGACGACGAATAAAGTCCATTTTGTTTTTACCTTTTGTTGATAGTTCACCGTAACGAATTAAAATCTCTTTCCAAATCATACTGATGCTCCTTTTAATTGTGTGATTACTGTACGTAAAATACGTGCAGCCTCTGTTACCTCTTTATCAGTAGTAAGTACGCCTAAGCTCATACGCACTACTCCTTTTATATAACGTGGGTCAATCTTCATTGCCTCTAATACGTGGCTCGTTTGTTGTTGCTTAGATGAGCAGGCACTTGACGTCGAAACAATTAAGCCTTTCCCCTGTAATGCATTGATTAAAATTTCACCACGTAGTTCTTTGACAGCAAACGTAATAATATGTGGTGCACCTTTCTTTGTTGAAATCACTTTAACATCAGGCAAATCTAACAAGGTAGCTACAAGTTTATGACGCCATTTTATATAATTAGCAAAGTGAGTTGCTTGCTCATCAAATGCAATTCGCATTGCTTTAGCAAGCACAACATTTTGAGCAACTGCTACCGTACCACTGCGGACGCCAAACTCTTGACCACCACCGACAATTTGCGCTGTTAGTAACGGGCGTTTACGAAATGCTAGTAAGCCTGTACCTTTTAAACCATGGATTTTATGTCCCGAAATTGTTATGCAGTCTGGTCCAGCTTCACCATTAAAATAAATCGGTAATTTGCCAAAGCTTTGTACGGCATCTACATGAAAATGTGCTCGACTTTGTTCATGTACGACTTTCGCAATTTCTGTAAGTGGTTGCACAGCGCCCATTTCATTGTTTACATGCATGATACTTACAAGTACAGTGTCTTTACGTAATGCCTGTTGCACCGATGCGACTGACACTTCACCTGCTGCGTTAACAGGCAAATAGGTCACACTATAGCCATCTTTTTCTAGGTTATGCATTGCCTCTAATACAGATGGATGCTCTATAGCTGTTGTAATGATATGTTTGCCAACATGCTCATTACTTTGTGCTAAACCGAAAATCGCTAAATTATTTGATTCTGTACCGCCTGATGTAAAAATGGTATGCGCTGACTCTGTTCGCAAAATAGTAGCTACTTGTTCACGCGCGCGTGTTAATAAATGATTTGCTTCTACTCCCCGTTCATGAATAGAAGCGGGATTTGCATAGTATTGCTGGTTTATTTTTACGAAGGCTTGTAGCACATCGTCAAAAGGTTGTGTTGTAGCACTATTATCAAAATAAATCACGGTATCATTCCTTCACAAAATTTAACATGAAAAAGGCTACCCGAATTTGGATAGCCTCAATCATTATAACGCTTTTTATGTTCAACGTACACTGTAAATATTAGAGGTCACGTAAATCTGCCTCAACCATTTGCTGTACTTTTTCTAGTGCACCTGGCTCTGCCTCTTCTACTGCAGCTCCTGCTTCTTCTAGTGCTTTTGTATATTGCGTGTTAACAAAGGCACGCTCGGCTTCCGTTAAACGCTCATCAAGTTGCTTGTTAGTAGCGCGGTAACGATTACCGTATTGAATCATACGCTCAATTGTTAGTACATCCTCAATGAGTTGCTCAGACGCTTGAACTACATTGGCCATAGCCTGTTCAGTTTCTTCAACTTTTTGTCCTACATCACTCATATCCAGTGGCACTTGGCGTAAGCCCTCATGCACGACATAAATTAATTCAGCTACGCCTTCAAGCTCTGCTTGTAACTGAGCAGGTACCCCCGGAATATTGGCTTTATTAAGCATACGCTCTGTATTTTGCAGCGTGCGTTCAATGACTGCTAAACGCTTACGCGCATCTTCCTCATCTACCCGTAGGTTTTTCATACGACGAGAAAACTCTTCATGAATGTTCATCGTTTTTCCTACTGCTAAATCAATTGTTTCTAGCTCATCACGTAAACTTGAATAAGCGGATTTGCCCTCACGTACTTGCATAGCTACTAAATCATAACGTTTTTGAAGCAAGTCTAACTGGCGCAAACACTCTCTTGGTACATCAGCGTCTTCCTCAGATAAATGGTAACTCTCTTGCACATATTCCGCCTCTGTAATCGTGTGACGCAAACTTTGTTGTAATTTTGTAATCTTACCAAACATACTGTCGCAATGTTTATCTAAATATTGCTTAGCCATTACCTCATTCTCTAATACATCATAAAAGTAGTCAATCGTTTCATTTAAATCTTCAATTCGTTGTCGAATCGTGTCTAACTCTAAATTTTTCATATCTTTTTTGAGCACTGTGATTTCTTCATCCACATGCTCAAAAGCTTCTACTAACTCTAAATGGCGAAGGTAGTAACCTTGACCTTCCATCTCTGCATAACCTCCGCGGATTTCTGCTAATGATGATGGGATATTAGTTTGTACATCCGTCAATAGTGTAGGGATATCTTGAATCAGTTGTAAAAAGTTTTCTGCTTCTTGTTGCAATTGCTCTACTAACTCTCTTGCCTCTAAATAATTACCATTATCAGTAAGCTCGTTAAATTGCTCACTTTGCGGTGTAAAGGCCTCTAAACGCTCTTCAAGCGCAGGTAATGCATCACCAAAAGCATGTTGGTGCGCCAGTAATGTTTTACGTGCTGCTTTATATTTTTCATTTAATTCTTCAATTTCAACGCGATTTTTTTCTTCGCTACCAATTAGCTCATTTAACTCTGCTACAATTTTATCTTGTGTTTGGCTAGCTGTTTTTAAGTAACCTTTAATTTCTTCTTCTAAAATCGTAGCTTTTTTAAATTTAAAACCACGAATACTATCTTCAATATCTTGAAGCAATTCATTAATTACCTCAACATACTCACCCTTAATCTCATCATTCATACTACGCCAACGATCAAACATTTCTTCAGTCTGACCATTCATGTTTAATGCTTTAACTTTCGTTAACTCTTCGTTGATAGGTTTATTTTGCATTTCTCGACGCTGTTGTTCTAACACTTCCATAATTCTTCGGTGTTTTCTTTGCTGCTGTAATAATACGATTATAATAACGAGTAGTATGACAATTGGAATGATGATATACTGCATCGTAAGCCTCCTAGTGTAGTTCCTATTATTTCCTTTATGCTTTCTTACTTCAAAATTTTAATATACAATTAGTTTAGTATACATTATATACTACTATACGTTAATTTGTAGGCTTTTTTGTAGAATTCTAATAGTTTATGGAAGGTTGTGTTCCTAGTATGAGACAAGATAAACATATTCATACACCATTTTGCCCACATGGGTCGACAGATGCCTTAGAAGGTTATATTGAAAAAGCAATTGCTTCAGGTTTTGAAGAAATTTGTTTCACCGAACACGCCCCCCTGCCCGACGCTTTTATTGACCCTACACCGTTAAAAGATAGTGGTATGAATTTTACCCTACTAGAAGCTTACTTCACGTCTATCGCTAAAGTTAAACATCAATACGCAAAAGACATTTCAATCCTTTGTGGCTTAGAGGTAGATTTTATCGAAGGTTTTGAGCAACAAACAACGCATTTTTTAAACCAATACGGTGAACAGCTTGATGACGCTATACTGTCTGTCCACTTTTTACGTGACCAAAATCATTATGTTTGCATTGATTATTCACCAAAAGTTTTTATGGCGTTTGCTGCGCAACTTGGTAGTATAACATGCGTTTATGAACATTATTACAACACAGTTGAAAAATCGATAATAGCTGATTTAGGACCTTATAAACCAAAACGCATTGGCCACCCTACTCTCGTGCACAAATTTCAATTAGCCCATAAAGAAAACATAAATGATACAGCGATGATTCAGCAAGTTTTACGCACAATGCAGGCTTATAATTATGAGTTAGATGTAAATAGTGCTGGTTTAGTAAAAGAATTTTGCTTAGAACCTTATCCTCCGTATCCAATGATTAAATATGCTAAATCGCTAGGTATTCCGCTTGTATTTGGCTCAGATGCACATACCATTAAAGGATTGCATCAACAATATGACGCAATAAAGGAGTTGCTATAATGTTTAAACCAACAGCTTATAACGGAGAACTTGAATCACAGTACGCATCACTGCAACAACAGCTAACGGCTTTGTTAGCAGGCGAAACAAACATCGTTGCTAATCTTAGCAATACCTCTGCACTACTTAACCAATTTTTACACACTGTAAATTGGGTAGGTTTTTACTTACGTGAAGGTGATGAGCTTGTCTTAGGGCCTTTCCAAGGATTACCTGCTTGCGTACGCATTCCATTTGGTAGCGGTGTTTGTGGAAGTAGCGCTGCTCAAGATAAAACATTCGTAGTAGAAGATGTCCATCAATTTCCAGGACATATTGCTTGCGACGCTGCATCGCGCTCTGAAATCGTAATCCCTCTCCATAGAGATAATGAAGTTATTGGTGTTTTGGATATCGATAGTCCTGTTACTGCTCGCTTTACAGAACAAGATAAGCAAGGGCTTGAAAAGATTGTTCATTTACTTGAACAAACATTATAAATCAATATAAATAAGCAACTGCTTTAGAGATATAAAACCCCTAAAGCAGTTGCTTATTTTATTATTCTCCATAAACGACAAAACGATTTTTGCCACTATTTTTAGCCTGGTATAAAGCATCATCTGCTTGCGAAAATATGGATTTAAATATAGGTTGTTCATCTGTATTCCAAGTAATTAAACCTGCAGAAATCGTTACTTGTGGCTTAGTAGTTTTAGGCATTATTTCAACAATTTTAGATGCTATTTCTTTTGCATAAGCTACACTTACATTCGGTATACAAACTGCAAGTTCCTCTCCACCCCAGCGAGCACAAATTCCTTGCTTACCTACCATGGCTATTAGTTGTTTCGAAATTTGCACTAATACTTCATCACCAACTTGGTGGCCGTACGTATCATTAATGTGTTTAAAATTATCAATATCGATTAAAAAAAACATGCCTTTAGTATAGTCTTCTAGCGCTTGTTCTACATATTTATCTAAATAACTTCGCGCATAAAGCTTTGTTAAATGATCGCGATCTACCATCTCTTGCAACTGGTTTTGCAAAATCGTGTTTGCCATAGCTAAAGACGAATGGTGGATAAGTGATTGCATTAATTTAAAGCTATCAAACGGGAAAAAGTAGGAGTCACGATGAAGTACAACACAATAACCATGAATTTTCCCTTTTATTAAAATAGGAATTGCCATCATCGAATTGTATGTTACAGGTTGATTTACTTGTCTACTAAAGTCAGCAATGAATACCGGATCCTTTGTAGTTTCAAAACGATTTTGAATATACATTGTATAAATCCGCGCAGCATCTTTAAAAAAGAAATCCGATGCTTGTTTTAGTTTCAATTGCCCTCGCTCTTTGAACATAAAACAAACTTCTTGAGGTTGAAATGATTTTTGAAGTTGAGACTTTAAGTAAACAAACATTTCATCTATATCCATCTTCATGTTAAGTCGATGTGATGTTTCATTAATTAATTGTAAATCACTAATTAAGCGATTGGATTGACGGTGTAATTTGGCATTTTCAAGTGCATTACCACAAGCATCTGCTAGCATCCTAATAAAATCTTTCTCTTTACCTGAAAACACATAGTTCTCAGGGCCGGCGATTTGTAGGATACCATAAATAGCTTGACGCCCTTTAATAGGCGCATTTAACATACGACACTTTAAATCTGCAGCTTGTTCAAACGTTAATTCCCCTGATACAAAAGCTTCTATAGTAGAAGCACGCTCAGAAGTATAATCAAATAGCTTCACGTTTAAGGTGAGCTCTCGATCTTGATCATTAGATAATATTAAATTAACCTTTAAATGAGGGATTTGTTTTTGTAACGTCATAAGCATATTTTCAAGAATAATATCAACATCCATTGTCGAATGAAATAAATCGGTAATCTCAAATAGCTTACGGTAGTGCTCCTCATTTGTTTTTTCATTTGTAATACAATCCACTTTATACATAAAATCTGTTAATAATAATAAAAACTGTTCAAAGCTTGGCGTTAACAAAAAGGCTTGCCATTCTGCTGTAGATTTAATAAGTAATATTCCCACAGGTTTTTTGTTAAGGTGTTGCAACAATATCGCATCTGTCATGTTATCGTATTTTTTATACCCTTCTAAAAGTACAGGCTTTCTTACTGCTTTATTTTGAAAAAAGTAGGGCTCAATCATTGCCCAGGAAATAGCGTCTTGGATACTATGATCTTGTGGCTCTTTTTTTACAGGTAGTAAAATTTCTGACTCACACTTCAAGAAAACACTGTTGGTGATAGCGAAGTGCTTATTAAAGAAGGGATCTAAAAAGCGCACATACTTATTAAAGTCATTAAATTCTAGTTCAGCATTTGTAATTAAACCAAGCAAGTCTGATTTAATATCTTTAAGTTTTTGTTCATGATTTGACATCGTATCACCTTTATTTCCAATCCTTCGATTTTCACTTAGTCGTTATAGTATAACGCAATCGTGACATTTTGACTATTACTTATTATATCTTTATACACAATTTTATCGTGTTTTTATGATATTTCAATGTATTTCTTCTATATAGTTAGTAATTAGACCTAATAGGCTAATTTCCATGTGAAAGCTTTAGTACTTACTTTGCAGTTGACTTCTCTATACATTAGCGTTAAGATACACTATGTGTAAAATAGTGCAGCAGTTGTATGCGCACTTTTTTAGTTTGTTCCTCTATTATACATAATAGATGGTGCATCGCGTAACCTTTACGTCGGCTGCATGGGTGAAGATGCATGAAAACAAAATAATTAGTGCTCTAGATACATCTGGTTTGTTTTACAACAAAAACCAACTTTAAAGGAGGAGACACAATTATGTCTCGTTATACAGGTCCATCATGGAAAATTTCACGCCGCCTAGGTATTTCATTAAGCGGTACAGGTAAAGAAATCGAAAAGCGTCCTTACGCTCCAGGTCAACACGGCCCAACACAACGTAAAAAATTATCTGAGTACGCTTTACAATTACAAGAAAAACAAAAATTACGCCACATGTACGGTGTAAACGAACGCCAATTCCGCACAGTTTTCAATAAAGCTGGCAAAATGCAAGGTAAACACGGTGAAAACTTCATGATTCTTCTTGAAACTCGCCTTGACAACCTAGTATACCGTATGGGCTTAGCTCGTACTCGTCGTGGCGCTCGTCAATTAGTTAACCATGGTCATATCATGGTTGATGGCAAACGTCTTGACATTCCTTCATACAGCGTTAAAGTAGGTCAAACGATTTCTCTACGTGAAAAATCACAAAACCTAACTGCTGTTAACGAAGCTTTAGAAGTTAACAACTTCGTACCAGAATACATCACTTTTGATGCTGATACTAAAGTTGGTACTTTCAACCGTATGCCAGAACGTTCTGAGCTAGACGGCCAAATCAACGAAGCTTACATCGTAGAGTACTACTCTCGTTAATAGCCTTTCGTTGCATAATGCAACAACAAAACCTCCAACCGTTATGGTTGGAGGTTTTTTATTTACCATTTAGGTAAGTAACTGAGTGGTAATGCCATACGTACTGTTTTATTAGGATCAACTACTTGGCAAATGCGTAAGTTACCTACAAGAGATAATAAATGCGCAGCCTCTCCCTTAGTTAAATCGCTATAGCGTACAACAAAGTCTACCATATGTTTTGTAGCTTCTATGCTTGCTGCGTCTAATGTTTTTTGTGAAGACAATGTATTAATTTCCCCGTCCTTAATATAAAATGGTGTCGGCCATTTCTTACCCTTAATTACCTCAATGGTTACCGTAATCTCACAAGGTACTTCGCCACCACACACTGATACTTCACCGTCCCCCATTGCCGCATGACAATCGCCCATAGCAAGTAAAGCTCCATCCACATTGACTGGTAAGTATAATGTAGTTCCTTCAGTAATTTCCTTACAATCCATATTGCCACCGTGCGCATCAGGCGTGCCGCAAGAGATTGCCTCTCCTGCTGGTGCAGTACCAATCACACCAATCATTTTATTTAATGGAACTTTAATAGCTTCTGTAAATTGAATATAATCATCTTCTATTGGAAGGCGTTTAAATGTTGTATCTGTTAACTCATCACCTAACACACCCATATTAGGTCCTGTCACCATTGTTACAGTATCACCAATGGCAAGCTCTTTAATATGAACAGCTAAAATATCACCTGGCTCTGCATCAGTAACGTACACTGGCCCTGTTGCAGGATTGATTTTATCCCAATCGAGTGCAGTAAAAGACGAGACGTCCGTTAGCTGATTAGTAAAGCAATCGTACGCTTCAAATGTAATGGTCTCCCCGCTATTCACTTTACAAACTGGTACATTGTACTTGTCCATCGCGTAGATGGCATTTTCTTTTTTAATATAGTGCATATTACCACTCCCTTTGTCTGTAATAGTTCTAGTATAACGCAAAACGCCGACTTCGTTAAAAGTCGACGTTTTAGGATTAGTTAAATGTAACCATTGTGTATTTCTTTTTACCGCGACGTACAATCGTAAAGGCATCATCTAAACGTACAGATGTATCTACTACAAAGTCTAAATCTTGTACACGGTCACCATTAATTGAAATCGCTCCGTTCGTCACATCTTCACGTGCTTGACGTTTTGAAGAAGAAATACCTGCTTCTACAATAAAGTCCACGATATTTTTATCTTCTTTTGCCATTTCAGCTGTTGGTACACCTTTAAATGCATCGCGCATTTCTTCTACGGAAAGTGCTTTTAAATCACCTGAGAATAAAGCTTGTGTAATACGCTCCGCCTTCTCAAGTGCTGCTTCACCATGCACTAAGCTTGTCATAGCTTGCGCTAACGCTTTTTGTGCTTTACGTAAATGCGGCTCTTCTTCAACAGAAACAGCTAATGCTTCGATTTCTTCACGGCTTAGGAAGGTAAAGATTTTTAAGTATTTGACAACATCGCTATCCGCTGCGTTAATCCAGAATTGGTAAAACTCGTATGGTGATGTTTTCTTCGCATCTAACCAAACTGCACCACCAGCTGTTTTACCGAATTTTGTACCATCCGCTTTTGTCACAAGTGGGATTGTGAAGCCGTAAGCTTTTGTTTCTTCGTCATGTGTACGACGTAATACTTCTAAACCTGTTGTGATGTTACCCCATTGATCCGAGCCACCGATTTGCATACGTACGCCATGATTATCATATAAATGCACGAAGTCTGCTGCTTGCATTAACATGTAAGAGAACTCTGTGTAGGAAATCCCTTGGTCTAGGCGTGATGCTACATTGTCTTTTGCTAACATGTAGTTAACGCTTAATAATTTACCGTAATCACGTAGGAAGTCGATTAATGTTAACTTGCCAATCCAATCTTTATTGTTCACTAATTTTGCTGCATTATCACTTGCTGCATCAAAATCAAAAATCATTTCTAGTTGTTTTTTAATGCCTTGTACGTTTTGATCTACTTGAGCAGTAGTTTGTAATTGGCGCTCCTCTGAACGACCTGATGGGTCACCAACCATACCTGTTGCTCCGCCAACTAATAATACAGGCTTATGTCCGTGCATTTGAAAACGACGTAATGTTAGTAAAGGTACAATATGACCAATGTGCATTGAGTCTGCTGTTGGGTCAACGCCACAGTATAATGAAATTTTTTCTTCGCTTAATAATTTTTCCATGCCCGCTGCATCCGTTTGTTGGTATAACAGCCCGCGCCATTCTAAATCTTGAATTAATTCGTTTGTCATTGTAGTTTCCTCCTAAGTTTTACGTGCAGATAAAAAAAGCCCTGCACGCATAAAATATGCATGCAGGGACGTTTATGTATAAACGCGGTACCACCCAGCTTGAAGATTGCTCTTCCACTTCATTCACCATAACGCGGCGTGGCACGATTTTGCTCCTGATACGTAATTCATTTTTATACTATGGTTAGCTCACAGCGACCGCCAACTCTCTCAAACAGGGAGTATAAAAACTACTGCAAATCAATCTTTGCAAAAATTGTATAAAACTATACTAGCTATTTTACCGAATTTTATTTCATTGTCAATAAATATATTCGTAAATATTTTATTATGCTATAATGGACAAGATTTATAGGAGGTCGATGAAGTGAAAGATTGGATTGCTAAAGTCAACAATCGCATCGAACAACTTTTTGAAAAACCGTGGATGGCTAAAGTCCGTATTTCGAGTGCAATTACTTGGAATCTTGCTTTATTATTACTTGTTATAGCTATGGTAGGTGGCGTTTTCACTTTTTCAGTAGGCGCTGGTTATTTTGCATCACTAGTAAGTAAAGAGCCATTACGCACCGAAAAAGAGATGCGCGATCTTGTCTTCAATTATGAAGAAACGAGTGAAATGTATTTCGCAGACAATATTTATATCGGTAATATTCGTACCGATTTAGACCGTCGCGAAACTTCTATTGATAAGGTATCACCCTTCGTTGTTAATGCAGTGCTTGCTACCGAGGACGAATACTTCCGCGAGCATGATGGTATTGTACCTAAGGCATTAATTCGTGGTGTGTTGCAGGATGTTTTAAACTCAGCCAACCAAACAGGTGGCTCAACGTTGACACAGCAACTCGTTAAAAATCAAATTTTAACGAATGAAGTATCGTATGAACGTAAGGCAAAAGAAATCTTACTCGCCATGCGTCTTGAACACTTTATGACAAAAGAAGAAATTTTAGAAGCTTATTTAAACGTCATTCCTTATGGACGTAACGCCTCTGGCCGTAATATCGCCGGAATTGAAACAGCAGCTCAAGGTGTGTTTGGTGTGAGTGCCGCAGACCTTTCATTAGAGCAAGCTGCCTTTTTGTCTGGTATCCCACAAAACCCTTTCACCTTTACCCCATTTACTAACTTAGGTACGGTTAAAAGTGAAGAGTATTTGGCTGATGGACTAGCACGTATGAAAACAGTATTAAATCGTATGCTAGAAACAGGTTATATTACAAAGGAAGAACATAAAAAAGCGTTGGCTTATGATATTACAAAAGATTTTACAACACCTCAACAACGTCCTGAAGACGTATACCCTTGGTTAACGTACGAAATTGAACGCCGTGCGAAAGAGGTTGTTGCTGGTATGCTAGCCGAACAGGACCAAATTGACCCTGCTCGCTTAAAAGAAGAAGAAAATTTACGTGATAAGTATATGTTGCTTGCAGACCGCGAAATTCGCTCTAAAGGTTACCGCATACATTCAACTGTCAAAAAAGATATGTATGATGCTATGCAAAAAATTACTAAGGACTATCAATACTACGGGCAAACTTATTCACAAACCGTTAAAGACCCACAATCAGGTGAAGATGTTGAACTTCAACAACCTGTACAAACAGGTAGTGTACTGATTGAAAATAAAACAGGTCGTATTTTAAGTTTTGTTGGTGGACGCGACTTTGCTATCGAAGAGCTAAACCACGCAACACAAGCGTATCGCTCAAATGGCTCTACTATGAAACCTCTACTCGTATACGGTCCAGCGATTGAGTACGGTAAAATCGGTGCAGGTAGCCCACTTGTCGATGTGAAATTTAATTTACGCGGCTATACACCAGGCAACTACACTTCTAGTTATGAAGCTGGACTTGTACCTGCGCGTGAAGCATTAGCACAATCACTTAACTTATCAGCACTACGTCTTTACTATAGTATTTTAGATCAACGCCCTGCCTCGTTTTTAGAAAAAATGGGCTTCTCTAAAATTACTGCAGAAGACCGTGAAAACTTAGCAACTGGTATTGGTGGTTTAAAGTATGGTACGACTGTTGAAGAAAACACGAACGCCTTTGCAACATTTGCAAACGGTGGTCAATATGTAGAGTCTTATATTATCGAAAAAATCGAAGACCCTACAGGTAATGTTGTTTACCAACATGAATCAGTAGCCGAACCTGTATTTAGTCCTGAAACTGCCTACATTATGACAGATATGATGCGTGATGTATTAAACAATGGTACAGGACAAAGTGCTAAGCAAAATTTAAAATTTGGCTATCAATTCTCTGGTAAAACAGGTACATCTGAAGAATATAAAGATGTTTGGTTTGTTGGATATAACTCCGCTGTAACACTAGGTGTTTGGATGGGTTATGACCAACCGCGTTCGCTTTATACATTCAATAATACGTATATGCAACCAAGTAAACGTATTAATCTTTTATGGGCAACACTTATGAACGGTGTATATGATACACATCCTGATTGGGCAGCACCTAAGCAAGGCTTTGTGAAACCACAAAATGTAATTTACGCTTCATTCTGTGGTATGTCAGGCATGGCTCCATCAAATGCTTGTGCAAATGCGGGCCTTGTTCGTTCAGATTTATTTAATGCCAAGGTATTTTTACCTTCTAAAGCGGATGACAGTATGTCAAGCTCAGCTGTTGTGCTTATTAACGGCACCTATTATACAGCTCTTGCTAATACACCGGGTGAATTTGTACGCCGCAGTGGTGGTGGGTTAAATCCTGAGTTCGTTCGTCGTATGCTTGGACCTTTAGGTGGCGATCCAAGCCGACTTGTACCAAAAGGTTCAACACTCTCAAGTGGCGGCGCTGCCGTTAGCTTCCCTGTAAATGGAGTAGCACCAGCAGCACCAAGCGCTTCGATTAGCGGTAATACGTTAAGCTGGTCACGCTCTGCATCTAATGATGTTGTAGGTTACCGTATTTATAACGTATCGGGCGGCGGACAATCGCTTGTGGCTTCCATACCTGAAGCTGGCCCTTACAGTATGACTGTAGGTGCAGGCGGCGCGTATATTGTCGTAGCCGTTAATATTGAAGGCCTGTCTTCTGGTGCTTCAAACACAGCAACTGCTGCACCGGTAGCACCACCACCCGTACAGCAACCATCAGCTCCTGAACAACCGACAGAAAATGAGCCTACGGAACCTGACGAACAACCTTCTCAACCAGCAGAACCTGAACCAGAGCAACCTGCTGAACCTGCGGAGGATTCAACAGAATAATAAAAAGCGCAATTACTCCCCATGATATGCTCCCTAATAGGTAGACAGATGAAAAAACAAAATCTGTTTATCTATTGGGGGGTATTTTTTATGGGGCGAAGTAAGCATACGATTGAACAAAAAGTTATAGCCGTTCAAATGTTAAAAGAGGGAACCCATACATGGGCTGAAATCAGTGAAATCTATCAAATATCTACGGATACGCTTTATCAGTGGCAAAGGAAGTATGAAACATCTGGTTTAGAAGGATTAAAAGAATCTAGTTATTGGAAAGCTTATTCAAAAGAATTGATGGAGGCAGCCGTTCTAGACTATCTAAATCATGGACTTTCAAAAGGAGCAATCGTTTTAAAATATGAAATTAGTAGTCGTTCCGTTTTATCTCGTTGGATTCGCAAGTATACTAGTCATAGTGAATTAAAAGATTCGGGTAAAGGAATGAGCCAAACTATGACTAAAGGAAGAAAAACGACTGTAGAAGAACGCATTGATATCGCAAAAGCATGCCTAGCGAACGGAAAGAATTATCAAGAGGTAGCGACACAATACGAGGTGTCTTACCAACAAGTCTATCAATGGGTACGTAAATTGGAAGAAGGCGGTGAAGAAGCACTTCAGGATCGTCGTGGCCGCACAAAACCTGAAGAAGAGCGTACACCAGAAGATGAATTGCGTTTAAAAATTCAACAAATCGAACGTGAAAATGAATGTTTACGTGCTGAAAATTTACTTTTAAAAAAGTTAGAGGAAATCGAAAGGAGGCGTCGTTAAGTAGAATTCGTACGCAAAATCTTTATTTAGCGATTCAAGAATTAGCAGAAAAAGAAAATCTATCGATCGTGTTACTCTGCCAACTGGCGAAGGTTTCACGTGCAGCTTACTACAAATGGTTAAAGCGTCAACCAACAGCACAAGAGCGAGAAAACGAACAACTAATGGCTTCTATCCAACATTTATATACCCAAGTCGATGGTATTTATGGCTACCGCCGCATCACGATGACCATTAACCGCCAACGTGAAAAAGCAGGCTTGGCGAAAGTGAATAAGAAGCGTATTTATCGCCTGATGCAAATTGGTGATTTACAGGCAGTCATTCGACGTCGCCCGAAAAAGTACCGAAAAGTGAAACCCGATTACGTGGCTGAAAATGTGTTAGCACGTGAGTTTACAGCCGAAAACCCAAATCAGAAATGGTGTACAGATGTGACAGAGTTCAAGTATGGCAATGGCAAGAAGGCATATTTAAGCGCCATTATTGACCTTTATGATAAGTCCATTGTGAGTTACGTATTAGGCCATTCAAATAATAATGACCTTGTTTTTAAGACGGTGAGACCCGCTATTCGTCAGCTGTCAAAGGAGGCGTTTCCACTTTTACATAGTGATCGAGGGTATCAATATACATCAAAAGAATTCAAACGAATCATGGAGAAAGCCAAGCTGACACATAGTATGTCAAGAGTCGGTCGCTGTATCGATAATGGACCGATCGAAGCATTTTGGGGGACATTAAAAGTAGAGAAGTATTATTTACATAAATATGAGACGTATGAAGATTTAAAACATGCGATTGATACGTACATCAAATTCTATAACAACGAACGTTACCAAGAAACATTAAACGGCTTGAGTCCTTTAGAATTCAGGTCTCAAGCCGCTTAAAGCATTTTTATTATTTCCGCTGTTTACTTGACAGGGAGCAGTTCACCATCGAGTAATTGCGCTTTTTTATAGTTCTTGTAATATGCTGATTGCTTCATCAATCTCTGCTTTTGTTACTGTTAATGGTGGTACTAGACGAATAACATCCGTACCTGCTTGCACAACTAGCAAACCTGCCGCCTCAGCTTTTTTTACATAATCTGCTGCGACTGGCTCTCCACAATCTAGTCCAAGTAGTAAACCCTCTCCTACAACGTTAAATTGTGGCAGCTTTTTACTGAGCTGGTCCTTTGCATAAGCTGATAACGCTTGTACTTGCTCAAGGAACTCCTGCTCAAATACCGTATCAATTACTTTTTGCGCTACAGCTACTGCTAATGGGTTACCACCAAATGTTGTACCATGCGAGCCTGGCCCTAATGTATCGTATAAGGCCGGTTGCGCTAAAATAGCTCCTATAGGGAAACCACCGCCTAACCCCTTTGCTAATGATACAATATCTGGCTTAAGTGCAGTATGCTCAAATGCATAGCGTTTACCTGTACGCGCAATCCCTGTTTGTACTTCATCCACAATCACTAAAATACCATGTTCAGCACTCACTTCATTAATTGCTTGGATAAATGCAGGTGTTGCCGCATTTACACCGCCCTCACCTTGAATGACCTCAAGCATAATCGCACCTACTGAGGCATCGGCAACTGCCTTTAGTGCTGCTACATTATTAAATGGTACAGTCGTAAATTTTTCGACTAATGGGCCAAAGCCTTGCTTCACTTTCTCTTGACCTGTCGCCGCCATAGTAGCATACGTACGACCATGGAAAGATTTTTCGAAGGTAATGATATGATGCTTACCTGTATGTTTGCGCGCTAATTTGATTGCCGCTTCATTTGCTTCAGCACCACTATTACAAAATAAAGCATGTGCTAAATGTGTATCTTTTACTAAAGACGCACCCAACTGCTCTTGCTCTGGGCTTTCAAATAAATTAGAGACGTGCCATAATTTTTCGCTTTGTTGTTGTAGCGCTTCATTTAGCAAAGGATTGGCATGACCTAGGCTTAACACTGCAATACCGCTCGTAAAATCTAAATAACGCTTGCCCTTATCATCCCATACCTCTGTGCCTTTACCCTTTACTAAATGTACAGGTCGACGTCCATAGTTATTAAATAATACTGTCATTTATTGTCCCTCGCTTTTAATTACAGTGCCTGTCAATGCAGCACCTACAATTTGTACCGTCGGAATGCCCGCATGTAAGCATGCTAACGCTCCTTGTACCTTTGGTATCATTCCACCATAAATATGCTCTTGCTCAATCCATTGAACGATATGAGTAGGCGTTACCTCATCTTGGTAAACATCCTCAATACGAATGCCATCTACATCCGTTACTAATAATAGACTCTCTGCTTCTACTGCAAGCGCAACTTCACTTGCTACTGTGTCACCATTAATATTAAGCGCTTGCCCATCAGCAGTAACGCCCACACAAGCAATTACAGGAACAATCCCTGTTGCAATAAGCTGATTAAGTAACGCTGTATTAATTGAAGCTACCTCACCAACAAAACCATATGTGGCTTCGTCTAAGAAAGTAGACAGTAATAAATTACTATCGAAGCCGTTCAAGCCAATCGCAGTAATACCTGCTGTCGTGAGCTCATGTACAAGCGCTGGGTTTACTAAACCAATCAATGTTGACTGCACCACATCAATTGCCGCCTCGCTAGTAACACGAATGCCACCAACCGTATAAGAGGTAATATTTTGCGCTTCAAGTGTACGATTAATCGCTGGTCCTCCGCCATGTGTAATAATTAAGTCATACGTTTGCTGTAGTTTTTTAAAGTTAGTAAAAAATGCTGGTGTTAAGCCCTCTAGCGTACTGCCTCCGAGCTTAATCACCATGCGTTTACGAGCGGTATGAGGCGTTGATTTGTACATAGTCATATGTTAAGTCGCACCCCCATGCTAAACCGCTTCCTTGACCTTGCCCTAAAGAAACGTCGATTTTTACTTCATGCTGTTTTAAAATTTGCATTAACTCTTCTTCAGAGAATGGTACAGGCTCCCCGTCTTCTACTAATTGCTTACCACCAATTTTGATACCGATTTTTTCAGGATCTACACTTGCACCACTATAGCCTACTGCCGCAATCACACGTCCCCAGTTAGCATCTGCACCAAACACAGCTGTTTTAACTAGTGGAGAACCTACAACTGTCTTAGCTACTTTACGTGCTTCCTCATCTGTTAATGCGCTCTCTACTGTAACTTCGATTAACTTTGTAGCACCTTCACCATCTTTAGCAATCATCTTTGCTAAATCTTCTGCCACAACTTGTAATGTTTTATAAAAATTATCCCAATCTTTATGTGCAGGATTTAGTGGTTCATTGCCTGCTAAGCCATTTGCCATAATAACGACCGAGTCATTTGTTGAGGTATCACCATCTACTGTAATCGCATTAAACGTAACATCTGTTAATGAAGATAGCGTTTGTTGTAGCACCTCTGAAGAAATAGCTGCATCTGTTGTAATAAAGCCTAACATCGTTGCCATATTTGGCTCAATCATCCCAGAACCCTTAGCTGTACCAGCAATAATAACTTCTTTGCCGTCAACTACTGTGGCATAAGCTGTGTTTTTCATTACAGTATCTGTTGTTAAAATCGCTTGAGCAAAGTCAATCGCGCTTTCTAGTGAGTCTTTAACCTCTAATTGTTTAACCCCTTCACGTACAGGTGGCATATTCATAATCTCACCAATGACACCTGTCGAAAATACACCTACTAAATTAGCGTCAATACCCACTTTAGTTGCAGCTAATTGTTGCATTTCCTCTGCATCTCGTTTACCTTGCTTACCTGTGCATGCATTAGCATTGCCAGAGTTGACAATTAGCGCCTGCATTTGCTTTGTTTCGTATACTACTTTTTTTGTTACACCAAGTGGTGCTGCTTGAATCGCGTTTGTCGTAAATACACCAGCCACACTTGCAGGTACATCACTCACTAACATCGCTAAATCTTTTTTCTTATGTTTAAGTCCGCAGTGTATGCCTGCTGCTTTAAATCCTTTAGGTGATACAAGATTTTTAGTTGATAATTTTGTCATTGTCATAAAAATTCCTCCTAGAATAGGTAAGCACCTCGCATAACGCGAGGCGCTTGTTTAAATAAATAATGGTACAACATCTAAGCCAGTCATTTGGTCAAAACCAAATTGTACGTTCATATTTTGGATCGCCTGACCTGCCGCACCCTTTACTAAGTTGTCAATTACACTTACGATAGTCGCGCGGTTGGTACGTGGATCAACCTTGACAAACATATCGCAGTAGTTAGAGCCCTTTACACGTCCTGTACTAATTGCATTTGCATCCTTTAGTACACGCACAAAAGGATGGTTTTGATAAGTTGCTTGTAGGCACTCATATAGCTGTTGTTCTGTAACATTTGGCATCATTGGTGCATAGGACGTTGTTAAAATACCACGCGTCATCGGCACAAGGTGTGTGTTAAATGTAATGGTTGTATCTACGCCCGCAAAGTTTTTAATTGCTTGCTCAATTTCTGGTATGTGTTGGTGTTCATTTGCTTTATATATCGAAAACCCTTCATTTGCTTCACTATAATGTGTACCTTGTGATGGCTTATTGCCCGCACCTGAGATACCACTTTTGGCATCTACAATTAGGAAGCTTGGGTCAATCAGTTTATGTTTAATTAACGGTAGTATTGACAATAAGGTAGCTGTTGGGTAGCAACCTGGGTTAGCAATAAGCGCTGCATCTTTTACCGCTTGCTCATTCCACTCAGTTAAACCATATACACTTTTAGCTACTGCATCTGCATCTGCCGCTGGCTTGTGATACCAAGCCTCATATAACGCTGTGTCCTTCAGCCGGAAGTCCCCTGATAAATCAATTAACTTTGGACCTGTTCCGATTAATGAAGGCATTAACTTACTTGCCACACCCGCTGGTGTACTTGTAAACACGACATCTAGCTGCGCTAGTGCTGCATTGTCAATTTTTTGCAAGCTATGGTCAACAATATGTGATAAGTGACCAAATTTTTGTGAGAATGACACGCCTTCTTCGGATGAAGTAAATAAGTGTAATTCTTCCATCTCTTTATGATTATGCAGGAAACGAATCAGTTCAATACCGCCGTAGCCTGTTGCACCAATAATTCCAACTTTCATTTTCTTCACCTCTGAATTGTGTTAAACCTAGTATAAGTCTGTATAAATATTAAGTCAACCGCATTTTTATTTATTTTTATACAATTCAGTATCGTCTAAATAAAAAAGCTCACTCGCATATTCATGCAAGTAAGCTGTATGTTTAATCTTCCATTGTAGATAAGTCACCTGTAGGAAGGTCGAGTTCCCACGCTTTTAAAACGCGACGCATAATTTTACCACTACGTGTTTTAGGTAGCTTATCTTTAAATTCAATCTCTCTAGGTGCTGCATGTGCAGCTAATCCTGTTTTTACAAATGTACGGATTTCTTCAATTAATTCATCACTTGGTGCTACGCCTTCACGTAAAGCAATAAACGCCTTAATGATTTCACCGCGAATTGGATCAGGCTTACCAATTACACCCGCCTCTAAAACATCTGGATGCTCAAGCAGTTTGCTTTCTACTTCAAATGGTCCAACGCGCTCTCCTGCAGTCATAATAACGTCATCTACACGCCCCTGGAACCAGAAGTAACCATCCTCATCCATATACGCAGAGTCCCCTGATACATACCACTCTCCCTTTAAAAAGTAGGAATCATAGCGCTCCTCATTGCCCCATATCGCACGCATCATTGCTGGCCAACCTCGACGAATAGCTAAGTTGCCCATCGTATATGGCTTAACTGGCTCGCCTTGGTCATCAACAATTGTAGCATGTACACCTGGTAGTGGTTTGCCCATAGAACCCGGCTTAATATCCATAGAAGGATAATTACAAATCATATGCGCACCTGTCTCGGTCATCCACCATGTATCATGAATGCGATGACCGAGCTCATTGATACCCCAGCGTATTACCTCAGGATTAAGTGGTTCGCCTACTGATAATACATGGCGTAACGATGATAAATCATATTGCTCTAATAAGCCTTGCCCTGCTCCCATTAGCATACGAAATGCTGTTGGTGCACTATACCAAACGGTTACATTATATTGATCCAATGCACTGTACCATGCCTGCGGCGAAAAACGCCCACCAACTACGAGCATCGTTACGCCATTAAGCCACGGCCCAAAAATACCATACGATGTGCCTGTTACCCAACCTGGGTCAGCCGTGCACCAATAAATATCATCATCACGCAAATCCAATACCCACTGTGAAGATTGATACTGTTGCAACATGGCATTGTGCACATGTAGCACGCCTTTTGGTGTACCTGTCGAGCCTGATGTGTAATGTAAAATCATACCGTCTTCACGATTAACCCACGTAATATCAAAATGTTTTGAAGCCTGCGTCATTTGTTTTGTTAAATCTTTCGTCGTCGCTGTTTCTTCAATGTCATCCCCTACAAGAAAAACAGTTTCGATTTTTGGTAACCTATCAAGCGGCACACGCGCCAAAAGCGCTGGTGTAGTAACTAAAACTTTTGCATCACTGTCGTCGAGGCGGTCATATACTGCAGCCTCCATAAAGGCTTCAAATAACGGACCTACAATAACACCAAGTTTTAATGCACCTAGCAATGTAAAATATAGCTCTGGCGAACGCGGCATATAAATAAACAGGCGGTCACCCTTTTCAAGTGTTGTGTTTGCACGTAGCACATTTGCCACTTGATTTGTTTTCATTTTCATATCATTAAAGGTGTACGCCTCTTTACGCTTGCCATCGTCAAAATAAAGCGCGACTTTATTTTTGCGATAAGTTTCGGTATGACGATCAATGGCTTCATATGCCATATTCACATTACCTGTGTTATACCAGCTAAATTGCTTTTCTGTATCTTCCCAACGATGCGTTTTTGCTGTCGAGGCATAGTCGTTCATCTGATAATCAGCTAGCTTAGCTTTTAATTTTTCATTTTCTGTTGCTTGCATATTCATTTCCCCCTTTGTTATATAACAGAATATTTACTATTCTATCACTACCATCTTTCAATTATCTTAAAATTTACACTTTTTAAAAACTTTATGTATATTTCGCAAAAAATAGCGTATTTTCGCATAATATCCGTTATAATGAGTTTATAAAAATCAGGTGGTGTTTGAAAATGGAGCATAAAAAAACGTTTTATTCGATAGAAAAAGAAACAGAACATGGTACTGTTATTGTAGAGGGTCCTGTAAGCCCTGAGGATTTAGCTAACTATACGTTCCATGAGGGTCTTGTAGCGTTTCGTCTTCCTAAACAACAGCACGAAGCAATTATTGGCATCGCTAAACTAGACGAAGGACGCATTATTATTATTCGGAATGGCAGTGTCATTGTTGGCTATGTGACATACCTTTACCCTGACCCTCAAGAGCGCTGGGCAGAAGACCGCATCCCTAATATGATTGAGCTTGGTGCTATAGAAGTCGTTAAAGAATACCGCGGCACTGGTGTAGGCAAAGCGCTACTAGAAGTTTCTTTTATGGGTGACGAAATGGAAGATTATTTAGTTATGACAACTGAGTATTATTGGCATTGGGATTTAAAAGGGACTGGATTAAATGTATGGGACTACCGTAAAATGATGGAAAGGATGATGAGCTCTCAAGGCTTTGAGTATTATGCAACTGATGATCCTGAGATTACCTCACATCCCGCAAACTGCTTAATGGCACGCGTAGGGGCGCGTGTTGAACAAGATACAATGGAGCGCTTTGATAAATTACGTTTCGCAAGCCGCTTTATGTATTAGCAGTACTATTACACAAAGGGAGATGTAGTTATGTTAGTCGAACAAATTATGAATGCTACACCGCATACGCTCACTAAAGATAGCACCATTCGCGATGCTATGACGCTTATGCGCGAACAAAAAATTCGTCACATTCCCATTATTACAACTAATAGAGAAGTGATTGGTGTTGTGACACAACGCGATTTAAAAGAGGCGCTGCCCTCTTCATTAGAGCCTGATGAACGCGAGCACTTGCTTGATGTCGCGGTCGAACGCTTTATGATTAAAAATCCCATTATGGCTCACCCACTCGACACGGTTGAGGACTTAGCACTAACTTTTTATGATACAAAGGTTGGCTGCCTGCCTGTTATTTCAAATGGCGAGCTTGTAGGCATCGTTACTACAACCGATTTGCTTTATACGTATGTGGAGCTAACTGGCGCACATCAACCTGGCTCAAAAATCGAAATTCGCATCGAGGATGTCCCTGGCACACTCGCAGGCATTACACAAATCATGGCAAATACGAATACGAATGTGCAAAGCGTACTCGTTTACCCTGACGAATTAAGTGAAAACCATCGTGTATTATCCATTCGTGTACAAACCGTTAATCCGATTGAATTAATCGAAGCGTTATTAAAAGAGGGCTATGACGTATTAGGACCTCGATACCCAGGTGTAGAGTTTTAAATGAAAAAAGCTGTTTTCGTTTATTCACCTGAGCAATTAGGTTATAAATTTTCTGATACGCATCCCTTCAATCATAAACGACTCACGTTAACGATGGATTTATTACGTAAAATTAATGCATTAGATGAAACAGCAATTATTCCTGCTCGTATTGCAACTGACGAGGAGCTGCTTCTTGCACATGAAGCAAAATATATTGAAATTGTAAAAAAAGCTGGTCATGGCGAACTCCGCGAAAACCAAGGCGAGCCTTATGGTATTGGTACAGAAGATACACCAATCTTCGAAAATATGCACGAAGCTAGCGCACAGCTTGTTGGTGGTACATTAACTGCTGTTGACGCAGTGATGCAAGGTCATGCGGAACATGCGCTTAATTTAGGCGGTGGACTACACCATGGCTTCCAAGGTCGTGCCTCCGGTTTTTGTATTTACAATGATAGTACGGTTGCCATTAAATATTTACAACAGAAATACGGCGCACGTGTACTCTATGTAGATACTGATGCCCACCACGGTGATGGTGTACAATGGAGTTTTTACGATGACCCGGATGTTTGTACCTTATCGATTCATGAGACGGGTCGCTATTTATTTCCTGGCACAGGCAATATTACGGAACGTGGTAGCGGGGCTGGTTACGGAACATCTTTCAACTTCCCCATTGATGCCTTTACAGAGGATGAAAGCTTCCTCACGATTTATGAACAGGCTATGCGTGAAGTATTTGAATTTTTTAAACCAGATGTTGTGTTAACACAAAATGGTGCTGATGCGCATTTCTTTGACCCACTTACCCATTTGTATGGCACTATGAACATTTATGAAGAAATCCCCAAGTTAGCACATAAGCTAGCACATGAATATTGTGGAGGCAAATGGATTGCTGTAGGTGGTGGCGGCTACGATATTTGGCGTGTCGTACCGCGCGCTTGGTCAATGATTTGGACGGAGATGACAGATCAGCCGCTTCCAACAGGCGCATTGCCTAAAGATTGGCTTAATCGTTGGCAACCTGAAGCACCTGTGCCACTTATTACTACGTGGCAAGATCCAACTCCGCTCTATGAAGCTATACCGCGTAAAGCCGAAATCGAAGAAAAAAATGCTATGATGCTAGATAAAGCACTGCACATTATTCGTAACACAAAATAAAAGTGAGTTGGAGAAATTCTCCAACTCACTTTTTTATTAACGGAATAATGTTTGCCCTGCTTTAATTAATACTTTAGGGTCACGGTTATAAGGTGTTACTGGGCAGATTTCTTTATCAATATCAAACAAAGTATACACCGCAATACGTGCTGCACGTACAGAATATTCTTCTGTAAATACCATGTCTTTAGGAATTTCGACAAATTGGCTAACCATCGCAAAGTTTGTACTACCTGCAGGTACAACTTGTGGTCGGTCAGTCATCGCTCGCGGTTGGAACTGCGCATCAATGTATGGCATATAGCACGGAATAACATTGACTACATCCTTCTTAATCTCTTCCCAATCATCTTGCCAACCTAAGTGTGAAATATATTCAAATAGTAGTTCTTCCCCTGTACACTCTTTCATTGGCTTTTTAACAAAGTCCCCAATTGCACTTGGATACAAGCCATAGCCCCAGAAAATTGTTGTGTCAGGACCTTGTGATTTAAAGTGTGGTTGTGCTGCTACAACACTACTCATTAACCAGCTTGAGTCTTTAAATGTCATCAATGCTCCACTACCTGGGATATTGCCACTAAATTGCTCAATGCGTTTTAATAAGGCATCACCCTTACAAGTTACAGTAAAGCTATGCCAGTTTGTTTCGTCTTCATGACCGAAGAACGGCTCTGGGTTACCTAGGCCTGGTTTTTTCTGTGCTACTTTGTACCAAAGTTCTCCTGACAATGGTTTTTTCGTTGGCGCTTGTGGGGCTGTGTTAAAGTCACCTTCTGTTGTACTATCCGTCATGCAGGCATTGGTCATAATCACGGTATCTTGTGCACGCACCTCAATTACTTTACCACTGTCTAAATGCAGTGCTGTGGCCGTAATACTATCGCCTTCTGCAAAATCAATATCTGTTACAGTTGCATTGAAGGTAAAGTCTACCCCTTGCGACTCTAAATGTTTTTTAAGCGGTAAAATTAGGCTTTCGTATTGGTTATAGCGTGTACGTGTTACACCTTCAAGCGTGTTAATACGACTAAACTCTAAAATCATACGATTCATATAGCGGCGGAACTCAAATAAGCTACTCCATTTTTGGAAAGCGAATGTAGTTTGCCACATATACCAAAAGTTTGTTTCAAAAAATGCTGGTTCAAACCACTCTTGAATAGTCATATTATCAAGCGTTGTTTCGTCTGTTGTCATTAACTTTGTTAATTGAGCACGGTCATTATTACTAAAGCCCATTGTTGTAACATCTACAATATTGCCTTCTTTATCTACAAGGCGTGCTTGTGCGTGTGTTGGATGTAAATGGTCAAAGTTCAAGATTTCTTCGGTTACACTTTGGTTCGGCATTTCAAGTGATGGGATACTGCCAAATAAATCCCAAAAGTTTTCATACGTTTCTTCATTTAACATACGACCGCCACGACATAAGAAACCTTCTGAAGCTGTACCAGAACCATCATTACTACCACCTAAAATAGGTAGTGCTTCAATCACATGAATGTTTTCGCCTTTGAAGTTAGCATCACGTAATAAGTAAGCCGCTGAAGCAAGTGTTGCGATACCACCACCAATTAAATATACTTGCGCATCACCATAATCACGTTTAGCAATTTCTTCGTCTACTTTTTTTTCATGGGTATCCTTTGCGACATTCACTACTTTTTTTGCTGCCATTCCTACTGCTACTGTTGAAGCTACTGCACCAAATACTTTTTTCTTGTCCATAATTAATCCCTCCATCGTTAATTGCTTACTTATACTTTAACCACTTTTATGGACAAATTAACTCGACACTTTCACACATTTGTCTAGTTATCAGACATTTCTTATTAATTGTCTAACGAAACATAGCGATGATACGCAATTAACTCAACATCCTTTGCTAAACGATGCAAACTTTCAGCAATTACTTCTGGCGACGCCTTAAAATCACTATAAATCCAATCAATTAACACACCACTACAGCCATACGAAAAAAAGCGTGCATAAAATTCACGGTTGTTTTTTTCGATTTGATGGTTGATATCTAACCGTTCAAACATTTCTAGCAATAGGCGTGTTGTAATTGTCGAAAAGGTTTCGGCTAATACAGCAACCTCATCGCATGTTGTGTTACGGTAAAAAGCACGCGCCTCTTTAATAGCTACTAGCATGCTTGCTGTATGTTGCTCCCAATTTTCGAGCGTAGTAGAGTTGTCTAACTCTGCTAACGCATGGGTCGCATAGGTAAAAGCTAGTAGCTCGTACTTATCTGTAAAGTGATAATAAAAAGTTTGGCGATTCAGCGCGCAATGCGCTGTAATCATTGAGATACTCACCTTTTTAAAACGCTTTTCTGTACAGATTTGTAAAAGTGCCTCTGCTAGTATGTACTTCGTCTCATGTACAATTGCCATACCATTCCTCCTCTAGACAATAACACGACAAAACCCAATGACTTTGTCGTGTAGTAGTATTGCTTAGTGTTTTGTTGAATCACGTAACTCAATGCGGTACGGTAAAATCACATGTTGCTCTTCGATTTTTTCTTTATCCATAAATTTTGTTAACAAGCGCATCGCTACTGCACCAATATCGTATAAGGGAAGCACTACACTTGAGAGCTTTGGTCGCACCATTTGCGCAAGCTTAGTATCCTCAAAACTAATAACTTCTACATCTTCAGGTACACGTACGCCATTATCTTGTAAGCCGTGGATGATACCAAGGGCAATCTCATCACTTCCTGCAATATATGCCGTAGGTTTTACAACAGCTGTGCGCATTTCGTCAACAGTAGTAATCGCGCCCTCATAGCCTGACTTAACCGCTACTACTAAATTAGCACGGTAGTTTATACCCGCATCTTGAATGGCTTTTTTATAGGCTTTAATTTTATACTCACTATTAATCGTATATTCTTTAGGCCCTACAATGAGTGCTACTGTGTTATTGCGCTGTAATAACAGAGAAGTGGCCTCATACATCGCATCGAAATAATTAATATTCACTGATGGGATTGTAGCCGATTGATCAACAGAACCAGCTAATACAATGGGTACAGGTGATGTTTCCATTACTTCCTTTACAGCTTCTGTCACTTCATCGGTCATTAATACAATCCCGTCTACTTGCTTACCGAGCATTGTATCAATAACACGTAGGAGTGTTGACTCTTTTTGGTCGGTATTTGTTAAAAAGATATTGTATTTATACATCGTCGCGATATCTTCAATGCCGCGCACAAGCTCTGCATAAATATTATTAGATATATCAGGTATAATTACGCCCACCGTAGTTGTACGCTTGCTCGCTAAGCCTCGCGCTACAGCGTTTGGTCGATAACCTAACCGCTCGATTACTTCTAACACGCGCTTGCGAGTTGCTGGCTTTACGTTAGGGTTACCATTAACGACGCGTGAAACCGTTGCCATCGAAACGCTTGCCTCTCTTGCTACATCATAAATTGTTACTGTCATCGTTTAACGCCTCCTGTCCTTACCTCAATCATACGCTATAATAATTCATTTTTTCAACCAATGCACGACAAAAAAACACCTCAAAGTAAGCCTACTTTAAGGTGTGCTGGTCATTATGCATTCACTTCATGTGTTTTCATGAATTTATTAATGGATTCATAAAACGCATCGAAGGTTGGAATATCCATTTGTTGCTGTGAATCTGATAGTGCAACTGATGGGTCTGGGTGAACTTCTGCCATAACACCGTCAGCGCCAATCGCAATTGCAGCCTTAGCACATGGTAATAATAAATCACGACGACCTGTTGAATGTGTAACATCCACAAATACAGGTAAGTGTGTTTCTTGTTTTAAAATAGGGACTGCTGAAATATCTAATGTGTTACGCGTTGCTTTTTCGTAAGTACGAATGCCACGCTCACATAAAATAATGTTTTCGTTACCTTTAGACATAATATATTCGGCAGCGTGAATGAACTCGTCAATGGTTGCTGCTAATCCGCGTTTTAATAGTACAGGTTTATTTGTAGCACCCGCTGCTTTTAATAGTTCAAAGTTTTGCATGTTACGCGCACCAATTTGGATTACGTCAATGTAATCAAGTGCTTCGTCTAAATGTGCTGGTGTTACAATCTCAGCAATTACGCCTAAATCATACTCATCTGACACACGTTTCAAAATTTTCAGACCTTCAAGGCCAAGCCCTTGGAAGTCATACGGAGATGTACGTGGTTTGTATGCACCACCGCGAATTAACTTTTCGCCTTTTGCTTTAATTGATGCTGCTACAGCTGCTACTTGCTCGTAAGACTCCACTGCACATGGTCCAAAAATGAATGATGGTTTACCGTCACCAATTTTTTCGCCGTTCACATCAATAATGGTATCAACTGGTTTTTGCTTACGCGATACTAAAAGCTCTTTTTTCTTTTCAGTTTCTAATTGCTTTAATGCTGTTTTGAAGATTTGTTTAAAAATATAATCAACCGTCATTTGGTTTAAGGGACCGTTATTATGCTCTTTAATTAAATCTAGCATGTGTCGCTCACGTAGTGGGTCATAGCGATGTACGCCCTGCTTCTCTTTAAACTTGCCAATTTCATTTACTACTGCAGCGCGCTCATTAATTAAGCGTAAAATCTCTAGGTTTAGGTCATCAATTTGACTACGTAGACCATCTAAATCTTGTTGACTCATATTCTTTCCCCTCTCTCCAACTGTCAGACTCTTTCAGAAGTCTGAAAACTATGTTACATTTTATTGAATACATTTATTATAATCAATATAGTGAAGAATGTCACGCAAAACATTTTAGCAGTTTAAACCGCTAAAGTGTACTTCGCAAGAGATTGAAAGGAAGCGGTTTCATTTGGCTACAAATTTATTTGCACTCGATATCGGCACACGCTCGGTAGTAGGCATTATTTTAGAGGAAACTAATGATACCTATCACGTCGCAGATATTATCGTTAGAGAACATAAAGAGCGCGCGATGGTGGACGGGCAAATACATAATATCGTTTACGTTGCTGAGCTTATTGCAGAAATACGCAAGGAGCTTGAGCAAAAGTACGGCCCGCTAACTAAAGTAAGCGTTGCGGCTGCAGGACGCTCACTTAAAACTGAAAGAGCTACCGTTACCTTAAACATTCGTAACCGTGCCATTTTTACAGAAGAAGATATTAATCGCTTAGAGTTACAAGCTGTCCAACAAGCACAACAACAGCTCGTGCAACAGCGCGACGATATTGCTAGCTCACATTACTACTGCGTTGGTTACTCTGTTTTACATTACCGCTTAGATAATGAAGCTATTGGGAGCTTGCTTGATCAACAAGGTGAGCTGGCTGCAGTAGAGGTCATTGCTACCTTCTTGCCGCGTGTTGTTGTCGAATCATTGATTGCGGCACTAAAACGTGCTGATTTAGAAATGGATGCATTAACCCTTGAACCTATCGCAGCGATTAACGTACTTATCCCTCAAACGATGCGACGCTTAAATGTAGCACTTGTTGATATTGGCGCAGGTACATCAGATATTGCTATTACCGATCAAAATACTGTAGTAGCGTACGGCATGGTCCCAACAGCAGGCGACGAAGTGACAGAGGCATTAAGTGATACCTACTTGCTAGACTTTCCTGTAGCTGAACGTATTAAGCGTACGTTAGGTACAGGCGAGCCCATTATTATGCAAGATATTTTAGGCTTTGACGAAACACACGCACATGCTGATGTAGTACATGCGATTTTGCCTACAGTTAAACAGCTTGCAGAAGCCATTGGCAACGAAATTTTATTACTCAATAATAACGTACCACCTAAAGCCGTTATGCTTGTAGGTGGTGGTAGCTTAACACCACACTTACCCGCATTACTCGGTGAGGTACTCGCTCTCCCTGCTAACCGAATTGCTGTGCGTGGTATTGATGCTATCCAAAACGTGACAAGGGAAGCACATATTAAAGCTACACCTGAGCTAGTTACACCAATTGGCATTGCCATTGCCGCCAAAAAAATGCCTATTCAATATATGTCAGTAAAAGTAAACGGACAAATTGTACGCTTATTTGAAGTAAAAGATATGACTGTGGGCGACGCGATGTTAGCCGCAAATATTCGGGCTAAACAATTATTTGGCAAACCTGGTCAAGCACTTGCAATTAATGTGAATGGTCAGGATATTTTTATCCCTGGCGAACACGGTCAGCCCGCTACCATTTTATTAAATGGCGAGCCTGCCTCTACTAAAACACGTATTAGCTCTAATGACGAAATTACTATTATGGATGGTAAGGATGGTAAAACAGCAAGCGCTGCGGTTAAAGATATTTTAGATGCCACCCTTACTAAAACAATAACGATTGAAGGTCAACCATTTATACTAGAACCTAGCATTACTGTTAATAATGAGCCCGCTACACTACAAACTCGTTTAAAAGATCGAGATAAGGTGCGCTATAGAATGGCACACACAATTGAGGATGCACTAACTCTTGCTAATAAGCGCACACTCATTCAACAGTGTACAAGCTTCTCTGTCTTTGTTAATAATAAGCCGATGCACCTACCAAGGTTTTCGGCGGAGCTCTTTATTAATGATAAGCCAACTAAACTTAGCTATCCTATTAAAAATGGTGACAGTCTGCGCTTACAGCTAGGTGCTCGCCCAACGGTTCAATCAATCGCAAGCGAAGCAGGTATCCGTTTAATTGAAGCCATCGAAGTTACGTTTCAAGGCGAGGCAATTACGCTCGAAAAAATCGTAAATGAAGCGCAACTTAATGGTTTAGCAGTAAAGCCAACAACTATAGTTACAACTGGCGCGAGTCTTCAATTTATCCCGCGTGAAACCTCACCATTTATTTTTCAAGATGTTTTCCGTTTTTCGGATTGGCAATTACCTAAAGTAGCAAGTAGCTTTAAAGTGTTACGTAATGATAGCGAAGTAGGTTTTGACAGCTTAATTTTTGGTGGCGATACGTTAGCCATTCAATTTAACGAATAAAAAAAGGAGTTGCCAATTGGCAACTCCTTTTTTTATTGTTGAGGTAAATCTTCAAGCGGTTCTTCGCCTTCTATTGAAACTGTACCATCATCTGATGGTACGGTATCTGCTTTAAGCGTTTTGACTTTACCAACTAGTTGATTCGTTTGGTTTTGTATTTGTTGCGACAACTGGGCTGTTTTATCTTTTGCTGTAGTTGATAGCTCTAAGCTTTTATCTTTTAGATTAAGCGCTTGAACTGCTACATCGTCACGTAGCTCACTACCAGCCTTTGGTGCTAGCAATAAACCGACTGCTGTACCAATAAGACCGCCTACCACTGCGCCTACTACAAAGTCTTTAGCACATGTACTTGCTTCTTCATAAATCACTTGATCCTCTTTATACACCTGAGGTAAATTGTGCTTTACCTCATTATAATTTGGTTTTTGCTGTGTCATTTAACTACACCCCTTTGTGTGTTAATTACTTGCTACGTTTCCAAAAGCGTTTTTTTGGTGCTTCGTCAGAAGTTAATGTTGTAATTTGTACTTCGTCTGTTTTACGCTCTTTCCATTTGTCAGCAATACCCATTGCTACGTTGCTCCATTGAACAACTTGTGCAATTTGGTCTTTATTTGTTTCTACGCTTGTTGCTACTGAAGATGTAATGCGTTGTACTGAGTTGTTTAAGCCATTAACTGACTCACCAATTCCCTTAACAGCGCCTACTACTGTGTTTAATTGTTGTGATTTATCTTGGATATCCTCTGCAAGTGAGTTTGTTTTTTCTAGTAAGAATGTTGTCTCACGTGTAATACCTTGCATTTGCCCCTCAATATCACCTAAAACTTTTGTTAACTCTTTAACTGTATCTTTTACAGTAAATAAAGTCATGCCTAAGCTAACACATAAGATTAGAAAAGCAATGGCCGCAACTAATGCTGCTACGTATAATACGATTTCCATACAAATACCTCCTAAAGTTTTTATTTAGATTTACGCATATGTACTTAAATTCGACACACGCAAAGAAATCCCTTTAATTATTTCGCAATAATTGTTCAAATGCTTTTTGGAACTTGTTGACGTCGCCTGCACCCATAAATAAAAATACAGCGTCCTTATATTGTAGTAGAACCTCAATGTGCTCAAGTGTTAATGCCTCTGCACCATCAACTAATGCTACTAAATCATGGATGGTTAATTCGCCCTGTTGCTCACGCGCTGAACCAAAAATATCACATAAATATACTTTATCCGCTTTCGCTAAACTGTCCGCAAATTCTTGTAGGAATTTTTGTGTACGGGTAAATGTATGTGGTTGAAATACCGCAATGACTTCTTTATCCGGAAATTTTTGGCGTGCTGATTGTAAGGTCGCATTAATTTCCGTTGGGTGATGTGCATAATCGTCTATGAGTATAGTATCCCCTATTGTTGTTTGTGTGAAACGTCGCTTTACGCCACCGTATGTTGAAAGTCGCGATTGCACAATTTCTGCTGGAATGCTTTCATAATGACATAATGAAATGACCGCTAATGTATTTAATACGGTATGGTCGCCGTATAGCGGAATATGGAATGTGTAATAAAAATCATTGCGTAAGTACACATCGAATGTTGTACCTTCTGTTGTTTTTTTAATATTGCGCGCTTGGAAGTCATTAGACTCGCTAAAGCCATAATAAACAACTGGCACATTTGCTTGAATTTTTTGTAGTTGCTCATCATCACCACAAGCAATAATGGCTTTACTCACTTGGTGAGCTAATGATTGGAAAGCATCAAATACATCATCAACATCTGCAAAGTAATCTGGATGATCAAAATCAATATTTGTCATAATTGCATAATCCGAATGATAAGCAAGGAAATGACGACGATACTCACACGCTTCTAAAACGAAGAAGGAAGCATCACTATGACCTACACCTGTACCGTCACCAATTAAATAAGATGTTGGCTTATAACCGCCTAGTACATGCGAAAGTAGACCTGTTGTTGATGTTTTACCATGTGCGCCTGTAACAGCTACTGATACATAACGGTTAATATACTCACCTAAAAATTTATGATAACGAATAATCTCGACACCTAGTTCAGCAGCTTGTACAAGTTCTGGGTGATCATCTGGAAAGGCATTTCCTGCAATAACCGTCATGCCTTCTTTAATATTTTGTGGATCAAATGGTAGCACAGTAATATTACGTTCATGTAGTGGTGCCTCAGTAAAGAAATATTTATCAATATCCGAGCCCTGCACATGTTCACCTGCATCATGTAAAATTTGTGCAAGTGAGCTCATGCCTGAGCCTTTAATTCCTGTAAAGTGAAAAAGTGTCATTATTTTAAACCCCCTGGGATACTTACATCCCTTAATAAACGAAGTAAACTGTGCAAGTAATTCGCACTTTTTTTATACAAGCCTGTTCCGCTGCTTGTTCATTTCAATATTGCTAGTTTCATACTATACCCATTATGTTAATTCATCAATCGTTTTTACATATTAGTATACCATTTTCAGTATAGATAAACAGTGCTTACCCAAACATCTCATCTAAGTGTTGTTGTGTAATGTACACATCTCGGGACTTACTACCAACCGCTCCAGAAATGAGCTGTTGTTCCTCTAACATATCAATGATTCGTGCAGCTCGGTTATAACCAATCGAAAATTGGCGTTGCAAGGCTGATGCTGAGGCGCGCTCTGTTTTATAAATAAAATGACATGCCGCTTCGTATAACTCATCTTGCTCTGCAAGCTCAACGTCTTTTACTACGAGCTCTTCTTGATTAAGGAAGTAGTTAGGCTTCCCTTGTGTTTTTACATAAGCTACAACATCTTCAATTTCATCATCCGTTACAAATGTACCTTGTAAACGAATCGGGCTCGACATACCGCTACCAATATACAACATATCACCACGCCCTAATAGACGCTCAGCTCCTTGTTCATCTAAAATCGTGCGTGAATCAATTTGCGATGATACCGAAAAGGCAATACGCGTCGGAATATTAGCTTTAATAACGCCTGTAATTACGTCAACAGAAGGTCGCTGTGTTGCAACAATAATGTGAATGCCACAAGCGCGTGCCTTTTGTGCTAATCGGCCGATAGCCTCTTCTACTTCACTCGCAGTAGACTGCATAAGGTCTGCTAATTCATCAATTACAATTAACATATATGGCATTTTATTCTGTGTTGTGTCGTGCGCTTCAACTAGTTCATTGTAACGCTCAATGCTGCGTACTTTAGCAGTTGATAATAACTTATAACGATTTTCCATTTCTGTAACAGCCCACTTGAGTGCACTTGTCGCAATCTTAGGGTCCGTAATAACAGGTGTTACTAAATGTGGAATGTCATTATATGAAGCAAGCTCTACATATTTTGGGTCAATCAGCATTAAACGTAACTCATCAGGTGCCGCCTTATATAATAGACTCACTAAAATCGAGTTAATACATACCGATTTACCTGAGCCGGTTGCACCTGCAATTAAGCCATGGGGCATGTTACGTAAATCTACTGTAATCGGCTGACCTGTTAAATCTAACCCTAGCGCTGCCTGCATCGGTGAATCTGCTTCCGTAAACGTCTTGCTAGTAATCACTTCTGAGATACGAACAGGGCGACTGACGCGGTTAGGGATTTCGATACCAATTGAGCTCTTGCCTGGGATTGGCGCTTCGATACGAATATCCTTTGCTGCTAAAGCTAACTTTAAATCATCCGATAAATTACGAATTTTATTAACTTTTGTTCCTTGACCAATCGTAATTTCAAAGCGTGTCACAGCTGGCCCCTGTACAATATTAACAACTTCTGCACTTACTTGGAAGTGGGATAATGCTTCCACTAGCTGTTCACCCTGTTCTGCCATCCATTGTGTATCTTCTAAATTATCCTCTGGTGCTATTAATAAATCCGTTGCTGGTTTATGGTAACACTGAATAATTGGTTTTTCGGTTGGTGCATCTTCAGTTAAAGTGGCTTGTGTAATTAGCTCCTCACTTACTTGTTCATTCACAGGCCGGGCTTGTTGTTCAATCGTTTTCTCTAGTGCAATTGGTGCCTCTGTTGTTGCAGATGGCATAGCGCTAATTAGCGCCGCACTACTTTTTTTTTGCGCTAATTTTTCTTTATCGCTCTTTAACATAATTACATTAAACGGTAATACACGTTCCTTATCTTTTGGCGCTAGTTCAACTGTCTCTTCTGCTGCTGAAACTTCTGGTGCTAGTTCAATCGTATCTTCTGCTGCTGAAACTTCCGGCGCTAGTTCAACCGTCTCTTCTGCTGCTGAAACTTCCGGCGCTAGCTCAATCGTATCTTCTGCTGCTGAAACTTCTGGTGCTAGTTCAATCGTATCTTCTGCTGCTGAAACTTCCGGCGCTAGTTCAACCGTCTCTTCTGCTGCTGAAACTTCCGGCGCTAGCTCAACTGTCTCTTCTGTTGCTGAAACTTCCGGCGCTAGTTCAACCGTATCTTCTGCTGCTGAAACTTCTGGTGCTAGTTCAATCGTCTCTTCTGCTGCTGAAACTTCCGGCGCTAGTTCAACCGTATCTTCTGCTGCTGAAACTTCTGGTGCTAGTTCAACTGTCTCTTCTGTTGCTGAAACCTCTGGTGCTAGTTCATGAACTACTTTTTCTTGTGGAACCTCAACAGTTGTTTCATGTTTTTTCATTTCTAACACTTCCGTGCCTTCTGTTCTATCAGCGAGTAGTTCCGTAATTGGTGTTTTTTCCACTTGCATATCTGTTACTTGTGGGCGCGGTGTAATTGGCAGTTTGCGCACTGGTTTTTCCTGTATGCTGAACTGCTCTTCTTCGTGCTGTACACGAGCCTCATCTAATTTCTTGCTAAGCCCCGTTGGCTTAACAAAGCCATGCACGGGTGATGGTACATCGGTTGCCTTGAACGGTGTTTTACGTTCTGACGTTATCGTACGCTGGGTGGTATTTTCAATCGGTTTTGTTTTTGTTGTAGTTGGTTTGATTTTTGCTTTAGCTACTGGCGCTGTTACTGCCTCATGTGCACGCTTCGCATTAATCATATCGCGGATGGTTGGCTCCGTGCTAAGCGCAGGCCCTTTTGTACGGTGAACCGTCTTCTTTGTAGAACGTGCCGCTAAAATTGCACTAATACCTGGGTTTTCAATTTCATAAATATCATTATCTAAAGGTGCCGATTGATCGGCTGTACGTCCTGACAAAGGAACATACTGCTCCTCATCTGGGATCAAAGGGAATGTAAAATTCCCCTTACTTGGCTGAGATTGCTGTGGTGGTGACGGCGGTGGCGTGGTCGGCTGTTGTTGCTGTTCTTCGTATTCATCTTCGCTTGAAAAAATTTTAGTTAGTTGTTTTTTAAACCAATTCATCGCATTCACTCATTTCTTAACTTTTTGCTGTATTAGCGTGCTGTATATAACAGTTACTCTACCCAAGAATACCATATTTTTATGTTAAAATCTTTGAAAAAGCGCGTAGCTACACGATAAATTGCATAAAAAATCGCGGTAAAGATTTACCGCGATCTGTACTACTATTAAGCTTCAAAAGCCTCGCCAATTTTTGCATCTTCTGCTAAAACCATAATGCCTTTTTCAGAGGGTGCATTTGGGATTTCTAGCTCACGTGCTGAGCAAATCATACCAAATGAATCGACACCACGAAGGTTACCTTCTTTAATTAACATACCCGATGGCATTACAGCGCCAATTTTTGCGACAACTACTTTTTGACCAGCATCCACATTAGGTGCACCACATACGATTTGTAATGTTTCTTCGCCAACGTTTACTGTGCAAATATTTAATTTGTCTGCATTAGGGTGTTTTTCTTTTGTTTCCACATAGCCCACTACAAATTTAGGAGAGAAATCGACATCTAAGTTAACGACAGCATCGTTTGCTGCTAAAGCTTTTTCAAACGCGTCAACAAGCTCAGGCGTTACTTCAACAATACCTTGTGCTGTGAGTGTCATGTATTTGCTTGCGTTAAATAAATTGAACGCCTTAATTTCTCCAGTTGATGCCTCTTTTAATAAAGCAATATCACCTTTCATTTCTACTACTGTTTTTACAATTGCCTCGCTCGCTAATTGTACTAATAGTACGTCGCCAACGTATGGCTTATTGTATGCTACGTTCATTTGTTATTCTCCTTTAGTGTTTTTATTTTTCGCTAAAATAAAGATTGGCTCAAGCTCACCATCGTTATAAACAAAGGATAGTGAAGTGATTGGCACCATACCTACTGAAAAGTAATGCATTGTCAGTTGAGCAAGCACATCATAGCCTACTTCGTCACGAATGTCCCCAATAATTAAAACATCTTGGTGCGGAACTGACAAGGTCATATCGCCTTCAATTTGTTCTTTCATCTCTTGTAAAAACTTTTCGTTTAAAATACGGCTCGCATCATAGCCATCATTATAGTTAATAAAATAAAAGACACTGCCTGCAACTTCATCGCGCTTAACCTCAGTACCTAGGCCTGTTACAGCAAAGCGTGCGGCCTCCTTCACCTGTTGCGTTGTCATTTGCAATTGCTCAAGCATTCTTTCGTCAATTAGGCGGTACGTACTGCCTAAATCCAGCGCATAAAAAATACGGGTTTCTGCAGTATGCTCGGTTGTAACAAACGCTACTCCCTCTTTAGATTGCTGTGGGAATGAAGTTGAGCGTACTACAGGATAAATTTTTGCTTTGCCTGTAAATCCTTGTTGTTGCTCCTGCTCCATTGCCGTAAAAGTTTGTTCAATTGTGTAAATTACTTCATCAATTGCCGCTTCTTTCTTTTCCTGGTATTTTGCCACTACTTGAGAAATTGCAATGTCCATACCTCGTTGTAATACTGTATGTTGTAAATGCAAACGCTGTCCTTTTTCATCAAACGTATACGTAAAGCGCGTTCCACCGAGACGCTTTTTAATTTCCTCTACCATTTGTTGTTCTTTCATAGTTACGCCTCCTTTAATCTTATTCAGTGTAGAAAATTTTGCGCTAACTTGCAAATGCGCGGCTTACTCATAACGGTATTGCCCAATGACTAGTAATAAAATATGCTCAAACATTTGCTGTCGGGTCACTAAACCATCCGTAAAAATACCAATAGCGCCTTGATTTTGTCGTATGTCTTTTTGGTGTGCATAGCGCTCCATCACAGGCCCTAGCTCCTCACCAGCTAACACAGCATCAGCTACAATTGATGGTAACGGTAGCTGCGCACCCGCTGCGGTATATATGCGTTGAGGTGTTGCTAGTGCTACCCAATTACAAATATATAATTGCCCGTCAATTAATGTAACACCACCCTCTAAACCAAAGCCAAGTTCCGCGTTCCCTTCATTGCGAGCATGCCTTGCTCTATTAATAGCACCTTGTCTTGTTTCTTCGTTTGTCATAGGCTGCTCACTTACATCCGAAGCTACTGCTAGCGCCTCTATACTTGCATCATAAAATTGCGTTACTACTGCCTTAACGGCTTGTACCTTGGCCTTATTTTTTGTACCGACAGCTACCTTCATCATATATTCTCTCCTTAAAAAAAGAGCCCTTAAAGGAGCTCTTTGTCAAATTATACGTTAGCACGAATCGCATCAACTGTTGAACGGTCTGCGCCTTGTACTAATTTAATTAATAATTCCTTTGCTGCAGCATAATCATCCACGTGCATAACAGAAGCTGCCGTATGAATATAACGTGAGCAAATCCCAATTACTGCACTTGGCACACCTTCTTGTGATTGGTGCACACGACCTGCATCTGTACCACCTTGTGAGGCAAAGTATTGATACGGAATGTTATTGCTCTCAGCTGTATCTAAAATATATTCGCGGATACCATGATGAGTTACCATTGTACGGTCTACAATACGTAGTAATGGTCCTTGTCCTAGCTGACCAAACTGTGTTTTATCACCATTTGCATCATTGGCTGGCGAAGCATCTAGTGCGAAAAATAAATCTGGCTTAATCATATTAGCCGCAGTTTGTGCGCCGCGTAACCCTACTTCTTCTTGCACCGTAGCGCCTACGTATAAATGATTGCTAACTTCTTGTCCATGAAGTGCCTTAGCAAGATCTAACGCTAAACCACAACCGTAGCGATTGTCCCATGCTTTAGCCATAATTTTTTTAGGGTTTGCCATTGGCGTAAATGGGCATACTGGGATAATCGATTGACCTGGACGAATACCTAATTGCTGTGCATGCTCTTTGCTATCTGCACCTACATCAATTAGCATATTTTTAATGTCCATTGGCTTACTACGCTCAGCCTCTGTCAGTAAATGAGGCGGGATAGATGCAATCACACCTGGTATCTTACCATTCTTTGCAAACACATCTACGCGTTGTGCTAGCATTACTTGATTCCACCAACCACCTAATGGTTGAAAGCGAATCATGCCATTATCTGTAATCGACGTTACCATAAAAGCAACTTCATCCATATGCCCCGCAACCATAATAGTTGGTGCATCAGCATTTTTACTTTTACGTACGCCAAAAATACTACCTAATTTATCTTGAATAATTTCATCTGTATATGGTTCTAATTCGCCACGCATAAATTTGCGTACCGCCCCTTCGTCGCCAGGTGCACCTGGTAACTCTGTTAATGTTTTAAACATTTGTAGTGTTGCTTCATTCATCGTTGACTCTCCCCTTATGTTATACATTTTGCTAGCATGCTAGCTTTTATTTCATTGTAGCATACCAGTTAGGGTGCATAATATAACTAAGCTATGATAAAATAAAGATATTATCTAATAGGAGGTTTTCTTACAATGAAATTACGTGACTTTTTAATTGGTGTAGCTACAGGTTTAGCTGTTGCTGTCATCATTAAAGAAACTACTGAGCAAGTTGCTCCGTACAAACCAGCTAACAAAGTGCTTGAAAACATTAAAAATGAATTTAAAGAAGTAGCCCCGATTGATGGTTCTTGGATTTTCATGAAAACTGAAGAGTTCTCAAACGGTGTATCAACTGTCCCTGTTTACCGCGGCGGAATTTCTCGTGTAACAGATGGCAACACAGAAACATTTGAATTTGCAGCTGACGCGCGTACGGGCGTAGTTGTCGATTTACAACAAGTATAAATCATTAGCATCGGCGCTCATTGCGTCGGTGTTTTTTCGTACAAAAAAAGATGCCAGCATTTGCTGACATCCTAAGAGAGCCCAAGTTTGCTCTGTTATTTTAACACCTTAATTGTTACCATTTTACGTCCCCATGCATAAGCACGATTTGTGTTATTAATAAATACGTCGATACGGTTACCTTTAATTGCACCGCCAGTATCTCCTGCGATTGCTTCGCCATAACCTTCCACCCATATGCGTGAACCTAATGGAATAACACGTGGGTCAACTGCAATTACTTTTAAGTTAGGGTTAGCACGTAAGTTAATACCTGTTGCTGTAATACCTGAACAACCGTAGCAAAATGCTGTATAGGCTGTTGCTGACACGCGCATTGTGCGAGCTACTTCTTTACCATTGATTGTTTCAACAGCTGGTTTTGTTGGTTGTTGTACGACTGGCTCTGGTGGTGCTACGCCCACTACTAATTTTTGTGTTGGGTATACAAGGTTATATTGTAAGTTATTCATTTTTTGTAATTCTTCAATTGTCGTGCCATATACTTTAGAGATTGACCATAATGTTTCGCCTGGTTGTACGATATGCGTTGGCGCTTCTGCTGCACTTGCTGTTGAAGCGTAAATGCCTGCACTTAATAATAAAGCTCCGATAAGAGCAACTACTTTATTTTTCAATTTTTATTTCCTCCAATAGGTGTGTTTTGTAACTCACTGAGGCTTACTTTACAGAAGTTTTGTTACAAACATATTACAAAAATGTATTAACTCCTTAACAAAGTATTACTATTTTACTGACACCCACCTACTTTGAAAACCCTTTCATTACTTTAGTACCAACGTTACTGATGTTTTATTACAAAGAAAAAAAGCATGGTGACAATTGTTGTATGTCACCATGCTTTTGCTTATTTTGTAAATGTAATACTCGCTTCATTACTACGTTTTAGGGAATCAACAACTTCTTTACCCGTTTCATCCCATTTAATCATGCGATAGTAGGCATCATGATAGAAGCTAAACCAATAGCCATTAGCTAAGGCTTCCTTCATTAAACGTTCCTTCGCAAAAACAGATGTCATTGGATAATCATCGTAGGCTAACACCCATAGTGGATTTTGGTGGGCATGTGTTGGCATAATATCACCCATATGCAAAATTGTCTCACCATTTTGTGTAAACTTTAAAATTGCATGTCCATTACTATGTCCACCCGTATGAATCATTTCAATGCCAGGCATAATTTCAATTTGGTCCTCGTAAGTAACAACTTGATCCACGATAGGCTCCCAGTTATCCTTCCAATACGTATTACGTGAACGAATATTAGGCTCGCGCATTTCGTCCCACTCAATTTGTGACACATATACTTTAGCCTTTGGAAACGCAGGCACTAATACATCGCCCTGCCACTCTGTTAAGCCACCGGCATGGTCGAAATGCAAATGTGACATTAATACATAATCGATATCAGCAGCAGTTAAGCCTAGCTCATCCAAACTACTTGTTAACGCCGACTCTTGAGTAACACCATAATTACGGAGTTGCTTTTCATTTAATTTATTAAATCCTACACCTGTATCTAACAGCATATTTTTACCTTGATACTGGATTAAGATTGGCTCTGTTGGTAACTCAATTTGGTTCTTTTCATTAACTGGATACTTTCGTGACCAAAGCGGTTTTGGTACAACACCAAACATTGCACCACCATCTAAGCAAGTCACGCCCCCGTTTAGCCATGTTAATGTCATGTCGTGAAATTGAAATTTATCCATTACATTTCCCCCTTATCATCTGCTTATTTCAGTTGAAACTGTGCCTCTAAACGATAAATTGGTTGCCCCTTAGCAGAAAACTTTTCTTCGTACTCTGTCATAATATTATCCTCTGGCATATTCACATGTAAGTCGAGTGATACATCTGTTAATAACATACCATACACTGAAATACTTGTTAATGAGTACTCAAAAAGACCGCGGTTATCTGTTTTAAAATGGATAGCACCCTCATCAATCAGCACATCTTCATATAACTTCAAAAATCCTTCATGCGTTAGACGACGCTTTGCATGACGTGCTTTAGGCCATGGATCAGAGAAGTTTAAGTACACGCGAGAAACATCGTTTTTCGCAAAGTATTTATTTAAATCTGCGCCATTCACTTTTAACAAGCGTAAATTGGCAGGAGATTTCGCTTCAATGGCATTCTCAAGCGCACAAACAATTACGCTATCATAAAGTTCAATGCCAATATAGTTAATATTAGGATTTTGTAAGGCCATACCTGTTATAAATTGGCCCTTACCCGTACCTACCTCAATATGTAGGGGGTTAGAATTACCAAACACCTCATGCCATTTACCAATATACGCCTCAGGGTTTGGAATAATGATTTCTGGGTGACTTTCAATGAAGTCATTTGCCCATGGTTTATTTCGTAATCTCAATGCTATTTCCTCTTTTCTTACTAATTTAAATTGTACACTATTTTCTGATAAAAATATCGCTATTGCAAAATTTTATTACGTTTTTGCGCCATATTACGACATTATACCTTATTCAGCTTTTTGCTAGTTGTATACATACTTTTATATTGTACGTCTTTTATACGGGGCGGTCACGAATTTTATTATTCAGTCTGTTGTAGTTTTATGCTTGTCCGTCTTGCCCTTCTTCATTCGTTTGCCAAATATTACGGTTAAAAGAGGTGATTTGTGCTTGCGCGAGCAACCTTTGTGCAGCACGAATTTGCATATGTTTCATCGGTGAAGCTGAGCGTGCTAATTGCTCAAACCATTCTGTATAACTACGCTTATCAATTAAACGCGTATTAAATGCCGTTCCTGGATAATCAAAATAGCCGTTGCGTGACAGCAATACCTTACGAATGGGAATTGTAATATTTTCGCTATCAAATAATTGCTCTAGCACCGCTTCGGTACGATTTAAACTAATGAAAGGATTTAACACCTTGCTATCTTTCTTCCCTACTTTTTTCGTCCAAAAACGATCACCATCTGCTACATACACAGCTTGATCCTCTTGCTCTAGCTTATTAATACAAATGCACTCTGTTGGTGTAATAATAATAATAGCTAGCTCAATCGGTGCTTTTTTCACTTTAATAATAGGATAATAAAAGACAAGGTACGTATCAGGTAAACGCAGTAACACTGTGCGTAAAAAAGAGTCGCGCATAAATTTAGGGTCAACATACGATTTTTCGCGTAGTGTAGAGCTCGCCCATTTCAATTGAAAATGAAAAAATTGATTCATAAACATTTGACGCAGTTCTTTAATTGTCTGCGGTGCATACACAATTTTAGGATTAAACGTCAGTGTTGTTTCTTCATTAGGGATTTCATCTTCACTAGCGAGCAACTCCTGCTCCCCTACAATTTCCTCAGGTACAACTTCTAACGCTGATGGCTCCTTTTTCGTAAAAAATTTACGCACAAAAGAAAAGCGTGGCTTCTCTTCCTCTGCTTCTTCGATATGTTGCCAATCACCTACCTCATCACCTTGTTCCCATTGATGCTTTACGCGGTCCCATTGATTTTTCTTTAAACGTACAAACTGTGTTGGGTAACGCGCTAAGTCGATTTGATAGCGTGATGTATAGTCTTGCAATTTTACTAGCTGTGCCATATGTATATCTTCACCTTTCCTTATTTTGCATTACCTCTATTTTACCTGTACTACGATAAGAAAAGCTACCTACGAATCGCAGGTAGCTCAGTAACATTATAGTGCCTCTACTTTTGCATTAAAGGCTTGCTGTAGTTTGCGTGTCCATTCGCCAACAATACCACCGTTAACCTTATTGCCGTCTACTTCAACAATTGGCGTAACTTCTGATGTTGTAGAAGAAACAATTAGCTCATCCATCGTTGCAATATCTTCAACGCGGAAAGCCTCCTCTTTAATTAGTAGACCAATTTCGTTTGCGCATTGTAAAATTACTTGGCGCGTAATACCGTTTAAGATGAGATTGTTTGCAGGGTGTGTGTATAGTACACCATCTTTAATAGCTAACACATTTGAAGACGAACACTCTGTTACAACACCATCGCGATGCAAAATCGCTTCATAACAGCCTGCTGCGTGTGCTTGTTGCTTTAACATAACAGCACCTAATAAACTAATAGATTTAATATCACAGCGTGACCAACGAATATCTTCAGCTACAATAACACGTACACCATTTTCAAAATTAGCCTTTGGGCGTGGGTTTTCAGTTACATTAGCTGTTAAAATAGCCTCTACCGCTGGCTCTGGGAAAATGTGATTACGTGATGCTACACCGCGCGTCACTTGGAAGTATACATGCCCTGTGCCTAACTCATTTTTTTCAACTAGGTCATGTAGTAACATGTGTAGTACATCCTTTGTATACGGAATCACAAGGTTAATTTTATCTGCACTCGCATATAAACGGTCAATGTGCTCTTTTGCTGTAAAGAACTGGCCGTCATATACCTTTACCACTTCATAAACCCCGTCGCCTAATTGATAGCCGCGGTCCTCTTGAGAAATTACTACTTCATCTTGCTTCATGATTTGATCTTTATATAAAACATAGCTCACTTTACATCGTCCTTTTCTTTAGTGCTCGCTAATTTTACGATAGCTTCAGCGTAAATAGCAGCGGCCTTAATTAAATTTTCTACTACAACAAACTCATCTGCACGATGTGCCACATCAGGCTCACCAGGAAATAACATACCAAAAGCTACGCAAGGCGCATTGCCCTTCTCTGCCATTGCGCGCGCATACGTACCGCCACCTGTAGAAAGCAGTGGTGTTTCGTAGTCACCAGAATATTTGCGGTACACACTTTCTAACGCTTGTACTAATTCATTATCCGCACTAACATGGTGGGGCGGTGAGTTATCAATGACATCTAGCGTAAAGCCATCTTCACGTACAGCTTGCTGTGCTGCTGTAAGTTTTTCTTCAAATGGGAATGTTACAGAGTAGCGCATACTTACTTTAATTTCAGCTGCTGTTGCGCTAACACTAAAAATACCAGGGTTTAATGTGGTATCGCCTGACATATCATCATTAAAATCCAGTGCGATTGCCTCGCCCTTACAACTTTTGGCGAAAGTTGTTGTAACAAAAGTAGCGAATGCTTTACTTGCAGGAGTTGTTACAACATCTGCTAAAAATGTAGCTAACCTAACGCCTGCATTTTGTCCTTTAGACGGCTCCATCGCATGTGCAGAACGTCCTTTCATTGTTAATACAAGGTCATTACCTTCTACTGTTGCTGTTCCTTCGAATTGATGGGTTGCTAAAAAAGCTTCGTATGCAGCCTTTGTCGTAGCTGGCATCTGCGTTAAAACAGCCGTAGCTAAATCTGGCACCATATTTAGACGGTGACCTGCTGTAAAAGATACAATCTGCTCTTGTTCACCACTTGTCATATCACGACGCAGTAATAAATCAGCAATACCCTTTTCTGCATTAATTAAAGGGAAGTCCGCATCAGGCGCAAAACCCATCGTTGGCATTTCTTCTTTTTCGAAGTAACGGTCTACACAGCGGAAGCCTGTTTCTTCGTCTGTTCCAATAATCATACGTACGCGCTTCGTTAAAGGTACTCCTGCATCCTTAACTAGCTTCATCGCAAGCCAAGCTGCCATCGTTGGCCCCTTGTCATCAATTGCACCACGACCAAATAATTTACCACCTTCAATAATGCCGCCAAATGGTGGGTACTGCCAATTTGTTTCGTTACCAGCAGGTACTACATCAACATGACACAGGATACCTAGTAAATCTTCGCCTGCACCCATCTCAATATGCCCTGCCATATTATCTATATTTTTAGTAGTCATGCCCTGCTCCTCACCTTTTGTGAGTAACCATTGCATCGCTTCAAATGGTCCTTTACCAAACGGTGTAGCTGTTGAAGCTTCCTCTTCATTTAATACACTTTTAATTGCAATCAATTGTTGTAACTCAGTAATCAGTTCTTGTTGTCTCTCAGTGGCTAATTGTAACCAATCCAATTATATTGCCCCCTTCTATACTTGTTAAAGCTATTCTACTCCTAATCAGTGAAATTTCAATTAATTATTGCGTTTTGCGACGATGTTTTTGTTTTTACCAAACGGGTATATGTAAAATGAATGTTATGTGCATTGTAAAGAAGATATAACTTCTTTGTTAAGAAGCCGCACATACCCTAGTTTTTTTCATACTTTTTTTGTATAATAAAGTTGTCAGATTGTACTGACAATTACAACTAAAAAAGGGGATGTCTCAGGCAATTAAACAAAAGCCTTAGTGCACTCCGCACAAACATTCATGTCGTCCGCTAGTCTTTGCCAAGAGAATTGAGATGAAGGAGTGGTTTACTTATGAAACCTACTACTGACCGAATGCTTAATCGTATTAAAAGTGTGTATTTATTTATCTTAGATAGAGGTACTGTTACTACACAGGATTTAGTCGACGAATTTAGCATGACTCCACGTACTGTTCAGAGAGATTTGAACGTACTAGCATTTAACGATTTGGTACAGAGTCCAAGTCGTGGCAAATGGACAACGACGAGCAAAAAAGTAAAAATTCCATCTTAACCAAAAAAAAGAAATGACCTTTCGTCGGGGTCATTTCTTTACTGTTTAGCAGGCTACTCGCCTGCTCTTTTTAATTGTGTTAACTCTTGATTTGTTAGCTCACGATATTCACCAAGCGCTAAACTGTCATCTAAATAAAGTGATCCCATCGATAAGCGTTTTAAGTAAACAACCTTCTTACCAACTGCCTCAAACATACGCTTAACTTGATGAAATTTGCCCTCTTGAATTGTTAGCTCTATTTCAGATTGCTCTCCCGCTGCTAAAATGGTTAGGCTTGCTGGCTTCGTTTCGTAGCCATCGTCTAAAATAACGCCTTTCGCAAACGCCTCGCCGTCCGCTTCGGTTACCTCACCTTCAATGCGCGCATAATATACTTTAGGCACATGCTTTTTAGGTGACAATAAATTATGCGTCAGCTGACCATCATTGGTAATTAATAATAGCCCTTCCGTATCTTTATCCAAACGCCCTACAGGAAACGGTGCGAAATGTTGTAACATCGGGTCGAGTAAATCAATCACTGTAGTATCACGTAAATCCTCCGTAGCTGAAATCACACCTGGTGGCTTATGTAACATAACGTAAATAAATTCACGGTACTCTACAACTTCACCAAATACCATAATTTCCTGCGCTATCGGGTCAACATGCTGTGATGTACTCTTTGCTGCCTCGCCGTCTACTGACACTACTTTATCCTTAACTAATTGCTTTACTTCCTTGCGTGAGCCATAGCCCATATTAGCAAGTAATTTATCTAAACGCATAATCAAACTCCTTATAAACCTAGCTTATTCGTAATACGTGTAATACGCTCACCTAAAACATTTTGTGCTAAACCAATTTTCAAGGTAATCGCTGCATATGCAAGCGCGCCAAGAGGTGCACAAACAACTACATATAAAATGGCTAACCATTTCGTATCAGGCTCGCCTACAATTAGCGCTAAAACCCACTTCACGCCAAGTACAACCACTGCCATTGTAGCTGTTACAAGTGCAATTAATACAAAACGTTTTAACACTACTGTTGGTCGGTAGTTTAACACTATTACAATAACTGCTACATTAATTGCAATAGCTGTTGTGTAACCAATACCTGTCGCAATAATCGAGCCATCCGCCGCAAAAAGCTTAATTAACGGAATGTTGAGTGCTAGCTTCATAAAAATACCTGTTAATAAGCTAAACACTACCCATTTTTGATAGTTGATACCTTGCATAAGTGCTGCTGTTACAGCAAATAGAGCAAATAAAATTGCAATTGGTGCATAGTGCATTAAAACTGTAGCGCCTGCTTCACTTTGCGAATAAAACGCATAGTAGATTTCATATGAAAGTGTCATAATACCAACTGTTGCTGGTAACATAACAAATAAAATAATTTGGAAAGTTTTATCCACTGTATAACGTAATGATATTTGTGCTCCTTGCGTATAGTAACGTGTAATAACAGGAATTAACGCCATAGATAAACCTGACGCCAGCATAACAGGAATCATTACAATTTTATTTGTTAAAAAGTTAATCATACCAAAATACTCATCTGTTACTTTTGCTAGCCCAATGGATGTCATCGCATCATTAAACGTTAACATATCCACTAATTGGAACAGTGGGTCTGCCATACCAACAAAAGCAAAAGGAATAGAGTACGTTAAAATTTCCTTATAAATGGTTACCATAGAAATATGTTCACCACTTGAAATACTTGTTGCACGCAAACGGTCAAACTCGGGTACATATTTACGCCAGTAATATAATAGTACAAACATCGAAGCAATGGCTCCGACAAATGCCGCAAATACCGCCATCGAGATTGCTGTTTCGACCTTACCACTAAAAACAATCATGACTAAAAATGATGCAATCAATAAGAAGGCAACACGTACAATTTGCTCTACTAATTGAGAGATTGCTGTTGGTGTCATAATGCCATACCCTTGAAAGAAGCCTCGCCATAAGCTCATAAATGGTACAACGAGTAATGCTAAACTTAACCAACGAATAACATTCGCAATTTGTGCAACTGTAAATACCTGCTCCTCACTCTTAATAACCATCTCAGCAATTGGTGTCGCTAAGGTAAAGAGCGCAATAAACGAAATCAATCCCGTGCCTAGCATTACAAAAAGCCCTGAGCGCATCAACCTACGCCCCGTGTCATAGTCACCTAACGTATTATACTTTGAGACAAATTTCGCGACTGCGTTTGGCGCACCTGAAATGGCAAACGTCAGCATAATGGAATATGGTATGTATGCATACGAGTATAGGGCCACATTACTTTCGCCAATAATGGCGTAAAAAGGGAAAATATAAATTAAACCTAGCGCTTTGGATAAAAATAACCCAATGGTTAAAATCGCAGCGCCTTTCATTAAACTATTCGAGGACATTAAGCAGCCACCCATTCTATTAAAAATCAAACATTGCATTAAACCTAAAGTATAGTTTAACCTTGAAACAGCATTTACTCAAATGCTTTTGTAATGAAAACGTAATTTTTTGTATGCAAGTTGCATATCGTTAAGAGAGGAAGTATTGAATATGTATGATGTAATCGTAATTGGTGGCGGTACAGCTGGTTTAATGGCGGCTGTTGCCGCAGCTGAACAACATAAAAAAGTTTTGCTGCTAGAAAAAGGAACAAAATTAGGTAACAAGCTCGCTATATCAGGTGGCGGACGATGCAATGTAACTAATCGTCTTCCCACTGAAGAAATTATAAAAAATATCCCAGGCAACGGACGTTTTTTATATGGTCCATTTAGTATTTATAACAATGAAGATATTATTCAATTTTTTGAAAGTAAAGGTGTAGCATTAAAAGAAGAAGACCACGGGCGCATGTTCCCTGTTTCGGACCGCGCAAGAGATATTGTCGAAACTTTGCTTGAAGAACTTGAACGCGTAAATGTAACAATCATGTTGCGCACTGCAGTAGAAAAATTACTAATGAACGATACACATGTTATTGGTGTGCGTACTGCTACTACTGATTTTATGGCTACGTCTGTTATTGTAGCTGTTGGTGGTAAAGCTGTACCTCATACTGGCTCAACAGGTGATGGCTATGCGTGGGCTGAGCGCGCAGGGCATACCGTTACAACACTCTTCCCTACAGAAGTACCGCTTTTATCACAAGAAAAATTCATTCAAAATAAAACACTACAAGGTCTCGCCTTACGTGATACAGCAGTTAGTGTGTTAAACGCCAAAGGCAAAACGTTAATCACTCATAAAATGGATATGCTTTTCACACACTTTGGCGTTAGTGGCCCAGCCATTTTACGCTGTAGTCAATTTGCGGTAAAAGAGCAAATGAAAAATGGTGGTAAACCTGTTACTTTGCAAATCCAGACTATTGAAGACAAAGCCCACAATGTTACGCAGCAACTACAAAAGCTTGCAAAGGGTGAACCAAAAAAAGCGCTAAAAAATACGTACAAAGCATTAGCTGTTGAACGTTGGCTATTATTTTTATTTGAACAAGCTGGACTTGATCCTAATAAAACGGGAGCGGATGTTTCTCAAGCGGAGTTGCGCGCACTTGCAGAGCAACTCACTACATTTACGATGCAAATTTCTGGCTCACAACCTATGGAAAAAGCATTCGTTACAGGTGGTGGTGTTTCTGTTAAAGAGATTGAACCAAAGACGATGGCTTCTCGTAAAATGCAGGGGTTATATTTCTGCGGCGAGATTTTAGACATTCACGGTTACACAGGTGGCTACAATATTACTGCAGCATTAGTTACAGGTCGTATTGCAGGAATGAGTGCTGCTAATTGTTGAGCACTATTTCTGTAAGTTAAGAACTATTCTGATTAGTTTGCTTAATACGGTTGACAGTAAGCGCAAGCTGTTATATTGTATGTGTAATAAATAAAATGTGTTATACAACAACCAATACTAAAAAAGTAGCGTGCATCGCTGCAAGCTACTTTTATCTTATGCATGTGAAACGGTATCTGCTGTGTTTTGCTGTGCTTGTGCCTTAGCTGCAATACTACGACGTTCACGTGTAACATCGATGCGCAGTGTAATTGCTACAATAAGTGCTAAAGCCGCTAACACTGTAAAGATATAGAACACAGGAATATAACTGCCTGTTGCACCTTTAACAAATGTCACAATCATCGGTCCAAAAATACCGCCAAGTGACCACGTTGTTAATAAATATCCGTGAATGGCTCCAAGTTGCTTTGTACCAAACATATCACCTGCAAATGCTGGTAAGTTTGAGAAGCCTCCACCGTAGAAGCTAACTACAAGGAAAATAAACAATTGGAAAATCAATGTGTTTGTTGTCATTGGTAATAGGAAGAAGATAACTACTTCTGCAGCAAAGAATAAAATAAAGACGTTAGCGCGTCCTAAATAATCTGATGCTGCTGCCCATATTAAACGGCCTCCACCGTTAAATAGGCCCATAATCCCTACCATTGTCGCTGCTCCTGCTACCGAAAGACCAGCAATTTCTTGTGCCATTGGTGAGGCAACTGAAATCATCATAATACCGGCTGTAACGCTAATTAAGTGCATTGTCCATAGCATCCAAAAACGTTTTGTTTTAACAGCCTCTCTTGCAGACAACTGTGCTAAATCCGCAGTTGTTTTTTTGTTGCCTTTTGCAACGACTGCTTCCATGCCTGCTACTGTATAATCACGTGGTGGTGGCGCAATGTAAAGCGCTCCTAACATCATGAATGTAAAGTAACTTGCACCTAAAATAAAGTACGTATTTGAAATCCCAACAGCACTCATTAAACTTACAGCTACTGGTGCTGTAATTAACGAACCTGCTCCGAATCCTAATACTGCCATACCTGTTGCTAAACCTCGGCGGTCTGGGAACCATTTAACAAGTGTAGAAACGGGTGCAATATAGCCGATACCCATCCCTAATCCACTTAATAAACCGTATGTTAACCAATATAAAACTACTGAGTCAATCAGGATTGCTACCCCAGCACCTGCTTGACCTAATCCGAACAATATAGCGGCTAGCATAGCTGAACGTCTAGGCCCTTGTTTTTCTACGAAGCTACCGAATAATGCTGCAGCAAACCCCGCTAATCCCATCATAATCGTGAACGCAATTGTAATTTTTGAGTCGCTCCACCCCATCTGTTCTGCGATTGGCATTTTATACACGCTGTATGCGTATGCCGCACCAATTGATAAGTGGATTGCTATTGCAGATAATGCAATTAACCATCTGTTTTTATTCATATCTTCTCACTAATCCCCCTTCTTGCTATTTGTGAATACTTTATGAACGGCTATGTTAAACAAGATACCATTGATATTTATAACTTGGCAAGTTATTTTTTTCATTTTTTATTATTTCATACGAAAAGAGATTATTATATAACAAAAGAAATACAACACATAAAGCAGAAAATAATATAGTTAATATCGTTAGTAAAAGCTTTAGTTTCAATGTTTAATAATTCACATACGCACTTCTAAAATACCTTCATAACATAATTCATATAATATAAAGTTATTTCTATATATATAATTGCATAAACCTTCACATACTGTTATAAACTATTTTTATATACTTAAAGCAGAAAATAGAAACATTTTTTAGATATATTTAATCTATTCGAGAATACTAAACTTTATACGCAACACTTTATATGTTTTTTTCATTATAAGTAAAAAACTTTAGCTCTTTGTGCACTTAATCACATGCTTTTCCCTTAATGTTCGGATTTTGCTACAACATGTATTTTTTATCTGTTATACAACGGCAAAAAAACACGCTAGCATTTGCTAACGTGTTTTAATTTTTTTATTGTTTTTTCGGCCAAAAGCTCCACTTACCTAATAATACTATAATCGCTGGGATTACAATAGTACGCACTAGGAAGGTATCAATTAACACACCAATAAATACGGAGAAGCCAAAGACACGTAAATCAAGCACAGGCTGTGTCATTAATACAGCGAATGTAGCAGCTAGGATTAAACCTGCTGACGAAATAACGCCACCTGTTTTACCTACTCCTTCAAGTACAGCTTCTTTTAATGGTAAATGCTTCTGCTCTTCACGTATACGAGCCATTAGCATAATACTATAATCGACACCAAGCGCTACTAAGAATACAAACGCGTAAATTGGCGTACGATAACTTACCCCTGCATAGCCAAGAATGTCTTGGAACACAAATACCGTAATACCAAGTGCTGCACCAAATGATAGGATAATTGTTGCCATCATATAAATTGGCGCAATGAGTGAGCGTGTTTGGAAGCCTAACATTACTGCGATTAGGATAGACATAATAATCCCTACGCGTAACATATCGCTTTTACTTGTTGCACGAATGTCTGCTTGCTCTGCAGTTTCACCCGCAATATATAATGTAGCATCTGTTAATGCTGCTTCTTTCATAAGGCTCGCACTATTTTCTTGAATAGCTTCAATTTGATCAAACGCAACTTCTGAGTACGGATTTTCTACTAGGATGACATTTAATTTAGCAACATGGTCATCCTCTTTAGAAATAGCATTGCCGCCACCCTGCATAGTTACCGTATGAATGCCCTCTTGTTGCTCCATAACAGTAATTACATTTTGTAGTTTATCTTCTGTTAATGTTTCCTTTGCCTTAACAATCATCGTAGTTGGAGCAATATCACCCTTAGAGAATGAATCCTCCAATTGATGGTAGCCTTGAATTGATGACATTTCGTCTGGGAAAGAATCCAATAAGTTAAATGTGTATTTCATTGAGTTAATGTTTAATGTACATACCACAAGTAATACAATAACAGGAACCATAGATAGTACAGGTTTGTTTGTTACAAAACGTGCGATACGGTGCCAAATGCCTTCTTTCTTTGGCTTGTTTTTTGCTACACGTGGATTAAATGGCCAAAAGGCTTTTGCGCCCGCTAATGCAAATAACGCTGGGATTAATGTTAAACCTGCTAAGAAAATAAAGGCCACAGCAATCGCAAATACTGGTGCAAATACACGGTAAATTTCAAATACGGCAAAGAATAATGTTAGCATACCAAGCATAACTGTACTACCACTAAAAATGATTGGCTCACGTACATGCTTAATAGCATTTTTCATTGCTTCTGTTGAGCTTAAATCTTTTTCGAGCTCCTCGCGGAAACGAGAGAAAATTAATAAAGAATAATCTGTTACAACCGCAAACAATAAAATTAGCATAATAGATAATGCTTGCCCATCAATGGCAATAATGCCTGCGCCACCTACTAATCCAATCACACGGTCAACTACCATATATACAATACCTGCACCTACTAATGGGATAAAGGCTAGTAATGGTGAACGGTAAATTACAATAAGTAATACTAAGATAACAACGACTGTACTAATCATGAGTACTACGTCAGCCTTAGTAAACATTTCGTACGCATCTGCTACAATGCCCACAGGACCTGTAAAGTATACGTCTGTTGTGCCAAGTGTTGCATCCGCTTCGGCTTTCATTTTATCTAGCTCAGCTTTAACGACTTTACCCTCTAAATCACCCGTAAATGTTACAGGAATAAAGAAAGTCTTTCCGTTTTCAGAGGTAAAGCCTTTCCAAGCTTGCTCAGGCATTTTTGATAAAGGGATAACTGTTGCATCTAATGTTGTTTCATCTACGAGCTTTTCAACAGTAGCAATTGTCTTTTCGTATTTAGCTGTGTCAAAGCCTGCCTCATCATGCATAACGACAAATAATGGCGCACCATCAGAGGAAGGGAAATACTCCTTAATCATTTGTTTTGCTTCTATTGATAGCGCGTTATCAGGTAAACCTGAGTTTTTAGCTGGTGTTGTTACCTCTTTGGCTGTTGGCGCTACCATTGTTAATACAACCATCGCCACTAACCATACGGCTACAATACCAAGCCATCTTTTCTTTTCACGTAATGTTTTCATGCTGTCTGCTCCTCACTTGTACTATGTTACTTACAGTGTAAGGTGACTACATGAACTTTAAATGAACATTACTTAACAGAATGTATGACGCATAAAATAACGATGCTGTTGTTCGCCAAATTTATGCTCTCTTGTTTCTTCAATGACAAAGCCTAACTTTTCGTATACACGTACGGCACTAGGGTTAGCCGCGGCTACCGTTAATACTACATCACTAAAGCCATCCTCCTGTATTAAACGTAATACCTCGTGTAAAAATTGTTTGCCTACACCTTGCCCTTGATAATCTGAGCGTACATAGTAGCCAAAAATATACGCTGTCTGAGGTGCATCATAATCGCGTAACACTTCGGCTACTGCTACGAGGCGTTCGTCTTGCTGTTGTTTATACCAAATTAATTTGCCGTAGCTTGCAATAGGTACAAAAGTTTGCTCATCTACTACACCAAAATCCGGAAAGGCATCTTGCTCTAATTCGCGCATCATCTGCTGTTCTGCCGGTGTTAATTTTTTTGGCACTTCAATATAAAAGCTCGTCTATTTTCCTCTAAAAAAAGAGAAGCACAGTGGCTTCTCTTTTTTTACTATTTAATTACAATATTAACTAATTTACCTGGAATGGCAATTAATTTTACTAATGCTTTACCAGCCATATGCTCTTGTACCTTTTCATCTGCAAGAGCAACCTTCTCTAGCTCATCTTTAGTAATGTCTTTGGCTACTTTAAGTTTAGCACGTACTTTACCATTGATTTGTACAACCATTTCAATTTCATTATCTTCAAGCTTTGCCTCATCAAATGTTGGCCAAGCTGCGTATGTTAATGTTTCACTGTGACCAAGTTGTTGCCAAATTTCTTCTGCAATATGTGGAGCAATTGGTGATAGTAATAGCACAACGCCCTCTGCATATTTCGTTGGGATACGGTCAACTTTGTTAGCTTCGTTTACAAAAACCATCAGTTGCGAAATCGCTGTGTTATTACGCATATGCTCATAGTCTTCTGTTACCTTTTTAACGGTTTGGTGATACACTTTTTCAAGCTCTCCGCCTTCTTCACCGTTTACTTTAGCGCTTAATGTACCATCTTCGTTCATAAATAAACGCCATACACGGTCTAGGAAGCGGCGTGCGCCGTCTACTCCGTTGGTTGTCCATTCTTTTGATGCATCAAGTGGACCCATAAACATTTCGTACAGACGTAATGTGTCTGCCCCGTGTGAAGCAACAATATCATCTGGGTTAATAACATTACCAAGCGATTTAGACATCTTCACATGCCCTTCACCTAAAATCATACCTTGGTTAAATAATTTTTGGAATGGCTCTTTTGTAGGAACCACACCTAAATCATAAAGCACTTTATGCCAAAAACGTGCATATAATAAGTGAAGTACAGCATGCTCTGCACCACCAACATAAATGTCAACTGGTAACCAGCGTTTGGCTAGTTCAGGGTCAATTAACATGTTGTCATTATCTGGGTCAATATAGCGTAAGTAATACCAACAGCTCCCTGCCCATTGTGGCATCGTATTTGTTTCGCGGCGACCTTTCATACCTGTTTTAGGGTCAACAACGTTTACCCAATCTGTAATGTTAGCAAGTGGTGACTCACCTGTGCCTGATGGATGGATATTATCTGCTTTTGGTAACTCAAGCGGTAACTCATCTTCTGGCACTGGTGTCATCGTACCATCTTCCCAATGAATCATTGGGATTGGCTCTCCCCAATAACGTTGGCGTGAGAATAACCAGTCACGTAAGCGGTAAGAGATTTTCTTTTCACCTACGCCTTTTTCTACTAACCATGCAATCGCTTTTTCAATACCATCTTCTTTTCCTAATCCATTTAGGAAATCAGAGTTAATATGAACACCGTCACCTGTGAAAGCTTCTTCTTCAATATTGCCGCCTTCAAGTACAGGGATGATTGGTAAATTAAATTCCTTCGCAAATTCATAATCACGCTCGTCGTGAGCAGGTACTGCCATAATTGCACCGGTACCATACGTAGCTAATACATAGTCAGCAATCCAAATCGGCATTTTTTCGCCGTTAACAGGGTTAATTGCATAAGCGCCTGTAAAGATGCCTGTTTTTTCTTTAGCTAAATCTGTACGCTCTAAATCTGATTTTGTTTTAACCTTATCTAAATAAGCATCTACAGCTACTTGTTGTTCAGCTGTTGTAATTTGTGCAACTAGCTTATGCTCTGGTGCTAGCACGGCATACGTTGCACCAAATAATGTATCTGGACGTGTTGTAAATACCGTAAAGTCTTTATCTGTACCTTCGATTTGGAAGGTCACATTAGCACCTTCAGAGCGACCAATCCAGTTACGTTGCATTTCTTTTAAACTTTCAGGCCAGTCAAGGTCTTCTAAGTCTTCAATTAAGCGGTCAGCGTACTCCGTAATTTTAAGAACCCATTGACGCATTGGGCGACGCTCAACTGGGTGATTACCACGCTCTGATAACCCGTCAATCACTTCCTCGTTTGATAGCACAGTACCAAGTGCTGGGCACCAGTTTACAGCTACTTCATCCACATAAGCTAAGCCCTTTTTATATAGTTGAATGAAAATCCATTGTGTCCATTTATAATATTTCGGATCAGTCGTGTTAATTTCACGATCCCAGTCATAAGAGAAGCCTAGGTCGTTCATTTGACGTTTAAATGTTGCGATATTTTTCGCAGTAAACTCTGCAGGGTCATTACCTGTATCTAATGCGTACTGCTCTGCTGGTAAACCAAATGCATCCCAGCCCATTGGGTGAAGCACATTGTAGCCTTGCTTACGTTTAAATGAACTTAAAATATCTGTTGCAATATAACCTAGTGGGTGACCTACGTGTAAGCCAACACCTGATGGATACGGGAACATATCTAATGCATAAAACTTCGGCTTGCTTTCGTCGTTTACCGTTTTAAATGTTTTATTATCTGCCCAGTACTGCTGCCATTTTTTTTCGATTTGTTCGTGATTATAACTCAATGTTTTTTCCTCCTTCAACTTGCCTACGTAAAATTTTGGAAATAAAAAAATCGTCCCTTCCATGATAGAAAGGGACGAGAATTAGTTTTCCCGCGGTACCACCCAAATTAGTGACGACACTCAGCTTAAAATCTTTAACGCAGACGTACGGCATTAGCTACTACTACTTCGCTACTGCTGACTCCAAGGTGAGTTCGACATACGACTTTACTAGCTTACACCACCCGCTAGCTCTCTATAAAAGTTGTTGTGTCTACTAGTCCTTATCTTAGCCATCTTGTATGCCTTCATTTTAAGCTATAGCTACATCGAGTGCAACTTATTTTGTTGCGCTTTGCTTTTTTAATGGTAAATCATACAATAAACTTGGTACAACTGCGAGTGCTAAACAACCTACCATCACACCTACCATTAAAGTAAAGCCGTAAGACTCTACTAAAATACCACCTAAAAGAGGACCAATCATACGTCCCATTGTTGAGGCACTATTAACGATACCTTGGTAAAAACCTTGACGCCCTTTTGGTGCAAGTTGATTAGCAATCATCGGCACAACTGGCCAAAAGAACATTTCACCAAAAGTTAAAATGACCATGGCTGTCGCAAACATCGCTAAGTTTTCAGCAAAACCTACGACGATAAAGGATACGAGCACCATACAAATACCAAAGATTAACTGGCGTTTGCTCTTACCTTCCCAACGTCGGACCAGTGGCGCAATAAGCGGCTGACCTAACACAATTAACAAACCGTTAATGGTCCATAGTACACTATACTCCCTTAGCGTTAAGCCTAAATCCTGTGTATACGACGATATTGTTGCACTCCACTGCGAGTAGGCTACCCATACAAACATCATAGCTGAAGAAACAATTAACAGCGCGTAAAACGGTGATTTATATTTAATCGGCTGACTTTCGGATAATACCGAACGCGGTGTATCCGCAACATGGTCTACCCCAATATTTTTATATGTTGTCAGTGCAATAAAGAAGAAGATGACAAACATTGTTAAATTAATAATAAATAAATATTCGAAACTATAGCTTGCTACAATACCAGCAAGTGCAGGCCCTACAGCAACACCAACATTTTGCGCTAAAAATACAGCATTAAATGCACGTCGGCCTCCTTCTGGCCATGCTGCTCCCGCCATCGCAAACATACTTGGGAATACAATCCCGTTACTAAAACCGAGTAATGTTAAAAACCACATATACTGCGGCCAACCATGCCATAACGTCAAACACCCCACAGATATAATTGTACAGCTGATGCCAATCATAATGGCCCGATAACCACCTAATTTATCAAATAAAAAACCACCTACAAGATTGCCCACAACACCAGCTGCTGAGTTAAGCGTTAACGCTAAACCTGCAATGACGAGTGACTTCCCTAGATGATCATGTATATAAATCGCATTCAGTGGCCATAAAAACGAACCACCTGTATTATTCACAAGCATACCGATAATTAAAAACCACATTTTCTTCGGCATCGGTGCACCTCCCTCTACATTATCAATTGTAACAGTGTATAGGTTTACGCTCGATTTTTCAAGCACAAAAAAAGCGCTATAACTCATGAGCTATAGCACTTGTTTTCGTTATTTTTTTTGGTCAAAAAGTCGCGGGATATCTTCTTTCGACTGCTTAGCTCGTTCATTATATTTTGTAGGAAGTCCAAAATCCGTTGTTTTTTGACCTTTTATTTCTTCTTCAACTTTATTTGCTACTTCTAGCAATAACATACCCATTAATTGATCGCCCTTATCAAAAATAGCTAGTGCGCCTGTTTTTGCTTGTGCAATTACTTCACGCGCCTGCTTTTCGGTTTTGGCTTGAGCTACACGCTGACTCAAATTTTTACGTTCTTCATTTGCCGCTTCAGCTTTTTGGCGCTCGTCAGGACTAATTTCTTCCAACTTCGCCTTCTCCTGCTCACTCAAACGTTCACCTCGTGCAATCTTGCGTAATACATTTTCCTTTTCAAGCTTTTCTTTCATTACTTCGGCTACAAGTGATTTACTGTTATGTGCCATTGGCGCTTCCTTGCGCGCAATATTTTTTTGAAACAGCGTGTTTTTATCGCTCATTGTTTGCTGCTTCATTTGCATAGCTGCCTGTTGCATAACGCTGCCGCTTAAAATTTTCATACTATCAGCCTCCCTGCTTATAAGTAAATATCGGATGAATTTAATTTTTCTCTACTTCTTATAGCAAGTCGTGCTAAAATAAACGGTTAGAGGAGTGAACAGCAATGACAGAACAATTTCCTTTTCCGTCAGACGGCAAAAGATACTATACATGGAATCGTTTTTTACGTAATGAATTTGGGCATAAGGTATTTAAGGTAGCACTTGATGCTGGCTTTGACTGCCCTAACCGTGATGGCACAGTAGCTTTCGGTGGCTGTACGTTTTGCAGCGCAGCAGGCAGTGGTGACTTCGCAGGCAATCGTGTAGATCCTATTGATGTGCAGTTTGCTGAAATCAAAGCAAAAATGCAACAAAAGTGGAAAGACGGCAAAACAATGGCCTACTTCCAAGCTTACACAAATACACACGCACCATTAGCTGAGCTAAAAGAAAAATTTGAAGCCGCATTGGCGCAGGAAGGCGTAATGGGTTTATCTATCGCTACACGTCCTGACTGTTTACCTGATGACGTAGTGGAATACTTAGCTGAATTAAATGAGCGCACGTATTTATGGGTAGAGCTTGGGCTTCAAACGGTACACGAAAAAACAGCAACACTTATTAACCGTGCACATGATTACCAAACTTATGTAGAAGGTGTCGAAAAATTACGCAAGCACAACATTCGTATTTGTAGCCATATTATTAACGGACTACCACTCGAAGATTACGACATGATGATGGAAACAGCAAAAGCTGTAGCTAAACTTGATGTCCAAGGCATTAAAATTCACCTACTACACCTATTAAAAGGAACACCAATGGTCAAACAATACGAAAAAGGCATGCTAGAATTTTTAGATAAGGATGCTTATATTAACCTTGTAGCAGACCAACTTGAAGTAATCCCACCAGAAATGGTAGTACAACGCATTACAGGTGATGGACCAATTGATTTAATGATTGGACCAATGTGGAGCGTTAATAAATGGGAAGTACTGAACGGCATTGATGCGGAGCTAGCACGACGTAATAGCTGGCAAGGCAAGAAATTTGAGGCGACGACATGAAATTACAACGCGTATTACCCTATGCACAACAATTAATTACACAAGCTGTTACAAGCAAAAGTCACGTAATTGACGCAACAGCTGGTAATGGTCACGATACATTATTTTTAGCAGAGCTTGTACAAGATGGGCATGTTTATGCTTTCGATGTGCAAGAAGAAGCACTTAAAAATACGAAGGAGCGCCTCGGTGATTTACAAGAGCGTGTAACATTAATCCATGATGGACATGAATGTGTAGCAAACTATGTAAAACAACCTGTGAGCGCTGCGATTTTTAATTTAGGCTACCTGCCTGGTGGCGATCACAACATTATTACAACACCTAAAACGACACTGCGTGCCATTGACGAAATCCTTGATTTACTAGAAGTTGGTGGTGTAATTGTCCTTGTTATTTATCATGGACATGAGGGCGGTGCTACAGAGCGTGATGCGATTATTGATTATGTAAGCGAATATGACCAAAAATACATTCATGTTTTACAGTATCAATTTTTAAATCAACTCAACTCTCCACCTTTTGTTATTGCGCTTGAAAAGGCAAAAGCCTTTCCACAGTAAAAAAACGAGGCTGGGACAAAACCCTAGTCAATAAGAAAAGACATTCACGATTTTATTCAAATCGTGAATGTCTTTTTTATCTGCTTGTCAGCCGTTGTTCATCGTTTCGGACGACGCTTTTCGCGGGCACGGCTCCATCTAATTTTTTTCGCGAGGGCGCGAAAAAAATGGATATTCCGCTCGTGCTGTTCCCGCAGAAGTCGCGTCCTCCACTCCGAACAACTTTTATATACTTCTATCAAAAATTCCTTATAGAAAAAAGGACAATTCCTGTTAAAATTTAAGTATCCTACTACCAAATCTTAAACGAAAGAAGTGTCCTTATGTTTAAAAATTATAACATGAATCAACTCACATTACCGCTAGATTTAGAAGTGAAATTACAAAAAAATGATATTGCCTTTCACATTCACCATCTTGTAGAAAGTATTCCGAGAGAAGCTTTCGCTCCTTTTTATCAAGAAACGGGCTGTCCGTCCTATCATCCCAAAATGATGCTTAAAATTATTCTGTGTGGTTATACGCAATCGGTCTTTTCAGGTCGACGCATGGAAGACTTAACAAAAGATAGTATCCGTATGAAATGGTTAGCGCAAGGTTATGAACCAAGTTATCGCACAATTAATCGTTTCCGAATTCATCCACAGATGCAGGAATTACTACGTCAATGTTTTGTCCAATTCCGTTGTCAGCTTGTCGAAGAAAAGCTAATTGATCAACAAGCGATTTTTATTGATGGTACAAAAATTGAGGCGAATGCCAATAAGTTCACTTTTAAATGGAAAAAATCGATTGAAAAGTTTCAAACAAACTTAATCGAAAAATCAAATCAATTATACGAACAACTGTTAGAAGAACAAGTCATCCCAGCCATCGCACGAGAAAATGAAGAAGAGCTTTCCGTTCAAGAACTTGAAATAATCGTATCGCAAGTAGAAGAAGTAGTCGACGACTACACAGCTAAAATTGAAACATCGAATGATGCGCAAGAACGTAAGCAATTACGTAGTCAACGAAAGACACCTAAACAAATCGTGAAACAAATTCATGATTGGATTACGCGAAAGAAAGTCTATCAACAAGACTTAGAATTGATGGGTGAGCGAAACAGTTATTCTAAAACAGATAGAGATGCGACGTTTATGCGTATGAAAGATGACTATATGAAAAATGGGCAGCTTAAGCCAGGTTATAATCTACAAGTGGCAACTGAAAATCAATATACACTCGCGTATGATGTGTATCCTAACCCAACAGATACAAAAACATTAGTGCCTTTTTTAGAAACGATTACAGACCAGTATTTCGAATTACCAAAGCATATTGTGGCAGATGCCGGTTACGGCAGTGAAGTTAACTATCAAAACGTGTTAGAAACACATGAACGCATTCCTCTCATCACCTATAATATGTATCGCAAAGAAGGAAAGAAGAAGTTTCAGCAAGACCCGACAAAAACAAGCAATTGGACATACGATGAAAAAACAGACAGCTATATCTGCCCGAATGAAAAACAATTAACTTATCAATACCATGCGAGCCGTAAGGATCGTTCAGACTATATACGTACGTTTAAAGTATATCAATGCGAAGACTGTTCAAATTGTCCAATACGTTCACTCTGTACAAAAGCTGCCGAAGGCACGCATCGAAAACTGTATGTGAACACGAAATGGGAACAACAAAAATTATATATACGACAGAAGCTTTCGGAACCAAAAACAGCTGAGATCTATCGTCAACGTAAAATTGACGTAGAACCAGTTTTTGGATTTTTGAAGGCTAATTTAGGTTTCACTCGATTCTCCGTCCGAGGAAAATCGAAAGTGAAAAATGAAATTGGCCTTGCATTAATGGCGACAAACTTAAGAAAGTACGCAATACGGGAATGGTAATTCCCAATTTATACATAAAAATAGAGAAGGTGATGTCAAATTCGACATCACCTTCTCTATTAAAGGCTGGAATTTTCACTTATGTCCCAGCCTCGTTTTTATTTTTCTTTCGTCCAAAAATCTGCTTTTTTAATCCCTAGCTTACGCGGGTCAAATGTTGGGTCCTTACCCTCACGCTTTTGACGCTCGTAATCTTTTAACACTTTAATTGCTGGCTTCGTTAAAATAAGCATACCAATCACATTGACCCAAACCATTAAGCCAAGTCCAATGTCACCAACAAGCCACGCCATATCGGCAGTACGCACAGTACCTAAAAATGTAGCTACTAGTACGATTATTTTCACGAGCCAAACACCAAAGCGTTGATCGCGGTCCCCCATAATATAGGCAACATTTGTTTCTGAAATATAGTAGTACGACATGATCGTAGTAAAGGCAAAGAAGAATAAGGCAATCGCTACGAAAGCTGAGCCAAAACCTTGTAAGCCCGAAAATGCTGTATCTACCGCTACTTGTGTATACTCTGAGTAGCTTTGCCCTGGTAGGTTTTCGACAATCATAGCACCATTTTCGTTGCCATCTTGCACATTATATGTGCCCATAAATAAAATCATAAAGGCTGTTGCCGAACATACTAAAATGGTATCAATATAAACCGAGAAGGCTTGCACAAGTCCTTGTTTTGCTGGGTGCGATACTTCTGCAGCTGCAGCTGGGTGAGCCCCGTTACCTTGCCCCGCTTCGTTAGAAAAGATAGCACGCTTAACCCCCCAAGCAATTGCCGAACCAACTAAGCCACCAAAAATTGAGTTAACACCAAAAGCACTGCTAATAATTAAGGTAAACACTGCAGGTACTTCTGTAATATGCATGACAATAATAATAAGTGCCACAGCAATATAAACTACCGCCATAAACGGTACGATTAAGGTAGCTGCACGCGCAATACGACGCACACCACCAAAAATAATAAAACCTAAAATAACAACAAGTGCTAACCCCGTTACCCAAGGTGCAATACCAAACGCATTTTGCGTTGCACTCGAAATAGCATTAGCTTGTACACCCGTCATTAGGAATGACGTTGCCACAATCGCTGTAAAGGCAAATATTAAACCAAACCAACGTTGCCCTGTGCCTTTTTCAATATAGTAAGCAGGGCCACCGCGGTATACGCCCTGTGATTCTTCTTTATATACTTGCGCAAGCGTTGACTCAACAAACGCTGTGGCAGCACCAATAAATGCTGTCGCCCACATCCAAAAGATTGCACCAGGACCACCAAAAGCAATAGCAGTTGCTGTACCAATAATATTACCTGTACCTACACGTCCTGATAGTGCCATCGACAGTGCTTCAAATGAAGAAACACCTGAGTCGGATTTTTCGCCTGCAAACATTAATTTTACACTATCCTTAATTAAACGAACTTGCACAAATCGTGTTAGCACGGTATACAAAATACCGACAAGTAAAATACCATAAACTAATGCTGGTCCCCAAATTATACTGTAAATTGTTTTTAATACGCTCTCCATGTAAGTCCCCCTTAGTTAACAATATAGCCGATTGATCTAAGCACATTGTTCATATAATCAACCATAAATAAAAAGATTGTGTCGCGCTCAGGCTCATGAAATAAGCTGTGCGAACAATTTGCCCATTCCTTCATATGCACTTCTGATAGCTTTTGCTGATACAGCCATTTTTTTGACGCGGTTAAATCAATAATGGGGTCGTTCTCCCCCGTCATCACAAGCACTGGCACGTTCGGAAATTTATGCGTCATTAAAATCGTAATATCACGTTGTAATAATTGTAACTCGCGATACCACTTCACTGATACGGTTGTATTGTAAGGAATGTCGTCAATAATTGTTTCGATTTTTTCACTGTCTTTTGTCAGCATAGCGATATCAATTTCATGTGTTACCTTCATGCTTGAAGTGAGCGCACTAATACTCGTTAATGCATTGACCATCTTTCCTGGTTGTAGTTTTAATTGTAACCAAGGTGACGTAAATATAACACCCGCTAATGGATATTTTTTACGCATTACCTGAATAGCAAGCAGTGCGCCAAGCCCATGACCAATGACAAATACAGGTAAATCATAAGAGAATGCCATCTTCATTAATTTTTTTACATGCAGGTCATAACGTTCAAAACTCTCGTCATGCGCCTGTAAATTACGATTTAATTCACCATGACCCGGCAAGTCACCTGTTAACACGTGATAGCCTTCGCCTCGCAGTTGCTCAATTAACCAAGCATACCAACCATGATGCTCATAAGCACCATGGATAATCGTAACAACTGCCCTTGGCTGCCCTTCAGCTTCCCACTTCCACATAATTTTATCCCCCTTAATTATCACTTCTCTATTTTCTATTATAACGAATATTTACAAAACATTAATTTACTATTTGCTTTAATTTCAGCTTTTGATACGATATGAGTACATTGTGTAAAGGTGAGGTGTATTTTATTGATATATCCGTATAAAGGTAAACAACCTACTATTGATGATTCTGTTTTCATTGCTGATTACGCCGTTGTCACAGGCGACGTCACGATTGGTGCTGAGACATCCATTTGGTATAACGCAGTTATTCGTGGTGATGTTTCACCAACGATTATCGGCAAACGCGTAAGCATTCAAGATAATTGTTGCTTACATCAAAGCCCTAGCTTTCCACTCATTATTGAGGATGAGGTAACTGTCGGACACCAAGTAACCCTCCATAGTTGTACAATTCGCAATAATGCATTAATTGGTATGGGTTCTATTATATTAGATGGCGCGGAAATTGGCGAAGGTGCTTTTATTGGCGCAGGCAGTTTAGTGCCCCCTGGCAAGGTAATACCACCAAATACATTAGCACTTGGCAGACCTGCTAAAGTTGTGCGCGAACTTAACGACGAGGACAAAAAAGATATGGCACGCATCGTACGAGAGTATGTCGAAAAGGGTAGCTACTACAAAGCAATGCAAAAATAAAAAAAGAGCTGTTTTCAATGCTCGATAAATTATCAGAACATTGAAAACAGCGTTATCTTACAGACCAGCTTTTTGCTTTAACTGCTCAGCAATTGTTGTATCTTCCCACGGAAGAGCAACATCAGTACGACCAAAATGTCCGTATGCTGCGGTTTGTTTATAAATTGGACGACGTAAGTCTAGCATTTCAATAATACCTGCTGGGCGTAAGTCAAATAATTCACGCACCCAAGTTACTAAATCGCTTTCCGAAACTTTGCCTGTCCCAAATGTATCGACTGCAATTGACACGGGCTGTGCAACACCAATTGCATAAGCAAGTTGCACTTCTGCGCGGTCAGCAAGGCCAGCAGCGACAATATTTTTAGCTACGTAACGTGCTGCATAAGCTGCAGAACGGTCTACTTTAGTGGCATCCTTACCAGAGAAAGCACCACCACCGTGACGTGCATAACCACCGTACGTATCTACAATGATTTTGCGACCTGTTAAACCAGCGTCACCTTTTGGTCCGCCAATAACAAAGCGACCTGTTGGATTAATGAAGTATTTAGTCGCGTCATCTAATAAAGCTGCATCTACGATTGGTGCAATGACTACACGTTTAATATCTTCTTGGATTTGCTCTAATGTAATAGCTTCATCATGTTGTGTTGAAATAACAATCGTATCTACACGTACTGGATTATTATTTTCGTCATATTCAACAGTAACTTGTGTTTTGCCATCAGGACGTAAATAACCTAGCTCGCCTGATTTACGCACTGCTGTTAAACGGTGTGCAAGTTTGTGTGCTAAGCTAATTGGTAGAGGCATAAGCTCTGGTGTTTCGTTACATGCGTAACCAAACATTAATCCTTGGTCACCTGCACCAATAGCTTCGATTGCTGCGTCTGTCATTGTACCTTCACGTGCTTCTAATGCTTGGTCAACACCTTGTGCAATATCAGGTGATTGCTCGCCAATAGCTGTTAGGACAGCAAGGTTTTCGGCATCAAAGCCATATTTACCGCGTGTATAGCCAATTTCTTCGACTGTGGCGCGTACAACACCTTGAATATCTACGTACGTTGAAGTTGTAATTTCACCAGCTACAAGAACAAGCCCTGTAGTTACTGTTGTTTCGCATGCTACACGAGCACTTGGATCTTTCGCTAAAATAGCGTCTAAAATGGCATCTGAAATTTGGTCACAGATTTTATCTGGATGACCTTCTGTTACACTCTCAGATGTAAAAAGACGTCGGTTTGTCATTAAAATTTCCTCCTAGTATGTTTGCGCAATTTACGCATTGATACGGTACTCTTCCCATGTTAGTTCGTAGTGAACAACAAAGCCGTTAGTTGCTTTTAACACAAGGATTACAGAAAGGTACTTTAATAAGGAAAATGGGAGTACATAACTTATTAAATATCGAAGAAACAAAAAAACCCTTCGCTCACATTAACTTGCGTGAGGAAAGGAGTTGACGTTTTGTATCCTTTCACTCTTATCGTTCAAGGGTAGTCCCCTTGCATTCAGGTTAAGCACCAACACCTTATATAAAAATATAATGCAGGTTGCCGGGTTTCATAGGGCCTGACCCTCCACCAGCTCGGGATAAGAGTATCCGTTCGCCATCAATGTTACGTAATGCGCTCAGCAATGTCAAATATTTTTTGTCCATTTTGCGAAAGTATGAATATTTTTCACATGCTTTTCGCATAATTAGTATAGATTATTAAATCAAATGTGTTATACTAATTTTGAAATTAGGAAACTCTCCCCAAACTATTTTGGGAATACGATAAAAAAGGATGGTATGTAAGCGATGAATTCAGTAGATATCCATAACGAACTGAAGGAATTATTAAGCGGTAGCAATATTCAAGATCAACTTTCTGTAGCACAACTTGTTGAGAAATCAACAGCTCGTGGTGAAGCTAAACTATCAGCTGACGGAGCAGTTTGTGCTGAAACAGGCAAATATACAGGCCGTTCACCTAAAGATAAATATATGGTTGAAGAAGAAGGCTCTAAGGATAAAATTGACTGGGGTAAAGTTAACCGTCCGATTTCTGCAGAGGTATTCGATAAATTATACACTAAAGTAGTGAACTATTTAAAAGCTAAAGACGAAGTTTTCGTATTTAATGGCTTTGCTGGTGCTGATAAAGATAGCCGCCTAAGCATTAAAGTAGTAAATGAATATGCTTGGCATAACCTTTTCTGCCACCAATTATTCATTCGCCCTACTGCAAACGAATTAGCAGCACATGTTGCTGACTTTACAATCGTTTCTGCGCCAACATTCCATGCTAACCCTGAGATTGATGGTACAAACTCTGAAACATTCATTATTGTTTCATTAGAAAAGAAAATCATTTTAATCGGTGGTACAGAGTACGCTGGCGAAATGAAAAAATCAATTTTCGGTATCATGAACTACTTATTACCAGAGCAAGGCATTTTACCAATGCACTGTTCAGCTAACGTAGGTGAAGCTGGCGACGTTGCTTTATTCTTCGGCCTATCAGGTACAGGTAAAACAACTTTATCTGCTGATGCTGACCGTAAATTAATTGGTGATGATGAGCATGGCTGGTCTGACAACGGTGTATTTAACATCGAAGGCGGCTGCTACGCAAAAACAATCAACCTTTCAGCAGAAAAAGAACCAGAAATTTATAATGCTATCCGCTTCGGTTCAGTATTAGAAAACGTAGTAATCGATCCCAAAACACGCATCGCTGATTACGATGATGGCTCTTTAACAGAAAACACTCGTGTAGCGTACCCAATTCACTACATTGACAATATCGTAACACCATCGGTTGCAGGTCACCCGAAAACAATCGTCTTCTTAACAGCTGACGCATTCGGCGTATTACCTCCAATCTCAAAATTAACAAAAGAGCAAGCAATGTACCACTTCTTAAGTGGCTTTACATCTAAATTAGCAGGTACTGAGCGTGGCGTAACTGAGCCAGAACCAGTATTCTCTACATGCTTCGGCTCTCCATTCCTTCCACTTCCTGCAACAGTGTATGCAGAAATGTTAGGCGAAAAAATCGACCAACACGGTGCTCAAGTATTCCTAGTTAATACTGGCTGGACTGGTGGCGAATACGGTACTGGTAGCCGTATGAAACTTTCTTACACACGTACAATGGTACGCGCTGCAATTGACGGCAAATTAAATGACGTTGAAACAACACAAGACGCTGTATTTGGTTTAAATATTCCAACTGCAGTTGAAGGTGTACCATCAGAAGTATTAAACCCACGCGATGCTTGGGCAGATACAGCTGCATACGACGAAAAAGCTGCTCACCTTGCAGGCCTTTTCAAAGAAAACTTCACAAAATTTGCTGATGTGTCAGACGCTATTGCTAAAAAAGGCGGACCATTAGCGTAATATACAAAAAGCTAGGACACGATGTCCTAGCTTTTTTGTTATTCATTTGTTTGTGCAGCTGCAGGTGCTAGTAAAGCTGTAGCAGCTACTGCAATAATAATTGTTGTCGTCATAAATAAAAACTTCTTCATACGCTCCCCTCCCTCATCCATTCACTTAATGCTCGTACAACTTCTCGATTTTCCTTTGGTGGAAAAGCATGCGCAAACTCGGAGTAATACCATGTATCCGCACGTCCATTAGCAGCAGAGGCTAATTGCTCAGCATGTTTGAATGATACATGCTCGTCACGCTTCCCGTGAATAATAAGTATGCGCGCTTTAATATTATTCACGCGCTCAAGCGGTGTGCGCATGGCGTAAGCCTCTGGCACTTTTGTTGGTGTGCCACCAATAACACGCTTCATCATACGACGCATGTCCAGGCGCTCTTGATAGGTCAACGCAATATTTGTCATACCTGCCCAGCTCACAACAGCACGGATATCATCGCGTAAAATAGCTGTCCATAAGGCCATTGCGCCACCTCGTGAAAAACCAATCACATAAACATTAGCTGTCATAAACTTACGTAGTACCGTTACACCATGAACAGCGTCAAAGCGGTCAACGCCTACAAATTCATCGCGCCCTCCGCCCCCACGATTGCCACGGTAGTAAGGAGCAAACACGACAAAGCCTTGTTGTGCATATTGTACAATGCGAGCAGGGCGCACCATACCGATACGTTGCATCCCTCCACGTAAATATAACAAGCCATCTGCTGTCGGTTCACGCGGTATACCTAACAAACCCTTTACACGTGTACGCTCAGACCAATACGTAATTTCATATAACTCAACTGTATCACTAGGCGAAGGATATGAGCGCATCGCAATAATATCACCATTATTCATAGTGTACGCGCTCGCTCAATAATTTTTTGCATTCCCTCATCGCGCATATAAAAGCTGAGTTTAGGTTGCTCAAAAATTTCTTGCTCAGTTAGCCAATGCTTGCCAATGGTTTCGTCATCATAAGGCACTGGCCCCTCGCTCACTACTTGGGCAATAAAAACTGTTTTACAAAATGGTTTAGCATCTTGCACTTCATAGTAAGCAAACCACTGTGGTGGCGTAATTACGACACCTGTTTCTTCTAATACTTCTCGTTTAGCAGCTTGCTCGATGGTTTCGCCTTGCTCTACCTTACCTCCAGGAAACTCTACGCCACGGCGTTTGTGTACGGTGCACAGCCATTTGTCACGTTGCTTTACGAGCACTAAAACATGCCCACAGTGAGTTGTTGGTCGTTGATTAAAATATAAATCTACTTGCAAACCATTCATATCTGTAAATGTATACATCCTGCACCTCCTCCTTAGTAGTTTACCACCTTTGTCGAAATTCATTCACTTCATTAACCCTACACTATCTCTTATAATAGAGGTAGATGAGGAGTGAAAAAAACATGGGTGTACCTACAGCTATTATTATTATGATTGCCATGATTATGTTTATCTTCGCAATGGCAGCCATTATTATTATTAAAAAGAAAAAAGTATCGTTAAAACAAACTGTTGATGAAACACCAGTGCAAAAAGCGTACTCTAAAGATGATGTGCGCTAATGAAGCATGTTTTCATTTGGCTTATTAACGTGTACCGCAACTACATATCGCCAATGACACCGCCCACATGTCGCTTCCATCCTACGTGCTCAGCTTACGGGCTTGAAGCATTTGAAAAGCATGGTGCAATAAAAGGGCTTTATTTAACGATTATACGGATTTTAAAATGCCACCCCTTCCATCCTGGTGGCTTTGATCCTGTGCCAGAAAAAAAACCTTCGAACAAATAATTGCTGTCGAAGGTTTTTTTGTACTTGTTTTTTATAAATAAGTACGTTACAATACAAAACGTAATGATTACTATTAAGAGGTGAGCAAAGATGAAAAAAATCGTCTCGCTACTTCTCCTAGCAACCGTAGCTTTATTAGCTGCTTGTAGTGCTAAGAGTGATGAGGGCGCAACTAAAGAAAAACTCAATGTCTATACAACCGTTTATCCCCTAACCTATTTTACCGAGCGTATTGCAGGTGATGCGGTTACTGTACAATCTATTTATCCACCAGGTGCTAATGAGCATACGTTTGAGCCAACACAAAAGGATATGATGAAACTTGCTGAGGCAGATGTATTCTTTTATATTGGCTTAGGACTTGAGTCATTTGTGGATAAAGCACAAAAAACACTAGCTAAAAGTGATGATATTACTTTTGTAGCAACAGCTGATCAAGTACCTCATGAGTTACTTGATGTAAGCACAGGGCATGTGCATGCTGAGGAAGACAGACATGATCATGAGCATGAAGGGCATGACCATGGACACGCAGGCGAAGAAGTAGATGCACATGTATGGTTATCACCACAAATTAGCCAACAGCTTGCAAAAGAAATCTTAACAACATTAGTCGCAAAAATGCCTGAGCAAGAGCAAGCCTTTACAAAAAATTATGACGCACTTGTAAAAGAACTCGATGCACTCGATGCTGATTACCGTAACGCACTGAAAGATGTTAAACAACATACCTTCTTTGTATCCCATGCAGCTTTTGGTTATATTGCAGGTAATTATGGTTTACATCAAGTACCGATTGCTGGCTTAAACTCGCAAAGTGAGCCTTCTCAAAAAAATTTAATGCAAATCGTTAAAAAAGCAAAAGATGAAAAAATCTCAACGATTTTCTTTGAGCAAAATGTTTCGTCAAAATTAACAGAAGTTATCCAAAAAGAAGTGGGTGCTGAAGCTGCTGTGTTGCACAATTTAAGTGTGTTAACAACAGACGACATCGCCAATAAGGAAGACTACTTTACATTGATGCAAAAAAATAAAGAAGCATTGCAAAAAGCATTGCAATAACTTGTACGAGCACACTTAATTAAGTGTGCTCGTTTTTTAATTGGCAATATAGGGGTATAGCATTACTACAAGCTTTTTGAAACCTACTAGGCAACTAAACAGTATAAAAGAAGTCTTACTCTATGACAAAGGAGGTAATCCCTATGAAAAAATGGTTAGCTTTAGCTACACTTCCACTCGCATATACAGTAGGTGCAACGCTGTATGCGCGCATAAAAAAGCCCAGTCGCATTACACGTAGCTTAGCCTCACCTAACACAGTATATCTCACCTTTGATGATGGTCCTAACCCTTACTACACACCACAACTGTTAGACCTTTTAAAACGCTACGATGCAAAGGCAACGTTTTTTGTGGTAGGTGAGTTAGCACAAAAATACCCTCATTTACTACGTCGTATGCATAAAGAAGGTCATGCGATTGGTATCCATCATTACGCGCATAAATCAGCATGGCAGTTAACACCACATCAATTGCAACAGCAAATTGAGCAAACGCGACGCATTATTTATGCTATTACAGGTGTACGTACACATCTTTATCGCCCACCTTGGGGACATTTTAATGCCGCTACGATGCATATTGCAAAGCATGATTATGTTGTATTATGGTCACATATTTTTAAAGACTGGAAGGCCACACATAATAACTTACATTTATTAAAGCACCCTATTGCAGATGGCTCTATTTTATTATTGCATGATAATGGTGACACAAAAGGCGCGGATAGTACAGCACCTTCAGTAATGCTTAAAGCCCTTGAAGGATTTTTAGCAACAGCCACCCAACAATTTTTAGCGCTGCCTGGTGAAGACAATGAGTGTTGATTATATTATTCATGCCTTTGCTACTTACGGCTATATTATTATTTTTATTTGTGCCTTCTTTGGCATTATTGGTATACCCGCACCAGAAGAATCATTGCTCGTTATTATTGGCATGGCGTGCGTACATCACACCATGAATTTTATGCAAGCAAGTCTTGTAGCCATTGCAGGTACTGTTGTTGGTATGGTCGTAGGTTATGGATTAGGTAAATATTTAGGGCTTCCTATTATGGCGCGCTGGGGCAAGTTTGTTGGCTTTACTATGGCACGCTGGGAAAAAGTTGAGCACAAATATACAAAACGTAGTCGCCTTGCCATTATGGGTGGCTTTTACTTACCAGGTATCCGTCAAGTTAGCCCGTATGTCGCAGGTGTCGCCAAATTAAAATTTCCGTTCTTTTTCTTTTATGCTGTGCTTGGCGCTATTTTATGGGTAGTGCCCTATTTAGGCGCTGGCTACTTAATCGGTAGTAAATTTGCAATCCCGCCAGTTTATATATCATCAATCGGCTTTGTATTATTTGGTTTATTTGTGCTACATCTCATCATTCAATTTATTAAAAACAAGCTGAAAGGGGCAAACGCCAAATGAAAATTTTATTACTGCCATTATTCCGATTTCCTACAGGGCATACTAAAGCTGCCGAAGCGATAGAAGATGCCATTTTACGTGTTTACCCTACTGCCACAATTGATATGGTTGATTTGCTTAGCTATACCAATCCCGTATTAGAAAAAGGTGTTGGCTCTTTTTATATTAAGTGGATTCAATCTTCACCTAAAACTTATCAATTTATGTATGGCAAGCTCGTTAACCGCAAATCTACAAAAGAAAAAAACGACGAGCTACCTGTAATTTCTAAAGTTTTTCAAAAAAAGATGAAGCAACTCGTCACTAAACACGCACCTGATATTATTATTTGTACACATGCCTTCCCTTCGAGCATTTTAGGGATTTTAAAACGTGAAGGGCATTTTAGTAACATCCCCGTCATTAATGCTTATACTGACTTTTTTATGAATGATGTTTGGGCAAAGCAAACAAGTGAGTTTCACTTTGTACCACATCAAGAGGCAAAACAGAAACTCATTACCAGCTACCATCACCCAGCTGACAATATCTTTGTAACAGGTATACCTGTACATGCGGGTATTACTAAAACAAAAGCTACACCTTCTCAACAAAATATTTTACTTGCTGGTGGCAATATTGGCTTTTTAGATGTTGATGACTTAATTGAACTAACAAACCGTATGCCTAATACAACTTTTACCGTGCTATGTGGTAATAATAAAAAATTATTTGCTAAAGTTGATGGCGCTAATAACCAACGCTTAATTGCTCAAGGCTATATTACAGAGCGCGCTGAAATGAATGCACTCTACGAAAACACCTCAGCCATCGTAACAAAACCAGGTGGTGTTACAATGGCTGAGGTGATGCGTAAACGTATCCCAATTTTTATTGACCATTTCCTACCTGGTCCAGAAGAAGAAAACTTTCACTACTTAAATGCACGCGGTATTGTGCGTAAGCTAAACGAACAATCATTAGATGAATTAACAGACCAAACAATTATTGCTACAATGGCACACAATATTACAAACTATGAGCAAGAGATTGATTTTACATTAGAACAAGCATTAAGTGCTGTGTTTGAAAGCATCGCGATACACGAATAAACGAAAGAGCCCTGCTACTTTAAGCAGGGCTCTTGTTTTATTCAGATTGATTTAATTTACGTCGTAATAATTTATTAGCACCATTACGTGGTAACGCGTCCACGAAGTAAATTTGCTTTGGCACTTTATAAGCAGCAAGTTGCGCTGTACAATGCTCACGTAATTGTTCGGCAGTAACTGCTTCCTTTGTTACCACATAGGCAACAGGCACACTCCCCCACTTATCATCTGTAACACCGCAAACACCCGCTTCATGTACGGCAGCGTGCGCATGCAAGACATTTTCGATTTCAGCTGGGTAAATATTTTCTCCACCTGAAATAATTAAGTCCGAACGACGGTCAACAACATATAAAAAGCCTTCTTCATCAAAGTAACCAATATCACCCGTGTACAACCAACCGTCATTAGTCGCAGACAGTTCGTTAAAGCGCCCAACATAGCCAGGCGTAATATGCGGCCCTTTAATACAAATTTCTCCATGCTCATAGGCAGCCGTTGCACCATCAATACGAATGGTATTAAAAAATAATGCCTTACCTGAAGAACCTAGCTTACTAAGCGCATACTCTGGCGCAAGCGTTGCCGTTTGCGAGGCGGTTTCGGTCATACCATACGTTTGTGCTACAGCTAAGCCCAATACATTTGCCTTAGTTAAATACGCCTCTGGTATTGCGCCTCCACCCGCTAGCATTAGTTTAAAACTCGGTGGCACATCAATGTTTTGCTCTGTCATTTGCTGAAGGATTTGTTGTAAAGTAAAAGCTACGACTGACATATGCGTCACACGCCCCTGCACAATGGCCTCTACTACTTTAATGACATCAAATTTTTCGTATAATACAACCTCATTACCATAAATGACAGCACGCATTAAAATCGACAAACCACTAATATGAAAAATAGGCATTGTGCATAGCCAAACATCTGTTGGTGACACACCGACATTTAGTGCAGCGGCTAAGGCACTTGCTTGATGATTGCCATACGTTTGACGCACGCCCTTAGGTGAGCCTGTTGTGCCTGAAGTATACATAATGGATAAGGTAGCTTTCTCTTGCCACTGCTCATCAAGTAATACACGACTTGGCGCTAATGCGCGTACATCTTCCAATAATACATAGGTCGTGTTTACCTTATCACGATCACAGCGCGCTACAATTACATGATCTACTTCGGCATCTGTAATTTGATACGCTAGCTCTGTTGCTGAAAGACGGCGATTTAGCATTACCATTTCGCATTGTAATAGCATACAAGCATAAATCGTGATGACAAGCTCGTCTGTACTTGGGGCAAGTATCGCCACTCGTTCTCCTTTTTTAATGGTAGCTGTAGTTAATTGACGCGCACGATGTTTGGCTGCGTCCACTAACTCATACCAGCTATAGGTTGTTTCTTTATACGTGAGCGCCGCACGCTCTGGTGTTAAGTAAGCACGTTGCAGTAACCAGTTTTGCATAAGCTATCACCCTCCTGCTTTTATTGTATAAAAAAAACTCCGTTTCGTCATCGAAACGGAGTTTGTTACATCAAGGGAAACGTGGGAATTGACCGAAGTCAGGTTCACGTTTTTCTTTAAAGGCATCGCGACCTTCTTTAGCTTCATCAGTTGTGTAGTAAAGAAGCGTAGCGTCACCAGCCATTTGTTGAAGACCAGCAAGGCCATCTGTATCAGCATTCATTGCAGCTTTTAAGAAGCGTAATGCTGTTGGTGACATTTGTAGCATTTCATTACACCATTGTACCGTTTCGTCCTCTAATTGAGCGTAAGGTACAACTGTGTTAACTAAGCCCATGTCTAATGCTTGTTGCGCGTCATATTGACGGCATAAGTACCAAATTTCACGTGCTTTTTTATGACCAATAATACGTGCTAAGTAGCCTGAGCCATAGCCCGCATCAAATGAGCCAACTTTTGGCCCTGTTTGACCAAAGCGTGCGTTATCCGCTGCGATGGTTAAATCACATACTACATGTAATACATGACCGCCACCAATAGCATAGCCTGCTACCATTGCTACAACTGGTTTAGGAATTACACGAATTAAACGTTGTAAATCTAAAACGTTTAAGCGAGGAATCTCATCGTCGCCCACATAACCGCCGTGACCGCGTACCTTTTGGTCGCCGCCTGAGCAGAATGCTTTTTCGCCTTCACCTGTTAAAATAATAACACCAATGCGTTGGTCATCACGCGCGCGTGAAAATGCATCGATTAATTCCATAACCGTTTTTGGTCGGAATGCATTGCGTACTTCTGGACGATTAATCGTCACTTTAGCAATGCCGTTGTATAGCTCATATTTAATGTCTTCGTATTCACGAATTGTTTCCCATTGACGAGTCATACTAGTTTAGCCCCCTAAATTTGTTTTAAGTTGTTCCTTTACTATTGTAGCAAACTCAGCGGGATTTTCCACATGAATTGCATGACCTGCGCCGTTAACTACAATATGTTTTACCTTTGGGATGCACTCTGCCATATCCTGCGCAATTGCACAAAATTTTTGGTCAAGCGCTCCTGTAATTAAGGTCACGGGCATCGGCAAGTTTTTTAAATTATGCCACTGTGAAGCTTGCGCACCTGTTCCTACCGAGCGCAAGCTTAAAGCAAGCCCCTTCTCTGTTTGCGAAAGCCGCTCCTCACGAATGATTTGCTGTACTTCTACTGGTAAATCTCGTTGCGTCGCAAAAAGAGGAATCTCCTGCCAAAAATCAACAAAGGCCTCAATACCCTCTGTTTCAATTTTACAAGCCAGTGCCTCGTCCCTACTACGGCGCTCCGCACGCTCACTTGCGCGCTTTAAGCCGGGAGAGGCACTCTCTAATAAAAGATGCGTCACCTTGCTAGGATACTTCGCTGCATAACTTAGCGCCGTGCGTCCACCCATAGAGTAGCCGAGTAGCGCAAATTCGTCAAAACCTGCGAGCACACGGTCAATGGCATCAATTTGTTCGTCCATTGTGTAACAATTTTCTACTTGCGAAGAACCGTGCCCAAATAAATCAAACACAATGACATGCACATCTGGCAAAAGATCAGCTAGCTCATGCCATGTTGACTGTGTACCTGTAAAGCCATGTAAGCATACTAAATTCATTGAATCGCCTCAGCAATTTGAGCCCAAAGCTTACGATGCGCAGCTACATTATCTGCACGGTTAGTCATTACCTCAACAATACGTAAGCCTTTATTATCGTGCCAGTCTAATGTATTAATTTCGTCGTAGACAACACGGTCATATTGCATCCCGTACATACGCGCAAAATCCGTAAAAGTTAACGCAGTTGGCGTGCCAAATAAATCCTCATAATGTGTGGCTACCTTTGCCTGTGGTAAATAAGAGAAGATGCCACCACCATCATTATTCATAACAATTGTTGTAAGCTGAGCTTGTTGATAGCGCGTAGCAATAAAGCCATTGCTATCATGTAAAAAGGCAAGGTCGCCAATTAATACATACATTGGGCGGCTCGTTGTTGCTGATACGCCTAATGCTGTCGAAATAATACCATCAATGCCATTAGCTCCTCGATTCGCAAAAATACGTACATCCTTAGTCGTTGCTAAAAAGAATGTATCAATATCTCGAATAGGCATGCTATTGCTAACAAAAATATCACAGCCATTAGGTAGGCTATGTAAGATTTTAGCTACTGCTGCTCCTTCATCCGCTCCATCATAAGCTTTAATGCAGTTGCTTGCTATCTCATGTGCCTGTTGCCATTTTGTCAAATAGGCTACATCATGTTCATTTTCTTTAACAGGAAGCAACGTCAACCACTCCGTAAGCTCTGCACGTAGTAAATGGGTACAAGCCGCACTTGAGTCTCTAAAACGTGGCGACTCGTCAATCACAATATAATGCGCTGGCATACTTTGTGCTAAAAAGTTCGTTAAAAATTTTGAAATTGGTTGTGCACCAAAACGCACAACTGTTTCTGGCATGGCTGTTTGTTTAAATGCTGTATCTTTGAGTAAAGCATCATATGTCGTAATAACATAATCTTCACAATCACTTGGTACTGCCGCTCGCATATTAGAGAGTGCTTCAATGAGTACAGGCCACTGTAACGCACGTACAAATGACCATAAAAAATCAATATTTGTGCCAAGTGGTAGCTCCCCAATAACTAGTAGCCCCTTCTTCGTTTCGCGCAGTAATGTCGAAAAATGATGCTGTGCTTCTGCTGTTGGCACTAGCTCACTTGAAAAAGTTTCTGTAAAATCGCTATACCATGCCACATCCTCAAGCTCAATTAATAAAGGCTCTCTAAATGGTACATTAATATGCACAGGGCCATACGGTGCTGCCATTGCTGTTGTAATCGCGCGCACTGTATGGCGTTCAATAAATGGTAACGTTTGCGGCGCAGCATCTGGAATTGGAAAATCAACACTCCACTTCACATGCTCACCGTATAAGTTTGGCTGATGAATAGTTTGCGGTGCACCTACTTCACGTAGCTCATGTGGACGATCTGCCGTTAGCACGATTAAAGGTACGCGTGCATAATTTGCCTCCACAATTGCAGGGAAATAATTAGCTGCCGCTGTACCTGATGTACAAACCAGTACTACTGGCTTAGCTTGTGCTTTTGCTAACCCTAATGCAAAAAATGCGGCTGAGCGCTCATCTACTTGGCGGTACACATTAATACTAGGTGTTGCCGCAAATGCATAGGCAAGTGGTGTTGAGCGTGAGCCAGGGCTAATAACAACATCTACAATATCGTGATTAACTAGTGTGGCTACAATTTTATACACATACTGTGACAAAACTGTTTTTTCATTCATAAATTTCGCCTCCTAATGCACGTAACATCGGTCTAAATTTCACAAGTGTTTCCTCGTATTCGGCTTGTGGTTCGGAGTCCGCTACAATACCGCCACCTGCGTACAAGTAAGCTTTATTGCCTTTAGTCATAGCACAACGTAATGCTACTGCAAACTCACCATCCCCAGCAATATCAAGCCAGCCAATTGGCGACGCATACATTTCGCGGTTCATTGGCTCATATTCGCGTATAATTTCAAGCGCCTTTTCGCGTGGTACGCCACCAAGCGCGGGCGTAGGATGTAAGTCCTTTGCTAATTGCAAAATCGTAGTTCCTTTTTTCAATATTCCCTCAATCGGGGTATATAAATGCTGTATGTCGCGGCTTTTTAATAAGCTTGGTCCTTTAGGTACTGTATAAGTTTCACAGCTCTTAGCAAAGTTTTCGGCAATCATATCTACTACATAATGATGCTCTCCGCCATTTTTTTCGTCATGTAATAAACTTTCGCCTAAGCGTATATCTTCTTCCGATGTACTGCCTCGTTTAATCGAGCCAGCTACACAGGAGGAGTAAGCATGGTGTGACTTAACCATCACTAAGCGCTCAGGGGTTGCCCCTGTAAAAAATAAATCTTCAGCCTCAAAGCCAAAGACGTAGCTTGTCGGTTGCTCTGCTAATAAATCCTTTAGCAATTGCACAGGCTGGAGTTCTTGTTCAAACTCTAAAGCCAAAGTACGCGCAATAACGACTTTGTCCGCCTCACCCTGCTGAATGCGAGCAGTCACATTAGCAATAGACGCGAGATAGGCCTCTTTTTGTGGCTCACTATACGTCACCATCTTCGGCTTCTCTGTTGTCACCTGCATAGTTTTAGCAACTTGTAACAAAGCCTCTAACTCCGTACGTAGCACTTGCGCCTGCTCAACTGTTACCTCGCCTGCATAATGAGCATTAGCATAAGTTTTATCGCCTTTTTGCACCAATTGAAATTTGGCAACTACAAATAATGCCTGCGGAAAATCGCCCCACTCGCTTAATTTGTCATTGCTTGGGTCAAATGTTACGCCGCCAAATAATAATGGTGGCTGTGCTGTTGCAGTATGGTGCTGTGTTGCCTGTTGCCATTGTTGCTCAATATCTGTAAATCGTACTGTCGTTGACGCTGTTAATCGCAGTGCATGCCCTACGCCAGCAATTGTATTAGTTGTATCATGGTCACGCCAAAAATAACGCGTACCCTTATATGCTTCTCCCGCCATAAAAAATTGTAGCGGTGTCACACCCTCTACCTCAATCGTTGTGACATGGAACGAATGTTGTTGCATGAAAGTCCCTCCGTAATTCCTTAAATCTTTCAATCTAAATCTAAGTAAAACCTAACGTTCTCGTGTTAAACTGTCCTCTAGTATCATATCATTTTTTAGTTAATAAAAGCAGTAATATGCGATGTCACTATTCATTTTGTGCAACTTCATATAAAATAGAAGAATGATATTATTTTTAAGGAGAGAGTCATGTTATGACAAAAGTTATTGAAGCGGATAGGGGATTTAGTGTTTGGTGGCATTTAACGCGCCCGCACACACTTACCGCATCGTTTGTGCCTGTATTTTTAGGTACTGCTATGGCGCTGGCACTTGATCACGCGCTAATTAAATTTGGTTTATTTTTTGCTATGCTTATTGCAAGTATGCTCATTCAAGCAGCCACAAATATGTTTAATGAGTATTACGATTATAAATTGGGGCTAGATACAAAAGACTCTGTCGGCATTGGCGGCACAATCGTGCGTCATGGTGTATCCCCTCGCACAATTATGATGATTGCGCTTAGCTTTTATGGGATTGCTTTACTGTTAGGCATTTATATTTGTTATATGTCTTCATGGTGGTTAGCACTTATTGGCTTAGTATGTATGTTAATTGGCTTCCTGTATACAGGCGGTCCTTACCCTATTGCTTACTCTCCTTTTGGTGAGCTTGTTTCAGGCGCTGTCATGGGAATGGGCATTGTATTAATTGCTTATTATATCCAAACAGGTACAGTAACGATTGATGCTATTTTATTAGCTGTACCTAGTATGATTTTAGTTGGCGCGATTATGCTTTCTAATAATATTCGCGACATTGTTGGGGATACCGCAGGTGGTCGTAAAACTTTAGCTATTTTAGTTGGGCGCGACCGTGCAATCTCTGTACTTTCAGCCTTCTTTATTGTTTCGTATTTATGGATTATTTTATTAGTCGCTATTGATGGGATTACACCTTGGACATTACTTGTCATTTTAAGTGTGCCTAAGGCTTTACGTGCTATCGAAATCTTCCGTGATAAACAAGCACCACAGGAAGTTATGCCTGCTATGAAGTATACTGCACAAACCAATACATTCTTTGGCTTTTTACTTGCAATTGGTTTGCTACTTGGCTATTTTGTTTAACTTAAAAGCGTCCGCTATAAAATAAGCGGACGCTTTTTTCTATGCATAGTGTTGTACAGCCTCATAGAGCTTTTGAGTAGCTCCTTGCCCCGCTTGGCGGTCATAGTATGTTATAAAGCGTTCATCCGCTAAATAGCCCTCAACTAAGCCCTTATGCATTTCTGATGTATATGCAGCCCAGGTAAATAACAGCCATTGTTTGTGTAAAGCTACTACATACGCTTCATCGACTGAAGGTTGTCGTAATGCCTCCATCAACATAGTTTCTACAGCTTCCATCTCTTTATATTGCTCCTTTGTCATGCCTTGATATTTTGTATAACTTGCCTTTACAGCTTCCTCACCATATTTTTCACGGCTTTCTACACCATATAGTTGTTCTTGTTCAGCTAATTTCTCTTGTTTAAATGCCGCAAATTTTTGTTCATTGGTCATCCTATTTTCTCCTAACGCATCGTCAATAACGTGCAATAATTTTTCTAAACGCTCATGTTCTTGCTGTAATGCTTTCCTTTGTTCATGCAATACTTGCTCACGACTTTGTGTCATGGCTTGTGCAACCTTGGCTAGCGGCATCTTCAATTCTCGGTAAAATAAAATCTGTTGCAAACGATCGACACTTTGTTGATTGTATAAACGATAGCCAGCTTCTGTATAATCTACTGGCTTTAACAATGCAATTTCATCATAATACCTCAATGTGCGTGTGCTAACGCCTGTCATCGCTGCTAATTCTTTAATAGTTAAGATGTAAATCTCCTCCTTAGCTTTACTATAAGCTTTGACGTAACGTTAAGGTCAATAAAAAACCAGCTAATATTTTAATTAGCTGGTTGGTAGGTAAGTGCTGCTAGACAAAGTGTCTTAGCCGCAATTAGCATCGCTCTTTCATCAATATCAAATTTAGGATGATGATGAGGGTATGTCGTGTCGCCTAGTGGCTTTGCACCTGTAAAAAAATAAGCACCTGGTATATGTTGCGTATAATAAGCAAAATCTTCACCACTCATATAAGGCTCACATACACTAACATCTGTAACTTCATCGATCAACGCTGCTACCTGTAAAACATGAGTTGCCTCGTGCTCATGGTTAACTAATGCTGGATAGCCCTCGATATACGTATAATGATAACTAGCATCTGTCATTGCACAAACGCCTCGTAATACTTTATCAATTTCTTTTTTAATTTGCTGGCGTGTGTCTTCATCAAAAGTACGTACGGTTCCACCTAACACTGCACAATCTGCAATCACGTTAAAAGGATTTTCTGCTACGATATTACCAATTGAAACTACAGCTGGGTGTAAGGGATTTACACGTCGAGCAACAATTTGTTGAGCGTTGGTAATAAATTGAGCTGCAGTTAGCACAGCATCTTTTGTTAAATGCGGCTCAGAGCCATGACCACCTCGACCTTGAATTGTAATTTCAATACCATCAGCTGCTGCCATAATCGGTCCTGCTTTAGTTGTCACATGACCTAGTTCTTCCGTTGCCCAAATATGGGTACCAAAAATAGCATCCACACCTTCCAAGCATCCATCTTTAATCATTGCAATTGCACCACCTGGTGAAATTTCTTCTGCAAATTGATGTATAAACACAATTGTACCTGCTATTTGCGCTTGGTATTTCGCAAGAACACGAGCTATTACTAATAAGGTTGCGGTATGTGCATCATGTCCACAAGCGTGCATAACACCTGGTATCTTCGAGGCAAAAGGTAATCCTGTTTGTTCTTCAATCGCTAAAGCATCAAAATCTGCTCGTAACGCAATCGTCGGTCCTGGTTTATCGCCCTTCAATGTAGCAACTATACCACGCCCTCCTACTTCAGTTCTTACTTTATGTGGTAAATCTTTATAATAATTCGCAATATATTGCGCAGTTTTTATTTCTTTATAAGACACTTCTGGATACTGGTGTAAATATCGGCGTATATCAACCATTTCAGTAAAATGCGTTGCTAAATCTTCTAGTACTTGTTCATAGTTCAACATATCATAACACTTCCCTTCAACTTTCAATTGATAGACAATTTACACTATTCTTTTATTATTGTCAATTTAATATTTCACATATAAAAAAAAGCATTTAAAACGAATATACTTCGTCTTAAATGCTTGATGACCCCTACGGGATTCGAACCCGTGTTACCGCCGTGAAAGGGCGGTGTCTTAACCGCTTGACCAAGGGGCCTTACCGTAAATATTATGGCGGAGAAGGAGGGATTCGAACCCTCGCGCCGAATTAACGACCTACACCCTTAGCAGGGGCGCCTCTTGAGCCTCTTGAGTACTTCCCCGTATCTTAAATAAAAAAATGGCTCCGAAGGTAGGACTCGAACCTACGACCGATCGGTTAACAGCCGATTGCTCTACCACTGAGCTACTTCGGAACAATATATGGTGGGCCTAAATGGACTCGAACCATCGACCTCACGCTTATCAGGCGTGCGCTCTAACCAGCTGAGCTATAGGCCCGCTTTGTTATGGAGCGGGTGATGAGAATCGAACTCACATCATCAGCTTGGAAGGCTGAGGTTTTACCACTAAACTACACCCGCTAATGAAAAACTATGGGTCAGGACGGAATCGAACCGCCGACACTTAGAGCTTCAATCTAATGCTCTACCAACTGAGCTACTGACCCATATTAAAATGGCGGTCCCGACCGGGATCGAACCGGCGATCTCCTGCGTGACAGGCAGGCATGTTAACCGCTACACCACGGGACCTTTTTGGTTGCGGGGGCTGGATTTGAACCAACGACCTTCGGGTTATGAGCCCGACGAGCTACCACTGCTCCACCCCGCGTTAATATTATTACTTTGCTGCTTGTAAGGATTGTACACCATTTATCCATCTTTTTTAAAAATGGAGGAGGTAGAGGGATTCGAACCCCCGCGCGGTCTTACCCGCCTGTCGGTTTTCAAGACCGATCCCTTCAGCCGAACTTGGGTATACCTCCGTGTTATTATATGATAAATGGTGGACCTTACAGGACTCGAACCTGTGACCGGACGGTTATGAGCCGTCTGCTCTAACCAACTGAGCTAAAGGTCCTTTAAGATGGCTACCGAGGGAGTCGAACCCACGACCTTTCGGGTATGAACCGAATGCTCTAGCCAGCTGAGCTAGGTAGCCAGGATCTTTAATTATATGGTTGGTGGAGCCTAGCGGGATCGAACCGCTGACCTCCTGCGTGCAAGGCAGGCGCTCTCCCAGCTGAGCTAAGGCCCCTAAGTGGGTATGTGTTTTAAAAAAACTGGTCGGAATGACAGGATTCGAACCTACGACCCCTTGGTCCCAAACCAAGTGCTCTACCAAGCTGAGCTACATTCCGAAAAATGGCGCGCCCGAGAGGAGTCGAACCCCTAACCTTCTGATCCGTAGTCAGACACTCTATCCAATTGAGCTACGGGCGCTTATGATTTGATTAAGAAAAAATGGTGCCGAGAACCGGAATCGAACCGGTACGGTAGTCACCTACCGCAGGATTTTAAGTCCTGTGCGTCTGCCAGTTCCGCCACCCCGGCACATATTGGAGCGGAAGACGAGGTTCGAACTCGCGACCCCCACCTTGGCAAGGTGGTGTTCTACCACTGAACTACTTCCGCATGTGCAAAAATTAATCTGACAGTATAAAATTATCGCCACCCCGGCACATATTGGAGCGGAAGACGAGGTTCGAACTCGCGACCCCCACCTTGGCAAGGTGGTGTTCTACCACTGAACTACTTCCGCATGTGCAAAAATTAATCTGACAGTATAAAATTATGATGCGGGTGAAGGGAGTCGAACCCCCACGCCTTGCGGCACTAGATCCTAAGTCTAGCGTGTCTGCCAGTTCCACCACACCCGCGCAAACATAAATATAAAAACTGGTGAGCCATGTAGGATTCGAACCTACGACCCCCTGATTAAAAGTCAGGTGCTCTACCAACTGAGCTAATGGCTCTAAAAATGGTGCCGGCGAAAGGAGTCGAACCCTCGACCTACTGATTACAAGTCAGTTGCTCTACCAACTGAGCTACACCGGCATAACTATGGAGAATGACGGGCTCGAACCGCCGACCCTCTGCTTGTAAGGCAGATGCTCTCCCAGCTGAGCTAATTCTCCACGTTGCCTAGCGATGTTCTACTCTCGCAGGGGCTAACCCCAACTACCATCGACGCTAAAGAGCTTAACTGCCGTGTTCGGTATGGGAACGGGTGTGACCTCTTTGCCGTAATCACTAGACATTGTCTCAAGGACAAAACCTATTGTATATCGTAATTCATTTTAATGCAATACTTTTTATAAAAAAAATTAAAATTATTTTTTAACCATGCACTTTATTCAGTGTTTGCGCGAGGTTTAGAACATTTTCTATTGTTGTATATGCGCCTGTAGAAATACGAAAGAAGCGCCTAGCCGACTCCTTTTCATAGCCCATAGCCTGTACTGCTTTTGTACCATCTTCATTAAATATATCACATGCGCTACCTGTTGAAATAGCAAAGCCATATTGATTAGCACTTAACATTATATACTGCCCTTCAAACTTTTCACTAATCACACCATAAATCGAAGGCAATTGATTTGTACTTGTAAGTACCGTGAAATCTGCTGCGAGATTAGCTATAAAATCATCACGTAGCTGTTGCTGATACTTTATATCATAAGTAAACAATTGTATAGCACGAGCAAAAGCAATAATTGCTGGTGTATCTAATGTACCTCCACGCAATCCACGCTCATGAGTAACACCTGGCATTAAGGAAGTTACTTTTATCCGTGGATTTAAATAGATGGCGCCACATCCTTTAGGACCACCAATTTTATGGGCAGAAATTGTTATCGCGTCTAGTCCAGCAGGAATGGTTATTTTACCAAAAGATTGCACACAGTCACAATGCACCATCACACTTCTTTCTGTCGCAAGCTGTATAATTTCCTTAATAGGCTGTATTGCTCCCGTTTCAGAATTCACATGTTGAATTGAAATCAATGCGGTATTGTGTGTAATAGCTGCTTCTAGTTCTCTTAATGACACGCTACCATTTTGCTGTAAAGGCAATTTTGTAATCGTATATCCTTTACGCTGTAAAATATTCATAGCCGCATGAACAGATGTATGCTCTGCCTGAGTTGTAATAATATGACGCTTTCCACTCGCGCGCGCTAAGCTAACAATAGTTATAATATTTCCTTCTGTACCGCTCCCCGTAAATATCACGCCATCTGTACTTACCCCTAATTTTGCAGCAATTATTTTACGTGCTGTTGCCACACAATCTTTTGCCCGGCTCCCTTCATCATGCAAGCTTGAGGCATTACCGTATATATTACGTGCTGTTTGTGCGTAAATGTCAATAACCTCTTCGCTCATCGGTGTTGTTGCTGCATAGTCAAAATAAATCACCACTTGCATCCCCTCTTGTATTATCTATTTTTTTATGTAAAAATTATGTGACAAGACACATGTCAATATAATATTTAGCATAACGTATTTTCACTGAAAATGGTACAAGACTTTATTTAAGAAAGGACTACTCATATGAATGTAATTAAGCTCGACCTTCTATTAAAACAATTTTTTAATGAAGATATCGGTGATGGGGATTTATCAAGTGAGTTTTTATTTTCGCCAAATGATCTAGGTAGCTTTACTTTTTTTGCAAAAGATGATGGTATTTTTTGCGGTGAACAAATTATTATGCGCGGCTTTCATTTATTAGATCCGAGTATCCGCATTATTTCATGCAAGCGGGATGGTGACACGATTCGTTATGGCGATACGATTGCAGTTATTAACGGCCCCCTCCGTGTGCTATTAACAGGCGAGCGCGTCATTTTAAATTTAGTACAGCGCATGTGCGCCATTGCTACAATGGCAAAGCGAGCTATGAATGAAACCGCAGGTACTGCTACGCGCGTTTGTGATACACGTAAAACGATGCCAGGCTTACGTATGCTTGATAAATATGCTGTGCGGGTTGGTGGGGCTTTTAACCATCGTAGCGGTCTTTATGATGCTATTATGCTAAAAGATAATCATATCGCCTTTGCAGGTGGCATTACGCGTGCCGTTAGTTTAGCGCGCGCTCGTGTAGGTCATACCGTTAAAATCGAAGTCGAAATTGAAACTAAAGCACAATTAGAAGAAGCGATTGCTGCACAAGCAGATATTATTATGTTTGATAACTGCTCTCCTGAGACAATTAAGGAGTGGTTGCCGCTTGTACCTGAGCATATCGCTACAGAGGCATCAGGTGGCATTACGATTGATACCATCGCAGCTTATGCAGCCTCGGGTGTAGCATGGATCTCATTAGGTGCACTAACCCACTCTGTAGAAGCATTTGATATTAGTGCATTAGTAGAATCGAAAGGGGCAATTCAAGTTGGCAATTCCTGAATTACTACAAACTACAACATTACCAAATCATTACCGTGACCTATCAGTAGAAGAAATGACTATGCGCATCACACAGATTAAAGCACAACTAGGTGACGCTCTTTTTATCCCAGGTCACCATTACCAAAAAGATGAGGTCATTCAATTTGCAGATGTCGCAGGCGACTCGCTACAACTTGCACAGCTCTGTGAAAGTAATACAAAAGCTAAACATATTGTTTTTTGCGGTGTGCACTTTATGGCAGAAACAGCGGACATGCTCACTACAAATGAGCAAGCTGTCTATTTGCCTGATATGCGTGCAGGTTGCTCTATGGCTGATATGGCCGACATCTATCAAACAGAAACAGCATGGCCTATGTTGCAACAACTTTTTGGTGATACGATTTTGCCATTAACCTACGTTAACTCTACAGCTGCAATTAAATCATTTGTTGGCACACACGGAGGAGCTTGTGTTACTTCTTCTAATGCTAAAAAGATGGTGGCGTGGGCACTCACGCAAAAAGAGCGTATTTTCTTTTTACCTGATCAACATCTTGGTCGTAATACAGCCTTTGATTTAGGTATACCTTTAGAAGCAATGGCGGTATGGAATCCACAAACCAATACACTAGAAACAGACCAAGACCCTGCAACAATCAAGGTTATTTTATGGAAGGGCCATTGTTCTGTACATGAGGGCTTCTCAACAGCACAAATTGACCATGTTAGAGAAACACACCCTACTATGCGAGTAATTGTACACCCTGAGTGTAGTCGTGAGGTTGTAGCAGCAAGCGACGACGCAGGCTCGACAAAATATATCATTGATAAAATTGAAGCGGCACCTGCAGGTTCACAGTGGGCAATTGGTACAGAAATGAATCTTGTCAACCGACTTATTACGCAACACCCTGACAAAAAAATCATTTCACTCAATCCTTATATGTGCCCTTGCCTAACAATGAATCGCATTGACCTTGCACACTTATTATGGTCACTTGAAAGCATTGTCGCAGGTACACCTCAAAATCAAATTACTGTGGATGCTCATACTACAAAGCAGGCTAAGCTTGCCTTAACACGTATGCTTGAGCGCGTCTAAAGCAAAAGCAGGTCATGTAACGTCACATGACCTGCTTTTTTACATATTTGTATTTGTTATTGCTGGCACTGTAATGTCTTTTACACAAGCTACAAGTGAAAGTAGTAGCATCCTCGCGCACATGCTCTCGAAAAGCCTCTGCTATACTGCGTACCGCATATTTCGAAGCTACAAACGTTACTTGCTTATTGTTAGCGCTATTTAAACCAGCTGTTGAGCCAATAAAAATAAATTTACCCGCTACTGCACCGCGTACATGAGGTAATACTACTTGGCAATACGTAATAGCTGATGTGACATTACTGCTAATCATCGTTGCAATAAAAGCAGGGTTGTCCGCGTCGAAGGTATAATCGTCCTCAAAACCTCGTTCTTCCCAAATGCCCACATTATAAATCACAACATCAATGGCCTGTTGCCCTAACGCTTGCTCTAACGTACTAATCCCGTGCTTTGTTGCCATATCTATTAGTAACCAGTGTCTTATGACGCCATCTGTTAACGACAAACTTGCTGGCTTTGAGCGCGCAATTAGCCATACGGTATCTCCCTTAAGCGGCACTCCTTTTGCAAAAGCATCTCCTAATCCCATGCTTGTACCAATAATTAAATATGTTGGCATTTGCTTCAATCCTGCTCTAGCATAGCGATTAATGGCTACATGAGGTACTAGACATTAGGCTGAAATGCAAAAAAGCAACTTACAGCGCCTCCCGTAAGTTGCTTTACTATGTAATTGATTAGGTCATCCCCCTGGAATCATTAACCAACCGTAAAATGCTTGCCCCCTGGCGCCCATTTCACTTTTACTGCGACCTAATGATTTGACCACCTTGCCAAACCCTTAAGCTATAGAACCCCCATACCCCAATTTATGCAAGCACTGAAGCAAGAACTGCTTTTTGTGCATGTAAACGATTTTCAGCTTGTTCAAAAATATATGAATTTGGTCCATCAATTACAGAGGTTGCTACCTCTTCTTCGCGGTGTGCTGGTAAGCAATGTAAGAACATGTAATCTGGCTTGGCATGCGCTACAAGTGCATCATTAATTTGATACGCCTTAAAGTCTTCTAAGCGCTTCGCAGCTTCTTCTTCTTGCCCCATTGATGTCCAAACATCAGCATAAATCACATCAGCATTCGTTGCAGCTGCTACTGGATCATGTGTTGTAGTTACTGTACTGCCATTAGCTTTAGCAATTGCTTGTGCTTTAGCCATAATAGTCGCATCACACTCATAACCTGGTGGTGTGGCTACTACAATATCAGCACCAACATGTGCGGCTCCTACAACTAATGAGTGAGCTACGTTATTACCATCACCAACATAAGCAATTTTTAAGCCTTTGAGTTCGCCTTTATTTTCGGCGATTGTCTCTAAATCAGCTAATGCCTGACAAGGATGATAAATATCAGTTAAGCCATTAATGACAGGAATGTTAGCATGCTCAGCTAATTCCTTAACCATTTCATGAGAATTAGCGCGAATCATAATACCATCAAGGTAGCCAGATAATACGTGAGCCGTGTCATAAATTGACTCCCCACGTCCGATTTGTAAGTCACGTGCGTGCATATACATGCCCTTACCACCTAGCTGATTCATACCAACTTCAAATGAAATACGTGTACGTGTCGAGTGCTTTTCGAAAATCATACCTAATGTTTTACCTTCTAAAAGGATTGGGCACTTGCCAGCCTTTGTAATAATTTTTAATTGCGTTGCAAGGTCTACTAAGCCTTGTACTTCCTCACTCGTGTAATCGAGTAGTGTTAATAAATCTTTGCCTTGTAAGCTCGTCACTAATTTTAGTTGTACTTCTTCTAACAATTTCATTGCACTCTCTCCTTGTTACTTGCTGTTAATCACAGTATAGCAATGTATAAATATTAAGTCAACTGAATTTTTATGTTTTATCAGAAAATAAAAAAAGGTAAAGTCCAACGTGGACTCTACCTTATAAATTAGTTAAATGTAATTTCATTTACTTTATCGCGGTCTAAGCGTTTAATTACTTCTACTACTAATTTTACGGCATTATTATAATCTTCACGGTGTAAAATACTTGCATGTGAATGAATATAACGAGTTGCTACCGTAATAGCCATAGCAGGTACACCGTTTTGTGTAATATGAATAGAGCCCGCATCTGTACCGCCACCTGACATCGCATCATATTGGAATGGGATGTTAAGTTCTTCTGCTGTATCTACCACAAAATCACGTAAACCTTTATGTGATACTAATGAAGCATCATACACAATGATTTGTGGTCCTTTACCAATTTCGCTTGTGGAATCTTTAGCGGATACACCAGGTGTATCACCTGCAACACCTACGTCAACAGCAAAACCGATATCAGGATTGATTTTATGTGTTGCTGTTTTTGCTCCGCGTAGGCCTACTTCTTCTTGCACATTACCTACACTATAAATAATATTTGGGTGTGATTCGTTTTCAAATGCACGCATCACGTCAATCGCAATCGCACAGCCAATACGATTATCCCACGCTTTAGCTAATAAATAATTTTCATTTTGCATAATATTAAATTCGAAGTACGGTGTAATCATATCGCCAGGTGCAATACCTGCTTGCTCAGCTTCTTCTTTAGAAGCTACGCCTACATCAATAAACATATCTTTAATATCTACCACTTTATTACGCTCTGCTGCTGGTAAAATATGCGGCGGCTTTGAGCCAATTACACCGATAATTTCCTTACCTTTACGCGTTGTAATTGTAACACGTTGCGCTAGCATTACTTGGCTCCACCAACCACCAACTGTTTGGAACTTCACAAAGCCCTTGTCGTCAATACGCGTTACCATAAAGCCTACCTCATCAAGGTGACCGGCTACCATAATTTTAGGACCGTTTTTATCGCCTACTTTTTTTGCAATAAGGCTACCTAAGCCATCCAATTCAATTTCGTCAGCTACTGGTGCTAAGTACTTTTTCATTACCTCGCGTGGTGCGCGCTCATTACCTGCAATACCGTTTGCATCTGTTAATTCTTTAAACATTTGCAGTGTTTCGTCTAGTTTCGTCATGTTGTCCCCTCCAAATTTAAACTACTTACCTATTATATATCAAATAGCGTGAAAATTCACGATTTAATAGCCACTACGTTGGCGCGCGTAGTTTTCTTCGTTTTTTGCGATATAGGCACGCACAATATCTTCAGGTGTAAAGTCTAAATTATACGCAAGTAGTGCATAGCTATCCCAAATGGCTGTGTAGGTATTTTCTGTTGGCGAATTTAAAAAGGTAATAATAGCTGCTTGTGCACGCAAAAATAACTCTGTTAAATTATGAGGTTGCTCAGTAATTTGCCATTCTTCAAATTTCAACTCACACATAATGCCTAGTGATAGCATAAAGTGAATAGAGTCCACAAACTCTTCTAAAATAACTTCACGTGCTGATGGACCTTTTGTACTCCAAAATTTAAAGCAGCGTGTTTCATTCGCTAGCTCGCCTAGCTCTACAAGTAGTGCAAGCCCTTTCTCACGAAAAACATCATGCGTAATATTTTGGGTTTTTTCGATAAATGCATCTAGTGCCGCCTGCATTTCAAATAACTTTTGTAAATTCATTCAAACTCTCCTTATTTTGAAACCTTTTATGTTACTAATCGTAAATGAAAGAATAGCCTTTGTACAAGGAGGAATATCAATTATGGCATTACTCATTCGTTTAGTGATTATTGCCCTTATCATTTATGCCTTTTACCGCGGTGTGCGCTATTTGTTAGATCCTAAGCGAAAACTCGATGAGGCGCATCAAAAAGGGCAGTTTTATTTTTACGATGATGTAAAAAATGTGCGCAAAAACTTTTTTATTACGTATCGCGGTGCATTATTTGAAGGTGAAAAATACTTAGGTACAACAGACCAAGCATTTGAGGTTGTCTCCATTTTAATCAGCACGCCAGATATTGCGCGTCTGCAAGGCTTTACACGAGATGACTTTATTTATTTAACTAAAGAAATTACCATCAACTATCCTCACGCAGCTATTACATGGCAAGGGCCAATTGAAGATTTAATGAAGAAAGCTTAGCCATCAGGCTAGGCTTTTTTCATCAAAAAACGGAGTGGCTATGCCACCCCGTTTTATAAATTATGCATTTACTGTACTAAGTTCGTTAGCAACGCGTGCTGTTAAATCTACAACGCGAGCTGAGTAGCCCCACTCGTTATCGTACCAAGCTAGTACTTTAACTTTGCGGTCACCAATTACCATTGTTGTTAAACCATCAACTGTTGATGAGAATGTTGTTGTGTTGAAGTCAGAAGAAACAAGTGGCTCCATTGTGAAGTTAAGGATGCCTTTCATTGGACCTTCAGCCGCTTTACGGAACGCGTCGTTTACTTCTTCAGCTGTAACATCTTTGTTTAAATCTACTACTAAGTCTACTAAAGAAACATTTGGTGTTGGCACACGTAATGCCATACCGTGTAGTTTACCTTTAAGCTCTGGTAATACTAATGTTAATGCTTTAGCAGCACCTGTAGATGTTGGAATGATAGATGACGCACAGTTACGTGCACGACGTAAATCTTTATGTGGGTTATCTAAGTTATTTTGGTCATTTGTGTATGCATGTACAGTTGTCATTAAACCATTGTTAATGCCAAATGTATCATTTAATACTTTAGCTACTGGAGCTAGGCAGTTTGTTGTGCAAGAAGCGTTAGAGATTACTTCATGCTTAGAAAGGTCTAGTAACTCATCGTTAACGCCAAGTACTACTGTAATATCTTCGTTTGTACCTGGTGCTGTTAAGATTACTTTTTTCGCGCCTGCTTCAATGTGTTTTGCCGCGCCAGAACGTTCGTTGAATTTACCTGTTGCTTCAATTACAACTTCAACGCCCATTGCTGCCCAAGGTAATTTTGCTGGATCACGTTCGCTAATTAATTTAACTTCTTTACCGTTTACGATTAATGTATTATCGCCTACTTCAACTGTACCTTCGAATGGACCGTGATTTGTATCGTATTTGATTAAGTGTGCTAATGTCTCAGCTGGGTAGCTTGCGTTTACCGCAACAATATTTAAACCTTGTGTCATCGCTTGACGGAAAACCATACGTCCGATGCGACCAAAACCATTAATAGCAATAGAAACTGTCATTGAAAAATCCTCCTGTAAATGCAATTATAATTGTGTTTTCTTTATACGTTGATTAGTATAGCACATTTTAAAATTTGTGAAACCTATTAACGTAACAAAACAATAGTTATTTTTTTCAGATTACTTTTTCAGACATAATTAAATGATATGCCACTCCGTTAAAATACGCGCTAACTGTACAGCCGCTTGCTCCTCACTGCCGTTATTATAAATAACAGCATTTGCGCCCGCTTCTTTAACAGACATCGGCAATTGCGAGCGAATACGCGCAAGTGCGTCCGCTTCGCTCAATCCATTACGTGCCATTAAGCGCGCTAATTGGACATCCTCTTTTACGGATACTACGATGATTTTTTCGACATAATGCTGTAGTTTACTCTCAAATAATAACGGGATATCCATTACGACATGCTGATGACCATTTGTGACATACTCATCACGTTGGCGTAGCATCTCTGTACGTATCGCTGGATGAATAATGTCATTTAATACATTACGTTTGGCTGGCTCATGGAAAATCAATTGCCCTACATACTCCCGATTCATCGTACCATCTTCACATAATGCCGCCTCACCAAATGCTGCTACAATTTTAGCGAGTGTTGGTGAGCCTGGCTCTACTACATCACGTGCTACTTGATCAGCATCAACGATAGGTAGCTTATAACCATGCATCATTTTTGCTACTGTACTCTTACCACTGGCAATGCTGCCTGTTAATCCTATAATCATACTTCCGTTCCCCTTTGTTAATGTTGACATCTACCGCAATACGTAGAGGTACGACCTGCAATGGTCTCCTGCAACGTTGGCTCACCACAAAGTGGGCAAACCTTTTTGCCGTACATTTGTAAATAATCTTGCATACCGCCAGCCTCGCCGTTAATATTTCGATAATCGGAAATAGACGAACCACCACGGTCAATACTTTGTTGTAGCACTGTTGTAATAGCTACAAATAGCGCACGTTTTTGTGACTCTCGTAATTGACCTGTTACGTGTGTTGGTCGAATACGCTCGTTAAATAACGCTTCTGTCGCATATATATTACCGCAACCCGAAATGACATGACCATCCATAATAACTTCTTTGATTGCTTTTTTTGCATACTTTGGCAACTCACTCTGCGCTAAAAAGAAAGCATAGGCATCATCATCAAACGGCTCAGGTGCCATCTTTAATAAAGGCGGATGATCGCTTAACTCGCGTACAAGGCGACACTCACCAAAGCGGCGAATGTCAGCATACACTAACATCGTATCATCCGTAAATGTTAAGATGACATGTGCATGTTTGCGAAATTTTTCCTCGCGAATTTCATTAAGGGTATGTACCGTAAACCATGCACCTGTCATACCTAAATGATTGATTAGCACATACGGCTCACCCTGCTTCATTACATGTAAAAAGATATATTTTGAGCGACGCTCTACTTGTATAATTTGCATACCTTCTAGCGCTTGGGCAAAAGCAGTTGGTTCACTGCCCTTCACAATACTTTGCTTGCCTGCGCGATGTGATGCAATTACAACAGGCGATATGTCAACATGTTTTATTGTTTTCCCTTCTATTATAGGGCGCAGTTCACGCACTACTCCCTCTACCTCTGGTAACTCTGGCATTTTACCGCCTCCTTACTTTGCATCATACCAAGTTGGCCCGTACGAATAATCCACCTTAAGTGGTACAGAAAGCGCAACGGTATTTTCCATAACTTCTGGTACGATTTGTATTAAACGCTCAATCTCATCTTGCGGCGCTTCGAAAATTAATTCGTCATGCACTTGTAGTAACAGTCGCGTACGTAACCCTTCTTTTTGTAAGCGCGCATTCATATCAATCATAGCTTTTTTAATAATGTCTGCCGCACTCCCTTGAATTGGTGTGTTCATTGCTGTACGCTCTGCAAAGCTACGCACATTAAAGTTACTACTCGCTAAGTCAGGTAAATAACGGCGACGATTTAATAATGTAGAAACATAGCCATCCTTCTTCGCAATTTCTACGATATCCTCCATGTATTGTTTAACACCTGGAAATACCTCGAAATACTTATCAATAAAGGTCTTAGCCTCTTTACGTGGAATATCGAGATTTTGTGATAAACCATAATCACTAATACCATAAACAATACCAAAGTTAACAGCCTTAGCTGCGCGACGCATATTGCCATCTACTGCTTCACGCGCTACATGAAAAACATCCATAGCTGTACGCGTATGAATATCCATACCTTCCTTAAAGGCACTCACTAAGTTTTCGTCTTGTGACATATGCGCAAGAACGCGTAACTCAATTTGCGAGTAGTCTGCCGCAAATAATACCCAGTCCTTTTCAGAAGCAACAAAAGCTTGGCGAATTTTGCGTCCTTCCTCTAAACGAATTGGTATATTTTGAAGGTTAGGGTCTGTTGAACTTAAGCGTCCAGTTGCTGTTAATGCTTGTTGGAAGCGCGTATGCACCTTATGGTCGTCGTGAATTTCTTTTAATAAGCCCTCAATATAGGTTGATTGTAGTTTGCCTAGTTGACGGTATTGTAAAATATATTCAATAATAGCGTGCTGTGGACGTAGCTTTTCTAATACATCTGCTGCCGTAGAGTAGCCCGTCTTCGTTTTTTTAACAGGAGGGAGCCCTAGTTGTTCAAATAAAATGACACCAAGTTGTTTTGGCGAGTTAATATTAAACTCACTACCCGCAAGTTCGTAAATCGCTTGCTCTAGTGTGTGTAACTTTGTTGTAAGTTGCTCCCCCATTACCCGTAGTGTTTCAGCATTAACTGTAATCCCTTCACTTTCCATCGCGCTTAAAATCGCTGCTAATGGTAACTCTAGCTCATTGTAAAGAGTAAACTGCTCCTTATCCTTTAATGCCGCTTCGACTTTAGGCTGTACACTATAAATGGCATGTGCAATACGCCCAACATGCTGTGCAAGTACTGACTGCTCAGGCACTTGCCATTTTGCTCCCTTACCATAAATAGCCTCTGTCGTTTGCACACCACCATAGCCATAATCTTCAGCTAATGGTGCTACATCTACACCTGAACGCGCAGGATTATCAATATAAGCGGCTAATAATAAATCAAACGCCACATGGTTAAGTGGTAAATCAAAGCGTAAAAGTGCTGCGCGGGCTGCTTTACTATCACTCACATACTTTACGCTATCACCTACTAGCCAATCCGCTAATAATGTACTTTTTTGAGCTACCTCAAACGGAATATAGTAGCTATGGCCACCATCACTCAAACCTAGCCCTAAAATGGCACAGTTATGATAACGTTCATTTTCTAACTCTACATGAAGTGCCATTGGGGATGTAAGCATCTGTGTTGTTACTTCATCCACACATCGCACATCTAACGCTTCAGCCTCTACTACTGCAGTCGATGTATCACGCTTCGCTAACAATGTTTTAAATTGTAACTCGTCATAAATGGCTGTTACTGCCTCGCTATCCTCGCCCTCGTAGGCTAAATCATCAAGGCCAATTGTAATCGGTGCTTCTACTAAAATTGTAGCTAACTCTTTACTCATAAAGGCTTGTTCACGATTATCAATCAATTTCTCTTTCATTTTAGATGGTTTCATGTCATCTATATGCTCATAAAGATTTTCGACAGAACCATACTCTTTCAATAATTTAATCGCTGTCTTTTCACCAATGCCCGGTACACCAGGGATATTATCGGATTTATCACCCATTAACCCTTTCATATCAATAATCTGCAAAGGCGTTAGCCCGTATTTTTCTTCAATGAAGGCAGGTGTATATGCATCAATATCTGTAATACCTTTACGCGTAATTTGCACCGTAATATGCTCGCTCGCTAGTTGCGTTAAATCCTTATCGCCTGAAATAACAATAACTTCATCGCCCTGTGCCTCTGCTTGACGTGCAAGTGTACCAATAATATCGTCCGCCTCATAGTTAGGCAGCTCATAACGTGTAATTTGGTATGCATCAATTAGTTTTCGAATGTATGGAAATTGTTCGCTGAGCTCTGATGGTGTTTTATCACGCCCACCTTTATATGCCTTGTAAGTGCTATGACGGAAAGTTGTCTTGCCTGCATCAAATGCCACAAGCATTTTAGTTGGCTTAATATCCGTTACGATACGTTCAAGCATCATGGTAAAACCGTATGTTGCGTTCGTAAATACGCCCTGATCATTCGTTAATTGTGGTAGCGCAAAAAATGCACGGTACGCTAAACTGTTACCATCAATTAATACGATTTTTTCTTTTGTCATATAATGCCCACGTCCTTTTGTGTAATAAAAAATCTCTTTTCTATTTTACCATGTCACCACGGTGAAAAGAAAAGAGACTGCGCTTGTTATTTTGTTTGACCTGTTAGCATACGAACATACGGTGAGTCTGCTGGTAAGATAATCATTGTATCATCACCAACTGTTTTTTTGTAAGACTCTAGCGTACGGTAAAGTGAGTAAAACTCTGGGTCTTTAGAGAAAGATTTATTATAAATTTTCGCCGCTTCTTCCTCACCTTGTGCAATAATTACAGCTGCATCTTTATTAGCTGTCGCTAGTAGTTCTTGTACTTCACGATCGGTTTGTGCCTCAATACGGCGCTTTGCTGCATCCCCTTCGGATAAATAGCGCTGTGCAGTAGACTGGCGCTCCGAAATCATACGCGTATAAATTGATTGCTCATTTTCCTTTGGTAAATCTGTACGACGAATACGTACATCAACTACCTCGATACCATAGTTATCCTGCGCTAGTAATTCATTGACCTTTTTAGTAACACGGTCATTAATGCCCCCGCGTGACGACTCATCATCACTAATAATTTCGCCGTACTCCAATTGACCAACATCATTACGTACCACCGAATAAATAAATTCCTCCATACGACGCTCTACATTAGCAATCGTACCTGCATTAGTAATTAATGCGCGCGGGTCAATTATGCGCCATACCGCATAATTATCAATAATAATACGTTTTTTATCTTTAGTATTCATTTCTTCCTCTAAGCTATCATACATTTGTTGATTACTAGGTAAGGTCGATATACTTTGGATAAAAGGAATTTTCATGTATAACCCTGGGTTTTTTTCAAATTTTACAACTTCACCAAACTGGCGTACCACTTTATATTCATTTTCACGCACAATATACACATTGGCAAATAACGTAACTAATACAGCAAAAATAGCTGTTACTACCATTGTTGTAGGTAACCATTTTTTAAAAGAGAAAGGCTCTTTAGGTGACACAGGTATTGTTGAAGTAGATGGCGGCTTAGGCTTATCGCTTCCACCCTTTAAAAAACGAAGCACTTTACTAATATCATCATTTTTTTCCGTCATTCTTCTCACCCTCCTGTTGCATCATTTGGAGCGGTAAATATTTCATTGTGCTACCGTCATCCTTCATAATATAAATTTGTGCTTTAGGTAATACGCTTTCGAGTGTTTCAATGATTAAACGCTCACGAGTGATTTGCTTGTTGCCACTATACTGTGCATATAGCTTATCAAATACAGCAACATCCCCCTGCGCTTGCTGAATGCGGGCAGTCTTTGCTCCCTCTGCCTTAGAAATAATCGCATCTTTTTCCCCTTGGGCCTCACTTGAACGTTGGTTTTTATATTTATTAGCCTCATTGGTTTTCGTTGACTTTGTTTCACGCGCATCAGTTACTGCAGTAAAGGCTGCACGTACTTCCTCATTCGGTAACTCAATCTCCTGAAGCTTAACACCTAAAATACCTACACCAATATCATAACGCTCCATCAGTTTTACTAATAAATCACGCGTATCTGCCTCAATATCTGCCTTACCTTCTGTCAGCGCCGCATCAATGGTCGAACTACCAATAATCGAGCGGATAGCGCTTGACGTAGCACTATGTAAAATTTTCTTTGGATCCTCTGAATCAAATAAATATTTCACAGGATCTGTAATCTTCCATTGTACAACTAAATTTGTCAGCACAATATATTCGTCACCTGTTATCATTTTAGTTTCTAATGCTTTAGGTTCTTTTTCGAGCGCTTTTAAATCGCTCTCCTTATAGCCAAAGTTCAAGCTAAATGTTTCCTTTGATAGTACTTTAACTTGTTGTACAGGCCATGGCATTTTAAAATGAAGCCCTGACTCTGTTACAGTGTTAGTTGCTTTACCAAATGTAATCACAACCGCTTGCTCCGACTCATCAACCGTATACCACGACGTAATTACTGTAACTAACCCCACAGCTGCTAATAATGTTAGCGCTACAAGTAGTAATGCACGTTTTACACTCATACAACCCCTCCTCAATTATTCTCTCTCTTTTACGCACTACCACAGCAAAAAGTTTCAAAAAAAAGACCTCTACTAGCTCAATGTGAGCTAATAAAGGCAACAAAAGAAACTAAGACAAAGTGGTGAGCTCGAAGGAACTCTAGCAGCTTGTATCTGCTTAACAGTAGGGGGTTTCTACAGTTCTTACTATAACCCCCATTTGTTAATCTACCATACAACTATTGTAAAGGTTTTGTTAAGATGATTTAGGTATCGCTACAATCATATTCGTCCCCTTACCTACTTCACTTTTCACTGCAATTTTCCCGTGATGGGCTTCTACAAAGTGTTTTACAATCGCAAGACCTAACCCTGTGCCGCCAGAGTTACGGCTACGCGCACGGTCCACGCGGTAAAAGCGTTCAAACAAACGCGGGATTTCTTTTTCTTCAATACCAATGCCTTGGTCTTCAATTTCTAAAATACCGTATGTTTCATCCTCTTTTAACCGAATGGTTACGACTGTATTTTCTGGCGAATAGTTAATGGCATTAGTAATAAGGTTAGTTACGACTTGCATAAGGCGGTTAGCATCACCGCTTACCATTACATCATGATCAATCTCCACATTAAACGCCATATTTTTATCCTCAAGACGCTGTGCGGTAAGCTCAGCTCCTTGTATCACAATTTCGCGCATACTGGTTGGCATTAAGGTAATGGCATAATTTTGTTGCTCAATTTTTGATAGCTCTAATAAATCTTGCACGAGCATTTGCAGGCGATTACTTTCCTTATAAATAATTTCAAGGAAGGACAGTAACATTGCCTCGTCTTTATAAGCACCATCAAGTAAGGTTTCCGAAAATCCCTTAATTGACGTAATTGGTGTACGAAGCTCATGCGAGACATTAGCCACAAAGTCTTTGCGCACCTGCTCCAATCGAATTAAATCAGTAATATCATGTAATACAATAACAACACCTAACCAGCGTCCATGATCTCCAATAACAGGAGCACCATACGCTTCATGATGCCTTGTTTCTGTACCATGTGTCACTTGGATTTGTTTGCGGTAAGGCATCTCCGTTAAAAATACATGGTCAATAAATGCCGTAACCGTTTCAGGCAGACCAATTGTTCGAAACACCTTATCCTGCACATCTGCTATTTCTAATGAAAAACGCTCTAAAAAAACGCGGTTAACAATTGTAATATTACCTTCACGGTCAATCATCATTAATGAGCTACCCATATTTTCAATTAAGGTTTTTAATCGCTCATCTTCAACCTTTCGTGTAGTTGTTAAATCTTGTAGGCTACGCGCTAGCATATTTAGGGTATTGCTTAATGGCAAATTAGCATTAAACTCATCCTCATATGTCCGTGCACGATAATTACCCTTTGATAGCTCTTGAGCCATTTTAATTGCTGCGTCAACAGGCTCGGTATATTTCATAATAATTTTACGTGACACAAACATAGTAAATAAATAACCGCCCACTAATACAATAAAAACTGTAATAATGATTTGTTTGGCTACCTTCTCTACACGCTCTTGCTCATCATCACGCACAACTGCTGTAATCAGTGCTTTACGTTCTTCTACACTAATATCCCATTGCTTTGTCGTTTGCTCAATAGCATGCTTTGTATGACGCTCATCCTCAGCATTAAACCGGCTCATATAAATAGGAAAAAGCTGCCCTATAATCAAACCCAGGACAGCTAACATAATGCCAGTAAACAACATTAACGTGGCGTAAATATGGTTCCCTGTTGACTTCATAGGGCACGTGGCTCCTCGAATTTATAGCCAAGTCCACGAATAGTTTTAATAAAAATAGGCTTACGGCTATTTTCTTCAATTTTATCGCGCAAATGACTAATATGCACATCCACAATGCGCGTATCACCCGCAAAATCGTAATTCCATACAGCACTTAATAATTGATCACGCGTTAATACACGATTTTTATTTTCTAGTAAATATAGCAATAACTCAAATTCCTTCGGGGTAAACTCTAGTGAGTTTTCGCCTAAAAAAACCTCAAAGCGTTCAGGGTATACTTTTAATTCACCAAACTCATAGACGCGCTCTACTTGTAACGTTGGCTCAACAATCGTTGGCGCAAATCTTCGCAATACAGCCTTCACACGAGCAATAACCTCACGTGGGCTGAAGGGCTTTGTCATATAGTCATCCGCACCTAGCTCAAGTCCTAACACCTTATCAAACTCATCATCACGCGCAGTTAGCATAATAATGGGTGTATTCATTTGTTGCTGGCGCAGTAATTTACACATTTCCATGCCATCTAATTTAGGCAACATTAAATCAAGCAGTATTAAATCAGGCTGAATTGCAAGTGCTTTATCAAAGCCCTCTTGCCCGTCATTCGCCGTCTCTACCGCAAAGCCTGCTTGCTCTAAATTGTACTTTAATAGTGTAGCAATGGATAATTCGTCTTCAACAACTAAAATCTTTTTCATTTGGTATTGCCTCCGTTCTATATTTGAAACCCCCATTTCAAATAAGCGACACAATCTTTACAATAAGAATAACAATGTTTTCACAAAAGTACAAATTAACTCGTAAAAAAAGAGGCTGGGACAAAACCCATCTTATAAATGAAAAGCCCTTGAACTTTTACGTCATGTAAAAGTTCAAGGGCTTTGATTTTTGTGGGTAAAAAAAGAACACCTTCTGTTAAAATAAAGTCACCAAAACAAAATCCAACAGAAATGGGACTGGCGTTGATGGCTGTGAACTTGCGAAAGTTCACAGCCAATCAATAAGAATACCCATAAAAAATGAAAAAGAGAAATTGAGCGCACTCAATTTCTCTTTTTCTTTGGCTGAACACTAGTTATGTCCCAGCCTCTTTCTTTGGCTGAACACTAGTTATGTCCCAGCCTCTTTCACTAAAATTTACGCCAAAATATTTTTAACAGCTCGCACAGCTTCAGCTGAAGCATCTAATGCCGCTTTTTCTTCTTCTGTTAATGTTAATTCGAAGATTTTTTCGATGCCATTTGCGCCAAGTAATGTCGGTACACCTAAGTATAAATCGCTGTAGCCATACTCGCCTTCTAAATAAGCAATTGAAGGTAGGATACGCTTTTGGTCTTTTAAAATTGCTTCTGCCATCTCTACCATAGCTGCTGCTGGGGCATAGTAAGCTGAGCCATTGCCAAGTAAATTAACAATTTCTGCGCCGCCCTTACGTGTGCGGTCAACAATTTCTTCTAAGCGTTCAGGTGAAATCAATGATGTTAATGGAATACCACCAGCAAATGAATAACGCGTTAACGGTACCATTGTATCGCCGTGACCACCTAATACAAAGCCTGTAATATCCTTAACTGAAATATTTAACTCCTGTGCAATAAACGCACGGAAGCGCGCTGTATCTAATACGCCTGATTGGCCAATTACACGGTTTTTAGGGAAGCCTGTTTCTTTATATACGGTATAGGTCATTGCATCTACAGGATTTGTTAAAACAATCACGGTCGCATTTGGCGAATACTTAGCGATTTCTTTAGAAACCATCTTCATTACCTTTTGGTTAATTTGCACAAGGTCATCGCGTGTCATACCTGGCTTACGTGCCACGCCTGCAGTAATTAAAACTACATCAGAATCTTTTGTATCTGCGTAATCTGCTGTGCCTGTAACATATGAATCAAAGCCTTGAATTGGCGCTGCTTGCCACATATCAAGCGCTTTACCCTTTGTTGGGTTTTCTGTATTAGGAATATCAAGTAATACTACATCGCCTAACTCTTTTTGTGCTGCTAAAAATGCTGCTGTTGCACCTGTGTAACCACTACCGATTACTGAGATTTTTTTACGTTGTAATGTCATTATCAATCACTCCTTATTTTATATGTAAAAAGGGAGGAGAATTATTTTCTCCTCCCTTAGTTTGAATTAAAGGTTTGTAATTAATTCGTTAGCGAACTCAGAACATTTAACTTCTTTAGCGCCGTCCATTAGACGAGCAAAGTCATATGTTACAACTTTAGAAGAGATTGTTTTCTCAACTGAAGCTGTTACTAAGTCAGCTGCTTCTTGCCATCCTAAGTGCTCAAGCATTAATACGCCTGAAAGTAATACTGAAGATGGGTTTACTTTATCAAGACCTGCGTATTTTGGAGCTGTACCGTGAGTAGCTTCAAAGATAGCGTGACCAGTTACGTAGTTGATGTTAGCACCTGGAGCGATACCAATACCACCAACTTGTGCAGCTAGTGCGTCAGAGATATAGTCACCGTTTAAGTTCATTGTAGCAACTACATCGAACTCTTTAGGACGAGTTAAGATTTGTTGTAAGAAGATATCAGCGATTGAATCTTTTACGATGATTTTGCCAGCTGCTTCAGCGTCTGCTTGTGCTTTGTTAGCTGCTTCTTCGCCGTCTGCTGCTTTAATTTTATCGTACTGAGCCCAAGTGAATACTTTATCGCCGTATTCGCGCTCAGCAAGATCGTAACCCCATTGTTTAAATCCACCCTCAGTGAATTTCATGATGTTACCTTTGTGTACTAATGTTACAGAAGGTTTGTTGTGTTTAATTGCATACTCGATTGCAGAACGCACTAAACGCTCAGTACCTTCTTTAGATACTGGCTTAATACCGATACCTGAAGTTTCTGGGAAACGGATGTTTTTAACGCCCATTTCTTCTTGTAAGAAGTCGATTACTTTCTTAACTTCTGGAGAACCTTCAGCGTACTCGATACCAGCGTAGATATCCTCAGTGTTTTCGCGGAAGATAACCATTTCAACGTCTTCTGGACGTTTAACTGGTGATGGAACACCGTCAAAGTGACGTACCGGACGTAAGCATACGTATAAATCTAATTGTTGACGTAATGCTACGTTTAGGGAACGAATACCGCCACCGATTGGTGTAGTAAGAGGACCTTTAATTGCAATTAAGTACTCATCGATTTTGTCTAGTGTATCTTGTGGTAACCACTCACCAGTTTTGTCGAATGCTTTTTGACCAGCTAAAACTTCTAACCACTCGATTTTTTTCTCGCCGTTATAAGCTTTTTCTACTGCTGCGTCAATTACGCGTGATGCTGCAGCCCAGATATCTGGGCCAATTCCGTCACCCTCGATGAAAGGAATTACTGGATTGTTAGGTACATTAAGTACACCGTTTTCAACTACAATTTTGTTTGTCATTGTGATTGTTCCTCCTAAATATCATAATCATAGGACTGTGTTAACATTCAAACACAGCCCTACTTCATAGTATAACCTTATGTTAAAAATTAACGTTCGTCAATTGGAACGTATTTTTGCATACCAGGACCTACGTACTCAGCACGTGGGCGGATTAAACGGTTGTTAGCATATTGCTCAAGGATATGCGCAACCCATCCTGCCGTACGTGACACAGCAAATACCGGCGTGAATAAATCATGCTCAATACCTAAAGAGTCATAAACTGATGCTGAGAAGAAGTCAACGTTAGCTGGTAATTTCTTTTGCTCAACAATCATATCATGAATTTTAACTGACATTTCGTAAAGTTCTGGTTTACCAGTTAATTTCGTTAGTTTTTCTGACATTTTACGTAGGTGTGGTGCACGTGGGTCGCCTTTACGGTATACACGGTGACCGAAGCCCATGATTTTTTCTTTATTATCTAATTTACCTTGGATGTATGGCTCAACATTATCAAGCGTACCAATTTCAGATAACATTTTCATAACTTGCTCGTTAGCGCCGCCATGTAATGGACCTTTAAGTGCCCCAATTGCTGCTGTAACGCCTGAATAAACATCAGAAAGTGTTGCAACACATACGCGAGCAGTAAACGTAGATGCGTTTAATTCATGGTCAGCATGTAACACTAATGCTTTGTCAAATGCTTCGATTTCGATTTCTTTTGGCTCTTCGCCTTTTAGCATGTATAAGAAGTTAGCTGCATAGCCAAGCTCTGGTTTTGGCTCGATTGGCTCTAAACCTTTACGGATACGAGAGAATGCTGTTACTACAGTTGCAATTTTAGCTTGTAGCTTAATGGCTTTACGGTAGTTAGCCTCTGTGCTCATATCATCTGCTTCAGCGTCAAATACACCTAGTGCTGATACCGCTGTACGTAATGCAGCCATTGGGTGGACTGTATCTAATGGGAATGTACGGAATTGGTCAATAACGGCTTTGTCTACTGACATATTATCCGCTAATTGTTGCTTTAACTCAGCAAGTTCATCTGCTTTTGGTAAACGTGTGTGCCATAATAAGTAAACTACTTCTTCAAATGACGCGTTCTCTGCTAAATCGTCGATGTTGTAACCCACGTAAGTAAGTGTGTCATCAATGATTGAACTAATTTTAGATTCCGCTGCTACGATACCTTCTAAACCTTTAGTTGCTGTCATAAAAAATCGCTCCCTTTTACAATAAAATTTAAGTGTTGCACATGCGCTGTGCAGTATTCATCTGCTCATAAATGAATAGTTAAGTAAATCGCTTACATTGCTATTATAATAAATTTTGTCATCTTTGTGAATGAAAAGAGATTAAATAAAGAAAAATCAGTTTTTTCGATGGTTTTCTTACGTTAAGCAGTTTTTTCAGCACTAAGTAAGTATCATTCCCAAAAAAACTCCTTTAATACTTCACAAAAAACAACGAATTTGCTCGTTTATTCGCCAAATTACTCACTATTGAGCACCGATTCACTTCTGTATGATAATCATTTGACGATTTTTCGTCTTACGTCGAAGCCACGACATAATCAATGGGCGGAATATTTTTCGTGTTAGCGGAATTAATAAAATCAATCCTAACACGTCGGTAACAACACCTGGTAAAACGAGTAAAACACCGCCAATTAATGACATTAATCCTTCAATTAAAGCCACGCCTGGCATAATACCTTGAGCTAAATCTGCTTGAACATTAGCTATTGTACGGATACCTGTTGTACGGATCGCAACGCCACCAATAATGCTTGTTATTAAAATAATAAGTAAAGTTGGTAAAATACCTATCGCCTTACCTATAGCTAAATACAATGAGATTTCTACAACACCATATGCAACAATCGCTAAAAATAAATTACGCATAACATGCTCCTCTCTAGTTATGATTATACGCTAATTATCTTACTTTTCGTACTAATACGCTCGTATACAAAAGGGCCTAGCACATTTTGTGCTAGGCCCTTTATCATTTTATAGTACGCTTGCGTGTCCTTTATAAATTACGCCAGTTTCTGCATCCATTGTAATCTCTTGACCATGGCGCATTAGCTCTGTAGCATCTTTAACTCCTACAATTACAGGGATACCTAGACTTAAACCAACCACTGCTGCATGGCTTGTTAGTCCGCCCTCTTCCGTAATTAACCCTACACAATTTTCTAGCGCTGGCATCATATCACGGTCTGAACCTAATGTGACAAGAATTGTACCATCTGTATCGTACGCTAAAGCTTCGTCTGCATTTTTTGCAATAACAACTTTACCAAATACAGATGCTTTACCAATGCCTTGACCTCGCGCTACTAAATCGCCAATAATATGCACTTTCATTAAGTTAGTTGTACCTGCTTCACCTACTGGCACACCAGCTGTAATTACTACAGCATCCCCGTGCGATACGTAGTCATGTTTTAAGCTTTCATCTACAGCTAACTCTAAAATTTCGTCAGTTGTTGATACACGCTGACACACAATAGGGAATACGCCGCAAACTAATGTTAACTTACGTGCCGAGTCAACTGAACCTGTTACAGCTACAATTGGTACACCTGGGCGGTACTTAGCAATCATACGTGCTGTATTTCCGCTTTCAGTTGGGGCAAGCACAGCTTTAACGCCTAAATTAATTGATGTATAAGCTACAGCTTGTGAAATTGCCTCTGTCATATTTGGCTCGCGCTCACGGCTACGTGCTGACACAATTGATTTATAGTCTAATGAATTTTCTGTATATGATGCGATTTTATTCATTGTTCGTACAGACTCTACAGGATACATACCCGCTGCTGTTTCACCTGATAGCATAATCGCATCTGTGCCATCCATAATCGCATTGGCTACGTCACTCGCTTCAGCACGTGTTGGGCGAGGGTTCCGTTGCATCGAATCTAGCATTTGCGTCGCTGTAATAACCGGTTTACCTACTTGGTTACATTTTAAGATTAAAGCCTTCTGTACTAATGGTACTTCCTCAGCTGGGATTTCTACACCTAAATCACCACGCGCAACCATCACACCATCTGATACTTGGATGATGCTATCGATGTTATCAACACCTTCTTGGTTTTCGATTTTAGGAATGATTTGAATGTTGCTACCATCGTTTTGCTCAAGTAGCTCACGGATTTCCAACACATCTTTAGCACGACGTACAAAAGAAGCTGCGATAAAGTCTACTTCATTTTCAATCCCAAATAAAATATCTTCTGCATCTTTTTCAGTAATACCTGGCAGCTGTACTGATACACCAGGTACGTTAACGCCTTTTTTATTTTTTAATACGCCTGCATTTTCTACAATTGTATGGATTAATCCTTGATCCATATCCTTTGCTAACACACGTAACTCAATTAAACCATCATCTAGTAAAATCATTGCGTTAGTATCAACATCTTCAATTAATTTGTCATAAGTTACTGAAAATACTTGTTCATTACCTTCTACCTCTGTCATTGAAATATCAATAACTTGGCCCGTTTTTAAGTGTACTTCACCGTTTACCATATTATGCGTACGGATTTCAGGACCTTTTGTATCTAATAAAATACCTACCTGCTTACCTAATTTATCTGCTACTTCACGAATGGTATGAATACGTACTGCATGTTCTTCGTGGTTACCATGCGAAAAGTTTAAACGCGCAACATTCATACCTGCTTCTATTAATTTTTCTAACATTTCTGGCGATTCACTTGCTGGACCAATCGTACAAACAATTTTTGTTTTTCTCATAAAAGTTGCCCACCTCAAATTAAATTGATAAATCTGTTGCTAATGTGTAAAGACTTAAATCTGTTTTGTGCTCATCCTTAAACGCTTCTGTCATATCATAATCTACAAGCTTATGATTACGAATACCGACAGCACGCCCTGTTTTACCCTCAAGTAAAATATCTACAGCATGTGCGCCAAAGCGACCTGCAAGGACACGGTCTTGTGCAGTTGGTGAACCTCCGCGCTGCATATGACCAAGCACAGAGACACGCGTTGTAATACCCGCGTTATCTTTCAGCTGGCGTGCCAGCTCGGTGCCTGACATTACACCTTCAGCTACAATTATAATATTATGCTTTTTACCACGCGACTCCCCTTTTTTAATGCGCGCGATAACATCTTCAATCATAAAGTCTACTTCTGGGATGATAACAGCACCTGCACCTGCTGCAACACTTGCATATAAAGCTAAATCGCCTGCATCACGCCCCATTACCTCTACAATAAATAAATTTTCGTGGGATGTTGCTGTATCTCGAATCTTATCAATTGCATCGATAACAGTGTTAAGCGCTGTGTCAAAGCCAATTGTGTACTGTGTACCCGGTATATCATTATCAATCGTTGCTGGAATACCTACACAAGGGAAGCCTTTGCGCACTAAATCCATAGCACCGCGGTAAGAGCCGTCGCCACCAATGACAACTAGTCCTTCGACTCCAGCTTCTCGCATTTTAGCAATGCCTTGGTCCTGCGCTTCAGACTCCTTAAACACTGGACAGCGCGCTGAATATAGCTTTGTACCACCACGTTGGATAATACCACCTACGTCGCCAACCTCAAGTAACGTCATATTACCTTGCATAAAGCCTTCGTAGCCATAATAAATCCCCATTACCTCTACATCATGTACTTTGGCCTTACGAACAACGGCACGAATTGCTGCGTTCATGCCAGGAGCATCGCCGCCGCTCGTTAAAATGGCAATTTTTTTCATGTTTTCCCCTCCTGCTGTCTCTCTTTATTGTATTCACATTAACACGAAAAAACAAACTATGTAAGTAGCCGAAGCGAGGAAACACGCAACTTTTACAAAGGCAAGAAAAAGAATGCGCTTTCACACATTCTTTTTTCTTTCATTGGCTTTTATACTTCCTCATACTCACCAATTTGTTTGAATTTGTCATAACGATCTTGCACCAATTGCTGTTCATTTAATAGCGCTAGCTCAGTTAAAGCTGTTTGCAGACACTCGCCCATCGCTACGACTTGTTTAGCAATGTCATGATGTGCACCGCCAAGTACTTCTGGCACAATGCCATCAATTACTTGCATCTCTTTTAAATCTTTAGCTGTAATACGCATAGCTGTTGCAGCCTCACTCGCAAGACTAGCATCCTTCCATAAAATCGAAGCTGCTCCTTCAGGCGAGATTACTGAATACGTCGCATTTTCTAACATATAAATACGGTTAGCTACACCTAGCGCTAGCGCTCCACCACTACCACCCTCGCCAATTACTACACTAATGACAGGCACTGTTAAACCTGCCATCTCTACTAAATTACGTGCGATTGCTTCACTCTGGCCTCGCTCTTCAGCTGCTTTACCAGGGTAAGCCCCTTTGGTATCAATAAAACAAATAATAGGGCGCTTAAATTTTTCTGCTTGTTTCATCAAACGCAAGGCTTTTCTGTAGCCTTCAGGGTGTGGCATACCAAAGTTACGACGAATATTTTCCTTCGTTGTTTTACCACGTTGGTGACCGATTACGGTAATAGGCTGACCATTAAAGCTGGCAATACCACCTACAATCGCTGCATCATCCCCGTAAAAACGGTCGCCATGTAGCTCTAAAAAATCGTCAAACAGCGCTTCGATATAATGAAGTGTAGTTGGTCGCTCCGGGTGACGCGCAATTTGTACACGGTCCCATGGTTTTAAGTTATCATAGATTTCACTTTTCAATTGCTGTAGTCGATCTTCAAGCTTTTGGATTTCTGCAGACATATCCACATCAATATCTGCCGCCATTTTTTTGAGTTCTTTAATTTTGGCATCTAGCTGAATAATTGGCTCTTCAATTTTTAATAACTTAGACATGTTGTTCGCCCCCTGTTGTGTGTAACTTTACAAGTTTTGCTACATTATCACGCATAACTTTACGGTCATAAATGGCATCTAACTGCCCATGTGCTAGTAAAAACTCCGCTGTTTGAAAATCTGCAGGTAGTTTTTCACGTACAGTTTGCTCAATAACACGTCGCCCCGCAAAGCCAATTAGTGCTTGAGGCTCTGCTAAATTAATATCGCCTACCGAAGCAAAACTTGCGGATACACCACCTGTTGTAGGATGCGTCATAATCGAAATAAATAATAACCCCCGATCACTGTGACGCTTTAAAGCTACACTTGTTTTTGCCATCTGCATTAAAGATAATATACCTTCTTGCATACGAGCTCCACCACTCGCTGTAAAAATAATAATTGGCACACCTAATGCTGTTGCTTTTTCAACGGCACGTGTGATTTTTTCGCCTACTACAGAACTCATAGACCCCATACGGAAGTGCGAATCCATAATAGCTACAACAATTTTTTGTCCTTTTAATTCGCCTACCCCTGTTAATACGGCTTCATTTAACTCTGTTTTCTCTTGGTCAATTTTCACCTTTTCGACATAGCCAGGAAAACCTAATGGATTGGTTGTGCGTAAATTTTCGTCTAGTGGTACAAACGTACCCTCATCTAAAAATATTGCTACACGCTCATGCGCTGTCATTTTAAAGTGGTAATTACATTTCGTACATACCTTAGCGTTATGCTCAAGCTCCTTTGTTAAATAAATCGCACGGCATTCAGGACATTTTGTCATGATACCTTCAGGAAAATCCTTCTTTTTTTGTTTTGGTGTTGCTGTATGTCGTTTACGACTTAATGTAAAAAAACTACGAATTGCCATCTCACATAACCCCTTTATCTTTGTTGTTATTTACCCACGCCGTATGCGCTTGAAGTGCATCCTCTGTTAACCCTAACTGTAAAGCCTTTACTAGTGTTAGCACATATGGTTTCTCTTGCGTTGTAATAAGTGCACCTAATGGACGTCCACTGTATGCCTGTAGCTGTAACCAAATACGCAAGGATAGCCGATTGCCTGCTGTAATAATAATTTCTCTAAGTACATCCTTACGTACAACATCCTCTGCTACCTCTAAACGAATAAATAAGCTCTCCCATACAGGTAGCGCACGTAGCTCAGCGCTTGTACATACGACACGAATTGCTTCTTGCTCATGTAGGATACGTGTTTTATGTACATCCTCGATAGAGCCTGCATCATCCATAATAAATGTTGCTAGCACCTCGATTAATTTATGTTGAGGCGAAGCAGCTAAAAATGTGCCACCGCCATGTTTTGTTTCGATTAAACCTAATAGCTCTAGACTACGCAATGCCTCGCGTACAGCTGAGCGACCTACTTGTAGTCGTTCAGATAGAACACGTTCAGAAGGTAACTTGTCCCCTTCCTCAATATGCTCCTCACGAATCAGTGTACGTAGCTGTTGCACGATTTCGATGAAGCGTTTTTTCGGTTGCATCATCTCTCGACCTCCTAAAGTGGTATGACCACTTTTAAAATCATAACGAATCACGAAAGCTTTGTAAAGAAAAAACGTGATAAAAAGCAACTTCATGTCGCTTTTTATCACGTTTATACTTATATTTCGTGTCATATAACACAATTCTAGCTTGGTGTAGTAATTTGTTTCGCTTGAATTTGCACTTTACCATTGCGGTGCTCTACAACACCTTGCACACAAATAATAGTTTCTTCTATTAATAAGGTCGCAGCTTGACGATATACTTTTGGAAACACGGTAACAGATAAACCTGCAAACTCATCCTCCACTTGTACAAAAGCCATTTGCTCCCCTTTTTTTGTACGTAATACTTTTACGTCTTGTACAATACCAAACCATTTTACTTGTGTGCCTGCTAAACATTTTTCAATATCAAAAGCCGTGATACTTGCTTGGTTAATGGCTGTCAGCGGGTGCTCACTTACATAAAAACCGAGCGCATCCTTCTCCCATTGCAAACGCTCACGCAATGTCACCGTATCAGCCTTCTCATGCTTTGGTGTCCCAAACATTACGCGCTGCGCCTCAGCAAGCGATATCGCTTGCGTTTTACGATGTAGTTTAGCATGTGCCTTAGCCGCTTTCACTGTAGCAAGTAGTACTTCACGTGGTTGATTAAGACTATCTAATGCGCCTGCATAAATTAACTGTGTAATGGCCTTTTCATTAAAATGCTCTGCACTTAGCTTCATTGCCATATCAAAAATAGAAGTAAAAGCCCCCTCCTCTTTACGCGTTGCAAGTAGTGTTTGAATAAAAGTCTTAGGCACATTTTTTATGGCTGCTAGTCCTACAAAAATTGTAGTTTGCACTGTTGTATAATAGCGTTCACTTTGATTAATGTCTGGTGCCTTAACTATTACGCCGTGACGCTTAGCTTCGTGTAATAAAGTCTGGGTCTTTGTAGCATCACCTACCGCATTAGTTAATAAAGCCGCATAAAATAGCGATGGGTAGTTAGCTTTCATAAAGGCTAACTGGTAAGAAATTAAACTATAAGCTACCGCATGACTTTTAACAAAACCATAATTGGCAAAGCGCACTATCATTTCAAAAATGGTTGTCGCTGTTTTTTCGTCATAGCCATTATTTAGCGCGCCTGTAATAAAATGCGAGCGCTCATTATTTAATTGCGCACTATCTTTTTTACTAATCGCTCGTCGTAAAATATCAGCCTCGCCTATTGACATACCAGCAAAAGTCGTTGCAATTTGTAAAATCTGCTCTTGGTACACAATGACACCGTAGGTTTCTGTCAATATGGGCGCTAAATCTGGGTGCGGCATAACAATTGGCTCTTCGCCATGTTTGCGCCGTGCATATAATGGAATAAAATCGCGAGGACCTGGGCGATGAAGTGCGCTGACTGCCACAATGTCTAAAAAATTAGTGGGCTGAATTAATCCAAGTGCTTCGCGCATACCTGCTGACTCTAGCTGAAAAACACCTGTAGTATCGCCTTGTTGTAATAAAGTGAAAGTAGCTGCATCATCTAAGGGCAACGTATTAAAATCTAGCCACTGACGATACTTCTGGTAATATAGCCAACGAATTTGCGCTAAAATCGTTAGATTACGTAGGCCTAAAAAATCAATTTTTAATAGCCCTACCTGCTCCACTTCTTGCATTGCCCACTGTGTAGCAAACAACTCATCATTCCCTAATTGAATAGGGGCAACTTCAATAATGGGCACAGGTGACAGCACAATACCCGCCGCATGAATCGACTGATTACGTGGTAGACCTTCAAGCTGACAAGCTGTTTGCCACCACAGTTGATGCGCTTGGTTAGCCGCTATAAACTGACGTAACTCCGCACTCCCTTGGTAAGCTTCCTGTAGCGTACTTTCCCTACGAGGCAACAACTTTGCAATATAATCAATTACATTTGCATCAAAATCCATTGCTCGCGCTACCTCACGTGCGGCTGCACGCATGGCTAATGTACCTGTTGTACTGATTTGTGCTACATGCAATTTGCCGTACTTCTGTGCCACATACTGAATGACTGTTTGCCGCCTTGAGTCTACAAAGTCAATATCAATATCAGGTAGTGTGCGCCTAGCATGATTTAAAAAACGCTCAAATAACAAGCCATATTGCAAAGGGTCCACATGCGTAATAGCTAAGGCATACGCTACTAAGGAGCTTGCCGAAGAACCACGCCCTGGCCCTGTTAAAATATTTTTCTCACGTGCAAACTGCATAAAGTCAGCGACAATTAAAAAATAATCTGCGTAGCCCATTGTAATAATAACTTCAAGCTCATAACTTAAGCGCTCATGATACGTAGTTGGTAACTCCTCACAGTGCAAACGTTGCTTAAGCTGTGTGAAGGCAAGTTGTTGTAGCATTTGCTCAGCACTTTGCTCAACTAAAGGAAATTTAGGCATATACTGTGCTACTGGTGGCGTTACTTGACAGCGCATTAACATTTGCTCAGTAGTTTGACGAAGTTCTGCCTGCATAGCCTCCCACTGCTCCTTTGTATAGGCACAGTAGTGCAACACGTCCTCTACCATCAGTTCCTCCCCTGCCATTTTACGTGCTATCGTATAACTAAAAGCTTCTGGTTCAGTTAAAAAATAAGTTGGGTGCTTAATAATCACAGGTACGCCCAAATCATTTGCTACGCTTGTATACACGGTATCAGGGGCCAGTTGTTGTAGTGCAACAAGTTGATCATAGGTTGTATGGTGCGCCATGATGCAACCTTGATGATAGCTTTTCAGCCAGCGCCACTGGATAAAGCCGCCTTGTGTCTCTACCGCACTTGAAAGCTTAAGTAAATTAGCATAGCCCTGTGCATTCATTGCATAAAAAATAACGGCTGCCTTACTATCATCAGCAAATTGAACAGGAACTTCCACACCAAAAACTGCATGCACATTTGCTTCCTCACAAGCTCTTGCAAATGGCAACAGCCCATGCAACGTAGTGTTTACGATTGCACAGGCTGTTGCTTGTTGTTGCTGTAAAAAGGATGTGAGGGACGTTAAGCGGATCGTACTTTGCAAGACATCTGCACTTGTGCGAATTTGCGAATAAACGACCATATAAACTCCTCCTTATTTACAGATTTCTTGTAGGCGTTGGTAGGAAGCATTAGCCTCGTCCCAGTTAGCCGCACTAGCGCCTGATGCAAGGGGATGCCCACCGCCACCAAACTCTTTCGCTAAACCATTAATAACAGGCCCCTTCGAACGCAGTCGAATACGAATGCTATCCGCTTCTTCAATAAACATTACCCAAGCCTTCATCCCCTTAACATTGCCAAGCGAGCTAACAAGTAATGATGCCTCAGATGCTGTTGTATTGAATTGCTCAAGCACGCCGCGCGTAATATCCATACGTCCTGTACCATTTTCGTCCATTGTAAAGTTTTGATAAATATAACCTTGCAGCTGTAACACTTTACGCTCTAGTTCATACATACCGTTATACAATGCCTCACGGTCAAAGTCATACGTAATTAATTTACCTGCCGCTGTAAATGTTTTTAGTGTGGCACTTGGGTAGCGGAAACGCCCTGTGTCACCAACAATACCTGCGTATAGTAAACGTGCTGACGCTGTTGGTAACGTCCAACCTTTTACCCGTTGACCGAGCTCAAAGAAATCAAAAATTAGTTCACTTACAGAGCTTGCTGTTGTATCAACCCACACAATATCGCCGTATACATCATCATTTGGATGATGATCAATTTTAATAAGTACAGCACCCTTTGTATGACGCTTATCATCTACACGCTCGGTATTAGCAGTGTCTGTCACAATAACAAGTGCACCCTCGTACACATCATCCGTAATTACGTCCGGTGTGCCTAAAAAGTCGAGTGATGGCTCATGCTCACCTACTGCGTAGACTTTTTTAGTTGGGTAATTATGTTGAATTAACTTCTGTAAACCCATTTGTGAGCCGTAAGCATCTGGATCGGGACGTACGTGGCGATGGATTATAATCGTATCGAATTGTTCAATTTTGTCGATGATTTGTCGTTGCATACTGTCATCCTCCTTGCGCAAAGTAAAATCCATTAGCCTTTTTGCTAAAAAATCGTTACAATAATGTCAGCAATAAGCTAGGAGGTTACTCATCTTGAATGCGCTTAATATTATTTTTGTCGTATTAATTGTACTTGCTTTCGTTGCCTATTTCTATTTTAAAACGAAGCAGTTCCGCTCTTCTTTGCCTATCGCAAAGAAATGGTATAAAAGTAAAGCGGGTGTAGCACTTGCTGCCTTTATCGTTTTATTTGGTTTAAATTCTGCGCTTTTATTCCCAGACACACTTACATTTGTTGTAGTGGCCGTATTTTTACTTGTTGGGATTGGCACAGGCTTCGAAAACTACAAACGTGCTAAACACTACGGTCAATTTGTAGAAGAAGAATACGCATTAAATAAAAAATAAAGGGAGTGTAGGAGAAAATCCTACACTCTTTTTTATCGCTCTAATAGTTGGAAAGTAATCATAGCTTTGCCTACTAATAAGGCATTGTTATATACTTCAAAGTCCATTTTAACAAAGCGACGACTCATATCTAAAATAACTGGCTTTACCGTTAATACACTGTCCATCTGCACAGGTTTCATAAAGTAAATCGTCATATTTTCAGCAACAGCATCACCGCGCTTACGTCGTTTTAACGCAAATGCACCTGCCTCAGTTAATAATGTGGTAAATGCCCCGTAAGAAATTGCACCGAATTGATTGGTCATTTGCGGCGTTACTTTGAACTCTACTTGTAACTCCTCATCACTTAGCACCTTAATTTCATTTTTAATTAAATCATCAATTGTCTCACCTTGTTGCGGCTGACGTTGTGCTAACTGTAAAGCTTTTAATACATCCTGGCGGCTAATTACACCTTGCAGTACGTTGTCATCATCCACAACGGGTAGTAAATCAATCCCCTCCCAAATCATTAAATGACTAGCAGAGGCAACACTCATTTTCATTGAGCCCGCAATTGGATTTTTTGTCATAACTTTTTCAATAAACTCTTCTTCTGGGCGACCAATAACATCCTTCACTGTAATCATACCGACTAATTTATTTTTAGCGGTTACTACAGGATATGCCCCGTGAGTAGTGCGCTCATTTTCGCGCTTAAAGTCGGCTAAAGTTTGTGATGTTTGTAGCACTTTCGTTTCGTCAATAGCTACATAAATATCTTCAATAAATAAAATATCCTTTTTAATTAATTGGTCATAGATAGCGCGGTTAATCATTGTAGCTACTGTAAAGGTATCATAGCTCGTTGTAATGATTGGTAACTCTAACTCATCTGCAAGTTGTTTGTTTTCTTCTGTGGTATCAAAGCCACCTGTAATTAATACAGCCGCTCCTGCTGTTAATGCATTTTCATGCGCTTTAAAGCGGTTACCTACAATAAGTAAACTACCTGCGTCTGTATAACGCATCATATCCTCTAATTGCATCGCACCTATAACAAATTTCGTTAAGGTCTTATGCAAGCCGTCTTTTCCACCTAATACTTGCCCATCAATGATGTTAACAATTTCCGCAAATGTTAATCGTTCAATATTTTCTTTTTTCTTTTTCTCGATACGAATCGTACCTACACGCTCAATCGAGCTTACAAGTCGTCGGTTCTCTGCTTCTTTAATTGCGCGGTAGGCTGTGCCCTCACTGACGGCCATTTCTTTCGCAATTTGACGTACAGATATTTTATCCCCTACTGGTAAAGATTCGATGTAACGTAGTATTTTTTCATGTTTTGTTGACATACAATCACCTGTTTCTATAGCTGTTTTACTATGCCTTTAGTGTACCATACTTGCCCTCTTATTTTGTAGTACAACTAATAGTTTAAATTGTATAACAGTTTCCACTTTTTATCATTAAACGTTGATATAACTACAAAAACACCCTCTGCTATAATGAAACAGAAGATGTTTTTGTGTTTTTTACAGTGTAACAGCTCCACCTGGTTGCACAATTTGTACGGTTGCTTTTTGCACTAACTCAGCAAATTTTTGTGGGTCCTGTTTAATTGGTGGAAATGTGTCAAAATGCACAGGCACAACAGATTTTGCGCGCAGTAGCTCCACTGCTTGCGCTGCATCCTCTGGGCCCATTGTAACATTATCACCAATTGGTAAAAACGCCACATCAATATCATGCTTATTACCAATGAGCGCCATATCACCAAATAATGCAGTATCACCTGCATGGTAAATCGTTTTACCCTCAATTTCTAACACAATCCCCATGGGCATACCCATATAAATAATTTCATTGTCTTCTGTAATATATGACGAACTATGGAAAGCTTGTGTGTATGTTACTTTACCAAAATCAAATTGCCACGCACCGCCAATGTTCATACCATGTGTTGTAAAGCCTTGTGCACCTAACCATGTTGCTAATTCATGTGACCCAACAACTGTTGCACCACTTTGCTTAGCAAGTTGGATTGTGTCACCAAAGTGGTCGTTGTGCCCATGTGTTAATAAAATATAATCAGGCATTTCATTTTCTACTATTAAATCGGATAATTGATTACCAGTAATGAAGGGATCAATCAGTATTGTCTTATCACCCGTAACAATTTTTACTGCTGCATGTCCATGATACGTAATTTGCATAATCTATTCCTCCTCAATGTATCTTATACCCTTATATTCGTTATTATTCGCAAAAATCCTGCTATTTTTGCTATCCTTATACATGAAGTACATTTATATAGGAGGTTTTCTTCATGCAAGAAACAATGCAAACGTATTTACAACAATCAGCAACTGATGCTGTATTAATTTCCACACCTGAAAACGTATTTTATTTAACAGGCTTTGACAGTGAGCCTCACGAACGTTTACTAGGTGCTGTATATTTTAAAGAGGGCGAGCCCCTTATTATTTGTCCACAAATGGAAGTACCAGATGCTAAACGTGCATCTGGCTTTAGCAATGTTATTGGTTATTATGATACACAAAACTCAATGGATGTATTAGCTGAGGCTATGAAGGCACGCGGTGTAAAATCATTAGCTATCGAAAAACACCAATTAAATGTAGCGCGCTATGAAAACCTAGTCGGCCATTTTTCTCAACAAGCAATTAGTGGCTTCGATGCAAAAATGAATCATATCCGTGTTATTAAAAATGAGGATGAGCTAACTAAATTACGTGAAGCGGCTAAACTTGCCGATTTCGCTGTACAAGTTGGTGTAGATGCTATTGCTGAAGGTAAAACAGAATTAGAAATATTAGGAGAAGTTGAAGCCGCTGTTAAAAACAAAGGCTATGATATGTCATTTAGTACAATGGTACTTACCGGTTTAAACTCTGCTTCGCCACACGGTACCCCCGGACATAATAAAGTACAAAAAGGCGACATGGTATTATTTGATCTTGGTGTAATTTATGAGGGTTATTGCTCAGATATTACACGTACGGTAGCTTTCGGTGAACCAACAGCCGCTCAAAAAGAAATTTACGACACCGTATTAGCTGCCAATGAAGGTGCAATCGCTGAAATTAAACCAGGTGTAACAGCTGCTCACCTTGATAAAACAGCACGCGATATTATTACTAACGCAGGCTACGGTGAATACTTCCCACACCGCCTTGGTCACGGTCTTGGCATTTCAGTACATGAGTTCCCTGATATTAGTGGTACGAATGATATGAAACTAGAAGAAAATATGGTGTTTACGATTGAGCCTGGTATTTATAAGGGCGATGTAACAGGCGTACGCATCGAGGATGATGTGGTCGTTACAAAAGATGGCGTTGAAATTTTAACTAAATTCCCAAAACAATTAACAATTATTCGCTAATTAAAAGGGAGGCTGGGACAAAACCTGTCTTATAAATGAAAAGCCCTTGAACTTTTACGCAATGTAAAAGTTCAAGGGCTTTGATTTTTGTAGTTAAAAAAGGACTCCTTCTGTTAAACTAAAGTCACGACAAAA
>LN483079.1 GCA_000935965.1 Metalysinibacillus saudimassiliensis
CAAAAGCAAATTAGTATTTGCAAAAGCGCCTGAAAACGTTTATTGTAGAAATTAACAAATAAATGAGCGAAAAGAAAAAGCCGACTGCTATGAGGTGCTGGTAACACTTCATAACCGTCATATCGTACTCCAACTACGATACAACACTTGTCGACTTGGTTTCTTATTTGTATGTGACTATAATATACTATAGTCAGTACACTTTCAAGAGCTAAGTCCAATTTAATCCTAAAAGATTAACAAGCGCGTGTATCGTTATTAATTTAATGATACGTGCGCTTTTTCTGTTTCTAAAAGGAGCAGATAATTATGGCTAAGGTTTATACGGTATATAACCAAGTTGTACAACAATATATTATGGAGCACGCGGTAAAACCAACCGTTAAAAAAGTAAATGAGCGCTTAGAAATTTTACAAGCAAGTGTGCATGAGCAATGTGGTATCTTTGCCAAGCTATTCCCTGGTAAGCGCAATCAGGTGCTAAATGAAATTGCATACGCAACAGGTGGCTGTGGCATTTGGAAAATCGGAGCGGCTACATTGGCCCGCAAAGCTGACTGCTCAGAGCGTACAGTTTACGCTGCTGTTAACGCGCTTAAAAAAACAGGTGAGTTTATTGTAGCTCGATTGGCTGACGGTCACGCAGGTCATTACGTTTTTGTAGATAAGCGTAGCGAGCATTTTGAGGACATCATGCATGAGGTATTTGGATTGCCAGCTAATGAAATTGCAGGTCTTGTTGCAGGTCTTGTTGCAGGTCTTGAAAACACTGAAACCGTTGATACAACTAGCGTTGAAGAGGAAAAACAGGGTTCTAACTATATTAACTCTTTTAATCTTTTAAACAAGCCCTTAAAAGAATTTAATATATCTAATAAATTAGGTATAACACAAGACGCGCGTGAGGATTTTATGAACGACTGGGAAAAAAGTTTATACGAATTGGTTAAGCCTTTAATTAAAGAAAATCAAGTAAGCGATGTGCAAAAAGCAATACTTGGCATGAGTGTTAAAAGCCGAGAAGAATTTATTAAGGCTAAGAATGTGTTACTTAACACCTTAACCGACATTATTAATGGCACATTAACGATAGCTAAAACCTTACGCGCAACGGTAGTAGCTGCATACGAAAAAGCATTGGCACGCCCAGCTGTTAAAAAACATATCGAACCAACTTACCAAGCGACAGATTATGAACTGCACGATTGGTTAAATGACGACACAATCGACTTGTCTCACGTAGAGCAACCAGATGTGGAAATATATAATTGGCTAATAGACTAAAAAAGACGTGTCTAAGACGTGTCTAAGACGTCTTTTTTGTTGACGAAAGCAGATGTAAGGGGTAATATAGACGTGTATTTGAAATAAAAGACGTGTCCAAGACGTCTAGGAGGTATAATAATGACATTATTTTCAATTGATTTAGGCAACAAACAAACAAAGCTAAAATCTGAGCACAAAACAATTGTGCTACCATCTTATTTTGTTGAGGCAAGTCGTTTTGGTAATCGTGACGTGTTAGGCTTTATCAAGTCAGATAAAGCGGTGCGTGATTACGAGTCAACAAATGACAAAGGTTTTACGTATGTGTGGGGTACTGACATTGATTTTTCGACAGTCGATGTTGTTCAGGACACGTTAGGTTTTGGTGTAGATCGCTACGTTTCACGTGATTTTCAGCTGCTAGTGGATTTTGCGCTGGCAGAGTTGGCAATCGACTACGAAGCGGCTCACACAGGTATATTAGAGGTTGATGTTGTGACGGGTGTACCAACCAGTGACTATAACCAGGATGTCGCTTTAACAAAATTAGTAGATGCAATCAAAGGTGATCACCATATCACTGTAGACGGACAGCCACTAAATGTGCGTGTCAAAACAGTAAATATTTTACCGCAGCCACTTGGCACTGTGTTAAACGAGGTGCTGGATTCGAATGGTGAAATGTTAGATAGCGATATTAATGATGCCGTTATTGGTGTAGTTGATGTGGGTGGTGGCACTGTATTAATTGATGCCCTAGCTCAGCTCAACATGGTTGAGGACAAACGTAATCAATTAGAGCGCGGTGCGTATACTGTATATGACAAAGTAAAGCGCGGCATACAAAAAGACGGTCATAAAATTAGTGAGTATGAAGTGACAGACTTGTTACGTGCCAACGACGAGGTATATGTATGGTCTCCTGACGGTGTGCAACAGATTGACTTTAGTCATATTGTCTTACGAGAGCGCACGTTATTCACACGTGAAATCGCTACGGCAATCAAGCAGACGTATAAAGGTATTGACCGTATGCGTAAAATTTTGATTACTGGTGGCGCTGCTAACTTACTGGATAAAAAAGAATTTGTTAAAGAAATCGAAAAAGCCGAATTTGTAGATGATAGTGAACTAGCTAATGTTAATGGATTTTATAAATACGGCGTGCAATTGGAGGGGTAATTATGACGTTGTTAGGTCGAGTGGATGTAAAGTTTAAGAGGGATGATAAAGATGCAGATTTGTGGGCCAAGCTCGATGCGGCGGCACAAAGTGCAAAAGTACCGCGCACGCGAATAGTTAAAGATGCGTTGGACTTTTATTTCGACAACAAAAACGCCAATTCTACCGGGCAAATCGATGGGGATCAGATTGCCGAAATGGTAGAAAAACTTGTAGAAGAAAAACTTGCGGCTAAGGTATCTGCAGTACCAGTAGAAAAAGAAGAAAACACCAAACCGCAAAAAAAGCCTGGTCTGATGTTAGGAAAACAATTCAAACTTAAATAAAAAAGCCACTCGACTAAAGAGTAGCTGTACTAAATTTATGAACTTGAGCGGTTCTAATAAAATAAGTATAGCTACTTTTTTATTTTTAGCAACATCAGGGCAAAACAAAAGAGCGACAGCTGGGAGGCTGCCGCTCTTTTTTTGTTGTTAATTAATGCGCGCTCATTAATTAAAGTCTTAACCGTCTTTGTATTTTGCGTTTTGCTCGTGTAAAACTTGTGACGTTTGAAATTTTTTCTCTTGCTCTAATTCTAATCGATAGCTTGCAAGTTCTGCATCTATCTCGTTTGTAGTAACGTCTTGCGCTTCTCTGTAATAAGAGTTTGAAGTCTGATTTCGTTCGTTCAGGACATTCTTCAATTTAGTTACTATTTCTTTTCTAGTGTCCTGGCTCAAGTCCATGTAAGCTTGCATAATTGCAATTTCAAGTTCTGAAAGTCCACTTTCGATAGCAGCTTGATCTAAAGAGAATTTTTTTGGCTTTAGGAACATTTCTCCCTCGCCATGACGTAACCACTCTTCATTAACGTTGAATTCAGAAGCGAGCAATAACATATGTCGTTCTGTAACGTTTCGCTGTCCACTTTCTAAAGCAGATACACTCGCTGTACTTAAACCTAATTTTTTTCCGAAATCCGTTTGATTAAGTTTTAATTCTTTTCTAATAGCTAGTAGGCGCTCATTCATGATGTCACCTCCTTTCTATATGTGTAATTATACCATACTTTATTTCAGTTTGTAAAACTATATTTCCGTTTGTGTAAAAATAAGCGTCTATAATATTGACTTATTATCGTTAGTGTAATAATATATTCACATACGGTAATCATTTTATAGGAGGTGATACCATGACGGACGTTTTGTTTGATTTTGATGAAATGCCAGAGTGGGAAGAAATGGTGCAGGTGCTACGACAATTCCCAGAGAATGAGCAACAACGTATTTTTGGGTACATTCAAGGCGCTAAATCAGTTTCAAAAAAAGAAGAAACAGAAAAGTGAATTGCAATTATTCGAACTTATAGCCAATGAGTAAGTTACAGCGGTGGCTACGCTGTTTTGGTCCTTATAGCAGATATGACGGTTGCAACGTTAAAACTCCTGATAGAAAGGGGTGAAAAAATGGATTTTAATTTTGGTGATTTTGGAGAAGGTTCTTTAAATCAACGTATTTTCATAAAAATCAAAAGGCGGCATCGTCCGCCTTTACTAAAGGAGACGAAGAAATGAAATCAACAGGCATTGTAAGAAAAATAGATGAATTGGGCCGCATTGTGCTACCAATCGAACTAAGACGCTCGCTTGGTATCGAGGTTAAGGATCCGGTGGAAATATTTATCGAGGGTGAGCAAATCATCCTTAGAAAGTATAAAGCGGATTTGGAAAAAGAAGAAATAAAGAATTTTTTAGTAGGATGCATGGCTGGTGCATCTGATAAAGACAAAGAAAATTTACAGCGCGCTATTGATTTAATCAAATAAAAAAGCTCCCTCACGAAGAAGGAGCTACACACGGTATATGAAGTTTTGACCGACCGATTATATCGTGTGCCAATCATACAAAGACGCTAATTGACAAGAGTGTCAACTGCATTAGTAATACTATAAACTGCAGTGACATTTAAGTCAATTACCGACCTTGTAATGCATATTAATTTTACGACCACCCATTAATTAACATGGTGGTTATTTATGTGTCAGGAGGTAAGCAGTTGAGCAAGAAAAGGTACTACGCAAATGAAGAATACGAAGAAATATACAACATAGATAGCGATGCCTTTGGCGACAATCAACAGGAGCGGCTAGAGATTTTACGCAATAGGAGTGTCAGCAAGTATCGCGTAAAAACAATAAGGTCAGGCGACATGTTGGAGGTCGAGGCTTATCCTCTTTTTGATGCACCTACAGGCAAGAGAGGTAAGCGCAAGAATAGCAGTACAGCAGCACAACAAAACTTAAACAATAAAAACACAAAAAAACGCATCGTTAGACTTACCAACGCTAACTTTACAAATGATGACGTATGGTCAACTTTGACATACGACAATAATAATTTGCCTGCAGATGAAGAACAGGCAAAAAAAGATATGCAAAATTACTTGCGACGCGTTAAAAGGCACATCAAAAAACACGATCTGCCTGAGCTTAAATATATTTACGTCACAGAGTACAGCAATACACCAGGTAAAAAAGTACGTATACACCACCACATCATTACTAATTTTAGGGATAGAGATACCCTGGAAGATTTATGGCATGGTGGAGGTCGCTCTCATACGCGTCGTTTACGTGCAGATGATTATGGTTTTGAGGGTTTAGTAAGGTACATCACAAAAGACGTTAGAGAGACTAAGCGTTACAGTGTGAGTCGCAATTTAACTAAACCGAAGGTAACTGTAGCGGACAGCAAATTGACGCGCAGACGCGCACATAAAATTGCGACGCAAGAAGTGGACGCTCAAGAAATATTCGAAAAAATGTACGAAGGTTATAAATTTAACGACATTGACATCAAATTTAGCGAGTGGACATCAGGCGCATACCTTTATGTGCGCATGAAGCGGTCTGATTTGTCTATAAGGGGCAGGGGGCGTAAGGATGAGTAACGTAAAAAAGCACCCGTGGCGTAACTACAACGGATACGAAAAGGTTTCGCGATGGACTAAAGAAGAGTTAGATGCTGCCATTGCTTATAAATTGGCAAACGGCTATGTCTTGATTAACCGAGGCATCCAACAGATTGAAAGAAAAGAGTTTATTGAGCACCACGAAAACAAAGCGTTGAGAGGCATGTTTAGCGAAAAAAACACTGGCGAGGTTCATTGGGCTTCTTTAAAGAATACAAAACACAAAAGAAAAGCGGTGAGAAGATGAATATCGTTGTTACAGTACCAAAGTCTGATACAAGACGATTTGAGCAAGACATCAATAACTGCCATCATTTTAGCAGCATGTTTAATTGGGTGTTGAGTAAGTACCCTAAAAAGCTAAAGCGTGGTGACAAAATTTATTTTGTTGTAAATGGTCTAGTCGCATATAGCGCAGATTTTTTATATCACGAACGTAAATATATTTATTTTAATGACGAGCGCAAATTGCTATATGTAATGACGTGCTTAAATCCAACAGAAAATCCTTTGGAAGAAATGAAGGGGTTTCAGGGATTTAGATATTACGAACCACCTGCAATAAAAAAAGAAAAGCCTGCAGATGATGCAGATTTACCATTTTAAGAGGAGTGATTAAATGATAAATAACGTGGTCCTAGTTGGACGTTTAACGAAAGATATTGAGTTACGGTACACGCAAACAGGCATTGCTGTTGCACGCTTTACATTAGCAGTAAATCGAGCGTTCTCTAATCAACAAGGGGAAAAAGAAGCGGATTTCATTAGCTGTATCGCATGGCGTAAACAAGCCGAAAACCTAGCGAATTATATGCGAAAAGGTAATCAAATTGGTGTGGTAGGTCGTATTCAAACAGGCAGCTACGATGATAAAGACGGTAAACGAGTTTATACAACTGAAGTAGTAGCGGATGCCATCCAATTTTTAGAGGCAAAGACTGCAGGGCCATCACCTACAGCACCGCAAAATAATGCTAACGTACCACCTAAAAATAATTATGCAGCATCACAGCAACAACAGAGTTACCAACAACCTCAACAAAACACGCAACAGCGTGTAGCTAACACATTTAATGACGGAAGGGTGGATATGACAGATGACGACTTGCCATTCTGAGACACCAACGGCTGAAGTGCGTGCTCTTTACTGGGAGCATAGAGCAATGCAGTTAGAAGCGGCCTTGAAAGACGCTTCTAAAGTAATAGAAGGCTATGAGAAAGTTAAAAAGATGGCCGATGCATTAGCCAATGAAATTAAAGTGGCCAACGCATACATTGAAGAAATGAAGCGAAAAAACAGCGAATTAATTTTGCCTGATGGTACTGTCTACAGATTTACAACAGATCTGGCTGAAGACGGTGATTTGATTGTCTATGACTGTGATTTAGAGGATGGATATATCAAAAAAGGAAAAGCGTACAAGGTCAAAGAAAAAGACGGCCTACTTATCGCTATTTGCGAAGAAGAAACAGAGTGTGTTGTATATACAGGTTGTTCGCCAGCGCCTTTTGTTTATAAAAAGGATGATTTGGTGAGATGAAATATGATTTTTTATCTAAATTGATGAGATTTATTATAAATAAAAATGGTAAGAGAGTGGCTGCCATTCAATTATCATCCATACCTACTATGGTTGGGTGTATTGCATGGTCAGTGGTGGAAATATTGGAATTTGGCAGTATTAAACCTAATTTCTATCATGATTTTGTAGCTTTATTATTTTGGGTGTCTTGTTATTTAGTCATTAAATTCTTACTAGATATGGAGGACGAAACGTGAAAAGTATTGTGGTAGGGAGTTTTAAATTTTTAGAAGCACACAGTGGATTTAAAATGCCGCTCATCGTAATTTATGAAAATCCTTTAGGTCATGATGGTTGGTTTGTAGGGAGGTTGTTCAATTTGGAAGAACCAACTAACTATATAGTGAAGGCTAAAACATTGGAAGAAATAGAACTAAAAATACCATCGAGATTTATTCGTTTTAATCGCCATATATCTGATGATAAGTGCATCGTGTGCACTTATTTATGAAAAGGAGTGCTGAACAATGAGAAGTTACACACACGCTAATCGTGGCTCGTTACTGGAATCAATGCTAGACCGCACGAACACACAGTATCGTAACGCCAATATCGCTGATGTACGCAAAGTACCAACACCTTTGCAAGTAATCAAAGATAAAGGCAGAACGGTTGAAGCACGCAAAGAAAAAGCGCAATGGGTTGACTATGTTGGTGTATACCAAGGAGCGGCTATTGCCTTTGACGCAAAGCAAGTAAAAGCAAAGAGTTTACCACTTACTAATATAACGATTGACCAATACGAATTTTTAAAATCTTGGGCAATTCAGGGAGCTATCACATTTTTAATTGTGATGTTTACGATACCTGGTCAAAACGAGCCGCAAGTTTATGCGCTGCCATTCAATGTTTTGAGAGAGTTTTGGGAGCAAAAAGAAAATGGCCGTAAATCGATACCTCTAAAAGTATTTGACGAAGCGGCAATTAAAATCCAAACGAAAGACGGTTTTGTTTTGCATTACGCTGCAGCCATTGAGGACTTAGCATGATAAGGAGAAAAAATGGAATAATAACAGAAACCAATCTGCCAAAGACAAGAAAAGTCTATGCAAGAAGTATTTCTAAGGGAGAAAGCTTCAAGTTTTACCCTGAATATATAGACATTTTTAGGTATGAAGATGGTCATCGTGTAAGTATCGTGATGCCATACAAAAAGAAAGTCGTTGAGCAGTATATAGCTGAGGGTTGGCGAGTAGCGGAGCGTTATAAACGCCCAGTGTTCAGTTTGGTGGAGGGGATTTAAAGTCATGGAAATCGTAGCATTATGTTTGCTGGGTGGCGCTCTATTAGGAGCGTTGATACCTGGCAAAGAAAATATACACGCGCCCTATAAAGTGGAGGGTGAGCCAACAGTAAAAGAATTAGATTATTTATTTTCACATTATGTAAAAAACAATGTGAAAAGAAAAAACGGAATGAACTTTGATGAATATGTAGAAGTTCACCGAAAAACGGAGGGTGAAAAGTGGTAGAAAAAACAATGAATTCTTTAATAAATAAAGTCGAGTTATGGGCGGAGGAACGAGGCCTACACTTAGCCGATAGCAAGGCACAAACTCTAAAAGTGGTGGAGGAATTTACCGAGACACTTATAGCGTTTGATGACGGCGATATTAACGCTGTTATTGATGGAATTGGTGACACATACGTAACATTAATTATCTTAAGTAATCAAATTAGCTTGGATTTTAGAGCGTTTTATGACGTTGTGAAAAACCAAGAAATATTAAAAGGGAGCGAGTTAGATGTTCACCTGGGCGGCAGGTCCAAAAAAGTACAACCAAAATCACGAGATATTTACGTAGATATTAATAATTTAGTTTCAGGTGTAGCTAAAAACAAATCTAACCTAACCAAAATCGGCATGTATGGCATCGTGCTGACGTTGATGCAAATTGAAAATGTTTACGAAGTTTCTGACACGGATTGTTTGTTGGCTGCTTACAACGAAATCAAGAATCGCGAAGGAAAAATGGTAAATGGCGTTTTTGTGAAAAGTGAGGATTTGAAAGAGTTATTTAAAAATGAGCATCTTGGAGAATGGGTGGAGTAGCTTATTAGAGGTGAAAGTGATGATCAGCAAGGAAGAGAGGTTAAAAAAGCGAGCCAAGCGCCTAGAATTACTTAGGAAATTAGATAACGCAAAGAAAGAAAGCGAATATCGACATGTTGAAGAAGGGTTAACTGCACTTTGTGGCGGCATTAAAAAGTGTGATGGCAAGCAAGTGAGAGTGTACGAAAGCAAACAAACAATAGTTGGCGAAACAGAAAAATTAGTATTAAACAAGAAAAAGAAACAATCAGAAAGACTTAGAGAAATAGCACCAGAGAAAATATATGCCATTTACCAATCTGAAGGTACGTGGAAATTGGTAAGCAAGCAACTTGATGTAAGTGAATCGGCATTAGCTCGCTATAGAGAGGAAAACGAGGAGTTTTTCATGAGTAAAAGGGAAAAACGCAAGACTTGGAGACAACTCGACAGAAAGGACTACATAGTAGACCTTATCTATAGTATGCGAGTTAAGCAAAGCGCATCTATACGTAAGATAGCTGAGCGTGTAGGTACGAGCATTTATAATATCAATCAAATCATAAAAAACGGAGAAAATTATGCGCGGATATCAGGCAAAAAGAGGTGATGGGTTGGTAAAGCTGTTAGAACAGCTAATCAATGTCAAGGCAATTACAAAAAACGTCAATGTAGAAAAAGAAAAAATAAGGCTGCAGGCAATGTTACTTATCCAAGCCAAAAAGATAAGTAAAATCGAAAATATTTTTGATGATTATGCCGAGGTAATAATCTTGCCGGTTTTATCTAAAGAAGAATTGGCCCATGAAGTTAAGATTTACAATGAAGCGGCCGTAGCCTACAACTTGGAAAAAATAACGTACGAAAAATTATATTACTCATACGTTTATGGATGCGAAGAACTACGACCTCTTTTATACAAATTAAAAGAGAGGATGAGAGAAAATAAAACGACATACCAGGAGCAAAATTAAAATTAAGCGTTGGGTGAAGAAAAGAGACAAAGCTCAACGCAAGCAAAAATTTGCTGAAGGATTTAGAAACATTTTCATCAAAAAAGGAATTTTAAAAAAATAACAACGCTGTGAGACGCATCGAAAATCAATAACGTGTATATATGTACACTCGATTCGTCTCACAGCTTATCATTTTCCGATAAGTCGGAAGGGGGAATATTCGTGGAATGTGAATTAAATATGGACACTATAATGGACGGGTTTCAAGGTATTGAAGCGGCATTCAAAAGTATAGAGACAGCTAAGTCAAACTTGATAATAGTATACGATTGGATTTTTGGACCTGTAATGATGTCGAAAATGAGAGCTATGGCTATACTTAGTTCTGAGCTTGGAGTGTCAATGCAAGAATGTGAAAAAGCTATTGAATTGTTAGCAGGGGCTGGCGATGCAGAATTAAGCAGCGAACAAAAAAGAGCGGTATATACGAGGGATAAACGTATGAAAGAAAGAATGGCCTATTTGCAATCATTTGACCAACGCAAGAAAAGCCAAATGCTAAAACGTAAAATCCGTTATCAAAAGAAATTGCCATGAGCGATAAGTTAATCACATTCTTGATGATGGCTGCTTACGAAGTGAAGAGAGTTAGCGAGAGTGTGTTGCTCATTGCTAATAAAATAATTTGGGTTTTCGAAGATGCAGAAGTAGGTGAAGATATGGATCTGATGAAATGGTGTAAGAAGAAAGGGTATGTCTGGACACCAGAAATCGAACGGAAACATAAGTTTCTTTTACGCTCAGCGCGAATTAAAAACTATAGCGAGAAAGAAACTAACGAAATTATATACAAGGTGTTGCGCACCAACAAATATATACTAACTCGCAAGAAGAGCGAGCGCCTAGCATTAGCGATACAAAGTGTTGAGACTGTATTAAAGAAGCAGGTAGCAAGGAAAAAGGAAGGATGACAATATGCTGAACATGCTCAAGAGTTATCAAGAGACTAAGCAGCAGACGCGTTGCTTAAAGAAAAGACTGGAAGGTAGCCGAGAAGTGGCCAGGAGTAATGGCGATAGAGAAGCGGTAGCGGTCTTAGATAATGAAATCAGTATCGTTAATGGCATGTTATCAGATATAGAATATTCAATCGATTGGATGGCCAAAGGTAAGCAACCTAATGTGGTGAGGGGTGTACCAAGGCAAGCGAAGTACAAAAGAGAAATACCTTTTGATAGCGATTTGTTGGATGTGATGATAGACCAAGGCGCTATCATATATGACTTAGATAAGCCAGATGAAGAAGTAGAAGAGATGAAAGAGCAACTGGTGAATGACTTAAAGAAAAGCTTAACGCCTACACAGCAGGATGTATTTGTCATGGTGGCCCAAGGGTTAGAGCGTACTAACATAGCTAAGGTATTAGGTATCAGTAGGCAAGCGGTGCACGAAACAATCGTGCGTGGTAAGCGTAACATCAAGAGGGCAGGGTGGATGATGGTATGAGGGTAGAGCCAATACGAGAAGATGAGTGGGTGGTGGCATTTGCTGATTACCTAAAAAGTAAAAGCGAACGTAATTACATTATGTTTATGATAGGTGTATACACTGGGCTTAGGATATCGGATATACTACCGCTTAGAGTGGCAGACGTAATGAGTAGTCACATGGTACTCATTGAAAAGAAAACAAAAAAGCAAAAGCGTATCATACTACATCCGACACTGAAGAAAGCATTGAGCAAATACATTGAAGGTAAGAAGCGGACAACTCTACTCATTCCCTCACGCCATCGCACTAAGGCAGGCAGAGAGAAACCTATAAGCCGTCGGCAGGCGCTACACATCTTACAAGAAGCGGCAGTAGCTGTAGGCTATGAAGAACCAATAGGCACACACTCATTGCGCAAGACGTTTGGCTTCAGGCACTACCAACAGTACAAAGATGTGGCAGAGTTGCAGATTATATTTAATCACGATAGCCAGTACGAGACGCTCAAGTACATAGGAGTGATGAGCGAAAGAATCGAAAGGGGTATCGTTAAAATGAAAGACCCTGAAGGCTTATTGGTTTGAAGAAAGTGAAAAGTCAAAAGCAGAAAGTGAAATATGGAATCTGCAAACCTAAAACTGAAAACGCAAAATGAAAAAGGTATATCCGTAATGGGGTATGCCTTTTTCATTTGGTGAAAGTCTTTTGGAAGGATGGCATCATGCATGGATATAACATGGCCAAGTGTTATGGACATATTGAAAGGTATGTAGGTTTGCACCGAAGCGGCATGCACAAAAGGTTACGGCTATGTTTTGCTGTGTGTGGTTATTTAGATTGCCGATAGTTAATCCCTAGCTGTGTGTGGTGACACATTGTTTAAGGTGAGCGCTACAGTATGGGACAAGGCCTATTGATAAAGTAGTGGCATGTATTGGGGTACTAAGTGCAACTCGTTTTAAAAGAAATGTATAGACGTTGATGTATCAATGCTTAGCGGTGTGCTTATGAGTAGCACTCTTAATAGGTTACGCGCTACTCAAGCCACGAGCCTTGTCGTTTGCCTACTAAGAGTAAGAGAGCATGACACTAATAACTTATAAAAAACACCGCAAAGCCTTGTGGCTGTAGGTTTCGACAGCGTTTTGTATTTTTTGGAATGAAAATAGGTACTTTGGGAACTTTACGATTTTGGTACGGGCGCTCACGAGCCCGTGGGAGCTCATATTTTCGAAGCTAAAAGGTCATTTCGTTTTCGGTCTAGAATGCGGTTTTTTTAGTGTTGATTAGGAGGTACAAACGCATGAGTAGTAAGGGTTTGAAGGAAAATGACTACCTTGTTTCTACTAATGAACTTTGCGAAATCATGGGTTTATCGTCGCGCAGAATACAGCAATTAGTGGATGAAAAAGCGGTAGTTAGGGCATCACATGGCAGGTATGATTTGCCAGCAACCTTTAAATCGTATTTAGAATATGAAAAAGAAAAGGTTATTGCCGATGACCCAGACCTAGATAAAACGCGAGAAGAAACGTTATGGACTCGCGCTAGAAGGAAAAAGACAGAGGCAGAATTAGGAATAATTACAGGGAAATTGCATCGAGCTGCAGACGTAGAAAGTATTATGAATGCAATGATGATGTCTTTTCGTTCGCAGCTGTTGTCTTTCGCATCACGGTTATCGCCGAAAGTGCAAGGAAAAAAAGATTTAATAGAAATACAAGAGCTGGTCAAAGACGAAATAGAAGATTTGATGAGAGAGCTTAAAGATTATGACCCAGATGTTTTTTATGCAGAAAGCGACGATGTCATAGCATCTGACGAGCCGTTGGATGGTGAAAAGGTTGAGTGATAAGTCGTTTGAGAGAACGAGTGATTTATTTAAAAGGATAGCTAAGCAAGCGCTTATGCCGCCTCCTAAACTCACGGTAAGTGAATGGGCAGATGAACATAGAAGATTATCTAGTGAAGCGTCTGCGGAATCAGGAAGATGGAGAACATCGCGTGCGGAATATCAGCGCGAAATTATGGATGCTATCAATGACCCTTATGTAGAGGACATTGTAATTATGGCTTCAGCGCAAGTTGGTAAATCTGAAATTATTTTAAATGGCCTTGGTTACTACATACATTACGATCCCTCGCCAATTTTATTGATACAGCCAACAGAGGCTAAGGCTAAGGACTTTTCGAAAGAGCGTGTAGCACCAATGATACGAGATTCCCCAGCACTATCAGAGCGAGTCGGTGGATTTAGAAGCAAGGACAGCTCTAATACAATATTATTTAAGTCATTCCCTGGTGGATTTATTGCGCTAGGTGGTGCAAATGCGCCTGCTGGACTAGCTGCAAGACCAATAAGGATAGTTTTGGCTGATGAAATTGACCGATTCCCGGTATCTGCAGGTGAAGAGGGGGATCCGTTAGACTTAGCCGAAAAACGAACTACAGCCTTTTACAATAGAAAAAAGATAAAGGTGTCAACACCTACAATCAAAGGCGCTTCGCGCATCGAAATGGAATTTAATTTAAGTTCAAAAGAATACTATAATTTGCCTTGTCCGCGTTGCGGAGAATACCAGCCGCTGAAATGGGAGCAAATAGATTTTGAAACGGAGTGTCACAGATGTGAGCATTGCGGATATTTAAGCGATGAGTTTGATTGGAAAAACCAAAAAGGCAAATGGGTAGCTACGGCAGAATCAAAAATGCGTGGCTTTCACCTGAATGAATTGCTTAGCCCTTTTAGGCGATGGGGAGAAATTATTGCAGACTTTAAAAAAGCCAAAAGAAAAGGCACTGAAGCATTAAAAGTTTTTAAAAACACGTCCCTGGGGGAAACGTGGGAAGAAGAAGGTACAGCGCTAGATGAAGAAACTTTTGTTAGAAGACAAGAAGTTTATGAAGCGGAAGTACCTGATGGCGTTAAAATACTTACTGCTGCAGTCGATACCCAAGATGACCGTTTCGAAATAGAGGTTGTTGGATGGGGATTGGATAAAGAAAGTTGGGGCATACAGTACCATGTCATACACGGTGACTTGCACACACCTGGGCCATGGCAACAGTTAGATGAATTTTTATCTAAGCGTTTTGAGAAAGCTGACGGAAGAAAGTTTGCAATCGCTTGTACATTAATCGATAGTGGTGGTCACTTTACGCAAGAAGTATATAAATTTACTAAACCGCGGCTGAATAGAGGGATTTATGCAATAAAAGGTGAATCGTCTCAAATGAGCGACTACACGCCGTTAATCGCAGGCTACTCAAAACCTAAGCCAATTGAAGCGGTATTAGTGAAAATCGGTGTAAACGAAGGTAAAGTTAGCGTACTTTCTGCACTACAGGTAGACAAAGTTGGTCCTAACTATTGTCATTTTCCTAAAGGCAAAGGGTACAGTGCACAGTATTTCCGCACGTTAACGGCGGAACGATTGGAAACTGTATTTGTTGGTGGCTTGCCTAAGCAACGATGGAAACAAATTCGAGCGCGAAACGAAGGTTTTGACCTTCGTGTTTACAATACAGCGGCATTAGAAATTTTAAATCCTAATTTAGAAAAAGAATATCCAGCAGACCGCACAGCAGTAAGAAAAAGACGCAGAAGAAGGAGGTAAAACATGAGTAAAAGTGTAATAACAGTTGATTATGCGCGTGAACAGTTACTGAACTGGTATAAAGCGATGGAAGTTGTATCGACTGGCCAAGAATATAAAATCGGTACGCGAACACTATCTATGCCGCATTTAAAAGAAATTCGTGAGCAAATTAAGTATTGGGAAAACAAATTGCAACAAATTCAGCGTGGTAAGCGTGGCCGCAGGACATTTAATATTGTGCCAGTAGATATTTAGGGAAAATAAAAGCAAGGAGAGAATAACATGATTGAAAAAACTAAGCATATCTTAAAAGAAATGAAAGAAAATTGGAAAGGCAATGTGGAAGTCGAAAAGCAAGGAGAATGGTTAGCTTTGAAAACAGATAGTCATAGTGATGTTGAGTATTTGCTAGCTGATATCATTTCTGCTGCTGAATATTACGAAAAACATACACCTGGAGAATGCATCACTAAAAAAAGCTTGAAAGGATTAAGCTATCTGGCGACTAGTAGCAAAGTTTTGGGTGAGGGGACAGTATTTACCGATGTCACAGATATCAAAATTAAAGAAGGTAAAATTCTGATTTGGGGCAACGATATTTTAATTGCTGTTTTACACGCTGATGACTGGGAGTTAACTCTAATCGAGGAAGACGATCGCCATGAGCAAAAAGAAAAGTAAGAAAAATAAAGTTTCGCCCCAAAAATTAAAAGCTAAAATAAAAGATTTTTTGAAAAACAACACTAAAAAAGTTTCGAATTTCACCTCGCACGCAGCTAGTAAAAGCAAAAATGCTACTAAAGGTTGGCAAGCTTTCTCAGGATCTTTCAAGGAGGACATCGAGGACAACACAAAAACCTTACGAGAGCGCTCGCGTGATATTTATTACGGTGGAGGTGTGGGTGCTGGTGCTATTAAAGGTGTAGTAACTAGCGTTATTGGTTCGGGCTTGCGACCTAAGTGTAATATAGATTATGATTTTTTAAATTTAACAAGAGAAGAAGCTAAAGAATGGGAATCGAAAGCTAAGAGAGAATTTGCATTGTGGGCCGAGAGCACAAATGCAGATGCCGAGCGTGTAGATAATTTTTATGAATTACAAGAACTAGCCTTTTTATCACACTTAATGTCAGGTGATGCCTTTGCATTACTGCCACGTAAAAAGCGTGTAAATTGGCCATATCAAACTTGTATAAAATTAATCGAAGCAGATCGCTGTGTAACGCCATTCGAAAAAAATATGCTTACAGATGATAAAGTCATTAACGGAGTCGAAGTCGATGAGACTGGCGAAGTTGTGGCTTTTTATATTGCTAATAAATATCCAGTATCGGGATATGTTAGCGAAGATGATTGTGTTCGTATAGAAAAATACGGAAGAAAAAGTGGAAGAAATAACGTTTTGCACATCATGATTAGAGAAAGACCTGAGCAGCGTAGAGGAGTGCCGTTTTTATCATTAATTTTACCAGGGTTAAAACAACTAGAACGATATATGGACGCTGAATTAATGGCTGCGGTTGTCAATTCCTTTTACACAGTCTTTATTAAAAGTGACCAAGAAGAAGTCACTAAAGGTGGGTTATCGCCGCTGGAGTATGAGGATGATAGCGATGAGGATTACGATGATACACCAGATGTGCGGCTAGGTAATGGTTCGGTGGCTTATTTACGCGAGGGCGAATCCCCTGTAGAAAGTAAGCCAGGAAGACCGAATACGGCATTTGAAGGTTTTGTAACGGCTGTTTGTAGACAAATGGGAGCTACATTAGAAGTGCCTTACGAGGTGCTAATGAAACACTTTACTGCGTCGTATTCTGCGTCGCGCGCCGCACAGTTAGAAGCTAATAAAATGTACCGTAAAAAACGTGAGCGCTTTGCTACAGACTTTTGTCAACCGATTTATGAGGAGTGGTTGGCAGAAGCGGTTTCGAGTGGCCGTATTTATGCACCAGGCTTCTTTGAAAATCCATTAGTACGAAAAGCGTACTCTAAGGCAGAGTGGAATGGCCCGTCGCACGGTCAGTTAGACCCTTTGAAAGAAGCAAAAGCAAGCGTATTAAAAATGGAAAACGGTCTATCTACGGGCGAGAAGGAGGCGATGGAGTTGACTGGTACAGAGTACGAAAGCAATCACCGAACGTTAGTCGATGAAAATAATATGCGTGTTAAAGATGGATTATCTAAAGATTTAACGCAAGGTATTTTGGAAGAGCCAGAAGAAACTGAGGAAGGAGGTGAAGAACAATGACAACGATAAACATTACAGGAGCTATCATCGACGAAGAAGATCGCTTTGCGTACGCCTGGTACGGATTAGATTATACAACTGCTTCAGATGTAGACAGAAGATTAGAGCGTGCTAATGGAGACGTAACGGTAATAATCAATAGTCAAGGCGGCTCTGTTTATGCGGCTAATCAAATTTACCATTCTTTAAAAAAGTATGGACAAAAAAATAAAGTGACTACTGAGATTGCAGGCGTAGCATTTTCTGCAGCGTCGTATATTGCTTTGGCAGGTAACGATGTGGCCATGTCTCATTTAGCGCAATTTATGATTCACAATGCGGCAGGTGGCAACTACGGAGACCACCGTAGTATGGATAAAGCGAGTGAATTGTTACTGAAAACAAACCAATCCATCGTTAAGGCTTATGCCGTAAAGACAGGAATTGAAGAAAAAGAATTATTAAACATGATGGCAGAAGAAACGTTTATGACTGCAGAAGAAGCTTTGGAAAAAGGGTTTGTAGACCGTATCATGCACAACGATACGCAAATCAAACTAACAGCAAGTAACAAAGGTGAACTTTTGCCGCAAAATATTGTTCAAAAAATGCGAGAAAATAAACATTTGTTCTCAAATGAGGGGCAAAAAAAAGTTACTGAACCAGCGATTACACCAAAAGAAGACCCGAAAAATAACGAAAAAGGAAGTGTGAAAATGACTTACGAAGAAATTAAAGAGCAATACCCAGAAATCTTTAATCAAATTAAGGACGAGGGAGTAAAAGAAGGTGTTAGTCAAGAAAATGCACGAATTAAAAACATTGATTCGCTCGCGAACACTGGCATGACAGACCTATTAAACGCAGCTAAATATGAAAAGCCGATGGACGCAGGTCAATTAGCTATCGCAATCCTTAACAAACAACAAGAAATCGGCAAGAATCACGAAAAAAAGGTAGAAGAAGATGCTAAAAACTTAGACCAAGTTAATGCATCTGCAGCAGACGACGAAGAAAACAAAAAAGCGCAAGCTGTAGCGCAGAGTGTAACAGGACTTGAAAACATCTTTAAAAATGGAGGTGTATTGTAATGCAAGAATTAAATCAAACGGTCGGAGTTTTTAGCCCAGACAAATTAATTATCGACCCAACATACCCACAGCAAGTGGGGTCAGGTGTATTTGCGGACCAAGAAAAATCTTTATTAATTATGCGTGGTCAATTGTTGGCCAAAAACGCAGAAGGAAAATTAACGATTGCTACGGCAGAAGAAAAAAATAATTTGTCTATTTGTTTAATGGATACAGTGGTAGAAAAAGGTACGGTAGTAGAAGTGCTATTAGCAGGCGCTGTAAGTGCAAACGGAATTATTGTCGCTGAAGAAGATGATGTGTACAAATATAAAGAAGATTTGCGCGCTAACAATATTTATATCAAAAATACAATCGGAGGTATGTGAGCATGCCAGTACAATACTTTACGACACGATCACTTTTAGAGGTAATTACTAAGGTGTCACCACCAACAACATTTTTAACAGATTTATTTTTTGGGTCTGAACAATACTTTGATACAGAAGAAGTATTAATTGATTATAAAAAAGACGGGGAAAAAGTAGCGCCATTCGTCGCACCAATGACCAAAGGTATTACGGTAGAGCGTGAAGGTTACAAAACTAAGAAAATCGTAGCGCCACGCTTAGCTCCGCAACGTGTCATGCGTATCGAAGACCTTAATCATCGCTTCGCAGGCGAAGATTTCTCTAGTCAAAAAACACCGCAAGAACGTCAAAACGAATTAACTATGCAAGATTACGCAGATTTAGAAAAGATGAATCTACGTGCAAAAGAATTAATGTCTAGTCAAGTGCTATTCAATGGCGAAGTTATTGTACGTGGTTTCACTAGTGACGAACGAAACAACTTTATTGAGCAAGTTATCCGCTATGAGCATGATTCGCAAATTGTCTTAACTGGTGAAAACAAATGGAATGGTACGAGCCCTGACATCTTAAAAGACATTAATGAAGCGGAAAAACTGGTAGCTAGAAAATCTAGTAAAGTGCCTGATGTAATTATTATGGGCGCAGACGCGTACGAAACGGCTATGGAAAATGAAAAATTCTTGAAAAAGCTAGACAATCGCCGTGTGAATTTGGGTGTAATTGAACCTAAATTTATTGACCCTACCGTTAAGCTGGTTGGCGAAATTGGGCAAATGCAAGTATATGTATATTACGGACAATATCAAGAGACACATGATTTAGATGGCAAACTTTTAGATAAACCAGTAATGAAGCCGTTTATTCCTAACAACAAAGTGCTTGTAGCTGTTAGTAAAGTACATGGTTTCGGCTACGGCGTAGTTACACAGATGGAAGAAGACGGTAACTTTAAGTCGTATAAAGCTAAATCTGTCCCTAAAATCATTACTGATGTAGCTAATGACGCTAAATTGTTACGTTTGACATCACGACCTGTACCAACGGTTAGTGATGCTGATGCATGGGCAGTTATTACGGTAATGGATGAGGTGTAAAAATGTACAAATGCTTGCATTATTTAAAAGTGGATGGTGTGTATTTGGATAAAGGCAAGGAAACAGACCTTAAAAACTTATCATCAGAGGAAATTTCTCGCCTGATTAAAACAGGTGTTGTAAGCAAAGTAGCAGCAACTAATGAAATTTCTTTTGAATTGCCTGATGACGATAAAAACGTCGTTTTAGATGGTGAATTAACAGAAGAACAAGTACGACAAGAGCTATTAAATAAAATCCCTCATGCAGTAGCTGTTAAAGAACTAGAAATTTTAGGCGCTTCTTTCCGCAAAAATGCATCATTAGAAAACCTTGTAGAGTTAATCCTTGCAAATGAAGAGTACGAAAATCATTTTATGGACTACATCGACGACAATGAACTTTAAAGAGCGGATTGCTGAAGACATAAATAAAGTTTTTTTAAACAATAATTTTTTCGGGGAAGAAGTAACAATAAATAATCAAACCACTACGGTGGTAATCGATGAAGATGCTTTACGCGACCGCAACCTAGCAATAGTTAAAAGCGGAAAATTACGCGTAGACGATCTTCTTTTTTATTGCGAAAAAAGATTTTTCAAAAACGGTATACCAACACCAGAGAAGCGTATGGACTTTAACGGTAAAGAGTACACTATTACTAGTGTTAAAGACGATATGGGCATGCTTACGATAACGTTACAGCGATACGGAGGCAGATAGATGGTTGTAACAGTAGATGTAGATGAGCATCGAATAAGAGAGATTCAACAAAAATTAGGAGATATGCAAAATAAAGCTCCGGTCATCATTTCTCGCGCGATGAATCGTTCTATTACTGCATTATCTACAGAGCTTACAAAAGGGATACGCTCAAAATATCATGTCAAAGCTGGGCAAATTAAGGATGCAACTAAAAAAACAAATGCGTCTCCTGGTAATTTATCAGCACAAGTAAATATAAGCGGAAAACCTATAGGTCTTGATAAATTTAAGGTAACACCTAAAACCGTTAATCCAAGAAGAAAATCACCTATCAAAGTAGCAGTTAAGAAGGGTGGAGGTGCGCCTGTGAAGGGCGCATTTAATGCAAATGTTAACGGTTTGAAAGTAATGAGAAGAACAACTAAAAAAAGGTTACCTATCGAAAGATTATACGGTCCGGCAATACCACAAATGGCCAAGAACGAAGAAGTAGCAAATGCTGCAAGAAGACGTGGCGGCCAAGTATTTGAAGACCGATTAAAGCATGAAATAAGAAGATTAGTAGGGAGTGGTACGTAATGTCACCGTCAGATTTACAAAACGAAATTATGAAAAGGTTACGCAATTTAACGAAGGATTTTCCTTTAGATACCAAAAGTTTATTGCCCTTATCCGACAACGATACCACTCCTTTTAAAATTTTTAGGCAGACCTTACCAGAAATGTTGCATGACATGGATGACTACCGCGACGAAGACGAAAAGGATAAAGATATTTATCCTTTTATGATTGTTAATTTACCAGGTGGTAAACAAGAAAGTCGCGCAGCCAATCAAATTGAACCAGTGCAAATTTTAATTGCCGTTAAAAATAAAGACAAAGATAACAGAGGGTTTTCAGATTTACTGGAAGCCGTGCAAATTGTTATTGATGATTTTAACGAAAATCCAATCGTTAATGGTTTATATGATATGCAATATCCGATTGAGTGGATGCCGTACGAGGAAGAAAATACATTTCCGTATTTCTTCGCTCAGGTCACACTACGTTTTGAAATTGTAACAACAGTTTATAGAGGAGGGCTAGATGATGACGAAAGAAATTGGTAATACAGACGCAGCTCAAACAGTGAAAAAAACAGTGCCTAAAGTTAACGCTGCTAAAAATACAGTTGTTGAGAAAACATCTGTATTGAGTAACAAGAAAATTTATGTTGGACCAGGTTCACCTGGGTTAATGCCTAACACGGTTTACGATGGAGGATATCCATTGTATGTACAAGAAATGATTGATGATTGCCCAGAGATTGAAAAATTAATGGTGAACATTGATCAATACGTGGTATCGCAAAAATCTGTAAAAGAAAATGGATCGTTGCTAAACACTTATGCAAAAAAAGTAACAAAGTACTTTGAAGGGGAGGCGAATGAATAATGTCGTTTTTACATGGTGTTTATACAAGTGAAAAAGCTAGCGGTATGGTTGCTCCAGTTACCGCAAGCGCATCATTGCCAGTAGTTGTAGGGACAGCGCCAATTAACTTAGCTGAAAGTTATTTGGTTAATGAACCAGTGTTATGTTTCGACTATGCGGAAGCTACCAAAAAATTAGGTTTCAGCAATGATTTTAAAAATTATACATTGTGCGAGTCGATATATTCTCAATTTGCATTGTACGGTATTGCTCCTGTCGTTTTTATTAACGTGCTAGACCCTACAAAACATAAGAAAAAAGAACAGCAGCCATTAGTATTTATTGATGGAAAAGCGGTGGTAAAAACTGAAGGTGTGCTAAAAGAAAGCCTTAAATTAAGCGAAGTTAAAGATGGCGAAGGTCAACCCGTTGAAGACGCAGAAGTTGAGTTAGCCTTTGATGATGATGGTTTCTTAAATATTCATGCAGCAAAAAACGTGAAAGAAGCTGTAGCTGATTTCGATAAATTAGATCCGACGATGGTTACATCGGATGAAATTGTTGGGGGTGTCGGTGTAGACGGCAGTTATAAAGGTTTAGAGTTGGTATCTAAAGTGTTCCCTTTATTCCGTCTTGTGCCTGGTACTATTATTTGTCCTAAATATAGTACAGACCCACTTGTAGCTGCAGTAATGGAAGCTAAATCACAACATATTAATGGTGTATTCCAAGCAATTTCAATCCCTGATATCTCAACCATTGAAGTTAAAGACTATACAAAAGTTGCAAAAGCTAAAAATGATAACAATATTGCCTCTACGTATCAAGTGCCTACATGGCCAATGATTTCTTTAGGTGGCAAACCTATGCACCTAAGTACGCAACTAGCGAGTTTATTAGGCGAAGTAGATGCAGAAAATGAAGGAGTACCTCATGTATCTCCATCTAATAAAAATTTAAAAATGGATAGCGCTATTTTAGCAGATGGTACGCCTGTTGTTTTAGGTTTAGACCAATCCAACTATTTAAATGGCCAAGGTATTGTCACGACGCTTAACTTTATCGGCGGCCATAAACTTTGGGGCAACCGTACAGCGGCTTACCCAGCTAACTCTGATGCAAAAGATGCCTTTATTCCGTTGCGACGCATGTTTAATTATGTGGCCAATTCTCTAGTTTTAACATACTGGAATAAGGTTGATGTACCAGGAGATCCTAAATTAATCGAATCTGTAATCCGTAGCGTAAATACTTGGCTTGATGGTTTGACTGCCGAGGGCAAGCTATTAGGCGGACGAGTAGAGTTTCGTAAAGAGCTTAACCCTCAAACTGCTTTATCAGATGGTAAATTTAAATTTTCTATCTTCTTGACACCACCAACACCAGCCGAAGTTATTAGCTTCGAGCTAGAGTTAGACCACAAATACTTTGAAGCGTTATTCGCAGCATAAGAAGGGAGAGATAAAATATGTTAGAAACATTAAATGACTACCGTACGTATTACGACAATAAATTTGTTGGTACGGCTGAGGTGGAATTGCCTGAGTTTGTGTGGAAGTCTGACACTACAACGGGCGCAGGTTATTTGGGTGACGTAGATACTATTGCAGTAGGGCATTTAGAAGCAATGGAAATGACACTTAATTTTCATACGGCCAATAAAATTATGCATAAACTATCCGCACCAAAAACGCATGAGCTAGTATTTCGCGCTAGTTTGCAAGGTCGCGAAACGGCGCGTAGTAAAATTACTCAAACGGCATATCGTATTACAGTGCTATGTGAGCCTAAATCTAATAGCTTAGGCAAAATGGTGCCGACTGCAAAAATGGAGAGCGGTATCACAATGGCTGTCAATTATATCGAAATTGCTGTTGACGGCGAAGTAGTTGTTAAAGTCGATAAACTTAACTACATTTGCATCATTGATGGCGTAGATTATGCAGAAGAAATCCGCAAAAACATTGGAATGTAATTAAAAACACATAAAGGGAGCTATTTAAAATGGAAAATACACACTTAAACCAAGAGGTTGCCGCAGGGCAAGCTTTTTTTAATGCAGAAAAAGAACAAATGGATCAACTAATGGAAAAATCGAAAGAACAAATGGACCAACTAACAGAAAAATCGAAAGAATTAGCTGAAACTACGCAAATGAGTGCTGCAGAAGCGGCTTCGGTAGTAACTTCGCTTGCACAAAAGGCAAACGAACTACCACCAGAAGTGCAAGCACAGCTGGATGAACTAGCGGCTATTAAAGCGACGCAAGCAGTTAAAGATGAAGTTGAGGAATTTGAAGAAGCTTTAGCGCAAGTGAATGAAATTTCACCAGAAGTGCAAGCACAGCTGGATGAACTAGCGGCTATTAAAGCGGCTGAAGAAGACAAGAAGAACGCGCTAGAAAAAGACCCTAACTATGTAAAGCTATCTAAACCTTATGCGTTTGAGGGTAAAGTCTACGAAGGTATTAAATTAGACTTTGACGAAATGACTGGTGCTGACATTTTAGAAGCTGAAGAAGAATTTACTCAGACAAAAACCCAAACAGCAGCACAAACGCCGTTAAAAGAATTATCAAAAGGCTATCTTGCATTCTTTGCTGCACGAGCTTGTGCTCAACCAGTAGATTTTATTTTAGGATTAGATGGCAAGTCATTCGCAAAAATCACGCGTAAAGCGCAAAATTTTTTGCTAACGGAGGACTAAAAACAGAGCCAGGTAAAACCATTAGAAAATTAACATTATATTGTGCAGAGGCGACTAAAAGTGAGGTCGCCTTTTTCTTATCTTTAAAATTGCACAGTTTTAATAGTTGGCTAGTGGATATATCAGATCGCATTAAAGAAAAAAATGAAGCAATGAACAAGAAAAGAGGTGGTTAATTGGCCACTAATTTTAAGATTGCGTTTGAATTAGGCGCACAGTTAACATCTTCTTTCCGTTCAGCGTTTTCTCAGGCTAACCAAGAAATGTCCAACCTCTTAAACGTCAGCAAAAAAATGACGTCTATGGGCACCAACATGACGATGGGAGTTACAGCTCCTTTAGTCGGTATGGGCGCTATGGCAGTTAAGACTTTTGCAGGCTTTGATGATTCCATGCGCAACGTACAGGCTGTTTCTGGCGCAACTGGCGAAGAGTTTCAACAATTAACTCAACTCGCTAAAGATTTAGGGGCATCTACAGCGTGGTCTGCATCGCAAAGTGCTGATGCCATGGGATATTTAGCATTAGCTGGATGGGACACTAACCAAATCATGGAGGCGACACCAGGACTATTAAACTTAGCAAGTGCGGCGAGTATGGATTTAGCAGGCGCTGCTGATATTGTGTCTGACGTAATGTCGGCTTTTGGTATGTCTGCAGATCAAGCTGGACAAGCTGCTGATATGTTCGCGGCAACGTCTAGTAAATCAAACACTGACGTAGCACAACTTGGTGAAGGTTTGAAATACGCTGGTGCGGCGGCCGCGGCAGCTGGTATGGACTTAGCACAAACTAATGCTGTACTAGGTGTGTTTGCAGACTCTGGTATTAAAGGGTCTATGGCAGGTACTACGATGGTATCGATGCTAAGGGACTTAAAAAACAATGCCAAAGACGGTAAATTAGCCGTTGGCGAAACAACTATTGCGCTATATGACCAGGCAGGTAATATGCGTGATTTAGGTACAGTTATGGGCGACGTAGAAAAAGCGACGAAAGGCATGACGACACAACAACGTGATGCCGCATTAGGCGCTCTTTTTGGCACAGAAGCAATGAAGGGCGCTAACATTATGCTCGCCACAGGCTCCGAAAGGTACAACGAGCTAGAAGAAGCCATAAGGAACAGTGAGGGCACTGCTCAAAACATGGCAGAAATAATGGAGGGCGGTATCGGCGGCGCGATACGGTCTCTGTTAAGTGCGTTGGAATCGTTAGCTATTTCTTTCGGAGAGACATTAGCACCGTATATTAAGTCGGCTGCAGAAGTAATTGGTAACTTTGCTCGCGCAATTTCTTCGCTACCCAACTCTGTACGATTAGTTATTGTTGTTTTTGGCATGCTATTGGCGGCTGTTGGGCCAACGTTAATATTGATGGGGTTACTTATCAAAAATACCGTAACCGTCATTGCAGCCTTTAAAGCAGCCAGGACAGTTATTGCATCTTTAACGATAGGTACTCGCGTTTTTAATGCCGTACAAGCAACGTCTATCATGCTAATGAGCGCATCGCGAGCGGCTATGTACGCTTATCGATTCTCAGGTGGCGGATTACGTGGTGTAATCATGGGCATATCTGCAGCATTACAAGTCATGAATTTAGCTTTTTTAGCTAATCCTTACTTTATAGCAGCTGCAGGCTTAACTGTTTTGGTATTAGCTTTTTATAAAGCGTGGAAGAGCTCTGAAACATTCCGCACAATTGTCACAAGTAGTGTGGATGCCGCTAAAAATGCGGTTATGATGTTTGCTCAGTATCTGCAGGGTATTGGCTCTAATTTATGGAGCGGTTTAATTAGCAGTACAAAAAATATAGGTAACATCATCAGTTCCTCCATGAAAAACCTTGGACCTGGTATTTGGAATGGGCTAATCGAAAGTACGAAAGACATAGGTAATCTTATTGGTGCATCCATGAAAAACCTTGGGTCTGGAATGTGGAGTGGATTAGTTAATAGCACTACGGGTGTAGGTATATTAATAGGAGCGGCAATGCAAAGTGAATTTGCTGAAGCGGCCAAACGAGCGATAAGTGCATTTGTAAATTCTGTGCAAGTCGGTTTATCTACATTGCCTGGGATAATATCTATGATTGCTCCGACAATTGCGACGATAGGATTATCATTTTTAGGTATTAGCGGACCAATAGGTATAGTTATCGGTGGCGTACTGAGTTTAATAGGTTTTATTTATAGGTTATCTCAAACAAACGAGACTGTAGCTAACGCTATTTCAAGCGCATGGTCAGCTGTATCTACAGCGTTTGCGCCAGTAATGGAAATATTCTCAGAAGCAGCAGAACAAATAGCTAGTGAAGTAGGACCTGAGATAGAAAAAACAATGCAGGTCATTGCAGAAAGTGTGCAAGAACTAGGCCCACCTTTTGCAGAATTAGCACAAACTTTTGTTGAATTAGGTACTGTAATAGCTGGAATGTTTGCTAATAACTTTATGACAGTCATTGACCTCTGGTCAAATTTAGCAACGGCTGTTATTCCTATGCTTCTCCAAATATTGCCTGTAGTCTCGGAAGTGTTTACTACTGTATTAATGGCAATAGCAGATATTGTTATGGCAGTTTTCCCGATAATTATTGAAGTAATTGCAAGCATTGTACCCATTATTATGGGCATTATAACGACTGTGTTACCAATATTATTAGAAGTGTTTACTACTGTATTAATAGCTATATCAAGTATTATCATGGCAGTTTTCCCGATAATTATTGAAGTAATTGCAAGCATCGTGCCTATTATCACCGAAATCATCACAACGGTATTACCTATGCTGTTGGAAGTGTTTATGATGATTTTCCCGATGATACTCGAAGTAATTCAAGCAGTGTTACCGATTTTCCTAAGCTTACTAATGGCGATAGTAGAAATAGTTATGACTTTAGTGACTACTGCTTTACCAATGATACTTTCGGTAGTTCAAATGGTGTTCCCTGTAGTGCTAGGTATCATTCAGGCGATAATTCCTATTATCTTAGTAGTGCTACAAATGCTAGTATCTATTATCACAGGTATTGTAATCCCTGCAATTAACTCTATATTGGCAGTTGTTCAGGTAGTATTTCCATTTATACAGATGGTTATATCTAATGCCTTAGCCATCATAACGGGCGTATTACAAGCCGCTATGGCGCTGATACAAGGTGATTGGAGCGGTGCGTGGAATGCTATCAAAGGCATCGCAGAAAACATTATGAATAATATCATTTCGTTTTTTAGCGGCATTGATTTATTTAGTGTCGGGAAAGCGATTATTGACGGACTTATCAACGGCATCAAGTCAATGGCTGGCGCTGTAGTAGGCGCTATATCTAGCATCGTACCTGCTCCATTGCGCGCAGCTGTAAGTGATGCTATTGGTGCGATACCAGGTTTCGCTGAAGGTGGAGTTGTAAGTGACCCTACGCTTGCTTGGGTTGGTGAGGGTGGAGACACAGAATCTATCATCCCTTGGAACAATAGCCAACGATCTAAAGATTTGTGGTTACAGACTGGTCGTGCTATTGGCATGTTAGGAGCAGGTGGTATGGGTGAATCTGCAAACGATGTATTAGAAGCAGAAAAAACACCGTCGTCAATGGATTTAATCAAAGGTACTAACACTACAAATAACTATGGTGGCGGTGGCACTGTCATCCACTTGGTACACAAAGGCAATACAGTATATGTGCAAGGCAATGATGATGCAGGTGAAGTGACACGGAAAATCGAAGAATCTGATGCAGCATTGTTAGAGCGCATTAAGCGTATTGTAGAAAATGAACGGAGAAAGGATTTGTAAAGAATGAGAGTGTACAACACAATACAGGGCGACACGTGGGATATCATATCTCAAAAAGTTTATGGTCATTCTCTGGGCATGCAACACCTCATTCACGCCAACCTCGATTATATTGAGGTTGGTGTTTTCTCTGCGGGTATACAAATTATTGTACCTGCAGACGAAACAGCGAGGATAACTATAAACAGACCGCCGTGGTTTGAGTAGGTGAAAAAATGAAGGCAAGGCGAGTAAAAGTTGTAGCGATTTATAAGGGCAAGGATATTACCACGTCTTTAAGTGAGTATCTTACAGGTTTTAGTTTTGAAGATGAAGAAGGTACTGCAGATACGATACAAATTGATTTGCAGGACAGACACGGCAAGTGGCATGGCCCGTGGTTACCAACCAAACACGATGAGATTAGAGCGAGTATAGAAATTTTAAACGACACTCACGACGGATCTAAAGAAGTGCTGGATTGTGGCGTATTTTATGTTGATGATACTAGCTATAGTGGTCCTCCAGATAAAGTATCTATAAAAGCCATCGCCATACCTCTACCTGCAGGGGGAAAAGACGAAAAAAATTCTCGTGTTTGGGAAAATGTAATGATGTCACAAATGGCAGGCGATATTGCAGCAAGTGCTGGTCTTAAATTAATTTATGATGCACCAGACTACATGTATGATAGAGCCGTACAAGACCAAGAAACAGACTTATCATATATTAAAAAAAGGGCATTAAAAGAAGGTATTGCTATCAAGATAACGAGCGAATATTTAGTTTTGTATGAGCAAAAAAAATACGAAAACAAAAAAGCTTTATTGTCTTTAAAAAGAGGAGTAGACGATATAAAAGACTACTCGTTTAAAGAGGATAGCAATGCTAAAGGTTATAAAAAAATAGAAATAACTTATTTTGATAACCAAAAAAAGAAGAATACAAAATATGTATACGAAGTACCAGGTGTAAGTGACGGTCCCACATTTAAAAGTAATGAGCGTGCTAAAAATTTAGCGGAAGCCAAACGCTTTGCCAATAACATTGCGCGCGAAAAAAATAAAAAAGTTAAAACAGGCAGCATTACACTCAAAGGCAACCCTAAATTACTAACTGGCTATACTGTACAGATCATAGGATTTGCTAAATTTGATGGGAAATATTTTATCGAAAAAACAAGCCATGATGTTACAGGTGGCTACGATACAAAAATTTCGCTCAGGGAGGTGCTATCATATTGATTTTTGGAAACGAAGAAACACTTGAAGGTAAGACAGCGCCAATGTTGAGGACTGGTACTGTATCATCAGTAAATAAAGAAAAAGCAACCGTCAAGGTTTATTTTGAAGACCGCGACAATAGCACGAGTGGAGATTTACGTGTAGTTACAAAAAATACTATGCGCAAAAAATCATACTGGATGCCCGAAGTCGACGAACAAGTTTTATGTTTATTCGATCCGCGCGGTCAAGAAGAAGGTTATGTGATAGGTTCTTTTTATTCGGATGTTGATAAAAGTCCAGTGGAGCTAGATAGTAGTAAAAAAGATACCTTGGGAATATGGTTTGACAAAAGAAATTATATTTATTTTGATGAGCAACGAAAGCAATTTGTAGTTGGCCATCAAAACCCAGTTAGGTGGGTAGATACATGATAGGTTCATTCGGTGACATCATATTTTCTGTATCACGACAAACAGCAAAAACGCTAAAAGATTTAACTAGGGCGGAAGGTGGCAGATATGCTACTCATGACATACATCTTAAAAAGCCTAAACCCGAATTTCTTGGCCCTGGCCTCAGTAAATTAAGTTTTAAAATGGATTTTGATGCAAATTTAGGGGTTAACCCACGAAAAGAGACTGATAACCTTGTGCGCTTGCAGCGTGACGGTCATTACAGTCTTTTTATTTTGGGTGGACGACGTATAGGGATGGGCTACTTTACGCTACAGTCAGTAAGTGTGGACTACAAGACTATCGATAATTTAGGTAATGTATTGTCTGCTACCGCTGACGTGACGTTGGAGGAGTATGTATGATTGATAATCGAGAATATCTCGTTACATTAAATCCTAAAGAAATAGATTTTTTACCTGGGAATGTAATCGTCGAAGTATTGCAAAATGTATACACTATATTAGCTACTGCTAAATACTCAGTGCCTTTATTTAGAGAATTTGGCACAAGTGCATCTTATTTGGATGAGCCACACGCAGTAGCTCGTATGCGCCACACGAAAGAAATTATCGAGATTGTGGAACAATACGAGCCGCGCGTGATTGTCACTGAAGTAAAATATTACAGTGACGAAAAAGACGGAAAAATATACCCTGCTGTAAAAGTACAATTAAGGGGGGAATAATATGTTTCAATTGCCTGAAGTTAATTTTTTAGAAACTGACCCGCAGTTTTATATTGATGAGCAAGTGCGCGAATATGAGACCATAGCCAAACGTAAACTAGCTGTAGCAGACCCTATTTACTTGTTATTTAAAGCGGTGGCGTATAGTCGTACTAAACATGCCATCCGTACCAATGACGCACTCAAACAACAATTATTATGGTATTCACGCGGTGCAAAATTAGATCATAAAGGTAATCAATGGGACACACCGCGTATCGGTGGTGATAAAGCAAGAGTTACAATGCGCTTTTTGCTTGAATCAGAGCGCATAGGAGTGGCGTATATTAAAAAAGGTACACTTGTTACACCTAATGGCGATTTGCTGTTTACGACGCTACAGGACGCTGTAGCAAGTGATGACCACAGTTACATTGACGTATTAGCAGAATGTAACGTCATTGGGGAAATAGGCAACGGATTTGCACCTGGTGACATTGCTGAGCTACTTAATCCAATCAAATATGTAAAGGGCTGCGTAAATGTTACAACGTCTGCAGGTGGTACAGAAATCGAAGCGGACGAAGCTTACATGAAACGTATACAAGCCGCACCAGAAAAAATGAGTACAGCAGGCTCCGAAGAGGGTTACAAATTTTATACTTATGCTGCATCACCTTTGATTTCTGATGTAGATCCATACACGCCCATCCCTGGTTATGTCGATGTCCGTTTTTTATTGAAAAATGGAGAAATACCAGGAGAAGAAATGATTGAAAAGGTACAAACTGCTCTGAGTGATAAAAGAGTACGCCCTTTAACAGACAAATTGACGGTCTCAGGACCTAAAATTATTGAATATGCTATCGAAGGTAAATATTATATCTCTCGGAGCAAAGCAGATATAGATGCTGTTAAAAATAAAATAGAAAAAGCTAAGGTAGAGTTTATTACCTGGCAAAGTGAAAAGATGGGCAGAGATATCAACCCTTCGAAGTTGGTGGAAATGTGCGTTGGCGCAGGAGCGAAAAGATTAGATTTAACGTCCCCAATTTTCACTGTCATTGAGCGTGGCCAAGTCGCCAAAATCAATGTGAATAATTTGGAGTTTGGTGGTATTGAGGATGATTGACTCTAAAAATCAACATTTGTTGGATGTCGTACCTCAAAACTTAGCACGTGGAAAAAGTGCCTACAATGTAATTAAAGCCATTGGAAATCAAGAAGCCGAAATATTTTTAAAAGTTGATAAATCTATCTTAGATGAGGATTTAGAACATCAACCAGATGAAGTGATTTGGCATCTATTGTGGGAAAATCACCTAATCAAACCAAACGAAGGGCTTACGTTAACTAAAAATAAAAAAGAACGCATCGAACTTATTGCGTCATCTGTCGAGTTGCATCGGTACAAGGGGACGCCACACGCTATAGAGGTGGCATTAGATGTCGTAGGCCTAAAAGGAAAAAGTGAAGAGTGGTATCGATATAATGGCGAACCTTATCATTTTTGGGTGGAACTCAAAATGAAACAAAAGGTCAACGACTTAACGCTAATAAGAGACATGATTATGGAGTATAAAAACGTACGATCTTGGTTCGATGGTTTTGTTATTTTGGCTTTAGACCAAGGCTTTTTGATTTGGGATGACAGCTATAGTTATCCCGTCTATTACAAAGAATGTAATGATTTTTGGGGCAATGCTAAAACGATAAACCAGGAAGTTTGTGGCGTTGTGCAAGTTGACGACAGTTATAGTTACCCTGTTTATTACGATGACATTAACACAACACATATTAAGTATGTGAATACAGGTGTCACACAGATTGAAAATGACAGTTACAGTTACCCTATACATTACGCAGAGTGCGGGGTATTAAGCACGCCAGACACAAAGAGTGTGCAGTTTGATGATAATGTGAAAATAAATTTTGAAGCATATGATTACGAGGTATCGTACCAGGAGTGCGGTGACTTCGAAGCGGGAGAGTGAAGTAAATGGAAGGTGTAAAAAACAGTGAAGAAATAAAAGATTGGGCATGGGCTATTATGCCGTTTTACACTAATGTCATGCGCAACATGGCATCTAGTATAGCTAAAGATGCTGTAGTTACTGTAAACGGAGAAGACTATGTGTACCCTATTGCCAAAACTGTTATGGAGGATACATTCTTTAAGCACTACATCGAAATAGAAGACGAGCCAATCGGCAATATCGAAAAAATAATTCTGCGAAACGAAAATGAAATACCATTAGCTACAGGTGTTGGTCTTATCGAAAAAGATGACGAAGGATGGCACTTGGCATTTAAAATATATTTCGAAGAAAAGGTGATGGCAAATGACGGACAGTAAAGGTTATGTAGACATCACAGCGTTGCAGAAAGCGATGTTTGACTACACGCCGGAAAATTGGAAAGACAAAGTCGTAGATCCAGAAGGTCACAATAGCCAGCGCGGCACTAAATTTACTGCACGTCGAGGCAATAACATCGAACAAGGTGTAGATAAAGCTCATGACAGACTAAACCTCCACGTGTCATACATGGAAGGCACAGAATTAACTAATAAACAAATGCGGTTTAGACTATTGCTTTTAGAGGCTGCTGTTGCTCAGGGTACAGCTAAAAACCTTATGGTAGATAATTTTGAGGATATAACATCTATCAACTTTACGGCTGGGTGGCACGACGCAGAAAATCAGCGATTGGTGCTACTGTAGTGGGTAATAGAGAGTTTGATTCGCCATTATTACAAAAGTCGCTCGATTTTTTAGAAATGATGGAGAAGGTTTATTTACCTAGATACGGCAAAAAAGATAGACGCTTATTAACGAGTAAAACCGAAAACGCTATGTACGATTTAATAGAAAATGTAACGCATGCACAAAAAGAAATTCGGAATCGTAGGGTTTTACAAGAAAAGATAGATGGCGATTTACAGTATTTACTGGCGCTTGTACGCATCGCTTGTAATAAAAAATACATCAATCCACAGGCAGCGGCACACGTCCAAAAGAAAATCGAAGAACTTGGTAAAATTTTGGGCGGTTGGATAAAGATAACGCAATGACTTCATAGGGTTACGACTGTTAGCACTAACCGTACCATTCGCGGCAACAATTCAGCTCGGAACTGGAATTGGAACAACGCGACGAATCGCAATTCGAATATCGGTTGGCGCCCGCCTTGTTAGATTAAATGAACTTAGTTGACTACGGTTTGCTAAGTCACCGCTCTTAACTTCAAGGGAGACGTAATCCTTCGCCAGTGGCGTAAACACATGAATAGTTATTGTGCCTACCAATAGAGAGATAAATGGAGCCATAATGACGAAAACTTTTGATAATTTATATGAAGAACTAACCTCTTACGAAAATTTGGAAAAAGCCTTAAACAAAGTAATGTCAAGAGGCAGGCAATACAGAAAACGCGCCGTTAGATTTAATATGTATCGTGAGAAGAATCTGCTAGCGATACAAAAAAGTCTGAAGGATCACACGTACACCGTCAAACCATACATCAAATTTTGGGTAAACGACCCGAAGAAGAGACTGATATATGCACCTCAGTTAGAAGATAAGATTGTCCAATTGGCGGTACACAACATCCTGGAAAAGATTTATAAAGACGTCTTTATTTCAGATTCTTATGCGTGCCAAAAAGAAAAAGGTACGCTCGCTGCAGTCAACTCAGTGCAACGTGATATGCGTATCGCTGAGAGAGAATTTAGTGAGCCTTACATTGTTTCTGTCGATGTTAGCAAATTCTTCTACCGCATCAATCGCTACGCACTAAAACGTAGCGTCAGGAAGAAAATAAAGTGTAGAAATACACTGTGGCTGATTGACTTAATCATTGATAGCAGTCCAGATGGCGATGTTGGCATACCATTAGGAAATGTCACGTCGCAAGATTTTGCTAACCTCACGCTTAATGAGATAGATCAGTACGTACAACGATTTTTAGGTATACGCTACTACACGCGCTATATGGATGACATGATAGCCATTGTAGACGGCAAAGAAAAAGCTAAGTGGCTAAAGGTAATGATTTGTAACAGGCTAGAAACTCACTTAGCGCTAGAAGCCAATCCGAAAAAGTCGCAAATTTTTCCGCTCAGTCAGGGTGTCAATGCGTATGGTTATAAAATATGGACGACGCACAAATTAGTGCGGGACCAATCCAAAAGAAAAATGAAGCGGCGCATCAAGGCGATGCACCGCAAGTTAGAGAATGGACAAATGGAGTTGGAGGACGTAGTACAAGCGGTTAATTCTTGGCTTGGACATGCACGTCACTCTAACTCTTTTAATTTGTGTAAAAAGATTTTTGAGAAATACGAGTATATAAAAATCGAAGGAGATGAGTATTTTGGCAACAGGTGATTTAGTTAAATTAGGTGCGTTGTACGTTGGAGGCGCCGTAAAAGCAAGGCCTCAAAAACCTTGGCGCAACGACACGGCAGCGCCTGGAAGCAGTGGTAATGGAGATATACCAAGCTATAGCGCAGGGCAAACAATTGAAATCAAAGACACACCGTCAAATACCGCTAATCAAATCCATTGGCGAGAAGTGATTGAGGGCAATAAAAAATACCTCATTTGTGACCGCAACCTTTTGGTTAATATTTCATGGAACGACTTAAACGCTCAAGAGTTAGTCGAAGGTAAAAAAGTCGCGATTGACGGACAGGAGTATTTGTTACGTATCATGACGGGCGGAGAGGAAAAAAGGGAAGGAGGAACAGGGAGCTCTTACGGCGGAGGGAAACTTCCGAACGAATGGGATAGATGGATTGTGAACGAAGCAAACTTACCTGGACTACCAAAACCTACAGCCACGGACTTGGACACCGACCAGACGGCCACAGACTTAAATGGAGCGCACAATCAACTTTGGAACTGGTTGTACGTCTACTCTTGGTGTCAAGACGTATATAAGCATAACAGCACTTACCGTACCTATCGCGGCGGCAATTCGGCTCGGTACTGGACTTGGAACAACGCGACGACTCGCTATTCGCATGTCGGGTGGCGCCCGGTCCTTGAAGTTCTGAACTCTGCCCCTCTGATCACTGGCGGTTCGCAAAATTTGGGCAATAAAACAGGTCCATTCAGCGTAGTTTATCAAGTGAGTGACCCAGAAGGACATGCCGTTAATGTCACAGAAAAAATCAATGGGAAAATCGTGCGTACACAAACAGGCGTGCCTCAAAAACAAAATTTAGAATTGGCAGTAACGCTTGATCAGTGGGCATCTGTACCACTCAACCAACAATCGACAATCGAAATCGAAGCGATCGATGAAAAAGGTGCGAAATCAACACGCTTGTACACTTTCACAAAAACAAATGCGCCGCCTACAGCTAAAACAGTAGAACCTAAAGGTAATCTACAGGAAATCGCTATCGTGTCTACGATTACACCTACATTTGTATATCAATTCACAGACAGCGACCCTGGCGACATCCAAACAGCAATGCAATTAATCGTCGAAGACACAAATGGCAATGTGGTTCACGATTCGCTAAAAAAACAAACCGCACAATCATTTTACCAATTGCCAGATAACGCAAAATTAGAGTGGGGCGTACGTTACAAGTGGCGTGTGCGTGTGTGGGATAAATACGATGTACCATCAAACTACACGTTCGACGAGTTTTTTCTTCCCAATCGACCGCCTAACGTATCAAATCTGCGTCCAGGCAGTAAAGACAAAGATGCACCAGAGGGCGCATCGTTAACACCAACGTTTGAATGGGATTTTGAGGACTTGGACCTTGAGGCGCAAGCGGCCTATCAATTAGTAGTACGCACAGCAGATACAGATGCGGAAATTTATAATACTAGCAAAATTCACAAAAACGTAAAGTCGCACACTGTACCTAACTTTGTTTTAACGCAAGGTGCTGCGTATTACGCTCAGGTAACCGTATGGGACCCAAATGGTTTGGAAGGTGTAAGTGATAAAGCGTATATCGTTACTAACGCTACTCCTACAGCGCCGATATTAACAACGCCTATCAATAACTACCGCACGACACTAAAGCCTACACTTAGCGGCATAGTAGGCACGGATAAAGAGGATGATGGTCAGCACTTTGTTGTGCAAATCTCTAAAAACCATGACTTTACAGGAGAGGTATTAACGCATCGTTCGGACGAAAAGCGAGCAGGATGGAAAGTCAACGGCTACGACATCCCTGAAGGCGGCGTTAAAAACGACCAATCGGGACAACCTGTGTCGTACACTCTACAAGAGCAGATTGACAAGAACACTAAATATTATTGGCGCATGGCGGCTATTGATGCTAGTACAAAAGCAATTGGTAAATACGGAGATGTGCGTTATATCCGTGCTGGTAATAAATTAGCATACGATACTTTAGTGCACCCGATTGACACAGGAGCTGTAGCAGCTAATCGTGTATTAGTTGCGTTAGATTATGCGTTAGCATCTGATGGTAGTAACCCAGCAGCCATTAAAGTGTGGATTTGCAATAATGCAAATGATGTAAAGCCAACGTGGGAAGATATGACGACAGATTTCATTAATATGGACTACCACACATTCACAAATAACGAGAAAACAGCAGAAACATGGGCTGTTGCGTTAAAAGTAGAAATTGTAGCCAACGACACGATGGGAGAAATCTTTGTCGCTTCACATGGCTTCACCTTTGATTAAGGAACTTAGTTAAACGCCGAGTTCCTTTTAGTATGCACCGAAAGGGGGTGATAAAATGGCATTAAAATTTTTAGCTAAGGTATCGCTGGAAACGGAGCGAGCGAAGCAGGATGTGAAGGATGCGCTGCCAGGACGTCTTGTGGAGTTGGAATCAAACAATCTCCAGTTGATGGCTGCATTAGCGGAATCTTACGAAACAACGGTAAAACTAACAAAAGAAAACGAAGGATTAAAAAAAGAAATTGCGAACAGTGAAACACGTACGATGTTAGCGATTGCGGAAATTTACGAAATGAACGAAGAAAAGGGGGCGTAAAAATGGCTGTAGTATATCAAAAACTAATTGAGGCAGGTCTACGTAAACTAGACGACGTACAACCTAAAGCACTGCGAGATCAAGTAGAGTTACTTTTAAATCAAAATAAATAATTATTTACAACCTCCCATGTATATGGGAGGTTGCTTGTTTTAAACACAAAATAAAGGGTGAGGTATATGGATATGATTGACTATCTAACAAGTCTAATGGATAACCACAACACCAAGTTGTACTTATTGCTCGTTGTTGTAATCATTGCAAACTGTATTGATTTTGCATTAGGTGTACTCAATGCGCAATTTAACGCAAGCATTGCATTTAGTACACAAAAAGCGATACACGGATTGACACGCAAGGTAGGTGTGTTTTGCTTATTGGTAATCTTTTTGCCGTTAGCATTGATGGCATTGCCATTTGAGATTGCTGTGACATCGTATTTTGTATTATGCATGGGCTACATATTTTTCGAATGCAAAAGCATCATGGCTCATTTAGGGTTAACAGATGACGAAAATAAAACGGGTGAATTATTTATTGACTTTTTAAAAAAGATGATGGAAGGGAGCAAAAAATAATGGAAAATAAAACAGAATGCGTTGTATGTTGCAAAGAAATTAACGTACTAGAAACATTTAACGGCGAAATGATGTGCCAGGACTGTTACAATGCGCCAGAAAACGAGGTGTTTGAGTAATGCCTATCAACGTACTAATGACACGTACAACAGATATCTACGTGGGATTGTCGGAGCGAGCTGTGTACGCAAATACACACAAAGCCGTACTATTTATCTCATATCACCTTAATGCAGCTACCGCATTAGCAAAAGGCTATGAAGACTTTACGTACCCTACGTTAAACAACGATACAATCTCAGGGCGTGATACATATCACGGTGCGGTACTACCTGCATTACGACAGCTCAATCAAATTAATCGCGGTAAAAAAGTGGCTAATTTTGCAGTGTTACGCGAAACAAATATGCCAGCAGTGCTTGTCGAGTTAGGGTTTATCACTAATGCTGCAGAGTACGACACGATTGCTGGTAAAGCTAACTTTGAGTTGTTGGCGCAAACGCATGCCGCAGCAATCAAAAAAACGCTGATGCAACTAGGTAAACCAAATGGGCCGGTTTGTTTAGACGCTGGGCACGGTGGACGTGACCCAGGGGCGGTAGCGAATGGGCACACCGAAGCGGCTTATGTATTGCGCTTTACTAAGCGAGTCAAAGAAATTTTGTTAGGTAGCAAACCAACAGTTGAAGAAAAAACAAAAGAACCAGAAGTAGAAATTATAAAAGAGGTGCTGAAGGATATGAAATTAAATAATACAACGCGCAAGGACATTCAGGCGCTTAACAACCAAGCTGTAAAAAACGGTTTATTCACTAAATTAATCGTAAATAAAGCGGAGTGGGAAAAAGTCAAAGATTCGCCTAACTGGGCAGACAAATACAACGCTGTACCTCTAGAGGATATGACTGACGATGACCTTAAAAACAAAACATTGTCATACTTTTTACGCAAGGAGATTAAGAATAATGGATAACAAAACCATCCAAAATAACTTTAGATACCACCCACCAAAGGAAGGCCAGGCGGAAAAGTACGAACTGATCCGCAACGAAGCGAAACATTTAGCAGAGTTAATTGCAGGGTTATGCCCAGGTAGTCGAGAAAAAGCCTTAGCGCTAACAAATTTAGAGCAAGCTACGATGTGGGCCAATGCCTCTATCGCGCGAAATGAATAGTTAGCAAAAGCCGTTACTTCTTATAAAAGAGGTAGCGGCTTTTTTTATGCCTAAAAAACTTTCAATAATTTAACCCGTATAGGTTGAATATTTAACCTATACGGGTTAATATAAGGGTAGTTAAGAAAGAGGCAATCAACTGCCGCTGGCGGAATGGACGAGAAACACGCTAGTCTTAACTAAATAAAATCAAAGGGGATATTAAAATGCTGACAATGGACAGCGACGTAGTAATGATTGGAAATAAAATGTTAACAGAGTTTGATTGCAAATGTAAACCAACTTGTGATCAAAGAGATTACAAGTTGGTCGAGAAAAAACCAAAGAAATCGCATAAAGAAATTGTATGGCAAGGTGCATTGGAGGTTTTAATATGACAAAAGGTAAAAACACATGCTTGGCCGAGGATTGTAACAATCCCTTATTAAGTAATAATCCTCTACAAAAGTATTGCTCTAACAGGTGCAAGTGGCGTCATTATCGACGCAAAAAAATGGACAGCCGCATCAAAGAAGAAAAATGCCCTCAATGCGGAGGGCCTAAAGAAAATGAAAACCGCACTTATTGTAATGAGTGCGCAGCGTATTACCAAAGAAGGTATTACGCAAATAAAGGAAATGGAGATAAATAAAATGAAAAAATACAGCATAGACGAAATTTTTACAATGTCAGAAGCGGCGGAACGCTACGGCATCAACATAGACACAATTAAAAGCCGAGTGCGTACATCGTCAGCACGACCAGAGCGCTTTGACAGCTGGTTGGAGTTGGGTATTATCCGTAAGTCGGGCAAGACTTGGCTACTAACTGACGATTTTATGAAGCAATTCGAGTAAAAACGTAACAAAAAAAGCCCTGGTAAATAAGGGCTTTTTCTTTTTGTGTATAAAACATTTAAAAAACCTTAAATATTTAACCTATATAGGTTGACTATATAACCTATACGGGTTAATATAAGGGTAGTTAAGAAAGAGGCAATCAACTGCCGCTAGCGGAATGGACAAGAAATACGCTGGTCTTAGCTAAATAAAATAAAAGGGGATAGCGAAATGGAAAAGTACACAATTAATTATCAAAATGGCTTCACTAATGAGTTCTCAGGAACTTTAGAGGAAGCGAAATTAGAAGCGTTAGACGGCATGAGCTACACGCAAGCATCTGTATCAATAGAGAAAGACGGTGAAGTTGTAACAACATCACGTTGGTACGGTGTTGAGCCAACGCAAGAAGATCATGACAACAACGCTGTGCTTGAAGAAATCGGTGGCGGATTCTACGGCGATTGGGAATAATTTAATTCATACGACCTGAGCAAGTCATTAAACTGCTTAAATAAATTTAAATTAGAATAGGGGTAATCAAAATGACATTTATTAAAGGTTTTATTGATGTGGTAGCAGTAGATGATAAAGGTACGTTTCACTACATCCACTGCACAGGTAATGGCTCATACGTAGAGCACTATCGCAACTTGACTACTGGCGAGGCAACAGTATTTGTTGGCGACCAGGAGTATGAGTATAAAGCGGGTGAAAATCTTGCTTAATGAGTACATTCATCATTCGCCTGAAGACGCTGCACAATCTATTGTTGAGTGTTTTGATTCTGAATTAGCTGCAGGCATGAAAGTTTATGATTATGATTTTGTAGGAGCTCGCTCGCTAATATACTTTGAAGCACACGGTAATAAATATAAAGCCGACTGTAGCGGATGGGTAAGCATAGAGGTATACGACAGCAACTCGGAATCGTCAGTCGTATATGAAGCGGCCGCTTCGGAGTTAGAAGAAGACATAAAAAATGCGCAACTGCTCTAACAGTCACGCAAAAGATAAAAATAACTATGATTAAATATTACATTAAGTAGTGTATATACGCAAACAAAAAAGCCACGAGCGTTTATAACTCGTGGCTTTTACCTATTAATCTACTTTAATTTCTTTGCGGCCAAGCTCATCGCCGCCTAGACCTTGTGTAGCAATCAAGGTTACTGGTGTTGTTAAGTCATCTAATTCATACGCAATCGAGTTTTCTACAGTGCCATCTTTTTTGATGGTTTGTAATTGCGAATCAAGATGGCTTTGGTCAGGTATCATGCCAACGTTTAACGTGTTAACAGCATTAGGGTCATTATCTTGCACCGCACTAAATACCGCAATCCACGCTGTATTTGGATCAATATCTTTATCACTTAAATTCTTTGCATCATACCAGATAGCTAATACAGGTTTATCACCGTATTCGTTACCAGGTTCGCCCACAGGGATTACTTTCGTTTCTTTGATAGTAACAGCCACATCTTTTAGTTTGGCTGTCTCACCGTCAAAATAAACGTCTTTTTTAGCGGCAGAAGATGTTTCATCTTTTTTATCAGTAGCAACTGCTTCAGTATCCGCTTCTTTTGCATCGTCATTGCTGCAAGCAGCTAATGTAAATAAGCTGGCAATAAGAGCAACGCTATAAATTACTTTTTTCATTGGTCAAAACTCCTTTATATGTATTTACAAACACTATAGCAAAATGGAGATATATTACAACGTATAAAAAAGTAAATAAAAAATTTTTAGACTGTGGATAACTTCTAACAACGTTCCCAAATTGCCATTTGGGAACGTTATAAATCATATAATTATTAAATATAATACGTTAAATCAAATAAATACAAAAGTATGGGCTATTACTATTGCTACAATAACATTAAAAAAAATTTAAAAAAAGCGCAAAAGCAAATTAGTATTTGCAAAAGCGCCTGAAAACGTTTATTGTAGAAATTAACAAATAAATGAGCGAAAAGAAAAAGCCGACTGCTATGAGGTGCTGGTAACACTTCATAACCGTCATATCGTACTCCAACTACGATACAACCTTTCATTCATTCGAGAAAGTGTATCGCCTTCTTTTTCGCACAAATCGTAATCCAAATGTGAACGCTCAATATCAATATCTTCGTTTGAATGATTTTCAGTTTTTCGGTCTAAATGAATTGATAATCCTTGCATGTTTGCTTTTGTGTATTTTTGTACGTGAGCGATTTCGGACACCTCATTTTCGGTTAAGAATAACACATCAGGCGAGGGAATCCAAAACCATTTGGTATAACACGGTATACCAGAATTCTTCTGGACGTGCTCTGCGAGGCGAAAAGCAAGGGAGCAAAAACCGCTCCCCCAAGTTCAAAAGCAAAAGAAAAAATCATGGGCTTTGCCCAAACCCACGAGGGAAAAGTTTCCCTCGACCCCCTCCAAAAAGCTCCCCCAACCCCCTCACTTTTTGAGGGGGCTCCCTCGCCGGTTGGCAGGTCAAAAGGTGTTGCCTTTTGACGAGCCAAGAGGGTTCGGGTGTAGCGAAATTATCAACTCCTTAAATTCCTTTCGCTGTCGCTTCAGTCAGACATTTACCGTTGACAATTGCCACGTATTTTCTTCTGCAGCAAGTTTCACTTTTGGCTGAAGAAAATAAAAAGAGATGGCAAATTTGCCACCTCTTAAATATTTCGGGTCTTGAACAATCGCGCCCGATTGCTTAAGAAAGCGAGAAGTCATTTAATTTATCTCTGGTATTCAACTTTTAAATTGAATTTGTCTTCGTTTATATACATTCAAGGTGATCAGCCAACTAGTGACAACGACTCCTGTAAAAAGGAATAGCATATTACTATACAAGTAAGTGGATTGATCAAGGTCCATAGGTAGCAACTTCTGATTCAGCAAGCGTACAGATAATAAACCACCAACAATTGCAATACCTGTTCCCTCTGATAAAAAGCTGGTAAAATTAAGCAAACTCATTCCGGCACCAGCTTCCTTTTGTTTCAAACTACTTGAAACAATTGTAGATATAACTGTTTTGGTGAATGACAGCCCACCAAAAACAAAAACTAATATAATTGTCAGTAACCATGGTGTTACTTCTAAAAAAAAGGCAGCAATTAAAAAGCTAACGGAAAGAAATGTAACTCCAATGGTTAACACGTACAATGGACCTTTTCTATCAACAAGTAATCCACCAATGTAACCGAAGATAATAACGCTCATTGTTCCAGGGAAAATAATCACACTGCCAATTGCAGCAGTGCTTAGTTGATGTACATCTTTCATCATGTAAGGAACCATAGAGATAAACCCTGCTACTGTACCAAATATAAGTCCTCCACAAAGGACACCAATTATAAAAGAAATATTTTTCCCCAGTGCAGGTTCAACAAAAGGTTCTGTTACTTTCCTAATATGTTTTACAAATATCAGGAATGACAGAATACTGATGATCAGAAAAGAAATGTTATAAGATGTTGTAAACAGCATAAAAAATACAATGCCCACTGACATTAGTATAATTCCTACAATATCAAAATGACCTTTTATCCTTACTTCTTTTTTCAACAATTTAATAAGGAACGGAACGGTGATAATTGTCATCATTGGAATGAGCAGAAGATAAGACCAATGGATAAAATGAGCTATCATTCCACCAATAGCTGGACCGATACCTTCTCCCATAGCTACTATGGAGCCAATAAGACCAAACGCTTTACCCCTATTTTCCTTTGGAATATAGCGCGCAACTACAACCATCACGAGTGCTGGAAATGCAGCTGCACCAGCTCCTTGAATAAATCGAGCCAGAATAAGTATGGGAAAGAAAGAATGTCCAACAAACCCAATTACCGATCCGAAGCAATTTATTATAATCCCAAATAGGAGTAACCTTTTAATGCCTAGCTGATCAGATAGCTTTCCATATAGAGCTGTTCCAATAGAAAAGGTTAACATAAAGGCTGTGTTCACCCAGTTTGTACTCGCCGGTGGTTTATTAAAATCATTTGCAATATCAGGTAATGAGACGTTCAAAACCATTTCATTTAATACGCTAAAAAAAGATAGAACGCAAAGCCAAATTAAAATTTGGTTGTGTCGTAAATTTGATTGTGAATAAGACGTATTCACATTTCGCCCTCCAATAATGAGGGTAGACGCAGTTTATAGGGCTAATGATACGTTTCCCTCTTTTAATTGAACCCTGTTACATTCATTGCACTTCATAATTAATGCCTCCTAATCTTGATTGAAACATTTTACCACATACAGACTAAGTTTTAAATTCAGTTTTCATCACTTATTCCGTTAAATGGCCCGTTTGCTGAGCAACTCTAATTTTTAGTGAATTACATGTATCCTACCATCTTCGAAAATTTCCACTGGTTGATAGCTATTCATGAAATCCAATGAATCCGTTATAAAACCATCTTCTTTGAGTTTTTGAAAACCATCAAAATATTGTTGTCTGTCTAAAATCAAATGGTAAAAATAAACCTTTTCATCGCCGATCATTTCGGAACTTGCCATAACAAAACTATCGCCGTATTTATTTTTAAAAAATTTCCGAGCATGTTCATGACTATCAAATTCGGGGAATTCAGCTTCGGCTTGTCTGCTAATTTTCATGTTAATCAACCTCCTTTTCATCAATGAGTTGACCGTTAATTTCCTTCATTTCTTCCTCGGTTAGATATCTTTTTTCGAGTTCTAAATATTTTTTTCCGCCCCAGTTATACATGATGGCATACACATACTTCGTCACGTCTTTTTCTTTGTAACCATCTAATTCGCCATTTTTAAATTTGGTCATGGCGTCTTTAAACAGCCCGGAAAATACGATTAATCGTTTTCCTTTCAAGGCTTTATAAAATACCTCAAAAACTTCTTGATTAATTAAATAGTCGCTGTCTTTCGCTGAGTATTTAGCAATCTCGTAAACTTTATCGTCCCGACCGTTGCGAACTTTGCGCACGTCAACTTGTGTAATCAGAGGATTTTTTGTGACTTGCTGCCACAACTCCAACCACCGATCCCGAGAGATATATTGAGCTGTTTGTGTAAAATAACTTTTGTTGACTGCAATCAGCACATGAAAATGTGGGTGGTAATCATCACGTTCTTCGTTGTAGGTGATTTCTAATTTTCTAGCATAACCCTTTACAATCTTCTTAATTTCCTTGCGTTCCATCAGCTTTTTAAACGAATGATTATAGTCTTTAATCTCATCTTCCAATTCCTCAGCTGGCACGTTTGGTGCTGTTAACGTCAGGAAGATAAACTCTTTATTTTCTTCTTGCTTTAGATACGCCATCATGACGGACAAAGCCAACGCATCTTTTCGAGATTTTTTCCACGCACAGATGGGGCAAAAACGATTTTTGCATGTGTTGCCTTTATGCTGTTTTTTCTTTTCCATACTTTCATCAGCAACCATCATCATGAACGTATTGCACTCCCTTATGAGTTTTAAAGTATTTTCCGAGACCACGTTTTCAGAAACTAGCTTTTCCATAAAGTAAGCTAATACACCATTTTTACGTTTTTTCTTTGTGGATTTAACCATAATATCTTGATTCTTTTTGGTTTTTGCTTTATATTGAGTCATATAACTTAAGTTAATAAACGCCAATCAAGGCACTTAAAAACTTGCACCTTCCTTCTGTTTCGACTTTTTGTGTGGTAACTCAAAGTCTAGAACACTATTAGGAATTTTGCAAGTTTTTTTGTATTCAAGCCATATGTACCAAGGGCTCAAGACCGTTAAGGGTAAATCGAAGATGTTACCCTTATATCAAGATAAGAAAAGGCATGTTTTTTCGCTCCGCTCAAAACACCAAAACCAAGTTCAAAACCAAACCCAAGATCAAGATCAGATCAAGATCAAAACCAAATTCTAACCCCCTCTAAAAACGCCACAAGCCCTTTCTAAGCACTTTAAACACAAATACATATAAATCCTAACAAAATGCCCCTAAAGCTCACAGAACGAATTCTGAAGCCTTCAGGGGCATCTTTCTTTGCCTTTCATAATTCCAGGTCATGCGATTTCTTTTTGTTTTTCGGTTTTCTCGATTTTTCTTGCTCGACTTTCTGTAAAACGGAATCCATTGAAAAACCTCGCACGAGGAATTTCTCAATAAACTGCTTCAGTTTATCCAGCCCCCTCTGTAAACGGCTCTGGGGGATTGTTTTAAGCCTTTTGTTTTCTTCTAGCGTTGAGCTCCACCTTTCCCCTTGCTCACGGTCTAGTGGTTCGTGACCATTCTCTAAATTGAAAAGGATAAGACGCCCGTCAATTTCCGTCTGGCTAATATTTAAATCCCGATTATCATCTTGCAGCATGCTCTTAAAAACAATTTCATTTATCCGGTGCTCCTGAAGCCCAGCGACCTCTTTTTCAAGATTTTCGTTTTTTCCTTCTAGGTTTTTAATCTTTCTATCGGCAAACCGAACAGTCGCTTCTAAATCACCAATTTTCTCACTGGAAACCTTTTTATAATTATATAAATTTTGTTTTTCCTTGATTGCAGATTTTGCTACTTTTATTAATTGCTTATAATCTTTTGTAATTAAATTCGTTTTACCACCAAGAAGCGATTCTTTAGACGTTGAATCTATTCTTTTAATTATCTCGTCCGGCTTTTTGAATGTCGCCAAATCCTTTACCATTTCCTCTTTTTCTTTTCGAGAAAACTCTTCAAGTTCTTTGCTCATATCTGCTTTTTTCGCTTCAATTTCTTTTGAATGTTTTTTTATTGATTCAATATCATCAAGACCAATTGTCTTATCGTTCAAAATTCCGTCTTGATAAATTTCGGGAATACTTTCTTTCAAATGTACATCCAAATCCTTATGAAAAACCTTTAATTCATTTCGATTTATCACTAATTTTGCAGAAACTTTCTCACGTTCTTTTTTCGGGTCGTAAACAACAGGAATAAAAGCAAAGTGCATGTGTGGAGTCGTTTCGTCATTATGGACATTTGCAGACAACACATTTTTTTCACCGCCGTATCGATCGGCTAGAAAACCGTATGTTTCTTCAAAGAATTTCCGTTGGTGTTCATCGGGTGCATCTTTGAGATTTTCGGGCAATGTAACAACCCAAGAGCAACACGCCTTTACATCTTTTCGATCCATGCAATAAACCTCGTCTAACCTTTCATTCATTCGAGAAAGTGTATCGCCTTCTTTTTCGCACAAATCGTAATCCAAATGTGAACGCTCAATATCAATATCTTCGTTTGAATGATTTTCAGTTTTTCGGTCTAAATGAATTGATAATCCTTGCATGTTTGCTT
>LN483080.1 GCA_000935965.1 Metalysinibacillus saudimassiliensis
GCTTCAATCTTCGTACCATCAATAAAAATCGCTTCGTTATCAATCTGTTTAGCTTCAATAAGTTGGCAGCGGAATTGGACAAAGCATTGTCGAAGTAATTCCTTCATATCTTTATGTACACGGAAGCGATTGATCGTACGGTAACTTGGTTCATATCCTTGCGCCAACCACATCATACGCAGGCTATCTTTGAGTAAAGCTTCAATTTTGCGTCCTGAAAAAACGGACTGCGTGTACGCACAAAGGATAATTTTCAGCATCATACGAGGATGGTAAGCCGGACAGCCCTCATTTCGAAGAAATGGTGTGAATGCTTCGTGTGGGATACTCTCCACTAAGTTGTGGACGTGGAAAGCAATATCGTTAGCTTGTAATTTCATTTCAATATCTAGAGGCAAAATCAGTTGATTCATGGTATAATTTTTAAACATAAGAACACTTCTTTCTGTTGGATTTTGTTTTGGTGACTTTATTTTAACAGAAGGTGTTCTTTTTTTACCCACAAAAATCAAAGCCCTTGAACTTTTACATGACGTAAAAGTTCAAGGGCTTTTCATTTATAAGATGGGTTTTGTCCCAGCCTCTTCTATTTATTTATAACGAATCACTTCCTGTGCTGGTTTACGATAACCGCGTGGGTACTCGTCCATTGGCACAGCTTTACCTAACGTAATCATCATGACGATTTCTTCATTTGCAGGGATGTCTAAAATACGACGCACCTCAATTTTATCAAAGCCAATCATTGGGCATGTGTCCCAACCGTATGATTTTGCGACAAGCATAAACTGCATAGCTACAAGTGAACCATTACGAATGGCTTCCTCACGCGCAAAACTCTCACCTCTTGGTACATAAAAATCACGAATGGCTTCTTCTTTCATCGTTAACACATCACCTGTCAAAGTATGTGCATAAATCTCTGCCACATTATCATAGGCTTGCGCATCGCCTGTAATAATGATTACAGCAGATGCATTAGTAATTTTTTCTTGCATAAGGCTAACTTCTTTTAACTCTTGTTTAACTGCTTCGTCACGTACAATAACATACTTGGCGTGCTGTAAGTTAAATGCTGTTGGCGCAAGTTGCGCTTCTTCTATCATTACCTCAAGTTGCTCTGTACTAATTGACACATTAGGCTCAAAATCTTTTGCCGAACGGCGCTCATTAATGACTGTTGTAAATTCCATAATTTTTCATCACCCTTCGTCTATACTATAACGAACAGCAATTGCCATTTTCAATTAAAGTGCGCTCAAACATCAGCATATGTTGTGCTTGAATGTGATCTTCAATAATAGGCTGTGCATAATGTTTCGTAAAATAGTGCCACTTTACATCATAAAGCGTAAAACCTAGCTTTTGGTAGAAGGCAATATTACCAATGCTTGAGTTAGCTGTACCAACAATAGCGCGCTCATACTCGCTATAATGACGACAAAGTTGCGTAACTAACCATTTGCCATAGCCACGCCCCTGATGCATCTCATCAATCGCAATATTTTTTAGCTCAATAGCACCATCAACCTCAATACATAGCGCTACACCAATACGCTCACCCGCTTCAATCAACTCAAATAAATCACCTTCATGTAAATACGAATGAACTACAGCCTCGTCTTCATCTGCTAATAATAATAGTGGTACATAATCTTGTCGTTGTGTCGTTACTTTTTTTAATTCCATATCGTTCTCCCAAATTCATAGCCGAAATATGCAGCAAAACCAATTAGCACAAAACCTGCTAATACAGACACCCACATAATGGCTGTTTTATTCATGGCGCGACGCGTTGTCGCTACAATTGCCATTAAGGCAATATCATGTAGTAGTATACCAGTCAATATACCCGCTCCTACAATAATAAAGCTTGCCTTATCACTCGCATCAAATGAGCTAGCGAGCACCGTGCCAAAAATACTTACTCAAAACACTAAATTACCTGGAGACACTGCTACAAGTAAGCCATTACGGTAAGAAGAACCTAAAGTCTTCGTTATAGCCCCACCTGCTAACGTAATATCATCACTCGCATGCTTAATACTATCAATACCTACATATAATAGAAACAAAGCACCAATTAACCACATCGCACTTTGAATAATAGGTTGCGCTAACACTGACGCTAACCCAAAATACAGTGCTACAATAAGCAATAAATCAATCGTCATGCCACCAAGCCCTACTACCCCGCCATGCATAAAACTGTTCTTTAAACCTTACTTCGCCATTTCAATCGTTACTGTACCTACCGGCAAGGCAATTGATAATCCGAGTACAACGTATGTAAAATATAATGCCATGTTTGTAGCTCTTTCCGTTTATAAAAAATTATACAAAAAAAGAGACGAGCTCGCCTCTTTTTTAACTACAATCCCAGCTATATAAAACACGGTCAAAATTACGAGCGAGCAAATCTTCTTCTGCAATAAAGAAGTTAGCCACACCGCAATCTCCCCATAAAATACCGTTATCCATATCCGAATCAATTTGCAATAATAAAATATCATTGCGGCTGTATTTTGTATTACCGTCTTCACCACGTGGGTCCCACTGCGTGAAGTAAGGGTAGCCGCCAATTTTTGCACCTTGCTCCCCATTTACTTCACTATATGGGTCAATAATCTCTTCATATACATCATATTCTACATCTTCAATGCCAAGTAACTCATTAAAACGATAATCGCTTGTTGATATTGGTGTTTCGGTCAATTGAAAGGCGAGTGCACATTCCTTTTGAATAGGGAAATAATCCTCTTCTTCACCATAATTAAGTGTATCAAATGCCGTAAACCATTTTGTTTCATCCTGCTCAATATGTTCATGGTAAACTACTCTAAAATCTTTTTGCTCACACATATCGTCAAAGTTTAAGCCAGTAAGGTCATCATTTAATACAAAGAACTGTAAAATCCCTTGCTGTGGGAATGGTGCTGGTACGGGGATAGCTGACAAATTTAATTGCGCCAATAAATACAATGCCTCGCCCGTACTAGCTGTTGGGTAAGGCTCTGATTTTAACCAATAAGGTTTACCTGCAAATTTGCTTTCTAGTGTGCCTGTTTTTGCAGGTGTTGGTGTGATGGTGACTGTTGGTCGTAGTGTTGCTTGTAAAGTCGTCTCGTATTGCTTTAGTGCAGTAGGTAATTGCATTGTATAGCCCCCTTTAAAGAACGTTTGTTCTCATTTTAGCACATTATTTAATTTTTGTAACCTCACCATGTGTTAGTTGTAAAAGTTGATCGGGTGTTAATTGAAAAACTGCCATCGGATGTCCTGCTGCTACCCAAATTGTTTCATACTTCCATAAATCTTCATCAAGTAATATTCGCGGTGGGTATTTATGTGCTACAGGTGGCACACCACCAATAGCATAACCTGTATGCTGGCGTACAAATGCCGCATTCGCTTTAGCCAAAGGTGCTTTAATAAAAGTTGCTACACGCGCCTCACTCACACGATTAGGACCACTTGCCACAACTAACAGTGCGCTACCACCAATATCAAAAACGATTGATTTTGCAATCTGTGCCTCATGGCAACCAATTGCCTCAGCAGCCTCTTGCACTGTTCGAGTACTGCTTGGTAACTCTACTACTTCGTTTGTAAATCCTTGTTGCTGTAAATACAATTGCACTTGTTTTGCCCTTTCCTTCATAACTAACACCTACTTTTCTGAAATTTCTTTCAATATACACTAAAAGCACCCAGGGAGCTAGGTGCTTTTAGTCTGAACTATGCGTGTTCGTGTTATTAGTTGTTATCTGAGCTGATTGCAACTTCTAGTAAAGCAAAGTCTGCACCAAGCAGCGGGCTGTTTTCACGTTCCTCTGCTGATTTACTATGACTTGCTTTAAACTCTGGGCTATGTAGCCAAACATTAAATGAAGCCTCATCTACCCAACGTGTACAAATACGGATTTGGTCTTCGTCTTTACCGTTTAATTTCTTTAAGACCTCTAAACCTAAAAATCCTTCAAACTTGCCAATTTCCTTAGGGTTTTGAAAGCGTTCGATAATTTCTTCGCCGTGCCCTTTTTTAATACGAATTGTGTTCATTGCAACAATCATGCTGTTGCCTCCTCTGTCATTTTAGTTTGTAAGTAATCAAAAACAGGTTGTGCCTGCTCGCCACCCATTTTTGCATGATGTAGAAGTGGGATGCCATGTGCACCTGTCGCTGTTAGTGCTTCGGGTTGCGCCTCAATCATGGCTTGCACAATTGCTAAGTTCCCTAGCATTGCCGCTGTAAAAATATCCATACGTGCACCGCGCGCTAATAAAAATGAGGCAATATCTCGACGCCCTGTATGCGCTGCCGCTCCTAAACCACTCTCCCAGTCACCTGTATCCCAATTCATTACTGCATGTAATAGAGCTGGCTCCTGCTCGTATAATACTTGTACCTTTGCAAAGTCACCATGTGCCGCAAATATAAATTCACGCACTAGCTCTTGGTCTAATGGGTTGCCATTCATCATAATGGGTACGCCTCCTTGTTTAAACGTTGCGGTGTAAAAAATGCACGTCCGTTTTGTTGATAAATCTCTGCATCAATTTCAAAAATGGATTGAAACATCTCACGGCATAATACACATTGTGGTATGCCGTCATATTGAATGGTGCCATTTTTTAATACCACTAAACGATCGCTATACTGGGCTGCTTGATTAATATCATGCAACACCATCACAATCGTCATACCTAGTGTTTCATTTAGCTCATGCACTAGCTCCATAACTTCAAGCTGATGGGCAATATCTAAAAAAGTTGTAGGTTCATCTAGTAGTAAAATATCAGGCCGCTGTGCCACTGCCATCGCAATCCAAGCACGCTGACGCTCGCCTCCTGATAGTGAAGGCAATAAGCGGTTAGCGTAATGCTCAAGCTTTGTAACACCCATAGCCCATGCTACGATAGCATGATCTTCCTGTGACATACCCCGACCTTTTCGGTGAGGTGAACGTCCAAATTCAATTAGCTCACGTACTGTAACATCCATTTGATGATCTTGCATTTGAGGTAGCATCGCTAACTTCTTTGCGACATCAACGCTCTTTAAACTATAAATATCGTGACCATCAAGTACGACATTGCCTTGTTGAGGCTTAATTAATCGTGAAATCAAGCGTAGCAACGTTGATTTACCCGAGCCATTTGGTCCGATAAGGCTAACAATCTCACCTTTTTTAATATGCAAATCTTCCACTTGTAATGTAAATGATGTCGGCTGACGAAACGATAATTGTTTAGTTTGCAGCAACGTTGTCCCTCCTCTTTTGAATCATGTATAAGAAAAATGGTCCGCCAATAAAGGATAATAAAATACCTACGGGTAGCTCAATTGGGTCAAATGCTGTGCGTGCAATTGTATCTGCTACCACAACAAGTAAACCGCCACCCAATGCCGCCGCTGGTAATAAATAGCGATAGTCATTACCAATAATTAAACGTAGCATATGTGGTATAACAAGTCCGACAAAACCAATTAATCCGGATACACTAACCGCTATACCTGCAAGTAAAGCACTTAATACAATTAACATAAAACGACTACGCTCTACATTATGTCCGAGTAATTTTGCCACCTCATCACCTAAACGTAATAAACGAATATGGCGAATAGAAAATAGCGATAAAATTAATGCAGCAACCACATAGTAAACAACCATATTAACTTGATGCCAACCCGTGCCCGCAATACCGCCTGATAACCACGGGAGTACTGCTTGTACACGATCGCTATAAAGTAACATCATCGCACTCATAACCGCGCCAATAATAGCGTTGATCGCAACACCTACTAAAATAATGCGTACAGGTGATGCCCCGTCCTTCCATGACAGGGCATAAATAATAAGCGCTGTAATTAATGCACCTACAAAGGCGGCTAAAGGTAAAAATAAAATATACATAGGATATAAAATCATAATAAATACTGCAGCTAGACCCGCGCCTGATGATACACCAATAATACCTGGGTCTGCGAGAGGGTTACGCATGACGCCTTGTAAAATGGAGCCCGCTACCGCTAAACACATACCAACCATTAAACCAATTAACACACGTGGAATGCGTAAATCCCAAACAATTCGTCGTGCTAATGTATCCTCCTCAACGGTTATACCCTGCCAAACCTCTGCTAATGTAAACTTTACAGGGCCAATCATTAAGCTACCAAGTGTTGCTACAATAAGCAGTACAACTAAAGTTACGAGTGTAATCATTCGTTTTTTAGCGAGTGGGTGTGTCGTTGACTCAAGCCTTGCTTGCCTAGCTAATGTCATGTTACTTAACCGCCTCTAATTGCTTCTGCATTTCTTCTAGCGCGTCAACGATATGTGTACCTGGGTTTGTGCCAAATAAGTCTGAAGGTAAAATGGTTACTTTACCATTTTTTACAGCGTCTAAGTTTTTCCATGCCGCATTTTGCGCCATTTCTTTTTCAAAAGCTTCACGTACTGCCTCTGGCTCGCCATGTGTAATTAACATTACAGCTTGAGGGTTACGTTCAATAATTTTTTCTACGCTTAAGCTAGCATAGTTAGGGTATTTTTCTTCTTTAGGGAAATCAGAAGCGATATTTTCGCCACCTGCTTTCGCTAATAAATCACCTGATAATGAGTTAGGTAGCGCCGCTAAGTAAGTACCTGGTGCACCGTACACTAAAATTGTTTTAACGCCAGCATCTGCTGTTTCTTCGATTGCTTTCACTTGTGCTGTAATCTTGTCATTAATTTCAGTTGCTTTATCTTCATTACCTGCAAGCTTACCAAACAATGTTAATGTATCTTGAATATCTTGAATTGAATTGGCTTCTGTATAAACTACCTTTGTACCTTGTTTCTCAATGTTAGCTGCATGGCGCTCAAAGCTTGGACTAGCAATTAATACATCAGCACCAACTGCCGCGATTTGTTCAAAGTTTGGTTCGTGAGGATTACCAATTTCTTGTACATCTTTCACACTTTCATCTACAGGTCCACGTGCGTTTGGACGTCCAACAATTTTAGCATCTACGGCTAATAGCATATCCATATCACCCGCGCTCATAACAGCAAATGTTTCGGGAGCCTTATCAAAGCTAATCGTATTGCCAAGTGCATCTGTTACTTCTAACTTCTCTACAACCTCTGCTTTAGGCTCTTCCTTATCAACTTCCTCTTCTTTCGGTGCTGCTTCCTTCTTTCCACCGCAAGCTGTCAAAATAACTAAACACAGCAACGTTGTCATCATAAGTATGTATTTTTTCATTTCCGTCTCTCCCAACTGATAATCTTTATCAACTACAACCACCACTTTACCGATAATGATTCTCATTGTCAATATATTTTCTGAAAAATAAAAAAGCCTAGCAAAAGCTAAACTCTTTTAATCAATTAATTTTCACCTAGTAAAATAATAAATTCTAACGTAATCGTTTGTATTTTATCGGCAATAAATTGTGCTTTTTGTACGCTGGCTACGTTTTGAGTAAGCGGCGTCATATCCACTAACATACGCATTAACTCAGCCGTTAGCTGTTGCTCATAACGTACTGTGATTTTTTTGGTGTGTGCAAATTGTTGCTCAAATAATTCAACAATAGTCGTGTTAGAGTAAGGTGACTTATCTGGAAAGAAAGCCTCACGTAACTCGTATAAATAATTTTCGCTTGGCACTACCTTAATCATGCGCCCGTCTGCACGTAAAATACGCTTAAACTCCTTATAGTTAGATGGGGATAAAATATTAACAATCGCATCTACACTACTTGTTATTAATGGGATATTAGCTAAATCTGCAACTTGCCATAGCACGTTGTCATAGCTAGCTGCCATTTTAACGCCCTCCTTGGCAAGGTCAATACCAATACCTAGCGCACCTTCTGGTAATAGTTGTTGTAAATGCGTACCCTCACCGCAACCTAAATCTGCAATGACTTTAGCATCTGCTACTAGTTTAATTAGCTCTTGATGAAGCGGTGTATAAAAACCACTATCAATTATCATGCGACGCGCAGTAAATAATTCCTTGGTATATAAATTTTCGGTACGTTGCGGGGCTAAATTAACATAGCCTTGCTTTGTAAAATCAAACGTATGGCGATTAGCACATACCATGCTTGCTTCATTAACTTCCACCTGCTCATAGCAAAGCGGGCAACGTAATAAAGTTTGATGTTGCTGTGCAAAATGAATGCGCTGTTGTTTTCTAGTCATGCTTAAACTCCTTTAAGGCATTTAGTGTTGTTACTGTCAGTGGCGTTGGTAATTGAGATAATGCAAAGAAGCCTACTTCACTAATTGCATGAGGCTCTCTATTTGTTACCGTACCTTTTATAATACACGCATTGAACTACCCCCACTTAACACCTAGCACTCGAACAGTCGGACAATCGAGATAGCAAGTAAGCTACCTCTTGTCCGAAGGCGATTCATCTCCCACCTACTCACTGGGCTACGCCCTTCACGTTCCTTGAGGTGGGAGTATTCTCGCCTATTTTTGATAAAAGTGGGTGCCACAGAGTGGGTAGCTGGCGGTAAAATATGATTAGTTACACATAACAAACGTGTGAGGGTAATCGTTACACCTAATTCCTCTTTAATCTCACGTACTGTGGCATCCTCAATTGTTTCCATTAGCTCTACCTTGCCCCCTGGCAAACTCCAATGCGCTGCCTCTGGCTCTTTTTTGCGGCGTACTAATAATAATTCATTATGTTCATTTAAAATAAAAGCGTCTACGCCGACACCAATATGTTTCATGCTTTACTCCTCCGTAGCGCACGTACCTCAGCCTTTTGTTGCTTAGTAGGTCGCGTCGAATCAATAATCTTTTGAATGGTCATACGATGCGTTTGATCATCAAGTGAATGTTGCTGTAAATAGCGATACGTTAGCACTGGCTGTTTTACATAGCACATAGACACTGCCCACGCAACTGCCATCCGCACATAGTAATGCTCATTAGTAATTGCGTCATAATGTCTAAACAGTTGTTCCATATAAGGCTCCTCAATAAAATACATTAAGCTCATTACTACCGCAAAACGAATAGCATATGGTTGATCAGAACAAAAATATGGCTGTAAAAATCGCCACATTTCTTCACGATGCGCCTTTGTACTTTTTAAACTTGTACAAAAGCTATCGCAAAGCGACCAATTTGTAATATACGGAACAAACGCCGCAATGCGCTGTTCATCATAAGGTAAATAACCAATCACAAAGCCTTGCAACATCGTCTCTTCAAAACAGGTTGGCTGGGCTTGCAAATACGCTGGCTGCCGCTTTGCGATATTTTTAGCTAATGCACGTAACTTTGGCACACGCACGCCTAAAATATCCGTGACACCAGGCAATAATTTAGCAGCGAATGCTTGATACGACGGTTCTGCTAAAGCTTCGAGTTTCTCTCTCATAACTTTTTCTCAAGGTTTAGCAAGTGCTCTTTTAATGGCAACCCTGCACCGTAGCCAACCAACTTACCATTAGCACCAATTACACGATGGCATGGAATCATAATTAAAATCGGATTTTTATTATTAGCATTGCCCACTGCTCGTGAAGCGTTGGCATTACCAATTAGCTCAGCTACTTGCTTATAGTTTTTAGTCTGCCCATAAGGAATGACCTGTAGTGCTTGCCATACACGCTGTTGAAAATCTGTGCCTTGCGGTGCAAGTGGTGTTGTAAATGTCTGAAGCTCTCCCGCCAAATAAGCTGTCAACTCACGAATCGCTTGTTGCATAACATCATTTTCACCTTGCGCGATACTCTCCTTAGGTTTGCCTATATACAATGCTGTTACTGCTTGTGGTGTTGCCTCAATGGTTACCTCGCCAATTATCGTGTTATACGTTTTTTGCAGCACAGCGCTCACCTAGCTTTACTTTGACTTGTGGCCACTCCTCTTCAATTACACTGTAAATTGCTGTATCACGATTTTTGCCATCTTTACGAATACGATGATTACGTAGCACGCCTTCCTTTGTTGCACCAATCGCTTCAATTGCTTTACATGAGGTAATATTTTCAGCATCTGTTTTAATGGTTACACGGCGCAATCCCCATTGCTCAAAAGCATAACCAAGTAATAAATATTTAGCATTACAATTAATTGCTGTGCCCCATGCTGAAGGTGTCAGCCAAGTAAAACCAATCTCTGCTGTTTTGTTTTTTGCGTCAATATCCATAAATTTTGTTGCGCCTACAATTTTATCTGTTGTCGCATCAATAATAACCATCGGAAATTCCGCTTGATTAGCCACAGCCTCATTAATATAAACTTCAATCGCCTCTAATGAACGCGGTGTTATTGATAAATATGTCCAAATGCGATCATCCTGACCAATTTCCCATAATGTCTCAGCATCCTCTTTTACCATTTGACGTAAACGTACTACATTATTTTCTAAAGCTGTTGTCAAAGTCATCCCCACCTTCTTTTTTTCTATTATACCTAATGAAATTTATATAGTTGACTTTTTTATCGTTATCCCTCATAGTCTATATAACAATAATTATACCCCTATAGGTATAAAACTGGAGGTTTATTCATTGTCACAACAAATTCCTAATAGTATTCCTAAACCATTAGTAACAACTAACCAAGTATTTATTGTTGTCACTTCACTGCTTGGTGTCTTTGTGAATACTAATATCTTATTTATCCCTTTTATTTTAGGGTTGTTTACTGTCATCACTAAAGTTAATCCTGTCGTTATGTTAGGTAAGCCGTTTTTACGCAAGCCATTACACACTTATCACCCAGAAGATAAAGACCAACAAATCTTTAACCAATGGATTGCAACTATCTCATTAGGACTTGCTTTATTATTCTTCTATTTAGGTTGGAATGTTGCAGGCTATATTTTTGCAGGTATGGTTATTGCCGCTTCAGGTATTGCGTTAACAGGCTTCTGTATTGGTTGCTGGATTCGTTTCCAATATCAAATGTGGAAACACCGCCGAAAAATGGCGAAAAATGCGTAACATCTTGCCGACAGCTTTTGTCGGCAATTTTACTTAAAGGAGGAAATTCAGTTGAGCTTAGCGCAGAAAATTTATCGCTTTCCACAAAAATATATGCTAGTGAGTGTGCCACTCATTTTAGTATTAGGCTTTCTTATTGGTAATGTTGTAGATACTTCTTTTTTACAACCTACCTTATTAGTTGGTACGATTATTATGATTTATGCCACAATGGTTGGCTTTAACTTTAAGCAGCTTGCCTCTACACAAGGGTCACGCGTATTGGTTTATTCTGTTGTGATTAACTTTGTTATCATCCCGTTAATTGCCTATGGCCTTGGCATGATTTTTTTACAAGATTATCCGTTAATGTTTGCAGGGCTTGCACTGTCAGCTTTACTTCCTACAAGTGGGATGACCATTTCATGGACGATGCTACAAAAAGGGAATGTGGGTGTAGCTGTTAAACTAACGATTTTCGGTCTACTCATCGGCTCAATCGTGACACCATGGTACTTACTAATGATGGTCGGTCAGTATATCGAAATTAATGTATGGCAAACAATGCAAACGATTTTAATTGTTGTTTTCCTACCAATGCTACTTGGCCACTTAACATTTAAGGCTATTTTACGCAAACACTCACTTGAGCACTTCAAAAAAAATATTAAACCAAAATTTGGCCCTCTGAGTATTTGGGCAATGTTATATGTTGTTTTTGTAAGTATGAGCATGCGTGCCTCAATGATTGTGCAAAACCTTGAGCTTATTGCAATTGCCATCGTAGTATTGCTATTATTTTATGCTATCAACTTTACACTCAGTACCGTTGTTGCTACCAAATTTTTTAACCGTGCTGACGGGATTGCACTTGTTAACGGTACAGTGCTACGTAATCTATCGCTAGCGATTGGTATTGCAGCTACATCTTTTGGAGCCGAAGCGGCACTAATTGTAACGCTTGCCTTTATCGTACAACAACAATTTATCGCAAACTATGCCCAAATCGCTAAAAAGCGTTGGTTTAAAGAAAGCGACGCTACACCACCTACTATGAAGCCCGCGCTAAAATAAATGGTAATTGCAACGTAAAGTTCATATCATGTTCATTTTAGTAATTTATAGTAAAACTTTGAACTACCTCCACTTAACACCTTACGGGTTGTTTGAAGTGGGGGATTCCTACGAACGCCGTTCTATCGAACAGATATTTAGTAGGCTAACCCCGTAGCCCCTACGGTTAGAAGTCTTATCGCTTCATTTTTAATATTTTGTCCTGCGTTAATATCTCTATCGTGATGGATTCCACAAGATGGGCAATCCCATTGTCGAAGTAATTCCTTCATATCTTTATGTACACGGAAGCGATTGATCGTACGGTAACTTGGTTCATATCCTTGCGCCAACCACATCATACGCAGGCTATCTTTGAGTAAAGCTTCAATTTTGCGTCCTGAAAAAACGGACTGCGTGTACGCACAAAGGATAATTTTCAGCATCATACGAGGATGGTAAGCCGGACAGCCCTCATTTCGAAGAAATGGTGTGAATGCTTCGTGTGGGATACTCTCCACTAAGTTGTGGACGTGGAAAGCAATATCGTTAGCTTGTAATTTCATTTCAATATCTAGAGGCAAAATCAGTTGATTCATGGTATAATTTTTAAACATAAGAACACTTCTTTCTGTTGGATTTTGTTTTGGTGACTTTATTTTAACAGAAGGTGTTCTTTTTTTACCCACAAAAATCAAAGCCCTTGAACTTTTACATGACGTAAAAGTTCAAGGGCTTTTCATTTATAAGATGGGTTTTGTCCCAGCCTCTTTTGTTTATGCCGCCGTTTTATTTATTGCTTTTAGCTAAAGTAAAGTCACGCTTTGCTTGTGCTAAAAGCTCGCTGTCTGTTAATAAACGGTAGCCCGTTGTTGCCAAGGCCTTAGCACCAATGAGTAAGGCATCGTCACCTTTTGCTGAAGCCGCTGCTTCTCTAAACTCATCTGTATGTGCAATTAAATCTTCATCGCCAATTTTAATATAAGGGTGAGCAGTAGGTACTTCATAACTAATATTGCCTGCATCTGTTGAGCCAAGCCCTGTTTTTGTAGTGTATACCTTCTCACCTAAGTCACTTAACTCCTCTGCTAAAATGCTATCAAGCGTTGCGTTAAGTACTAAATCTTTGACCTCATTTTGGAAGCGCTCAATCTTAACTGTTGCGCCTGTTGCAAGTGCTGCACCTTGTGCAATTGCACGCACTTTGGCCGTTACCTCCTCCGTCTTCGCCCAAGTTGAAGCACGAAGGTAAAAGCGAGCCGAAGCATAAGCTGGGATAATGTTCGGCGCTTCGCCTCCATTTGTAATAATACCGTGGATGCGTACGTCACTTGGTAGTTGCTGACGCAGTGCATTGATGCCTGTAAATAATTGAATGACCGCATCTAGTGCATTAATGCCGTGTTCTGGTGCGGCTGCCGCATGCGCTGCTTGTCCATAAAAATGAAAATCTAACGGATTAACTGCCAATGATTCGCCTGTTGTTGCCGTACGACCTGAGGGGTGAATCATTAATGCCACATCAATATCTTTTAAATAACCATGACGTACAAAGCTTCCTTTGGCACTCCCATTAGGGCCACCCTCCTCAGCAGGTGTACCAAGTACCACAACCTTGCCACCTACACGCTTTGTTTGTTCTGCTAGTGCGATAGCTGCTGCTACGCTCGTTGTACCAATAATATTATGTCCGCAAGCATGACCTAAGACGGGCAACGCATCATACTCAGCTAAGTAAGCAATCGTCGCTCCCTCCTTACCACTATCAAAGCTCGCATAAAAGGCTGTTTCGTGCCCTGCTACATTGCTTTCTACTGTAAAGCCTGCCTCTGTTAATAACTTAGCTAGAGCTGCGCTAGCAAAATATTCTTCGTTCCCAATTTCAGGTTTAGCATGAATCGCATGACTAGTTGTTAGCCATTTTTCACGACTTTCTTCTATTATATTGTCAATCGTTTGTAAAGTTGTCGGCATATCAATTACCTCCCTGTAAGTCTGTTAAAATTTTCGCTAGTTCTTGTGGTGTACGGTCAATGACAATCGCGCCTCCACCAAGCTCTTTATTTGCTGCTTCGATTACTTTTGGATCATGATAAAGTGCTACAATTCGATTTAACACTTCATTATCTTTATTAGCCTCACGCGCTGCAAAAACATTAATGTAAGGATCTGCACTATCGCCGTCCTCAATATAAATTGGGTCATCTAATGGATGGAAGCCCGCTTGAACTGCTACACCATTATTAATAAGTGATACTGCTACATCCTCTAGTACACGTGGTGTTTGTTGGGCAACCATCGGTAAAATCTCAAGGTTTTTTGGATTTTCTTTAATATGTGTAGTGTCGCCAAATAATCCTGCGCTAGCATCTAATGTAAGTAAACCTGCTGCCTCTAATAGACGTAAGGCACGCCCCTGATTTGATGGGTCATCCGGAATAGCGATTTTATCACCATCTTTGATTTCTGAAATATCAGTAATTTTAGTCGAATAAATACCAAGTGGCGCAATAAATGTTGAGCCAATTGGTGTTAAATTTGTTTTGTGCTCTTGTTCAAATTGGCTTAGGAAAGCAATATGTTGGAAGGAATTTAAATCTACATCGCCATCTGCTAATGCTTTGTTAGGTAATGTATAATCCGAAAACTCTTTTAGCTCTACATCAATGCCTTCTTCTTTAGCTAGGCTCTTTAATACTTCCCACTGTTCACCGTCTGTACCTGTTACGCCAATTACAACCTTTTTGTCATCCTCCGCTTTTGGTGCGGCATCCCCTTTATTACATGCGGCAAGCACTAAAGCCACTGCCGCTATTACTACTACTAATAGTTGTTTTTTCATTGTTATCTTCTCCTTTTATCTACGTAAAATTTTTCGTGAAATTTTATTACCTAGCCATTGTGACAGCTGTACTAAAATAATTAAAATAACAACTGTTACAACAATTACGCTCGTATCAAAACGCTGATAGCCATGGGTCATTGCGACGTGCCCTAAGCCACCGCCACCTACTGTTCCTGCTACTGCAGAAAAATCAATTAAGCTCACTGTTACAAAAGTTAAACCTAAAATTAATGGTCCTAGTGCCTCTGGAATGAGCACCGTACGAATAATTTGAAACGGACTAGCGCCCATTGCTTCCGCAGCTTCAATTACACCAGGGTCAATACTGATAAGGTTATTTTCCACTACACGCGCTACAACAAATGAGGCTGCAATCGTAATAGGGAAAATCGCTGCTGCTGTACCAATAATTGAACCAACTACGAGGCGGGTTAGTGGCGTTAAGGCCACTAACAAAATAACAAAGGGTATCGGACGAATAATATTAATGCCTAAGTTTAAAATAAAGGATACCCATTTGTTTTCTAAAATACCGCCCTTGCGTGTCACAAATAAAGTTAAGCCGATAATCGTACCAATGATTGTACTAAAGGCTAATGTTGTTAATACCATCGTTAGGGTTTCAAATGTAGCCTCTACAATGCGAGGCCAAAATGTTTGCCAATCTACCTTCATGCGACTTGCACCTCCTTCACCTCTACAATTTGTTGCAATTCTTGTAAGACTTGGGCTACTGCAGCTGGCTGACCTTCAAATGAGACGATCAAATTGCCGAAGAAGCGTTGCTGTAACTCTTTGACTGTGCCGTAAATAATATTGACATCAACATCATGTTTACGCGTAATCTTGGATAGCAATGGATCACTTGCACGGTCTCCTTTAAAAATAATGCGATACAATTGTGTATCACTCCACTGCCCCAGCAAATGAGCTGATGGTAAATCCTGCTCCGTAGCGCGAATGAAACGCTGTGTAGTAGGATGCTGTGGATTTGAAAATGTTTCGAAGACGGTTCCTGTTTCAATAACCTGTCCTTCTTCCATTACTGCCACGCGATTGCAAATGGCTTCGATAACTTGCATCTCATGTGTGATAAGCAATACCGTAATACCTAGCTCACGGTTAACCTTTTGGATGAGCTGTAAAATATCTGCTGTAGTATTAGGGTCAAGTGCTGACGTAGCTTCATCACAAATTAAGATGCTTGGTGACGTTGCTAGTGCTCTTGCTATACCTACACGTTGCTTTTGCCCACCTGATAATTGCTCTGGATAATGCTTGGCCTTTTCTGTTAAACCAACAAAGGTTAGCAACTCATTAACACGGCGTGTTACCTCGCCTTTAGCTACTCCTGCAAGCTGTAGTGGGTAAGCAATATTGCCAAACACAGTGCGTGAGGTAAAGAGATTAAAGTTTTGAAAAATCATACCAATGTCTCGGCGTTGCTCACGCAATTGTTTTTTACTTAGCACTGTAATATCTTGCCCATTAATTGTGACCTTGCCCTCCGTTGGCTCCTCTAGTAAATTGACTAAGCGTAGTAATGTACTCTTACCTGCTCCACTAAAGCCAATAATGCCGAAGATGTCGCCTTGCTCAATTGTTAAGTTAACATCCTTAACGGCTGTAACCTCTCGATCCTTAGTAGTAAATGTTTTAGTAACATTATGAAATGTAATCATATAGCTGCTCCCTTCTCATATCAGTAGGAGAAAGAAAAAAATCCTTCTTTCTCCCATCTATGAAAAGATGGAAAAAAGAAGGATTCAGAAAATATACCGAACCACTCTTCTCATCTTTCAAACATAGACGTTTGCAGGATTTGGCACAGTGTTAAGAAAACCTGTTGCCGAGATGTCATAGGGCCTGTCCCTCGATCTCTCTCGATAAGAAATTGTGTTGTTATTTAGTTTTTTAAGTTGAGTATCACTTTACAGGCTACTGTTTTAGAAGTCAACCGTTTTTTGAAAACTTTTTATTTTGTAATTGTTAACAGCATCTCACGAATTGTTTTGCAGGCTACGGCTGTAGATGCACCAGACACATCATATTGTGGTGACAATTCCACCACATCTGCAGATACAATATGATTAAGTTGTTGAAATAATTTTATTGCTGCTAACAGCTCTGTATAGCTGATGCCACCTGGCTCAGGCGTACCTGTACCAGGAAAAACAGCAGGGTCTAATACATCTAAATCAATCGTAATGTAAACAGGCTTATCCTTCAATTGCTCAATCGTTTCGGCTAAAGTTGTTAACGTAAATTTTTCGAGATGTGTGTGCGTCTTCGCCCACTCAAACTCCTCACGTGTACCTGAACGAATGCCAAATTGAAAAATACGACCATCGCCTAAAAAATCATGGCAGCGACGAATTACTGAAGCATGTGACAATGGCTCACCCATATAATCATCACGCAAATCCGTATGCGCGTCCAAATGAATCACATGAAGTTCAGGATATTTTTCATAGGCCGCTTCAATCGCAGGTAGGCTTACTAAATGTTCGCCGCCTACCATATAAAACATTTTATTAGCCGCTAGCACCTCTGTACAATAATCTTTAATTTGTGTCATCACTGCTTGCGTATTACCAAATGGCAGCTCTAAATCGCCACCATCACAAATCATGACATCTTCTAAATCTGCATCCAAATAAGGCGAGTAGGTTTCAAGCCCATAAGAATCAGGTCTAATCGCTTGCATCGCAAAGCGCGTGCCTGGGCGAAAGCTCGTTGTACCATCAAAAGGTACACCAAATAATATTGTCTGTGCTTCTTCAAATGAAGCGTCACACCCAATAAATTTTAAATTATTCATGCCCTAACTTCTCCCTTACATAGCTCGGTAATGCAAAGGCACCACGGTGTAAATCCGTATTATAATACTTTGTTTGTAACCCGTAGCTCTGCCATTGTTGCTCATCAATTTGCAGTGGGCTTAATGACTTTGAAGCAAAGCCAAATAGCCAGTGACCTGATGGATACGTTGGCATGTGGTATTGGTAAACATGTGTAATTGGGAAGATAGCCTTAATTTTGTGATGTGCTTTTTTCATATTTTCGGCATACTCTGCAAAGTAAGGTGACTCATGTTGATTAATCAAAATACCATCATCTGTTAACACACGGTGGCACTCCTCATAAAAGGCTGTAGTAAATAAACCCTCACCTACTGAGATAGGGTCAGTAGAGTCTACTAAAATTAAATCAAAAGATTTATCTGCCGCATTTTTTACATAGGCTAGCCCATCTTCAAAGTGTAGCGTCATACGTGGGTCTTCCTCTACGCCTGCTGCTGTAACAGGTAGGTACTGCTGGCTCAAACGAAAAACACGTTCATCAATCTCTGCCATTACAACATTTTCGACAAAGCCATAGCGTAATACTTCACGCGCTGTACCGCCATCACCACCACCAATAATTAATACATTTTTGATATTTGGATTTGTTGCCATCGCAGGATGCACAATCATATCATGGTAAATGAATTCGTCTTTTTCGTTAACCATCATTAGCCCATCTAGCGTAAAGAACGTGCCAAACTCCTTACCTTGGTAAAAATCAATTTTTTGAAACGGTGTTTGCTCTGTGTGTAAATGTGCATCATAAGCAATCGAAAATTTACACTCGTCACTCCAGTCCTCGGTATACCACTTCATTACATAACGCCCTCCAGTTGTACCTTAACTTGAATATTTTTGATTTCCTGCTCTGCATGTAAACGAATTTTATCCGCCATACCTCGAGGGATTTCGAATGATTCTGTTTTACTTGCTTTTAATTTTTCAGCTAAATAATCTGCTGCCATCCATGGATTTACAGTCTCTCCGCAAGTATAAACATCTACAGAAGCAAAGCCGTACTCCGGCCATGTATGAATCGTTAAATGCGACTCCTCAATAATGACTGCGCCTGATACGCCGTATGGATTAAAGTGATGAAATACAGACTCCACAATAGTTGCACCTGAGTAGTCTGCTGCTTCTCGCATATATTGCTCAATTAGTGCATTGTTTTCGATAATTTCACTTGGACAACCATAAAACTCAATTAACACGTGACGACCTAATGTACGTAATTCTAATCCCATTATGCATGCTCCTTTATAACTGTAATATGGTGGGCACTCCCGGCCTCCATAAGTACGTTACCTATTGTTTTATTGTAGTAGTGATACTGCGCGATGACATCGCGTGAGATTTTTTCGCCTGGGATTACGAGTGGTATACCAGGTGGATAAATCATCAAAGTATCTGCGCTAATACGCCCCTCTGCCTCATCTATAACAATGGTTTCTTGGCTGGCATAATACGCTTCACGTGGACAGACAACAAGTTCATTTACCTCATAAGGTGTAACGTGCAGTGATAGCACTGTCATACCTTTAGCATGGTCTTTTTCGATGGCTAGTAGTGCATCTACTAAGCGTTGTAAGCTCCTTGTTGTATCAGCAGGTGTAATAACTGCCATCACCACATAACCTTCAGCTAATTCCATTTGGATATTGTATTGCTCTTTTAATAATGTATATACCTCAAAGCCTGTTAACCCTAGACTATTAACACGCACTACTAATTTTGTCATGTCATAATGCTGTGCAAATCGCTCGTTTACATAAGCTTGTTTTAATACTTCATAATGACCGCCCGCCTCAATTTGCTTAGTGGCCTGCTTAATAAGTGGTAGCAATTGTGCATAGCGCTCCTTACCATGGCACACTAATTCATGGCGCGCGATATCAAGTGAGCTCATTAACAAATAGCTCGCACTTGTAGTTTGTAGCATACCTAATACCTTTTGTACGGAAGCCTTAGTAATGCGCTTTGTTTGTAGCAATAATAACGAACTCTGCGTTAGTGAGCCTGCTGTTTTATGCATGCTTAACGTTACGGCATCTGCTCCACACGCTAGCGCATCTTTACCATTTGGCATAAAGCCTAAATGGGCTCCGTGAGCTCCGTCAACAATGACAGTAATGTTGTGCTGATGTGCAAGTTCACAAATCTCAGTTAACTCACTCATAGCTCCAAAATACGTAGGGTACGTTACTAACAGTACCTTCGCAGATGGATTTGTAGTGATGGCACGCGCCACACTAGCTACTGATACTCCATGAGCAATACCAAAGTGTACATCCACTTCGGGCTGAATAAAAATTGGACGTGCACCACTTAAAATAATGCCATCCATGACAGACTTATGCCCATTACGTGGCACTAACAATGTCTCACCTGGTGCACACGTTGCCATGATCATAGCTAAAATACCTATCGTCGTACCATTCACTAAAAAGAAGGCCTCATCTGCTCCAAACGCTTCTGCTGCTAGTGACTGCGCTTCAGCAATCACACCTTGAGGATGACTTAATAAATCTAGCTCCTTCATGGAGTTAACATCTAGCCCTAACACATCCCCAAAAGCTTGTTGCAGTGTATTCGTTGTAGCCCCCATTTTATGGCCAGGTACATCAAAAGGTGTAACGCCACTTTGACTATAAGTGTGTAAAGCTTCGTACAAAGGCATGCGTTGCTGCGTTAACGGCACTGATGGCGCTAGCGACAGCACACTTTGCTTCATTGCGAAACACCTACTGCTACCGCCTGTTGTAAAGCCGCTACTTTTGTAGGTTGCTCCCACGGTAGCTGTAAATCCGAACGACCAAAATGACCATATGCCGCTGTATCAGCATACATTGGCTGGCGTAAATCTAACATCTCTATAATGCCTGCAGGTGTTAAATCAAAATTAGCACGAATCGCCTGTAATAATACGTCTTCCGCTACTCTACCTGTACCAAATGTATCAATCGCAATACTGATTGGTTCACTTACACCAATCGCATAAGATAATTGAATTTCGCAACGGTCAGCTAGCTTTGCTGCTACAATATTTTTTGCTACAAAACGCGCCGCATAAGCACCTGAGCGATCAACTTTTGTACAGTCCTTACCCGAAAACGCTCCGCCACCATGACGCGCCGCTCCGCCGTACGTATCCACAATAATTTTTCGTCCTGTTAAACCTGCATCACCATGCGGGCCGCCTATCACAAAGCGTCCTGTAGGATTAATTAAAATACGGAATGGTGCTGTAAAACCATAGTCATGTGCTACTGCTTCAATGATTTCGGTAGTCACATAAGCTTTAAACTGTGCTTCGTTAAAGTCCTCATCATGCTGAATAGACATTAAAATCGTATCGACTTTTGGCTCAGCTGTATAATCTATTGTTACTTGTGACTTCATATCAGGTCGTGCCCATGTAAAGTCTCCACTTTTACGTAATGCTGATGCTCTACGTACAAGTGCGTGCGCCATCTCAATAGCTAATGGCATAAGATTTTCAGTTTCGTTGGTCGCATAACCAAACATAATGCCTTGGTCACCCGCGCCAATCGCCTTCGTATCGCTTGAGGCATCAACACCCTGTGCAATATCTGCTGATTGTGTATGCACAAGCACACGTACCTCACAAGTTGCACCATCAATGCCATATGCTTCGTCAGTATAGCCAATTTGTTGTAATGTTTGTCGTGCAATTTGTTCAATGTCTAGCGTTGCGTTTGTTGTTATCTCACCGCCAACAATGACACAATTTGTCGTTGTAAAAACTTCACATGCCACACGTGAGTATGGATCCTGTGCCAATGCAGCATCTAACACTGCATCAGAAATTTGATCTGCAATTTTGTCTGGGTGACCTTCCGCCACAGACTCCGATGTAAATAAAATTTTCTCAACCAAAATACGACACTCCTTGAATTAAAAGGTTATTTTGCGCACAAAAAAAGCTCTCCCTACAACCAAAGGAAAGCTTCGATGTCATAATCAGCTGCTTATCCTCTTATCGTTCGCAAAGCGGAAAACTTTGCGCTCAGGCTGGGCCCCAGTCCTTAACTATTAGCTAAGTTGGTTTGCCACCGTATCTTCGACCCCTCGTCTCAACGGCTATTAATAAGATAGACTTTATTTATGCTGACCACATCATATGTGATTTTATTTTATATGTCAACGCATTTTTCTGAAAAATTTTTCATTTCCTATTAAAGTGTTTTTCCCATGATTATCGTGTCTAGCTAAGCGCTTTTTGCATTAATCCACTTTCTTTTTTGACCAAATTGTCGCAATAATTGGTCCCGAAATATTATGCCATACTGCGCCAAATGTACTCGGTAACGCCGCTAACGGTCCTAAGTGAGCGGTTGCTAAAGCCACACCTAACCCAGAGTTTTGCATACCTACCTCAATAGCTAATGCACGTTGATCGCTGACACTTAATTTACATAGCTTGCCGACATAGTAGCCAATAATTAAACCTGCTGTATTGTGTAAAAATACGGCAAAGAATACAAGTAACCCTGCTGTTGCAATTGTTTCTTGGTTTTTTGATACAACAGCCCCTACAATGATGATGATGGCAGCTACTGAAATTAATGGCACAACTGCAATACTTTTTTGTACAAGTGTTGGTGCAAACTTACGCACAACAATACCTAAAATAATCGGTACAATAATTACTTGAATAATCATAATGAACATTGACTTAGCATCTACTGGCATCCACTGCCCTGCAAATAATAGCAGTAAAAGTGGCGTCATAATTGGCGCTAGCAAAGTGGATACTGATGTCATTGTAATTGACAGTGGTACGTTTCCTTTAGCTAAATACACCATAACATTTGACGCTGTGCCACCTGGTACTGAGCCTAGTAACACTAAACCAGCTGCTAACTCTGGTGGTAATTTTAACAAGTATGCAATAGCAAGAGCTGCCAATGGCATAACTGTAAACTGTGCTACTACGCCGACTAGTACAGCAAGCGGACGTGTAAGCACAAGTTTAAAATCTGTGGCGCTAAGCGTAAGCCCCATCCCAAACATTACAACACCAAGTAAAAGTGAAATATATGAGCCTAGTGGTAAGAAGGGTGCTGGTACAAAGTATGCCAATATAGCCATTCCCATTACTAGAAGCGCAAAATATTTGCCCGCAAGTGAACTAATCGTCGCTAGTAGCTTCATAATTAATCCACCTTCACTATCTTGCCTGGATTTAAAATATTATTAGGATCTAGTGTGCGTTTTAATTGTTGCATTAACACATAAGCTGCACCATGCTCAAGCTCTTGGTATTTTTGTTTACCTACACCAACACCATGTTCGCCTGTACATGTCCCCTTTTTATTTAAGGCATACATTACAATCGCTTCGTTAAATTCATTAGCACGACGCACGGCATCTGCATCGTTCATATCCACCATTAAAATAGCATGGAAGTTACCATCACCTACGTGCCCAACTAAACCACCTGTTAAATCAAGGGCTGTAATTTGCTCACGCGCATGGTGGATTGCACCTGCTAGCGCTGAAATGGGAACACAAACGTCCGTTACCATCATTTTTTTACCTGGGTTTGAATGAATATAGGCATAAGCTAAATTATGGCGTGCTGTCCATAATAAATTGCGCGCTGCTGTATCACTTTCAAAAATAATTTCCTGACAACCACAATCATTCATTAACTCTGTTGTAAACTCAATATCTTGCTTTAAACCTGCTTCATTGCCATGGAACTCTAAAAATAACGTTGGTTTTTCCGCAAAGTTTGTTTCACTGTGTAAATTTACTTGTCTAATAGATTCTTCATCTACTAACTCAACACGCGCAATCGGAATACCAACTTGTAATACACTTGTTACTGCAGCTACAGCATCATCTACCGTATCAAATGTTGCACGAGCGGCTGTTTCGAACTCTGGGATACCAAAGACGCGTAATGTTAGCTCAGTAAAGCAACCAAGTGTACCCTCAGAGCCTGTAAATAAGCCATTTAAATGATAACCTGATGCTGATTTTGCGGCTAGATTACCTGTATGCATAACCGTGCCGTCCGCTAGTACAACTTCTAAGTCACGTACTTGGTCACGCATTACACCATAACGTACGGCTGTGGTACCACTCGCATTTGTTGCCACCATGCCGCCTAATGTTGCATCAGCACCTGGATCAACAGAAAAGAACAAGCCATGCTTTGCTAGCGCGTCATTTAATTGCACACGCGTAACACCTGGCTGCACTACTACTAGTAAATCTTCTGGTCGAATGTCGATAATTTTATCCATTAACGAAAAATCAATCGTTATCCCATTATCATACGGGATAACATGCCCCTCTAAGCTGGAGCCGCGGCCAAATGGGACCACCGGAATTTTATTGTCATTTGCATAAGCTAATACTTTACTTACTTCCTCTGTCGAATGAGGGAACACTACTACATCAGGCTGTGACGTTTGATGATACGACTCATCCTGTCCATGCTGTTCTAAAATTGTTTCATTAATACTTACTTGCTCTTTCGATAATAAATCTCTTAAGTTGTCTACCATGTTTGTCATTATCCTCACCTACAGTTTAATTTTCTGAAAATACCGATAAATGCAATTATAGAGGTAAATTCTATTATTTTCAATGCATTATAAATATTCTTAATTTTCAGTTTATATTTAAGGGAATATTAAGTATTTCTTAATAACTTTCGTAGCACTTACAGCGTATACTTAATAAAGTAAGGAGCGTTTAACATGAATAAAAAAATTATTATTGGCAGTGTTCCCATTATTATATTCCTAGTCCTACTTGCCATCAGTTTACGCCCAGCAAAATTAACTATCGTGGTGGATGCTGGTCACGGAGGTGAGGATCCTGGCACAATTAGCCCTACTGGTATTTACGAAAAAGATATCAATCTTGCCATCGCTAAAAAAATTGCCGCTTCGCTCGCTCAAAATCATTATAAAGTAATTATGCTACGCCAAGATGATAGCACTTTATCTTTAGAGGAGCGCTACACAACAGCAAATGCACAACAAGCTGACTTTTTTATTAGCGTCCATGCTAACGCTATCGAAAATAGTAGTGAAGTTGAGGGCATACAGGTACTCTATTACCCTGATAGTGAACAAGCAAATGAACAGCTGGCTCAACAAATGCTAAAACAGCTTACTACAACAACGAAGGCGGCTGATAAAGGGGTGATAGCTCGCCCTGATCTCGCTGTGCTTCGTGGCACGACCATGAAATCATTATTGATTGAAACAGGGTTTATGACAAATGAACAGGAGCTAGCGCGTTTATTACAAAACACTTACCAGCAAAAAATTGCCGATGCTGTTACTAAAACTGTTAATTATTATATAAAAAACCAAATCCTCACCTCAAAAAAATAAGTCACTGCGCTTAATAGGCGCAGTGACTTATTTTAAATCCAGCCTTAATAAAATGCATATAGCAACCATTGCTTATTGAGTGTGCGCAGTCTTTGTTCGATTTCTCGTCTTTGCTTTTGCAACCACCTCCTGCGTCTTCCTCATTTATCACAACCATAAAACTCACGTGAAATGATTGTCTCTGCCTCTTTAGAGGTTACCTGCGACAGCTACACAATATTTATGCACGGATAATTTTCTCTAACCATGCTATTAACTTTTTATAAGCTACACCCAATTGTCATGGTAAAACCTCCTTGTTATAGCTAACCTAGTATGAGTACAGTACTCAGTAAAAGTTATAAGTCTTGACATTTTAAGTACCTGTAACTATTATAGTTACATACAGGTGGTGATAATATGATTAATACACGTTTTTCCGTAGCGGTTCATATCATTTCACTTATCGCAGCGTATCCAGCCGAGCAACACTCGTCTGAATGGATTGCGGGCAGTGTAAATACGAACCCAGTCGTTATACGTCGCATCACTGGTTTATTAAAGCGTGCAGGTCTTGTGAGTACAACTCCTGGCGTTGCAGGTATTACATTAAATAAATGCCCAAGCGAAATTTCGCTTCTTGAAATTTATCATGCCGTTATTTTGGATGATGCTTTGTTTTCAGTCCATGAGGAAACGAACCCCAACTGCCCTGTAGGACGCAATATTCAGGGCGCGTTAAACGATACATTTAAAGATGCGCAGCTCGCTATGGAGCAAGTACTTGCTAATAAAACAGTAGCTGACGTTGTTCAAGATTTAAAACAATAAGTAAAAGCGTTTTATTTTCTCACACCCCACTTGTAACTAAATCAATCACAGGTTAATCACTTGTGTATAAGGAGTTTATTATGAGCGAAAAAAACATTGGGTTACTCATCGCCCGCATTTTATTAGGCGTTACTTTCTTTTTACATGGGTTTGCTAAATTTCAAGGTGGCATTAGTGGCACAGCTGAGTTCTTTGGCAGCGTTGGTCTATCAGGTGCATTAGCTTATATCGTTGCGATTATCGAACTAGTCGGTGGTATTTTAATGATTCTTGGTTTATTTACTAAAGTTATTTCATTATTATTTATCGTTGTTATGTTAGGTGCTATTGGCACAGTAAAATTAGAGGCAGGCTTCCTTGATGGTTTTGAGTTAGAACTTACATTGATTGCCTTATCTATTGCTACGTACGCAACAAGTACATGGACAAAATTCTTTGATCCATTAGCTACAGGACAAGTAGACGAAGTGCTTTAACATACCTGTAACTAGATTAGTTACAAAAAGGCTTGCCCACAATAGGCAAACCTTTTTATTTTCGGCGTAGCAATAACTCAGTACCATCCGCTCGGCGTAACGTCACTGTATAATGACGCAACACTTGAAAGACATTTGTTACACCAATATAGCGTACAAGATTAAAGGCACTACGGACATTTAGTCCCGCCTTTTGTGCATAGTTTGCCGCTTCACTCAGTGGCATACGGTGTAGTTGTTCAGGTGCTGGCAGAGCAAGTGGTGCAACTTCCTTGTTTGCTAACACACGTAGTTGTAAAGCTAGCGCACCACTTACAATAATAATATCTGCTTGCTCAAGCGCGATACTTAACTGCTCTTTTGTTATAACTTCATTCATAGTAGCCACTCCCTTATAATTTGCCAATGCTCCATTTTTTGCGCTATTGTTTTAATATAGCGTCCTGGTACTGGACTTGTTGATGGCATACGAATATGCTGACGCTCACCTAATAGTGATAGCCCTACCTTTTTTATAAAAACACTTTCGGCCTTAGCGCCATTAAATACAATATGCGTAATTTGTGGATAGCGAGTAAACAGTGCCAAAAAATCATTAGGCACTTCGTTACGAATATTTGAATCAAGACTACCCTTGCGCTCACAACTTGCTATGGCGTCCCATAACCCAATGCGATTAGCAAGCAACCAATCTAGCCGCTCTTTATAATCTACCGGAGCTGGCTCCCCAATAATGTCGCTCATTATTAGCCAAAAATGATTGCGTGGATTACCGTAATATTGTTGCTTCTCTAATGATTGTACCCCTGGCATAGAGCCAATCACTAAAACGGCTGTGTCGTTATCGACGACAGGTGCTAAGCTTTGTTCCCTCATTATTACCACATCCTTTCTTTTAGGATGATGCGCCATTCATCTCCCTTCTTCAGATGGGAGATGAATGGCGTATCTTTTTTGACTTTTCAGTACTATATGTATAGCTATAAATCCTTATTGTAATTGAATTTTTTATCAACTTTGCTATACTATATGTATGACAAAAGACAACCTTATTCATGCAAGAACATGTGTATACAATGTAAATTATCACTTCGTTTGGTCAGTAAAATACCGACATAAACTATTGAATACAAGGATAGAAAAACGTTTAAAGGAAATATGTAGTGAGATTGCGAAAGATAAAGAATTTATTATACGTGAATTTGAAGTAGGAGAACAAGACCATGTACATGTTTTCGTATCGGCACACCCTAAAATTGCCCCTTCCTACATTGTAAAAATGTTAAAAGGAATTACAGCTCGCAAATTATTCATCGAGTTTCCTGAATTAAAACGAAAATGCTGGAAAGGTCATCTATGGAACAGTAGTTTTTATGTCGAAACGATTGGTTCCATATCAGAAGAAGTAATTCGTCAATACATTCAAAAACAACAGAAAGGAGGTTAAAGATATGGCAATGATTACCTATAAATTTAAATTAGAGCCAACAGCTGAACAACAGAAAAAAATAGTAGAAACCTTACACCTTTGTCGCTGGCTCTATAACACATGTTTGGAACAACGGATTCAAACATACAAACAACAAAAGAAAAGTATTTCTTTCTATACCCAAAAGAAAGAGTTACCACTACTAAAAAAAGAGTTGCCTATCTTTAAAACAGTGCATTCCCAAGTATTACAAAATGTATTGGAACGATTAGACAAAGCTTATCAAGCCTTTTTTAAACGGTTGGCGAAAGGTGGCAAAGCAGGGTTTCCTCGATTCCAAGGAAAGAATCGATTCCACTCTTTTACCTATACACAAAGTGGTTTTCAATTAAAAAAGAAATACCTCTATTTATCCAAGATTGGCGAGGTGCGTATCAAACAACACCGACAAATTCAAGGGAACATCAAAACCTGTGCCGTTGTGCATAAAAACGGACAATTTTATGCCTGTTTCTCTTGTGAAGTAGAGACAAAGAAATCTTTTAAAACCAATCAAGTAGTTGGTGTCGATATGGGTATCACCCATTTGGCGATTACATCCGATGGGCAATTTTTTGATAACCCAAAACATTTGAGAAAATCAGAAAGAAGGTTAAAAAGACGCCAACGCTCTGTTTCAAAAAAGAAAAAGGGCTCAAACCGTCGAAAAAAAGCCGTTCATCTATTAGCGAAATGTCACGAACATATTGCTAATCAACGAAAAGACACAGCTCATAAAATATCAAGACAATTAGTAAACGGCTATGATGTGATTGTCTTTGAGGACTTGAATATACAAGGTATGGTCAAAAACCACAAGTTAGCTAAAAGTATTGTCGATAGTGCATGGAGACAACTGATTCAAATCACGACTTACAAAGCTGAAAATGCTGGTAAGCAAGTGATAGAAGTCAATCCATATCATACAAGTCAAGTCTGCTCAAACTGTGGTCAACTCGTCAAGAAAACGTTAGCTGAAAGAAAGCATCGCTGCAAGTGTGGCTATCAAGAACATCGTGATGTCAATGCAGCGAAGAATATTTTAAAATTAGGGCTACAAAAGATAGCCTGAAAATTCACAAACCATAGGTGTGGAACACGCCTTCGTGGAGAGCAAGGGGTTACTCGGCTCAATGAAACGAAAAACATCGCAAGGTGTTTCTGTTTTTTGAAACAGAAGCTCGCTATTTTAATAGCGAGAGGTTCACTATAAAGCACTTTACTTGATAGACGCTGTTAATAAGCAGTAGCATAGAGCTGTGGGACAATATTATGACAGCTTGACCCATCTTTCTTAGTACGCTTCGAGATCTGCTAAACTGCAGGTCTCTTTTTTTATATGCTATGCTACTACAAAAAGGAGTTTTTTTGTGATTGAACGAAAAATTCGCTATGACGGTAGTACAGTAGAAATTAACGCTACCCTTATTAGTCAAACAGCAACTCGTATGGATATCATCCATTATACCGAACCTCCCTTCACAATGAGAGATGAGGGCTACACTATTAGCATTACTACGGAGCACTATACCTGTGCAAGTTATTGGTTTGATCGCCCTTATAATGTATACCGCTGGTTTGATGCTAACCATCAACTTGTAGCTGCTTATTTTAATATTGTAGGCACGACTTCATTTACTAATAATATATTGAGTTTTGAAGATAAAATTATTGATGTACTTGTACTGCCAGATGGACAAACTTTTGTATTAGATGAGGATGAGCTACCAGTACCACTAGCACAATTTGAAGATGGCGCAGTACTTGCCGCAACGAAGCGTGTGCTAGAGGACTATAAAACGATTGTCTTTAGCAAGCCTCTCGTTTTTGATTTGGACGGTACGATTTGTTTTAAAGGACAGCCCGTTACCCCGGCGATTACCAATACACTCTATCAACTCTACCAAAATGGTTATGATATTATAATTGCCTCTGCACGCCCGATTCGAGATATTTATCCCGTCTTGCCACCTTGGATGCATGAGCTTACGATGGTAGGTGGTAATGGTGCTTTTATTAAACAAGGCGCACAGATTACAGTAACAGGCTTTAGTTGTACAACTGAGCTCACCACTTTACTCGACACATATCAGCTTACCTATTTATCCGACAGCCACTGGGATTATGCTTATACAGGTGATTGTACACATCCAATCTTCCATAATATTGACGCAGATAAGCTTGCTAGTCGTCACCACTCGTGGCATACCCTGCCCGATCTTGCTAAACTCGTTATTTTTAATGCGCCAGCAGAGGTTGTAGCAAAACTTAGTACATTACCTATCGAAGTTACTGCACATGCCAATGAAGCATTGCTTGATATTAGCTCACAATACTGCACTAAGTGGACAGGTTTACAACAGCTCGGGCTTCAACCTAAGCAGTTTATTGCTTTTAGCAATGACAGTAATGATGTAGCAATGTTTAAACAAGCTGATACGGCTATTTGTATTGGTACTAACTATATAGCGCAAAAACATGCGTCTGTACAACTTGCGCCACAAGATATTGTACATTACCTACAGCAGTTACTTTAACGTTACATGTTCACATTTTCGTCACTTACATCAGCAAACCTCCTTTTGCTATGCTAACAGGCATACTTATAAAAGGAGTTTGATTTCATTTGGACAAACGTTTACCTCACAATGCAAAAGAGGGTTTATTATACGGAGCTATCATATGTACCTTGACCGTACTTTTTATGTCGACTTTCAGTATTACATTAAATGAGGGTACATTTAATACTGCTATTGCGCTTACTATTATTAAAGTTATCCCTCTCGTTTGGGTTATTGCGATGGTGCTAGAGCCTATACTTGTTGGGCGTGTTGCCGAAAAGCTCGTACAACTGTTCACCGCACCAACGGACAGCTTTCATGCTAAAATTTTTCTGCGTATCTTCTTTACGGTTTTTGGTATGTCACTCATTATGACCTTTATTGGCGAAATGTTAGCCAATGGTATTGGCACTGCAACCTTTGGTAATGCAATTAGTGTATGGCCTCGTAATTTTATGGTTGTGTTATTGGTGGAGAGCTTAGTCATCCAACCTATTGCCCGCGCTACTATGGTAAGACTACATCGCATAGCTTAATATAGGGTGGATGGTTTTTGAATTTATTACAATATATTTTACCTTTTTAGTTAAATATAGATGGTATAATAAGACTATACAAACTGAAGGAGTGACTACTTTGAACGATTCAAAAATTATTGAAGCGCTATGTCTTGCAACTCCCTATATTCATAAGGTCTTAAAAGGTGAGGCTATTGTCGCAGTTGCTGATAAACAAAAAGATACCGTCGAATGCTATCTTGCTGGACGCAAAGTGGATTCAGGTTATCATAACGGACAAAAAGTAAACCCAGGCGACAACAATGTCTACACAGCTTTTCGTGGTAAAAACGCGGATGTCTATATTGATAAAAGTGTATACGGTGTACCTATTAAAGCTTTTGCCTTCCCTATCTATGAAAACAGTAAGGTTGTTGGTGCATTAGCCATTGGACTGCCCGTAGAAAACGAAGAAAAAATGAAAGGCTATATGGAAACGATGCATAGCATTATTGAGTCATTACAGGACCGCGTGCATATTATTGCCTCTCACTCTGAAGAGTTATCAGCTACCAGTGAGGAAATCAAAGCACAATCAGAACATGCACTGGCTGACTCTGAGCGCACGAATGGTATTACTGTACTCATCAAAAATATTTCTCAGCAAACTAATCTGCTCGGTTTAAATGCTTCTATTGAAGCGGCACGCGCTGGTCAACACGGCGCTGGCTTTAATATTGTGGCACAAGAAGTACGCAAACTGTCTTCGCAAACAGCTAGCGCAACTGACCAAATCGACGATTCATTAATGAGCATTAAGCGTAATATCGAAAGCCTCAAAACAAGTATGGGGCAAATTTCTGAGGCTTCATCAGAGCAAGCGCATCTTGTCCAAGACTTTAGTGATATTATTGATGAACTCAATAACTTAAGCACAGAAATGAGCGCTTTCTTAAAAGACGCTCTATAATATAACCTGAAGGGACGGTTATATATGACACAATTTTTATTACTAGGCGCTATACTCGCAGCTATTGCAGTTATCCTTGGCGCTTTTGGTGCACATGCCTTAAAAGATAAGTTTGCAGAGCCTCGTTACGAAGCCGTATGGGAAACAGCCGTGCAGTACCAAATGTATCACGCACTTGGTTTATTACTTATTGGCATACTCTCACATGAGTCATTACTTGGCACATCAAGCCTACTTAACTGGGCAGGTTATCTAATGCTTGTAGGGATTATCTTCTTTTCGGGGAGCCTTTATGTATTAGCTGTCACAAGTGTTAAAAAGCTTGGGGCTATCACGCCTATTGGTGGTATGCTGTTTATCATTGCATGGGTACTGTTTATTATTAATATTCTTTAACAAGACAGAGGCTGGCACACAAGAAAAAATGTGAGACGATTTTAAAAATCTCCTCACATTTTTTTGCTTTCAAGTGCATTAAATGATTTGTTTAACCAAGAAAATTACTACTCATATTTTATATCTTTCTTAAAATCGAGCTATGTCCCAACCTCTTTTATTAGCTATCCGCAATAGTTGACGTTACGATATGCAAAGCATCCCACTCTCCGTGCGATAACTTTACAATAGGGTAGCTCCTCGGAAACAACTCAGCTGTAATCTCTGACGCATTTAACCCCTGTTGATGTTTAGTTAAAATACTATGCTGAAGCTCTTGTAAATAATTCAGTTTGCGAGTCAGTGCTGTACGTCCATCTGCAATATAACCTGCGTGATCACAAAACATCTCGCCAAAATCATAGTTAAGTACGCGTTCAAGAGAGGTAATGACTGTTGGCATACTCTCTTCTCTTAGCATGACCTTTGTTTTTTCGCCGCAATATAAATCACCCGTAAATAGTTGCCCGGTACTTTCGTTTAAATAGGCTAAATGGTCAAAGGCATGACCGGGTGTAGCAATAGCTCGCCATTGCTGTTTAGCACCTGTAAATGTTGGGGGGGTTGGCTGCGCTTGAAAGGCATGGCGCCTGCCCCAAAAAACTTTGCGATATAATAAATAATCACCTTTTTTAGCACCAATGTCGAGTGAGCTCTCATTCATGTAAATAGGTAGCCCTTGTTGCTGTAGCGCTGCAGCTAAGCCTGAATGGTCCTCGTGATAATGGGTAATCATTACACGCTCTATTGGCAACTCAGCAAAATAATGTAAAAAAGGCTTACGTAACGAATGCGCTCCCGTATCAATAAGTACGCCATCTATAAAATAACTGTACACATTTAAACGTACGCCACCAAAAGCTAGTTTACCGTTACCTGTAGCTACTCCACTTCGCTCCCCACGTTCAAAAGATTTCTTTACGAGCATCTCATCACCCCATATAATGAATTTTCGGTCTATTTACAAAATACCATGCTTTCGATAAACTTGCACTATTCTATCTTGAGGACGTGATTGCAATGGCGGAGCTTGACCCTTCGATTATTGGCATTTTACTTATCTTTGGCTTTTTAGCCGCTTTTATTGACTCCGTTGTTGGAGGCGGTGGATTAATTGCGCTACCCGCTTTATTATTTACAGGGCTCCCACCCTCGGTTGCTATTGCGACAAATAAATTAGCAGGTACTATTGGCTCGTTTACGAGCACCGTTATTTTTTATCGCTCTGGACAAATTTCGATTCGGTCACTTGCTAAGTTTTTTCCCGTTGTTGTTATTGGTGCAGCGCTCGGTGCATACGCAGTAACTTTAATGGATCCTAATTTGCTCAAGCCACTTATGTTAATTATGTTGGCACTTGTAGCTGTTTATACAATGTTTAAAAAGGATTGGGGCAGTGTATCAACCTATAAGGCACTCTCTCAAAAAAAATTATTGCTATTTATAGCGCTTGTGTTTAGCATTGGTTTTTATGACGGTTTTTTAGGTCCAGGTACGGGGTCATTTTTATTGTTTGCCTTTTTATTAATTGGCTTTGATTTTTTAAGAGCTGCAGGTAATGCTAAGTTTTTAAACTTTGGAAGTAATATTGCTGCACTGGCTATGTTTATGTATTTAGGTCAAGTGCATTATATGTACGGGCTTATTATGGGTGCAGCACAGATTGCAGGAGCTTTTGTTGGCTCACGCTTTGCTATTAAACAAGGAAGCGGCTATGTGCGTGGTTTATTTATTACGGTTACTGTACTACTTCTTGCTAAAAATATTTGGGATTATTTTAACTAAAACAAGCGCAGGCATTTGCCCACGCTTATTTTTATTTCATATATAATTGTTTTTTTGTTTTAGCATAGTACATTAAATCTTCAGCACGTACGACAGCTTTCTCATAAGGAACGTTAGTCTCATTTGTGGTAACCCCAAAATGAATGGAGACACCTGATGTTTGCTCATTATAAAGTGCTAATGAGGAAAAATGTGCCTCAATAACAATTAACATCGTCTCGACTCGTGAAAAATCCTCAAAATCAGCTAAAATAATCCCTTGATTAAAATCTGTTGTCGTAACACGAATGGGATGTGCCTCTACAATTTGTATCAATTCATTTAATAAGCGATGACAATGCTGTCGTTCATAGCGTACACCATATGTAGTTAAAATATCACTCGTATTAAAATGCCATGCTATACAAAATAATGATCGATTATTCTCTGTATAATCAAGGTAAATAGGTGACATTTGTTGATGCGTCGCAAATAATATTGACGATACAATATTAGAAAAATATTGCTTATGGTAAGGCTGCATTAAATCACTTGTAGCTAGTTTCGTTGAATAACTTGCAAGCTGCCCTTGTCGCGCCTGTTCACCAATTAGCGCTAGACAAGTTGCGTATTTACTAACATGAGCTGTCATATGATTAGCTTCAATATAGCGTAAGGTAATATAGCCATACTCAATATTATTTTGTGTTTCAAATATATTTAATGCATAACTTAGCATCTTGGCGGCCTGCTTAGTTTGTTCCATACGCGCTAATAAAATCCCCTCAAAGAGCGCCAGTTGCCCGTGATAGAAAGTATCCTCCCCTACCATTAGTGCTAGTGTATCCCGCTTAAGCTCTGCAAAGGAGACATACTTAACTGCATTTGCTAAGTAAAATAAAATCCCGATATTCATACGCATCGTTGCATCAGGCTCATCTGCTAAATGCTTATCACTATAATATTGCCCTAGCCTCGCACAAACTCTGGCCTGCTCGAAATTGCCAAGCGCTGTATATTGCCAAGCAAGGTTACCTAAATTAATACATACTACACGGTAATTTTTGAAGTAATGTCCGTAAGCAATCGCCTTTTGTCCCGCTTCAATGGCAGGTTGGTGATTTTGCGCTACTAAATGCATACGGCTTAGCCAAACATAAAAGTTCATTTTACTTTTACGTCCACCATGGGCTAGACAGATTTTTTCGTAGTCCACCATAATATCACTAAAAGCTTGGTTACGCCCTAAATCGTGGTATGCCCCTGCCAAATACTCATAGCACGTTAGCGCCTCTTTATAGCGTTCCTTCTCAAGTGCTAGTTGGAGTGTTACGGTAGCGTACTCTACAATATCATCATACATATAATTACGATATAAAAATGCCAGATGGCTAATTTGATTCGTGATAACCGTCATGAAATCGTCTCCTCTGAACGATAAATCGCTTGATAAATTGCTCTAGCTTCCTTCATTAATTGACGTGTTTGCGCATGAATAACACGTTGATTACTCGCAAAAAGCTTAGCGACTACCTCAATGACCTCACGCTGAATTAATACGAACTCTCTCGGGTAGGCCTCTATCATTTGATAGCTCGCATCAAATAGCGAGGCTAAGTCTCTATGTTGATACTCTGCAATACGATTTAACGTTTTATCTAAATCCTCGGTGTCACCTCTAAAACGATCAATGGCATCGCTAAAAGTAGCTACGACATATATCGCATAAAGAAAGGCTAAGCGGTCATCTCTTTTGCCCTCCACCTGCATAGCTGGCAATGACGGATCAGTTTTAAATTGGTCTAGAAAAAAGGCGCGCACCATAAATATCATACGATTTTCCGTGTGCTCAATTAAATCTTGTGTATCTCGTGTTAATAGCATCCATAAATCTAATGCCATTTGCTTTTTGAAATACTCATATTCCTCTTCTGTAATAATTAACGTAGCTTCACGTAATTGTTGCTCCAATTGCAGAAAACGCGTCAAAGATGTATCATTCACCAAAAATAAGCTGTCCTCACCCTTTACTTGCTCTAGCATACTCAGTTCCGCTGCCTCTCTCGTTTGATTAATACAATCATTATACCTCATTTTGTAAATTATTATAGCTCATTAATCGTAAGCCATCAGCAGACCGTACCTTGACTTCTTAATCACTCAACTACAAGCGAACAGCTTTGCACAGCACGCTGTACACGCTCAGCTAGTTTAGCTAGCTTTTTTATAAAATTGTGCAATAAAAAACCTCACCTCTATTCATAGAAGTGAGATTTTTTATTTTATTCTACTGTTACGCTTTTCGCAAGATTACGTGGTTTATCCACGTCACAGCGACGGTGTAATGCGGCGTAATAACTAATAAGTTGTAGTGGTACTACAGCTACAAGTGGTGTTAAAAGCTCATGTACATGCGGTATAACAAGTTGGTCGCCTTCCTCTGCAAGCCCCTCCATCGCAATAATGCAAGCATTAGCGCCACGCGCAGCAACCTCTTTAACATTACCACGAATGTTTAAAGCTACCGCCTCCTGTGTTACTAAAGCAAAAACAGGTGTGCCTTCTTCAATTAAAGCAATGGTACCATGCTTAAGCTCGCCACCCGCAAAGCCCTCAGCTTGAATGTACGAAATTTCTTTTAACTTCAGCGCGCCTTCCATTGCTACGTAATAATCCATATTGCGTCCAATAAAGAAAGCATTGCGTGCAATCGTTAAGTAATCAAGCGCAATCGTTTCAATGTCATGTTTGGCATCGACCATCACTTGAATCGCATTGGCTGCAATCGCTAACTCTTTTTTTAACTCAAAATTAATATCTTGCTTAATGGCATAAGCTGCAATAGCAAGCACAGCAAGTTGCGCTACGTAAGCCTTTGTCGAAGCAACAGCAATCTCAGGACCTGCGTGTAGTAATAGTGTATAATCCGCTTCACGCGATAGCGTAGAACCTTGGACGTTCGTAATTGTTAATGCCTTATGCCCTAGCTCCTTAACTTTCACGAGTACTTGGCGGCTGTCGGCTGTTTCGCCTGATTGTGTAATAAATATAAATAACGGCTTCTCTGATAGCAGCGGCATATTGTAACCAAATTCACTTGAAATATGCACCTCAACAGGTTTTTTAGCAATTTTTTCGAAGTATTGTTTACCTACTAAACCAGCGTGATAACTTGTACCTGCTGCAATAATATACAGACGGTCTGCTTGTTGCAACGCCTCTTTAATTGCTGGGTCAATTACAAGCTCGCCCGCTTCGTTTTCATAGGCCTTCGTAATTTTACGAATAACGCTAGGCTGCTCATCCATTTCTTTTAACATATAGTGAGGGTATGCACCTTTTTCGATGTCACTCATATCAAGCTCTACGGTATAAGGCTCACGCTCTAGCACCGTACCTTCGAGTGTTGTAATTGTAATCGCACCTTTCGTTACAATAACGACCTCTTTATCATGTAGCTCCATGTATTGATCTGTTACTTGTAGCATTGCCATCGCGTCGGATGCAATGACATTAAAGCCGTCACCAAGCCCTACAAGTAATGGGCTTTTATTTTTCGCTACAAAAATAGTTTCAGTATCCTCATCATCTAATAGTGCTACAGCATATGAACCATGTAGCAGGCTTAATGTTTTACGAAAGGCATCCTCTGTTGAAAGACCCTCCGATACAAATAAATCAATCAACTGTACAATAACTTCTGTATCTGTATCCGATTGTAACTGAATACCTTTTAAATAAGTGGCTTGTAATAGGTGGTAGTTTTCGATTACACCGTTATGCACAATCGTAAAACGACCTGATGCACTTTGGTGAGGGTGTGCATTTAAGCGGTTAGGCACACCATGTGTTGCCCAACGTGTATGCCCAATGCCAATCGTTGCCTCTACATCCCAATTAATCGCTTCTCGTAAATCAGCAATGCGGCCCTTCTCTTTAAATAGCGTAATGCCTTCATCATTATGAACGGCAATACCTGCTGAGTCGTACCCACGATACTCTAATTTTTCGAGACCTTTTACTAAAATTTCCTTAGCATCTACTGCTCCTGCATATCCAACAATTCCACACATAATGTTATCCCTCAATTTCGTTATATTATATGCGTGCGTCACTGACCTGTACGCCTAGTCACCTAGTCGCTTTACAGTGCGCTAACGATTGCTTAACCGAGAGGCATCCGCCGAATGATTCGATAAACCTCTTCCTCGTCTACTAAGGTTACTCATTTCCTTAGTACTGGCGCTATAATTGTTTTCCTATTTAATGTCCTCCTTGTATTTTGACTAGCATATCATACAAAATCCGACAAGCCACGTCAATAAAAAAAAGCGGTCTATGCGTGCGCATAAACCGCCCCAACTTAAATTAGCCTAATAATTTTACGATTTCGCGGTTAAACGCTGGTAAATCGTCGGGTGTTCGGCTAGTAACTAATTGATTTTGACAAACAAATACTTCTTCATCATGGAATTTAGCACCGGCATTTTCTAAATCAACTTGAATCGATTTATAGCCTGTTGCATCTCGTCCATCTAATGTACGTGCAGTGATTAATAACTGTGGTCCATGACAAATTGCGAAGACTGGCTTCATATCATCCATAAACGTTTTAACAAATGCTACTACACGGTCATCCGCGCGTAAAATGTCGGGCGAAAAGCCACCTGGGATAAATAATGCATCAAAATCTTTTGCATCTACGTCATCAATACCTTTATCAATAACGATTTTTTCACCATGCTTACCTTCTACTGTACCTGCTTTAACGTCGATAGTAACAAGCTCATGTCCTGCTTTTTCTAGTGCTTCTTTCGGGCTCGTATACTCAACGTCCTCAACCATGTTAGTTACTACTGTTGCGATTTTTGCCATAATAATTAGCACTCCTTTGTTTTGTGACTACAGTACTTACTTTACCCCCAAAAAAAGCATCGAAACATAAAATATCTCGATGCTAATCTTTGTTATTCAGCTAAGCCCATCTCTGAACGTACCACGTCAGCGATTTCATTTACATAGTTTTCGCAGTCTGTCTCTGTTGCCGCTTCGACCATAACACGCACTAATGGCTCTGTGCCTGATGCACGTACTAATACACGACCATCGCCAGCCATACGCGCTTCAACATCGCTAATAACAGCAGCTACTTTAGCATTATCTGTTACCGCATGTTTGTCTGTTACACGTACATTTACTAGACGTTGCGGGAAGATTGTCATTTCCGCTGCAAGCTCAGATAACTTTTTACCTGTTTCTTTCATAATTGCTACAAGCTGAATGCCTGTAAGTAAACCATCACCTGTTGTATTGTAATCTAAAAATACAATATGACCTGATTGCTCGCCGCCAAAGTTGTAATTATTTTTACGCATTTCTTCTACTACATAACGGTCACCTACGCCTGTTTGAACGCTAGTCATACCGTTTGCCTCAACTGCTTTATAAAAGCCCATATTACTCATTACTGTCGAAACTACTGTGTGTTTCTTTAACATACCTTTATCATTTAAATGCTTACTCACAATAAACATAATTTGATCGCCATCAACAATTGCACCGTTTTCGTCTACTGCAATAATACGGTCACCATCACCATCAAACGCTAAACCTACATCCGCTCCACGCTCTTGTACAAACTCTGCTAGCTTCTCAGGATGTGTAGAGCCAACGCCCTCATTAATATTTAAGCCATTAGGTGAAGCGCCCATTGTCGAAATATCAGCTTCTAAATCTGCAAATAGGTGAGCAGCTAAGCCTGATGTTGCACCGTGCGCACAGTCTAATGCTACATGAATATCTACAAACTCAACATCTACTGATTGTTTTAAGTAGTGTAAGTATTTTTGTCCACCTTCAAAGTAATCCGTAACCGAGCCTAGATCGCCGCCTGTCGGACGTGGTAAGTCATCATGCGTCGCTTCAAGTAAGGCTTCCATTTCTTGTTCTTGCTCATCCGATAGCTTAAAACCATCTGGACCGAAAAATTTAATACCATTATCAGCTACTGGATTATGTGATGCAGAAATCATAATGCCTGCTTCTGCATTCATAATACGCGTTAGGTAAGCTACACCTGGTGTGCTAATCACACCAAGACGCATAACCTCTACGCCAATGGATAAGAGACCTGCAACAAGTGCACCCTCTAACATTTCTCCAGAGATACGTGTATCGCGACCAATCATTACTTTTGCGCGTCCCTCAGCATGCTTTGTTAGCATGTGACCACCCGCACGTCCTAATTTAAACGCTAGTTCAGGTGTTAGCTCTGTATTAGCAACGCCACGAACACCATCTGTTCCAAAATATTTACCCATTCTCTATTCTCTCCTTCAGTATCGACTTCTTTTAGTAGTTATTCGGTTTCTTCTGCCGTTTTAGAAATCTGCACTTTTACCTTAATTGCGTCCGCACCTAATTTTGAAATCCCCTCAGGCTTCGTAATTGGTACATTGTATGTTTTTGATTCTGTAAATTTCGCAACATCAACAGGTACTTCAATTGTTGTAATGGCATCCACAATAGATTTTGTACCATATACGGTAATGAAGCGCTGCTCTGCCTTCATATCATCAATCTGCAAACCACTCTTTGGCTTACCCTTTTGCGTTAAAGTTATAGGTACATCTCTACTATACTCACTTATATCAATATCCACCTTAACGGTTTTAGGGTTAACTTCAACATCTAGTTTATTGAGTTCTTTATCAAGCACACGAACATCTGCATTTTGTGTAAAGTGTTCCTTACTATTGTCACCTGCTACAGTTGCCTTAACATAGCTAATGCTATCAATGGTACTTTTAGCACCTGTAATAAAGACATTAGGTGGTGTTACATTTAAGCCTTTCAACACAAAGCCTTCCGCAATCGTTTGACGATTCATTTCGGCCTCTACTTTAAACTCTTTTGTTACGCGCTCCTCAATCTTAATGTCTACAGTAGCTGGGTCAAGCTCAACATCTAACTTACGCGAAATATTTTCGTATTGTAGCTTTACCTTATGCTCACCAATAAGCAGGCGATTTAAATCAATAAATACTTTAAAGTCACGAGAAGCTTTTACCTTTAGTACATCTTGCATCGGTCCTTTAATACGGACATCTACAACACTTGGTATACCTGTAACGATTAAGTTATCCGTATCATAGTAAACTTCTACTGGCACATCACGTATCACATCTTCCTGTTCATTTACTGCGAGTCGCTCATTTGAGTTAATCTCTGAGCGTACAGAAAAGAACAAAAGAATCGCAAGTGCCAATGAGGTTATACGTAGCACCCATGGGCTATCTATCATTTTATCCATTTCGATTCCCCCTTATTGACCATTTGGAAGAAGACGAAACTTCGGATTTCGGACCAAACCATAACAAGCGTAAATGCTCTTCAAACTGTTCAAGCGTTAAATTACGATTAAGATTACCATTATGTGCAATACTAATGCCACCTGTTTCTTCAGATACAACAATAGTAATTGCATCTGTTACCTCACTCAAACCTAGCGCTGCACGATGTCGTGTGCCTAGCTCTTTCGAAATAAACGGATTTTCTGACAGCGGTAAATAACACGCTGCCGCCATAATTTTTTTACGCTGCACAATAACTGCACCGTCATGAAGTGGTGTATTTGGTATAAATATATTAATGAGCAGTTCTGAGGTAATATCTGCATCCGTGTTAATACCTGTTTCAATGTATTCGTTTAAACCTGTTTCCTTTTCAATCGAAATCAATGCACCAATACGACGTTTCGCCATATAGCTGACAGATTTCTTCATTGCTTCTACTAAGCGTGTCTGTTCTTCTTCCTCTTGACTGGCCGAGCGCTGGAATAACTTTCCTCGCCCAAGTTGCTCAAGTGCCCGACGTATTTCAGGCTGGAATATAATAATTATCGTTAAAAAACCAAAATTAATGACTTGCTTAAGTAGCCACTCTAATGTTTCTAAGCCAAAAAACCACGTACCAATGCGCGCAATCACGATAACAAATATACCTTTTAATAATTGCACAGCCTTTGTACCTTTAATGAGCGTTAGTACTTTATAAATGACATACCACACTAAAGCGATATCAATAATATTTACGACAATCCCTAGCGGAGCTAAGTCTGTTAAACTTTCAAATGATTGCATGTGGCATCCCCCACTTTTCTTACGAATCCGTACAAACGTCATTATATCACATTCTTGCTAGCTAATAAAAAAGCAAAGTCGAGTGAAATTCGACTTTGCTCGTTATTCGTTATCATCAGATTTATTTAATGTTACGACATCATTTGCCAGTGTCTTGATTTTATACCACAGCCACTCAAACGATTCGTTTATTTCATCGATTTGCCCCGTAACCATTGCTGTAGAGGCCATATAACGACCGTTAATCACGGTAATATTACCATCTACTTCACCCTCTACGACAATGTCTCCATTACGTACAACGATATCACCTTTTACAACCTCACCTTTTGGCACAATGACCGTTTGACCGTCCACTACAAGATTAGGTTGTTTAGTTACAGAGAACTGCTGGTCATCATTAAAATGACCAAATAACGCTGCACTCATAAATAAACAAAACACTGCGGCCGCTATTAAAAATGGGTGTTGACGTAGCCACTTTTGCACACCAAAGTGTTTTTTCGGCTTTGGTAGCTGACTCATAATCGCCATTTCTAAATTCACTGGCGCTTCAACCTGCGCTGCACTTTTAACAAAAGCAATCGTATCACTTAACTCATGCATATGTTGTTGGCAAGCACTGCAATTTTGCAAGTGTTTCTTTAATTCTTGCTCATGCTCACGGCTAATGTCTCCGTCTAAATAATTGTGCATATATTCTACAATATACTCAGGACAAGTACCCATGACGCTCCCCCTCTACAAATTCTTCAACTGTTTACGCAACGCTTCACGACCACGGTGAAGTCTTGTTTTTACAGTACCTATTGGCATATCTACAATTTCACTAATTTCCTGCAAGGATAACTCTTCTATATATTTCAGAACTATTATCATACGATATTTCTCAGGTAAACGACTAATTTCATATTGCACGCGCTCCTGTAGCTCCATCTCCTCTACTTTTTCAACTGGCAGCTTTTCATTTGTAGCAACCTGTGAATACATCGTTAATCCCTCTGTTCCCGCCACCTCAGCATCTAAGTAATAGTCGGGCTTTTTTTTACGGATTCGATCAATGCATAAATTTGTTGCAATGCGATACAGCCATGTCGAAAACTTTCTCTTTTGGTCAAAAGTATGCAAGTTTATATAGGCACGAACAAACGCTTCTTGCGTAATATCTTCAGCCTCCTGCTTATTGCCAAGCATGCGATAGCACACTTGATACAGTCTACTCTGATAGAGGCTCACGATATCTGCAAATGCGTTTTGATCGCCTTTAAGCACTTGTTTTATTCGTTTATTCAATAACGCATCCATTCGTGTCTTCCTCTCCAACTTAGCACTGTCTACTATATGATACGGTCACGTGACAGTAAAGTTTCATTTTTCCCGCGATTATACCAAAGTTTTTATGCTAATTTATTTTTCTTACACTTTCTTTATATCTACCCCAAAAAAACAAAAAAAGAACTTTGTCTAAAATAGACAAAGTTCTTTAATAGTGAGCCATGTAGGATTCGAACCTACGACCCCCTGATTAAAAGTCAGGTGCTCTACCAACTGAGCTAATGGCTCTTAATAAAAAATGGCTGGGGTACCAGGATTCGAACCTGGGCATGACGGAATCAAAATCCGTTGCCTTACCGCTTGGCTATACCCCATTCATTTAAATAAAACTGGTGGAGAGGGGCGGATTCGAACCGCCGAACCCTAAGGAGCGGATTTACAGTCCGCCGCGTTTAGCCACTTCGCTACCTCTCCAGGCTACTATGAGTTAATGGTGGAGAATGACGGGCTCGAACCGCCGACCCTCTGCTTGTAAGGCAGATGCTCTCCCAGCTGAGCTAATTCTCCATAATGCTACGCTCATAGTATAGGCTATAAAAAATGGTGACCCCTACGGGATTCGAACCCGTGTTACCGCCGTGAAAGGGCGGTGTCTTAACCGCTTGACCAAGGGGCCTTCTCTTAAACAAGACAAGATTTATTATATCTCAACTTATTTACTTTTGCAATACTTTTTTTAAAATAAGCAAAAAAAATGGCTCCGAAGGTAGGACTCGAACCTACGACCAATCGGTTAACAGCCGATTGCTCTACCACTGAGCTACTTCGGAATAATACTGTATCTCAAGCACAAATATTATTATAACAAGCTATTAATAAAATTCAAGCCCTTATTCAACTTTTTTCGATAAATTTAACTAATCAATATATTATATATAAATAGTTTTACTTAATGTTTAAATATTTCTGCTTTATGTTCATTTTACCTTGACTTAGTTTTTACTGTACTGATACAATTAAGCCGAATCTATAGTGTTTGAATTTTCTAACAGTTGATAACTTACATGAACTAGGGGGTATTATTATGGGAGAAATTAATTTAGTTGCACCAGCGCAATACAATATTACACAGGAAGTTGAAAAATTTAGTCACCTCGACACACGTGACGCGATTCGTTGGCTTAATGATAGCGGTGATCGTCAAAATATTTCATACAAGCAGCTCGTTGAAAAAATGAACCAATATGCAAATGCTTTAACACAAGCTGGACTACAAGCTGGGGATCGTATGCTTGTCATCATTCCACGCTTACCTGAGGCTTACTTTATTTTTTTAGGCGCACTTAAGGCAGGTATTGTTCCTATTTCTTGCTCTGAAATGCTTCGTGCAAAAGATTTACAATATCGTATGGAACATTCAGATGCGAGTGGCATCGTATCTTATCATCAATTTACCGATGAAGTTGATAAAATTGATAGTAATATTACAGCCATGAAAATCAAATTAATTATTGGCAATCCAAAAACTAATTGGCTATCACTAAATGAGCAAGCACTCACTCAGTCTACAAGTTTTGAAGCAGCTCCTACTAAAAGTAGTGATATGGCTTTCCTAGCTTATACTTCTGGCACTACAGGCAATCCTAAAGCTGCAGTACACTCCCATAGCTGGGGCTATGCTCATGTTCGTACAGCTGCTACTAGTTGGCTTTGTGTTCGTGAAGGTGATTTAGTATGGGCTACAGCTGCACCTGGCTGGCAAAAATGGATTTGGAGTCCTTTCCTATCTACAATTATGCTTGGCGCAACAGCATTCGTTTATCATGGCGGATTCGATGTTACAAAGTATTTAACATTACTACAAGACGAAAAAATCAATGTACTCTGCTGTACACCAACAGAGTATCGTATTATGGCCAAAGTGGACGACCTTGGACAGTATGACCTTTCACACCTACGTAGTGCAGTATCAGCTGGTGAGCCATTAAATCGCCCTGTCATTGAAACATTCCAAAAGCTATTTAATTTAAAAGTCCGCGATGGCTATGGCCAAACTGAAAACACCTTACTTGTCGGTACACTTGAGGACACAGATCTTCGTCCTGGATCAATGGGTGTCCCTACACCTGGCAATCGCGTATGCATTATTAATTCGGAAGGGAATGAAACAGCTGTAGGCGAAATTGGAGACATTGCTGTTCATCGTTCTACACCAGCTCTTTTTAAAGAATATTACCGCGACCCTGAACGCACACAAGCCGCTTTCCGTGGCGACTGGTACATTACAGGTGACCAAGCTTACCGTGATGAAGATGGCTACTTTTGGTTTGAAGGACGTGGTGATGATATTATTATTTCTTCTGGCTATACGATTGGTCCATTTGAAGTAGAAGATGCTTTAAATAAACATGTTGCCGTTCAAGAATGTGCTGTTGTTGCTGCACCTGACGAAATTCGTGGTAATATTGTTAAAGCCTTTGTCGTATTACGCGATGGCTTTACACAGTCCGATGACTTAGCAAAAGAATTACAGGAACATGTTAAAGCTTTAACAGCACCTTATAAATATCCGCGTAGTCTTGTATTTTTAGCAGAACTTCCTAAAACAACATCAGGGAAAATACGCCGTGTTGAGTTACGTTCTTGATATACAAAAAGCCTCTCCAGTTATTTAGCTGAAGAGGCTTTTTACTACTTTAATTATAAAAAAAACAAGTAGTTCACATAAATGAACTACTTGTTTATACGTGCCTAGCGACGTTCTACTCTCGCAGGGGCTAACCCCAACTACCATCGACGCTAAAGAGCTTAACTGCCGTGTTCGGTATGGGAACGGGTGTGACCTCTTTGCCATTATCACTAGACTATTGAGT
>LN483081.1 GCA_000935965.1 Metalysinibacillus saudimassiliensis
CTCTCCATAAGAGAGCGATTAAGCTCATGTTGCTGGCATCAATTTTGATGTCCAAAATTTTGTTTCAATTTAATGAAACGATTTATTGATTAACGTTTTGCTTGTTCAGTTTTCAAGGTTCATGTTTTTCATCGTTTGTTTCAGCGACAATAACTATCATAACAATATTAAGTTGTCATGTCAACAACTTATTTTTTATTATTTTTTAATGTGTCTCGTTAAGGACAAGTAATACTATACCTCGTCCTTAACTTTTTTGCAATACCTTTTTCAAAAAAAGTTTATCATCAATGACAAATAAAATAATACCTACTAATATAATAGCACCACCAATTAATTGAGTAGCTTGCAATTTTTCATTAAAAATAACATAAGCTAGTGCTGCTGCACCTACAGGCTCAAATAGTATAGCAATAGAAATCACATTAGTACTTACATATTTAATTGCCCAATTAAAAAGTGTATGACCGAATAGATTAGGAATAATTGCTAGTAGAATAAACCATACCCACTCAATTTTTGGATAAGGTCCAAATGATTGCCCCTTAACTATCATATAGAAAAACAATGCCACTGTACTCGCACTATAAACCACCATCGTATAAGTCACTAATGATAAACGCTTACGCACATCTTGCCCAAATAACAAATAGATTGTAATAAGTGCACATGCAATTAATGCTAATAGGTCACCATATAAAGCTTGACCACTAACTTGAAAATCACCCCAACCAATTAGCACACTGCCACTAATTGCAATTATGCCTGATAAAATCGTTTTAAGTGATAAAGATTCTTTAAAAAAGAAGTACGTCCCTATAAAAGCAAACAACGGTTGTAGCGTCACTAACACTGTTGAACTTGCTACTGAAGTGTAATTTAGTGATTCGAACCATAAAATAAAATGGAAAGCTAAGAATATACCCGAAATACTTGAAAATAGCCAATCCTTTTTACTAAGGGCTTTTAACTCATGTGTATAGCTTTTTAAAAATACGGGTAACATGAGTAACACAGAAAACAACATGCGGTAAAAGGCAATCACGCCTGACTCTGCATTTGAAAACTTAACAAAGATTGCAGAAAGCGAAACAGATAACACACCTATAATAATTGGAATGTATGGGTGTATTTTTGGCTTCTCCATACAACATCCCCCCTTTTCTCTCCGTTACTTTATCACTTTATTAAGGAGGCTAGCAACATGCATATTTTTTATTTTGATACTTTAACAATGGAAGTTGTAGTTAAATTAATTTTTGCGGCTACGTTAAGTTTAATTATAGGCTTTGAACGGGAATTAAAAAGAAAGCCTGTAGGGTTGAAAACAAGTTTAGTTATCGCGACGTTTAGTTGCCTACTTACTATCATTTCTATTGACACAGCGTATACAACACCTGGACGTGATGCCGTTACAATCACAATGGACCCGCTTCGTTTAGCTGCGCAGATTGTTAGCGGTGTAGGTTTTTTAGGTGCTGGTGTTATTTTGCGTAAAGGAAATGACAGTGTAACGGGGTTAACAACAGCTGCTATGATTTGGGGTGCGGCTGGCATTGGAATAGCGGTTGGCGCAGGATTTTATTTACAAGCAACCCTAGCAGTTGGTATTGTAGTGATCGGTATTGAATGCGTCACTCCTTTTATGATGCGTGTGGGTCCCAAACAATTACGACAACAGGAGCTATTAATCAAAATACGTGTCGCGCATGCTACGAATATTGCTGAGGTTATAACTTTTTTACGTAATTGCCAATTTGCATTGCATCAAATTAAACTTACTAATGGTAGTTATTATGAATTGCAAGCTAAGTTGACTACTATTGAACAGCAAGATGCTTTACAGCTCTACCAGGAACTACAAGCACTACCTTATGTCACTTATATAGAAATTGAATTTGTATAGGAGGAATTTATAGTGGGCGAATTTATCACTTTATTAAAAGGCGGTAATAAATCATCCTTTATCGCAGCTATCGTCAATCTTATTTTAGGCATACTGAAAGGCGTAGCATTTTTCTTCACTGGAAATGTTGCGCTGTTCGCTGAAATGATGCACTCATTAGGCGATGCTGCCAATCAGTTTTTTGTATTCATTGGCTCTGCCCTATCAAAAAAAGCACCAACAAACAAATTCCCAACAGGTTTTGGGCGTATTGTTAATCTCGTATGTTTAGGTGCGGTATTAATTGTTGCGATTTTATCATACGAAACAATTAAAGAAGGGATTCATCATATTATGAATCCTACATCAGCAGAAGGCTTTTGGATTAGTATTGGGGTACTAGCAATTGGGGTTGTATTAGAGGGTGTTGTACTCATAAAAGCTGCACAAGAAATTGCACATGAGGTTGGCGTTGAACACGCAGGTTTAAAAACAGTGCCATTAGCAATTGCTAATATTAATCGTGCAAAGCCTGCCACTAAGTTAGTGTTTATGGAAGACTTTGTTGCCACTTTTGGTGGTGTGCTAGCAATTATTGCGATTATCATTGCTAAAGTAACCGGATTCCATGCAGCAGAAGGTATCGCTTCTGTCGCAATTGGTCTAATGATGTTTTATGTTGTAGGTCGTGTATTTTTAGATAATGCACGTGGTGTTATTGGTGAAACAGATGAAGAAATGTTAGACCACATCGCCTACCTTGTATTAGATGACCCAAACATTGTAGATATTGACCGACTAGAGGTAATCAAAGAAGGTGAATTTTTACATGTTGAATTAGTCGCTGAAGTAGACCCTTCCCTATCGCTCGCTTATTTAGATGATGTGCGCGACCATTTAACGGAGATGCTCCTTTGCCAAAAAGGCGTATCACGCGTAGCGATTATGTTTGATGAAGACGATGGCGAAGCGGAATGGCAACATCGCAAAGCACGTCCACTACTAAAATAATAAAAGAGGTTGGGACATAACTCGATTTTTAGGAAAGATATAAAATATGAGTAGTAATTTTCTTGGTTAAACAAATCATTTAATGCATTTGAAAGCAAAAGAATGTGAGGCGATTTTTAAAATAAAAGAGGTTGGGACATAACTCGATTTTTAGGAAAGATATAAAATATGAGTAGTAATTTTCTTGGTTAAACAAATCATTTAATGCATTTGAAAGCAAAAAAATGTGAGGCGATTTTTAAAATCGTCTCACATTTTTTCTTTTGTCTCAGCCTCTTTGTTTAACGTGATGCGTGTAAAATTTGTAGCACATCGTCACGCTCAAGCTTAGCAAAGTTACCAAATGGTCCATTCAACATAGCGTGATCAGCGATTTGTTCAAATGTGCTGTCATCAATCGCATAGTCACTTAAACGGCTTGGTGCGCCGAGTGATGTCCAAAAGTTAGCTAGACAATCAATTCCCTCTTCTGCTACTTGCAAAGGTGTTTTATTGCTTGGATTAACTTGCCATACACGCGTAGCGATTTGTGCAAATCGCTCAGGATTGGTCATGATAACATGACGCATCCACTGTGGAAATAAAATAGCTAAGCCCCCTGCATGTGGTATGTCATGCAAAGCAGAGACCGCATGTTCAATATTATGTGACCCCCAATCACCACGAGAGCCAATTGCTAAGAAGCCATTTAAACCGATCGTGCCGCCAAGTAAAATAGTTTCTCGCAACTCGTAATTAGTTGGGTCTTTAACCACTTTAGGTGCAACCTCAATCATTGTACGTAGTAAACCTTCTGCCATTTGATCTGTAATTGGTGTATTGGTCGCATTATTAAAATACTGCTCAAAAGTGTGCGACATAATATCAACAATGCCATACACAGTATGATTAGTTGGTACCGTAAAGGTATAACTTGGGTCCATAATCGAAAATTTTGGGAAGGTAAGTGGGCTACCCCAACTTAGTTTTTCTTTCGTAATAGGGTTTGTAATAACCGATCCCGAGTTCATTTCAGAGCCTGTTGCTGCAAGCGTTAATACTACACCAATTGGTAAAGCTTCATTAACAGGCGCTTTACGTGTTACTAAATCCCAAGCATCTCCGTCATATTTAGCTGCCGCTGCAATTAGCTTGGCACAATCAATAACCGAACCTCCACCAACAGCTAAGACAATATCAACATTATGCGCTTTACATAGTGCTGCTCCTTCATTTGCTGTTGTCACACGCGGGTTAGGGTCTACCCCTGCTAACTCAACAATTGTCTTTTGCTCCGCTTGTAGTACTGCCATCACATCACCATACACACCATTACGTTTAATACTACCGCCACCATACACTACTAAAATGGTTTGATACGGCTTTAGTGATGTTGCTAAATGATTAGCGACTGCTTGTTTACCAAATTGTAATTTTGTCGGATTATAAAATGTAAAATCATTCATGAAGAGCCCTCCTTTTACTGTCGAAAAAAGGCATGCCCTGAAAGGACACACCTAGTACTTATACCCACCCACGGAAACGTGAAGCTTCTGCAGTACGGCGCACACCTACCATATACGCTGCTAGGCGCATATCAATATTACGCGTTGTTGCTGTCGTATATACATTATCAAATGCATCTACCATTTTTTTAATTAAGCGTTCTTCTACTTCTTCTTTTGTCCAGTAGTACCCTTGATTATTTTGTACCCACTCAAAATACGATACCGTTACACCGCCAGCTGATGCTAGTACGTCTGGTACTAGTAAAATACCGCGCTCTGTTAAAATCTTTGTTGCTTCTGCTGTTGTTGGACCGTTGGCCGCTTCTACAACAATATTAGCCTTAATTTCATGTGCATTATCTGCTGTAATTTGGTTTTCAATCGCAGCTGGTACTAAAATATCGCAGTCAAGCTCTAGTAGTTCCTTATTTGAAATTGTATTTTCAAATAAAGTTGTTACTGTACCAAAGCTATCACGACGGTCTAGTAAATAGTCAATATCTAAACCATTTGGATCGTGTAGAGCACCGTAAGCATCCGAAATACCGATAACTTTTGCGCCAAGGTCATGCATAAACTTCGCTAGGAAGCTACCTGCATTACCAAACCCTTGAATAACAACGCGTGCACCACGAATATTAATGTCACGTTTTTTTGCTGCTTCTTCAATAACAATAGTAACACCTTGTGCTGTAGCACGATCACGGCCTTGTGAGCCACCTAGCACTAGTGGTTTACCTGTAATAAAGTTAGGTGAGTTAAACTCATCCATTAAGCTATACTCATCCATCATCCACGCCATAATCTGTGCGTTAGTCATTACGTCTGGAGCTGGAATATCTTTAGTTGGTCCTACGATTTGGCTGACTGCACGGACATAGCCACGGCTCAAGCGCTCTAGCTCGCCCATCGACATTTCGCGAGGGTCGCAAATTACGCCACCCTTACCGCCACCATAAGGTAAATCAACGATGCCGCATTTTAACGTCATCCACATAGATAATGCTTTTACCTCATCCTCGTATACACCAGGGTGGAAGCGTACCCCACCTTTTGTTGGGCCTACTGCGTCATTATGTTGTGCACGAAAACCTGTATAGACTTTTGTTGAGCCATCATCCATACGTACTGGAATTCGCACTTGTAACATGCGTAATGGTTCTTTTAATAATTCATACATTGCTTCATCGTAACCTAATTTATTTAACGCTTCGTGAATAATTGCTTGTGTTGACGTTAATACGTTTAAATTCTCAGACATTGATTTCGCCTCTTTTTACATTATAGTATGGGTGTTTCGGCATCATTGTAACATAATTTGTGTCGATATTGTGTATTGAACCCCTCAAGAAGTAAAAAAAATAAAAGGCACAAGTCGCCTTTTCGCTACTTGTGCCTTTTATTTTCTCTAAAAACCTGATTCGTCAATCCAGTCTTGCATTTTGTTGCGTAGTGAGTTAAAACCATTTGCATCAATTTCATCAACCCGGTCTTGTAAGGATTTACGCGGCGCACCGTCACGACGCTTCGTTTGCGGACGCTCTTGCAATGCGCGAATCGAAAGGCTGATTTTTTCTGCTTTATCATCTACCTCTAGCACTTTAACGCGTACCTCGTCCCCAACCGCTAAAAAGTCAGCTACATTTTTAACGAAGCCATACGTGATTTCTGAAATATGCACTAAGCCTTGTGTGCTTTCATCAAGTGCAATAAATGCGCCGTATGGTTGAACGCCTGTCACTGTGCCAACTACAATGTCACCCACTTCGTATTTTTTTGACATACTACTTCCTACCTTCTACAAGTTACTACGATAATCGTCGGGTAAATTATAACATATTGTAGAAAGTCACATCAAAAATTCACGCTTTACCAATACGCCATAATAATTTGTCACCTTCTATGTTGCTATACATTGGTAAAGTGATTGTATATGCTTCCGTCTTGAAAATAATTTGAACCTTACCGTAGTCCGCATGCCCTTTTATCTCAACGTCTGCTGTTGCTAAATTAAAATCTAGTGGCACTTCGTAATCTCTATCAGTAAAACTCGAAACATCAATGCCTTGTTGTTTGGCTAATATATAAAAAATAGCTGTGTTAACGTATTGCTCACGTATCGTCATCAACACACTAGGTGTGTAAGTATTCATAATGTCTTGCATGACCGCAAGATTTGCATCAATAGACATACCAAACTCTGTATAATTCGAAGTATCTACTATGTTAAATTGCTGCGCTAACTCATATTGTAATAAATCTCGAGATACACCGTCTTGATGATGTAAGTAAGCTTCCTTTGCTACTTCACCATAAGCGCCGTTTTGTAGCGCAAGACGTGTTTGATCGGAGGGGTTGGCTAACACAAAAGCTAAACCATTTACATAATCCATCAGTACATCTTCACCATTTAATAAAAGACGCTCATACGCTTGTAAAATAGGCTGTAACTCTTGACTTGTATAGTTACCATCATTTAAATTGCCATATTGGTAATAGAGCGCTAAGTTTTTCAGTTGATCATCAAGCTCATCATATACAGCTTGTGGCAAACGCAAATAAAAACGTTCTTTTTTATTTTGTGTGACTAACTCAATATGCTGCGCTTGCGCTTTTTTTATTAAAGTTGGTGTCAGCTTACCGTCCCATAAATCACTATTATAAGCAGTTAGTAAATCCTCATATAGCCCAAAGTTTTGATTAGTAGGTGGCAATTGAAAATTTATCATGTTGTCATCTACATACATCGTATAAAGGTCATTAATAAATTGCTCTTCAACCCCCTCTTTAATGTATGCTATCATTTTTGTCACTTCTAAATACTTCATTGCCTCATCTGATAGTCCGAGGGTTTGTTGCATCTCTTTTTCTTGTTGGTGCAAATGCTCTAACAATTTTTCTTGATTGGTCATTGCTATATCTCGTGGTGCGCTGTAAATAATAAATACGAGTAATATAAAACTAGCTATACTTACTAAAATAGTTATAGGCTTACGCCACTTTTGTCGTTGAGGTCTAGGGCATGTTGGTGGTTGCTCTTGTAATTGTTCGATAACTGCTTGAGCATTAAATGTACTTTCCATTCGATCATATGATTTTTTTGCTAGATTCATCCTTTGTTCAAATTGTTTATCATCCATTTATGCCCTCTCCCTTCGTCTCTAACAATATTTTTAACTGCGCCTTCGCTCGAAGTATGCGTACCTTTACTGTTGATAAGGTAATACTCAATACGTCTGCGATTTGTTCGTATGTTAACTCATGGAAGTAAAATAAAATAATCGGATAGCGATATTTTTCATCTAATTGTTGTAAGCACCTATGTAAGTGTTGATCTTCTTCAAAGCGTAATAAATGTTGCTCTGGCGTTAACACAGGTACAGTACTTTGCTGTTGTAATTTATGTTGGCGCTCTTGTTCCCTTTTTGTTTTGCGATAATAGTCACGGGCAGCATTAACTGTAATTTTATACAGCCACGTTGTAAATTTGCTATCATCAAACTGTGACAGGAAACGATATAGTTTAATGAAGACTTCTTGCGTTACATCATTAATATCTTGTGGGTAAACGCCGCATTGATAGGCAAATTTTTCGACAGTAAAATGATAATGTTCAATAAGCTGTAGGTAAGCTTCTTTATCACCTAGCTGTGCGCGCTTAATCGTTTCGTTCATCTACTTTTCTCCCTCCTTATTTATGATACGTAAGCTTTTATTATTTTGTTACAGTTGTTTTATTGGACAATCATTGTAATAATAGAGTATTGCAATTTTGAAAGGAGCTTGTATTTTGTCATCAAGAGATCAATTTACAACAAAGATTGGCTTTGTGTTAGCTGCTGCAGGTAGTGCGATTGGGCTCGGCGCTATTTGGAAATTTCCTTATATGGCAGGCAGTAATGGCGGTAGCGTTTTTATTTTATTATTTATCGCTTGTATCTTTTTTATTAGTTTACCTGTATTGATCGCTGAATTTATGATTGGGCGACGTGGGCAAAAGGACGCGGTTACTTCATTTAAAGAACAAGCGCCTAACAAGCCATGGTATTTAGTTGGTTATATGGGCATGATTATGGCTGCACTTATTTTATCGTTTTATAGCGTGGTTGGTGGTTGGATTTTAAGCTATCTTGGGCGAGCTGTGATATTTGCTTTACAACCAGCAGAGGGGGAAACTTTTGCCTCTTTATTTACGAGCATCATCCAAAACCCTTGGGAAGCTGTTTTTGTACAAGGCTTATTTATTTTATTAACTATCGTTATTGTACAAGCAGGGATTAAAGGTGGTATTGAAAAAGCCAGCAAATTTATGATGCCGGCATTATTTATTTTCTTTATTATTTTAGTTGTGCGTTCATTAACACTTGATGGCGCAATGGCAGGCGTTCGCTTTATGTTTGTACCTGATTGGTCATTTTTAACGCCTAAAACGTTTTTATTAGCACTAGGTCAAGCATTCTTTACGCTTAGCGTGGGTGTATCCGTAATGATTACTTATGCTTCTTATTTAGGTAAAAATGAAAATATCGGCAGCGCTGGTATTAATGTAGCTGTTATGAATATTTTAATTTCTTTGCTAGCTGGTTTAGTCATTTTCCCCGCTGTTTTTGCATTAGGTTATTCACCTGATCAAGGACCCGGTTTAGCTTTCATTATTATTCCTGCTGTTTTTGAACAGTTGCCTATGGGCGGGCTATTTTTAATTATCTTTTTCATTTTATTATTATTCGCTACGATTACTTCTTCGATTTCTATGTTAGAAATTGTTGTATCCATTGCCATTGGTGATCGTAAAGCAAGCCGTGTACGCATTGCTTGGGTTGGCGGCTTACTTATTTTTATTGTTGGTATACCTAGCGCATTATCATTTGGCATTTGGTCATCCGTGACGATTTTTGGTAAGTCTATTTTTGATGCCGTTGATTTTTTAACAAATAATATTGGGATGCCGCTCGGTGCATTACTTATCTCGCTGTTTGCTGGTTATTATTACAGCAAAGAGATTTCACAAAGAGAGCTTAATACATCACCAGTTATGTATTACACATGGTTAACTTTAATCCGTGTCGTATCACCAATTGCGATTATTATTATTTTTATTCAAGGTATTACATCTTGAACTACCCCCACTTAACACCTAGCACTCGAACAGTCGGACAATCGAGATAGCAAGTAAGCTACCTCTTGTCCGAAGGCGATTCATCTCCCACCTACTCACTGGGCTACGCCCTTCACGTTCCTTGAGGTGGGAGTATTCTCGCCTATTTTTGATAAAAAAAGGATTACACCTAATTTTTTGGTGTAATCCTCTTTTTTATAAGTTGCATTTTGCTTCGACTTTTACTGCTATTAATTTATGTGCGATGGCTACACAATCCTCAAGCGGCAACCATTGCTCAAATGAATGCTCATATACACGTTGAATGACTTTCCCTAACTCTGTTGGTTCATCAATCCCCTGCAGAGCTGCTACTACATCTGCCGCTTCTGTATCATACTCGCCTTGCCCTAAATCAAATGGGTCCCAACTTTGCATCACTTGCACTGCGGAACGGTTCATTTCAATATTTTCCATTACCTTCACCTAGTATCTTATTTGATAATCGTATGATAACATAAGAACAAAAAAAGGGAAGTGAATGAGCTTTGCAAAATTTTGATGTTAGTATTGAACGACGTGGCACACACGCAATGAAATGGGATGGCTTTGCGCCCATTTATAATTTAGAAAACACAGATGGGATTTTACCAATGTGGGTGGCAGATATGGACCTTGCCACACCTGATTGCGTCATTGACGCCATCACTAACCGCCTAAAGCACCCTGTCTTTGGCTATACAGGTGTTAATGACGCTACGTATCGCGCCGTGCAACAGTGGTTACAATCACACCATAACTTTATGGTAGCACAAGAGGAAATTTTATTTCGTCACGGCGTAATCCCTGCACTAGCGAATGCCATTGCTGCTTTAACAGATGAGGGCGACACTGTATTAATTTCTACCCCTGTGTATCACCCGTTTTACTTTATCCCAACTAACTTAAACCGTAAGCTTGCAACATGTCCACTACATGAGCAAGATGGTGTATATACTTTTGATTTTGCTACATTTGAAGAAGCCTTAAAAACGGCTGATGCGTATATTTTATGCAACCCACACAATCCTGGTGGCATGGTTTGGTCAAAAGAAGATTTAACTGAAATTGTACGCCTTTGCCAAAAACATAATGTACTTATTTTATCAGACGAGATCCACGCTGATTTAGTATTTGAAGGACATAGCCATATACCGATTGCTACTATCGAAGGCGCTGAAGATGTCGTAACTTTTATGGCTCCAACAAAAACATTTAACCTTGCGAGCATTCAATCTGCGTTTATGATTGTTAAAAATGCTGAACAACGCGAAAAAATCGCAACGTACTATGCCGCAACAGGGCAAGGCTCAATTAACGTTTTAGCAATTGAAGCAACACGCGCTGCATTTGAGCAAGGCGAAGCTTGGCGCAAAGAGCTATTAAGCTATATCGAAGGCAATATGGATATCGTTTGCGCCGCACTTAACGAACTTGAAGGCATTCAAGCGCATAAACCTCAAGGTACCTATTTATTATGGATTGATTACCGTCAAACAGGGCTATCTGAAGAAGTGATGATGGCGCGCTTGCTACAAGACGCTAAGTTAGCATTAGAACCTGGTACAAAATACGGCGAAGAAGGCCGCGGCTTCTTACGTATGAATCTTGCTTGCTCACGTGACACAGCACAAGAGGCAATTAAACGCTTTACAAAAATCATGGCATAAAAAAATGGCTACGTGCATAATGCACGTGGCCATTTTATTTTGTACGGTGATTAATTTTTTCGTCATGTAATACGCGGTCTTCGATTTCTTTTGCTTTTTCAGCTTGTTTCTTGGAAATCTTAAGCACCCAGCGAAAAATGAAAAATAAAATAATCATCCCAATCCCAAATGAAATTGCAGCTGGGATGTACTCTGATTTGTCTTCAGGGAAGTAAAGGAACGGCATTAAAATAGTAAGTGCGTTCAACTACGTCTCCTCCTGTCGTCTAGTGGATTTTATAAAATCTCGATTGACTCAATAATTACATCTTCTTTTGGCTTATCGCCACGAGCTGTTTTAACGCCTGCAATTTTATCTACAACGTCCATACCTTCTACTACTTGACCAAATACTGTGTGCTTTTGATCAAGGTGAGGTGTACCACCTTGTGCATACGCTTCAGCGATTTCTTTTGGCCAGCCGCCTTGCTCTAATTGTTTAGCAGAAGCTGGTGCTTCACTGTTTTGTACAATAAAGAATTGAGAACCATTTGTATTAGGACCTGCGTTTGCCATTGAAAGCGCACCACGTAAGTTAAATAAATCCATTGTGAACTCATCTTCAAATGTGCCGCCCCAAATTGACTCGCCGCCCATACCTGTACCGTTAGGGTCGCCGCCTTGAATCATAAAGTTAGGAATAACACGGTGGAAGATAACGCCTTCGTAGTAACCTGATTTAGCATGACCTAAAAAGTTTTCTACTGTTTTAGGCGCTTGTTTAGGGAATAATTTAATTTTAATTGCACCTAGGTTTGTGTTCATTTGAACAAGAACTTCGCCTTCTTGTACTTCAGTTGTTAGTTGTGGAAACATTTCAGTCTCTCCTTCATAAATATACTATTACTAAAAGCAATTTTTAGCTTCTATTAGTTTATCACACGTCGCTTATTTTTTCTGTTAATAAGCAGTGAAATTTACAAAAGCACTTTCTTCTACTTATTATGTGGGTATAATTGAATTTGGAAAACCTGTAAGAAAGGAAGCTACTATGCGAAAATTTTTTGGCATTTTACTTACTGCAGTTGCGGCATTTTTTATTGCCTATATCTTTAAGCTATTATTCGTTGAGTGGGAAGTCGCACAAGCGCGTGTCACACAAATCGAATCATCGATTGAATTAAAGGAAGTAGCTAGCTCGCTCCCTGTTAAGTTACTCGATGAAAATGATGCGGTTTTTAGTGAAGAATATGTAGAGTGGCGTCAACCACTTGCACTCGAAAATATCCCACTTGTCGCACAACAACTTGTGCTGTTTAGCGAGGACGTTCACTTTTATGACCATATTGGCTTTGATGTTAGCGCCATTGCGCGTGCTTTTGTAGCCAATGCAGATAGTGGCGAAAAATCACAAGGTGGTAGCACCATTACCCAGCAACTTGTGCGTATGCGTTACTTACAAGAGGAAAAATCCTACGAGCGTAAAGTATTAGAGTTGTTTTACGCGCATGAGTTAGAGCAAGTCCTAACAAAAGAACAAATTTTAAGTCTCTATTTAAATGAAATGTATTACAGTAATCAGGTGTATGGTATCGGTGGTGCAGCAACATTTTACTTCCAACAACCGTTAGCTGAATTAAGCGTAGCACAAGTTGCTTTTTTAACAGCCATTCCAAACAATCCGTCACATTACAACCCACTTGTTAACTTTGCTAACACTAAAGCACGCCAAGAGTTATTACTCGATGTGCTCGTTAAGCATAATGCCATTTCAGCTGAGCAAGGTGAGGAGGCAAAGGCTGAGGCTATTGTACTTAATGTAAAGCCAAAAATCGAAAAATTCCCTGCCTACTCGTCATTAGCACTCCATGAGTTACGTGCATTAGTTGCGCGTGCTGAAGGCTATGAAGACCGCCTAACAAAGGCCTCGGATAAAGATGCTATTGAACAGCAACTAAACGAACGCGTACATTACTTATTGCAATCAGGCATTACCGTACATACCAATTTACGTCCTGAAAAGCAGGCACGCGATGAACAAGCTATTAGCCGCTTACTCGGCAATGGGCAATTACAATCAGCTGTCACGACGGTAGATAACCAAACGCGGGGTATTGTAAGCGTATATGCAGGCAAAAATTTTGAGAAAACTCATTTCAATCGTGCAGCACGAGGTACACGTCAGCCAGGCTCAACATTAAAACCATTAATGGTATATGCACCATTATTCGAAACAACTTCCTATGCACCACAATCTTATGTAAATGCGGGGAGCTATTGCATTGGCAACTTCTGTCCACAAAACTATGGAGGTGCTGTATATGGAAGCGTACCGGTTACTGTTGCCTTTCGTTATAGCTATAACACGCCTGCCATTCGTTTATTAAATACCATTGGGCTATCAACAGGCTACGGTTATTTAAAGCAATTTAACTTTAAACATTTAACAGATGCAGACGAAAACTTTGCGACAGCCCTCGGCGGTCTAACGTATGGTGTTACGAGCACAGAACTTGCTGATGCTTATACTAGTTTTATTGATGGCTCTTACCTACCCGCTCATACGATTCGTAAAGTAACAGATGCGAACGGGGAGTTATTATTTAAATGGGAGGATAAAGTGAATTATATTTGGTCACCACGTACTACACGTTACATGCGCGAATTACTAGCAGACGTTGTTAATAATGGTACAGCTGACCGCGTATATACATCCACAGGTTATGTTGGTGCTAAAACGGGTACCACCAATGACTTTAAAGATTATTGGATTGCAGGACTATCAAGTCGTTATACTACAGCCGTTTGGCTTGGCTTTGATACGCCACAAAATATGGAATGGCTAGAAGATAGCCGTCTCCACCATTACATCTTCTCTGCCGCGGCAGAATAACTAACACCAGCAATTATAAAAGGTGAGACGATGATAAAAAATCGTCTCACCTTTTATTGTTACACGCATGCGCTTTTACATTAAGCAAATGGCAAACTAGAAAGCAAGCTGTTATAAAGTTTCACTAACACATACGCAAGCGTTACTAAAAGCACTGTCCAAATCGCAAACTCAAAAATAAGTAAGCCAATGACACTACCAAAACCTAAGTACTCTGTTAAGCGCACCATTGTAGCAATAAAATAAACCAGTAGTGTACCAATCGCAATGGCAATTAATACAATGAAAGAGTTCATACCAATAACGGATAAACATGCACCAATGAGTAAGATACTATACAGTGCTTTGGATTCTTGTGGTGGATTATCCTCATTGATTTTTGCAAAGAACAGCATACCAATTGTGTGCACACTCTCCCCTACTAATTTCACTGCTGAGAACACCATAAAAAATAAAACGGCAAAACAAATAAATAAAAAGATGCGTAGTTCGACATCGCTCAAAAATTCACTCATTGCCGCATAGACGCCGATGCTTTTAAACAATACGAGCGACTCGTTTACCGCAAAAAGCCCGAATGTCATACTAAAAAGTAAAATTGTTATTAACGGTAAAAAACCGAATAAATATGGATTTTTCATTTAGTTCCCTCATATATGTATATAGTAAATTTCCTTTACCATCATAGCGAATAGTATTGGTGTTTAGCAAGTTCAATTTACTCATTTGTCATGCAGAGCGAATAAAAATACGCTATAATGAACGTGGTTTTAACGCTTATACTGATTGCGTAAAGGAGGATTTTTTTGGCACAACTACTTTATATCTTTATTCCAATGCTTGCTGCGGTTTTATTACCTTTTTTATATAAGTATATAAAAAGTATTCACACAGGTTGGTTTGTGTTAGCCGTACCTGCTACGCTCGTCGCTATTTATATTAGCTATATTAGTGCCGTAGCAAATGGTGAGGTATTTACCGCAACTATGAATTGGATTCCGTCATTAGATATTAACTTTACATCTTATTTAGACGGTTTAAGTTTATTGTTCTCTCTATTAATTACAGGGATCGGCTCATTGGTCGTACTGTACTCTATCTTCTATTTAGATAAAGAGAAAGAACAACTGCACAACTTCTATATTTATTTGCTACTGTTTATGTCAGCAATGCTTGGTGTTGTGCAATCCGACCATTTAATTTCCCTATACTTCTTTTGGGAACTTACTTCAATTTCATCATTTTTATTAATTGGTTATTGGTACACACGTGATCGCTCACGCTTTGGTGCTTTAAAATCGATGATGATTACTGTGGGTGGCGGATTATTTATGCTAGGTGGTTTTATTTTACTTAGCATTATGGGCGATACGTACTCTATTCGTGAACTTATTGCGCAAGCTCCTAAGCTTGTTAACCACGAGTATTTCACATGGGCATTACTTTTAGTGTTACTTGGCGCATTTACGAAATCTGCTCAGTTCCCATTTTATATTTGGTTGCCAGATGCGATGGAGGCACCTACACCTGTCAGTGCATATTTGCACTCCGCGACAATGGTTAAGGCTGGTATTTATTTAGTAGCCCGCTTAACACCAATTTTTGCCGCTTCTGAGATTTGGGTATGGCTTGTGTCAGGTATTGGTCTACTTACCTTGTTCTGGGGTTCGTTCTTCGCTGTGAAGCAAACCGATTTAAAAGGTATTTTAGCGTTTTCGACTGTCAGTCAGCTCGGCTTAATTATGTCGCTACTTGGCGCTAGTGCTGTTGCATTCCATGTAACGGATGCACAAGACACAGTCTTCCGATTTGCCGCATATGCTGCCATCTTCCATTTAATTAACCACGCTACGTTTAAAGGTAGCTTGTTTATGATTGCAGGGATTGTTGACCATGAAACAGGCACACGTGACATTCGTAAACTTGGTGGTTTAATGAGTGTTATGCCACTTAGCTTTACAGTAGCCACTATCGGTAGTTTTTCTATGGCCGGTCTACCACCATTTAATGGTTTTTTAAGTAAGGAAATGTTCTTTACCGCTATGCTTGCATTAAAAGATTTCGAACTATTCAATTTTGATACATGGGGTATTTTATTCCCTGTAGTTGCTTGGGTAGCGAGCGTCTTTACATTTGTTTATAGCTTTTACTTTGTGTTCCACACTTTTGTTAAAAAACGTGAGGCGCAATTACCAACAAATGTACATGAAGCACCGATTGGCATGTTAATTTCACCAATGGTACTCGCTACATTTGTTGTCGTAATTTTCTTTATCCCCAATATTATTGGTGATTTATTTGTTAAACCTGCTGTTATTGCGATTCAACCATTTTTATATAGTGTACCAGGCGAGGTTAATGTTGCCGTAACTGCATGGCATTTTAATACTGAGTTGTTCATGACAATTGGCGTTGTAGCATTTGGTTTATTACTCTTTATGACATTAAAGCGCTGGCAAAAACTTTATGCCTTACAGCCTGAGTTTTTATCACTTAACCGTGCGTATGATGGCATGATGTTAGGCCTTGATGTAGGCGCTAACCGCTTCTCAAAACTGTATATGACTAACTCTATGCGCAGCTATTTAATTTATATGTTTAGTGCAATCAGCGTAATTGTCGTTGGTACATTATTATTTAAAGGCGCGTTTACAATGTCCTTTGAAGGTACTGCGCCCATCCGTGCGTATGAGCTTATTTTAATTGTTGTACTCGTTATAGGTGTTATTACTATACTCATTGCTAAGTCACGACTTACAGCAATTATTGGGCTTGGCTCTGTTGGTTATACTGTAGCGTTGTTCTTTGTTATTTTTAACGCACCTGATTTAGCCTTAACACAACTTGTTATCGAAACAATTTCGGTAGCGCTATTTTTATTAGCATTTTATCATTTACCACCGCTTACTAAAGTTAATGAACGTATGCGCTTCCAAGTAAATCGTGCGATTGTTTCTGTTGCGGTAGGCGTTATGGTAACGGTGCTTGCTTTATCTGCACAGTCACAAAAAATCTTCCCTTCGATTTCTAAATACTACGAAGAGACAGTCGCAACGCTTGCAGGCGGTGGTAACATCGTTAACGTTATTTTAGTAGATTACCGTGGTTTTGATACATTATTTGAAATTGCAGTGCTTGGTATTGCTGGTATGGGTATCTTTGCCATGATTAAATTACGTCTAACAAAGAAGGAGAATATAAATGAAAACAAATGACGTGATTATTCAATTTACCGCGAAAATTGTATTCTTTATTATTTTCTTCTTCGCGATTCATATTTTTTTAGCAGGACATTATACACCAGGGGGCGGCTTTGTTGGTGGCTTACTGGCATCAAGCGCCATTGTCCTATTAGTGCTAGTCTTTGATATTACTACAGTGCGTACCATCATCCCTGTAACGTATACGACGCTTACAGCTGTCGGCCTAATTATTGCGCTTGCTACTGCGTCGTTCCCCATGTTAAAGGGCGACCCATTTTTTACGCATTACTTTGATTACTTTACACTGCCGTTAATCGGTAAAACTTCTTTGCATACAGCGATGCTGTTTGACACAGGCGTATTTTTGGTTGTTGTTGGCGTAACGATGACTATTATTCAAACGATTGGGGAGGATGAATAATGGAATTTATTATGGCGTTCGTCATTGGCTTCTTATTTATGGCCGCTGTATATTTAATGCTCTCACGTAGTTTGCTACGCATTATTATTGGTACAGGGCTACTTAGTCACGGCGCTCACTTATTAATCCTAACAATGGGGGGACTTGGTGGTAGCGCACCGCCTGTACTTGCAGACGGCGTGGAAGATTTTGCTGATCCCCTGCCACAAGCGCTAATTTTAACAGCAATTGTAATTAGCTTCGGTGTGACAGCCTTCTTCCTTGTACTAGCCTACCGCTCGTATCAGGAACTTAATACAGATGATATTAGTGAAATGAAAGGAGGAGACGAAGAAGATGAATAACTTTGTTCTTCTCCCAATTATCATTCCGTTTTTCTTTGGTATGGTATTGATGTTTGGTCAAAAGAGTTTGCGCTTCCAACGTGGTGGCGCTATGCTCGGTCTTATCCTTGCCTTTGCTAGTGCAGTATCGCTTCTTTTTAAAGTAAAAGAAGATGGGGTGCAAAAGCTAACCTTTGGTGGCTGGCCAGAGCCTTTTGGTATTACGATGGTGTCGGACATGGTATCTGCTCTACTTGTAACTACTACTTTACTGCTAGCCATTTTTATTGTGTGGTATAGCTTTAACTCTATCGGCACAGCACGTGAGCAATTTTATTACTACCCTGCTATTATGATGATTATTACAGGGGTTAATGGCGCATTTACTACAGGTGACATTTTTAATATGTTCGTATTCTTTGAGGTATTATTAATGGCCTCGTATGTATTAATTGTCCTTGGCGGTACACGCGCACAACTTGCAGGCTCTATTAAATATATTTTAATCAATGTTATTTCTTCGGCTCTGTTCGTTATTGCGATTGCTTATTTATACGCTGTAATTGGCTCGTTAAATATGGCTGATATTTCGGTCAAAATTGCGGAGATTAATCAACCTGCCATTATTACCGTTATTGCTGTACTATTTTTAATGGTTTTTGGACTGAAGGCGGCGATTTTCCCGCTATACTTCTGGTTACCAACATCTTACGCAGCAGCACCACCGCCTGTACTTGCCCTATTTGGTGCATTGTTAACGAAAGTCGGCGTGTATGCCATAATGCGTACGTACACCTTATTCTTTATCCATGATACAGCCTATACACATGAGTTGTTGTTATGGTTATCTGTCTTTACTATTTTAGCGGGCTGTATTGGCGCGCTCGCCTACTTTGATATCAAACAAATTATTATCTACAATATTGTTATTGCTGTAGGTGTGATTTTATTTGGTGTAGCACAAATGAACGAAACAGGTCTGCAAGGCGCTATGTTTTATTTAATTCACGATATGATTATTAAAGCAGCACTATTTATGCTTGTAGGGATTATCGTGTATAAAACAGGCACTACTAACCTTCGTAAAATGGGTGGCTTAATGAAATCCTCCCCGACACTTGGCTGGTTTTATTTAATTGCCGCGTTTGGTCTTGCTGGTATCCCACCACTAAGCGGCTTCGTTGGTAAATTATTAATTGCTAAGGGTGGTTTTGAGGCTGGTAACATGTGGTCAAGTCTATTTGTATTAGCAACAAGTCTACTTGTATTACTATCTGTTATCCGCATATTCATTTATGCTTTCTGGGGCGAAGAAAAACCCGTACAGCCAATTTTAACAAAGGCTGAGACAACAAAATTATTCATCCCAACAGCCATCGTAATTTTACTTTCTATTGCGTATGGTGTAGGGGCAGAGTATTTAACACCATTTATGAGTGATGCTGGCAAACTATTAGCTGACCCATCGATTTATGTTGATGCGGTGTTGAAGGGGGAGTAAACAATGGCATTTCAAATGTTACTAAACTTTGCACTCGCGTTTATTTGGATGTTCCTTTCTTCTAACTATACGGTGAGCGGCTTCCTCATTGGTTTTATTTTAGGCATCATTGTTATTGTTATGATGCGCCGCTTCTTTAAACAAAAGCTGTATTTAGTACGTGTATGGGCCATTATTAAGCTGACCGTACTATTCTTTAAGGAATTAATCTTAGCTAACGTACAAGTATTTAAACTTGCAGTTAGTCCGAAGATGGATATGAAACCTGCGTTTTTCGCAATGCCCACAGAACTCACTGAGGATTGGGAAATTACGCTTCTATCGAGTTTAATTACACTTACTCCTGGAACAGTCGTTGTGCACGTCTCAGACGATGCTAAGACGCTTTACATCCATGCTATTGATATGGATGACGTGGACGAGGCAATTGATGATATTAAAAATTCATTTGAGAAGGCAATTATGGAGGTGACCAAATCATGACAGTGTTTATTTGGAGCTCTATCGTGATTATTACACTTGCTATGATTCCTGTAGTGTTTCGTATGGTTAAGGGGCCTACCGCTTCTGACCGCGTTGTAGCGCTCGACTCACTCGGCGTTTCATTGATTAGTTTGATTGCGCTGTTCTCAATTTTTGTCGAAACAGTTTTTTTCCTAGAGATTATTTTATTACTGGCCATCCTATCCTTTATCGGTACAGTAGCATTCTCTAAATTTATCGAGAAGGGAGATATCATTAAACGTGACAATTCTCGCTAACCTACTCGTTATCCTACCTATTTCAATTGGTGTATTATTTATTGTCGTAACAGCAATTGGCTTAATTCGTTTTCCTGACCTTTATACGCGTGCACATGCAGCATCTAAAAGTGCTACGCTTGGGGTTATGAGTGTATTGATTGGGGTATTCTTTCACTTTTGGCTATTTGAAAACCACTTCAATCCACGTATTTTATTAGGGATTGTCTTCTTATTTATTACGGGACCTGTTGGCGGTCATATTATGAGCCGCTCCTCTTACATTGCTGGTGTTAAGCCCTGGGAGGGCACAGTGAAAGATGATCTTGCCGAAGAAATCGAACGCATGAAAAAAGAACAAGGCATTAAATAAAAAATCGCTTGGGCATAACGCCCAAGCGATTTTTTATTATTTCTCTGCACCCTTGCGTTCAATAAAGCTTGCAAGTGTACGTACCATAGCACCTGTACCACCTTTTGGTCCAAGATCATGTGCTGCCTCTGCATCTGATGTACCTGCAATATCTAAATGAATCCAAGGTGTATCACCCGCAAACTCACCAACAAAACCACCCGCAAAAATCATGTGACCATCGCGACCTGGTGAGTTATTTAAATCAGCAATTTCTGATTTACGAATGCGTTTTTTATCACTCTCTGTTAAAGGTAAGCGCCATACAAACTCATCTGTTTCGCCTGTTGACAACATAAAGTCCTCAAAGAAGTCTTCGTTATTTGTTAGCGCTCCTGTTTTATCCATACCTAGCGCTACAATAACGCCGCCTGTTAAAGTTGCTAAATCAATTAAATACGCCGCACCTTGTTGTTTTGCATACGTCATAGCATCTGCTAATACTAAACGACCTTCAGCATCTGTGTTTAATACTTCTACCGTTTTACCGCTATACGTCGTTAATACATCGTCAGGTTTAATGGCTGTACCCGAAATCATATTGTCAGTTGCACCAATTACTGCAACCACGTTTTGATTAGGACGTGTTTCACCAATAATTTTCATTGCACCTAGTACAGCTGCTGCACCGCCCATATCGCCCTTCATACCAACCATGCCGTCACGTGGTTTTAATGAATAGCCGCCTGTATCATACGTAACACCCTTACCTACTAAGCCGATAACATCGTCAAATTTTTCTGTTGCTTGATATTTTAACGTAATTAAACGAGGCTCCTCTACTGAACCGCGGTTAACACCTAAAATACCACCCATACCTAATTCCTCAAGCTCAGCCTTGCCTAAGATTTCTACGTCAAAGCCATATTGTTCAGCTAATTCAGCTGCATAATCTGCAAGTTTAGTTGCTGTTAAAATATTTGGTGGTAAATTCACTAAATCACGTGCACTATTTGTTGCATCACCATAAATCGAGCCTGCCTCAAATGCTGCAGCCACCTCATCCATATCAGCTGTCGTTACGAAGCTTGCTGACGTTAACATAGCATCCTCTTTGTTAGATGTTGTTTTATAATTCGCTACTGCAAAGTGACCGAGTGCAATGCCCTCACCCGCTAAATAGGCTACGTCATCTGCTGTGATTTCTTCTGTTACGAAAGAATCTACCCATAATGTAAATGACGCAAGATTTGCCTCACGTAGCGCTTTACCTACTAAGCCAAAGCTTTCGCGTAATGTTTTTTCTGTTAATGACTTTGCATCATCTAAACCAACAAAAAGTACACGCTCTACTTTGCTATTGAAAGGTACTTTCGTGATTTTTTTCTCAGCTGTAGCAATATCGCCAGCTTTAATCCATTGCTCTACTTGCTCACCAAAGAATGATGTAAACGCTTCCCAGTTGTTGCGCGTCTTTGGTACACCTACAATAAGTACAGGTGTTGTTAATTGTTCAAAAGTTGTCATTGTCTTATTAATTTGCATAAGTTATATGCCTCCTTAAATGTTGTACACTATTCATTATAGCAATATTTTTGAATTTCGTGTAAATTTGCGCTTCTTCGAAATAAGCAGTGCTATACTAATACTAAAAGTGAGGAGGACATGACTATGATGTTACTAGAAAATACACCGCTTGTTGTAGCACTATGCGCAATTATCTTTGCACAAATTTTAAAAGTACCTATTTATTTTTTGGTGATGAAGAAATGGGATTTTTCTTTATTAACGTCTACTGGTGGCATGCCTAGCTCACACTCTGCAGCTGTAGCTAGTTTAGCAACAGCAGTTGGTTTCGAAACATCACTTGACTCACCTATCTTTGCTGTAGCAGTTATGTTTACCTTAATTGTTATGTATGATGCAAGTGGTGTACGTCTTGAAGCAGGTAAACACGCTACGCTACTTAATGAATTACGGCAAGACTTTGATTTACTTACTAAAAATATTGCAGAGTGGCCAAAGCTTGATGCTGAAGAAAAACATCAAGAGTTAAAAACTTTGCTTGGGCATAAACGTAGCGAGGTTGTCGTTGGTGCGCTAGCCGGTATCACTTTAGCCTGTACTATTTATATATTTTAAATAAAAGGGAGGCCTGCGCGTTGGCGCAAGCCTCCCTCTTTTTATTAAAACATTTGGTAACCACTTTTACGTAAATACTTCATGACAATACCTGCAACAACTGCGCCTGCAAAACCGCCACCTAGTATGGCAATATCAACAACGTGTAGTGCCTGTAGCTTGTCTAATAAGGCTGGAAACGCCATGCCTGGTTTAAAAATATAATCGACAGCTTTTACATCATCTATGATAAACACAACGATAATGGGATAAATTAGCGCCATAAACCATGTTACGCGTAACAGCATATTTAATAAGAAGCCAATGCCGAAGAACATAACGAAAAATAATACGACCGAGATGATTAATTGAACGATTGAAATACTCATACTATGTAATACCTCCGTTTTCCTTTCATTAGTTTACATGATACATTGAGCGCTTTCAATCACTTCAGCTTAACTTCAATCAATTGTACACATATTGCTAAAAAAATAATTTATAATTTGTATAGTCAAAAACAGGATCAGGCTTTACATTTAAATTTTCCATAAATTTTTGCTGTTGGTAGGTGTTCTTAGCCATTTCTAACAGCATTTCTGATGTTAAGTTATCCGCAATTAAAGCGGTTGGTGTTAGCCAAGCAACTTCAAGTAGTTCATTACGGGCAACTGTAATGTGCTGATGACGAGGCTGCGCTAAAAAAATTGCCATATTGTCACTAATATCATCACGAATAACACCTGTACGAAAACCAATCAGACCTTCTACCTGACAATCAATTCCTGTTTCCTCTTTAATTTCACGCACAACTGCTTGATCAGCGGTCTCGCCCGCATCTACAAATCCTGCAGGTAATGACCAACGCCCTTTTAAGCCACTATAAGCTTTTTTGACAACAAGCCACTCTCCCTTATCATTAATGACAAGACCTGCTGCACCAAGCCATACTTTACCTCGATTTTTACTCATGTTCATTCCCCCAATGCCGATACTTCTATTATAAGCAATCAGCACAAAAAAATCGCCTCCCGCTAACGCAGGAGGCGATGATTCCTTATAGGAATTTAAATTTACCTTTTTTAAGTACTAAACCAGGTCCGCCAACTAAGAATAGTGCGCGGTTGTCGATTACTTTTTTAAGTGCTGATGCTGTTTTACCTGTAAATTTACGACCCATTGCATCACCAATTGCATCGTCATGTCCTAAAGAACATACAGCACCTTTAAGGTCTGGTACGAACGCTGATGTTTCGTTACCTTCCATTAGGCTTACGATGTTTTTCGCAATTTGCACACCTTGTTGCATAGCAATTTGTGCTGTTGGTGGGTATGGACGGTCGATTTCTGGGTTAATCATAAACGCACAGTCACCAACGATGAATACATCGTCAAAGCCTGGTGCGCGCATATCTGGCTCTACGCGTACACGAGCACGAGCATTTTCGATACCTGATGTTTCGATAAGCTTGCTACCGCGAACACCAGCAGCCCATACTACAGTGCCTGCCTTAATGAATTCAAATTCATCTTCACCTTTTTTAATTTTAACGCCTTCTTCAGTTGCTTCAACAACTGGTGTACCAATTGAGAACTCGATACCTTTTTTCTGTAATTGGTTTACAGCATATTCTACTAGGTTTTTATCAAAGCCTGGTAATACCATTGGTGCAGCTTCTACACATAGTACACGTACTTTTTCCTGTGGAATATCAAACTCTTTACAAAGTTCTGGTACACGGTTACCTAATTCACCTAAGAACTCGATACCTGTGAAGCCTGCGCCACCAACTACGATTGTTAATTTACTATCATCTTTAACTTCATCTAAAGACCAGCTAGCAAATTGATACTCGATATGCTCACGTACTTGACGTGCGGCATTTAAGTTAGCTAATGCTAGTGCATATTTGTCTAAGCCTGGGATACCGAAAGTTTCGCCTTCAAATCCTAGACCAATTACTAAGTAATCATAATCCATTTTGCCTTCTGAAGTTTCAACAAGACGTTCAGTTACGTCAATGTTTGTTACTTCGGCCTTAACGAACTTCACTTTACTTTTATCAATTACACTCTCTACGTCGTAACGTGCTTTGTTGGAATCAATTGTACCTGCTCCTGCTTCGTGTAACCAAGTTGACTCGTAGTGATAGTCATTTTTGTTTACTAATACGATGTTGGCAGCGTCTTGGCCCACCATTTTTTGCAAGTTTACAACAGTTGTTAATCCACCGTAGCCCGCACCTAATACTAAAATTGTCGGTCTCTTCACTTGAATCAAAACCACCTTTAAATGTATTGTATCTAGCGCAAAAGAAACCGTTAGTAGTTGCTCCTAAACCTCAAGCGCTAGATCGACAGTATTTCGACAAAAATCCTATCTACTATATTAGACCTTTTCTAGCTTGATTTCAACAAATTAATTTATGCTTGTGATTTACTTCACATTTAACAAAAAAACTCACCTACGAGATGTAGACGAGTTTATAAAACGCTTATTCACAAACCTCAGGTGTTCCTTCGCGTTTTTCTGCACGGAAGCTGGTACCACAACCACATGACGCAATAGCATTTGGGTTGTCAATCGTAAAGCCACCGCCCATTAATGACTGTTTATAGTCAATGCGCGTACCTTCTAAAATTGCTGCGTCTTCCTTGTCAACAAGTATTGGCAAACCAAACTGCTCATCAATTAAATCCGTATCTTTTTTCTCGCGGTCAAAGTTCATGCCATACGATAAGCCACTACAGCCACCGCCATTTACTGACACGCGTAAAAATGCGCCTTGCTCTTCATTATATTCCATCATTTCTTTAATACGAAATGAGGCAGATTCTGTAATATCAATAACTTGTTTGGTAATTGTCATTACTGATCACCTTCCTTTCTTTTATCATATCAACTTTACTAATTTACACGCAACTATTGCGCTTACTGCTATACTAAAGGTTATACATATTTATTTGGGAGGCAATTACAATGGAACTAACACCGCATTACGAAACAACTATTACATGTATTTATTGCAAGGAGGATTTTCCTACTGCTAAGTTACGTTCAAAATTTGTGCGTGTCAAAAAGCATGAGAGTGATTTCCAACCCGTCTATGTGAACCCTGACGTTAACGGTATTTATTATAACGTATTTGTGTGTGAGCATTGCGGTTTTTCGTTTACGGAAGATTTTTCGCGCTACTTTGTACCAGGAACAGAACAAGTCATCCAGAGTCAAATTGTAGAGCGCTTTGTACGTCGCTCGTATAATGGCGAGCGTACTGTTTTTCAAGCGCTTGAGGCGTATAAGCTTGCGTTAGTATGTGGCAATCTAAAAAAAGAGAAGAATGTCGTGCTCGCGGGACTTGCTATGCGCATTGCTTGGCTGTATCGTTCACTCGATAATGAAGGGCAAGAACTACGCTTTATGAAGATGTCGCGTGATTATTATATTAACGCTTACACGACGGGCGATTATAGTAGCACACAAATGTCTGAGTTTCGCGTTCTTTATATGATTGGTGAGTTATCGCGCCGCATAGGTGACAATGAGGAGGCAACGCGTAGTTTCTCCCGTATTTTAGAACAGCAAAGCACATGCCTTGAGCCACAAATTATTACAATGACTAAAGAGCAATGGCTCATAATGCGCGAAGAGTAAAAATAAAGAGGCTGGGACATAACTAGTGTTCAGCCAAAGAAAAAGAGAAATTGAGTGCGCTCAATTTCTCTTTTTCATTTTTTATGGGTATTCTTATTGATTGGCTGTGAACTTTCGCAAGTTCACAGCCA
>LN483082.1 GCA_000935965.1 Metalysinibacillus saudimassiliensis
GGTAGTGACCCCTTAAAGTTAGAGTTTTTATTATGCAGCTAATTGGCTGGCATGTGTCCGATATTTTATCGGGCTCATGCCGGCCAGTTTTTGTTTAATTCGATCATTGTTGTAGTAATCGATATATTGCTCAATTCTCTTTTGTAACACTTCGTAGGAGACTAATTCTTCCCCGTAATACATTTCCTGTTTTAATAAGCCAAAGAAGTTCTCCATTGCGGCATTGTCTGCACACGTTGCTTTACGAGACATGCTTTGGAAAATCTTGTTCTGCTTTAAGGTTTTGACCCATGATTTATGTTGATAATGCCAGCCTTGATCTGAGTGAATTGTTGTACGATATTCAGCTCGTTCTTGAATGATTGGTAGCGCTTGTTCCAGTGATTTCATGACGAATTCAAGCGTCGGCCTCTTGGACATACTGAAACCGATAATTTCTCCATTATATAAATCCATTAGGGGACTCAAATAAAGTTTCTCACCATTTGTACATTTAAATTCAGTTACGTCAGTCACGAGTTTTTGAAGGGCGTATGGCGTATAGAAACGTCGGTTTAATCGGTTTTTTGCGATTTTTCCAACAGTGCCTTTATAAGATTTATAACGTGATTTACGTCCAAATTTCTCGCATTTCAAATTCAAATCCCGCATAATTCTTTGCACTTTCTTGTGATTAATCGTATAACCTTTCGCCTTTAGCTGTGAGTGAATTCGACGATAGCCATAACGACTTTCATGTTCCTCAAACAGCTCTATTATCAACGTTTTCAAAGCTTGATCTGGATCTGCTTTCGCCATTTGTTTCATGTGATAATGATACGTTGCTTCTGGTAAATCGACACGCTTCAATACATCTTTTAATCGGAATCCTTCTCCTTTGAGTTCAAAGGCAATCACTGCTTGTGCTTTTCGAGGAAGGTATCCGGGTTCTCTCGAAAAGCTTTCAACTTTTTTAAATAGGCGACCTCCAATCGAAGCAGTTCATTTTCACGCTCCAATTGCTCCTCACGTGACATTTCTTTTTCTTTTTTTATTGATGTTGTTTTTGTTTTTTTAGACATAGATGGGCGCCCCTTTGCTTTTTCTTGCAGGCCCTCTATCCCTTCTTTAAGAAATTTACTGTTCCAATTGGCAATTACACTCGGGTTATTCAGCTTAAATTGAATCGCCGTCTCTTGATAAGAAGCACCTGTTTGTTTCATAAAGTGTAATACATCCACTTTGAATTGAACAGAATAAATCGTCTTCTTTTTCTTAACAGCTAATCCTTTACGTCCAAACGCTTTGTAAGCATGTACCCAACGTCTGACTATAGAATGATCAGAAAGTCCGTATTTTTTCGAAACTAATTTCATTCCTAATGAACCTTCTAAATACTCTTGCACAACGCTCCATTTAAATTCTTCACTATATTTAGCCATAAAAAAATCACCCCAAAAAGTTAGTTTTTACTCTAACTTTTGGGGTGCAGTTTC
>LN483083.1 GCA_000935965.1 Metalysinibacillus saudimassiliensis
GGCCTTTTTACTTTTTTCAAGTAATTCTTGAAGATACTGCCCGTCACTTTTTTCACCTGTCGTCACAACGGCCGCTGTAATAATTCGTTCGTCACTCATCGCAATATGTGTTTTGAAACCAAAGAAAGCCGAGTCGGCTGACTTGTGTCCCACTCGTGCATCTGGATCATTTGAGTAACTCAATTGGTTTTCGTAATCATCACTGACTTCTTTTAAAACATTTACTTTTTCTTTTACAGCTGGGATTTGTGCAACCTTTGTTTGTGTTTCCACCATTTCGACGACTTGACGACAGTATTCTACTTCTTCTTCGATTTCATTTGATGTAGGCTTTGTTGGAAATTTTCCAACCATTTCTTCATCCAATTGATAGACCGCTTTGCGTACATTTTTTGATTTTTCTTGTAAAAATTCTTTCGGTGATTTTTGATGATAACGAGCCTTTGTATGAGTGGCATCAATGATGACCATTTTACTCGTAATTAGCCCTTTGTCTAACGCAATTTCTACCGTTTTCTTAATCAGTAAATCTAATAAATTCATATCCTGTAAGCGAAGTCGACGAAATTTTGTCAAGGAACTTGAATCAATGACATCCTCTTCCGGTGCCATTTCTAAAAAATACTTAAACGACACATCATATTTAGAGCGTTCGACAAGATCGGCATCTGATAAGTCATAAATCGCTTTTAATAGTAAATACTTGAACATACGAATGGGTGAAATTGCATTACGATCATTATTTAAACAATATTTAGATTTAAGTTCATCTAGAATGAATGAGAAATCCACGAGTTCATTGATTTGGCGAAGTATATTGTCTTTTGGGATGATTAAATCGTACAACGCCATATACGGACTTAAATTTAATGTTTCTTGTTTAGAAATCATGGTCGCACCACCTCTTATTAGTTACGTTCATTATACTATGGAAAAGAAATTCAACGAATAGTAAAAAGCGATTGGGCAAACGGAAATCCGTTCGCCCAATCGCTTTTATTCATTTACTGGACTTTTTCAGTGCCCT